>NZ_JBHRVU010000004.1:50000-3610917 GCF_042647625.1 Sphingobium rhizovicinum | reverse complement strand
GGCGTCGTGCGGTGAACGTCGCCGCTGGCGTCCAGATCGAGCAGGAAAGCCGTCGAGGCTGATCGCCAGCAATTGCCCGCGGTCGCCGCACAGGACGCCGATGTCGGATTTTGGGAAGATCGCCGGGGCGCGGCTGCATTCGGGTGGTGCGATAGACGCCGGCAAGGCCGCGATGAAGAGGCTGGTGCCGCGGGCGGCGCGACGAACGCCGTCACCAGCGATTCCGTGCCATTGGCTTGGACGAGGCGCGTTGCGGATAGCGATCAGCCGTTTCGGTGCCGATCAGATATTGGCTTCGCGATCCTCCAGCGCGACAGGCTGAGCGGAGCGGGCTGGCGATCCCCGTGCCAGCCGTTTCGGACCGCCGCCTGTGGCCGAGGCGGGCAGCCCGGTATTGTGTCGGTGATCCAGAAGGCATGGTCGATCTATGGTCAGATGACGGGTGAATAGGGGGTGTTGACGGCGCGAGGGCGGTTTTTGCCTCCCCCTGCCCGTCGCACGGACGTTTGTTGTCGGCGATCCAGACCTGCCCCTCCATCCTGCGCAGCGCGGCAAAGGGCGCGACACGATCGGGCAGACGGATCGAACGCGCGGCGCCCGCTTTAGTCGGAGCAGCGCTGGCGCAGGGCGAATAGAGGCTGCCGTCGGACGCGGCGAGCATTGGCCCATCATGCGTCCACCAGCCTGCGCCGCGCATAGCGGGTCCAGCGTCGTTCTGAAAACGGGACAGCAGCATTTTGCCGCGCGATTCGGCCGCGACCCAGATCGATCCGTCGCGCGCCTGCACGATCGCACTGACGCCGCCCTGCGCGGCCAGGGATTGGCGTCGCGCAAATGGCCGCCGCGATAGACGGCGATCCGCCAAAATCATAGCCGACCCAGATGTCGCCATTGCGCGCCGTCAGCAGCGCGTCACCTGAAGCGACCGGCGGGGTCATCCGGTCGGGGCAAAATGCGGTCGAACCGGACGCCATCGAACGATAGAGGCCGGTCGACGCGCCCAGCCACAAAAAGCCGTCCGGCCTGGCCAGCGCGCGGACGCCGGGCGCGCCGACCTTCAGCGTCCAGCGCGTGTGGGGCATCTGGTCTAGCGCCAGCGTCGGGCCGGCGTGCAGCCCGGCGCTGGCAGCAGCGCGGCCATCAGGGCCAACAGAATGCGCGGTGCTTCATGCGGTGGCGGTCACATGAAAGGAGGACGCCCCTGCCCTAGCGCCCTACCGCCGCCGCGATAAGACCCCGATAGGGGGGGCAAAGCCCCTTCATCAGGGCTAGGGGAAATCGTGAGCATCCGCATCATTCCCCGCATGATGGACGGTCATTTCAGCGCGTGCGATCGCCCGATCCGGCAGCGGCTGCCGCCGTCGACACGGCCGCAGATATTGGCGCTGCTGGTGAAGGCCCGGCGCGCGATCGGACAGGATAGGCGCAGGCGATCTTTATCTGGATCGCGCCTGCATGTTGTTGCGCGATGGAAGGCCGGTGCGGCTCCTGCCGCGCCGCTGGTGTCTCGGTCCCTGATGCGCATCAGCCGTCGCCGACTGGCGGGCTGGCGGGATGGCAAATGCGGCAAGTGACGGCCTATATCGACGCCCGCCTTTGCAGACTTTGGCGACGCAGGAACTGGCGTGGTGACGAGCCTGAGCCCCGGTCATTTCTGCCGTGCGTTCAAGGCAAGCATGGGCGAAAGCCCATGCCTATATCATCCGCCAGCGCATCCGCCGGGCGCAGATGCTGATGCTGGAAACCGGCACAGCCTGTCGCAGATCGCCAGGCTGCGGCCTCACCGATCAGGCGATTGACCCGTCTGTTCAAACGGCTGGTGGGCACGACGCCGCTGTTATGGGACGAACATGGCAGGATAGGGAGGTCGCGGCATGAACAGCCGCGGTGGAGGCCTTCACCGACGGGGTGATCGCGATCATCATCACCATCATGGTGCTGGAACTGAAGGCGCCGCGCGGCGGATCGCTGCCGATCTGGCCGAATGCTGCCGCTGATGATCGCCTATCTGCTCAGTTTCGTGAATGTCGGCCTCTACTGGAACAATCATCATCATCTGTTCCAGCTCAATCCGCGCATCGAGGGCGGGTGCTGTGGGCGAACCTGTTCTGCTGTTCTGGCTGAGCCTGGTGCCATTGTCATTCGCTGCTGACGACAGCGCTTATTCGACCGGGGCGACCGCCGCCTATGGCATCGTGCTGGGGGCGGCGGCGATCGGCTATTTCCTGACCGAGCGGGCGATCGTCGCTGCAACGGCGTCGATTCGAAGCTGGCGCGGGCTGGGCATGGAGGAAGGGATGGGGAACGTGGCCATTTACGGCGTCGCCATTCCCTGAGCTTCGTCCATCAATGGATGGCGGTGGCGCTCTATATCCTGGTCATTGCGCTCTGGTTCGTGCCGATCGCCGTTTTGCGCGGGTCGTGCAGCGCTAAATATCAGCCCCGTGCGGCAGGGCGGCCGCCGGGTGGCGCACGCAGAGCAAGGTGCCCAGCAGCACGATCAGGCCCGATACGAACAGCGGCAAGGCAAGGCCTCTATGCACGACCATCAGCGCGCCGCCGCAGCGCCGCCAAAGATGGCGAGGATCGCGCCGATGCGGCGGGCGAGATTGGGTTCGCGCCGCCCGCCATGCTGGAATCGGCCGCAATGCCGGTGACGGTCAGGGTCAGGACGGTGGTGGTGAGATCGGGCACCTTGAGCTGACGAATGGTGGCGTTGCGGAAACCCATGGCGATGGGGTCAGCGCAATGATGGCGAACAGGCCGGCGGTCGGCGCAAGCGTGGGCACATGGAAGTTCAGCGCCACGAGCGCCGCGATCACAACAACGCCGCCTCGATCAGCGCGGCGAGCGTCAGCCAGTGGCGCAGGGGACGCTTGCCAAAGCCCTGCCCGAACCGGCCCGCGATCAGAGCGCCGAGGAAGAAGGTCGCCAGCGCCACCAGATAGGGCGCGACCTGAAGCGGCGTCCCTGCCGCTGCAAAGCCAGAAAAGACGACATTGCCGGTCATGTTGGCGGTGAAGACCTTCCCAGGCCAAGGACGCTGACGGCGTCGACCAGGCGGTCGTGACCGACAACAGCAGGAGCAGGCCGGGAAGAGGGGAGGAATTTTGCGGGGCTGGCGGCATGGGGATGCTCCTGAAAGGTTAGAAACGGAAATGGCTTCGAAGCCGGTCATGGCGATGGTTTTGGCCGGGCCGGTCTGCGGATGAAGGCGCCGGCGCGAAGAGAGACAGCGAAGTGGACAGTTCCAGCTCCGGCGTGGCTGCCAGGCGAGGGTCGCTTCGGCTTCCTTGCCAATGAAGCGGGCGCGGCTGTCGCCGGCGGCCGGATCAGATTGCCGGGTATATCGTAGACGCCGTCGTTGCGGGCGTAGCGCAATAGGCCATCGCGGCGAGACTGGCGGAAAAACCGTTGCCCAATGGCGCGCTGATACGCGGATTGAGGCTGACGATGTTGGTCGGGCCGACGGGAGACAGTTCGCCGAAATATTTGCCCTTGGGGAAAAGCGCGTTGAAGGTTCCGAGCGTGCCGTCGCCACGATGCGGTCGCCGTGACGATGTTGAAGCGCAGCGTGGCGTCGGAGACAGGGGCAAGAAAGGCAGGCTGCGGCCGACTTCGCTGCCCAGCGTCCAGGCGGATATGCGCTGGTCGCATAATGGCCGAACTGGTAGACGCCCTCGACATTCCAGTGCCATGATCCCGCACGCCATGGGCGCGGGCGCCGATGCTGTGGCGCTCCTCCCGCGCGTCAGCCCGCCGAAGCAGGCGGCGCGGTTGCGGTAGCCCAGATAATAGAGATCGAGTTCGGGGAGCGTGGCGTAAGCGCCCCACAGTTTGCGCGTGTCGGAGGTGCGATCGTCGAAACTGTCGGGACCGGGCTGCACAGGATTGAGCAGAAACAGGTCGAGCTTGCGGCCCTTGCCCAGCGATACGCTGCCGCGCACGCCGTCGAAGGCCAGCGGCGTGTTGGGACCATAGCGGGTGCCGATCAGTTTCGGTGCCAAGCGAGAGCATCTGCCGCCCGCCGCGCAGGGTGACGGGACCGACGCCGACTTCGGCGAAGCCTTGCAGCATGTCGACGCGGCTCTGGTCGATCGGGCTGGCTGAGGGTGCAACGCCGACCGCATAGCTGATGATCGGCTGAACGAAGGCGCGGACATGCAGCGCATCGGGTGCGCCGACATGCAGGTCGGCATAGGGCATGGCCCGCGCCAGAGATAGCTGTCGTCGGACGCATCGCCGCCCCAGAGATTATTGGCGTAATTTTTCGTTGCGCAGCCGCAGTTCGACGCCGGTGGACAGCCAGATGTCATCGCCAGCGGGATATATTTGAACGGGCCGGTCAGTGGTGGCGCGCTTTTCGCGTCGGCAGGTCGGACCAGTCCTCATCATAGCGGGTGATTGACAGGGTCGGGGCTGCCACGCCTCGTCGTCTGCGCGGCAATGGGCCAGATGCGCAGAGCGAGAGGGCGAGGCAGGCTGTTTGAATCTTTTGTTGGCGCATCGCTTTTTGCGGAAAACCGGTTCCCACTTTTCCGCGCGATGCTTGCTTAAGCACGGCGCTGCGCCTGTTCAGCGACGAGAGCGGGAGGATGAAGCCGCCAATCAGGCCCAAATGCTCGAAAAAGGCATTGTGGCCATGAAGCGATCCTGACCATCGGATCGTCCAGAAAGCATTAGCGGTGAAGGCGGCCAGCAGGGTGAAGACGCCCAGCTCCCCCCCCAGCCAGACCAACCGACCAGAAAGGATCAGGAGCGGGCCGATCAGTTCGAGCGCGATGGTGAGCGTCGCCCAGAGCGCAGGCGGGCTCATGCCGAAATGCGCCTGTTCGGCGACGGCAGCCGACCAGTCGGTCAGCTTGACGATGCCGCCCAGCAGATAGCCGCCGACCAGCAACAGCCGGGCGATGAACCATGTCGGCTTCCAGTCGAGGATAGCGTCGACAAAGCGGGGGTCGCGGACCGGGGCATGTCAGTTCGCCACGGAGCATGGACTTCGGCGATGTAACCGCCGGGAAGCGCAGGATCGCGCTCTGGCGGCCAGCGACGGTCTGCGGCGCGACCAGCGTTTCGACGCCGGCGCCTGTGCCTTGAGCAGAGTGGCATCAAGGTCGGCCACTTCATAGCCGGTCATGTCGCGGCCATAGGGCCAGGGCAATTGCCGTCCGAAACGAAGACGGTCATCTTGCCATAGCCGCTGTCGATGGCGACGCGGCGGATGGCCTTGCCGGGCTGGCCGATTTCTCGCCCTTGGCGGCGTGGTCGTCGGAGACGATCTTGCCATGGGCAAAGCCGGTCCAGTCGTGGATGAAGCGGTCGGCGACGTTGCGGTCAGGTAGATGCGATTTTCCGGCACCGTGCCGAGCGCGGGATAGTTGGGCTTGGCGGTGTGCCAGTAAAGCTGCATGTTCACGCCGCGGCCCATTGCACCACCACGTCGCGGCCGATGGGATCGGGGAAGGTGGCGATGCGGCGCACCGCGCCATGCTTCACGCCGAAGCGACGGCGGCGTCCATGTCGCTGACCAGATAGCCGGTGCGTTCATCGCCAAAGGGATAGGGGATCGGCGTCTTGAAGCCGAAGACCGAGACGGTGCCGGCCGGGGTCAGCGCCAGTTGCGATTTGGTCAAGCTGGGGGTGGGCGTCACCTGAAATTCGCCCTGTTTGGACGTCTTGCCGCCGAAGGTCGCGACGAAGCTGGCGACGAAGGCGTCGAACTGGCCTTCGGGCACATAGACATGGGTGGTGTCATATTGCGGACCGACGGAATAATCGGCGGTGGCGGCCGGCTTTGCGGTTACCGGCGCGGCGATCGGGGTGGCAGCGACCATCAGGGTCGCGAGGATCATGGTGAAGCGGGTCATGTCTGTGGCTCAATTGGTCAGGGGGCAAGACGGTTTTTAGGCGGGCCGCCATCGCTCGATCGATCCGAATAAAATCGACCGTCATGTTCGAAATAATGGAATAGATGGAAACCGGCCCCTTCGGTGAGGAAGGGGCCGGAACCGATCAGACAGCCAGCAACCGCAGCCCAGCGATCCCAGAAGGTCTGGACATCAGCGGGGGGACATTTGCGCCCAGGCAGCCGCATGGTCATGGCCATGGACGCCGCAAGCCGAATGGCAACCGCAGGCCGACGCCAGTTGCGCGCGGGCTTCGCGGGTCTTGTGGTATCCGCCAAAGGTGGCGACCGGCGACCAGTCGGGCATGGGCTTGGCAGGTCGGGGGCGAGCGGGGCGTAATCCCCCTCACCATGGACCACTTTGCCGCCAGAAGGGTCAGGACCGACCGGATATGGACGATCTGATCCTCCGCACGGCGAAATAGTCGGCGGACAGCAGGGCAAGATCGGCCAGCTGCCCGGCTTGATCTGGCCCTTCTTGCCGATCTCGTTGGAGAACCATGTGTTCTCATGGGTCCACATGGCCAGCGCTTTCTCGCGGCTAACGCGATTGTCGCCGCGATACAGCGCAAAGCCGCCAACGGTGCGCCGGTGACGAGCCAGCTCAAGGATACCCACGGATTATAGCTGGCGACGCGGGTCGCGTCGGTGCCCGCTCCACGGGTATGCCCGCGCGATCATACGGGCGATCGGCGGGGTGCGCTCGGCCGCCTTGGCGCCATAGCGTTCGACGAAATATTCGCCCTGATAGGCCATGCGATGCTGCACGCGATGCCGCCGCCCAGCGCCGCGATCCGGTCGATATTGCGGTCGTGATCGTTTCGGCATGGTCGAAGAACCAGTTGATGCCCTGAAGCGGGGTATCCCGGTTCACTTTCTCATAGACATCGAGCGCGCGGCCGATCGTTTCGTCATAGGTGGCGTGGAGACGCCAGGGCCATTTATGTTCGGCGAGCAGACGGATGACGGGTTCGAGGTCGCCTTCCATGCTCGGCGCATACCGGGCGAGGCTGGCGGAAATCCTCGAAATCCGCCGCCGAATAGACCAGCATTTCACCTGCGCCATTGTGGCGATAGTGTCGTCGCCCTGCCCCGGCGTCACCTGCTTCACCAGCCGGAGAAATCGGCAGCTCTTCCTTTGGCTTTTGGGTGAAGAGATTATAGCTGATGCGGACGGTCAGCTGATCGTCCTGATGCAGCTTCTCGATAATCTCATAATCGTCGGATAATTCTGGAAGCCGCCGCCTGCGTCGATCACGCGGTCACGCCAGCGATTGACGTCGCGCATGAAGTGGCGGGTGGAATTGAGCTGATAGTCCTGCGGCACTTCGGCCCCTTGGCTAGCGTCGAATAGAGGATCGTCGCATTGGGCTGCGCCAGCAGCAGGCCGGTCGGGTTGCCGGCGGCGTCGCGGACGATCTCACCGCCGGCGGGTTGGGTGTATCCTTGGTATAGCCCACCACGCGCAGCGCGGCGGCGTTGAGCAAAGCGCGGTCATAGAGGTGCAGGATGAAGACGGGGGTGTCGGGCGCAACGGCGTTGAGTTCGGCGATGGTCGGAGGCGCTTTTCGGCGAACTGATGTTCGGTGAAGCCGCCGACCACGCGCACCCATTGCGGTGTGGGGTGCGATCGACCTGGGCCTTCAGCATATCCATCGCTTCAGCCAGCGTCGGCACGCCGTCCCAGCGCAGCTCCATGTTGAAATTAAGGCCGCCACGGATGATGTGCATATGGCTGTCGATCAGGCGGGAATCAGGCGATGGCCCATGGCGTCGATGATGGTCGCGCGGGGGCTGCGGCGCGGACTTCGCTTCGCTGCCCACGGCAAGAAACCTGCCGTCGCGGATGGCGACCGCTTCCGCCACGGGATTGCTCCGGTCCAGCGTCGTCACCTTGGCATTGACGATGATCGTGTCGGTCATGGGGCGTTCTTGGCGTTGGCGGAGAAGGGGAGATGAGGGCGGAAGCGGCCACCCAGCCATGGCGTCGCGGCGGGTGATCATGCGTCGCCTTTTGATTGTTGGGCAAGCGACCCAGCACATGATCGCGGCATTCATTGCGCACGAAGCGGGCCAGTTCATGACCATCGGCCAGCGCTTGGCGAGTGGGACGACCTGTTCGCCCACAAGGATGCAAGCAGGCCGATCAGGGCCACCACGGGGGCGCGGGCGAGCGCACCCCCAGCAGCGAATAAACGATGGACCAGAAGACGGCGCCCAGAGAGAGAAGATAGACTTTCATCGCCGGTCTCCTGTTCAATGCATCAGTTCTGGATGAAGGCGAGGATGTCGGCGTTCAGCACGTCGGCATTCACCGTCAGCATGCCATGCGAATAATCTTCATAAATCTTCAGCGTCGCATTGGGCAGGATTTCCGCCTGCAACACGCCGGCATTCTTGTACGGTACGACCTGATCATCGTCGCCATGCAGCACCAGAGTCGGCACAGTGATGGCGACCAGATCGTCGGTCTGGTCGGTTTCGGAGAAGGCCTTGATGCCGTCATAATGGGCTTGGCGCTGCCATCATGCCCTGACGCCACAATTGTCGATAACGGCGGGCTTCACGTCGGCGCCTTCGCGGTTGAAGCCGTAGAAGGGGGCCGGCGACATCGCGGAAAAATTGCGCGCGGTTGGCGGCGAGGCCGGCGCGCAGGCCGTCGAAACATCCATCGGCAGGCCACCGGGATAGCGTTCGGTCGCCAGCATGATCGGCGGCACAGCGCTGACCAGCACGGCCTTGGCGACGCGGCCTTCGGGCAGGCCGTAAGGGCGACATAGGCCGCGACTTCACCGCCGCCGGTCGAATGGCCGATATGGAGGCGTTTTTGAGGTCGAGATGGCGGGCGACGGCAGCGGCGTCGGCAGCATAATGGGCCATGTCATGGCCTTCGCTCACCTGGCCGATCGGCCATGGCCGCGCGGTCATGGGCGATGACGCGATAGCCCTTGCCAAGAAGAACAGCATCTGCGCGTCCCAGTGTCGGACGAGAGCGGCCAGCCATGGTGGAACATGATCGGTTGGGCATCCTTGCTGCCCCAGTCCTTGTAGAAAATGTCGACGCCATCGTCGGTGGTCACGAAGCTCATGGGGATGATCCTTTTTGCGAGAAGCGGGGGAGGAGGCAGAGAGAAAACGGACGCGGTTAGGGGAGAGAGGGGGAGAAGCGCCGGCCCGACGCCAGACTTAGTGCCGCCTTCGGAGGCGCCGAACATGGTCTTGGCGTATTTGATGCCCAGGCCGTAAGCGCCCCACTGCTTGCGATACCGGTGGTCGAGTCGTAGGTTTCGGTGCGCGCCCAGTCGCGCTGCAGTTCCAGCATATATTGGAGCGAGGTCATCGGCTTGGCGCCAGTTGGATCATGCGCTGCACGGCGCGTTCATGGGCTTCTTCGCTGATGTCGCCGCAGGCGTCGGCGATGAAATAGGCGTCGAAACCCTGATCAATTGCGGAGGCGACGGGCGACGATGCAGACGCTGGTCCAAAGACCGGCGACACGATGCGTTCTTTGCCGATGCGGTTCACTTCTTCGATCACGCGGCATCTTCCAGGTGTTCATGCTGGTGCGATCCAGCAACGGCTGGTCGGGAAGCATCGGTAATTTCATCGAACATCGGGCCGGAAAAGCTTTTTTCGGCAACCGTGGTCAGGATGGTCGACACGCCGAACGACTTGGCGGCGCGGCTGATGAGGGCGGCATTGTTGCGCAGCAATTCGGGCGAGATCGACTTGGTCGCAAAGCTCATCTGCGACTGGAAATCGATCAGGATGAGGGTGTGGTCGGTCGGCGAGATCAGGGACTTGCCAGGGGTCGGGGTGGCGGTGATCGTCATGGGTCGGCTCCTTGGATGAGGCAGCGTCTCGCTGCTGTGGTTGCAGTGTTAGTCCGCATGAATGATCCGAAACATTCTGATAAAATCTGTCGGATCATTCTATAAAATAGAAATGTCGGAATTGCCGGCCCGGCGCATCGCATGCAGCATGGCAATGACGCGCGGAACCGGGTGCCCGACGCGCGCAATTCTATCGCTGGCCTGTGGCGGCGTATTGGATGGGGCTGATGCGATTGCGATCAATCGAACGCAAAACGGGCAAGCGCCCTTGCGATCAGGTGGGGTCAAAGGTCGATCAGGCCGCGCTTGATCGCCAGCGTCACCGATGAGTGCGGTCGGTCGCGTCCAGCTTGGCGAAGATGGACTTCATATGACCTTGACCGTTTCCTCGCTGATGTCGAGCCGGGCGGCGACCTGCTTGTTGCTGTTGCCCAGGCGGCGAGCGAGAGGACGGCGATTTCGCGATCGGTCAGGGGTCTTCCAGCACATGCAGCGCGATTGCGGTGGCGACGCTGGGTCCAGATGCTTGCCGCCCAGATGCACGGACCGGATCGCGTCGAGCAGTGCTTGCGCAGGCTGGCCTTGAGCAGATAGCCCGCGCGCCCGCCCGCAGCGCCTTGATCGCGCGGCCATCGCCGAATAAGTGGTGAGGACGATGATCCGCGCGTCCGGGTGCCGATTGCGGATCGCAGCAATCGCGTCCAGCCTGGCATGTCGGCCATTTGCAGGTCCATCAGCACGATGTCGGGACGCAGCCGGTCATAGAGGTCGACCGCCAGCCGACCATTGTCCGCCTCCCCACGATGCGCATATCGTCCTGCGTGGACAATACGGCGCGCACGCCTTCGCGCAGCAACGCATGATCGTCCACCACCAGCACCGATATGGGCGCCGCGGCGGGCTGCATATTGTGACTGAAGGCCGAGTCCGATTGCATCGGCGCAGCTAAGGCCGATCCCGCGCGAAGTCCATTGTCAATCCGGCCAATGATGCAGGATATGCGCGGATGCCGGGTCGGCCCGCTTTGCATCGGCCGCGCGCAGATCAAACAACCATTGCATGCCGACAAAGCGGGCGGGATCGGGATGCGCGTCCATCGCGCGCAGGACGCCGGCCATCATCGCCGGGCGGCCTGATCGATGCGGTCCGTCGGCCCTTCGGGCGCGGGAAAGCCAAGCAGACACGCGACCGAACAACAGTCCAGTTGCAACGCCACCCGCATGGCCACGCCGCCAGCAGGCCCAGTTGCGCAGGCCTATCGCCGCCCCATCGCCCATGCCGACGATCAGCAGCGACGCGCACCGGACGGGCGCCGGCGGCCGGGCCAGCACCAGCGTCTCGCCAAAGGCCCCGTCGAACAGCCCCCGGCCCGCAGACGCGACAAGGCGCCCTGCAAGGCCCGGTCCAGCGTAGAGTTTTCCATGATCGGCGCGGCCTTCCGACGATGCGGCATGCCACGATCAGCAGGTCGGCATCGACAGTGACCGGATCAACCTGCCCGCCCTGAAGCGCAGTCCGCGATAGACGCCCAGATCCCGCGCGTCCGTTCCTTCCATCAGCGCTTGTCCCTCCATCGGCGCATGCCAATTCGGTGCGCGCGCCGTGCTTGTAGGAGCATAGGACGAAGCTGCCCGACGTCGCGGCGAGGCCGACGGCTTTTGGACAATCCTGCGATATTCGAAGAGGCGGACAGGAGGTCGCCACCCGCAAGGCAAAAGAAAACGGCAAGAAAAACAGCGCAACACGCTCTTTTCCTTGCCGTTCTTTTTCTTCCGCAAGGGAAGAAAAATGGTGCCAGAAGAGGACTCGAACCTCCACGACCTTGCGATCGCCAGCACCTGAAGCTGGTGCGTCTACCAATTCCGCCATCTGGGCACGGGGTAGGAGTGCGCCTCTAACGGCGGCCTCCTATGCTGTCAACGCATTGTCCGCATTATTTTTTGGGTTTCGCAAAAAAGGGCGTTTTGGGGCAAAGGTGACGTCTTTTGCAGGATGAGCAAGCGCATGACCAATCCCTCCCTCACCTCGCCACCCCCACCCAGCTTCCTCGCCCGGCCGATGGGTTGCGGCTGGCCTATCGCCGCAGCGACGGGATCGGGCCGACGCTGGTCTTCCTGCGGGCTATATGTCCGACATGGAGGGCAGCAAGGCCGTGGCCCTGCATGACTGGGCATTGGCGCAAGGGCGCGCGATGCTGCGGCTCGACTATGCCGGCAATGGCGCGAGCGAGGGACGCTTTGCCGATGGCACGCTGGCCGTTGGCGCGACGATGCGCTGCTGGCGATGGATGCGCTGACGCAAGGGCCGGTGATTCTGGTCGGATCGTCGATGGGCGGGTGGCTGGCGCTGCTGGTCGCGCTGGCCCGGCCTGATCGCGTGGTCGGCCTGGTGGGCATCGCCGCCGCGCCGGATTTTACCGAATGGGCTTTACCGATGCGGACAAGGCGCTGCTGGCGACGAAGGCCGGATCGAGGAGCCGACCCCTATAGCGACGATCCCTATGTGACGACGCTGGGTTCTGGCAGTCGGGCCAGCGATTGCGCCTGCTGACGGGGGAGATCGCGATCGACTGCCCGGTGCGGCTGCTGCATGGTCAGGCGATGCCGACGTGCCGTGGGAGATCGCCGTGCAGACGGCGGCGCGGCTGCGTTCATCCGATGTGCAGACGCTGCTGATTAAGGACGGCGACCATCGCCTGTCGCGCGATCAGGACATCGCCCTGCTGATCCGCACCGTCGCCAGCCTGTTGGACCTTTTCTGATGCCCTTTTTCCTGCGATCCTGCTCAGACTCGATCCGAGATCGAGGCGGTGATGAAGCGCAGCCAGCAGCGCAAGCGGAGGAGCGCGCCGCCGCAGCAGCAGCAGCCGCAGCGCCCCGCCGCCGCCGCAAACGCCCGGTGCGGGAAGATGGCGCATCCCGGTGCCGGCCAAATTCGCCGCCCCTTTCCAGGTGCCTGATCAGGCGATGGAATCGCCCGACGCCGGGGTCGCCTTCGCCCAGAAATGGCGGATCGATGGCGGCAGCTTCTATGCCCGCCATTGCATGGGGTTCGCCTATGCCCGCGCCGAACGCTGGACGCGGCCATCGTCGCCTTCGAACAGCGGCGGAGGAGGCCGAGGCGGCAATGAATGGCGCAGAGTGCGCGGCTGTGGGCGCAGGCGGGCAATGCCGCGCTGGCAGGCGGCGACGCGCCAAGGCGCGCACCGATTTCGACGCAGCGCTGGCGCGTGGCCTGCCCGACGGCATGGAGAAGGGCGAGGTGCATCTGGACCGGGCGCGGGCGCTGGTCGCGCTGGGCGAGGTTGACGCCGCGCGCGATTCGATCGACATCGCACTGGCGCAGGCGCCCAAGGATCCGCTGGGCTGGCTGCTGTCCGCCACGCTGGCCGGCGATCGGGCGACATGCGGCTGGCGCAGGCGCACATCGCCCGCGCGGTGCAATTGTCGCCGACGATGCGTCGGTCGCGCTGGAGGAAGGCATGTCGCGATCCTGACCGATCATGCCGATATTGCGCGATCCGCTTGGGAACGGGCGGTCAGGCTGTCGCCGGAATCACCGGGGGAGGCGGCGGCGGACAATCTGACGCGCCTGCCAGCGGACAAGCCGGCGGGCTGACCTCCAGCAAGACTTTGTCACGGAACCCCTGCCCCCTGCGGCCGGTTCGCTTATCTGCGGCGGGCTGACAGGAGATAGCGACATCATGGACAGTAGAATCAAGAACGCGCTCGCCATCGGCTGCTGGTCGTCGGCGCGGCGGCACCAGCGCCTGTTCGCGCGGCGCGACGCGCGGCGGCCTGATCGGCGGCGCGGGCGGCGCGGTGGTTGGCAGCGCGACGGCCTTGGCACCGCCGAGGGGGCGATCATCGGCGGCGCGGCTGGCGCGATCATCGGCGACAAGGATCGCTGCACCCGCAAGGAGCGTCGCCGCGGCGGTGTTGAGCCGAGCGAAAGATCGACGGATTACTTCAGTAGAAGTCGACGGTCGTGACGACGCGCACCTTTTTGTAGGGGTGTCGCTGCCGCCGTCGCCGCCCCCTTCGCCATCGCGGGCGTCGATCGAGAAATAACCTGGGTCGCGCTCTTGATGCCGCCCACGCCTGCGCCTGAATCCTTGGCGAATTGTTCCGCCGCCGCGCGGGCATCCTTGGTGGCGGCGGCCACATCTGCGGTTGACGTCGTTCAGCTTCGTGAAGCTGTAGCGCATGCCGACTTCCTGAAGCGTGACCGCGCCGGACGAGATCGAACTGCTGCGCCACCGCCCGTTGCGCGCGGGCAATGTCGGTAGTGCGCAGCAACATCCGCTGGGTGATGGTGATGGTGTTGACGCCATTGTTGAGCCATTGGTTGACGCCGCGCCTACAGGTTTCAGGTCATCGGCGGGAAACCCAGACTTTTGAAATCCCTGCAATTCTTCGTATTGGCGTCGATTTCGCTGCGCACGGTGGGCAGGTGAAGCCGGTCGCGAGTAACTGATCGACCAGGTGGCAAGATCCTTGCCGGGATGCTGCCGCTCGATCAGCCGGAAATCACGCCACATCGCGAAAGGCGCGCTTGAGCAGGCTCGACTGTTGACCCATCGACAAATTCATGGTCCAATATGTCGGCGGAAAAGAGGCTGGCGGATCGTCACGGCTTCATGCCATAGACGGCCAGCGATAGTCGTTGGACACGAAGCCCAGCGGCATCAGCCCCTGACTTTCCATGGCCGGGTCAGCAACATGCCAGCGACTGGTGCGCATTCCAGCCTTCGAAACTGTAGCAGACCAGATAGTGCCGCCCCTCATGCGGGAAAGTCTCGATCAGCAGCTGGCCAGGCTGGGGCAGGGCGGAGCGCAGCTTCTGCATTTTAGCCATTCGCGCACATCGGCGGGGAAACGATGCCATTTGCGGTTCGGCAAGAAAGTGGGACCGGTCGGGAGCCGCGTCGACATGGCCATGCGGGTGCCGCCCCAACTGGGGATGCGCGCCTGTTTCGTGGTGGCGCGCACCACCAGATCGCTCGTGTCCATCCGCACCACCTCCAGCGCCATGCCGGAGAAGAAAAAACTGTCGCCCGGCCGCAGCGTGGCGGCGAACCCTTCCTCCACCGTGCCGAGTTTACGGCCATTGGCGAAGCGCACGGCGAGGGCGGGCTGATCGACGATGATGCCGGCGTTCAGTCGATGCTGCTGAATGAAGCGGGGATGGGAGACGCGCCAAAGCGTATTTCCCTGGCCATCCGCCTCCTGCGTCAGTCGCTTGAAACGATCATAGGCGCGCAGGGCGTAGCCGCCGCCCTCGATAAAGTGCAGCACGGCATCGAACGCTTCTGCCGTCAGCGCGCTATAGGGCGTTGCCGACCGCACCTCTTCCAGCAATTCTTCCGCCCGAAACGGCCCGGCGCAGGCAAGGCCCATGATATGCTGGGCCAGCACGTCGAGGCTGCCGGGGCGGAAATCATCGGCGTCCCGTTCGCCTGCCTCGACGGCATCCAGCGCCGCGCGCGCCTCCAGATATTCAAAGCGATTGCCGGGAATCAGGATCGCTTCGGACGCCATGTCGAGCCGGTGATTGGCGCGGCCGATGCGCTGGAGCAGGCGGGACGATCCCTTGGGCGCGCCCATCTGGATCACGCAATCGACATTGCCCCAGTCGACGCCCAGATCGAGCGAAGCCGTCGCCACCAGCGCACGCAGCTTGCCCGCCGCCATCGCCGATTCCACCTTGCGCCTCGCCTCGATCGACAGGCTGCCATGGTGGATGGCGATCGGCAGGTTAGCGTCATTGGCCGACCAGAGTTCCTGAAAGATGAGTTCGGCAAGGCCCCGCGTGTTGCAGAAGACCAGAGTCGTCTGCCGCGCCTCGATTTCCGCCATCACCTGTGCCGAGGCATATTTGCCCGAATGGCCCGACCAGGGGACGCGCCCTTCGGGAATGAGGATCGCGACATTGGGGTCCGCGCCCGCTTCGCCCAGCACTGGCGTCACCATGTCAATATCGCCATCGGGTGCCAGCCAGGCGCGATAGGCGTCGACATCGGCCACCGTGGCGGAGAGCGCCACCCGGCGCAGCGCGGGATTGATCGCCTGCAATCGCGCCATTGAAAGGTTGAGCAGATCCCCGCGCTTCTGCGTGGCGAAGGCATGGACTTCATCGACGATCACCGTGCGGAGACGATCGAACATCAGCGCCGCGTCGGGATAGCTGAGCAGCAGCGACAGGGATTCGGGCGTGGTCAGCAATATCTGCGGCGGCCGGCGCGCTGGCGCGCCTTCCGATCGGACGGAGTGTCGCCAGTGCGCGTCTCCACCCGGATCGGCAGCCCATTTCCTCGATCGGCGTCAGCAAATTGCGCCGCACATCGACCGCCAGCGCCTTCAGGGGCGAGACATAGAGGGTATGCAATCCGTCGACCGGCGCGTCGATCAGGTCCGCCAGCGTCGGCAGGAAGCCGGCCAGCGTCTTGCCCGCCCCGGTCGGCGCGACCAGCAAAGCATGCGCGCCCGCCTGCGCCGCCGCCAGCATATCCATCTGATGCCGGCGCGGCCGCCAGCCCCGCGCCGCGAACCAGCTTTCGATAGGATCGGGAAGGGCGGCCGGCATGCATCCGATGTAGGATGCCCTGTCGCCGCTGTCACGGCCCCCGCGCCTTAGGGCAATCCCCATGTTGGTGCCGCCGCTGCGTTCATGATAGAAATCGTCATTCCCCTCGCCCCGCGCAACCCCTGACGGAGTCGGGCGTAGTAGCCGTGGCAATGCAGGCGGGGCCGACATATGGAGAGGAAATACGGCCGATGAACGAGAAACAGGACATGCTGCCCCTGCCAGCATCGATGTTTGACGCCTGGTTCCTGCCCTTCGCCTTCTGGAGCGAGTGGTGGAATTTCTATGCTGAAACGCTGAATGTCGCTCATGCATGCCCGGTGCATGAGGGCCCCACACCGAATGACGCCAAAGTCCATGTCGAGGATGAAGAAGGGCTGGTCGCCTGACCCCAGCGGACAGGCTGCGGAATAATCATACAGGGCTGAGAAATATTGTTGCTCAGCCCTCTGGCTCTTTTCGGCAAGGCTGCGTTACACTCCTGCCCATGACAGCGACGCATCAGACGCCGCAAATAGCCAGGAGAAAAAAGATGACCGGCGAAACCCCGCCCCCGTCACCGAAGCCGAACTGACCGGGGTGGAAGCGCCCGGCAACCGCCGTCGCCCCAAGGCGCCGATCATGGAAATTGACGGCCGCAAGCTGAAGCCCGCCACCTTGATGATGGGCCATGGCTATGATCCGACCCTGTCCGAAGGATCATTGAAACCGCCTATCTTCCTCACCTCCACCTTCGCCTTCGAAAGCGCGGCTGCGGGCAAGCGCCATTTTGAAGGCGTGACCGGCATCCGGCCCGGCGGCGCAGAGGGGCTGGTCTATTCCCGCTTCAACGGTCCCAATCAGGAAATTTGCGAGGACCGGCTGTCCGTGTGGGAGGAGGCGGAAGATGCGCTGCTCTTTTCCAGCGGCATGTCGGCCATCGCCACCACCCTGCTGGCGCTGGTCCAGCCGGGCGACGTAATCGTCCATTCCGCCCCCTCTATGCCGCGACCGAATCGCTGATCGGGCGCATATTGGGCCGCTTTGGCGTGCAATGGCTCGATTTCCCGGCCGGCGCGACCGAGGCGGAGATTGGCGCGGTGATCGAAAAGGCCAGGGAGCTGGGCCGGGTCGCCCTGCTCTATCTGGAAAGCCCGGCCAACCCGACCAACGTGCTGGTCGATCTGGAGGCGGTGGTTGCGCGGCGCGACTCGCTGTTCGCAGGGGAGGCGCATGTGCCGCCGATCGCGATCGACAACACCTTCCTTGGCCCATTGTGGCACCGGCCAATCAAGCATGGCGCGGATCTCGTCATCTACAGCCTGACCAAATATGCCGGCGGGCATAGCGATCTGGTCGCGGGCGGGGTGCTGGGCAGCAATGCGCTGATCAACGCCATTCGCCTGATGCGCAACACGATCGGCACCATCCTCGATCCGCACAGCGCCTGGATGCTGCTGCGGTCGCTGGAGACGCTGGAACTGCGGATGAGCCGGGCGGGGGAGAATGCGGCGAAGGTCTGCGCCTGGCTGAAGGATCAGCCGCAAGTGGAGAAGGTCGTCTATCTGGGCTTCCCCGAAACGGAGCGACAGGCGGACATTTATCGCCGCCACTGCACCGGCGCGGGATCGACCTTCTCCCTCTATCTGAAGGGCGGGGAGGCGGAAGCCTTCGCCTTTCTCGACGCGCTCAAGATCGCCAAGCTGGCGGTCAGCCTGGGCGGCACGGAGACGCTGGCCAGCCATCCGGCGGCGATGACCCATTTGTCGGTGCCGGCCGAGCGCAAGAAGGCGCTGGCGATCGGCGACAATATGGTCCGCATCTCGATCGGGTGCGAAGACGCGGACGATCTGATCGCCGACTTCGCGCAGGCGCTGAGGCAGATCGGATGAGCGAAGCGCGCCCGGTCGTCCTGATCGCCCAGCCGCATCTGGCGCCCCTGCTGGCGGCGCTGGCGGCGGATTATGACGTCATGCCATTGTGGGAGGAGGCCGGGCGCATGCGCACAGCCGACACACAGGCGCTGGTGACGGCCGGGAGTTCCGGCTCGATCCGTCGCTGCTGGCGGCGATGCCGCGCCTTGGCCTGATCGCCTGCTTCACCGTTGGTTATGACGGGGTCGATCTGGACCGGGCGCGGGCGCGCAATATCGCCGTGAGCCATGCCGGGGACGCCAATGCGCAGGATGTGGCGGATCATGCGATCGGCCTGATTCTCGCGCATCGGCGCGGAATCGTGGCGGGCGACCGGCAGGTGCGGGCCGGTCAGTGGGTGGCGGGGGCCAAGACGATCACCCGGTCGCTGTCCGGCGCGCGGCTGGGCATCGTCGGCATGGGCGCGATCGGTCTTGCCACCGCCCAGCGAGCCGAAGTGATGCGGATGCCGGTGAACTGGTGGGGACCGCGCGCCAAGCCGGAATTGCGCTCGCCCCGCGCCGACAGCCTGATCGCGCTGGCGCAGGAAAGCGACATTTTGGTGGTGGCGGCGAAGGCCGATGACAGCAATCGTGGCATGATCGATAGGGCGGTGATCGACGCGCTGGGCGCGGGCGGTCTGCTGGTCAATGTCGCGCGCGGGCAATTGGTCGATGAAGACGCTTTGATTGCCGCCTTGCAGGACGGGCGGCTGGGCGGCGCGGCGCTGGATGTGTTCGCGCAGGAACCAACCGATGCGGCGCGCTGGGTCGATGTTCCCAATGTCGTGCTGACCCCGCACACCGGCGGCGCGACCGATGCCGCCGTGGCGCAGATGCTGGAGATGCTGCGCGCCAATCTGCGCGCCTATTTTGCTGGCGAAGCCTTGCCTTCGCCCGTGCCGGGCTTTGGATAAGCGATCAGACTGAGATGCGCCTACCTTCAACCGTTCGCCCTGAGCTTGTCGAAGCGCGAACGGAAATTGAAAATATCTGATTTAAAGCAAGATGCTCAAATCGATCAGAATTTGAAGATGGTGCCCAGATAGACGGCCTGGCTGTCCTGCCGTTCGTCGGTCATCGGCGTCAGGCGACCCGCAACGCTGTTATTATAGCGTAGGCCCGCCGTCACGTTCAGATTGCGCGTCAGCGAATAGGAGCTGGCGAGATCCAGCGAATAATCCTTGTCCGCGGACGGATTGCGCACCGTAGCGCCCGTACCGGCTTCGCGATGGCTCTCGATCAGCATCTTTGTGCTGAACCGATCCTTCTTGCCGTCATCCAGCGAGAAATTCTTGGCGTCGACCATCGTTTCGACCGGCACCGGGTCCAGCGCCTTGCGGCCGACCGAGTCGGGCAGGGCGAACTTGCGCCAGTTGTGCACGCCGTTCAGGCTGAAGGCGACCGGCTTGATGTCCACCGGCGTCAGCGTGCGGTTGACCGCAACGCGATCGTCCGCCGCGCGGACCATCACCGTGACCGAACGCTGGCCGCTCAATGAACCGCTGGTCGGCGTGAAGCGGAAGCCTTCGCTGCTCGCCTTGGCCGCGATGCGCGCATAAGCGGCGGCGAGGCGCGGATCCTTGATCGTCGGCGTAAAGGAGGAGATGCTGCCCAGTGCGCCGAGCGACACGGGCGCCTCCGCGCGCAGCCGAGCCAGTTCGGACACCGCGCCGATCGCAGGAGACAGCATAAAGCCAGCCACGGCAACCGCCGCGCTCGCCAATGCCAGATGTCCCCTATTCACGCGCATGATCCGACTCTGTCCCCACCGACTGATATTTAGAAACGCATTACACCCAGAAAACCGCCACAGGCTAGTGGTAGAACGCCTTTTTGTCGGAGCTGTTGCATCGAATACACAGGGTCGGATGGCCTGCGCGCGATCACCCCGTCGCGTGCGCGCGTCGCGCCCCCTTGCCCCATGGCGCATGACCACTATAGAAGCGGGCAGTTTCTCGTCTTTTTAAGCTAGGACATGCCCTGATGGTCCGCCTTCCCGTCTCCCTTTCTTCCGGCCTGTTGCTGGCTGCCCTCCTGCCGCTCGCGGCATGTGGCGGCGGCTCCAAGGACCGGCCCAAGGCGGACCTCGCCGCGTCGAAGGTGACGACCATCGGCGTCAACGCCTATCTGTGGCGCGCCTCGCTCGACACCCTGTCCTTCATGCCGATGGTGCAGACCGATTCTAACGGCGGCGTGATCGTGACCGACTGGTATGCCAATCCCAACAGCCCCAATGAACGGATGAAGCTGACCGTGTCGATCCTGGATCAGGATCTGCGCGCCGACGCGCTGCGCGTCGCCGCCAGCCGTCAGGTCAACCAGAATGGCCAGTGGGTCGACGCCCCGGTCAAGGCGGCGACCACGCAGAAGCTGGAAGAAGTGATCCTGACCAAGGCGCGCGACCTGCGCCGCATGGCGATCTCCGGCTAAAGCCCTCCCTTCGGGCGTGGATAACGTCCTGTTTTCACACCATTGGGGCTGGGCTTGTGACAAGCCCAGCCCGATCGCATTTGTAAGGAAGAAAGATGCAGAGGCGCTTCAACCCGCTGGAGGCCGACGCCCGCTGGCAGGCGACCTGGGACGAGCAGCAGAGCTTCAGGGCGGATGACGCCTCGACCAAGCCGCGCTCTTATGTGCTGGAAATGTTCCCCTATCCTTCGGGGCGCATCCATATCGGCCATGTCCGCAATTATTCGATGGGCGATGTGCTGGCGCGATTCCGCCGAATGACCGGCCATGAAGTGCTGCATCCGATGGGCTGGGACGCCTTCGGCATGCCAGCCGAAAATGCGGCGATGGAAAAGAAGGTCCATCCCGGCAGCTGGACCCGCGACAATATCGCCAATATGCGCGCGCAGCTGAAAAAGCTGGGCTTCGCGATCGACTGGAGCCGCGAACTCGCCACCTGCGAACCGGACTATTATGGGCAGGAACAGGCGCTGTTCCTGGACATGCTGGAAGCGGGTCTGGTCTATCGCAAGGAATCGGCGGTCAACTGGGATCCGGTCGACATGACCGTGCTGGCGAACGAACAGGTGATCGACGGGCGCGGATGGCGTTCGGGCGCACTGGTGGAGAAGCGCAAGCTGTCCCAGTGGTTCCTGAAAATCACCCAGTTTGCCGACGACCTGCTGGAAGGGCTGAAGACGCTCGACCAGTGGCCCGACAAGGTGCGCACGATGCAGGAAAACTGGATCGGCAAGTCGGTCGGCCTGCAATTCCGCTTCCGGCCGGTTGCGCCGTTTGACACGGACATCGAAGTCTATTCGACCCGCCCGGACACGATTTTCGGGGCGAGCTTCGTCGCGATTGCTGCCGACCATCCGGTGGCGCAGGCGGTGGCGGCGAACAACCCCGACGCGGTCGCCTTCATCGAAAAGTGCAAGGAAGGCGGCACCACGGCCGCCGAACTGGAAACGGCCGAGAAGCTGGGCTTCGACACCGGCCTGACGGTCGCGCACCCCTTCGATCCGGAATGGCATCTGCCGGTCTTCATCGCGAATTTCGTGCTGATGGACTATGGCACCGGCGCCGTCATGGGCGTGCCCGCGCATGACCAGCGCGACCTCGATTTCGCGCGCAAATATATGCTTCCCGTAGAGCGCGTCGTCGCGCTGGAGGGCGAGGCCGACAAGCCGATCCACAACGAAGCCTATACCGGCCCCGGCAATCTGGTGAACAGCCGCTTCCTCAATGGCATGGCCGTGGAAGAGGCCAAGGCCGCCGTCATCGCGCGCGCCGAATCCGAAGGCTGGGGCGCAGGCAAGACCGTGTTCCGCCTGCGCGACTGGGGCGTGTCGCGCCAGCGTTACTGGGGCACGCCGATCCCGGTCATCCATTGCCAGGGCTGCGGCGTGGTGCCGGTGCCCAAGGATCAGCTGCCGGTCGTGCTGCCCGAAGATGTCAGCTTCGACATTCCCGGCAACCCGCTCGATCGCCATGCGACATGGAAGCATGTCGATTGCCCGTCCTGCGGCAAGCCCGCCGTGCGTGAGACGGACACGCTGGACACGTTCGCCGATTCCAGCTGGTATTTCATCCGCTTCGCCAGCCAGCCCAAGGACAAGCCGTTCGATCGCGCCACGGTCGAGCAATGGCTGCCGGTCGGCCAATATATTGGCGGCGTGGAACATGCGATCCTGCATCTGCTCTATGCCCGTTTCTGGACCCGCGCGCTTCAGCATATGGGGCAGCTGGGCTTTGCCGAGCCGTTCACCGGCCTGTTCACGCAGGGCATGGTGACGCACGAAACCTATAGCCGCGAACAGGGCGAGGGGTTGCCCCCCGTCTATTTCGCGCCCGGCGAGATCGACCGGACGTCCGATGGCGCGACGCTGATCGCCGACAACGCCCCGGTCGAGGTCGGCCGGGTCATCAAAATGTCCAAGTCCAAGAAGAATGTCGTCGATCCCGACGACATCATCGGCCAATATGGCGCGGACGCGGTGCGCTGGTTCATGTTGTCGGACAGCCCGCCCGAGCGTGACCTGCCCTGGACCGAGGCTGGGATCGAAGGATCGTGGCGCTTCGTCAACCGCGTCTGGCGTCTGTTCGGCGAAGCCGATGCGTCAGCCGAGGGGCAGGACAAGGCGCTGGACCGCAAGCTGCACCAGACCGTCGATGGCGTGGCCAGGGATATTGAAGGACTGGGCTTCAACAAGGCCGTCGCCAAGATTTACGAGCTGGTGAACGCGATCGAGAAGGCCAAGCCTTCGGCCAGCCGCACCGCCGCGATCCGCGGCCTTGCGCTGCTGGTCGCGCCCATGACGCCGCATCTGGCCGAAGAAGGCTGGGCGGAAATGGGCGGAGAGGGGCTGATCGCCAATGCGGCCTGGCCGGTGGTCGATCCGGCGCTGCTGGTGGACGATGAAGTCACCATCGCCTGCCAGGTGATGGGCAAGCTGCGCGACACCATCACCGTGCCCAAGGGGACGCCGAAGGACGAACTGGAAAAGCTGGCGCTCGCCGCACCCAATGTCATTCGCACGCTGGATGGCGCGACGCCCAAGAAGGTGATCGTGGTGCCGGACCGGCTGGTCAACCTAGTGATCTGACAACATCCGTTCGCCCCTTCGACAAGCAAGGGGCGAACGGTTATGGAGGTCCGCATGAAGCGCATCCTTCCCCTGCTCGCCGTCCCCTTGCTCCTTGCCGGCTGCGGCCTGCGCCCGGTCTTTGGCGGGGGCGGGCATGGCGCGGTCGCGCAGGCGCTGGGCAATGTCGAAGTCGCCCCGATCGAGGGCAAGAATGGCTGGCTGGTGCGCAATGCGCTCAACGACCGGCTGGCCGCCATGCGGGGCGGCGATGGTCCGCGCTACAAGCTGGTGGTGAAGCTGGACGACAATATCAGCGGTTTCGGCCTGCGCTCCGACGCCGCCATCACACGCGAACGGCGCACCCTGCGCGCCCGCTATCAACTGGTCGATCAGGCCACCGGCGCGCAGGTGCTGGACGATACCGCCGGGTCCGACGCGGGCATTGACGTCACGTCGAGCGAATATGCCACGATCGCGGCCGAAGACACGGCGCTGGAACGGCTGTCGCAGACGGTGGCGGATCAGATCGTCACCCGGCTGGCCCTGTTTTCGCGCAAGGCCGCCCATCCTTGAAGGCCAATCGCGGCCAGATGGAAAGGGCGTTGGACGCGCCACCGACCGACATCCGCTTCTTCCTGCTCTATGGTCCCGATGAGGCCGGGAGTCAGGCGCTGGCGAAGCGGCTGGAGCGCGCCATGGGGCCGCAGGCGGAACGGATCGACCTGGACGGCGCCACGCTGAAGGATGATCCGGCCCGCCTGTCGGACGAAGCCGCATCCTTTTCCATGTTCGGCGATCGGCGCTGGGTGCGCATCAGCGGCATGGGCGAGGAATCCGTACCTGCGCTGACCGCCCTGCTGGAGGCGGAGGCGGCGGGCAATCCCGTGATCGCGGTCGCCGGCGCGCTCAAGGCGACGTCGAAGCTGGTCAAGCTGGCGCTGGATCACAAGGCGGCGATGGCGCTGATTTCCTATCAGCCCGACCCGCGCGAGGCGGAGCAGATCGCGATCGGCATCGCGCGCGAAAGCGGCCTGCGCCTGCCGACCGATCTTGCCCGCCGGATCGTGGACCTGGCCAATGGCGACCGCGCATTGATGGCGGGGGAGGTGGAGAAGCTGATCCTCTATCTCGACGCCGCGCCGGATCGCCCGCGTGAGGCCACGCAGGAAGCGCTCGACGCCCTGTCCGCCGACAATCCCGACACGGAGATCGGCCCGCTGGTCAACGCCGTGCTGGGCGGCGACCTGAAAGGGATGCACCGCGAACTGACCAGCCTGACCGAAACCGGCGCGGCCATGGCGTCGGTCATACGGCCGCTGCTGACCCGCGCCATGCTGATCGCCGCGATCCGCGACGCCTTCGACGCCAGCGGCAGGCTGGAAGCCGCCGTTGAATCGGCCGGCAAGGCGGTGTTCTGGAAGGAGAAGGGGCTGGTGACGCGGCAGGTACGCCTGTGGGACGCCACCGGCATCGCCCGCGTCATCCAGCGCCTGCTGGAGGCTGAACGCGCCAGTCGCGGCGGGCGGGGAACGGGCGACCTGATGGTGCGCCACGAATTGCTGGCAATCGCGCGACAGGCCGCGCGCGAGCGGGCTTGATAGACCCGTCCTGCGGGGCCATATTGCTCCCATGGAGAAGATCACTCTGACCGAAGCGGAATGGCGCGAGCGCCTGTCCCCCGAACAATATCATGTGCTGCGCGAAGCCGGCACGGAACGCGCCTTCACCGGCAAATATAACAGCAACAAGGCGGACGGCGTCTATTATTGCGCCGGCTGCGGCGCGGAGCTGTTCGATGCCGATGAAAAATATGACAGCGGTTCGGGCTGGCCCAGCTTCACTGCGCCGGTCGATATCGACGCGGTCGAGGAAATTCGCGACGCCAGCCATGGCATGATCCGCACCGAAGTGCGCTGTGCTGCCTGCGAAGGGCATTTGGGCCATGTCTTTCCCGACGGGCCGGGCGTGAACGGCCTGCGTTACTGCATGAACAGCGCCGGGCTGGATTTTAAGCCGCGCGAAAAGTAGTAGCGACGCCGCGTTGCCGGGCGGCCTTTTACCGGCCGGTGCATGCCAATTTCATCCGGCCTCGATCATGACTGCACACCCCTCGTTCATCGCGGGGTAAAGCGTCGTTCGCCATGGACGGCGCGACGGTCTTTTTCCGCGCCGGTTGCAGGATTTGCGCTGGCCGGGGCCGGGATTAGCGCGTATCCGGGGCGGCACAAATGGCAGGATCAAGCAAGAGCAAGAGCGCCCCGCGGGGTCGCGTGAAGACATGGGCGGTGCGCGGGCTGAAGATCGGCCTGGCGGCGGCAGTGGCTGGATTATTGGCGGTGGTCGTCGCGGTGGTGATCGCGATGCAATCGCTGCCCGACTATAACAGCCTCAAATCCTCCCCCAATGGCCAGATGATCCGCGTCCACGCCGCCGACGGCAGCGTCATCGTATCGCTCGGGCCGAGTTTCGGCCAGTGGCTGAGCTATGACCAGATTCCGCAGGTCATGGTCGATGCGATGGTGTCGACCGAGGACAGGCGTTTCTACCTGCACCCCGGCGTTGATCCGATCGGCATGGCGCGCGCCGCATGGGTCGCGGTGGAACGGCGCGGGCAGGGCCGGCGCTGGCAGGGGGCATCCACGATCACCCAGCAGGTGACGCGCAACATCTTCCTCAACAACAGTTACAGTTTCGGCCGCAAGCTGCGCGAAATGGTGCTGGCGCTGGCGCTGGAGCGGAAATTCTCCAAGCGGCAGATTCTCGAACTTTACCTCAACAAGGTGTATTTCGGCGGCGGCGCCTATGGCATTGATGCGGCCAGCCGCAAATTTTTCGGCCACCCCGCCACCAGCCTGGACCTGCCCGAAGCCGCGATCATCGCCGGTCTGGTCAAGGCGCCGTCCAGCTACTCCCCCACCGCCGACGCCGAAGCAGCCGTCGGTCGCGCCGGCGTGGTGCTGGACCTAATGCAGGAAAATGGCGCGATTTCGGCCAGTGAGCATGCCAATGCCAATCTGGCCGGCGTCCGCATGGCGCCCGAGCCGCCGCAGAACAGCGTGCGCTACTTCACCGATTGGGCGCTGCCGCAACTCGATGTGCTGATCGACGAGCCGAACGAACCGTTGGAAGTCTATACGACGATCGACCTTGGCATGCAGAATGCCGCAACCGCGGCGATCAAGGCCAATGTTCCGGCAGGCACGCAGGGCGCGCTGGTCAGCCTGGACCGCGACGGGGCGGTGCGGGCGATGGTCGGCGGCCTCGATTATGTGACGTCCAACTATAATCGCGCCACCACGGCGACGCGCCAGCCGGGGTCCGCCTGGAAGATCTTCGTCTATATGGCGGCGCTGGAGGCGGGCTATACCCCCGATACGGGCGTGACCGACGAACCAGTGACGATCAACGGCTGGTCCCCGCGCAACGCCAATGGACGCTTCGCCGGCGACATCGATGTGCGCACCGCCTTTGCCTATTCGATCAACACCATCGCCGCCAAGCTGGGCGTGGAAGTCGGCTTCCCGACCGTCGCCGACATGGCGCGCCGCTTTGGCGTGTCGACGCCGATCAACACCCATCCTTCGATGGTGCTGGGCACATCGGACGTGCGTCTGATCGACATGACGCGCGCCGCGGCCTCGATCGCGCGCAAGGGCATTGCCGTGGCGCCCTATGGCATCACCAAGGTCACGACCGCCGACGGACGCCTGCTCTACCAGCATCAGGACGATACCAGCCGCGTGCTGGTGGCCCCCTGGGTCGCCGCCGGCATGACGGACCTGATGCAGACGGCGGTCAGCACCGGAACCGGCAAGGCGGCGCAGATCGGCCGTCCGGTGGCGGGCAAGACCGGCACGACGACCAGCAACAAGGATGGCTATTTCCTGGGCTTTTCCAGCGGTATCACCACCGGCGTCTGGATGGGGCGTGACGATGCCAGGGCAGTTGGCGGGCTACAGGGTGGGCGTGCGCCGGCTCGGGCCTTTGCCGACTATATGAAAGTCGCCGTCGCCAAGCGCCCGGTCGAGCAATTCGAGACGGAAGTCACCCTACCCGAATGGCAGCTGGAGCCGGACGATGAAGCCTATTATGGCCAGCCCGACAACGGCATGCAGTCGGGCGGCATGATGGTCGATGAGAACGGCCTGCCGATTGATCGCGCCCGCCCCGGCGGATCGGATGCGGAAAGCGATGCCGACGAACAGCAGATGGAGGTAGACCCGCAGGATCGTCCCCAGCCGCCCAAGCTGGACCAGCAATGGATCGACAATGTGCTGGGCCGCGATCGGCAGCGCCAGCAACAGCCGCAGAACCGGCCGACGCAGGGGCAGTAAAACCTTATCCCTTGCCCTGATCGTTCGCGGCAAAGCGCGTCTTTTCCAGCGCGCTGGCGTCAGGCAGCAGGAAATCGACCTTGCCCCGGCCGAAATCGATCGCCACCCGATCGAATATCCGCAGCGCGCTGATCCCCAGCAGCAACGCCGGCTTGTCCTCCAGCCCCAGTTCCGCGAACGGACTGGCGTCGGCGAAGAGCACCGGCACCTCGATCAGGTTGACGCGCCCCATGCGCACCGACTTGATCCGCCCGACCTGCCCGGTCAGCGTGCCGCCAGTCACGCTGGTCAGCGTCGCTTCCATCATCGCCGGCGCGCGCTTCTTGGCGATCAGCCGGTCGCGCAGCGCCAGATTGCCGATGCTGAAATTGGTTCCGGTATCCAGCATGATATTGACCCGCATGCCGTTGACGTCGGAATCGAGCAGGATCAGCTGGCCGCGCTTGCGCCGCGCCTCCACGACGATCGTGTCGGGATCGACCGACACGCGCCGATTGGGTCCGCTATTGGCGATTTCCATCCGCCCGGTGCGGAAATTGAGCGTCACCCGCTTGGCATGCAGGCTGTCGAGGCCGAGCAGGCCCGGCGCGCCCAAATTCTCTCCCTCCAGCACCGGCGCCTGAATATCGTCGATCATGTTGCCGCCAAAGCCCAGCCGGGGCAGGGCGACGGTGTGCGCTTCCGACCGGCCAGTCATGCTGAGGATCGTGACCGTGTCCCGCGGCGGCAGCGCCAATTGCTGGGCCAGTTCGCGGGCGATGACGGTGCGCTGCGATCCGGTGTCGATGATGAAGTTCCACGGCCCCTTGCCGCCGATCGAGATGGGGATGGTGACGCGCGCATCGGGGTCCGTAGTCGTTCGGACGACCGAAGGCGGCTGGTCGGGGTCAAGCGCCGGGGCATCCTGCGCGGCCAGCGGGGATCCGCCGATCGCCAGCGCGATCCCCAGCGAGGCCCATGTCGAGACAGGGAAGCGTCCCATATCCTCGTCCTTCAAATTTTCTTATGCGCTTCTTATATCATGACAGCCGGCCATCGCGCCAGCGGCTCGACTGGCCGTCCAGGCGCGCTTTATGGCGATTTTCCGTTGAAATCCGTCATCATCCTGCCTTGACGAGACAGGCGACGGATCGCTAAACGCAAATCTATCTCTCCTCGCCCGTCCGGAGCGAGGGTTTCCGGCTTTCCTGTCCGGCTATCTCCTTCCTTTCCCATCATTTTTCTTTCCACCGCATCGGACCGACTCGCAAATGCACCTCAAGGACCTCAAAAAGACTGTTCCCGCCGACCTCGTCACCATGGCCGAGGAATTGGGCGTGGAAAGCGCATCGACGCTGCGCAAGCAGGACCTGATGTTCGCGATCCTCAAGGCCGAGGCGGAAAATGGCGAACAGATCATGGGCGAGGGCACGATCGAGGTGCTGCCGGACGGCTTCGGCTTCCTGCGCAGTCCCGAAGCCAACTTCCTGGCCGGTCCCGACGATATTTACGTCTCGCCCAATCAGGTCCGCAAATTCGGCCTGCGCACTGGCGATACGGTGGAAGGCGAAATCCGCGCGCCCAAGGATGGCGAGCGCTATTTCGCCCTGACCAAGCTGCTCTCGGTCAATTTCGACGATCCCGATGTGGTCCGTCATCGCGTCAATTTCGACAATCTGACGCCGCTCTATCCCGAACAGAAATTGCGCCTCGACACGCTGGACCCCACGGTCAAGGACAAGTCGGCCCGCGTCATCGACATCGTCAGCCCGCAGGGCAAGGGCCAGCGCACCCTGATCGTCGCGCCGCCCCGCGTCGGCAAGACCGTGATGCTCCAGAATATCGCCAAGGCGATCACCGACAACCATCCCGAAGTCTTCCTGATCGTCCTGCTGATCGACGAGCGCCCGGAAGAAGTCACCGACATGCAGCGCAGCGTGAAGGGCGAGGTCGTGTCCTCCACCTTCGACGAGCCGGCCACCCGTCACGTCCAGGTCGCCGAAATGGTGATCGAAAAGGCCAAGCGTCTGGTCGAGCACAAGAAGGACGTCGTGATCCTGCTCGATTCGATCACACGCCTCGGCCGCGCCTACAACACCGTCGTCCCTTCGTCGGGCAAGGTGCTGACCGGCGGTGTCGACGCCAACGCCCTTCAGCGCCCCAAGCGCTTCTTCGGCGCGGCGCGTAATATCGAGGAAGGCGGCTCGCTCTCCATCATCGCCACCGCGCTGATCGACACCGGCAGCCGTATGGACGAAGTCATTTTCGAAGAGTTCAAGGGCACCGGCAACTCGGAAATCGTGCTGGACCGCAAGGTCGCCGACAAGCGCATCTTCCCGGCGCTGGACGTCGGCAAGTCGGGCACCCGCAAGGAAGAATTGCTGGTGGAAAAGCCGACCCTCAGCAAGATGTGGGTGCTGCGCCGCATCCTGATGCAGATGGGCACGGTCGATGCGATGGAATTCCTGCTGGACAAGATGAAGGACAGCAAGACCAACGAAGATTTCTTCGCGACGATGAATCAGTAAAACGACCGGCGATGCTGCGGCATCGCCCGCCAACTGGTTTTTATGAAAGCCGGATCGGCCGACGCCCGCTCGTCTGCCGATCCGGCTTTTCCCTTATCGCAATGTCCGCTGTTGACGATGCCATCACATCTTCCCAGGCATCCTGGCATCCGCTCAACGCCAAAGATCTGCATCATCTCGGCTGCAATTTCTCCAGTAAACAGCGCATAGTAACCGCTTGTGATTGCTAACCTCAACGGTTAGCGTCGCCCGTCTCCAAAGGGGAAGGGGTCTCCATCAATGTCAGAATTATCGCACATCTTCGATCAGATGCGGGCCAGCCCGATGAATGATTGGGTGGGCGGGTCCGACCCCGAACTGGTGGGCGACGCATCGATCGGCATTCTCACCCGATTGCTGCCGCTACATAACCAGTCCCGGATTCTGGATTTTGGCTGCGGCATTGGCCGTGGTCTGGTGTCGCTGTGGAAGGCCGGGGTTCGCCCTGAACAGCTGATCGGCATGGACATCATGCCGCCGGTGATCGATTTCTGCGACCAGCAGATCGCGCCATATCTGCCCGGCACCAAATTCGAGCTGATCACCGGCGCCAATCATCATTATGACGCCTTCATCGATCGTCAGGCTGGCAAGTCGCAATCGGCGCTGAGCGAGCAATATCGCGACAATTTCACCGATGCCTATGCCTTTTCGGTCTTCACCCATGTCACCCAGGCCGATTTCCAGTCCTTGCTGCATTTCGTTTCGTCCATGCTGCGTCCCGGTGGGCGCTTCATGTTCACCTGCTTCGAACTGAACGACTTTTCCCGTCACATGGTCCTGTCCGGGCAAGCCCTTTTCCCGCTCGATCCCGAACGGATGCGGCGGGCGGGCGACGTCCTGACCGGTAATGACGCCGACCCCCTGGCCTTCATCGCCTTCGACCGGGCATTGATCCAGAAGATGGTGTGGAATGCAGGGATGGCGATCACCAAGGTGGATTATGGCTGCTGGATGGGCGGCGGGCTAGGCGGCGGTTTGCAGGACGCTATCGTCTGCACCAAATTGCCGCTGCTCCAGGCCGTCGACCAGATCCAGCACACGGCTCTGGTCGCGCGCGACGCGCCGGCAACCGAGCCTGCCGCCCCCATCGATCTGCCTCAGGATAGCGAGGCGCCGTCGCGTTTCCGCAAGATGATGCAGCATTGGCGCCCGCGCAAATGACATTGCGGTGGAGCGGAGGGGCAACGCTGCTCCGCTCAACCACCCCTGTCATGATGGGGCACTACCAGCACAGCAGCGAGCAGCGCCCTCATCGTCAGGGGATCAGCACCGTCGCCCCTGTCGTCTGGCGCGCCTCCAGCGCACGATGGGCCTGCGCTGCATCGGCAAGCGCGAAACGCTGGCCAATCTGCGCCTTCACCACCCCGTTCTGCATCCGGTCGAACAGCCGCCCGGCGGTGTGCGCCAGTTCATCCGCCGTCGCGATATAATCGAACAGGGTAGGGCGGGTAACGTAAAGCGATCCGCCACGGCTGAGGTCGAGCAGACTGACCGGCGGCACCGCCCCCGACGCATTGCCATAGCTGACCATCAGGCCGCGCCGCTTAAGACTGGCGAGCGAAGCGCCCCAGCTATCCTTGCCCACGCCGTCATAGACCACATCGACGCCCTTGCCCCCGGTCAGGTCGCGCACCGTTGCGGCCAGATCGTCAAACGCGCCGGACAGGCTGTGATCGGCCTCGACAGAGGCCGCCTTTGCCGCCGATCCGCAATGGGCGATCACGATCACGCCCTTGTCCCGCAGCCATGGCACCAGGATCGATCCGACACCGCCAGCGGCAGCATGGACCAGCGCCACCTGCCCGGCCTGTAGCGCGATCGTGTCTTCCGCCAGATAGCAGGCGGTCATGCCCTTGAGCATCATCGCGGCGGCGTCCTCGCTCGACACGGCGTCGGGGATTTTCACCGCCCGATCGGCCGGGACGATGCGATGCGTGGCATAAGCGCCCAGACCGCTGGCGCAGCCGACCCGATCGCCGACGGCAAAGCCGTCGACACCCGCGCCCACGGCGACGACCTGCCCGGCGCCCTCCGACCCCAGCGGGGTGGGCAGGGGGGCGGGGTAAAGGCCGGTGCGATAATAGGTGTCGATGAAGTTGAGGCCGACCGCATCCTGCGCGATCAGCACTTCGCCTTCGCCCGGTTGGCCCGGATCAAAATCCTCGCGCGCAATCACCTCCGGCCCGCCATGGCTGCGGGCCACCATCCGCCATGCGCCCGACATCAGGCAAGCGCCGCTGCGAAGAAGTCCGCGGTCCGCTGGTCCGCCAGTTGCGCGGCGTCCTCGACCCGGCGATTGCCCGTCTCGGCCGCGAAGCCATGGTCCAGCCCTTCATAATCATGCAGCGTCACATGGCGATTATCGGCCAGCCCGTCATGCATCGCCTTTTGCGTTTCGGGGGACACGAAACCATCATTGGTGGGAATATGCAGCATGGTCGGTTTGCCGATGGCATGCTGTTCCCCCAGAAGGCCATCGATGCCCACGCCATAATAGCCGACAAAGGCATCGCCATCGGTGCGGCAGGCGCTCATGAAGGCGATGCGGCCGCCCAGGCAATAGCCGACGACGCCCACCTTGCCTGCGCCGCCAAGGGCAGAGCGCGCCGCCTTGATGGTCGCCTCAATATCGCGGATGCCCTGATCCTGATTGAACTTCGGGATATAGGCCAGCGCCTGCTCCATTTCCGCCGGCACATCGGCATCCAGTTCGACATGCGGCTCCAGCCGCCAGAACAGATCGGGTGCATAGGCCAGATAGCCTGCCTTCGCCCAGCTCTCGCATTTATGGCGAATGCCTTCATTCACGCCGAAAATTTCCTGGATGACGATAATCGCCGCGCGCGCTTCGCCTTCAGGCTGCGCCACATAGGCGTCGAATTGCGCATCCCCTTCCAGAGTGTCGATCGGGGTGAAGCTGCCCATGCCATGATCCTTCCGCGGAGTGAGATTGGGTCGCATATTGGCCGATCCGGGAGTCGCGCAACCACCTGCCGCGTTTAAAATTTGCGTTGATGCGGCTATTTGCGGCATGACGGCACGACGCGATCAAACGGCCCCATGCGGCCGGCCGCCAACAGGGAAGAGCAGGGACATGAAAGTATCCGTCGACGTGGATTGCACGCCCGCCGAGGCCCGCGCCTTTCTGGGCCTGCCCGATGTCACGCCCATTCATGACAAATATGTCAAGACGATGCTCGACAGCTTTGATGGCGTCGGCAGCGTCGAGCAGATGGAAACGCTGTTCAAGAGCTTCTCGCCACTGGGCGATGCGGGCATGCGCCTGTTCCAGCAGATGATGAATGTCGGTCTGGCGGGCATCGGCGGCAAGGACGAGAAGAAATAAGGTCCGTGTCGAAGGGTCAAGACGACAGCATTTTTGCCCTGTCGAGCGGTGCGCCGCCAGCGGGGATCGCGGTTATCCGGATCAGCGGGCCACGGGCGCGCAGCGCGCTGGAGGCGCTGGCGCGGCGCATCCCCACGCCCCGCACCGCCAGCCTTGCCCTGCTGAAAGATCCGCGCGACGGCAGTCCGCTCGATCGCGCCCTGCTGCTCTGGCTGCCCGGTCCCGCAACCGTCACGGGCGAGGATATGGTCGAACTCCATTGCCATGGCGGCCGGGCCATCGTCGCGGCGGTGGAGGATGCGCTGGCCGCCATGCCTGGATTGCGCCGGGCGCAAGCGGGCGAATTCACTCGCCGCGCCTTTGCTCATGGGCGCATGGACCTGAACGCGGTCGAGGGTCTGTCCGATCTGCTCTCCGCCGAAACCCAGGGCCAGCGCCGCGCGGCGCTGCTGATGGCGGAGGGGCATTTTTCCCGCCGGATCAATGGCTGGCGCAATGAATTGCTGACCCTGTCCGCCATGGCCGAAGCGGCACTCGATTTCTCCGACGAGGATGATGTGCCCGATGACGCGATCGAGGCGCGGATAGGGCAGGGCATCGCCGCGCTGGCGCAGGATGTCGGCGCTATTCTCGCCGCGCCATCGGCCGAGCGTTTGCGCGACGGCGTTCGCGTGGTGCTGGCCGGCCCGCCAAATGCCGGCAAGTCGACCTTGCTCAATGCATTGGTCGGCCGGGACGCGGCGATCGTATCCGACATTGCCGGCACCACCCGCGACCGGATCGAAGTGCCGGCCGCGATTGGCGGCACCGCCTTTCTCTTCACCGATACCGCCGGCCTGCGGGACGAGACGAGCGACGCGATCGAGGCGATCGGCATCGACCGCGCCCATGCCGCGCTGGAGGCGGCGGACATCATCCTGTGGCTGGGCGAGGCCGATGCTTTGCCGCGCGCCGACGCGATCCTGATCGCCGCCCAGAGCGACCGCAGCGAAGCGGCGCGGCCCGGCCTATCCCTGTCGGCCCGGACGGGGGAGGGGATGGCGATCCTGATCGAAACCCTGCTCTCAAGCGCCGCCACCCTGCTGCCTGGCGAGGGGGATTATGCCCTGCATGCGCGACAGAGACAAGAAGTTGGACAGTTGTGCGCGCATCTTGATGCAGCCGCATCGACCGGCGATTTGCTGGTAGCTGCCGAGGAATTGCGCCTTTGCCGCCGCGCGATCGACGCGCTGACCGGGCAGGCCGGGACCGAGGATATGCTGGACCGGCTCTTTTCGGGATTTTGCATCGGCAAATAGATGCTGTTCCACGTGGAACAATTTTGACCACGATGCCCCAAATCTGATAAGGGCGCGTCATGCGAACAAGCTATGATGTGATCGTGGTCGGCGGCGGCCATGCCGGCTGCGAGGCAGCCGCTGCGGCGGCGCGCAAGGGCGCGTCGGTGGCGCTGCTGACTTTCGAGAAAGCGACGGTCGGCGCCATGTCCTGCAACCCGGCCATTGGCGGTCTGGGCAAGGGGCATTTGGTGCGCGAGGTCGATGCGCTCGACGGCCTGATCGCGCGCGCCGCCGATGCCGCAGCCATTCATTATCGCATGCTCAACAGCAGCAAAGGTGCGGCCGTACAGGGACCGCGCATTCAGGCCGACCGCAAACGCTATCGCGCCGCCATCCATGCGATGCTGGATGCGCAGGCTGGTCTGGATATTGTCGAAGGCGAAGCGGCGGCGCTGCTGCTGGAGGATGACGCCATTGCCGGGATCGCACTGGCGGATGGCCGTGCGCTTCAGGCGTCCTCCGTCGTTCTCGCGACCGGCACCTTTCTGGGCGGCAAGCTGTTTCGGGGCGATGAGCGCGAAACGGGTGGACGCGTCAATGAACGCGCTGCAACCGCGCTGGGCGTGCAGTTGCGCGAACTCGGCCTGCCGATCGCCCGGCTCAAGACCGGCACGCCGCCCCGGCTGGACGGGCGGACGATCGATTGGGCGCGCCTGGAAACCCAGCCATCGGACGGGGAGGGGTGGACCATGTCGCCGCTGTCCGACCATCGCCCGCTGCCGCAACTCGCCTGCGCCATCACCCGCACCAATGATCGCACGCATCAGATCATCCGCGACGGCCTTGGTCGATCGCCCCTGTTCAGCGGCGCGATCGAGGGGCAGGGGCCGCGCTACTGCCCGTCGATCGAGGACAAGGTGTTGCGCTTCGGCGATCGCGACGGGCATCAGATTTTCCTCGAACCCGAAGGGCTGGAGGATCATCTCGTCTATCCCAACGGCATCAGCACATCGCTGCCCACCGATGTTCAGATCGCTATGGTCCGGTCCATGCCCGGACTGGAGCAGGTCGACATTGTCGTGCCCGGCTATGCGGTCGAATATGACCATGTCGATCCGCGCGCGCTTGACGCTTCGCTGGAAGTGCGCGCGGTGCTCGGCCTGTTTTGCGCGGGCCAGATCAACGGCACGACCGGCTATGAGGAAGCCGCAGCGCAGGGCCTGATTGCCGGCGTCAACGCTGCCGCCCGCGCACGCGGCGAAGCGTCGATGATCCTGGACCGGGCCAGTTCCTATATCGGGGTGATGATCGACGATCTCGTCTTGCAAGGCGTGACCGAACCCTATCGCATGCTCACCGCCCGCGCCGAATATCGGCTGCGGCTGCGCGCGGACAATGCCGAAACGCGGCTCGGCCCGATTGGGCTGGCCCATGGCGTGATCGGACTCGATCGCGCGGCGCGACTGTCTGAACGGGCCGCCCTGCGCGCCACGATCGACGCGGAACTGGCGCGCGAGATGACCGCCAGTGAAATGGCCCGCGCCGGCGCGTCGGTGCGACAGGACGGCGCGCGCCGCAGCCTGTTCGACTGGGCGCGCTTCCCGGAGGTCGACCGCGCCCTGCTGCTCGATCTCGCACCGTCCCTGCGCGATGCGCCCGCCGACCTGCGCGACGAGATTTTGGAGGACGCCCATTATGCGCCCTATCTTCAGCGGCAGGACAGCGAGATTGCCGAACTGCGCCGCAATGAGCGCGTGCATATTCCGGCCGATTTCGATTATCGCGCCATTGGCGGCCTTTCGACCGAAATGATCGAGCGGCTCGACGCCGCCCGCCCCGATACGCTGGCCGCTGCCGGCCGCATTCGCGGCATCACCCCGGCGGCCCTTGCCGCCATCCTAGTCCATGTCCGGCGGGAGGCCGCGTGACCGAAGAAGAAGCCCGCGCCTGGCTCCAGGCGCAGTTCGAAGTTTCACGTGAAACATGGGACCAGCTGGAACGCTATGTCGCCATCCTGTCGTCGGCGATGGACGAACAAAATCTAATCGCGGAATCGACCCGTCCGCATATCTGGGCGCGACATATTGTCGATTCCGCGCAGTTGCTGACCATCGCCCCTAATGATGATGGGCGCGACTGGATCGACCTGGGGTCCGGGGCCGGGCTGCCCGGCATCGTCATCGCCTGTCTGGTCGATCGGCCGCTGATGATGGTGGAATCCCGCCGCAAGCGGATCGATTTTCTGAACGGCGTCATCGCCGACCTGGGCCTTGGCAATGCGCGCGTCTTTGGCGGTCGCGTCGAAAGCACGCCCGCGACCAAGGCGGCCGTCATCAGCGCGCGCGCTTATGCCCCGCTGCCCAAATTGCTCGCCTCCGCGCTGCACCTGTCCGATAAAAACACCGTCTGGGTGCTGCCAAAGGGACGAAATGCGCAAAATGAACTGGAGGCGGTGCGTCCTACATGGCAAGGTGCGTTTCACGTGGAACCGAGCGTAACGGATGCCGATAGCGCCATCATCGTCGCTCGATCCGTCACACCCGCTGGCAAGAAGAAAGGGCGCCCATGATCCGCATCGCCATCGCCAACCAGAAGGGTGGGGTGGGCAAGACCACGACCGCGATCAACCTCGCGACCGGCCTTGCCGCCACCGGCCTTCGGGTGCTGCTGGTCGATCTCGACCCGCAAGGCAATGCGTCGACCGGCCTTGGCGTGGGGCAGGCCGAACGCGCCCAGTCCAGCTATGACCTGCTGGTCGGCAATTGCGCGCTGGACGACACCATCGTCACGACCCGCGTGCCCAAGCTGGACCTGGTCCCCGCGACGCAGGATCTGTCGGGCGCGGAAATCGAACTGATCGAATATGAGGAGCGCACCCACCGTCTGGAGCGCGTCCTGTCCGAAGCGCAGTCGGGCCGCTGGGACATTTGCCTGATCGATTGCCCGCCCTCGCTGGGCCTGTTGACGATCAACGCCATGGTCGCCGCCCAATCGCTGCTGGTGCCGCTCCAGTGCGAATTTTTCGCGCTGGAAGGTCTGTCACAGCTGCTCCAGACGGTCGAGCGTATTCGCGGCCGCTTCAATCCCGGCCTGTCGATCATGGGCGTGGCGCTGACCATGTATGATCGCCGCAACCGCCTGACCGATCAGGTGGCCGACGATGTGCGCGCCTGCCTGGGCGATCTCGTCTTCTCCACCGTCATTCCCCGCAATGTCCGCCTGTCCGAAGCACCGAGCCATGGCGTGCCCGCCCTTATCTACGACTTCCGCTGCTCGGGATCGGAAGCCTATATGCGGCTCGCGCGCGAACTGATCGCGCGCCTGCCCCGACAGGAGGTTGCCGCTTGAGCGACGAAACGACTGACAAGCCCAAGATTGCCAAGCGTCCGCAGGGGCTGGGCCGGGGCCTGTCCGCCCTGCTGGGCGATGTGACCCGCGAAGAACCGATTGCCCCCAGCGCCGCGTCGGCCGCCAATGGCAAGACGGTGCAGAGCATCGAAGTCGCGCTGATCCATCCGCATCCTGAACAGCCGCGCCGCCATTTCGACGATGGCGCGTTACAGGAACTGGCCGACAGCATCGCCAAGCGCGGCGTGATTCAGCCGATCATCGTGCGTCCCCATGGCGGCGGGTTCCAGATCATTGCCGGCGAACGCCGCTGGCGCGCGGCGCAGCGGGCGCAGATGCACCGCATCCCCGCGATCGTCCGCGATTTCGATGAGCAGGAAACGCTGGAAATCGCGCTGATTGAAAATATCCAGCGCGAAGACCTCAATCCGATCGAAGAGGCGGAAGCCTATCGCAAACTGATCGCCGAATTTCATCATAGCCAGGAAGCGCTGGGCCGCATCGTCGGCAAATCGCGCAGTCATGTCGCCAATCTGATGCGCCTGCTGGAACTGCCGCAAACCGTGCAGCAACAGGTGATGCACAGCCGGATCAGCATGGGCCATGCCCGCGCGCTGATCGGCGTGCCCGATTGCGAGAAACTGGCGCAACAGGTTGAAGAAAAAGGGCTTTCGGTTCGCGATACCGAGCAGCTGGTGCGCCGGGTGAAAACCGGAGCGGAAGCGCCGGCCCCGCGCCGCGCCGCCAGCAAGCCGACGGAGAAAGACCCGGACATCGCCGCGCTGGAACAGCATTTGGCCGACATATTGGGTCTGAAAATCGAGATCGCGCATGAAAGCGCCGCCGCCGGCGGCACGCTGTCGATGCGCTATTCCAACCTCGACCAGCTCGACATGCTGTGCCAGCGCCTGTCGGGCGAGCGTATCTGAATATCGCCGAGTCTGGCGCGCAGGCGGGATGCAGGCGCGCCAGATTCCGCTGATCTTCCCATCAAGCCCACTGGCCTTTTGCCCGGCCGCTCCCTAGGTTGATCGCATGGCCGACATGCTCTCCACCACCGCCGCCGCTCCTGCCGTCATTCGCCGCGCCGACTATCGCGCGCCCGACTGGCTGATCCCGGACATCGCGCTCGATTTCGATCTCGATCCGGCGTTGACCCGGGTGGAGGCGACCCTGTCCGTCACCCGCAACGGCGACCATGATCGCCCCCTGCGGCTTGATGGCGATGGCCTTGTTCCGCTGGCGGTCAAGGTCGACGGCCGCACGCTGGAGGAGGCGGAATGGCATCTGGAGGCCGGCGCGCTGATCATCCCGCTTTCCGGCGACAGTCACCGCATTGAAACGCTGGTGGAGCTGGCGCCACAGAGCAACAGCAAGCTGATGGGCCTGTATGCCAGCGGCGGCCTGCTTTGCACCCAATGCGAAGCGGAAGGCTTCCGCCGCATCACCTTCTTCCCGGATCGGCCCGATGTCCTGTCGCGCTACAGCGTGCGGATGAGCGCGGACAAGGCGCGCTTCCCGATCCTGCTAGCCAATGGCGACCCGATTGAACAGGCTGACCTGCCCGATGGCCGCCACAGCGCGCTCTGGAACGATCCTTTCCCCAAGCCCTGCTATCTGTTCGCGCTGGTCGCCGGCGACCTCGCCTGCAACGCCGACAGCTTCGTCACGATGAGCGGGCGCGAAGTGCAGCTGGGCATCTGGGTGAAGGAAGCCGATCTGCCGCGCACCGCCCATGCGATGAAGGCGCTGAAAGACAGCATGGCCTGGGACGAGCGCGTCTATGGCCGCGAATATGATCTGGACGTGTTCAACATCGTCGCCGTGGCCGATTTCAATTTCGGCGCGATGGAGAATAAGGGCCTCAACATCTTCAATTCGCGCTACATCCTGGCCGACCCGGAAACAGCGACCGACATTGATTATGACGGCGTGGAAGGCGTGGTCGCCCACGAATATTTCCACAACTGGTCGGGCAATCGCGTCACCTGTCGCGACTGGTTCCAGCTGAGCCTGAAGGAAGGCTTCACCGTCTTCCGCGACCAGAATTTCTCCGCTGACATGGGCAGCCATGCGGTCAAGCGGATCGAGGACGTCCGCATCCTGCGCGCCGCCCAGTTTCAGGAGGATAGCGGCCCGCTCGCCCACCCGATCCGCCCTGAATCCTACATGGAAATCAGCAACTTCTACACGGCCACCATCTATAATAAGGGCGCCGAAGTCATCCGCATGATGGCGCTGATGCTCGGAGCCGAACGCTTCCGCGCCGGCAGCGACCTCTATTTCGACCGTCATGATGGCGAAGCAGCGACCTGCGAGGATTTTGTCGCGGCGATGGAGGAGGGCGGGCAGATCGACCTCGGCCAGTTCCGCCGCTGGTATGAACAGGCGGGAACGCCCCATGTCCGTGCGCTGCTGTCGCATGATCCGGTGGCGCAGAGCGTTGAACTGACGCTGGAGCAGACCGTGCCCGCCACGCCAGGCCAGCCCGACAAGCAGCCCATGGCCATCCCGCTGCGCACCGCTTTGTTCGATCCCGCCACCGGACAGCATCATGGCGACGAATTGCTGATGCTGACGGAGCCGAAGCAAAGCTTCACCTTCACTGGCTTTGCGGCCGCTCCGGTCCTGTCGATCAATCGCGGCTTTTCCGCGCCGGTGATCGTGGAAACCAACCGCAGCCAGGCCGATCTCGCCTTTTTGTCGGCGCATGATGACGATCCCTTCGCCCGTTATGAGGCGATGCAGCAGTTGATGGTCAATGTGCTGATCGGCCGTATCGCCGGGCAGGATACGGACGATGGCGCGGTGATCGACGCCATCCGCAATACGCTGACCGATCCCGCGCTCGATCCCGCCTTCGTCGCGGAAACGATCCGCCTGCCCAGCGAAGCCTATCTGGGCGACCAGATGAAGATCGTCGATCCCGATGCGATCCACGCCGCGCGCGATGCGCTCCAGACGAAAATCGGCGCCGAACTGATGCCGCTATGGCGCGACATCCATGCGAAGACGAAGGCGAACGCCTTCTCCATCTCGTCCGCGGCCAAGGGCGCGCGCAAGCTGCGCAATGCCGCGCTCCACTATCTGGTCGCCTCCGGCGCGCAGGATGGCCCCGCCATCGCCTTTGGCCAGTTCAGCGAAGCCGATAACATGACCGAGCGGCAGGCGGCGCTGGGGACGCTGGCGAACGGCAGCAGCCCGGAACGCGAAGCCGCGCTCGACATTTTCTACAACCGCTACAGCGCCGACGCGCTGACGCTGGACAAATGGTTCCAGACGCAGGCGTTCGCGCTGCATCCTGACGCGGTGGAGCAGGTGCAGGCGCTGGGCCAGCACAAGGACTTCACCCTGGCCAATCCCAACCGCGTGCGATCGCTCTACGGCGCCTTTGCGGGCAACCAGTGGGCCTTCCATCACGGGTCGGGCAAGGGCTATGCGCTGGTCGCCGATTGCATCATCGCGCTCGACAAGCTCAACCCGCAGACGGCGGCGCGTCTGGTGCCTCCGCTGGGCCGCTGGAAACGCTTCGATGAAGGGCGCGCCGCACTGATGCGGGCGCAATTGCAGCGCATCCTGGCCCAGCCCGGCCTGTCCAAGGACGTGACCGAACAGGCCAGCAAGAGTCTGGAGTGAGGCAGCCTGCTGGTTTCGTCACGAAATAGCGGGAGTTTGGTTTATAACCGTCATCCCAGCGTAGGCTGGGATCTGTCTTATCCTCAAGCTGCTTGTCATAAGAAGCGAGACGCCAGCCTTCGCTGGCATGACGTAATTTAGTCGAGACTGATCAGGGTCGTTTCAGACCCTGACCGTCATCAACTCTTTAGAGCATCATCCGATTAGATTGAATCGGATGATGCTCTAATTTTCTTTTGTTTTCCGTATTCTGCGAGCCGTCTGCTGTTCCAGCCGACTTCAGAATGCTCTAATCCTTCACCGCCGCCGCCCAGGCCGCAACGTCGCCTGCCACCTTGTTCGCCGCCGCGTTGAGCGGCGCGCCGACCGTGGTGGCGTCGATCTTGCCGGAAACCGGGGCGCTGGCGGTAAAGCGCTGCCGCGCAAGGGCCGCACCCGCTGGCGTGGTCAGCACCGCATCATAGGTCACAATCGCGCTATGGCTGGCGGCATCGATGGTGAAAGCCACCAGCTCGCCCGACAGGCGCTGCCCGCCATCGCCAGAGAATTGACCCGAATCCAGCACGACCCGATCGGTCGTCGCCGAAATCGTCTCCGCCAGCAGCCGGCGGAACAAATGGCGCGGCGTATCGGCCCATTGGACCTTGGTCACATAGGCGACCGACGTCGGCGCGGTCTGCACCGGCACGCGCACCGTGTCGAGCATGCGCGGCGCCTCCGGATCGGCGACGATCAGCGTGCGTCCGCCGCCCGCCACCCGCGCTGCGCCTGCCGGCACTTTCTGCATCGCATCCAGCGTCAGCAACTGCGCTGGCGGTTTCGCGCCGAACGACACGCATCCGGACAGCAGGAAGGCAATGCCAAGCGCGGCGATCGCGCTGCGGGGTTTCACGTGGAACATGGTCCGCATCTCTTTCTTCATGGCTTATAGTCCGGCAGCTTGGGCGATCCGACCAGCGAGCCTGCGCCCTGCTGGTCGAGCTTTTCGGCGACCCCGCGGAAGGACCGCGACATTTCGCGCAGGTCGCGCACCAGCTGGTTCACTTCGGGCATCGTCTGGGTGCTGAAGGCATGGACGCCCGGCTGGGCCTCACCGATGGTCTTGTCCAGCGTATCGATGCTGCGCGACGCCGCCTGAACGCTCTTGCGCAGGTCGGCCATCAGCGGGCGGCCTTCATCATTGATCAGCGAATCCGTCGTCGCAGCCAGCTTGCCAATCTGTTCGGCGGCAACGCCGGTGCGCTGCACGGCGATGCGCGCTTCGGCCAGCGTCGCGGCGATCTCAGGGCTGCGATCGGCCAGTGCGCCTGACACCCGCTCGACATTGGCCAGGATGCCGGCGATCGACTGCTGATTCTTGTCGTTGAGCAGCTCGGTCAGCCGCTCGGTCAGCGTCGACAGCCGCTCCAGCAGCTGCGGCGCATTGTTGAGCAACTCGCCCAGCGCGCCCGGCTTGGTCGGGATCACCGGCACGCCGTCCGGGCAGACAGCCAGCGTATTTTCCGCCGGACACACGATTTGCGGCGCGCCCTTGACCGCACCGTCCAGCACGATCTCGCTGACGCCGGTGAAGCCGACGCCCGAAATGGTCGCCGTCGTGCCCTGCAGGACGGGCGTGCCCTCCTTCACGGAAATGCGCACCTTCACGAAGCTCGGGTCGCGCTTCCACAATTCGATCTTTTCGACCTGTCCCGAAGGCACGCCGGAATAATTGACCGCCGACCCCTTCGCCAGCCCGTTGACCGACTGTTTGAAGAAGATGTCATATTCCATGCTGTCGCCCTGCGACAGGCGCGAGAACCAGAAGGCGGCGGCCATGATCGCCGCCAGCAGCAGCAGCGTCACCGTGCCCACCAGCACATGGTTGGAGCGGGTTTCCATATCCTATCGCCTTCCGTCCGACGGGGTCTGACCCGCCTTGTCCTTTTCGCGCGCGACCGCCGCCGTGGCGGCCCGGCCGCGCGGGCCGTTGAAATATTCCTGTATCCACGGATGGTCGGTGGCCAGCAATTCGTCGATCGTGCCGACCGCCGTCACCTTCCTGTCCGCCAACACCGCCACCCGGTCACAGATGGAATAGAGCGTATCGAGATCATGGGTGATGAGGAAGACGGTCAGGCCCAGCGTCTGCTGCAACTTGCGCGTCATCTCATCGAATGCCGCCGCCCCGATCGGGTCCAGACCCGCCGTCGGCTCGTCCAGAAACAGCAGGTCCGGGTCCAGCGCCAGCGCCCGGGCCAGACCGGCGCGCTTCTTCATGCCGCCCGACAGTTCGGACGGATATTTGGGTCCAGCCTCGGTCGGCAGGCCGGTCATGCGGATCTTGTAGGCGGCAATCTCATCCCGCAGTTCCGCGCCGATATTGGGATAATATTCGCGGATCGGCACTTCGACATTTTCGGCCACCGTCAGCGTCGAAAACAGCGCGCCGCCCTGGAACAGCACGCCCCAGCGCTTGCGGATCGACAGCGCCTCGTCATCCGACCGGCCGACCATGGACTCGCCAAAGACGCAGACTTCGCCCTCGTCGGGCATTTGCAGGCCGATGATCGATCGCATCAGCACCGACTTGCCGGTGCCCGATCCGCCGACCACGCCCAGAATCTCGCCCTTGCGCACATCCAGGTCCAGCCCCTCATGCACGACCTGATTGCTGAAGCTGTTCTTCAGGCCCCGCACCTTGATCGCAATGTCGCCGGACTCGATCGCCTCGTCGACGCGCCGTTCCTCGGCCTCGCGCAGTTCTTCCTCGCTCATCAGTTCCACCCCACCCAGGTGAAGAAGACGGCGAAGAAAGCGTCGATCACGATCACCAGGAAGATCGCCTGCACCACGGCGGCCGTGGTGCGCAGCCCGACTTCCTCGGCATTGGCCTTCACCTGCAATCCCTGATAGCAGCCCGACAGGGCAATGATGATGCCGAACACCGGCGCCTTGATCAGGCCGACCCACAGGTCATGGATCGGCACCACTTCGCGCAAGCGCTGAATGAAGGTGATGGGCGGGATTTCCAGCGCCACCGCGCACAGGAAGCCGCCGCCGATGATCGCCACGATGCAGGCATAAAAGGCCAACAGCGGCATCATCACCACCACGGCCAGCGTGCGGGGCAGAACCAGCGCCTCCATCGGCGACACGCCGATGGTGCGCATGGCGTCGACCTCCTCAGTCAGCTTCATCGTGCCCAATTGCGCGGCAAAGGCGGAACCGGACCGGCCCGCCACCATGATCGCCGTCATCAGCACGCCCAGTTCGCGGAAGGTGAGGCGTCCGACCAGATTGATCGTCAGCATCTCCATGCCGAACTGGCGCAACTGCACCGATCCCTGCTGGGCGATGACGATGCCGATCAGGAAACTCATCAGGCCGATAATGCCGAGCGCAGACACGCCCACCACTTCGAACCGCTGCACGACGGCATTGATGCGAAAACGGCCAGGATGGCGGATCACGCTCCAGCACGCCGCCAGCGTCGCGCCGAAGAATCCGACCAGCCCCACCAAAGTCCCGCCGGAATTGCTCACCGCCTCGCCAATCTGGCCGACCACACGGCGCAGCGGATGGACATGATCGGGGCGGATCGGCACCGGCTCGTCCAGCCCGCCGACCGCTTCGATCAGCCGGCGGCAATCGTCGCTGGCGCCAACAATATCGGCCTGCAATCGCTTGGCCGTGCGATGCACGGTCCAGGCGCCGATCGTGTCCATATGGTCCACGTCGGACAGGTCTATGGCGGCCATCGGCGGCTGCAACGCATCCAGCCGGTTGGGCAGTTCGCCCAGACAGGCGATGGCGAGCGACCCGGACAGCCGGACTACCGTTTCGCCGTCGCGCGTTTCTTCTGCAAGGTCGGCGACTTTATTCATCAAGGCGGTTTAGTGGTCCATTATCGGTTGCACGGCAAGCCGAAACGGCCCATCCGCAAGCCAGAACGAAGGGCATGGGCAAAAGTTTCGGACACGGCATGACTCAATATAGGCTGGCCATTTACGACATGGACCGCACGGTGACGTTCAGCGGCACCTATACCGGCTTCCTCATCCATGTCGCGCGGCGCATGGCCCCTTGGCGGCTGGCGCTTTTCCCCTGCGTCATCCTGCTGATGCTGGCCTATGTGCTGAAATTGCTGACGCGCAAGCGGCTGAAGGAGCTCAATCAGGCGTTGATGATCGGCGGCAATGTCGAACGCGCGAAATTATTGCCGCATATCGAAAGCTATGCCGACAAGGTGATGGCCACCAACCTGCGCGCCGGCGCGGTGGCGCAGATCGCGCAGGACCGGGCGGACGGATACAGGCTGGTGCTCGCCACCGCCTCCTACCGCCTCTATGTGGAGGCGATCGCCCGTCGGCTGGGCTTCGACGCGGTGATCGCAACCGACCATCTCAGCCAGGATCTGCGCTATGTCCGCGCGAAGATCGCCGGCGAAAATTGCTATGACACCGGTAAGCTGCGCATGATCAAGGCATGGATGGCGGCTGAAGCGATCGACCGCACCCAGGCGCATATCCGCGCCTATAGCGACCATGTGTCGGACGCGCCGATGCTGGAATATGCGGACATCGCCTTCGCCTCCAACCCCCACAAGCCGCTGGCGAAACTGGCGGCGGAACGCGGCTGGACGCGGGTGGACTGGGCATAGCATCGGTCTGCAAGAGGCCAGAGGCTGATGTCGGGTGTTCATTTTGGCCTGTCCCATAGCCGTCACCCCAGCGAAGGCTGCGGTCTCAGGCGGTAGTAGAATGAGGCCAGCCGTTTAGCGCTATCCGTTTACGCAGCGTGCGCCTGCCTGAGATCCCAGCCTTCGCTGGGATGACGGTATTTCATGCGTCCCGCTTGAAAGCAGCCAGTCCGGTCCGCCATCCGCCCGAAACTGCAATTTTACAGCATCCCACCTTTATCCCCGCCCCCTCAACTCATTAGCCCGTCGATCGCCGCCCAGCCATCCGCGCCAATCCCCCGCAGCATCCGCGCATGCGATCGTCTGACCCCGCCCAGCGCCATCACCGGCGCATCAATCCCGCCCGCCAGCATCGCAAAACGCACCCGGCCCAGCGCCGGCGCGCCCGGATGCGATCGGGTCGGGAAGAGGGGGGAGAGGAAGCACAGATCCGCGCCGCGCGCTTCGACAGCCTCACGCCGGTCATGCGCCGGGCGGCTGCGCAGCAAGGGCCGCGCCGACGCGCGCCGATCGCCGCCATGCACGCCATCGGCCTGCCACGCCGCCGCATCGCGCGCTGATCCCGCCAGCATCAGCACCAGCCTGCGCCGCCGCGCGATCGTCCGCAGCGCTTCGAACAGCACCCGCCGCTGCCGCGCCTGCGTGCGATAATGGCGAAAGACGATTCCCGCCCGCCCGCGCGGCAAGCGCGCCGCCGCCGCCAGCAGCGCGGCCTCGCTCACCCGCTCATCGGTCATCAGCCAGAGGCCGGGCAGCTTTTTGCGGTGGCGGCGGGACATGCCCCTGCCTATAGCAGCGCGCATGACGACCGCCATCACCCCTGCCAACACCCCGGACAGCATCGAAGCCGCCCAGCGTCTGGCCGCCGTGCGCGACAACATTGGCCGCGCCGCGCGCCTGACCGGCCGCACCGCCGACGATATCCGCCTGATCGCCGTATCGAAGACGCATGATGCCGACGCCATCCGCCCGTTGATACAGGCCGGCCAGCGCGTCTTCGGCGAAAATCGCGTGCAGGAAAGCCAGGACAAATGGCCGGCCCTGCGGGAGGAATATGCGGACATCGAACTGCATCTGGTCGGCCAGCTGCAATCGAACAAGGCGGCCGAGGCGGTCGCCCTGTTCGACGTCCTCCATGGCCTTGATCGCCCGTCGCTGCTGACCGCACTCGCCAAGGCGATGGACGCAGCGGGCAAGCGGCTTCCCTGTTTCATTCAGGTGAATATCGGGGCGGAGGAGCAGAAGGGCGGCTGCGCCATTGCCGATACGCCCGCGCTGATCGCCGCCGCGCGCGATGCGGACATTCCCTTGCTGGGCCTGATGTGCGTACCGCCGGCCGGCATCGAACCCGCACCCTTCTTTGCCCTGCTCGCCAAAATGGCGCGGGAAGAGGGCCTCCCGCGCCTATCGATGGGCATGTCCGGCGATTATGACACCGCCATCATGCTGGGCGCGACCGACATTCGCGTCGGCACCGCCCTGTTTGGCGATCGCACCGCGCCCGCCCGTCCCGATCCGACCAGCGGGCGCGGTATGCTCAGAAACTCCCGCGCAAGGTAATGCCGTAGGTGCGCGGCTCCGCCAGATAGGCGGAGATGAGCTGGTTCGCCATCGGCGCACCCGCCGCGAACTGGCCGGTTGTCGATGTCCCCGGGCTGCTCGACTGGAGCGGGCTGGAGAAAGCGACCTGCGTATAATTTTGGTTGAACAGATTCTGTCCCCAAAACTCCACCGACCAGCGCTTGTCGGGGCCGCGGATGCCAACGCGCGCATTGACGATGGCATAGCCGTCCTGCCGCTTTTCCGGGAACAGGTCCGACCCGGTATTATAATCGCTGGTCAAACGCCCATCGACATAGAAGAGCGCCGACAGGCCCGATGATCCGATGTCGGGCGTCCACGCCATGCTGGCGGTCGTCACCAGTTCCGGCGCGTTGGAATTGATCGATCCGGGCAGCAGGAACAGGGCCGGGTCCAGCGGCACGCTGCCGTCGCCGCTGCCGACCAGCCGGTTGGCGAATTTGGCGCGGGCATAGGTCAGGCCGCCCGATACGCGGAAATTGCGCACCGGCGTTGCCGTCAGCTCCAGTTCCACGCCCTGGCTGATCAGGCCCGGACCAACATCGCCGCTGTCGCAGGTCCGCGCGGCGGAGAGCGCGCTGTCGCATCCATTGATATTCTGCACGACGAAGCTGGTGCCGTTGAAGGTGTTCAGCTGGAAATTCTTGAACTCCTGCCGGAAGGCGGCGATGTTCGCGCTCCATTTGGGCTGCACATATTTCAGGCCGATTTCGAACGCATCGACCTTTTCGGCGGCAAAGCGCAGGCTGGCGGCATCCGCATTGGTGCGCGGAGCGAACACGGCGGGAATGGCGTTCAGCCCCGTCGATCCCAGCTGGAACCGATCCAGATTATAGCCGCCCGCCTTATAGCCTTTGGAATAGCTGCCATAGAGCAGCAGATCGTCGATCGGTTTCCACGACAGCACCGCCGTCCCGGAAAATTCGCCATCGCTGATCTTGTCGTTCAGGTTCAGCGCATTGAGCGTCGTGGACCCATTGCCCAGGCACCCCAGCGTCAGAATGCCGCCCGCCAGCGTCGCCGCACTGCCCAGCGCGGGATTGGTGGCGAGCGAGGGCAGGGACGAGGACTGAAGCGCCGCGCAGGTCGCGTTATTATTGTTCAGATCCGCCGAAAAACGCTTGCTCTCATGGGTGTAGCGCAGGCCCAAAGTCAGATCGAGCCGGTTGGTGATGTGAACGATATTATGGGTGAACAGCGCCCAATTCTCGCTCTTCTGGCGATAGAGCGATCCGACGTCGCCCGTACCGGCAGGAATGGCGGCCAGCGCCCGCAGCCCGTTGCCAAGCCCGGTGGAGATCGCCCCCGCCTGCGCCGCGGCCATCGCCGGCGGCACGCCCCGACCGATCAGCGCAGCGGTCAGCCCGGCATTCAGGTTCGCCTGCGTCCCCGTAATCAGCGCCTGCGTGGCAAGGCCGCTGCCACAGGCGGCCAGTTGCTGCGCGGAGAAATTGCTGGTCGCGCCCGCGCCGGCCATCAGGCGGCAGGCGGCAAAGCGGCCATAGTCCGCGCCGAACCGGATATTATCCTCCAGCGTCAGCCGCTCATTGGCGTAATAGCCGCCGACCAGCCAGTCCAGCTTGTCGGCAAAGGCCGATCCCTGCAGCCGCAATTCCTGCGTGAAGGTCTTGAACTGGCGATAGGTGTTGGGATCGCGATAGAGAAGGTCGGCGCGATTATAGTCATAATCGCCATAGTCGCGGGATTTATAGTCGCGATAGGCGGTGATGCTGGTCAGCTTCGCGCCGCCGAAATCATAGTTGATTTCGCCCGACACGCCCCAATCCTTGAGCTTGCTGACATAGTCGCGGCCCGGCGTGATCGCCAGTTCCCGGTCATAGGGGTCGGCCGGAATGACGCTGCCCTGACCCGCCAGGATCGCGGCGATGCGGTTGAAGGGCGCGGTGCCATAGCCGCCCCCCGCCACCGGCACGCGCTCGCGCGCCTCGATATAGGCCGCGCCGCAACAGCTTTCGTCGCGATTGGTATAATCGCCGATCAGGCGGATCGACAGGGCGTCGTTTGGCTCGATCAGCGCCTGACCACGCAGGAAATAACGGTCGCGGTCATTGGTATCACCCACCTTGGCGCCGGTGCCGTCGACCAGCTTGTAGAAGCCGTCGCGCTTGCTCCACACCCCGTCCAGCGACAAGGCGATGCCATCGGCCACCGGCCCGGTCACGCGACCCGCCAGCCGCCAATAATCATAATTGCCGTATGTCGCCTCGGTATTGAGGTGGAACGTCGTTTCCGGCGCCTTGCTAATGATGTTGATCAGGCCCGCCGACGCATTGCGCCCGAACAACGTGCCCTGCGGTCCGCGCAGCACCTCGACCCGCTCAATCTCGCCCAGTTCGTTCAGGCCCGCGCCGGTGCGCGATCGATAGACGCCGTCAATGAACACCGCGACCGAGCTTTCCAGCCCCGGATTGTCGCCCACCGTGCCGATGCCGCGGATACGGGCGGAGGCATTGGCTTCGGACCCGGTGGAGGACACCAGCAGGGACGGGGCAAGCTGGTTCAGAGTACGGATATCGCTCGCGCCGCTATTCTGCATCGCCTGCGCGCCCACGGCCGACACCGCAATCGGCACGTCGGACAGGGGGCTGGCGCGGCGGGTGGCGGTGACGATGATCTGGGCGTCATCCTGACCGGCGGCGGCCTGCGGCGCGGCATCCTCCTGCGCCAGCGCGGCGGGGGCAAACAGGCACAGCGCCAACGCGCCTACGGACGTCAGCAAGGGATTCTTGGCTGTCATGATGGCAATCCTCTCCTGGCCCGCACGACTTTTCGCCGCGTCGGGATGATCGTGATTATGCTTATGCAACAGGGTTCTGGCAAGAGAGGCACGCTTTTCTGCGCCTTTCGCCGATTCAGATGGTCGCATAATCAAGACCTGTTGCCTAATGGCAACGGCTTAAAATCCGGTTTCCGTAGCGTCCCCTTACGATAAGGGAAAGCGCAGCAAACGATCGGCGACCGGCACCATAGCGGCTGCCCCCGGTCCCACGACCCGACGAATCTCTCCATGGCCCGCATCCAGCCCCCCGGTCAGCGCCCCCAATGCCGGCAGAATCAGCTTGGTCGCCGATCCCACGAAGCAGCGTCGCGACACATGCCGGCCGCGCAAATTGAGGCGCAGCTTGGGGTGGAAATGGCCGGAAATTTCGGGCCGGGGATCATCCGCCTGCGCCTCATGCCGCAACCAGATCCCGCCCACCTCTGCCTCCGCCACGCGCCGTCCCCCCGGCATGGTCGTGACACCAACGTCATGATTGCCGGTAATCCAGGTCCAGTCCAGCCTTTCCGTAAGGGAAAGCAATCGCCCCCGCGCTTTTTGGTCCAGCCGGGCGGCGCCGTCGCTGTCATGGAAACTGTCCCCCAAAGACCAGACGGCCCGCGCGCCGGTGCGCGCCACCAGCGCCTCGATCACGTCCAGCGTCGCATCGCTGTCATGCGGGGGCAGGAACTGGCCGAAACGCGCATACCAGCTCGCTTTCTCGAAATGCAGGTCCGCGACCAGCAACGCGCCCCGGTCCGGCCAGAACAGCGCGGCTTCGGGCAGCGCCAGAAACTCATGACCTGCGAACGAAAGGGGAACCATGGCCCGGCTATGCGCCTCTACGCCCCGGCTTTCAAGAGGCGCGCGCAGCGCCTATAGGGGCGGCCATGTCCTATACCGTCGCCGCCCTCTATCATTTCACCCGCTTTGCCGATCCGCAGGCGATCGCCGCTGACTTGAAATCGCTCTGCGCCGATCTTGGCACCTGCGGCACGCTGATCGTCGCCGGGGAGGGGATTAACGGCACGGTTGCCGGCGACACCGACGCCATCGCCACTCTGGTTGCTCATATCCGCGCGCTGCCGGGCTGCGCCGATACCGACGTCAAATATGCGCAGGCTATGCAAGCCCCCTTCGCCCGGATGAAGGTGAAGGTGAAGGCGGAAATCGTGACGCTGGGCGCAGGCGATCTCGACCCGGCCAATCGCGCCGGCACGCATCTGGAACCGGCGGCATGGAACGCGCTGATCGCCGATCCCGACACCGTCGTCATCGACACGCGCAACGCCTATGAAGTCGCCTGCGGCACCTTCCAGAACGCGATCGATCCCGCGACCCGTTCCTTCCGCGACTTCCCCGACTGGTTCGACGCCTTCGCCGCCAACCTCAAGGCGCAAGGCCGCACCCCGAAGATCGCGATGTTCTGCACCGGCGGCATACGCTGCGAAAAATCCACCGCGCTGGTCAAGGCGCGCGGCTTTGACGATGTCTATCATTTGAAGGGCGGAATCCTGCGCTATCTGGAGGATATGCCGGAGGCCGACAGCCGCTGGCAGGGCGAATGCTACGTCTTTGACGAACGGGTGACGGTGGGTCATGGCCTGAAACCCGGCGACTATATCACCTGCCGCGCCTGCGGCCTGCCCCATCCGCGCGAAGCGGACCATGATTGCCCCGGCGACGAAAACGGCGTCTGGCCGCACCGGGGGTAGGGCGGCTGCAGGCGAGCCTCCCCCCTTACGTCTCCACCAGTTCCGCAATCTCGAACTGATAGCTTTTCCAGCCGCGCTTCTTCGCGCCGTCAGCGGCCGGGCCTTTCAGCTTCCTCGCTTCGGCCAGCGATTTGGTGTGGCCCCAGAACACCTCGGTCTTGCCATTGTCCAGCACGGCGACGATCCGCCAATAATGGGTGAAGGCGTCCGCCGTCGGGCCGATCGTCTTCACATAGCCGTCGGGCATGGTGGCGGTCAGATAGCGTTTGCGGCCCCGCGCCATGGCGTCAGGCCCGGTAACGGTGCAGGCCCGCGCCATGCACGCGCAGCCATTGCCGGGCAGGGCGGGGGTCCGCGCCATGGATGCGCCGGTGCGCGGCGTGGAAGGCGGGGCTATGGTCCATGTGCAGCAGATGGGCCAGTTCATGCGCCACGGTCGCCCGGCGCACCTCTGGCGGGGCCAGGATCAGCCGCCAGCTATAGCGGATCGCCCCGGAAGAAGCGCAACTGCCCCAGCGACTGCGCGTGTCGCCCACGCCCACCGACGCCACGATCAGCCCATGCTCGCGCGCCAGTTCATGACTCTCCGTCTCCAGCACCGCCCGCGCCCGGCTGACCAGCCAGCGCTGCACCCGCGCGCCCACCGATTCCGCCGCGCCGCCCAGCATCAGCCGGTCGCCCTCCAGCTTTATGGTGCGCGTCGCCCCCTCGACCCAGTGGATCTTCACATCGCGCCCCTCCAGCGGGAAGACCGCGCCATGCTCCAGCAGCGTAACGGCCGGCTGCCGCACCATCTGCGCGCGCACCCAGCCTTCATGGTCCTGCGCCCAGCCCAGCGCCTTCTTCAGGTTCGCCCGCACCGGCAGCGACAGGCGCAATTCGCCCCGCACACTGTCGATCGTCAGCCGATAGGCCCGCGCCCGCGCCGACCGGCGCACCCGCACCGGCATCGCCACGCCGTCGATCAGGATCGCCGCGTCGGGATCAGAGTTCGCGGTCGACAAGATGGTTTTCCCAGTCGCCCGCATCCGCTTCCGCCACGGTCCAGCCGCGCACGGACTCCCCGGCGCGATGCACCGCCTCCCGGTCGCCACAGATCAGATAATGCCATGCCGGCAGTGGCTGGCCTTCCTCGCGCAGGCGATAGGCGCAGGTGCGCGGCAGCCAGCTGATCTGCTTCACCTTGGCCGGGGTCAGTCGCACGCAATCGGGCACGAATTTGCGCCGGTCCTTGTAATTGCAGCATTGCCCGCTCTGCCGGTCGAGCAGGCGGCAGGCGACATTGGTGGGATAGATGCGCCCCGTATCCTCATCCTCGGCCTTGTGCAGGCAGCATTTGCCGCACCCGTCGCACAGCGCCTCCCACTGCGCGCGGTCGAGTTGATCGAGGGGCTTTTCCCAGAAATGCGTCACTTGATCCATTTTTCAAAGAAAGCCAGCACCTTATTCGGTGCGCCCTCATCCACATCCGGCGTGCCGGGATCATCCACCGGCACCAGCGCCAGCGGCTTGCCGTCCGGGTCGAACAGATAGGGCGTGCGGCTGTGGCTGACCAGATAGTCGCTCGCCCCGGCGCTCTTTTCGGGGTTGTAGATGACCACGAAATCCTTCGCGACCTTGCCGATCTGCTCTTTCGTGCCGGTCAGGCCGATCAGGCGCGGGTGGAAGGCGGCGACATAGGTTTTGAGCACCGCCGGCGTATCGCGCCCCGGATCGACGCTGATCAGCATCGGCTGCACCTTGGCGGCCAGCGCCGGATTCTCCTTCTCGAACGCCGCAAAGCCCTGCATGATGCGTTGCAGGTCGACCGGGCAGACATCCGGGCAATAGGTATAGCCGAAATAGACGATGCGGTATTGGCCCTTGAAGTCATCCCACTTCGTCGGCTTGCCATCCTGATTGGTCAGGGTGAAGGGCGCGCCGATCCGCGCGCCGACCAGTTCGCCCTGTTCGCTGCTTGATCCATCGCCCCCCGCGCCCATATTGCAGGCAGCCAGCAGGGCCAGAAAGGGCAAACCCAGAAAGGAGCGGGCCAGATAAGGCAGAACGGGGGCGGCGACGTCTTTGTTCATGGCATGGCCAGCCATGCCCTGCTAGGACGGGAATTGCAATGCAACGGGGCGCCAAGATGAAGACCAACCATGTTTCCGCAATCCTGGGCGCGGTGGCGCTCGCACTGCTGACGCCGACCGTGGCGCAGGCCCAGTTTTCGGACACCTATAATTTTCTCAAAGCCGTGAAGGACAAGGACGGGCAGAAAGTCACCGACCTGCTCCAGAAGCCCGGCTCCACCGTGATCAACAGCCGCGACGTCAACAGCGGGGAAAATGCGCTGCATTATATCGTGGCGCGGCGCGACGCCACCTGGCTGACCTTTCTGCTGGCCAAGGGCGCGAACCCCAACCTGACCGACAATGACGGCAATACGCCGTTGATGGATGCGGTGCAGGGCCGTTTCGAGGAAGGCGTGCGCACGCTGCTGACCTACAAGGCGCAGGTGGACAAGGTGAATGACAGCGGCGAAACCCCGCTGATCCGCGCCGTCCAGCTGCGCGACGTCCCCATCGTGCGCCTGCTGGTGGCGCAGGGCGCCAACCCCGACAAGCGCGACACCATGGCCGGCATGTCCGCCCGCGACTATGCCCAGCGCGACAACCGCACCCCCGGCCTGGTCGAGGCGCTGGACGCGGCCAAGACCGTGGCGAAGCCCACGGGTCCGGTGCAGGGTCCGGTCTTCTGAATGTCCGACCTATAAATATCACTACCGCAGCCCTCAGCTGGGGGCCTGCCCGGAATCATGCCTTAACTTCGCATATTTCCCGCCGAATGCGACATTTTGTTGCGCGGGCCTGATCCTATCTGCGCCCCGTACGAAGGGCAGGGCCGTTATCGCACCGGCCCGCCGGATAGGACAGGATGGTCAGAAGGGCTTCACGATCACGGCGATGACGATGACCGCCGCGGCGACGCCGGGAATCTCGTTCAGCATGCGCAACGTCTTGTCGCTCAAGGGGCGCTGTCCCTTCGCCAGTTTCTTCACATAGCCGGCGATCCAGCCATGATAGCCCGACAGGCCCAGCACGAAGAGCAGTTTCAGGTGGAACCAGCCGAAATGCCAGGCACCAATCTCCACCATCAGCATCAGCCCGAACAGCCAGACGAGGATGAGCGAGGGATTGAGGATGATCTTGAGCAACCGCCCCTCGCGCTCGATCCAGCGCAGATCCTCGGCCGATCCGGGGACGGTTTCCTGATGATAGACGAAGAAGCGCGGCATCATGAACAGCCCCGCCATCAGGAAGATGACGAAGATGACATGGGCGGCCTTCACCCAGAGATAGGCAGCGCCAAGATAGGCCATCAGACGGAAACTCCTTCCTTCCGCACATAGCTAAGAAGCGCTTCGACATGTGCAATGGGCGTGTCGGGCAATATGCCATGGCCAAGGTTGAAGATATGCGGGCGATCGGCAAAGGCGGCGCGGATCAGGTCGACCGCTTCCTCGACGGCGCGGCCCCCGGCGATCAGCGCCAGCGGATCGAGATTGCCCTGTACCGGCATGCCGGCCGGAAGGGCTCCGTTAGCCCAGCGGGGATCGATGGTTTCATCGACGCCCACGGCATCGACGCCGGTCTGCGCGGCATAATCGGCCAGCTTCGCGCCCGCACCCTTGGGGAATCCGATGACCGGAATGTCGGGGTGCAGCGCTTTTAGCTTCGCGACGATCGCCTTGTTGGGGTCTATGACCCAGCGCTGGAACTGGAGCGGCGACAGGCTGCCGGCCCAACTGTCGAACAGCTGCACCGCCTCCACCCCGGCATTGATCTGGCCGCACAGATAGATGACCGTCGCATCGACGATCGCATCGATCAGCGCGGCGAAGCGATCGGGTTCCTGATAGGCCATGCGGCGGGCGGCGCTATGATCCTTGCTGCCCTGACCCGCCACCATATAGGTCGCGATGGTCCAGGGGCTGCCCGCAAAGCCCAGAAAGGTGACATTGGGGTCGAGCGCGGCCTTCACTTGCCGCACCGTTTCATAAATGGCGTCAAAGCGGCTGTAATCGGGCGTGAGCGCCGACAGATCGGTTTCGGCCAATATGGGGGCCAGGCGCGGGCCTTCGCCTGCCTCGAACCAGAGATCCTGTCCCATGGCGTAGGGCACGATCAAAATGTCGGAAAAGAGGATCGCGCCGTCAAAGCCGAAACGGCGCAGCGGCTGGAGCGTGACTTCGGCCGCGGCGGCGCTGTCATAGACGAGTTCGAGGAAGCCGCCCTTGTCCGCCCGCAGCGCGCGATATTCGGGCAGGTAACGCCCGGCCTGGCGCATCAGCCACATCGGCGGCACGGCGGGTCGATCGCCCTGGAGAACGGCCATCAGCGGCTTTTCGGCCAGGTTTCGATCAGGGCGGAGCGGGGCGTCGAGGCGCATCACATCTCTCTTATATTTAGATTCAAAGGATGATGGAGATAGTAGGACCGTTGGCAGCGGGGTTTATGCGCTGTGCCCGCTTTTGCCAACAACTTGACTCAGGGGAGTCACGGAAGAGTCGGCGAGTCAGAGTCATTGTCCCCGTTATCCACAGGCTGTGGATGAAAATTCGGACCTGTTGGGGGCCTGTGGATAAGATTCAGGGCAATGGGGACGGGGAAAGGCGGCTATTTTATCCACAGATTCATCCCTTGCTTTATCCACATGCCTCCAACAGAGATGGACACATGGCGCGCATCCATCTTCATCTCCTGTCGGACTCCACCGGTGAAACGCTGGAGAATATCGCCAAGGCGGCGATCGGTCTGTTCGAGAATGTCGAGGCGATCCGCCATTTCTGGCCAATGGTGCGATCCGAAGTCCATCTGGACCGGATCATGGAGGAAATCGCCGCCAATCCGGGGCTGGTGCTGTTCACCCTGACCAATCACCTGCTGCGCCGCCGGCTGGAGACGCGCTGCCGCGCGCTGGGCCTGCCCCATGTCGCGGCGCTGGACAGCGTGGCCGATGCCCTGTCCAACATATTGGGGCAGGAGACGCGGACCCGGCCGGGGCGCAAACATATATTGGACGAAGCCTATTTCGCGCGGATCGAGGCGATCCAGTTCACCATCGCCCATGATGACGGCGTGGGGCATGAAAATTGGGAGGAGGCGGACATCGTGCTGGCGGGCGTGTCGCGCGCGTCCAAGACGCCGACGTCCATTTACCTCGCCAATCGGGGGTACAAGACCGCCAATATCCCGCTGGTGCCGGAATCGCCGCCGCCGCGCAGCCTGTACAAGCTGAAGCATCCGATGGTCGTGGGCCTGACCGTCAGCCCCGAACGGCTGATTCAGATCCGCCGCAACCGGTTGTTGTCGCTCAATCAGGCGCCCGAAACCGCCTATGTCGACAATGACAAGGTGCAGGAGGAACTGGCCTTTGCCCGGCGCATGTTTGCCGACAATGGCTGGCCGGTGATCGACATGACGCGCCGGTCGATCGAGGAGGCGGCCGCTGCCATCATCAACCTGTTCAATGACCGCGAACTGGCGGAAGGAAATGACGCATGATCGTGCTGGCGTCGCAGAGCGCGAGCCGCAGGGCGCTGCTGAGCGCGGCGCAGGTGCCGTTCGAGGCGCTGTCGCCCGGCGTGGACGAGGAGGCCGCCAAGGAGGCGCTGCGCGCCGATGGGCTGGACGCGCGGGCGCTGGCCGATGCGCTGGCGGAATTGAAGGCGCTCAAAGTGTCGCGCCGGGTGCCGGGCGCGCTGGTGCTGGGGTGCGACCAGACTCTGAGTCTGGCGGGCAGCATCGGCGAAGGCGAAGAGCGCGGCGCGATGATCGACAAGGCGGTCGACCGGGCGGATGCGGAGCGCATCCTGCGCCTGCTATCGGGCCGGGTGCATCATCTGCATAGCGCCGCGGTGATCGTTTTGAACGGCGAGCCGATCTGGCGCCATGTCGAGCGCGTTCGGATGACGGTGCGGCCGCTGTCCGACGCCTTCATCGCCTCCTATCTCGATTCCGACTGGGACGAATTGCGCTGGTGCGTGGGCTGTTACCGGATCGAGGGGCCGGGCGTGCAGATTTTCAGCAAGGTCGAAGGCAGCCAGTTTGCGATTCAGGGCCTGCCTTTGCTGCCTTTGCTTGACTTTCTGCGCGTGCGCGGCGTTTTGGCGGCATGACCGACGCCCTCCCCTATGCTGAAGTGATCGGCGACCCGATCGCGCACAGCAAATCGCCGCTGATTCACAATTTCTGGCTGAACGCGCTGAATATCGAGGCGGAATATAAGAAGACCCATGTGACGCCCGAGGGGCTGGCCGCCTATTTCCTGATGCGCCGGGCCGATCCCGACTGGCTGGGGTGCAATGTCACCATTCCGCACAAGATTGCCGTGCTGGACTTTGTCGACGATCCGGGCGGGGTGCGCGAACGGATCGGCGCGGTCAACACCATTGCGAGCGAAACCGGCGGGCCGCTGATCGGGACGAACACCGATGCGGGCGGGTTCCTCCAGCCGCTGCTGCGCGACAAGTGGAAGGGGCGGAGCGCCGTCATCGTGGGATCGGGCGGCGCGGCGCGGGCGATCCTGTTCGCGCTGACCAGCCTGGGCGTGCCGGACATCACCATCATGGCGCGCGACCGGGCGCGGGGACAGGCGCTGCTGGACTATGGCGGCACCAAGGGGCGCGTGATCGGCATGGGCGATCCGCTGCCGGCGGCCGATCTGTTGGTGAATAGCACCTCTCTGGGCATGGTGGGGCAGCCGTCGCTGACGCTGGACCTGACGCCGCTGGCGGCGGGCGCGACCGTCTATGACATTGTCTATGCGCCGCTGGAGACGGAATTGCTCAAAGCGGCGAAGGCGCGGGGCCTGAAGATTCTCGACGGGCTGGAGATGCTGATCGGGCAGGCCGCGCTGGCGTTCGACATTTTCTTCGATGCGCAGGCGCCGCGCGAACTGGATGCGGAGCTGCGCGCGCTGCTGATCGCCGCCGATTGATGCGCGTCTATGGCCTGACCGGGTCGATCGGCATGGGCAAGTCGGCGGTGGCGGCGATGTTGCGCAAGGCTGGCGTGCCCTTGTTCGATGCGGATGCGGAGGTGCATCGCCTTCAGGGACCGGGCGGCGCGCTGCTCCCGGCGATCGAGGCGCGCTTTCCCGGCACCACCGGGCCGAAGGGCGTCGACCGGACGAAGCTGGGCGCGGCGGTGTTTGGCAACCCCACCGAGCGCAAGGCCCTGGAAGCGATCGTCCACCCCGCCGTGCGGCATGCGCGCGGGCGATTCCTGCAACGGCATCGATCGCGCCCGTTCGTGATTCTCGACATTCCGCTGCTGTTCGAGAGCAAAGCGCAGAAAAAGGGGCTGGCCGGCGTCATCGTCGTCAGCGCGCCGGCGTGGAAACAGCGCAGGCGAGTCCTGGCCCGGCCGGGCATGACTGCGGCAAAATTTCGCCAGATTGTCCATCTGCAAACACCCGATGCTGAAAAGCGCGCTCGCGCCGACTATATCATCGATACGGGCGCGACATTCACCGCGACCCGGGCACAGGTCAGGCGTCTGGTCGCTTGCCTTGGAGCCAAGACAGGCAGATAAGGGTTGGCCCACAGAGTCGATGCGAAGAGGGCGATGCGCGAGATTATATTCGATACCGAAACGACGGGATTCGATCCCGCATCCGGCGACCGGCTGGTCGAAATCGGCTGTATCGAACTCATCAATCGCGTACCCAGCGGCCGGACCTTCCACGCTTATTATAATCCGCAGCGCGACATGCCGGCGGCCGCCTTCAACGTGCATGGCCTGTCGAGCGACTTTCTGCGCGACAAGCCGCTATTTGCGGACGGGGCGCAGGCGTTGCTCGACTTTATCGAGGACAGCCCGCTGGTCGCGCATAATGCGCGTTTCGACTTCGGCTTCCTCAATCACGAATTGAAGCTGTGCGGCCATGCCGATGTGTCGATGGACCGGATGATCGACACCGTCGCCATCGCCCGCACGCTGCATCCCGGCGCCAAGCATAGCCTGGACGCGCTGTGCACCCGCTATGGCATCGATCGCAGCCATCGCGTGAAGCATGGCGCGCTGCTCGACGCGGAATTGCTGGCGCAACTCTATATCGAACTGACCGGCGGCCGGCAGATCGGCCTGGGTCTGGCACAGGAGGAAGCAAAAGAGATCGTCAGGGCGGAACTGACGGAAACCACCGTGGTTCGCCCTGTTCGTCCCGCGCGGGTCTTTACGGCCAGCGCGGCGGAACTGGAACGGCACGCAGCGTTCGTCGCGACGCTCAAAGAGCCGCTCTGGTTGCAGGAGGCATAGACCGCAAACGGCCTATGCCCTCCACGCCCACCGGACCGCTTTCCTGGCGGCCCGGCAAGAATAAGGAGAAGGCATATGGATATTCGTGTTTCCGGGCATCAGGTCGAAACGGGCGACGCGCTCAAGCAGCATGTCTATGACCGTTTGGAGGCCGTGGCCGAGAAATATTTCTCCCGCACGATTTCCGCCCAGGTGACGTTTCGCAAAGCGCCGCATGGAGCCTTTCATTGCGACATCGTCTGTCATGTCATGACCGGCCTGATCCTGAAGGGCGCGGGCGAGGCGCAGGAGGCGCATCCCGCCTTCGATCAGGCGTCCGACCGCATCGAAAAGCAGCTGCGCCGTTATATGCGCCGCCTCAAGGACCGCAGCGTTCAGGCTGCCGCCGCCGAAGCGCAGCGCGCCAATGGCTATAGCGTCGATGATATTGACGGCGCGGGCTACACCATCTTTGCCTCCAGCACGGATGAAGAGGAAGAACCGGCCGACGCGCCCCTGATCGTGGCGGAAACCCGCGTCGATATTCCGCAGGCGAGCGTGTCCGACGCGGTGATGATGCTGGACCTGCGCAACACCAACGCGCTGCTGTTCATGAATGCCGGCACGTCCGCCTATAATATGGTCTATCGTCGCCATGACGGGACGATTGGTTGGGTAGAACCGCGCGCCTGATCGGCTGAAAAGGCAGGAAGCCGGGCCATCGATCTGCGCTTGCCTGCCTTAAACGCCCGGCCCCTCGCCTTGACCTGATGATGCAGGCGGCTTATGGGGCCGGGCTTTCATTGTCCGAGCACAAGCGCGATGACTTGGCCTGCGCGGCTCGGCCGTTTCGGATAGATCATGGTTAACTTCAACGACATCGTTTCGCCCGACGCGCTGGCGACGGGGCTGGCGGCGAACGGCAAGAAGGCGCTGTTCCAGAAGATCGCGGCTCTGGCCGCCTGCGCCTATGATCTGGACGCCGACGAAGTGGGCGACGCCCTGTTCGAACGTGAGCGACTGGGATCGACCGGGTTCGGCGGCGGCGTCGCCATTCCGCATGCCAAGATTGCGGGTCTGACCAGAATGTGCGGCGTGGTCGTGCTGCTCGATCCGGCGGTGCCGTTCGACGCCGTGGACGAAGCGCCGGTCGATGTCGTGTTCGCGCTCCTCTCCCGGTGGACAGCGGTGCGGAACATTTGAAGACGCTGGCGCGCGTGTCCCGCTATCTGCGCGATGAAAATAATGTGGCGCGGCTGCGCGGGGCGCAATCGACCGAGGCGCTGCATGCGTTGCTGGCGGGCGGCGGGGCGCGTGACGCAGCCTGACGGCCTGAGCGGCGCTGACAGCCCGAGTGGCGAAGCGGCGCATTTCCGCGCGCTGGAGCGACTCTATGCCTCCGCGCCGATCAACCGGCTGTTTCCATCGGCGCTGACCATCAGCGCACCGGGCCATTCGGTCATCGATTTCGAGGTCGATGAAGGGCAGTTCCATGCCGCCGGCGCGGTGCATGGCACCGTCTATTTCAAGATGCTGGACGATGCGGCCTTCTACGCCGCCAACAGTCTGGTTAGCGATCGGTTTCTGCTGACCACTGCCTTCAACCTGCTGTTCACCCGCCCGATCGGGCCGGGCCGCATCCGCGCCGAAGGGCGGTGGATCAGCGGCAAGCGCCGTGTCTTCGTGGCCGAAGCGAGTCTGATCGATTCGGACGGGGAAGAGGTGGGACGCGGCACCGGCACCTTCATGCGGTCGCAATTTCCGCTGTCATCGCTACCGGGATATGGGGGCTGATCCCTACGCCGCGCCGCGCCTGACCAGTGCGATGCTGGTGGGCGCGCTGCGCCGCCGGGTGGCGGCCGAGGGCGGCTTTGCCACCATATTGGTCAAGGGCGACGAGATCAGCGGCGTCATATTGGTCCAGACGCTTGAAAAGGGACAGGAATCGGGTCTTTTTGAACGGGTGCCGAACCTTGACGGCGGTTATGCGTTGATGCGCTGTGGACCCGCCCCGGAGGAGGGTCCGGAGGCGATGACCCAATATATGGCGCGCCGTCGCAGGTCGGACCCCGACCTGTGGGTCGTGGAACTCGACGTCCCGGAAGCGGAACGGTTCGCCGCTGAAACGATCTGCTGATCGTTGACTCCTTGTCCTGCGCCGTGCAGAGGCCCCAAACGCCAACGCGCAGGTTGCCGCAATCGTCCACGGGGGGCGGGCGCGGTAAACACGCAGACGGGGGGCGGCCGGTCGTTGCAGCGAATTTGGGTTAAAAACGCGACGCCCAGGCCAAGAACCGCATGTTTTTGAACCCGAATGAGTTTTCGTCTGAAAGCTGCCATTGCCGCAGCCTTTGCCCTGTCCGCCGCCGCTGCGGTCACGGCCTCTGATATGTCGGTTGCCAGCGAGACGCTGGGATCGGCTACCGTGCTTCCGATCGAAGCCGGGACGGCATCCAAGCCCGTCATTTTCGCCACGCCGCGCGAAGTTTCGCAGCCGCTGGCTTCCGCCCCCCAGGGCGACACCGTAATTTCTCCTGACTCCGACGTGCAGGCAACCAGCCTCGCTGCTCTGGTCGACGCCCAAGGCGCGCCCGAGGAGCTGGACGGCGACATGAAGTGCCTGGCCGGAGCAGTCTATTTCGAATCCAAGGGCGAAAGCCTGGAAGGCCAGCTGGCCGTCGCGCGCGTAATCATCAACCGCGCCAGGTCCGGCCGTTTCGCCGACAGCCTGTGCGGCGTGGTGTATCAGCCCAGCCAGTTCAGCTTCGTGCGCGGCCATGGCATGCCGCCGATCCGCGAACAAAGCCGCAGCTGGCGCGAAGCCGTCGCCATCGCCCAGATCGCCACCGATGACAGCTGGGACAGTCTGGCCGAAGGTGCGCTCTATTTCCATGCCCGCCGCGTTTCGCCGGGTTGGGGCAAGGCCAAGCTGGCGTCGATCGACAATCACATCTTTTATCGTTGATTGGCCTGCGCTTCGGCGCGCAATCGCGGCAAAAATCCAGGGCCGGTTCGGAATGTCCGAATCGGCCTTTTCTTTTGTTCCTGAATTGTTCTAAGGTTCGCGCCATGAGCACCGCTTCCGACGATGTCTGTTCACCGCTGACCGATGGCACCGCGCTGGCGGTGGCGCGGGGCACGCTGCGTCTGTTCTTCCGGCATGACATGAGCGGCATATTGGAAGTGCCGCTGCCCAATGGCCGGCGCGCGGACATCATGGCGATCGACAGCGCCGGGCGGCTGACCATCGTGGAGATCAAGTGCAGCCGCGCGGACCTGCTGGGCGACAATAAGTGGACCGACTATTTCGATTATTGCGATCGTTTCTTCTGGGCGGTGCCGGCCGGGTTCGACCTCGGGCCGTTCGACAGCGAGGCGTTATGGCCGACGCGCACCGGATTGATCGTGGCGGACCAATATGACGCCGAACTGGTGCGCCCCGCCCCGGTCGAACCGCTGGCGGCCGCCCGGCGCAAGGCGGAGACATTGCGCTTCGCCCGGCGCGCTGCACGCCGCTTGACCGCACTCAGCGACCCGGACCATGCTGCCGAACTGGGCTGGTAACGAACAGAGACAGTGATGCGGTCGCATCTGGAATTTCGATCCGGCGCGCTGCGCGACCCGCCCCATGTCCGGCCGGGCGGCGAGACTGTGGCCCGTTTGCTGACGACGGCGTTGCCGGCCCATGGCTATCGCATCGAGCGCATGGTGGCGGAAGATTGGGGATGGTGCGTGAAGATCGCGCAGGATTGCTTCCCGCTGTGGATAGGTTGCGGTGCCTATGCGGAGTATCCCGACGGGCATTTATGCTTCATCACGCCGTCGCGGCCCCGGATCTGGCGCTGGCTGCGCCGGATCGACACCCGCGAGACGGTGGAGCGGCTGGCCGATGCGCTGGAAGCCTGTGTACGGCAGAGCGGCGTTGCCCATCATCTGCGCTGGTGGAGCGACGAAGAAGTGCGGGCTGGTTAGCGGCGCGGCACTTTCACTGCACCGAAAATACGCTTCTTCACAATTTCCAGACAGATTTTCAGGCGGGGTCGACGGCGATGTTGTCGATCAGCCGGGTCTTGCCCAGCTTCGCCGCGCCCAGCAGCCGGGCCGGGCGATCCAGCACCATCATCGGCTCCAGCGTCGCCGCGTCGCACAGCGCGACATAGTCGATCGGGTCAAAGCCCTGCGCCGCCAGCGTCGCGATCGCCTTGGCCAGCGCGCCTTCGACCGGCTCGCCCTTCTCGATCTGCCGCTTCGCCTCGCCCAGCGCGCGGGGCAGCGCCAGCGCCGCCTTGCGCTCCTCGTCGGTCAGATAGGCGTTGCGGGAGGAGAGGGCCAGGCCATCCTCGGCCCGCTGGGTCGGCATGCCGACAATCTCGATGGGCAGATTGAGGTCGGCGACGAAGCGGCGGATCACCGCCAGTTGCTGATAATCCTTCTCGCCAAAAATCGCGACATCGGGCCGCACCTGATTGAACAGCTTCGTCACCACCGTTGCGACCCCGTCGAAATGGCCCGGCCGCGCCGCGCCGTCCAGCCCGTCGCTAATTCCCGACACGCTAATGTTGGTGGCGTATCCGGCCGGATACATGACGTCGACGGTGGGCATCCAGAGAATGTCGACGCCGGCGGACTGGAGCATCTGCGCATCCTTCGCCTCGCGCCGGGGATAGGCGGCCAGATCCTCGTTCGGACCGAATTGGCGCGGATTGACGAAGATTGACACGACGACATGCCGTCCGTGCCGCCGCGCTTCTTCCACCAGCGCCATATGCCCGTCATGCAATGCGCCCATGGTCGGCACCAGAACCAGCGGCTTTCCATCGCCCTTCAGGGCATCGACGGCAGAGCGAAGGGAAGGCAGGTCACGCAGCGTTTGCACGGAAGTCATGGCTCCGATAAGGGCGACAGGATATTGCAGTCCTGCTAGGCTGGGGCCGGCGCGACCGTCAACATGCATTGCGACAATCAACGGGGTTTACAGGGGCCAATGGCTAATCCGCAGCCGCATCTCATCGTTTTCGCCAATGAGAAAGGCGGGACCGGCAAGTCGACCACAGCGGTGCATACGGCGATCGCTTTGTCTGCGCTGGGCCATAAAGTCGGCATGATCGACCTTGACCCGCGCCAGCGCACCGTCACCCGTTACATGGAAAATCGCCAGGAAACCGCCCGGCGGCGCGGCATCGACCTGCCCATGCCCGATTTCGACGTCTTCACCGGCGACAGCATCGATGCGCTGGACGATCAGGTCATCATGCTGGCGCAGGGCAAGGATTTTCTGGTCGTAGACACGCCCGGCCGCGACGACGTCTATGCCCGTCATCTGGCGCCGCACGCCAATACGCTGGTCACGCCGATGAACGACAGTTTCGTCGATTTCGACCTCATTGGGCAGGTCGATCCCGAAACCTTCAAGGTGCGCCGCCTGTCCTTCTATTCCGAACTCATCTTCGACGCGCGCAAGACGCGGGCGAAGGTCGATGGCGTGACGATCGACTGGGTCGTGCTGCGCAACCGCGTCCAGCATCATGACGCCCGCAACAAGAAGCGGGTGGGCGACGCGCTGATGGAATTGTCCCGCCGCGTCGGCTTCCGCGTCATTCCCGGCCTGTCGGAGCGCGTCATCTTCCGCGAACTCTTTCCCTCGGGCCTGACCTTGCTGGACAAGGGGCATCTGGGCGAACTGGGCGTCAGCCACATCGCCGCGCGGCAGGAATTGCGCGAAATGGTGTCGGGCCTGGCGCTGCCCACCGATGATGGCGCGGTGTCGCTGGACCTGCTCGGCGCCGCCTGATGGGGGGGCTGACGCTGCTGCTGGCTGGCCTGGCGGTCTGGCTGATCTGGACGGGAAGGCTGCAACGCATGACGGCAAAGGATGGCATGGCGCTGGGCGCGGCCCTGGTTGGCGCGGTGCTGGCGGCCAAGGGCAAGCCGGTGATCGGCGCGCCGCTGCTGATCGGCGCGGCGCTCTTTTTCGCGAAACAGGGCAATGCCCGCACCAAGGCGCGCAAACGCCCCGCCGCCCCGCCAGCGCCGCCCCGCGCCGATGATGTGGCAAAGGCGCGCGCCCTGCTCGGTGTCGCGCCCGATGCCGATGCCACGGCGATCCGCGCCGCCCATCGCCGCCTGATCGCCTCCGTCCATCCCGACAAGGGCGGCACCGAAGCGCTCGCCGCCCAGATCAACGCCGCGCGCGACCTGTTGCTGGACGAACGGAAACAGGGGTAAGCCACTGTTGAGTCATCGCTTCGACCTGACGCTGCTGCGCGACTATGATCTGCGCGGCACGGTGGGCGATACGCTGCATGCAGCCGATGCTTATGCGCTTGGCCGCAGTTTCGGCACGGTCATCGCCCGGTCTGGCGGCCGGCGCATCGCGGTGGGCTATGACGGACGGCTCAGTTCGCCAATGCTGGAGGGCGCGCTGATCGACGGGCTGGTCGCCACCGGCATAGACGTGCTGCGCATCGGCCTTGGCCCCACACCCATGCTATATCATGCCGAAGCGACGCAGGATGTAGATGGCGGCATCCAGATAACCGGCAGTCACAATCCCGGCGATCAGAATGGCTTCAAGCTGGTGAAGCATCATGCGCCCTTCTTTGGCGCGGACATCCAGATGCTGGGCGCGATGGCGGCGGCGGGCGACTGGGAATCTGGTGCGGGAAGCGTCGAAACCATCGACCTGATGGGCGCCTATGTCGCGCGGCTGATGCAGGGGTTCGACGGCCCGGCCTGCCGCATCGGCTGGGATGCGGGCAATGGCGCCGCCGGCCCGGTGGTGGAGAAGCTGGTCCAGTTGCTCCCTGGTGAGCATCATCTGCTCTTCACCGATGTAGACGGCCATTTTCCCAACCATCATCCCGATCCTTCCGATGAGAAGAATCTGGCCGATCTGCGCGCGCTTGTCCGCGACAGACAGCTCGATTTCGGTGTGGCTTTCGATGGCGATGGCGACCGGATCGGCGTGATCGACGGGCAGGGCAGGGCGATTGCAGGCGACCAGTTGCTGATGCTGTTCGCCCGGCAACTGCTGAAAAGCCATCCCGGCGCGCGCATTATCGCCGATGTGAAGGCTAGTCAGACCATCTTCGACGCCATCGCCGCGCTGGGCGGGCAGCCGGACATGGCAAAGACCGGCCATAGCCATATCAAGTCCAGAATGAAGCAGACTGGCGCCCTGCTGGCCGGCGAAACCACCGGCCACATCTTCTTCGCCGACGATTATCCCGGCTATGATGATGGCCTCTACGCCGCCGTGCGCCTGATCCGCCTCGTCACCGCGCTCGGCCGCAGCGTTACGGCTCTTTGCGACGATCTGCCGGCCAGCATCATCACCCCGGAACTGCGTTTCGCCGTGCCCGAAGCGCGCAAGTTCGCGGTAATCGACGAAGTCCTCGCCCGCTTGCGCGCTGCGGGAGCGGAATTGTGCGATATTGACGGCGCGCGCGTCCGCACCGCCGACGGCTGGTGGCTGTTGCGCGCGTCGAACACGCAGGCGGCGCTCGTTGCGCGGGCGGAGGCGCACGACGAATCGGCGTTGATGCGGCTGATCGCGCAGCTTGATTCGCAATTGGCTGATTCGGGTGTGCAAAGGTTGGAAAATGGCTGAGCAAGCGCGTCCGCATTGGAGCATGTGACAGCGCTAACATTTTTTTTCGCTACCTTTCCCTTACGGAAATCGTGATTTCTGACAACGATTGCAGAAAACGCAATCGGACCGCCATGTTTCGCATTTGCGACAATCGTCACTGCACCGCAAAAGGAACTCGCCTTTCAGGCATCCTCTCCTAAAAACTAAACGCCGCCCCTCCGGGCGGCTTTTTTTTGTCCTTCTTTCGTCGCCTGCTTTGCGTCGTCGCCGTAGCGTCCACGGGACGACCAACCAGCCAGAACCGCCGGAAAACGCGTGTTTCTTCGGTCAGTGCACTGGAAATTAACCGCATCTTTGATAAGCCGCTTGGCTCATAAGCCTGGTTTGCGCGTTGGAGCAGCGCCAGCCGGCACCAGAAGAGTCGCCAAACAAGTAGAGGATTTGCCATGTTCCCCAGCCGCCGTCTTACCCATATCCTGCTGGCTGCGGGCGCCATCAGCGCGCCGCTCCCTGCCTTTGCCGGCGGATTCTATCTTCAGGAACAATCGCCGATCGAAATCGGCCGCGCTTTGTCCGGCGGCGCCGCGGCCGGTGATGATCCTTCGACCATCTATTTCAACCCGGCCGCGATGACGCAGTTGCAGGGTATTCAGGTTTCTGCCGGCGGATCGGCGCTGATGGCCTCCGCGCACCAAACCAATCGTGGTTCCTATCGCTCGATCCCCGGCTCCACCGTGCGCGTGCCGATCAGCGGCAATGATGGCGGCCAGCCGTTCGAAAGCGTGATCCCGATCCCCAGCTTCTACACCAGCGCGCAGGTCAGCGACCGGCTGTGGGTCGGCCTGGGCGTCAACGCGCCTTTTGGCCTGAAGCTGGAATATGACGACGGCTTCTTCGGCCGCTATGACTCGCTCTACACCGACCTTAAAACCTATAATATCCAGCCCTCCGCCGCCTATAAGCTGACCGACAATCTGTCGATCGGCGGCGGCGTGGACGTGCAATATGTGAAGGCCACGCTGACCAACGCGCTGCCCCAGCTTTCGCCGCTCGTCCCCACGGACGGCTTCGCTAGCCTGAAGGGCGACGACTGGTCGGTCGGCTGGAATGCCGGGCTGTTCTACACCACCGGCGACACCAATTTCGGCGTGCATTATCGCTCGGGCGTCAGCCACAAATTGCAGGGCACGCAACTGGTGTCCGGTCTGGTCGGACCGATCGCGGCGGGCAATGGCGAATTTGACGCCAGCGCGCCGCTCAACTTGCCCGACATCGTCACCGTCAGCATGATGCACAAACTGACCCCCAATCTGCGCGCCATGCTGACCGGCAAATGGTATAACTGGTCGCGGTTCAAGGGGATCGCCGTCACTTCCGCCACCGGCACGACCAACAAGGAACTGGACTATAGGGACAGCTATTCGGTCAGCGTCGGCGGCGAATATGATGTCAGCCCGGCGCTCACCCTGCGGGCGGGCACCATGTTCGATCGCTCGCCCACCAATCCGCAGCATCTGACGACGCGCGTGCCCGATGGCGATCGCGTTTGGCTGACTGGCGGCGCGACCTTCAACATTTCGTCCGCCGCCGCACTGAACCTCAGCTACGCCCACACCTTCGTGGAAAAGGCGAACATCATCCGCCCCGACAGCTATTTTCCCTCGCCCGCGACCGTCACCGCGACCACGCTGGCGCAAACCAGCGGCAATGCCGATCAGGTCGCCGCATCGATGACCCTGCGTTTCTGAAGCCAGCGCTTCTAACCGTCATCAAAAATCCCTATAGGGGCTTCGTACCAACGGAGCCCCTTTTTTCATGTCCGAACATAATCCCGGCCTGCGTCCCTGGCGCGACATTGCCCGCCGCCAGTGCCGCCAGATCATGGTCGGCAATGTGCCCGTCGGCGGCGACGCGCCCGTCAGCGTCCAGACCATGACCAACACGCTGACCCACGACGTCAAGGCGACGATCGACCAGATCCGCCGGTGCGAGGATGCCGGCGTCGACATCATTCGCGTGTCCTGCCCCGACGAGGAGTCGACCGCCGCGCTCGGCCAGATCGTGCGCGCCGCACGCGTGCCGATCGTCGCCGACATTCATTTCCATTATAAGCGCGCGCTGGAGGCGGCGGACGCCGGCGCGGCGTGCCTGCGCATCAATCCGGGCAATATCGGCAGCGAAGCGCGCGTGCGCGAAGTGGTGCAGGCGGCCAAGGCGAATAATTGTTCGATCCGCATCGGCGTCAACGCCGGGTCGCTGGAGCGCGATCTGCTTGAAAAATATGGCGAACCCTGCCCCGAAGCACTGGTCGAAAGCGCGCTCGACCATATCAAGCTGCTCCAGGATCAGGACTTCCACGAATATAAGGTGGCGGTGAAGGCCAGCGACGTGTTCCTTGCCGTCGCCGCCTATATGCAACTGGCCGACGCGGTCGATTGTCCGCTGCATCTTGGCATCACCGAAGCGGGCGGCCTGATCGGCGGCACGGTGAAGAGCGCCATCGGCATCGGCAATCTGCTTTGGGCCGGGATCGGCGACACGATCCGCGTATCCCTGTCGGCCGAACCTGAAGAAGAAGTGCGCGTCGGTTACGAGATGCTCAAGACGCTGGGCATCCGCACCCGCGGGGTGAAGGTCATTTCCTGCCCCTCCTGCGCGCGGCAGGGTTTCGACGTGATCCGCACCGTGCAGGCGCTGGAGGAACGGCTTCAGCACATCAACACGCCGCTGTCGCTCTCGGTGCTGGGCTGCGTGGTCAACGGCCCTGGCGAAGCGCGCGAAACCGACATCGGCCTTACCGGCGGCGGCAATGGCAAGCATATGGTCTATCTGTCGGGCGTGACCGACCACACGATTCAGGATGCCGACATGGTCGACCACATCGTCCGTCTGGTCGAAGCCAAGGCGGCCGAGATCGAAGCAGCCAAGCTGGAAGCGGAAAGCACCGACGCAGGGAAGGTCGCGGCGGAGTAAGCTTGGCGCTTCAGGACCAATGCGCTATTCAGGTCTTGGAGATCAGACATGACCTACAGCGGCAAAATGATTGCAGGGGGCAAGGCCGTCTTCCCGGCGGAGTTGCGCCGGGAGTTTGGCCTGCAGGATGGCGACCGGATCATTTTCGAACGCCATGGCGACGGAATATTGGTCAAAAGCTATGATCAGATGTTGCGAGAGGTGCAGTCCAATCTCAAATCGCTGATCAAACAGCCTTTCACCGTGGACTCTTTCATTGCCGAACGGCGCGCTGAAGCGGATCGTGAATGACCGTCATCCTCGATACATCGGCCTTGCTGACGGTGTTGCTGGACGAACATGGGGCAGACAAGGTTCGACCGCACATGGCGACAGCGCAGATGTCGATCATCAACCTGTGTGAAACCTACACAAAGCTGATCGAGGCCGGACTGGCGAAGGATGATGCGGAGGATCAGGTGATGCGGCTGGGGCTGCGCATTCGATCCTTTCGGGAAGCTCATGCACTCGAAACAGCAGCTTTGCGGCCGTTGACCAGACATTTGGGCCTGTCTCTGGGCGATCGCGCCTGTCTTGCCCTGGCGCGACTGAACGACCTGCCGGTCATGACGGCCGATCGACTCTGGGCGGAACTGGACATCGGTATCGACATTCGGTTGATCCGCTGACTCGCAATGGCTGAAAACCGCGCCTTCGCGATTCCCTTTGCCGTCTGCTGCGCCGGCGTTGCGCTCTTCTCCGTCATGGACGCCGCGATGAAGGGGCTGAGCCTTTCCATCGGCCTTTATAATGCGCTTTTCTGGCGGGCGGTGACGGGGACTGTCCTCGGCCTCGCGCTGATGCTGCTGTTGCGCCAGCGCTGGCCCGATCGGGCGGTCCTGCGGCTCCATCTGCTGCGCGGCACGGTCGTCGCGCTGATGGCGGGGCTGTTCTTCTGGGCGATCATGCGCCTGCCGCTGGCCGAAGCCATTGCGCTCTCCTTCATCGCGCCGCTCGTCGCCCTGTACCTCGCCGCCTGGCTGCTCAAGGAAAAGGTCGGGCGCGAAGCGATCGGCGCGTCGCTGCTGGGGCTGGTCGGCGTCGGCGTGATCCTGTCGGGCCGGCTGCGCGGCGATTATGACGCCGATGCCCTGCTGGGCGCGCTGGCGGTGCTGGCCTCCGCCATGCTCTTCGCCTGGAACCTCATCCTCCAGCGGCAGCAGGCGCAGCGCGCCTCTCCGGTGGAGGTCGCCTTCTTCCAGCATCTCGTCATGCTCGGCGTCTTCGCGCTGGGCGCGCCATGGCTCGCCACATTCCCGCCGCTCACCGCCGCGCCGCTGGTGCTGCTTGCGGCGACGCTGGCCTTCACTTCGCTCGCCGCGCTCGCCTGGGCCTATGCCCGGGCGGAGGCGCAGCGGCTCATTCCGGTCGAATATAGCGCCTTCGTCTGGGCGGCGATCATCGGCTGGCTGGCCTTTGGCGAGGCGGTGACGCTGACCACCGTGGCCGGCGCATTGCTGATCGTTATCGGCTGCCTTATCGCGGCGCGCGCAAAACGGGCCGATTTGGCGCATGTGGAGGCAGGCATAGCATGAGCGGGATCATCATTCGGGACGCGGTGGCGCAGGACATCGACGTCATCCTCACCTTCATCCGCGCGCTGGCCGACTATGAACGGCTGGCCCATGCGGTGAAGGCCGATCGCGATACGCTGGCCCGCTATCTGTTCGGCCCGCGCCCGATGGCGGAGGTGCTGATTGCCGATCATGACGGCGCGTCCGTCGGCTTCGCGCTTTTCTTCCACAATTTCTCGACCTTCGAAGGACGGCCGGGCCTCTATCTGGAGGATCTGTTCGTCCTGCCCGAAGCACGCGGCCTTGGCGCGGGCAAGGCGCTGCTGGCGCGTTTGGCCGGGCTGGCGATCGAACGCGATTGCGCGCGCCTGGAATGGTCGGTGCTCGACTGGAACGCACCCTCGATCGCCTTCTACCGCGCGCTGGGCGCCCGGCCGATGGACGAATGGACGGTGCAGCGGGTCGATGGCGACGCGCTGGTGGCGCTGGCCCGCGCCTGATTTCCCCGACGCTTCGGGACGAGCCGATCGGCCGCGCCCTTGACCGGGACTCCCCGCTTGGCGCATTGTGCCGATCTGGAACATTTGGGGGACATTGAAGAATATGGCCGTCGGCCGCACCGTGAAACGATCGCCGGAATGGCGCGAAATGCTCAAGCGCAGCCTCCTTCGCAGCGGCGCGCTGATCGGCGCGATCGCGCTCATGCTGGCGACCCTGTTCCTGGCGCTGGCGCTTTTGAGCTATGCGCCCAGCGATCCGTCTATGAACACGGTGGCGGGCGATCATGTGTCCAACATCATGCGCGCGCCCGGCGCTTTCACGGCTGACTTCCTGCTCTGGCTCCTCGGCGTGCCGGTGGCGCTGATCCTGCCGCTGATGGCCATCACCGCCCGCCGCCTCTGGGGCGATCAGGACATGACCGGGTGGAAGGGGCAATTTGGCAAATGCCTGTTCGGCATATCGCTGATCGGCATCGCGCTGGCCCTGTTCCAGATCGAACCTCTGGTCGGCCTGCCCGCCGGCTGGGGCGGGGTCATCGGCCTCGTCACGGCCAAGGGCGTCGCCAGCCTGACCGCGCAGGTTCCGGTCGCCGCGCCCTGGATCAAGGGCGTGCTCATTTTCGTGGCGGTGATCGCTGGCCTCTTCACCTGCTATCGCAGTCTGGCGCTGGAAAAGCCGATCATTGCGCTGCGCCGCCCCACGCTGCCCCGGCTCAGCCTGCCGCGCCCCAACCTCAGCCTCAGCTTTGCCGGCGCCGCCGCGCCAGCCGACAGCGACGATAGCGAGGATGAACCGTCCGAGCGCGTCATCGCCCCGCGCAAGCAGGTGTCGAACGAACCCAAGCCGCCCATCACCATCCAGACGCCCAAGCCCGCGCCGGTGCAGCGGTCGATGGCGCCCGTCAGTCAGGATGATCTGTTCGGCAACAGCTCGCTGCCGTCGCCCGACCTGCTCAACCCCATTCCCGCCAGCCAGGGCGGCAAGATCGACAAGGCCGCGCTGGAGCGCAACGCCCGCCTGCTCGAATCCGTGCTCGACGACTTCCATGTGAAGGGCAATATTGTCGAGGTTCGGCCCGGCCCGGTCGTGACCATGTATGAGCTGGAGCCGGCCCCCGGCATCAAGGCCAGCCGCGTCATCGCGCTGGCGGATGACATCGCCCGCAACATGTCGGCGCTTTCGGCCCGCGTCGCGACCATCCCCGGCCGCACCGTGATCGGCATCGAACTGCCCAACGCCAACCGCGAAGGCGTGTCCTTCCGCGAACTCATCACGTCGGAACAGTTTGCGCAGGAAGCGACCCTGCCGATCATTCTAGGCAAGAATATCTCGGGCGAACCGATCATCGCCGATCTTGCGCCGATGCCGCATCTGCTGATCGCGGGCACCACGGGTTCGGGTAAGTCGGTGGGCCTGAACGCGATGATCCTGTCGCTGCTCTACCGCATGACGCCCGACCAGCTGCGCCTCATCATGATCGATCCCAAGATGCTGGAATTGTCGACCTATGACGATATTCCGCATCTGCTCGCCCCGGTCGTCACCGAACCGAGCAAGGCGATCCGCGCGCTCAAATGGGCGGTGGAGCAGATGGAGGACCGCTATCGCATGATGGCGTCCATCTCGGTCCGCAATCTCGCCAATTATAATGAGAAGGTCCGCGCGGCGAAGGCCAAGGGCAAGCCGCTCGGCCGCCGGGTCCAGACCGGCTATGATCCCGACACCGGCAAGCCCATCTATGAAGAGGAGCAGCTGGATTTCCAGCCGCTGCCGCAGATCGTGGTGGTGGTCGACGAACTCGCCGACCTGATGATGACGGCGGGCAAGGAAGTCGAATTCCTGATCCAGCGCCTCGCGCAAAAGGCCCGCGCCGCCGGCATTCACCTGATCCTGGCGACGCAGCGCCCCTCGGTCGACGTCATCACCGGCGTCATCAAGGCGAACCTGCCGACCCGCATCAGCTTCTTCGTCACGTCAAAGATCGACAGCCGCACCATCCTGGGCGAACAGGGCGCCGAACAGCTGCTGGGCAAGGGCGACATGCTCTACATGCATGGCGGCAAGGGGCTGACCCGCGTCCATGGTCCCTTCGTCAGCGATGACGAGGTGCGCGTGGTCGCCGATCATTGGCGGGCGCAGGGCCAGCCCGACTATATCTCCGCCGTTACCGAAGAACCGGAAGAGGGCAGCTTCGCGCTTGACGGCGTCGATCTGGGCGACGACAGCCCCGACGCCCAGCTGTTCCGCAAGGCGTGCCAGCTGGTGTTCGAAAATCAGAAGGCGTCGACCAGCTGGCTGCAACGCCAGCTGCGCGTCGGCTATAATTCGGCCGCGCGCCTGATCGAACGCATGGAGGAGGAAGGGCTGGTCGGTCCGCCCAACCATGTCGGCCGCCGCGAAGTGCTGCGCGACGAAAATGGGAATCCGATCTGAATCGACGGAAAGGGGGAACGATTGCGCATTATGCAATCGTCGTTTCGCCCTTCGCATTTGCGGCAAACAAGCGGTCAGGACATAGAGAGCAGGCCTTTCAGGCATCCTCTCCTAAAAACTTTCAGGGCTGATCGTCAGATCGGCCCTTTTTTTTGTCTTCAGAAGGGTCTAGGGGTCTGCCTGCTGCTGCCGCGCCGATAACATAATTGGAGCGGTGCCGCCGGAAAGACCGGCATGGCGAGGCGGGAGCATGGGGGATTGAGCATGGCTGCAATCCGTGCCGGCTGATCGCATATGCTCTCCCCCATCACCCTTCCTTCCTTACATTTTGGGAACAGCCGGGTTCACAGCGGGTTCAAGCCCCGCCGCCTACATCCATCGTCCCTGAACAACCGGAGTTGAACGCCATGAAGCGCATGATTGCGCCCCTCGCGCTGGTCCTTGCCGCCGCACCGCTGGTCGTGCCGGCCCTGCCTGCCGCCGCGCAGCAGGAACAGTCCGATCTTGCCAAGGTCAACGCCTATATCCGCGCCGTCACCACCATGACCGCCGATTTCAGCCAGACGGACCGCAATGGCCAGACACTGACCGGCCAGCTGACCATCAAACAGCCCGGCAAGATCCGCTTCCAATATCAGAAGGGCGTGCCGCTGCTGATCGTGGGCGACGGCAAGGCGCTGACCATCATCGATTATGAAGTGCGTCAGGTGCAACGCTGGCCGATCGGCAATTCCCCGCTGGGCGCACTGGTCGATCCGTCAAAGGATCTGTCCAAGCTTGGAAAGATCGTGCCGACCGGCGATCCGTCGATCCTGAGCGTGCAGGCGCGCGATCCCAGGCGGCCCGAATTCGGCACCATATCGATGATCTTCAAGCGCGATCCGGGCAGTCCGGCGGGGCTTCAGCTTTATGGCTGGGTGGCGCTCGATTCGCAGAATAATCGCACCGCGGTGCGCCTGACCAACCAGCGCTATGGCGTGCCGGTCGCCGATTCCGCCTTCCGCTGGGTCGATCCGCGGCCCAAGGGGCGGTCCGCTGGCGGCTGATGATGGTGCAGTGCAGGACGGCCCGAGCAGCCTGTCGGACGGATTGAAAAACTTTCCTTTCCGTTCATCTGCGGCTCATATGAAGGGCGCTATCCAGTAACTCACGGCGGAGGACAATACCGGGATTTCCCCCCTGTTACCCGGTCCCCACCCTTCGCCGCGAAGCGCTTCAAGGGCGCGATCGAGACCCCCGTTCCACGCCCCCGGAGCGGGGGTCTTACTTTGCCTGCTGTATCCTGCTGCCGCTTGCGCAACGCCGCGCGGACTCCTAGTTGGCGTAGCATGGCCGACACTCTTTCCATTTGCTCCTGGAACATCAACTCCGTCCGCGCGCGCATCGACATCGTCGAACAGTTGCTGCGTCAGGAAGCGCCCGACATTCTCTGCCTTCAGGAAACGAAGGTGGTGAACGAGATTTTCCCGACCGACATGTTCAAACGGCTGGGCTATGTCCATCAGGTGCTGAACGGTCAGCGCATGCACCATGGCGTCGCGATCATGAGCAAGGTGCCGGTGCATGAGGATGATCGGTTCGACTGGCAGGCCAATGGCGAAGCGCGCCATGTCGGCGTGCGGCTGGATAACGGCGTGCGGATCGAGAATGTCTATGTCCCCGCCGGCGGCGATGTGGCCGACCGGGACGTGAATCCCAAATTCGGCCAGAAGCTCGATTTCCTCGAACGCATGATTCAATGGTCGTCGGCGCTGGATAACAAGCCGACCATCCTGACCGGCGATTTCAACATCGCCCCGCTCGAATCCGACGTGTGGAGCCACAAGCAACTGCTCGACGTCGTCAGCCACACGCCGGTCGAGTGCGAGATACTGGGCCGTTTGCAGGCGTCGAACGACTGGGTCGACATTGGCCGTCATTTCCATCCCGCCCCGGCGCGCCTCTATACCTGGTGGAGCTATCGCGCGAAGGACTGGCTCGCCTCCGATCGCGGTCGGCGCCTCGACCATATGTGGATGACGAAGGATGTGGCGGACAAGGCGACCAGCCATCGCGTGGTCGAACCTGCACGCAGCTGGGGCAAGCCGTCCGATCATATTCCGATCATCACCGAGTTCGCCTTCTGATGAACGGACGCAATGCGGCTCGCGCCATTGACGCGCTGCGACGCGGCTGGGCGATCCGCCTGACCGCTGCGGACGGCGCGATCCGCCTGATGGCGGTCGAGGGGGCGGACGCGGTGACGCTCGCCGGCTTCGATCCCGATGCGAAGGCGGACATTCTCATTTCCGCCGCCCGCGCCGAAACATTGAAGCTCGCCAACCAATTGGCGGCGGCTGACCCCGAACTGCCGGTGCTGGTCGATCGCACCCCCTGGATCGACGCCGATGTCGCGACCGCCATCGCCGATCCGGTGCTGGACCTCGCCTCGCCGCTCAAGGGACCGTTCCGCGCGCGTGCGCTGCCCGCGCCGCAGGCCGCCAAGGCGGCGCTGCGCCTTGCCCGGCTCGCCGGCATCCTGCCCGCCTATTTCCTGATGCAGGATGACGCCCCGGTCGAAGCGGTGGTCAGCGCCGATGACATCGCCGCCTATGACGATGCTGTCCATCTCGCTGTCGCCACCCGTGCGCGCCTGCCCGTGTCGGCCAGCGAGAGCGCGGAGATTGTCGCCTTCCGCAGCCCGGACGAACCGCGCGAGCATGTCGCGCTGATCGTGGGCAAGCGCGATTCCTCGCCGCCGGTCATCCGCCTGCACAGCGAATGCCTGACCGGCGATGTTCTGGGCAGCCTGAAATGCGATTGCGGCCCGCAACTGCATGAGGCGTTGCACCAGATTGCCGACGCGCCCTGGGGCATCCTGCTCTATCTGCGGCAGGAAGGACGCGGCATCGGCCTCGTCAACAAATTGCGCGCCTATGCGATGCAGGATCAGGGTTTCGATACAGTCGACGCCAATGTCCGGCTGGGCTTTGCCATCGATGCGCGCGATTTCTCGGTCGCGGCGCGGATGCTGGATCTGCTGGGCGTCGGGGCGGTGCGGCTGCTCACCAACAATCCCAACAAGGTGACGGGGCTGGAAGCGGCGGGAATCAAGGTGACGGAGCGCCTGCCCATCATCCTGCCGACCAACCCGCATAATGAACGCTATCTCGCCACCAAGCGCGACCGCACCGGCCATCAGCTATGAGTGATTTCAAGTCAGATGGGACATCTGGCGGCGCGAAAATCACGCAAAAGAAAGACAGGGCTTTCATCCGCGTCGACAGCGGCGCGGGCCGCCTGACCTTCGGCGATCTGACCATGGCCTGCACCATCGGCCGTGGCGGTGCCTGCGCGGCGGCGGACAAGCGGGAAGGGGATGGCTGCACGCCGATCGGCACATTGCCCCTGCGCGGCGTCCTGCTGCGCCCCGGCAAGGTCACGGCGACCGGCATCCGCTTGCCATGGCGCTGGGTGCGCGCCAATGACGGCTGGTCGGACGATATTGCTGACCCCGCCTATAACCGGCCCGTCCGCCTGCCGCGCGCCTTTTCCGCTGAAAACCTGATCCGCAGCGATGACGCCTATGACGTCATTGTCATACTGGGGCATAATGATGCGCCGCCGGTGCCGGGGCAGGGCAGCGCCATCTTCTTCCATCTGTCCGAAGGCCGACCGACGGCGGGCTGCGTCGCCGTCGATCGCGCCGACATGCTGCGCCTGTTGCCGCTTCTGTCCCCCGGCGACGCGATGGAGATAGCATAAAATCAATGTGCTCCTGCGAAAGCAGGAGTCCAGAGTCTCACGGGCAGACTCTTGAACCCTGGGCTCCTGCTTTCGCAGGAGCACCTTATCCCGTTACGCCATCTCCAGCGCTTCGCCGACCTCGCCGCCGGCCGCCTCCAGCAACCGCCGCTCCAGAGTCTGCAACCGCGCCTTGCTCTCTATTTTTCCGCCCAACAGGTCGGTGATGTAGAATGTGTCGACCGCGCGCTCGCCATAGGTGGCGACATGGGCGCTGTGCACCGTCACTTTTGACTGGAACAGCGCATTGGCCAGGCTGAACAACAGCGCCGGCCGGTCGCGGGCGTTCACCTCGACCACGGTGAAGCGGTTCGACGCCTTGTTGTCGATCAGCACATTGGGTTCGATGCGGAAGGCTTCGGCGCGGGTGCGGGTCAGCGGGCGGGCCGCCAGCTTGGTGATCAGCCGGTGCCGGTTGGACAGCGAATCCTCGATCGCGTTGCGGATGCGGGTCAGCTGTTCGGGGCTGTGGAATGCGCCGCCCAGTGGATCCTGCACCAGGAAATTGTCGATCGCCACGCCGTCGCGCGTCGTGTGGATGCGCGCGTCGATGATGTTGCCGCCAGCCAGATGGATCGCCCCGGCGATGCGGTAGAACAGGCCCGGATGGTCGGTGGCATAGACCGTCACCAGCGTCGCGCCGCGCTGCGGATAATATTGCGCGGCGATCGACAGCGGGGAATCGCCCGATTCCAAGATATGCTGGGCGTTGTGGACCAATATGTCTTCGGGCTCGGCGATCCAGTAGGATTCGGGCAGGCGGCGGCTGAACGCTTCGAACGCGGCGTCGTCCATGCCCATCGCCCGCTGGAGCGCGGCCTGCTTGGCGGCGACGCGCTCGCTGCGCCCCTTCTGCTTGTGGCCCAGCCGCAGCACTTCTTCCGCCGCGTCATACAGGTCGCCCAGTAACTGCCGTTTCCAGCTGTTCCATACGCTAGGTCCAACGGCGCGAATGTCCACCACCGTCAGGCACAGCAGCAGGCGCAGCCGTTCCGGGCTTTGCACCACATCGACGAAATCGAGGATCGTCTTGTAGTCGGCCAGATCGCGTTTGAAGGCGGTGGCCGACATCAGCAAATGATAGCGCACCAGCCAGGCGACCGTTTCGGTCTCCGCCGGGGTCAGGCCCAGGCGCGGGCAGAGATGCTCCGCCACTTCCGCGCCCAGCAGGCTATGGTCGCCGCCGCGCCCCTTGGCGATGTCGTGCAGCAGCACCGCGACATAGAGCACGCGCCGCGACAAAATCTTGCCCATCAGTTCGGTCGCCAGTGGATGGTCGCCGGGCAATTCGCCCTTCTCGATGCGCGCCAGTAGCCCGACCGCGCGGATGGTATGCTCATCGACCGTATAATGATGATACATGTCGAACTGCATCTGCGCGACGACGCGGCGGAAATCGGGAATGAAGCGGCCGAACACGGTCGATTCATTCATCCAGCGCAGCACCGTCTCGGGATCGCGGGGGCTGGTCAGCACCTCCATGAAGGCGGCGTTGGCGCGGGCGTCCTTGCGCACCTTGGCGGTGATCAGCCCGGCGTCGCGGCTGGCGGCGCGCATGGCGCTGGGATGAATCTGAAGGCCATGCTTGTCCGCCACGGCAAAGATTTCCAGCAGCCGCACCGGGTCCGCCTGAAAGAAATCGTCGCTCGGCAAGCTGAGCCGCCCACGATCCAGCACGAACCCGTCCAGCTTTTTGGGCCGGCGGAAGATGGACGGGATATAGCGCCGTCCCTTCGGTCCCATCTGGTCGTCCAGATGGGCCAGGAACACGGCGGTCAGGTCGCCGACCGTCTTCGCGTTCAGGAAATAATAGCGCATGAAGCGCTCGACCCCGGACCGCCCGGCGCGGCCGGTAAAGTGCATCCGGGTCGCGGTTTCCAGCTGAAGGTCGAAGGTCAGCCGGTCCTCGGCCCGGCCGGTGATGGTGTGCAGGTGGCATCGCACCGCCCACAGGAAATCCTCGGCCTTCTGGAACTGCCGCAATTCGGCCTGCGTCAACAGGCCGACATCGACCAGTTCAGCGACCGACCGGACCCGGTTCACATATTTGCCGATCCAGAACAGCGTATGCAGGTCGCGCAGCCCGCCCTTGCCTTCCTTGACGTTGGGTTCCACGACATAGCGGCTGTCGCCCATGCGCTTGTGCCGCTCGTCGCGCTCCTCCAGTTTCTCGGTGACGAAGGCGCGGGCATTGCCCTGCATCACCTCGGCATCGAAGCGGACGGAGGTTTCTTCATAGAGTGCGCGATCGCCCCACACATAGCGCGCCTCCAGCAACGCCGTGCGCACCGTCAGGTCGCTCTTGGCCATCCGCATCGTCTCGTCGACCGACCGGCTGCTATGCCCGACCTTCAGCCCCAGATCCCACAGCGAATAGAGCATGGATTCAATCACCTGCTCGGTCCAGCCGGTGGGCTTCCAGGGGGTGATGAAGCCGATGTCGACGTCACTGTGCGGGGCCATTTCGCCCCGGCCATACCCGCCCACGGCAATCAGCACGATCCGCTCGCCGGTGCTGCGATTGCCGGCCGGATACAGATGATGGGTGGTCGCATCGTACAGGATGCGCAAAATCTGATCGACCAGAAAGGCGAAGGCGGTCACGCTTTCCCGCCCGCGCGTGGGCTTGGCCTCCAGCCGCTTGGCCACCTCGCTCCGGCCCTGATCCAGCGCGGCCTTCAGTTCCTTGACGATTCCGCCGCGCAGCCGCATGGCGTCGCCCCGATGCTCTTGCGCCAGGGCGTTGATCCTGTCGGAAATGGCGCGCCGGTCGATGATCGCGCGGCGCGATCCCAGGGCGGGGATTTGCATGACCATGGCTGTTCTCTAGTCGTGCTGCGTCTGCGCGGCCAGTTGTTTCAATCGATAAAGCTGGTCGAGCGCCTCACGCGGGGACAATGTGTCGGCGTCGATAGCGTCGATCGCCGCGCGCAGCGGATCGATCGTCTCCTCCTCGGGCATTGCGACTGCCGCGAACAGCGGCAGATCTTCCAGCCCCGCCGCAATCCCGCCGGTCTTCGCCTTGCCGGCCTCCAGCCGCGCCAGCACATCTTTCGCGCGCTTCAGCACGGCAGGCGGCAGCCCGGCCAGCCGCGCCACGGCCAGACCATAGCTGCGATCGGCCGGTCCCTGCGACAATTCGTGCAGCAGGATCAGGTCGCCCTTCCATTCGCGGGCGCGGACATGGTGGAGCGAGAGCGAGGCGAGGCTTTCGGCCAGCCGGGTCAGCTCATGATAATGGGTGGCGAACAGGCAGCGGCAGCGATTGACCTCATGCACCGCCTCCACCACCGCCCAGGCGAGCGCCAGACCATCATAGGTGGATGTGCCGCGCCCGACCTCGTCCAGAATGACGAAGCTGCGCGGCGTCGCCTGCGCCAGGATCGCGGCGGTTTCGACCATTTCGACCATGAAGGTCGACCGGCCTTTGGCCAGATTGTCCGATGCGCCGACCCGGCTGAACAGCCGGTCGACCAAAGTCAGGCGCGCCGATTGCGCCGGCACATAGCCGCCCGCCTGCGCCAAGATGACGATCAGCGCATTTTGCCGCAGGAAGGTCGACTTGCCGCCCATGTTCGGGCCAGTGACGAGCCACAGCCGGTCCGCTTCGTTCAGCCGGCAATCATTGGCGACGAAGGGCTGGCCATCCTTGCGCAGCGCATCCTCGACCACCGGATGCCGCCCGCCCACGATGTCCAGGCACTGGCCGGCGCTGTCGTCGGCAACGAAATGCGGCCGCTGCCATCCGCCCTCGGCCGCCCGTTCGGCCAGCGCGGCGGCAACGTCCAGCCGGGCGAGCGCGTCGGCGGCGCGGGCAATGTCGGCCTTGCGGTCCAGCACCGCCTCGATCAGCCCCTCCAGATGCGCGGCTTCGGCCACCAGCGCATGGGCGCCCGCCTGCGCGACGCGCCCGGCTTCCTCATGCAGGTCGATCGAATTGAAGCGCACCACGCCGGCCAGCGTCTGGCGATGGGTGAAGCCGCTGTCGGGCGCCATCAGCGCGTCGGCCGCGCGGGCGGGCACTTCGACATGATAGCCCAGCACGCCATTATGCCGGATCTTGAGCGAGGAAATGCCGGTCTGTTCGCGATATTTCGCCTCCAGCGCGGCGATGGCGCGGCGGCCGTCGCCCGCCATGCGGCGCAGTTCGTCCAGCGCGGCGTCATAGCCATCGGCAATATAGCCGCCGCTCGCCGTCTCCGTCGGCGGCGCGGGCACCAGCGCGCGCGCCAGCGCATCGACCAGCGCGCCATGGCCGTCCAGCGCCGGCAGCAATTGCAGCAACAATTGCGGCGTTTCGCTCAGCCGCCCCAGCCGTTCGCGCAGCAACCGCGCTTCACCCAGCCCGTCGCGCAACTGCCCCAGATCGCGGGGTGATCCACGCCCCACCGCCACGCGCCCCAGCGCGCGGCCAATGTCGGGCAACGCCCGCAACGCACCGCGCAACTGATCGCGCAGGATCGAATCGTCATGGAACAGCTGCACCAGCCCCAGCCGCGCTTCGATTCCCGCCAGATCCATCAGCGGCGCCGACAGATCCTGCCCCAGCAACCGCGCGCCCGCGCCCGTCACCGTGCGGTCGATCGCGCCCAGCAGGCTGCCCGCCCGTGCGCCCGCCATCGTCGCGACGATCTCCAGACTTTCGCGCGTCGCCGCGTCGATCGCGACATGGCCGCCGCTGGTCTTGCGCAGCGGCGGGGCGAGGAAGGGCAATGTGCCCTTGCCGGCATGGTCGAGATAGGCGATCAGGCCTCCCATCGCCGCCAGCTCGGCGCGCCCGAACTGGCCGAATCCGTCGAGCGTCGCCACCCCGAACAGGCGCTTCAGAGCCTCTTCCGCGCGCGCGCTGGAGAAAGCAGCGCGATCGAACGGATGGCAGTCGGCCAGATCGAGCGGCGAACCTTCGGCCACCACCGTCTCGCTCGGCCGCAACCGGGCCAGTTCGGCAGGCAGGTCGCCGATCGGACAGGTCATGGTTTCGAACCGGCCGGTCGAAATGTCGGCAGCCGCAATGCCGATCTCACCCGCGCCCCCATTCTCCGATGCTCCGCCGACCTGCGCCAGCGCGACCAGCATATTGTCGCGCCGGCTGTCGAGCAGAGTTTCTTCGGTCAGCGTGCCGGCTGTCACATAGCGGACGATCGCGCGCGCCACCAACGTCTTGCCGCCGCGCGCCTTGGCCTGTGCCGGGGTCTCGGTCTGTTCGGCGATGGCGACGCGATGCCCGCCCTTGATCAGCCGCGCCAGATAGCCTTCGGCGCTGTGCACTGGCACGCCGCACATCGGGATCGGCGCGCCGCCATGTTCGCCTCGGCTGGTCAGCGCGATGTCCAGCGTCGCCGCCGCCATTTTCGCGTCATCGAAAAACAGCTCGAAAAAATCGCCCATGCGGTAGAAGAGCAGGCAATCCTGCGCTTCAGCCTTCAGCGCCAGATATTGCGCCATCATGGGGGTCGGTTGGGTGTTGCCATCGGTCGAACTAGCCATGGGGCCAGCGGATAGCCTGAACCCCGCGCTGAAACCAGAGCTTCGCAAAAGGGCAGTAAAATTGCGCTTCTCGCACTTGCCCCCAAGATAATCTTGCCGCTAGGGCCGACTTATTGTTCCAAAATATGGGTGTTCCGATGACCGATAAACCGAGCGTGGAATTTTCCGAGCGCGAGGCGCTGTTCTTCCACTCGACTGGACGCCCCGGCAAGATCGAGATCATCGCGTCGAAGCCGATGGCGACCCAGCGCGATCTGTCGCTTGCCTATTCGCCCGGCGTCGCGGTGCCGGTGCGCGCCATCGCCGCCGATCCGGCGACCGCCTATGACTATACGGCCAAGGGCAATCTGGTCGCGGTCATCTCCAACGGCACGGCGATTCTGGGCCTGGGCAACCTCGGCGCGCTCGCGTCCAAGCCGGTGATGGAAGGCAAGGCGGTCCTCTTCAAGCGCTTCGCCGACGTCGATTCGATCGACATCGAACTCAAGACCGAGGATGTCGACCGCTTCATCGACGCGGTCGAACTGATGGAACCCAGCTTCGGCGGCATCAATCTGGAAGACATCAAGGCGCCAGAATGTTTCGTAATCGAAACTACATTGAAGGAACGGATGAACATTCCGGTCTTTCATGACGATCAGCATGGCACCGCGATCATCGCGGCGGCGGGCGTCATCAACGCGGCACTGCTCACCGGCCGCGACATGAAGGACATGAAGGTGGTGGTGAACGGCGCGGGCGCCGCCTCCATCAGCTGCACCGAACTGATCAAGGCGCTGGGCGTCCCGCACGAAAACGTGATCATGTGCGACAGCAAGGGCGTGATCTATCAGGGCCGCACCGAGGGCATGAACCAGTGGAAGTCGGCCCATGCGGTCAAGACTGATGCGCGCACCCTCACCGAAGCGGTGAAGGGCGCGGACGTGTTCCTAGGCCTGTCGGTCGCCGGCGCGATGAGCCAGGACATGGTGAAATCGATGGCGGCCGATCCGATCATCTTCGCCATGGCCAACCCGGACCCGGAAATCCTGCCGCCCGACGCGCATGCCGTGCGCCCCGACGCCATCGTCGCCACCGGCCGGTCGGACTTCCCCAATCAGGTCAATAATGTCCTGGGCTTCCCCTTCATCTTCCGCGGCGCGCTCGACGTGCGGGCGACCGGCATCAACGAAGCGATGAAGCTGGCGGCGGCCAAGGCCATTGCCGATCTGGCGCGCGAACAGGTGCCCGAAGAAGTGGCCAAGGCCTATGGCCGTTCGCACAGCTTTGGTCCCGACTATATCATTCCCGCGCCGTTCGACCCGCGCCTGATGGAAGTGGTGCCCGCCGCCGTCGCCCAGGCGGCGATGGAAACCGGCGTCGCGCAAAAGCCGATCGAGGACATGGACGCCTATCGCCAGTCCCTCAAGGCCCGGCTCAACCCGACCACCACCGTCCTCACCACCGCCTATGAAGTGGCGCGCGCCAATCCCAAGCGCGTCGTCTTTGCCGAAGCGGAGGAGGAAGTGGTGCTGCGCGCCGCGATCCAGTTCCGCGAACATGGCTATGGCATTCCGGTGCTGGTCGGCCGCGATCATGTGCGCGACAAGCTCAAGGAACTGGGCGTGCGCGATCCCGAAAGCTTCGAACTGCACAACAGCGTCAATTCGCCGCTGGTGCCCGATATGGTCGACCAGCTTTACGCCCGCCTCCAGCGTCGCGGCTATCTGCGCCGCGATTGCGAGCGGATGGTCAATCGCGATCGCAACATTTTCGGATCGCTGCTGGTCAAGATGGGCGTTGCCGATGCGATGATCACCGGCGTCACCCGCCCCTATGGCCAGACCCTGCGCGAAGTGAAGCGGGTGATGGACCCGGCGGCCGGCCGCACCCCCTTTGGCATCCATGTCATGGTGACGAAGGACAAGACCGTGTTCCTGGCCGACACCACCGTCCATGAACGCCCTTCGGCCGTGGAACTGGCGGACATTGCGGAAGGCACGGTCGCCGTCGCCCGCCGCATGGGCCATGATCCGCGGGTCGCCTTCCTCTCCTATTCCAACTTCGGCAATCCGCCCGGCGCCTATCTGGACAATGTCCGCGATGCCGTGAAGGTGCTGGACGAACGCGACGTCGATTTCGAATATGAAGGCGAAATGACGCCCGACGCGGCGCTCAACCCGGCGGTGATGAAGAATTATCCGTTCAGCCGCCTGTCCGGCCCGGCCAATGTGCTGGTCATGCCGGGGCTGCAATCGGCCAATATCTCGGCCAAGCTGCTGCGCGAACTGGGCGGCACCTCCACGATCGGGCCGGTGCTGGTCGGCATGGAAAAATCGGTGCAGATCGCCACTATGTCGTCCAATGCTTCGGAACTGCTGACGCTGGCGGTTCTGGCCGCAGGCGGCGTAGCGCTCTGACGCGAAGCGCGCCCATCGCCGAGTTTTTCTCGTCGATGCGGCGCGTTTTTTCACTTGCAACTGTCATGACCGGCGTCGCAGGGCAGTGCGGATGAAGCGTTTCGGGAGCAATCGGGCATGAGCGTCACCAGTTTCGACAATGCGACCTTCCGGCGCGTCCTTGGCCATTATCCGACCGGCGTCTGCGTCGTCACTGCGGTGGAGGCGGATGGCGCGCCGATCGGCATGGTCGTCGGCTCCTTCACCTCCGTCTCGCTCGATCCGCCGCTGGTCGCCTTCTTCCCGGCCAAAAGTTCCAGCAGCTGGCCGCGTCTTCAGGCGGTCGGCAAATTCTGCGTCAATGTCCTCGCCAGCGATCAGCAGCCGCTTTGCCGCCAGATTGCCGGCCCCGGACCGGACAAGTTCGCCGGCGTGACTCATCGTGTTTCGGCCAATGGGTCGCCGATCCTCGACAATGTCGTCGCCTGGATCGATTGTACGCTGGACGCCGTGCATGAAGCGGGCGATCATTATATCGCGCTTGGCCGGGTGGTTGCGTTGGAAGTGGAGCGGCCCGACCGGCCCTTGCTCTTCTTTCAGGGCAGTTATGGCGAATTTTCGCTGATCCAGTGACGGCGTGGCGCGGGGCGCGTCGTCAAAAACAGTGATGACGGATTGACGATGGGTCGCCGTCTTTCCAATATGTGTCGAGCCGGACATTCAGGGGACATAATACGGCTCCTTAACCCATGGTGCCTAATCAGGCTTCTTGCCCCTGACCGGATCGCTGCATGACCGCGCTGCTCATCACCGTCGACACGGAACTCTCCTCCTCGCTGCACCAGCGGGGCGTTGGCCTTGACGATAATGTGCGCCGCTCGATCTGGGCGGAGGCGCAGGGGCGGCCTTGCGGCATTGGCTGGCAGATGGATGTGCTGGACCGGCATGGGCTGAAAGGGGTTTTCTTCCTCGATCCGCTGCCGGCGCTGGTTCATGGCGCTGCCTTCCTCAAACCCATCGTCGGCGCGATCGTCGGGCGCGGCCATGAAGTGCAGATGCATATCCACACCGAATGGCTGGCCGCGGCGAAGGATTCGCCGGTCGGCGGACGGCAGGGGCGCAATATCGGCGACTTCACCCTGGACGATCAGATCATCCTGCTTGGCCTTGCCAAAGCCCTGCTGGAGGATGCCGGCGCGCCGCCCATCACCGCCTTTCGCGCCGGCAATTTCGGCGCCAATGACGATACGCTGCGCGCGCTCGCGGCCATCGGCGTCACCTGGGACAGCAGCGTCAATCCCGCCTATCTTGGCCATGGGTGCGACATCACGGTGGACGCTGCCCAGATTGGCGCGGTCCGCCATCTGGGCGTGATCGAATTGCCCGTGTCGGGCATCGCGGATCGACCCGGCGGCTTTCGCCCGGCCCAGATTTGCGCCATGTCGGCAGCAGAGATGCAGGCGGGCCTGCGCCATGCCGCGCGGGAAGGGCATGACGCCTTCGTCGTCGTCACGCATAGTTTCGAAATGCTCTCGCGCGATCGGATGCGGCCCAATGGCGCGGTGATCGCGCGCTTTGAACAGCTCTGCCGCGCCGCCAGCCGACTGCCGCAGGTCCGTGGCGCGGGCTTCAACGATCTGCCGCTGGACCTCCCCGATCGTCCGGCGCGCGCGCTCAGCCGTGTCGCGCCCAGCCGGCTGCGCACCAGCCTGCGCATGGCGGAACAGGCCTGGGCGACATGGCGCTACGAACATCGGCTGATTCCTGCGTGAAGGCGCTCTCCGGCGCGATCGTCCTGGGTCTGGAAAACGCCATCGGCCTGACGGTCGTGCGCGAACTGGGCCAGCATGGCGTGCCTGTGCATGGCGTGGCGCGCGATGCCGGCGCGGTCGCCATCGCATCGCGCCATTGCGCCAGCTGGTCGCCGCGCCCGGCTGGCCCGGTCGCCGACTGGCTGCCCGATCTGATCGCGAGCACCGGCGCGCGCGCCGTGCTGGCGATTTCCGAAACCGACCTCATCGACCTGTCGGCCCTGCCGGCGCGCATCGGCGATTGCCATATCCTGACGCCCCGGCCCGATCCGCTGGCGAAGGTGCTCGACAAGCTGCGGACGCTGGAAGCGGCGCAGGCCATCGGGCTGCTGGTGCCGCAGACCTGGCAGCCGCTGGCGGGCGAGGACTTCGCCGCGCGCGCCGCCGACATGCCCTATCCGCTGGTCGCCAAATGGGCCAATCCCCCCGAAGTGCAGCCGGTACTGGAGCGCGCCGGGCTTGCATGGATCAAGACGGATTATGTCCGCACGCCCGAACAGCTGATCGCCCTGCTGGACCGCTATGCGCCCATCGGGCGATGGCCGCTGATCCAGCAATATTGCGCGGGTGTCGGGCTGGGGCAGATGCTGCACATGGCCGATGGCCGCGCGACGCTGCGTTTCCAGCATCGCCGCCTGCACGAATGGCCGCCCGAAGGCGGGGTGTCGACCTATTGCCGGGCGGAACCGGCCGCCGCCCATGCGCGCCAGATGGACTTGTCAGAGGCCTTGCTGCGGGCGCTGGACTGGGAAGGGCCGGCGATGGTCGAATATCGCCATGAACCGGACAGTGGCCGTTATTGGCTGATGGAGGTCAATGGCCGTTTCTGGGGCAGCCTGCCGCTGGCATGGCATTGCGGCGCGCATTTCGCCTGGGAATCCTATCGCCGCGCGGTGCTGGGCCAGACCGACGCTGCTCTGCCCGCGCGCGATGATCTGCGCGCGCGCTATATGGTGCCGGAAACCAAGCGGCTGTTGCGCATCCTGCTGGCGCCGGGGCGCATCGGCGATCCCTTCTTCCGGCGGCGTCCTCTGGCCGATCTTGCCGCCTGGCTGCTCGACTTTCTCGATCCGCGCACCCGCTATTATGTGTTCAGCCGGTCCGATCCGCGCCCATGGCTGCGCGACATGGGGCAGATGATCAGGAAGGCCGTGCGCCGGGATAGGCGCTGACCAGCCTCTTCACCGCCTGTTCCACCCGGATCAGGCATTGCAGCATATAGCGATCGTCCAGCTGATAGGGGTCGTGCAGATGCGGCAGCATCGGCCGGGTCCAGCGCCCCAGCAGCATCCGGGGCAGATGCCGCACGCGCCGATCGGCGGCCAGCCGGTGCATCTGCCGCACTTCCATCGCCAGCAGCAGATCGCCTGCCTGCGGCGCATAATCCTTCAGGTCGATCGCGACATGGCTCGACAGGTCATGCCCCAGTATCTGCGCGGCGGCGATGGCCGGGCCGTGCGCCGGGCGGCCGGTGGTCGTGGACAGGCCGAAGGACGCGCTGGCCGCGCCGGCCTGCCGCGCGACGATGTCGGCAAAGGCGCTGCGGCAAATATTGCCCTGGCACACGAAGACCAGCCGCCGGACCTTGGCCGGATCGGGCGCAACGCTGGCTGATCGGCCGAGCGCCAGTTGCGGATAGGACAGCGCAAGCCGCACAAGGCCGCGAAAGGTGCCGAAGCGGGATCGGATCATGGCGCATCCTGAAGCATGGCGGAGAGGCAGAATGATAGCGGCTGAGGCATGAAGCAATGGTTGCGCTTGTCGATCCGCATCATCATCGCAGCGGACCGGGCGGCATCTACCGGCCCGCAGCCATGAAAGCCGTGGGATCGATCGCCTGTCCGCGCAGCCGGACTTCATAATGAAGATGCGGGCCGGTCGATCGTCCGGTCGATCCGACATAGCCGATCAGCCGGCCGCGCCGCAGCGTCTGGCCCGGTGCGACGGCAATGCGCGACATATGGGCGTAGCGCGTTTCATAGCCGGACGGGTGGCGGATCGTCACCAGCAGGCCATAGCCCCGCACCCATCCGGCGACGCCAACCTGTCCATCGGCGGTCGCATGAACCGGAACGCCGGTCGCTTCGGGCAGGTCGACCCCGGCATGGTAGCGCGGCCGATGCAGGATCGGATCCATCCGCATGCCCATGCCGCTGCGGCCGCTCGACATATTTTTTCGAGCGGGCGCGGCGCCGCGGCGGGGCAGCGGGGCGATTGTCGATCGCTTCCGGTCCTGCGCCTTCTTCCATGCGCCGAACAGGGTGCGGAACGCCTGCGGATCACCGTTAGTCGTGGCCGCATGCAGCGGCATCATGGCTGGAACCAGCATAGCGATCGTCAGGAACAGGCGGCGCATCATGGCCGGGGGAACGCCACGATCGTCACCATCCGCCCGCCAATCTCACCCTTGACGGGCGCGATGCGCGCCACGATCCGGCCCCGGCCGATCAGATCGCGATAGGCGGCATATTCGGCCGGGAAGGCCGCCTGTTCCTGGCGGTAACGGTCATATTGGGTCAGGATGGCGAAATCGGGCCGGCATTGCGCCCGCCTGCCCGGCGCCATGGTGCCATAATCCAGATTGGACCGGCTGCCGCGCGCCTGATCGATCGATCCATAGCCGGTGCGGCCGCGCAGCAATTGCTTTGCGTCCACGCATCCGGCGTCGCCGATGGGGAACAGGAACTGCCAGGGCTGCTGGATCAGGTCGAAGGCGAAATGTTCGATCAGGACGGTGCTGCCCGGCGGGATATGCGCCCGCGCCCAGGCGGCGGCGACCTGCCGGGTGTCGTTCATCCGCTCCCGCGCGTCGGCGCGCGCCTCAATCAGCATCGGCGCGATCATCGCCGCCATGGCGATCGCCGTCACGGGCAGGGACAGGCGCGGCCCCGCCCGGTCGGCCAGCGCGCAGACCGCCGCCGCAATGGGGATGGCGCAGAGCGGCAGCAGCGGCAGCGCCCAGCGTTCCCAGAGGATCGTCTGGCTGCAAAAGAGCAGGACAAATCCGGCGATCAGCGGCCCCAGCAAAAACCGGGCGTTTTGCTTCCGCCAGGCCAGCAGCGCGCCCGGCAGCAGCAGCGCCAGTCCCGCCATGCTCAGCCCGCCCATCAACGGCCCGGTCAGATACCAGCGCGCATTGTAGAGGAAGTCGCCGCCCGTCGATCCCAGATGACGGGCCTGTCCTTCACCGCTCAAATTGCGCAGCACGGTCGGGTAATCGAGCAGCAGATAGGGCGATAGCAGCAGGATGAAGGCCATCGTCGCCGCCCCGAACAGCGCAAGCCGCGCCATCGCCTGTCGTGCGTCGATCCGCCGGTCCAGCAGCAATTTGCCGATGCCGGCGGCAACAGCCAGTCCCGCCAGGGCGAAGGGCCATTTGGTTGTGACCGCCAGCGCGGTCCATAATGCGGCGCGCAACAGGTCGCCGCGCCTGTTCCGCTCCATCATGTCCAGCGTCGCCAGCAGCACCAGCAACAGGAAGAAGCAGGCCATCATGTCCGACCGGATGATCTGCGAATAGGTGATATGGACCGGGCTGGCCGCGAGCAGGGCCGCGGCGATCAGCCCGGCGCGGGGCGAAAACAGCCGCGTGCCCAGCCGGCAGGTCAGGACCAGCGTGCCGATGGCAAAGCCCGCCATCGCCAGCCGGCCGGGCAGGATCACCCAACTGGGATCGGCATAGATGGCCGCGCCGAACGCCTTGATCGTGGGAAACCATCCCGCCAGCCATCCGGTCGCGAACACGGCCATGTCGATCAGCGCCAGCACATACATGGTGGTCGTCGCCGGATGGCCGAACCAGCCCGGATTGAGGGTGGGGCCACGCAGCATCCGCACCGCGCCCAGTTCGAACATCAGCTCGTCGGGATCGTTGAGGCCGGGCAGGCCGAAACGGATGGACGCCAGGCGCACCCCCAGCGCCGCGACCAGGATCAGCCCCAGAATCCAGATATGGGCGCGGCGCAGGCGGGGCATCAGCCGCCGTCAGACTGCGCGGCGCTCGCTCCGGGCAGAGGCGCGCGGGGGCGCCGGATGCCGGGCAGCAGCGGCCAGTCGCGCCGGAAGCGCCAGCGGCTCTGCCAGCCCTGTTCGCGGATGTCGGCCCAGACCGCGCGCAGCGTGACCACTGCCAGACAATTGCACGCGGTGAAGATCAGCACCGGCCGCATCAGCGACAGCGCGCCGATCCCGAATTGGGCGGACACTTCCCGTCCGCCCAGGAAACTGTCGCGCAGCAGCGGCGGGAAGCCTGCGGGAATGATCAGGTCGTCGGGTATGCAGGCGATATAGGCCAGGACGATCGCGGTCGGCCGCGCCCAGCCGCGCCATCTTTCCATGAAGATCGACATCAGCAGGAACACTTCGGTGTAGCCGCCGGCTTCCTTGGCCGACAGCGCCACGATCGCGCCGAACAGGATGACGCGATGATTGGGAACGACTTCGGGCCGCAGGAAGGTCGCGGCGACGGCGGTCACGGCCAGACCCTGCGTGATATAGGTCAGCGCCGCAGCGATCACGGATATGGCCTCCACCTGCGCGGAGCTGAAGGCGGAATAGAGCGGAAACTCGCTCTCCATCAGCGTGCGGATGGGAACGAGGCTGGAGGCAAACCACATGTCGAGCAGGCGCTGGGCGCCAAAGCCCGAGGAATAGTTTACGAGGTTGCGCACGATCTGCGTCGGGCTGCCTTCGCCGATGATCATCCAGCTGATCAGATAGATGCCCAGCGTCGCGAGCAGCGCGCCTTCCACCGGCATCCAGCGCCGCTTGGCCAGCGGCGCCAGCACGGCGGCGATCATATAGACTTTGAGGTTGACGACCATGCCCGCCGCCAGCCAGCGCAGCCGGGCCGAATGGACCAGCGGGCCATAGGCGATGATGTAGAAGCTGAATGCGATGAAGACGAAGTTGCCGCGTTCAAAGCCATAGAGCATCGGAAAGCCGAAGGCGACGGCGATGGAGCGCGGAATCCAGGTGAAACGGTCGACCTTGCGGAAATGAAGGAAGGTCATCACGACCGCGAGCAGATAGAATCCGCACAGCCCAACGATCCCCAGCCAGTCGCAATAGCGCACCTGCTCGGAAAAATTGTTCGCATAGCATTGCTTGATGCTGAAGATCTTCATCAGCACGAACGACAGCGGCGGATAGATCGTCAGTTCGACATCATAGGCGCCGCGCTGATGGCCGTATCGGCTGAGCGAGAACCAGTCCATCCACGTCCCGGAAGGTTCGTAGAAGAAGGGCTGGCGAAGATAGCCATATTCGATGAAGAACCACACCATATGGCCGATCGCGGCCAGGATCGCGAGCACGAACCCATATTCGATCCACAGATGCCAGCTATGCGCGCGCTTGGCCGGGGTCATGTGGACCTGCCGCGAAAGACCAGATGCTTGAGCGCGAAATAATTGATGACGGACACGATCACCGTCGACGCAAGGCCCGCCAGATAGGGCGACGCAATGACCCGCGAACAGAGATACAGCATCGCCAGCCCGACGACATAATTGCCGGCATAGGACAGGATGAAGCGCAGCCGGGCCGGCGCAGCGCCCCGGAACACATGGCGGCTATAGGTCAGATAGTTGAACGCCATCCCGGCCAGATGCGCGATCAGTTGCGCGGCGAACAGGTTGAGGCCCAGCCACACGAGCAGGGAAAAGGCGCCAAAGCCGAAGGCCGTGTTGATGAGGCCCGCCTGATAATAGCGCCAGATTTCGGCGATGCGCTCCCGCGACAGGGTCATAGACGGCCTCAATAGTCCGCCGGGAAGTTGATGCGTTCGCGCTCCAGCACCAGCGGCGTGCGCCGGGTCCGCTCCGACACGATCCGCAGATTGTCGCCCAGCAGCCCCAGGAAACCGAACAGCATCGCCAGTTCCGCCTGCACCACCGCCGCAATGAACCAGCCCGCGATGGGCTTGCCCAGGAAGAAGGCGGCAGTGCCGCCCACCAGCATCAGCAGCGTCATGATCGCGCCGAAGACGCCGATATAGAGGGGCAGGCGCAGCAGGCGCTTGGACGATCCCGCCAGCGCCGACATGGCGAAGTCGAGCAGGGCGAAGAAATTATTCTTTGACTTGCCCGCCGCACGCGGTGGTCGCGGATAGGACAGGGTTTCCAGCCGATAGCCGGTTTCCACCAGCATGCCGCGGAAAAAGGGTTCCGGTTCCGCCAGCATCCGCGTGGCGTCCACCACGCGGGCGTCATACAGGCCAAAGCCGGTGGCGTTGGGGATGATTGGATAGTCGCCGAAATTGCGGGCGAGCCAGTAGGACAGGCGGCGGAACACGCCCAGCACCGGCCCGGTCGCCTTTTCCGCTTCCCGTACGCCCAGGATGATGTCCACGCCAGCGCGCCAGCGTTCGACAAAATGGGGCAGCAAGGCCGGCGGATCCTGAAAATCGGCGCACATGCCCACCACGGCGCGGCCGCGCGCCTGATAGATGCCGTGCGTCGGGCTGCGCATCTGGCCGAAATTGCGGCTGTTGACGATCAGCCGGGTGCGCGGGTCGCGTGCGCAAATGTCCCGGATGATGTCTACCGTCCGGTCGGTGGAATCATTGTCGATGAAGATGATGTCGAAATCGATCCCGATCGGCGCCAGCTGCTCGGTCACCGCAGCATGGATGGCTGCGGCATTGTCTTCCTCATTATAGCAAGGGATGACGACCGACAGGTCGGGCCGCTTGCTCCCCCCCTGATCGCTCATGCGGCTTTCGCTCCGTCCAGCGGCGGCCGGATCAGATAGACTTCGATCGTCAGGCCCAGCAGCAGGACAAGGATCGCGCCGATCAGCGCCAGCCAGTTATATTGCCGCTGGGAATCGATATAGGCCGGCTCCAGGATGCGGATATTGGCGGTCGAGGTCAGATTTTCGACCGACGTGCCCTGCAAATAGCGCTTGTAATTGTCATACAGCCCCTGGGCGAGGTCCAGGTCGCGGCGCAGCCTGTCGGCCTGCGTCGATTGCTGGACGACTTGTCCCACCGAGCTTTGCTGCTGCGGCGAAACCGACCGCGCCTCGGTCAATTGCCGCTGGAGCGCCTCCATCTCGGCCAGTCGCTGGCGAACGGAGAAATTGTCGTCGGTGGCGAACTGGCGGGCGGCATTGAGTTCGACATCCTTGGCGCGGATCAGCGCCTCCAGTTCGGGGATGCGATCGCCCGCGGCATAGATGGCCGCCTGCGGGCTGCTGTAGCGGGTCTTGAGGCGGAAGGAGTCATAGGCTGCCTGCGCCTTGGCCAGCCGTTCGTTGGATTCGTCCACCAGCCGCAGCAGGATGTCGCGCTTGTAGGATGTCTGCGTGCGCGAAATGGTGGCCAGCTGCGCCCGGACCGCCTCGCCATAGGCGCGGACGATATCCATCGCCAGACTGGCGTCCTTCAGCTTCACCTCAAACTCGATGATGCCGCCGCGCAACACCGCGACATCGACTTTCCGGTCGAGCCAGCGATGCGTTTCCACCGGCGTCAGGCCCAGCCGCTTGTCCAGCTTCAGCTTCTGCATGACGACCTCGCGCACATTATCGCTGTGCGCCACCTTCATGCTGACTTCTACGGCGGCCTGATTGCCGAACACGCTGCCCACTGCACCCAGCTGGCCCAACGTGCCGCTCAGGCCCAGGCTTGCGGGGTCGGTCGGCGTCAGGCTGGACGCCACCCGATATTTTTCCGGGAAGAAGGTCAGGACCGCGAAAATCGCGATCAGGATGACCACAACGGTGCGACGCAACGCGGCGTTGCGCACCAGCGGGGCATGAGCGATCATGCCGACGATGCTCCGACGCGGGGTCATCAGTTGATCGCTGCGATGGCGGCGGCGGTCAGGCCGAACTGCGCCACGATCTGGGCGATGTCGCGCACCTTGGCCCAGGCCGAAGAGGACTGGGTCTTGATCGGCACGAACACCGTGTCGCCCGGCAATACCTGCGCGTTCATGCCGCCGCGGCTGCGGGTCAGGACCGATCCGTTGGCGCGCACGACGAAGATATTGCCCTTGTCCGCGCCCCGGATCGGGCCGCCGGCCTGTTCGACATAATCCTTCACGCGCAGCGGCTTGCCGCCGTCCAGCAGGAAGGAGGCGGGGCGATAGACCGCGCCGAACACGCCCACCGTCTTCACCAGCGGCGGGATGACGATGCGGTCGTTATTTTCCACCAGCAAGCTGCCCGGCAGCGATGCCGACTGCGGTTGCAGGTCCAGCACCAGCCGGCCATCCGGCTCCTTCTGGCGCAGCCGGTCGAGGAAGGTGCGGGCCGATGCGATCTGCGTCTGCCGGTCGCCGCTATCGCCCCCCAGCCGGGTGCCGGTCAGCGGCGCGGCCGCCAGCGACACTTCCATCTGCTCCACGGCCTCCAGGAAGCTGCGGCGCTGCTGCGACCGCACCGATTCCCGGAAGAAGCGGGTGCCATAGACGGACGCGCGCGGCGTCAGGCCGCCGGCCATTTCCAGCACCTGCGACAGCGGCGTGTTGGGCGGCACATAATAGTTGCCCGGCTTGTTCACCTCGCCCTCGATCCGCACGATCGCCTGCTGCTTGTCCAGCGACCGGGCCAGCGTGCCCTGCGGCAGGATCTGGACGATGTCGCCGCCTTCCGCCTTTTCGGCATTGGCCAGCGCACGGTCGATCTGGCGGCTGCCCACGCTGTCCTGATCGTCCAGACGATAGAGGATCAGGCGCGACGCGTCGGCCACATTGGTCGGCCCGCCGGCCAGCGCCAGCACATCGGCCAGATTTTCGCCTTCGCGGGTTTCGTAGATCGCCTCTTCATTGACGCTGCCGATCACCGCGACCTGCTTGCCCACCGGGGGGATGAACAGCACATCTTCATTCTGCAGCAGCGGATCGAGCGAACGGTCGCCCTTGCGCAGCAGCTGGTAGAGATCGAAGTCCGCGACTTCCGCGCCATTGCGATACAGCTTGACCGACCGGAAGCTGCCGCCGGCCGAAGGGCCGCCTGCGGCCAGCACGGCATTGACCAGCGTCGACAGGCTGTTGATCGAATAGGCGCCCGGATTATTCGCAAAGCCGGTCACATAGACGCGGACGCCGCGCAGCCGCTTCACGCTGACCGACACGTCATAGCCGCGATATTGGCGGCCGATGGCGACCGCAAGACGATCCTTGAGGTCGCGATAGCGCACGCCGATCAGGCTGATGGACCCGACATTGGGCAGGAAGATGCGGCCGTCCCGGTCGATTTCGGCGTCAACGCTGCCCTCGATCGATCCGGTCAGCGCGATCGACACCGTATCGCCGACATTCAGCGCATAGTCGGGCGGAATGGTCGCCGTCGCCGGCACGGCAAAGTCCCGCGCGCTGGCGATCAGCAGGTCCGACCCATAGCGCTTGAGCTTGCGCCCGGTGACGTCCTTCACCCAGGTTTCGAACTCGCCGGGCGTGGCCGGGCGCTTGACCTGAAGATTGTCGACATCCAGCAGGCCGTTCTGGCCGACGCGCTGGCCATAGCCCGGCATGGTCAGATTGGTGCCGTTCGTATCGCTGGTGGACGAACCGCCCACCGATACCGGCTGGTAGGCGTCGCTGGTGGTGGTCGCCGTGCTTTGCGTGGTCGCGCTGCTGCTCTGGCCGGTGCGGCCATATTGGCCGTCCGACGCGGTGCTCTGGCCCGTGCCATAGGGATCGACCGGCGATCCGCGCGGAATGGCGCTCGGGTCAATGGCCTGCGCGGCGAGCGGAGTGGCTGACAACAGGGCCGCGATCGACGCGGACGCGGTCAAATGGCGCAGTCCGGTCAGCAAGGCGGCAGAGCGAACAGTCGTACCCATCATCAACTTCCGTTTCCTTATAAATCTCAGTGCGCCGCTTGGGCGCGCCCCTATCATGGGCCTCGGGTGGAGGCCAGTTTCTGTGCGCGTCAGCCGGTGGATTCGCGCATATAGTCGGCCGTCTCGGCGATTTGCCGGTCCAGCGGAACCGCCTCTATGCCTTCCCGCGCCAGCAACTGCGCATAGGTCGCGGCGTCGCCGACATAGCGGTCCGCCACCGGATCGGTCACGCCGGCCCGGCTGACCGATCCTGCGCCCAGCGTCTGCGCCACGGCCTGCGCCACGGCTTCCAGTTCCAGTTCCTGCCCGCCGGTGTCGAACCGCGTGACGCCGCCACCGGTCTCCCCGCCCGTCTGCGCCATCAGCGCGAAGACCAGCGACATCAGTTCCCGAATGGCGACATAGGCGCGGAACACCTGGCGCGGCGCGCGCACCTCGATCGTCCGGTCGTTCAGCACGTCCAGGATGAAATTGGCGATGGCATAGGCATTATGCTTGTTGATGTAGGGGCCGGTGATGTTGAAGATCCGGCCGATCACGGCGCGTCGGCCGCTCTCCTGCGCCCAGGCGGCGAAGCGCGCCTCATCGTCCAGCTTCATCTGGCCATACAGGCGCATCGCCGGGCTGGCGAGCGGGTCTGACGCCTTGGTTGCGGCCCCCGATGAGGCGACGAACAGCGCCTCGACCGGCAGCGTGCGCGCCGCGTCCAGCACGGTGGCGCTGATCGCGTCGTTGACCGCGCGATAGTCCGCTTCGCTCATCGCTTCCGCCCGGTCCTTGGTCTGGAAGGCGAAATGGAGCAGCCAGACGGCATCGGCCTTCAGCAACGGCAGATCGGTCAGCGGCAATTGTGGAACTTGCCGGCCGCTGCGCAGCGTCAATGTCCGCGCGGCGCTGCCATAGCAGGAAACGCGCTGCGTCAGATCGTCGCCCAACGCCTGTTCCAGCAGGTCCAGCGTCGCTAGGCCGATCCATCCGCCCGCGCCGGCGATGGCGATATGCTGTCTGCCCTGCGCGATCAGCCGGGCGATCGCGGGTTCAAGCATGGTCCTGCATCGTCCGCGCGGCGATGGCGGTCGTCAGCGAAGGGAAGCAGTCAAAGCTCTCTCCCGCTTCCGGCGCCCAGAAAGGTTCGGCATAGCCATAGGTCATGAAACAGAAAGCCATGCCGGCCGCACGCGCGACGTCATGGTCCAGATCGCTGTCGCCGACATAGACGCACTGTTCGGGCGCACAGCCCAGCCGGTCCGACACGGCGGTCAGCAGGTCGGGCGCGGGCTTTGGCAGCAGGCCGGGTTGCCCGCCCACCACGACGCGGAAATAGGGGGCCAGCCCCGTATCCTCCAGCACCTTTTCGCACAGGCCCTGCGGCTTGTTGGAACAGATCGCCAGTTCCAGCCCCATGCCGTGCAGTTGCGCCAGACACTCCGCCACGCCGGGATACAGGCTGTCCGCAGGCGTCGGCAGCGCCGAATAGCGGGCGCGAAAATCGGTCAGGTCCGCGTCTGGATCGACGCCGGCCGGGCCGAGCAGGGCCGACACCATGTCGCGTCCGCCCCGGCTCATATGCTGGCGCGCGCCGACCGGGTCGATTGCATGCGCGACGCCCCGTTCCGCGATCATCGTCGACAGGATCGACACGCATACGCCGCAACTGTCGACCAGCGTGCCGTCCAGATCGAAGATGACGTAACGGATCAAGACGCGATCCCGCACGGCTCCATCGCCTCGGCCAGTTCGTCACGCGGCAGGAAGGGCGACAGGTCTTCCAGCGTGGGAGACACCATGGTCCCGTCCTCCAGCCGGCGTGAAGACAGTTTGGGCGCGAATTCCTGCCTTTTGTCGATCATCACCTCGCACAGTTGCGGCCCTTCGGCGTCCAGCGTCGCGCGGATCGCCGCGGACAGGTCGCCATGGGTCGCGACATTGCGCGACGCCAGACCAAAGCCGCTTGCCAGCTTCGCGAAATCGGGGAAGCTCAGGCCGCTGTCCGGGCCGCAACCGACGATATTGTCGGGGAAGTGGTTCTGCTGCGACTGGCGAATCGAATGATAACCGTCATTGTTGAGGACGAAGATCTTCACCGGCAGCGCCTGCCCGACGATGGTCTGCAATTCCTGAAGGTTCATCATGATGCTGCCGTCGCCGGCCAGACAGATGATGCGGCGGCCGCCGGCGGCATGGAAGGCGCCGATCGCGGCGGGCAGGTCGTACCCCATCGAGGCGCAGCCCGAATTGGTATAGAGCCGCTGGCCCGGTTTCAGGTTCGCCGCCTGGAACATGGTGACGCAGGCCGTGCCGTCGCCCGACACGATGATGTCGTCCTCCTCCAGTTCGTTGAACAGCAATTCGCCGAACACATAAGGGTTGATGACGCCCTGGGTTTCCCAATATTCCGGCAGCACCACCGGATAGCGGGCCGCGCGCTCGCGGCTGCGCGCCAGGAAAGCGGCGCGCGCGTCGGCCTGATCGGCGTCGGGCAGCGGCAGCGCGGCGGCGGCGGCAAAGAAGGCGCGCAGGTCGGCGTGCACCGGGCGGTGCAGGCTCAGCGTCGGCTTGTCCAGTTCGGCCCGGTCGATCTCGACCATGGCGACCTTCGCATTGCGGGCAAAGCTCTGCCAGTTATAGCTGATCTGGCGGATGTTCAGGCGCGATCCCAGCACCAGCACATAGTCCGCCGTCTGCACCGCGAAATTGCCGCCGCGATCGCCGACCGTGCCGGGGCGCCCGATATAGAGCGGATGGCTGTTGGGGATGGCGTCATGCGCGTTCCAGCCGGTGACGACGGGGATTCCCAGCCGTTCGACAAAGGACAGGAACTGGTCATGCTGCCCGGAAATGCGGACGCCAGCGCCGGCCAGCACCACCGGGCGCTGCGCGGCGCACAGTTCGGCCAGCAGCGCCTCGACCTCGGCGGTCAGCGCATCGCCTTCCAGCAGGTTCAGTTCGGCCTGATTGTTCGCCGCTTCATTCGCATCCTCGTCCAGGCTGGCGGGATCGAACGGCTCCAGCGCGTCGAAATCGACCGGCGCGGCCTGCACGTCGATCGGCACGTCGATCCACACCGGGCCGGGGCGGCCGCGGCGGCACAGGTGGAGCGCCTTTTCCACCACCTTGCGCGCATCCAGCGGATCGTTCAGCACGACGGCATATTTGGTGATGCCGCGCACCATCGACACGATGTCGACTTCCTGATCGCCCAGCTGGCGCAGGGGCAGGGGGTAATTGGGGGCGCAGGTTTCGCGCTTCACCTGCCCCGACACCACGACCATGCCGATGGAATCGACATAGGCGCCATAGACGCCGTTCAGCGCATTGACGCCGCCCGGCCCCGTGGTGACGTTCACCGCCGCCGGCCGCCCGGACAGGCGGCAATAGCTTTCGGCGGCGATCGCAGCGGCCTGTTCATGATGGGTGAAGACCTTCTTCAACCCCTTCTCGCGCCCGAACGCATCGTTCAGGTGCATGGCCCCGCCGCCGGTCAGCATGAAGCAATCGGTGATGCCATGCTCAACCAGCAGGCGGGCGATCAGGTCCGCTACGCGCATTTTCGTCATGTCAGGTCAGGCTGCCTTCTTGGCCGCGGTCGTCTGGCGCGCTTCCATCATGGCGATGCGCGCTTCGTCTTCGGCCGAAATGCCGCGATAATAGTCGCGCTTGTTCTTCAGCCAGAGCAGTTCGAACTCGATCGCCAGCTCCATGCCGGCTTCGGCCGTGCCATTTTCCAGAACCGCGCCGTCGAAGATCACCTTGCGGGTTTCGAAACGGTCCAGGCGACGCTTGCGCGCGCCGCTCAGCAGCGGCACCGACGCGGGGCTGACGCCGCCGCCGACGACCAGCTCCAGGTTCCGGTCGCGGCAGACATCGGCCACGGCGTTGACATAGCCGGCCATGTCGTCGCTGTTCACGAAATCACGCGTATGGCCCATAGATCCGGCGAAATCGACGCGGCCAAAGACCATGCCGACGCCGCCCTGCTGCGCCACTTCGCCCATTTCGGCGAGCTGGTCGAAGGTCTGGCGGGTTTCGACGTTGAACAGGAAGCTGACATCGGCCTGTTCGTCGGCCGGATAGACCTTGTTCTTCGCATCGACGAACTTCTTGAGCGCATAGGGCGTCTCGACCATCGGCGCGATGATATAGTCGACGCCATAGAGGCGGCATTCGATCAGGTCGCGAATGGCTTCGCAGCCGCCGATCTTGATGGCGACCTTCACGCCGGCGCGGCGGGCGATTTCCAGCAGGCGCAGCAGTTCGTCGACGCGCGTGCCTTCCGCTTCGAACTCGGCCTTGACCGCCAGGACGCCGTAATTGGCCTTTGCCTCTTCCAGGATGGCCAGCATCCGCTTTTCATGCTTGTTCACTTCGATTCTCCCGAAAATTCTTCGCGCGCGCGTCTCAGGCGCGCTTGTGCAGGAACGCGCCGAGCATTTCGGCCATATAGTCGAGGTGATCCGGGGTAAGGCCCGGATAGAGACCGATCCAGAAGGTGTTGGTCGTCACCAGATCCGCATTGGTCAGGTCGCCCACGACCCGGTAATTGCGACCCTTCATATAGGGCTGGCGGAGCAGATTGCCGCCAAACAACAGCCGCGTCCCGATCTTCTTGTCGTTGAGGTAGCGGACCAGCTCCTCGCGGTTGATATTGGCTTCGGGCCGGATGGTGATCGGGAAGCCGAACCAGGACGGCTCGCTGTTGGGCGTCGCCTCCGGCAGGATCAGCATGTCCTCATATTGCCGCAGCCGTTCGGTCAGCCCCGCAAAGTTGCGCGCGCGCGCGCCGATGAAGCCTTCCAGATGGCCCAGCTGCGCCAGGCCGACGGCGGCCTGCATGTCGGTGATCTTCAGATTATAGCCGGCATGACCATAGGTATATTTATGGTCATACCCCATCGGCAGAGACCCCAGCTTGCGTCCGAAACGCTTGCCGCAGGTATCGTCCATGCCCGGCGCGCACCAGCAGTCCCGGCCCCAGTCGCGCATCGATTCGATGACGCGCTTCAGGCGCGGCTTGTCGGTGAAGACGGCGCCGCCTTCGCCCATGGTGATGTGGTGGGCGGGGTAGAAGCTCAACGTGCCGATATGGCCGAACGTGCCCACGCCCTTGCCGTCATAGGTCGCGCCCAGCGCGTCGCAGCAATCTTCCACGACCCAGAGATTATATTTCTCTGCAACGCGCATCACTTCGGCCAGGTCGAACGGGTTGCCCAGCGTGTGCGCGATCATGATCGCGCGGGTCTTGTCGCTGACCGCCGCCTCGATCATGTCGGGCTTCACATTATAGGTCGGAATGTCGACGTCGACAAAGACCGGCGTCAGCCCATATTGCAGTGAGGGATTGACCGTCGTGGGGAATCCGGTGGCAACCGTGATGACCTCATCGCCCGCTTTCAGCGCATCGCCGCGGAAATAATGCGACGTCAGCGTGGAAAGCGCCAGCAGGTTGGCCGACGATCCGCTGTTGGTCGTCAGCGCATGGGCGACGCCCAGCCGCTTGGCCAGCTTTTCCTCGAATTCCGTATTGAAGCGCCCCGTCGTCAGCCAGAAATCCAGCGAGGAATCGACCAGGTTGCGCATGTCGGTCTCGTCATAGACCTTGCCCGACACCGGAACGGGACTTTCACCGGGGATGAAGGTCTTGGGCGCATGGAAGCGCCGCGCATATTCGCCCGTGAGGTCGAGGATGAGCGCGCGCAGCTGCGCCTCATCACAGTCATCGGCCAGCATAGCCGGATTGGCCACGGCCTGTTCAACAGTCATTTACCCATTCTCCCCCGATAGGGCGTTATCAAGTTGCTTACGATAGGCGTCCAGCTGTGCAAAGGATACTTGCGCAGCGTCGCCGCCATTTGCGACATGCTGATGCCAGGCGACGATATAATCCAGCGCTTCGCGTAGACGAAGTGCCGGCCGCCAGCCCAGTTCGTTCCGCGCCTTGGAACAATCCAGCTTCAATATCTTGGCTTCATGCGGCTGCGCCTGCGGCTCGGTATGCCAGGCGGGGCCGCCCCAGCCGGCGCACATGCGGTCCGCGATCCAGTCCACCGGACGGGTGTCGTCGTCGGCCGGGCCGAAATTCCATCCCGTCGCCATCGCCGCATTGCCGTCCGCCAGTTGCTGCGCGATCAGCAGATAGCCGCCCAGCGCCTCCAGCACATGCTGCCAGGGGCGCACGGATGCGGGCGACCGGATGAAGGGCGATTCCCCGGCGATCAGCGCGCGCACGATGTCCGGGATCAGCCGGTCCGCCGCCCAGTCGCCGCCGCCAATGACATTGCCCGCGCGCACCGACGCCAGCAACGGACCGCCGTCGCTGAAGAAGCTGCGCCGGTAGGAAGCGATCACAATCTCCGCCGCGCCCTTGCTGGCGCTATAGGGATCATGCCCGCCCATCGGGTCGCTTTCGCGATAGGGCCACACCCATTCGCGATTTTCATAGCATTTGTCGCTGGTGACGCAGACGATCGCCTTCAGGTCGGCGGCGCGGCGGCAGGCGTCCAGCACATGGGCCGTGCCCTGCACATTGGTCGCGAAGGTTTCGGTCGGACAGGCGTAGGACAGGCGCACCAGCGGCTGGGCGGCCAGGTGGAACAGGATGTCCGGCTTCGCTTCCGCAACGGCGGCTTCCACGGCCGCCATGTCGCGAATATCGCCTTCCTTGTGGGTGACGAGATCGGCGACGCCGGCCTGCCGGAACAGGCTTACGTCCTCTGCGGGCAGGGAAAAGCCCGTGACGTCCGCGCCCATGCGCGTCAGCCACATCGCCAGCCAGCTGCCCTTGAACCCGGTATGGCCCGTCAGGAAGACGCGGCGGCCCTGCCAGAAATCATTTCTTACCATGATTTCCACGGCGCGCCCGCGCTCCACAGCTTTTCCAGATGCTGCTTGTCGCGCAGCGTGTCCATCGGCTGCCAGAAGCCCTCATGGCGATAGGCGGCCAGGTCGCCCGCCGTGGCCAGGCGTTCCAGCGGCTCCTGTTCCCAGATGGTGTCCGGCGCGTCGATCAGGTCGATCACCGACGGATCGAGCACGAAGAAACCGCCGTTGATCAGGCCGCCGTCGCCAGCCGGCTTTTCCTTGAAGCTGCGCACCAGATCCCCTTCAAACTCCAGCGCGCCAAAGCGCCCCGGAGGAGAAACGGCGGTGATGGTCGCTTTCCGTCCATGTTTCTTGTGAAAGGCCAGCTGGGCGGAAATATCGATGTCGGCAACGCCGTCACCATAGGTGAAGTAGAAGGGCTGGTCCGGCTCCAGATAGCGGCGCACCGCCTTCAGTCGTCCGCCCGTCATCGCTTCCGTGCCGGTTTCCACCAGAGTGATGCGCCACGGCTCGCTCCAGTTTTCGTGGATTTCCATGCTGTTCTTGGCAAGGTCGATCGTCACGTCGGCGGTATGCAGGAAGTAGTTGGCGAAAAACTCCTTGATCATATAGCCTTTGTAACCAAGGCAGATCACAAAATCCTTCACCCCATGGCTGGCATATATCTTCATGATATGCCACAAAATGGGCATCCCGCCGATTTCTACCATAGGCTTGGGACGGACGGATGTTTCTTCGCCAAGGCGCGTGCCAAGGCCGCCAGCAAGAATGACTGTCTTCACGCTTACGCTATTCCGTTCGATTACTTATTGTTTCATGGTTAACCCGCGCATTGCAGCAGGGGTGTCCATCCATATTTGTTGGCCCGGCTTGTTGCACAGCCATACGATGGCAATCAAGTAGCCAAACGCTATCTGTCTTGCGAAAATTGCAAATATATTTCGGTTTTTCGCCATTTATTTCATACGGAAAGATGGCGTTGGCGACGTCCGCCGCCGATTACTTCAGACGGGGTTTGGCCGGCAGGCGGCGTGCGCCGCTATGGGAGCGTCCTCACCCCTTGATGTCGATGGTGGCGACGAGGCCGCCTTCCTCCGCGTTGCGCAATCGCACCGACGCCTCGAAACTCATCGCCAGCGACCGGGCGATGGTGAGGCCGATGCCGGTGCCGTTGCGGCCGCCCGGCTGACCGCTGGGGCCGCGGGTGAAGGGTTCGAACATCTGGTCGATCTGGTCGGCGGGAATGCCGGGACCAGTGTCGCGCACATGGATCAGCAGCCGGCCGTTCGCACGCGCGCAGGATACGTCCGCGCTGCCGCCATATTTGACCGCATTGTCGACCAGATTGCCGATGCAGCGGGTCAGCGCATTGGGCTTGACCCGAACGGTGCCGCCGCATCCCGACGCGAAGCGGACCGGCTGGCCCAGATCCTGCGCATCCTCCGCCATGCTGGCGAGCAGCGAGTCGATGTCGATCTGCGACCATTCTTCGCGCGCTTCGGTGCTGCTGGCGAGGTCCAGCCCTTCGCGCACCAGCGTCTGCATCGCCTGATGATCGGCCAGCAGCCGTTCGCGCAGGTCGGCATTCTCCACCAGTTCCAGCCGCAGCCGCAGCCGGGTGAGGGGGGTTTGCAGGTCATGGCTGATCGCGGCGAGCAATTGCGTGCGTTCGGCAAAGCCGGCGCGGGCGCGGCGCTGCATCAGGTTGAAGGTGGACAAGGCGGCGCGCACCTCCTCCGGCCCGGTTTCGGGCACATCCTCCGGGTCGAGCGACAGGGAGAAGGCTTCGGCCGCGCGCTCCAGCCGGCGCAGCGGCTTGGCTACGAAGCGCGCGACCAGGATGGCCAGGCCCGCCGACGCGGCGATGATGACCAGCAGATAGAGCGGGTTGAAAATGGTGCTGGGCGGCTTGGCGATGCGTGGGAAGGTGAGCGCCATGGCGCGGCGCTGGCCGCCAATGTCGGTGAAGCGCACGATCCAGCAATCCGGGCGCGGCGCGCCGATCAGGCCGGCGGCGCGGTCCTTCTGTCCTTCATGGCCGGGGAAGCAGAGGCCGACGGGCACTTGCCCCGCCTCCGGCTGCGATTGTGGGCCGATGCGGTCCGTCAGCGCGGCTTCCAGATCGGCGTCGGCATCGCTCAGCGCCACGCCTTCTGGCGCGGGATAGGCGCCGATGATGTTGTGCGCGGCCATCATCGCCTCGACCTTTTCCGGGTCGCGCCGCAGCCGGGTGGCGATGTCGAGCGCGCTGGCCACCACGCGCTGGCGCCGGACCCGTTCGAAATCATGATGGCGCGCCTGTTCGGCGACCAGCAAGGCGATGATCGCGGCGACCGACATGCCGACCGTCAGGATCAGGAAAATCTGGCCCGCCATCGTCCCGAAAAAGGCGCGCATGCGCCGCGCCCTGTGCAACAGCGTCATGAATAAGCGACCCCGCTGGCCAGCACATAGCCTTCGCCCCGGACGGTCAGGATCAGTTCGTCGCCGCCGGGGATCGCCGCCAGCTTCTGCCGCAGGCGGCTGACCTGAAGGTCGATCGAACGGTCGAAGGCGGCGGTGGCGCGTCGTTCGGGCAATAATGTTTCGCGCGCCAGCACGACATTGGGTTCTTCCAGAAAGCGGTTGAGCAGGCGAAATTCGGCCGAAGACAGCATCACCAGCCGATCGTCGGGCGCGATCAGCCGGCGTTGCTGGAGGTCCAGCCGCCACGGCCCGAACTGGGCGTAGCGCATCGTGGCCGTGCGCGGGGCGGGGTCATGACGGCCACGCCGCAGCAAGTTGCGGATGCGCACCAGCAATTCGCGCGGTTCGAACGGCTTGGTCAGATAATCGTCGGCTCCCAGCTCCAGCCCCAGCACCCGGTCGATCGCGCTGCCCCGCGCCGTCACCATGATGATCTGCACGTCCGATCCGTCGGCGCGCAATTCCCGGCACAGCGACAGGCCGTCGCCATCGGGCAGGTTGAGGTCCAGCACGATCAGGTCGATCGGCTCCTCCTTCAGATAGCGGCGCAGCTCCGCCAGGTTGGCCGCGCCCAGCAGCCGGTAATTTTCCTGCTGCAACTGGCCGACGATGAGGTCGCGTATGTCCGCGTCATCATCGACCACCAGGATCGTCGCGCCATGGGGGGGGGCAAGGTCGGGCATGACTAAGTCCTAGCGTCGCAACAATGGAAAGTCTGTCCCGAACCGGGGCTGATACAGGCTGATACAAAGCGATACCCGTGGAAAGCCCCCCGCGACAGATTGACGACAAGTTGCTCTTTCCTGTGACGGGCAAAGCCGGGAAGAGGGCAGGGTCGGCAGCCCCCGCCGACGCCAGCCGGAGCCATCGCCAAGCGTCCCCGTCGCACGGCCCCTCCCCCCCAAGCCCTGTTGCGGGACATGTGGCGAGGCTCCGTCTGGTTCACCAAGGATATGCGCCGGACCATGTTTTCGCCCTCTTCCCGTCAGAGCCTTCGGGTCGCGCCGCTGGCGCTCTGCATTTTGGTCGCCGCCTGCGGACAGCAAAAGCCGCCGCAAAAAGGCCCCGTGGAAGTGGGCGTCGTCACGCTGACGGCGCAGAATACGACCGTTTCGTCCGAACTGCCGGGCCGCACCGTATCGACCATGATGTCGGAAGTGCGGCCGCAGGTGGCGGGGCTGATCCAGAAGCGGCTGTTCACCGAAGGGGCGATGGTGACGGCGGGGCAGCCGCTCTATCAGATTGACGCGCGCCTCTATCGCGCATCGCGCGACGAGGCGGAAGCGACGCTGGCCAGCGCGCAGGCGACCGCCGCCGCCGCGCAGGCCAAGGCGCAGCGCTATCGCAGCCTTGGCGATACGGAGGCAGTCAGCGCGCAGGACCGCGACGATGTGATCGCCACCGCGCGTCAGGCGCAGGCATCGGTGCAGCAGGCGCGCGCCAGCCTGCAAACCACCAACGTCAATCTGCAATTCACACTGGTCCGTGCGCCGATCAGCGGCCGCATCGGCCGCACCCTCTTCACCCCCGGCGCGCTGGTGACGGCCAGCCAGGCCGACCCGCTGACCACGATCCAGCAGCTTGATCCCATCTATGTCGACGTCACTCAGTCCAGCGCGCAACTGTTGCAATTGCGCCGGTCGCTGGCCAGCGGCAAGACTTTGCCCGCCAGCGCCACCATCCGGCTGAAGCTGGACGACGGCACCGAATATCCGCAGAGCGGGCAGATCGAGTTCGCCGAACCGATCGTCGACGTAAACAGCGGTACGGTGACGCTGCGCGCGCGCTTCCCCAATCCCGACGGCCTGTTGATGCCGGGCATGTTCGTGCGCGTCGTCGCGCCGCAATCGGTGGTGCCCGGCGCCATCCTGGCCCCGCAACAGGGGATTAACCGCGATCCCAAGGGCAATGCGACCGCGCTGGTCGTGACGAAGGCGAACAAGGTCGAACGCCGCATCGTCACCGCCGGACAGGCGATCGGCGACAAATGGCTGATCACCGCAGGCCTGAAGGCCGGCGACCGGCTGATCGTGGAGGGCACTGACAAGGTGAAGCCCGACGATCAGGTCAAGCCCGTCGCCGTCGCAGCGTCGAAGTAGGAGCCGCGCCTTGCTGAGCCGCTTTTTCATCGACCGGCCGATCTTCGCCTGGGTCATCGCCATCGGCATCATGCTGGCGGGGCTGGGGGCGATGCTGTCGCTGCCGATCGCCCAATATCCCGACATCGCGCCGCCGGGCGTCGGCATCAACGCGACCTATCCCGGCGCGTCGGCCGAAACCGTGGAAACCAGCGTCACGCAGGTCATCGAACAGCAGCTGACCGGCATTGACGGGCTGATGTATTTCTCCTCCTCCTCGTCCGCCACCGGGCAGGCGCGGATCAGCGTGACCTTCCAGAAGGGCACCGATCCCGATACGGCGCAGGTGCAGGTGCAGAACCGCGTGCAGCAGGCGCTGAGCCGCCTGCCCAATGCGGTGCAGCAACAGGGCCTGACCGTCACCAAGCAGCAGACCGACTTCCTGATGCTGGTCGGCCTGTATGACGAAACGGACACCGCGACCCAGGCGGACATCGCCGACTATCTGGTCAATAATTTCCAGGATTCGATCGCGCGCATCGAAGGGATCGGCGCGACCCAGATTTTCGGATCGCAATATGCGATGCGCATCTGGCTGGACCCCTATAAGCTCGCCGCCGTCAAGCTGATGCCGTCCGACGTGGAAACTGCGATCCGGGCGCAGAATATCGAAGTGTCGGCTGGCCAGATCGGCGCGGACCCGGCCCCCGCCAACCAGCAGATCAACGCCACCGTCACGTCGCGCGCGCGGCTCCAGACGCCCGAACAGTTCCGCGCCATCATCGTCAAGACGCAGAGCGACGGGTCGATCGTCCACCTGTCCGATGTGGCGCGGGTCGAACTGGGCAATGAAAGCTACACCACCTCCGCCCGGCTGAACGGCCATCCCGCATCCGGCATGGCGTTGCAGCTGGCGCCCGGCGCCGACGCGCTCAAGACCGCTGAACTGGTCAAGGCCCGTGTCGCCGAACTGTCGGGCAGCCTGCCGCACGGCTACAAGGTCGTCTATCCCCGCGACACCACGCCCTTCATCAAATTGTCGGTCGAGGAAGTCATCCAGACGCTGGTCGAGGCGGTGATCCTGGTGGTGATCGTGATGTACGTCTTCCTCCAGAGCTGGCGCGCGACTCTGGTCCCCGCGATCGCCGTGCCGGTTGTGCTGCTGGGGACGTTCGGCATTCTTGCCCTGTTCGGCTATTCCATCAACACGCTGACCCTGTTCGGCATGGTGCTGTCGATCGGCCTGCTGGTGGATGACGCGATCGTCGTGGTCGAAAATGTCGAGCGCATCATGGCGGAGGAAGGGCTTTCGCCGCGCGACGCGACGATCAAGTCGATGGAGGAAATCGGCAGCGCCCTGATCGGCATCGCGCTGGTGCTGTCGGCGGTGCTGCTGCCCATGGCCTTTTTCGGCGGGTCGACCGGCGTCATCTATCGCCAGTTTTCGATCACCATCGTATCGTCCATGCTGTTGTCGGTCGTGGTCGCGCTGATCCTGTCGCCGGCGCTGTGCGCCACCTTGCTCAAGGCGTCCGACGAGGAAAAGCGGCACAAGGGCTGGGCGGGCAAGTTCAACCGCTGGTTCGAACGCATGACCGGCGGCTATATGCGCCGCACCGAAACGGTGATGCGCAAGCGGACCCTGTTCTGGATTCTCTATGTCGTCACGCTGGGCGCGCTGGTGCTGCTGTTCGTGCGCCTGCCCTCCAGCTTCCTGCCGGTTGAGGATCAGGGGCAGGTGATGGTGCAGGTGACATTGCCGGCCGGCGCCAAATCCAGCCGCACCAATGCGGCGATCGACCATATGCAGAATTATTTCCTGAGCGATGAAAAGGACAATGTCGCCTTCGCCTTCATCATGACTGGCTTCAGTTTTCAGGGGCAGGGCGAAAATGTGGGGCAGGGCTTCATCAACCTGGCGCCATGGGATGATCGCAAGGGCGCGGCCAACGCCGCCGGCGCGATCGCCGGGCGCGCAACCAAACAGCTCGCCGCGCTGCGCGACGCCAAGGTGCTGGCCATGACGCCGCCCGCCATTCGTGGTCTGGGCCAGTCCAACGGCTTCACCTTCGAACTGCTGAACAGCGGCGGCCTGCCCCGCGATCGCTTCCTAGAACTGCGCAACCAGTTGCTGGCCGCCGCCGCCAAGGATCCGATGCTGGCCGGCGTGCGCGCCGCCACGCTGGAGGATACGCCCCAGCTCAAGGTCGACATCGATTCCGAAAAGCTGGCCGTGCTGGGCCTGACGCAGGCGGACGTGGATGACGTTCTCAGTTCCGCCTGGGGCAGCACCTATGTCAACGACTTCGTCGATCGCGGCCGCATCAAGCGCGTCTATATGCAGGCCGATGCGCCCTATCGCGCGCTGCCGACCGATCTCGACAACTGGATGGTCCGATCGAGCAGCACCGGCGAAATGGTGCCCTTCTCCGCCTTCGCCACCACCCACTGGACCATGGGGCCAAGCACGGTGTCGCGCTTCAACGGCCTGTCCTCGTTCGAGATTCAGGGGCAGGCGGGCGATGGCGCCAGTTCGGGCGACGCCATGAACCGGATGGTCGAACTGCAAAAACAGCTGCCCGCCGGCACCAGCTATGCCTGGAGCGGCCTGTCCTATCAGGAACAGATTTCCGGCGGGCAGGCGCCTCTGCTCTATGCGCTGTCGGTGCTGGTCGTGTTCCTGTGCCTTGCCGCTTTGTATGAAAGCTGGTCGATCCCGCTGGCGGTGCTGCTGGTCATTCCCCTGGGCCTGATCGGCGCGGTGCTGGCCGTGACGCTGCGCGGGCTGGAGAATAATATCTTCTTCCAGGTCGGGCTGCTCACCACCATGGGTCTGGCGGCGAAGAACGCCATCCTGATCGTCGAATTTGCCGAACTGGCGCATCATGAAGGGCGCAATGCCTGGGATGCCGCGCTGGAGGCTGCGCGGCTGCGCTTCCGTCCGATCCTGATGACGTCGCTGGCCTTCATCGCGGGCGTGATCCCGCTGGCGATCGCCACCGGCGCGGGCGCGCAGAGCCGCGTCGCCATCGGTACGGCGGTGGTCGGCGGCATGACGACGGCGACCCTTCTCGCCATCTTCTATGTGCCGCTCTTCTTCCTCACCATCGCCCGCCTGTTCGGCAGCGACAAGACCAAGGAAGCGCCGCCCCCCGCCGCCGCGCCCGACGCAGGAGTCCCGGCATGACGCGCATTCTTCTTCCGTTGGGCGGCGCGCTGCTGCTGGCCGGGTGCAATATGGCGCCTAATTATGTGCGGCCGGCGCCGCCAGTGCCCGCCGCGTTGCCGACCGGGGAAGCCTATGCCGCCCGGTCGGAAGGTGCGGCAGGGCTGCCCTGGACGCAGCTGGTGCAGGACGCAAAGCTGCGCACGGTGATCGAGCGGGCGCTGGCCAATAATCGCGATTTGCGCGCGGCCATCGCCAACGTCCAGTCGGCGCGGGCGCAATATAGGGTGCAGCGCGCGGCGCAGCTGCCGACGCTGACCGCCGACGCCGCGGCCAGCTTTGCGCGGCAGAATGACGCCCGGCAGAATAGTTACAGCGCCGATCTGGGCTTCAGCGCGTTCGAGATCGATCTGTTCGGGCGGGTGCGCAACCTGACCGAGTCCGCGCTCGAATCCTATCTGGCGACCGAAGAGGGCGCGCGGTCGACACGCATCACGCTGATCGCGGAAACCGCGACCGCCTATGCCACGCTGGCGGCGGATCAGGAATTGCTGGCCCTGTCACGCCAGACGCAGGCGAGCGCGCAGCGCACGCTGGACCTGACCCGATCGCTGAACGCCGCGGGCCTCGCCGGCAAGCTGGACGTGCATCAGGCGCAGACGGTGGTGGAGCAGGCCGCGTCGGATGTCGCCGCCAATGTCACCCAGGTCGCGCAGGACCGCAATGCGATCGACCTGCTGGTCGGCGCCCCGATCGAGGACGCGCTGTTGCCCGGATCGCTCGACAGCCTGATCGCGGGCGTCGCCAAGGTGCCGGCCGGCCTGTCATCCGACATATTACTGCAACGCCCCGATGTGTTGCAGGCCGAACATCAGCTCAAAGCCGCCAATGCCGATATCGGTGCGGCGCGCGCAGCGATGTTCCCGCGGATCAGCCTGACGTCGGCGATCGGGGTGGCAAGTTCGGCGCTGTCCTCGCTGTTCACCGGCAACGCCTTCAGCTGGTCAGCCAGCCCGTCCGCCAGCCTGCCAATATTCGGCGGGGCGAACCGGGGCAATCTGGAATACAGCAAGGCGCAGCGCGATCTGTATGTCGCGCAATATGAGAAGGCGATCCAGACCGCGTTTCAGGAAGTGTCCGACGGTCTGGCGCGCGACGGAACGATCGACGCGCAGCAGGCGGCGCAGCGGCGGCTGGTGACGGCGAGCGCCCTGGCCTATGATCTGTCCGACCAGCGCTATCGCGCGGGGATCGACACTTTCCTCAATGCGCTCACCAGCCAGCGCAGCCTGTACAGCGCGCGCCAGTCGGCGATCGCAACCGATCTGGCGCTGATCAACAATCGTATCCTGCTGTATCGGGTGATTGGCGCGGACCAGTAACGCCCGGCTCCGTACCGCATCGTATCATTTCACGCGGCGCTGCTTCCCCCTCTTCTCTGCATTCTGGCTTGTGATAAGCTGGGCGCAGAGAAAATATGGGAGAGGGCCATGCTGCTTCTGGCACGGTGTCTGGACTGGATCTGTCAGGCTTTTGCGTCTGGCGCGCAGGATGAGATGCGCCTTAATCAACTGATTTGCCCGCTGGCGGCGCATCGCCATCAACTGAGCCGGCAAAGCGATGGTGCAACGCATCATCGCTGATTGCGGCATGCGGATGGCTGTTCCGGTCGCAGGCAGCCGCGCGCTCGCCTGAATCAACGGCATAAAAAAAAGGGCCGATCCGAAGACCAGCCCGTAAAAGTTTTAGGAGAGGATGCCTGAAAGGCAGGCTTCTTTTGCCTTGGTCGCATCCTTGCTGCAAGTGCGAAACAGATTTTCGCGGTTGCAAAATGTGCATGCGTAGCGACGTGCAACGCTTTCCGTAGCGTCAACCATACGCGCCATCGTCAGGACGATGGAGAAAAATGGCCTTCTTGCGGCGAATCACGCCCGGATGTCAGGCCCTGATTCGCAGGGACGCCAGCGCAGCCACCATCAGGGTCGCAGCGGCAAAGGCCATGGTCCAGATCGGATCGCCGGGGAAGAACGCCTTCATGATCGATCCCATCGCGGTCGCCACCAGCAATTGCGGCACCACCACGAAGATGTTGAACAGACCCATATAGACGCCGATCTTGGCCGCCGGCAGGCTGGACGCCAGCATCGCATAGGGCATGGCGAGGATGGAGGCCCAGGCGATGCCGATGCCCACTTCGCTCAGCAACAGCCAGTGGGGATCGCGCAGCAGCAGAAAGCTGCCAAAACCGGCGGCCCCGGCCATCAGGCACAGGGCATGGGTGCGCGCCTGCCCCAGCCGCCGGGAGACCCAGGGCAGCAGCGTCAGCGCAGCGACCGCAGCGACGCCATTATAGACCGAAAAGAGCACGCCCACCCAGTTGCCGCCGGCCTGATAGGCGGCGCTGGCCGGATCGGCCGATCCGAACATATATTGGGCGACGACCGGCGTGGTGTGAATCCACATGATGAACAGGGCGGACCAGCTGAAAAACTGGATGACGGCCAGCCGCCGCATGATCGGCGGCATGCCCGCCACATCGCCGACGATATGGGCCAGCATGCTGTCCGCCCGCCCGGCGCGCGCCAGCAGGATCGCCGCCAGGCTGGCGAGACCATAGCCGGCCAACAGCGCGCCCAGCAGATAGACTTCCTTCTGCATCGCCATATGGTCGACCATCAGGGCGACGACCGCGCCCGCGCCCATCCATGCGAAACAGGGCAGGATCGATCGCCCCGCCAGATCGGGCGCGACGATCGCTTCGTCGCCACCGGCAAAGGCGCGCATTTGCGCCGGGGCATATTCGCGCGTCGTCAGCACCGTCCAGAGCACGGCGGCCAGCAGCGCCACGCCGCCCGCCCAGAAGCTGTAGCGCACCGTGTCGGGCACCCTGCCCGCCGGCGCGACATTCGCCACGCCCAGATGATCGAGCAGATAGGGGAAGAGCGACCCCACCACCGCGCCCGCGCCGATGAAGGCGGTCTGCACCGCATAGCCGGCGACATGCTGATCCTTGCGCAGCATGTCGCCGACGAAGGCGCGGAACGGCTCCATCGAGATATTGAGGCTGGCGTCCAGCATCCAGAGCAGCAGCGCCGCCATCAGCAGCGCGTCGCTGCCCGGCATGGCAATGAGCGCGATCGCCGCAAAGATCGCGCCGAGCAGGAAATAGGGCCGCCGACGCCCCAGTCGCCCCAGCCAGGTCCGGTCGGACAAATGGCCGATCACCGGCTGGACCAGCAGGCCGGTCAGCGGCGCGGCGATCCACAGCGCGGACAGATCATCAATATTGGAGCCGAGCGACTGGAAGACGCGGCTCATATTGGCGTTCTGCAACGCAAAGCCGATCTGGATGCCGAAGAAACCGAAGCTGATATTCCATAGCCCGGCAAAGCCCTGACGCGGCTTTTCCATGCCCTTCCTCCTTACCGCGCGACTGGCCTGCCGCCTGCCTGCGCCCTGTCGCCAGCGCTGGCATGGGGCGACGCGCGGAGCAAGTCACGCATACGAATACATCGGGCGGTTTTGCGCCCGATCGATCGTGGAAAGGAGAAGGATGGGGGATCGGGAAGCCGGCGCTCCCCGATCGATCAGAAGGGCAGCCAGTTCCGCTTTTCGGTGAATTTCATATAACCCGCGTTGATGCCCAGCCGATAGCCCACGCCCAGCCGGATCGGGATCAGCACGACATTGCCCCAGCGCAGATAGCTGGCGGTAAAGCCGCCCACCAGATAGGCGGTGCCTTCGGCCGCGGGAAAGCGGTGATACAGATCCTGCGTATCATAGAGATTATAGACCAGGACGAAGGTGTTGGCCGCATTGCCGCCCACGTCGAAACCGATCGACGGGCCGGTCCAGTAAACCTCGCGCTTGCCCTCTATCTTGTGGTTGAGCGTGCCCGATCCATAACGCAGGCCCACGACGAACGCGCCCGAGGCTTCACGACCGGCAATATAGGCGTTGGGCCGGCCCTGATCCTTCAGGATTTTCTCGATGATGCCGGCCAGCCCTTCCGCGCCCTTGCCGAACACGCCTTCGGCCGCGCCGATCAGATCATCTTCCTGATAGGATTCGCCCGGCGACAGGGCGGCGGGCGGCGAATTGGGCGTGACGGGCGCGCCGGTGGCGGTCGCCCCGTTCGAAGCGGGCGGCAGCGGATTGTAGGGCGTGCCGCTATCCTGGCCGGCGCTGCCCTGAACCGCGCCGGACTGGCCGACGCTGGCGTCCACGCCCGGATCGGTCGGCGCGCTATTGGCCGGCGGGGGCGGGGCGAGATCGGAATCGATCGCCGTATTGGGGTCGATCGTGCGCACCTGCGCCGACGCAGCGGCAGGCGTCAACGCCATGCCCGCCAGCGCGGCCGCCAGCGCGGTGATGCGCCCGATGCGCACGCCCATGCGTCCGTTGATGCCGATCATGCCCGATACTCCCCGAAATCCGACGGGCGCAAATCCCGCAGGTAAAATCATCCCGCCCCATTAACCGGCGTGAAGCTGAAACGACAATGAACGAACGGCCATGCGAGTCGATTCCGCGCCGGAATGAATCCGATAATCGTGCGGCCATGTAAAATTTCCGCGCACAGGACCGTTGCCATGCTGCAAAGGCCTCGCTATAGCCCCGGCCAGCCACTGCTCACCTCTCCGGTGGGCAAATTCGTGCGGAGACGTGGGTGAGTGGCTGAAACCAGCGGTTTGCTAAACCGTCGTGGCCTTAAGGGGCCACCGAGGGTTCGAATCCCTCCGTCTCCGCCACTTTTCTGCCGTTTATAGAGTAATTTCCGCTTCGGCGGGACGTCGGCTAGTCAGAAGGCCGTCATCAGCCCCAGCGGGATCATCAGCGCCGCCACCGGCACGCCGATGCGCGGCAGGGCAGGGCGATAGGTCATGCCCAGCATGATCGCCCCGCCCAGCAGCGCCAGCAGGCCCACCCATGTCACCAGCGCCTTGCCCGGATCGGCCGCCAGCCCCAGGCTGAGCAGCGACAGCGCCAGCAGCGCCCAGCCCGCCATCTCCAGATGCGCGACGAAGGGCCGGCGCTGCCATGCGTCCAGCAGCACCGGCTTATGCCGCTGCATCCGCGCGGCGAGCGCGAACAGGGCAAGATAGAGAAGACCGGCCGTCAGCATCATGCCGCAGCCATCCGGCGGCGGGCCGGCGCGGGGGCGGGCTTGCGGCGCACCTGCCGCCACACCAGCATCGCCAGCGCAACGGCCGTCGCCAGCAGCATCGCATTGCCGGTCGCGAGCACCATGTCGCTCGCCCAGATCGGCCCCAGCAAAGCCGCCAGCGCGCAGCACAGCGCCAGCACGCCCATCAGCAATGGCCAGCCGATCGCCGGCGGCAGCGCCAGCCCCGCCAGCAACACCGCCGCCGCGCTCCACAAAGCGACCGATATTTCGGCCTCGGCCCGCGCCGCCATCCCCAGCGGCAGCAGCCGGTTGGCGATCGGAAACGCCGCCATGCCGATGGCCGCACCCATCAGCCCGCCGACATTCAGCCGCTCCAGCACCTTGTTGCCGATCGACAAGGGCGCCCGCTCGCGCCGCTTGACGATCCACAGCAGCATGCCGGTCGCGATCGCCAGAGTCAGCATCGCGCCCCCCAGAAAATAGAGCCAGCGCGTCAGCAGCGGCGCGAAATGCGCCATGTGCAGCCCATAAATGGTCTGGTAGGTGCGCACGCCCACGCGATCCTCGGTCCATGCCTTCAGCAATTTGCCGGTCGCCCCGTCGAAACTCATTTCACCGGGCAGATAGCCGATCGCGCGCTGCTCCACCGGATAGAAGGTCACGACCGCCGCCGCATCGCCGGGATGGAAGATATAGGCCCGGCCGACGGGCGCATCGAAATAGCGTTCCGCCTGCGCCAGCATCGGCCCGATCGGCGCCAGCGGCGCCTTCGTCCCGCTCGGCTCGCGGTCGACGGCGCCGGGGGCCAGATCGCTGTAGAGCGTCTCCAGGTCCGTGCCATAGGCGGCGGCAATGCCCCAGGGCATGTTGATCGACGCCAGCGTCACAAGGCCCGTAAAAGTGATCATGATGTGGAATGGCAGGGAGAGGACGCCCAGCGCATTATGCCCGTCCAGCCAGCTGCGCTGCCCCTTGGCCGGGCGAAAGGTGAAGATGTCCTTGAAGAAGCGCTTATGCGCGATGATGCCGGTCACGATCGCCACCAGCATCAGCATCGCCGCCAGCGACGCGAGCAGCCGCCCCCAGGGATAGGGGATTTGCAGCTCGAAATGCAGGCGATAGAAAAATTCCCCGCCCAGCGTGTCGCGCGCGACCGGCGCGCCGCTCACCGGGTCGAGCGCCCGCGTCAGATAGGCGCCGTCGCTGTCATAGGTCGCCTCGACCGTGTTGGACCGGCCATCGGGCGCGGACAGATACCAGCCGGTTGATCCCTTTGTGTTGGCGGACAGCCATGTGGTCGCCGCCTCGATCGCGCGGGCCGGATCGGCCGGGGCGCTGACTTCGGGCCGCATCCAACGGCTGATTTCTGGCTTGAACACGCTCAGCGTGCCAGCGAGGCACATCACGAACAGGATATGGCCCAGCACCAGCCCGGTCCAGCCATGCAGCCACGCCATGGACTGGCGCGCGCCCTCGCGGATCATGGCGCTGGTCCCGCTGTTGTCCGCGCTCATGCCGGCGGCGCTCCCGCCAGCCAGGCGACCCCGCCCAGCGCCAGCGCGGCGACGCCCACGCCCGCCAGCGCGCGCCATGGCCCGCGCGCCAGAAAGGCCCAGAGGGCGACGCCCGGAACCACCAGAAAGGCGATCATCGTGCCGGTCGTCACGGCTTCGGCCCGGCTCATCGGCAGGATGCGGGCCAGCATTGCGGCCGCCAGCGCCGCGACCAGATAGGCCCCCACCGTTCCGGCCAGAGTGCGCAACGCCACATTGGCGCGATAGCGCCAGCCCTTGTGCCGCTGTTTCGCTCCGGCCGCCATCGCGTCAGAACTCCACGCTCAGCGTCGCCAGCGCGGTGCGCGGCGGCGCATAATAGGCCTGCCCCCACATCAGGCTGTTGAGATAGCGGGTGTTGGCGACGTTGCGCACATTCACGCTGGCGCGGACATGGTCGACCACCCGTATGCCCGCCATCAGATCGACGACGGCATAGGCTTTCTGCCGCACGGTAAAGCCATCGGTGTCGGTATGGATGCCATTCTGCCAGCGCAATTGTGCCCCCAGCTTCAGGTCGTTGAGCGTCGGCACGACATAGTTGGTCGCCAGCTTGAGCGTCTGGGTGGGCAGCCAGGTGCGCGTGTCATTGCCGTCCTGATCCTCGATGTCGAGCCAGGTATAGCCGCCGCTCAGCGACCAGTCGTCCGTGATATGGCCGGCAATCTCCAACTCGAATCCCTTGGAGGTGGTGTCCACACCGCGATAATAGCTGTCGCCCGACTGTCCAGCCCCATCCGCGCCGAACACGCCGGCAAAATCGGCCAGCCCCTTCTGCTTCGCGCGGAAAATGGCGGCGGTGGCGTAGAGCTTGCCGTCCAGCCATTCGCTCTTCACGCCCGCCTCGATGCTGGTGCCCTTCGCCGGATCGAGCCGGACATTGTTCACATTCACTTCGGTTTGCGGGTTATAAATGTCGGTATAGCTGGCGTAGAGCGAGACATGGCTGTTCAGGTCCAGCACCAGCCCGGCATAGGGGCTGACCTTGCTGTCCTTGCGGTACAGGTCCGTGCCATAGCTGTCGCCGGTGGATTTCAGCCACATGGCGCTGGCGCCGACCACGGCCTTCAAATTATCGGACAGGTTGAGGTGCGCGGCGCCATAGGCGCGGGTCAGCTTGTCGGTGCTGCGCGCCGCCAGATAGGGGGTGGGGAAATCCGGCTCTGCAATCAGCCCCTGTCCCCACTGGCTGACCGCCGGATAGAGAATGTCGTCCGATGCGGAGCCTTCATATTCCCATCCGTCGCGCTTGGCGGTGGACAGGCCAAAGGCCAGGCTATGTTCGCGCCCGAACAGGCTGACCGGGCCGGACGCATAGAAATCGCCCAGATATTGCTTGTAATCGGACGGGTAGATGCCCACCATGCCATGCACGCCCAGCCCCGTCTCCGCGTCGGACAGGCCATAGGCATAGAGCAGCTTGGCATTTTCCTCGAACCTTTTGTAGGTGAAGACGCCCTTGGCTGACCAGCCATTGTCGAAGCTATAGGCCAGCTCGGCAAAGGCCGTGGTGTCGGTCGTATCCCAATAGGTCCAGTCTGCCGATGTCGATGCCGACCGGGGATAGGCGATGCGCGCGCCTTCGCTGTCGACCAGCGGCAAAGCGCCCCACAGCACGCCGTCGCTGTTATTTTCCTGCCGGCTGTACCCGGCGGTCAGCTTCAGCTGCGGCGTCGCCTGCCAGCTGATCATGCCGCCCATCACATCGCGATTATTGCGGTTATAGTCCAGATGGGAGTCGCGCTCCTGATGGGCGTATGTCATGCGCACCGCGACCGTGTCCGTTACCGGCACGGACACATCGCCTTCCGCGCGCCAGAGATCATAGGAACCCAGCTGCACGCTGCCATTGGCGGCGAAATGGTCCAGCGGCCGCTTGCGCACATAGTTGATCGTGGCGGACGGGTTGCCCACCCCGGTCATCAGGGCATTGGCGCCCCGGATCGTTTCGACATTCTCGAACAGCGCGGTGTCCAGGTCGCCAAACTGAATGCCCCAGATCAGCGGCAGGCCGATGCCGTCCAGCTGAAAACTGGTGACGTCGAAGCCGCGGGAATTGAAATAGGTGCGGTCCGTCTCGACCCGCTCCACATTGATGCCCACGGCCTGATCCAGCAGGTCGTTGATGTTGGTCAGCGCGAAATCGGTGATCCGCTCGCGGTTGATGATGCTGACCGACTGGGGCGTCTCGCGCAGCGTCAGCGCCAGACCCGTCGCCGCGCTGGTCGCCTGATTGCCCGCGCCGGTGACGATGATGGTGGAATCGCTCGCCGCTCCGGCATCGGCCTCCGCCAGCGGCGCGGCCAGCGCCGGACCGGCTGGAAGAAGGGCGGCGACGCCGGCAAGCAGCAAGGTGCGCAGCGGACGAGTCATGGGATTCCCCTATGTGGATGCGTTTCGCGCGCCCGCTAGAGGAATATGGTCATGCGAGTCAATCGCATTAGCAACATTGCGCATCTATTTCGCGCTGTAACGCTTATGTTTCCAAAAAATCCGCCCTTCACCTCCTCCGTTCGCTTCGAGCTTGTCGAGAAGTCCGCGCACCCCCTTCTCGACAGGCTCGAACCGAACGGAAATTGCCGGATCAATCTGGCGGCGTCCCACCGCTTGCGCCGCGTCACAGCGCCAGCGGCAATTGCCCGTCCGCCTCCTGCGTTTCTTCGCCCGCCAGATTATGCACGCCCAGCCCCAGCAGGCGCGCGCCCATGCGCAGCGGCAATTGCGCCAGCAGCAATTCGCGCCCCGCCTGCGCCAGCAGATCGGGCGATCGCACCGGCGCGGCAAAGCTGCGCGATCGGGTGATGATGCGGAAATCGGCGAATTTGATCTTCAGCACCACCGTTCGTCCCCATGCCTGCGCCCGTTCGATCCGGGTCCACAAATTGACGGCGATGCGGTCCAGTTCGGCGACCAGCGCCTCCTGCTCCACCAGATCGTCGAAGAATGTGTCCTCCACGCTCACCGACTTGCGCTCCTGCCGCTCGCGCACCGGGCGATCATCCTCGCCGCGCGCCGCGCGATAATAATAGTCGGCCGAACTGCCGAAATGCGCCTGAAGGAATCGCATGTCGCGGTCGCGCAGGTCCGCGCCCGTCTCGATCCCCAGTTCCTTCATCCGCTGCGCCGTCACCGGACCCACGCCATGGATGCGCCGCACCGGCATGGCGGCGATGAAGGCCGCGCCCTCGCTCGGCCGCACGACGCAGACGCCGTCGGGCTTGTTCTGGTCCGACGCCAGCTTGGCGATCAGCTTGTTATAGGACACGCCGGCCGATGCGGTCAGGCCCGTCTCCGCGCGGATCATCCGCCGTATCTCCTGCGCGATCATCGTCGCGGACGCGATGCCCGGCTTGTTCACCGTCACGTCCAGATAGGCTTCGTCCAGCGACAGGGGCTGGATCATGTCGGTAAAGCGGCTGAAAATGTCGCGCACCTGCGCGGATACGGCGCGATACACCTCGAACCGGGGCTTCACGAACAGCAGGTCGGGGCACAGCCTGCGCGCCCGCGCGCCCGGCATGGCGGATCGCACGCCGAATTTGCGCGCTTCATAACTGCATGTCGCGACCACCCCGCGCGGCCCGCCGCCGCCCACCGCAATCGGCAGCCCGCGCAGCGACGGATCGTCGCGCTGCTCCACCGACGCATAAAAGGCGTCCATGTCGATATGGATGATCTTGCGCACGCCCGATTCCATGGCGGCCGCTATGCCACGAATGGGAACGAAAGGGAAACACCCTGATGCGGATCAGTCGACCAGGCGCAGATTGTCCAGCACCGTCTCCAGATGCGCCCGGCTGATCCGGCTCCACACATTATAGGTGCAACGCTGCCCGCCGACCCGCAGATAGGCCAGCGAATGGAGCCGCTTACCCGCCACATTGTCGGCCGGATAGGGCTGCGCTCCCACCACGCCATAGCCGGCGAAGGACGGCGCGGGCAGCGCGGCCAGATCGCGCATCTGGGGCCATTGCCGCGTCAGCCGGTCGCGCTGCCAGCTTGCCGGCTGATCATCCTGCGGCAACAGTCCCGTGCCGGCAAAGCCATAGGCGCTGCGCACGCCCGGCAGGTCGAACGCCACGGCCCAGCCGCCGCCGAAGCTGGCGGGCCGCGCCTTGCCCCGCACGCCGCCATCCGACGCCAGCGCCAGTGGCGCGCACTGCGCGCGGTTTTCCGCCATGTCCCACTGGCTGCGCGCCACGCCTTCGCCGATCAGCGGCGTCCCCGCCGCCCAGCGCGCGGGCGGCGTCCCGGCCTGTGCGACCGATGCCGTCGCCGCCATCATCAGCAAAAGCGCGCGCATCTTTTCCTACTTCTTGTCCTTCAGGCCCAGCAGCGCGGCAAAGGGGCTGGCCTGCTCCTCGCTCAATACGCCCGCTTCCTTAAGGTAGGCGTCGGCGTCTGGCGCACGGGGATAGGGCGTCATCGCCAGCGCCATCGTCTCGGCCACCGCCTCGCCCATGTCCACGATCTGCCCGTCATAGCCGATCGTGTCGCAATCCTCCGCGTCCAGCTCCAGCTCCTCGCCTTCGGGCGCATCCTCGCCCTCCACCACGAAGCGCAGCAGGAAGTCGCTGTCGATCGTTTCGGGCACCGGCACGCCGGTCGCAACGCAGGGCTGCGCCAGCGCCGCGCGCACCCGCCCGCGCGCCATGATCGCGCCATCCTCTTCCGTGAGCGCATAGTCCGCCTCCAGCCGGTCGAGCGCCGACAGGCCGAACCGCCGGGCCAGCGCCGCGCGCTCGGCGTCATCGGCGACGATATGGGTGTCGCCGGTCAGGCGCTTGATCTGGTCCGCCTTTACCGGGCGGGAAAATTCGACGGTCATGTTCATCCCATATCTCCCGCGAGCAAGGCGTCGCGCGTCAGGCACCCCAGCCGCATCCAGCGCGCGCGCAACGCGCCCTCGACATGCGCGATCGCCGCGTCCGTCACCGGCGCGCCGCGATAGAGGTTGCGGCGCAGCGCCTCAGCAAAATCCCCCTCTCCGGTCAAGGCGTCGCGATAGGCGCTGATGCGCCCGCCCAGCGCGCTCATCATCCGGCCGACATGCTTGCCAACGACGACATCGCCAATCCCTTCCTGCCGCAACTGCCCGTCCATATCGTCGACGAACAGCTCGGTCAGCCACACGCTGTCCTGCGCCGCGCCCTGTTGTTCCAGCCGGATCAGCACCTGCGCCAGGATGGCGACGATCATGTCGAACCGCCCGTCCAGCGTATCGGGCACCGCCCCGTCCAGATACCAGTGCGGCTGCCGTCCTTCGGCGACGATCGCCTGATAAAGCGGGTGCAGCCCCTCGCGCGGGTCGCTGCGGCCAAACAGGCGCTGGAGGATGGAAGGCGAACGGGTCATCGGCTTGCGGCTTTTTCCAGACGGATCGGGCGGCGGCGCGCCGTCCGAGATTATGCGCCCCTTGCCGGGGCACGCGCATTTCCATATTGATCGCTGCGTCCGCCAATGCAATGGCGACATCAGGTTTCTTGGGTTCGCGGGCAAACCCCCGCAGGAGAAGTTCATGCCTCAGTTCAGCCGCCATTCCCGCCGTGGGCGCGTGATGATCGCCATCGGCCTCAGCGCCCTGCTGCTTGGCACATCGGCCTGCACCCGTCTGCGCACGCATCAGGGCTATCAGGTCGACAAGCTGCTGGTGGATTCGGTTCAGCCCGGCATCGACAATCGCGCTTCGGTGGAAGGCACGCTGGGCCGCCCCAGCTTCGTGTCGCAATTTGGCGAGCAGGACTGGTATTATGTGTCGCGCAACATGCGCGCGCTGGCCTTCTCCAATCCCAAGCCGGTGGAACAGACGGTGCTGCGCGTGCGCTTCGATCCCGCCGGCAATGTCGCGGCGGTCGATCGCATGGGGCTGGAGCAGGTCGCCCATATCTCGCCCTCGGGCGACAAGACGCCGACCTTGGGCCGCCATCGCAGCCTGTTTGACGAAATTTTCGGCAATATCGGCGCGGTTGGCGCCGCCGGCATGGGCGGCGGCAGCGCGGGCGGCCCCGGCGGCGGCCCGAACGGCAGCTAAGCTGTCAGGCTACAGGCCAGCGCAAAACGCACCACGCAAAAAGGGGGCGATCCGCAACAGTCGGATCGCCCCCTTTTTGCGATGCTGTCGATGCGGGGCTTTTAGGGCCGATCGACATTCAGATGATGGCGGAGCGAAAATGGTGAATTTTCGTGACCCTTGAAACGAGTCACGTGCCTCGTTTCAACGGAGCGTACTTAAAGTACGTGAGCACCGGAAGTGCGGAAATTCGCCATTTGCAGCCCGCCAGGGCTGAATGTCGATGGCCCTAGGACCAGCCGCCGCCCAGCGCCAGGAAGATGGCGATCTGATCCTGCACCAGCTGCGCGCGCGCAGCCGCGGCGGAGGCTTCCGCGCTCGCCAGGCTGCGCTGCGCGTCCAGCAGCGACAGGAAATCGCCCCGGCCAAAGCGAAACAGCTTGCCCGCCTGTCCCGCCGACACGCCCGCGCTGTCGCGCGCCCGGTCCAGCGCGCCCGCCTGCTCGGCATTGCGGCGGTAGGTTTCCAGCGCCGTCTCGGTCTGACGCAGCGCCTCCAGCACCGATGCGTCGAAGCCGGCCAGATCGGCCTTCACCTGCGCATCGGCCTGCGCGATCTGCGCCTTCACCACCGGCCGGTTGGGGAAGCGCCAGCTCAGCAACGGCCCCAGGCTGAAGCCAAAGGCCGATCCCGATCCGAAATCCTTGAGCGGCCCGGTCAGCCCCACCGATCCGCCGATGCTGACCTGCGGATAGAGGTCCGCCGTCGCGACGCCCAGCCGCGCCGTATCACCCGCAATAGTGCGTTCGGCCTGCCTTATGTCGGGCCGCCGCCGGATCAGCGCCGCGCCGTCGCCCACCGGCAAAGGCTGGCCCAGCGTCGGCAGCGTCGCGCAATTCTCCACCTCGCGCGGATAGTCGGCCGGCGCCCGGCCCAGCAATGTCGCCAGCAGATAGAGCGCATTTTGTCGCTGCGCCGCAAAGCCGGGCAGCGCCGCCTCGCTCACATCCACCGCCGCCTGCGCCCGGCTGACGTCGAACGCGGTGCCGCGCCCGCCCTTGGCCAGCCGCCGCGTCGCGTCCAGCGTGTCGCGCTGCAACGCCACCACCTTGCGGTTGACGGTCAGGGTGTAATTGGCGGCGCACACCTGCGCATAGGCCTGCGTCGTGGCCGCCGCCACGCTGACGCGCACATAGTCGCGCGCCGCCGTCACCGCCTCCACATCGGCCCCGCTCGCTTCGATCGCGCGCTTGATCCGGCCGTTCAGGTCCAGCGGATAGGATGCCGCCAGCCCCAGATCATAGCCGACCGTGCCGGGCAGATGCTGCGACACGCCCGATGCGCGCGCAATCGTCTCGCCGCCGCTGATCGTTGTCGTGATGTCGCGGCCCGCCTGCGCCTCGCGCAGCACGGCCTGCGCCTTTTCCAGATTGGCGTTCGCGCTGCGCAGGTCGGCATTGGCGCTCAGCGCCTGTTCGACCAGCGCGTCGAGCTGCGGGTCGGCATAAAGCCGCCACCAGTGATCGGGCAGTTCGGCTTGCGAAAATTGCCCGCCCTGCGCCGAATGGAAGGCCCCGGTCGCCCCCGGCGTGGTCGCGGCGGACTGTTCGGGCGGGCGATAATCCGGCCCGGCGGTGGCGCAGGCGGCCAGACTCAGCGCCAGCAGCGGCGCGTAAAGGGGGTTACGCATGGCGGCATTCCCCCGGCTTGGCGTCCTTGCCCGCCGGCTGCACCGTCACGGTCGCGGTGCGGCCGGAAATCAGGCGCAGCCCCGCTGGCACCTTTTCCAGCTTCACCCGCACCGGAATGCGCTGGGCCAGCCGCACCCAGGAAAAGGTCGGCTCGACCGTGGGCAGCAGGTTGCTGGAATCGCTGCGGCTGTCGTCGTTGATGCCATAGGCGATGCTTTCCACCCGGCCATGCACATCCTGCGCCTCGCCCATCAGCCGCACCGTCACCGGCGCGCCAATGCAGACCAGCGGCAGCTTGGTTTCCTCGAAATAGCCTTCGACCCGCACCGAATCGCTGTCGATCAGCGCCATGGCCTGGCTGCCCGCGCCGACATAATCGCCCGGATGCAGGTCCAGATTGGTGACGACGCCATTGACCGACGCCAATATCTTCGTGCGCTTCAGGTTCAGCGCCGCCGCATCGCGCGCGCTATAGGCTTCGGCCAGCGCCGCCTGCGCGGTTTCGACCTTGGCCAGATTCTGCTCATGCGTTTCCGCCGCGACCAGATCGCCCAGCGCCGTGTCGCGCCGCGCCTCGCGCCGCGCCTGTCCCAGCGTCGCCTGCGCACTGGCGATCCGGGCGTTCGCTTCCTCCAGCGCCATCGAATAACGCGGCGTGTCGATCACGAACAGCAGGTCGCCCGCCTTCACCTGCTGATTGTCATGCACCGCCACCGATGTGACGAGGCCGCTAATGTCCGGCGTCACCCGCACCACATCGGCGCGCACCCGCCCGTCGCGGGTCCAGGGGCTGCCCTCATAATGATTCCACATCCAGATCGCCGCGATCGTGGCGGCGGTGACAAGGGCGATGGTGGCGGCGCTGCGGATCAGCATGGTTGTGACGCGGTTCATAAACGGATTCCAAGGGTGGGGACGAGGATGGCGAGGCCGCCCAGGATCAGCACGAAGATGCTGAGGTCGACGACCGCCCGATAGGCGAGGAAGCGATACAGGCCGGCCGCGCCGATCAGGCGGGTGACGACCCAGGCCAGCACCAGCGCGACCAGCGCCAGCAGCAACAGGGTAGGGATGAAGATGCCGCCCAAAGCGATCTCTCCGGTCATGCGATGGCCCTCCGATAGCCCAGCCTGTACCCTGTTGCGTCGGGGAACAGGTTGCGGCGCAGGCTGACGAGGCCCAGCACCGCTTCGCGGCGGATGGACGGGCGGGGATTGGCCGCTAGATCGTCGATCGCCGCATCAATGTCGTTCAGCAGGGCGGGGTCGGCCGGCTGCGGCGCATCCGGGTCCATCTGCCGGTAATGGCGGCTGACGCCCTGCAATACGGTGGCCAGCGGCCCGGTCTGCTGCACCGGCAGGTCCAGCCGCAATTGCCGCAATTCGCCGATGGCGACGCCGGTGCGCAGGTCGCGCAGCGCGTCATACAGCGGCTTGCCGCTGTCCCGCCGGGTGGCGGCCAGACGCGGGGCGAGCAGGGCGATGCGATCGAGCATCCGGTTGATCCAGCCACGCACGTCGGGCGGCGACATTTTCGTTGCGCGATTGGCGATGTCGGTCCATCCGGCCCTGATGGTGCGGCGGATCGCCCGCTCGACCCCGGCCGACTGGAACAGCCCTGCCATGATGATCGCGAACCAGATGCCCACGATCTGCGCGATCGCGCCGTTGATATAGGGGCCAAAGGCGCTGACATAATGGTCGGACAGCAGCACCGGGCTGCCCAGCCCCAGCAATGTCGGCAGCGCGATGCCCATCCAGCGGGGGGAGGCCATCATCGCGCCCAGCAGCAGCAGCATCGGCGCATAGGCCAGCGCCAGCATGCCAAAACCGTCCAGCCGGGGCATGATCGCATAGCCATAGACGGCACCCAGCACGGATGCGGCGATCGTGCCGATCATGAAGCCCTTCAGCGGTGCCAGCGGATTGTCCGACGCGGAAAACAGCGACAGGAATACGCCGGCCAGCATGACGGCGCTGCCGCCATCCTTCCATCCGCTGCCGATCCACAGGGCGCATCCGATGGCGATGGTCATGAACGCGGCAAAGGCGCCGCGCGCCGCCCCAGCGACGTCGCGGTGCATCTCGCGGTTGCGCCGCCCTTCCAGCAGTTCGGCGACGCGCGGCGTCACGGCGGCGCGGCTGTGCGTTTCCATCTGGTCGTGCAGGTCGCGGCAATCGCGATGCACCGCCACCAGCGACGCCAGCCGGGCATAGAGGCTCAGGCGCATCATCTCGCCCCAGTCCATCTGCGCCGACGCCTCCGGCTCCATCGCCATGCAACGCTCGATCAGCGCCTGCGCCCGCTGCGCCCGCACGTCATTGTCGGGCGCGGGCGTGTCCAGCCACCGCCGCACATCGGCGATCAGCGCTTCGACCTGTGGCGGCACAATGCCGTCATGCGCGGCCTTCAGCTGCGCCAGCCGGTCCTCCACCGCCGCGCCCAGCGGCAACAGCATCGACAATTGATCCTGCAACGCGCGGACTGTGCGCACACGCGGGGCAAGGCGGCTGATGTCGAAGGGCAGATGCGCCGACATCTGGTGCAATTCGGTGACGTCCTGGGCCAGCCGGCGGCGTTCGGCGTCCAGCCCGGCGACCGGCTCGATCGCAATCGCGTCGCGCGACCAGCGCTCGGCGTCGCGCAATATCGCCTCCACCCGGGCCAGCAGGACGCCGGTGATCGATCCGGGCAGGATGACGCCATGGATCAGGCTGCCGCACAATATCCCGATCAGGATTTCCTGCACGCGCAGCGACGCCACGGTGAAGATGGTCTGCGGCGTATCGACGTCGGGAAAGACGATCAGGCAGGCGGTATAGCCCGCCAGCACGAACATATAGCCGCGCGGCGTGCGGTCCAGCAGCGACACGAACACGCACAGTCCCGTCCAGCTCGCCATGGCGAGCGACAGCAATTCGGGCGAATTGACCAGCGGCGGCACGACTGCGACCGCGAACATCGCGCCCGTGAAGGTGCCGATGATGCGGAACAGCGCCTTGGAAATCACCGCGCCGGCCATGGGCTGGGCGACGATATAGCTGGTCAGGAACGCCCAATAGGGGCGCTCCAGCCCGATGCTGAAGGCCACGTACAGCGCCAGCATCGAAGCGGCCAGGCATTTGAGGGAAAAGAGCGCGGCGGGAACGCCGAATCTCTCGCTCATCATGTGCAGGGTCACATGCGACTCCGCCGCTCGGCGATGCGTTCGCCCAATATGTCCAGCATCTCCACCATGATCTCGATCAGTTCGTCGGGCACATCGCGCAACAGGTCGTCGCGCAATGCGCCCAGCTGCGCCTCGATCTGGCCGACCAGCTCCTGCCCGGCCGGCGTCAGCGCGATGATGTTGGATCTCTTGTCTTCGGGATGCGGCGTGCGCGCGACCAGTCCGGCCGCCTGCACCTGATCCAGCGTGCGCACCAGCGACGGCTGGCTGATGTCCAGCGATTCGGCCAGTTCCGCCTGCCGCACGTCGCCGCCCATGCGGTCGATGTGGATCAGGCACCAGCCCGCGCTGTTCGACACGCCGAAACGGGCGAGCGCGCTGTCGGCCAGCTGCCGCCACCCGCGCGCGACGGGGGCCATTTTATGCGCCAGCAGGCGCCTCGAATCGATCATTGCCATATCCATTAGGTAGCTAACTAATGGATCAATGCAATCTCACGCGCAACTGTCCACTTCGCTGTCGCATATGCACAAAACGCAATCGGCCCGGACCATGCCGTGCAACATGGTCCGGGCCGATTGTGACTCCGGTCAGGCCGTCAGATCAGGCCCGGCGCGTACCGCTGAACGCCGAAGCGCCGAACGCACCCAGCTGCATCGTGCCGGTAATGGCGTCGCCCGCCACGTCCGCTTCGCACTCCAGCGTCATCGGCATCGGCATGGTCATTTCCATCTTCCAGGTCAGCTTCGCGCCCTCAACCTTGCCGTCGACCACGTCCAGCGATCCCATCATGCCGGCAAAGGTGCCGTTGAAGCGGTCGCCGCTGCTGATGACCGTGAACACGCCCTTCTGGTCGCCCATCGGCGTCTTGGCCACGCAATCATAAGCGCCATCCACATCAGCCATCGTCATTCTCCTTTACGTACCCGTCAATCGGCGAGCGTTCCCATTTCCACCGGCAGGCCCACCGCGTCAAGCTGCGGCCGCACCAGTTTCGCGTCGCCCACCACGACCCAGATCAGCCGGTCGGGATGAATCGCCTCGCGCGCGGCCTTGTCGAAATCCGCCGCCGTCATCGCGCGATAGGTTTTGGGCAGCGTCTCATAATAATCGTCCGCCCGGCCGATCAGGCTGTTGCGCATCATCGCGCTCAGCAGGTCGGACGATGTTTCGAAACTGCCCGGCAGGGACAGGATCTGGCTGTTGATCGTCTGGTTGCGCTCGGCCTCGGTCGTGCCCTTGGTCGTCAGAAACTCGGTCATGTCCTTGCGCAGGGCCAGGATGGATTCGCCGGTCTTGTCGGTCTGGACCGGGGCATAGACCAGCAGGGGAATGGTTTCCTTGACGCCCGACAGCGCCGTGCCCACGCCATAGGCCCAGCCCTTGGTTTCGCGCAGGTCCATCCACAGGCGCGACGTCGTGCTGCCGCCCAGCACTTCATTGGCGGTTTGCAGCGTGACCGGATTGTCGGTGCCCGACTTGTTGGTCAGCAGGCCCGCCAGGATCATCGACTGCGGGCTTTGCGGCTTGTCGATCAGCACGATCTTCGCCGGCCGCATCATGCGATCCATGCGGAACAGCTTCGCGCCCTTCTCGGTCGCCGGGGCCTTCCAGTCGCCAAAGCGCTTGTCCAGCAGCGGCAGCAATTCGGCCAGGCTCGTGTCGCCCGCGACGAAGATGGTCGCATTGTCGGGCCGCATCCACTTGTCATGGAAGGCGGTCAGGTCCGCCCGCGTCACCGCCTTCACCCCTGTCTCGGTGCCCGATCCGGTGAAGGGAATGCCATAGGGATGCGCCTGCCCATAGAGCAGGGGCGGCAGCATGCGCTGCGCGATCGCCATCGGCTCGGTCTTTTCCGCCTTGATCCGGGTCAGCACCTGCCCGCGCAGCCGCTCGACTTCAGCCGGGGCAAAGGCGGGATTGCGGATCACATCGGCCAGCAGGCCCAGCGAGGCGTCCAGATTGGGCTTGAGCGCGAACAGGCCGACAGAGGTGCGGTCCATGCTGTTGCCCGCGCTGATCGACGCGCCCAGCCGCTCCTGCTCCTCGGCGATCTGCACCGACGACCGGGTCTTGGTGCCTTCATCCAGCAGCGCCGCCATCAGGCCCGCCGTGCCCAGCTTCGCCTTGTCGTCCGCGGCATTGCCCGCGTCGAACGCAACCGATATGCGCACCGTCGGCACGGCGCTGCGCTGCGCGAACACGACCTTGATGCCGTTCTTCAGCGTTGCATGCTCGACATTGGGGAAGTCCAGATCCTTGACCGGCTCGATCGGCGGTTCGGCGATCTTCGTCGGGGCCGGCGGCGTTGCGGCCGCCGGGGCCGGCGCATCGGGATTGCGGAAGAAGGCGGGCTTGTGCCCGGCCCCTGCGCCCTCGGCCTTCGCATTGCCCGCCAGCGCATTGTCGGCTGCGGACCGCTCGCCCGGCGCGACGGTCAGCCGCAACACCGGCCGGCTCAGCCATTTGCGCGCGACTTCGGCCACGCTCTGCGGCGTTGCGGCGGCATAGACGGCCAGATCCTTCTTATATTTGCCCGGATCGTCGGAATAGACCGCGCCCTCGGCCAGCGTCACCGCCTTGCCGGAAAAACCGCCGACCTTCTCCAGCCCCGAAATCGTGCCCGATGCCTGCCCGGTGGCCGCGCGCAAGACCTCGTCAGCGGTCGGCCCCTTGGCCAGATAGTCGGCCAGCAGCGCGTCCAGCCGCTTGCCCACCGCCACCGGGTCCACGCCCGGCTTCACATCGACGGTGATCTCGGCAAAGCTCAGCTTCTCGAACGGCTGGATGCTGGCCTTGACCGCAACGGCGACCTTCTCGTCCCGCACCAGCGCATTGTCCAGTCGCGAAGATCCCAACCCGCCAAACACGGTCATGGCCAGATCCAGCTGCTGCAAATCGGCCGAATTGACGCCGGGCACCACCCAGTTGCGATAGAGGCGGGTGGCCGCGACATTGTCATGCATCGTCAGCTCGACATCCTTGGGCAGGGTCGGGACGCTTGCATCGACATCCTTGGGGGCCGGGCCGGCCGGGATATTGCCGAACCACTTCTCCACCTTGGCCCTGGCGGTCGCGGCGTCGATGTCGCCGGCCAGCACCAGCACGGCGTTGTTCGGGCCATAATGGGTCTTGAACCAGCTCTGCACGTCGGCCAGGCTCGCGCCATTCAGGTCCGCCATCGAACCGATGGTCGAATGGCGATAGGGATGGCCTTCGGGCAGCAGCGCCGCCAACTGCGCATATTCGACCAGGCCATAGGGTTCATTTTCGCCCGACCGCTTTTCATTCTGCACCACGCCGCGCTGGGTATCCAGCTTCACCTGCGTCACCGCGCCCAGCAAATGGCCCATGCGGTCCGATTCCAGGAACAGCGCCCGGTCGAGCGCGCCGGTCGGCACCGTTTCGAAATAGTTGGTGCGGTCGAACCAGGTCGTGCCGTTCCAGTCGGTCGCGCCAATATCCTCCAGCCGCCCGAAGAAGGGACCGTCGGCATTTTCCGAGCCATAGAACATCAGATGTTCGAACAGATGGGCAAAGCCCGTCTTGCCCGCCGGCTCATAGCGCGAACCGACATGATACCATATCGACACCGCCACCACCGGCGCTTTGCGGTCGGTATGGACGATCACGCGCAGTCCATTGGCCAGCCTGAACTCCTCATAAGGAATGTCGACCTTCGACACGAGGCTGGAAAGCGGCGCGGGCGCGGCGCTCGCAGTGGCTCCTTGGGCACGCGCAGTCGCCGGCATCAGGGCAAGCGTGGACAGGCCGATCAGCAGGGGCAGCCGGCGCGATAGGGAAGAAAGGGTCATGAAGGGCCTCTGGCAAGAGCTACGGACCATATGGCGACGGACGCGCCACGATGGCCGCACCATAGCGGGGCGTGATAGGCGTGCAATACGCAAAGGGTGGACAGGCGCGATGCAGGGCGGCAATCCTGTCGCCATAGCTCCTTATCCAGAAAGCCCTTTCCCGCATGAACCGTCTGGCCCTGCTGGCAGCCGCCTCCGCTCTCGTCCTGCCTGTCGCCCTTTCCGCGCAATCTCCCGCTGATCCCATCTTCTCGCCCGCAGCGGTGCGCGCCCATGTCGAATTTCTGGCCGACGACCTGCTGGCCGGCCGCGACACCGGCAGCGAAGGCCATGAAATCGCGGCCCGCTATGTCGCCAGTCAATTTGACGGGCTGGGCCTGAAGCCGGCCGGCGACGCCGGTGCAAATGGGGTCAGCTGGTTTCAGCGCATCGGCTTCCAGAAGACCGAGTTCGGCCAGACGCCCGCCACGCTGACCGTCTCCGGCGCAGGAGAGGCGAAGCGCTTCACCCATGCCGGCGATGTGCTGGTGGGTCTCAACGCCGCCGAACCGCATCTGGATGTCACCGCGCCGCTGGTGTTCGTGGGCTATGGCCTCGAAAATAAGCGGCTTGGCCTCGACGATTATGCCGGTCTCGACGTGAAGGGGAAGATCGTCGTCACCCTGCGCGGCTATCCCAAGGGATTGCCGAGTGAAGAGGGCGCGCATCTGTCCGCGACCAAGGGCAAGATCGCCGAAGCGCATGGCGCGATCGGCATGCTGTCCTTCGGCACGCTTCAGTCGATGAAGGCGCGGCCCTGGGCGCGCATGGTGCAAATGGCCGACGAACCCGATTTCACCTGGGTGTCGCCCGAAGGCGTGCCGTTCGAGGCCGCGCCGGGCCTGCGGGCCTCGGCCGCGTTGAACGATTCGGCGGCGCAGGCCCTGTTCGCCGGCGCGCCCACGACCATCGCCGCCATCCGCAAGACCGCCGACAAAGCGGGCGGCAAGCCCAAAGGCTTTGCGCTCAAAACCAGCGTCACGATCCGGGCCGACAGCGTCAGCCAGCGCGTCACCAGCCCCAATGTTGTCGCCATCCTGCCCGGCAGCGACCCGAAGCTGAAAGACGAATATGTCGTCCTCTCGGCGCATCTTGACCATATTGGCGTCAGCCCGGCGAAAGCCGGCGATCCGGCGGACAAGGACCGGATCAACAATGGCGCGCTGGACAATGGCGCAGGCATCGCCACCATGCTGGAGGTCGCCCGCGCCATGGCCCAATCGCCGGACAAGCCGCGCCGTTCGATCATCTTCCTCGCCTCCACCGGCGAGGAAAAGGGGCTGCTGGGCGCCGACTATTATGCCCGCCATCCCAGCGTCCCGATCAAACAGATCGTCGGCAATGTCGATCTCGACATGCCGCTGCTGCTCTATCCCTTCACCGACGTCATCGCCTTTGGCGCGAACCATTCGACGCTGGGACCGATCGTCGCAAAAGCCGTCGCGCCGATGGGCGTGAAGCTCTCGCCCGATCCGATGCCGCAGGAAACGATCTTCGTGCGTTCCGACCATTATATGTTCGTGAAACAGGGCGTGCCTGCCGTCTTCCTCGCCACCGGCTATGCCAATGGCGGGGAAAAGGCATGGGGAGACTTTCTGGGCGGCGCCTATCACCACCCCGGCGACGACATGAACCAGAAGATCGACTGGGACGCCGGCGCCCGCTTCGCGCAGGCCAATTACCGCATCACCCGCGCCATGGCCGATGGCGATACGCCGCCGCTCTGGTTCGCGCAGGATTTCTTCGGTGATCTGTTCGCGCCCGATGCGCCCAAGGCACCCAAATAAGGATAATCACGCATCGCCTCTTGTGTGGTTTTTGAGCAACACTACATCGTCGCCATCAATTTGAGTGGATGCACATGAACCTCGAAAAATTCACCGATCGCGCCAAGGGCTTCCTCCAGTCGGCGCAAACCGTGGCGATCCGCATGAGCCATCAGCGGATCGGCCCGGAACATTTGCTAAAGGCGCTGCTGGAGGACCAGCAGGGCATGGCGTCAGGGCTTATCAAGGCAGCGGGCGGTTCGGCAGACGTCGCGCTGCGCGACACCGATGCGGCGCTGGCGAAAGTCCCGGCCGTTTCGGGCAGCGGCGCGCAGCAGACGCCCGGCCTCGATAATGATGCCGTGCGCGTGCTCGATTCCGCCGAGCAGGTGGCGACCAGGGCCGGTGACAGTTTCGTCACGGTCGAACGGCTGCTGCTGGCGCTCACCCTCGCCACGACGACGACGGCGGGCAAGGCTCTCGCTGCTGCCGGTGTAAAGCCCGAAGCGCTGAACGCTGCGATCAACAGCCTGCGCGGCGGTCGCACCGCCGACACGGCGGGCGCGGAAGATCGCTATGACGCGCTCAAGAAATTCGCCCGCGACCTGACGGACGCCGCGCGGGCTGGCAAGCTCGATCCGGTCATCGGACGGGACGAGGAAATCCGCCGCACCATCCAGATTCTTGCGCGCCGGACCAAGAACAATCCGGTGCTGATCGGTGAACCCGGCGTCGGCAAGACCGCGATCGCCGAAGGCCTCGCGCTGCGCATCGCCAATGGCGACGTGCCCGATACGCTGAAAGACCGCACCTTGATGGCGCTCGACATGGGGTCGCTGATCGCCGGCGCGAAATATCGCGGCGAGTTCGAGGAGCGCCTCAAAGGCGTGCTGGACGAGGTGAAGGGGGCGGACGGCCAGATCATCCTCTTCATCGATGAAATGCACACGCTGATCGGCGCGGGCAAGTCAGAAGGTGCGATGGACGCCGGCAATCTGCTGAAGCCTGCTCTGGCGCGCGGCGAACTCCATTGTATCGGCGCGACCACGCTCGACGAATATCGCAAATATGTGGAGAAGGACCCCGCGCTCCAGCGGCGGTTCCAGCCGGTGTTCGTCGGCGAACCGACGGTGGAGGACACCATCTCCATCCTGCGCGGCATCAAGGAGAAATATGAGGCGCATCATGGCGTCCGCATCGCCGACGCCGCGATCGTTTCGGCTGCAACCCTGTCGAACCGCTACATCACCGACCGTTTCCTGCCCGACAAGGCGATCGACCTGATGGATGAGGCTGCATCGCGCATCCGCATGGAGGTGGAGAGCAAGCCCGAAGAGATTGAAAATCTCGACCGCCGCATCATGCAGCTTCAGATCGAGCGCGAAGCGCTGAAGAAGGAAAGCGACGCCGCGTCAAAGGACCGGCTCGCCACGCTGGAATCGGACCTCGCCAATCTGGAGGAACAGTCCGCCGCGCTCACCACCCGCTGGCAGGCGGAAAAGGACAAAATCGCCGGCGAGGCGAAGCTGAAGGAGCAACTGGACGCTGCGCGCATCCAGCTGGAGCAGGCGCAGCGGTCGGGCGAATATGGCAAGGCGGGCGAACTGCAATATGGCACCATCCCCGCGCTGGAAAAGCAGTTGGAGGAGGCGCAGACCGCATCCGCCGGCGCGATGCTGCGCGAAGAAGTGACGGCGGACGACATCGCCGCCGTCGTTTCCCGCTGGACCGGCATCCCGGTCGACCGGATGATGGAGGGCGAGCGCGAAAAGCTGCTCAACATGGAATCGGTGCTGGGCCAGCGCGTCATCGGGCAGGCCGATGCGGTGAAGGCCGTGTCGACCGCCGTGCGCCGCAGCCGCGCGGGCCTGCAAGATCCCAACCGGCCGCTCGGCAGCTTCCTTTTCCTTGGCCCCACGGGCGTCGGCAAGACCGAACTGACCAAGGCGCTGGCCGGCTTCCTGTTCGATGACGACGCCGCGATGGTGCGCATCGACATGAGCGAATTCATGGAGAAGCATTCGGTCGCCCGCCTGATCGGTGCGCCTCCGGGCTATGTCGGCTATGAGGAAGGCGGCGTCCTGACCGAAGCCGTCCGCCGCCGTCCCTATCAGGTCGTCCTGTTCGATGAGGTCGAAAAGGCGCATGGCGATGTGTTCAACATCCTGCTGCAGGTGCTGGACGATGGCCGCCTGACTGACGGGCAGGGGCGCACGGTCGACTTCACCAACACGATCATCGTGCTGACCTCCAATCTGGGCAGCCAATATCTGACCAGCCTTGGCGATGATGAGCCGGTGGAGAAGGTCGAGGATCAGGTGATGGACGTCGTCCGCGCCCATTTCCGCCCGGAATTTTTGAACCGGCTGGACGAAGTGATCCTGTTCCATCGTCTGGGCGCGGCCCATATGGCCCCGATCGTCGACATCCAGGTCGCACGCATCGGCAAGCTGCTCAAGGATCGCAAGATCGTCCTCGACCTCAGCGAAGGCGCGCGGGCATGGCTGGGCCGCGTCGGCTATGACCCTGTCTATGGTGCCCGGCCGCTCAAGCGGGCGGTGCAGCGCTATCTGCAAGACCCACTGGCCGACCTGATCCTGCGCGGCGACGTGCCGGACGGATCGACCGTCAGGGTAGAGGATGGCGACGGGGCATTGGCGCTCAGCGTCGCGTAATTTGCCGGGGCGGGGGCTGCTTTACAAAGCGTGCCCCCGCCGTCAGGGTCAGCCGCTGGGGTTCATGCCCGCGCGGTTGCGGGTGATCAGATCATCGGCGTCGCGATTCTGCTGTTCGCTGATGGCGCGCCATTCGGCGTTGGTCTTGCAGATGCGCTGCTTGGCCACCAGCGATCCGGTAACGGTCAGCCGCTTGCACCGCACCGCATTGGGATCGTTCCGCTCCAGCTTGGGCTTTTCCTCCGCCAGAGCCGGCATCGCCATGACGAAAAGGCCACTCACGATCACTGCCTTCAAAACACGCACGCACAATCTCCCCGAAAAATCGACGGGCCTGTCAGTCCGTCTTGCCATGGATGCCGGATCAGACGCCTGTCTTCCTGCTGGCATCGGCCGTGGCATAGAATTGCTTCAACAACAGCTGCTCTTCAAGTGACAAATGCGGGTTCCACACGTCGAAGATCAGCACCACGCGCAAATGGTCGCTCTCATTCCAGGCCTCATGATCGATCGTGTCATCGAAGGCGAAGGCCTTGCCTTCTTCCCATGCCCTTGTTTCGCCGCCGACACGAAAAGCGCAGCCGGGCGGGACGATCAGCGGCAGATGCACGATTGCACGCGTATTGGTGACGCCGGTGTGCGCCGGAATGTGGCTGCGCGGCTTCAGCAGAGAAAAGAAGACTGAAGGCGCCCGCCCGGGAATGTCGGCGCGGGGCAGCGCTTCCAGCGCCGCGACGGTATTGGGGCATGCGGCGCAGACGGCTTCGTTGCGCACGCCATATTCCCACAGAAAGGCGGCGCCCCAGTCGAGCGATCCGTCCAGCGCCGTCCATTTATTGTCGGGCGTGCCGGCATCCTGCCGGACATAGGGGCGCACGGTTGCGCCGTCCCGTTCCACCAATGCCAGAAATTCGGCGCGAATGGCGTCGGTCTGCGCCTCTAGCTCAGCCATCCACGGAAAATGCGTCCGGTCGAAAAATTCATCTGCGGGCAGGAAGGGATAGTGCAGGCCTGAACATTGATGCTGGAACAAGGGTCGCCGTCCGAACTCGACATCCAGACAGGTTTGAAAACGCCGGCGTGCCATGACGTCTGCGGCCTTCAACTGATCCGCAACACCCTGTTCGATGAAGGCGGCGAAACCGGCCTTATGATCGGTGACATAGCGGCGGGCATCCGCCAGCGTATCCGCCAACGCCGGCGGAATGTCGCCCAGCCCCCCCGCCAGCGCCAGCACCTTGCCCCAGCTGTCGGCGGCGTCCTGGCGTTCCTCCAGCCGCTGCTGCAACTGGGCCATGCGGATTTGCGCCATCAGGTTGCGCTGGTCGACACCCAAAGCCTGCCGCAGCGCATGGCGTTCGCCTTCGGCGGCATTCAGTCCCCGCTCGGCCGACGCCACATTCATCCATAGCGCCGCTTCTTTGGGGTCGGCTTGTGCTGCGGCCAGGAAATGGGTGCGGGCCTCCCCGAAATCCTGCCGGTCGAGCGCCACCAGCCCCAGAAGGTTCAGGATCTGCGGCGTCCCCGGTCGCTGGGTCAGCGCCTGCAACAACAGGCGCTCGGCATCCTTGCCACGCCCCTGTCGCCGCGCGTCCACCGCCTGCTGCAACAAGCCTTCAACCATAACGCCCCTATTGCTCCTATTGTCCTTCATGCCCTTGGCTAACAGACGGGGCGATGCAGGCAAGTGCGGGAAAATGCGGCCATGCTTGTATGATGCGGATGCGCATGCGAAGGCTGATGGTCATGAAGCCGTCTTCCATTCCCGCCGCCATGGGCGATGCCCAATGGCTGGCGCACCGCTATGATCCCGGCCACGACGCCTTTCACATGCGCCATGTGCCCCGCGCCGCTCATGCCGCCATTCCGTTTCTGACCGACGAGCATCTGGGCGAGCAGGAACCGCTGGTGGTGCGGCGCGTGGAGGCAATGGCGGCGTCGGCCGCGCCGGCGCCGATCCATTTCATCTTTCATTCGGCTTACTGCTGCTCCACCCTGCTTGCCGCCGCCTTCGACATGCCGGGCATGGCGATGGGCCTGAAGGAGCCGGTGCTGCTCAACGACCTGATCGGCTGGCGGCATCGCGGCGCAAAGGGACTGGAAGTCGCGCGCGTCCTGGACGAAGGGCTGCGCTTGCTGGCGCGGCCGTTCGCCAGGGGCGAAGCGGTGGTGGTGAAGCCTTCCAACATCGTCAATCCGCTCATTCCCGCGATCATGGGATTGCGGCCGCAGGCGCGCGCCCTGCTGCTTCACGCGCCGCTCGACGCCTATCTCGCCTCGATCGCGCGCAAGGGCATGTGGGGACGCCTGTGGGTGCGCGACCTGTTCATGAAGCTGATGCGCGAAGGGATGATCGCCCCGCTTGGCATCGCGCCTGACGATTATCTCAGTCTTACCGACATTCAGGTCGCCGCCGCCGGCTGGCTGGCGCAACAGCGCCAGTTTCAGCTTCTGGCGCCGCAACTGGGGGGGCGTGTGGCGACTCTGGACAGTGAGACATTGGTGGCCCGCCCACAAGATAGTCTGGCGGCGTTGGCGGGCCTGTTCGACATCGACCTAGATCAGGCGACGATCGCCGCGGTGGTCGATGGCCCGGTCTTTGCGCGGGATGCCAAGAGTGGCGCCGATTTTGCCCAAGGGCAGCGGGCGCAGGATGCTCGGCACGGTCTGGAACTCCACGGCGAGGAAGTGGAAAAGGTGGCGCAATGGGCGCGGGTGATCGCGGGCAATGCCGGCATCGCGCTGGACCTGCCGCAATCTCTGCTGGCTCGACAGGCGTAACAGCCGCCCATCTACCACAGCATATATGGGGGCGCGCAAATGCGCGAAGGCGTGCCTGCCGGCCGCCGCCCACTTTCAACCGGATTGTGAAGGCAAAAGAAAAGGGCCGGTGTTTCCACCGGCCCTTCCTTTTTCATGCCTGATGCGCGGATCAGAAGCGGAACTTGATCGCAGCAGCGTAGCGGCGGCCCAGCGCGTCGTAGGTCGACGGATAGACGTTGCCGCTGTTGTAGGCGGTCGAACCGATGGTCGAACCCACAACCTTGGGCTTGTTGTTGAACATGTTCTGCGCCGTCAGGGTCAGCGTGATGTTGTCCGTGACGTGGAAGCGGCCCGACAGGTCGAAATAATGTTCAGCCGGAATTTTGCGGAATTCCGGATCGACCATGCAGCCGCCTTCATCGGCGCCCGTGGGGTTGGGGCAGGGCTGGTCGTCAATGTCCAGACCTTCGTTCGCCGCCAGCGCCGCGGCCAGATCGTCGGCCAGAGCCGCCGGTTCATAGCTCACGCCGTTGATGTAGCGCCACAGGAGCGAGATGTCGAAGTCCTTGAACGCCAGCGTGGTGCGCTGCGAGAACTGCCATTCGGGCTGAATGGAGGCGCAGTTGACCGAGTAGTAGCCGGTGCATTCACGGTTCAGCGACGACGGCGAAGCCTGGAACTTCGAGCTGCCGGTCCAGTTGCCGTTCAGGCTGAGCGACAGCTTGGCGAAACCGATGTCACGATCATAGTTGAGCGTGAAGTCGACACCGTCGGTCTTGAGCGTGCCGAGGTTCGACAGGCCCAGGAACAGGCCCGGGGTGGTCAGCGATTCACCGAACAGGTTGCCCGTCGCGGGGTTGCGGCGGATGATGGTGCAAGCCGGATTGGAAGCGCTGGACGCCGACAGATTGTCGAAGCAGGCGCTGATGCCGTCACCCGGCGTCGGCGTGGTGATCGCACCCGTGACCTTGATGTTGTAATAGTCGACGGTTGCCGAGAAGCCGGGCAGGAAGTCCGGCTGGAACACGGCGCCGATCTTCCAGCTGTTCGATTTTTCAGGCGACAGAGCCAGGTTGCCGCCCGAGGTGTAGTTCACCTGGCCAGCCGGATCGTTTTCGATCAGACCCAGATATTCGCCACCACCCTGTGCGGTGCAGACTGCGGCCAGATTGGCGTTGGTCAGCGGTGCCGAACCGGCGCACGGATCGATCGCCAGGTTGGTCAGGCCGGTGTTGTTGGGTGCGAACAGTTCGGCGATGTTGGGCGCACGCACGGCGCGCGCATAGTTGCCGCGGAACTTGATGGCGCGGACCGGGCTCCAGGTGCCGCCAGCGTTCCAGGTCCAGGTCTTGTAGCCCGGCGAACCGGCTGCATCGATGCTGTACTTGGAATAGCGAGCGCCGCCCTGAATGGTCAGCTCTTCGAAGAAGGGCTTGTCCTGCACGATCGGCAGAACGAGTTCGCCATAGGCTTCGTAGACGTCATAGCCGCCTTCGATATTCGGGGCTGCACCACCGGCGCCGCCCAGATCGCCCGACTGCGACAGGAGATCGGATTCCTGCGAAGCGGTATATTTGCGATATTCGGCGCCGAGCGCGAAGGCCACGGCGTCCGACGCCCAGGGAGCGGTCCAGCCGAAGTCGCCGCTGATCAGGCCCTTGGCCTGCGCCAGCGAGGTCTTGGTCGTGACCTGGCTGTTGGCGGTCAGGAACGCATTCATCGCGCTGGTGATCGAACCGTCAGCGCCAAAGGCGTTGAGCGGGACGCAGTTGTTGGTGGTGGTCAGGCACGCATCGGTGCTGGTGGCCAGCAGCGCCTGACGGACGCGGCTGTTCAGCCAGTAACCCTGCTGGGTCTGGATGTTTTCCGATTCGCCATAAGCGCCCGAAACGTCCCAGCTGATCGAATCGGTGATGCCGCCACGCGCGCCGACCTTATAGTCGAAGAAGGTGGTGGTGAATTCCGAAACGCGCGGGCCCAGTTCGGTCGCACGACGCGAGAAAGTCGTGGTGAACTGGCGATAGTTCGGGTCCGACGTGCTGGTGGCGGTCGCGGCGGCGGCGCATTCTGCGGTCGTCAGCGACTGGATGCCCGACAGGTTCGGGTTGAAGTCGTTGTTGGCGCAGAAAGCGGCGCGCTGGGCGGCGCTCAGATAGGGGTTGCTGACCGGCACCTGGACGCTCAGGCCGAACGAACCCGACGGTGCGATGATGGTTTCAACCGTGTTCTTCGAGAAGATGCCGCGGCTGTAGACTTCAACCGCATCGCTGACTTCATACTTGGCCGAACCGAACATGTTGAAGCGTTCGAACGGGGTCTGGAAGATGTTGTACGGGTTGAAGTTGAACGCGTCGAACGCGCCGGTCGAACGGAAAGCCGTGCCGTCGGCCGTAACCTGACGGGTGCCGAGCGCGCCCAGCGAGAAGCGCGACGGGGTGGCCGTGCCCGAACCGCCGATGGCGCCGCTGTAGGAATCGATATTGTCGACCGAGAAGTTGCGGCCGCCCTGATAGACCGGGTCCGACTGCTGATAGCCAACGGCGAACACCACGTTGCCGCGGCCGTCGTCGAAGTTGGCGCCCATGGTCACGTCGGCGCGGAAATAATTGCCGTCGCCCTGTTCGGTGATCTGGTTGGAGATGTTCGCTTCCAGACCCGAGAAGTCGGACTTGGTGACGAAGTTGACGACGCCCGAGATCGCGTCCGCGCCATAGGTGGTCGAAGCACCGCCGGTCAGAACGTCGACGCGCTCGACGAGGGCGACGGGCACGTTGTTAAGGTCGAAACGGCCGTTCAGTTCGGCGGGGACCAGACGGTCGCCATCGAGCAGAACCAGGTTGCGGTTGGAGCCCAGGCCGCGCAGGTTGACGAACGAAGCGCCGCCATTGCCGTTGTTGACGGCCGAACCGATGCTGGGGACGATACCCGGAATTTCACGCAGAATGTCTTCGGCAGTGTTGTTCTGCTTCAGTTCGATCTGGTCGGCGGTGGTGGTCAGAACCGGGTTCGACTGAAGGTTCGGGTTCTTGATCAGCGAGCCGGTGACGATGATGGTGTCGCCTTCGGCGGGGGCGTCAGCAGCCTGAGGGGCTTCCTGCGCGAAAGCAGCCGTCGCGATCAGCGACGCGCTCAGGATCGCCGGAGCGGCGCTGGCACGCAACAGTGCCCTTTTCGAAAATGTCTTCACGGTTCCAGTCCCTTGCTCTGGAGTTTGGCAGATGGCCTGCCACTTGAGTGGCCCAGATGGAGGGATAAGGTGCCCGACAGCGATCCCCCCATATGGATCGCAGGAAACTGCGCGGCGTTCAGGGCGCTGTAAAGCGTGGGAAAGGCCGTAAAACCGCTTTTGGACAAGGCTGTATCATAAATGCAACAAGGGCGGCGCGCCTTTGTTTTACGGCTGTATTGCAAGAAAGTTACGTGAAGTTGCAATCGAATGTAGCAATCATGCATCGCCTTGCTGGGATGTGGACTGATTATGACGCTTGCTGGGGGAAAAATGGTCCGCGGCGGTCATATTGACGTCATTTCCATCGGGTGCATGTTAGCGGCAGAGAATGCGTGCATGAAGGACAGGGCGGATATGAGAGGCAAGATCGGCTGTTTTGTGGTGGCAATCCTGTGTCTTGCCGTCGGACCCGCAGGCGCGGCGCCCCAGCGGCAGCAGCCCCGGCCAGAAATTTTCACCAACCTGCTCCAGTGCCGGTCCATTGCGGATAATGTAGAACGGCTTGCCTGTTTCGACCGCCAGGTCGGGGCGATGGACGCCGCCGCCCAGCGCGACGAAGTGGTCGTGCTGGACAAGGGCGAGCTTAACAAGACGCGCAAGACCCTGTTCGGCTTTTCCTTTCCCAAATTGCCGTTCCTTGGCGGCGGCGATGACAAGGATGAAGGCAAGGGCGAGGAAGATGGCGTCGCCCGGATGGAGGCCGTCATCGCATCGGTGCGCAGCCTGGGCTATGGCAAGTGGCAGATCGGGCTGGAGGATGGCGCCCAGTGGATGACCACCGAAGCCGTCACTGGCCGCGATCCCAAGGTCGGGCAGACGATCGAAATCAAGCGCGCGGCAATGGGCAGTTTCATGGGCAAGGTGGATGGCGGCCGCCCGGTGCGGATGAAGCGGGTCGGCTGACCCGCTACCCTCCGGCCGGCATCGGCCCGGCGATCAGCAGTGGGTCGATCCGGGCCTCATTCCACTTCATGCCCCAGTGAAGATGCGGCCCGGTCGCGCGGCCAGTGGCGCCAACCGCGCCGATGCGTTGCCCCTGCGCCACATGGTCGCCGACCTTAACGTCGATCCGCGACAGGTGCAGGAATGCGCTGTTGAGGCCATGGCCATGGTCGATCATCAGCAAATGCCCTTCCAGCGTGAAGGGCTTGTCGGCAGCTGCCAGAATGACGACGCCATCGGCCGGCGCGATCACCGGCTGGCCGGTCGCGGCGGCGACATCCACGCCGCCATGATAGGCGCCCGGCGTCCCCTGATAGATGCGCTGCGATCCGAACAGGCCTGAAATCCGGCCAAGGCGCGGCCAGATAAAGCGCTGGCGCCACCCCTGAGCGTCGGTCACGGTCGCACGCGCGGCGGCGATCGCCTCCAGTTCCGGCTTGCGCAGCGCCAGGAAGGCTTCGGTGCTTTTCGTGGGCCGCATCGGCGCGTTGATGCGTTCGATCCGCCAGTCGCGCGGCGCTACCGTCAACGCCTGTTCCATCGTCCGACCGTCAGCCATGCGTGCCGTCAGTCGCGCGGTGGAGGGCGCGTCGCGGTCGAATGCGATCAGGAAGCGGCCGTCCGCTTCCACCGGCACCGGCTGGCCGTCCAGTTGCAGCATCACCGTTCCGGCGGGCGCCGTGCCCAGCAATGCGCCGCCCTGAATGGCCTGCCCCGTCAGCCGGAAATCGGCGTGAACAGGCATCATGGCCGGCTGCGCGGCGGGCTGAGCGGTCGTTGCCGTCGCCATCGCCAGCATCAGCGCCGCAACCATGTCCTTCATCCGGCCGGGCGCGCCTTCAATTCCGCCTGCACCGATGCCTGCGCGCTGGCATAGGGCTCCTGCCGGTCGATGCTCCAGTAGCGCAGATGCTCCAGCGCGATTTTCTGGCCAGTCACGGCGCACAGCACATGATCGCCGGCCTGCAACACGCGAAAGCTGTATGGCATATAATGGAGGCGGGCGATGCGATCGCGATTGGACATCAACATGGGTTCAAAGCCTTTGTCGTGGTGCGCCGGATCAGGAAAACAAATCCTGCTGGGGCGTCTCTTCCGCTGCGCGCGCCTTGCGCACCGGGCGGGGCGGGGAGGATAGCGGAGGGGCGGGGCGCTGTTCAAGCCCGTCCGCCGCCTCGCCAATGCCTGCGCCCACCGCGCCGTCCTTGAAGTGCAGCATGACCTGGCCGGCCGCCTGCGCCGCGCCGACCGACTGCACCAGCCGCCCCTGCGCCATGACCCGCGCATAGCCCCGTTGCAGCGGCAGGTCGGGATCGAGCGAGGCGAAATGGCGCGACACCCGGTCGAAGGCGGTTGCCCGGTCGGACAAGGCGCGTTGCAGATAGTCGGGCCGCAGCTTCAGCCGGTCGAGCCGCTCGCCCGCCCGCGTCACATGCTGGCGCAGCAGGGCGGGGCGCAACGCGCCGGCCGCCTGCCCCAGTTGCGCGCGCGCATCGGCCAGCGCATGGCGCAGCCCGTTGACCAGCCCGTCGGACAGCTGATCCAGCCGCTGCCGTTGCGGCGCCAGCAGCATGTCGGGCGTCGGCATCAGCCGCGCCTGCATCTCCAGCCTTTCGCGCGCCTGCATCGCCCCCCGCCGCACCGCGCGCCCGGCGCGCAGTCCCATTTCGTTCAGCCCCGCCAGCAATTCCGCCCGCACCGGCACCGCCATTTCGGCGGCGGCGGTCGGGGTGGGCGCGCGCCGGTCGGCGGCATAGTCGCACAGGGTCGTGTCCGTTTCATGTCCCACCGCCGAAATGATCGGGATGGTGCAATCGGCAACTGCGCGCACCACGATCTCCTCGTTGAAGCTCCACAGATCCTCGATCGAACCGCCGCCGCGCGCCACGATCACCAGATCGGGCCGGGGCAATGGGCCGCCCTCCACCGCCGAAAAGCCACGAACGGCGCGTGCGATCTGCTCGGCCGCGCCCTGCCCCTGCACCAGCACCGGCCAGACCAGCACATTGGTCGGGCAGCGATCGCTGAGCCGATGGAGAATGTCGCGGATCACCGCGCCGGTGGGTGATGTCACCACGCCGATTGTGCGCGGCAGGAAGGGCAGGGGCTTCTTGCGCTCGGGCGCGAACAGCCCTTCGCCCGCCAGCTTCGCCTTCAGCTTCTCCAGCAGCGCCATCAGCGCGCCTTCGCCGGCCAGCTCCATCCGGTCGATCACGATCTGATATTTGGACCGGCCGGGATAGGTAGTCAGCTTGCCGGTGGCGATCACCTCCACGCCATCCTGCGGGGTGAAGGCCAGCCGCTGCGCGCCGCCCTTCCACATCACCCCGTCCAGCACCGCATTGTCGTCCTTCAGCGCCAGATACAGGTGCCCCGACGCCGCCCGCTTGAAGCCCGAAATCTCGCCGCGCAGCCGCACATGGCCGAACCGATCCTCGACCGTGCGCTTCAACAATCCCGACAATTCGCTGACCGACAGCGGCGGCGCGTTGTCGCCCGCGCGTTCCTCGGCTAACAGGCGGCCCGAACTGTCATAGGCATCAAATTCCGGGGACATGGGCGACATGAACATCCTTCTGCTTGGCGGCGGCGGCCGCGAACATGCGCTGGCGTGGAAGCTGGCGCAATCGCCGGCCCTCAAGACGCTGTACGCGGCGCCGGGCAATCCGGGCATAGCGCAGCACGCCACGCTGGTCGACCTTGATGCGACCGATCATCGCGCCGTGCTCGACTTCTGCATCCGCCATTCGATTGGTCTGGTCGTGATCGGGCCGGAAGCGCCGCTGGTCGATGGCCTCGCCGACAATCTGCGCACCATGGGTGTCCCCGTCTTTGGCCCCAACAAGAAGCCGGCCCAGCTGGAAGGATCGAAAGGCTTCACCAAGGATCTGTGCCAGCGCGCCAATATCCCCACCGCCGCCTATGTCCGCGTCACCAGCAAGGACGGCGCGATCGCCGCGCTCGATGATTTCACCCTGCCGGTGGTGATCAAGGCGGATGGCCTGGCCGCGGGCAAGGGCGTGATTATCGCCGAAACGCGCGAAGAGGCTCTGGAGGCGCTCGATTCCATGTTCTCCGGCGCGTTCGGCGCGGCGGGCGAGGAAGTCGTCCTTGAAGAATTCATGACCGGGGAGGAAGCGAGCTTCTTCGCCCTCACTGACGGCAGCGCCATCCTGCCCTTCGGGTCGGCGCAGGATCATAAGCGCGTGGGCGATGGCGACACCGGCCCCAACACCGGCGGCATGGGCGCCTACAGCCCGGCGCGCGTGCTGACCTCCGAACTGGAGGCGCAGGTGCTGGAACAGATCATCCGCCCCACCGTCGATACGCTCGCGGCAGAAGGCATCCCCTATTCGGGCGTGCTGTACGCCGGCCTGATGCTCACGGCCGAAGGGCCAAAGCTGATCGAATATAATGCCCGCTTCGGCGATCCCGAATGTCAGGTGCTGATGACCCGCTTCGACGGCGATCTGGTCGATCTGCTGCTTGCCGTGGCGCAGGGCAGGCTGGCCGAACAGGGACCGGTGCAACTGGCGGATCGCACCGCGCTCACCATCGTCATGGCAGCAAATGGCTATCCCGGCACGCCCGAAAAGGGCGGCGCGATCAGCGGGATCGACCGGGCCGAAGCGGACGGGGCAAAGGTCTTCCACGCCGGCACCGCCGACAAGGATGGCGTGCTGGTCGCCAATGGTGGGCGCGTGCTCAACGTCACCGCCACGGGCGATACGGTCGGCGCGGCGCAGGCCGCCGCCTATGCCGCCGTCGATGCGATCGACTTCCCGTCCGGTTTCTGCCGCCGCGACATTGGCTGGCGCGAGGTCGCGCGCGAAGCGCGCTGACAAGACGGATGGGCTGTCGCGCGCGAAACCGCGCGACGCCCTTGCCCCGTGCGCGCAAGCGTTCTTAAATAGGGTATGACACGCACAACAGGGAGGTGATGCGCGATGCAGGAATTCTTCATGGACTATGGCCTGTGGCTGCTGGCGGCGCTGCTGGTCGTCATCGCGCTCGTCTTCCTGCTGTCGGGCAAGAAAAAGACGGATGCGCCTGCGGAGCCAGTCGCGCCGGTGGCTGTCCCGCCCGCGCCGGTGACCGCCGCCCCCGTTCCGCTGATGGCGGAGCCGGCCGTGGTTGTCCCGGTGGCGTCTGTACCGGCCGAACCCGCGCCTGCGCCTGTTGAACCTGTGCCCGTCGAACCAACGCCTGAGCCGGCCCCGGTGGTCGATCCGGCCCCGGTGGTCGATCCGGCCCCGGCGGCGGAGGCGGCCCCCGCGCCCGCGCCGGCCTCCCCGGCCGTCACCACGCCTGCCGCGGATGGGGATGATCTGCTCAAGCTCAAGGGGGTCGGGCCCAAGCTCAAGGCGCTGCTGATCGAACTGGGCGTCACCCGCTTTGCCCAGATTGCGGCCTGGACCGATAGCGACGTCGCCCTGATCGACGCCAAGCTCGGCAATTTCAAGGGCAGGCCGGTGCGCGACCAGTGGATCGACCAGGCCAAATATCTCGCGGCCGGCGACCTTGCCGGTTTCGAAGCCAAATATGGAAAATTATAAGCGGCGCGATCAGGCGGGCTGAGGCGCCGGCGCCATGACCGGCACGGTCATGGCGCGGGGCGGCGGCACGCTGCCCAGCCAGCGGCGCAGCCCGGCGTGCCGGGCGGTCAGCCGGCGGTCAGGATCAGGGCGGACGCCAGCAGCATGACGGGCGCATTGGCGCCGGTCATCAGCATCCCGGCCATGACCAGCGGATGCCAGAGGTAGAAGAACAGGCTGTCGCGACCGATCCGGCTGATCGGCGCGAAGGACAGGCGCAGCGCCGCGATGCGCGGCAACAGCGCGATCAGGCCCAGGCACATCATCAGCCGCGCCGGCACGAAGGCCAGGGCGTTGCCGCTTCCCTGCAAGGTCGACCACCAGCCAAGGCCCATCGCCGTCACCAGCATCGCCCCGCCCAGATAGCGGGTCGGCAGCCCCCGTTCCGCCATCAGCATGCCAAAGAAGAAATAGACCGGAAAGCGCACGAAGCGGCTGTCGGCCGACAACAGGCTGAAGCCGATCGGGCCATGGTCCAGGCCAAAGCTGTACATGGTCGCCAGGCTGATCGGCGCGCCGATCGCCAGCAACAGCAGCGGCGACAGCGGTGCCAGCCGCGTGATCATGATCAGGAAGAAAAGAACGGGCACATACCAGAGGTGGAATGGCGGGCGCAGCAGCATCTCGATGGGCGTCATCCAGGACAGGGATGCGCCAGTTACCAGTTCATAGGTCGTCAACGCCGCCAGCTATGGCAGCAGCAGCCGTTCGCCATAGCGTTTGAACAGCGGGACGGATGGTTCCGATCGCGTGCGCGCCACGTTGAGAAGATAGCCGGAAATGCCTATCATCACCGGCATGCGGAACCCGGCGCCGATCCACAGCGCCAGATGCTGCTGATGCGTGAGTTCCATGGCGTGTCCCGCCATGACGAGCAGGATCAGCACGCCCTTCAACAGGTCGATCGACGGATTCTTGCCCACCCCAAATACCCCCGGCCCCTTTCCCTACCATGCAACCATGGCCTTTCGGGCGGTTCAAAGAAGCTGGTAAATAATTAGACTATATCCTCGTCGGAAATGCTTCGGGTCGATGCGCGCCGAAGATCAACCAGAAAAGGGGTCGCCCTGTTGCGCAGTCTGGATAGTTCGCCTCTCGCCAAATTCCTCTTCGCCATGCTGGTGTTCGCGCTGATCCTCGTCGGCTGGCGGCTTTACGACCGCTATCGCGGCACAACCGCCACCTTGCCGGACAATGGCGTTGCCGCGCAGGGATGCGCCCTCTGGTTCGTGGGCAGTTCATCCATCCATCGCTGGACCAGCCTGCAACAGGATATGGCGCCATGGATCACTCATAATCGCGGCATCAACAGCGCGACCCTGCCGGACATATTGCCCCGCTTCGCCAATATCGGTCCGGCGGAGGGGCGGCCGCGCGCGCTGATCCTCTATGTCGGGGAAAATGACATCGCCAATGGCGTGCCGGTGCGCACGGTCATGCGGCAGGTGGCGGCATTGTTCGATCTGCGCGACCGGCTGCTGCCCGGCGTCCCGGTGCTGCTGCTGTCGGCAAAGCCCAGCCCCGGCCGCCTGAAATTCCTCGGCGAACAACGGCTGTTCAACGCGGCGGCGCAGAATTTCCTGCCTCATATGCAGGCGGCGCATTATGCCGACATCACCACGCCGCTGCTGGCCGGCGGCAAGCTGGGCGACAATTATCAGGCCGATGGCGTCCATATGAACGCCGGCGGCTACCGCATCTGGGCGGATGTGGTGCGTCGGCGGCTGGATCAGATATTGCCGGCGTCGGTGACGCGGACCTGCGCGCCGAAGTCCTAAAGGCGACATGGGGCATGTCCGCAGGCGGATCATCGCCCCCAAACCTCTGTGAATGGCGGCATGGCGGCGTGTCCGTCTGTCCTACAGGGCGGACCTCTCCTATGCTGACATCGGCTCTTTCGATTGTCGGCAGCACATGCGCAAACCTGCCGGCGCGGCCCCGATAAAGTGACATAAGGTGACAATTCCACGCGCATTTTGCGTCTCTTTTGTCACTTTATCGCCGAATCGCGGATGATCCGCCTGGCGGGATGACCGGCATGCTGCTGCCGATCATGGACATATGCCCATCATGCGACGGTTGAGCTGGCGATCCGCTCCGCCCGAAGCGAAATCATCGAATGCATGTTCGGTCACTTCGATGATGTGCCGGGCGATGAAGGGCGCGCCTTCCGCCGCTCCGACTGCCGGGTGTTTCAGCGCGCATTCCCATTCCAGCACGGCCCAGCCGGGGAAATCATAGTGCGCCATCTTCGCAAAAATGGCGGGGAAATCCACCTGTCCGTCGCCCAGCGAACGGAACCGGCCCGGCCGGTCGGCCCAGCCCTGATAGCCGCCATAGACGCCCGAACGCCCGGTGGGCCGGAACTCCGCATCCTTCACATGGAAACATTTGATGCGGTCGCGATAGATGTCGATGAACGCCAGATAGTCGAGCTGTTGCAGCACGAAATGGCTGGGATCATACAATATGTTGGCGCGGGCATGGCCGCCCAGCCGGTCGAGGAACATGTCGAACGTCACGCCGTCATGCAGGTCTTCGCCCGGATGGATTTCGAATGCGGCATCGACGCCATGGTCCTCGAACACGTCCAGTATCGGCTTCCAGCGCCGCGCCAGTTCGTCGAACGCATCCTCGACCAGTCCGGCGGGCCGCTGCGGCCAGGGATAGACATAGGGCCATGCCAGCGCGCCGGAAAAGGTCGCATGCGCGGTCAGGCCAAGGCGCTGGCTGGCGCGGGCCGCCATCTTCACCTGATCCACGGCCCATGCCTGCCGCGCAGCGGGATTGCCGCGTACTTCCGGCGCGGCAAAGGCGTCGAACTGCGCGTCATAGGCGGGGTGGACGGCGACCAGCTGCCCCTGAAGATGAGTCGACAATTCCGTGATCGACAGGCCATGGGCGGCCAGCACGCCTTTCACCTCGTCGCAATAATCCTGACTGTCGGCCGCCTTGCCCAGATCGAACAGGCGCGCGTCCCAGCTTGGTATCTGCACGCCCTTATATCCCAGGTCCGCGACCCACCGGGCGATGCTGTCCAGGCTGTTGAAAGGGGCGGCGTCGCCGGCGAACTGGGCCAGGAAAATGGCCGGGCCTTTGATGGTCTTCATGTCATTCTCCCGGGATGATGAGCGGCGTCCAGCCGGCGCGGCGAGCGCTGGCGTCGACAGCGGTGGCGATGAACGCCATCGACCGGACGCCATCGTCAATGCCGGGCAGCAGCGGGGCGGGTTCGCCGCGCAGCATCCGGGCGAAATCGCGGTAAAGGTTGGCGAAGGCTTCCAGATAGCCTTCCGGATGGCCGCCGGGCGTGCGTGTCGCGGCACGGGCGTCGGGGCCAAGCGCGGCGTCGCCCGCCTGGATGATTTCGGTTCGTCCGTCGCCATGATGCAGAGTCAGGGCATTGGGCGATTCCTGTCGCCAGTCGATGCCGCCATGTTCGCCATAGACGCGGATGCGCAGGCCATTGCGTTCGCCGACCGAAATCTGCGACGCCATCAGCACGCCGCGCGCCCCGGTGTCGAACCGCAGCAGGACGGTGCAGTCATCGTCCAGCGCGCGACCGGGCACCACCGCGGCAAGGTCCGCCAGCAATTCGGTGACGGTCAGCCCGGTGACGAACTCCGCCAGGTGAAAGGCATGGACGCCGATGTCGCCGATGCACCCGCCCTGGCCCGACCGGGCGGGGTCGACCCGCCATTCGGCCTGTTTGCCGCTTGCCTCTCCGGCCAGCCAGCCCTGCGGATATTCGACCACGACCTTGCGCACCTTGCCAATGCCCCCCGCCGCGATGCGCGCCCGCGCTTCGCGCACCAGCGGATAGCCGGAATAGGTATAGGTCAGCGCATAGGGCGTACCCGTCTCGCGCACGATGCGGCGCAGGTCCAGCGCTTCGTCCAGCGTGGCGGTGGCGGGCTTGTCGCTCATCACCGGCAAACCGCTGTTCAATGCGGCAAGCGCAGCGGGCAGATGCAGGTGGTTGGGCGTCACGATGGACAGGAAATCGATGCCGTCGCTGCGCGCGGCCTCGACCTCCAGCATGGCGTTGAGGTCAGGATAGGCGCGGGCCGGATCGATACGATATTGCGCGCCTGCCGCGCGTGCGCGTTCGGCATCGCTGCTGAAGGCGCCTGCGACCAGCGCGATCTGCCCGTCCAGTTCCGCGGCGATGCGATGGACCGGGCCGATGAAAGCGCCGGGGCCGCCGCCGACCATGCCCATGCGGATCTTTGTCATGGCTCTCCTCCTTATTGTCGTTCAGATTGCGGCGACGACACGCTGGTCGATAGTCCCGAACGGCGATCCGTCCCGTCCCAGGGCATCCATCCGAACGGTGTCGCCAAAGGAGAGGAAGGCTGTTTGTGGCGCGCCGTTCCGGATCGCTTCGATGGCCCTGCGCTCGGAAATGCAGGAGGAACCGACTTTGGCGTAATCGGCGTTGGACACCGTGCCGGAACCGATGATGGTGCCTGCGGGCAGGGCGCGGGTGCGGGCGGCATGGGCGATCAGATCGTGAAAGCCGAACTGCATCTCGCGGCCATGGGGATGGCCAAACCACTGGCCGTTGATCATGACCTGAAGGGGCAGGTGGACCCGGCCGTCGACCCATGCGTCGCCCAGCGCGTCGGGGGTGACAGCAAAGGGGGCGAGCGAACAGGCGGGCTTGGCCTGCACCCACCCGAACCCGGTCTTCATCTCTATGGGCGCGATGGCGCGCAGCGACCAGTCGTTGATCAGCAGGACCAGCTTTACATGGCGCAGGGCATCATCGGCCGGCGTGCCCATCGGCACGGCGTCGGTGATGACGCCATATTCACCCTCGAAATCGATGCCATCCGCCTCGCTGGGCAACGGCACATCGGCATGGCCCGGCAGGAAGCGGTCGGACAGCCCCTGATACATCAACGGGCGATCCGTCTCGATCGGCGGCAGGTTGAACGCCTTCTGCATCAATGCGCCATGTTGCGGGAAGGCGGACCCGTCGAGCCATTGCCAGGCGCGGGGCAGGGGAGCGAGCAGGCGGTCATGATCGATCGGCGATCCCTCGCCTTGCTCCAGCCGGTCAGCCAGTGCGCGCAATGCCGGTTCGATCATGACCCAGCGCTCGACCGCCTGTTGCAGCGTGTCGGCAATGCCGGCTGCGGGCAGGGCGCGCTGCCCGTCGCGCGATATGAGGGCCAGCGCGCCGTCAGCCGTGCCATTGTCCAGCGTTGCGAGGCGCATCGATCAATCCTCGATGATGGCGACGGCGCGGGTCCAGCCCGCCGAAGCGCCCTTGATCTTGTGGGGGAAGCAACTGACGGTGAAGCCGTTGCCGGGCAGGCTTTCCAGATTGTGCAACTTCTCCAGATGGCAGTAGCCGATGTCCCGGCCCGCCTTATGCCCTTCCCAGATGAGCGACGTGTCGCCCGTTTCCCTGACCTTTTCCGCCGTGTAACTGAAGGGCGCGTCCCAGCTCCACGCGTCGGTGCCGGTCACGCGCACGCCGCGCGTCGTGAGATACATGGTCGCTTCATAGCCCATGCCGCATCCCACATTCACGAAATCGGGCCGCCCCAGCGCCTTGCCCGCCGCCGTGTTCACCAGCACGATGTCCAGCGGTTGCAGATCATGGCCGATCCGCGCCAGTTCCGCCTCCACATCGGCTGCGGTGACGACATAGCCATCGGGAAAATGCCGGAAGTCCAGCTTCACCCCCGGGCGGAAGCACCAGTCGAGCGGCACTTCGTCGATGGTGATCGCCCGCTGCCCGCCGTCCATCGTCGGCGAGAAATGATAGGGCGCGTCCAGATGCGTGCCGTTATGCGTGGTCAGCGTCACCCATTCGGCCGCGGCAAAGCCTTCGCCGCCCGGCGTTTGTTCCGCCGTCACGCCGGGGAAGAAATGCTGCAACTCCTTCACCGTTTCCTGATGCGTCTCATAGGTGATCTTCGGCCGCATGAAGGGCGGATCGGACACCACGTCATTTTCCAGCGTGATCGACAGGTCGATGAAGCGGCGGGTCATGCGACGCGCCCGCCCAGCGTTTCGGCGAACCAGTCGGCGATCAGATCGCGGCCATAGGCCATATTGTCCGCGCCGACATGCTCCACGCCGCCTTCGCGGGGGGTGAAGATCATCTTCTCGCGCCGGGGCGAGTTGATCAGCTGCTCATAGAGATCGTCGGCATAATCGACGCTGATCTGCCGGTCGCTGGCGCCATGGGTGACGAGGAAGGGCACCGTGATGCTGCCCATATGGCCGTTGAGGTTCATCGCCTCCGACTTCGCCAGAAAATCGTCCTGATCGCTCGCGCCGAACGCCCAGTGGACATGCGCCCAATAATGGGGGACCGGGTTTTCGCCCTCGCGCGCCATGCGCTTGTCCTGCACTTCGCGCCAGTTATGGTTCGCGCCCCAGACGGCCCCGCTGGCGAAGCGCGGTTCATAGGCGACGGCGCGGGGGGCAAAATGGCCGCCCAGCGAAATGCCGGTCATGCCGATCGCTTTGGGGTTCACTTCGGGCTGTTGTTCCAGCCAGTCGACCGCCTTGCTCGCCCAGCTTTCGCTCAGCGGATCGACGGGCAGGTTCTGAAGCCGCAGCGCCTCGCCCGATCCGGGCTGGTCGACACACAGGGTCGCAATGCCCCGCCGGGCCAGTTCCTGCGGCAGCCGCGTCCAGTAAAGCAGCTCCTTGCAGCTATCGAGGCCGTTACAGAAGACGACGACGGGCTTGCGGCCCGGACCCGGCGCGCGCGTGAACAATGCGGGCATCGTGCCCTTGTCCAGCGGTATCTCCACCCGCTCGCGGTTGATACGGCCGAGCGCGGTCGACTTGTCGAAAGCATCGCGGGCGCGGGCATAGGTCGCCTCGCGCCCCGGCGCGCCATGGCCCTGCATCCGCTCCGCCGTGATCAGGTAGAGCGACGCACGCTCCAGCTTGTTGGATGCGGAGAAAAAGCGTCCCTTCGCCTCATCCTCACTGGCCAGTTCCAGCAGCTTGTCGCCCATCGCCGCCCAAGCCTTCATGAACATGGGCGTGCCCGCATCCGCGCCGCCATCCGCCGCGTCCCTGATCGGCTGGCACATGTCGATGATTTCACCGAGCTGCGCGCCGCTCTCCATCGCGATCGCGACCGACAGGTTCCAGATATAATTGGGGAAATATTCGAACAGCGCCATGGGATCAGACCTCCACCGCCTGGAACAGTCCCTTGTCGGGTTCGGGGTGCGGCATGGTCTGCGGACCGCCGACGCCGATGCCCCACTGGTCCATCACCTTGGGACCGGGGATATGGACCTTGGGCGCGTGGCTTTCGAAATCTACATGCTCCAGTTCCGACGTATATTCGACCGCAAAGCCCGCGGGCGTGGTGAAGTAACTGAAGGTGTTGTTGCCCGCCGTATGCCGGCCCGGACCCCAGCGTATGTCGGTGCCCTGCTGACGCAGCCGGTGGATGCCCACCATCATGTCGTCGACGCTCAGCATATCATAGGCGACATGGTTGAGGCAGGGCGGTCCGGGCAGGATGGCGATGCGATGGTGTGCGCCATTGCAGCGCAGGAAGCACATGAAATCGCCCAGCCAGTCGCTGACCTTGAAGCCCAGAACATCGCAGAACCATTGCACCAGCGCCTGATGGTTGGGTGAATGCAGCACGATATGGCTGATCTTCTGCGGCACGCCTTCCCAATGGACGATCTCGCGCGCCGTGCGCCGCGCCACATCGCTCGAAATCTCGAACGGCAGGCCGTCGGGGGAAAAGAAGCGGAAGCCATAGCCGCCGCCCAGCGTTTCCAGATTCCTGGGCGCAAAGATGATCCGGCAACCCGATGCCGCAACCTTGTCATGCAGCGCGTCCACATCGGCGCGGCTGCCGGCGGCCAGCGCGATCACGTCGACCCGCTTCTCCTCCGCCGCGCGCAGCCGCACGACATAGGCGTCCTCGCCGCCGTCGGCCGCAAAATGGACCATGCCGTCCTGCTCGCCAGCCTCCACCAGCCGCCACTGGTCGGCGTAGAAAGAGCTTTCCGCCGCCAGATCGGGGACGGCATAGCCAACATAGCGAATTTCTGTGACGCGGCTCATGCGATAGGCTCCGAAACGGGAAGGGACAGGTCAAAGGCGATGTCGGCGGCCGAGCGGCCGACAAACAGGCGCGGGGCGGCGATGTCGCGCCAGCCGTCGCGCCAATATTGCAGGCGGCGCGCGGGGATTTCGATCACGACGTCGCGCCGCTCCCCCGCTTGCAGGTGCAGCTTGGCGAAGGCGACCAGCGCCAGTTCGGGTTCCCGCCGATAGATTTGCGCAACGTCGCTGCCGGCCCGGTCGGATCGGTTCTCCACCGTCACCGCGATGCGAAGCCCGTCGCCTTCATCCGGCAAGGTCTGCGCCGCGACGATGGCGATGTCGGCATAGCCAAAGCCAGCGCCCAGCGTATGGCGGGGATCGGCCATGCCGCGATAACCCAGGCGTCGCCCTTCCGCATAAGTCAGGTCGCCCTGCGCATCGGGGGTCAATGACAAGGCGGGATAATCCTCGTCCCGGCGCGCGATCGACACGGGCATGCGCCCGCCCGGCTCGCGATCGCCGGCAAGCACCTGGGCGATCGCCTCCCCAAAGCCTTCGCCCGGATACCAGGCGATCAGCAGCGCGGCTGCCTTGTCTTCCCAACTTGTGTCGAACGCATGGCCGACATTGGCGATGATCGCCGTGCGCGGGTTGGCGGCGGTCACGGCGTCGATCAGGGCGATCTGTTCGTCGGCCAGCCTTGTATGGCTGCGGTCCTTGCTTTCCACGCTGGCGTCGGATGTTTCGCCGACCATCAGGATCACCGCATCCGCCTGCGCCGCCAGATCGACGGCGCGTTTCAGCATGGCCTCTGGCGTGTCGGGGCGACGGATGCCGTACCAGAGGCCATGGACGCGGGCGGGATCGTAACGGAACTCGATTTCGATCGTGACGCTCTGCCCAGCCTGCAATGCGATGGCGGTGCTGCGCGCGTCGCCGCTTTTCAGCTTGCCCATCACGTCGGACGACGGGATCGGTTCCTTCTGCGCCAGCACATCCTGCCCATCGACGCGCAGCACGACCGGGCCGGTCGCGCCCAGATAGAAGATATGCTCGCCATCCTGATCGGCTTCGAAGATGCCGGTGGCGACGATCCGCGCCGCCTTGTTCAGCGTCGCCACATCGTCATGCACGCCCGCGAACCAGACCAGCGAATTGGTGTCGCGAGTTTCGCTTGCGATCAGGCGTGCGTCCGCATCCTGCCCGTCATAATAATCGACGGTCATGCCGCGCGCATGACCGTCGCCCGGATCTCGCGCCGGGCGGACGGGCATGGCGGGCAGGCGCGGCTGCGGGTCGACGCCCGGTTCATAATCAATGCGGCCATGCGGAGCATAACGTGCGATGATCGCGTCCAGCGGTCGCGATGCGTCAGGCGACACGGCGATCTTGGCGAATGTGCCGCCCTGATAGCAGGGGGCGGCTGCATTGGGGCCGATGATCGCAATATGCCTGTCGCGCCCCGGTACGAGGGGGAGGATATTGTCCCGATTGCGCAGCAGCACACATCCTGCCGCCGCCGCCTCCACCAGCAGGGCGTCGGCCGCCTTGCCGGTAATCGGGGCCTTCTTTTCCGCCCTGAACCGGGCGGCTGCGCGGGCGACGCGGGTGGCGGCGTCGGTCACGCGCGCTTCGCCCACCTGCCCCTGCGCCACCGCTTCGGCCGCCTTGAAGCCAAGGAAACGGGCCGGGCCGGGCATTTCCAGATCCAGCCCCGCGCTCAGCGTCGCGACAGTGCTATGGGTGCCGAACCAGTCGCTCATCATCACGCCGGGGAAACCCCATTCGCCTTTGACGATGGTGGTGATGACGTGATGATGTTCGGCGCACCATTGCCCGTTCAGCCGGTTATAGGCGGTCAGCATGCCGCCCACGCCCGCCTGCGCGCAAAGTTCGAACGGCAGCAGATAGATTTCGCGCAGCGTCGCTTCATCGACCACGGCGTTCATGCGATCGCGATCGGTTTCGCTGTCGTTGCACACCAGATGCTTGGCGATGGACGCCGTGCCGGTCGATTGCAGCCCGGTCGCCCAGGCCGCGCCCAATATCCCGGCGAGCAACGGTTCTTCGGAAAAATATTCGAACGCGCGTCCCGCCAACGGGCTGCGCGCCAGATTGACGTTGGGGGCCAGCACCATGTCGACGTTCATGCGAATGGCTTCGCCGCCCACCAGCGCGCCGACCCGGCTGTTCAGCTCCACGTCCCAGCTTGCGCCCAGCGCCGTGGGGCAGGGGGTCAGCAGCGCGATGTCGCGTTCGTCCACGCGCCCGCTGGCGATGCCCATCGGCCCGTCCGCCATGGCGAGCGAGGGGATGTTCGCCTCCGCATAGCCGACCGTGGTCCACATGGTCGCGCCCGCGCTCATCGCGATCCGCTGCTCCAGCGTCAGGGCGTCCGTCATGCTACATTCTCCGCCGGGACCGCTGCCATGGCAAAGGCCATGATCTGCTGCGCCTGCGCGCGTACGGCGCGGGCGACGCCGTCGTCGGTCAGCGCGCCATCCGGCCCGAACGGCCGCTGCTCCACGCTGTTCACCGCAACGCCAACGGGCGTGGGCCATCCGCGCATGGCATGAACCACGTCCCGCATCGCCGACAATGTCGTGCCGCATGCCTGCCAACCCGCCGCCGTCACGACAAGGCCAACTGGCCGGCCGTCAAAATAGACGCGGGCGTCGGCGCGCAGGTCTTCCAGCAGGTCGACGGCGTTCTTCACCAGCCCCGAATAACCGCCATGATAGCCGGGACTGCCGATGACGATGCCGTCGCAGTCGCGCACCGCTTCGACCAGCGCGCTTTCCGCATCGGTGCGTGTCGGATTTTCGGGATTGAAATGGGGAAGCCGGGCTAGCGCCGGGCCATCGAACATGATCGTCTGGGCGCCCAGCGCCGCACAGTCCGCCAGCACCGCGCGGACGATCCGCTCGCTGGAGGACGCCTGCCGAAAGGTGCCGCCAAGGCCGACGATCCGCTTTGCGCGGGCCATAGAAAGACCGGACATTCCACACTCCTCAAAGGGGCGGCGCGGCCTTCTTGTGGGCCGCGCTCGCACGCAACGCTGATTATTCGGCCGGTTCGGACACCTTGAACGCAGGCATCACCTTTTCCGACAACAGACGCAGCGTCTGGTTGCCCAGCCGCAGCCTTTCGGCGGTCAGCGGGCCGGTGGTGGTCCCGCACAATATGTTGCCGATGCCCAGTTCCTCATAGGGCTTCAGATGCTCGATCACCCTTTCGGGCGAGCCATAGAGGCACCATGTCCCGATCCAGTCTTCGGTCAGGGCATTGGGCGTGCGGTCGGTCTTTTTATTGGCGGAGTCCGCTTCGGCGCGGGCGTTGAACGCGGCTTCGCGCTCGATCGCGTCCTGATAGGAGCGCAGGATCACTTCCAGTTCCTCGCGCGCCTGCTCGTCGGTTTCGGCGACATGCACGACCTGATAGGTGTGTGTCGTCCAGTCGAGCGCCTTGGCGATCACCTCGGGCGAATGACCCGCTTCGTCCAGCATCTGGCGATAGATGCCGAAATATTTGGAGACATGCTTCATCGGTTCGGTGCCGCCGATCTGGGGCGGGGTGAAGGCGGGGATGAAGGCGGGCCAGCCATTTTCGGCGGCGCGGCGGGCGCTGCTTTCTTTCATGGCGACGGGCATCAGGCGGGCGTGGCGCGGGCTGTACTGCGCAGGCGCGATGCGCTGCAACACGCGGCCCTTGTGCGGGCCGTTGTCGATGTCGATCGCGGGATCTTCCATCCGCTTGGCCCAAAGCTGCTCGGCGATGGCCAGATTATTTTCGGAAACCTGCCCGGCTTCCTTATAGTTGACGCCAAAGCCGATCATCTCTTCGGGCGTGGTGCCGCTGCCGACGCCGACCAGCAGCTTGCCGTCGGTCAACTGGTCCAGAATATTGATCCGCTCGACAAAGCGCACCGGGTGGTGCAGCGGCACGGACACGACGGAAAAGCCGAAATGCATGCGCGGCAGTTTCGCGGCGAGATAGGATGCGAACATGAAGCTGTCCGACGCCACCGGCATATAGCCGTTGAAATGATGGTCGGGCAGGAAGATCGCGTCAAAGCCCAGATCCGACGCCTGTGTGGCATGATCGGTCAGGTCATGGATGAGTTGACGGTCTTCTTCCGCGGCCATCGACCGGGCGTTCAGAAAAACAGAAAAGCGCATTATCCCCTCCACCGCTGCCCTGTGGGCGCTGATATGACGACTTGTTTACATTGGCGGCCAAAGCCGTCAGAATGGAAATCAATTAGAACCATTGTTCTCATTACCGATAGGGTCATTATGCCGCCAGTGTCAACCGTGAAGTCGAAGAATGATTCTATTTCTGGTCCTGCGGAGGCCAGTCGCGTGCCGCAACAGGGGCGTTCGCGCGCTTCTTATGAGCGGATGCTGACGGCCGCCGAAAAACTGATGGTGAAGCGCGGGAATGATGATTTCACGCTGACCGAAGTGGCCAAGGCGGGGAAGGTGTCGATCGGTTCCATCTATCTGCGCTTCGACAGCAAGGATGATCTGATCCGCGCCGTCCATGGGCGCGTTCTCGCCCAGATCGGATCGGATCAGGATGTCATGATGCAGACCATCGGCGAAAAGGCGGCCAGTCTGGACGAATTTGCGCAGCTGTTCGTGGAATCCTATGCGGAACTGTTGAAACGCTACAGCCCGGTTCTGCGCCCCATCATGTTCCGCGCCATTTATGATGAATCGATCTCGTCACTGGGGCGCAGTTCGGCGGAAAAGCTGACGGCGGAAGCCGAGGCGCAGATGCTGCGCTATGCTGGCCAGTTCGGGCGGCCGGATCATGCGCGGCTGGTCGGCAATGCGTTTCGCATGATCTACTACACGCTGGCGCGCTTCCTGGGTCTGGGGTCTTCGCCCGAAGCGGCCAATCAGGGGAATTGGGACGAACTTAAGGAGGATCTGGCGATCATGTGCGCGGCCTTCCTGCGGGCGGGGCCGCTGGCGCGCTGACGCATGGGGCAGCGTGCCATGCGTCAGCCCTCGCCGTCGGCATATCGCAGCCCCGCGCCGTAAAAGCGCACCACGCCCGGACCATCCGCCAATATGCAGAGCTGAAATCCGAACCGCGTCAGGATCGCCGGCTTCACGGCCATGTCGGCCCGCATCCGGTTCGCAGTGGGATAGAATTTCCGCCACATTTCCGGTGGATCGAACGGTTCGGGCACGCCGTTCAGCGGCACGTTGGGTTCGTAGAGATGCTGGCGCTCCATCCCGCCATGGTGGACGCAGGCCCAGCTGACCTTCGCGGCCCCCTCCGTTTCCCACAGCAGCGACACCTGGTCGATGATCCCCCGGCCGGGATCTGAAAGGGGAAATGGAACCATATCTGCCGGTCGGGACGGATGCGGAAACTGGAACAGAAGCCGCGATGAAATCCATTCTCGTTCGACCATGGCTTGTCGTCCACGACATCCAGCCAGTCCGGGCCATGTTCCTGCAACTGCACTGCCGCCGGGCCGACCCATATTTCCCGCGTCCTACCCATGTTGCTTGCCTGTCCTTGCATTTGCTGATGCTGCATCCCGTCAGTGCGCGGGGCCGACGCTTCCAGCCGGGATGCGCACGAAAAGCGGTCAGTTCGTCTTCAGAAAGCCATTCACCGTCAGCCAGGTCATGAAACCGGTGATCCAGCCATCGCTGGTCGTGCCGGATCGCCCCAGGCCAAAGCCGTGGCCGCCATCCTGATAGAGGTGAAATTCCACCGGCCGTTTCGCCTGCAACCAGGCGTCGATCAGCCCAAAGCCCTGACTGGCGAAGAAATGATCGTCGGCCGCCAGAACGGCGAACATCGGCGGCGCGTCGGCCGGCGCTGCGCGGGCGGTCAGCCTGCCATAGACGGGCGCGATGAAGGCGGGGCGCTGCCCCGGCTTTGCCGACAATGTCGTGCTGATGGTGGTGAACGCGCCTGCTGAAAATCCCATCATCCCGACGCGGGCTGGGTCGATCTTCCACGCCTTCGCCCGTGCGCGCACCAGCGTCAGGGCGGCAAGGCCGTCGTCGCGTGAAAAGTCGGGCGTATCCTGCGGCGGGCGGATGGAGGATGGCTTGCCCGTGCGTCCGGCGATCATTTCCCGCGTGAAGACGGCGAAATCTCCCGGCGTGGGCACCAGCCGATATTTGAGCACGAAGGCGGCGACGCCATGATCGGCCAGCCATTGCGCGACGGCATAGCCTTCCGTTTCGATCGCCAGGCCCAGAAATCCTCCACCCGGCGCCACGATGACGGCGGCGCCGGTCGCCCTGGCGGGATCGGGCAGGAACGGCGTCACTGTCGCAGCGGATACGTTGCGCACATTGAGGTCGCCATTCATCCGAAACCAGTTTTCCGCTGGAACGTCCGCCGCCTGCGGCCCGGTGTTCAGTGGGATGACTGCGGATTGCGAAGGGGCGGATGCGGGGGAAAACTGGAAACCGGGCGGGCTTTGCGGCCCGCTGGCCAGCGCCTGCGTCGCGGAGGACGACGCTATGCTCATGGCCAACAGAGCGCATGCCATGCGCCAGCGATAGCGTCGGATCATCTCATTTCCTCCCATGCCATATCATCGCCCGCGCTTTTCCCGGCGGATCGGCGGCATGGCGACGCACCGCGCCGCCATGCCGTTCCAGCATCAGGCGGCGAGTTGCAGTTCGCGCCCGGTCTTCGTCGTCGGCACGAAGGGCAGGTAGGACACGCGCATCCGCACGGCGATGTCGACCTTGTGCGCGCCCGGCGTCAGCCCGCCTGCGCGCAGCACCATGACCGTCGCCTTCTCGCCGAAATTCCAGCGATCATCATAGACGCTTTCCATCTCGTCCAGCGTCCAACTGCGCCCGCGCACCGAAAAGCGCACATCCTCGCGCGCCACTGGCTCGCCGTCGATGGTGAGGCCGATATCCTCGATCATGGACAGCCCTAGGCCGCGATAATAAGGCAGGCGGGCGAGCAGGCAAAAGCCGATCGTCTCGCCGCCTTCGACGACATTTTCAAAGCCTTCGTCGCACAACATCATCTTGTCGAACATGGGGGCGGCTCCTTAGGCTGCGAGAACGGTGGGGGTGGGTTCGCCGATCAGCGACTTCAGCATTTCCTGCTGGCGGCGGACCTGCTCGACGGAATCGACGTCCTGCGCGTCCTCGATCCAGCGATTGCCCTCATATTCCGAACAGATATAGCCCGTGTAGCCGCCTTGCTTGAGCACCCGGACGATCTCGTCATAGGGGATGCAGGGTTCGACCAGATTTTCGTCCATCTGATAGAATTTGCCGTGCACATTATGGATGCGGTGCATGTAATCCAGCATCCGCTTCGGCTCATAGGCGGCATTGTGGCGCAGCGTTTCGGCCATGCCCAGCGCCGGTCCTTCGCCGCCCATCTCGCGCACGTTCAGGATGACATATTCGGACAAGACCCGGTCCTCATAGGCCGTCTCGATATAGTCGGCGATCTTCTGCGGCACGCCGTTGCGGATGAAGCGCTCCTTCCAGACCGGCGGGAATTTGAACAGGAACATGCCCATGTCGGGCAGGAAGCCCAAGGCGTCCGATCCCGATTTTTCAAAGGCCTCGGCATGGCGAATGATCCAGGGATGGTCGAAATGCAGCGGCGCATGCACCTCGATCAGGATCTTGATATCCTTCTCCTCGGCATAGGGCGCGGCGGCGACCAGTACTTCGGGGGCGATCGACACGAGCGCACGGATATATTTCATCCCCAGACGCGCGCCGAAGTCGATGTCCTTCTTCACGCTGGCGACCTGTTCCTCAAAGGGCATCATCCGCCCCTTGTAGCGCTTGTAATCCAGCATGAAGTCGTGGCTGACGGCGGTGGCGCCATATTTGGCGATCAGCGCATGCCATTCTTCGATCTTCGCCTCGTCGACCGTGGCTTCGGGCCAGCCCCAGAAGGTCTGCTCGCCGATAATCTCGATGCCCAGCGCGCCCATGTCGGCGCAGGCCCTGAAGCAATCCTCCAGGCTCATCTTGCCCTGAAAGGTTTCGTGCTGGAAACTATAGAGGCTCACGCCCCGTTTGATGTCGCTAGTCATGATTTACTCCGCTGGAGCGATGGAAGGAACGGCGCGCGGCGTGCGCGCCAGACCGATGAGAATGGCGGCAATGATGCCGATCAGACCCGCTGCAAGGAACGCGCCCTGCATGGTTCCGACGATGGTTTCGGCCTGATGCACGGCCCAGGGGCTGGAAAACTGGCCGAAGAAGAAACAGGCGGTCCACACGCCCATGCCCCGACCCCGATGTTCGAAGGGCAACATGCTCTGCGCCCACAATATGATGGTGGCGACCGCCATGCCCGCGCCGGTCTGCTGCACGATCAGCGCGGCGGTGAGCCAGCGCCAGTCGGGGGCAAGGCCAATGCCGGCCAGGCCAACGCCCAGCAGGCCGAAGAAGGTGGCCAGCTTCACCTGATGCGACATATTGCCCATCAGGCGGAAAATCACCGCGCCCAGCATCACGAACAGGCTGGGGATGGCGGTCAGCTGGCCGATGCGGGCCGGGTCCATGATGCCGACCTCGCGCCAGGCGAGCGAACCGGAGATGATGAAGACATAATAGAGCGCTGACGCGACCAGCGTCACGCCGCCGATCAGCGCGACCGATGCGATCGGGAAGGGCGTGCGCTGCGCCATTTCCTTCTTCTGGGCGATGTCGGCGATGGTCGCGCCATCGGCGCGGCGCGGTTCGAACAGCCAGGCGATCATCGCGATGAAGATCGGGAAGGCGACGGCATAGACCAGGAAGATGCCGTTCCACCGCACCGAAGACGCCGCGCCCGACATCAGGATCACGCCCGACGCAAAGAAGGGACCGCATATGCCTTGCAGGAACAGCCAGTCCTTGCGCCCGCGATCGTCCCAATAATCCGCGATCAGCGTGTTGACGATGGTCAGGATCGCCGCTTCCGCCAAGCCCAGCAACAGCCGGCACGCGATCAGCGCATTCAGGCTGTCGAGGAAGAAGGGCGCGGTGCCGACGATGCCATAGAGCAATGTCGCGCCGATCAGCAGCGGCCGGCGGCCGAAACGATCCACGAAAAATCCGGCAAAGGGCGCGATCAGGGCAATGGTCAGGCCGGGGGCCGACACCATCATCGGCACCTTCCACCGGGCGTCGGGATCGCCGGCAAAATGATCGATGATCGCCGGAATGGCGGGGAACATGGAAACGATCGCGAAGATGGGCAGGAAGCCGGCCACCACGATCGTGATCCCCTGCGGAACCAGCGACAGGCGTCGGAAGAAATCGATCAGGGAACGCACTGCGCCTCGGCTCCTCTTTCCCGGACGACTCAAGACGTCGCCTCTAATTAGAACTGATATTCGTCTATTGGTTTGGTTGCGGCCTGTCAATCGGCGGACGAACAGGCCGCAATCCGGTAAGTCACCTATGGCCCTCGACCCTGTCGCCGCCGGCCGCGCGCCTCACTGGGTCGGATAATCCTTCGCCTCTTCCGGTACGGGCACCGTTACCTTGCCGGTCGCCGCCCACTCGGTCCCGCGCAGGATCAGCGATTGCAGCCCGGCAAAATGCAGCGACACCTCGTCATGGCCCAGCGTCATGGAAAAGACCCGGCCCTTGCCATAATCGGCGGTCCACACCTGCGGATGATCGGCGTCCATCCCCTTCATCGCCTTCAGCTTTTCGGGCGTATAGGCAGCGGCGGGATATTTATGCCCGGCGATCTTGGCGTCGTAGCTGGCCGATGCATCATGCGCCGTCGCCAGCACATGGATCCTGGCCGTCGGGTCCATCCGCATGTTGGTGTACATGTCGTCATTATAGGTCCAGACATATTCCCGCATGCCCGCCGTGATCGGGTGGGTGCGATCGACGATATGGACCGGGAAGGCGCCCGGCGGCGATCGCCGGCTGGACCCCGGCTCCATCACCGCGCCGATCAGCGTCTGATATTCGGGCCAGTTCTGGCCGGAGGTGAAGGAGGAATGATAGGCGACCAGACCGCCGCCCTGCTTCACATAGTCGAACAACGCCTGTTCGGCCTGTTTCGACCAGCGATGCTCGTCCTTGTCGGCATAATTCCAGCGGCTGGAATAGTTGAGCAGGACGACGTCGTAGCTCTTCAGCGTCGCCAGGTCGCCATGGTCGAAATCCTCGGTAATGCGCACATCGAACCGACCCGTATCCTGCATCAGCGTGCGCAGCATGTTGTTCACGCCGGTCCAGTCATGTTCATAGCTGTTCTGGCCGCTGATGATCAGCACCTTCACCCGCTTTTCCGCCGGATCGACGGGAATGGCGACGCGCTGCACCGTTTCGGGCGGCCGATATTTGACGTTGACGATGACCTGCGCCGTCGCGGGCAAAGCGAGCGCCATTGTCGCGGTCAGGGCCATAAGGGGGACAAGCTTCATCGCATTTCCTCTCTCGTGATTGTGCTTTTCAATGCAGGCTGTCGCGGGGGGCTGGCCAAGGACAGGGCAACACCCATGGTCCCGCGCCTGATGATGGGGCGGGGCAGAATATTCGGGCAATCCAACCGATTCGCGCGGCTGAAGACCCGCCGTGCCATCATTTATTAGAATAAAAATTCTGGTTGTCGAGTGGCATCTTTTTCGCCATGCGCTCACTCTTGACGGGCCGGAAAATTGGCATATTCATTACTAGAATAGTCATTCTATAAAAGGCGTCTGCCATGGCGCCCGCGGGGAAGCAGATGAACGGGATGAGGGGAGAGGGCGGCCTGGCTGCGGACAGCGCGCTCGCATCGGCGGCGCGCCTGAGCGGCCGGCAACGCAGCATGGCGCTGGCGATCGTCGCCACGGCCATGGTGCTCGACCTTGTCGACATGACGATCATCAACGTCGCGGTGCCCACGCTTCAGGCGCAACTGGGCGCCAGCGATGCGGAGGTGCAGTGGATGGTCGCGGGCTATTCCACCATTTTTTCGCTGTTGCTGATCACCGGCGGGCGGCTGGGCGACATTCTGGGGTATCGGCGGGCCTTTCTGATTGGCGTGGCCGGCTTCACGCTGACCTCGCTTCTGTGCGGCCTGGCGCAAGGCCCCGGCCAGCTGGTCGGCGCGCGCCTGTTGCAGGGGGCGACGGCGGCGATCATGTTGCCGCAGGTCATGTCGCTGACCCAGATCATGTATCCCCCGCATGAGCGCATGGCGGCGCTGGGCCTGTTCGGCATATTGGGTGGCCTTGCCGCCGTGCTGGGGCCGGTGATTGGCGGCCTGATCCTCAGCGCCAATCTGTTCGGGTTGGGCTGGCGACCGATTTTCCTCATCAACCTGCCGATCGGGATTGTCGCTCTGGTCCTGGCGGCGCGGATTTTGCCGGCCGGGCGCTCGGCGCATCGGCCCCGGCTGGACATGATCGGAACCTTACTGGTCATGCTGCTGCTGTTCGCGCTGATCTTTCCGCTCATTCAGGGGCGCGATTATGGCTGGCCGGCGTGGGGCTTCGCTTTGATGGCATGCAGCCTGCCCATCGCCCTCCTCGTGATCCGGCGCAGCCGCGCCCGCATGGCGCGGGACGGCTCCGCCCTGATCGTGCCGGACCTGTTTCAGGCGCGCGGCTTCACCTTCGGCCTGTTGACGACCCTGCTGTTCCAGACAGCGACGGGCGGCCTGCTGTTCGTCCTGACCCTCGCCATGCAGCGCGGCCTGCATTTTACCGCGGCGCAGGTGGGGCTTGCCCATGTGCCCTATGCATTCGGTGCGTCCTTCGCGATCGGCCTGCTGTCGCGCAAGGCGCTGCCGCGCTTTGGTCCGATCATCATCAGCTGGGGGGCGATGCTGATGATCGCCGGCATCGCCGCGCTGACCGGCCTGTTCAACGCGCCGCAGCTCATGACCTCGGCCCCCTGGCTGCTGGCGCTGCCATTGCTGGCCATGGGGCTAGGCATGGGGCTGGCCGGCGGCCCCCTGCCGCCCTGCACTTTGTCGGAAGTGGATGTCGGCCATGCCGGTTCCGCATCCGGCACGCTCAAGGCGACGCAGCAGCTCGGCTCCGCCATCGGCGCTGCGGCGATCGGCACGCTGTTCTTCCTGATCCAGCCGGGGGCAGGCATGGCCGCGCGCGATGCGATTCATGCCTTCACCCTGTCGGCCATGGCGGTTTCGGCACTATTGGCAGTGGTGGGCGTGGCGGCGCTGGCCATTCCCCGCCAGTTGCAGATTCGCGGCGATCGGCACGCAAAGGGATGAAAGGCGCCCTTGCCGCCGTTCCAGCGACCGTGTAGTAAATGGAATTATAGTTCATATTTGTGCCATGTGTGGCGCGTGAGGAGAGGATATGGGACAGGGCGCAGATCATCGCCAGCCGCCGCCCGATGCGGCATGGACGCCGGCCCGGGCCGATCGCCGGCAGATATTGGGCGGGGCGGTCGTCGCCGGTCTTCTGGCCGGGGTTCCGCTCCACGCCTGGAACCGGGTCAAGGCAGGCGAGGATGGCGGCGCGGACGCATCGGAAAAGCTGCTCCTGGTGCGCCTCTCCGATCTTGTGATTCCCGCCACCGACACGCCCGGCGCATCGGCCGTCGGCGTTCCCGCCTTCGTCGAACTGGCGCTGCGGCACGGACTGGAGGAGACCGCGCCCGAACCGTCTGCTTCGTTGTTCGCGGGGCAGGGGCGCGGCGGCTTCGCCGTGCTCGACGCGGTCCGGCGCGATCTGGATCAGCGCACCAGCACCCTCTTCCTCAACCTCCCGCCCGACCGCCAGCATGCCGAACTGGCGGCCTATGATGCCGAAGCGTTCGGCGGCGATCGCAAGGATCATCCGTGGAAGAAGCTGAAGGGGCTGATCCTGACCGGCTATTATACCTCGGAAGTCGGGGCGAGCCGTGAACTGCAATATGAACTGGTGCCGGGTCGCTGGGATCCGGACCTTCCCTTGGCCCCCAATAACCGCTCCTGGTCGAGCGACTGGACAGCGGTGGATTTCGGATGAGCATGGATTTTGACGCGATCGTTGTGGGTTCGGGCATCACCGGCGGGTGGGCGGCAAAGGAACTGACGGAAAAAGGCCTCAAGGTGCTGATGATCGAGCGGGGCCGCATGATCGAACATGGCACGGACTATGTGACCGAAACCAAGGCGCCCTGGGAAATGCCGTTTCGCGGCGAGGGCGACGCGGAACTGTACGCCGCGGAATATCCGGTGCAGCGCCTCAACCGCCACTTCACCGAATTTACCCAGAACCACTTCGTCAACGACAAGGATAATCCCTATGCCGTAGCCGATGGCACGCAGTTCAGCTGGTGGCGCAGCTATCAGCTTGGCGGTCGCTCGCTCACCTGGGGCCGGCAAAGCTATCGCTGGTCGGACTATGATTTCGGTGCGAACAAGGTGGACGGGTACGGCACCGACTGGCCGATCCGCTACGCCGACATCGCGCCATGGTATGATTATGTAGAGGACTTCATCGGCGTGTCCGGCGCGGCCGAAGGCCTGGCCTCGCTGCCCGATGGAAAATTCCTGCCGCCCATGGCGCTCAATGTCGTGGAACAGCATGTCCGTGCCGCGATCGCGCAGAAATGGCCCGATCGCTGCCTGACCGTCGGCCGCACCGCGAACCTGACCGCGCCCAAGGAAGGGCGGGCACCCTGCCAGTTCCGTTCCATCTGCGCGCGCGGCTGTTCCTACGGCGCCTATTTCAGCACCCAGAGTTCGACGCTCCCCGCCGCGCAGGCGACAGGGCGGCTGACGGTGGTGACGGATTCGCTGGTGGAGGCGGTCGATTATGATCCCGCCACGAAGAAGGCGACCGGCGTGCGCGTCATCAACGTGAAGACCGGCCAGCGCAGCAGTTACGGCGCACGGCTCATCTTCCTGAACGCCAGCGCCTTCAACAGCGTCCACATCCTGCTGCGCTCCCGTTCCGAAGCCTTCCCCAACGGCCTTGCCAACAGCAGCGGCGTGCTGGGCACCCATGTCATGGACCATGCCTCCACCCTGTCGACCATGGCCATGATGCCGGGCTTTGAGGATCGCACGACCTTCGGCAACCGGCCGACCGGCGTCGTCATCCCGCGCTTCCGCAACTTGGGCAGCAAGGATGGCGACTTCACCCGCGGCTATAGTTTTCAGGGCGGCGCGTTGCAGAGCGGCTGGACGGCGGCGAAGCGGTCGGCGGGCATCGGCAAGGAGTATAAGGAGGAAACCCGCAAGACCGGCGCCTGGCGCATGGTGTTCGTCGGTTTCGCCGAAAGCCTGCCGCGTGTCACCAATCGCCTGACACTCGACCCCGTGAAGCTGGACCCGCAGGGGTTGCCGATGCTCAACATCCATTTCGAACATGGCGACAATGAACGCCGCGCGCTGGCCGACGCCAAGACGGAAGCGGCCGCGATGATGGAGGCCGCTGGCGGTCATGTCATCATGGGCTTTGATCAACCCAATCCGGGCGGCACCGCCATTCACGAAATGGGGGGTGCGCGCATGGGCCATGACCCGAAAACCTCTGTCCTCAACCGCTGGAGCCAGTCGCATGACATATCCAACCTGTTCGTCACCGATGGCGCGCAGATGAGCTCGTCGGCCTGCCAGAACCCGTCGCTCACCTATATGGCGCTAACGGCGCGGGCCTGCGATCATGCGGTGTCGCTGATGCGGGAAGGCGCGCTGTGAGGCCGGTCGTCACGGCGCTCAGCGTCGCTCTGATCGCCATCGCGCCGGCCGTGCTGGCGAAGGCGGTCGACAACCGGGCCATCGTCACCGATTTCGTCGATCGCTTCTATGCGCAGCGCAACGTGGCGGGCGCGTTCGCAGCCCATGTCGCGCCGGACTACATCCAGCATAACCCCGGCCTTCCCGACGGAGCGAAGGTCGCCGTGGAGGTGCTGGGGCCAAAGTTCGCCCAACCCGGCGCGCATTTCGACGTAAAGCATCTGCTGATCGACGGCGATCTCGCGCTGGTGCATCTGTTCGGGCAGGGCACGCCCGGCACGTCGGGCGCCGCCGTGGCCGACATCTACCGGCTGAAGGATGGCAAGGTCGTCGAACATTGGGACGTGCTGCAACCCGTCGCACCGGGCAGCGATCCGCTGGCGATGGCCCCGGCAAAGCCTGCGGGGCGGGGCGACACGGCGCGCAATCGCCGCGCGTTCGAACGCTTCATCGACCTGCTGTTCCAGAAGGGCGATGTCGATGGCGCATACAGCCAGTTCGTCGCGCCCGACCTGATCCAGCATAATAGCCGCATGGGGCAGGGGCGCGAGGGGGCGGTCGCCGCGATCAAGGGGCTGCGTTCGGCCCCCGGCGCGACCTTCACGGTCCAGCGCGTCCTGGTGGACGGCAATCTGGCGGCGGTTCATTATCGCGGCACATTGTCGGCGCAGGATCGTGGCGCAGCGGTGGTGGAAATCTTCCGCTTCGATCAGGGCAGGATCGTTGAACATTGGGATATGTTCCAGCCCGTGCCCGAAACATCGCGCAACGCGCATCCGATGTTCTGAACGCGGGCAGTGCAAACAAAAAAAGGGGGGCGCTGCATGGGTTGCAGCGGCCCCCTTTTTTTAACCTGTAAAGCGCTCAGCCCGCCCGCGCTGCAATCTCCTTGCGGATGCGTTCATGCAGGCCGTCCATCGGCCAGAAGGCGATGATCGCGACCTGAAGGGTCATGATGGCGATCGGCCAGCCATAATAGGACCAGCGGATCGCCGCGCGCGCACCGTTGGTCACGGCCTTGGGATCATAGCCGGCGATGCCCAGCACATAGGCGATGATGGCGGCGCCGATGGCCATGCCGATCTTGGTCGACAGGCTGATGCCGGACGAGAGCAGCCCTTCGTTGCGCACGCCGAAAATCCATTCATGATAATCCACCGCATCGGCCGCCATGGTGAAAATGGCCGTCATGGTCAGGCTGACTAATATGGCGGCGATCAGGAACAGGCTCAGGAACAGAATATGCTGCGCCTCGACCCATGGCAGGATCAGGTGCAGGATGATCGCCAGAGCCAAGGCGGCGATGCAGCCCCGGCGAATGCCCGTCCGTTTGAAGATCATCGGCGCGATGAAGGCGCTCAGCAACAGCGTGCCGGATACCGCCGGCAGCAATATGCCGATCATCCAGGGCGCCTTCATCACCTCTATCGCGAAGAAGGCGGTGACGGAGATCACGCAGCCAAAGCGCAGGAAATTGAGCGTGCAGAACAGGAACGTCACCATCCACGCCCGGTTGCGCACCATGGCGCGCAGCTGCGGTCCGATCGCCTCGCTGCGGGGCGCTTCGTCATGGTGCCGTTCCCGGCAGCTGAAGAACAGGTTGAGCAGCGCCGCCAGCGTCAGCACCGCGAACAACGCCGCCACCAGCGCAAAGCCGGTCCGCTCATTGCCCCCGCCCAGCAGGCCGACCAGCGGCATGGTGGCGGCGGTCGCCAGGATGACCGAAATCGACGTGCCGATCGCCCGTGCGCTGCCCAGTTGCATCCGGCTGCCATGGTCGTTCGTCATCATCGGCATCAGCGCGGAAAAGGGCACCGCCAGAAAGCTGTAGAGGATGCCCAGCAGCGAAAAGGTGACATAGGCATAGGCCAGCTTCGCGCCGGTCGACGCGTCAATGGTGGTGAATGTCAGCACCAGCAGGATGGAAAAGGGGATGGCCGTGAACAGGAAATAGGGGCGGGTGCGGCCCCAGCGCGTCCGTGTCCGGTCCACCATCAGCCCGACGCCCAGATCGACCCCTGCGTCGAACAGGCGGGACAGCAGGAACAAAGTCCCCACCGCCGCCGCGGGCAGCAAGGCGACATTCGTGTAGAAATAGAGCAGGAACGCGCCCACCGCATTCCAGCTGAGGCCGCAGGCGAAATCGCCCAGCCCATAGCTGATCTTCTCCCAGGGTTTCAGCCTGTCGTTCGCGGCGGCGGCAGTGGCCGGCCTCTCCTCCATCGCATGACCTGCAACAACACTCGTCATCGCGCTTTCCTCACCTTCTCCTTGGGCGCTTGCCGCGTTGCGGCAGCTGGGTCCGGTCGAAGAAGAAAAAGAGGCGGTTCCGCCGGCCTAGCCGGAACCGCCTCCAGATCATGTCCTGCTATGGTCGCGCTGTCCGTCAGAAACGGACGGTGCCACGAATGCCATAGGTGCGCGGGGAACCATAGACATAGTTGATCAGCAGCGAACCGCCCGCATTCACATAGCCTGCAAAGGCGAATGGGCGATAATTTTCGATGTTGCGGACAAAGCCCTGAACGCTGAAGCGGTCATTGGGGGCCACCCATTCCAGCGTGAAGTCGGTCTGGGTGAACGCCTTCTGCCGGGTCGCCAGATCATTGCTGGGTTGCAGATAATAATCCGACTTGAACCGGCTGAACAGGCTGGCCGTCACCTTCTGATCGCCGAAATGGAAATCATGGTCATAGCCCAGCGCAATGGTCCATGTCGGCGACTGCACCGGCTTGTTGCCGCTCAGGTTAAAGGGCTGAAGCCCTGGCGTACTGGGATCGCTGTCGGTCAGCGTGCCCGTCAGGCCCAGCAGGTTCGCGGAAAATTTGGTCAGTTCCGCGTTCAGATAGTTGACGGTCGCGGTGAAGCGGTCGTTGCGCGACAGAAGGATGGTGGTGTCCGTTTCGATGCCCCAGATCCGCGAAGCGCCCGCATTGACCACTTCCGCCCCGACGCTGGTGTCCAGGAAGATGGGGATCTGCTGATCCTTATAGTCATAATAGAAGGCTGCGGCGTTGAACTGGATCGTGCGGTTGGCGAAGCTGTTCTTCGTGCCGATTTCATAAGCGGTCAGCTTTTCCGCGCCGAACGAACTGACATTGTCGAAACCGCCGGCCTTATAGCCGGTGGCGACCTTGCCGTAGATCAGGTGATCGCGCGAGGGCGTATAGTCGATCCCGGCGGTCCAGGTCAGCTGACCGTCGTTCAGCGGCGTCGGATTGAAGCCCAGCGACGCGTCTTCCGGCGGCGGGGTGGAACCCCGGCCGAAGCGCGGGCCATAGTTGATGAACAGGGCGTTCTTCTTGTCCTTCGTATAGCGGATGCCGCCCGTCACGCTCAGCTTGTCCGCGACCAGCGGCACGGTCGCCTGCGCAAAGCCCGCCATCGACTTGTTCTTCACATAGGGGCGGTAGAAATAGTTGAGGTAGCTGCCGCCAGCGGCCAGCGGCAGGAACAGGCCCTGCGCCATATACTGATTTTCATGGAAGTAGAAGGCGCCGACCTGATAGATCACGCCGCCATTCTCGCCGCCCGACAGGCGGATTTCGTGGCTCTGCGTCTGCGAATTCTTTTCGTAATTCTGGATGAAGACGGTCGGCACATAGCCATTGAGTGGCTGGCTGACATTGGACTGCACATCGCGATAGCCGCCGATATAGCTGAGCGTCCCGATCGAGCCGACATCGATGTCCAGCCGTCCACGAACCGCATATTGCTTGATCCGGGTATAGCCCAGATCGCCCAGCGGGAAGGATTTGCGTGGCGGATTGAACTGGAGATTGGCGGGCACGCCGCCATTTTCCAGCTGCGGCGTCGATGGAATGGCGTCGATCAGGCCGCCGGCATAAGCGGGGTTGGTCAGCACGCCGTTATTGGCGATGACCATGCCATATTGGGCGACGCCGGTCGTATCCACATTGACATATTCCCCCGCCAGATAGGCGCGAACGCCTTCGGTCGGTTCGGCATAGATGGACAGGCGGGCGGCGTCGGTATTGCCCGCGCTGCCGCGGCCGGCGGGCGTATTGTTGAAATAGCCGTCATGCTCATTGTGCATGCCGCTGGCGCGAATGGCGACCTTGTCTCCCAGCGGAATGTTGACGGCCGCTTCGGCGGACAGCGCCTTGTAATTGCCATAGCTGCCCGTCGCATAACCGGAAAATTCGCCCAGCTTGGGTTTGGCGACCACGATGTTCAGTGCGCCGGCCGTGGCGTTGCGGCCATAGAGCGTGCCCTGCGGGCCGCGCAGCACTTCGATGCGCTCCAGGTCGAAGAAGCTGGCGTTCAACGCGATCGGGCGGTTGATATATTCGCCGTCGATGTTGATGGTCAGCGCCGGATCGGCGGTTTCGCCATGATCCTGACTGGAAATGCCGCGGACCGAAATCTTGGTATATTGGGTGTCGTTGGTGATGTTCAGGTCCGGCGCCAGTCGCGACAGGCCGTTCACGTCGCTGATCCCGGCATTGAGCACGGCGTCGCTGTCGAAAGCGCGCATTGCGATCGGCGTGTCCTGAATGTTGGTCGCGCGCTTTTGCGCGGTGACGACGATGTCGGCCAGCCCGATCGCGCCATTGTCCTGGGCCCAGAGCGGGCTGGCATAGGCGATGATGGCGACGCTGGTCGTGAGCGCGGATATGCGACGGAATTTCTGCATGGTTCCTCCCCTCGATGTCCCCCTTCATGGGGGTTATTAAGAATTGCAATGATGGTTTTAATTATGAGCGCTGCGTGCGTCAACCCATAAAGGAATGTGTATTTTAATTTTGCTCTGGCGGCTTGGCCTTTGCTGGCGGCATGTCCGGGGGTGGAGCATGGCGTGATGGGGGGATCATTGATCGTCCGCCTGATCTTTTTGCCCCGATGCCCGCTGCTTCTTGCCGCTCCGCACGATGTTTCGGCGCCGCCGCTGAAGGCAGAAAATGAGCGTGCAGATCAGAATGATCACGGCATTTTGCGGCAGCGATCCTGTTTCGCCTGCCGCTATATGAACGGTCGCTGCAACCATCTGATTGAACAGCAGGGCGATCGCGCCAATCTGGCCTGCCAGCGGGCGGATCATCCCGATCAGCAGCAGCAGCGCGCAACCCATTTCGCTCCATCCGACCGCCCGGCCTGCCTGTTCCGGCAGACGGACCGTCCAGGCATGGTGCTGCGCCAACTCGGCCAGTGGAGCGAAAGCCTTCATATAGCCCACGAACAGAAAGAAGAGGGCGAGCAGGCAGGAGGTGAACAGGATTCCCGCCATCGTAACGGCCTTGAGCAGCCTGCTATGGGAACGCATTTTCCGCCTCCTATCGGATCTGGGGGGAGCCGCGCGCAGAGTCCGTTTGGAACATGGGCGAAAGAGCGAATTTCTGGCGTGACGCCGGCCCGCGCGAATGGGCCGGATGCGCATTTTCAAACAGGCGCTCAGTCATAAATGGGCCGCAGCGCATTATCCAAATAGTAGCGTGTCATCGCCATCGAAGCCAACAGGTCGGGCGATCCGTCATATTCGATCGAGATCCAGCCTTTGAACGCATGTTGCTTGAGCAGGCGATAGAGGCCTTTCAGATCAAGTTCGCCCTGGCCTGGTTCCCAGAACCAGCGCGTGCCATCGTCCGCAATTTCCGGATCCTGCGCATAGCGCACATCATCGGGCGCCTTGGCGGAAGCGGTGTCCTTCAGATGGAATGTGCTGATGCGATCGTGATAATCCTCGTAAAATGTGAGCAGATTCTCGCCCATAATTTCTATCTGTGCGGTATCGATGCAGTAATGCACGAATTTGGGATCGGTCAGCTCGATCAGTTCGCGGTGATTTGGAAGGTTGATCGCGCAGAAAAATTCATTGTGAAGGCCGATCTTCACGCCATGATCTGTGGCATAAAGGCCGATTTCGTTCATCACCCTGGCGCATTGCTGCACCTCTTCCCGGCTCAACGGGCCGGTTCCGTAATAATTCTGCGTGGGGCAGGTGTTCATATATGTGCCGCCAAACTGGACGATCGTATCGACAGCCTCACGTCCGGCCCGCACGGCCTCATCGAAATGGCCTGCCGCATGGGAAGCATGCGCGCCATGGAACATACCAATCACCGAAACGCCACGATCCTTGGCAAATTCGGTAAAGTTCTGCGGCGATCCGAATAGCGGCAGGATGTCGGCCAGATCCCAGGGCGCAATTTCTATACCCTCAAATCCCAATGCGGACTGGTATTTCAATATATTGTCCCAGTCGGAATAATAGGCGCTATTGGTCTTGTCTTCATAGTAGAACTCACGGAAATTATCGATCTTGCGGTACGGGATCGCTTTCCAGTGGCACATATTGGCGTAGCGGATGTTCGGCATGGCGGAATCTCCGTTCATTTATTTCTGGAACTGGTCGATCAGGAGGCGAGTCCGCAGCAGGGCGCGGAACGGATCTCTCGTCTGTCGGGCGCTACAGGTGACGGCGCCGCGATAACCCAGCCTGTCGAGCAGCGCGCTGATTCCGACCAGATCGACCGATCCGGTTCCAGGATCGCGAAACACCTGCGTGGCGCGGTCGCACGGAAACTCCGGATTGGGGGTTTTCCAGATGTCCTGCGTGTCGACGAAATCGGTATCGGTCAAATGGACACAGCCGATCCTGTCTATCTGCGCTTCAAGGAAGGCTGCGGCCGGGATGCCGGCGACAAACAGGTTGGCCGTATCGACGTCCAGCTTCACCGTGTCGGGCAGCGCATCGGCCAGCGATACAATCCGCTCACCGCCAAACAGGCTCCAATATTCATTGCGCAGAACCAGGTCGACGCCCCGCTCTTTTGCGATGACGGCCAGTTCGTTCAGCAGGGACAGGCTGCGTGCCGCGAAACTGTCCATATTGCCCGCTATGTCGGGATGATATTGCGCGACCCGCCCATAAAAGGGGGATGGGCTGATGGCGAAATAGCCCGCGCCCAGATCCGCCGCATGGGCGATGGCCTCCTTCGCGAAGTGGCCGGTCGCGCCAAAATAGAAATCCAGATTGGCGTTGCGCATGAACAGATTGGGGTCGAACGTCACGCCGCTGACCCGGCTGATCCCGCTGGCTTCCAGCACGGCGCGATATTTGGCCGCATCGCCATATTTGGTGGTCACGCAATAGCGATTGAACGGCACGCCGCTGCGTCCGCCAAATTGCCAGACTGGCTCATAGGGAATCTCGATGGCGGAAAAACCGGATGCGGCGATCAGCCTGTACAATTCTTCCCAGAAATACCGGCTTTCATAGCGGTTCCGGTTGGGTTCCTGATAATGGCGATTGATCAGGTCGAGACTGATGGCGATGCTTTGGGGATTCATATCTCATATCCATTTCGTCAGGCGCTGGGGCTGGAAAGCGGGCCATCTCGTCTGGCGCAGGCGATTGTCGCCCGTCATCCGCTTCCATCGCGGCGGTTTGCCGTCAGCAGCCCAGCTTTTGTCGGGTCAGGGCCAGCGACTGCTCCATGGGCAGCGTCGGAAAATATTCCAGGCCAATGGCGCCCGAATAGCCCAGATCCTGCAATGTCTGCATGACTGTCGCCCAATCGATGCTGCCGGTGCCCGGTTCGTGGCGATCGTCCATGTCCGCCATCTGGACATGCGCCACCAGATGGATGCGGCCCGCCAGAACCTCGGCCATGCTCTCGCCCATCACCGCGCTGTGCCAGACGTCATAGAGCAGGCGCAGATTGGGGCTGTTGACGGCCTCGACCAGATCAAGCCCCAATTTGGTACTGACCAGATACATTGCTGCAAAAAGGCGGGTGTTCAGCGGTTCCAGCAACAGCGTGACGCCCGCTTCCTCGGCAACGTCCGCCGCCGCGCGCAGCGCGGCCACGGCATTGGAAAAATGCTCTTCCTCGCTTAGCCCCTCGATGCGGAAACCGGATGCGACGATCAGGTCAGGCTTGCCCAGTTGTTGCGTGGCGGCAATCGTGTCGCGCACCGCCGCGACCATCTCTTCGCGTTCGGCCGGATCGACGATCGACCGGCGCGGATCGACGCACACGCCGGTAAGCCGCATGCCCGTTTCGGCCAGGGCTTTCGACAAGGCATCCACTGGCTTGTCGCGCCAGAGATGAAATTCCGCCAGTTCAAGGCCGGCCGCGCTTGCCGCACGCAAGCGCGCGTCAAGGTCGCCGGCTTCGGTAAATTGCCATTCGATGCAGGATGAAAGCGGGTAACGCGCAGACATAGGATCTCCTTCCCATTCTACGGCCCCGTGGCGCTATGCGCGCTCGTATGCCTGGCAAGGTTGATCCCTGCTATTTTGTCGCGTTTCTATCGTGGCATTTGCAAAAGAGGTCAAGTTGCTTCGCGATGCGAAGGTCAAACCGCAAGGGGGGGCGCCATCGCAAAAGCTGGCCGGCCTGGGCCGACATGGGGCGGCATAGAATATTTGCGCAGACGGCGCATCGCCCGAAAATGCTCGCGTGGCGCCCCCTATGTCTGTCCTACGGGATCGGTCTCTCCTATTCTGCCACCGACTCCTTCATGGTCGGCGCAACAGGGGCCGGTTGGTCCATAGGGCGGCGATAAAGTGACATAAGGTGACAGTTTCGCATGCATTTTGCGTCTCTTTTGTCACTTTATCGCCGGTGCGACAGGAAAAATCGGACCATTTCCCGCGATGCGGACGGTCCTGCCGGGTCGGTGTGCGTTCCGCCTGCGTGGCCCCCGGACCAGCCATGCCCGCTGCCGTGAACAGACCAGTCCTCCAGCAGCGTCTCGCCCCGCAAATTCCCATAGACACGGCGCGTATAGGCGCGCCCGCCCGCCGCCGTCCCGCTATGGCTGCGCGCTATCAAGGGGCCAGCGCCCGACCGTTCGATATTGCGCAAGAAACCGTCCGCATTGGATGGATGAACCACGCGGTCCTTGTCCCCATGGAAAACGATCGTCGGCAACTGGCGCGGCAGGCGCTCCGACGACCCGGATTCGTGCCGGCCCCGCATCGCCGCGATGGCGGCGGAAAGCGATCTTATGTTGCCTCGCGGAACGCCGGAATGGACGCCGATCGCGACATAAAGGTCCGGATAAGCCGCGCCGATGATGGACGCGGCCGCGCCGCCGGCGGACAGGCCGGCAATATAGATGCGGCCCGGATTGGCCCGGCCGAGTTTCGCGACATGCCGCGTCAAGGCTGCGATCAATGCGGGTTCGCCGCGACCGCGCACCTGATTGTCCGGATTATGCCAGTTCCAGCATCGCGCGAAATTGGCTCCGGTCGATTGCTGCGGATACAGAACCAGAAAGCCCAGTTCGTCCGCCAGGCCGTTCATCCCGGTTCCAATCGCGAAATCGCTGGCCGTCTGGGAACAGCCGTGCAGCATGACGATCAGCGGCATGCGCCGCAACGTCGACCCTTTCGGCGTGTAGAGCCGATAGGGAAGCGATCCGAACCGGCACCGAAATTCTTCGTTGAGGAAGCTCCCCGGCGCAGGACGCGGCAACGGCTTTGCGGATGTCTTCGAACCGGGCGAAGCGCTGTTTTTGCCGGCAGTCTTCGATGTTTTGCGAGGAGAGGAGGGCAGGTTTTTTTGCAGGAGGCGGGCGGCCGAGAGCGGACGCCGCTTCCGGATCAGTCGCGACGCTCTGATGATCGTGTCGAAAAAATCCGCCATTCCTGCCCCGACGCTTGCCCAGCATTGATATGGGCAACGACAGGCCGGGGATATTGATCCTTGGGATCAACCATGCTGGCCGTCCTCGATCCATACATGCCGCGATGGTCCGCCGCCGAACATGGCGGCAATGCCGGGTCTAACGCAAGAGCTTCGCGCCTGTCGCCATGGCAGATAAACGCGTCGAAGAGTAAGGCCAAAGGGCTTGGCTTACTTTTCTCATTATGTAATACGTCATACAACATAATGAGAGGATAGCAGTATGAGCGGCGTGATCGAGCGCGCTTCATTCAGTCGACGCGCCATGACCTTGGGGCTGGGTGCGGCCTTCGCCATGGCATCCGCCCCGGTACGGGCGACGGGATCGCTCAGCGGCTTTTACAATGTCCGCGATCATGGCGCGAAGGGGGATGGCGTGGCGATCGATTCCGACGCGATCAATCGCGCGATCGAGGCAGCGAGCGCGGCGGGCGGCGGGACGGTGGTGGTGCCGCCGGGCCATTATCTCTGCTTCTCCATCCGCCTGAAAAGCTACATCACCTTGCTGTTGATGCCCGGCAGCCTGATCGAGGCGGCGGACCCCCGTCGGCACAAGGGCCGCTATGATCTGCCCGAGGGCGTGTATGACGAGCAATATGTCGACTTCGGTGTCGCGCATTTCCATGATGCGCTGATCTATGGCGACAGCGTCAATGATGTGGCGATCGTCGGGCGCGGGCTGATCCATGGGCTTGGGCTGGACCGGGAGGGGCCGGCGCCGCGTTGGCATGGGATAGAAGGATGGAAGTCGCCCAAGGAACAGGGCCTGTCCGCCGACGCCGCGCGCCGGGCGATCCCGCGCGAAATGGCCTATGAGGGGCGTGGCAACAAGGCGGTGGCGCTGCGTCGTTGTCGCAATGTGCTGCTGCGCGACTTCACCATCCTGCAAGGCGGTCATTTCGCCTGCTATGTGCTGGGATCGACCAATGTCACGATCGACAATCTGACGGTCGATACCGATCGCGACGGCATCGACATCGATTGCTGTCGCGATGTGCGGATCAGCAATTGCCTGGTCAACGCGCCAAAGGATGACGCGATCGTCCTGAAGAGCAGCTATGCCTTGCAGGAGCCGGTTTTCTGCGAAGATGTGACCGTCATCGGTTGCAAGACCAGCGGCTATGATCTGGGGTCCGTGGTGGGGGGGCGCTATCGTCCGTCGCCCTATAAATCGGTCGATGATGTGGGTGTGCTGGGACGGATCAAGCTGGGCACCGATTCCGCGACGGGCTTTCGCAACATTTTGATTTTGGGCTGCACCTGCGAACATACGCGCGGCCTGCAACTGGGTGCGATTGACGGCGGCGTGCTGGAGGATGTGACCTTCAGCGACATTAATCTGCGCAACCCGGTCAATCATCCGATCTTCGTGCGATTGGCCGCCCGCAACCGGGCGCCGGGCGGCAATGGTCCGTCCAGGGTGCGGCGGGTGCGCTTTTCCGACATCAACGTGTCGGGCGCGCCCGGCCCCTATGCCTGCGGCATTATCGGCAATCCGGGCGAGCCGATCGAGGATGTGAGTTTCTCCAACGTCCATGTTCGATCGGCCGGCGGCGGGAGCGAGGCGGAGGCGCGCCGCGCCATCCCGGAACGGCCGGCCAGCAGCCTGGAGCCGAGCTTCATGGGGGCCTTCCCGGCCCATGGCCTCTATGTGCGCCATGCCCGCAACATCAGCCTGCGCGACGTCAGCTTCGATGTGGAGGCGGCCGATGCACGCCCGGCCATATTGTTCGATGACGTGCAGGGGGCGATGGTGGATGGCCTGCGCTCCCGCCAGCCCCGCGACAAGGCTATCCGGTCGACCGCCAGCAGCGGCATCCAGATCGGCGATATCCAGACATATAGCTGAAGGAATGACGATGCGTCCGCTTTTCGCGCTTGCCCTGCTGCTGCCGGGCGTGGCTCAGGCCGCCACCGAAACACCGCTCACTAATGGTTGGCGCTTCATCAAGGCGGATGCCACCGGGGCGGAAGCGCCCGGCTTCGATCATGGTGCATGGGCATCGGTCAGCGTGCCGCATACCTACAACGCCGAAGATAGCGGTATCGGCGGGGCGAAGGCGCGGGGCGAACCGGAGGGCGCCTATTATCGCGGGCCGGCCTGGTATCGGCTTGAGATCGACCATAAGCCGCAGCCGGGCAAGCGATACCTGCTGCATTTTGGCGGCGCGACGTTGAAGGCGGATATCTGGCTCAACGGTCGCAGGATCGGCGCGCATCGGGGGGGCTATGGCGCCTTCCGGGTCGATGCGACAGATGCGCTGAAGCCGGGGCGCAATCTGCTGGCGGTGCGGGTCGATAACAGCCGCGACACGCATATCGCGCCGCTCAACGGCGACTTCAATGTCTTCGGCGGCCTCTATCGCAGCGTGTCGCTGATCGAGGTGGATGCGCTGGCGATCGACCGGCTCGATCATGCGGGGCCGGGCGTGCAGGTGCGGACCAGCGCGCTCCAGTCGCGCCGCGCGACGATCGACATCGCGGTGGCGCTACGCAATGATCGCGCTGCGGCTGCGCGCTTCACCCTCAGCAGCCGGATCGTGGATGCGGGCGGCAAGGTCGTGGCGCGATCCGTTGTGCCTGCCACTCTGGCCCCCGGCGCGCGGGATGCGGTGAAGCAGGCGATCGCGCTGCCCAATCCGCACCTCTGGGCGGGGCGCAAATCCCCCTATCTCTATCATGTCGTGACGGACGTGGTGGAGGGCGGCCGCATCATCGACAGCCAGAGCGTGCCGCTGGGCGTGCGCACCATCGCGGTGAAGCCGGACGGCACCGTGCTGCTGAACGGCGCGCCCTATCCGATGCGCGGCGTCAACCTCCAGCATCCCACGCGCTTCGGGCGCGGGCCGATCGTCACTGATGCGGAGATTGACGAGGATCTGGGCATTTTCGCGGATATGGGCGCGACCGCGATCCGCCTTGCCCATATGCAGCATCCCCAGCGCGTCTATGAACGGGCGGATGAGCTGGGCCTGCTGCTGCTGACCGAAGTGCCGCTGATCGATGATCATGATCCGTCTGATGCGTTCCGCGACAATTTGGTCGAGCAGATGCGCGAACTGATCGCGCAGACGGGCAACCATCCCTCGGTCGCTTCGTGGGGCATCGGCAATGAAATCCGCAAATCGGATGCCGCCTCCAACCGCATTCTTGCCGAGTTACAGGCGACCGCGAAGGCGCTCGATCCGACCCGGCCGACCACCTATGCCCATTGCTGTCTGGAGGACAGCGATCCGATCGCCCAGCATAGCGATACCGTGTCCTATAATCGTTATTTCGGCTGGTACTGGACCAAGTCGGAGGACATTGGGCCTTGGGCGGATGAACTTCATGCGAAACTGCCCGGCCGGCCGATCGGCGTCAGCGAATATGGCGCGGGGGGTAGCATCCTGCATCAGGAAGACCCGGTGATGAAGCGGCCGGAATCCAACGGCTATTGGCATCCCGAACAATATCAGACCGATTTCCATATCAAGCATTGGCGTGAGATGAAGCAGCGGCCCTTCCTCTGGTCGACCTTCGTCTGGGTCGGGATCGACTTCCCCTCCTTCAAGCGGAATGAAGGGGATCGGCCTGCGATCAACGACAAGGGGCTGGTGACGGAGGACCGCAAGGTTCGCAAGGACGCCTATTATTGGTATCAGGCCAACTGGTCGGACGTGCCGATGCTGCACATTGCCAGCCGCCGCGATGTGATGAAGCGGACGCAGCGGGTGAAGGTGCAGGTCTTCTCCAACCAGCCGGCGGTCGAACTGCGCCTGAATGACGGAGCGTGGACCCGCGTGCCGGTGGAGGATCATATCGCGGCCTGGGATGTGGATCTAGCCAGGGGCGATAATCGGGTTGAAGCCCGCGCGCAGGCGGGCGGCAAGATGCTGAGCGATGCGGTGGATTGGACATGGGCGACCCGGCCCTGACGCGCAAAAAAAAAGGCCGCCCGAAGGGATCGGGCGGCCAGCGGGGGATGGGACGTTCAGCGCGTGACGGTGAAGTTGTAGTCGCCTGATCCGGCTTCCAGAACGAAACGATCGCCGCGTGGGCCGATCTGGCGAAGGCCTGGTGCGGCGTCGATTGTCCGGCCACCCTCGCGGATCGCATTGATGGAGGTAGTGGGCAGCCATATTTCCGCGCGGCTATTGGCCGGCACGTTGATCTGCGCTGTGAAACCATCTGCGCCGTTGTGCCAGTCAGTGCGGATTGCTCCCAGCACGCTGTCATAGCTGGCGCCGCCGCGCTCCAGCCTTTTGTCCAGCACCGGGTTGAAGCGCCATGTCAGGAAACCGGCGGAGGTCGGATCGATCCCGGCGACCCGGCGGAAGATGAAGCCCGCGACCGCGCCCAGCGCATAATGATTATAGCTGTTCATTGCAGAATCGACCATGTCGGCATTCCACCTTTCCCAGATCGTCGTCGCGCCCTTGGCGATCATATAGCCCCAGGAGGGGAAGGCGGTGCGCAGCAGCAGGTCGTAAACCAGCGCCTCCTCCCCCTGATCCGCCAGCGCGTCGAGGCTGTAGGGCGTGCCGAGAAAACCGGTGGAAATCAGCGTGCCGCGCCGGCGAATGTCGGCCGCCAGCTTTGCCGTCGCCGCCGCGCGCAGCGGTTCGGGCACCAGTCCGAAGCGGAGCGCGAGGATGTAACCGCAATGCGACCCGTTGCCGACGCTGCCATCCGCTGTGACGAAGGCGGCGGCAAAGGCGGTGGCGATGTCGCGGGAGAGTTGACGATAGCGGTCGCCTTCGGGCTGGCGTTTCGATCCGAACGCCATGTCGGCCATCGCGTCGGCCGCATATTTCCACATGGCGGTGGCGATCAGATCCTTGGGCGTCGTCTCGTCGCTCGGCTTCTTCGCGTCGAGCGCGACCCAGTCGCCATAGTCGTAGCCGCGCAAGTTTCGCCAGATATGGTCGGGATTATGCTCGGACAGGAAGCGCATATAGCGCGTCATCGCCGTCCAGTTGCGATCGACGATGGCGGTGTCGCCATAGCGTTGCCATACCGTCCAGGGCAAGATGATGCCCGCGTCGGCCCAACCGGGTGACGCGCCCAGCGATAGGTCGCGCCAGCCGGTCGGGGCATAATCGGGAAACTCGCCGCGCGGCCCCTGCGCATCGCGTAGGTCGCCCATGAAACGATGGGTGAAGGGGCCGACATTCATGGTAAAGGCGGCCGCATCCCAGAACACTTGTGCATCGCCGGTCCAGCCCAGCCGTTCGTCACGCTGCGGGCAGTCGGTCGGCACGCCGAAGAAGTTGGAGCGCTGGCTCCAGCGGCTATTTTGCCACAGGCCCTGGATGATGCGGTTTTCGACCAGTGGCTTGCCACCTTCGGGCAGGGCGCTCGACAGGACTATGCCGGTGACGTCGTCGGCGGTCGGTGCGCGGCCAAGCCCGCTCACCTCGACATAGCGAAAGCCGAAATAGGTGAAATGCGGCTCATAGCTTTCGCCCGCCGGATCGCCCCGGAAGGTGTAGAGGCAGGATGCCCGCGCGGCGCGCAGATTGCCAACGTCGATCGTGCCGTCGGGATGCAGGATTTCGGCGAAGCGCAGCGATACGGTCTGGCCCGCCGCGCCCTTCGCCTTCAGTTCGGCCCAGCCGGCGAAATTCTGGCCGAAGTCGATGACATGCCGGTCGCCGTCGAAGCTGCGGATGCTGACCGCCTGCCGCCGTTCGATCGCGCGGATCGGCGGGGCGACATGGGCGCGCAGGCGACAGGGCGGCGTCTGGCCGATCCGCGCGGGCGTCCAGCCTGTCGCGCGGAATCCGGGGCTGGACCAGCCGGGCTGTTCGCGCCGGGCGTCATAATCCTCGCCATAATAGATTTCCGCCTGGGTGATCGGCGTGTCGGTCTGGAGTTGCCATTTGTCGTCCGTGGCGATGACCGATCGAGCGCCATCGTCATGCTCGACCTCCAGTTGGGCGAACAGACGCAGCGGTGGCGGTCCAAAGGCATAGCGGCCGGCCGGGGCATGATAGCTGCCATACCAGCCTTCTCCCAGCAGCGCGCCGATCGCGTTGGCGCCGGGACGGAGTAGCGCGGTCACGTCATAAGTGCGCAACAGCGCCGTTTCGCGAAAGTCGCTGCTTTCCGGCGCCAGTTGTGCGTCGCCGACACGCTGGCCGTTGATATGCGCGATATAGGCGCCCAGCGCGGTGATGCGCAGCCGGGCCTGACGGACCGGCCGCTTCAGGCTGAAGTCGCGGCGCAGCATATAGGCGCCGACGCGGGGCCAGGCCTGCGGCTGGCTGGCGGAGCGTTCCGCCTTTGCCCACTTTGCGTCATTGAAGCCGGTCGACTGCCACCCTTCGGGTGCGTGGGTTGCCGTGCGCATCTCCTGACTGGTGATGCGCTTGTCGCCCGCGCGGATCATCGCTGCGGCGGCGATTTCATGCATGCGCGGTTCGTCAAAGCCGGCGGGATCCGTGACCTCGATCGCCACGACATGGCGGCCGGCGGGCAGGCTGTGCTGTGTCTGCGCGATCGGTTCCGCGCCGAAGCGATGCGGGCCGGGGGCGGGGAGGGCGACGGGTTCGCCATCGAGCCACACGCGCGGCGCCCGGAAATTGCCGATGGAAAAGAGCGTGACCTGTTCCGCTTTGTCGAGGGTGAAGGGCAGGCGGAACTGGCGCGGGGATTTGTCGGCGGGCCGGTCGCCGCGCATCCAGTGCAGGCCGGCGGCGCGGTCGGCGCGCTCCAGATCGGTTTGCGCCTCGATCCATTGCGCCTGCCAGTCGGTGGGGGCGAGCAGGCCCATCTCAAAGCTGGCGATCGGGCTGGTGGCGCGCACGCCGCGATCGTCGCGCACCAGCACGCGCCACCAGACGCGCTGGTGTGATGTCAGCGGCGCACCAAGCCAGCCCATGTCCATGCTCTTGTCGGTCAGCACTTCGCCCGCGTGCCACAGATCGGGCGCGCCCGCCTCCAGCAGCGCGCGGCTGCTCGCCGCCTGCACTTCGCAGCGGGTCTGGCGCACCGCGCGGTCACGGCTCTCCAATCGCCAGGACAGGCGGACATCCTGCTGGTCCAGGCCGATCGGATCGACCAGCCCTTCGGCGCGCAGATCGGTGATGCGCAGATCGCCGCCCTCCTGCGCCTTTGCGGCAAAGGCGGGCAGGCCGGCGAGCGCGCCTGCGCTCTTGAGCAGCGTGCGACGTTCGATCAGGCTCATGGCCGCACCCCCGCTTCATCGATCACCTTTTGCGCATCGGCCGGCCAGTCGCGATTGGGCAGCAGCCTATTGTCGCGCGCCACATTGCCGACTTCCTCCAGCCAGCGGCCGCCGGTCGTGGCGGAGTTATGCCAGTTGCCGGTTGCGATATTGTCGGTCGAAATGCGCCGTCGGTACATTTTCCCCGCGGTGTTGATGTTCAGCCATTTGCCGCGCGTCTCGATCACATTGCCGGTCACGCGGAAATGTTTGGAGCCTTCGTCCAGATAAAGGCCGATCTTGTCGCCAATGTCGAAAATATGGTTGCCGCGCACGATCGCGTTCGGATTGGCGGACAGGTTGTAGATCGCCCCACCATCCATGAACCAGCCCTTCACGCCATGGATGCGGTTCCCCTCGACCAGCGTGTCGCGCAGCGTGGTTGGCGTCGTATATTTGACGTTGTGGACATAGCCCTTGGCATTTTCATCATAATTGGGATTGCCGCCGGCGTCATTATAGCCCCAGCCCCAACCCACGGCGATCCCGTCATAGGGCGCGTCGCTGATGTCATTATGGACGATGCGCGCGCCGCTGACATAGGTGGTCAGGATCGCGGCATTATCCTTATAATCCTGCGATACGGTGGCGGCGATATTATCCTCGATCGCAATGTCGCGATTGATGAGCGCCGCCTGTTCGGGATGATGCGCCTCCACCCGGATGCCGCCCGCCATGATCGCGCTGCCCGACAGGACCGAAAAGCGGTTGCGCGCGATGCGGATATTGCTGGTGGCGAGGCCCACGCCCGACAGATTGGCGTTGGCGTCATTGCCGATGCCAAGGCCGATCTGTCCCAGCTGCGAGAACTGATTCTTTTCGAAGGCGATGTCGCGTGCGGCCGAAACCTGCACGGCGGCGGGCATCTGGTGCCATTTCTGACGCATCGATTCAAATTCGACGCAGCCCCAGCCACATGTCGTCCACGCATCGGCCGGGCGGATCGGCGAGGTTTCGGACAGGAAGGAGCCGCTTTGCTGATTGGCATAGCCGGTGGGACGCGAAGGGCCGAGCCAACTGCTGTGCGAGAAGCGCAATCCTTCGAACCGCAGCCGCTCGACCGGGGCGTCGGGCGTGCCGCTGATCGACACCAATGTTTCCAGGCGCGGCAGGACCACGCGGCGCTGCGCGATATCCTCGTCCAGCCCCATGCGCAGGTAGAGTTTGCCCGCCTTCGGATTGATCACCCACTGATAGGGCTTGCCGTGCCATTCATTGGTCTTGCCGACAAATTCCAGCGCATTGACCAGAAACAGCCGGCTGTCGTCCGGGAAGATCGGCTTGGTGATCGTGTCATAGCCCCAGCTATTATTGTCCCACGCCGGCTGGGCCATGGTGACGCGGGTGCCGACGATCGCCTTCACTGGGGATATGCGGTCGGTGAAGAAGCCGGTCGCCTCCAGTTCCAGCCGCTCAGGATGCTGGAGCGTGGAAAGCCATTGCAGGTCGGGATTGCGGATGTCGAAGCCGGTGGCGTTGAAGGCGACGTCGGCCGCGCGGATCTCGATCCATGGCCGCTCCGCCAGGGCATCATCGACCCAGAGTTGGCGCGCATCGATCCCCTTGGGCACGTCCGCGACATAGAGGCGACGCTCTGCGTCATAGGGTTTGAAGCCGCTCACCACCAGCCCGCCGGACAGGACCGGATGGGCACCCTCCGCCGCGCGCCAGGTGACAGCATGGCCATTGAGGCCGCCATCGGCACGACGGAAGAGGAGCGGGGCGTCGAGGCTGTAGGTGCCGTCGGCCAAGATGACGGCGACGTCGCGCTTCGCATTATTCTGCCGCACCAGCGCCTGCGCGCGGGTGAGTGATCGCACGGGCCGGGCCTGCGTGCCGGGCGCCTTGTCATCGCCCGCGGGCGAGACATGGACCGTCACCGGCCCCTCCTGCGCGAAGGCCATTGTCGGCGCCATCGCCGCCAATGCCATGCACCAGATCCGCTTCATCCATCCTCTCCTTTTGCTCGCGCTCTTTTCGGCGCTGATGCGGCTTAGTTGACCCAGCCGCCGTCGATCACATTGACCGTGCCGGTGGTGAAGGCGGATTCGTCCGAGGCCAGATAGACGGCCAGCGCCGCCAGTTCCTCGACCCGGCCAAAACGGCCCATCGCCTGCCGTGCGGTGAATTCAGCATAGGCTTTTTCGAAGTCACCCGTGTCATGCAGCCGCTGGATCAACGAAGGCGTTTCGACCGTGCCGGGGCAGATGGCGTTGCACCGGATGCCCTTCGTCACGAAATCGACCGCGACCGATTTGGTCAGGCCGATCACGGCGGCCTTGGTCGCCCCATAGGCGAAGCGGTTGGGCACTGCCTTGATACTGGAGCAGATGGACGACATGTTGATGATCGATCCGCCGCCCCGCGCGATCATGTTGGGCAGCACGGCGCGGATCATGCGATATTGGGCGGTGACGTTCAGGCTGTTGGAGAAACTCCACTCATCCTCATCGCAGTCAAGGATGGTGCCTGCATGGACCCGGCCGGCGCAATTATAGAGTATGTCGAGATATGGATGATCCGCCGCAATGGCCTGCACCGCGGCGGGATCGGTGACGTCCAGCGCCTTCGCCTCTGCCCCGTCCAGTCCGGTCAGGGCGTCGGCGCGCACGTCGGTCGCAATGACGCGCGCGCCTTCCCGGACGAAAGCCTCGACGGTGGCGCGACCGATTCCCTGCCCCGCCGCCGTCACTAATGCCGTCTTGCCTGAGAGGCGCCCCATCTTCCTGCTCCATATTTGATAATATGTATGATGTTTAAGCAGGATGATGGGAGGCTGTCAATTGGCGGCGATGAAGCTCTGCTGCTGTTCGCCCAGCTTCTCGATGCCCAGTGCGACCACGTCGCCGACCTTGAGATACCAGGGCTCGGGCTTCTGCCCCAGACCAACGCCGGGCGGTGTGCCGGTGGTGATGATGTCGCCGGGCAGCAGCGTCATGAACTGGCTGACATAGGCGACGATCTGTTCGACGGTGAAGATCATCGTCTTCGTGCTGCCGTCCTGCTTGCGCTCACCATTGACGTCCAGCCACATGGACAGGGCCTGCGGATCGCCCACCTCGTCGCTCGTCACCAGCCAGGGGCCGACGGGGCCGAAGGTCGGAAAGCCCTTGCCTTTGTCCCAGGTCGCGCCGCGTTCGGTCTGCCATGCGCGTTCCGACACGTCGTTGATCACGCAATAGCCCGCGACATGGGACAGGGCGTCGGCTTCGCTGACATTATGCGCGGCGCTGCCGATAATGACGCCCAGTTCGACTTCCCAGTCGGTCTTGAGCGAGTCCCTCGGCACGATCACCGGATCGTTTGGCCCCTGAATGCAGCTGACCCATTTGTTGAAGACGACCGGTTCCGCCGGGATGGGCAGGTTGGATTCGGCGGCATGATCGGCATAGTTGAGGCCGATCGCGACGAACTGGCGCGTGCCGGTGACGGGCGGGCCATAGCGGACTGGGCCTTCGACCACGGGCAGGCTGTCGACGTCGATCGCGGCGAGGCGGGCAAGCCCTTCCGGTCCGATCGCCGCGCCATCCAGATCGGCAATATGGGCGGACAGGTCACGCAGGCGACCGTCGGCGTCGACCAGGGCCGGGCGTTCCTGACCGGCTTCCCCGATGCGGCACAATTTCATTATAGACGTCCTTTCTTATGGCATGTGACGGAGCGGCATGGACAGCCGTCGATCATGTTGTATGATGTCGTATGTTTGTAAAAATGACAAGGTATGAGGATGGTGGGACAGGCAAAAGCCGACATGCACGAGGTTCACGCATGACGCGACCCCGCATTTTGGATGCGCACCAGCATTTCTGGCGCATAGGCGGGCCGGGACAGGTCTGGCCCGATGCCGAATGGCCCTCGATTCATCGCGACTTCTTGCCGCACGATCTGCGCGCAGCGACGCAGGGGCTGGACATGGCGGGCACGATATTGGTCCAGTCGCAGCCCGATAATCGCGATACCGACTGGATGCTCGATCTGGTGGCGGACGATCCTCTGGTGCTGGGCGTGGTCGGCTGGGTCGCCCTGGAGGCGGCGGATGCGCCGGCCCGGATCGCCCAATTGGCGGCGCAACCCAAATTTGTCGGACTGCGGCCGATGCTTCAGGGAATAGAAGACAGCGCCTGGATCTTGCACGACGATCTGTCGCCGGCGATTGGGGCGATGATCGACCATGGCCTGCGCTTCGACGCCTTGATTCAGCCGCGCCATTTGCCGGTCCTTGCCCGCTTTGCAGAGCGCTGGCCGGACCTGCCGATCGTGATCGATCATGGCGCCAAGCCCTTTGCCGCCGACCTGATCCTCGATCCCTGGCGGACGGAGATGGCGGCGCTCGCCCGCTATTCCAACATCTGGTGCAAGCTGTCAGGCTTGCGCACCGAGCAGGCGCAGGGGCAGGCGGCGGATGCGCTGGCGCCCTATGTCGCGCATATCCTGTCCTGCTTTGGCGATCGGGTGATGTGGGGCAGCGACTGGCCGGTGCTGCTGCATATGGGCGACAGCTATGGCGACTGGATCGACGATGCGCTGCGGTTGGCGGGCGATCTGGATGCGGTAGCGTGCGCACGCCTGTTCGAAGGGGCTGCGCGCGCCTTTTACGGGCTGGAGCGGGCGGCATGACGTTGAACTTCGGCCGGCTGGGCTTTGGCGCGGCGGCGATCGGCAATCTGTATCGCGCGATACCCGACAGCGATGCGCGGTCGGTCGTCGCGGCGGCATGGGACGCCGGGCTGCGCTATTTCGACACGGCGCCCCATTATGGCTTTGGCCTCAGCGAAAAACGGTTGGGCGCCGCGCTGGCCGATCTCGATCCGCGGGGCGAAGCGATCCTGTCCACCAAGATCGGCCGACGGCTCGATCCCGCGCCCGATGTCGACCTGTGGCAGCAGCGGCAGGGTTTTGTGTCGCCCGAACCCTATGAAAGCGTCTTCGACTATAGTTATGACGCAGTCATGCGCTCTTATGAGGCGAGCCGGCAGCGCTTGCAGCGGGATCGCATCGACATTCTCTACGTCCACGATATCGGCCGTTTCGCCCATGGCGACGCCCATGACGCGCGGATGCGTGAACTGATGGAGGGCGGTTTTCGCGCGCTCACCGAACTGCGCGCGGCTGGCGTGGTCGGCGCCATCGGCCTGGGCGTCAACGAGATCGCCGTGTGTGAAGATGTGCTGGCCCAGGCCAATATCGACCTGATCCTGCTGGCGGGGCGCTACACCTTGCTGGAGCAGGCGCCGCTCGACAGCCTGCTACCGTTGTGCATGCAGAAGGGCGTGCGCATCGTGCTGGGCGGCCCCTATAATTCGGGCATATTGGCGCAGGGCGTTCGCCATGGCGGCGCGGTGCATTATGATTATGGCCCAGCGCCGGCCGAGATCGTCGCGCGGGTCGGGCGGATGGAGCATATCTGCGCCGATTTCGGCGTCGCCCTCGGCGCGGCGGCGCTGCAATTTCCGCTGGCTCATCCGGCGGTCGCGACGGTGATACCGGGCATCGGATCGGTCCGGCATCTCCAGTCCGCATTGGACCTGATGGGGCAGCCGATCCCACCCGCTTTCTGGCAGGTATTGAAGGACGAAGCGCTGATCGACGCGCGCGCGCCCGTTCCTGCGGCCTGAACCCTATCCCAGCATCGCGCTGCTGAGCAGGATGCGGCGCGCCAGTTCGGTCTGCCCTCGCACGCCGATCTTGGCATAGATGCGCTTGGAATAGTTGCGTGCCGTTTCCTGCGTGATGCCCAGCAACTGCGCGCTTTCCGCGATCGATCGCCCTTCACCGATCGACAGGGCCAGTTCCGCCTCCCGCTGCGGCAGGGCGAACATCTCGGCCAGAAGGCAGGCTTGCTGCGCGGTCGCCGGATCAGGCGTCAATCGGCACAGGGCAAGCAGCACCGGCCTGGTCAAGGCCAGTATTGGCGTATCGGGTAGCGGCGTCAGCACCATGTCCAGCCGGGGCGCATCGCGCATCGTCACCAGTCTGGGCGGAATGGCGTCGGATTGGCCCGCCGCTGTGGCCATGTGCAGCAGCGTCTGCCGTGCTTCGCCATTGTCGGGGCGCAGCCGATCGCCGACCGCTGCTGGGATCAGCGCCGCCATCCGATCGTCCATCGCGACAATGCGGGCATGCTGGTCAAGGGCGATCCATCCCACATGCGCGCGCGTGAGCGCCATCTGGCTTGCGGCATGGCGGACATGCAGGCGCTGGGTCTGGACGAAATTGTGCAGGGCGACCGCCAGATGCGGGGCAACGGCGATCAGCAGGGCGCCGTCGCTGGCGGAAAAGCTGCCCTTGCTGCGACCAAGGCTGAGCCAGGCGCTGGCGCCTTCCAGGTCGCGCATGCGAATGACGCGCCAGTCGCTGACGCCAAGACGCTGGTTGAGGCTGGAATGAGCCGATCGTGCGCCCGCATCCTGACTGGCAAGTTCGGCGGCGCTGTAGACGCGGCCGGGGCGCAGCATGGGGTAGGGCAGATAGTCGGACTGGTGCATCTGCGGCAGGCCCAATTGTCTGGCCCTTTCCGTCAGATCCAGGCCCGACACGATCTCCAGTGCCTGATCGATCCCGGCATCATCCTGCCCCAGAATCAGCGACGCATGGTCCGCCCCTGTGCGTCGTTGCAGGCGGCTCAAGAAAGATTGCCAGCGACTACGGTCATGGACGCCGGCATAAAGGGGCATCAGCAGATCGGTTTCATCGTTGCTGGTCAGCTGCATCACCCTCCCATATGGGAGGTTCCGCTTTTTGTCATGCCTGTATCAGGCGTGCATCGGAAGACCGGAAAAGGATTTGGCGATGGCCGCAAGAAACCTGACCCATCTGGAGCGCCTGGAATCGGAGGCGATCCACATCATGCGCGAAGTGGTGTCGGAGGCGGAAAAGCCTGTGATGCTGTACAGCGTGGGCAAGGATTCGGCCGTGATGCTGCATCTGGCGCGCAAGGCATTCTACCCGTCGCCGCCGCCTTTTCCGTTGCTGCATGTCGACACCACCTGGAAATTTCAGGAGATGTACAAGCTGCGCGATCAGATGGCGCGCGAGTCGGGCATGGAGCTTCTGGTCTATCAGAACCCTGAGGCGAAGGAGCGGGGGATCAACCCGTTCGACCATGGCGCGCTGCACACCGACATGTGGAAGACCGAAGGGCTGAAGCAGGCGCTGAACCTCTATGGTTTCGACGCGGCCTTTGGCGGCGCGCGGCGCGACGAGGAAAAGAGCCGCGCCAAGGAGCGCATCTTCTCCTTCCGCACGGCCAGCCATGGCTGGGACCCCAAGAATCAGCGGCCCGAATTGTGGAACCTCTACAATGCGAAGAAGAACAAGGGCGAAAGCATCCGCGTCTTCCCGATCAGCAACTGGACCGAACTGGATATCTGGCAATATATCCATCTGAACGATGTGCCGATCGTGCCGCTCTATTTCGCGGACCAGCGCCCCACGGTGGAGCGCGATGGCATGCTGCTGATGGTCGATGATGATCGTTTCCCGCTGCGTGAGGGCGAAGAGCCGGTGATGCGGTCGATCCGTTTCCGCACGCTGGGCTGCTATCCGCTGACCGGCGCGGTCGAAAGCACGGCCAAGACGCTGCCCGAAGTGATTCAGGAAACGCTGCTAACCACCACCAGCGAGCGTCAGGGCCGCGCGATCGACAAGGATGCCGGCGGCGCGGGCATGGAGAAGAAGAAGCAGGAAGGGTATTTTTGACGCGCCACGGAATGCGTAGCGTTCCGAAGCGTCAACCCCAGCGCATGCTGGGGTCTCGTGCCAGAAGGCACCCCTTTCCCCAGATCACAGCGATCCCAGCCTTCGCTGGGATGACGAGGTAAGTGACATGACCGACGTTATGGCAGACCCCATTTACAAGACTGACGCCCTCATTGCCGAGGATATCGACGCCTATCTGGAGACGCATCAGCATAAGACGATGCTGCGCTTCATCACCTGCGGGTCGGTGGATGACGGCAAGTCCACGCTGATCGGCCGGCTGCTCTATGACAGCAAGATGATCTTCGAGGATCAGCTTGCCGCGCTGGAGGCGGATTCGAAGAAGGTCGGCACGCAGGGGCAGGAGATCGATTTCGCCCTGCTGGTCGACGGCCTCGCCGCCGAGCGTGAGCAGGGCATCACCATCGACGTCGCCTATCGCTTCTTCAACACCGAAAAGCGCAAGTTCATCGTCGCCGACACGCCCGGTCACGAACAATATACCCGCAACATGGTGACGGGTGCGTCCACCGCTGACTTGGCCGTCATCCTGATCGACGCGCGCAAGGGCGTGCTGGTGCAGACCCGCCGGCACAGCTATCTGGCGCATCTGATCGGCATCAAGAATATCGTGCTGGCGATCAACAAGATGGATCTGGTTGACTATGACCAGTCGGTCTATGACGCGATCCTGAAGGATTATACCGCGTTCGCGACGTCGATCGGCATCACGGCCTTCACGCCGATCCCGATTTCCGGTTTCAAGGGCGACAATATCACCGGACCCAGCGCCAACACGCCCTGGTACAAAGGACCGGCGCTGATCGAACATCTGGAAAATGTGGAGGTCAATGCCGCGACCGATGCGGACAAGCCGTTCCGCATGGCGGTGCAGTGGGTCAATCGTCCCAATCTCGATTTCCGTGGCTTTTCCGGCCAGATCGCGACCGGCACGGTCAAGCTGGGCGACGCCATTCGCGTGCTGCCATCGGGCAAGACCAGCACGATCAGTCGCATCGTTACGCTTGATGGCGATCTGGATCAGGCGGTTGCCGGTCAGTCGGTCACGCTTTGTTTCGCCGATGAGGTCGATTGTTCGCGCGGCGATGTGATCGCGGCGGCCGACAACCCGCCGCAGGCCGCCGATCAGTTTGAAAGCACCATCGTCTGGATGGCGGACGAAGAAATGCTGCCCGGCCGCCCCTATTGGCTCAAGATTGGCACGCAGACCGTTACCGCAACCATCCAGCAGCCCAAATATCAGGTGAACGTCAACACGATGGAGCATCTGGCGGCGCGGACGCTGGACCTGAACGCTATTGGCGTCGCCAACCTGTCGACCGACAAGGCGATCAGCTTCGAACCCTATGCGCAGAACCGCACGCTGGGCGGCTTCATCCTGATCGACAAGATCACCAACGCGACCGTTGCGGCCGGCATGCTGCATTTCAGTCTGCGCCGGGCGCAGAATGTCCACTGGCAGCCGACCGACGTCAGTCGCGAAAGCCATGCGGCCATGAAGAACCAGAAGCCGGCCGTGCTGTGGTTCACGGGCCTGTCGGGCGCGGGCAAGTCGACCATCGCCAATCTGGTGGAAAAGAAGCTGGCGCGGATGAACCGCCACACCTTCCTGCTGGACGGCGACAATGTGCGCCATGGCCTGAACAAGGATCTGGGCTTCACCGACGCCGACCGGGTGGAAAATATCCGCCGCGTGGGCGAAGTGGCCAAGCTGATGACCGACGCCGGGCTGATTGTCATCACCGCCTTCATCTCGCCCTTCCGGTCGGAGCGCGACATGGTCCGCCAGATGATGCAGCCGGGCGAGTTTGTCGAAGTGCATATCGACACGCCGCTGGCCGATGCGGAGGCGCGCGACGTTAAGGGCCTCTACAAGAAGGCGCGCTCGGGCGAACTGAAGAACTTCACCGGCATCGACAGCCCCTATGAGCCGCCCCATGACCCCGAAATCCGCATCGACACCATGACGATGACGGCGGAAGAGGCAGCCGACCTGATCGTCGCCAGGCTGATCCCGTGAGCGGGACCGGAGAGGTCGGTGCGCTGAGCGACGCCGCGCTGGCGGCGCATCTGGCGGAGGTGGCGGGCCGCATCCTGCTGCAAGTGCGCGAAAGCGGCCTGTTTGACGCCAAGGCGCTGGGCAAGGCGGGGGATCAGACCGCCAACCAGTTTCTGTGCCATGCCCTGCGCGCAGCGCGGGGCAACGATGGGCTGTTGTCGGAAGAAGAGAAGGACAATGACGATCGTCTGGCCAAAAGCCGGGTTTGGATCGTCGATCCGGTCGACGGCACGCGCGAATATGGCGAGGCGCGGGTCGACTGGGCAGTGCATGTCGGCATGGCTGTAGATGGCGCGCCAGTGATCGGCGCCGTCGCGTTGCCGGGGCTGGATGGCGGGATCGTGCTGCGCTCGGATCAGCCGCGCGTCGTGCCGCCGGCGCCTGACCGTCTGCGCATGGTCGTCAGCCGGACACGGCCCGCGAAGGAAACGGTGGAAGTTGCCGCCCGACTGGGCGCAGAACTGGTGCCCATGGGGTCCGCCGGGGCCAAGGCGATGGCGGTCATTCTGGGGCAAGCGGACATCTATCTGCATTCCGGCGGGCAATATGAGTGGGATTCGATGGCGCCGGCTGCCGTCGCGCTGGCCCATGGCCTGCATGCCAGTCGCATTGATGGCAGCTCGCTCGTCTATAATCAGGCAGACGTCTACCTGCCCGACCTGCTGATCTGCCGGAAGGAGCATGCCGGCCATATATTGGATCTCATCGCCGGCATGGCGCGGCAGGACTGAACAAGCCCGGCAGGATCGCGGATCAGACCAGCCCCAGCCGGGTCAGTTCGCCCAGCAGGGCAGGGGGCATCGCGTCCCGGTCGTCCGCCTCGCCATCGTCCAGATCGGCCGGTGCATCCTTGCCCTCCAGATAGCGCCAGCCCTGATGCGCGCGTTTGGGCTGGCTGCGTACGGGGATCAGGCGCGGTTCCAGCCGCACCCAATATCGGCCCTGCCCGGTTTCCTCAAAGCCCAGGATCGGGCTGCGACCGACCAGCATATGGCCGTGAATCCAGTAGAGCGATCCGCCCGCCATTTCCTCTACCCGCTTGGGCAGATAGCGGGTGGTGATGCGCGCCTCACCTGCATGGCTTTCCAGCCAGGCGCGCAGGGTGGTGGGGCTTTCGCTCTGAAAGGCGATTTTGGTGATGTGCAGCGGCATGTGCGGGCCTAGATGGGCGCGGGACTGTTGCGGATCAATGCATCAGGTGAGGAAGATCGTCGCCAGCCCCAGGAAGGTGAGGAAGCCGAGCGAATCGGTCATCATCGTGACGAACACGGCCGATGATACGGCCGGATCGACATTGGAACGGTCGAGCGTCACCGGAATCAGCACCCCTGCCAGACCCGCCACCATATTGTTGATCAGGATGGCGGCGGCGAACACCAGCGACAGCCCCAACTGGCCATAGACCAGATAGGAACCGATGCCGATCAGCACGCCCAGCACCGATCCGTTGGTTGCGGCGATGCGGAATTCGCGCCCGATCATGCGCATGGTGTTGGAACTCGTCACCTGATTGGTGGCGATGGCGCGCACCATCACCGCCAGCGTCTGCGTTCCCGCATTGCCGCCCATGCCCGACACGATGCCCATCAGCGCCGCCAGCAGCGCCAGATGCTCGATGGTGTTTTCGAACAGGCCGACGACCGATGCGGCGATCATCGCCGTGCCCAGATTGACCACCAGCCAGACCAGGCGGGTGCGCACGGTCAGCAGGATCGGCTGGTTGATGTCGCCTTCGCCCGCGCCCGACAGGCGGAGAATATCCTCGCCCGCTTCCTCGGAAATGATGTGGACGACGTCGTCGACCGTGATCATGCCGACCAGCCGCCCGCCGCCATCCACCACCGCAGCGGAGATGAGCGCATATTTCTGGAAGCGCAGCGCCACCTCTTCCTGATCCATGTCGACCGGGATCAGCGTTTGTTCGCGCTTCATCAGGTCCGCCATGGCGATGCCGCGCGGGCAGGTCAGCACCCAGCTGAGCTGGCAGGTGCCGATCGGCTTGTGCGCGGCGTCGACGACGAAGATCTCCCAGAAATCGCGGGTCAGATCCTGATTGTCGCGCAGATAGTCGATCACCTGACCGACCGTCATATGTTCGGGCACCGCGACCAGATCGCGCTGCATCAGACGGCCGGCGGATTCCTCTGGGTAGGACAGCGCGCTTTCGATCGCGGCGCGGTCTTCCGGCTCCATCGCGTCGAGGACGGCCTGCTGATCGGCCTCCTCCATATCCTCGATGATGGCGACGGCGTCGTCGGTGTCGAGTTCGGCGGCGAATTCGGCGACCTGTTCTGGTGCGAGCGCGCCGATCAGGTCGTCGCGAACATAGTCGTTCAGTTCGGACAGAACTTCCGCGCCGACCAGATCGCCCAGCGCGGCGGCCACATCGCCCCGCAGATCCGATGGCGTCAGTTCCAGAAGGTCGGCGATGTCAGCGGGGTGCAGTGGCGAAACGAGGTCGCGCGCCTTCTCGCTGTCGCCTTCTTCCACCGCATCGAGCACGGCGGTCAGAAATTCAGGTTTCAGCCGGTCATCCTCGTCCAGGCCGGTTTCGGCCTGATCGATCAGGATGTCGTCAAATTCTTCCCCATGAATCAGGGGTTCGGCGGTTTCGCCGCGCTCGCTCATAGCGCCCCCTACTGTCCGGTTCCTGTAACATTGTGCCGCTTTCGCCGATGCACAAGCGAAATGCAATAAGGAGACAGCGCTTCCATCATCCCCATAAGCCTTTATATGGGCTGACCTGACCCTTCCCCGGCAAGAGAGGATTTTCCATGGCCGACGAAACCCTTACCCTTTCCCTCGACAGCGGCGGCGACGTCGTGATCAAGCTGCGCCCCGATCTGGCTCCCGGCCATGTCGAACGCATCACCTCGCTGGCCAAGGACGGCTTTTATGACGGCGTGGTGTTCCATCGCGTCATCGCCGGCTTCATGGCGCAGGGCGGCGACCCGACCGGCACCGGCATGGGTGGATCGAAGCTGCCCGACATCAAGGCCGAATTCAGCCGTCAGCCGCACGTCCGCGGCGTCTGCTCGATGGCGCGCGCGTCCAATCCGAACAGCGCCAACAGCCAGTTCTTCATCTGCTTCGACGACGCCACCTTCCTCGACGGCCAGTACACCGTCTGGGGCGAAGTGACGTCGGGCATGGAGCATGTCGACGCGCTGCCCAAGGGCGAGCCGCCGCGCACGCCGGGCAAGATCGTCAAGGCGACCGTCGCCTGATCGGGATCGCCTGACACGATAAGCAAGAACGCCCGGTCTGATGAAGGCCGGGCGTTTTTCTTTTCACTTTGATTTGCGCGCCATGCCGTCCGTCATGGAAATGGCTTCGGCTGACTCCGCGCCATTGGCCGCACCTTCCGGCTGGGGCGGCGGCACATAGGCGCCGATCGATTCGATATGCCAGCGGCGCTGCTCCTGCGTCGATCCAGGCACGACGTTTGCCCTACGCAACACCACCTGCCGCAACGTGTAGAAGGGCTTTCCATTGGCCTTTATGCGGCCATAGACCTGCACCGGAACCGTGACATAGGCAGAACCGGCTGCCCCCTCCTCCACGGACGGCGCGCCGACATTGGCGTGAATTTCGCCAAAGCCCCGGAAGCGCGCCTCGAAATGCGCGTCATCCTGGGCGCCGATCGCCCCTTCCTGATTCCACAAATCCTGCGCATCCTCGAACCGCTTTTCCTCCAGCAGGCCATAATAGCCTTCCACCACCTGCGCCGCGCCCTGTGCGCTGTCGGGGTCGATCGCGCCTTCGGCGATCGGGGCGGGATCGACCGGCAGGCCGCCGGGCGTGCCGGGGCGGGGGGATTTAACGGCTCCATCAGCGCCATCGCTTCGGCACGCACATTATTGCCGACCTGAGATGCGTTGGCGCCATTGGCCAGATTGTCGATTGCGCTCTCCTCCCGCCCGTCGCAGGCCGCGACGAGCAGGAGGGGCAGCAGGGCGCCGGCTTTGATCGCGTGCCGCATCAACGGGGGCGCGTCCGCATTGCCGGATCGCGTCCACCGCCCGACCGCATGGGCCGATCCGCGCGGGGTGCTGGCATCGACCGTGCGCCCCAATCGCGTTGCGGCCGCGGCTGGCTGGCTTGCGGGCGCGGTTGGGGGGCGGGGCGCGTCGCATTGCCATCGGGGCGTGGGCGGGTCCATGCGGGCGGACGTATCTGCCCGTCATTGCCGCGCCAGCCATCCGGCCTGCCCTGATCCGGCCTGCTCTGATCGGGGCGATCTCGGCCCGGCCTTGTCCAGGCTGGTCTATCGCGATCAGGCCTGTTTCCATCCGGTCGGTTCCAACCGCCGGGCTTGTCCCGGTCGCGTCCATTCCAGCGGCCGCCCTGCCCCTGCTGTCCGCGGCGACCTTCCCAATAACGGCGCTGGCCATCATTCCAGCGATGCCGCCGGCCGCCCCGATCATAGACATAATAGCCGCTGCCCGGATAATAGAATCCGTCATACCAGCCATAGCCGCCCGGATAATAGCCGGGGCTGTAATAGGGGTCATAATAGCCCCCGCCATAATAGCCGCTGCCTACGCTGACGCCGCCATAATAGCCGTCGTCATAACAACCGCCGAGCGCGATCGTGCCGGCAAGGCCGATCGCCATCAGAAACCGATGTCGGATGCCCGTCATCGTCTTTCTCCTCATCTGCAAACTGATGACAGGGGTAACGCCGCCCGCTTGAATTGGTTGTGAATGGATTATCCTTTCCCCGCCAGCATTTATCGCCGGTTCAGAAAAGTCCCCTGTTGTTCATGCGGCTGACAGAAACCGTGTTCTTTCCGTCACATAATCGCATTTTGACGGACTTTTATGGTCCGTTCAGGAAACCTTCCGTCCCGTTTGTCCATTATCCCCCTGTCGACAGCGAGCCGCTTTGAGCGCTCCCACCGACCCGGCGGGTCCACACCGCCGCATCATCCACAACAGATTCACAAAAAGGGTCACACCCCATGAAGACACTGGTTTTCACGGCGCTTGCCGCCGCGTCCCTCATCCCCGCCGCCGCTATGGCGCAGGACGATGCAGGCTCCACCCGCCGCATCGAACCCTATGTCGGCGTGATGGCTGGCGTGCATAATTATGACAGCGAAACCAGCAAGGAAGGCATTCCTCCGGTCGGCTATAAGGGCCGCATGGTGGAGGGCGTTGCAGGCGTGAATTATAATGTTGCCGGCCCGGTCGTCCTGGGTGTCGAGGGCACCGCGTCGAAGGGCGTGAGTGGCGACATCGATTGGGAATATGGCGTGGCGGGCCGCGCCGGCGTGAAGGCGGGCAAGGACAGCCTGATCTTCGGCAAGGTCGGCTATCAGTGGACCAATTTCGCCGCGCTGGGCAATAATAGCCCGGACTTCCACGGCATGACCTATGGCGCCGGCGTGGAATTGTCGCCCGCCGACATGGGCGGTTCGGCCCAGAGCAGCAATGTGCGCCTGCGTGTTCAGGCCGACACCACCGGCAATTTCCACTCGATCCGTCCGATGGCGGGTGTGGTCGCCAAATTCTGACATTTCTGGGACGGGGCGGCTCCGCATGATCCGCTCCGTCCTGAAGTCACCTCCCGCATAGCAGTCGGCAGCCATGGCGGTCGATCGCGGCGGGAGTTGGGGTGCGGGACGGTATTAGGACTGCTGCCGTCCCGCATTCCCCAAAAACAGCAAAGGCGGCGCCTGCGGGCGCCGCCTTTTTGTCGTTTTCGACCGGAAAAGAACCCCCGGCATGGTGCCGGGGGTCGAGGTTCAGGGGAGGTGCCAGCGGCAACAGAGGGGGATCTGTGTAGGGGCGCCGCTGACGAAAATCGGGTTAGACGCGATATGCTTCGGGCGAATGTCCCATTTGTTGCGAACCGCATCACATGGGAGGACGGTTGGGGGCGGCGCGCCTTATCCGCTGTTGCGCAGCGCCGTCGCGATCGCGTTGATCGACAGTTCGATGCCTTCCTTGATCCGCGCATCATCCTCGCCGGCGCGATGGCGTTTCAGCAATTCGACCTGAAGCAGGTTGAGCGGCTCGATATAGGGCAGGCGCAGCCGGATCGACGTTTCGAGCGCCGGGCTTTTTTCCAGCAGGCGCGACTGGCCGGTGGCGGCGAGCAGCCCGTCATGCGCCTGCGCCCATCCTTCGCGGATGCGGCCGAACATCGCATCGCCAGCCGCCTGATCCTCGACCAGCGGCAGATAGCGGGCCGCGATGCCCAGATCCGATTTGGCCAGCACCATTTCCAGATTGGCGAGCGCGGACTTCAGGAAGGACCAGTGCTGCGCCATGTCGGCCAGCAGCGCCTTGTCCTCAAAGGCGGACAGGGCATGGCCCACGCCATACCAGCCCGGCAGCATGACCCGCGCCTGCGCCCAGCTGAACACCCAGGGAATGGCGCGCAGATCCTCGATCGCGGTGCTTTTGGTGCGGCTGGCGGGGCGCGATCCGATCTTCAGGCCGGAAATTTCCTGAATGGGGGTCAGCTGACGGAAAAATTCCTTGAACCCATCCGTGCCGTAGACCAGGTCGCGATAGGCGGCGAAGGCGTTTTTCGACAATTCGTCCATCGCGCCGGCAAAGCGGGCGGCGTCCTTCTGCGAAATGCCCTCCGGCTCCAGACTGGCGAGCAGGGTCGCGCTGGTCATCGATTCCAGATTGGTCATGGCGACGTCGCGCGTGCCGAACTTGGCGGCGATCACCTCGCCCTGTTCGGTGATGCGGATGCGGCCCTGCACGCTGCCCTTGGGCTGCGCCTGAATCGCCTTGAACGCGGACCCGCCGCCGCGCCCGACTGCGCCGCCGCGGCCATGGAACAGCTGCATCGCCGCGCCGGCATCGGCGAAGACCGGCTCCAGCGCCTGGCTCGCCTTGTACAGGCTCCAGGTCGATGTGATGTAGCCGCCATCCTTGTTGCTGTCGGAATAGCCGATCATCACTTCCTGATGGCCGCGCGCCTTCACCACCCCGGCGATTTCGGGCAGGCCGAAATAGGCGGTCATGATGCTGGGTGCAGCTTCAAGATCGGCGATGGTTTCGAACAACGGGATCGCCATGATCGCGGCCTGCGGCGGCGCGCCATCCGCGCCGGCCTGCCACAGTCCGGCTTCTTTCAGCAGGATGTTGACCTCCAGCAGGTCCGACACGCTTTCAGCCTTGGAGATGATATAATGGGTGATGCAGGCGGACCCATAGGTGCGGTGCGCGCTCGCGGCGGCATGGACGATCGCCAGTTCCGACGCGGTTTCCTCACTATAGGCGGAAAAGCGCCCGCCCAGCGGCCGGTTGTTCGCCAGTTCCCGGCGCAGCAGCGCAATGCGCGCATATTCGTCGAGCGCCAGATAGTCCGGTTCGACCCCCGCAACCTTCAGCAGTTCCGCCACCACCCGTTCGTGCACCGCGCTGTTCTGGCGCATGTCGAGCGTGGCGAGATGGAAGCCGAACGTCTCCACCGCGCGGATCAGCCGGCCGAGCGCGCCGCCCGTCGCCAGCGCGCCGTCGCCCTCACTGGCGAGGCCCTGCGCCACCGTCACCAGATCCCGGCGGAAATCCTGCGGGCTGGCATAGGGTTCGCCCTTCAGCGTGGCGGGCCGCGCGGGCTGCGTGGCGGTGAGCGTGATGCAGGTGGCGGCGAGCCGGGCATAAATACCGGTCAGCGCGCGGCGATAGGGTTCGTCCTTGCGGCTGGGCGATGCATCGCCGCTCGCTTGCGCCAAATCCAGCACCGCTTGCGGCACATGGGCGAGTTCGGTCGAGAGCGAGAGTTCCGCGCCCAGCGCATGGAGCGCATCGAGATAATAAGCGATGGCGGCCTGTGCGCCGCGCTTCAGCGCAAATTCCAGTTGCGGCGCCTGGACGAAGGGATTGCCGTCGCGGTCGCCGCCGATCCAGCTGCCGACCCGCAGGAAGCTTTGCGGGCGCGCGCCCAGCACCCGTTCCCACCGGGCGTAAAGGGCGGGCAGGACGGGCAGGAAAGTATCGCGGAAATAGGCGAGGACATTTTCGATCTCGTCGGCGACGAACAATTTTTCGCGGCGCAACGGGCGCGTCTGCCACAAAAGGGCGATCTGGCGGAAAATCGCCTCGTCCAGATTTTCGCCATCCTCCGTTTCGGTGCGGCCGGCATCCTTCAATTGCATCAGGTCGGCGATGCGGTTCTTGTGATCAATCATGCTCTTGCGGCGCACCTCGGTCGGGTGGGCGGTTAGCACGGGAACGATCAGCGATTGGGACAGGAGTTCCAGCACCGCGTCGCGGCTAACCCCTTCCGCTTCCAGCCGGGCAAGGGCGGACGCGACGTCCGCACCGGGTTCCGCGGCGACGCCCTGCCGGTCCTCCGCCAGATTGGCGAGCATCGAGAAGAGCATGAAACCGCGGGTGAAATTCAGCGTATCGTCCAGACTCAGCGCTTCAAGGCCGGTATCCGTCAGGTCCGCGCCCTGCACGCCGCGCGCCCGGTCGACCGACGCGGAGCGGATATATTCGGTCTGTTTGTAGAGCTTTTCGCCGCCATAGGCGCGAATGACGTCGCCCAGCAGCCGCCCCAGATAGCGGATGTCGGGATTCTGCGTGATCGCAGGCGCGGATTGGGCCGCGGGCGTGGCCGGTGCTATGCTCTCCATAATCTGGCAATGCTGCACTGCGGCATGGCGACGGTCAAGGCACTGCTACGCATATTTTGACAGGGCGGCGGCAATGCCTCTTGCTGGAGGGATTCAATCCGATTGTCGGCGCAAATAGGCGATGATGTCCGCCCGATCGAGCGCATCGCCCATGCCGGCAAATTGCATGTTGGTGCCGGGAACGACCCGCCGCGGATTGGCGATCCATGCGTCGAGCGTCGGCGCGTCCCAGCGGCCGCCATGATCGCCCTCGTCGACCATCGCCTGCGTATAACCAAAGCGGGCGCTATGTTGCCCCATCACTTGCCCGAATACGCCATAGAGATTGGGACCGCCAAAGTCGGGCGCGTCCTTGCTTGCCTTGTGGCAACCGGCGCAGGCGCCAAATTTGCGCGCGCCTATGTCTGCGTCCGCCACCTTCAACAGGGCGTCGAGCGACGGATTGGGACCGGCCGCGCGCAGCCTTTCTTCTCTGCGATCATCGGCGCAGGCCGACAGAGAAAGCAGGATGAGGATGGCCGCCATGGAAAATCGCAACGCAAAGACTCCTTCATGGTGCATCCCTTAGCCGATCCCATGGGGCAGTGGACAGCGGACCGATTGTCCCGCCATGCCATCAGCGCCCTTGCACTCCCCCGCCCGCTTGGGCCAAAGGGCGTCAGTGACCGCCAGCATCAGCATAGGAACCGACAGCAACGGCAATGCCGTCGTCGTCGATGTGGAGGAATTGCTCGCCACCCGGCTGCTCGTTCAGGGCAATTCCGGGTCGGGCAAGTCGCATCTTTTGCGCCGCCTGCTGGAGGAAAGCGCGCCGATGGTGCAGCAGGTGGTGATCGATCCCGAAGGCGATTTCGTGACGCTGGCCGATGAATATGGCCATGTGGTGATCGATGCGGGCGACTATAATGAGCGCGAAATCGTCAAGATGGCGACGCGCATCCGCGAACATCGCGCGTCCGTCGTGCTGAGCCTCGAATCGCTGGAGCTGGAGGCGCAGATGAAATGCGCCGCGACCTTCCTGTCGACCCTGTTCGATGCGCCGCGCGACCATTGGTATCCCGCCTTGGTGGTGGTGGATGAAGCGCAGATGTTCGCGCCGGTCGCCGCCGGCGATGTGTCGGACGAAGCGCGCCGCCTGTCGCTGGCCGCCATGACCAACCTCATGTGCCGCGGGCGCAAGCGCGGCCTGGCCGGCGTGATTGCGACCCAGCGGCTTGCCAAGCTGGCCAAGAATGTCGCGGCCGAAGCATCCAACTTCCTGATGGGCCGCACCTTCCTGGACATCGACATGGCGCGCGCGGCCGATCTGCTGGGTATGGAGCGGCGACAGGCGGAGCAGATTCGCGATCTGGAGCGGGGCCGCTTCCTGGGGCTTGGCCCGGCGATAGCCCGACGCCCGGTGGCGGTGAAGATCGGCGCGGTGAAGACTGGCACGCGCGGCGGCACGCACAAGCTGATGCCTCCCCCGGTCGCCACCAGCGAGAATTTTCAGGAACTGCTCTTCGCGAAAGTCGAGGAAGAGGCGCTGCCGCTTCCGCCGCCGCGTGCCGAGCCGCCGGCCCGACCCGCCGAAGAGATTATGCGCGCGCTGGCCGACACGCCATCGGCCAAGCCCGCCGCGCCGGAACTGGATTTCGGCGAGAATGAGCCGGTCGTCATCGCCGTGCTGCAGGATATTGTCGCGGATCTGGGCGACGCCGCGCCCAGCGTCGCGACGCTCTATCAGGATTTCGGCGTGCGCTGCCGGATGAAGGGGCTGAAGCGCTCGCCGCTCGATCTGCCCGCCTTTCGTAAACGCTTCGCCATGGCGCAGGCCGGCATGGCCGATGCTGACGATCCCCGCTGGCAGGATGCCATCCGCGCCGCAGAGCCGGTGCCAGAGGATATGCTGGCGCCCTTCCTGCTGATCGCGCGCGCGGCGCTGGACGGACAGCCCTGCCCGGATGATGTGGCGCTGGCCCGCGCCTATGGCACCAGCTCACCGGGCCGCGTACGCCGGCTGATCGACTATATGGAAAAGCTGGGCGTCATCGTCGCGCGCACCGATTTTTCTGGCAAGCGCTCGATCGGCCTGCCCGGCCTTGGGCTATCGACTGCGGCGGCGGATGGATGAGCCAGCCGGCCATTCTTTTCGTTTGCCTTGGCAATATCTGCCGCTCGCCGCTGGCGGAGGCCGCTTTGCGTGCCGAAGCGGAGCAGGCGGGTCTGGATGTTATCGTGGATTCGGCCGGAACGGGCGACTGGCATGTCGGCAGTCCGCCTGATCCGCGCGCGCAGCGTCAGGCATTGTCGCACGGCATTAACATTTCGGGCTATCGCGGACGACAGGTGCAGGAGCAGGATTTTCGCCGCTTCACTCATGTCTTCGCACTGGATGCGGACAATCTGCGCAACCTGCGGCGCATTCGACCCGCAGATGGCACGGCGCAGTTGCGTCTGTTGATGGATATGGTTCCCGGCCGCGAAGGCAGCGGCGTCACCGATCCCTATTATGGCGAAGAGGCTGGCTTTGCCGTGACGTGGGATGACGTTACCCGCGCCGCCCGCGCCATCATTGCGTCGTTGCAGTCGGCCTAGCTCGATTCCCGCACAACCAGTTCCGGGGCGATCTGGACCGTCCCGGCGTTCTGCCCCTCGATTCGCCGTACCAGCAGATCGACCAGCGCCCGCGCGCCCGCCTCTATATCCTGCCTGATGGTGGTCAGTGGCGGATGTGCGAAGCGGGCCAGCAAAATATCGTCAAAGCCCACGACCGCCATGTCCTGCGGCACGCGCAGTCCCTGTTCGGCGGCGGCGGCCATGATGCTCATCGCCACCACGTCCGACGCGGCGAAGACGCCGTCGGGCCGATGGCCGGCCGCAAAATAGTCGGCCGCGGCGCGAAAGCTCTGGTCGGGCGTCATCGCCGTGGGGACCAGATCGACTTCATCGCGCAGATCGTCGGGCAGCCCGTCCAGGAAACCTTGATGCCGCGCGGCAAATTCCGGTACGCTCACCGCGCCGAAATAGGCCAGCCGCCGCCTTCCGCGTGCGATCAGATGATGGGCCGCCAGCACGCCGCCTGCGACATTGTCGGTCCCCACGGTCACATGCATATTGTCCGCCGATCCCGCGCCCCACACGACCATCGGCCGGTAATGGGCTGCGGCACGGTCCAGCGCGGCGCTCTGGGTGGACTGGCCGACGACAATGATGCCGTCTGCGCGTCCGGCGCGAATGAAGGATCCCAGCCAATCGTCGCCCTGCGGCACGACACGCGACAGCAGCAGGTCATAACCCCGGTCCGTCAGCGCGTCGGCCAGGCATCCGAGCATGGTGACGAAGAAAGGGTCGGCCAGTTGCCGTCCCCGCTCCGGTCCCATCGGCAGCAAGACCGCGATCGCGCCGGTTCGGCCAAGCCGCAGATTTTGGGCGGCGACATTCATGCGGAAACCATGCTGGTCGGCCAGCGCCTGGATGCGCGCGCGCGTACCCTTGTTGAGCGCGCCCTTGCCGGTCAGTGCCCGGGACACCGTGGATACGGACACACCGGCAAGGCGCGCCAGATCGGCAATGCTCTTGAGATGGTCCGCCGGGTCATCCATCGCATGGGAATAGAACAGGACGCGCCAATAGAGAAGAGAATCTCGCATCCAGATCCGGCGTGCGCTGATGCCTCCGGGCATTGCTGGGCACCCCGCTGCGATGTCGGCGGGGGCGATATTTGCCTTTCCGTTGAAAGTGCATATCATTTCCTGAACGAAAGGACGGTGCATGGCTGGCAAGGGAAAGTCGAAGGACAAGGCACGGGCGATCCTGCTGGATCTGGACGCAACGGCTTTGAGCGCGCTGCTGGAGCAGCAGGGCGGCGTAGGCGAATTGCTGGAAGTATCGGATGGGCTGGTCCTGCGCGTTTCAGCGCAGCAGGAAGGGCGCACTATCGTCATCCCCGTTACCCTGCCTGTTTCGGCGCCGGTGAATGCGCTGGAGGCGACGGTCACCGCGCGAAAATCGACATCGCCCACGGCGGCGCAGCAGATGGTGCTTGGCTTCATCTGCGATGATGCTGTCGTGGCGGAATCAACGCATTCGCTGGCGACCCGATTGGACTCCCTCAGCCTTCCATTGCCCGATGGACAGTCAGGGGCCCTGTCGCTGTTCGCTGGGGGCAGCTATGTGCTCCAGCGCGTTGTCCTGACCCATGCTTCCGCCGCCCCGGTAAAGGCTGAGAAGGAAGGCAAGAAGGCAAAGGGCGGCAAGGGTGGCGGCAAGCGCAAATAGCATCCGCCTTGCAGTCTTGCTAAGCGGGCGGCCCTGTCTGTCGAGTATAATGCCCTGATGCCGATGATGTTGCGCTGCCTGCTATCGCTGCTGATTGTCTGTTCCGGTCCGGTTCTGGCTCTTCCAGCGAACAAGCCGACCGCCGGCTACACAAGGGTTGCAATCGACACATCGGTGGGCCGGATCATCGTGGCGGTCGACCAGAAGCGCGCGCCGCGGACGTCGGCCAATTTCCTGACCTATGTTGATGACGGGCGGTTTGACGGCGTTACATTCTATCGCGCCGCCCGGCGCAAGGCTGACCCCAAATATGGGCTGATCCAGGGCGGCATCGACACCGATGCGCGCCGGTCCCTGCCGCCGATCCCGCATGAGCCAACGACACAGACGGGCATCCGGCATCTTGACGCCACCTTGTCCATGGCGCGGCCCAATCGGCCCAATTCGGCGATGGGCAATTTCTTCATCACCATCGGTCCCACGCCCAACATGGACGCGCGGGGCGACTATATCGGCTATGCCGCCTTTGGCCATGTGGTGGCGGGGATGGATGTGGTGAAAAAGATTCTGGCGGTGCCCACCTGCTGCGGATCAGGGCCGATGCGCGGGCAGATGATTATCAAGCCAATCGCCATAGTGCGCGCCCAGCGGCTGGACGGCACGCCCAGACCCTCCCGTGGGGTGAAGCCATGGCTGATCGGTCTCAATCGTAAGACAACGAAGTAGACAGTTGCGCAGCTTTGCGCTTTTTCAGGCGAAGGCCGCCTGATCGCGAACCCACGCCCGGCCGCTGCCCCGGGGCGGGCGAGCCTGAATCTTCTTCCATGCCTGTTCGTGGAAGAAGAAGGCGACGGCGTTGATCATCGGTTCGATGAGCGCGATGCCGCCGGCCAGCGCGACCGATCCGGTCATCAGGTAGGCGACGGTGAAGCCGACGGTCAGGTGGATGGTCAGATAGGTTCCGGTCTTGATGAGGTCGAGCGACATGGGTTGTCTCCTTGTTGCGCCCTCAATTAAGAGTCATTCGCAATAGTGGCCAATGGCTTTTTCCGCTGGCTCTGATCGGGCGGGGCGATCAGAACGGGGAAAACAGGAGATGCGGCATGACCGGACGGATCAGGGTGGGCATTGGCGGCTGGGTCTATGAGCCGTGGCGCGGCAGCTTCTATCCGGTGGGGCTGCGGCAAAAGGATGAACTGGTCTATGTCGGGCAGCATCTGACCGCGACCGAAATCAACGCCACCTATTATAGCAGCCAGAAACCCGCGACTTTCGCCAACTGGGCGAAGGCGATGCCCGATGGCTTCCGGTTCGCGGTGAAGGCGTCGCGCTACGCCACGAACCGCAAAGTCCTGGCCGAAGCGGGCGAATCGATCGCGAAGTTCGTCGGTCAGGGTATCGCCGAACTGGGCGACCGGCTGGGACCGATATTGTGGCAGTTCATGGCGACCAAGCGGTTCGATCCCGATGATTTCGGCGCTTTCCTGACGCTGTTGCCGGCCAGTGTCGATGGCGTTCCGCTGCGCCATGCGCTGGAAGTGCGGCATGAAAGTTTCGACGATCCCGCCTTTCTGGCGATGGCGCGCGAAGCCGGTGCGGCGGTGGTGCTGGCCGATCATGAAAGCTATCCCGCGATCGTCGGCCATGATGTCGGCTTTTCCTATCGCCGGTTGATGCGCACGCAGGCGGACGAGCCGGCCGGCTATGGTCCGGCTGATATGGAGCGCTGGGTTGAGGATGCCCGGCGGCAGACGGAGCGGGGTGATGTGTTCAGCTTCTTCATCAGCGGCGCGAAAGAGCGCAATCCTGCGGCGGCGCAGGCGATGATTGTGTCTCTGGGGTGACACTCTGTTGCATTTGATGCAATCGGAAAGTCACGCTTTGCGATTGTTACAAGAATATGACGGGCCTAATGGCGCGCATCCCTCGTGACGGGGGATTGATTCTTGTAACTATGGAGCAAAATATGCGTCAGATGTTTCAGGGCGCTGTGCTGGCCGTTGCGGTCGGCGTGCAGATGCTGACTTTCTATTCGGTGCTTTATGCCTGATCGCGATTTCGCCGCGATCTTGATCCCGTCTGAACGGGATGCGAAAAGGCCGCTCCTGGGTTAACCAGGGCGGCCTTTTTACTTTTCTATAACTTTGGCTGATGGTCGATGATGGTTCAAAAGCCATCACCCCTCGGCCAGCCAGCCGGCCAGCAGATAGGCCACAACGCCGATCGGTCCCAGCGCGCAGAGCGTCAGCAGCACCAGTGCGACACGGATCAGCGTGACGTCCAGGCCGGTGCGATTGGCGACGCCGGCGCACACGCCCATGATCTTGCCATTGCGACGGTCGAGGGTGAAGCTGTTGTTCATGGTGCTGGCTTTCTGTGGAGAGGATATGGAAGGGGGGATGGCCAATCAGGCGATCGGCGATACCGGCATGGCGGCGCCGATGAACAGGCTGGCGACGATGACGGCGCCGGCAAGGGCGAAAGCGGCGTTCTGGATCTTGGCGATGAACATGGTGAAAACTCCCTGATAAGAGGACCGGATCGTCCGGCCTTGATGTCAGGGGATATTGCAGAGGCTGTGCCAGTTTCGGTTTTTGGCGGAAATCCTCGACTTTTCTATGCTTTCAGCCCGCATAGTTATGTTTTGGATGCAGGTTTTTAGGAAAAAATCCCACCTTCTGGTGAAAATATCGGAGACATGCGGTGAGCGAGGCGCATCTTTTCGTCTACGGCACGTTGCGCGCCGGTTTTGATGGTCCCATGGCGCGGCGCTTGCGGGCGGAGGCGGCATTGGTCGGCCCCGCCCGTGTGAAAGGCGTGCTCTATCGCATCGCGGATTATCCGGGGCTGACGATCGGCGGAGAGCATTGGGTGGCGGGCGATCTGTTCGCGTTGCCCGATGCGGACGCTACACTGGGCTGGCTCGACATTTATGAGGAATGTGCGCCCTCTTTTCCGCAACCGCACGAATATCGACGACAAATCTGCGCTGTCGAGGCGGCGGGTGGCATGATCGACGCCTGGGTCTATGTCTACGCCCGCGATACGGCCGCACTCGACCGGATCGATGGCGGGGATTTCCTGAACCCCCGCGCATAAAGCTTTATTATGTCAGGCGGTGCCCAGCTTGTCCGCATAGAGCATGCGGCCGGGGCCGAGCAGGGCGAGCACTTGCGGCACCAGATGCGGTGCCACCGCAAAGCAGCCTTCGGAGCGGCCGCATTTGCCCCAGGCGGCGACATGATCTTCGCTGACATAGTCGGCGCCATGGACGACGATGGCCCGCGCCTCCGCATTATTATTATGCGGATCGAGACCGATCAGGCGCATGGAGCGTCCATGCTGGCCGACATAGATGTCGCCGGTCCTAAAGGCGCCCTGGCTGCTGGCCAGTGAATTGGGCTCGTTGGAAAAGCTGTGCAGCCATCCCGAATGGCCCGGATCGGAGCCGCGCCCATGCGACACCAGATAGCTGCTGGTCTGCCCGCCGATCAGATCGACGATATGCATGCGCATGTCCTTTGACGGGGCATCGAAATCGACGATCGCCACGCGGTCGCGCAGTTCGAAATGATGGGCATGATTGTCGAGCGCCGCCTTGGCGCGCTCCAACAGGGGCGCATAGGGTTTTTCCGCAACGACGCGGGGCGTTGCGGGAACCGGAGCCAGCTTTGCGGGTTCAGCCCCGATGAGACCGGAATCCGTCGGCAGCGCAGCGCGACCCATGCTGTCCGACAAAAACGAAAAGGCAAGTCCGCTTAAAGCGAACTTCGTAAAATTGCGGCGATCCATGGCCGTACTATAGCAAAAGCGTCGCCCCGGTTGAAGACCGGGGTGCGCCTTCTCATTCGCCCGTTGTACTCGATTCGTCCGCAGGCTGGCTCTGTTCGCCGCCTTCGGGCAGGCGCGACGTCATGCCGGTCGCTTCCGCATCATCTTGAATCTGTTGCTGTTCCGAAATGGAGGGCGGGGGCGCGGCCGGAGTCGCGGCGGCATTATTCTGCACTTCGGGCAGGGGCGCTTCGGGTTCCTCGACCACCATATTTTCGACCGGCGGCTCGACCAGATTGTTGGTCGCGGCGGGTGCTTCTTCTTCCTTCTTGCCGCAGGCGGCAAGGGCGAGGGCGCCGGAAAGGGCGACGATCAGGGCGATCTTGCGCATGGAAATATCAGTCCTTGGAAGCGAGGGTGGGAGAGGGGGCTGCGGTCGGATCGACGCGGCTGCTGGACGCTTCGATCTTGGCGGCCAGCAGCTTGTCCCAGCCATAGGGGTCGGCGCGGAAGCTGACGGTGCCATTATTGCTGGCAAAGGCGGTCCAGTAGAGCAGGTAGACGGCGACCTGCGACGGCAGCGACACGCGCTGGGTCTTGCCCTCGTCAATCAATGTCTGGATCTGGCCGTTCAGATTGGGATCGGCGGCGACCATCTGTTCAGCCAGCGCCACCGGCTTTTCCAGGCGGATGCAGCCATGGCTGGCCAGCCGGTCATAGCTGGAAAATTTCCCGCGCGACGGCGTGTCGTGCAGATAGACGGCGAAGGGATTGTTGAAGTCGAACTTCAACCGGCCCAGCGCGCTGCCTGGTCCCGCCGGCTGGACGATCCGTTCGCCGCCCTCGGGCGTCTTGATGATCTTATAGCCCTGTTTGATCAGCGTCGCCCGTCCTTTGGGGAAGAGTTCCCGCTTTGCGATCGACATCGGCACGTTCCAGGGCGGATTGACCACGATCGAATGGATGCTGGACGACAGCATCGGCGTCTGGTTGGTCGGGCTGCCGGTGACGGCGCGCATCGAACTGACCGGCTGGTCGCCTTCGAACACGGTCAGCACCGCAGCGGCGATGTTCACCTGCACGCGATTGACCGGCAGGCTGCGCGGCATCCAGCGCCACCGCTCCATATTGGCCATGATCGCGGCGATCCGGTCATTCACGCTGACATTGAGCGCTTCCAATGTACGCGCGCCCAACTGGCCGGTCGGTTCCAGTCCATAGCGGCGCTGGGCGCGCTGGATGACGGCGGCCAGATTTTCATTCTGGGTGACGGTGGGGTCTTCCAGCGCGATGCGCGCGCGCACCACATCGGGCGATGTGCCGGCGGTCAGCGTTGGCCAGCCGCCCTTGTCGCGGATCGCCTCATATTTGGCCAGGCCCTTGCGCAGCGTGTCATATCCCGACCAGGGCGGGGTCAGCCCATTGGCCCATTGTTGCAGTCGATCCTCGCTCACCGCCTTCGCCAGCGCCGGGCGCGGATCGACGGCGGCCGGGCGCAGCGCCCAGACTTCCAGGAAATCGGCGGTGTCGACCCGGCCGGTGCCCAGCGCCTTGGCGCGATCAAGCAGCGCGCTCACCAGAGCATCGCCCTTCAGCGCGGCGCTGGCCTTGCTGCGCGCCATCAGGCCCTGCGCCACGCCGGTCTTCAGCCATTCATTGGCCCAGCTTTCCTGCGCGGGCGACAGCGCCGGGATTGGCACGGGCGGTGGCGGCGCGGGCAGCGGCTGGACGGTGGGGGGCGTGATCGTCGGCGTCACGGCTGGCGGCGGCGTCTGCGCGGCAAGCGGGGCGGCGAGGAGGCCAGCGACAGCCAGCAGCGGGAAACGGATCAAATCGGGACGGTTCATGCTGGACCAGATAGCGCAAAGCCGCCATCGTTCAAATCGCGATAGCGGGAAAAGATCATGCTGCACGTTGTTCACCATCCCGCCTATGTCTCCCCTGCAACACCCGGCCTTCAAACACCGGGCAGCCAATTTCGTTTCGACAAATATGGGCTGGTGATGGATGCGCTGCGGGAAAGCGGCGCGGCCCATGTCATCCACGCGCCCGAACCGATGCCGCAGGCATGGATCGCGGCGGTGCATGATCCCGATTATGTGGATCAGGTGGCGACCCTGTCCGTGCCGCCGGACAAGGAACGGCGCATCGGTTTTCCGGTGACGGACCGGGTGGCGCGCCGGTCGATGCTGTCGCCCGGCGGCACATGGCTGGCGGCGAAGCTGGCGATGATCCATGGCTATGCCGCCAATGCGGCGGGCGGCAGCCATCATGCGCTATATGATACGGGCGCCGGCTATTGCGTGTTCAACGATCTGGCCATCGCCGCCAACCGTTTGATTGCGCAGGGGGATGCGGCGCGCATCCTGATTTTGGATCTGGATGTGCATCAGGGCGACGGCACGGCGTCGTTGCTGGCCGGGCGGGGGGACATTTTCACCCTGTCGATCCATGCGGACAAGAATTTCCCGGTGCGCAAGGCGCGATCGACGCTGGACATCGGGCTGGACGACGGGACCGGGGATGACGCCTATCTGGCGGTGCTGGCCGATGCGCTGCCCTGCGTGCTGGACGATTTTGCGCCCGACTTGATTCTCTATCAGGCGGGGGTCGATCCGCATGAGGAGGATCGGCTGGGGCGGCTGGCGCTGACCGACGCCGGGCTGGACGCGCGCGACCGCACCGTCATGCATCAGGCGCGGGCGCGCGGCATCCCCGTCGCCAGCACGATGGGCGGGGGGTACGGCGCGGACCGGATGGCGATTGCGCGTCGGCATGCCGACTGCATGATCCGAATGGCGGAAGAAGCCTTCTAACCCCTTGCAAATCGGGTGAGACATTGGGATCACTGGCGCGTTGGGCGCGCTCCATGGGGATGGGGCTTTCGGCGCCAATTCGGGGGTTTATGAAGCATCTGTCCGTCCTGCTCGCCGCAACCAGCCTGATCGCCGTGCAGGCCAACGCCGCCGACAAGCCCGTGCTGGCGCCCGCGCCCACTTGGGTGATCCCTGCCGGTGCGCTGCCGGAGGCGAAGAAGGAGGCGGAGGCCCCGGTCGAACTGCTCCGATCGGATCAGCAGGTGAAGCTGGAGAAGGGGCGCCAGACCGTCTATACCGATGTGGCAATGCGGATCGGCACGCCGCAGGGATTGGCGGCTGGCAATATCTCCTTTCCCTGGCGGCCCGAGACGGACGACCTGACCGTCCATAAACTGACGATCCGGCGCGGCGATCAGCTGATCGACGTACTCGCCAGCCAGAGCTTCACGGTCATGCGCCGCGAGCAGAATCTGGAAAATGCCACGCTGGACGGGGTGCTGACCGCCAATATCCAGCCTGAAGGCTTGCAGGTCGGCGACATTGTCGAATTTGCCGCGTCGATCAGTTCGTCCGACCCGACATTTCAGGGGCATGTCGAACAGGTGGCGGCGGGCTGGAATGGCATGCCGATCGGGCAGGCGCGACTGCGCATGCAATGGCCCACCAGCCTGCCCGCCCGTTTGCAGGCCAGCCGCGACATGCCGGCGGTCAAGCCGGTGCGCAAGGGCGACATGATGAGCGTCGACTATGCGCCGGGCGCAGTCGAGCCGATCATCCCGGCCAAGGGCGCGCCTGCCCGCTACGCCATGGGCCGCTATGTCGAACTGAGCGATTTTTCCTCCTGGGCGGATCTGGGCGCGCTGCTCGCCCCGCTCTATGACAAGGCGGCGGCGTTGCCGGCGCAGGGCGCGCTGAAGGATGAACTGGACCGGATCGCCGCCCTGTCCCCCGACCCCAAAAAGCGCGCGCAGGCGGCGCTCACTCTGGTGCAGGACCGGATCCGTTATGTCGCGCTGGCGATGGGGACGGGCGGGCTGGTGCCGGCCGATGCGGACACGACATGGTCGCGCCGCTATGGCGATTGCAAGGGCAAGACCGCCCTGCTGCTGGGCCTGCTCCATGCGCTGGGCATCGCGGCGGACGCGGTGGCGGTAAACTCTCTATCCGGCGATGGCATCGACCAGCGCCTGCCGATGGTTGGCCTGTTCAACCATGTGCTGGTGCGCGCGACGATCGGCGGCAAAACCTATTGGCTGGATGGCACGCGGACGGGCGACACCGATCTCGACCGGCTCCAGGTGCCGGCTTATGGCTGGGGCCTGCCGCTGACGCCCAAGGGCGCGGCGCTGGTGCGGATGATGCCCGCGCCGCTCGACATTCCCGACGAGGCGGTGACGATCCGCATCGACGCCACTGCGGGTCTCAGCATCCCCGCGCCGATCACGGTGGAGACGGTGCTGACCGGCGATGGGGCGATCGGCACGAAAAATGCGCTGGCGAACCTGACCGGGGCCGCGCGCGAGGATGCGCTGCGCCGCTACTGGAAGGGGCAATATGATTTTGTCGAGGTCCAGTCGACCGGCGCGACCTTCGATCCGGCGACGGGGCAGGAGCGGCTAACGATGCAGGGCCTGGCCAAGATGGACTGGGACGACGGCTGGTATGAGACGGACAAGATGCGGGTCGGCTACAAGGCCGATTTCAGCCGCGATCCCGGCCCGGACCAGAAGGCACCCTTTGCCGTGGCCTATCCCTATTATAGCCGCGCGAGCGAGACGATCCTGCTGCCGCCCGGCTTTTCCGGCAAGGCGGGCGCGGACAATGCCGATGTGGACGAAACGGTCGCCGGCATCGCCTATAAGCGGAGCGCGAAGCTGGAAGGCAATGTCTTCCATGTGGAACGCAGCGAACGCAGCCTGATCCCCGAATTTCCGGCGGCGGACGCCCCCGCCGCGCAGGCGGCGCTGCGCCGGCTGGCGGACAAGGTCGTCTATCTGCGCAAACCCGCCGGTTATCGCCCAACCGGCAAGGAACTGGCGGCGATGAACGCCGCCACGCCCGACAGCGCCAAAGCCTATTTCGACCGTGGCCGTGCGCGGATGGACAGCGGCCAGTTCAAGGAGGCGGTCACTGATTTCACCAAAGCGAGTGAGCTGGACCCCAAGGATGAATGGGCGCTCGCCAATCGCGGGATGAGCCAAGTCTGGCTGGGCGATTATGCCGCCGCCAACAAGGATATGGACGCGGTGGCGCTTCTTAATCCGAAAAATCCGATGGTCTTTCGCGCTCGCGGCCTGATCGCCGAGCGCAAGGGGCAATGGGCGGAGGCGGTCGCCGCCTACAGCCAGTCGCTTGCGCTGAATGAAAGCGACAGTTTTACGCTGGGTCATCGGGCGATCGCTCAGCGCGCCGTAGGCAATAATGACGCTGCGCTGGCGGATGCAGCGGCCGCGCTGAAACTCGATCCGCGCTGGACCGAACTCCATCTGCTGCGCGCCACCATTTTGCGGGGCAAGGGCGACGGTGAAGGCGGGGTGAAGGAAGGGCAGGCTCTGGAAGAGGCGTTGCCGGACGATGGCTATGCCCATGTTGCCGCCGCCAGCATCTATGACAGCTTCGGCCGCTGGGATCTGGCGCAAAAAGCCTATGACCGGGCGATTGCGATCAAGCCTGAACCCTATATCTACATCAATCGCGGACAGCGCAGGCCGCGCACGGATCTGGCCGGCAAAAAGGCGGACTTTGCCGAGGCGCTGCGCCTTTCCCGTGACAATTTGGACGCACTGGTCGCCATGGCCAGTTTGCAGAGGGATAATGGCGACACAAATGGCGCGATCCAGAGTTATTCACGGGTTATCGCGATCGCGCCCGGCTATGCTGAGGCGCTTGTCGGCCGTGGCTTGGCCTATGATCGTGCAGGAAATCGGATGGCGGCGGACAAGGATTTCGTCAGCGCACGGACCAGTGCAGGCGGGCAGCCGCAAATGCTCAACAACCTGTGCTGGATGAAGGCGACAATGCCCGGCGTATCGAGCATTGTGTTGCAGACGGCACTGGTCGACTGCGATGCAGCTCTCAAACCAAGGCAGGACTTTGCGCCTTATCTGGACAGTCGAGGGCTGGTGTTGTTGCGTCTTGCTCGCCTGGACGATGCGATTGCCGATTATGACAAAGCCTTGGGCGACCAAGGGACTAATCCGACCTCGCTTTATGGCCGGGCGCTGGCCTGGGCGGCGAAGGGCGACCGCACCAAGGCGGAGGCGGATCGCGCCGCCGCGATCAGGCTGAATGGCAAGATCGTGGAGGAATTTGCCGGCTATGGCCTGCCCTGGCCAGCGGACGCCGCGCCGCGCTGATTCAGTGCAGCGTGCCGCCCCGCGCTGCGTCCGCGGCCGGCTTGCCCTCCATCAGCTTTGCCGCGATCAGGCCAGCCAGCGCCAGCGCTACGAAATCGCTGAAGGCAAGGTAGAGGGTATAACCCCAGGGCGCATGGTTGAACACGGCTTGGCCGATATGCAGCCACAACACCGCGGCCAATGCGAACAGGATGCTGACACGCATCCGGCTGGCAAAGTCGCCCAGCGCATAGCGCAGCGCCAGCGCGATCAGCACGCCCACGATCAGCGACAGGATCAGCCCGCCGATCAGCGCGCTGCCATCCATCACCGGAAAGCCGCCGCTATTGTAAAAGACCTGCGCCACCGGGCCTCGGCCATAGAGGATGGTGCCCTGCGCCGTCGCGGGATCGGGGATCACATAGACGCCGGTGCCGGTGGCGTTGAGCGCCTGCGCCATCGCCGCCTGCAAATTGGCGCTGCCCTGTTCGTCCGCCCGGCTCAGCGCCAGCGCGGACAAGGGCGTGCCCCAGAAGATGAAGCCGGTGATGAACATGGCAAGGCCGCCCAGAAGGCCGCCGATCAGAGAACGAAGCATAAATCCTCCCCCCAAACAAATGCGAAACTGACGCATCAACGCAGGGCGGGCAACTTCTTTCCGGTTGCTGTGGGCGCGCTGGACCTGCACGTCCGGAACGACCCTTTTTAAATCTGGATCACCTAACATCCGTTCGGCCCTTCGGCTTCGCTCAGGAGAGCTTGTCGAAGCCCTGCACTTTTCCTTGAACACACTTAAGAAAAGTGCAGCCCTTCGACAGGCTCAGGGCGAACGGATCATATTTAAAGCGCGATGCTCAATCCTGCGGACGCGCGGCCTTTTCGGCGATGCCCGACACGCCTTCGCGCCGGTCCAGCTCGTCCAGCACGGCGTCGAACGGCACGTCCAGATCGGCCAGCAACATCATCAGGTGAAAGATCAGGTCCGCGCTTTCGCCGATCAGATCCTGCCGGTCGTCCGCCATGGCGGCGATGACCGCCTCCACCGCTTCCTCACCGACCTTCTGCGCAATCTTGGCGCGGCCCCTGGCGGCCAGCTTGGCGACATAGGAGGCCGACGGATCGGCGCTCCGCCGTTGGCGGATGGTCTGTTCAAGGGTTTGAAGGGTCGCGCGCATGGCCCTGCATCAAGCGCCGTGCGCGCGACCCGTCAACCTCTTATTTGCGCTTGCGCCGGCCGATGACCATGCGGCCGACCAGAACAGCCGCACCCATGCCGAACAGCGCCATCTGTTCCGGTTCGGGCACCGGGGTCGGCGTGCCGCCCGACGATCCGCCCGAACTGGTCGTGCCGCCCGTGCTGCCGCCCGAAGAGGAGGACGTGCCGCATTTGCCAAACCAGCACCACCATGTCGCCTGCGCCGGTGCGGGCACGGCCGCGCCCATCAGGCCGGCTGTTGCTGTTGCCAGCCAAATTTTGCTGATTTTCATAATAGTCACCCCGTTTGCAGAAAGGAAAAATCGTTTCGAAACGACCCGCCTGTTCTTTCGCAGGTTATGTGCCAATTTTGCGGGGTGACGCTTTTGCGCGGCTGACGGCCCAGGGGGGCGCAGCCGGAATATGGTTACTGTAAATTAACCCGACATTTGCCAGCTTTTCCGCCGCTTAGTGGTGCCGCACCGGAATGCCGGCGGCCGCCAAGGCCTGATGCGCTTCGGCAATAGTGTGTTGACCGAAATGAAATATGGAGGCGGCCAGCACGGCGCTGGCATGGCCCTCGACCACGCCTTCGACCAGATGGTCGAGCGTGCCGACGCCGCCGCTGGCGATCACCGGCACCGACACGGCGTCGGCAATGGCGCGGGTCAGGGCCAGGTCATAGCCCTGCTTCGTGCCGTCCCCGTCCATCGACGTGACCAGCAGTTCGCCCGCGCCCAACTCCGCGAGGCGCAGCGCATGCTCCAGCGCGTCGATGCCCGTCGGCTTGCGACCGCCATGGGTGAAGATTTCCCACTTATTCTCGCCCACGCGCCGGGCGTCGACCGATCCGACGATGCACTGCGCACCGAAGCGATCGGCAATGTCGGCGACCAGTTCGGGCCGCGCTACCGCAGCGCTGTTGACCGCCACCTTGTCCGCTCCCGCCAGCAGCAGCGCGCGCGCATCTTCGGGCGTGCGCACGCCGCCGCCCACGGTCACGGGCATGAAGCAGACTTCGGCGGTGCGGCGCACCACGTCCAATATGGTCCCGCGCGCCTCATGCGTGGCGGTGATGTCGAGGAAGCAGAGTTCGTCCGCTCCGGCCGCATCATAGAGCTTGGCCTGCTCCACCGGATCGCCGGCGTCCTTCAGGTCGACGAAATTGACGCCCTTCACCACGCGCCCATTGGCCACGTCGAGACAGGGAATGACACGGGTGCGGACGGTCATCATTCCTCCCCTGCAAGGGGAGGGGGACCGCCGGCGCAGCCGGTGGTGGAGGGGGATGGCCCCATGGCGACGCGCAAGGGGCAAGCCCCCTCCACCATGCTTCGCATGGTTCCCCTCCCCGTACCGGGGAGGAACAGGCCGGCGCCGCTCAAGCCGCCGCCTGCGCAACCGCCAGCGCGGTCTTGAGGTCCAGCCGCCCGTCATAGAGCGCGCGGCCGGTGATGACGCCTTCAATCCCGTCATCGGCATGCAGGCTCAAAATGCGGATGTCCGCGATCCCCGCGACCCCGCCGCTGGCGATCACCGGCATGTCGGTGGCGCGGGCAAGGTCGACGGTCGCGTCGATATTCACGCCCTTCAGCAACCCGTCGCGGCCGACATCGGTGAACAGCAGGCTGGCGACGCCCGCATCCTCGAACCGGCGGGCCAGGTCGATCACCGGCATGTCGCTCTTTTCCGCCCAGCCGTCGGTCGCGACGAAGCCGTCGCGCGCATCGACCGCGACGACGATGCCGCCGGGAAAGTCGCGCGCCGCCGCCTTCACGAAAGCCGGGTCTTTCAACGCCGCCGTGCCGATCACGATGCGCGACACGCCAAGGTCGAACCAGCGCTCCACCGCCTCGCGATTGCGGATGCCGCCGCCCAGCTGCACATGGCCGGGAAAGGCGTCCACGATCGCCTCGACCGCTGCGGCATTGACCGCATGGCCGGCGAAGCTGCCGTCGAGGTCCACCACATGCAGATGCTGCGCGCCGCTTTCCGCGAACAGCAGAGCCTGCGCGGCGGGATTGTCGCCATAGACGGTGGCGCGATCCATATCGCCCTCGGCCAGGCGGACGACCTGGCCGCCTTTAAGGTCGATGGCGGGAAAGACGATCAGGGACATGATGCAAACATCCGTTCGGTTCGAGCTTGTCGAGAACCCGCGCGCAACGGTTCTCGACAAGCTCGAACCGAACGGGGGTTGTATTGAATCACGGCTTCCAGTCCAGAAACCGCGCAAGGAAGGACAGGCCGTAACGCTGGCTCTTTTCCGGGTGGAACTGGCAACCGATGATGGTGTCGCGCGCCACGGCGGCGACCAGCGACCCGCCATGATTGGTGACGGCAGCAATATGCGCCGGATCGGCCGCTTCAAAATGATAGCTGTGCAGGAAATAGGCCTCGCCCGCCTCGATCAGCGGCGGTGCGCCATTAAGCACCACATCGTTCCAGCCCATATGCGGCACCTTCACCGCGGCGTCGGCCGGTTCGATCAGGCGCACCGTGCCGGGAATCCAGCCCAGCCCTTCATGTCGGCCAAATTCCTCGCCCGCATCGGCCAGCAACTGCATGCCCACGCATACGCCCAGAAACGGAATGCTGCGTGCGTTCACCGCCTCGTTCATCGCGTCCACCATGCCGGGGATCGCGACCAGCGCATCGCGGCATGCGCGAAAGGCGCCCACGCCCGGCAACACGATGCGGTCGGCCTTCGCCACCACATCGGCATCGGCGGTGATGACGACATTGTCGGCGCCCGCCTTGCGCAGGGCATTATGCACCGAATGGAGATTGCCGGCGCCATAATCGATGAGGGCGATGGTCATGCCAGCAGCGTGTCCAGATTGACGCTGGCGGCGCGCGCCGGCAGAAATTCGATCAGCTCGAACGATGCCGCGCCGTTCACCACGAAGGGATCGGTCGCCGCCTTTTCCTGAATGTCCGCCTTTGTGCCCTGGGCCAGCAAGATGCCGCCGGTGCGCGGCTCGCGCCGTCCGGCCAGCAACAGCCAGCCGTCGGCAATCCCCTGATCCAGCCAAGCGCGATGATCGGCCAGATGATGGTCCAGCACATCGATCGGCGCCGTATAGGTCAGCGAAATGATGAACATGGGTCCGGCCTTTCCAGTCTGTTGATGCTTACAGGATGCCTTTGGTCGAGGGGATCGCGTCCGCCTTGCGCGGGTCGATCTCCACCGCCTGCCGCAGCGCGCGGGCCAGGCCCTTGAACGCGCTTTCGACGATATGATGATTGTTGCTGCCATAGAGCAGCTCGATATGCAGCGTGATGCCGGCCGCCTGCGCGAAGCTGTGGAAGAAATGCTCCACCATCTCCGTGTCCCATTCGCCGATCTTGGTGACGGTGAAGGGCAGCTTGCACACAAGCCAGGGGCGGCCCGAAATGTCCAGCGCCACGCGGCTCAGCGTCTCGTCCATCGGCGAATAGACGCTGCCATAGCGGCTGATGCCGCGCTTGTCGGCCAGCGCCTTGGCGATGGCTTCGCCAATCGCGATCGCGGTATCCTCGGTCGTGTGATGCTGGTCGACATGCAGGTCGCCGACGGTGTTGACCGTCATGTCGATCAGTGAATGGCGCGAGAGCTGCTCGATCATATGATCGAAAAAGCCGATGCCCGTCGACACCGTATAGAGGCCCGTCCCGTCGAGGTTGACGGTGACGTCGATCTGGGTTTCCGCCGTGTTGCGGTGAATCTCGGCCGTGCGCATGGCCGCCCTATAGCGCGTCGCGCCCATCATGCAATCGCGTCCTGCAAGCCGGGCGATGGGGGTTGACCCTTCGTTTCGTGCCGCTAGGACATTGGGCCATGAGCGACGACCTGCCCGACAGCCTGATTCCCTATGACGAAATCGTGCAGGAGGCGCTGCGCGCGGTCGTCGGCCGTGTGCTGGGCGAAGTGCAGCAGTCGGGCGGCCTGCCCGGCGCGCATCATTTCTACATCACGTTCAAGACGCAGGCGCCCGGCGTCGACATTCCCAAGCATCTGATCGAGCGCTTCCCGGACGAAATGACCATCGTCCTCCAGAATAAATATTGGGATTTGAAGGTCAGCGATCGCCATTTCGAGGTCAGCCTGACCTTCAACCAGATCGCGGCGCATCTCTACATTCCCTTCAGCGCGATCACTGCCTTCGTCGATCCGGCGGTCAATTTCGCCCTCCAGTTCCAGGTCGCGGCAGACGAACTGCCCGAACCCCATGACCCGGCCGAAAATGACGCACCGACGGTGACGAGCGAAGACGGCTCCAACGTGGTGACAGTGGACTTCGGGAAGAAGAAGTAAGCGGTTTTCGCTTCTCTTCGCCCTAATTCGACCTTCGCCAAACCGGGAAGATCGCATTCCCGGTTGATCCCATCGCGGCGGTCATTTGCGTGTGATCGAATCCTTCCAGTGCCATCAGCACGTCCAGCACGGCGGCTTCGCCCGTAGCGCCCTGGGGATAGGCGCAGGCGACGTGATCGTCCGCGCCAAAGAACAGCCACCAGACGTCTGCACCCCACGGGCCGCTATCGTTGGTTTCTATCAGAATGCCGGACAGTTCGGCTCTTTTGACCATTCTGACCGCGCCGGACGCATCCCGCACTATGATGCATGTCGCGTCGATGCTGACCTCCCAGCGCGCTTCCGGCTCCAGTTGCTGCGATCGCTTTTTGAACCATCCGAACATGTAAGCTTGCCTCTAGATTTTCGACGCTGCTTCTAAGTTCGAGCTTACATGTTTCCGAGGCAATTAACGCTTGGATTTTTTGCGTCTCTCCCTACATCGAACCCAGTTTTGCGACTGATTCTTAACTGGGAGTAATGCATGTCCGCTACCCGCACCGAAACCGACAGCATTGGCGCGATCGAAGTCCCTGCCGACGCCTATTGGGGCGCGCAGACGCAGCGCAGTATCCAGAATTTCCCCTTTGGCGAACCTGAACGCATGCCGATCGGCATCGTCCATGCGCAGGCGATCGTGAAGCAGGCGGCGGCGCGGGTGAATGCCAAGCATGGCCTGGACGCCGGGATCGTCGCGGGGATCGAGAATGCCGCGCAGCAGATCGTCTCCGGCGCGCTGGACGACCAGTTCCCACTCGTCATCTGGCAGACCGGCAGCGGCACCCAGACCAATATGAACGTCAATGAAGTGATCGCCGGCTATGCCAATGAGCAGCTGGCCGGCACGCGCGGCGGCAAGAGCCCGGTCCACCCCAACGACCATGTGAATATGAGCCAGTCGTCCAACGACAGCTTTCCGACCGCGCTGCATGTCGCGACCGTGATCGCGACGCGCGACCGGCTGGTCCCGGCGCTCGAAAAGCTGACCGCCGCGCTCGTCGCCAAGGCGGAAGGCTGGGGCCATATCGTCAAGATCGGCCGCACCCATACGCAGGATGCGACGCCGCTGACGCTGGGGCAGGAATTTTCCGGCTATGCCGCGCAGCTTGTCAGCGCGAAGGCGCGGATCGAGGGGGCGCTCAATGGCAATATCCGCAAGCTCGCGATCGGCGGCACGGCGGTCGGCACCGGCCTCAACGCGCCCGAAGGCTGGGCGGAGGATATGACGGCGGCGATCAGCGATATTGCCGGCACCCCGTTCGAAAGCGCGCCCAACAAGTTCGAACAGCTCGCCGCCAAGGATGGCCTCGTCTTCTTCTCCGGCGCATTGAGCACGCTGGCGGTGGCGCTGACCAAGATCGCCAACGACATCCGCTTCCTCGGCTCCGGCCCCGGTCTGGTCTGGGTGAACTGGACCTGCCCGCCAATGAGCCGGGCAGCTCGATCATGCCGGGCAAGGTCAATCCGACCCAGTGCGAATCGCTGACCATGGTCGCCGCGCAGGTGATCGGCAATCATCAGGCGGTGACGGTCGGCGGCATGCAGGGTCATTTCGAACTCAATGTCTTCATGCCGCTGATCGGCGCCAATGTGCTGCGCTCCATCCATCTGCTCAGCGTCGGCATGGAAAGCTTCGCCGAACGCTGCGTCGACGGCTTGCAGGCCAATGAGGCGCGGATCGCCGATCTGGTGAACCGATCGCTGATGCTGGTAACGGCGCTGGCCCCCGAAATCGGCTATGACAATGCCGCCGCCATCGCCAAGCACGCCCACAAGAAGGGGCAGACGCTCAAGGAAGCCGGACTGGAACTGGGCCTGGTGGACGAAGCCACATTCGATCGCCTCGTGCGGCCTGAAAATATGGTCTGATCCAGATCAACTGGCGGAACCGGCGGGGCTGCGGTACATTAATCCTTTATGAAGAGGAAAGCACCCAGCTCCGCCACGCCGTTGATAACGGTCCGCCCGCCCAAAAAGCGCGGGTTGCTGCGAAAGGCCGCCCGTGTCGGCGCGACCGTGGTGGCGGCGCGAGTTGCTGCCGACACCGGCAAAAAGGGCGTGATCGGCCTGCTTGCCGGGGCGGGGGCAAAGCGCCTCATCATGCGCTACCCGGCTGGCGCGCTGCTCGTGACCGGCGCCTATATGGCCGGCAAGCTTTATGAGGCGAAGCGGGAGGCGGACCGCAAGAAGGCGCTCAAGCTGCTGCCCGACAAGAGCGGCGAGCCGATCCCGATAGAAAGCGCGCGCAAAAAGGCTTAGAGCATAATCCGTTCATACTGAATCGGATCATGCTCTATTTCTCTTTTGTTTTCCGCATTTTCCGAGCCAGCAGATGATGCCATCTGCTTCGAAAATGCTCTAAGGGTTGTGGGGATTCATCTTGAGTTGATGACGGCAGCAGCGAGGTAGATGATGGCCTCGAAGCTGCGATCAGTTTTGCATGCGCGCATGGCGATGCGCTTGAACTCTTTGAGTTTACAGAAGAAGTTTTCGATCAGGTGTCGCCATTTGTACATTTCGGCGTCGAGCGGGATGGGTATGGCGCGGCGAGGGTGCTGAGAGATAACGATCTTGGCGCCGCGTTGGTTGAGATCGGTAATGATGTCGTTGCTGTCGAAAGCCTTGTCGGCGAGCAACGCTCCGAACTCGACGCCTTCGATCAGCGGTGCAACACCAACGCTATCGAAGCGATTGCCCGGCATCAGACGGAAGCGCACCAGGTTGCCCAAGGCGTCGGTGAGCGCCAATATCTTGGTCGTCATGCCGCCTTTGGAGCGGCCGATGGCCTGGCTCGAAGTCCCCCTTTTGCGCCTTGTCCATGACGATGAACTTTGACGATGGTGGCATCGATCATAGCGTATTCCATGTCAGGCTGATCCGACAAAGCATCGAAAATCCGCTTGAAAACATCCGCTTCGCGCCAATCGCGAAAGCGTCGAAACGCCGTACTCCAATTGCCGAACTGTGCTGGCAGGTCGCGCCATGGACTGCCCGTTCGGACAATCCACAACACCGCTTCCATGAATAGCCTATTGTTCTTGCCGCTGCGTCCAGGATCGCTGACCTTCCCCAGACAATGTGGCTCCATCTTCGCCCATTGGGCGTCGGTCAGTACAAAGCGATCCATCCACAACATGAATCACATATCCAGATAAATGGGAATCCTAAATCCCCACAACCCTTAGAGCGCGGCCTGCCATTGCCGAACCGCATCGATCGGCCATGTCAGCATCAACACGTTGAGCGTCAGATTATCGCGGATGACCGCCAGCGCCAGCAATTCCAGCGCCAGCGCGACTATGACGGTCAGCCATGTCGGCGCCCGCGCCGCAAACAGAAAGCCCAGCGTCATCATGCCGATGTCGCTCATCGAATTCAGGATCGTGTCGCCGGAATAGCCAAGCGCGATGGTCGCCGTGCGATAACGGTCGATGATGAAGGGGCTGTTTTCTAATATCTCCCATGCCGATTCAATCGCCACCGCCAATGCAAGTCGCAGGTCGATAGAGGGCCGGCGCAGCAGCCATCGCGTGCCCGCATAGAAAAGGAAACCGTGGATCACATGGCTGAGGCTGTACCAGTCGGCGATGTGCTGACTGTTGCCGCTATCGAGCGCCCCATGCCATAAGTCGATCCGGCCACAGCTACAAATGGCCGGTCGATGCATCAGATGCAGGACGACGCCGGTCGCCACCGCGATCAGCGTAGCGATCATAAAGCCGCGCGGATTCATGCTTTTAGCCGTCCGACTCATCCCTCGTCTCCCCCAAGCTCTTGCAAAAGCCCGTCCATGAGGCCACTAGCGGCCATGGCCGACACCACCCCTATCGAGACTCCCGACTTCAAGCGCCGCGGCGTGCTCTTCGTTCTGTCCTCGCCCTCGGGCGCGGGCAAGTCCACCATCGCGCGCAAGCTGCTGGCCGCTGAGCCGGATCTGTCCATGTCGGTGTCCGCCACCACCCGGCCGATGCGGCCCGGAGAGGCGGACGGCAAGGATTATCATTTCGTCGATCTGGAAGAGTTTCGCCGCATGACGGCGGAGCATGAGTTCCTGGAATGGGCGCATGTCTTTGGCCAGCGTTACGGTACGCCGCGCGCGCCGGTTGAGGAAATGCTCAAGTCTGGCAAGGATGTGCTGTTCGACATTGACTGGCAGGGCGCGCAGCAACTGCATCAGATCGCCGGCGGCGATGTGGTGCGCATCTTCATCCTGCCGCCGTCGATGGAGGAGCTGGAACGTCGCCTGCGTGGCCGCGCGACCGACAGCAATGAAGTGATCGAGGGCCGCATGGCCCGCGCCGCGAACGAGATCGCGCATTGGGACGGCTATGATTATGTGCTGTGCAATGTCGATGCGGAAGATTGCTTCGCGCGGGTGCAGACCATCCTGCATGCCGAACGGATGAAGCGTAGCCGTCAGACCGGCCTGATTGGCTTCATTCGCCGCCTCAGCCGCTATTATCAGGAAGACTGATCGTTCCGGCGCTTGGGCCGACGATCGCGTCGGTTAGCGAATAAACCCCGCCGGGTCGGCCCAGTCGGGGTGAGTCCAGGCCATCGCCTTGAACAATATCCCCATTTCCTGATCGTCGGTCAGGCGGTGGCGGGCGGCCTCCACCTCCGACGCGCGTTCCGGCGCGGTGCGGGCCAGTTGGTCGGCGCGTGCGTCGATGCCCAGCTGTTGCAGGAACGCGCCCTGACCTACCGGGCCATGAACGCGCAGCCCCGCCTGCCGCGCCATATTGCCCAGCATGGTGAAATCCACATGGGTGGTCAGGTCCACCTCGCCCGGATTGGCGAAGGGGTCGGCGAATTTATGCGCCTTCACCGCCTGCAACGTGTCGCCCAGCGCTGGCCCTTCATAGCCATAGTCGATGATGATCGCGCCGCCGCCCTGCTTGGCGATACGGTGGGCGAGCGCATAGGCGATGCCCGCGCCCATGATCGGCGATTCGATGATCGCGCCATCGGGCGCTTCATTGGCGATTGGCGGCAGGCCCGATTCGATCCGGCGATAACCGGCGACGGGGATGAAGCGGCCTTCCTCCTCGCGGCGGATGACGACGCGCTCGCGCCACTCATCGCCAACCCGAATGCACTGGCGCACCGGCAGGGCGTCGAAAAACTCGTTCGCCACCACCAGCAACGGCCCTTGTTCGGGCAAGCTGTCGATATTGTCATGATGGACGATATGGGGGATCAGCGCGCTCTGGCGCGCGCGCAGCGCCCGGCTGGTCTCGACCAGATGCACGCGCGGCGCGACCGCGGCGCGCTCCATTGCCCGCAGCGCATCCGACGCCAGCGTCCCGCGCCCCGGCCCCAGCTCGACATAGCTGGCCTCGGGTCGCCGGCCCGACCGCATCCACATGTCGGCCAGCGCCAGCCCCACCAGTTCGCCGAACATCTGGCTGATTTCCGGCGCGGTGGTGAAATCGCCCTGCGTGCCCAGCGGATCGCGGCTGTCATAATAATGCTGGTTCGCCTCACCCATATAATGGGCGACGGAAATCGGCCCGCCTGCCGCAATCTGGCGCGTCAGGCGCTCGGCCAGCGGCAGCGGTTCGGCTGACATCGACTCAGCTGACGCTGGCGCTGCCCGCCACCGGCTCCACCCGCAGGCGGCGGCCATTGGCGGTCGCGATCAGATAGAGGCCGGCGACGATCATCGGTATGCACAGCCACTGGCCCATATGCAGGCCGGTGCGCGCGGCAAACTCCATCAACTGGGCGTCGGCTTCGCGGAAATATTCGACGCCGAAGCGGAAGCAGCCATAGCCCAGCACGAAAATGCCGACCAGCATGCCCGGCTTGTAGCGGGCGCGCGTCTTCCAGAAGGCGAAGGCGAGGATAAGGAACAGGACGATGCCCTCCAGCACCGCTTCATAAAGCTGGCTGGGGTGGCGCGCGAAGGGGCCGCCGGTCGGAAACACGATGGCCCAGGGCACGTCGGTTTCCTTGCCCCACAATTCGCCATTCACGAAATTGGCCAGCCGGCCGAAGAACAGGCCGAAGGGCACGACGCAGGCGATATAGTCATGGATGCGCAGCCAGCTCAGCTTCTCCTTCCACGCCATGTAGAGGATGCCGATCGACACGCCCGCCGCGCCGCCATGGAAGGACATGCCGCCATTCCACAGCTTGAAGATGTCCAGCGGATGCTGGAGGATTTCGGGCTGGTAGAAGATCACATAGGCCAGCCGTCCGCCGATGATGATGCCCAGCGTCGCATAGAAGATCATGTCGTCGGCATGCCGCCGCGCCATCGGTGATCCGGGCTGGTCCACTAGTTTCAGCAGATACCAGTAACCGATCAGTATGCCGGCCAGATAGGCGAGGCTGTACCATTTCAGCGTGAAGAAGCCCAGATTGAGCGCGACCGGGTCCAGCCCCAGATCTTTGAATTGAATGGCGCCCGAAGCGGCGGCGGCGAGGTCCAGGATCAAAACGGCGTCCTCATGGGAATTGGAGTGCGGGCATAGAACATGCGGCGCGGAAGATGAAGGGGGACGGTGCGGGGAAGGGCGGATTTGCGGTGGAAGAGAGCGTAGGGATAGGCTCCGTTACCCCGGAAGGGAGGCCTATTCTGCCACTTGCAGCCGTAATACCTCTCAATGGCGGACTATAGGCGACAAGCACCAACATCGCTTGTGCGAGAATATATAACTCCAGCTCCATCAGCTGCAACTTCGATGCGACCCGCATATTCTTTGGGATGCCTCACTCGATCTCTGTTTTTTCCGGGGGCCGGCAGCAACGGCCAGAAGAAGCCGATGCCTGGCGAGGGTGAGAATGCGTAGCGTCCAGTCGTGTGACGTTTCAGCCGTAATGCCGGTCGCACATTTAACTGATAGCTCGCCTTCGAGGGTTCAGCGACGTAGTTAAACGTCCGACGGGCCGGCTCGATGATGTTAATTACATCCTCGCGGATTTCGAGGGGTGGCGCATCATAGGCGACATAACATCCCCACACCAATCGTTGATCGATAGGTTCTGGACGCGCGAATATCGCTCCAAGCAGCAGGAGTGCGGCAATAGGTATGACGATGATCCCCCAGCCTATAACTTTGGCTTTGAGCGGAACATTCTGGAAAAATGATGCCGGCATACCGGCACTATGCCAAGGCAGATCATCATCGTCACGTCATAGTGTCAGCCATCTTCATGCCATAGCCAAAAGGCAATCGGCTCCCCTTCACCCCTCGACAACCGCGTCTTCCCGCCTCTTGGCCGCGCGCACGCCTGCGCGGCCGCCCTGCGCCAGCTGGCGTTTCAGGTCGCTGGGGTGCGGCGCGATCAGGAAGCCGAAGCTGACGGTGCCATGCTTGGTTTCGACCGCATGATGCAGGCGGTGGGCCTGGACGATACGCTTCATGTAGCGGGAACGGGCGACATAGCGGTGGCGCACCCGCTGGTGGACGATGATGTCGTGAAAGCCCAGATAGATGGCGCCATAGGCGGCGACGCCGGCCCCCATGGCGGTAGCCCAGCCGCCCCAGCCCCATTGCACCCCGCCCAGCAGCAACAGGATGGAGGGCATGGCGAAGATCACGAAATAGAGGTCGTTCGCCTCGAAAAAGCCGGTGCGGGGGCGATGATGGCTGGCGTGCAGGAACCAGCCGGGACCATGCATCACCCAGCGATGCATGACATAGGCAAAACCTTCCATCGCGGCCAGCGTGGCGAGGAAGATCAGCACAAGCGAGAGAAATGGCATGGCCGTACTATAGAGGTGGCGGGCAGGGGTGGCGACTCTGTAATGATGCGGAGGGGCGCGGCGTGGCGCAACAGACGAAAAAGGCCGCGATCCCTTTTCGGAATCGCGGCCCTCTCCTCCCCCCGAAGGATGGTTGATCAGAAGGCGGCGGTGATCGATCCCACAACGCCGGCCTTGCTGATATTGTGGCCAGCCGGCGAATAGAGCGACTTGTCGGTATCGACATAGGATACGCCGAAGGTCAGATGACCCCAGGTGTAGGTCGCGCCGACATTCCAGTCGGTATATTCCTTGCCGATGGTCAGGTAGCTGGGGCCAAAGCTGTGGCCCAGATGCGCCGACACGCCCAGCGGGGTGTTGGGGATCGAGGCCGACAGGTCGCTCGCGACATAGACATTGTCTTCCTTGCCATTGCCGACGGTCAGCGCCTTCGCCTTGGGGGCGTAGTTGACGGTCAGCTTGGCCGTGGCGGGGCCGAAAGTGCCCTTGACCGACGCATAGGGCTCGACAAAGTCGGTGTTCGCGCCCCCATTGCCCGGATAGTAATAATAGAGGACGCCGACGTCGATCGTGGCTGCGCCGACGGTGGTGGTGTAACCGCCGATCAGGTCGAGTTCCTGATCCGATCCATTGGCGACATATTCGTCGATCGAGCTGCCCCAGGTCGAGACATAGAAGCCCGAGCTGTGGCTGACGGTGATGCCGCCCTGCAACGCGATCTTCTTGTTCGTCTGCGAAATGCCACGGAAGCGATAATCGGTGACGACCGCGGCATTGCCGGTGACGGTCAGTTCGGGGGTGGGCTCGTCCTGGGCCATGGCCGGCGTCGAAACGGCGGCAAGAGCGCTGATGAGAGCGAAGGCCGAGAGGCCGATGATGGACTTACGCATGGGGATTCCCCTTGATGATGGTTCTGCGATCGTCCCGCCTGCGTTCAGGCGCCTTCCTCTATGCTCCCCCGCTCGGGATGGGTCGGCTGCCTCAACGCGTCTGGAAATGCCTGTCTGCGCTGCGGCGCACAAGAATTTATTGCCCATTGGTGTCTTTTGCTGCCGTAATGTTGCTGGACTGCAACAAAATCGGGCGCGCCGCATCAGCCTTTCTCGACTGAAGTCGACCCGACGCCAGGGATTTAGCGGCAATATTGATTATGGCTGGTCTGTTTCCGGCGCGCGGTGGATGACGCGCTGCGGATAGGGAATGGTGACGCCATGGTCGCGAAACAATTGCCACACGCGGCCCAGCACGTCCGACTTCACATTGCCCACGCCGCCTTCGGGATCGCTGATCCACACCAATATATCATGTTCGACGCGGCTTTCGCCAAAGGCGGTCAACCAGACATTGGGCTTGGGATTGGCCAGCACGCGCGGGCTTTCCTGCGCAGCCTGCAACATCAGTTTCTGCGCGAGCGGCAGGTCGCTGTCGAAGGCGATGCCCACCGGGATGCGGACGCGGACGTTCCGGTCGGAATAGGACCAGTTCTCCACCTCCTGCGTCATCAGATTCTCGTTGGGAATCAGATGTTCCTTGCCGTCGCGGGTCAGCACGCTGACGGCGCGCACGCCGATCTTGTTCACCCAGCCGAAACTGTCGCCCACGACGATGACGTCGCCCGGCTTGATCGACCGGTCCATCAACAGGATGATGCCGGCGATCAGATTTCCGAAGGTCTTTTGCAGGCCGAAGCCGATGGCCAGGCCCAGCGCGCCGGAAAAGACGGCGAAGGCGGTCAGGTCGATCGACAGCAAATCGACGCCGATGAAGAAGGCGGCGACGACCACGGTGATCGCGGCCAGCTTCTGCGCCAGCAACTTCTGGGTCGGATCGAATCCGCTGGCCTTCTGGATCGAGCGGCCGATCAGCTGATTGGCAAGCCGCACGGCGGCGAACAGTGCGACGCAGGTGGCGGCGATCGACAGGATGCCGAGCAAGGTGAGGCGTCGCTTGCCCAGCGTCACGCCGACCCGGTCCAGCATCTCGCCCACCGGGGCGATGCCGCCGCCGCTACCCGACACGATCAGGATGAAGAGGATCAGCGCCAGCGGCGTCACCGCCCAGCGCGGTATGGCAAGGCCGCGCAGCACATGGGCGGCCAGCAGCGCGACCGCGCCGCCCAGTACGATGCCCATCACCAGATGGCCGAGCGATCCTTCCGGGAAGAAGATGAGGCCCAGCACCAGCAGACCGGCGGCCAGCCCATGGCGGGTGCAGGCCCGCACATGGCCCGCCAGCGCATCGCCCAGTGGCGGCAGGCGACGGCGCAGGCGCGGCGCGACCAGCCGGGCAAGGCCCCAGGCGGCGGCATAGAGGAGGATGGCCAGCGCCAGCGCGACCAGCGGCTGGATCAGATCCGGGTCGCCGGGCAGCCGGTCGATCAGATCGGTCAGGCCCGGCGTCATCGCATCACTCCGCGTCGCGGATCGCGCGGAAGCGGGCAAGCCCGGCGTCCAGGTCCGCGATCAAATCGGCCGTATCTTCAAGGCCAATATGCAGGCGCACCGCCGGCCCTTCCGCTGCCCAGTTCGTTGCGCTGCGATAACGGGCCGGATCGACCGGCAGGGCCAGGCTTTCGAACCCGCCCCAGCTATAGCCGATGCCGAAATGGGCGAGGTCGTCGATCAGGGCGGCCCGCGCTTTCTCATCGCCCCCCTTCAGGATGAAGCTGAACAGGCCGGTGGAGCCGCTGAAATCGCGTCGCCACAGCGCATGGCCGGGGCAGTCCGGCAGCGCGGGATGCAGCACGCGGGCGACGTCCGGCTGCGCTTTCAGCCAGTGCGCGATGGCGACCGCGCTGTCCTGATGCTGCTTCAGCCGCACGCCCAGCGTCCGCAGCCCCCGCGCCGCCAGCCAGGCATCGTCGGGGCTGACCATCTGCCCGAACAGATAGGCGGTCTGGCGCAGCTTGCCGAACCATTCCGCATTGGCCGTCGCGCTGCCCATCATTACGTCGGAATGGCCGACAATATATTTGGTGCAGGCGAGCAGGGAAATGTCCACGCCATGCGCCATCGCCGGGAAGTAGAGCGGCGTCGCCCATGTATTGTCGAGCAGGGTGGCGACCCCGTTCGCCTTCGCCCAGCGCGTGATCGCGGGCACATCCTGCACCTCGAAAGTCAGGCTGCCGGGGCTTTCGAGGAAGATCGCGCGGATCGGCCCGCTTGCCAGATGGGCGTCGAGCGCGGCGACATCGGTCGGATCATAATAGATCGTCTCGATCCCCTGCGGACGCAGCATCTGTTCGCAGAAATTGCGGGTCGGATCATAGGCGCTGTCGACCATCAGCAGCCGGTCGCCCGGCTTCAGCACCGCCATCAGCGCGCAGGCGATCGCCGCGACGCCCGATGGATAGAGCATTGTGCCTTCCGCGCCCGGCTCCATTTCGGTGAGCGCGTCGGCAAGCGACCAGGCCGTCGGCGTGCCCTTGCGCCCGTAGAAGAGCCGTTCATGCGTGCTGCTGCCCGCCGCTTTACGCAGATGGGCGACATCATCATAGAGGATGGTCGACGCGCGCCAGACCGGCGGACTGACGATGCCGCCGGGTTGGCCGGGCATGCCCGTCCATTCGGGCCTGCGCCCGGCCTGCGCCAGCTTGGTCAGCGGCTTGCGATCATTGGGAATGCTCATGCTGCGCCTGTCGCCTTGGGTGTCGCCGGGTCGAAGCCCCATTCGGCCCAGCTGCCGTCATAGAGGCTGACGTCGGTCGCGCCGAGCGTTTCAAGGCCCGCGAGCAGGATCGCGGCGGTCACGCCGCTGCCGCAGGTGGTGATGACCCGGCGATTGAGGTCGATGCCCGCCTCCTCATAAAGCGCGCGCAGTTCTTCGGGCGATTTCATGCTGTTGTCGGCGGCGAACAGTGCGGAATAAGGCAGGTTGCGCGAACCGGGGATATGGCCGGACGCCATGCCGGGACGCGGCTCCGCCTCCGTGCCGGTAAAGCGGCCCGCGCCGCGCGCGTCCAGAACCTGCGCGACATCGCTCTCCAGATTGGCCAGCATGTCCGCCTTGCTCCGCACCTGCGTCCGGTCGATCCGGGCAACCGCAGTACCGGGGGCGGGCGTCACCGCGCCGCTTTCCGTCGCGCGCCCTTCCGCCAGCCATTTGGGCAGGCCGCCGTCCAGGATCGCGGCCGAATCCCCCACGCCATAGAGGCGCATCATCCACCAGGCGCGCGCGGCGCTGCGGATCGGGCTGTTGTCATAGAGGATGATGCGGCTGTCGGCATCAATGCCCAGCGCCTGCACCCGCTGCGTCATGAAATCGTCGGTCGGCAAGCTGTGCGGCGCGGGATCGGTCGGATCGGCCAGCGTATCGAGATCGAGGAAGGCGGCGCCGGGAATATGGGCCGCCTCAAATTCCGCGCGCGCGTCGCGCGGGGTGCCGGGCAGGAACAGGGTCGCGTCGAGGATGCGCAACGTCGGCTGGCCGAGTTCGGCCGCCAGCTCTGCGGTGGACAGGAAAATGGTCATGCGGCTCCCTTCGGCCCTTTTGCTGGCAGAGTCTTAGTGCCTGCCGGCAAGGGATAAAAGGGCCTCTTGCTTCTGGGCTTTCTTGGAAAATGCGCGAAAAGGCGCATTTTCGATACGGCACCGGCCCGCACCCCCACCCGACCGCCCATTCAGGATACCATGTGTGGGCGGTCGGGTGGGGGTGCGGGCCGGTGCGGATGCGCCAGAGGCGCATTCCCAAACAGACTCTTAAGCCGGCGTCAGTTCCGCCGCCGCGCGGGCGGCCGGGCGGCGATATTGGCGCGGTCCCTGATCCAGCCGCAATGGCGCGAGCCGTTCGGCCGGCGGTTCCTGTTCCTGCCCAACGATGAAGGCGCGGGCGGTGCGTCCCTGATCCAGCGCGTCGCCCTCCGTCGCCCAGCGATAGGCCATGTCGAAGGCGGCAAGCGGGATCAGCAGGCTGCGCTGGCCCATCGTCACCGGCGCGATCTCGTCAGGCGACAGGCGCAGTTCGCCGCCCAGCTGGATCGTTTCGCCCGGCGCGATCGACACCGCGCTATGCAGCGGCAGGCCGGTGTCGCCGGTGAAGAAGTCCTGAAGCAAGGCCGCCTGCTGCGCGCCGGCATTGCCCATGATGCCGCGGATCAGAATGTCCTGCGCCGGCCTGTCGCCACGATTGTGCAGGATCAGGCTGTACGCGACGGTCAGGCCCATCAGCGAATAGCGCGCCTGACTGACGGCCATGTCCATGTCGATCCATGGGCGATCAGCGGACGCGGCAACCGGCGCTTTGGTGATCGGCGGCGGCGCAACGGGCTGGGGCGCCGGTTCGGCCGGAGCGGGCTTTGCCGGCTGGGGGGCGGGGCGGGGCGGGGCCGCGCTTTCAACCGCCGGAGCAGGTGCGCGGCGACGGCGCAACAGCAGGAAGGCGGCCAGCAGGACGAGCGCAATCACGCCGCCGATGATCCATGGCAGGCTTAGGCCGTCTTCGGCGGTGGGTGCGGGCGTGGCGACGGGCGCGCTCGGCTCCACGGCATTGGTGGCCGGCACCGGAACCGGCAGAGACTGCGGCGCCGTTTCGACGGGCGCGCTCTGGTTCGCTGCCGCTTCCTCTTCCGTCGGTGCGGCAGGGGCTGGCGTCGCTTGCGGCGTCGGCTTTTCGCGTTCGGCGGGGCGCTGCGCCTTTGGTTCGGGCTTCGTCTGGCGCGGCGTAGCCGGTGCCGTGGTGGTGGTCGGCCGTGATGCAGCCGGGCGGGCAGGGGCCTGCTGCGGCACGGGCTGCACCGTTACTGGCGGCGGGGTAATCACGGGCTGCGATGCGCGCGGCGTCACCGGATCGCGGAAGACGTTGAGTTCCGGCCCCTGCCGATTGGGATCAGGCGTCGGCGCAGTGGTTGCGGGCGGGTTCGGCAGGCCGGTCGCCGGCGCCTCCGTCTGCTGGGCGTGGAGAGGCGCAGCCAGCATCAGCGGCGCGGCGAAAAGCAACGGACGAACAAGGAACCCCATGGCCCTGCCAAGGCACAAGAATGGCTGAACCGCAAGTGAACAATGCGAAAGGCTGACATCAGCCGTGCAATGGCGTAGACGGCACGGCATGACTGACCTTCCCACACAACCGCTGCATCTGGGCCAGACCAGCGCCCTGCCTGCCTCTCCCGAAGAAGCCGTGCTGGACTATGTGCCCAATCCGCGCCCCGGCAAACCCTATCTGGTGCGCTTCACCGCGCCGGAATTCACCTCGCTCTGCCCGGTGACGGGCCAGCCCGACTTTGCCCATCTGGTGATCGATTATGCGCCCGCCGCGACGATCGTGGAATCGAAGTCGCTCAAGCTGTTTCTGGGCGCCTTCCGCAACCATGCCGCTTTCCATGAGGATTGCACCGTGGGCATCGGCCAGCGCCTGTTCGACGAGATGAAGCCGGTCTGGCTGCGTATCGGCGGCTATTGGTATCCGCGCGGCGGCATCCCGATCGACGTCTTCTGGCAGTCTGGCGAGCCGCCCGTCGGGATGTGGCTACCCGTGCAGGATGTGCCGGGCTATCGCGGCCGGGGGTAATTCTAGTTCACGCCTTCAGGGGCCTCATCATGGAAGATACCGATAGCCTTATCGCTTTCTATCGCGCTCGTCGGGCGGAACTGGGCCCGTCCGACGGCTCGCGCTGGTATTTGCTCATCAAGGAAATTCGCCTGTTGAAAGGGTGCGGCATTGATGAAGCCCATGCCATCGCCTTGACCGATCCGGCTTGGCGGCGGTGGCTTGAGCAGCAGATTAATAGCAATCCCGCCTGTCACAAGGCGGCGTTGCGGCATATCCGTCGCAATGGCGATGCATCGCTCATCGCGCAGCAGGACGAAAGGCTTGCTGTTCTCTAATGCCAACTGAACCCTGTCGGACGAACGTGCAACAGGCTTCGACCAACGACATTTCCTTGCGAATAGTTCACTTGACCCATGCAGCCAAAGGGTCGATCCGGCGTTCATCGCTGCGCGTGACACTATCTCATCGCGCTCTGCAAGACGTGTCGGAGTCTGGAATCCTATGTCGCTCAAGAACATCCTGCCGCTGCTGATCGCGGCCGCCCCGGTCGCTTTGGCCGCGCCTGCGCTGGCCCAGACCGCGCCCGCCGGTCCCGCTGCCGGCGTCACCACCCAGTTGCCGCGCGGCGCGGCGCCCAGCCATTATGCGATCGAAGTGACGCCCGATGCGGCGAAGCTGACCTTCACCGGCAAGGTGGCGATCGACGTCAACGTCGCCACCACGCTCCCCGCGCTGGTGCTGAACGCGGCGGACCTGACCGTCTCCAGCGTCACGCTGACCCCCGCAAAGGGCAAGGCGATCACCGGCACCGCGAAGGTCGATGCCGACGCCCAGACCGTGACGTTCGATTTCGGCAAGCCGGTTCAGCCGGGCAGCTACACGCTGGCCATCGCCTATGCCGGCATCATCAACCAGCAGGCCAATGGCCTGTTTGCGCTCGACTATACCGACAATGCGGGCGCGGCCAAGCGCGCGCTCTTCACCCAGTTCGAAGCGCCCGACGCCCGCCGTTTCGTCCCCAGCTTCGACGAGCCGAGCTACAAGGCGACGTTCGACCTGTCGGCCATCGTCCCGGCGGATCAGCTGGCGGTCGGCAACATGCCGGTCAAGTCGAGCAAGGACATTGGCGGGGCCAAGAAGCTGGTGACGTTCGGCACGTCCCCAAAAATGTCCTCCTACCTGCTGTTCTTCGGCCTTGGCGAACTCGATCGCGCGACCAAGATGGCCGGCAATACCGAAGTCGGCGTCATCACCGGCAAGGGCAATACCGGCAAGGCGCAATTGGCGCTCGATGCGTCGGCGGACATCCTGCCCTATTATAACGACTATTTCGGCGTGCCCTTCCCCCTGCCCAAGCTCGACAATGTCGCAGGCCCCGGCCAGAGCCAGTTCTTCAGCGCGATGGAGAATTGGGGCGCGATCTTCACCTTCGAACGCACTTTGCTGGTCGATCCGCGCTTCACCTCGGAAGAAACCAGGCGCACCATCTTCGAAGTCGCGGCGCATGAAATGGCGCACCAGTGGTTCGGCGATCTCGTCACCATGGCCTGGTGGGACGATCTGTGGCTGAACGAAGGCTTCGCCAGCTGGATGGCGACCAAGGTGACGGACAAGCTGAACCCCGATTGGGAAGCCCTGCTGTCGCGCGTCGACGGGCGCGAGCGGGCGATGAGCCTGGATGCGCTCAAGACCACGCACCCGGTCGTGCAGAAGATCCATACGGTGGATGAGGTCAATCAGGCGTTTGACGCGATCACCTATCAAAAGGGTGAAGCGGTCATCACCATGCTGGAAGGCTATGCCGGCGAGGATGCGTGGAAGGCCGGCATCCAGTCCTACATGAAGCAACATGCCTACGGCAACACCGTGACCGACGACCTGTGGAAGGCGGTCGAGGGCGCGGGCGCAAAGGGTCTGGTCAGCATCGCCCATGATTTCACCAGCCAGCCGGGCATCCCGCTGGTCAAGGTGGACAGCGCACAGTGCCAGGGCGGCAACACGCTGCTGACGCTGAGCCAAAGCGAGTTCAGCCGCGACGCGAAGGACAAGACGCCGCTCAGCTGGAATGTCCCGGTCAAGGCGCAGGTGCTGGGTGGGCAGGCGCAGCGCCTGATCCTGTCGGGCGGCAAGGGCCAGCTGACGCTGCCGGGCTGCGGCGCCTATGTCATCAATGCGGGCCAGACGGGCTATTATCGTTCGCTCTATCCGGCCGAGAATATGAAGGCGCTGGCCAAGGGCTTTGGCCAGCTGTCCAGCATGGACCAGACCGGCCTGATGGCGGATAATTTCCAGCTGGCGCTGGGCGGATATCAGCCGGTCGGGCTGGCGCTGGACCTGATCGACGCGGTGCCGGCCAATGGCAGCCCGGCCGTGCTGGCCGAAGTGCCCGCCTATCTGAAAAGCAGCTATGACCTGATGGAGGGCGATGCCGCCGCGCAGGCGAAGATTGCCGCCTATGCCGCGCGCAAACTGACCCCGGCGCTGGCCGCGATCGGTTATGACGCCAAGGCCGGTGAAGGGGCGCAGGTGCCGGTGCTGCGCACCAGCCTAGTGTCGACGCTGGGCAGCATGGGCGACAAGGCGGTGGTGGCCGAAGCCAACAAGCGCTTCGCCGCGCTGGCGACCAACCCGGCCGCGCTGGACGGGCCGCTGCGCAATGTGTGGCTGGGCATCATCGCGCAGAACGCCGATCAGGCGACCTGGGACAAGTTGCGCGTAATGGCCAAGGGCGCGCAGAGCGATCTGGACAAGAGCACGCTTTATGCGCTGCTGGGCCGGGCGAAGGACGAGAAATTGGGCGCGCAGGCGCTGGACCTTGCCCTGACCGACGAGCCGGGCAAGACCACCAGCGCCGCGATCATCGGTCAGGTTGGCGCGGCCCATCCGATGCAGGCGGTCGATTATGTGCTGGCGCACAAGGCGCAATATGAAGCGCTGATCGACGTATCGGCGCGCAGCCAGGCGCTGGCCCGTCTGGGCGGCGGATCAGCCGATCCGGCGATGGTGACGAAGCTGGACACCTATGCCACCCAATATCTGACGCCGGAATCGCGCAAGGTGGTGGATCGCTCCATCGCCGCGATCAAGACGCGGATCGAAACGCGCAACCGGCTGAAGGCGCCGACCGCGGCATGGTTCGCCGGCAAGAAGTGAGAGCAGAGGGCGGCGGCACGATCCGCCGCCCTTTTCCTGTGGGGAAAGCATGAATCAAACGGAACCACGGGTCGGATGCGGCGCAGCCATCCTGCGCGAGGGCAAATTGCTGCTGGTCCAGCGGCGGCGCGAACCGGAAGCTGGCCATTGGGGTCTGCCGGGTGGCAAGGTCGACCTGTTCGAAACCATGGCGGCGGCAGCCGAGCGCGAGATTTTCGAGGAACTGGGCCTGAAGATCGCAGCGCGTGACCTGTTGTGCCTGACCGACCAGATCGATGAAGCGCGCGGCACGCACTGGGTCGCGCCGGTCTATCTGGTCGAGGATGCGCAGGGTGAACCCAAGGTCCGGGAGCCGGAGGCGCTGGCGGGCTGCGGCTGGTTCGCGCTGGACGCCCTGCCGCAGCCGCTGACAGCGTCGACACTGGCTGCACTGGCGGCGATCAAGGCGCGATAATCACATCATTATGCGCCGTTCATGCGCGGCGCGCTCCAGCCCTTCGCAAAAATCGGGATGGGCGATGGCGATGAGGGCGCGGGCGCGTTCGGCCAGCGATTTGCCCTTCATGTCGGCCCAGCCAAATTCGGTGACGACGATATGCGTGTCGGTGCGCGGGGTCGTCACCGGCCCGTCCAGCCAGGGGACGATGCGCGACACCTTGCCCTTCGCCGCGGTGGAATGGCAGGCGATGATCGACCGGCCGCCTTTCGACGCATAGGCGCCGCGCACGAAATCCAGCTGCCCGCCGGTGCCGCTATATTGGCGACCGTTCACATGTTCCGAATTGCAGGCGCCGCTCAGGTCCATCTGGATGGTCGCATTGACGGACAGCACCCGGTCATTCTGCGCGATGATTTGCGGCGCATTTACATAGTCGACCGGATGGGCGGCGACGGCGGGATTGTCGTGGATGAAATCATAAAGCGGCTGATCCCCCATGGCGAAGGTGAAGACCGACTGGCCCGGATGCAGCGCCTTCGCGCTGTTGTCGACCACGCCCGCCTGGATCAGGCTGACGAGGCCGGGGGTCAGCAATTCGGTGTGGATGCCCAGATGCCTGTGCCCCATCAGCGCGGCGCAGACCGCATCGGGCACCGCGCCGATCCCCATTTGCAGGCAGGCGCCATCCTCCACCATGTTCGCGATGATCGCCCCGATCGCATCGTCGGTGGCGTTGCGGGGCAATGCAGGCACCTGACAGAGCGAAACATGATTTTCGATGAGCGCCGTGACGTCGGACACATGGATCATGCAGTCGCCATGGACATAGGGCATAGCCGGGTTGACCTCCACGATCAGCCGGGCGCCGCTGCGCGCGACGGCCAGCGCATAATCGGCGTCCGTGCCCAGGCTGAAGCAGCCATTGGCGTCCATCGGCGAAACAGTGGTGATGAAGCTGTCGACACCGATATGATCGGTCAGCGTGCGGGGTATCTGGTGGAACTGGACCGGCAGCAGATCGATGCTGGGGCTAGGGCTGGGGCCGTCGCCCCGCGCCGCATCGGCTGCGCGCTCGATGCCGCCATGGAACAGGCTGACCTGCCGGATGCGGTCGGCAAGATCAGGGGACAGGATCGGCGCGGCCGATGGTGCGGGCGGCAGCATCGTATAGATGCTGGCGTCCCGCAGCCCGCCTGCACGAACCCGGTCCGCCAAGGCTGCGGCCAAGGCTGGCGGGAAGCTGACGGCAAGGCCAGTGGCGATCTTCGCGCCATCGGGAATCAGGGCAACCGCCTGATCCGCCGTCATCCTGCGGGCATGATAGAGGTGCTGGCTGGTCATGCGCTCTCCCGGACTGTTTCCAGCCTTGTCGCCCGCAGGCGGGGAGAGCGCAATCGATCCTTGGTCGAAAGGGACGCTTTCAACCGTCAGCGCGGCAGGCCGAGCGCCTTGATAATGTCGTCCCAGGCGACCAGCTTGAAATTCTGCGCCGCCGCCGCATTATGGCCATCCTGCGCGATGAACAGCCCGCCGGGATAGGCGGGGCCGAAATCGCCCAGCATCAACTCGATGCCGTCGGTTTCCTCCGACCCGCCGATGGCGCCATTCACCACGCGGAAACGGCCGACATAGCTGTCGTCACGCATATTATAGACGACATAGGCATTGTCGCCCTGACTGGAGACGAGGACATAGCCATCCTTCTCGCCGATCGGCGCGATCGCCACGCCTTCGGCATCCATCACCAGATTCTTGCTGTCGGCCGCTGCGATCTTCGTGGGGGCGGTCGATCCGGTCGCGCGCGCGTCAAACCGCCACAGGCCGACATCTTCCTCCGCGACATAGAGAATGCCGGTGCGGTCATCCACCGCGCAGCCTTCCGATTGCGTGCCCAGCTTCATGCTACGCACGATTCGGCCGGTCGGCGTCGCGCCAGATGCGTCGAGCGCGACCTGATGGATCGTGCCGTCCTTCAGCACGATGAAGGCGTAGGTCGCCTCCTGCGCTTTATACATGCACACGCCATAGGCTTCGCCCGCGCCGGCATCGACCTTGCCCAGAGCGGTCAGCTTCGCCGTCGCGCTGTCGAGGCGGAACAGCGCCAGCTTGGCGTTCGCCACGTCATTGCGGTCGCTGGCGACGACCAGAATGCCGTTCTGGCCATTGATCGCCACGCCATCGCGCAGGTCGACATTATTGACCCGCCCCGCGTCGAGGAAATCGCGGGTCTTGCCGTCCAGACCATAGACGTAAAGCCCGGCTTTCTTGTCAGTGCCGACGATCAGGCTGGCAGCCGGGTTGGCGGCATTGCGCCAGATCGCCGGATCGTCCGCTGCATCAGCATTGGGCGTGCCGACCGGCGTGGTTTCGCCGCGCGCGGTGACGGTCACGGCCGGGGTCGCATTGGCGATGCGGACTTCGACCGGCACTTCCGTTTCGGCGGTCGTGCAGGCGGCAAGGGTCAGGCCGGCGAGGCCAGGGATGAAGCAAGAGCGAAAAGGCAGAGGCATGGACAAGCCCTTTTGAAAACGGGACTTGCCGGCCGCGCTAGGGGCGCGACCGGCAAGCAGGGGAACGGGGATGGATCAGAAGCTGGCGGTGACGCCGAACTTGGCCGTCCAGTTATATTCCTCGAACTGGAGCAGGCGCTTGCCCCCAGCATAATTCTGATAGGCAAAATAGGGTTCGTTGCCGACGTTGATCCATTCGGCAAAGACCCGCACGCCCGGCGCGACGCGATATTTGGCGCTCAGGTCGAGCTGGAAATGATTGTCGACATAGCGGTCGTCCTCCGCCTTGCCGCCCAGTTCGTCCAGATATTTGTCGCGATAGGTGCCCGCCGCCCGCAGCGAGATCGGACCCTTTTCGTACCCCAGCACGATGTTGAACGTGTTCTTGGACGACGACGCCAGCGGAATGGTGCGCGGATCGGCGATGTCGCCATCCGTCAGCACCGTGCCCTTGGCGTCGGTATAGGTATAGTTGGCGTTGACCAGCAGCCCATCGAACGGCGCGGGCAGGAAGCTCATGACCTGGCTGTAGGACAGTTCGAAGCCCTTGATCTTCGCCGTATCGCCATTGATGTAGGTGGTCAGCTGATCATAGTTGACGCCATAGATGACGCCCTTCTGCTCGATCGTCTGTTCGACCACGAAATCCTTGATCGACTTCCAGAAAAAGCCGCCAGTCAGCGCCGCATTGGTGCCGAAATACCATTCGGCCGACGCATCCATGTTCCAGGCGCTATAGGGCTTGAGGTTCGGGTTGCCGAGCGTGGCTTCGCGGTCCTCGTTGATGTCGAAGCGCGGCGCCAGGTTCGACAGCTTGGGACGCACCAGGCTCTTGTAGCCGCCGAAGCGGAAGACGAGGTTGCGGACCGGCTCATAGCGCACCGTCAGGCTGGGCAGCCAGTTGGTGTAGTTGCGGATGAAGCGGGTCGGCGTGATCGTGATGTCCTCGACATCGCCGCCGGTCGCCACCGTCTGGAAAGCGCGAATGTCGTTGCGGGTCTGCTCCATACGGACGCCGGTGATGACGCGCAGCGTATCGCTGTCCCAGCGCCCCATCAGATAGCTGGAAAGAATGTCCTCCGTCACCGAATAGTCCGACGTGGTCGAATTGAGCAGCGTGTCAAAGGCGTTCAGTTCGAAATTGGACTGATTGTCGTAGAAGAAGTTGCTGGGGCCGGTGTGGCTCGCCTGCGGCAAAATGTCCTGAATGCGGTAGGTCTGACCGCCCAGCACATCGGCCAGCGTATAGCCGCCATCATAGCCGTCATAGACGTCCGACTGGAGGTCGTAGCTCTTCTTGCGCCAGCGCGCCTTCATGCCGGTCTGGACGGTGAAGGTGCCGCTATCCATGGCGAAGGCGCGGCTGATGTCGCCCTTGACCGTATATTCGCGGTCCTTGGAATTGGACAGGGTCGTGCGCTCCAGCTCGTCAAATTCATAGTTGGATGCGTCATAGAAGGCTTCGGTGTTGCCGGTGACGCTGTAAACCGGCTTCATCGGGTTGGAATAGTCGAAGCCGACATTCACGCCGTCATTGCGGAAGTCCGCCTGGAAACGGGTGGGGTCGATCGAACCATTTTCCCGCTCGCTGGCTTCCGACCAGCTGCCGGCATAGGTCAGCTTCCACGGGCCGGTATTGGTTTCACCGCCCAGCGTCAGCGACTTGATACGCTGCTTTTCGAAACGATCCTTCATGCGGCGACGCACGCGAATGCGGCCGTCTTCGTCGGAGAATTGCGCGCTGGTGGCGTCGCCCGATTCCGGCTCTGCGCTCATCTGGAAGATCACGTCGCCGCGATATTCCTGATCCTCGAACTGGCTGTAGAGGCCACGGGCGTACAGCTTGGTCGTGTCGGTCGCCAGCCAGTCGAGGCTGAGCGAACCGCCGATGCGCTTGCGCTCCACATCATAATCGCGATACTGGAGTTCCTCGGCATAGGCGACGCCGTCTTCGCTTTCGGTCCAGTCGGCTGCCTCGATATTGTCGCTTTCGAACTTGCGCTTGTAATAGCTGAGGCCACCGGCGATGCCGAAGCGGTCGGACAGCCGGGTCGAGAAATCAAAGCTGCCTTTGGGCGTCAGCGCGTCGGCGAACTCATTATAGCTGCCTTCCAGCTTGACCGAATAGAGATCCTTCTTGCGGTCGAAGGCGCTGGTGGTGTTGATTTCGATCGAGGCGCCGATGGTGTCGCCGTCCATGTCCGGCGTCAGCGACTTCTTGATCTCGATCGATTCGATCAGTTCGGACGGGATGACGTCCAGCGCGACCGAGCGGACATCGCTTTCCGGCGCGGGGATGCGGGTGCCGTTGACCGATGCGGCGTTGAGTTCCGGGTCAAGGCCGCGCACCGATACGAAGCGGCCCTCGCCCTGATCGTTCAAAATGTTGACGCCGGGCAGGCGACGGATCGATTCGGCGACATTCTGGTCGGGGAACTGGCCGATGGCGTCGCGGGTCAGGACGCTTTCGACGCCGTCCGCCGCGCGCTGACGCGACAGGGTCGACGCCTGATTGGCGACCTGACCGACGACGATGATCGAGCTGTCGACGTCAGAGCCGATGCGGATGTCGGCATCGATGTCGCCCGAAGCGGGAACGACCACGGTGGTGCGGACCGGATCAGCGCCGACATAGCGGGCCTCGATCGTGTAGGTGCCCGGCGCGACATCGGGGAAACGATAGTTGCCGTCACGGCCGGCTTCGGCGACGCGGCCATTTTCGACGATGCGCAACTGGGTGGACTGGAGCGCGCGGGTGCCGGTGCCGTCCGACACGGTGCCGGTGATGGTGCCGGCGAGGGCAGCGGCCGGCGTGGCGAGCGCAATGACGATGGCGGCGCGGCTCGCGCCACGGAAAAGACGGTTCATAGTGGAATCTCCCTGTCCGTGGCAGTGCGATATGATCCGCCTGCCGATCGGTTGAGCCGCCCATTGGGAGATTTATGTTACATGCTGATTGGAGAAGCGTGACAGTTTGATGAAGTTGCCAGGCATGTTTGTCACAGAACTGAAGGGCGGGCTGCCCGCCTGTCCGGGCGGCGTCAGCGATCGATATTGAGATAGGCGGCAACCGCTTCAACGCTGTCGCCGACAATATCGACTGCCTCTTCCAGTTCCTCGCGATCGACGCTGAAGCGATTCGTCCAGTAAAGGATCGCTGCTTCGCTGTTCAGCGTGACGCTGCCGGCATCCTGATTTTCCGACATAGCGTTCCTCCTGCCCTCACCAGCAGGAGGAACGCATAAAAGCCGCTGCTTTTCCGCTTCCCTTTAGGACATGGGTTTTCAGGACAGCGGACTGCTCGCCCAATTCTTCAGCTTGGCATAGAGGCCTGCAATGACGCCGGCAAAGACCAGCACGGCCAGCGGCACCGCCCAGTGGCTTTCGCCCACCAGCGCCAGCGGCGCGTCGCTGTCGGTGCCCGCAACGATGCCGGCGAAGGCCACGCCGAACAGGCTTTCGCCTACAATGAAGCCGGTCGCCATCAGCACGCCCATGCGCTCGGCGAACTCGGGATTGCTTTGGCGCAGCGCCCAGCGATTATAGACATGACCAATCAGCGCGCCGACCGGGATCAACAAAGTCAGCGCCATCGGCAGATAAATGCCCATGCCCACGGCCAGCGGCGGCAGGCGCAGCTTCCCGGCCTTGCCCAGAAACTCGTCGATCGCGATCACGACGACACCGATGCCCGCACCGATGCCGATCAGATTCCAGTCAAGATCGCCGCCCAGCACGCCCTTGGCCAGCGCGGAAATCAGCGCCGCCTGCGGGGCGGGCAGGGCGCTTGCCTTGGCGCCCGGCGCCCCGGCAAAGCCGAAGGCGCTGTTCAGCAGGTCCAGCACCGGCGGGATGACCAGCGCGCCGAAGATGACGCCCAGCACCAGCGCAACCTGCTGCTTCCACGGCGTCGCGCCGACCAGCTGGCCGGTCTTGAGGTCTTGCAGATTGTCGTTGGAAATGGTGGCGATGCCAAAGACGATCGCGGTGGTGAACAGCGCATAGGCGATCAGCGCCTGCGTCTGCGACTGGTCGGCATGGCCCGAGCCATAAATGGCGGCCAGCAGCAGCGACGCACCCAGCACGGCAAGGATGCCGACGCCCGAAATCGGGCTGTTGGACGCGCCGATCAGGCCGGCCATGTAGCCGCAGACCGATGCGATGACGATGCCGGCGACCAGCACATAGGCCAGCGTCAGCGCGATCACCGGGATCGGATTGGCGGCGATCGGCCCGCCCTGCGCAAAGATCCACAGCAGGATGCCGATCGGCAGCAAGGCGGCCAATATGGTGCCGCCGACGATGGAGATGGGCAGGTCGCGCTCGGTAATGTCGAGGCTGGCGGCATTGCCCGCCTTGCGCGTGGCATTGGCCGCCAGCGCAGAGCGGATGCCGCTGACGATGGGGCCAAGGATCTTGAGCAGGGTCCAGATCGCTGCAACGCCGATCGTACCCGCGCCGATGAAGCGCGCCTTCATGCGGAAGGCGGTGCCGACCACGTCGGACAGCTCCGCTCCGGCGGGCAGCGGCGCGGTGAGATAGGGGACGAGGCCGGTCCAGCTGATCAGCAGGCCGATGAACATGGCGACACCCACCGACAGGCCGACCAGATGGCCAACGCCGATCAGCGCCATGGAGAAGCTGGTCGACACCGACGTTGCGCCCGCGCCGAACTTGAAGAAGGTGGCGGCTTCCTCCGCAAGGATCTTCGTCTTGGCGACGATCGAGAAGCTGGCGGCGGCCACGGCGCTGGCGACGATGGCGGCCAGGCCGCGCTTATTTTCTTCAAGGCCTTCGCGCGATCCCGCGCCGACCTTCAGCACTTCGGCCGCCGCGACGCCTTCGGGATAGGGCAGGTCGGACCCCGTGACGAGCGCGCGGCGCAGCGGCACCGAATACATCACGCCCAATATGCCGCCGGTAGCGATGGTGAAGGCGGACAGCCAATAGGGGAAGCCCTGCCACCAGCCGATGATGACCAGCCCCGGCAGCACGAAGATGATGGCCGACAGCGTGCCCGCCGCCGACGCGATCGTCTGGACGATGTTGTTTTCCAGGATCGTGCCGGTCGCGAACAGCCGCAGCACCGCCATGGAGATGACCGCCGCAGGAATGGACGTCGCAAAGGTCAGGCCGATCTTCAGGCCCAGATAGACGTTGGCGGCGGTGAAGACGAGGGTGATGAGCGCGCCGAGGATCACCCCGCGCAGCGTCAGTTCGGCCATTGGCTGGCCGCCTGCTTTTTGAGTTGTCACCTTCTCGTCCCCTTGGCTCGCTTGTCTTGATCGGCTGGTAATAATGTTGCTTGAGCGTGGATCAATCGGAAAGTGGATCAGGACGCCTTTTCGGCCGCCGGACGCGGCGGGGCGACATGGTCCAGCCAGTCGTCGACAAGGCCGGTCCAGCGCTGATAGCCGCGCGCATTCATATGCAGCCCGTCCGGGCGAAAGAGCGATGCGTCGGGCAGGCCGTCGCGCGCCAGCAGCACGGTGCCGACATCCAGATAGACGAAGCCGTCCGCTTTTGCGCGACTGGCGACGGCGGCGTTGACCTGCGCCATCTTGGGGCGCAGCGTCCAGCGGATCGGGCTGGGTTTCAGCGACAGAAAGGCGATGGGCGCACGCGGATAGTCGGCGCGCAACTTCTTGAGCAGCGTCACGATGTCGCGCGTGACGGCGTCGGGCGTGGCGCCGGCCGCCAGATCATTTTCGCCGACATAGACGACCACCGATCGCGGCGGCACGGCCGGCAACAGTCGCTTGTAATAATGGAGCACATGCGCCGTCGTCGCGCCGCCAAAGCCGCGATTGACCGTGCCGATGTCATGGAAGCTGCCCGCTATGTCCCACAGGCGGATGCTGGAGCTGCCCAGAAACAATGTGGCGTCGCGCACCGGCGGCCCGGCCGCATTTGCGCGCGCGAACGCGTCTATCTCGTTCGAAAAGGGGAAGACCGGATCGGCGTTGAGCGGCACGACCGGCTGTGCGGGCATCGGCGGCGCAGCCATTGCCGCCCCGACGCCCACCGATACGGCGCAGGCCAGCAATAAGGCCGACGCTGCGCCCAGCCGGATCGGGCGCTTAATGGCGATGGAGCGGGCGCAGGCGATATTTGCCGTCCGCATAGCTGCCGAACATGCCCGTGATGGCGGGGTGATCGACCGGCTCGTCGCTGTCGTCGGCCACCAGATTCTGCTGGCTGACATAGGCGACATAGCTGGACTCGCCATTTTCCGCGAGCAGATGGTAGAAAGGCTGATGCTTGTCGGGCCGCGCCCCTTCGGGAATCGCTTCATACCATTCCTCGCTATTGGCGAAGACCGGATCGATGTCGAACACGACGCCGCGGAAACCGAACATGCGATGCTGCACCACATCGCCGATACTGAAGCGGGCATGGACGATCGGCGGAGCGCTGACGCCAGCGCCGAAAATCTGAATCGTGTCTTTCATTGCACCAATTTAGGGTGGTTATGCGCGTACACAAGAAAAATACCGGAAAGAGCGCTTGGCAAGTGTGAATTCATTCGCTAATGGCCGCCCCTCGACCGGGAATGCAGCGCCTTTACAGCCTGCTGAACCTTCTGCGGAGAGGTGGCAGAGTGGTCGAATGTACCGCACTCGAAATGCGGCGTGCCTTTACGGGTACCGTGGGTTCGAATCCCACCCTCTCCGCCATTTATTTCCCAAATACTTGTTGTTCGCCGGTTTTTTTTGAGCGACCGTCGCTGCGGGGCGTTTCAGCGGCGCAACGGCCCTGCGCACCGCGCGCGCTGCGTTTCTGCATGTCTTTCCATGTCGCGATAGTCAGGCCGGCGCATGCGCGCGCCGTCAGCCCATCCGCTTGAAGATCCAGCCGATGCTCGATCCGCCGGGCAGCGCCTCGCTCGTCACCACCAGTTGCTGCGCGGGGTGGGGGTGGCCATTGGCGTCGACCCACAGGCTGTCCTCGACGCTCAGCACCCCCGCGCCGGTGCGGAACTGCCACAGCGCGCCATTGTCGATGCGCAGCAGCGCGCCCTGATTGTCGGCGGTCAGCGTCGGCTCCACGCCCGGCGCCAGATGGAAACGCAACTGCACCGGCTGCTTGCCCGGCTTGCGCCGCCGCTCCGCCGGGGTCAGCATGTCCTCCCCGCGCACTTCCTTGCCGTCTCCGCTCACCAGCAGCAGGCGACGATGGATATAGCCCAGCCGCCGGACATAGCCGTCATGCGACAGGTCCAGGCGGCTGCCATTGTCGCTTTCCTGCCGGTTCAGCTCGACTTCGGTCACGCCCTTGCCCAGCGTGCCGTCGGGCATCAGGGCGGTGGAGTTGCTGTCGTTCAGGATCAGCGTGCTGTGCGCGGCGGTGGTGCGCAGCCCCTGCGCCAGATCGCCGGGCACCCACGCGCCCTCCAGCGCCGCGCCGCCGCAATTGACGATCAGGCGCATTGGCCCGTCGCTGATCTCGATCGCGCCGGTCGATGCGCAGCCCGCTTCGGCGACGCGCGCCACCGGCGGCGGCGCGGCGTCGATCTGCACCACCGTGCCGCCTGCGCTGATCCGCTGATAACCCCAGTCGCGCGCCTGCCGCAGCGGGCGGGTGCGCACCCGGCTGGCCATCACGACCGCGTCGACCATCTGCGGCGGGATCGCGCCCGCGCCCTGCCAGTTGCCAAGGCCGCCATCGCCATGGGTCAGCCCCAGCAGCGCGGGCACCGCGCGCGACAGCGCATCGGTCAGGCAGAAGGGCGCCTTTTCGCGCCGCACATCATAAACGGCGCGCAGCATGGACAGCGCCATGATCGCCTCCATCTGCGCCAATGGCGATCGCGATACGATGCCGCCGTCGCCATGGAAACTGCTGTCGATCGCGCGCTTCAGCCCCGCTTCACCAAAGACGCGCCGGGCTTCGCCGCCGGGGATCAGCAGCGCGGCGGCCAGAATGGCGCTCCACGCGACGATGCGCGGCAGGCCCATGGGCGCCTTGTCGGCGCTGCGGTCCAGATGACGGGCGGTGCGCGCAATGCAGTTGAGCACCAGCGATCGATAGACCAGATCGCTCGAAGACAGGATCAGCGGCGCGTGCGCGGTCCAGAATAGCAGCCGCCAGCCGGCATTGTCGGCGCGCCATGCCGGTTCGCTGGGCGTTTCGGCATGCGCCTCCAGCCATTTGCGCATCACCGTTTCGGCGACCGGCGCGCCCTGTTCGCGCGTGGCGCTGCTGGAAAGGTCGCGCAGCCAGCGGAAGCTGTGCAGATAATCGGCAAAGGCGGGGCTGACCGACAGGCGCGCAAAATCGAGCGGCGCGATTTGCTGTTTCTGCCCCCGGAACAGGAAATAGCCCGCACGGATCGCTGCGCCGGCGCGCCCGTCGCCGGGCACTTCGTCATCGGGCACGGCCAGCAGTTTCAGGGGATATTTGCCCTTCAGCTTGCGGCCGTGGATCGGCGTCTTCCAGCTGAGCAGGTAGAAATGATTGGCGATCCGCTGGGTCAGCGACAGGCCCTTGTCATCCGCGACGCGGATGAGCCGCTTGCCCTGCTCTATGCCATCCTCGCCCGGTTCGGGCGGCAGGTCCTGGTCTTTGCGGACGGACATGCGCCGTGGCTCGCTCACCCGCCGCGCAGCTTCCGGATATTGTCGGCATAGGCGTCGGGTCCGCCGCGGAAGGTGGCGGTGCCGGCGACCAGCACGTCGGCGCCCGCCGCGATCGCCTTGGGCGCAGTGGTGAAATCGATGCCGCCATCGACCTGCAAGTGAATGTCGCGGCCGCTCTTGTCGATCATCTTGCGAATGGCTTCGATCTTGCGCAGCTGGTTTTCGATGAAGCTCTGGCCGCCAAAACCGGGGTTGACGCTCATCACCAGGATCAGGTCGACATCATCCATCAGATAATCGAGCATCTTGGCCGGGGTGCCCGGGTTCAGCACCACGCCCGCCTTCACGCCCAGTGACTTGATATGCTGCACGGTGCGGTGAATGTGCGGCCCGGCTTCGGGATGGACGGTGATGATGTCCGCGCCGGCCTGCGCAAAGGCGTCCAGATACAGGTCCACCGGAGAGATCATCAGATGGACGTCGAACGTCTTTTGCGTGTGTGGGCGCAGCGCCTTCACAACATTCGGCCCGATCGTGATGTTGGGCACGAAATGCCCGTCCATGACGTCAATATGCACCCAGTCGCAGCCGGCGGCGTCGATGGCGCGAACCTCCTCGCCCAGACGGGCAAAGTCGGCGGACAGGATGGAGGGCGAGATGAGGATCGGACGTGTCATTGACCGTTCGCCTTAATCACCGCCGGGGCGCAGGGCAACGGACATTTGCCGCCGAGTCGCGATTGTTTGTGGAGGAGGCTCGCGCGGTGCGACATACCCCCTTCCAAACCCTTCAAAGCATGACGAAAATGGTCGGGTCCAGACGGGGGGAGGATGTCGCGCCATGGGGCAGCAACTGCTTGACGCCATGCAATGCAATGACGTCATCTTCGGCGTTCAGGATCGGCGCGGCGATCAGCCGCATGGCGCAGCGCCCGCCGCCATCGGCCTGGTTAATATCGACGTCCAGCGTGAAGCCACGCTTATGCTTGATGGCATAGGCGCGCAGCCGCTCCATCGGCTCGCGCGATTCCGGGGCGTAAAGCGATACAGACAGGGGGCGGGCGACGGGACAATCGCGCTCCAGCCCGAACATGTCATAAACGCCCGCGGTCCAACTCAGCCGATTATCGTCGGTCAGGTCGCAATGCCAGAGGCCAAGGCCCCGTTCGGCCAGCGCGATGTCGCTGCGCGCAATCTCTGCGTCCAGCAGCACCGGGGCCAGATGGGTGCGCAGGTCATAGAGCGGCCAGCTATGATGCAGGGGCAATGGCTCGATCGGACGCACGCGGCACCTTATTCAGACGAAGAGTTTCATCTAACCCCTTCAGGGTTAACGCTTAGTTCGCCGCCTTTGCAAGCCGCGCGATGAAAAAGCCGTCCGCGCCGCCCTGATCGGCCAGCATGTTGGGCAAGGAACGCAGCCAGCCCTGCGCAATGGGCGTCATGCCGGCCGGCAATTCCGCTGCATCGGCCGGCGCGAGCGCGAAATCGGGATGGTCCGCCAGAAAGCGTTCAATCTGCTCTTCGCCTTCGGCCCGCTCCAGCGAACAGGTGGCATAGACGATACGCCCGCCCGGCTTCAGCCATCCTGCCGCGCGCGCCAGCAATTCGCCCTGCAATTCGGCCAGTTCGGCAATCTGGCGCGGGCCGATGCGGTGCAGCACGTCCGGATGGCGGCGATAGATGCCGGTCGCGGTGCAGGGCGCGTCCAGCAGGATCGCGTCGACCGGGCCGTCGGGTTGCCACTGGCGCAGGTCGGCGGCGATCACGTCAGCCGACAGGCCGGTGCGCGCCAGATTTTCGCTCAGCCGCTCCAGCCTTTTCTTCGACTGGTCGACCGACAGGACGCGCCAGCCAGCCGCTGCCAGCTGCATCGTCTTGCCGCCCGGCGCGGCGCACAGGTCCAGCACCGTGCGGCCGTCTCCCGCGCCCAGCAACCGCGCTGCGCAGGACGCCGCAATATCCTGCACCCACCACGCTCCTTCTGCAAAGCCGGGCAGTTCGGGAATGGCCACGCCTTCAGGCAGGCGGACATGACCCGGCGCAAAGGATGCGCCTTGCAATGCCTCTGTCCACTTTGCCGTCTCGCCCGCATCGCGCAGGCTGATGTCGACCGGCGGCCGCACCGCATAGGCGCGCGCCGCCGCCTGCGGCATCGCCTCGCCCCATTGACCGGTCCAGCGCTCCACGACCTCGGCGGGCAAAGTCGGCGGATCGGGCAGCACCGGCTCGCTGCGCGTCACCGTGCCGAACACGCCATGGACCAGCTTGCGCGGCCCGCCATCGACCAGCGGCAGCGCGGTGGCGATCGCCGCATGGGCCGGCGTATCCATCCGCAGCACCTGCGCCAGCGCGATGCGCAGCACCATCCGCGCCTTGGCGTCATCGGGCAATATCTGTTTGGTCGCCCCGTCGATCAGCGCATCCAGATCGGGCAGGTGGCGCAGCACTTCGGCCGCGATCGCATGCACGAGCGCCCGGTCGGCGGCGGGCAGGCCCTGCGCCGCGCCATGCAGCGCCAGCTCCAGCGGATCGCCCCGGCGCAACACCGCGTCCAGCAGGCGCAGCGCGGCGCGGCGCGCGGGAAAGCCGGGCACGTCATCGGCACGGGGAGGGGTAGGGCGGCGATTTTGGGGGCGGGGCATGCGTGGCCCCTACGCGCTTTCGCCCTCAAAGAAAATGGGCGACGCCAAAACCGATGGCCAGGAACAGGGCGATCCAGCTGAAGATGCCGACCCACAAGGCCAGCCAGTCGGACCGGCGCGGCCGGGCGCGCGCGCCCCTGGGCACGGTGCGCAGCGATGTGGGGATGCGTTTGCCGCCAAGCGTTGCGACCGCGATCACCCGGCGGCCCACGCCATGGAAGAAGCGGGCAGTATGCCGGGAAAAGACATGGTCGACGGTCAGGTCAATCACCAGCCCGCCGGCATGACGAATGACCACGCCCGCGACATCGACCACGACTTCGCCGATCTCGTCGACCATCAGCGTCCGTGCGGGTCGAGCGCGCTGCGGCGCTTCGGGCCGGATGGCGGCGACGTGGTTGTCGGCGACAGGGCAGAGGGCGACTGCCATGCCGTGCGCGGCGGCGCGGCGACCGAACCCATATCCGCCGCAATATCCTGCAAAGCGGCGATGCGCTTCTCGGTCGCCGGATGGGTGGAAAACAGCTCGCTCACATGGGCCGGCACGATATAGAGTTGCGCCGCCGCCGGATTGCGCTCCGCCACCGGATTGGGGATCATTTCCGCCCGGCCCGAAATCTTGGCCAGCGCCGACGCCAGCGCATGGGGATTGCCGCTGATTTCCGCGCCCGCGCGATCCGCGCCATATTCGCGGGTGCGGCTGATCGCCATCTGCACGATCATCGCGGCAAAGGGCGCAACGATCACCGCCAGCAGACTGGCGATCATATTGCCATGCCCCTCCCGGTCGTCGCCGCGAAAGAAAAGGCCGAAATTGGCCAGCATCGAAATCGCGCCCGCTATCGTCGCCACCATCGTCATGATCAGCGTGTCGCGATTCTTCACATGGCCCAGTTCATGCGCCATCACGCCGGCCACTTCCTCGCGGCTCAGTATCGCCAGCAGGCCGGTGGTGGCGGCCACGGCGGCGTTTTCCGGGTTGCGCCCGGTGGCGAAGGCGTTGGGCGCATCCTGATCGATGATGTAGACGCGCGGCATCGGCAGCCCGGCGCGCTGCGCCAGTTCGCGCACCAGCCCGTAAAATTCCGGCGCGCTCTGCGCATCCACTTCGCGCGCGTCATGCATGCGCAGCACGATCTTGTCGGCATTCCAAAAGGTGAACAGGTTCATGCCCGCCGCCGCCAGCAGCGCGATCACCGCGCCGCCACTGCCTCCCAGCGTATAGCCCAGCGCCATGAACAGCGCCGTCAGCGCCGCCAGCAACATGGTCGTCTTCATCCCGCTCACTTGCAATGCTCTCCTTTGCGGCCCAGATAGCAGCCTCCAAGCGAATATGGGGGTGCGTGCCGCGCTCCGCAATTGAAAGGCTGCTGTCATGGGAAGTTTCAACGGCAAGCGCCCGGCGCATGTGAAGCCGCCCGCCCATCTGTCCAAAAGCCCGCCCGTGCCCCGCCCCGACCCGATCGACGCGCCTTCGCGCTATCAGGAAGAACTCAGCCCGGTCCGCTATGGCGACTGGGAGCGCAAGGGCATCGCCATCGACTTTTGATTATTTCAAAATGCGCTCTTCCGCGCATTTCCAAATAGCCCCACCATTCGCCGCCGATTTTGCACGGCTGCCGATGGTCCGTGCTGCGGCTGCGGGGAGCGCCGCCCTTCCACTCTGGCCTTTCGCGCCGTTAACTGTGCAGGCTTGGCGCATAAGGGAGATTATGGGTCGTGGGCGTACAATTGGTTTCTGACATGAATGTGAAGGCGGTTTCGGATTATGCGCCGGAGGATGCGGCGCTGCTCTGTTCGGTGGGGCGGCTGGTGTGCGCCTGGACCATGTTGGAACAGAGTTTGGAAACGAAGATTACGATGCTGCGGGAGGCGATGGGCGATGTCCGCACCGTGGGCGCCCGCACCCGGCCGACCATGACCAAGCTGATGACCGAATTGCGGACCATGGTGTCGATGCGCGATCGCCGCAACGCCAGCGCCCTGACCGAAATTTCGGGCATAGAGCGCGACATGCAGCGGATCGATCGCTTCCGCGCGCTCATCATCCAGGGCTTTCAACAGCCCGAACCGGGCGGCTTCACCTGCCGCGACGGACGCAACAATATCCAGCATGTTGCGTTGGAGCAGCTCGAAACCGAGATCGAGGCGTTGGAAACGGTCGCCAATCGCCTTCTTGCGGTCTAAGTCCGCTCGCGGCGCTTGACCTTTTTCGCATGTGCGGCAATCCAAAGCCCGGTCGCGTCAGCGTGAAGGGGAACCCAACTTGACCAAACCGATTCGCAAAGCCGTTTTTCCTGTCGCGGGACTCGGTACGCGCTTCCTGCCCGCCACGAAGGCGGTGCCCAAGGAATTGCTGCCCGTCGTCGATCGTCCGCTGCTGCAATATGCCGTGGACGAAGCGCGCGAAGCAGGCATTGAGCAATTCATCTTCGTCACCGGCCGCGGCAAGGGCGCGATCGAAGATTATTTCGACATGGCGTTCGAATGCGAGACGTTGCAGCGCGAACGCGGCAAGGATCTGTCCGCGCTGGAAGGCACGCGGCTCGATCCGGGCAATGCGGTGTTCCTGCGCCAGCAGGAATCGCTGGGTCTGGGCCACGCCATCTGGTGCGCGCGCGACATTGTCGGCGACGAACCCTTCGCCATCCTGCTGCCCGACGAGTTTATGAAGGGCGCACCGGGCCATGGCTGCATGAAGCAGATGGTCGACGCCTATGAAAAGGTCGGCGGCAATCTGGTCTGTGCGCTCGAAATCCCGATCGAACAGACGCCCAGCTATGGCGTGATCGATCCAGGCGCGCGCGATGGCGCGCTGACGGAGGTGAAGGGCCTGGTCGAAAAGCCCAAGCTCGGCACCGCGCCCTCCAACCTGATCCTGCCCGGCCGCTACATCCTTCAGCCTGAAGTGATGAAGATCCTCGCGACGCAGGAAAAGGGCGCTGGCGGCGAAATCCAGCTGACCGACGCAATGGCCGCGATGATCGGCACGCAGCCTTTCCATGGCGTCACCTTCGATGGCCGCCGCTTCGACTGCGGGTCAAAGGCCGGCTATATCGAAGCCAATCTGGCCCTTTCGCTGGAGCGCGAAGACCTCAAGGATCACATCCGCGCCTTCGCAACGGAAGAACTGGCCCGCTAGAGCGGAACGACATTAGATCAACCCTACCACCTCCGTTCGCTTCGAGCGTAGTCGAGAAGCAGGTAATATAGCGCTAGCGTTTAGCTTCGCTGAACTCGGCTCTGCCTCGTTTCTCGACTACGCTCGAAACGAACGGATCAAAATAAAGTCGTCAGGCTCTATATTGCGGGATCGCCCATCAAAAGGCGATGATCAGCCGGACGATCAGCAGCGCCGCGCCCGACAGGGCGATGGCGCCGCCGATCGCCAGTTCCAGCGGGTGGACGATCTGCCGCACGGGCACGGCGATGGCGCGTTCGATTTTGCTCATGCGCTCACTATAGGAGCTCCACTGCGCCTGTCTCACGCATGTTTCCGGTCAGACTGAACGGCCCGACCGATCAAAAGGGCGGCCTTCCCATCGGAAAGCCGCCCTTTTATCGCTTTACTCTTAATCTCGCCCGTTCGCTTCGAGCAGGTTCGAGCGAAGTCGAGAACCGTCTGTCGAGAAGTCAGTGCGTGCGTTCTCGACAGGCTCGAACGGAACGGAGATAGTCATGGTTCAGCGTTCGATTTCCAGCAGCGCTATTTCCCCTCCAGCCGCTGGCTGAAATAGACCATCTGCATCGCCTGCAACCGCGCGCCCTGTTCGATGTCGGCGTCGCCCGAATGGCCGCCGGCGGTATCCTCATAGAAATGATAGGGGATGCCATAGTCCTTCAGCCGCGCGGCGAATTTGCGGGCATGTTGCGGTCCGACGCGATCATCCTTGGTCGTGGTCCAGATATAGGGCGTGGGGTATTTCACCCCCTTGCGAATGTTCGCATAGGGCGAAATCTTTTCCAGAAACGCCTTTTCCGCCGGCACCGACACGCTGCCATATTCATCGACCCACGAAGCGCCGGCCGCAATCTGTTCATAGCGGATCATGTCCAGCAACGGCACCTGAATGACCACGCCATTCCACAGGTCGGGATGCTGGTTGAACTCCACCCCCATCAACAGCCCGCCATTGGACCCGCCATAAATGCCGAACTTCTTCGGGCTGGACAGTTTGCGCGCGAAAATATCCTGCGCCACCGCCGCGAAATCATCATAGATGATCTGGCGTTTGGTCTTCAGTCCCGCCTCATGCCAGGCCGGGCCAAACTCGCCGCCGCCGCGAATATTGGCCAGTACGAAACTATTGCCTCGCTCCAGCCACAGCTTGCCGGTGATCGCGGCATAGCTGGGCGTCATCGGCACTTCGAACCCGCCATAGGCGGTCATGATCGTCGGCGTGCCGCCGTCGGGCGTCATCCCTTTCTTGTGGACGATGAAATAGGGGATTTTCGTGCCGTCGGTGGACGTCGCCTCAAACTGGTCGACCACCAGCCCCGCCGCATCGAAGCGGGCGGGCATTGCCTTCACCTGCGCCGGCTTCGGATCGGCCGCATCCATCGCCCACAATGTCGTCGGCGCCAGGAAGCCCGCGACCGCCAGATAGGCCTTGTCGTCCTTGTCGCTCGCGCTCGCGATGGAAATGGTCGCATTGTCGGGCAGCGCCACCGGCTTGCTGGTCCAGCCAGCGGTTCCAGGGGTCAGCACCTGCACCCGCCCGCGCACATTGTCATTGATCGACAGGATCACATGGCCCTTGGTCGCCGCCACGCCGTCGATCGACTGGCGCGCATTGGGCGCGAACAGGATTTGCGGCTTCAGGACTTCGCCCGATTGCAGCGCGGCCAAAGGCACGGCGGCCAGCGATCCGCTCGGCACGGTCACGCCGCCGCTTTTCCATTCCTCGCTGGTCTGGATCAGCACCTGCCCGTCGACCATGCCCTGCAACTGGCTCCTGGTCGGCAGCGGCAGCTTCTTCACCGCGCCGTCCGTCACCAGATAGGTTTCGTTGCCGAAGAAGGTGACGCCGCGATAGAGGAAGGCGGCCCGGTTGCCCGACCCGTCGGACAGGATCATCGGGAAGGTGCCGACCTGATCGCTCGCCTCGCCGCGATAAATCTCTTTTGCGGCCGCCAGCGGTTCGCCTCGCTTTAATATCTTCACGACGAAGGGATAGCCCGACTTGGTCATGCTCCCTTCCCCCCAGTCGCGCGCGATCAGGATGCTGTCCTGGTCCAGCCAGCCCTCATTCTGCTTCGACTTGGGGATGTCGAACCCGCCCTTGACGAACTGCCCTGTCTCCAGATCGAACTCGCGCAGCGTCACCGCATCCTCACCCCCGTCGGACAGGTTCAGCAGCGCCAGCCTTTCTTCGGGGTCCAGGATATTGGCGCCCTTCCACACCCATTTCTTGCCTTCGGCCTTCGACAGCGCATCCAGATCCAGCACGGTTGTCCAATGCGGTGCGTCGGACGCATAGTCGGCCGGCGAGGTATAGCGCCAGATGCCCTGCGGATGATCGGCATCGCGCCAGAAATTATAGACCCGGCCATGGATCAGCATCGGCATGGCGATCCGGTCCTTGGCCGATGCGATGGCCAGCGCGTCCTTATAATAGCCCGCATAGCGCGGGTCTTTCTGAAAGGCGTCGACCGTCGCCTTATTCTCCGCTTCCACCCATTGCATCGCGCGCGGGCCGGTCCAGTCTTCCAGCCAGACGAACGGATCGTCGGCGGGTGCAGCGGCGGGGGAGGGCGGCGCACCGGCGCCGGTCAACAGGGCAGCGGAAACCAAGCTCATCATCCTTTTCTTCATGTCCGTCCGATCCCCCATTCCATCATTCGCCCCTTTCGGTAACGCCGCCGCAGCACCGCCCCGGCGACCAGCAGGGGCAGGGCGGCAAGGCAGGCGATCAGCCCCAGCCACACCGGCGACCATCCCATCAGGCTATGCAGGCCAAAGGCCGATGGCGCGATCAGCAACAGCGCGCCGATCGCCAGCAGCCATAATCCCCAACGGCGCGGCCGCACCGCCACCATCCGCATCTCATGCCGCAACGCCTTGCGCCCGGCTCTGGTCGATGGATCGATCCCCTGCATCATCATGGGCAAAGCTAGGGCGCGCCCATCCCCGCCGCAACCCCGGCAGGTCGGGTTTCGGGTCGGGGCTTTTCCTTTGTCGCCGCATCGGTTAAGCAGGACGCACCCCGGGGGACCGTCCGCAGATGGTTGAGAGGTGGCTATGTGGCCACGACCCGTTGAACCTGATCCGGTTGACACCGGCGGAGGGAGGGACGCGCGTCGTGACACATGTTCCGTGACACCATCCGCACTCTCTTTCCGCCTGAAGGAGAGAGAAGAGATGGCAGACGTTCCCGCCCGTACTGAAATGCGCGTTACGACTGGACCTATTCGTGGATCGAAGAAAATCCATGTCGGCCCCCGCCGCGTCGCCATGCGCGAAATCCATCTGGAACCGGGCAGCGGCGAGCCGCCCGTGCGCGTCTATGACACCTCTGGTCCTTATACCGACCCGGACGCCCATATCGACATCATGGCCGGCCTCCAGCAGCTGCGTCGCGACTGGATACGCGAACGCGGCGATGTGGAGGACTATGACGCGCGCGCGATCAAGCCGGAAGATAATGGCCTGAAGGGTCCAGATCGGTCAGGCGGCGTGCAGCCCTTCCCGAACGTGGTGAAACGTCCCCTGCGCGCCAAGCCGGGCATGAACGTCTCCCAGATGCACTATGCCCGCCGCGGCATCATCACCCCGGAAATGGAATATGTGGCGGAACGCGAGAATCTGGGCCGCGCCCGCCTCGCCGAATATGTCCGCGACGGCGAAAGCTTCGGCGCCTCCATCCCCGACTATGTGACGCCCGAATTCGTCCGTGACGAAGTGGCCCGCGGCCGCGCCATCATCCCGTCGAACATCAACCATCCCGAATCCGAGCCGATGGCGATCGGCCGCAATTTCCTGGTGAAGATCAACGCCAATATCGGCAATTCGGCCGTCGCCTCCGACGTCGCCTCCGAAGTCGACAAGCTGGTCTGGTCGATCCGCTGGGGCGCGGACACGGTGATGGACCTGTCCACCGGCCGCAACATTCACGACACCCGCGAATGGATCCTGCGCAACGCGCCCGTGCCGATCGGCACCGTCCCCATCTATCAGGCGCTCGAAAAGGTTGGCGGCATCGCCGAAGACCTGACCTGGGATATTTTCCGCGATACCCTCATCGAACAGGCCGAACAGGGCGTCGACTATTTCACCATCCATGCCGGCGTGCGCCTCGCCTATATCCCGATGGCGGCAAAACGCGTCACCGGCATCGTCTCGCGCGGCGGATCGATCATGGCGAAATGGTGCCTCGCGCACCACAAGGAGAGCTTCCTCTACGAGCATTTCGACGAGATCACGGAGATCATGAAGGCCTATGACATCGCCTACAGCCTCGGCGACGGCCTGCGTCCCGGCTCCATCGCCGACGCCAATGACGAAGCCCAGTTCAGCGAACTCTACACGCTGGGCGAACTCACCCACCGCGCCTGGAAACAGGATGTGCAGGTGATGATCGAGGGGCCGGGCCATGTGCCCATGCACAAGATCAAGGAGAATATGGAAAAGCAGCTGCAAGTCTGCGGCGAAGCGCCTTTCTATACGCTCGGGCCACTCACCACCGACATTGCGCCGGGCTATGACCATATCACCAGCGGCATCGGCGCGGCCCAGATCGGCTGGTATGGCACGGCGATGCTCTGCTACGTCACGCCCAAGGAGCATCTGGGCCTGCCCGACCGCGACGATGTGAAGGTCGGCGTCGTCACCTACAAGCTCGCCGCCCATGCCGCCGACCTTGCCAAGGGCCACCCGGCCGCGCAGCTCCGCGACGATGCGTTGTCACGCGCCCGCTTCGAATTTCGCTGGCGCGACCAGTTCAACCTGTCGCTCGATCCTGACACGGCGGAACTGTATCATGACCAGACCCTGCCGGCCGAAGGCGCCAAGAGCGCCCATTTCTGCTCCATGTGCGGCCCCAAATTCTGCTCGATGAAGATCACCCAAGAGGTGCGCGACTTCGCCGCGAAGAAGAACCAGCCCGCCGACGGCTTCCTGGAAGCCGGCCTGACCGGCGCGGAAGTGGCGCAGGCCAGCAAGGCAGCCGCCTTGAAAGGCATGGAAGAAATGAGCAGGCTCTTCAAACAAACCGGCAGCGAACTTTATATGGGCGCTGGCGGCAGGGAGCATGATTGAGGAAAGTGTATGAGTCGGCCGGAACTCCACACGATTGGTGATAGGATCGCGTGGAGTTACGCCAACCTTGCCAGTGTGCATTCGGCATTGGCGGCAGGACGAACCAAACGCGGAACGACAGACTGGATGATTCGCGCCCGGTTGTTTTCCGGGCTGCGCGATGGCGTCATGCAAATCGGCAGTCTATTCGATGATGAGCGTTTGCAACTTATGGATGCACCGACATGCGTCTATTGTGGATCGGACGAATCATTGTCAGTGGACCACCTCATTCCCCGCGCAATGGGCGGTTCGCATGCGCAGCATAATCTCGTTCGGGCCTGTCGCAGTTGCAATAGCAGCAAGGGGAAGCGTGACTTGCTTGCTTGGTTCGAAAGTCGACAGACATCTCCACCGATCATGCTCCTAAGGCGTTACCTCAAGCTGGTAGCCCTTTTCTGTGATGAAAATGGATTACTCGATCAAACAGCTGGGAATATGGAGCATCTGGACCTGCCTTTCGAGTTCGCTCGATTGCCAGAAACTTTTCCTCCACTGACTGATCTCCGGCTTTGAATGTGCAAGGATAGAAATGCATAGGGAGGGGCACGTCTCAATAATGATACCGACACTGCGCCACCTGCAGCGTCTGATCCTTGCCGCTTCCTGCTACCCGATACACCAGCCGATGCTCATGATTGATCCGGCGTGACCACCAGCCTGACAAGTTGCCGCCCAACGGTTCGGGCTTGCCGGTGCCTTTGAACGGATGGCGACGACATTCCTCTATCAAGCCATTCAGCTTGTCGAGCATCTTGGGATCATGTTCCTGCCAGTAACGATAGTCTTCCCACGCCGTCGGCCAGAACGCTACATTCATGGAAAATCGAGGCCCTTCGCCTCGCCGGCCTCAAATCCACGCACGGCTTCCAGTAACCGTTCGGCATTACGGGGCGATCGCAGCAAATATAGCGTCTCTTCGATCGACGCCCATTCGCTCTCGGATACCAGCACCGCACCTTCACCGCGCTGGCGCGTGATGGCGAGCGGCGTTCGATCGGCGACAACCTTGTCGATCATCGCTTTCAGATTCTCGCGCGCTTCGGAATAGCTGACGGATCGCATGGCTTGAATATGGACAAAAGAATGTCCAACGTCAACGGAGCCCATTTTCCATGTGGCTCAATTGCCGGCAATCCAACGGCATGTTATAACGCCCGTATGAACACGCCCCTCAAAATCACGAAGATCGGCAACAGCGCCGGAGTAATCCTGCCCAAGGAATTGCTGGCGCATCTTCAGGCCGCAGCCGGCGATAGCCTCTCGGTAGTTCTCACCCCGCGCGGGATCGAACTCTCGGCCGCCGAACCGGACTTCGACGCCCAAATGGCCGCCGCGCGGGAGGTGATGGCGCGGCGCAAACGGGCGCTACGCGAACTGGCCAAATAAGATGGCGCAGCCAGAATGGGTCTGGGTCACGTTAGCCGTGGCGGAGGCGGCGCACGCTGAACAGATTGCCGAACATGGCGGCGGGGGTGATGCCCTGCGTGATCGCGGCCTGTTCGAAAGCGCGATGGCGCGCCCACAACAATTGGCGCACTATGGCGCGCCGGATGCCGCCGCACTGGCCGCCGCCTATGCTTACGGCCTTGCGCGCAACCATCCCTTTGTCGACGGCAACAAGCGGATCGCGGCGGTGGTCAGCGAAACCTTCCTGCTGCTCAACGGCTATAATCTGATGGCGACCGACGCCGAACTTGTCGTCGCTTTCCAGGAACTGGCCGCCGGCGACCTCAGCGAAGAAGAACTGACCGACTGGTTCCGCCAGAATCGCACCCAACTCTGACCCCGCTCACCCCGCGATTGTCACCAGTCCGCGCCGCTTCTTCCACACCATCGCCACGCTGATCCGCTGGCCCCAGCTGCCGTCCCATTCCGTGCCCAGCCCCTGCGCCTCCAGCGCGGCGACGATGCGATGGCCCACGGCGATGGCGGCGGCTTCGCCTTCCTCGCACGCGCCATAATTCAGGTACAGCCCATGGCCCTCGATCGCCGATTCGGTGTCCTGCATGTGGAAAAAGGCGTAGCCCTGCGTGGCGACGCCTTCCTTCTGCGCCTCCTCCACCTCGTCCCAGATTTCCGATGCGCCGCATGTGCCGCAACAGGTGAAATTCTGCCGGGCGATGATGCCGCCTTCCTCCAGCGCGGCGAAGGCGGCGTCCAGCCGGTCGCAATCGGTAATCTCGTCCCAGTCCCGCTCGGCGGCGCGATGCTCGGCCAGCGCGGCGCGCAACGCGGCGGACGCCTCCACCCGCAACATCGGCCGGGGCAGTTCCTCCTCGAACACCTCATTGGCGTTGGTCAGGATGGCGTCGTCGTCATAAAAGCCGCCTGCCACGTCGCGCCGCACCAGATCGCGCAGCGCGGCGACGGGATCATAGCGGGTATCGGGGGCAGGGGCCGGCGCTGTACATGGGGAAGGCGCTTCCTGTTCCTTGCTCTCAGACTTCGACCCGAAAATCCGATTCCACAAAGATCCCAACATGCGCCTGCCTTGCCTCCTGCGATGCGCCGCGACTGCCCCACCATGCCGCGCGTTGCAGCAAAGGGAAAGGGGGCAATTCGATATAGACTCTTCAGACGCCCGGTCAGGGCGCGGGTTCCAGCACGACGTCCCAATGATCCTGCGTCACCGCCATGCGCCTGGCTTCCTCGGCGTCGAACGCCGCCTTGTCTGGGAACATCCGCGCCTTGGCCGCCGCCATCGCCGCCTTATAGGCTTCGCCAGCGCCCACCCCGTCCGCGCCATGTTTATAGGTGATGGTGGTGCGCACATCCCATCGGGTGCTGCCGCCCATATGGGTGAAGGGCATTTCCATCACGACATCGCTGATATAGCCTTGCCGCATCATCTCGCGCAGCAGCGCCTCATGCTGCTTGTGATAGACGCGCAGAAATTCGCCCATGCCGCCCCATTGGATCCGGTAGTAATTTTCCACCTTCAACGGCCCGTCCGCGGCTTTTGCGGCACCCTGCGCCTGCGCAACGGCAGGGAGGGCGAGCGAGAGGAGCAGGGCGGCGGGCATCATCAGGCGCATTGGGGGCAAAGCCTTTCGGGATAAGGGGAAATCCCCCTGTCAGACGATCCGCGCCGGCTTTTCCGCCGTGGGCTCTTGCCTCGCCGCGCGCGAGGCCGCACCATGGCGGCGATCACCATCCCCTCCGCCCCAAGGATCGCCCATGACCCGTCTGCTCCCTTCCGCCCTGATGCTGCTCGCGCCGCTTGCGCTGGCCGCCTGCACCGGCGGGGAGAAGGCGGACAATGCAGCCGCCCCGAATGCGACCAACGAAACCGCCAATGCCGCCGCGCCCGCCAACGCGGCCGCCCCGGTCCCCGAGACCGATTTCGCCCGCTATGTCGGCCATTATCCGTTCGATAAGGTCGGCGGGGGCAGCTGGCATGACGATCCCGCCGTGATCGCGGCGGTGACGGCGGCGGTCGGCGACAAGGATGTGCGCAAATGGGTGCTGGAAGGCGACGGCCCCTCGACCCCGATCGCCATGGTCGATGGCCGCGTCGCCTCCTGGGCATGCGAGGCGCATAATTGCGGCTCGCATCAATGGGTGACGCTGGTCGATCCCAGGAGCGGCGCGGCGGAAATCTGCTATTTCGATGACGAGGCTGATGCTGACAAGGCGCGCTGGTTCAGCGCCGGCAAGGAGGAGGCCCGCGCCGCGCCCTGCCCGCAGGTCGGCGAATGATCGCCTGTCCTACATTGAACATCGATCCTATCCTGCGAAAAGCCAGCCCGGCATAAGATAGGATCAGCCGCGCGCAACATTATGTCTAGTTCGGCGGGAAATATGCGAAGTTAAGCGAAAGCGCAGCACACCCGCCGGCTCCGCAACCGCCCGGCATTGGATAATCGCGCCACAGCGCCTAGATAGACGCCAATGCCGCCCGATACCGCCACCTCTGCCCCCACGCCGCCCATCTGGGCGACATTGCGGCGCTTCCTGCCCTATCTCTGGCCTGCCGATGCGCCCGCGCTGCGCCGCCGCGTCGTGCTCGCCATGGCCTTCGTGTTGCTGGCCAAGGCGGTCAGCCTCGCCATGCCCTTCGCCTACAAGGCGGCGGTGGACCGGATGGCCCCGGGGATGGAGCCGGCCGCCGGCCTCGCCATGGCGCTGGTCGTCGCTTATGCCGGCGCGCGCTTCGGCAGCGTCTTCTTCGACAATCTGCGCAACGCCGTCTTCGAAAAGGTGGGGCAGGAAGCCAGCCGGCGGCTGGCCGACGATGTCTTCGTCCATCTCCACCGCCTGTCGCTGCGCTTCCACCTCGACCGGCGCACCGGGGCCGTCACCAAGATTGTCGAGCGCGGCACCAAGAGCATCGACAACATGCTCTATTTCCTCCTCTTCAACATCGCGCCGACGATCCTCGAACTGGTGGCGGTCTGCGCCATCTTCCTGGTGAAGTTCGGCCCCGGCCTGGTCGCCGCGACGGTGGTGATGGTCAGCGCCTATATCTGGTTCACCCGCACCGTCACCGAATGGCGCAACCAGCTGCGCCGCGACATGGTGGACATGGACACCAGCGCCGTCGCCCATGCCGTCGACAGCCTGCTGAATTTCGAAACGGTCAAATATTTCGGCGCGGAGGATCGCGAAGCGAAACGCTATGGCGCGGCCATGCGCGATTATGCCCGCGCCGCGGTAAAGTCCGAAAACAGCCTCGCCTGGCTCAATATCGGCCAGTCGCTCATCACCAATCTGATGATGGCCGGGGCCATGGCCTACAGCGTCTGGGGCTGGAGCCATGGCCAGTTCACCACCGGCGACGTGGTGCTGGTCAACACCCTTCTGTCCCAGCTTTTCCGCCCGCTCGACCTGCTCGGCATGGTCTATCGCACCATTCGTCAGGGCCTCATCGACATGGAGGCGATGTACAAGCTGATCGACACGCGGACCGAGGTCGCCGACGCGCCCGATGCGCCGGCGCTGCATGTCGCGGGCGGCGAAGTCCGTTTCGACGCGGTGCGCTTCGGCTATGATCCCGAACGCGAAATCCTGCATGGCGTCAGCTTCACCGTGCCGGCCGGCAAGACGCTCGCCATCGTCGGGCCTTCGGGCGCGGGCAAATCCACCATCGCCCGCATCCTCTTCCGCTTCTACGACATAAAGGGCGGTCAGGTGACGATCGACGGGCAGGACATATCCGCCGTGACGCAAGCATCGCTGCGCGCCGCGATCGGCATCGTGCCGCAGGACATGGTCCTTTTCAACGACACGGTCGGCTATAATATCGGCTATGGCCGCGAAGGCGCGACCCAGACCGAGATAGAGGCGGCGGCAAAGGCGGCGTCGATCCACGACTTCATCATGGGCCTGCCCAAGGGCTATGACACCCGCGTCGGCGAACGCGGCCTCAAGCTATCGGGCGGGGAAAAGCAGCGCGTGGCCATCGCCCGCACCTTGCTCAAAGCCCCGCCGGTGCTGGTGCTGGACGAAGCGACCAGCGCGCTCGACAGCCGCACCGAAACCGAAATCCAGACCGTGCTGCGCGACATCAGCCGCAAACGCACGACCCTGGTGGTCGCGCATCGCCTGTCGACCGTGGTCGACGCCGACGAGATCATCGTGCTGGACAAGGGCGTGATCGTCGAACGCGGCCGCCACGCCGATCTGGTCCGCGCCGATGGCCTGTACGCCATCATGTGGGCGCGTCAGGCGCAGGAGCGGGAGGATATGCCCGCCGAACCCGGCATAGAGGATATATTCGAAGTGGTCGGTCGGCCCATCTGAAGGCGTCAGTGGGTTGGCAGGGGCATGGATTTGGAATCACGCCCCGACTCATCTCTCTGCCCCCGGCCGGGCAAGGACCGGACCATGCCCATCAACGGACGTTCGATGCTCCGGTGCAGCCATATGGCGACCAGCGGCGCGGCAATCATGGCAGCGACCGGCAAGAACATCATGGGCAGCGGCAGCATCGCCAGCAGGCCAAAAACGAACATGTGGCTGAGATAGAGCATATAGGATGCGTCCCCCAACCGGCGCAGCACTGCAATGTCGGGCAGTCGCCCTTCCAGCGACAGGGCGCCAATCACGATCAACGCCGCGCCGGGGGCCAGGCTGAAAAAGGGATCGGCGATCCATCCATGGCTGGCCGCCATCCACAGCAGACCCGCCGGGATCATCAGCGGATGGCCGCGCGGTGCAAGGCGGGCAATGCCCATGCCGATCAGGAACTCCCAGACGAAGGGCGACGAATAATAGGAAAGCAGGCCCGGCAGCGGCGCGGCATAATGGCTGACGCCCAGCAGCGTCAGGATCAGCGCCAGTGCCGGAAAGCGCCAGCGGACCGGCAGGAACAGCGACAGGGCGAACAGCAGGTAGAAGCCCATTTCATAATTCAGCGTCCAGCCCGGCCGCAGCAGCGGATGCGACACGCCATCGGCGCGCGGCAGGGGAATGAACAGGAAGGACGCCAGCTTGTAGAGCGTCTGGCCCGGCATGCTGCCCAGCAACAGCGCGCTGAACAGCCAATAGGCAGGCGCAACCCGCCGTATTCGCGCCGCCAGAAAGGCGCCGGGGCGCACAATCTTGCCGCGGGTCGCCTCGACCATGACAAAGCCGGAAATGAGGAAGAAAATATCGACCCCGCCGACCAGCCATCCGGTCGCGACATAGGCGGGGACAGGCGCCGTTCCCGTACTGCACAGATGATAGAGCGCCACCATCATGGCCGCCACGCCGCGCAGATAATGGACCGACCGGAACCGCATCGTCCCGCCCTAGCCGCGAAATCTTAATATTCGCGCCAGCAGCGGGACTGAAAACAGGCATTGAAAGGGGGGGGTGGGCCATCATCCGGCCCGCCCCAGGCTTCGTCAATTCTGCGAGGTCGTGACCGTGGTGGTCGTCTGTTCCGCAGAGGCCGTGCGCGGCGCGCTGGTCGTGGTCTTGCGGACGATCTTGCGCTTGGGCGCGCTGCTGCGCGCGGCGCTGGCGGTCTTCACCGTTTCGGTCGTCACGGTTGTCGTAGCCGGGCGCGCGGCGGCCGCAGCGGCGGCATTGCGGGCGGCCTGCGCGTCCATCGCGGCGGATGTGGCGGCCTGTTCGGCGGCGTCGGCGCGCGCGTTGGCGGCGTTCGCCTCAGCCTGCGCATCCACCGTCGCCTGCGCCTGCATCTGGGCGTCGGCATTGGCTTGCTGCTGATTTTCGCCGATCATCGTGTCGGCAAATTGCTGCGCCTCGACGGCGGATTTGATCGCGGCCTGCTCCTTGCCGCTCTTGTAGCTTTCCTGCGCCAGTCGCAGCGAAGCCTGCGCCTTGGCCAGCAGTTCGGGCGTTGCGCCGTTCGCCGGCAGGCGCTGGGCGGCATTGATCTTGCCCTGTGCCTGCGCGATCGCGGCAAGGGCGCGTTCTTCGTCGCCGGCAAATGCCGGGCCGGCGGTCAGGGCAAGAGCCGAAGCGGCGAGCACGCCGCCAATGGCATTTCCAAAGATGTTCTTCATGTTTCTCTCCATCCTTGTTGATGATGGCGGTAGAAACGGGCATCTTTGTCTGGCGGTTCCTTTATCTGGCGTTCAGGAAAGGGGCTGCGACCTCTGCCGGAACCCGCATCAACCGGCCGCTTTCCTTGTCGATCATGGCCCAGGTCGATTTTGCGGCGACTTTCACCTTGCCGTCCGGTCCGGTAAATTCGATGAAGCGGTCGAACCGCGCGCCGCGTGGACCTTCGGGAATCCATGTGCGACCGCTGACGACATCGCCTTCCACCACATTGCCGCGATAATCGACCTCATGCCGGGTCACGACCCAGATATAGGCGTCGACATGGGCGGGATCGGCATCGGTCATCCAGTGCTCGACCGACAATTGCTCCATCCATTGCACCCACACCGCATTGTTCACATGGCCCAGCACATCGATATGCTGGGCCTGCGCGGTGAACTGCTTGGTGAAGCTCGACGCCATCAGCCTTCCACCTTCAACTGCCAGAGTATGAAGGCGAACTCCTCCGCCGTCTCGTGCAGGCTTTCAAAGCGACCCGACTTGCCGCCATGGCCCGCGCCCATATTGGTCTTGAGCAGCAGGATATTGTTGTCGGTCTTGGTCGCGCGCAGTTTCGCCACCCACTTTGCCGGCTCCCAATAGGTGACGCGCGGATCGTTGAGCCCCGCCGTCACCATCAGCGGCGGATAATCCTGCGCGCTGACATGGGTGTAGGGATCATAGCTCTGGATCGTGCGGAACGCAGCCTCATCCTCGATCGGATTGCCCCATTCTGGCCATTCGCCCGGCGTCAGCGGCAGCGTTTCGTCCAGCATGGTGTTGAGCACGTCGACGAACGGCACATGCGCCACCACCGCGCCCCACAGGTCGGGATCGGAGTTGATCACCGCGCCCATCAGTTCGCCGCCGGCCGATCCGCCCGAAATGCTGATCCGCCCCTTGGACGAATAGCCAAGATCGATCAGCCCCTTCGCCACATCGACGAAATCGGTGAAAGTATTGGTGCGCTTGTCCAGCTTGCCGTCCAGATACCATTGCTGGCCCAGGTCATCGCCGCCGCGAATATGGGCGATGGCGAAGGCGAAGCCGCGATCGAGCAGCGACAGGCGGCTGGTCGAAAAGCCCGGCTCCATCGCCAGTCCATAGGCGCCATAGCCATAGAGGTGCAGCGGCGCGCTGCCGTCACGCGGGAAATCCTTGGGATAGACGATCGACACGGGGATTTCAGTGCCGTCACGCGCCGCGATCATCAGCCGATCAGCCGCATAGCCCGCCGTGTCATAGCCCGACGGGATTTCCTGGACCTTCAGCACCTCCAGCGCACCCGTTTCCAGATGATAGTCATAGATGGTGTCGGGCGTGACCATGGATTCATAGCCGATGCGCAGCTTCGTCACGTCATATTCGGGATTGTCGTCCAGCGACGCCGAGTAACTGGCTTCGGGGAAGGCAATGCGCTTGGCGCTGTGCGTGGCGTAATCGCGCAACTCGATCTGGTCGAGGCCGTCCTGCCGCCCTTCGGTGACGTAGAAGGTCTTGAACAGGGTGAAATCGGTCAGGTAGAAATGCGCGTCCGCGCCGATCACTTCCTCCCAACGGTCGGGCGCGTCCAGCGTCGCCTTCACCAGCCGGAAATTGGGATGGGTGTCGTTGGTCTTGATGTAGAGCGTGCCCTCATGCTCATCGACATCATATTCGCGGCCGGGCTTGCGCGCCGCGACCAGCAAGGGCGCAGCCGTGGGGTTGTCGGCGGGCACCAGCCAGGCTTCGCTGGTGACATGATCGCCGGTCGCGATGACGATCCATTTTTCCGATGACGTAAGGCCGATGGAGACGCGGAACCCCTCGTCATCCTCATGGAACAGTTCGACGTCGCTCTCGATACTCTGGCCCAGCCAGTGCAGCCGCGCATTGTCGGTCCGCCAATTCTCGTTGGCGATGCCATAGAGCAGCCCCTTTGAATCGCTGGTCCACACCAGCGACGACAGCGTATCGGGGATGACTTCCGGCAGGATTTCACCGCTCAACAGATCCTTGATCCGCGCTTCGAACCGTTCCGACCCGTTGGTGTCGATGGCATAGGCCAGATAGCGGCCGTCCGGGCTGACCGACATGGCGCCCAGCCGAAAATAGTCATGCCCCTCCGCCAGCGCCGGTTCGTCCAGAATCAGCTGATCGTCACCGCCCGCCACGGGCTTGCGATACCATTTGCGATATTGCGCGCCGGTTTCGAAGGCGCGCCAGTAGATATAGTCGCCATCCTTCTGCGGAACCGACTGGTCATCTTCCTTGATGCGCCCCTTCATCTCCTGAAACAGCGTGTCGAGCAGAGGCTTGTGCGGGGCCATCGCACCCTCGAACCAGCCATTCTCGGCCTCCAGATAGGCCAGCACATCCTTGTCCTTGACGTCGGGATAGCCCGGATCGCGCAGCCATGCATAGGGATCGTCCACCATGATCCCGTGATGCGTGAAGCTGTGGGGACGACGTTGGGCGACGGGCGGCTGCATTTGATCGGTCATTAACTATCCATGGTCCAGACAGGGGCTGCGCTGGAATAAGCGCGCCGGCCCCTCTATGTTGTCGACATTGTCGCCGGCGCAAGAGGCCGGAATGATCCAAGGCCAAATGATCCAGGGAAAGTTCGATGTCCAGTTATGAAGATCGCCTGAAGGCCCTGCGTGCTCAGTTGGTGCGCCAGACGCTCGACGGTTTCGTGGTCCCCCTGACCGATGAGCATATGAGCGAATATGTCGGCGCCTATGCCCAGCGCCTTGCCTGGCTGACTGGATTTCAGGGATCGGCCGGCAGCGCCGTGGTCCTGCCGGAGGAGGCCGCGATCTTCGTTGATGGCCGCTATACGCTTCAGGTGCGCGAACAGGTGGATGGCGCGCACTGGCAATATGAAAGCGTGCCGCAGACTTCGATTGCGGCCTGGCTGAAGGATCATGCCGGGCAGGGCGCGCGCATTGGCTATGACCCCTGGCTCCACACCCGCGCCTGGGTGAAACAGGCGACCGATGCTCTGGCGGAAAAGGGCGCAACGCTGGTCGCGGTCGACACTAACCCCGTCGACGCCATCTGGCCCGATCGTCCCGCCCGCAGCGATGCCAAGCTGGTCGTGCATGGCGATGCCTTTGCCGGCCAGTCGGCCGCAGAGAAGCGCGCGGCCATGGCAGACTGGCTGACCGGCAAAAAAGCGGATGCGGTGGTCCTCTCCGCCCTCGATTCGATCGCCTGGACCTTCAACATCCGTGGCAAGGATGTGGAGCGCACCCCGGTCGCGCTCGCCTATGCCATCGTGCATGCCGACGCGACCGCCGACCTCTATGTCGCGCCCGAAAAGATGGACGAAGCCGTCGCCCAGCATCTGGGCAACGCCGTGCGTGTGCATGACGCTGTGAACTTCGCCGCCGCGCTGGAGGATTTCGCCGGCAAGACCGTGGTGGCCGACCCCGAACGCGCGGTCGCCGCGATCTTCAACGGGCTGGACGAGGGCGGCGCGACGATCCTGTCGCTGCGCGATCCCGCCGTCCTGCCCAAGGCGATCAAGAACGCCACTGAAATCGCCGGTCACAAGGCGGCGCAGGCGCGCGACGGCGCGGCGCTCAGCCGTTTCTTGCACTGGCTCGCCGTCGAAGCGCCGAAGGGCGGCCTCACCGAACTGTCCGCCTCCGACCGGCTGGAGGCGTTCCGCAAGGATACCGGCCTGCTGGAAGACCTGTCCTTCGACACGATCAGCGGCGCAGGGCCGAACGGCGCGGTCGTCCATTACCGGGCCGAGGAAAAGACCAACCGCCCGATCGAGACGGGTAGCCTCTATCTGGTCGATTCGGGCGGCCAGTATCGTGACGGCACCACCGACGTCACCCGCACCATCGCCATCGGCACGCCGACCGATGAAATGCGCCGTCGCTTCACGCTGGTCCTTAAAGGGCATATCGCGCTCGCCCGCGCGATCTTCCCGAAGGGTACGCGCGGCGGCCAGCTCGATGCGCTTGCCCGCCAATATCTCTGGGCCGAAGGACTGGATTATGCCCATGGCACCGGCCATGGCGTCGGCAGCTTCCTGTCGGTGCATGAAGGGCCGCAGCGCATCGCGACCTTCGGCGGCGGCGATGAGCCGCTCGTTGCCGGCATGATCCTCTCCAACGAGCCGGGCTATTACAAGACCGGCGAATATGGCATCCGCATCGAAAATCTGGTGCTGGTGGGCGAACGCGCCATCCCCGGCGCGGAAAAGCCGATGCTGGGCTTCGAGACGCTGACCTTCGCGCCGATCGACCGGGCGCTCATCGCCACCGACATATTGAGCCAGGGCGAACGCATCTGGCTCGACGCCTATCATGCCGCCGTGCTGGACCTTGTCGGCCCGCAACTGGAAGGCGATGCGCTGGCCTGGCTCCAGGCCGCTTGCGCGCCGCTATAAGGCTCAGCCTTGCTGGCTATCGACAGGAGGGGGCGACGCCGTTCCCTCCTGCGCCGATTCCCGGCTCTGCGCCTTGCGGCGCCGCAAATTGTCCCGCAGCGCCTGCGCCAGCCGCGCCTTCTTCTCGTCGTTCGTTTCAGCCATGGACCGCGCATAAGCAAAATGCATCATCGGCCGCAACCCGCCTTGACATGGGCGGCGCAGGCGGCCATAGGCGCGACCTCCGAAGCGCAGACGCGCCTCGGCGAAGAAACAGAGTGCTGCCGTAGCTCAGTGGTAGAGCGCATCCTTGGTAAGGCTGAGGTCGGGAGTTCAATCCTCCCCGGCAGCACCATTTCTTCCTAAAATACAATAGCTTAGACTTTGCCTTCGGGGGTGCTCGCGGTGCTGTTTTTGTCGCGGAAGCACCACGGAAGCAGGATTGAGCGTATCCTGGCGTAGTCGGAATAATCAAACTTTCAGCTTTTGCAGACGGCTCTGTCGCAAATTTTGGGCCTGGCGTATTGGGTTGCGCCAAGGTGATGGATTTGCGGAGGAATCGGGTGTTCAAGGGACGTCATTTCGAAGGCGCGTTGATCCTGCTGTGTGTGCGCTGGTACTTGGCGTACGGGCTGAGCCTTCGAGATCTTGAGGAAATGATCGCCGAGCGGGGCATTTCGGTTGACCATTCGACAATCCATCGCTGGGTGCTGCGCTACACGCCGCAGTTGCTTAACGCCTTCAATGTCCGCAAGCGGCCGGTGATGGGTGAATGGCATGTCGATGAGACCTACATCAATGTCCGGGGGGTGTGGACGTATCTCTACCGGGCCATCGACAAGAGTGGCGCCACGGTCGATTTTCTGTTTTCGGCCACGCGCAATCTCAAGGACGCGACGCGCTTCTTCCGGCGGGCCTACATCCGTCATGGCTTGCCCGTACAGGTAACTATCGACGGCAGTCCGACCAATCTGGAAGCCGACCAGCGCTGCTATGCCGAAGCCCGCTTGCGCGCCAGATCGAACAGCTTGCCGCTCAAGGTTCGGCAGAGCCGTTACATGAACAACCGCATCGAGCAAGACCATCGCCGCATCAAGCGCCGGCTTCGCCCGATGCTCGGCTTCAAGTCCGAACATGCGGCTACCATAATCCTCGGCGGTATCGAACTGGTCCACATGATCCGCAAGGGCCAATTGAACGGCAGCGACGCCCGAAATCTGTCCCTCGCCGATCAGTTTGACCGCCTCGCGGCATAATTCACGACTCAAAGAGCCAGCCGCGACCTGATCCAAAATTTGCGACAGAGCCCCGGTAGCCGATGCAGCGTCTGGCGCGCTCAAGCCGCCGAGCGCTGAGCCGCGTCGATCTCGCCCACGCCGGTAAGCGTGAACGCGCCGGTGCCCGGCAGTTCCACGCGCAGTTCGAGCGTCCCGCCAGCAGCTTCGACGAACCGGCGCAGGGTGGAGAGGTAGAGGTCCGTCTGCCGCTCGATCTTGACCACCGAGGGCTGCTTGATCCCAAGGCTCTGGGCGATCTGCTCCTGGCTGCGCTCGGCCAGCTTGCGCAGGGCTTTCAGTCCCTCGACCTCGCGGTGCAACTCGGCGGCACGGGCCTTGATGCGCTCCTGGCGGTCCTTGGGAAGGCGCGCCATCATCTCTTCATGCGTGACCGGCATATCGCTTATCCTTTCAACGTGTCGAGATGCTCGGCGAACCGGGCATCGGCCTTGGCGATCAGGCTTTTGTAGAACCGCTGCTGCGCCACCCCGCTCTTGTCGCCCGCGATCAGGATGATCGCACGGCGCTTAGGATCGAACGCGAACGCCACGCGCCACACCCCATCATCCGCCGTGAACCGCAGCTCCTTCATATTGGCGTGCTTCGATCCCGCCAGCGTGTCGGCATGGGGACGCCCCAGCGTCGGGCCGCTCAGGACCAGAAGCTCGGCCATCGTCAGCAAGCCATCCTGCACGGCTTCCGGCAACGCCTCCAGTTCGGGGAGGAACGCATCATGGTAGAGAACCGTCCAGGCCATGTCGTTATATACCCTCAAAGCTATATCATGTCCATAGCCTTCAAGCTATGTGCAACGGGTTGCAACGGATCGGCGCTATCTGGCGGCGGTGAGGTCGTCCTCGGCCTCCTCTTCGGCGTCGAGGGCTGCGAGCAGGGCGGCGGCGGCATCGGCCTCGTCCGTGGCGGCGCGCGCGGCGAGCCGGGAGCGGATCGGCTTTGCGGGATGGGTGGCGGTGTGGACCGCCTTCAGCGCCTTTGATCGCCCCCCGAACCTGATTCAGGGGCGTTGCGTCATGTCACGTAAAGGCCATGGAGCCGTGCCGGGGCGAAGGCCGGCGCGGCTAATCCATGTATCAGGCTTGCAGGGTTGCCTATTTCGCCGCCGGCGGCGTGCGATAGGGGGTGAAATCGCCCAGCGCGCAGGATCCGGTGGTGATGCCGATCTGAAGATTGGCCGTGGTGGTGAAGTCGCCCCGGCAATATTGCGACCCGAAACTGCGCACGATCATCGTGTCGCCGGCGGTCAGGCCGTTGCAACTGCCGATCAGGTCATTCTTGTAGACCAGCCTCTTGTTGACGCGATAGAGCAGCACAGTGTTGCTGATGACGGTCAGATTGGTCTGCGGCTCGCGGTTGATGCAACTGACCTTTTCGCCCGCCACCTTGCCGGCCAGCGCCTTGTCGAGTTGTGCGGCCTGCTTGTCGGTCAGCGGCTTTGGCTCATAGCTGCCGGTGCAGCCCGCCAGGATCAGGGGCGCCGCCATCATCCACGCACGCATTGTACATCTCCGCATCTTTGGTCGCCTGAGAGACGCCATCATAGGCCAAAAACCGTCAGCCGAGCAGAGGCTAATCCGCCTTCTTTTCCTTGGCCGGCTGTTCATAGAGGGCGAAGCCGCCCATGGCGCAACTGCCCGTGCGAATGCCGCTGGCCAAATCCTCGACCACGATCGAATCGCCCCGGCAGACACGCGGCTTGTCGAGCGAAATGACCGGCTTTCCGCCTTTCATCAGGCCGTTGCAGGTGCCGATGGTGCGGCTGACGAAGCGTTTGCTGCCGACCCGATAGACCAACAGGTCGTCGCTCACCACGGTCAGCTTGAGCATCGGGGAGCGCCGCACGCACTCGACTTTTTCGGTCAGCACCCTGTCGCCAATTTCGCGGGTCAGCAGCTTTTCCTGTTCCGGCGTCAGCGCCGGCATCTGCGCCTGCGCCTGCGCCGCGCCGGCCATGGCCAGAATCATCCCCGCCATCATCCTGATCTTCATCTTTCCCCCCTCTTGCTCAAAACCCCTCAGGCCGCATCCTTGGCCGCGCGCCGCGCCGCCAGTTGATCGACTGTGGTGGCGCGCATGAAGATGTTGGTCGCGCGCTCCGCGCCGATGCTGGTCGGCACCGTCGCCTCGCCCCGCGCGCGGGCCGCCTCGACTGCTGCGACGCGGCTTGCCAGCGCATCATTGTCCGGTTCGATCGTCAGGGCGAAGCGGCCGTTGGAGAGCGTATATTCATGCGCGCAATAGACGGCCGTGTCGGCGGGAAGGGCGGACAGCCGCGCCATGTTGGCGAACATCTGCGCCGCCGTCCCTTCGAACAGCCGGCCGCATCCCATGGCGAACAAGGTGTCGCCGACGAAGACGATCTGATCCTGCGCCAGATGATAGGCGATATGCCCGGCCGTATGCGCCGGCACCGCCATCACGCTGGCGACATGGTCGCCGATCCGCACCGTATCGCCTTCGCCCACCGTCCGGTCGAGCGTGCCGATCTTCTCCGCTTCCGCCGCCGGCCCGGTGATGATGCAGCCGCCCCATGCCTGCGCTGCCGCCTTGATCGCCGCATTGCCGCCGACATGGTCGCCATGCCAGTGGGTGTTCCAGATCTGGCCGATCGTCCAGCCGCGCGTCGCCGCCGCCGCCAGCACCGGCTCCGCCACGGCGGGGTCGACCGCGACCGTCTCCCCGCTCGCATCATCGTGCAGCAGCCAGACATAATTGTCGTTGAGAACGGGAATGCGGACGACCTCCAGCATGGCGTTTACCAGTGGCCCGTGTTCGGCATGGAAGCCCAGGGTTCGGCCGGCTCCAGCCGCCCGTCCTGCAACAATTCGATCGAGATATTGTCGGGGGTGCGGATGAAGGCCATGTGCCCGTCGCGCGGCGGCCGGTTGATAGTGATGCCCGCGTCCATCAGCGTCTGGCAGGTGTCATAGATATTTTCGACCTGATAGGCGATATGGCCGAAATTGCGGCCCTCGCCATAGATTTCCGCCGGCGTGCCATCTTCCGCGGGCCAGTTGTAGGTCAGCTCGACCTGCGCATCCTCATCCCCCGGCGCGGCCAGATAGACCAGGGTGAAGCGGCCCTGTTCGCTGTCGAAGCGCTTGACCTCTTTCAGGCCCAGCAGTTCGAACAAGGCCTTGGTCTTGTCGACATCGGCGACGCGGATCATGGTGTGCAGATATTTGGGCAAGGAAAACTCCATTCGTCGCCATAAAGCAACGGTTCATCTCTGGAATGGCAGACAGGCCCCTAAGATAAGGTCGCGCATCACCGGACGGAAGAGGAAAGCAGCATGGCATTGGATGGGCGGGACAAGGTTTTTCTGGGCAGCGCGGCGTTGCTGGCCTTTGGCGTGGTGGCGGGCGGCTATTTGCTGGGCGACGGGCTGAAGCGCGCCAAGGCGGCGGACCGATCGGTCACGGTGCGCGGCCTTGCCGAAAAGGATGTGACGGCGGATCTTGCCACCTGGTCGATCAGTTACTCGGCGACCGGCTTCGACCTGCCCACCGTGCGCAGCGAAATCGACGCCAATACGAAGGAATTGCAGGGCTATTTCAAAAGTCTGGGTTTCCCGGCCGATGACCTGAAACCTGTAGGCGCGGGCGTCAACCAATGGCTCAACAATGGCGTCAACACCATCACCATCACCCAGCGGATGTTGCTGCGCACTACCGACATTGCCCGCGCGCAACGGGCGGTGGCGCAGCAGTTCGATCTCGTCCGGCGCGGGGTCACGCTTCAGGAAGGGTCGGGCATGCGCTACAGCTTCACGAAGCTGAACGACGTCAAGCCGCAGATGGTGGCCGCCGCCACCAAGGATGCCCGCGCGGCGGCGGAACAATTCGCCAAGGATTCAGGCGCAGGCGTGGGCGGCATCAAGAGCGCGACCCAGGGTTATTTCTCGATCGACGCCCGCGATGGCGAAGGGGGCGGCGACGGCGGCAGCGACACGCCCTACAAAAAGGTGCGCGTCGTCACGACCGTCGACTTCTACCTGAAGTAATCCGTCGATCTTTCGCTCGGCTCAACACCGGCCGCGGCGACGCTCCTTGCGGGTGCAGCGATCCTTGTCGCCGATGATCGCGCCAGCCGCGCCGCCGATGATCGCCCCCTCGGCGGTGCCAAGGCCCGTCGCGCTGCCAACCACCGCGCCGCCCGCGCCGCCGATCAGGCCGCCGCGCGTCGCGCCGCGCGAACAGGCGCTGGTGGCCGCCGCGCCGACGACCAGCAGGCCGATGGCGAGCGCGTTCTTGATTCTACTGTCCATGATGTCGCTATCTCCTGTCAGGCCCGCCGCAGATAAGCGAACCGGCCGCAGGGGGCAGGGGTTCCGTGACAAAGTCTTGCTGGCAGGTCAGCCCGCCGGCTTGTCCGCTGGCAGGCGCGTCAGATTGTCCGCCGCCGCCTTGCCCGCCGGTGATTCCGGCGACAGCCTGACCGCCCGTTCCCAAGCGGATCGCGCAATATCGGCATGATCGGTCAGGATCGCGACATTGCCTTCCTCCAGCGCGACCGACGCATCGTCGGGCGACAATTGCACCGCGCGGGCGATGTGCGCCTGCGCCAGCCGCATGTCGCCCGATCGCCGGGCCAGCGTGGCGGACAGCAGCCAGCCCAGCGGATCCTTGGGCGCCTGCGCCAGTGCGATGTCGATCGAATCGCGCGCGGCGTCAACCTCGCCCAGCGCGACCAGCGCCCGCGCCCGGTCCAGATGCACCTCGCCCTTCTCCATGCCGTCGGGCAGGCCACGCGCCAGCGCTGCGTCGAAATCGGTGCGCGCCTTGGCGGCGTCGCCGCCTGCCAGCGCGGCATTGCCCGCCTGCGCCCACAGCCGCGCACTCTGCGCCATTTCATTGCCGCGCTCGGCCTCCTCCGCCGCCTGTTCGAAGGCGACGATGGCCGGCGTCCAGCGTTCGGCGCGGGCATAGGCGAACCCCATGCAATGGCGGGCATAGAAGCTGCCGCCATCGATCCGCCATTTCTGGGCGAAGGCGACCCCGGCGTCGGGCGATTCCATCGCCTGATCCAGGCAGGCCTGGAAAGGGGCGGCGAATTTGGCCGGCACCGGGATGCGGCCATCTTCCCGCACCGGGGCGTTTGCGGCGGGCGGCGGGGGCGCTGCGGCTGCTGCTGCTGCGGCGGCGCGCTCCTCCCGCTTGCGCTGCTGGCTGCGCTTCATCACCGCCTCGATCTCGGGATCGAGGGTCTGGAGCAGGATCGGCAGGAAAAAGGGCATCAGAAAAGGTCCAACAGGCTGGCGACGGTGCGGATCAGCAGGGCGATGTCCTGATCGCGCGACAGGCGATGGTCGCCGTCCTTAATCAGCAGCGTCTGCACATCGGATGAACGCAGCCGCGCCGCCGTCTGCACGGCGATCTCCCACGGCACGTCGGCATCCGCCTGACCATGCAGCAGCCGCACCGGGCAGTCGATCGCGATCTCCCCCGTCAGCAGGCGCAATCGCTGGCCCGACTGCCAGAAGCCCAGCGTCGTCACATAGGGATCGTCGCTATAGGGGGTCGGCTCCTCGATCCGGCCTTCGGTCGCCAGCAGCGCCTTGTCCGCATCGGTAAAGCCCCATTCGGTAAAATCCGGCGCGGCGGCGATGCCCACCAGGCCGACCACGCGATCAGGCCGGGCCAGCGCGACCAGCAGCGCCAGCCACCCGCCCATCGACGATCCGACCAGAATCACCGGCCCTTGCGTCAGCGCATCCATCGCCAGCAGCGCATCGTCGCGCCAACTGGCCAGCGTGCCATCGGCAAAGCGTCCCTCGCTCGCGCCATTGCCGGCATAGTCGAGCCGCAGCATCGCGCGCCCTTGCGCCAATGCCCAGTCATGCAGGGCCACGGCCTTGCTGCCCTCCATGTCGGACATATAGCCCGGCAGGAAGACCAGCGTCGGCCCGATCCCGTCGCTGCGGCGATAGGCCAGCCGCAACCCATCGGGCCGGGCGAGGAAGCTGGGTGGGGGTGGCGAGGTGAGGGGGGAGGGATTGGTCATGCGGCTGCTCATCCTGCAAAAGACGTCACCCTTTGCCCCAAAACGCCCTTTTTTGCGAAACCCAAAAAATAATGCGGACAATGCGTTGACAGCATAGGAGGCCGCCGTTAGAGGCGCACTCCTACCCCGTGCCCAGATGGCGGAATTGGTAGACGCACCAGCTTCAGGTGCTGGCGATCGCAAGGTCGTGGAGGTTCGAGTCCTCTTCTGGGCACCATTTTTCTTCCCTTGCGGAAGAAAAAGAACGGCAAGGAAAAGAGCGTGTTGCGCTGTTTTTCTTGCCGTTTTCTTTTGCCTTGCGGGTGGCGACCTTCCTGTCCGCCTCTTCGAATATCGCAGGATTGTCCAAAAGCCGTTCGGCCTCGCCGCGACGTCGGGCAGCCTTCGTCCCTATGCTCCTACAAGCACGGGCGCGCGCACCGAATTGGCATGCGCCGATGGAGGGACAAGCGCTGATGGAAGGAACGGACGCGCGGGATCTGGGCGTCTATCGCGGACTGCGCTTCAGGGCGGGGCAGGTTGATCCGGTCACTGTCGATGCCGACCTGCTGATCGTGGGCATGCCGGGCATCGTCGGGAAGGCCGCGCCGATCATGGAAAACTCTACGCTGGACCGGGCCTTGCAGGGCGCCTTGTCGCGTCTGCGGGCCGGGGGGCTGTTCGACGGGGCCTTTGGCGAGACGCTGGTGCTGGCCCGGCCGCCGGCGCCCGTCCGGTGCGCGTCGCTGCTGATCGTCGGCATGGGCGATGGGGCGGCGATAGGCCCTGCGCAACTGGGCCTGCTGGCGGGCGTGGCCATGCGGGTGGCGTTGCAACTGGACTGTTGTTCGGTCGCGTGTCTGCTTGGCTTTCCCGCGCCCGAAGGGCCGACGGACCGCATCGATCAGGCCGCCCGGGCGATGATGGCCGGCGTCCTGCGCGCGATGGACGCGCATCCCGATCCCGCCCGCTTTGTCGGCATGCAATGGTTGTTTGATCTGCGCGCGGCCGATGCAAAGCGGGCCGACCCGGCATCCGCGCATATCCTGCATCATTGGCCGGATTGACAATGGACTTCGCGCCGGGATCGGCCTTAGCTGCGCCGATGCAATCGGACTCGGCCTTCAGTCACAATATGCAGCCCGCCGCGGCGCCCATATCGGTGCTGGTGGTGGACGATCATGCGTTGCTGCGCGAAGGCGTGCGCGCCGTATTGTCCACGCAGGACGATATGCGCATCGTGGGGGAGGCGGACAATGGTCGGCTGGCGGTCGACCTCTATGACCGGCTGCGTCCCGACATCGTGCTGATGGACCTGCAAATGGCCGACATGCCAGGGCTGGACGCGATTGCTGCGATCCGCAATCGGCACCCGGACGCGCGGATCATCGTCCTCACCACTTATTCGGGCGATGGCCGCGCGATCAAGGCGCTGCGGGCGGGCGCGCGGGGCTATCTGCTCAAGGCCAGCCTGCGCAAGCAGCTGCTCGACGCGATCCGGTCCGTGCATCTGGGCGGCAAGCATCTGGACGCCAGCGTCGCCACCGCAATCGCGCTGCATGTGCTGGAAGACCCGCTGACCGATCGCGAAATCGCCGTCCTCTCGCTCGCCGCCTGGGGCAACAGCAACAAGCAGGTCGCCGCCCGGCTCGACATCAGCGAGGAAACGGTCAAGGGTCATATGAAGTCCATCTTCGCCAAGCTGGACGCGACCGACCGCACTCATGCGGTGACGCTGGCGATCAAGCGCGGCCTGATCGACCTTTGACCCGCACCTGATCGCAAGGGCGCTTGCCCGTTTTGCGTTCGATTGATCGCAATCGCATCAGCCCCATCCAATACGCCGCCACAGGCCAGCGATAGAATTGCGCGCGTCGGGCACCCGGTTCCGGCGCGTCATTGCCATGCTGCATGCGATGCGCCGGGGCCGGCAATTCCGACATTTCTATTTTATAGAATGATCCGACAGATTTTATCAGAATGTTTCGGATCATTCATGCGGACTAACACTGCAACCACAGCAGCGAGACGCTGCCTCATCCAAGGAGCCGACCCATGACGATCACCGCCACCCCGACCCCTGGCAAGTCCCTGATCTCGCCGACCGACCACACCCTCATCCTGATCGATTTCCAGTCGCAGATGAGCTTTGCGACCAAGTCGATCTCGCCCGAATTGCTGCGCAACAATGCCGCCCTCATCAGCCGCGCCGCCAAGTCGTTCGGCGTGTCGACCATCCTGACCACGGTTGCCGAAAAAAGCTTTTCCGGCCCGATGTTCGATGAAATTACCGATGCCTTCCCCGACCAGCCGTTGCTGGATCGCACCAGCATGAACACCTGGGAAGATGCCGGCGTGATCGAAGAAGTGAACCGCATCGGCAAAGAACGCATCGTGTTCGCCGGTCTTTGGACCAGCGTCTGCATCGTCGGCCCGGTCGCCTCCGCAATTGATCAGGGTTTCGACGCCTATTTCATCGCCGACGCCTGCGGCGACATCAGCGAAGAAGCCCATGAACGCGCCGTGCAGCGCATGATCCAACTGGGCGCCAAGCCGATGACCTCGCTCCAATATATGCTGGAACTGCAGCGCGACTGGGCGCGCACCGAAACCTACGACTCGACCACCGGTATCGCCAAGCAGTGGGGCGGCGCTTACGGCCTGGGCATCAAATACGCCAAGACCATGTTCGGCGCCTCCGAAGGCGGCCACTAAGTCTGGCGTCGGGCCGGCGGCTTCTCCCCCTCTCTCCCCTAAGCCGCCGGTCCGTTTTCTCTCTGCCTCCTCCCCCCGCTTCTCGCAAAAAGGATCATCCCCATGAGCTTCGTGACCACCGACGATGGCGTCGACATTTTCTACAAGGACTGGGGCAGCAAGGATGCCCAACCGATCATGTTCCACCATGGCTGGCCGCTCTCGTCCGACGACTGGGACGCGCAGATGCTGTTCTTCTTGGGCAAGGGCTATCGCGTCATCGCCCATGACCGGCGCGGCCATGGCCGATCGGCCCAGGTGAGCGAAGGCCATGACATGGCCCATTATGCTGCCGACGCCGCTGCCGTCGCCCGCCATCTCGACCTCAAAAACGCCATCCATATCGGCCATTCGACCGGCGGCGGTGAAGTCGCGGCCTATGTCGCCCGTTACGGCCTGCCCGAAGGCCGCGTCGCCAAGGCCGTGCTGGTCAGCGCTGTGCCGCCGATCATGCTGGCGACCGAACGCTATCCCGGTGGCCTGCCGATGGATGTGTTCGACGGCCTGCGCGCCGGCCTCGCCGCCAACCGCGCGCAATTTTTCCGCGATGTCGCCGCCGGCCCCTTCTACGGCTTCAACCGCGAAGGCGCCGACGTGAAGCCCGCCGTTATCGACAATTGGTGGCGTCAGGGCATGATGGGCAGCGCCAAGGCCCATTATGACGGCATCAAGGCCTTCTCCGAAACCGACCAGACCGACGATCTGGTCGCCATCACTGTGCCGACTCTGGTGCTGCATGGCGACGATGATCAGGTCGTACCGTACAAGAATGCCGGCGTGTTGCAGGCGGAAATCCTGCCCAATGCGACGCTGAAGATTTATGAAGATTATTCGCATGGCATGCTGACGGTGAATGCCGACGTGCTGAACGCCGACATCCTCGCCTTCATCCAGAACTGATGCATTGAACAGGAGACCGGCGATGAAAGTCTATCTTCTCTCTCTGGGCGCCGGTCTTCTGGTCGGCATCGTTTATTCGCTGCTGGGGGTGCGCTCGCCCGCGCCCCCGGTGGTGGCCCTGATCGGCCTGCTTGGCATCCTTGTGGGCGAACAGGTCGTCCCACTCGCCAAGCGCTGGGCCGATGGTCATGAACTGGCCCGCTTCGTGCGCAATGAATGCCGCGATCATGTGCTGGGTCGCTTGCCCAACAATCAAAAGGGCGACGCATGATCACCCGCCGCGACGCCATGGCTGGGGTGGCCGCTTCCGCCCTCATCTCCCCCTTCTCCGCCAACGCCAAGGAACGCCCCATGACCGACACGATCATCGTCAATGCCAAGGTGACGACGCTGGACCGGAGCAATCCCGTGGCGGAAGCGGTCGCCATCCGCGACGGCAGGTTTCTTGCCGTGGGCAGCGAAGCCGAAGTCCGCGCCGCAGCCCCCGGCGCGACCATCATCGACGCCATGGGCCATCGCCTGATTCCCGGCCTGATCGACAGCCATATGCACATCATCCGTGGCGGCCTTAATTTCAACATGGAGCTGCGCTGGGACGGCGTGCCGACGCTGGCTGAAGCGATGGATATGCTGAAGGCCCAGGTCGATCGCACCCCAGCACCGCAATGGGTGCGCGTGGTCGGCGGCTTCACCGAACATCAGTTCGCCGAAAAGCGCCTGCCGACCATCGCCGAACTCAACGCCGTTGCGCCCGACACCCCCGTCTTCATCCTGCACCTCTATGACCGCGCTTTGCTCAACGCCGCCGCGCTGCGCGTGGTGGGCTATACCAAGGATACACCCAACCCGCCGGGCGGTGAGATCGTCCGCGACGCCGCCGGCAACCCGACCGGCCTGCTGCTGGCGCAGCCCAATGCGACGATCCTCTATTCGACGCTAGCCAAGGGGCCGAAGCTGCCGCAGGACTATCAGCTCAATTCCACCCGCCACTTCATGCGCGACGTCAATGCGCTGGGCGTGACCGGCGTGATCGACGCAGGCGGCGGCTTCCAGAATTATCCCGACGATTATGAGATTATCGAGAAGCTGCATCAGGACGATCAGCTGACCGTCCGCATCAGCTATAATCTCTTCACCCAAAAGCCAAAGGAAGAGCTGGCCGATTTCTCCGGCTGGGTGAAGCAGGTGACGCCGGGGCAGGGCGACGACACCTATCGCCACAATGGCGCAGGTGAAATGCTGGTCTATTCGGCGGCGGATTTCGAGGATTTCCGCCAGCCTCGCCCGGATATGGCGCCGAGCATGGAAGGCGACCTCGAACCCGTCATCCGTCTGCTCGCCGAACATAAATGGCCCTGGCGTCTCCACGCCACCTATGACGAAACGATCGGCCGCGCGCTCGATGTCTATGAGAAAGTGAACCGGGATACCCCGCTTCAGGGCATCAACTGGTTCTTCGACCATGCCGAAACGATCAGCGACCGCAATATCGACCGGATCGCGGCGCTGGGCGGCGGCATCGCGGTGCAGCATCGCATGGCCTATCAGGGCGAATATTTCGTCGAACGCTATGGCGCCAAGGCGGCCGAGCGCACCCCGCCGATCGCCCGTATGATCGCGGCGGGCATACCCGTGGGAGCGGGCACCGACGCGACCCGCGTCGCCAGCTATAATCCGTGGGTATCCTTGAGCTGGCTCGTCACCGGCCGCACCGTTGGCGGCTTTGCGCTGTATCGCGGCGACAATCGCGTTAGCCGCGAGAAAGCGCTGGCCATGTGGACCCATGAGAACACATGGTTCTCCAACGAGATCGGCAAGAAGGGCCAGATCAAGGCCGGGCAGCTGGCCGATCTTGCCCTGCTGTCCGCCGACTATTTCGCCGTGCCGGAGGATCAGATCGTCCATATCCGGTCGGTCCTGACCCTTCTGGGCGGCAAAGTGGTCCATGGTGAGGGGGATTACGCCCCGCTCGCCCCCGACCTGCCCAAGCCCATGCCCGACTGGTCGCCGGTCGCCACCTTTGGCGGATACCACAAGACCCGCGAAGCCCGCGCGCAACTGGCGTCGGCCTGCGGTTGCCATTCGGCTTGCGGCGTCCATGGCCATGACCATGCGGCTGCCCTGGGCGCAAATGTCCCCGCCGCTGATGTCCAGACCTTCTGGGGATCGCTGGGCTGCGGTTGCTGGGCTGTCTGATCGGGTTCCGGCCCCTTCCTCACCGAAGGGGCCGGTTTCCATCTATTCCATTATTTCGAACATGACGGTCGATTTTATTCGGATCGATCGAGCGATGGCGGCCGCCTAAAACCCGTCTTGCCCCCTGACCAATTGGAGCCACAGACATGACCCGCTTCACCATGATCCTCGCGACCCTGATGGTCGCTGCCACCCCGATCGCCGCGCCGGTAACCGCAAAGCCGGCCGCCACCGCCGATTATTCCGTCGGTCCGCAATATGACACCACCCATGTCTATGTGCCCGAAGGCCAGTTCGACGCCTTCGTCGCCAGCTTCGTCGCGACCTTCGGCGGCAAGACGTCCAAACAGGGCGAATTTCAGGTGACGCCCACCCCCAGCTTGACCAAATCGCAACTGGCGCTGACCCCGGCCGGCACCGTCTCGGTCTTCGGCTTCAAGACGCCGATCCCCTATCCCTTTGGCGATGAACGCACCGGCTATCTGGTCAGCGACATGGACGCCGCCGTCGCTTCGGCGGTGAAGCATGGCGCGGTGCGCCGCATCGCCACCTTCCCCGATCCCATCGGCCGCGACGTGGTGGTGCAATGGGCCGGCGGCGTGAACATGCAGCTTTACTGGCACACCGCCAAGCCCAACTATCCCGCGCTCGGCACGGTGCCGGAAAATCGCATCTACCTGACCGCAGACGTCGCCGACCGCTTCATCCACGACTGGACCGGCTTTGCCCATGGCAAGATCGTCTCCGACGACCACGCCGCCAAGGGCGAGGAAATCGGCCAGCCCGGCAAGGCCATCCGCCGCGTCGCCATCGACAGCGGCTATGGCAAGATGACCGTCTTCGTTTCGGACGGGCAATTGCCCTGGCCCTATGGCCGCGACATGACCGGCTATGAAGTGGCCGACCTTGATGCCACTCTGCTCAAGGCACAGGCGGCCGGCGTCGAAACGCTGGTCGCGCCGCAGACCGTCGCTGGCCGCCAGAGCGCGATCCTGCGCTTCCCCGGCGGTTACATCGCCGAAGTCCATGCTCCGGTGGCGAACTGACATGCGCCCGGTCCGCGACCCCCGCTTTGTCGACGCTATCCTCGACTGGAAGCCGACATGGTTCATCGCCCGGCTGTTGCTGGTCGGCGGCTATCTGCTGGGCGGCATCGTCAAGCTGACCGACTGGTCGGCTGCCGTCGCCGAACAGGCGCATTTCGGCATGAGCCCGCCTGCGCTCTGGGCGACGCTCACCATCGCGCTCGAACTGATCGGCCCGCTCCTGATCCTTTCTGGTCGGTTGGTCTGGCTGGGGGCGGGGATGCTGGGCGTCTTCACCCTGCTGGCCGCCTTCACCGCTAATGCTTTCTGGACGATGCCGATGGGTCAGGATCGCTTCATGGCCACAAATGCCTTTTTCGAGCATTTGGGCCTGATTGGCGGCTTCATCCTCGCCGCTCTCGTCGCTGAACAGGCGCAGCGCCGTGCTTAAGCAAGCATCGCGCGGAAAAGTGGGAACCGGTTTTCCGCAAAAAGCGATGCGCCAACAAAAGATTCAAACAGCCTGCCTCGCCCTCTCGCTCTGCGCATCTGGCCCATTGGCCGCGCAGACGACGGAGGCGTGGCAGGCCCCGACCCTGTCAATCACCCGCTATGATGAGGACTGGTCCGACCTGGCCGACGCGGAAAAGCGCGGCCACCACTGGACCGGCCCGTTCAAATATATCCCGCTGGGCGATGACATCTGGCTGTCCACCGGCGTCGAACTGCGGCTGCGCAACGAAAATTACGCCAATAATCTCTGGGGCGGGGCCGATGCGTCCGACGACAGCTATCTCTGGGCGCGGGCCATGCCCTATGCCGACCTGCATGTCGGCGCACCCGATGCGCTGCATGTCCGCGCCTTCGTTCAGCCGATCATCAGCTATGCGGTCGGCGTTGCACCCTCAGCCAGCCCGATCGACCAGAGCCGCGTCGACATGCTGCAAGGCTTCGCCGAAGTCGGCGTCGGTCCCGTCACCCTGCGCGGCGGGCGGCAGATGCTCTCGCTTGGCACCGAAAGGCTGATCGGCACCCGCTATGGTCCCAACACGCCGCTGGCCTTCGACGGCGTGCGCGGCAGCGTATCGCTGGGCAAGGGCCGCAAGCTCGACCTGTTTCTGCTCAATCCTGTGCAGCCCGGTCCCGACAGTTTCGACGATCGCACCTCCGACACGCGCAAACTGTGGGGCGCTTACGCCACGCTCCCCGAACTCGATCTCTATTATCTGGGCTACCGCAACCGCGCCGCCTGCTTCGGCGGGCTGACGGCGCGGGAGGAGCGCCACAGCATCGGCGCCCGCGCCCATGGCGTGCGGGGATCATGGCACTGGAATGTCGAGGGCGTCTACCAGTTCGGCCATTATGGCGACCAGCGCATATCCGCCTGGACGCTGGGCAGCGAAGTCGGCCGCAGCCTGCCTTTCTTGCCCCTGTCTCCCGACGCCACGCTGCGCTTCAACATCGTCAGCGGCGACCGGCATCGTGGCGACGGCACGCTCGGAACCTTCAACGCGCTTTTCCCCAAGGGCAAATATTTCGGCGAACTGTCTCCCGTCGGCCCGACCAACATCGTCAGCCTCAATCCGCGTATCAGCGCGCCATTGGGCAACGGTTTTTCCGCCAGTCTCGCCGCGATGGCCTATTGGCGCTACGCCCGCAACGACGGCGTCTACGATATACCCGGCAATCTGATCCGGGCCGCCGGCGACAGCCGCGCCCGCTTCATTGGCAAGGAAGCCGAAGCGACCCTCGCCTGGCAGGCCACGCCGGAGCTGGAACTGTCCACTTCGCTGTCTCTCTTCGCGCCGGGCGCCTTCATCCGGCAGACCGGCCCGGCCAAAACCATCGCCATGACCGGCTTCGAAGCCAATTTCCGTTTCTAACCTTTCAGGAGCATCCCCATGCCGCCAGCCCCGCAAAATTCCTCCCCTCTTCCCGGCCTGCTCCTGCTGTTGTCGGTCACGACCGGCCTGGTCGACGCCGTCAGCGTCCTTGGCCTGGGGAAGGTCTTCACCGCCAACATGACCGGCAATGTCGTCTTTCTGGGCTTTGCAGCGGCAGGGACGCCGGGCTTCAAGGTCGCGCCCTATCTGGTGGCGCTGGCGACCTTCTTCCTCGGCGCTCTGATCGCGGGCCGGGTCGGGCAGGGCTTTGGCAAGCGTCCCCTGCGCCACTGGCTGACGCTCGCCGCGCTGATCGAGGCGGCGTTGTTGTGGATCGCGGCGCTCGTGGCGCTGAACTTCCATGTGCCCACGCTTGCGCCGACCGCCGGCCTGTTCGCCATCATTGCGCTGACCGCCATCGCCATGGGTTTCCGCAACGCCACCATTCGTCAGCTCAAGGTGCCCGATCTCACCACCACCGTCCTGACCCTGACCGTCACCGGCATTGCGGCCGATTCCAGCATGGCGGGCGGCGCGAACCCCAATCTCGCCCGCCGCATCGGCGCGATCCTCGCCATCTTTGGCGGCGCTGCGGCCGGCGCGCTGATGGTCGTGCATAGAGGCCTTGCCTTGCCGCTGTTCGTATCGGGCCTGATCGTGCTGCTGGGCACCTTGCTCTGCGTGCGCCACCCGGCGGCCGCCCTGCCGCACGGGGGCTGATATTTAGCGCTGCACGACCCGCGCAAAACGGCGATCGGGCACGAACCAGAGCGCAATGACCAGGATATAGAGCGCCACCGCCATCCATTGATGGACGAAGCTCAGGGGAATGGCGACGCCGTAAATGGCCAGCGTTCCCCATCCCTTCCAGTCCATGCCCAGCGCCCGCGCCAGCTTCGAATCGACGCCGTTGCAGGCGACGATCGCCCGCTCGGTCAGGAAATAGCCGATCGCCGCCGCCCCCAGCACGATGCCATAGGCGGCGGTCGCCCCGGTCGAATAAGCGCTGTCGTCCAGCCAGCGAATGACGAATGGCACCAGGCTCAGCCAGAACAGCAGGAACAGGTTCGCCCACAGCACCCGCCCGTCGATGCGCGGATTGAGCTGGAACAGATGATGATGATTGTTCCAGTAGAGGCCGACATTCACGAAACTGAGCAGATAGGCGATCATCAGCGGCAGGCATTCGGCCAGATCGGCCAGCGATCCGCCGCGCGGCGCCTTCAGTTCCAGCACCATGATGGTGATGATGATCGCGATCACCCCGTCGGTGAAGGCCTCCAGCCGGCGGCTGTTCATGCCGCGACCTCCCTATCCTGCCATGTTCGTCGCCATAACAGCGGCGTCGTGCCCACCAGCCGTTTGAACAGACGGGTCAGATGCGCCTGATCGGTGAGGCCGCATGCGCTGGCGATCTGCGACAGGCTGTGCCGGGTTTCCAGCATCAGCATCTGCGCCCGGCGGATGCGCTGGCGGATGATATAGGCATGGGGCGTTTCGCCCATGCTTGCCTTGAACGCACGGCAGAAATGACCGGGGCTCAGGCTCGTCACCAGCGCCAGTTCCTGCGTCGCCAAAGTCTGGCAAAGGCGGGCGTCGATATAGGCCGTCACTTGCCGCATTTGCCATCCCGCCAGCCCGCCAGTCGGCGACGGCTGATGCGCATCAGGGACCGGAGACACCAGCGGCGCGGCAGGGAGCCGCACCGGCCTTCCATCGCGCAACAACATGCAGGCGCGATCCAGATAATGATCGGCCTGCGCCATATCCTGTCCGATCGCGCGCCGGGCCTTCACCAGCAGCGCCAATATCTGCGCCGTGTCGACGGCGGCAGCCGCTGCCGGATCGGGCGATCGCACGCGCTGAAATTGACCGTCCATCATGCGGGGAATGATGCGGATGCGTCACGATTTCCCCTAGCCCTGATGGAAGGGGCTTTGCCCCCCTCTATCGGGGGTCTTATCGCGGCGGGCGGTAGGGCGCTAGGGCAGGGGCGTCCTCCTTTCCATGTGACCGCCACCGGCATGAAGCACCGCGCAATTCTGTTGGCCCTGATGGCCGCGCTGCTGCCAGCGCCGGGGCTGCACGCCGGCCCGACGCTGGCGCTAGACCAGATGCGCCACACGCGCTGGACGCTGAAGGACGGCGCGCCCGGCAATGTCCGCGCGCTGGCGCAGGGCCGGGACGGCTTTTTGTGGCTGGGCGCGTCGACCGGCCTCTATCGGTTCGATGGCGTCCGGTTCGACCGCATTTTGCCCGACCGGGATGACCCGCGCCGGTCGCTTCAGGTGACGGCGCTGCTGACGGCGCGCAATGGCGACATCTGGGTCGGCTATGATTTTGGCGGGATCGCCGTCTATCGCGGCGGCCATTTGCGCGACGCCAATCCCTGGCCGGCGCAGGGCGGCGTCAGTGCGATCGTGCAGGCGCGCGACGGATCGATCTGGGTCGCGGCCGAATCGCGCGGCAAAATGCTGCTGTCCCGTTTTCAGAACGGACGCTGGACCCGCTATGGCGCGGCGCAGGGGCTGGTGGACGGCATGATGGGGCCAATGCTCGCCGCGTCCGACGGCAGCCTCTATGTCGCCCTGCCGCCAGCGCTGCTCCGACTAAAGCCGGGCGCCGCGCGGTTCGATCGTCTGCCCGATCGTGTCGCGCCCTTTGCCGCGCTGGCGCAGGATGGGAGGGGGCAGGTCTGGATCGCCGACAACAAAGGCGTCCGTGCGACGGGGCAGGGGGAGGCAAAAACCGCCCTCGCGCCGGTCAACACCCCCTATGTCACCCGTCATCTGACCATAGATCGGGACCATGCCTTCTGGATCACCGGACAAAATACCGGGCTGGCCCGCCTGCGGCCACAGGGCGGCGGTCCGGAAACGGCTGGCACGGGGGATCGCCAGCCCGCTCCGCTCAGCCTGTCGGCGCTGGAGGATCGCGAAGCCAATATCTGGATCGGCACCGAAACCGGGCTGGATCGCTATGCCGCAACGCGCCTCGTCCATGCCAATGGCACGGAATCGCTGGTGACGGGCTTCGTCGCGCCGCCCGGCGGCACCAGCCTCTTCATCGCGGGCCTTGCCGGCGTCTATCGCACCAGCCCGAATGCAGCCGCGCCCCGGCTGATCTTCCCAAAATCCGACATCGGCGTCCTGTGCGGCGACGCGCGGCAATTGCTGGCGATCAGCCTCGACGGGGCTTTCCTGCTCGATCTGGACGCCAGCGGCGACGTTCACCGCACGACGCCAGTAAAGGGGCCGCTGTCGGTCAGCTGCGCGCGCGATGCGAAAGGGCAATTCTGGACCGGCATGGACCGGCTCTACCGGCTGGAGGGCGACCGGCTGGTCCCGGCATCCGGCGCAGCAGGGCAGGCCGGCGGCACCATCACTTTGTTGCGCAGCGACGGCGCAGGCGGCCTGATCGCCGCGCGGAGCCGCCATGGCCTGCTGCGCATCCGCAGCGACGGCGTGGAAACCCCATTATTCCCCGGTCCGCCGCCCGCGATCGGCGCGGTCGTTACGATGGCGCGGGATGGCGATCGCCTGCTCCTTGGCGGGCAGAAAGGGCTGGCGCTGGTCCGCAGCGGCCGGATGGCCCTGCTCACCGAACGCGCCTATCCTTACCTTGCGGGCCTTACCGGCATTCATCGCACGGCCGACGGATGGACCTGGCTCAGCGGCGCCACCGGCATCGTGCGGATCCGCAGCGACGCACTGGACCGGGCCTTCGCTCATCCCGGCCGCGCCATCGCCTATCAGCGGATCGGCCATGATGCGGATTATCGCGCCCGCTCCAATCTGTTCGACGCCAATGACCTTGCGCAGGATGCGACCGGCCGGCTCTGGTTCGCCACCGATCAGGGTCTTGTCCGGGCTGATCCCGACCGGCTGGCGCGCAACGCCATGCCGCCGCCGGTCGTCATCCGCGCCCTGCGCGTCGATGGCAGGGAATATCCGATCGAAGGCGGCCGGATCGCGCTGCCCGCGCTCAGCAAGCGGGTCCAGATCGATTATACCGCGCTCAGCCTGACCGACGCGCGCGAAAACCGTTTCCGCTACCGGCTGAAGGGCGCGCAGGGCGACTGGTTCGACGCCGGGACCGACCGGCAGGCGCTCTACACCAACCTGTCGCCGGGCGATTATCAGTTTCGCGTGGTCGCCGCGAACAATGACGGCGTCTGGAATGAAGAGGGGGCGACCCTGTCCTTCACGATCGCGCCGGCTTTCTATCAGACGGGCTGGTTCCTCCTCCTATGCTGTGCGGCCGTGGGCGGTGTGGGCTGGCTGCTCTATCGCCGGCGCCTCCATGTCCTGACCGATCGCGCGCGCGGCCGGGTGCAGGCGCAACTGGCCGAGCGTGAGCGCATTGCGCGCGAACTGCATGACACGCTGCTTCAGGGGTTTCAGGGGCTGATGCTGCGCTTTCAGGCGGTGGTGGAGCAGTTGCCGCGCGGCACGGGCGCGCGCAAGGAACTGGAAGGCGCGCTCGACCGGGCGGAGGATGTGCTGATCGAAAGCCGGGAGCGGGTCCATTCGCTGCGGCAGGAATTGCAGCCGGTGCTGCTGGCCGATCGGCTGCGCACGCTGCTGGCGGACATGCTGGGCGATCGCCTGTCCTGGCGGATCGATCTTGACGGCGCGCCCCGGCCGATCTGCGCCCCGGTCGCCGATGAAATGGCCCGCATCGTGCGCGAAGCGCTCAGCAACGCCCTGCGCCATGCCGCTGCCGGCACCATCATCCTGCGGCTGGGCCATGCGCCCGACCGGGTGGTCATGTCCGTCATCGACGATGGCGTCGGCTTGCCCGCTGCGGTCGCCGAAACGGGCATGCGGGATGGGCATTATGGTCTGGTCGGCATGCGGGAACGCGCGCGCCGCCTGAACGGATCGCTCGACATCCTGTCCGCGCCGCAGGGCGGAACCGAAATCCGGGTCAGCGTGCCGGCGCGGATCGCCTATCCATGATGGGTTGATGATGCAGAGGCGGGCGACGCAGGCATTTGCGTCGCCAACATCCTCCGGCCGTCATCAGAACGGCACTTCGTCGTCCAGATCATTGTCGAAATTGGGGCTGCCCGCGCCGCCACGGCTGTTGCCGCCGCCATAATTGCCGCCGCCCGAGGAGGAACGTCCGCCGCCGAAGCCGCCGCCCTGACCACCACCCTGGCCGCCGCCAAAATCATCATAGTCGCCGCCGCCAAAGCCACTCGATCCGCCGCTCCAGTCGCTCACGCCCTGCTGCGATCGGCCACCGCCGCCACCGCCATAGCCGCCGCCCTGACCGCCGCCGCCCGGCGCGCCGTCCAGCATGGTCAGCACTGCGCCCGGACCCGACAGCGCCACTTCGGTCGTGTAGCGGTCATTGCCCGACTGGTCCTGCCACTTGCGGGTGCGCAACTGGCCCTCGACATAGATTTTCGATCCCTTGCGCAGGAATCGTTCGGCCACGCCCACCAGACCTTCGCCGTTGATGACGACATTATGCCATTCGGTGCGCTCCTTGCGCTCGCCGGTCATGCGGTCTTTCCAGCTTTCCGACGTGGCGATGCGCAGGTTGCAAATCTTGCCGCCATTCTGGAAGCTCTTGACCTCCGGGTCGGCGCCCAGATTGCCGACCAGAATGACCTTGTTGACCGAGCCTGCCATGATTCCTCCGAAACCTGTAAAACGGTCCTTATAAGCACCCCAAATCTGGCGTCCAGCTTAGGGTTTTCTACTTCATGCCCGCTTTATTGCTTCATTTAAATGCAACTCGTTATCAAAAAATTTGATGCATTGGGTTGCGACAATCGCATTTGCGGCTTGCGAAGTTGGAAAGATTTTCGCATTGTCTTCGCGCGCTGGCGCTCGTGGCAAAGTGCTTCATGTGGCTTGATAGCCGCGCTACCATCGTTGGACTCTAGGCTTTAGAAACCGAACGAATACTGACGAGGCCACCGACGGGTGTGTTTGCAGACACACTCCAGGTTGCCATAGCGCCAGCGTGTATAAGAACGGACATGAACCCGTTTCATACTCACCTCACTTTTAATAGCTGACTATGGGTCAGCTCCCCAAAGGCCCTCTTGGCCCCCGCGCGTTCAGGGGTGGTGAGGACGGGGAAAAGTGCGGTAGCGCGACTACCGTTGATGTTTATCGGGAGCATGACTGATTCGGTCAAGCGCCCGAAGCTATTTGTTCATGATTTGTTAGGCGCTATCCCAGCCCTGCCGCCACCGCCGCCCAATAGGTGACGCCCGCCGCCACATAGGCCAGCACGAACAGATAGCCGATCATGAAGCCGGTCCATTTCCAGCCAGCCGTTTCGCGCCGCGTCACCGCGATGGTGGAAATACACTGGGGCGCAAACACGAACCAGGCCAGGAAGGCGAGCGCGGTCGCCAGCGTCCAGCGCCCCTGCAACCGTTCGCCCAGCCCCTTGTCCAGCGCCTCCACATCATCCTCTGCATCGATGGCGTAGACGGTGGCGATGGCGGAAACGGCCACCTCGCGCGCCGCCATGGACGGCAGCAGGGCCAGGCTGATGTCGCGGTTGAAGCCGATCGGCTCGACCAGCACATTGATCCCGCCCGCAATCCGGCCGGCGATCGAATATTCGCTCTGCCGCACGCCATCGGGCGCCTTGGGGAAGCTCATCAGCACCCAGAGCACGATGTTGGTGAACAGGATGATGGTGCCCGCGCGCTTCAGGAAGATGATCGCGCGCTGCCAGAGGCCGATCAGCAAATCCTGCGGCCGGGGCCACTGATATTTGGGCATTTCCATCAGGAATCCGCTGCTCTGCCCCTTGGTCACGGTCAGCCGCAGCGCCCAGGCGGCGATCAGCGCGCCGACGATGCCGAAGACATAGAGCAGGAACATCACCAGCCCCTGCAATCCCACGCCCCAGCCCACGGTGCGGGCCGGGATGAAGGCGCTGATGATCAGGCCATAGACCGGCAGCCGCGCCGAACAGGTCATCAGCGGCGCGATCAATATGGTCGTCAGCCGGTCCTTGGGGTCGGAAATGGTGCGCGTCGCCATGATGCCGGGCACCGCGCAGGCGAAGGAGGACAGCAGCGGGATGAAGGCCCGGCCCGACAGGCCGACCCGCGCCATCAGCGCGTCCATGATGAAGGCCGCGCGCGCCATATAGCCGGTCGCTTCCAGCATCAGGATGAAGAAGAACAGGATCAGGATCTGTGGCAGGAAGACGATCACCGCGCCCACGCCGCCGACCACGCCCTGCAACAGGAAATCGTGGATGATGCCGGGGGGCAGCGTGTTCGTCACCGCCTCGCCCAGCGCCGTCACCCATCCTTCCAGCATGTCGGCGGGCGCGCTGGCCCAGCTAAACACCGCCTGGAACATCACGAACAGCAAAGCGAGCAGCAGGACGAAACCGATGACGGGGTGCAGCAGCACCCGGTCGACCGCCGCCGTCAGCCGGCGCGACGGCGTTTCGCGCACGATCGCCGCGCGGGCGATGCGCCGCGCTTCCTTGCGAACGGCATCGAAATCGCGCGCCGGCTTCGTCGTATAGGGCGCGGGCGCGCCGCTCATCAGCCCGTCCAGTTCCTGGCGCAGATGATCCAGGCCCCGCTTGCGCACCGCGACGGTGGAAATCACCGGCACGCCCAGTTCGCGCGACAGGATGTTGGCGTCCAGCTCCAGCCCGTCACGGGTGGCGAGGTCGACCATGTTGAGCGCCACCACCGTCGGCAGGCCCAGCGTGATCAGCTCCAGCGCAAAACGGAGATGATTGTCCAGGTTCGACGCATCGACCACCACGACCAGCGCGTCGGGCCGCTTTTCGCCCTCCTGCCGGCCCAATATGACGTCGCGCGTCACCTGTTCGTCCGGGCTGTTGGGGTCAAGGCTGTATGTGCCGGGCAGGTCGACCAGCTCCACCGGGCGTCCATCGGGCAGGGACAGCCGGCCCGATTTACGCTCCACCGTGACGCCGGGATAATTGCCCAGCTTCTGCCGCGCACCGGTCAGCGCATTGAACAGCGCGCTCTTGCCGGCATTGGGATTGCCGGCCAGCGCGACCAGCGGTAGGCCACTCATGCTTCACTCTCCATGCTGGACGCTTCTGCGCCCGTGCGCACAGTGATGGCGGCGGCGTGGGCGCGGCGCATGGCGATGGTCATCCGCCCGACCTTGCAGGCGATCGGTCCCTTGCCCAGAAAACCGCCATGGTGCAGCGCCTCAACGCTCGCCCCTTCGCACAGGCCGAATTCGCGCAGGCGCTGGCCTTCGGAGGGGCTAAGGGCGGACCAGTCAATCAGATCGACATAAGCGGGTTGCCGCAAGGGCAGGTCAGACAGGCGCAACGGCGGGAGACTCTCAGGCTATTTCTGCGAGTGACTATCAATACCGTTCCGGCATGGCCAGAAAAAACGGGTTTCCGGCCGATGGCTGGCGTTCAAATCGCCGGATACCGCAGCCGGCCGATGAAGCGCGACAGGCTCAGCCGCTCGCCGCCGCCCACGCCCTTGAACTGGGCCTTGACCTTTTCGAAGCGCATCACCCCCTCGATCCGCCGGGCCAGGAAAGCGCGCGTGTCGGTATGGCCTTCGCTCTCATCATCCAGAAACACCAGCATGGTGGAGGCATAGACGGCCGTCAGCGTGGTGCGCTTGGTATAATGGTTGAAATCGGCCGCAGTGTCGCCGGCGGCGCGCCAGATGACGTCGGACGCGCGCCAGGCTAGCTTGGCCGCGCGCGCGGCATTGGCCGGCAGCGCCAATATTGCGATCGCGCGGCGCAGCGCCTCCCGGTCGGGGGCGATCAGGTCCAGCCGCGCCTCGATCAGCGCCGAGATTTTCCTGCGGATCGACAGGCTGGCCAGCGTTTGCGGCGGCATCGCGTCCAGCATGCGTGCGTCGATGCTGGCGAACCAGGCGTCGATCATGTCGACCGGCCCGTCGGCAAAGGCGAGTGCGGCGATGTCCGCGTCGACGCCCATTTCCTGCGCCGCCATCGTCACCGCCTGCGACCGCCAGCCGTCAAAGGCGGCATGGCGCGCCAGTGCAGGCGCCAGCAGGGCGCGGATTTCGTCGAGGGTCAGATCCTGAATGTCGCTCATGCGCCCGGTCTACGCCCGCGAAGGCAGGCGCACAAGCACCAGCGCCGCTCCGACCGCCACCGTGCCGATCATGTCGCCGGGGCTGAGCCATTCGCCAAATAGCAGCCAGCCGAAAATCGCCGATATGGCGGGCTGCAACAGCAGGGACAGCCCCAGCACCAAAGGCGAAAACCAGCCAATTGCATAGATGAGCAGCCCCTGTCCGATCAACTGGCTCGACAGGGCCAGCAGGATCAGCGGCGTCCAGTTATGCGGCATCACCGTTTCGCCCAGCAACAGCGCGCAGAGCAGCAGCACCGGCACGCTCGCCGCGCTCGCCACCGCCAGCACCGACCAGGCGTCCAGCCGTGCCCGCGCGCCCTGCACCATCAGCAGATAGATGGTGTAAAGCACGCCCGCGAGCAGGCAGAGCAGGTCGCCCTGAAGGTTGCGAACCGACAATTCATAACTGCCGCCCATCATCACCAGCGCGCCCGCGCCCGCCAGGCTCAGGGCGATCGCCTGATTGCGCGTCGGCCGTTGCCGCAACACCAGCAGCGCCCAGGCCGGCAGAAACAGCCCGCTCATATTGCCAAAGATCGTTGCATTAGCGACCTTGGTGTAGAGAATGCCGATATGCCAGACCGCCAGATCCAGCGCGAACACCACCCCCGACAGGATCAGCACGCTCCATTCGCGCATTGTCGGCGCCGTGCGTTTCAATCCCGGAACCGCCAGCAGGATCAGGAAGGGCAGGGCGATCGACAACCGCCAGAAGGCCGCCGCCACCGGCCCCACGTCCGACAGGCGCACCAGCACCGGCCCGATCGGCAAAATCAGGTTTGCCAGAATCAACGCGGGAAAGGCCATGCGCGGCATGGAAATAGGCGCAACGGGGGTTGAAGTGGACATGGCCGCTCCCTAGCTGGCTTTGCACATCAAGTCCCGTTGCATTTTGAAACGTTGATGGAGGGAGATTTCATGACCACATTGTTCGATCCGATCCAGCTTGGCGCCGTCAGCGCGCCCAATCGCGTTCTTATGGCGCCGCTGACGCGCGGCCGGGCCACGCGCGATCATGTGCCGACCCCGATCATGGCCGACTATTATGCGCAGCGCGCCTCCGCCGGCCTCATCATCAGCGAAGCGACCGGCATTTCGCAGCAGGGGCTGGGCTGGCCCTTCGCGCCGGGCATCTGGTCGGACGAACAGGTGGAAGCATGGAAGCCGATCACCCAGGCCGTGCATGACAAGGGCGGTCGGATCATCGTCCAGCTCTGGCATATGGGCCGCGCCGTGCACAGCAGCGTCACCGGCGAGCAACCCGTGTCCTCCAGCGCCACCGCCGCGCCGGGCGAGGTTCACAGCTATGAAGGCAAAAAGCCCTATGAAACCGCGCGTCCGCTGGCGATCGAGGAGATTCCGGGGTTGATCGACACCTATGTTCGCGCCGCGCATAACGCGATCGCGGCGGGCTTTGACGGGGTGCAGATCCATGCCGCCAACGGCTATCTGATTGACGAGTTTCTGCGCGACAACAGCAATTTCCGTGACGACATCTATGGTGGCAGCGTCGAAAATCGCGTCCGGCTGCTGCGCGAAGTGACGCAGGCCGTAGTCGACGCCATCGGCGCGGATCGCGTGTCGGTGCGCCTGTCGCCCAATGGCGATTCGCAGGGCGTGAATGACAGCGATCCCGCCACCCTGTTCGCGGCGGCGGCCGATGTGCTGAACGCCATCGGCATCGCCTTTCTCGAACTGCGCGAACCCGGCCCGAACGGCACCTTTGGCGCGACCGATGTGCCGCGCCAGTCGCCGCTCATCCGCCAGCATTTCAAGGGGCCTCTGGTCCTCAACAGCGATTATGACGCGCAGCGCGCGCAGGCCGATCTGGACAGCGGCCTGGCCGACGCGATCAGCTTCGGTCGCCCATTGATGGCCAATCCCGATCTGGTGGAGCGCCTGCGCGACGGCGCGACGCTCAACGCGCCGCAGTCGATGGCGACCTGGTACGGTCAGGGCGAGGCCGGCTATACCGACTATCCGACACTGGAGCAGGAAAAGACGGCGGCGTAACAAAGGTTTAGTTCCCCCTCCCGTTTACGGGAGGGGTGTAAATTGCGGCTCCAGCGAACAAAAAAGGGGGCGGCTCCACCCGGAACCGCCCCCTTTTATCCATCAGTCGCCGCCAATCAGGCGCCGAACCGTTCCCGCAGCGCCAGCATGGCGATCGCCGCCTTGGCCGCCTCGCCGCCCTTGTCCTTCTGGTCGGGGCGGGCGCGGACCAGCGCCTGTTCTTCATTTTCGACGGTCAGGATGCCGTTGCCGATCGGGATCGCGTCCATGCTCAGCGCCATCAGGCCGCGCGCGCTTTCGTTCGACACCACTTCGAAATGATAGGTTTCGCCGCGGATCACCACGCCGATCGCGACGAAGCCGTCATAACGGCCGGTTTCCGCCGCCAGTGCCACCGCGCCGGGGATTTCCAGCGCGCCCGGCACCGTCACCACCTCATATTTATGGCCGGCCTCGTCCAGCGCAGCCTTCGCGCCTTCGATCAGCAGGTCGTTGAGATGGTCGTAGAAGCGGGCTTCGACGATCAGGAATTTCGCCATGATATAGGTTCCTTACAGCTCGATCGGGCGCTGCCCAACCACGGACAGGTCATAGCCGTCAAGCGCGATCAGGCTGTGCTGGGTGTTGGACAGCAGGATCATGTCATGCACGCCCAGTTCGGCGAGCAATTGCGCGCCCACGCCATAGTTGCGCAACTCGTCCATCCCGGCGGGCGCCTTGCCCGCATGCGCATCGACGCAGCGGGTGACGAAGCCGCCATCCTCATTGCCGGTCAGGATCACGATCAGGCCGGCGCCTTCGCGGCCGATAATCTCCATCGACCGCGCGAGCAGGTCGCCACGCGGCCCTTCCGCACCATAGACATCGTCCAGCAGCGACAATTGATGCATGCGCACCAGCGTCGGCTGGTCGGGCGAAACATGGCCCTTCTGCAACACCAGCTGTTCGCTCTGCGTCGCCTTGTTGTAAAAGCTGATCGCCTTCCAGTCGCCGCCCCATTTGCTCTGGAATGTCGTTTCCGACCGGCGTTCGACCATATGGTCATGCCGGCGGCGATAGGCGATCAGGTCGCGGATCGTGCCGATCTTCATCTTGTGTTTCTGGGCGAAGGGGATCAGGTCGTCGAGGCGCGCCATCGTGCCGTCGTCCTTCATCACTTCGCAAATGACACCGGAAGGATTGAGGCCGGCCAGCCGTGCGACGTCCACCGCCGCTTCGGTATGGCCGGTGCGCACCAGCACGCCGCCATCCTTGGCCACCAGCGGGAAGACGTGGCCCGGCGTCACGATGTCGGCCTTGCCCTTCGATCCGTCGATCGCGACGGAGATGGTGCGGGCGCGGTCGGCGGCGCTGATGCCGGTGGTCACGCCTTCGCGCGCCTCGATCGACACGGTGAAGGCGGTTTCGTGGCGCGTGCCGTTGTTGCGGCTCATCAGGCCCAGCCCCAGCGTCTCGACCCGGTCCTTGCTCAGCGCCAGACAGATGAGGCCGCGGCCATGGGTGGCCATGAAATTGATCGCATCGGGCGTCGCCATCTGCGCGGGGATGACCAGATCGCCCTCATTCTCGCGATCCTCGTCATCGACCAGAATGAACATGCGGCCGTTGCGGGCTTCGTTGATGATCTCTTCGGGACTTGCGAGCGCGGTGCCGCCCTCGCGCTTGAGCAGATAGGCTTCCAGCTTGCCCAGCGTGTCCGCCGTGGGGTTCCAGTCGCTTTCGCCCAGCTTGCGCAGGCTGTTGGCGTGCAGGCCGGCGGCGCGCGCCAGACCGGATCGGGACATGCCGCCATCGGTGACGAGGCTGCGGACGGAATCGAGAAGCGCGGACGACATGATATACTCCTTCCCCTGACGGGATGACAGTCATATCACACTACAATGTGATTCTTTCAAGTGAGGAATCACAATAAGGGCATGTTGTTCCGTTATTCCGCCGCCTGCGCCAGGCTTATCCCTTCGCGCGCAGGCTCTGCATCCGGTCGAGATAGCGGGCCAGCACATCGATCTCCAGATTGAAGGCGCGGCCGTCGGCCAACTGGTCCAGCGTCGTCGCGGCGGCGGTGTGCGGAATGATGTTCAGGCCGAAATGCACGCTGCCATCGGCCTGATCCTCGACGCTGTTCACCGTCAGCGAAATGCCGTCGACCGTGATCGACCCCTTGGCCGCCAGCGCCGCCGCCAGTTCCCCTGGCGCGCGAATGACCAGCCGGGTCGAATCGCCTTCGCGGGTCGCGGACACCAGATGGCCGATGCCGTCGACATGGCCGGTCACGATATGCCCGCCCAGTTCGTCGCCGACCTTCAGCGCGCGCTCCAGATTGAGGCGTCCGCCCTCCGCCCACAGGCCCGGAGCGGTGCGGACGACGGTTTCGGCCGACAGGTCGACCGCAAACCAGTCGTCGCCCTTTTCCACCACCGTCAGGCAGGCGCCCGAACAGGCGATCGACGCGCCGATCGCCACGCCATCCATCGCAGAGGCGCAGCCGATGACCAGCCGCAGGTCGCCGCGCTGTTCATGGCTGCGGATGGTGCCGATGTCGGTGATGATGCCGGTGAACATGGATCGATCCTATTACGCAAAGTCCGTTCGGTTCGAGCCTGTCGAGAACCCGCGCGAGACGGTTCTCGACAGGCTCGAACCGAACGGAGAATTGGAAAGCGGACTTAGGCGCTCCGAACCCGCTCGTAAACCTCCAGCCGGTCGACGCCCAGCGCGCGCACATCGGTCATGCGCCAGCGGCCATGCGCCTGCGCCAGTTCGGCAAGGCCGATGTCGCCAATCCCCGCCAGCCCCGCGCCGACGATGATGGGCGCGCGATACAGCATCAGCCGGTCGACCAGATCGGCCCGCAGGAACACGGCGGCGGTTTCCGCGCCACCCTCGACCAGCAGATGGTCCACCCGTTGCAGCGCCGCGATCTCCTCCGGCGCGCCGATGCGATCCCATCCTTTGGGGGCGTCCTTGCGGCTCAGCAGCAACCGGCGCGGCGATCGATCCTCCAGTCCGCGCAGCCGCACGTCCAGACGCGGCGCATCGGCGCGCAGCGTGCCGCCGCCCACCAATATGGCGTCATGCCGCGCCCGCTCCATATGGGCGTGGGCGCGGGCGTCCGGCCCGGTGATCCAGCGGCTCGCGCCGTCCTTCAGCGCGATCCGGCCGTCGATCGACACGCCCAGCTTCAGCGTCACATGCGGCCGTCCCAGCGTCTGGCGCAGCACGAATCCCGCCATCGCCCCGGCCGCTTCCTGCGCCATCAGCCCCATTTCGACGGCTATGCCCCGGTCGCGCAGCCAGGCCGCGCCCTGTCCGTCGGTGCGCGGATCGGGATCGCGCAGCGCGATCACCACGCGCGCCACGCCGGCCCGCGCCATCAGGTCGGCGCAGCGCGGCCCGCGCGGGCTAAGGTGAAAACAGGGTTCCAGCGTCACATAGGCGGTCGCCCCGCGCGCCCGGTCCATCGCCTGCTCCAGCGCCTGCGCCTCGGCATGGGGGCGGCCGCCCTTCTGGGTCCAGCCGCGCCCGACGATATGCCTACCCCCATCAGGAGAGGCCTTCACGATCAGGCAGCCGACATTGGGATTGGGGGTGGAAAGGCCGCGTCCGCGCCCCGACAGGGCGATGGCGGCGGCCATATAGCGGCGGTCGTCTGCGGGCGATGGCATGGGGGATCAGGGTCTGGCGGTTTCGGCGGACTTGGGCGCGGCCTTTTCGCTGGCCTCCGCCTTCGCCAGCCGTTCGTCCAGCATCGCGTCGATCGCCTTCACCGCTTCCTTGCGCTTGGCGGTGTTGCGCGCTTCCTCCTCGCGCCATTCGATGCCGAACGCGTCGGCATAGCCCTGCATCTTTTTCTGGTCCTTCTGCAACGCCGCCTCGCGCTTGGCGAAATCGATCTTCTGTTGCAAAATCACCGCCGCGTCGGATCGGTTCGCATCCCAGCTCTGGACATAGATGATCTTGTTGCGCGTCGGCATCGTGTTGGTGTTGGCGTCGATCACGAATGCCCACACAATCACCCAGGTCATCGCCACGGACAGGCCCAGCAGCGGCCATTTATGCTGCCGCTGCTGACGGAAATAACCCCAGAAGTCGCCAAGCGCGCTCTTGGGGGAAACGGGACGGGGAAAGATCGCCATGCCGCCCTTATAGGACAGGGCGGGCGCAGATGCAAAATGCTCCATCATGCTTCTCCTTTCCCGCCCCTTCCGCGTGGGAAGGGGCGGGCGGGCGACGCCGCAAGGCGGCTCTTTTTAGCGTTCAGTCAGCGTGAAGCGCACCGTCAGCACCTTGGTCGATGTGATCGCCACGCCGTCGCGCGTGGCCGGGCGGAACCGCCATTTGCGCATCGCGTGGCGCTGGGTCGCGATCCAGAAACTCTCGTCCGTGGCGGAGATCTTCTCGATCGTCGCGACCCGCCCTTCGGCGCTGATGGTCACGCGCACCGTCACCGCGCCTTCCATGCCCTGCCGGATCATCGCGCCGGGATAATCGGGCTGGAACGCGCCCATGGCGCGCGGATCTATCGACGGTTCGGTCAGCACCGGCGGGCGGGGCGGGTCGATCGGGGGCAGGGGAATGGTCGGCACGGGGTCGACGCCCGTCCCTGATTTGGTCGATCCGGTGAGGGCGGGATCGCCCTTGGGCAGGGGAATGAAGGGGTCGGTCGTGGTCGGTCGTTGGGGTTCCGGTCGTGTCTCGATCTTCGGGTCAGTCTGCGGCTGCTCGATCGGTTCGGGCGGGGGCGGCGGATCTTCGGTGACGGGATAAGTGGTCAGCGGATCGGATATGACGGTCTGGATGACCTCCTTGGGGATCAGCAGGAACGCGCCGACCACGATCGCATGGACCGCCACCGTCCCGCCAAGCCCCAGCGGCGATTTGCGCGCTGCGCCATAGCGCGCTCCTTCGTTACCGCTCCTCGTCTGCAATGCCATTGGTCGCATCATCCGGCTCCTCTGTCTGTTGCACCCTGTCGCGTCCCGCCCGGCCCGGCTTCCGGCGCATCCCGCGCCGATGTGCGGTGCCGGCATATCGGCCATGCCGGCCTTTCTGCCGTCTGCGCCATCTGCGGCGCTCGCCCTATGCCGTGTCCGACATTTGTCGCCCGCAGCTCTGCCATGCTCAGGCGTCACGCCCTTCACCGCGCCCCGCTCTTTGCACCATCCGGAACTCGGTGATGAAATGATACAACATCATTTAATGATATGTTGCAACATTCATTTTGCAAGCCTGCAACATAAGTGTCGCCTCGCGACATATGCCGGCAAAGCAGGGGTGCGAATGGGCGGACAACAGGGATCATCCTTGCAGGAGCCTCCATGCCGTCGCGCTGTATCGTCTTAACTGTCTTACTCGCTGTCTCAGCCCCGCTGTCGGCCCAGCCACCCGCTGCCCAGGGCGGCCCCTGGGCGGCCGATGCCGATGGCGACGGCCGCATCACCCGCGACGAAATGACCGCCTATATGGAGCGCCGCTTCGGCCTGATGGATCAGGATGGCGACGGGCTGGTCCCGGTGCAGGCGATGCAGCGCATGCTGGGGCATGACCGCGAACGGGCTTCGGCCGGTGCGGGCAAGGGCGAAGGGCGCGGACCGGGCAGGGGGCGTGGCGGCCCCGGCGGTGGTTCGGGCGGTCCTCCGGGCGGCGCAGGGGGTCCCCCGCCCGGTGGCTCACCTCCCGGCGGTGGTCGCCCCCCGGCAGGCGATCGGGCAGAAGGCGGCGCCCCGCCGCCGCCGCCCGGCCGCGCCATGCCCTATCCCGAAGACGCCAATGATGATGGCCAGATCGACCGCAACGAATTTCTCGCGCCCGCGCTCGCCATGTTCGCCGATCAGGATCGCAATGGCGACGGCGTGCTGACCGCCGACGAATTGCCGCCGCCACCCCCGTCATCGGCGCCGCCCGCAGGCGAAGGGCCGCCGCCGGGCGAATAGGATTTTGCGAAAGGAGCCAGCTGCCTTCTCTCCTCTGCGGGGCGGCCGGTTCCGCCGGGGTGCGTCGTTTTGGCCCGATGCCCCCGGCACTTTTTTGTGGGCATGCGCTGGCGCGCATGTTCGATGCCGCACCGGCCCTTCAAACGAGGCGCGTGACTCGTTTGAACCCGCCCGGCCACCCAGACATGGTATCCTGATGGGTGGCCGGGCGGGGGAGCGGGCCGGTGCGGTTCTTCCTAAAAAAACGTGTCGACCGCGTGGATGGCCAGTCCCACCAGCCCGCCGACGATCGTGCCGTTGATGCGGATATATTGCAGGTCGCGGCCGACGGCATGTTCCAGCCGGCTGGTCACGGTGCCCGCGTCCCAGCTGCGCACCGTATCGCTCACCAGCCGCACGATCGCATCGCCATAGCTGGCCGCCGCGCCCACCGCCGCCCGCCGCACGAAGCGATTGATCACCAGCCGCAGCCCCGCTTCCTGCTGCAATGTGCCGCCCAGTGCGCGCAGCGCTTCGCCCAGACGCCCGGCCATCGCCTTGCCCGGATCGCGCACCGCGCGCAGCAGTCCGGCGCGCGCCTGCTCCCACAATCCGTCGATCCAGCGCTGCATCGCCGGATTGTCGAGTATCTCGTCGCGGATTTGCGCCGCCTTCGCCTGCATTTCCAGATCAAATTGCAGGTCGAACGCCAGCTTCGCCATGCCTTCCTCCGCCTTCAGGCGCAGCGGATGGGCGGGATCGTCGGCCATGTCGGACAACAGCTTGCGCAGGCCATTCAGGATCGCATTGGCCAGATTTTCGTCCAGCCCGGTCCAGCGCAGCACCTTGCCCGCGCGGTCATGCACCATTTGCCGGATCAGATGTTCATTGGCCTCCAGCGTCCGGTCGGCCCACAGGACGATGCTGTTAATCACCGGCGCATGGCGGCCGTCGCGCATCGCCGCCTCGATCGCCTGACCGATCAACGGGCCGATGTTGATCGCGCGCAGCCGCTGGCCGATCGCGCCTTTCACCATCCCGCCCAGCCGTTCCTGATCCAGCGCCTCCAATATGTCGGCGATCAGCCGGGATGCGCCCTCGCGCAGTCGCCCGTCGCCGCCGGACGGACTGGCCAGGAACCGGCCCGTCGCCGCCGCCACATCCATATGCCGCATCCGCCGCGCGACCACGGCCGGGGTCAGGAAATTGTCGCGCAGGAAGGCGGCCAGCGTGTCGCCGATCCGGTCCTTGTTGCGCGGGATGATGGCGGTGTGGGGGATGGGTAGGCCCAGCGGATGGCGAAACAGGGCCGTCACCGCGAACCAGTCGGCCAGCCCGCCCACCATCGCCGCTTCGGCAAAGGCCTGCACGAAGCCGATAGCGGGATGAACATGCACGGTGGCGCGGGCCAGAATGAACAGCGCGGCCATCGCCACCAGCATGCCGCTCGCCACCAGCCGCATGCGCCGCGCGGGGTGCGGGGCAAAGGCGTCCTTGGGCCGGGGCAGGCGAAGCAGGGTCATGATGCTTCAACGGTTACGCTGCCGTTTCGTTCAGGCAAGCGCTTCTTTTTCGCCGGAGGGTGGACCGGAGCGCAACTATGTGCGTCGCTCCGGTCCGCGCCTCACTCGGCGGGCTGAGTGTGGCCAGGGACCGGCTTGCCATTGTCGCCCGGCTTGTAGGTCAGAAGACCCCGGCCCAGACGCGGCCCGACCCAGCTTTCCAGCCCGATCGCCAGGCTGAAGATGGCCGGCACGATCACCAGCGTCAGCACCGTGGACAGGATCAGGCCGCCGATCACGGTAATGCCCATCGGCGCGCGCCAGGCGGCGTCACCCGACAGCGACAGGGCGGTCGGCACCATGCCCGCCACCATCGCCACGGTGGTCATCACGATCGGCTGGGCGCGTTTGTGCCCGGCGTCGATGATCGCCGCCTTCTTGGGCACGCCCTTTTCCATTTCCTCCAGAGCGAAGTCGATGACGAGGATGGAGTTTTTCGCGACGATGCCCAGCAGCATCAGCAGGCCGATGAACACCGGCATGGACACGGGCTGCCCCGCGACATGCAGGGCCAGCGCGCCGCCCAGCGGCGCCAGCAGCAGCGACCCCAGATTGACGAAGGGCGGCATCAGGCGCTTGTACAGCAGGGTCAGCACCGCCAGCACCAGCAGGACGCCGGAAAAAACGGCGATGATGAAGTTCTGGATCATCTCCGTCTGGAATTTGGCTTCGCCGGCGTTCAGCTTCTGCAAGCCCTGCACCTTGCCGGCGAGAATATCCTTCATCAGCGGCAGGGCGTTGATCTTGGCCATGGCCTGGCTGGTGACGATGCCCGGCGCCAGGTCCGCGCCCACGACGATGCGGCGAATCTGGTTATAGCGGCGGATTTGCGTCGGCCCTGCGCCAAAGCTGATGTCGGCCACCACGCGCAACGGCACCGATCCGCCCGATACGGTCGGCACCGGCAGATTCTGGATGGTGGCAATATCCTTGCGGCTGTCCTCCGCCAGAGCGACGCGGATCGGAATCTGGCGATCCGACAGCGAGAATTTGGCGCTGTTCTGATCGATGTCGCCGATCGTGGCGATGCGGATCGACTGGCTGAGCGCCATCGTCGTCACGCCCATGCTGGCGGCCAGGTCCAGCCGCGGCTTGATGATGATTTCGGGCCGCTGCATGTCGCCCTGCACGCGCGGCGCGCGCAGTTCGGGAATGGCGGCCATTTCATGCACCAGCTGGTTGGCGGTCTTTTCCAGCAATTCCGGGTCATCCGACCCGAACATCATGATGATGTCGCGGCCGAAACCGCCGCCCGACTGCGACTGGAAATTGACGCGGGCGTCGGCGACGGTCTGGAATTTGGGCGCAACCTTGCGTTCCCAATCGACCGAACTGATCGGCCGGTCCTTCTTCAGCGTCAGGAATATGTCCGCGCCGGTCGGTTCAATATCGGCGAAGGCGGCCTCCACCATGTCCTTGTCGGCGCTCAGCATATCGGCGACCTTGCGGGTGATGGCGGTGGTCTGCGCCAGCGTGCTGCCCGGCACGGTTTCGACCTTCACCTGGCTGAAATCGGTGTTGGTGGTCGGCTGGAAGGTCATGGGCAGCGTCGCAAAGGCAATGATGGTCGCGCCAAAGGCGGCAAAACCTATGCCCAGCGTCCAGACGCGATGGTCGGTGAAAAAGCCCGCCATCCGGTTGCGGAAGCCGCCACGCGCGCGTCGTTCCTTCGCCTTGCGGTCGTCCAGCGACCAGCGCAGCACGCCCATATAACGGTCCATCAGCCAGCCTTCGCCATGGCTTTCCTCGCCATGGGCCTTCAGGAAATAGGCGGCGATCATCGGCGTGATCAGGCGCGCGACGGCCAGGCTCATCAGCACGGATACGACCACGGTCATACCGAACTGGATGAAGAATTGCCCAGCCAGACCCGGCATCAGCGCCACCGGCAGGAACACCGCGACGATCGCCATGGTGGTCGCCAGCACGGCCAGGCCGATTTCGTCCGCCGCGTCGATCGACGCCTGATAGGCGCTTTTGCCCATGCGCATGTGGCGCACGATATTCTCGATCTCCACGATCGCGTCGTCGACCAGCACGCCCGCCACCAGACTGAGCGCCAGCAGCGAAATGCTGTTCAGCGTAAAGCCCAGCATGTCCATGAACCAGAAGGCGGGGATCGCCGACAGCGGAATGGCCAGCGCGGAAATCATCGTCGCGCGCCAGTCGCGCAGGAACAGGAAGACGATCACGACCGCCAGCACCGCGCCCTCGATCATCGCCGACATGGCGCTATGATACTGGCCCTTGGTATATTCGACGCTGGAGAAAAGCTGCTTATACTGGACCTTGGGATTTTCCTTCTTCAGCTTGTCCAGCACCTTCATCGCCTCGTCATAGACGGTGACGTCCGACGATCCCTTGGCCTTTTCCAGGCTGAAGCTGGTGACTTGCCGCCCGTTCATCAGCGCCAGGCTGCGCTGTTCGGCATACATGTCGCGCACGCTGGCCAGGTCGGACAGTTTGACGGTGCGTCCGCCGGAAATGGCGATCTGCGTGTCGCCCAGCGTGCTGGCGCTGGCGGCGTTGCCCAGTACGCGGATCGACTGTTCCGCCCCGGCGATTTCGGTGCGGCCGCCCGCCGCGTTCAGGTTCACCTGCTGCAACTGGCCGTTCACCTGCGCGGCGGTGACGCCATAGGCTTGCAGCTTGGCCGGGTCCAGGATGACGCGGATTTCCCGGCTGACGCCGCCGCCGCGCTTCACCGCCGCCATGCCGCTGATCGACAACAGCCGCTTGGCGACCGTATTGTCGACATACCAGGACAGTTCCTCCAGCGTCATATCGGTCGCTTCGGCGCTGAAATAGGCGATCGGCCCGCCGTCCACGTCGATGCGCTGGACCTGCGGTTCCAATATCCCGTCGGGCAGGTCGCTGCGGATCTGGTCCACCGCATTCTTGACGTCGGCGACCGCGCGGTCGACCGGCGTGCCGATCTGGAACTGCACATTGGTCAGCGACATGCCTTCGGATGCGAAGGATGTGATTTCGTCCACGCCGCTGATGCCGCGCACGGCGGCTTCGACGCGCTGCGTGACCTGCGTTTCCAGTTCGGTCGGCGCGGCGCCCGGCTGCGACACGGTGACGCTGACCATGGGGAAGCTGACGTCGGGATTATTGTTGACGTCCATCCGCAGGAAACTGACGATGCCCGCCATCACCAGGGCGGCGAACAGCACCAGCGGCGTGACCGGATTACGGATCGCCCATGCGGAAATATTGCGAAAATCCATGACGCGCTTCCTTCGCCGGACGCTGCCCGCGTCCCTTCATCCTGTGCGGCGCGCGGATGTTTCGCGCGCACGATAATGGGCAACGCACGCAGCGTTGCCCGCCTGCGGCTTATCCCGCCTTATACCGTTCCGGCTTCACCTTCTGACCCGGCGTCAGGAAGGCGCCGGCCGACGTCACAATCTGTTCCGTGCCGGCGATTCCGCCCGTCACGGCCACGCCATTGTCGGACACCTGACCCACGGTCACATCGCGCCGCTCCACCTGTCCCTTGGCGTTGACGATATAGACATAGCTGCCCTTGGCGTCGTTCTGCACCGCCGATTCCGGCAGCAACGGCGCGCTGCCCGATCCGCTGGTGATCATGGCCGACGCAAAGCCGCCGGGCCGGATCGCGCTGTTATAGGGTATGGCGATGCGGGCGATGCCCTGCCGCGTCTGCGGGTCGACCACTGGCGAAACCTGCCACACCCGTCCGGCAAAGCCCTGCCTGCCGCCGATCGGCGTCACCGTGGCGCTATTACCCGCGCGCAGCGTCGTCAGATCGCCTTCGGCAACCTGGGCCTGCATTTCCATTTCGCCATCCTTGGCCATGCGGAACAGCACGCCGCCGCCGGCCTGAACGATCTGGCCCGGCTCGACCGTGCGGGTCAGCACCAGCCCGGACGCTGGCGCACGAATGTCCAGCCGCCCGGTGCGCGCCTGCTGTTCGGCCAGCTGCGCCTGCGCCACGCGCATCTGCGCTTCGGCCTGATCGCGGGTAGCGGTGCGCTGGTCGATGTCGGCGGCGCTGATGAAGCCGCGCCCGACCAGCGCCTTGGCGCGATCGAGCTGGGCCTGCGCCAGCTTGGCGTTGGCGCGCTGCACCTCCACCTGCGCGGCCAGCGACCGCACCTGTTCGGTCTGGACGGATCGTTCGACGGTCGCCAGCACCTGTCCGGCGCGCACCCAGTCGCCCGGCTGCACCAGCACCCGCGTCACCATGCCGCCTTCGCCGACCACGCCGACCGGCATGTCCACCCGCGCGGCGAGCGATCCCGTGGCGCTCACGGTGCGCGACACGGTGGACTGGCCGGGGCTGATCACCGTGACCACCGGCACCTGCGCCGTGGGTGCGGCGGTGTTGGCGCTGTCGCCCCCGCGCATGGAAATCGCAACCGCAGCCGTCACCAGCACAATCGCGACAACGCCCCCGATCAGCAACCGCTTGCGGCTGCGGCGCGATTCATCCTCGCTTATTACGGCTACGGCCTCGCCAGACAGCTGTGTTTCGTAATTCATGCCGATTCCATCTCTCCGGCGCTTCGCCCCATGTTGGCGACTGTATTATATGAATATAGCACCACCCTCAACCCCCAATATCATGCTTCAAAGTGAAACGGCAAAGCCATATTTCATGCTAGAAGGGGGTGGAAACGGGCCGGTAGGTTCGTTCATGACGAAAGCGTATCGTTTGGTTGGGTCGGCCGAATGGTGCGTGACGGGCAGGAATGGAAAGGGCAACGCAGAAGGGCGCGCCATGGATTTGCTGGGTTGGATATTTCTCGGCCTGATCGCGGGAGCGATTGCAAGACTGATCATGCCCGGGCGCGACCCGGGCGGCTGTATCGTGACGATATTGCTGGGCATCGCCGGCGCCTTGCTGGCGGGTTTCATCGGTCGTCTCGCGGGCATTTATATGCCGGGGGAGCGGGCGGGCTATATTGCCGCCATATTGGGCGCCGTCGCGGTGCTGGCGCTTTACCGCTGGTTCGCGGCGCGGCGATAAAAAAAGGCCGCGCCTTCGACGGGCGCGGCCTTTTTATCATATTGCGATGGGTCGGCCGTTACCGCACCGATCCGCGACGCACCAGATTGACGATCGCCAGCAGGATGATCGCGCCGACCAGCGACACGAGGAAGCTGTAGAGCGTCAGACCGTCATTGATCGAACCGCCGCTGAAGATCAGGCCGCCGATGAAGGCGCCGACGATGCCGACAACGATGTTGAGCAGAATGCCCTGCTGCGCGTCGGTGCGCATGACCATGCTGGCGAGCCAGCCGATGATGCCGCCGACGATAAGCCACAAGATGATGCCCATGATACTCTCCTTGAACCACGCCCCCTGCGGGTTGGGTGCTGTTTCAACGGAGGAAAGGGCGTCGCGTTCCATGAACGAAAAATGATTCCGGTCCGGAAACCATCCTGCCGCTGCGCCGTTTTGCGCGCCGCGACGCCCATGCGAAAAGGGCCGCCGGATGATCCGGCGGCCCTTTTCTATGCGACCCTGTTAAGAGGAAGGTATCAGAATTTCTGCTGCCGCTCATAGAGCGACTTATAATATTGGATGCGCGTGACGCGCAGGCCGTGCATGCCCGAACGGTCGACCGCGCGCTGCCAGCCGGCAAATTCCTCCAGCGTCAGATTATAGCGGGCGCAGGCTTCGTCCACGGTCAGCAGGCCGCCATTCACAGCTGCGACGACTTCCGCCTTGCGCCGCACGACCCAACGGGTGGTGTCGGTGGGGGGCAGACTGTCCAGGGTCAAAGGCTCTCCGAGTGGGCCGACGACCTGGGCGGGTCTGATTTTCTGGTTCTCGATCATTCTTACCCTCAATGTGCGGCACTGGCATTGCTGAATTCAGCCGTGAAAACCCTTATGTCGATCAGCCCTGAACAACGGCTAAACTGCAACGGTAAACACTGCCTTCATCTTTCCCTGTCCCCGATTAAACGGCTCGCAATCAGCGGGTTGAAGCTTCCCGCGAGACGCACGGCTTCGATCTTGCCGCCGGAACGTGGCGCGAAAATTCCCGCCAGTTCCTGAATCCAGTCTTCGCTTCCGTCCTGCCCCCGCAGGACGCCGGCCACCGCCTGGGCGGTGGGGCTGGCCGCCTGCGCAGCCGCCGTGGCGGCCCGCAGGAAAGGCCACGCGGGAATGCGCGGCCGGCTCAGCGGTCGGCTGGCGCCGGGCCTTAACCCGCCGCCCCGAAGAAAACTCAGATCCATGTCTGCTCTTGTAGGGGGGAATGGATAACCGTCGGTAAACCCCCGGCACGCTTTATGACGCTAATATGCGCATCCGGTCGCTAAAGCGGCGTTCGGGCGATAGAATTTGTTAACCATGACGCGCTGAAGCGTCCGTTGGACTGGCGCATTTTCAAATGGCCTCCCATGCCCTATACGCGCGCCCATGCAGCCCCAGTTTCAGCTTCCCCAGCCGCTCGATCAGCGGCGCATCGTCGTCGCCATGTCGGGCGGCGTGGACAGCAGCGTCGTCGCCGCGCTCGCCGCAAAGACCGGCGCGGAGGTCATTGGCGTCACGCTTCAGCTTTATGATCATGGCGCCGCCGTCGGCCGCACCGGCAGCTGCTGCGCCGGGCAGGATATTCGCGATGCGCGCGCGGTCGCCGATCGCATCGGCATTGCCCATTATGTCTTTGATTATGAAACCGCCTTCCGCGATTCGGTGATTGCCGACTTTGCCAATGAATATATGGCCGGCCGCACCCCCATCCCTTGCGTCAAATGCAATATGGGGGTGAAGTTCACCGACCTGTTTCAGATCGCGCGTGATCTCGGCGCGGACTGCCTCGCCACCGGCCATTATGTCCAGCGGGTGGAAGGTCCGCAGGGCGCGGAATTGCATCGCGCGGCCGATCCGGCGCGCGACCAGAGCTATTTCCTCTTCGCCACGACTCAGGCGCAGCTCGATTATCTGCGGTTTCCCCTCGGCGGCCTGCCCAAGCCGCAGGTGCGCGAAATCGCCGCCGAACTAGGCCTGTCGGTGGCCTTGAAGCCCGACAGCCAGGACATCTGCTTCGTGCCCGACGGCGATTATGCGAAAATCGTGCGCAAACTGCGCCCCGACGCGGACGAAGGCGGCGACATCGTCCATATCGACGGCCGCGTGCTCGGCCGGCACAAAGGGCTGATCCATTATACCGTGGGCCAGCGCAAGGGGCTGGAGATTGGCGGCCAGCCCGATCCGCTCTATGTCGTGCGCCTCGATGCCGAAGGCCGCCGCGTCATCGTCGGGCCAAAGGCGGCGCTGGCCGTATCGGGCGCGCTGCTCAGCGACATCAACTGGCTGGGCGGCGATTTCGCCGGGCCATTGACGGCCAAGGTCCGCTCCATGGCAAAGCCGGTGCCCGCCCGGCTGGATGGCGACCGGCTGATCTTCGACGCGCCCGAATATGGCGTCGCGCCGGGGCAGGCGGCGGTCCTTTATGCGGGCGATCGCGTATTGGGCGGCGGCTGGATCGCCGCGACGCAGGCGGCGCTGGCCCAGGCCGCCTGAACCGACTGGCGGAACGGGGGGCGGCTGAACCGGCGACCTGAACCGGGACGCTTGTTCGCCCAGCCCCCTTGACGCGCGCCGCCGTCGCTGTAGCGTCCTTCCACCCTATTCTCAGCCGGTTGGAGCGCATCGATGCGTGACGCCCTGATGCTGATTGACGCGGTGCCCTACGCCGGACCTGTTCCGTCCGGCAGTCCTCTGTCGCGCGCCCCGTTTTCCCGCCCTTCGCTCGCCCGTCATTCCCTGCGGAGCGGCCGATGACAGCAACAACAGGGGGAGAGGAACAAGCATGCAGATCATCTTCATCGCCATAGGGTGCGGCCTGCTGGCCATACTCTATGGCCTGTTCACCAGTCGTCAGGTGCTGCGCCAGTCGCCGGGCAATGACACTATGCAGGCGATTGCCGGCGCGATTCAGGAAGGGGCCAAGGCCTATCTGGGCCGGCAATACACCACCATCGCCATCGTCGGCGTGGTCGTCGCGGTGCTGGTCGCCCTGTTCCTAGGCCTCACATCGGCGATCGGCTTCCTGATCGGTGCGATCCTGTCGGGGGCGGCGGGCTTCATTGGCATGAACATTTCCGTGCGCGCCAACGTCCGCACCGCCGAAGCCGCGCGCGGCACGCTGCAAAGCGGCCTGACCGTCGCGTTTCGGGCCGGCGCGATCACCGGCATGCTGGTGGCGGGCCTCGCGCTCCTCGCGATCAGCGTCTTCTTCTGGTATCTGACCGGGCCGGCGGGGCATGCGCCCGACGATCGGCTGGTGATCGACAGCCTCGTCGCGCTGGCCTTTGGCGCGTCGCTCATCTCCATCTTCGCGCGGCTGGGCGGCGGCATCTTCACCAAGGCGGCCGATGTCGGCGCGGATCTGGTGGGCAAGGTGGAGGCCGGCATCCCGGAGGATGATCCGCGCAACCCCGCCGTCATCGCCGACAATGTGGGCGACAATGTGGGCGACTGCGCCGGCATGGCGGCCGATCTGTTCGAAACCTATGTCGTCACCGTCGGCGCGACCATGGTGCTGACCGCCCTGCTCGTCACCGGCGTCAACAACGCCTTTCTGCTCAACCTCATGGCGTTGCCGCTGATCGTGGGCGGTGTGTGCATCATCACCTCGATCATCGGCACCTATATGGTGCGGCTGGGCGCCAGCCAGTCGATCATGGGCGCGCTGTACAAGGGCTTCTGGACCACCGCCATCCTCTCCATCCCGGCCATCTATTATGTCACATGGCGGGTGCTGGGCGATATGCATGCCGTGTTCGGCGCGGACCTCGATGGGGTCGGCGGCTATACCGGCATGGCGCTTTTCTGGTCGATGATGGTGGGGCTGGCCGTCACCGGCCTGCTGGTGGTCATCACCGAATATTATACCGGCACCAATTATCGCCCGGTGCGCAGCATCGCAAAAGCCTCCGAAACCGGCCATGGCACCAACGTCATTCAGGGCCTCGCCATCAGCCTGGAATCGACCGCTTTGCCCACGATTGTCATCGTCATCGGCATCATCGTCGCACATCAGCTGGCGGGCCTGATCGGCATTGCCTTCGCCGCCACGGCCATGCTGGCGCTGGCCGGCATGGTGGTGGCGCTCGACGCCTATGGTCCCGTGACCGACAATGCCGGCGGCATCGCGGAAATGAGCCATCTCGACGACAGCGTGCGGGTGAAGACCGACGCGCTCGATGCGGTGGGCAACACGACCAAGGCGGTGACGAAGGGCTATGCCATCGGATCGGCCGGCCTTGCCGCGCTGGTGCTGTTCGGCGCCTACACCGAAGACCTTAAATTCTACAATTCGGCGCTCGGCCTCACCGCGCCGGTCGATTTCAGCCTGTCCAACCCCTATGTCATCGTCGGCCTGCTGCTGGGCGCGCTCCTGCCCTATCTGTTCGGCGCGATGGGGATGACCGCCGTGGGCCGCGCGGCCGGCGACGTGGTCAAGGACGTCCGCGACCAGTTCGCCACCAACAAGGGCATCATGGAGGGCACTTCGCGCCCCAACTATGCCCGCACCGTCGATCTCGTCACCCGCGCCGCGATCAAGGAGATGATCGTGCCCAGCCTGTTGCCGGTGCTGGCGCCGATCATCGTCTATTTCGCGATCACGGCGGTCGCCGGCGCCGACAACGGCTTTGCCGCGCTGGGCGCCCTGCTGCTGGGCGTCATCGTGTCCGGCCTGTTCGTCGCCTTGTCCATGACGTCGGGCGGCGGCGCATGGGACAATGCGAAGAAATATATCGAGGATGGCCATCATGGCGGCAAGGGCAGCGAAGCCCATAAGGCGGCCGTAACCGGCGATACGGTCGGCGATCCCTATAAGGACACCGCCGGCCCGGCGGTCAACCCGATGATCAAGATCACCAACATCGTCGCGCTGCTGCTGCTCGCCGCGCTGGCGCATGGCGGGTGACGCGCATCATCCTCTCACACGAAAATGCCCGGTCGGTGGTCCGACCGGGCATTTGTCGATGATAGGGGGCATGGACCGCTATCAGCGCTGGGCCAGCTGCACCGGCGCCTTGTGGGTGATGGTCACGCCCTGCTGCGCCCAGTCGGTCTTGCTGCGGCACTGCACCAGTGGAACCCGCGAGGATGCCTGCGCCTGGCGCACGCAATAGCGGCCGGTGGCTTCATGATAGCTGACCTTGGCGGCGCCGAAACGGCCTTCCGACTGGGCGAAGGCGGAGGTGGCGGTGGCCGAAACGGTGACGGCGGCGGCAACGATGGCGGCGGCGAAAGCGATGGTCTTCATGTCTTGGTTCCTTCCCTGAAAATCTGATGTCGATCCGTCAGTGGATCATGCCAACAGCTTTGCAGGGGGCGTGCCAATTTCAGAAAATGGCGGATTTCTGCGAATTTTTAAGGAGAGGAATTTTTGTTGCTCGAATTAAATCCGATATAAGCGAAATATTTCCCAAAATTCAGGATATTTCACGCAAACATTTTCAGTCGATGCATATTCCGCGCGCCATGGCCCTCATTTAACCATTTTTTCACCAGACCGGCGCAGCCTCTCATCAGCGGCTGCACTTTGGGGCGGGTGTGCGGGGCGCGGCTTCCCGCCTATGGGCTTGGGGAGCATCGATCAGGTTCAAGCATCGGGTTGCCCATGACGCCACAAGACAGACTGACTGACGAAGCGGGCCGCATTGCCGCCCTGCGCCGCTATCAGATCCTAGACACGCCTGCGGAGGGCGGGTTCGACAAGATCACCGACATGGTGCGCGCGCTGGTCGGCGTGCCCATTTCCGCCGTCTCCCTGATCGACACCAACCGGCAATGGTTCAAGTCGCACGTCGGGCTGGACGTGGCGGAAACGCCGCGCAGCGTCGCCTTTTGCGATCATGCGATCCGGCAGGACGCGCCGCTGATCATCCCCGACGCCTGCGCCGACGCGCGCTTTTGCGACAATCCGCTGGTGACGGGCGATCCGGGCATTCGCAGCTATGCCGGCGTGCCGCTGCGCACGCCCGAAGGCTATAATGTCGGCTCGCTCTGCGCCATCGACACCCGCGCGCGCGACTTCGCGCCCGAACAGATGGCGATCCTTCAGGGCCTCGCGCCGATCGTGATCGAACAGATGGAATTGCGCCTGCTGGCCGAGCGCGACGGGCTGAGCGGCGCGCTCACCCGCCGCGCCTTCGTCGCCGCGATCGACCGCCAGATCGCGCTTTTCACCCGGCATCAGCGGCCCGCCGCGCTGGTGCTGCTCGACATTGATCATTTCAAGCGGGTCAATGACGATCATGGCCATCCCGCCGGCGACCGGGTGATAGAGGCGGTGGCGGATCTGTGCCGCACCCTTTCTCGCCCCAGCGACTCGCTTGGCCGCCTGGGCGGCGAGGAATTCGGCCTGCTCCTGCCTGAAACGAGTGAGGCGGATGCGATGGCGGCCGCGCGCCGCTTTTGCGATGCGGTGGCCGCGCAGGTGATCCCGCATGATCCGCCGCTGCGCGTGACCGCCAGCTTCGGCGTCGCTGCTCTGGGCGGCGATCGCATGACCAGTCACAGCTGGCTCGCGGCGGCCGACGCCGCGCTCTACGAAGCCAAGCGCGCCGGCCGTAATCGCGTTGCTCTCGCCCCGCCGCCCACCGCCCGCGCCGCCTGATCCCGCCCGCCATCCTGTTGTGAGACATGATCGGGCAATGCATCGTCATCAAATTGCAATGCAGATGTAACGATGGAGTCTTGAAACGGTCATAGTGGCGCCTTCGCCGCCAGATCCGGCGGTGGAGATGATGCCCCATGCGTTCGACCGCCCTCTTGCCCCGCCTTGCTTTGCCCGCCCTGTCCCTCATCGCCGCATTGGCGCTGCCCGGCGTCGCCCATGCCAGCGAGGATGAACAGCTCTGGACCACCACCAGCGCGACGGTGAAGCTCAGCGATCACTGGCGCCTGTCGCAGGAAATCGTCGCCCGCTTCAGCAACGATCGCAACGGTCTCTATGAAGTCGAATCCAACACGCTGCTGGGCTATAAACTGTCGAAGGCGGTGACGGTCTGGGCCGGCTACACCCATGATCCGCAATATAATGGCGGCGACTTCACCGTGATGGAGCATCGCGGCCGCCAACAGGTGACGTTCGACAATATCGCCAAAATCGGCCCGGTATCTATCAGCGCCCGCATGCGGGTGGAGGAACGCTGGCGTGAGGGGATTGACGGCACCGCCTGGCGTCTTCGCCCCTATGTGAAGCTGGTCATGCCGTTTCGCGAAGGTGGCAAGGCCGCGCTGGTGCTCAGCCATGAAAGCTTCTTCGATCTTAACAAGACCAATTTCCAGCGCGTTCAGGGTGAGGAGCGGATGCGCAACCTGATCGCCATCACCACCCCGATCGCGAAAAATGTGAATGCGGAAATCGGCTATCTCCACCAGCACGGTTTCCGCCCCGGCGCGGACGACAGCAACGACAATGTTGCATCCGTTTCGCTCAGCTTCAATTTCTGATGCGCCGTTTCGGACAAAGTTTGACGCGGTTCGGGCCATTACGGACAAGCCTCTGCTTTGAGCTAGCCGACTGATCCACCAGCCTTTTCCTATTCCATCGGGGGAGGGGAAAGGGATGCGTCTCAGCTGGCCGGAAATCCGCACCAATGCCGCCCATTTTTCGGGTCAATGGATCGGCAAAGGCTATGAAAAGGGGCAGACGCACAGCTTCTACGACGAATTTTTCAACATCTTCGGCGTGCCGCGCAAACAGGTCGCGGTCTATGAACAGCGGGTCCGCTCGCTCGATCCGGGGCGTACCGGCGGCTATATCGACCTTTTCTGGCCCGGCACGCTGATCGTCGAACAGAAAAGCGCCGGCCGCGACCTCAATCGCGCTTTGTCGCAGGCGCTCGATTATTATGACTGGCTGCCCCACAGCCAGCGGCCCCGCCATCTGATGGTGTGCGATTTCCAGCGTTTCGAACTGCTGGACCTGGAAACCCGCCGCGAATGGCGTTTCCCGTTGCCCGACCTCAAGCGTCATGTGGAAGCATTCGGCTTCATCCTGGGCGTTCAGCCGCGCCTCTTCCGCAACCAGTCGCCGGTCAATCGCAAGGCGTCCGAACTGATGGGCCGGCTGCACAATGCGCTCGCCGCCGATGGCTATGTCGGTCATGATCTGGAACGGCTGCTGGTGCGGCTGCTTTTCATCCTCTTTGCCGACGACACCGGCATTTTCGAACGCAAGGACCAGTTCCTCACCTTCCTGGAACAGCGGACCAGCCCTGACGGCCGCGACCTCGGCCGGTGGCTGGGCGAATTGTTCCAGACGCTCGATACCCCGCCCGACCGGCGGCAACATGGGCTGGACCCGGACCTGGCCGACTTCCCCTATATCAATGGCGAATTGTTTCGCGAACGCATCGCCATGCCCAGCTTCGATCACAAGATGCGCGACATGCTGCTCGACGCCAGCCTGTTCCACTGGGGCGATGTGTCGCCCGCCATCTTCGGCTCCCTGTTCGAAAGCGTGATCGACAAGGTCACACGCCGCAAGCAGGGCGCGCATTACACGCCCGAACAGGCCATCCTCAAAGTGATCGAACCCCTGTTCCTGGACGATCTGCGCGCCGAATTTGCCCGCGCCAGCGCGCTGAAATCCGGTCGCGAGCGGGCCTTGCGCGCGCTGCACGACCGCATGGGTTCGCTCTCCTTCCTCGATCCGGCTTGCGGCGCGGGCAATTTCCTCGTCGTCGCCTATCGCGAACTGCGCGAACTGGAGCGGGAGATTTTGCATGAACTGCTGACCATTGATGGCCGGGTCGAACTGGTGATGGATGTCGCCGCGCTATCGAAACTGGATGTCGACCGCTTCTTCGGCATCGAACTGGACGAATTTCCCGCCATGATCGCGCAGGTCGCCTTGTGGATGACCGATCATATCGCCAACACCCGGCTGGCGGAGGATTTCGGCCAGCATTATGCTCGCATCCCGCTGGTGAAGGCGCCCGGCATCCGCCATGGCGACGCGCTGGAGATCGACTGGAACCATGTCGTCCCCGCCAGCCAGTGCAGCTATGTCTTCGGCAATCCGCCCTTTGCCGGCGCGAAGTTTCAGAGCGACAGGCAACGCGCGCAGATCCGCCGCCTCGCCGCCCTGCCGGGCAGCGGCGGCACGCTCGATTATGTCGCCGGCTGGTTCATCAAGGGCGCGCATTATGTCGCGGGCGGCAATGCCCGCATCGCCTTCGTGTCGACCAATTCGATCGTGCAGGGCGAACAGGTGGCGCAACTCTGGCCGCTGATCTTCCGCGCCGGCATGGACATCGCCTTCGCGCATCGCTCCTTCGTCTGGCCCGGCCGCGCCGCGGTCCATTGCGTCATCATCGGCCTCGCGCAACGCGGCGACGAGCCCGCGCAAAAGCGGTTGTTCAGCTATGCCGATGCGAAGGGCGAGCCGACAGAGACGCGGCATGCTGCCCTGAATGCCTATCTGATCGATGCCGGGCTGCTGGATCGGCATATGGTGGTTCGGGAAGAAGCGCGTCCGATCAATGGCGCGGGGCGCCTGGTGACAGGGACGAAACCTGTCGATGGCGGCTATCTGATATTCACGCCCGAAGAATATCGGCAAATTCCCGATGCCGACCCCATTCGCGACTGGATTCGGCCGTTCATAGGAGCGGAAGAATATATCAATGCCGGGTGCCGGTGGATATTGGCGTTGCAGAATGCGCCGCCGGCCCTGCTGCGCACATCGTCAGTGGCGCGGGCGCGCATCGGTCAGGTCGCTCGCTTTCGTCAGGGGCTTGCGCCGGCGAAGGGCAAATTGGAAATCAAGCCTCGTGGCGGCACGGCAATCGCGTTGTCGCACACGCCAACAGCCTTCCATGTTACAGTGATGCCCGACGCTGCATTTCTGGTGATACCGCAGGTGTCCTCGGACAAGCGGGACTATATCCCCATCGGCTGGCTGACCCCGCCTGTCATTCCCAGCGACAAACTGCGCCTGTTGCCCAACGCAACGCTCTGGGATTTCGGCATTCTCACCAGTCGGATGCATATGGCGTGGATGCGCCAGATCAGCGGCCGGATGAAGAGCGATTATATGTATTCCGTCGGCGTAGTGTACAACAACTTCCCCTGGCCAGACGCCACGCCCGCCCAGCGCGCGCAGGTGGAGGCGCTGGCGCAGGCGGTGCTCGACGCGCGCGCCCTGCCCAAAAACGCCACCTCGTCGCTCGCCGACCTCTATGATCCCGACAGCATGCCGGCCGAACTGCACCGCGCGCATCGCGATCTCGATCAGGCGGTCGACCGTCTTTACCGCAAAGCCGCTTTCGGCTCGGATCGCGAACGGGTGGAGCATCTCTTCACCCTCTATCAGCAACTGGTCGATCCGCTGATTCATGCCGGCGCACGGCGACCGCGTCGGGTGAAGCCTGCGCCGGGGCAGGGGCTATGAATGTCCTACACGGCGCTGGTCGGTTATCCTGAAAGCTGGTCTTTCTCCCGTAAACCATGCCTCTGTTACTTATGATTTCGCGTAACAAAGTTACCGAACCTTGCACGTAAATGTCCATTTTGGCGGGAAATATGCGAAGTTAGCGCGATGTTCAGGGGAACGGGATCGATCGCTGGTCAAGGCATCGTGGCACATAAAAGCGTGCGCTTGCCGCTCCCTCCGGCCGGGCCTATATGCGCCGCCATGACTGCCGAACCCTTCCGTTCCCAGCTCGCCGCGCTGGAGCAGCGCGGCCGGCTGCGTCGCCTCTCTCCCCGCGCCGGGCGCGACTTTGCCTCCAACGATTATCTCGCCCTTGCCGGCGATCCGATGATTGCCCAGGCCGTGGCTGATGCGGTCGCGCGCGGCGTGCCGCTGGGGTCGGGCGGATCGCGCCTGTTGCGCGGCAATGCGCCGGAACATGAAGGGCTGGAGGCGAAGGCCGCCGATTTCTTCCGCACCCAGGCGGCCTTGTTCCTCGCCAATGGCTATGTCGGCAATCTCGCCCTTTTCTCCACCCTGCCGCAGCGCGGCGACCTGATCGTCGCGGACGAACTGATCCACGCCAGCGCGCATGACGGCATGCGCATGAGCAAGGCGGCATCCGTGTTCGCCAGGCATAATGATGTGCAGAGCTTCGCCGACCTGATCACCGCCTTTCGTGCCGAAGGGGGCAAGGGCCGCATCTGGATCGCGGTGGAAACCCTCTATTCCATGGACGGCGACATGGCCCCGCTCGCCGACCTCGCCAAGCTTGCGGCGCAGCATGACGCCATGCTGCTGCTCGATGAAGCCCATGGCACCGGCGTCTTCGGCCCCGGCGGCCGGGGCCTTTCGGCCGGGCTGGACGGCCTCCACAATGTCATCACCCTCCACACCTGCGGCAAGGCGATGGGGGCGGAAGGCGCGCTCATCTGCGGCCCGCGCATCCATATCGACTATCTCGTCAACCGCGCCCGCGCCTTCATCTTCTCGACCGCGCCCTCGCCGCTGATGGCTGTCGCCGTTTCCGCCGCGCTCGACCGGATCGAACAGGCCGGCGACCTGCGCGACCGGCTGCTCACCCTGCGGCAGGATGCGGCCGAAGCGATCTGCGCGCCGCTTGGCCTGTCCGCGCCGCGCAGCCAGATATTGCCCGTGATCCTGGGCGATGACGCCCGCGCCATGGCGATCGCCGCTACCTTGCAGCAGGCCGGCTTCGACGTGCGCGGCATTCGCCCGCCGACCGTCCCGCCGGGCACCAGCCGCCTGCGCATTTCGCTGACCCTCAACGCCAGCCGGTCCGACGTCGCTGCGCTGGGCCGCGAATTGCAGCGGGTGATGCGATGAGCGTTGTGGTCGTCACCGGCACCGATACCGACATCGGCAAGACCGTCTTCGCCGCTGGCCTCGCCGGGGCGCTGGGCGCCTTTTACTGGAAGCCGGTGCAGGCCGGCGTCGATCCGTCGGGCGACAAGGAACGCGTTGCCGCCCTGTCCGGCCTGCCGCCCGAAAAGATCCTGCCCGAAGCCTATCGGCTGAACACGCCCGCCTCGCCCCATCTCGCCGCGCGGATCGACGGGGTGGAGGTCAGCCTCGATCGCCTCGCCCTGCCGCAGGTTGACGGGCCGCTGGTGGTGGAGGGGGCTGGCGGCGTCCTCGTCCCCGTCACCGAAACGCTGACCATGGCGGACCTCTTCGCCTATTGGGGGCAGCCGGTGATCCTGTGCGCCCGCACCGGCCTTGGCACCATCAACCATAGCCTGCTGAGCATCGAGGCGCTGCGCGCGCGGGGCGTGCCGATCGCCGGCATCGCCTTCATCGGCGATCCGCATGCGGAAAATGAGCGCATCATCCCGCAACTCGCCGGCGCGCCTTCGCTCGGCCGCCTGCCGCTGCTCGATCCGCTCGATCCTGCCAGCCTGCGTCAGGCGTTTGCGGCGCACATTACCCTTTCCGATACTTTCAACCGCGGATAATTTTCGACCAACGACATGGACAAGCCTGTTGGACGGGCGTTCAAGATCGGCTCATGCCGGGCGCACTAAGCAGCCCGATCTGTCACAAGCAAGGGACGCTTTGATGAACAAACTCCTCCTGGGCGCCGCCGCCAGCGCGCTCGCCCTGGCCGCCACCGTCGCCCATGCCGATCAGGCCGCCGCGCCAAAGACCGCGCCGGCCGCCAAGCCCACCTATGGCAGCTACGGCTTCGACGCCACGGGCATGGACAAGTCGGTCAAGCCCGGCGACGATTTCTATGATTATGCCAATGGCAGCTGGGCCAAGAACACGCCGATCCCCGCCGACAAGTCCAACTATGGCGCGTTCAACGTGCTGGACGATCTGTCGCGCACCCGCACCCGCGGCATATTGGAAGCGGCGCAGAAAGACCCGAACAGCAAGATCGGCAACGCCTATGCCAGCTATATGGACGCCGCCACAGTCGAGGCGAAAGGGCTGGCCCCGATCAAGCCCTGGCTGACGGAGATCAGCGGCATCACTGACCTCGCCTCCTATGCGAAGGTCGCGGCGAAGGCGGCCCGTTCCGGCGTGCCCGGCCCGTTCCGCTTCTATGTGGGACAGGATGACAAGGATCCGGAAACCTACATCCTCTCGATGATGCAGGGCGGTCTGGGCCTGCCCGACCGCGACTATTATCTGGATGCGGGCGACAAGATGGCCGCGATCCGCACCGCCTATGTCGCCCATCTGGAAAAGATGTTGACGCTGGCCGGCGAACAGGATGCCAAGGCCCGTGCCGCCGCGCTGATGGCGTTCGAAACGGAAATCGCAAAGGTCCACTGGACCCAGGTCGACAGCCGCGACGCCGACAAGACCTATAACAAGATGACGCTGGCCCAGCTTCAGCAGGCCGCACCCGGCTTCGACTTCGCGGCCTTCTATGCCGCCAATAACCTCAAGCCCGCCGAACTGCTCGTCGCCCAGCCCAGCGCCATCACCGGCGAGGCGGCGTTGATCGCCAAGACCCCGGTCGCGGTGCTCAAGGATGCGCTGCTGCTTTCCAGCCTGCACGCCTATGCCGATTATCTGCCCGACAGCGTCGCCAGCGCCGACTTCGCCTTCTACGGCACCACGCTTTCCGGGACGCCGGAGCGCGAGGAACGGTGGAAGCGCGGCGCGACCTTCCTCAAGGAATCGCTGGGGGAGGAAGTGGGCAAGGCCTATGTCGCGCAATATTTCCCGCCCGAAACCAAGGCGGCGATGGATGTGCTGGTCAAGAATGTGCTCGCCGCCATGGGCCGCCGCATCGACGCCCTGCCATGGATGAGCGACACGGCCAAGGCCCGCGCCCACAAGAAGCTGGCCGCCTTCACGCCCAAGATCGGCTATCCCGACAAGTGGCGCGATTATACCGGGCTGGAGGTGAAGCGCGACGATCTGCTGGGCAATGCGCAGCGTTCCAACGCCTTCGAATTCGACTATAATATCGGCAAGCTCGGCAAGCCCATCTATCGCTGGGAATGGGGCATGACCCCGATGGAAATCAACGCCTATGCCAATTTCGGCATGGTGGAGATCGTCTTCCCCGCCGCCATCCTGCAACCGCCCTTCTTTGATCCGCATGCCGATCCGGCGGTCAATTATGGCGGCATCGGCGCGGTGATCGGCCATGAACTCAGCCATCATTTCGACGATCAGGGCGCGAAATATGATGAGACGGGCAAGCTCAACCAGTGGTGGACCGATCAGGACGTCGCCAATTTCAAGGCGCTGACGCAAAAGCTGGGCGCGCAGTACGACGCCTATGAACCCTTCCCCGGCGCGCATGTGAAGGGCGCCTTCACCATGGGCGAGAATATCGGCGATCTGGGCGGCCTGGCCGTCGCGCTCGACGCCTATCACGCTTCGCTCGGCGGCAAGAAGGCGCCGGTGATCGACGGGCTGACCGGCGACCAGCGCTTCTTCCTGGGCTGGGCGCAGGTCTGGCGCCGCAATTATCGCGAAGCAAATCTGCGCCAGCGTCTCGTCACCGATCCGCATGCCCCGTCGCAATATCGCACCGACATCGTGCGCAATTTCGACGCCTGGTATGATGCGTTCAAGCCTGCGCCGGGCGGCAAAATCTACCTCGCGCCCAAGGATCGCGTGAAGATCTGGTAAGGACGACAGGTTCGGGCCGGGTGCTGGACGAATCCGGCCCGGCCCGATCTTGCTGCAACGCAATATTATTGCTGCGGCGAATGGGGCCTTTGTCGGGACGGGCCGTTGGAACCCATCCGCCCGCCCTTTGAATCTCACGACTCGCCGTTCAGTGCTTTCCCCGCCGGAACGATTTCAACAGCTTGACCGTCTGATTGTCATCATATCGGTCACGAGGAGAAAAAAGTTGACGGGTCTTAGCAACACCAAATTCCTGAAAGCGGGCATTGCGTCGATTGCTCTGTTCGCTGCCTATCCCGCACTTGCGCAGGACGCTGCTGCCCCTGCGGCACCGACTGCGCCCGCAGCGCCGGCCGCCGGCGCCAGCAACTTCAGCGACGCCGACATCAAGCAGTTTGCCGCCGCCGCTGTCGAAGTGACGAAGATCCAGCAGGATACGTCCATCGCTGACGCTGACAAGCAGCCCAAGATGGTCGCCGCGCTTCAGGCGTCGGGCATCCCGCCCGAAAAGTTCAACCAGATCGGCCAGGCTGCTGCCGCCGATCCGGCTTTGCAGCAGCGCATTCAGGCGGCCGCCCCGCCGGCCCCCGCAGCGCCAGCCGCACCGGCTGCCCCCGCAGCACCGGCCACGCCGCAGCAATAATATGATGAAAGGGGCGGTCATCGACCGCCCCTTTTTTCCTGGGTCTGTCGCTGCGTTGATGCGCGGCCACGCACAGGCTATTTGATGGTTCCCTTCCGTCGGAAAAATATCGGGGGTTCCCCCGTCGCCACCGCCTGACTATCCCGGCCTGATGCAGGAACAGGCACTTTCCATCGCGCTGATCGGCATATTGGGGATAGGCGCACAATGGATCGCCTGGCGAACCGGATGGCCCGCCATTGCCCTGATGCTGGCAGCGGGCGTCCTTGGCGGACCCGTCCTTCACCTTATCAATCCCGAACATGTGTTCGGCGACCTGCTGGAGCCGATGGTGTCGGTTGCGGTCGCGCTGATTTTGTTCGAAGGCGGCCTCAGCCTCAATTTCCGCGAATTGCGCAAGACTGACGGTGCCGTGACGCGTCTCGTCCTGCTCGGCTCCCCCATCGGCTGGGTGCTGGGATCGCTCGCCTGCTATTATGTCGCCGGTCTCGTCTGGCCGGTCGCCATACTGTTCGCGGGCATATTGGTCGTCACCGGGCCGACCGTGGTGCTGCCGCTGCTGCGTCAGTCCAATGTCGCGGCCCGCCCGCGCGCCATCCTGAAATGGGAAGCGATCGTCAACGATCCGACCGGCGCGCTGCTGGGCGTCGTCACCTATGAATATCTGCGCCGATCGGGCGAGGGCAGCAGCCTCGCCGCCGTCATCGTCTCGCTGATCGCCGCCGCGATCGTCGCCGGGCTGATCGGTTGGATCGCCGCGCGCGCCATCGGCTGGCTCTTCCCGCGCGGCTATGTGCCCGAATATCTTAAGGCTCCAGTGCTGCTGGTCGCCGTCATCAGCGTGTTCGTCCTGTCCAACATCATCCAGCAGGAAACCGGCCTGCTGGCGGTCACGGTGATGGGCGTGGCGCTGGCGAACATGCGCCTCGATTCCCTGCGCGACATTCAGCCGTTCAAGGAAAATGTCACCGTCCTGCTGATCTCCGGCGTGTTCGTCATCCTCTCGGCCTCGCTCGACCTCAGCGTGCTGCGCCAGTTCGAATGGCGTTTCCTCGCCTTCCTCTTCGCCTTGCTCTTCCTGGTGCGGCCGATCACCGTGCTGCTCAGCCTCGCCTTCTCGCCGGTCCCCTGGAACGAACGGCTGCTGGTGGCCTGGATCGCCCCGCGCGGCATCGTTGCGGTCGCCATCTCCGGCCTGTTCGCGCTGCGGCTCGATCGCCTCGGTTATGGCGACGGTTCGATCCTCGTCACCTTGTCCTTCGCCGTGGTGGTGGCGACGATCGTCTTCCACGGCTTTTCGATCAAACCCGTGGCCCGCCTGCTCAAAGTCACCGGCGCGCAGGAAAAGGGCCTGTTGCTGGTCGGCGCCACGCCGTTCAGCCTTGGCCTCGCGTCGCAATTGCGTGCGCTGGACGTCCCGGTGATGATCGCCGATAATAGCTGGCAGCGGCTCGCCCCCGCCCGGCATCAGGGCATTCCCACCTATCATGGCGAGATATTGTCCGAGGCGACCGAAGAGCGGCTGGACCTGGCCCAGTTTCAGGTGATGGCCGCCACGACCGACAACGAAGCCTATAATGCGCTGGTCTGCAACGAGTTCGCACCGGAAATCGGCCGCGACAATGTCCATCAGCTGGGCGACGCCAGCGATGACGAAGATCCCCGCGCTCTGCCGGAATCCCTGCGCGGCCGCGCGCTCTTCTCCTCCGGCCATGGCGTGGAGGACATCATGCAGCGCGAGGAGCAGGGCTGGACCTTCCGCAAGACCCGCATCAGCGAGCAGTTCGATTATGAGGCCGCCCGCGCCTCCCTGCCCGAAGGTGGCGACATGCTGCTGCTGCTGCGCAAAAATGGCGCGCTGCGCTTCTTCACCCATGCGTCGCGCCCGACGCCCCAGACCGGCGACACGATCCTGTCCTATGTGCCGCCCATCCTCAAACGGCCGAAAGGAGAGGAAGAATGACAAGATCGACCCCGGCCCTGCTGCTGCTTGGCGCGTTGGCCGCCTGCCAGCCGCCGGCGGAAAAGGAAGCGGCCAATGTCGCGGACAATGGCGCCAATATGCTGGCCGCCAATGAAGCCGACAATGTAGCCGAACCGCAACGCTCCATCCTGCGCCCTGAAGTCATCGATCAGCCCGAAGAACCGAAGATCAAGCCAGTCGACGGCGTGATCAGCTTTGGCCCCTCCCCCATGGCGTTGGACGACGCGGCGAAGGCTGCGATTGACGCCTTGCTCGCCAGCCCGGCGGCAAGGGAGGGCGGCCCCATCACCCTGCGCGGTCATAGCGATTCCCGCGGCAATGACGGCGACAACAAGGTCGCCTCGCGCATCCGCGCTGAAAAGGTGCGCGACTATCTGGTGGAAAAGGGCGTGCCGAAGGATCGCATCACGCTCGTTGCGCTGGGCGAAGCCCGCCCCATCGCCCCCAATGCGAAGGAGGATGGCAGCGACGATCCCGAAGGCCGCGCGAAAAATCGCCGGGTGGAGGTGCATGTTGCGCTGCCGACGGTGCTGGTGCCTCCGCCGGTGCAGCCGAAGCCTGCGGAGAAGCCATAGCCTTCGTGGCGGCTCTGGCTTAAAGGCGGGCAATGTCTTCTCCCGTCTGGCACCCCTTCACCCAGCATGGCCTCAATGAGCCGATCCCGTATGTCGTCCGCGCCGAAGGGGCCATGTTGCACCTTGCCGATGGCAGCACGCTGATCGACGGCATTTCCAGCTGGTGGGTGACGACCCATGGCCATTGCGAACCCCGCATCGCCGCCGCCATCGCCCGACAGGCCGGCCAGCTCGACCAGTTGATCTTCGCCGCCTACACCCATGAACCGGCCGAAGCGGTCGCACGCGGCCTGATCGATCTCGCCCCCCGCTTCGATGGCCAGCCGACCCTTGCTCATGTCTTCTATTCCGACAGCGGATCGACGGCGGTGGAAGTCGCGCTCAAGATGGCGCTGGGCTACTGGCACAATCTGTCGCTCGATGGTCTGGCGCAGGCGCGCAGCCGCATCCTCGTTCTCGAACATAGCTATCATGGCGACACGATCGGCGCGATGTCGATCGGCGAGCGCGGCGTCTATAATGCCGCCTGGACGCCCTTGCTGTTCGATGTCGGCACCATCCCGTTCCCTGCACCCGGCGCCGAACAATCCTGTCTCGACGCGCTGGAGGCCGCCTGCGCGCAAAAGCCGGCCGCCTTCATCGTCGAACCGCTGATCCTGGGGGCAGGGGGCATGCTGCTCTATCCCGCCCATATTCTGCGCGAGATGGCGGCGATCTGCCGCAAGCATGGCGTTCTCTTCATCGCCGACGAAGTCATGACCGCCTGGGGCCGCACCGGCACCCTCTTCGCCTGCGAACAGGCCGGCGTCGTGCCGGACATCATGGCCGTGGCGAAGGGGATTACCGGCGGCGCGATTCCGCTCGCGGCCACGCTCGCCACCGCGCCAATTTTCGACGCCCATGTTTCCACCGACCGCGCGCGCCTCTTCTACCATTCGTCCAGCTACACCGCCAACGCCATCGCCTGCGCCGCGGCCGCCGCCAATCTCGCCATCTGGCGGGGCGAGGATGTGCTGGGCCGCATCGCCACGCTGGCCGATGGCATTGCGACTCGCCTGTCGAAACTGGCTGCGCATCCCGCCTTCGCCAACCCGCGCCAGTTGGGCACGGTCGCCGCGATCGACCTGCTTGCGGCCGACGCCGGCTATCTCTCCGACCTTGCGCCGCGCCTGCGCGCCTTCTTGCTGGAACGCGGCCTCTTGCTAAGGCCGCTTGGCAACACCATTTATCTCATGCCGCCCTATTGTCTCGACGCCGATCAGCTCGATTCCGTCTTCGCGGCCCTGCATGCGGCTGGCGATATGTTCGGCGCGCATCCCTGACTTTCATTTTGCTGATTTTGGCGCTATGGCGGCGCGATTTTTCGAATTCGGGATATTATGGCTAAAGAAGAATTGCTTGAAATGCGCGGACAGGTTGTGGAGCTTCTCCCCAACGCCATGTTCCGCGTGCGGCTGGAAAATGATCACGAAATTCTCGGCCACACGGCCGGCAAGATGCGCAAGAACCGCATCCGCGTGCTCGTGGGCGACGAAGTCCTCGTCGAACTCACCCCTTACGACCTGACCAAGGGTCGGATCACCTACCGCTTCAAATAAGCCGCAATTTTGATGCGGCTCATTCTTGCTTCGGCTTCTCCCAGACGGCGTGACCTTCTGGGCCAGATCGGTGTCGTCCCCGACGCAGTCGATCCCGCCGATATTGACGAAACGCCCCGCAAAGCCGAATTGCCCGCTGCTTATGCCGCGCGCGTGGCTGCGGAAAAGGGTGCGCTCGTCGCCGCCCGGCATCCCGGCGCACTGATCCTGTCGGGCGACACGGTGGTCGCTGTCGGCCGTCGCATCCTGCCCAAGACGGAGAGCGAGGCGGAGGCGCGCGCCTGCCTGACCTTGCTGTCCGGGCGGCGGCATCGCGTGTTCAGCGCGATCACCCTGATCGACGACGAAGGCAAGGCGCGGCATCGCCTGTCGGATAATATCGTCATCTTCAAACGGCTGGAGCAGGCGGAGATCGACGCCTATATTGCCGGCGACGAATGGCGCGGCAAGGCGGGCGGCTACGCCATTCAGGGCCGTGCCGCCGGCCTCATCCGCACGATTCAGGGCAGCCACAGCGCGATCATGGGCCTGCCGCTTTACGAAACCCGCACGCTGCTGAAAGCGGCGGGCTACCCGATCGATTAGGAACGCACATGGCCGAATGGCTTTATGAAGAAGGTATCGGCGAAGCCCGCGCGGCGCTGATCGAACATGGCAAGCTGGTGGAGGCGCTGATCGAGCGCGAGGGCGATCATGCCCGCGCCGGCGCGGTGATGCAGGGCCGCCTGATCGCCACCATCATCCCCAGGAAGCGCGGCATCGTGCGCCTGATGTCGGGCGAAGAAGTGCTGCTGGAGCCTATTCCGCCCAAGCTGGCGGAGGGCGCCAATGTGCTGGTTGAAATCCTGCGCGAAGCCATTGCCGAAGAGGGGCGGCCCAAGCGCGCCAAGGGCCGGGTGCCGCTGCCCGGCATCAAGCCGCATCAGGGGCCAAGCCTGCTCCAGCGCATCCGCGCCACCGACATTCCCGTCGTCCCGTGCCCGGCGCATGAGGAAGACCGGCTCGAAGCCCATGGCTGGAGCGAGTTGATGGAAGAGGCGATGAGCGGCGAGGTCGGTGCCGAAGATGCGGCGCTGCGTCTCTATCTGACGCCCGCCATGCTGCTGATCGATGTCGATGGGTCGCTCCCCCCTGCGCAACTTGGTCCCAAGGGCGCGAAGCTGGCGGCGAAAGCCGTGCGTCGCATGGGCCTGTCCGGTTCGATCGGCATCGACCTGCCGACCATGAACAACAAGGATGAGCGGATCATCGCCGCCGCGCAGATCGACAAATATCTGCCGCTTCCCTTCGAGCGGACAGCGGTGAATGGTTTTGGTTTCCTCCAGATCATCCGCCGCCGCGAGCGCGCGAACCTGATGGAGCTGCTGCGCGAGGACAAGGTGCTGACCGCCGCGCTCGCGCTGCTGCGCCGTGCCGAACGCCATGGCCAGGGCGGCGCCGCGACCATCACCGCCGCGCCCGCCATCATCGACCTGCTGCACAAAAGGCAGGACTGGATCGAGTTGCTGGCCAAGCGTCGTGGCGGCGCGATCACGCTGAAGGCCGATGCGGCCTTGTCGCTGGCGGCGGGCCATGTCGCCTAAAGCTGCTGCCTGCCCGGTTTGCGGCCAGCCCTCCGCCCCGGAAAGCCGCCCTTTCTGCGGAACGGCCTGCCGCGATCGCGACCTGCTGCAATGGCTGGGCGAAGGCTATCGCGTGCCCGGACCGGCGGCGGATGAAGCGACGCAAAAAAATGGCAATTATGGGCTGGACAGCGAACCGGATTGACGCTTATAGGCACGCCTCCATCCGGCGGACGCCTCCGCCGATGACCCGATGCCCGGGTAGCTCAGTTGGTAGAGCATGCGATTGAAAATCGCAGTGTCGGCGGTTCGACTCCGTCCCCGGGCACCATTTCCCTTGATTTTCCTGTCCATAGCCGTCCGGAATCGATGGTATATTTTGGCCGGTTTGTGGTATCTCGTCCACCGCTGTCCGGGCGTGTACCTTGCTACCCGGATGCGCGAACGGTAGTTTTCTCGGTATCGAAACCGGGAAAATCAACGTCATGCTTACCGATGCCGCCATCCGTAAAATCGGGCTCCGCGAGAAGCCTTTCAAGGTCGGCGACATGCACGGGCTCTATCTGCTCGTGAACCCGAACGGCGCCCGCTACTGGCGCTGGAATTTCTCGCATGGCGGCAAGAAGCAGACGCTATCGCTGGGCGTCTATCCCGAAGTCTCCCTCAAGGAGGCACGCGAGAAGCGCACGGAGGCCAGCAAGCTGCTTGAGCGGGGCACGAACCCCTCCACCCACAAAAGGCTTCAGCGCGCCCTGGCGCTCAACGGCGGAGACAGCTTCGGCGCGGTTGCGCAGGAGTGACTTGCCAAGCTGGAGGCCGAAGGGCGTTCGGCCGCCACCATGGAAAAGATGCGCTGGCTGCTGCGCTATGCCGAGCCCATCATCGGCGAGCGACCGATTGGCGAACTGACCGCCCCGGAGTTTCTTGCCGTCCTGCGCACGGTAGAGGTTAAGGGCCGCTACGAATCGGCACGGCGGCTGCGGACGACATGCGGCAGCATCTTGCGGTACGCGATTGCGACCGGCCGCGCGCAGCGCGACGTCACCGCCGATCTGCAAGGAGCACTCATTACGCCCAAGGTCACGCATCGCGCCGCCATCACCGATCCCGGCGGCGTCGGCGAGCTGCTGCGCGCCATGTGGGGCTATGAAGGGCAGCCAGCTGTCGAGATCGCCTTGAAGGTCGGCGTTCACACCTTCGTCCGGCCCGGCGAGCTGCGTCACGCGGAATGGTCGGAGTTCGATCCTGATTTGGCCATCTGGACGATCCCTGCCGAGAAGATGAAGATGGGGCGCGAGCATCGCGTGCCGCTGTCCACGCAGGTCATGGATTTGCTGGAGGCGCTCTACCCGATCAGCGGCCACTCGAAATATCTGTTCCCCAGCATTCGCGACCCGAGGCGGCCGATGTCCGAGAATACTGTCAACGCGGCGCTTCGGCGGCTCGGCTATGACAAGACACAGATGACCGGACACGGCTTTCGCGCGACGGCCAGCACCCTGCTCAACGAGAGCCGCAAATGGCATCCCGATGCGATCGAACGCCAGTTGGCGCATGTCGAAAGCAACGATGTCCGGCGGGCCTATCTGCGCGGCGAGCATTGGAACGAGCGGGTCAAGATGATGCAATATTGGAGCGACTATCTCGATCAGCTTCGGGCTGCCGAGAAGGTGATCAAAGCGAGGTTTGGGCGGCGTTAAGGGGCGAAGCGCCGCCGCAGCCTATGCTATTAAACGCATAAATGACGTTTATGCGAAATATCGCATAGGCGGCAGGTCAAGTTTGCCATTTGGCAGTATAATCTATATATGATGCCATGTGGAGGAACGTTATGGCCATGCTGCAACCCATTGAGACGGTCCCCGCTCCGTTCCGGCCGGAACCCGTCACTCAGGAAGAAGGCGGTGCGATGTTTCGCGCTGCCCTCAATCTGTTTGGCAAATGGGGTGTCACGGACGAGCAGGCTGCCGTCCTGACAGATATGCCGGTTCGCAGCTTCCGTCGCTGGAAGGCAGAAGGGCCGGGCCGCATCTCGCGCGATGGGCTTGCCCGGCTCTCCAACCTTATGGGCATCCATAAGGCGCTCCGCATCATCTTTCAGGAACCCCAGCGGGGTTATGATTGGATCAAGGCGCCCAATGCGGCTTTCGAGGGCGCAAATGCGCTGAAGGTTATGCTGGGCGGTGAATTGACCGACATCATGCGAGTGCGGCGCTATCTCGACGCGGAGCGCGGCGGCTGGTGACGGGAATTGCGGTGCCGCCGGTCAGCAGGGTCGAATGGGCAGGTGCGGTCAGGATCATCCGTAGCATCTATCCTCCCATCGATCTGTTCGAGGATATTGCAGACCCCGCCGACTGGCCCCTCCTCATATCGGCCGAGCAGAAAACGAACCCGCGCATCATGACGTCGATCGGGAACATGGAGCTTGTCCCTCCTGAGCGGCGGATTGGTGGTGTGGGGTCGTCCTATCTGATGGCGTCGTTCACCCACGTCAGCCTCGATCGGCCGAGCCGATTTTCGGACGGAAGCTATGGCGTGCTCTACGTCGCGCGAAGCTATGAAACCGCTCTGTTCGAGACGATCCATCATCATGCCCAATTCATGGCCAGGACGGGCGAGCAGGCCGGGTGGACGTCACAGTTTCGGGAGATTGTCCTGACGGTCGATGCTGAGCTGCATGATCTTCGCGGCGGTGACGAGGATTATGGCCCCTGTCTTGATCCGGAGAGCTATGGGGAGGCTCAGCAACTCGCTGCCAGCCTGCGTGGCTCAGGGGCGAATGGCATGGCCTATCCGAGCGTGCGACAGGCTGGCGGCGAATGTGTCGCGCTTTTCTTTCCGGATTGCGCGTCTAATCCCCTTCAGGGCCGGCACCTCGACTATCATTGGGACGGGCGGCGGGTCGATCTCGTTCGGGACGCAGGCAGTGGGGCGGTTTTCAGGGTGGTAGAGGGGTGATGGTGAGGACCGCCGCGAAATGAACATCCCCGCGCCCGATCGCCATTCGCAGGCGGCCGATTTCCTGAGCATGCACCCTGACTATCGCGTGCAGCGTCGCCTTGTTCCTGTAACTCATTTTCATGACGCGGACCCGCTTGCCTCTAGCCGGATCGGCGTGACGATCGACGTGGAGACGACCGGCCTCGATCGCGAAACCGATCGAATCATCGAACTGGCGGTTCAGCGTTTCCGCTTCGATGATCGCGGGCAGATCATCCAGGTCGGAATGCCCCGGGTTTGGCGTGAAGACCCCGGCATGCCGATTGACCCGAAAATCACCAAGCTCACCGGTCTCGCGGCGGACGACGTTGCCGGACAGTCGATCGATGACGCGATGGCTGCGGATATTCTGTCGTCCGCCGACATCATCGTCGCCCACAATGCCGCGTTTGACAGGCCGTTCGTGGATCGGCGCCTGCCGGTCATTGCCGGGAAGCCCTGGGCCTGCTCGATGGCCGAACTGGACTGGCTTGAGCTTGGGTTCGAGGGGTGCGCGCTCGCGCACCTCGTCTCGCAATGCGGTTGGTTTTATGAGGGGCACAGGGCTGAGAATGACATTCTTGCTCTGCTCTATCTGCTTTCCCACGGATTACCAGATGGAGAGACGATCCTGGCAAAGCTCATCGCCTGTTCGGAGCGGCCGACATATCGCGTAAATGCCGTCGATGCGCCATTTGACGCCAAGGACCGGCTGAAATCTCGCGGATATCGTTGGGATGCTGCCCTGCGTTTCTGGTGGAAGAGCATTGGCGAACAGGAGAACGACGCCGAGCGCTCCTGGCTGCTGAGCGACGTCTATGGCGGATATGGCGAACCGGCCTTCATCCCGGTGACAGCCTGTGAGCGGCATCTTTAACTTTGAGTGCCAGAGATATTTAGCTCGAATCGGAGAAAAATCGCGGATGAAGTTGGCTTGAAAAATAAGGAATTTGCCCTGCCGCAGGTTCAAATTCCCGTGGCACTCTGTGCGTTTTTCGTTACCAAAGTCACATGATCCAGACCGCGACCGAATTTACAGACAACCTTTCTACGATCGACAACATCAAGTCGTATCTTGCTGGCCTCGTTGCAGCGGCATTTGACAATCGCGGAGGAGAGCCGGTTCGGTTGACATATGTGGGCGGTGAATTCGCCAAGAATATTGGCAGTCCATTCGAGAAGCATGTGACGGCTCTGGCTGACAGTGGACAAATCTCAGTGCCCAAAACGCGACGCAAGCTTGCGCCGTTCGTCGAAGCCTACTGTGGTGATATTTTTCGATCCACCCAAGATGCGGCAGGTGTCTATTTTGTTTCTCCCATTAGCGCGGGCGAACCGAATAAGCCTCATGTTCCAAACGTACAGGCTCAAGCAGTGCTTCGGTTCCACCGGGCGGTGTGGGCCGCCTTCATACGTCCAATTGAGGGAACAAGGCGCTTCCTGAACCTCGACAATATCGGCTTTACCGACGCGGCCGATCCGCCCAAGGGTGGTAGCTGGCATGAGATAGATGCTCGTTTTGTTCTTGGGCTCGCTCCCAACGCGCCCGTCGATGGTGTATTATTGCAGAGCCGAATCGAGGAGTGGGCGAATCACTCCGATATCTCTATCTCGCGTCTGGTGATCGAGGCAAAGCCGTCGCGCGCGCAGAGTCGGCATCTTGAGCAGCTATTTACGATCATCGATTCTCTTCCCCCAGCCCTGGCCGCCACATGGTCAATCCCGGCCGCTGTACTGAAGCATCTGCGCGACGCGCGTTAAGCATTTCGTCGGGCATTTCGCATGATACCCTTGAAGCGGCTCTATGTTATTGTCGGTTTTGACGATGCAGATGTCGAGCGTCAGGCGTCTGATTTGCAGCGCCAATATGAGGCTGGTACGGTCCGTTTCCTCGCGAGAGCATACCCTGCCCGAGCTGACAAGCGTGCGACCTATTTGAAATCGTTGGTGCAATCGGCGAACGATCTGATTTTCGGCTCGACGACCGCTACTAACTTTTGCCGCAAACAGGATCAGCCTTGCGCAGTCGAAGCCGGTAACGGAGGCGGCGGAAAGAAGCGCTGTGAACGGGCCACGGGCATCGAGACTGGATGCGCGCGTCAGCGACCGCAACTCGTTGTCATAATCTGCGCCGATCAGTTGTTCGATGATGTGTTCGACAGGCTTGGCCGTGGAGCGCTTATTCTCCGAATAGCAGGCCCTAAGCTACCACAAGCCGCCGCGTTGAAGGCGGCAATTGATGCATTCGAGCCGATCGCTTCACAGGTGGTTTTAACCATCTCAAACCGAGCTAAAGCGCTGTACGCTCCGCTTATGCCTGATCGGAATTTTCAGCGTTTGGGTGGGCATGGGATTGCCCGCGACGCGCAAGCCGATCCGTCGCGTTTCGCCGCGATCCTGCAGGAATATCATGCTGCATTATATCGCGGCGATTTTGCCAATCCCAAAAAACGACAAATCCGTGGAGCGTATATGCTCGATTCGGAAACGGCGTTTCAACAAGATCGATTGCATAACACCGTTCAGATTATCGGCCCAGAAAGCCGACAGGATGGCTTTCATCTTCTCAATGCCTACCATATTTATGGCGTTAAAACCGATCCCGGCTTACATTTTGACGTGATGAACGCTGATGGCGGCGCCATCAACCACACACTCGATGATGTACTTACGGGGAAACAGGGTGGTGGGGCGGAGAAACATCTCAACGCCACACCCTGCGATCGACTGCTCTGAAAGAGAAGTTAGAGTCCTTCGTGAAGGACTGAGACGAGCTTCAAATCTGAGCCTGCATAGTACGACCTCCGCATATGCGCACCGAACACCAGTTGCCTAGCTGTAACGCACCACAGAGCGACCCACAGACAGCCCGAATCGCAATTCGAACCGACCGATTTCCACTCATGTATGGCTTAGCTGGCAAATCGCTTTGCAGATGTCAAGTACAGGCTCAGGAGGTACGCGCCTAGTACGTACTGCATATGGTACTCACGCTATACCTACCAGCACACTTAACACCTTGAAACCGGGTATTGTTGAGAGGTTGAAACCCTCAAGCACGATCCTGGCTACGTCGGATCTAAAAGAGGCGTAGGCGGGAGTTATGGTCGCCTCTCGGTGAAAGGCCTGGCGGCCACCTTCGATGTTGCGCTCAGTCGGCGTCAAACTCCTGGCTGAGGCGCTGTAGCTCCGTCATCGCAGCGCGACGCTCTTCTTCTCTCTTGGCCCTGTAGGTTAGGAGATCGTTAGCCCTAATCCTGCGGTGGGAGCCGACCTTGTGATGGTCGATCACGCCCTCCTCAAGGAGCCTTACCAGGAAGGGGCGAGACACGTTCAGCAAATCATGATCTGCCCCCGCCGAGTGGACCGATTGGTTTGTTAGTGATGGGGTGGACGCCCCCCGACGGCATCGATGTGCCACAGTGGAGGTGTTGAACACCACTTGAGGGAGGCGTCCGTGTCGGAAGTTACCATAATCGGGTTGGATATCGCCAAGCATGTTTTTCAGGCGCATGGGGTAGATGCGTCAGGCCATGCGATTTTGCGTAAGAAGATTACGCGTTCGAAGTTGCTGCCGTTCTTTGCCGTTCATCCGCCTTGCCTCATTGTGTTGGAGGCATGTGGCGGAGCCCATCACTGGGCGCGCGAGTTGCTCAAGCTCGGTCACGAAGTGCGGTTGATCGCTCCGGCCTATGTGAAGCCCTTTGTGAGGCGGCAGAAGAACGACGCGGCCGATGCCGAGGCGATCTGCGAGGCAGCACAGCGTCCCAACATGCGGTTCGTACCGGTGAAAACTGAGGAACAGCAGGCAGCTGCGATGGTGTTCCGGGGGCGAGATCTGCTGGTCCGCCAACGCACCCAGATTAGCAACGCCCTGCGCGGGCACATGGCAGAATATGGTTGGATCGCGCCCAAGGGCTTGGCGCATCTGGAAAAGCTCAGGGCGCTGCTCTCCGATCAAACGGCAGTGCCTGAAGGGGTGCGGTCTGTGTGCGTGGTTTTGCTCGATACTCTGGCTAAGCTCGACCGGCAAATTGCCCTGCTCGACAAGGAGATCGTGCGACGCTCTCGGGAGGATACGGTCACGCGCCGCCTGATGACGATCCCTGGCATCGGACCGATCACCGCAACGGCGATCACCGCACTTGCGCCGCCGTTAGGAACGTTCGCCAAGGGGCGTGACTTCGCTGCCTGGGTCGGCCTTACCCCTCGTCAGCACTCAACGGGTGGTAAACAGAAGTTGGGATCTATCTCGAAGATGGGCGAGCGCACGCTACGTCGATTGCTGATTAACGGCAGTAGCGCGGTGGTGCTCCAAGCGAGCAAACGAGGCCCGGCGAAGGGATCGTGGATCGAGCAGATGCTGGCCCGCAAACCACGTATGCTGGTGACGGTCGCGCTGGCCAATAAGACGGCACGGATCGTCTGGGCGCTGATGATGAAGGATGAAGTTTACAAAGCTCCGGTCGCAGCGACGGCGTAAGCCAAGGCGGGCCAGAGGTCGTCGGAACGTAGTCGGTCGAAGGAGGGTATGGCACAACAGTCGGCGAGACGGGGTCGGAAGAACCAGGTTAATCCACCGTGCTTCATCAGCACGCGTTAGTGATGTGGTTCCGGTCCGCGAACTCCCATACGGGCCCGCAGCTATCATCGCTGCATCAGAGAGGCCGGACAGATGGCAGCATCCGACTACGTGCCTACCTCCAAATACCACTTGCGTTAATCGGGGCATCCACAGATGCATTAAGCCCATCGCCGCCATATCCGGACGGAGGTGGAGCGAAGCGGAACCGGAGGCCGGATATGGCGGTGTCGCTGTTTCCGGTGCCGGCGGTCGGTAGCCCAAGCTACTGTGAGGGCGAACGGTGTTGTAATGCCGCCGCCATGCCTCGATCAGCACCTTGGCCTCAGTGAGGCTGTAGAAGATCTCGCCGTTGAGCAGTTCGTCGCGAAGCGATCCATTGAAGCTTTCGTTATAGCCATTCTCCCATGGTGATCCCGGCGTGATGTAGAGCGTCTTCACGCCGATCTGCCCCAGCCATTTCTGGACGGCGGTCGCGATAAATTCGCTTCCGTTGTCGGACCGTATATGTGCCGGAGGACCGCGAGAAATGAACAGGTCAGCCAGCGCCGCCAGCACATCCTCGTGTTTGAGCTGCCGGGCAACGATAAGTGCCAGGCACTCCCTGCTGGCCTCATCGATGATGGTCAGGATCCGGAACTTGCGGCCATCGTGCGTGCGCCCTTCGACGAAGTCGTAGGCCCACACATGCCCGGGATACTCAGGCCGTAGGCGGATACATGATCCGTCGTTGAGCCACAGGCGTCCCCGTTTGGGCTGGCGCAGCGGGACCTTCAGTCCTTCGCGTCGCCATATCCGCTCGACCCGTTTGTGGTTCACCGTCCACCCCGCATGGCACAGCAACGCCGTCACCCGGCGGTAGCCATAGCGACCATATTGCTTCGCCAACGCGATGATGTCCTCCGTGAGAGCCTGTTCGTCATCCGCCCCACGCGGCACCTTGCGCTGTGTCGATCGATGCTGCCCTAGCACCCGGCATATCCGTCGCTCGGACACCCGGATCGGCAAATCTTGTCGCAACTGATCGATGCAGCGCCGCCGCCGCGCGGGGCTTAGAAGTTTCCCTTGGCAGCTTCCTGCAAGATCAGCTTGTCCAACGTCAGATCCGAAATCGCCCGGCGTAGCCGCTGGTTCTCTTTCTCCAGATCCTTCATCCGCCGCGCTTGGTCGGTCTTCAGGCCACCATATTCCTTGCGCCAGCGATAGTATGTCTGCTCGCTGACTGCGATCCGGCGGCACGCCTCTGCTGTCGAGGCTCCCTGCGCCAGCACAATCTCAGCTTCACGCAGCTTGCCGATAATCTCTTCCGGCTTGTGCTTCTTGCTCGGCATTCATCGTCCCTTTCGTGGTCCAGACTATCATAGTCTCTGGGCCACTCAGCGGGGGGCAGATCACTTCGGGAAGATAGATGGCGTCCGTATGGCGGGGGATGGGAAGGTGCTCAGGTCGCACTACTACCGCGATGCGATCAACTACACATATGGCGATGGCTTCATGTATCCGCTCGTCTACGGCCTCAGCTCTCTCATGAAGAGCACCGATGACGGGGTGAAGTGGATCACCGATCCGGATGATTTCATCAAGCAGAACATGGCGACGATTATGAAGTCGTTCTATGCGATGATCGCTGGCGTGAATTTCGATCCTGCAAAGGTAGGCAAGTCGGGCGGTGCCTATAACCTCGCCTGCGATTTGGTCTCCGCTGCGTTTAAGGATGAGATACTTCGTCAGCATGGGCTGACCCCCTGATAGCTTCCTAGCGCTAGCCAGGATCCACCAGCTTAAGCATCGAGGTTAGTAGTAGGCGACGGCGCCGGCCGTCGCCGACCGCCCCCTCGCGTTCGCCACAGGTCGACGCGATCGGACAATGCGGATCCTCGGCATCACGGCGCCCGACGCACCCGCAAACCGGCGGGTCAGCGAACCGGTCGTCGCGCCCAATCACCATCGCCGCCAGCGCGCGGCGTCATGGAGAACTAAAATGGCAATGGACCACGAATACTCCGTCATCGACCATCCCCGCGCCGTCGTCGGGCGCTGGCTCGGCACTGCCGCTGGCGGCCTTGCTGCGATCGCCACCTTCGCCGCCCCGATACTCGACCGATGGTTCGATCAGATGCACATGGCGATCGGCACCCCGAAGTGGGTGATAATGCCGATCACTGCCAGCCTAGCCTTTGCGATTGTGCATCTCTCCTTCGACAAGTTGCTCTGGCGCTGGCCCCTAGTCAGAGCCCTGCTCAAGATCCCGGATCTCAACGGGGTCTGGCAGGTAGCCGGTCGCACGATGAATCCGGTCGAGGGCGCGCCTGACACCTGGAGCGGCGAACTCCGCATCAACCAGACTTGGGAGAAGATCTGGGTGCAGCTTCGGACGGGGCAGTCCTCGTCGACAAGCAAGGCGGCGTCGCTGATCCGCCAGCCCGGGGCCGGCTGCGTACTGATGTACAGCTATCGGAACGAGCCTCGCATAGGCGAGCAGATCTCACCACACGTCGGCTACGCGGAGCTGACCTTCGACGAGGCCCTGACGGGCGCGGACGGCGAATACTTCAACAGCAAGGGTCGCATCACTTTCGGCCGCATGACCCTCACCAGGAGCAAGTGACATGAGCATCGACTACCGATCCAGCCTTTCGCGCCTTCGTGCGCGCCGTCTCGGCACCGACCATGGCAAAATATCGCTTCATGAAACCATCACCAAGGTCGAGCGCTACCAGACCCGGTCCACAACCGACGCCACCCAGTACACACTCGGCGCGATGCAGGAGGTCGATCCCGACTACACGCGCATCAGTAATGAGGAGGCAGACCGCGTTGCCGAAGCTCTGCGTGGGGGGCTGGCGTCGCTAGGCCGGTCCGCCTCTTACCGCCAGCAGGGCTCCGTCCCGGCAAACACGCATATTCGCGGGGCCAGCGACGTCGACCTGCTCGTGTTACTCGGCGAAGCCCTGACCTACGACGCTAGCGGCCCGGGGGCGGCGAAGGGCTGGTATACGCCTTGGAGCGGATCCGTGCTGTCGGCGGTCCGCCAGTTGCGCACCGACTGCGAGGGAATCCTAGAGCGGCGCTACTGGGGGGCGACGGTCGACACGTCCAAAAACAAGTCGATCCGACTCAGCGACGGTTCGCTACGCAGGGACGTTGATGTCGTGCCCGGACATTGGGGCGATAACGCCACTTACCAAGCGACACTGCTTGAACGGGACCGCGGCGTTCACATCCTCGACAAGTCAGTGCCGACCACAACCATGAACTTGCCGTTCTTGCATGCCGCTCGCCTCGGAGAAGGCGATGTTCCCACCAGTGGCGGATTAAAAATGGCGATCCGGATGCTGAAAAACATCAAGGCCGACAGCAGCCGCGTGATCGACCTCTCCAGCTACGACATCGCTGGTCTTATGTGGAACTGCGACCAGTCGCTCCTGCGGTTCACCTACGGCCGCGAGCTGGCGATCTTGCTCGGCACCGACCAGTGGCTTGAGACCCTCGTCCAGAACCCATCCTATGCGCGCACTCTCGATACTCCTGACGGCATCCGCAAGGTGCTGAACGAATCGGCGAAGGAGGCGGCACTCGCACTGCTTGCCTCCGAGGTCGCCGCCCTCAGGCAGGCTGTTGCGGAGGAGTGGATGCGGACACTGAAGTCCCAGAGATTCGCAACGGCCCGGCGCAGCGTTCTCGACGAGATTTTCATACCAGGCTGATCTCTCTGCAGCGTTCAGCCCGGGCCAGATGCGGCTTGCATCTGGCCCGGTGTCGCGATCCTGGAGACGACGGAGAGCGCGCTTCTCCGCTACATCAGCGGCAGTTAAGTCTGGAAAGCCGGCCGCCTCCGCGCCGCAGCCTTATTTGCCCCACGGACGTGTAAGTGGGGGCAACTATTGGCAAGAGACCGCCCAGTCCTCGCTCGAGGTCTCGGCTATCGCCGGCGCAGTTGAGAAGATGAAGCACGTTAGTGGGACAGAGAGGCGACAATCTGATCGCTGAACGCGCACTGTCCGGAAATCAAGTTTGGTCATAAAGGCGTCTAACGGCTGTAAAGGGGCGACGGCTGCCCTCGAGAAGAATGAATAAGCTGCGTAATGGGAATCGAACCGGAAGGTGAAACCCGAGCATTTCTCAATGTTTGGACGCAGGCGGTCAGAAGTGGAGTGCCCTTGCAAAATTCCTTGTATAAATTATTAGGTTATAAGTCGCGGACGGTCACCATTTGGATCTCGTGGTACTTTTCATAGTATCTCGGCAAGATCAGCGAACATCTACTTTTTTGAAATCAAACACTTATTTCTTCTCTTGGATTCCGTCCCCGGCACCATTTTTCTCCATATAAATCGCCCTTCAGATCAAGCGCCGCACCGCGTTTGTCTGATTTTTTGACGCGCGCCTTCGCAGCCGTTACCGACCGCGCCATGATTGCCCTGCTTTCCCCCGCCAAGACGCTCGATTTCGATCGCGCATTGCCGCCGCTGTCGCCTTCCGCCCCGCATTTCGGCGATCAGGCGCGCGATCTGGCGCGCTCGGCCGCCAACCTCACGCAAAAGCGGCTGGCCGAACTCATGCATATCTCGCCGCGTCTGGCCAAGCTCAACGCTGATCGGTTTCGCGACTTTGCCGACTTGCCCGAGCGGCCCGCGCTCTACGCCTTTGCCGGCGACGTCTATACCGGCTTCGATGTGGATACGCTGGAAGAGCCGGGCGTCGCCTTCGCGCAGGATCATGTCCGCATGCTCTCCGGCCTCTATGGCCTGCTGCGCCCGCTCGATGCGATCCGGCCCTATCGGCTGGAAATGGGCACGCGCTGGGCGCCCCGGCACAAGAAGCTGACCGACTGGTGGGGCGACCGCATCGCCGCGCTGCTGCGCACGCAGGTGGAAGAGGAAGGATCGGGCGTCATCCTCAACCTGGCGAGCCAGGAATATTATGCCGCGGTCGAAGGGCGGCTGCCCGGCATCCGCATCATCGACGTCGATTTCCGCGAACCCGGTCCCAACGGCCCGCGCTTCATCAGCTTCAACGCCAAGCGCGCGCGCGGCATGATGGCGCGCTGGCTGTGTGAGCATCATGTGACGGACATAGACGCGATGCGCGGTTTCGACACCGACGGCTATCGTTTCGACGCGGCCGAAAGCGATGGGGATCGCTGGCGCTTCACACGGGCCTAAGCGACCTACGTCATCTGCCCCATGCCGATATGATCGGCCCCTCCGTATGATCTTTTTATCAAGAGTTCATACAAGGGGTGCAGATGGGACGGATCGGGCATATCGCGACGGGGCTGGCACTGGCGGCGCTCTGCCCGACGGGCGCGCTCGCACAGACGCAGCAGGATGCGGACAGTCAAGCCGACATCATCGTCTATGGCCGCAACCTGCCACAGATCGGCACTGCCCTGTCCGCCTCGCAGGGGGTGGTGGGCTATCGTGACTTTGAGGATCGCCCGCTTGCCCGCGTGGGCGAGATGGTGGAAAATGTCCCCGGCGTGATCGCCACCCAGCATTCGGGTACGGGCAAGGCCAATCAATATTTCCTGCGCGGTTTCAATCTGGACCATGGCACCGATTTTGCCGGCTTCGTCGATGGCGCGCCGGTCAACATGCGCACCCATGGCCATGGACAGGGTTATCTCGACTTCAATTTCCTGATCCCCGAACTGGTCGAGCGGATCGACTATCGCAAAGGCCCTTATTTCGCCGATGTGGGAGATTTCTCCGCCGCCGGCACGGTGCAGTTCAAAACGCTCGACCGGCTCGCCCGGCCGCTGGTGGAGGTGACGGCGGGCAGTTACGGCTATTATCGTGCGCTGGCCGCCGGCAGCAGCGTGGTGGGGGGCGGCGACCTGCTGCTGGCGATCGATGGCACGCGCTCCAACGGTCCCTGGGATCTGAATGAAGATTTGAAGAAGGTGAACGGCCTTATCAAATATAGCCGGGGCACCGCCGATCAGGGCTGGAATATCGGCTTCACCGGCTATCATGCAACCTGGAATGCGACCGATCAGGTGCCCGAACGGGCGATAAGCGACGGGCTGATTTCCCGCTGGGGGACCATCGATCCGGCGCTGGGCGGGCGCACCACGCGCCTTGGCCTGACCGGCAACGCCGTGCTGGGCGCGACGCAAATATCCGCTTACGCCACCTATTATGATTTCCTGCTGACCTCCAACTTCACCTATTTCCTGAACGACCCCGTCCATGGCGACGAATTTCAGCAGCGCGACCGGCGCGGTGTTTTCGGCGGATCGGTGCGCCATGGGCTGGACGCGCATCTGGGCGCCATGCCCGTTGCCGTTACGCTGGGCGCGGAGGGGCGATGGGATCATATCGGCAAGGTCGGCCTCTATTCCTCCGTCGCCGGCGTGACGCGGGCGACGGTGCGCGAAGACAAGGTGGACGAATATAGCGGCGCGGCCTTTGTCGATGCGACCGCCGCGCTGACCGACCGGCTGCGCCTGTCGCTGGGCCTGCGCGGCGACGTCTATGGCTATGATGTCGCGGCGCGCAGCCTGCCGGTCAATTCCGGCAAGGGCAGCGACGCGATGCTCAGCCCCAAGGCGGCGCTGGCCTGGCGCGCGACCGACAGTCTGGAATTGTACGCCAATTATGGCGAAAGCTTCCATTCCAACGATGTGCGCGGCGCGGCGATCCGGGTCGATCCGGTGACGGGCGACCCCGTCGACCCCGTGCCGGTGCTGGTCAAGGCGCGCGGGCAGGAGGTCGGCGCGCGCATCGAACGACCGAATTTCACCGCCTCGATCAACGCCTTCCACCTGAGCCTGGGTTCCGAACTGGTGTTCGTGGGCGATGGCGGATCGACCGAACCCAATGATGCGACCCGCCGCTATGGCGTGGAGGCGACCATCTTCTGGCAGCCGGTCCGATGGCTGGCGCTCGACGCCGCCGGGGCGCTGACCCACACCCGATTCCATGATGTCGATCCGGGGCAGGATCATATTCCCAATGCCGTCAGCGAAGTGGTGTCGGCCGGCGCGACGCTGGATCTGGGGCGGGGGATCAGCGGATCGCTGCGCCTGCGCCATTTCGGATCGGCCCCGCTGATCGAGGATGACAGCGTCCGGTCGCGTCCCACCACGCTGGTCAACATGGGCGCCTATTACAGCCTGACGCGGATGAAGGTCGGCCTCGACATTCTGAACCTGTTCAACGCGCGCGATGCCGACATCAGCTATTATTACGCCTCCCGCCTGCCCGGCGAGCCGGCCGAGGGGGTGGAGGATCGCCACATTCATCCGGTCGAGCCGCGCCAGTTCCGCGTCTCGCTGCGGTATCAGCTATGATCGATCCCGCAGCGCTCAGCCTGCCGGTCCTGATCGCCACCGCCTTTGCGCTGGGCGCGCGGCATGGGGTGGACGCCGATCATCTCTCGGTGGTGGACGCGATTGCGCGGCGCGATGCGCTGGTGCGGCCATGGTCGGCGCGGCTGGCCGGCGCGTCCTTTGCGCTGGGTCATATCCTTGTCGTCACGCTGGTCGCGCTGCTCGCCTGCCTGCATCTCGATCGGGACGATGCGCCGCCGGACTGGCTGGCGGCGACGGGCGTGGGCATATCGGCGACCACGCTGATCCTGCTGGGCATCGTCAATTTGCGTGCGGCGTCGCGCCCGGCCCGCTCAATCGACGGCGGGGTACGCGGATGGCGCAGTCGCTGGCTTCGCCCCGCCGATCGTCACTGGCTGATCCTGCTGACCGGCGCGCTGTTCGCCATTTCGTTCGACACCATCGCCATCGCATTGGGGCTGGGCCTTGCCGGCCAATATCTGGGCGGCTGGCATCCTGCATTGCTCGCCTGCGCGGCCTTTGGCGGCGGCATGATGCTGGTCGGCCTCGCCAATGGCGCGCTGACGGTCCAGCTGCTCCGCACGGCCGGGGACGGCGCGGCGATGGCCGCCCGGGCGATGACGCTGATCATCGGGCTGATCAATCTGGCGCTGGGCGTCACGGCGCTGGCGGCGCTGTCGCTGCCCCGGCTCGATCAATGGCGCGAAGCCCATGGCGGCCTGACCAGCGCCGCCATCATCCTGCTGTTCCTGACTGCCTTTGCCTGCCTGTCGCTGGCGCAGGCATTGCGGGCGCGCCGCAGGGTCGGCTCAGCGACTGCGCGGTGACAGATGCGCATGGCCATGATGGTCATGCGCGTCCGCCTGCGCATGATTATCGCCCGGCTCCACATCCAGCAGGTTGACCGTGCCGAACCGCACGCCGCGCTCGGCCCGGACCTGATCGGCAAAGGCGCGCACCTGCGCGGTCGGCCCCTTCAGCATCACGCTTTCCAGACTATGGTCGTGGTCCAGCCGCACCAATGTGCTGGCCGCCACCAGATCATGATGCGCATGTTGCAGATCGGCCAGACGCTGGGGCAGCGATCGCACCCGCCGATCGACCACATAGGAGAGATTGGCGACGCAATGGTCGCTCAGGCTATTGTCCTGCCGCCATCGCTCGATCGCATCGCGCGCCATGTCGCGCATCGCTTCCGACCGACTGTGATAGCCGCGATCGGCGACCATCTGGTCCAGCATTTCGGCCAATTGATCGTCGATCGAAATGGTGATGCGCTGCATGGAAAACCCGGTTGGAAGGGAAGGCCGTCCATCTGTGCCGCGCCCGCATCTCCCCGTCAAATTGCAGCCGGGGCGTTACGCCTCGGGCAGGGCGATCATCGAAATCTGCCGTCCATAATCGCTTTCCTGCGCATGGCAGGACCGGCGATAGCTGTAGAATCGGTCGGGCTGGCTATAGGTATCCTCGTCCAGCAGCGCGATCTGCCCGACGCCCGCATTGGCCAGCCGTGTCGCGACATAGGCGGCGATGTCGAACTGGCAATGGCCCGGTCGCCCCGGCGTGAAAAATCGTGCATTGTCCGCATCCTCCTGCTCGAAGCGCAGCGCGAAATCGTCACCCACTTCGTAGGATGCCCGGCCGATGCACGGCCCGATGGCGCAGGCGATGCGCGCCGGGTCGGCGCCCAGCGCCACCATCGCATCGATCGTACGGTCGGTCACGCCGCCGATCGCGCCCTTCCACCCGGCATGGGCCGCGCCCACGACGCCCGCCGCCCTGTCGGCAAACAGCACCGGAACACAATCGGCGGTCAATATCCCCAGCACCAGCCCAGGCCGGTTCGTCACCATGGCGTCGGCGGCCGGGCGTTCGGTTTCGGCTATGGGGGCCGTCACCGTCACCACATCGGGCGAATGGACCTGATGCACCGTCACCAGCGCCGCGCCGGGCAGCAGGGCGTCGCGCGCCAGATCGCGATTGCGCAGCACCGCCTCGCGCGTGTCGGCCGATCCCAGCCCGACATTCAGCCCCGCATGAATGCCGGTCGACACCCCGCCGCGCCGTCCGGCAAAGCCATGGGGCACCTGTTCCAGCCCCCTGGCGCGCAGCAATTCGATCATCGGCAAGGCTCCTGTCAGTCCCGTGTCAGTCGGTCCCGCTACGACGCGGGCCTGGCCATTGCTACTGCACGGGAATGTCGCGTGAACGCAACATACTTGCGCGTGGCGGATTAGGCGATAGTCTCGCGTTCACAGCTCAAGGGGGGCGGCGTCATGCTGCCCGAGCAAAACAAATATGTGTGAAGGGCATCATTCATGATTTTCGGGCGCGTTAAGCCTCTCGACGCCATATTGGCGACGGCCGAGAAGAAATCGCTGCATCGGTCGCTGGGCGCGTTCCAGCTGACCATGCTGGGCATCGGCGCCGTCATCGGCACCGGCATCTTCGTTCTTACCGCCGAAGCCGCGCAAAAGGCCGGTCCCGGCATGATGCTCTCCTTCGTCATCGCCGGCTTCGTCTGCGCGGTCGCCGCGCTCTGCTATGCCGAAATGGCGGCCATGGTGCCGGTGTCCGGTTCCGCCTATACCTATAGCTATGCGGTGATGGGCGAACTCATCGCCTGGATGGTCGGCTGGGCGCTGATTCTGGAATATGCCGTTGCGGCGGGGGCCGTGTCGGTGGGCTGGTCCGGCTATGTCGTGGGCCTCATCGAACATACGTTCCATCTCGACATACCCGATCTGCTGACGCGCGGGCCGTTCGATGGCGGCATGGTCAACCTGCCGGCGATGCTGATCGCCTCGCTCGTCACCTGGCTGCTGGTCATCGGCACCAAGGAAAGCGCGACCGTCAACGCCATCCTGGTCCTCATCAAGGTGTCGGCGCTGACCCTGTTCATCGTCCTGTCGGTTCCGGTGATGAAGATGGATGGCTTCCACCCCTTCGCGCCGCTCGGTTTCTCGGGCATTTCCGCCGCCGCCGCATCGATCTTCTTCGCCTATGTCGGCTTCGACGCCGTTTCGACCGCCGCTGAAGAAACCAAGAATCCCCAGCGCAACATGCCGATCGGCCTGATCGGCTCGCTCGCCATCTGCACCATCTTCTACATGCTGGTCGCCGCCGGCGTGATCGGCACCGTCGGCGCGCAGCCAGTCTACAGCGCGGCCGGCGAAGCGCTGGCCCCCGGTTCGGCCGCCCTGTCGCAGCAATGCGCCGCGCTGGCCGCCGCCGGCACCGAAGCCGTCACCTGCTCGAAGGAGGCGCTGGCCTGGACCCTGCGTGAAATCGGCTGGCCCCAGATCGGCAACCTGCTTGGTCTGGCCGCCGGCCTTGCCCTGCCGTCGGTCATCCTGATGATGATGTTCGGCCAGACCCGCATCTTCTTCGTCATGAGCCGCGACGGCCTGCTGCCCGCCATGTTCTCGAAAGTGCATCCGACCTACAAGACGCCGCATGTCATCACCATCCTGACCGGCATCTTCGTCGCCCTGTTCGCCGCCTTCTTCCCGGTCGGCATCCTGGCGGACATTTCCAACTCGGGCACGCTGTTCGCCTTTGCCGCCGTGTCGATCGCGGTCATGGTGCTGCGCAAGACCGATGCGGGCCGCGCCCGTCCGTTCCGCACCCCGGCGATCAACATCACCGCGCCGATCGCGATTGCGGGCTGCATGTATCTTTTCTGGAGCCTGGGCGTCGAAACCAAGCTGATGTTCGTCGGCTGGGCCGCCGTCGGCCTGATCGTCTATTTCGCCTATAGCCGCAGCCGCAGCCATGTCGGTCGCGGCGTGGTCGATGTGGCGGAGGATGATGCGGGCATTCCGCCCCAGCCAGTGCCGCCGCTGCCGGGCGCGCCTACGCCGGGCGGCAAGGACGCCTGATCCACACACAGAAAAGGGGCGGGAAACCGCCCCTTTTTTATGCGCCGCCTTGATGCCCGTTTTAGGGCCGATCGACATTCAGATGATGGCGGAGCGAAAATGGTGGATTTTCGTGACCCGGATCAAAGTACGTGAGCACCGGAAGCACGGAAATTCGCCATTTGCAGCCCGCCAGGGCTGAATGTTGATTGGTCCTAATGAAAGTCGATTTCGCTTTCGCGCAGCGCGCCATGACGGGGGCGGGTGAACATCTTGCCCCGTTCGGCCCAGGCTACGATCAGCAGCGACAGCGCACCGAACACCAGCAACCCTGCCGTAAAAGGCAGGGTGGTGCCGTCAAAGGCGCGGCCCACGATGCTGCCCAGCGCGCTCGACAGGGCGGTCGTCAAAAACGCCTGAAAGGAAGAAGCGACGCCGGCGCCCTTGTTGAACGGCTCCATCGAAATCGCGCCGAAATTGGATGCGGTGAACGCCACCGTCATCATCGACAGCGATTGGAGTATCATGAAGGTCGCCAGCGTCTCCCATCCCGCGAGAATCACGCCCAGATGCACGGCGGCGATCAGGATAAAGGCGATCAGCGCGCTCTGGCTCATGCGGCGCGCGCCAAAGCGCGACACCAGCCGGCTGTTGATCAGGCTGCCTACACCCATCGACCCGGCGATCAGCGCGAAGCCGATGGGAAAGACTTTTTCGGCGTGAAAGACGTCGAAAAAGATCTGCTGGATCGACAGGATGAAACCGATCAGGCCGCCCATCACGACGCCACTGGCCAGCATATAGCCGATCGAACTGCGCGTGCGCAGGACGGTGCCGATGGTGTGGAGCAGCGCCCCCGGCGTGATGCGGATGCGGTTATGCGGCGGCAGCGTTTCCGGCATCCTCAACAGCATCCAGCCCAGGATCAGGCAACCCAACAGGCACAATATCCAGAAAATCCAGCGCCATGGTGCAATCCACAAAATCGCCTGACCAAAGCTGGGCGCGATCACCGGGATCAGCATGAACACGGCGAAGATCAACGACATCACCCGGGCCATCGCATCGCCCTTGAACTTATCGCGTATGATGCCAACGGTAATCACCCGGCTGGCCCCCGCAAAAAAGCCGGCGCAGCCCCGCGCGGCCAGCAACAGGGCGAAACTTTTCGCGCTGGCGCAGGCGATGGTGGACAGGATGAACAGCGCCATCGCAATGCCCAGCACCTTCTTGCGCCCATAGCGGTCGGACAGCACGCCAAACAGCAGCGACCCGAAACCCAGCCCCAGAAAATAGGTGCTGATGATCAGTTGGCGGTCATTGGGATGGGGAATCGCCAGATCGCGGCCAATGTCCGGCAGGGCGGGCAGCATCGGATCGGTCGACAGGGCGTTCATTGCCATCAGACAGGCGCACAACATCACGAACTCGCGGAACTGGATCGTGCGCGCGGGCGGCGGGGCGTTGGCTGGCGTCTGGGTCATGCCATCGGCTATGGTCGCAACCCGCCGCTTGCACCAGTCCCTAACTGCTACGGAATGCGGCGGATTCGGTCTTCATGGTCGACAACGCCCGTGCGACGGACATTCTCATGGCAAATATCGCGTTAACCATTTTTTATCGCTTCCCGGTCAAAGCTGCTGCTCGTGGAAAAAGGGGTCCAGATCCATTGAGCTAGGGTTGAGACAGGGGAAGACATCATGGGTAACAGCATCAAGAGCGCAGAATTTCTTATGGAAGCCCGCCGGTCGCGGATGGGCTATGGATCGGCGGAAGAATGTTTCGAACTGGGCGTCGCTTATAGCTGCGGCGCGGGCGACCTGCCGATCGACTTCATCGAAGCCCATAAATGGTTCAACCTCGCCGCATCGCGCGGCAGCGAAGCGGGTCAGGCGATGCGCGCCGAAATCGCCGAGGAAATGACCGCCCGCGAAATCGCAGAGGCCCAGCGCGCCGCCCGCGCGCTCATCATCGCCAGCCAGCCGCGCGCCGCCTGATCAGCCATCCTTCCTGAACGGGGTTCGCGCCTTCAGCCACAGCCGGTCGCGCTGCACGCCGTCCCGCTCGTCGGCCAGAAACGCGGCGACCGCCCGGCGGAATCCGGCATTGGGCAGATAATGCGCCGACCATGTGGGTTCGGGGGCATAGCCCCGCGCCAGCTTGTGTCCGCCCTGCGCCCCGGCCTCGACCCGGCGCAGCCCGCGCGCGATGGCGACGTCGATCGCCTGATAATAGCAAAGTTCGAAATGCAGGTTGGGTACGTCCTCGACGCATCCCCAATAGCGCCCATAGAGCGTGTCCGCGCCGATCAGGTTGAGCGCGCCCGCTATCGCCCGCCCGTCGCGCAGCGCCAGCATCAGCAGCACCTTGTCCGCCATCGTCTCGCCCAAGATCGAGAAGAAGGACCGGGTCAGATAGGGCTGGCCCCATTTGCGCGCGCCAGTGTCCTGATAGAAATCCCAGAATATGTCCCAATGCGCTTCGGTCAGGTCGCTGCCGGTCAGGTGGACGATCTCCAGCCCCTCGACCGCGCGCCGCCTTTCCTTGCGGATATTCTTGCGTTTCTCGCTCGACAGGTCGGCCAGAAAATCCTCGAACCCGCCATAGCCGCGATTGGTCCAGTGGAACTGGCTGTCTTCCCGGATCAGCCATCCCGCCGCCTCGAACAGCGGCACTTCGCTTGCGTCGATGAAGGTCGCATGGGCGGAGGACAGTTGGTTGCGGTCGACCAGCATTTCGATGCCCGCGATCAGCGCGGGGGCCTGCGCCGGGTCGCGCAGCAACAGTCGGGGACCGGGCACGGGGGAAAAGGGCGCGGCGATCTGGATCTTGGGATAGTAACGCCCGCCCGCCCGTTCCCAGGCGTCGGCCCAGCTATGGTCGAACACATATTCGCCCTGGCTGTGGCTCTTGCCATAGGCCGGCGCGGCGGCGGCGATTTCTCCGTCCGGGCCGTCGATCACGATCGGCAAAGGCTGCCATCCGCTCTCGCCGCCGACGCTGCCCGATCGTTCCAGCGCGACCAGAAAATCCCAACTTATGAATGGGTTATCATTTCCTGCGCAGGCGTCCCATGCCGCCCGGTCGAAATCCGCCACGCCCGACGCGATCCGCGCCGTCACATCAGTCATGCCCGACCTCAAAGATGATCTGGTCGGCATGGGTCGCCGCGCGGGTCCGCTCGCTCTGGCTGCGCACGGTCCATGTCAGCACGGGCAGCCCCCTTGCGCGGGCGCGGCGGGACAAAGCGGATGGCAGGTCGCGAATATCACAGGCGACAAAATCGGGTTTCGCCAGCCAAAGCGCAAGGGCGCGTTCGATTTTGCCGCGCAACCAGCCCTTGCCCTGCTGCGTCACGACAAGGCCGCGAAGCTGTCCACTTCGCTGTCGCAGGAACCATCGCACGGCATAGGGATTGAACGACATCACTGCGACCGGCGCGCCCGGCCACCCATCCAGATCGCGCGCCACCGCCCGGCACAGGCCCTCGACCTGCCGCCCGTCCGTCTTGATCTCCACCAGCAGCGGCGTCTGGCCGCCACATCGCGCCAGCAAGGCTGATAGTCGTGGAATTGCGCCGCCATCGGGCAGGGGGACGCCGTCCAGCGTCGCGGCGTCCAGCGCGGCGACCGCTTCCTCCCGTCCGGCCATCCGCGCCAGCGTTGCATCGTGAAAGACGAAGGCCACGCCATCGCGGCTGGCCCGGACATCGCATTCGATGCCATGTCCGCCGGCGATGGCGGCGTTAAACGCCGCCATGCCATTTTCGCTCACCCCCGGCCCATTCAATCCGCGATGGGCGAAGGGGCGATCTATCAGGAAATCAGGCTTCCGGGCGGACAAGAACCACCGCGTCGATTTCAACCACCGCGCCCAGCGGCAGCACCGGCACACCCACTGCGCTGCGCGCATGCTTGCCGGCGTCGCCGAAAATTTCGACCATCAGTTCGGACGCGCCATTGGCGACCTTGGGCTGGTCGATGAAGCTTGGCGCGCTGGATATGAAGGCGCCCAGTTTCACGATCCGTTCGACCCGGTCCAGGCTGCCCAGCGCCGCCTTCATCTGCGCGATGAGGTTGAGGCCACACACCCGCGCGGCCGCAACGCCATAGTCCAGGTCGCGATCCTCGCCCAGCCGTCCGGTCATCAGCCCGTCGGGCGCCAGCGCGATCTGCCCGCTGATATGCAGCAGGCCATTGGCTTCCACCGTCGGCACATAGGCGGCGACCGGCGCGGCCGCCTGGGGCAGGGTGATGCCGAGTTCGGCGATACGGGCTTCGATGCTCATGCAATAACTCCATCGGACAGGGATGTTTCGACCGGAGCCGGCCCCTGCGCCAGTCGCTCCATGATCCAGTGTTCGGCGCGCGCCCAATCGTCGATGCGGGCATGGGCATAGGGGGCGGCGGGCACATGTTCGGCAATTTCGGGTTCGCCGACCAGATGCAGCCGCCACACATGCGGCGCATGGGTGGCGACCGAATGATGATGTTCGGCCAGATCGTCGATGAACAGGGCGACGCTGGGCTTGCGATCCGCCACAATGTCGGCCAGCGGACGGCCCTTGCCCCCCTGATTCCAGTGGACCGGCAGATGCAGCCCATGGGCGGCCAGTTGCTCCGCCCGCGCCTGCTGGTGCCGCTGCGTAATATTGGTCAGCACCTCGATGTCGGCGATGACCGACAGGCGGTGCAGCGCCTCGACCGCGCCGGCAATTGGCGCCTGCCGGTGCATCTCCGTCTCGAAAAACGCCAGCAGCAATTCCCAGACATGCTGCCGCTCCAGCGGTTCGCCGCTGTCCTTGTGCCGCAGCGCCTCGACAAAGCCGCGCTCGCGCATGTCGAAATGCACGTCATGCGTCTCGTCCAGCCAGATGCGGAAGGGCACGACCATGTGCAGCAGCACTTCGTCGCAATCGGTGATGATCAGGGGACGGGTCATCGGCTCAATCTTTCCTGCGCCGCAACCAGCGCGGCGGGTGTGGTGTCGATCGCCTCGGCACAGGCGATCAGGTCAGGCTCATGGTCGGCCAGGAAGGTCAGCACTGCGGCCAAAATGGCCGGATTGTCGATCCCCGCGCGCAGGGCGTCGACATCCAGCCCGGTCAGCGCCAGCAGCCGGTCGGCGCGCGCGCCATCGCTCAATGTCCATCCCAGCGCCATCAATGCCAGCGTCGCGGCCTCTTCCGCGCTGCCTTGCCCGCTATCCGGCTTGCCATATTCTGGTCTGGGTCGCATGATGGCCTTTCGGGGCGGGGCGGCTAATGGGCGCTCCAAAAAGGCATTTTTCGGACCGCGGGTGACTGGTGGCAAAGCGCGTGCTCGTTGTCGAGGACAACGAACTCAATCTCAAACTTTTTTGCGACCTGCTGCGCGCGCACGGGCATGACGTGCTCCCACTGCGCGACGGGCGTGATCTGCTGGCGCAGGCGCATGACTTTCTGCCGGACCTCGTCATCACCGACATTCACCTGCCCCATGTCAGCGGGCTGGACCTCATTCAGTCGCTCAAGGCTGACGAGCAACTGTCGCCGGTGCCGATCATGGCCGTCACCGCTTATGCCGGGCATGGCGATGAGGAGCGTATCCGCGCCGCCGGGGCGCAAGCCTATGTGTCCAAACCCATTTCCGTGATGCGCTTCGTGGAGCAGGTGAACGCCCTTCTGTAACGCTCCGGCAACGCGCTTCACATTTTCGTCATCATCCTTTCATGCAGGCTGCATCAACCAGCCCTCTGCGCGTCATCCTTCTCTGCCAACCCCCGCTTCGCAAAGGCGCGGCGCATCGCCGACAGCCCGAACGCACAGGGGTATATTCATGTCTCATCTGACTGACGAAGCGCGCGCGCCCTATCGCGACGCGCAGCCGACCATCGACATGGGCGACAACAGCCTGGAGGCGATCGTCGCCGCCAATCCGGCGCGCCGCACCGTCCTTAAAAATGGCCTGATGGGCCTGTCGATCCTGCCGATGCTCGGCGCGCTCGCCGCCTGCGGCGACGATGATAATGACAGCAGCAGCCCGACGCCCACCCCGACGCCCACCCCGACGCCCAGCTATGGCATCAGCTTCGCGCCCGTCGCCGCCAACATGAACGACACCGTCACCGTTCCGACCGGCTATACTGTCGACATTCTGCTCAAGGCTGGCGATTCGATCGAAACCGGCACGGCCTATGCCGGCAGCTATCCGACTCCGGCCGACGCCGAAAAATGGGCCGGCGGCAACCATGACGGCATGGAGTATTTCGAACTGTCGGGCACCAACCCCAACAGCGGCGGCCTGCTGGCGATCAACTTTGAATATCCCGATTTCAACATCCTGATGGGCGGCAGCTATAACGCCGCCACCGCCACCGCCGATCAGAAGGCGCTGGCGCTGTCGGCCGTCGGCATCGGCGTGGTGGAAATCGCCAAGGCTTCGGACGGCAAATGGTCGGTCAAGTCAGGCTCCAAATATAATAAGCGCTACACCGGCAACAGCAGCTACAAGGCGACCGGCCCCGCTTCGGGCCTGCTGTCGGGCACGATCAAGGGCATGCTGAACAACTGCTCGTCGGGCCGCACCCCCTGGGGCACCTATCTGACCTGCGAGGAATCGACCGACAATTATCTCGATCCGACGCAGCCGGAGGAAAATTACGGCTGGGTGGTCGAAATTGATCCCTATCAGGAACTGGACGTGCCGACCAAGCGCACCGCGCTCGGCCGCTTCGACCATGAAAATGTCGCCCATATGGTCGACGCCAACAGCCGCGTCGCCTTCTACATGGGGCATGACGGCACACCAGGCTGCGTCTACAAGTTCGTGTGCGATCGCGCCTTCAGCAGCAGCAACCGCGCCGCCAACCGCGACATGCTCGACCATGGCACCCTCTATGTCGCCCGTTTCAACGCGGACGGCACGGGCGAATGGCGCGCACTGACCCATGGCCAGAACGGCCTGACCGTCGGCGCTTCGGACCCCGGCAACACCAGCCAGAGCGCCACGCCGATCGCGCCCACTACGGTTGATTTCAACAATCAGGCCGACGTCATGGTCAACTGCATCTCGGCCGCGCGCGTCGCCGGCGGCACCGTGATGGACCGCCCGGAATGGATCACGGTCGCGCCCGACAACAGCGCCATCTTCGTGACGCTGACCAACAACAGCAGCCGCCGTTCGGTCGACGCCGCCAACCCGCGCACCGTCAACCGCCATGGCCATATCGTGAAGTTCAAGGAAACCGGCAATTCGCCGCTCGCCATGACCTTCACCTGGGAAATCTTCCTGCTGGCGGGCGATCCGTCGCTGGCCGGTTTCGGCGATAAGCTGGAAGGCAATATCAACGGCGACACCTTCTCCAGTCCCGACGGCATCCGCATCGATCCGCAGGGCCGCCTCTGGGTTCAGACCGACCATTCGGTGCCGGGCAATTCGGGCGATTCGAGCCGCACGATCGAGCAGGTGTTCGGCCAGAACGCGATGTTCTACATCGACCAGACGACCAAGAAGTCGATGCGCTTCCTGGTCGGCCCGGAAGGCTGCGAAATCACCGGCATCGCCTATACGCCGGACCTCACCAACTTCTTCATCAACATCCAGCACCCGACGGGCAACTGGCCAGTGTCCGGTCAGGAGCCGCGCTCCTCGACCATCGTCGTGCGCCGCACGGACGCCAAGCCGGTCGGCGCCTGATCGCAGGACAGCCAAAAGAAAGGGGGGCGCCGAAAGGCGTCCCCTTTTTTGTTCAGCCGGTCAGGCGTTGAAGGAGCAGCGAACCAACGGCAAAAGGCCCGTTCCTTTGCAGGGACGGGCCTTTTTGCGTAGTCCGAAAGCCGGAAAGATCAGGCGTGCGGGCTTAATCGGCCCGCAACGGCTTACTTGATCTTGGCTTCCTTGAACTCGACATGCTTGCGCACGACCGGGTCATATTTGCTGAAGCTCAGCTTCTCGGTCTTGGTGCGGGGGTTCTTCTTGGTCACATAGAAAAAGCCAGTGTCAGCCGTGCTGACGAGGCGGATCTTGACAGTTGCCGGCTTGGCCATGGCCTTATTCCCTGGTCGTAAAGAGCGTAAAAAATAAAGCGGCTCGCCAATGGTGAGTGGCGGACCGCCCGTTTCAGCGGTGGCTCATGGGCCAGATTCGGCTCGCTGTCAAGGCCAGGGCGATCGCCGCTTCAGGCTTTACGCGCCCTTAACCCGGTCAAGCCTATGAAGAAACGGGGCGAAACAGGGGGGAGTGCATCCCATGCGACATGATCCGATGCTGGCGATTTTGACGGACCTGATGCGCCGGGTCGACGGGCTGGCGGGGCAGCGCGGCCATTTGTCGGTCATGCGGGTGCAGGATGAGGTGGACCAGATTCGCCACATCGCCCGCGCCTTTCACCTTGATACGGTGGAGGGGCTGGCCGCCACGCTGGCGTCGGCGCTGTCGCTGCACGGGCTGGGTCCGGTGGTGCTTTCCTATCTCGATCTGATGCGTGACGCGATCGTTGAAGACATGCCGGTGGCCGACATCGTGGCGGTTCTTCCGCGTGTCGCTGCGACCGTGACGCCGCTGCGGGCCTGATCGCCACCAGCCCATGGACGCATTATTGCTAGCCTTGCTCGGATGCCTGCTGGGCGAAATTGGCGACAAGAGCCAGTTGCTCGTCCTTGCGCTGGCGACCCGCTATAATCGCGACGGGGCGATCATCGCCGGAATTATCGCCGCCGCCATCGCCAACGCGGCCATTTCCGCCATCGCGGGCGTATGGATCGGGCCGATGCTGGGGGCGGACGCGCGGTTGCTGTTTCTGGCGCTTTCCATCCTCTTCCTGGGCGCGGGGCTGCTCTGGCGGGTTTCTCCGCCCGATGCGCTGGCTGGCTGGCCAACCGGGGCTTTCCTCACCAGCGCGCTCGGCCTCTTCATCCTGGGCTTTGGCGATGGACCGCAATTCCTGATTCTCGGCATCGCTACCCGCACTGGCGATCCGCTGCTGGCCGGCATTGGCGGCGCGATCGGCACGATCGTTGCGCTGGTGCCCGTCGTTGTGGCGCGCGGGGCCTTGCTGGCCGCCTTGCCGCTGCGCGCGATTCGCTGGACGGGCGGGGCGATCCTGATCGTCACCGCCGCCTGCCTTGGCCTGTCCGCCACCGGCCTGCTCTGATCGACGCGCTTCATCAGGCTGATCGGGATTTCCACCGCGAAAAAATGGCACCATCTTGTCGCACGATCATTATATGTCCGAAACCAGTTTCCCGAACAGGAGGACATGCATGACCGCTCCCGATCTCAAGACGCCGACCGACCTCAAGAGCAACGCCACCAAGTCCGTCGCGGAGGCGCTTAACGGCGCGCTGGCGGACAGTTTCGCGCTGTACCTCAAGACCAAGAATTTCCACTGGCACGTCTCCGGCCCGCATTTCCGCGACTATCATCTGATGTTCGATGAGCAGGCGACCGAAATCCTGGGCGTGACCGATCTGATTGCCGAGCGGGTGCGCAAGACCGGCAATGTCACGCTGCGCTCGATCGGCGACATTTCCCGCCACCAGACCGTGGTCGACAATGACGCTGAGTTCGTCAGCCCGGCCGACATGCTCAAGGAATTGCGCGACGACAATCTGGCGCTGGTCGAAACCTTTCGCGCGGTGAAGGCCGCCGCCACCGAGGCAGGCGACAACGCGACCGAAGGCATTGTCGACGACTGGACCGACCAGGCCGAACAGCGCGCCTGGTTCCTGTTCGAAGCCGCCCGCGGCGCCTGATCCGCGATCCGCACGAGGAAAAGGCCCGCCGGCGCAAACCGGCGGGCCTTTTCATGTCCTGCTCGAAAAAGAGATCAGTCCTCGCGGACGACCGCGATCTTCACGATCTCCACTGCTTCGACCTTGCCGGCGAAATCGACCTTCTCGCCCACCTCCGCATCCATCATCGCGCGGGCGAGGGGAGAGGAAAAGCTGATGCGACCCTCATGCGGGTTCGCTTCATCATCGCCGACGATCGCCACCGTCTTTTCCTGCCGGTTCAGCATATAGGTGACGCGCGTGCCGAACGCGACCGCCTCTCCGTCCGCCACCGGCCGCAATTCCGCCGTCGCCAACCGCGTGCGCCAGTAACGCAGCACCCGTTTGTGCTTCTTGGCGCTGTCCTCGTCCATGGCGCCGGTGTCGACCCCTTCCAGCGCCTCGACCTGTGCGCGGGTCAGCCGCAACCCGCGCGCCGTCACCCAATTGGGACCGGGCGGGATCGGCAACTCGAACTTCGGCTCCATATGCTCATCATCGCTCTCGCGACGAAAGGCGACACTCATCGTAACTACTTTCTATGCAAACAGGCCGGCCCGCCTGGGCGGAGCGGCGGGCCGACCTAATCTTCGTCGAACAAGCCTGCGAGTTGCTCTACCATCGTGCCGCCCAGCTGTTCGGCGTCCATGATGGTCACGGCGCGGCGATAGTAACGGGTGACATCATGGCCGATGCCGATCGCCACCAGCTGCACCGGCGACCGGTTCTCGATCCAGTCGATCACCTGCCGCAAATGCCGCTCCAGATAGGTGCCGCTGTTGACCGACAGGGTGGAGTCATCCACCGGCGCGCCGTCGGAAATCACCATCAGGATGCGCCGTTCTTCGTGCCGTGCGATCAGCCGACTATGCGCCCAAAGCAGCGCTTCGCCGTCGATATTTTCCTTCAACAGCCCTTCGCGCATCATCAGGCCCAGATTCTTGCGCGCCCGCCGCCAGGGATCGTCCGCCTTCTTGTAGACGATGTGGCGCAGGTCGTTGAGCCGCCCCGGCATCGGCGGACGGCCAGCAGCCAGCCATTGCTCGCGGCTCTGCCCGCCCTTCCACGCGCGCGTCGTGAAGCCCAAAATCTCGGTCTTGACCCCGCACCGCTCCAGCGTGCGCGCCATGATGTCGGCGCTGATCGCCGCGATGCTGATCGGCCGGCCGCGCATCGACCCGCTATTGTCGATCAGCAGCGTGACGACGGTATCGCGGAACTCGGTGTCGCGCTCGATCTTGTAGGACAGCGATCGCGTGGGATCGATCACGATCCGCGCCAGCCGCGCCGCGTCCAATATCCCTTCTTCCTGATCGAAGTCCCAGCTGCGCGACTGCTGCGCCATCAGCCGGCGTTGCAGCCGGTTGGCCAGCTTCGTCACCGCGCCCTGCAAGCTTACCAGCTGTTGGTCCAGGAAGCCGCGCAACCGCACCAGTTCATCCTCGTCGCACAGATCTTCGGGGCTGACCACCTCGTCGAACTTGGTCGTATAGGGCTTATAGTCGAAACCGGGCGGCAGGTCGGACATCGGCCGGTTCGGGCGGACCGGCATCATGCCTTCCTCGCCCATATCGTCCGCGCCTTCGTCGCTGTCGGCGTCGAAATCCTCGCTATAGTCGGTTTCGCCCTCTTCGGTGTCGCCGCCCTGATCCTCGGCGCGCGCCTCGGCGTTCATGTCGCTGTCGCCGGCCTCGTCCTGGCCGCTTTCGCCCTCTTCCTGCTGCTGCTCCTCATCCTCGCCCTCATCCTGCGATTCGGGTTCTTCCGTGTCGGGCGGCACATCGGCGTCGATCAGTTGGAGATGCTCCAGCATCGCCGTCGTCAGCTTCTGGAAGGCGCGCTGGTCGTCGATCGCCAGCATCAGCGAATCGAGATCGGCCCCGGCCTTGTCCTCGATCCACTGGTCGATCATCGCAACGCCGGGCGCCGCATCCTTGGGGATCGCCTGTCCGGTCAGCCGCTCGCGCACCTTGAGCGCCAATGCGGTCGACAGCGGCACTTCATCGGCGGCGCGCGCGCGCCGGATCGCGTCGGATTTCAGCCGCAGGTCCAGCGCGTGATTGAGGTTGGCGCGCACGCCCTCCATCGCCCGCGCGCCGATCGCCTCGACCCGCGCCTGCTCGACCGCGTCGAATACGGCCCGCGCCACGGCTTCGGACGGGGCGGTCGCGGCATGGACCTTCGCGTCATGATGCCGCATTTTCAGCGCATAGGCATCGGCAAAGCCGCGCGCCAGCGCCACCTGATCGGCGGGCAGAGCGCGGCCGGGCGTCGGCACCTTGATCGCCTTGCCGGCGGCATGGGGCGTATCGGCGGAAAAGCCGACCTCCACTTCCATGTCGCGGGTGATGGCGCGCGCCGTGCCGGACAGCACATCCTTGAAGGCGTCGATGGGTGATCGTTCGGTCATCAGTCCAGCAATATCCCACGCAATGTGTCGCGCTTGGCGGCATTCATGCCCAGCGCGTCCAGATAGCCATCCACCCCGCCATGCCGTTCATCCAGCGTGGTGAACAGCGTCTCCATATAGATCGTCTCGGCGCGCAGCACAGGAGTCAGCGCTTCCGCCTTCGACAGATGCATCCGCGCCATCAGCGTGTCGCGTTGCCCCAGCAGCCAGTTCCAGTCAGCGTGCAGGTTCGTCAGCAGATAATCCGCCAAGATCGCCTCTCGCGGGACATTGAGCGTCGCCAGGATCAACGCTGCACCCACGCCGGTACGATCCTTGCCCGCCGAACAATTTATCAACAGAGGCAGGCGTCCGTCGAGCAGCCGGTCAAACATGGCGCGATAAGAGTCGGCGTGGTCCGCCGGTATCACGCGATAGAGCGCGATCATCGCGTCGCGCATGTCCTGCGCTGTCGCGCCGTCACGCCGCAACATATCGCCCAGCAGTCCGCTACTTTCCCGATAGTCGCGGCAATAATAATCCACGTCTGCCCCATGCCACGCCGTAGGCTCCGCCTTGCGTTCATTGCTGCGCCGAAAGTCGCAGATCGCCTTTATGCCCAATGCGCGCAACTGATTGGCGTCTGCCTCGGACAACAGCGCCATCGTGCCGGAACGATAAAGCATCCCGCGCTTCACCTGGCGGCCATCCGTCGTCATATGACCGCCGAAATCGCGCAGGTTGAATGCGCTGGCCAGCGGCCGGCGCGCCGGATCAAGGGAAGCGGAGTCGCTCACCGCCTTTCGGGATCGCCAACGCGCGGCACGGCGATCGTTTCGATTTGCGTCTCCACCTCGCTCATCAGCTTGTGGACCGGGCATTTGGCGGCGACCGCGATCAGTCTGTCATGCTGTTCGTCGGTCATTGCCCCGGTCAGCGCGATGCGGGTTGTCAGCTTGTAGACGCCCTTGCGCTCCTCGCTCGCGTCGCGGACCACGCCGACATGGATATTCTCCACGGGAATGCCGTTGCGCTGCGCATACCAGAGCATGGTCATCGCCTTGCACGCGCCCAGCGCACTGTCATACAGGTCATGCGGGTCCGGCCCGGCGTCATGGCCGTCGGGCGCGGACATGTCCGCAATCATCTCATGCCCGCGGATGCTGATCCGGTGGGCGGTCCCCCCTGTCGGGTCGATCCGCTCTACGATGATCATCGCGCGCTCAGTTCGCCCGGCTCGCCACGCTTTCGGGCAGATCCTTGCCGAACACGCGCTGATAATATTCGGCGACCAGCGCCCGTTCCGCCTCATCGCATTTGTTGAGGAAGGACAGGCGGAAGGCGAAGCCGACATTCTTGAAGATCAGCGCGTTCTGCGCCCAGCTGATCACGGTGCGCGGCGACATGACGGTCGAGATGTCGCCGTTGATGAAGCCCTGCCGCGTCAGTTCGGCGACCTTGATCATATTCTCGACTTCCTTGCGGCCGCCCTCATGATCATATTCGCCCGACTTGGCCAGCACCACCTGCGCCTCGGTCGCGGCGGGCAGATAGTTCAGCGCCACCACCAGGTTCCAGCGGTCCATCTGGCCCTGATTGATCTGCTGCGTGCCATGATACAGGCCCGTAGTATCGCCCAGACCCACCGTATTGGCGGTCGCGAACAGGCGGAAATAGGGGTTCGGGCGGATAACGCGATTCTGGTCGAGCAGCGTCATCTTGCCGTCCGTCTCCAGCACGCGCTGGATCACGAACATCACGTCCGGCCGGCCGGCGTCATATTCGTCAAACACCAGGGCGACCGGGCGCTGCAACGCCCAGGGCAGCAGACCTTCCTTGAACTGCGTCACCTGCTGCCCGTCCTGCAACACGATGGCGTCGCGGCCGACCAGATCGATGCGGCTGATATGCGCGTCCAGGTTGATGCGGATGCACGGCCATTTCAGGCGGGCGGCAATCTGCTCGATGTGGCTCGACTTGCCGGTGCCATGATAGCCCTGCACCATGACGCGGCGATTATAGGCAAAGCCCGCCAGAATCGCGAGCGTGGTGTCCGGGTCGAACACATAGGCGGGGTCGACATCGGGCACGCGCTCGTCCGCTTCGGAAAAGGCGGGCACCTTCATATCGACGTCGACGCCGAAGATTTCGCGCGCATCCACTTCGCGGTCGGGCGCTTCCAGCAGCGTTTCGGCGCGGGTGTCAGGCTGGACGTTGGAAATATCGGTCATCGGGCAAGTCATCTTTCTGCGATTCATTCGCGCCCTAACCCAGATTCAAAGGGCGTGTCGATACAGTGGGGGCAGTTCGTTCGGGGATCAAGCTGCCCATTCTTCCAAATTGGCTTCTTCGCCGATCAGCGCCAGGCCATGGGCGATGGAGGTGAGTTCGCCCCCGGTCGCGATTCGATCCTCGCTGAACCGCTGATGGAAGACACGCCGGATCGCGGGGATGAGCGACGAGCCGCCGGTCAGGAACACCCGGTCGATCGCGTCGGCCGTCACCCCGGCCTTGGCGAGCGCCCGGTCCACCGTCTCCTCGATCCGGGCGATGTCGGGCGCGATCCAGCCTTCGAAATCGGCGCGCGACACCGTCTGCTCGATCTCGATCCCGCCGCCCGAAAAGCGGAATGTGGCGCTGTCCGCGTCGGACAAAGCGCGCTTTAATGCCCCCACCGCGTCATAAAGCGGATAGCCCAGCTCCTTTTCGATCACGGTCATCATCCGCCCGATCGCGACCGGATCGTGCGCGGCTTTTTTCAACCGCGCCAGTTCATCCATCGTCCGCCGGTTGCGCATCAGCGCCAGCCGCGACCAGTCGGCGAAATCGGCGAAATAGCTGCGCGGTATCTCCAGCGTCTTGCCGAAACTCTCATAGCTGCCGCCCTTGCCCAGCATCGGCAACACCAGATGATCGACGATGCGATAGTCGAACCTGTCGCCGGCCAGCCCGATGCCGACCGACCCCAGCGGCACGCAGCGCCGCGCCGCGCCGGGCGCCTCGACCCGGACCAGCGAAAAGTCGCTGGTGCCGCCGCCAAAGTCGGCGACCAGGATGGTGGCCGCCTCGGTCAGGCGGCTGGCATAGCTGAACGCCGCGCCCAGCGGTTCATAGACATAATGGACCTCGCTGCCGAAGCCGGCGAACATCGCGTCATAGCGTTGCCGCGCCAGCGCCTCGTCGGGCCGCGCGCCGGCATATTCGACCGGCCGGCCGACGACGATCCGTTCGGGTCGCCGGTCGAGCGCGCCGCCGGCATGGCCTATCAGCTTGCCCAGAAACATCTGCCCCAGTTCCTCGAACCGGAATCGTTTCTCGAACACATTGGCGGTTTCGAAGATCGGGCTGGCGGCGACCGACTTGAAGGATTGCAGGAAACGGCTGTCTTCGGGAAATTCCAGATATTCCGCGATCGCCCACGGCCCGGCCTCATGCGCCATGCCGCCCTTCACGTCGCTGTCATGCCAGAAGCAGAGCGCCGAACGGAAAACCTCCCCTGTCGCCTCCTTGCCTGCAAAGCTGACCAGCTGCGACTCCCCGCCGCTCGCCAGCGCGGCGACGCTGTTGGTCGTGCCGAAATCCAGGCCCAGCGCGCGTGCGTCCTGTTGCATCATCAGTCTCCGGTCTGGAAGGGCCGCGCGCTATGGCAGCGCGGCCGGCCCGGCGCAAGGGGACGGCCTGTCCTATCCAGGACCGCCATGGCAGGATAACGATCGCGCACCCGGCCTGCTTGCGCCGTTTGCGGCACGCTCTTTATCATCGCCATCATAACAGGATTTTGTAAGAAAATGTCGGGGCTTTGTAGTAAAATGCCAAATTCGGCGGGAAAAGTGCGAAGTTAGAGTTTATTTGAAAATGCGCCTCTGGCGCATCCGCACCGGCCCACTCCCCCACCCGGCCACCCAGATATGGCACCCTGATGGGTGGCCGGGTGGGGGAGTAGGCCGGCGCCGCAACGAAAATGCGCTCTTTCGCGCATTTTCCAAACGGACTCTAAGCGAAGGCTTCCGCCTTGCGCAAATGACCATAGGCTTCGATCACGCCCTGCAACGCCGACTCATGGCTGCGATCCCCGCCATTATGATCGGGATGATAGCGCCGCAGCAATTCGGTGTAGCGCGCGCGCAACGCCTTGCGATCGGCGTCGATCTCCAGCCCCATTACGTTCATCTGGCGGCGATCTTCGTGGGACAGAAATTTCCCATCCTGCCGCATCTGGTTGTCGGCGCGCGCCTTGGCGACGCGCTCCTTGAACTTCGCGCCGATGGCGTCGAGCGGATCGGAAAAATCGGCCCAGCGCGGCGGCGGGCTGGCGGCGTTGCTGGAAAAGGCGCGCGTCTCCCGCTCCCACCCGGCATAGGGGCGCTGGGCGGCGGCAATCTCGTCCGGGGTCATGCCGCTGAAGAAATTATAGCCCTGGTTGAAGGCGCGGACATGGTCCAGGCACAGCCAGCGCCATTGCGGCCCTTCATGATTGGACCGGCTGCCCTCCGGCGGCGGCGCGCGAAATTCGCCCGGTTCCGGGCAGCCCGGCACGGCGCAGGGCCGTTCGCTTTCCACGCGGCCATGAAAACGGTTGAAACGTCGGGTCGAGAAAGGGTCGCTGCTCAAGATCGTCCTGATGAAATGCCGGCAAAGCAGTCTATATAGGGGACATGACCACCGACCTCAAAGGCCCTGTCGCCACCGAAATCGACGCGCGCCTGCGCGCCGCCCTGTCGCCCGCTCATCTCGCCGTCATCGATGACAGCGAAAAGCATCGCGGCCATGCCGGCCATGACGGATCGGGCGAAAGCCATTTTACCGTGGAGATCGTGGCCGATCGCTTCACCGGCCAGAACCGCGTCGCCCGCCAGCGCATGGTCAATGCCGCGCTGGCCGATCTGCTGCGCGACAAGGTCCACGCCCTCGCCATCAAGGCGCGCGCGCCTGGCGAAGCCTGATGCATCCCGACGATCTGATCCTTCAGGCGATCACGCCCACCACCCATGATCTGGGTGATTTCAAGGTGCATCGGTCGCTGCCGGTAAAGGGCCGCACCATGGTCGGTCCCTTCATCTTCTTCGACCAGGCCGGCCCGGCGAAGATCGGCGCGGGGCAGGGGATCGACGTGCGCCCGCACCCGCACATCAACCTCGCCACCGTCACCTATATGTATGAAGGCAGCTTCCTCCATCGCGATTCGCTCGGCACGGAGCAACTGATCGAGCCGGGCGCGGTCAATCTGATGACCGCGGGCAAGGGCATCGTCCATAGCGAACGCTCGCCCGACGAAGATCGCGCCAAACTCTCGAAGCTCTCGGCCATCCAGACCTGGCTCGCCCTGCCCGATCGCTTTGAGGAAATGGACCCCGCGTTCGAGCATGTCGGCGAAGGCGGCCTGCCGGTGATCGAGGACGGATCGGCCCGCGCCCGCGTCATCATGGGATCGCTCTGGGGCGTCACCTCGCCCGTCACCACCTACGCCCAGACCATCTATGCCGACATTCAGCTCGCGCCGGGCGGCCGCATCGCCATCGATCCGTCAGCGGACGAGCGCGCCCTCTATGTCTCGGGCGGCGACGCCGCGCTCGACGGGATGTTGCTCGCCCCCCAGACGCTCTATGTCCTGCGCCCCGGCACATCGGCCACGCTGATGAGCGTGGATGGCGGCCGGGTCGTGCTGTGCGGCGGGGAAGCCTTCACTTCACCGCGCCATGTCTGGTGGAACTTCGTCGCCTCAACGCCCGACCGGCTGATGCAGGCGCGGGAAGATTGGGACGCGATGCGCTTCCCCCTCATTCCCGGCGACGATCAGGAATTTATCCCGATCCCGCAAGGACGCCCAAAGACGGTCAGCTATCCCTGACCGAGTCCCCTATCGCACAAAGGTCAGCGAGAGATTCTCGGCATTTTTGGGAATGTCGATCCGGCTTTCGTTGATCGACGCTTCCTCGCCCGGCTTCAGGCGCGTCTTGTCCGCCTTGGTGGTCCAGCTGAAGACCAGCCGGTTCTGCCGGTCGCGCAACTGCACCAGCACCGGCGGCACCGGCAGCACCTGCTGCCCGCTGTTCACGATGCGCGCGCCAAAGGCGAAATATTCCTCGCCGGTCGGCAATTTGCGCCGCTCGGCCGGCTTGGACAGGTAAAAGAGCAGGTCGGGATCGCCTTCTTCGGGCACGATCCCCATCGCCACCATCCAGGCCGGCGGCCCGAAATAATAGAGCGCGCCGCCTGCCGCTGCGACCGCCAGGAAGAAGCCGGCCGCCGCCCAGGTCCACAGCTTGAGCATGTTGCGGCGGCGCTTGACCGGCACCGGCGCGGCAAAGCTGCTCTCTTCGACTGGCGCGGTCGGCGCACCGGCATAGATGTCATCGAACCGATAGTCGGTCGGCGCGGCCGTTGGCGGTTCGGTCGCCTCCTTTTCTTCCGCGATCGCCTCTTCCGGCGGCGCAACGATTGCGGCCGGCGCTTCCGGTTCGGCGACGGGCGCAGGTTCGGGCGGGGGAGGCGGCGGCGCTGGTGGCGGGGGGGCTGGCGGCGGTGGCGTGGCCGGCGCCTCGACCACGGGCGCTGGCGTCGCATCCTCGCGCGTCGGCAGGATCGCGGGTTCCTGGAACCAGCTATGTTTGCACGCGGCGCAACGGACCTGGCGGCCATTTGGACCTACGGCGCTGTCGGGCACGACATATCGGGTCGCGCAATTGGGGCACACCAGGATCATTCCGCTTATTAGGCATGGCAGGGACTCGCGCGCAAGCGGCAACAGCAGGGGCGCGACTCGCGTGATCGCGCGGGGCGGGCTTTACGGCGGCCCGCCGGCTGTGCCATGGCTGCGGCTTCGCGAAGCAGGGAGCGCGCCAGCGCAACATCACAACCTATGTCGGCCATCGTCCAGTTCGAAAATGTCGGCCTGCGCTATGGTCTGGACAGTGAAACCCTGTCCGACGTCAGCTTCTCGCTCGCCAATGGCGGCTTTTATTTTCTGACTGGCGCGTCGGGCGCGGGCAAGACGTCGCTGCTGAAGCTGCTCTATCTGGCCCAGCGGCCCAGTCGCGGCGTGATCCGGCTGTTCGGGGAGGATGTGGTGACGTTGCCGCGCGACCGGCTGCCCGGCTTTCGCCGTCGCATCGGCGTCGTCTTTCAGGATTTCCGTCTCGTCCCGCATCTGTCGGCCTATGACAATATCGCCCTGCCGCTGCGCGTCGCGGGTATGGAGGAAAGCGCCATCGACGCGCCGGTGTCCGAAATGCTCAACTGGGTGGGGCTGGGCGATCGCGGCGAGGCCCGGCCGGCGACCCTGTCGGGCGGGGAGCAGCAGCGCGTCGCCATCGCCCGCGCGGTGATCGGCCGGCCGGAAATATTGGTGGCGGACGAACCGACCGGCAACGTCGATTCCGACATGGCCCGCCGCCTGATGACCCTGTTCGAAGCGCTCAATCGTCTGGGCACCACCATCGTCGTCGCCACCCATGATCTGCCGCTGATCGCGCAGGTGAAGGGCGCGCAGATGATGAAGCTGGACAAGGGGCGGCTGGCCGATCCCACCGGCACGCTGCGCTATCCGCCCCGATCGCAGGACGACCGCCAATGATGGCGGGCCGCGCCAATCGGAAAGCCGCCGTGGCGGCGCGCAACCGCCTGTTGCCCGAAGGGCGGGTGGCGGGGCCGATGCCCTGGATCATCGCCATCATGATGTTCCTGACGGTGCTGTCCGCCGCCGCCGGGCTGGGCCTGGGCGCGGCCGTCCGGTCGATGAGCGCAGACCTTGCCGGTCGCGCCAGCGTGCAGGTGGTGGAGGCGGATGCGCCGGCGCGCGATCGCCTGGCCGCCCAGGCGCTTCAGGCCCTGCGCCAGACGCCGGGCGTGCGCGCCGCCGATCCGGTCGATCCGGCGGCATTGGCCGATCAACTGCGCCCCTGGCTGGGCGACGCGGCGAGCAGCGGCGACCTGCCGGTTCCCGCGCTGATCGACGTCATGCTCACGCCGGGCGACACGGACGCCAAGGTCGATCGTCTTCGCCGCCAGCTGGCCGGCCTGTCGCCCAAATTGCGGATCGAACCGCACGCAGCCTTCCTGCTCCCGCTCGCCGGCCTGCTGACGGCATTGGGCTGGCTGGCGGCCGGGGTGGTGCTGTTGATGGTGCTGGCGACCGGCGCGGTTGTGGTGCTGGCGGCGCGCGGCGCGCATGACAGCCATCGCGGCACGATCGACGTGCTGCATCTGATGGGATCGACCGATGTGCAGATCGCCCGCCTGTTTCAGCGCCGCATCGGCCTCGACGCCTTTCTGGGCAGTGCGCTGGGTTTCGCCTTCGCCCTGCTGGTCATCATCCTCATCGGCTTGCGGCTGTCGGCGATGGGATCGGACCTGCTGGGCGCCGTGGGCCTCGATACGCGCAGCTGGATCATCCTCGCGCTGTTGCCGATATTGGGCGTTCTGCTGGCGACGCTGACGGCGCGCTGGACGGTGCTGCGCGCGCTGGGGCGATCCCTATGATCGTGCGCCTTTTTGCCGTTACGCTGCTGGCCTGGATGCTCGGCTTTGCGTGGTTTGCGATTTTCCTGCCCCAGCCGCTCGACGGGCGGCAGACCGACGCCATCGTCGTGCTGACCGGCGGGGCGGGGCGGATCGATCGGGGCATCGCCCTGTTGCAGGATGGCGCGGCGAAACGGATGCTGATTTCCGGCGTCGACCGGTCGGTTCGCCCGGTCGAACTGGCCGCACAATATAAGACGCCCGAACAGCTTTTCGCCTGCTGCATCACGCTGGGGCGGGAAGCGATCGACACCCGCTCCAACGCGATCGAAACGGCGCGCTGGCTGGAACGGCGCGATTACAAGACGGTGCGCCTGATCACCACCGACTGGCATATGCGCCGCTCGGCGCTGGAGCTGCGGCAGGCGCTGCCCGGCCGCGTCACGCTGGTCTATGATGCGGTGCCCAGCCGCCCCAGCCTGACCATGCTGATGCGCGAATATAATAAATATCTGCTGCGCCGTGTTGCAGCGCTGGTCGGCATCTGACAGCGGCATTCCATGCTTACGATCCTGCGCTCGCTCCTTTTCATGCTGCTTTTCTACAGCGGCACTTTATTCTTCTGTCTGTGGGCGCTGGCGACGGCGTGGATAGCGCCGACCTTTGTGCAGGGCGTCGCCACCGCCTGGAGCCGCTATCATCGCTGGTGCGTGCGCTGGCTGCTGGGGCAAAGGGTGGTGGTGGAAGGCGATCTGCCGCAAGGCCCCTATCTCTACATCTTCAAGCATGAATCGATGTTCGAGACGATCGACATTTTATGCCTGTTCGATCGGCCGGCGATCGGCGCCAAGCGGGAGCTGTTTGATATTCCGCTCTGGGGGGAGATCGCCCGCCGCTATGGCCTGATCCCGATCGAGCGGACGGCCGGGGCCAGCGCGCTGCGCGCCCTGAGGGCGGCGGCGAAGGACCGGATCGCGCAGGGACGCGCCATCTGCCTCTTCCCGGAAGGGACGCGCGTGCCCCATGGCGAATCGCCGCCGCTCAAATCCGGTTTCGCCGGTCTCTACAGCCTGCTGGGCCTGCCGGTCGTGCCGATCGCCATCGACAGCGGCCGGGTGTCGCCGCGCGGCAAATTCATGAAGCGGGCGGGCACCATCACCTACAAGGTCGGCGAAATCGTGCCGGTCGGCCTCGACCGCAAGGAGGCCGAAGCCCGCGTCCATGCCGCGATCAACGCCCTGAACTGACCGGGTTCAGGACGCTTTGCGTCAGTGTGACCGGCCAAAGTCGGGCTTGGCGTCATCCTGCCCCTGTTCGATGATCGACCGGCGGATCGCGCGGGTGCGGGTGAACAGGTTGAACAGGGCGTCCCCGTCATTCCAGCGGATGGCCCGCTGAAGCGCCGACAGATCCTCCGAAAAGCGCTGGAGCATCTCCAGCACCGCATCCTTGTTCGCCAGGAACACGTCGCGCCACATGGTCGGGTCCGACGCGGCGATGCGGGTGAAGTCGCGAAAACCGCCGGCCGAATATTTGATCACTTCGCTCTGGGTGACATTCTCCAGATCGCTTGCCGTGCCGACGATGGTGTAGGCGATCAGGTGCGGCAAATGGCTCGTCACCGCCAGCACCAGATCATGATGCGCCGGGTCCATCATCTCGACGTCTGCGCCCACGCGCCGCCACAGCTCGGCCACGCGCTCTACGGCGATCGGGTCGGCGTCCGCCGGCGGGGTGACGATCGACCAGCGGCCCTTGAACAGCGTGGCGAAGCCGGCTTCCGGCCCGCTATTTTCGGTCCCCGCCACCGGATGCGCGGGAATGATGGTCCGCCCCGGCAGCGCAGCGTTCAGCTGCGCCAGCACATCCGCCTTGCAGGAACCCACATCGCTGACGATCGCGTCGACGGGCAGGTCGTCGGCAATCTCCGCCGCCGCCGCACCCATGGCGCGCACCGGCACGCACAGCACCACCAGATCGGCGTCCGTCACCGAAGCGCCTGCGGTGTCGGTAATGTCGTCGCACAGGTCGATGCGCCGGGCGGTGTCGCGCACTGCCGGATCGGCGTCATATCCCGTGACCCGCACGGTCGGCATGTCGGCCCGGATCGCACGGGCCAATGACGATCCGATCAGCCCCAGGCCGATGATGGTGACACGCGCAAAGGGCAGCATGGCGTCAGGCCGTCTCCGCCATGGCGCGCAGCTTGGCCGCGACGGCGCGGGTCTGTTCTTCCGTACCGATGGTGATGCGCAGGCCATTGGGCAGCCCCTGTCCGGGCAGCCAGCGGGTAGCGTAACCTTCGTCCCACAGCCCCTTCATCGCCGCCTCGGCCGTCAGCGTGCCGTTGAACAGGATCAGCAGGAAGTTGGTCTTGCTGGGCACCGCGCGCAGGCCATGGTTGGACAGCGATGCGACCTCGCCCGCCAGCCATTCGCGCCACTGCGCATTATGGGCGCGGCTGGCGTCGACCCAGTCGGTATCCGCGATCGCGGCGATCGCCGCCGCCTGTCCGGCCGTCGTCACGTTGAACGGCGCACGGATGCGGTGGAGGATGTCGATCACATCCGCACTGGCATAGCCCCAGCCGATCCGTTCGGCGGCAAGGCCGTAAATCTTCGAAAAGGTGCGCGTGACGAAGACATTGGATGCGGTCCGCGCCAGTTCCAGGCCGCCATCATCTTCATCCGCATCCAGATATTCGGCATAGGCCTGATCCAGCACGAACAATATGTCGGGGCGCAGGCCCGCGTGCAGCCGCGCAATTTCTTCCCGGCTGGTCATGGTGCCGGTCGGATTATTGGGATTGGCAAGGAAGACGACCTTGGTCTTTTCCGTCACCGCCGCCAGCAGCGCATCCACATCGGTCGCATAATCTGCGTCGGGCGCCTCCACCGGGGTCGCGCCCACGCGCCGCGCGGCGATGTCATAGACCGAAAAGCCGTAGCGCACGAACAGCACTTCGTCGCCCGGCCCGGCATAGGCGCTGGCGGCGATATGCAGCAGTTCGTCCGATCCGGTGCCATAGATGATCCGGGCGGGGTCCAGGCCATGGGCGGCGCCGATCGCCTCACGCAGCTTCGCCGCGCCGGGATCGGGATAGGTGGCAAGGTCGGCGGTGGCCGCGACCAGCGCCGCGCGAGCGGCCGCGCCAGTGCCCAGTGGATTTTCATTGGCGGACAGCTTGATCAGCGGGCGGCCGTCATCGGTCGCGGCCTTGCCCGGCACATAGGCGTGAATGCCGAGAATCCAGTCCTTGGGGGCGGGTTTTGCAGCTGTCTGTGTCATGGCGCGGGGCTTTAGCGGCTTTGGCGGCAAAGGCAAAGCGGCAGGATCATCGCTTGCGCTCCAACCTGCTGTCCGGCGTCGCCTGTTTTGAACACCCTGTCTCTTGGTGCAGTCCTGATCGAGATTATGGACAGGCGCATTTTCTGAACATATCAGGAACATATGGCCCAGCTTTCCCCCCGGCAGAAACTCGAAATCCTGGCCGATGCAGCGAAATATGATGCGTCCTGCGCGTCATCGGGCACGGCGAAGCGCGACAGTCGCGGGGGCAAGGGGATCGGGTCGACCGAAGGGATGGGAATTTGCCATGCCTATGCCCCCGATGGCCGGTGCATATCGCTGCTGAAGATATTGCTCACCAACAGCTGCATCTTCGACTGTCATTATTGCATCAACCGCCGGTCGAGCGATGTGCGCCGCGCGCGCTTCACCGCGCAGGAGGTGGTCGATCTCACCCTCAATTTCTATCGCCGCAACTATATCGAAGGGCTGTTTCTCTCCTCCGGAATCATCCGATCGTCCGATTACACGATGGAGCAGATGGTTGAGGTCGCGCGGTCGCTGCGGCAGGATCATGATTTTCGCGGTTATATCCACCTCAAGACCATCCCCGATGCCGACCCGGAACTGCTGCGGCTGGCGGGGCTGCATGCCGACCGTCTCTCGATCAATGTCGAACTGCCGACCGAAACCGGCCTCAAGCGGCTGGCGCCGGAAAAGGATGGCGGCCGGATCGAGGGCGCGATGCGGCATCTGCGCGCCGAGATGGAGGATGGGCAGGACGCAAGGCGCAAATATAAGAGCGCGCCGCGCTTCGCCCCGGCCGGCCAGTCGACGCAGATGATCGTGGGCGCGGACGCCGCCGACGACCGGGCGATCATCGCGCGGGCCAGCAGCCTCTATGACCGGCACCGGCTGCGCCGCGTCTATTACAGCGCCTTCTCGCCCATTCCCTCGCCCAGCGCGGTGCTGCCATTGAAGCGCCCGCCGCTGATGCGCGAACATCGGCTCTACCAGTCGGACTGGATGATGCGCTTCTATGGCTATGAAGCGCGGGAGATTGCAGCGGCAACCGATCATGCGACCGGATGCCTGCCGCTGGACATCGATCCCAAGCTGGCCTGGGCGCTCAACCATCGGGCCATCTTTCCGGTGGACGTGAACCGCGCCCCGCGGGAGGCGCTGCTGCGGGTGCCGGGGCTGGGGGTGAAGGCGGTCGACCGCATCCTGACGAGCCGCCGCCAGCGCCGGCTGCGGCTGGAGGATGTGGCGCGGCTCACCACCTCGATCGTGAAGCTGCGCCCCTTCCTGATCGCGGCCGACTGGCGTCCGCTGGCGCTGACCGACCGGGCCGATTTGCGCGCGCGGCTGGCCCCGCCGGCAAAACAGCTCGATCTGTTCGCATAAGCGCCATTTTTGGGTTGATCGATGGGAACGATCGTGAAATCGTGGCTTCAGGGCCACATTGGGAGTTTTTGGTTTTGGCGACGGCACTGGGCAGCAGGACGCAACCGCGCAAGAGCTTTGCCAAGCGGATCAGCAGCCATCTTGCCGCCGCGCTCGTGGTCTTCTGTCTGGCCCAGATCGGCATCGTCGCAAAAATGGGCGGATCGCTGGTCCTGCATCTGGGCGTCATCATCGCAATCGGCGGCTATGCCGTGGCCGCGCGCGGGCTGGAGCATCGCTGGCAGATGCTGGAACAGGGCGGCCTGTCGCAAGGCGGCCTGGCCCTGCGCTTCCGCCGGGATGTGGCGCAGCTGTGGGCGGCCAGCATCGTCGGCGCGCTGCTGTGGATTCCCGTCGCGATCATCTACCGCTTCCTCTTCGGCTGATCGCCGCCCGGCCGTCGCGCCGGAGCCAATTGCATTCTGCGTCGTTGTCTCCCCGCGAAAGAGGAGAAGCGACCATGGCCAATGCGACGATTTTCGACCGGCTGAAACAGGATCACGACGCCCATCGCCTGTTGTTCGACAAGATGGCGCAGGCGGACCGGGACAAGGACGAGGATCGGCTGGAAAAGCTGTTCGAACAGTTCAAGGTGGAGGTGAGCGCCCATGCCGCCGCCGAGGAAGAGACGCTCTACGCCACCATGTTATCCCGCCCGGACCTGCGCGAGGATGCGCAGCACAGCGTTTCGGAACACAAGGAAATCGACGATTATCTGGAGGAATTGAGCGACCTCAAGTTCAATGGCGAAGCCTGGCGCCGCGAATTCGACAAGATGAAGAAGCGCTACCTCCATCATATCGAGGAGGAAGAGGAAGAGATGTTCCCCGATGCCGCGCAGGATTTGAGCGCCGTCGAGGAAGAGAAGCTGGGCAAGCTGTTCGCCAAGCGCAAGCCGGCCGAACTGGAGCGGGCGCAGGCGGAGAGCTGACTCTCCGCCCTCACCCTTACATACCATGCATCGCGTCTCGTTAAGCGCGCCGGACGATTTCGACGGCTGGCGCGCGGCGGCGCGACGGCTGGCTGTGGCGGGCGTCGATCCGGCGGAGATCGTCTGGCAGGTCGGCGACGCGCCGGGCGACCTGTTCGGCCATGATCCGCTGCCGCCCGATCCGATGCGCGCCGCCTTTTCGGTGCCGCGCGCCTTTGTCGATCTGGCGCAGATGGCGATCCTGCATCGCGCCCCCGAGCGGTTCGCCCTGCTCTATGCGCTGCTGTGGCGGCTGCGCGACCGGCCGGGGCTGATGGAGGATCGGGCTGATCCGCTGCTGCGCCGGATCGATGCGCTGGCCAAGGCGGTGCGGCGCGACATCCATAAGATGCGCGCATTTGTGCGCTTTCGCGAAATGGCCGATGAGGATGGCGCGCGCTTCGTCGCCTGGTTCGAGCCGGAGCATCATATCACGCGCGCCAATGCCGGCTTCTTCGTCCGCCGCTTCGCATCGATGCGCTGGTCGATCCTGACGCCGGAGTTGAGCATCCACTGGAATGGCGAGACGCTGAACGAAGGGCCGGGCGCGCGGCGATCGGGCGCGCGGCGATCGGACGCGCCCGATGGCGACCCGGTCGAGGCGCTGTGGAAAGGCTATTATGCCGCCATCTTCAATCCCGCCCGGCTGAAGACCGGGGCGATGCTGTCCGAAATGCCGAAAAAATACTGGCGCAATCTGCCCGAAGCGGCGCTGATCCCCGACCTGATCGCCGGGGCGCAGGCGCGCGAGGCGGCGATGATTGCGACAACGTCAGTCGCGCCCCGCCGGCCGGAGGATGTTGCGACCGCATGGGCGGCGCTGCGTGACGACGCGATGGGCTGCACCCGCTGCTCGCTGCACGGGCCGGCGACGCAGACGGTGTTTGGCGAAGGGCCGATCGACGCGCCGCTGATGTTCGTCGGCGAACAGCCGGGCGATCAGGAAGATCTGGCCGGCCAGCCTTTCGTCGGGCCGGCTGGGCAATTGTTCGACGCGGCGCTGGCGCAGGCGGGGGTGGACCGGTCCCGCGCCTATGTCACCAATGCGGTCAAACATTTCAAATTCGAACGGCAGGGCAAGCGGCGGCTGCACCAGTCGCCGGATGCGGGCGAGATACAGGCGTGCCGCTGGTGGCTGAAACAGGAGATCGCCCTTGTCCGCCCGCGCCTCATCGTGGCGCTGGGAGCGTCCGCCGCGCGGGCGATGCTGGGCAAGGCGGTGACGATCGGGGCGACACGCGGCACGCCGATCCCGCTGTCGGACGGCGCGGAAGGCTGGGTCACGGTGCATCCCAGCTACCTGCTGCGCCTGCCCGACGCGGCCCGTCGGGCGGAGGAGCAGGCGCGCTTCGTGGCGGAATTGCGGATGGTGGGCGAGCGACTGACCGCGCTCGCCTGATCGTTATTTCCGCAGCAGGAACACCGCATGTTCGGCGAACAGATTGGCGTTCGCATGGGTGGTTTCCTTGTCGCCCTTCAGGAACCACTGGCCGTCGATCGTCCAGCCCCGTTCCTTCACCAGCGCGCGGAAATCGTCCACCGTCACATGATGGATGTTCAGCGTGTCATACCAGGTGTCGGGCAACAGCCGCGTCACCGGCATCCGCCCGCCCCACATCAGCGACAGCCGCCCGCGCCAGTGCGCGAAATTGGGGAAGGAGACAAAGGCCTGCCGCCCGATCCGCAGCAATTCCTCCACCACCTTGTCGGGGCGACGGGTCGTCTGGAGCGTCTGGCTCAATATCGCATAGTCGAAACTGGCGTCGGGATAGTAGGTCAGGTCGGTGTCGGCATCGCCCTGTACCACCGACAGGCCACGCCCCACCGCCGCCGCGACGTTGGAGCCGTCCAGCTCCAGCCCGCGCGCGTCCACCTGACTGCTGTCGCGCATCGCCGCCATCAGCGCGCCGTCGCCGCAGCCGACATCCAGCACGCGCGCGCCCTGCCGCACCGTCCGCGCGATCAGGGCAAGGTCGGGGCGCAAAGTCTCGCTCATGCCCGGCCGCCGCGCAGGAAGCCGTCCACCACCCGGTTCAACTCCGGGCATTCCAGCAGGAAGGCGTCATGGCCGAACGGGCTGGAAAGCTCCACGAAGCTGGCCTGCGCACCCGATGCGTTGAGCGCATGGACGATGATCCGCGATTCCGCCGTGGGATACAGCCAGTCGGTATCGAAGCTGACCAGACAGAAGCGCGCGCTGGTGGCGGTGAACGCCTTGGCCAGCGATCCGCCATGGTCCTCCGCAATGTCATAATAGTCCATCGCACGGGTGATGTAGAGATAGCTGTTGGCGTCGAACCGATCGACGAAGCTGAGCCCCTGATGGCGCAGATAGCTCTCCACCTGAAAATCCGCGTCGAAGCCGAAGGTCTTCGCGTCCCGCCCCTGCAAGCGGCGTCCGAATTTCTCGGTCAGCCCCGCTTCGGACAGATAAGTGATATGCGCCGCCATCCGCGCCACGGCCAGACCTGCGCTCGGCACCTGCCCGTCGGCATAATAGTCGCCGCCGCGCCAGTTGGGATCGGCCATGATCGCCTGCCGCCCGACTTCGTGGAAGGCGATATTCTGCGCGCTGTGGCGGGCGGTCGAGGCGATGACGACGCAGCTTTCAACCCGGTCGGGGAACAAAGTGGGCCAGGTCAGCGCCTGCATGCCGCCCATCGATCCGCCGATGACGGCCGACAGACGATCCACGCCCAGATGGTCGAGCAGCAGCGCCTGCGCCCGCACCATGTCGGCAATGGTCAGCACCGGGAAACGCATCGCATGCGGATCGCCGGTGACGGGATCGAGGCTGGCCGGACCGGACGACCCCATGCAGCTGCCGATCACATTGGAACAGACGATGAAATGGCGCGCCGGATCTACAGGCTTGCCTTCGCCCACCAGCCGCCACCACCAGCCCGGCTTACCAGTAACGGGATGGTCCGACGCCACATATTGGTCGCCGGTCAGCGCATGGCAGATCAGGATGACGTTGGATTTATCCGCATTCATCTGCCCATAGGTTTCGTAGGCGATGTCGACCGGCCCAAGCTGCGCGCCGCTCGACAGACGCAGGGGACCGGCAAGGCGGGCCTGCCGACGCAGGCCGAAACGGCTGTCTTCGCTGATGGGGACGCTGGCCATGGTCGGGCCGGGCTAGGACCGGGACGGGGCGCTGTCAATCTGGCAGAGCGGGCGCGCAATGCCTAGATAGGCCGCATGAGTGAAAACAGACTTCCCCCGATCGTCGCCTATGGCCCCCTTTACCCTTATCTGAAGCAGGAACTGGAGCGCCGCTTCACCGTCCATGCGGTGGCAGCCGACGCCGACCTGTCGGCCCTGCCCGCCGATGTGCGCGAAGCGCGCGCGCTGGTCAGCTTCGGGTCGGTCGGTGCGCCGGCCGCGATTATGGACGCGCTGCCGAAGCTGGAGATGATCGGCCTGTTTTCCGTCGGCTATGACAAGGTCGATGTCGATCATGCCCGCACGAACGGCATCCGCGTCACCAACACGCCCGACGTGCTGACCGACGATGTTGCCGACCTTGCCGTTGGCCTGCTCTATGCCACGGTGCGCAATATCGCCGCCAACGACCGGATGGTGCGCGCGGGCGACTGGGCGCGCGGCGTGAAGCCGGCTCTGTCGGGCCGGGTGACGGGATCGCGCATCGGCATATTGGGTCTTGGCCGCATCGGCCGCGCCATCGCGAAACGGCTGGAGCCGGTGGCGGGCGAAATCCTCTATCACAACCGGCGCGAGGCAGCGGATGCACCCTACCGCTATGTTTCCGACGGGCTGGACTTCGCGCAGCAGAGCGACGTCATCATCGTCGCCACGTCGGGCGGGCCGGAAGCGGCCAAGCTCGTCGACGCCGCCATGCTCGACGCGCTGGGGCCGGACGGCGTGATCGTCAACATCAGTCGCGGCCGGGTGATCGACGAGGATGCTCTGGTCGCCGCCCTGGCCGACAAGCGCATTGCCGGCGCCGGCCTCGATGTGTTCGTCAACGAACCGCAGGTGCCAGAGGCTCTGTTCGCCATGGACCATGTGGTCCTGCAACCCCATCAGGGCAGCGCCACCGTCCACACGCGCAAGGCGATGGCCGATCTGGTGCTGGCCAATCTGGACGCGCATTTCGCAGGGCAACCGCTGCTGACTCCGGTCGTTTAGCGGGGCAAGCGTCGCCCGGCGGCCTGCTATTCCGCCGGGCCGCCATCCAGCACCTGCCGCACCTTCTTCGCCAGTTGATCAAAGGTGAAGGGCTTGGCGAGCAAGGCGAGGCCGGGGTCGAGCATGCCGTTATGGACGATGGCGTTGCGGGTATAGCCGGTGGTGTAGAGGACTTTCAGCCCCGGCCGCTGCGCGCTCGCCCGGTCGGCCAGCTGGCGGCCATTGATGCCGGGCATGACGATGTCGGTAAACAGCATGTCGATGCGCGGCTGGATCGCCAGCATCTCCAGCGCCTGTTCGCCATCCGACGCCTGCACCACCGTATAGCCCAGCTCCCGCAGCGAATCGACCGACATATGGCGCACCCGGTCTTCATCCTCGACTACCAGGATGATCTCCTCGCCCTGCGCGCGGGGCAGGCTGTCGGCCATCGGGGCGGCATGGTCCGGCGCAGTTTCCACGCCATAATGGCGCGGCAGATAAATCTTGATGACGGTGCCTTCGTCAGGCTCCGAATAGATTTTCACATGCCCGCGCGATTGCTTGACGAAGCCGAAGACCTGGCTGAGGCCCAGACCCGTGCCCTTGCCCACCCCCTTGGTGGTGAAGAAGGGGTCGAAGGCGCGCTCGGCGACATGCGCGGGCATGCCGGTGCCGGTGTCGGTGACGGACACCATGATATATTGGCCGGCCGTCACGTCGGAATGGCCGGCGGCATAGCCGTCGTCCAGATGCGCATTTGCGGTTTCCACCGTCAGGCGCCCGCCGCCCGGCATGGCGTCGCGGGCGTTGACGCACAGGTTCAGGATCGCGCTTTCCAGCTGGTTTGCGTCGATGCTGGCGCGCCAGAGCCCACCGGCCAGCACGGATTCGACGCGGACATCCTCGCCAATGGTGCGACGCAGCAATTCGGACATGCCGCCGACCAGCTTGTTGACGTCGGTCGGTTGCGGATCGAGCGGTTGTTGGCGTGAGAAAGCGAGCAGCCGGGCGGTCAGTTGCGCGGCGCGTTGCGCGCCTTCTGTCGCATTGTCGATGCCCTTGATCACGCGGGGATCGCCGCCTTCGCCCAGCCGCCGCCGCGCCATGTCCAGCGATCCGATGACGATCGCCAGCATATTGTTGAAATCATGCGCAATGCCGCCGGTCAACTGGCCGATCGATTCCATCTTTTGCACTTGTCGCAGCTGCGCCTGCGCCGCTTCCCGTTCTTCCACCTCCATGATCAGTCGATCATGCGCGTCGCTGAGCGCCTGTCGGCTCTGCAAGGCTTCGGTCATGCGGCGCTGGGCGGTGCGCAGCGCCAGCAGGCCCAATATGATGACCATCGCCGCGCTCAGCGCCAGGCCCGCCGTCACCATGATGCTCAGCCGGCCTGCTTCGATGCTGCGCCGCTGCAACAGCTCTTCTTCGCGCGCCTTCATATGGGCGACATGGGCGCGCAACTGTGCGGTCAGCGCCAGTCCGGGGTAGAAGGCCTGCTCGGGCAGGGATTTTCCAGCGCGCCGCCGGTCGATCCCTGTCTGGAGCAGATCCATGCGTCTGCCGATCATCCGGCCCAGCGTATCGACGGCCTCCACCTGGGGGCCATTATCGCGGACCTCGGCGCGCAGCGCACGCCATTCGCTGCGCCAGTGGATGCGAAAATCCTGATAGGGCGCCAGAAAATCATCCTGCCGCGTCAATATATAGCCGCGTTGGCTGCTTTCGGCTTCCAGCACGCGCGACAGCAGCATGGACAGCCGGTTTTCCACCCGCAACGTGTGATTGACCCAGGCGATTTCCGCCTGCTGGCCGCGATAAAGCCAGAATGTGCCGCCTACCGCCGTCACCACGACCACCAGCGCAAGCAGGAGGATGACGATTGAGCGTTCGGGGCGCAGCGCAGGCATGGGCCTCGTCATCAGCCATTCGCTGGCGCAGGGCAACCCCTGCCGCGCGACACGACGGCGGATGATTTCACTGCTCCCTGCTTGCGGCTATGCCGGGCTGCTTCGTTCCATCAGGGGCGCGACCATCGGGAGGGCGGCATGGACAGGCGGGCGTTTCTGGGCGGGGCGGCAGGCGGCGCGGGTTTTCTTACGCTGGCGGGCGGTGCGCGGGCCGCCTTTGATCCGCTGGCCGGGGTGGAGCCGATACGCGCCACGCCAGACCGTATTTTTCGCACGACCGTATGTCTGCGTCCCTTCCGCGCCGCCGGTCCGCGAATCGAGACGGAAGAGGTCGGACGCAAGCGGGTTGTCCACAATTATGGCCATGGCGGCAGCGGCTGGTCTTTGAGCTGGGGATCGGCGGAGCGGGCGGTCGCGCTGGCGCTGGCGGATGGCGTGCGCGATGTGGCGGTGATCGGCGCCGGCGCACTGGGGCTCACCGCCGCACTCACCGCCCAGCGCGCCGGCGCCAGCGTCACCATCTATGCAAAGGAGCAATTTCCTTTCGTGCGCTCGGCGCGGGCCACCGGCACCTGGTCGCCCGACAGCCGGGTGGCGATGGCGGGCGCGGTCGATCCGGGCTTTGCCGATCGTTGGGAGGGGATGGCGCGGTCATCCTTTTCCTATTTCCAAAGCCTGCTGGGGCTGGCGGGCGATCCGATCGAATGGACGGATCGCTACATCCTGTCCGACACGCCCTTCGGCCGGCGGCGGGATGATGCGCCGCCCGCGTCAACGGCGGCGCGGCGCGACGATTTCCTGCATCTGGATCAGCGTCTGGCCGACCTAACGCCGCGCAGCGTTGATCTGCCGCCCGGCAGTCATCCTTTTCGTCCCGCCTTCGTCCGGCGCACATCGTCGCTGACCTTCAACGTCGCGGATCTGATGCATCATCTGACCAGCGATTTCCTGATGGCGGGCGGGCGCATCGTCCCGATGGAATTGCATGCGCCGGGCGATCTTGCCCGGTTGAAACAGCGATCGATCATCAACTGCACCGGCTATGGCGCGCGGGCGCTGTGGCGGGATGAAACCATCATACCCGTGCGCGGGCAGATCGCCTGGCTGATTCCGCAGCCGGGCGTCACCTATGGCGTCTATTATCGATCGCTGGCGATGCTGGCCCGGCGCGACGGCATCATTGTGCAGGATGTGGGGCAGGATGAATGGTTCGGCTATGGCGACGCCAATGAAGAGCCTGATCGCGCGGCCGCCGATGCATGGGTGCGCCAGCTGGCCGGCTTCTGGGCCTGACAGCAGATTTCGGCCGCGCAGGGCTCAACCCGCTACGGATTGGCCCGATCGCCCATTCCTCGATTATCCGCGCCTCAATTGCCCGTGATCGATAGCAGCAGCAATACGCCGACCACCCACAATATCACGCTAAAGGCGATCGCCAACGGCAATGCCCGAATGAAACCGGAAATTTCATCACCATTAGAAGGGGATATTCCATAACCCGCCGATGCGGGATCGGTGCGACCCTGATCAACCATCCATCTCTCCTGCAATCGTTTGTATGTTTGTTTCATTTTTATAGCAGATTCGCAGGGATTCCGCGATTTTTTCCTTTTGTGAGAGTAATCGATTTTTTTGGTTAATCGCACGTCAATCTGGGGTGATGTTGATGTTCCGCCCCGGTCTCATAATGAAGGGTCCAATGCCTCGATCGGCCCTCCATCCGGGTTAGTTCCGCCAACTCGAATCGGTCCGGTCGATCAGCCGGATCATGGATTGGAAATCGGGCACGCCCGGCCCGACCGGCAATTGCACCTCCGCCAGATCGCGTTGATGCACCGCAATCACCTCGGGCGGGATGTCGACGGGTGTGCCGGCCGCTCCGGCCGCAACCTGAATTTCGCAGGCGCGCTGGAGCAGCCATTGCTTCAGAAATGCCTCGGTCAGGGACGGCGCCATGACCAGCGTGCCATGGTTGCGCAGCATCATGACGCGCCGGTCGCCCAGATGCGCGATCAGCCTTTCGCCTTCCTCCGGGCGAATCGTGACCCCTTCGAAATCATGATAGGCGATGTGGCCGATGAAGGCGGCGGCGTAGAAGCTGATCGGGCGCAGCCCTTCGGCGCAGGCGCTCACCGCCATCCCCGCCGTCGTGTGGGTATGGATGATGCAATGGGCGTCGGGCAGATGCCGGTGGAAAACGCTATGCTGGGTGAAGCCCGCGCGATTGACCGGATAGGGGCTGCCGTCCAGCACATGGCCGTCAATGTCGATCTTGACCAGGTTGGACGCCGTCACTTCATGATAGCCAAGGCCGAAGGGATTGATCAGGAAGGCGTCGTTTTCTCCCGGTACGCGCAGCGTGATGTGGTTGTAGATGAGTTCAGACCAGCCCAGATGGTCGAAGATGCGATAGCAGGCGGCCAGTTGCTGGCGGGCCTCCCATTCTTGCGCTGACATGTTGGGCGTGCGTGCGGCGGTTGCCATGGCGATCCTCCTGTGTCTTTTATGGCCGCACTATCCGCCCGCTCGTCGCAAATGTCGAGATTGCGGCCTTTTGGGTTGAATTTACCCCACTCCACTGGTAGGGCGCCGCCCACATGGCGCAGGGTGACCTGCGACGACTCACTGGCTTTGCTATTCGGTCGGGCCGTCGGGAAGGATGTAATGTCCCGGCGAACCGCCCGTTTTTGATTGGAGATTGACGGACTTATGCAGATCATCGTTCGCGACAACAATGTCGACCAGGCCCTCCGCGCGCTCAAGAAGAAGCTGCAGCGTGAAGGCGTGTATCGCGAAATGAAGCTGCGTCGCCATTATGAGAAGCCGTCGGAAAAGCGCGCCCGTGAAAAGGCTGCCGCTGTCCGCCGCGCGCGCAAGATGGAGCGCAAGCGCGCCGAGCGCGACGGCGTCCGTTAAGACGCTGTTTTGACGGGGTAGCCAAGCGGCCACCCCGTTTTCTGCTGATTCCCTGCCCTTAATTGCGAGATTCATCGCCATGTCCACGACGGCTGTCCCCCTTCGTCCCATCGCCAAGGGGTCGTTGACCCGGCTCTGGATCGGCGTCGCCGTCGTTGCGCTGGCGGCGGGCGGCCTTGCTTGGGCGGGGCAGCAGCACGTCGCCGCATCGCCGACCGCCTTTCTGGCCAGCAACGCGCATGAAGACGGCGTCGTGACGACCGAATCGGGATTGCAGTATAAGGTGCTGGAAGAAGGCTCGGGCGCCAGCCCGACCCCGGCTGACGTTGCGCTGGTGGGCTATAAGGGCGCGCTGCTCGACGGCACCGTGTTCGACGAGAATCCGCAGGCGCCGATGCCGGTCGACGGCGTGGTGCCCGGCTTCTCCGAAGGGCTGCAAAAGATGAAGAAGGGCGGTAAGTACCGCCTGTGGATCCCGCCGCAGCTTGGCTATGGCGATGCCGACAACGGTCCGATCCCCGGTGGTTCGGTGCTGGTGTTCGACGTCACCCTGCACGACTTCAAGTCCAAGGCGGAACTGATGCAGTTGCAGCAGCAGATGCAAATGCAGCAGGGCGCTGCGCCGCACGTCGGCAACTGATCCACAAAGCCAGTGGGAAAGGGGCGGCCCGTCCGCCCCGTCAGACCGATTGAAAAAGGGGCCGCTCGCCGGCCCCTTTTTTCATGTCCTGATCAGGCGTGGCCCTGACAGGTCTGATCGTCACCCGTATTGGTGCCAAAGGCCAGCGCGTCGGCGCTGCCGATCTTCTCTTCGCCGGCGAAGAGTTTGTCGAGCCGCGCCTTTATGTCGCGGCGATATTCGGCATTGGCGACCGATCGCGGCGCCGACACTTCAATGTCGCAGGCGATCGCGCATTTGATCCGCTCGATCGCGGCGTCGTCCAGTACGCCGGCGCGCCGCAATTCTATGCAGATCTGCAACATGCCTACCGCGGTCGCCTGCGCGCGCATGCCGACATTGGTCAGGTCGAAATGCAGTTTCTTTTCTTTGTCCAGATGGATGCCCATCGCGCGACTCCTCTCACATGGTAATTTAGATTATCATGTTGAAAATGCGCGGGACAGGCCGGACGTTCCCTTATTGCACATCATCGCCGCGCCGCTGCGACCCTGCGCCTTCGCCCGCCAGCGCCCTGGACCGTTCCTCCAGATAGACTTTGATCATCGCCACGATCGGATCGGCCAGGAACAGCCCCATGATGCCGAACAGCGCGCCGAACAATATCTGCGCCGCCAGCACCAGCGCGGGGGCAAGATCGGTGGCGCGCTTGGCCACCATCGGCACGATCAGATAGCCGTCGACGATCTGCACCGCCATATAGACGCCAAAGGCATAGAGGCCGGTGTTCGTGCCGCCCGAAAAACCGACCAGAATGATCAGCGCGCCCGACAGGATCGACCCGATATTGGGCAGGAAGGCGAACAGGCCGGTCAATATGCCCAGCAGCCCCGCCATCGGAACGCCGCCTGCCCACAGCAACAGCCATGTGCCCACGCCCTCCACCGCCATGCCGATGATCCGCCCGAACATCAGCCGCCGTAACGTCCAGCCCATCTTGTCGGCGATGGCGTAGAAATGGGCGCGCTTTTCCATCGGCAGCATCCAGGCGACGCCGCGTTCATAGAGTTTCGGCTCGACTGCGATGAAGATCGCCAGCACCAGCATCATGACCCCGCTGGTGATCGCGCCCACGGCCGTTCCGACCGCCGCCGTCACCCGGCCCATGCTGCTCATCGCCTGACTGGCCAGGCTCTTGAGGTCGTCGGGCGTGGTGGTGACGCCCATCTGCTGCATCCAGCCGCCGATCCGCCCGACCTGCGCCTCGACGATGGTGCGCATCGCCTGCGCCTGCGCCGTCAGGCTCGATCCGGTGAGGTAGACAGTATAGGCAAGGAAGGCGACAGCGCCCAGCAGCACGATCGCCAGTCGCCATCCGCGCCCGATCGGTAGCACCCGGCCCAGCAGGCGCGCGCCGCCGTCCATCATCGTCGCCAGCACCAGCGCGCCCATCACCAGCATCAGCGGTTGCGCCAGCAGCACCACCAGGCCGATGGCGATGGCCAGCGCAAACCAGACGCCGGCGCGCTTCAGTTCATGCTGGACAAGGGGGCTGCGGACTTCGCTGGGGCCGGGTTTCTCGACATGCTGCTGCTCGCTCAAAACCCAGTGCCCCTTTCGTCAGATCATTGCGATCAAATCATTTCGGCGGGGCAACGCTTTGCGGGCGCAGGCTGTTCCCCGCCCGGCCGCTGCGGAAGGCATGTAGCCAGGTCAGCGGATTCCATGTGGCGTCGCCGTCCAGGCTGAAGGTGATGAACTCCGCGCGCCCGCCGATCGCCTCGAACGGCACCGGGCCGCCCAGCCCATTTTCCTCCAGCGGCGCGCGGCTGTCGGCGCTGTTGTCGCGATTGTCGCCCATCAGGAAGACATGGTTTTCCGGCACCCGCACCGGGCCATACCAGTCGAGCGCGCTCGGCCCCATGTCGATCGTGACATAGGTTTTGCCATTGGGCAGGATTTCCTGCCGCACCGGCAGTTCGCAATAGTCCCTGCCGTCCTTGCCCGTCACCAGCGCGCCGGGGAATTGCAGCGGCGGGCAGGGGGCATTGCCATCCACCGGCAGCATCAGGGGCTTCAACGTCTTCTGCGGCACTGCCACGCCGTTCAGGATCACCTGTCCGCCGCGCACTTCGATAATGTCGCCGGGCAGGCCGATGACCCGCTTGATATAATCCTCGCGCCGGTTCTGCGGCGACACGATCACGATGTCGCCGCGTTCGGGCAGCCGGCCCAATATCCGCCCCTTCATAAAGGGAAGGGGGTGGAAGCTGGGCGAGACATAGGACCAGCCATAGGGGAATTTGCTGACCACCAGCCGGTCGCCGGTCAACAGCACCGGCATCATCGATTCGGACGGGATGTAGAAAGGCTTGGCGACGAAGCTGTGGAACGCCAGTACCGCCAGGATCAGTAGGGTGATGCTCTTGGCCTCATGCCACCAGTTGACCGGGGATTTCGTCTCCGCCGGTTCCGGGGCTTGCGGTGCGGTCTGGTCTTCAGGCAGGTCGATGGCCGTCACGGGCAGGCTTTCGTTGGAGTCGTCGGAGGAAGAAGTCACAGGGTCGGACGTCACAGGGGAAGGGCTTCGATGATGACGAAGGCCTGCGCCCATGGATGATCGTCGGTGAGCGTCAGATGAATGACCGGCTTGTGCCCCGCCGGCACCATTGATTCCAGCCGCGCGAGCGCCCCGCCGGTCAGCGCCAGCGTCGGTGCGCCCGACGGCGCATTGACGACGCCTATATCCTTCATGAAGACGCCGGCCTTGAAGCCCGTGCCGACCGCCTTGGAAAAGGCTTCCTTGGCCGCGAACCGCTTGGCCAGCGTCCCCGCCTTGGTGAAGGGGCGGCGCTCCGCCTTGACCTGCTCCACATCGGTGAAGACGCGCTGCACGAACCGCTCACCGAACCGATCGAGTGAATTCTGGATACGCTCGATATTGCAGAGGTCGGAACCGAGGCCGATGATCATGACCGCCCCCCCAGGCCGTCACCCCAGCGAAGGCTGGGGTCTCGTGCCTCCAGGTTGAACCTTTGAGGCCTGCGATCCCAGCCTTCGCTGGGATGACCACCTGCGGTGGTCACCGCGCCAGATCCATCTGCCGCCGCATCTCGCGGATGCTGCCCTCCAGCCCGCCAAAGATCGCCTCGCCGATCAGGAAATGGCCAATATTGAGTTCGGCGATCTGCGGAATGGCGGCGATCGGCGCCACATTGTCGAAGGTCAGGCCGTGGCCGGCATGGGGCTCGATGCCATTTTTGGCCGCCAGCGCGGCGGCGTCGGCGATCTTGCGCAGTTCCACCGCACGCGCCTCGCCGGCCAGATGCGCATAGGCGCCGGTGTGAAATTCCACCACCGGCGCGCCCAGCCGGATCGCCGCGTCGATCTGCGCAGCGTCCGCCTCGATGAACAGGCTGACGCGAATGCCAGCGTTGTTCAGCGTGCCTACGATCGGTTTCAGCGTCTCATATTGCCCGGCGGCGTCCAGCCCGCCCTCGGTCGTGCGCTCCTCGCGCTTTTCCGGCACGATGCAGGCGGCGTGCGGCTTATGCTTCAGCGCGATCGCCAGCATCTCGTCCGTCGCCGCCATCTCCAGGTTGAGCGGCACGTCCAGCGCCGCCATCAGCATGGCGATGTCGGCATCGCGAATATGGCGGCGATCCTCGCGCAGATGCGCGGTGATGCCGTCCGCCCCGGACTTCACCGCCAGCAAGGCGGCCTTGACCGGGTCGGGATGTTCGCCCCCCCGCGCGTTGCGGATGGTCGCCACATGGTCGATATTCACGCCAAGGCGAAGGGGGCTGGTCATCGTTACTGCTTCCGGCTGCCGGGCTTGATCGCGGGCACCGCCGCCAGTTCGGGCGGCACGGCGTCTTCATCATAGACCGGGAAGTTGATGGAGACGAGCGGGTAGAAGGGCACGCCCAGATCGACCTCGCCGGCCGAACGGTCGACCAGCGCCGCTTCGGCGACGACGATGCCGCCTTCCTTCTCGACCGCTTCGATCGCCTGACGCGACGACAGGCCGGTGGTCACGACGTCCTCGACCATCAGCACCTTTTGCCCCGGCGTGATGGCGAAGCCGCGACGCAGTTCGAAAAAGCCCTCCGGCCGTTCCAGGAACACCGCGTCCTTGTCCAGCGCGCGGCCGATTTCATGGCCGATGATCAGGCCCCCCATGGCAGGCGACACGACAAGGTCGATTTCCTGCCGCAATTCGCGGGGCAGCTTCTGTACGGTCGCGCGGGCCAGCTTGCCGGCGCGCTCCGCATTCATCAGCACGCGCGCGCATTGCAAATAATTGGCGCTGCGGCGGCCCGACGACAGGATGAAATGTCCTTCGAGCAGCGCCCCCGCCGCCCGGAATTCCGCCAAAACTTCTTCGTCCGTCATGCCGTCCATTATCCATGTCGGGCGATCCCGCGCCATTCGGCCCGGTTCGCCACCCAGTCCGCACGGCGTCCCTTCCAGTCCGCCATGATCGCGCCCCTGTGCGCGGAGCCTGCCGAATAGGCGGGCAGGGGAAGCGTTGCAACAGCGAAGAAAATCTGCTCCATCTGTGCTTGAGGCATGGGGCAAGCCTGCCTATAAGCCGCGACAGAACCGAACGGGCGAGGGATATAGCGCACATAAGTGCGTCTTCGTTGCAGCGGCGCCAAGGGGTTAGGGGTACGAAGACGCTATGAAAACGGTGAAATCGCTCGTTCTTGCCGGGTTGCTGGCCTTAGCGCCCACCCTTGTTCTGAATGGACCTGCACTCGCTCAGCATAATGCCGTCGCTGCCGCACCTGCGGCGGACAATGCGGCTGCTCCCGCTGATTCGGCCGCCAACGCCGCCGCATCCACTGCTGAGGCAGCGCCCGCCGCGCCCAAGGTCGCCGCGCCGCCGCGGATGAAGCCGACCGAAGGGATCGGCATGCCGATGCCGGGTGAAATCACCCTGCAAAAACAATTCAGCCCCACCGGGCACACCGCGCGCTGGCTGCATGACGTGCTGCTGCTGCCGCTCATCACCATCATCTCCATCTTCGTTCTGGTGCTGATGCTCTATGTGATGTGGCGCTATCGCCGCAGCGCCAATCCGGTGCCGTCCAAGACGTCGCACAATACGCTGATCGAAGTGATCTGGACGGTCCTGCCGGTCGTGATCCTGCTGGTCGTCGCCGTGCCCTCGATCGGTCTGCTCGCCGACCAGTATAAGCCCGCGCCCAAGGATGCGCTGACGGTCAAGGTCACGGGCTATCAATGGTATTGGGGCTATGAATATCCCGACAACGCCATTCCCGAATTTGTTTCCAACATGCTGCCTGAAGACAAGGCGAAGGAAAATGGCGAGCCCTATCTGCTGGCGCCCGACAATCGTCTGGTGTTGCCGGCCGGTCGCCCGATCAAGCTGATCATCACCGGCGCAGACGTCATCCACGCCTTCGCCGTGCCTTCGCTCTGGCTCAAGATGGACGCCGTTCCCGGCCGCTTGAACGAAAAGAGCGTCTTCATCGAAAAGCCGGGCGTCTATTACGGCCAATGTTCCGAACTGTGCGGCGCGCGCCACGGCTTCATGCCGATCGCGATCGAGGCGCTGCCGCCCGAACAGTTCGACCAGTGGGTGCTGTCGCAGGGCGGTAACCTGAAGGGCGCAGCGGAGAAGACGGCACAAGCCGCTCCCGCCGCGACCGAGAAGAAAATCTGATCAGGGGTAGGAACGCCATGACCACCATCACCGCAGATCATCACGGCGATCATGCTCATGATCATCATGATGCCGATCACAAACCGGCCTTCTTCCAGCGCTGGTTCATGTCCACCAATCACAAGGACATCGGCACCCTCTACCTGATCTTCGCGATCGTCGCCGGCATTATCGGCGGCGGTATTTCGGGTCTGATGCGCGCTGAACTGGCGCATCCGGGCATCCAGTATCTCCACACCTGGGCCATGTTCATGGACGGGCCGGAAGCGACCCTGGATCAGGCCTACCATCTCTGGAACGTGCTGATCACCGCGCACGGCCTCATCATGGTCTTCTTCATGGTGATGCCCGCCATGATCGGCGGTTTTGGCAACTGGTTCGTGCCGATCATGATCGGCGCGCCGGACATGGCCTTCCCCCGGATGAACAATGTCAGCTTCTGGCTGCTCATCCCCGCCTTCGCGCTGCTTCTGGGGTCGACCTTCGTCCCCGGCGGCACCGGCAATGGCGCGGGCACCGGCTGGACCGTCTATGCGCCGCTGTCGACCAGCGGATCGGCCGGCCCTGCCGTCGACATGGCGATCCTGTCGCTGCATATCGCGGGCGCCAGCTCGATCCTGGGCGCGATCAACTTCATCACCACCATTCTCAACATGCGCGCGCCGGGCATGACCCTGCATAAAATGCCGCTGTTCGTCTGGTCGGTGCTGGTCACCGCCTTCCTGCTGCTGCTCGCGCTGCCGGTCCTCGCCGCCGCGATCACCATGCTGCTGACCGACCGCAATTTCGGCACCACCTTCTATGATGCGGCTGGCGGTGGCGATCCCGAGCTTTACCAGCATCTCTTCTGGTTCTTCGGCCACCCCGAAGTTTATATCATGATCCTGCCCGGCTTCGGCATCATCAGCCAGATCGTCTCGACCTTCAGCCGCAAGCCGGTGTTCGGCTATCTCGGCATGGCCTATGCCATGGTCGCGATCGGCGTGGTCGGCTTCGTCGTCTGGGCGCACCATATGTTCACCACCGGCATGTCGGTGAATGTGAAAATGTATTTCACCGCCGCCACCATGGTCATCGCGGTGCCCACCGGCATCAAGATCTTCTCGTGGATCGCGACCATCTGGGGCGGGTCGATCAGCTTCAAGACGCCAATGGTCTGGGCGCTGGGCTTCATCTTCCTCTTCACCGTGGGCGGCGTGACCGGCGTGGTGCTGGCCAATGGCGGTGTCGACGACGTGCTGCACGACACCTATTATGTCGTGGCCCACTTCCACTATGTCCTGTCGCTGGGCGCGGTGTTCGGCCTGTTCGCCGGCTTCTATTACTGGTTCCCGAAAATGTCGGGCCGCACGTATAATGAATTCCTCGGCCACCTGCATTTCTGGGTGTTCTTCGCCGGCGTGAACATGCTGTTCTTCCCGATGCACTTTCTGGGCCTCAGCGGCATGCCGCGCCGCTATCCCGACTATCCGGCCGCCTTCGAACATTGGAACTGGGTCGCGACCATGGGCTATATGGTCATGGCCAGCGGCATGGTGATCTTCTTCGTCAACCTGATCTGGTCGCTCGCGGCCGGCAGGAAGGCAGAGGGCAATCCGTGGGGCGAAGGCGCCACGACGCTGGAATGGACCCTGTCCAGCCCGCCGCCCTTCCACCAGTTCGAAACGCTGCCCGTCGTCGACTGATGCGATACAGCGCCCGGTTCCGGCCGGGCGCGACCGCGCAACAGACAGGCGTTCCGGGGTAGGACCGTCTGTCCATTTGCCGGAATCGGCCCATGCCTGTATGGGGCGCGGCCGATGCAAGAGGAGTTTATGGCCAGTACGCCGATCATGTCCGGGGCAGCGACGCCCGCGATGCCCGCTCATTGGCGCGATTTCGTCGCGCTGACGAAGCCGCGGGTGATGACGCTGGTCGTCTTCACGGGCCTCTGCGGTCTGCTCGCCGCGCCTGGCCATATCCACCCCGTCCTCGCCTTCACTGCGATCCTTTGCATCGCGCTCGGCGCGGGCGCGGCCGCCACGTTGAATCAATGGTGGGAAGCGGACATCGACGCCAAGATGAAGCGTACCGCCAATCGTCCGCTGCCCGCCGGCCGCATGGACCGGCAGGCGGCGCTGCATTTCGGCGTCGGCCTCTCCTTCTTCTCGGTCCTGCTGATGGGCGTCGCGACCAACTGGCTCGCCGCCGCCGTCCTGACCGTCTCCATCCTCTTCTACGTTTTCATCTACACCATCTGGCTGAAACCCCGGACGGCGCAGAATATCGTCATCGGCGGCGCGGCCGGCGCCTTCCCGCCGATCATCGGTTGGGCGGCGGTGACGGGCGACATCGGCGCGCTGCCGGTGGCGCTGTTCATGCTCACCTTCTTCTGGACGCCGCCGCATTTCTGGGCGCTGGCCCTGTTCGTGCGCCCCGATTATGCCGCCGCCGGCATCCCGATGCTGCCCGTGGTCGCGGGCGAGCGGGCCACGCGCCGTCAGATATGGCTCTACACCGCGATCATGGCCGCGGCCGCGCTGGCCCCCGTCCTGATGCGCCTGACCGGCGTCCTCTATGGCGTCGTCGCGCTGGCCGGCACCGGCCTGTTCGTTGCGCTCGCCTTTCAGGTTTATCGCAGCCGCGAAACCGACCCTGCCCGCATGACGGCGGAACGGCGGCTGTTCAAATATTCGATCCTCTATCTTTTCCTGATGTTCGGGGCAGTGGTCGTCGACCGCTGGCTGCTGGCATGACGCCGGAAGATCAGGATCAGATCCGCGCCCGGCAAAAATCGCGCGCGCTCGTCACCGGCCTGCTGCTGGGGTTCCTCGCCATCCTCTTCTTCGCCATCACTTTGGCGAAGATCGGCGCGAGCCATAATATCTGATGGCCACGCTCCCGCCTTCGCCTTTCGACCGTGACCGGCGCAACCGCCGGACTTTGGTGACGATGGCGCTGGTGGGCCTCGCCATGCTGGGCCTGGGCTTCGCCTCGGTCCCGCTCTATCGCATCTTCTGCGAACAGACCGGTTTCGGCGGCACCACCCGCCGGGCGGAGGCGTCGACCAGCGTGAAGGTTGCGACCGGCCACACTTTGTCGATCCGTTTCGATTCGAATGTCCAGCCGGGCATGCCCTGGCAATTCTATCCCGAACATCCGACCGACACGGTCACGGTGGGCGCGAAGGACATGGCGATCTTCGTCGCAAAGAACATGTCGGACAAACCCGTCACCGGCACCGCCAGCTTCAACGTCACCCCGACGCAGGCGGGCGCCTATTTCACCAAGATCCAGTGTTTCTGCTTCACCCAGCAGACATTGCAGCCCGGCGAGGAGGTGCGCATGCCCGTCCTCTATTATGTCGATCCGAAAATCCTGGACGACCCGGACAATCGCGACACGCAAGAGATAACGCTCAGCTACACTTTCTACCCTGTTGAGCAGGGGAAGAAGGCAAGCTAAGCAAAGGATAAAGAACAGGAGCAGGGAAGACGGTTATGGCAGGCGCGAAGAATCACGATTATCATATCCTTCCCCCCAGCATCTGGCCGTTCTTCGGCTCCATGTCGGCGCTGGTCATGGCGCTGGGCGCCATCATGTGGATGCACCCCGACGCAATGGGGCCGGGCGGCGGCTGGATTTTCCTGCTCGGGCTTGGCGGCGTGCTGTTCACCTTCTTCAGCTGGTGGGGCAATGTGATCGCCGAAGCCCATGCCGGCGATCATACCCCGGTGGTGCAACTTCACCTGCGCTACGGCATGATCCTGTTCATCGCATCGGAAGTGATGTTCTTCGTCGGCTGGTTCTGGGCCTTCTTCGACTTCGCCCTGTTCCCCAGCGCGCTCGCGCCGATCGAAGGACTGTTCCCGTCAAAGGGCGTGGAGGTGATGAACGCCTTCGAACTGCCCTTGCTCAACACGCTGATCCTGCTCTGCTCGGGCACCACCGTCACTTGGGCGCATCATGCGCTGATCCACGGCGACCGCGACGGCCTGATCAAGGGGCTGTGGTGCACCATCATCCTGGGCGCGATCTTCTCGTGCATCCAGGCATATGAATATGCCCATGCGCCCTTCGATTTCGGCGGCAATCCGTACAGCTCGGCCTTCTACATGGCGACCGGCTTCCACGGTTTCCACGTTCTGGTCGGCACCATCTTCCTGATCGTCAATCTGGTCCGCGCCTATAAGGGGCACTTCACCCCGCGCCAGCATTTCGGTTTCGAAGCCGCCGCCTGGTACTGGCATTTCGTTGACGTTGTGTGGCTGTTCCTGTTCGTCGCCATCTATGTCTGGGGCGGCTGGGGCGCACCCATCCATGGCGGTTGAGGCACCGGCCTGCTTCTGAAAACATCATTGGCCGGGGCACATGCTCCGGCCATTTTCTTATGGAAATATTTGGCGCCTCACATAGAAGCCGTTCGGGCTGAGCCTGTCGAAGCCCCGCTCTTTTCCTGAAGAAAGAACGGACTCTACCCGTCTCGATGGACAACAAGGACCGGCCATGACCGATCAGCCCGCCAAAGCCCGCATCCCCATCATCCCGACAATCCTTGTCGCGCTGGCGGTGCTGACCATGATCGGCCTTGGCGTCTGGCAACTCCAGCGCCGGGCGGAAAAGGAGCAGGCTCTGGCGTTGATGTCGAACAACACACGCCTGCCAGCCATCGCCTTCCCAAGGTTTGGTGCCGATTTAGATCACTACCGCTTTCGACGGTCGAGCCTCGTTTGTCTCGATACACAGTTTGTCGAGATGGTCGCTGGCAAGGCGCGCAACGGAAAGACCGGCTACCGCGCGATCATGGCGTGTCGGACGGGTGCGGAAGGGCCGGGAGCCTATGTCGATGTTGGCGTATCTCCATCGCCATCACTGCCGGAATGGCAGGGTGGCGCGGTGCAGGGCGTAATCGCCCTTAAACCGACGTCCCAGTCGATTTGGGGGCGAATGACCAACGGGGCTGTCGTGGACGAGCCGTTGTTGATTGCAGATGAGCCTGCACAAGGCCGGGTGCCGACATCGCCACCAAATATCTCCGACATTCCCAACAATCATCTCGCCTATGCGGTGCAATGGTTCTTCTTCGCGGCCGTGGCGGTCATCATCTATATTCTCGCCCTGCGTCGCCGGAACGCCACAAAAGCCGCCTAAATGCTTGCTCCGCAGGCCGGGTGTCGCTACCGCGCTTTCCCATTATGCAATATCAGAGCACCAGGGGGAGCGCGCCCGCGCTCGGTTTTGAAGATGTGACGCTGGCCGGGCTGGCGTCCGATGGCGGCCTGTATCTGCCGACCAGCTGGCCGGCCTTCACCGCCGATCAGATTCGCGCCCTCTCCGGCCTCTCCTATGTCGAAACCGCCGTGCGGGTGATGACGCCCTTCGTCGCCGGTTCGCTGACGCAAGAGGAACTGCGGGAACTCTGCGCCGCCGCCTATGGCCGCTTCAGCCATCAGGCCGTGACCCCGCTGGTTCAGCTCGACCATCAGCATTGGGTGCTGGAACTCTTCCATGGCCCGACGCTCGCGTTCAAGGACGTCGCGCTCCAGCTGCTCGGCCAGCTGTTCGAACGCTTCCTCTCGCGCCGCGACGATCACATCACCATCGTTGGCGCGACCTCGGGCGACACCGGCTCGGCCGCGATCGATGCGGTGGCGGGCCGCGCGAAGATCGACATCTTCATGCTCCATCCCGAAGGCCGCGTGTCGGACGTTCAGCGTCGCCAGATGACCACCGTGCTGGCCCCCAACGTCTACAACATCGCCATCGACGGCAGCTTCGACGATGCGCAGGCGCTGGTGAAGGCGATGTTCAACGACGTCGCTTTCAAGAGCCGCTTCAACCTGTCCGCCGTGAACAGCATCAACTGGGCGCGGCTGATGGCGCAGGTCGTCTATTATTTCTACGCCGCCGTGCGCCTGGGCGCGCCCGATCGCGCAGTCGCCTTCTCCGTCCCCACCGGCAATTTCGGCGATGTGTTCGCCGGCTATGTCGCGGCGCAGATGGGCCTGCCGGTCGACAAGCTGATCGTCGCGACCAACGTCAACGACATTCTTCACCGCGCGCTGGCCGAAGGCGATTACAGCCAGGGTCAGGTCGTGCCGACCGCCACGCCCAGCATGGACATTCAGGTCAGCTCCAACTTCGAACGCCTGCTGTTCGACGCTGGCGGCCGCGACGGCCTTGCGCTCGCTGATCAGATGCGCGGGTTCGAAGCCAGCAAGGCGATGCGCCTCACCAACGCCCAGCGCGAAGGCGCAGCCGCCCTCTTCTCCTCCTCGCGCGTCGATGCCGATGGCATGACCATGGCGATGCGCTGGGCCTATGACGCGGCGGGTCAGATCATTGATCCGCACAGCGCCATCGGTCTGGCCGCCGCCCGCACCGCCGGGGTGGATGCTTCCATCCCCGTCGTCACGCTGGCGACCGCCCATGCCGCCAAATTCCCCGATGCGGTCGAACGCGCCACCGGCACTCGTCCGCCGCTGCCTTCGCGCGTGGGCGATCTCTTCTCGCGGGAAGAAAGCTACGCCAAGCTGCCCGGCACGTTCGAAGCGATCACCGCTTACGTCGCCGAACGCGCGACCCCGCGCGGCTAAGCCCCTTGGAACTCAAGACCCTCATCGGTGAGCCTTGGTCGGATTACGGCCTGCTGGATTCGGGCGATGGGCGAAAGCTGGAGCGCTATGGCCGCTTCCGCTTCATTCGTCCCGAACCGCAGGCGATGTGGAAGCCCGCGACGACCGACTGGAAGGCGGACGGCGAATTCATCCCGGGTTCCGATGAAGATGGCGGCGGCCGCTGGTATTATGACAAGCCCGTCCCGGCCGAAGGCTGGCCGCTGCACTGGAAGGAAGTAACCTTCCAGTCGAGCTGCACCCCCTTTCGCCATCTGGGCTTCTTCCCCGACATGGCGCCCATCTGGGACGAACTGCGCGCCACCTATGCCGACAAGCCGGACGCAGAGGTGATGAACCTGTTCGGCTATACCGGCGTCGGCACGCTGGCCCTGTCGGCTGGCGGCGCGCGCATGGTCCATGTCGATGCGTCAAAGAAATCGGTGGCGCAGGCCCGCGCCAATGCCGCGCTGTCGGGCATGGACGATCGTCCCGTCCGCTGGATCGTGGAGGACGCCGCCAAGTTCGTCGCCCGCGAAGTGCGCCGCAACCGCCGCTATGACGGCATATTGCTCGATCCGCCCAAATATGGCCGTGGCCCCGATGGCGAAGTCTGGCGTCTGGAGGAGGATCTGCCCGGCCTCATCGCCAATTGCCGTGCGCTGCTCGACGCGGACAGCCGCTTCCTGTTCCTGACCGTCTATGCGGTGCGCATGTCGGCGCTGGCGATCGGCGAATTGCTGCGTCAGGCGTTCGCCGACCTGCCCGGCACGGTCGATGCGGGCGAACTGGCGGTGCGCGAAGAAGCGCGCGGCATTGCCCTGCCGACCGCCATCTGGGCGCGCTGGCGGCGCTGACGCCACCACACGGTTCGGCGCAAAAGTGGAAATTCGTTAACCAATACCGAATAACGTCGCGGCTCACCAAAAAGGTCGCGCATGTTCTCCTCTCTAACCGCCCGGATCGCTGCTTTTGGCATGCTGGTCATGATCGCCCTTGTGGCGCTCATCTGGATGCTGGTCGACGCATCGACCCAGACCCGTGACAGCTTTCGCTGGGTCACGCATTCGGCTGACGTGATCGAAACGATGGACGATGCGCTCGCTGCCCTGCGAGAGGCTGAATCGGGTCAGCGCGGCTTCGTGCTGACGCGCAACGCCAGCTTCGCCGATCCGGCCGATGCGCGCATCGTCGCCGCGCATGACGCGATGGCGCGCCTGACCCGGCTCACCGCCGACAACCCGACCCAGAATATGCGGGCACGCGAACTCAGCAGCCTGATCGAGCGCCGGATCGGCCTGTTGCGCGGCACGCTGGCGCAGGCGCGACGCGGCGATTTCGATCAGGCGCGCGCCAGCATTGCGGCGGGCGGCGGCCGCGATCTCATGACCATGGTGTCGCTGCGCGCGGACAGTTTCCTGGCCGAGGAACGGGCGCTGCGCGTGACCCGAATCGACGCGGCGGATCGTCGCCTGACATGGGTGCGGCAACTGGCGCTGGTCGGCGGGCCGCTCTTTGCGCTGCTGATTTGCGCGATGTCGCTGCTGCTGATCTGGGGCATTCGTCGCCCGGCTGGCCATATTCGCCGGGCGATGACCGCATTGGGGCAGGGGGATCGCAGCGCGCGCGTCACCGGCATGATGGGATCGCAGGAATTTGCCCAGCTGGCGGACGGCTATAACGCCATGGCCGATCATTTGCAGGCGGCGCTCGCGGATCAGGGGCGCAGCGAACAGGAGCTGAAGGCCGCGCATGGCGCCTTGCTGCGCAACAGCGATACGCTGCGCGAACGCGGCGAAGTGATCGAATTGCTGGGCGGCATGGCCCACCGCATGCAGGCCGCCCGCACCGATGATGAACTGGCGCAGGTCATCGGCGTGTTCGTGCCGCGCGTGCTGCCCGGTATCGCCGGCGGCCTCTACGCCCATAATAACAGCCGCAACCTGCTGGTGCCGGTGGCGGGATGGGGCGGCTATGTGCCGCAGGCGGACGGCTTCGCCCCGGACCAGTGCTGGGCCTTGCGCCGGGGGCAGGCCCATTTCGTAGCGGAGCATGGCGGCGACATCGTCTGTTCCCATGTCGACCCCGACGCCATCTATCATTGCGAGCCGCTGCTGGCCGGCGGCGAAGTGATCGGTACCCTCTATCTGGAGGGCGTGGTGGAGGACGAGCATCGCTTCCGCCTGACCGTGATGGCGGAAAATATCAGCTCCGCACTGGTCAACCATCGCCTGCAACGCGGCCTGCGCGAACAGACGATCCGCGATCCGCTGACCGGCCTGTTCAACCGCCGCTATATGGAAGAAGCGCTGGCGATCGAGATCGCCCGTTCCCGCCGCTCGGGCATCCCGCTCAGCGTCGTCATGTGCGACGTCGATCATTTCAAGCGCTTCAACGACGAATTTGGCCATGATGCCGGCGACACCGTGCTTCAGTCGGTCGCCGCCGAAATGCGCAGTCGCTTCCGCGATGGCGACATCGTCTGCCGCTATGGCGGGGAGGAATTCACCATCATTGCGCCTGGCACCACGGCGCAGGCGCTGTCGGCGCGGGTCGAACTGCTGCGCAAGGGCATCACCGAAATCGTCCTGCGTCAGGGCGGCCGGGCGTTGGGATCGACCAGCATGTCCTTCGGCATCGCCACCTGGGACGATGCGATGGCGCGCGACGGATCGACGCTGCTACAGGCGGCCGACGCGGCGCTCTATCGCGCCAAGCGCAGCGGCCGCAATCGCATCATCCTCGACACGCCCGAAGCCGATGACGATGCGATCGACCTTATTCCCGCGCCGGCTCCCGCTCAGGCAAGCGTCAGGTAAATCTCCGCCTCGATCACCCATGCGCCGCCGACCTCGCGCCATTTGGCGCTATAACGGCCGGACGCCTGCGTGACGCCCGCGACCACGCCCCGCCAATGGCCATGCTCCATGGCGATCGGTTCGACCGGGGATGCCTCGATCGTCTCGGGCGTGCGGGTATAGATCATCCGCTCTTTCGCGGCGAACTCCCGTTTCCACGCCATCAACTGCGCCTTGCGCCCGCTGATGACCGCGCTGTCGGTGCCTGTCACCATCACCACGTTCATGGCAAGCAGCGGCCCGATGGCGTTCAGGTCCGCCTCCGCCAGCGCCCGGTTGAACGTCGCGCGCGCCATACGGATGGCCAGATCGGCAGTGGCAGTCATGGAAAATATACCCTGCTAAACCGTTCGGCCCTTCGACTTTGCTCAGGAGAGTTTGTCGAAGCCCCGTCCTTCTTTGAGAGAACGGCCCTTCGACTGGCTCAGGGCGAACGGAAATGTCTAACCGCAGCGCGCGGACGTAATCACCATCGCATCATCATAGCTGACGGTCAGCCGGTCGGGCCGGAAATCCATGGTCATCGCCATGCCCGGCCCGCCCCAACGCAGCGTCTTTGCGCCCGACGCCTTCAGCAAGGCCGCGCCGGTGTCGGCGCTCGCCTTCTGCCCGACAAAGCCATCCAGCCCGTCATTACGGCATGGTCCTTCGGCGGATGCGGCGGGCGGCGTGTCCGGTCCCTGTTCGCCCGCGCCGGCGCAACCCGCCAGACACAGCGCCATCAGGCCCGTACCGATCATCCGCATCGCCGCTCTCCTTATTCCGTGCGCGTCATCTTCAGCCGGCCATTTTTGACCGCAAAGGCCATGCGTCCTTCGACCAGATCAACCGCGTCGCGCCCAAATTGTTCATAGCGCCAGCCTTGCAGGATGGACAAATCCTCGCGCACGCCCGCCGCCAGCGCGTCAATATCGTCGCTCCGCGCGATCAGCCGGGCCGCGACATTGATGTCGCGCGACCGGATCTTGAGCAGCAGCTTGAGCAAATCCGCCACCAGGGCGCCATCCTTGCCCAGCCCCGGCCGGCGCGGTTCGCGATCGGGCATTTCGTCGCGGCCGAGCGGCTGATGCTTGGCCAGCGCATTCATCAGGCGCGCGCCAATATCGTTGGTCCGCCATGTGGCGGAAAGGCCGCGCACCTTGCCCAGATCCTCCTGCGCGCGCGGCGGATGGCTGGCAATGTCGGCCAGCGTTTCATCCTTCACGATGCGCCCACGCGGCAGATTCTTGTCCTGCGCTTCTTTTTCGCGCCAGGCGGCCAGCGCCTTCAGCCGGCCCAGAACATCGGGCTTCTTGCTGGCGATGCGCACGCGCTGCCACGCATCCTGCGGATTATTTTCATAATTGGACGGATCGCTGATCCGCTCCATTTCCTGATCCAGCCAGTCGCCGCGCCCGGTCTTGCGCAGTTCGTCCAGCATCTTGGGGAAAATCTGAATGAGGTAGGTGACGTCGCCGATCGCATAGTCGATCTGGCGCTTGTCCAGCGGCCGCCGCGCCCAGTCGGTAAAGCGCGCGCCCTTGTCCAGCTGCACGCCCATCCACGCATCGACCAGATTGCCATAGCCGATCTGTTCGCCCAGCCCCAGCGCCATGGCGGCAATCTGGGTGTCGAACATCGGATGCGGCGTCTTGCCGGTCAGGTTGTGGACGATTTCAATATCCTGCCCGCCGGCATGGAAGACCTTGAGCACATCCTCATTATTGACCAGCAGGTCCAGCAGCGGCGTCATGTCCAGCCCCGGCGCCTTCGGATCGATCGCCGCCGCCTCATGCGGGTCGGCGACCTGCACCAGGCACAGTTCGGGCCAATAGCTGTTTTCGCGCATGAACTCGGTGTCGACGGCGATATACGGGGATTTCGCGATGCGGGCGCAGAAATCGGCAAGGGTCTTGCTGTCGGTAATCAGCGGATGAATTTGCATATGGTCTTCGATCTTATTATGGGCTGGCCCGTCGCTCACGGGCTCGTCAATGCTTGACAGGACCGGGCATAGCGACGCTGCAACAGTTTGTCATTTCCGTAAAACGCATCTGAAAGATACAAAACGCCATGCACGCCTATCGCACTCACACCTGCGGCGCCCTGACGACAGCCGAAGTCGGCAATCAGGTCCGGGTATCGGGCTGGGTGCATCGCAAGCGCGATCATGGCGGCGTATTGTTCGTCGACCTGCGCGATCATTATGGCATCACCCAGATCGTGGCGAAGGCGGACAGCGATCCGCTCCGTGCGCTGGAAAGCCTGCGCCTTGAATCGGTCGTGACGATCGAAGGCGCAGTGGTCGCGCGCGCCGCCGAGGCGATCAACCCCCGCATGGTCACCGGCGAGATCGAAGTCGTGGCCGACAGCGTCACCATCCTGTCGACCGCCGCCGAACTGCCGCTGCCGGTGGCCGGCGAACAGGACTATCCCGAAGACATCCGCCTGCGCTACCGCTTCCTCGATCTGCGCCGCGAAACGCTGCACGCGAACATCGTCACCCGCACGAAGATCATCCGCGACATGCGCCGCCGGATGGAAGATGCCGGCTTCACCGAATATTCGACTCCGATCCTGACGGCGTCGTCGCCCGAAGGCGCGCGCGACTTCCTCGTGCCCAGCCGCATCCATCCCGGCAAATTCTACGCCCTGCCGCAGGCGCCCCAGCAATATAAACAGTTGCTGATGGTCGCCGGCTTCGACCGCTATTTCCAGATCGCGCCCTGCTTCCGCGACGAAGACCCGCGCGCCGACCGCCTGCCGGGCGAATTTTATCAGCTCGATCTCGAAATGAGCTTCGTCACGCAGGAAGATGTCTGGAACACGATGGAGCCGGTCATCGCCAGCGTGTTCGAGGAATTTGCCGAGGGCAAGCATGTGACCCCGGCGGGCAGCTTCCCGCGCATCCCGCACGCCGAAGCCATGCTGAAATATGGCAGCGACAAGCCCGACCTGCGCAACCCCATCCTCATTCAGGACGTGACGGATCATTTCGTTGGTTCGGGCTTCGGCATCTTCGCGAGCCTGGTCGAAGGCGGCGCACGCATTCGCGCCATTCCCGCGCCCGGCGCTGGCGCTGGCAGCCGCAAATTCTTCGACGACATGAATGTCTGGGCGCGTGGCGAAGGCTATTCGGGCCTTGGCTATATCAACATCAAGGATGGCGTGCCCGGCGGCCCGATCGCCAAGAATCACGGCGAAGAAGCGACCGCCAAGCTGATCGAAGCGCTCGGCCTTGGTCCCAATGACGGCGTCTTCTTCGCCGCCGGCAAGGAAACGCAGGCCGCCAAGCTCGCTGGCCTCGCCCGCATCCGCGTTGGCGAACAGCTTGACCTGATCGACAAGGATCGGTTCGAACTCTGCTGGATCGTGGACTTCCCCTTCTATGAATATGATGAGGACACGAAGTCGATCGACTTCGCCCACAATCCCTTCTCCATGCCGCAGGGCGGTCTGGACGCGCTGAACGGTCAGGACCCGCTGACCATCAACGCCTTCCAATATGACATGGTCTGCAACGGCTATGAAATCGCGTCGGGTTCCATCCGTAACCAGTCGCCCGAACTGATGGTCAAGGCGTTCGAAAAGGTCGGCCTCAGCCAGCAGGATGTGGAGGAACGCTTCGGCGGCCTCTATCGCGCCTTCCAATATGGCGCACCGCCCCATGGCGGCATGGCCGCTGGTGTCGACCGCATCGTGATGCTGCTGTGCGGCGCGCAGAATCTGCGTGAAATCACGCTCTTCCCGATGAACCAGCGCGCCGAAGACCTGCTGATGGGCGCGCCGAGCGCCGCCGAATTCAAGCAGCTGCGCGAACTCCATGTCCGCGTCGTGGAGCCGCAGACGAAGGGTTGATCGATCCTACTTGTTCCTGTCCTCGCGTCTGTTAGCTTTGCTGACCGGGGGGACAGGCGGCTTTGGCTATATCGGAACAGTATCGTCCGCAACTCGATGGCGTGCGCGCCTTTGCCATAGGCGGGGTGCTCTACAGCCATTATTGGGACGAGGGGTCGATGTTCGGGCATGTCGGCGTCCGGCTGTTCTTCGTCCTGTCCGGCTATCTCATCACCTTGATGCTGATCGAGAATCTGGATCGGCGGGCCGATGGCGGCGGGCAACCGCTGTGGCATTTCTATGTTCGGCGCGCCCTTCGCTTGTGGCCCGCCTACATGCTCATCCTGGGGCTGGCGGCCCTGCTGGACTTGCAGAATATTCGCGATACATTCTGGTGGCATTTCTTTTACGCCACCAATTTCCTGTTCGCCATCACCAATGAATGGCAGCCATGGACGACGGCGGGCTGGTGGTCGCTGTCGGTGGAAGAACAATTCTATCTTGTCTGGCCGGCGCTGTTGCTGGTCACGCCCCGGCGGTGTCGGGAAATCATGGCCCTGACATGCTGTGCCCTGGGCGTGGCCGTGCGCATGAGCATCGCCCCCGACACGGTCGCCTTCACGACCCTGCCGTTCAATTCACTCGATGCCCTGTCCGGCGGGGCGCTGCTCGCCATGGTCGATCATCGCGGCAAATTGTCCCGCTGGTTCCCGCTGGTGACGCCGATCGCCGCCGCGGCGATCATATTGTCTTGGCGTTTTTCGGGATGGTTCATCCTGCATGTCGATGAAATGCTGTTCGTGATCCTGTTCATGGGCATCGTCGCCTTTGCCCGGCACGGACATGGCGGCCCGGCCCAGTGGATTCTGGGCAACCCGGTTACGCGCTATATCGGGCGCATCAGCTATGGCATGTATCTCTATCACCTGTTCGCCATGGCGATCCTGCTGAAATATGGATCGCCCTATTTTGACATGTTCCAGCATCGCGGCTGGGGGCTGATGCTGTTTGGCAGCATTCTCACCATATTGATCGCCACCTTGTCCTGGTATCTGGTCGAAGCGCCGATGAACCGGCTTAAGAAGCGCTTTCCATTCCCCTGATGATCATGGCATTGTGGCATCCATGACCATCGACCTTGCCGATTACGAACAGGGCGCGAAGTATAAGGGCGATTATGCGGCGGACCTCGCCGCCCTTCAGCATCGCCTCGCCAAGATTCAGGTCGCGCATATCCTGCATGGCCGGCGCAGCGTCATCCTGCTGGAAGGGTGGGACGCGGCAGGGAAGGGCGGCATCATCAAGCGGATGAGCGCTGACTGGGATCCGCGCTATTATCAGGTCCATCCCATATCCGCCCCGACGCAGGAGGAGCGCGACCATCATTTCCTCTGGCGCTTCTGGACCCGCCTGCCCGCCAGCCGCAACATCGCCATCTTCGACCGCAGCTGGTATGGCCGGGTGCTTGTGGAGCGGGTCGAGGGCTTTTGCAGCAAGGCCGACTGGAAGCGCGGCTATGACGACATCAACGCCTTCGAAGCGCAACTGGCGCAGGCCGGCACCCATTTCGTGAAGCTGTTCGTTCACATCACGCAGGAAACGCAGGATGAACAGCTTGCCCAGCGGCTCGATACGCCGTGGAAGCGATGGAAGACCGGCGCCGACGATTATCGTAACCGCGCCCGTCGCGCCGACTATCTCGACGCCATGCACGCCATGTTCAAAAAGACGAACAGTAAGGTCGCGCCCTGGCAGGTGATCGACAATAATCATCGCAAGGCCGGCCGGATCGCCGCGCTGACCCATGTCGCCGATCGGCTGGAGGCGCTGGTGCCGATGGATTTCCCCGATGCCGATCCCGCCGTCGTCACATTGGCGCGCGCTGCCTTTGGCTATAAAGGCAAATAAAAACAGTTACTTGTAACAAAATTGTCATGAAATTCTAACGGCGCATTTACCATTGCTGTCTAAGTCGCTGTCTCATGTTCGCAGTCCCCGTCGCTCTCCCCCATGCCGATCCGCCTCTGGCCGACCGCTCTCCCGTCGTCCGCCTCGGCCAGCCGCTCAGCGAAGCGGTCGACTGGTTCCAGCGCGATTCGGCGCTGCGCCTGCTTCCCGTGCTGGACGCGGCCGATCGCCCGGTCGGCGCGATCTATGAGCGCGACATGCGCCGCATCCTGTTCAACCCCTTCGGCCACGCCCTGCTGCGCAACCCCAGCTTTGGCGGCCGGCTGGACGATCATGTCCGTCCCTGCGTCCTGGTCGATCAGGCGACGGATATTGAGGCGCTGGTCGATCTCTACGCCGCGCAAGGGGCGGGCTGCGAAGGGCTGATCGCCACCGCGCAGGACCGCTATGCCGGCGTGCTGGGCGGCGCGCTGCTGCTGCGGCTGACGGCTGAGCGCGACGCCCGCGTAGCGCTGGCGCGGGCCGAGCGGGTCGATCGCATCACCCGCCAGAGCGCCGACTTCCGGCAGGACATCGCCGCCATGATCGCCGATATGGCGACCATGGCCGACCGGCTCGCCGCGCTTGCCAGCCAGTCGGCCGAGCGCGCCGCCGGGGACAGCGCCGATTCCGCCGCCATGGCCGTCGCCGCCGCCCAGACCGCCGAACGGCTGGCGGAACTGGCCGCCGGCGGTACGGATCTCAGCCAGCTTTTTCAGTCGATGGAGGCCGAAGCGCAGGACGCCGGCGCCACCATCGCCGAAGCGGCCGCGCACAGCAGGTCCGGCGTCCTGCGCAGCGACGCCCTGCGCGGCGAGGCGGACGGCATCGGCGAAGTCGTGGCCCTGATTGACGACATCGCCCGCGCCACCGCCATGCTCGCCCTCAACGCCGGAATAGAGGCCGCCCGCGCCGGGGAAGCAGGGCAGGGGTTCGCCGTCGTCGCGCGCGAAGTCCAGTCGCTCGCCCAGCAAACGCGCGAAGCCGCCGCCGGCATCGCCGGCCGTATCGACCAAATCCGCGCCACCATTGCCGATGTCGCCGCCGGCCATGCGCATATGGACGCCACCATGACCCGCGCCGATCGCCTGTCCGCCGCCGTGTTCGAAGCGGTCGCCCGGCAAAGCGCCTTCAGCCGCGCCATAGCCGACAGCGTGGCGGAGGCCGGCGCGTCGAGCGCCCATATCCGCGCCGGCGCCCGCCAGATCAGCGACAATGCGCAATCCAGCGTCCTTGCTGCGCGCGGCATGCGCGACGTGGCGGATCGACTGGCGGACGAAGCCCATCGTCTGGAACAGCGCGCCGGCGGCTTCATCGCGGCGATGCACGCCGCCTGAAATGCTTCGCGCGTAACTCTCCGCTGGCGTCCGCGCCGGAAAGCGCTAGCATGGTCGCCCATAAAAAGGAGAGGACGCCATGCTCGTGATGTTCGTCGGCACGGATCGCACCCAGACTGCGGTCAACCCCGCGCAGGTCACATTCGTCACCCAGGTCAGCGACGGCACCCGCATCCGCTTTGGCGAGGGGCGCAGCGTCACCGTAACCGAACCGATCGCCGCCGTGCTAGAGGGCCTCAATCAGGCCCTCCGCCCGCACGAATAGAGACGCCGTGCTCCTGCGAAAGCAGGAGCCCAGGGTGGCCGTTCACTCCGCCAGTTTCTTCCCCAGCGCCGCCTCCGCCCGCCCGGCATAAAGGCGGCAGGCGTTGGGATCGATAAACGGGTTGGGCGTGCGCGCCTTCATCAACCGCGCCACCCGCCCGGCATCGCCCTCCAGCGGGTGCGACGCGATCAGCATGTCGCACCGCATCCCCTTCATCGTGGCAAAACTGCCGCGAAAGGCGTCGACGAAGCGCCGATGCCTTGGATCGGCAAAGCGCCACCCGTCCACCGCGATCGGGTTCAGGCTGGCGGCGAAGACGATCGTCCGGCACTCTTTCCCCTCACAGCTTTCCCAGCTCCAGCTCATGCTGCCCAGCGTATGGCCCGGCGTCGCATGAGCGGTAATGGCCGTATCGCCCAGCCTTATCACCTCGCCATCGCGCGCCACGCTCAGTTTCGCGACGCCCGGAAAGCGCTCCAGCCAGGCCGCCTGCGGATCGTCCGGGTCGCCGCCGCCCTGCCGCAGCACATCGGCGGCGGGGCCGCTGGCGATCACCGTCGCGCCACTGTCCCGCGCCAGTGCGGCGATGCCGCCAGCATGGTCGAAATGCGGCTCCGTGCTCAGGATCAGCTTCACCTGCTTGATCGAAAAGCCCAGCGCCCGGATCTTCGCCTCTATATCGCCCACCGCCTGCGGCACCGCCCCATCGATCAGGATCAGCCCCGCGCTGGTGCGGATCAGCGCGACGTTCAGCCCGCCAAAGCCGACCAAGTATGTCCGGCCATGCAATCGCACCGGCGGCTGCGGCGCCAGCCAGCGCTTCGACGATTCCGGCGCAATCGGCCGGGTTAGCGGGTCGTCCACCTTGCCGGCCCCCATCACCATTATCCCAGCCAGACTAATAGCCAATATCGCCAACTTCCGCATGCTCTCGCCTCCATTCCCTTGAGAAGGCCAGATTGCCGCCTGCCATCGTATCCGGCAAAGCATCATTTCTCGACAGAGCCATGAGGGCAGCTTATGCCTTTCGCCCCATGGACCGCGCCCAACTGCCCCTCAACGCCCTGCGCGCCTTCGAGGCGGCGGCCCGCCATCTCAACTTCACCAAGGCGGCGATTGAACTCTGCGTCAGTCAGGGCGCCGTCAGCCAGCAGGTCGCGCAGCTGGAGGCGCGGCTGGGCGCGCCGCTTTTCCGCCGCCTGCCCCGCGGCCTGATGCTGACGGATGAAGGGCGCGCGCTGTTGCCGGTCATGGGTGACGCGCTCGACCGGATCGGCGCGATGCTGGGCCGGATCGAGGGCGGTCGTCCCCGCGAAATCCTGAACCTGGGCGTCGTTGGCACCTTTGCGGGTGGCTGGCTGCTCGACCGGCTGGAGGATTTCGCCCGCGCCTGCCCGCATGTCGATCTGCGCATCATGACCAACAATAATCGCGTCGATCTGGCGGGGGAGGGGCTGGATCTCGCGATCCGTTTCGGTGACGGCGCCTGGCACGGCACCCATGCCGACCCGATCCTGCGCGCGCCGCTCGCCCCGCTCTGCACGCCGGATATGGCGGCTCGCCTGCCCGATCCCGCCGCGCTCGCCCGCGAAACCCTGCTGCGCTCCTATCGCGCCGACGAATGGCCCCGCTGGTTCGCCGCCGCCGGCGCGCCTTGCCCGCCGCTGCGCGGGCCGCTGTTCGACAGTTCGATCCTGATGGTCCGGGCGGCGCTGCGCGGCCTCGGCGTCGCTCTCGCGCCGGCGGCCCTTTTCGATCACGAACTGCGCACCGGCCAGTTGGTCCAGCCCTTCGCCGCGTCGGTCGACCTTGGCGGCTATTGGCTCACCCGCCTCATGTCCCGCGCCGACAGCCCGGCCATGGCGGACTTCCGGGCGTGGCTGCGCGAAACGGCTCAGGCCGGATAGGCGATGTCCATCACCTCATATTCCTTCTCGCCCGCCGGCAGTCGCACGCGGCGCAGATCGCCCACCGTCGCGCCGCGCAGCGCGCGCGCCATCGGCGATCCCCAGCCGATCCGGCCGGCATCCACATCCGTCTCGTCATTGCCCACGATCGTCACGGTGCGGTGATTGTCATCTTCATCGGCGATGGTGACGGTGGCGCCGAAATAGACCTTGTCCTTGTCGGGTTGCTGCCGGGGATCGACGACCTTGGCGTCCTTCATCTTCTTCGACAGGCGCTTCAACTGCCCGTCAATTTCGCGCATCCGCTTGCGCCCATAAAGATAGTCGCCATTTTCGCTGCGATCGCCATTGCCCGCCGCCCAGCTCACCACCTCGACGATTGCCGGTCGCTCCACGCCCAGCAACTGGTCATATTCGGCCCGCAGCTTCGCGAACCCTTCGGGCGAGATATAATTGGGATAGGGCGTGGTCATCGCCACCCTCTAACGCAAACTTAGCCGGGTGTCTGCTTCCCCAAATACCGGCTCAGCACGGCGCTCGTCCCCCGGAACTTCGCCCGCTCCGGGTTCATCGCTTCATAGACGACCGCATTTTCCAGCACCCGCTGCACATAGTTGCGCGTCTCGAAAATCGGAATCTGTTCGATCCAGCGCAGCATGTCCGCACCGGGCAGGCGGGGGTCGCCATTGGCCCGCACCCATTTGTTCACATTGCCCGGCCCGGCATTATAGGCCGCCACCGCCAACGGATAGCTGCCGCCATAATAGTCCAGCATCCGCTGGAAATAGGCCGAACCCAGCATGATGTTATAGCTCGGCTCGTCCAGCGATCCGGGGTTGTAGCCCATGCCAAGCTTCCCCGCCTGCTCGCGCGCGGTGCCGGGCATCAGCTGCATCAGGCCGCGTGCGCCGGCATGGGACACGATCTGCTTGTCGAACTGGCTTTCCTGCCGGGCGATGGCATGGACCATGGTCCAGTTATATTGCGCTTCGGACGGCACGGGCACGCGGGGGAAGGCGCTCGTGCCATAGCCGGTCAGGCCGCTCGACACCGCGCGTCGGCCCACCATCACTCCCATGTCCGGGCGGCCGATTTTCTGCGCCAGTTCGGCCGCCAGATAATGGTCGGCGTCGCTGTCGGCATTGTTGGCGATGGCGCGGGCGAATTTGCTCTGATCTCCCCAATAGCCCATCTGGCCCAGCGCCGTGACCGCGCGCACGACCGACCGGCTCTCGAAAGCCGCGCGCTCCGCGGCGGAGATCGGCACCGGCCGCTCGACCGTGGCGGGCGCGGGGATCGGCCGGCCCAGCCGCTCCAGCGCCAGTTGCCCGTAAAACTGGTCGGGATAGAGGCCCGCCTGCCCGAAATAACTGTTGGCGCTGGCCGCGTCCCCGGCCTGAAGCGCCGCGCGCCCGGCCCAATAATAGCCTTTCGACCGGGTCTGGGGCGATTTGGCCGCATCGGCATAGCGGCGGAACATCGTCACTGCGTCGGTTGGGCGATTGAGATTATAGAAGGCGGTGCTGCCCGCCAGCCAGGCCAGACTCGTATAATCGTCGCGCACGCCGATCGGCTGGTCGCTCATCTGCACGCCGGGCGCGACCGCATCGTCGATCTTGCTGGCGATGCCATAGGCAAAGCTCCACTGGCTGTCATTCGCGGCGGCCCGCGCCTGATTCAGCAGCACCTCATAGAATTTCTCGGCGTTGCTCGGCCGGTATGTCACGGCATTGCGGTTCGCCAGATATTGCCGCGCCGCGACCCAGTTGCCGCTGTCGCGCAGCCACACCGCCTTGTCCGCGACGAAGCCGGCATCGCTCGCCCCGGTCGCTTCGGCCGCCTGCATCAGCATCGGCGCATCGGGCGACTTGCGGCGGAAGGCGATGCGCGCTTCGAACGCGGCCCGGCGCGCCGGGCTGACATAGGCGATCATCCGGCTCGCACCGGCCGTGTCATTGGCCCACAGCAGCGCATCGGCGCGCAGATCATGATCGGCCGGCGTCAGGCTCGATCCGAACAGCGACAGCAGTCGCGCTTCGTCCGTGGGGGAGAGCGATCCGCCGATCCAGGCATTGCGCGCGGCGACCCGCGCTTCATTCATACGACCCAGCTGCATCAGTGCCACGGCGTTGCGGGCATGGCCGGTCGCGGTGCGCGCCGGGAAGCGGGCGAAGAAGGTCGCGACCTGCACCGGATCGAAACTGTCGGGGTTGATTCCCGTTTCGGCCAGCCGCCGCATCCGGTCCTCGCCCGGCCATCCGGGATTGGCGATCATGAAACTGGCATAGGTGGAAAAGCCCAGCCCATCGCTCGATTGCAGCGCCCGCCACTGGCTGATCGTGCCCGCGATGCTGCCATCCTGCGCCACGCCGATCCGGCTCTGCGCCTGTTGCCAGGGGCTGGGGTGCGTGTCGGCGGAAGGCAGCGGCTGCACCACCGGGCCCTGGGCGGGGTATTCGGGCGGGATGCGCTGCACCATTTCGGTTTGCGCGCCCGCGCCGGCGGTCATGAGCAACAAGGCAATAATCGGCATGCGGATCAGGTAACTTTCGACATGAGAAGAGGCGCGCATGCTGGACATTATCCCCATTGCATCCTTATCAGGCCCTGAATGACGCGCTATAGCGCGCCGCTGATTTGATCATGCCCCGGCCGCCCGGAGATTTGAAGGAGTTTAATCATGTTTTCGGGCTCGATTCCGGCTCTGATCACCCCGTTTCGCGACGACCGGATCGATGAGGCGGCATTTCGCGCCTTTGTCGACTGGCAGATTGCCGAAGGATCGAGCGCGCTCGTCCCCTGCGGCACCACCGGCGAAAGCGCCACCATGACGGTGGAGGAGCATAACCGCGTCATCGCCATCTGCGTCGATCAGGCCGCCGGGCGCGTCCCCGTGATCGCCGGTTGCGGGTCCAACGACACGCGAATCGCGCTGGAACATATGTATGCCGCGCAGGCCGCCGGGGCGGATGCCGCTTTGGTGGTCGCGCCTTATTACAACAAGCCCAATCAGGATGGCGTCTACCAGCATTTCGCCTATCTCGCCGAACGCTGCGACCTGCCGATCGTGCTCTACAACGTCCCCGGCCGCACCATCACCGACATCGGCGTGCCGGTCATGTATCGTCTGGCCGAAGAATATCAGTCGATCGTCGGGATCAAGGACGCCACCGGGAATCTGGGGCGTGTCACCGCCCAGCGTCTGGCCTGCGGGCCGGACTTCTGCCAGCTTTCGGGCAATGACGAAACGGCGCTGGGCTTCAACGCGATGGGCGGCAGCGGGTGCATCAGCGTCACCGCCAATGTCGCGCCGCGCCTCTGCGCCGATTTTCAGGCGGCGATGGCCGCGCATGACTGGGATGGCGCCTTGGCGCTTCAGGATCGTCTCTATCCCCTGCATGACGCGCTGTTCAGCGATTCTTCACCGGGGCCTGTCAAATATGCGCTCACCCGCGTGCGGCCCGACATGCCCGGCGACGTCCGCCTGCCAATCACCTGGCCGTCGGAATCGAGCCGCGCCGCTGTCGACCGCGCGCTGGAGATTGCGGGATTGGTTTAAGGCGCAGCCGACACCATATCCCGTTCCTTCCGGGCGTTCGCACGGAATAGAGCTGGGGCGCAGCGCGTATATTCGGCGCATGCGCCCGACACGAACGGAAGTATAAGTTAGAATCATGGCCCGCCCCCGTCCCGCCACCTTCGACAAGAAGAAGATCGTCGCCGAAAACCGGCGGGCGCGCTTCGATTATTTCATCGAGGACGTGTTCGAAGCCGGCATCGCCCTGCAGGGGACCGAGGTGAAAGCCCTTCGAGGAGGCGAGGGCAATATCGCCGAAAGCTATGCCGAGGTGAAGGGCAATCAGGTGTGGCTGGTGAACAGCAACATCCCCGAATATAGCCATGGCAACCGCGAAAATCACACGCCCAAGCGCCCCCGCAAGCTGTTGCTGCATGAGCGCGAGATCCAGAAGATGCACGGCGCGGTCGAGCGCAAGGGCATGACGCTGGTGCCGCTGATGATCTATTTCAACAGCCAGGGCCGGGCCAAGGTCGAACTGGCGCTGGCCAAGGGCAAGCAGAATCACGACAAGCGCGACAGCATCAAGGAGCGCGACTGGAAGCGGGATCAGCAGCGCATCATGCGGGACAAGGGTTGATCTGATGAGCAATCGCCTTACTCGCTGGTGGCACGCGAATGCCCCGACCCGCGAATCGCTGGAACAGAGCAAGGTGCTCGCCCCCGTCGCCCATCGTGTGCTGGAACCCTCGCTCTGGCGCTTCACCCGCCGGTCGGTGCCGCGCGGCGTGGCGCTGGGCCTGTTCGTCGGCATCTTCCTGCTGATCCCGGGGGTGCAGATCGCCGGGGCGGCGCTCTTCGCTTTGCCGTTCCGCGCCAATATCCCGGTCGCCGCGGCCATGACCTTCCTGTCCAATCCCGCCACCACGCCGCTGATCCTGATGGCGTCGGTATGGCTGGGCAACTGGATATTGGGCCGCAGCGCCGACGCCACCGGCTTCATGGCGCTGGTCGACGGCAACGCCACGATCGGCCAGTGGTGCAGCTGGCTTTTCTCCGAAGCGGCCCCCGCCATGCTGCTCGGCCTCTTCCTCATCTCGCTCGCCAGCGCGGTGATCGGCTATTTCATCGCCGACTGGTTTTGGCGCCATCGCATGGGCCGCAAATGGCAGGCGCGCAAATTGAGGATTGGCAAGGTCGGCAAAAGCAGCGCATTGGAGGAAGCCGCCCGCGTCTGACGCGCGGCGTTCCGGTTGCGCATCAGGGGTATGGTTTTGAAAAGAGGTGAAGAGGCCTGGCTGATCCAGCCGCGCTCGCGTGTTGCGTTGCCGCTGCTGATCCTTGCCGCCCTCGTCTCCGCCGGGCTGGTCCTCTATGCGGCGGGCAGCTGGGCGCTGGCCGCCGGCTTCGGCGCGACCATCCTGACCGCCGCTGCGCTGCTGAGCTGGTATCAACATCTCTATCCGCCCCAGCTGTCCGACCGGGAATCGACCCCGGACTGGACCGTCGCCCGCGCCGCAGCCGACGCCTCCAGCATGGCGATCGCCGTCACCGATCGCGCCGGCCGGCTGGTCTGCGCCAGCGACCTGTTTGGCGAATGGTTCCCCGGCTATCCCACGCCGCCGGCCGTCACCGCCGACACCGCATTGGCCGACAGCCTCGCCACCGCCGCCCGCGCCGCCTGGCGCGATGGGGAGGCGCGGCATGAAGGCATGGTGCAGGGCGCATTGCGCCTTGATGTCGACGTCGCCCGCACCGGCCGGACGGAGGATTATCTCCTCTGGCGCTTCACCCCCGTTCGTCAGCCCAGCGCGCTAGACGATGTGCATCGCTTCCTGACCGGGGAGGCCGGTCGTCAGCTTGGCGAAGCGGGCATCATGGCGGCGATGATCGGCGGGGAAGGGCGCATTCGCGCCGCCAATGGCGCCTTCCTGCTGCGCGCCGCCGGCCGCATCGACGCCAATATCACCGGCCGCGATTTCGCGGCCCATATGCGCGTGGATGACAAGGGCCGGCTGTTCCTGGCGCGCGAGGAGCAGGGCGGCCTGCCGCTGCGCCTGCTGCAAGTGCCCTTGAAGCGCGCCGCCCAGCCCAACGGGTCGCAGGCGTCGGCGCAGGACGGCCCGATGCTGCTGCTGCTCATTGATGAGCCGGCCGGCGGCGGCGGCACCTCCGCGCTTTCCTATATCGAAACCCTGCTCTCGCTGCTGCCCTTCGGCCTTGCCATGGCCGATCGCGATGGCCGCATCCTCTTCGTCAACAACGCCTTCGCTCGCGTCGCCGGCCTCAAGAGCGGAGAAAAGCCCAGCTATCCCGGCGATCTTGTCGTGCGCGAAGATCAGGCGGCGGTGGCCGATGCGGTGCGCCGTTTCGCCGTCGGCCCGCAAATGTCCGGCGACATCGCCGTGCGGATGCGCGACACGCCTGACGATCCGATCGCGCTCAGCCTGGCGGGCGTGCGCGGCCTTGGCGAAGCGGCCGTGCTCCTCTCCCTCAAGGACAATAGCGAGGAGAGCAAGCTCAAGCGGCAGGTCGCGCAGGCGACCAAGATGCAGGCGATCGGCCAGCTTGCCGGCGGCGTCGCGCATGACTTCAACAATATCCTGACCGCCATCATCGGCCATTGCGACCTGATGCTGATGCGCCATACGCCCGGCGACAGCGACTATGACGATATTCAGCAGGTCAAATCGAACAGCAACCGCGCAGCCGGCCTCACCCGTCAGCTGCTCGCCTTCTCGCGGCAACAGACTTTGCGCCCGCAAATCCTTCAGCTGCCCGACATCGTCGCCGACGTGTCGACCCTGCTGAAACGCCTGCTGGGCGAAAATGTGAAGCTCGACGTCACCCATGGCCGCAATCTGGGCGCGGTGCGCGCCGACCCCGGCCAGATGGAGCAGGTGATCGTCAACCTGGCGGTCAATGCGCGCGACGCCATGCCCGAAGGCGGCACCGTCAATATCCAGACCTATGCCGTGCCCGCCGCCCGCGTCCGCGAAATGCGCCAGCAAATCCTGCCCGCCGGCGATTATAGCGCGCTGCGCGTGTCCGATACCGGCCTTGGCATCCCGCCCGATATCCTCGCCAAAATCTTCGAACCCTTTTTCACCACCAAGGAACTGGGCAAGGGAACGGGGCTGGGCCTCTCCACTGTCTATGGCATCGTCAAACAGTCGGGCGGCTATATTTTCGCCGAATCCGAACTGGGGCGCGGCGCCAGTTTCGTCATCTATCTGCCCGTCTATGCCGGGGCGGACGTCGAACAGCCGGTGGAGATGAAGCCCGCCGCGCCGCGCACCGAAACCTGGGGCACCGGCACGGTGCTGCTGGTGGAGGATGAGGATATGGTCCGCGCCGTCGCCGAACGCGCGCTCACGCGACAGGGCTATAAGGTGCTGACCGCCAATGACGGCGAACAGGGGCTGGAAGTGCTGGGCGGCGGCGAACAGATCGACCTGCTGATTTCCGACGTGGTGATGCCGAACATGGACGGTCCCGCCATGGTGGCGCAGGCGCGCCGCACCCATCCGCATCTGCCCGTCCTCTTCATGTCCGGCTATGCCGAGGAGCAACTGCGCAAGTCGATCGACATCGCCAATGTCGCCTTCCTGCCCAAGCCCTTCTCCGTCAACCAACTGGCCGAAGCCGCCCGCGACGCCCTCCTGACCCGCCCGGCGGCGGAATAATACCCTCTTCACTCCCCTCCCGCTTGCGGGAGGGGCAGCGAGACTTGCGAGCGTAGCGAAGTTAGTCGCAGCGGGGTGGGCAGGCGCGCGATGCTGAAAGCAAATTCGCTCGCCCATTCCTTGTTCTCGATCAATCCATGCCCTCTGTGCAATCGCCTCCCGATGCGATAGCGAAGCACACATTCATAAATAAGGTTCTCCGCATGTCCGAAGCCAAATCCATTTTGATCGTTGAGGATGAGGCGATGATCGGCATGATGCTCGAAGATTATCTCGACGCGCTCGGCTATCGGCTGCACGCCATCGCCGCCACGGTCGATGAAGCCTGCGACCATGCGCGCGCCGGCGGGTTCGACGCGGCGCTGGTCGACTGCAATTTGCAGGGCGAAAAAAGCTGGCCCGTGGCGGACATATTGGCGCAGGCCGACATTCCCTTCGTCTTCGCCACCGGCGGCATGGCCGACGATCTGCCGTCCGACCATGCCGGGCGGCCGACGCTGGCCAAGCCCTTCACCATCGGCGCGGTCGAACGCGCGCTGGGCAAGGTGCTGGGCGGCTGAACCGCGCGCGATAGGGGGCGGATAGGAAATTTCCGTTCCCCTCTTGTTCTATAGGAACAAACGGGATACATCATTGGTCAGACGCACGGAATGCTTGCGTTCCGCTTGACAGAGGACTGGCCGATGACTGCACTGCTCTCACTCATCGATTCCAAGAAGACGGGAAACATGGACAGACAGAAAGCATTGGACGCGGCGCTCGCACAGATCGACCGCGCCTTCGGCAAGGGCAGCGCGATGAAGCTGGGCAGCCGGGAGAAGATCGAGATTGAATCGATCTCGACCGGCTCGCTCGGCCTCGACATCGCGCTTGGCATCGGCGGCCTGCCCAAGGGGCGGATCATCGAAATCTATGGCCCGGAAAGCTCGGGCAAGACCACGCTGACCCTGCATGCCATCGCCGAAGCGCAAAAGGCCGGCGGCACCGCGGCCTTTGTGGACGCTGAACATGCGCTCGACCCCATCTATGCCAAGAAGCTGGGCGTCGATATCGATGAACTGATCGTGTCGCAGCCTGATACTGGCGAACAGGCGCTGGAAATCGTCGATACGCTGGTTCGCTCCAACGCCATCGACATTCTCGTGATCGACTCGGTCGCCGCCCTGGTGCCGCGCGCCGAAATCGAAGGCGAAATGGGTGACAGCCATGTCGGCCTTCAGGCTCGCCTCATGTCGCAGGCGCTGCGCAAGCTGACCGGCTCGATCGCGCGGTCCAAGTGCATGGTGATCTTCATCAATCAGGTGCGCATGAAGATCGGCGTGATGTACGGCAACCCGGAAACCACGACCGGCGGCAACGCACTCAAATTCTACGCTTCGGTCCGTCTCGACATTCGCCGCACCGGCCAGATCAAGGATCGCGACGATATTGTTGGCAATGCGACCCGCGTGAAGGTGGTCAAGAATAAGGTGGCGCCGCCCTTCAAGCAGGTCGAATTCGACATCATGTATGGCGAAGGCATCTCCAAGATCGGCGAAATGCTCGATCTGGGCGTGAAGGCTGGGCTGGTCGAAAAGTCGGGGGCATGGTTCTCCTATGATTCGGTCCGCATCGGTCAGGGCCGCGAAAACGCCAAAACCTATCTCAAGGAACATCCCGAACTCGCGGACAAGCTGGAAAAGGCGATCCGCGGCAAGACCGAACAGGTTGCCGAAGGGATGATGACCGGACCCGATGCGGAGGATGATGGCGAATAAGCAGGGGATCGGTGTCCGGCCGGATCAGCCGGACACTACCCTTGCAGGCTCGCCCGCCTTGCGCATCACGCACTGAAAAGGCCCGCCGCGCTCCCTGCGCGACGGGCCTTTTACCGTCGGGACGAAAAGGGGGCGACTTTCCGATAGGATCCGCCCAGCGCACGAAAATGTCCGATTCGGCGGGAAATATGCGAAGTTAAGCCGAATATAGTGGGCCGGAACCGCCCAACCCCCGTTCGTTTCGAGCGTGTCGAGAAACGGAAAGCGCCATGTTCTCCGCCGCACCCTTTCGTTTAACCCGGATAATATGCAATCCGCTTGCTAACCCCTTGCAGCCTCCCGATGCTCATTCCCGCAGGTCGAATCGGCCCGCCCCCTCTGACATTCGGACCCCACCGCCATGCGCGTCGCGATCGAAGCGATCCTCGACTATGATTTTGCCGAGCAGACCGACGTCCTGCTCGCGGTGGAGGCGGCCGCGCTTCCCGATCAGCGGGTGGTGGAACAATCCCATATCATCGACAATGCGGGGCCACTCACCAACAAGGTCGGCGGCAGCGGCGTCGGGCGCCGCACTTGGACCCGCACCGGCATCGGACGCATGGTCAGCACTTATCGCGCCACGATCGACGTCGAACGCCCGGCCATCGACATCACCACCCTTGCCCGCAGCCCGCTGCCCAGCCTGCCCGAAGATGTGCTGCCCTTCATCTGGCCCAGCCGCTATTGTGAGGCGGATCGGTTCGTCAGCTTCGTCTGCGGCCATTTCCCCGATCTGGACGGAGGCGCGCTGGTCCATGCGCTGGTCGAATGGGTCCACGCCAATCTCGTCTATGTGCCGGGCAGCTCCAACGTCACCACCACCGCCGCCGACACTTTCGTCGCGCAGCAGGGCGTGTGCCGCGACTATGCCCATCTCACCGCCGCGCTGATCCGCTCGCGCGACATTCCCGCCCGGCTCGTCTCGGTCTATGCCCTCGATCTCGATCCGCCCGATTTCCATGCCGTGGTGGAGGTCTGGCTCGACGGCGCCTGGCACATTGTCGATGCGACCGGCCTGGCTCCTGTCGAAACCATGGTCCGCATCGCCGTCGGTCGCGACGCCACCGACATCGCCTTCATGACCGTCTTTGGCGGCGCAACCATGAACGCCCAGTCGATCACCGTGAGTCGCGCCTGATCAATAATCCTTCGAATAACGCAGGTTCGCCGACGATCCGGCATTGGTGCCGGTCTTCGACAACAGGCTCAGCGTCTTCGACAGCGCGATTTCCAGTTGGGTGGCGGTGAAGCCCTTCGAATCGGTGATCACCTCGACATAGATATTGTTCGAAATATGCTGCCCGACGGCCAGCGACGTGCCGCGCCCGGTCGCTTCGTCGCCGCCCACGATGCCGATCCGGTCGATGCCCGACGCGCCCTGCAACTTGCCCATCGGGTTCAGCCCGCCGCTGCCGCCGCGCAGCCCGTTGAGCGCCGCCGCCAGCTGCACCGCCTGCACCGCCGACAGGTTGGCCACATTGTCGCCGAACAGGATGCGCGACAGGATTTCGTCCTGCGGCAGGGTCGGCGTCGAAATGAAGGCGATGTCGGGTTGCTGCGCGCTGCCCGTCACCTGAATGCCCGCCGTCACCGTGTCGATCCGCGTTTCCGCCTTGATCTGCAACGTCGGGTTCAGCATCGGCCCATTGAAGGTGATGACGCCCTGTTCCAGATCGAACTGATGGCCGGAGAAACTATAGCGCCCGCGCAGCGATTCAATCTTGCCCACCACGCGCGGATTGGCGGTGGTGCCGGTGACGCGCATGTTGGTCTTCCATTCGGAATCCAGCCCCATGCCGGTCACGTAAATCTCATTGTCTGCCCGCACGCGAATATCGAGTTTCCAGTCGGCCGGCTTGGCGGCGGCCTTGCGCGCGGCCAGCCGCTGGTCCAGCGCATCCGGCCCGGCGCCCTTGCGCCGCACCCCGGTCAGCTCGCGAATCTCGGTGCCGCCCTGCCACGCTACGCGATAGCGGGTTTCGGGTAGCGACAGGTCGCCCTTGATCAGGCCGCCATTGGCTGTGCTGTTGGTGATGTTCAGCGTTCCGCTCACCACGCTGGTGATCGCCTCGCTGCGCGCCAGCCGCGCCCGGTTGAGCTTCAGCGCAATATCCATCGGGAAGCCGCTGTCCGCCGCCAGCCCGACATTGCCCGATGCCTGCACCGTGCCGTCGCCCGCCCGGCCAGAGAAATCGCGAATCTCCAGATGATCGTTGGTGAAGCGGCCATCCAGCTTCATCTGCGTGACGCGCGTGCCGAACGTCTCATTCTCATAGGTCAGCGCATTGGCCCGCACCACGCCATTCAGGCGCGGATCGGTCAGCCGCCCGCTGAAGTCGGCGGCAACGGCCAACCCGCCGGTCAGCTGCTGGTCGGCCAGCCCGGCAAAGGAGAAGAGCACATCGGCCGGCCCGGCATAGCGGATGCCCCCGCCCAGCGGCGCATTTTGCAGCTGCTCGCTCCAGCTCGCGCCCGCGCCCGGCGGCGCCAGCGTCGCGACGAAGCGGCCCAGCGTCGCATTGCCCTCGCGGATCAGTCCGCGCAGGTCGCCGCCGGCCGATGACAGCTTGCCCTCGACATTCATCGAAACCGGGTCGGACACAGCGGTCAGGCTCGACCGGCGGAAATCGTTGATGGCAAGGCGCGTCGTCGCCGTCGGGAAGGCGCTGCCGACCTGACTATAATCCAGCGTGCCGGTCGCCCGCCCGCCTATGCCCAGCCCCGGCGAGGCGATATTGGCGATGGCCAGGTCGAAATCCTTGAACCGCGCCTGCGCCGTCGTCGTGTCGCCGAACCGCCCGGCCAGATCGACCTTGCCCTGCGGCAGCACCAGACTGGCCGGCTCCAGTCGATAACCGGCCTTCTCCACGCGAATGATGGCCGGCTGCGCCAGTTTGAAGTCGATATTCGCCGCCTTGCCCTGCAAAGCCACGGCATAAAGGTCGGGGCGAAGCGCCGCATTGGCCGCGATCGAGAAGGGCACGCCGCTCGACCCGTCGGCCACCAGCTGCGCGCGACCCCGCCCGCCCTGATAGTCCAGGCGCGCCCGCGCCTTGCGCACGACATAGTCGCCATAGGCGGCGTTGGCGATCTGCGCGTCGGCCTTCACCTGCGGTTGATCGGTCAGCAGCATGGATGCGGTCACGATCGCCCGGCCGATCACAACATCGGCCTCGCCCGGCAATTTGGCGTTGCTGGCGGTCGCGTTGACGTCCACGCCCTGCACCTTGCCGACCGCCGCCAGTTTGACCGCGCCAGTGATGCCCGATCCGTTCATCGCCAGCTGCCCGACATAGGGACCGGCGGCGCTCTGCTGGATGCGACCGTTCATGTCGACCCCGGCAAAGCGCGCCTTGGTGACGTCGATGGTCAGTGGCCCCTGCGCCGTGCGGATCAGGACATTGGCGAAGAAGGGGCCATAGGGCGATCCACCGGTGGCCTCCAGCCGATACCCCGCCGCCTCGCCATTCAGCTTTGCGACCACATCGGTCAGTTGCACGCCGACATTGGGCCGCGCCGCCCGCAACACCGCCTGCGGCCGCTCCATCGTGCCGCGCACCGTCAGCGCCAATGGACCATATTGTCTGGAGGAAGCCGTCGCGTCGAAGGCGACCTGACCGTCCGTATCATAGCTACCCGAACCGCTGTGGATCGTGAAATTGGGCGCAGCGCCCTTCAGCCCCGCCAGCGTGAACTTGCCCTCCGGCGTCATGCCGATTCGCCCGGACATGACCGCATTGCCGCCCAGAAAGTCGCGCACCGATGCATTGTCCCAACGCGCCGTGCGCACGCCGAATCGCCCGCCCAGACCAAATCCGCCCCTGGGTCCGGGGATCAGCTCGACGTCGGTGTTCAGGTTGACGATGCCGACGCCGTCGATCTTATAGTCATTGACCCGCCCTTTGAGCGCGCCGCGATAGATGGCGTTGTCCAGATCGGCCAGCACGATCGCGGTGGCGTCGATCTTGTTGCTGTCGATCTTCATATTGTCGCTGATCAGCTTGCCCGCCGCATAGGCGAAATCGCCCTTCACGCGCAGATTTTGCATCAGCCCGCCGGCCGCTGCGTTCAGGCCCGTCACGCGGGTCGCGGTGGCGTTTACCGGAATGCGGATGCGGTCGGCGTCGATCACCGCCCGGCCGCTGGCCTTCAGATTCTCGATGCCTGTCGCGTCGAAGGCGATGCTTTTGGCGCTGATGTCATAATCGATGAACGGCGTCGCCATCGGCCCGTCGAGGATGATGGAGGCGCGGACATCCTGCCCCTTCACCTTCTCCATGATCGCGCCCGGCGTCAGCAGCGCGGCATTGATCTTCAACGCGCTGAACTGGCTCTTGCCGAGGTCAATCAGACCCTGCGCGTCGGCGGTCATGGCGGGCGATCGCAGCTTGCCTTTCAGGTTCACGCGCCGCTCGTTGAGGCCGGCAAACAGGTCGACGTCCAACTGCGGCGCGGTCAGCCGGTCGACCGTCCCGGCAAAGACCAGCCCCGGCCGCACCGGACCTTTGGCGGTGAAATTGCCGTCGCGCGCCGTCAGCAGGATGTTCGCCAACTCGCCCTTGGGCGACGTTGCGACGATCCGGCCGTCCCATGCCTGCCATGTGCCCTTGCCGTCCAGCGTCGCGGTCATGCCGTCGGTCAGGCCGGACATGGCGGCGATGACGCCACCCTTGGGCGCCGTCAGCGTACCGCTCATGGCCAGCCTGTTCTGCGCCGGCACCGCGTCCAGCTTCGCCTGCAAACGGTCGCCGCTGTCGACGATGGCATCGGCCGACAGGATCGCCCGACCGTCCGAAATATGGGTGACGCCGTCGATCGCGATTTCGCGCTTCTGGCCGATCACCGGCTTGGCCAGTATGAATTTGCCGATCTTCATCCGGTCGACGTCAATGTCCAGATCCGGCAGGATCGGCGCGTTGGGATCGCTTTCCACCACGTTGAACTGCGGGCTGCGCGCCAGCACGACCAGGGGCGTTTCCAGCAGGCTGACCGAAATATGGTTGTTGATGTAGCGGAACGGCCGCCAGATCACATGCACCTTGGGGCTGACCGCAAACACACCCTTGGGATCGCGCAGTACCAGATCGTGGATCGTCATGTCGCTGTAGATCGATCCCTCGATCCGCCCCACCTCGATCTTCATGCCAGATTCCATTTGCAGCGCGGCAATCTGCTGGATCAGGAATTTCTTGCCAGGCTGGGTGTTGAGGCCCAGCAGCAGGCCAGCGACCAGCACGACCAGCGCGACGACCAGTCCAACCGCGCCGATCGCGATCTTCTGCCACAGGGGGCGCTTTTCGCGGACCACTACAGTCTCGGTTGCGGTTTCGGTCGAAATATCGTCCTGCGCCATCAGAATGCCTGCCCGATGCCGATATAGAGGGCGAATTTGGATTCACCCGGCTGCCGGTTGATCGGCATGGCGATGTCCGCACGGAAAGGCCCGAAATTGGTATAGAACCGGCCGCCTATGCCAACGCCATATCGCATGTCGGAAAATTTGGGCATGGAGCTTTCATAAACCTGACCGCCGTCGACAAAGGCGACGACGCCGTAGTTGCCGAAGCGATAGCGGCCTTCGACCGCAAATTCATTGACTGACCGGCCACCGATCGGATCGTTGTTCGCGTCCTTCGGTCCCAGTTCCTGATAGCCAAAGCCGCGCACCGATCCGCCGCCGCCGGCATAGATGCGCCGCGATGGCGCCACATCATTACGGCTGACCCCGGTAATCGTGCCCACCTTCGCCCGCCCGGCGATGACCAGAGCGTCCGACACCGGATAATAGCCGGTCAGATCGAAACTGGCGCGCAGATAGGGGGAGAAGCTGCCCTGCAACGATCCTTCCGGTTCGGCGCGCAGATTGGCGCGGAACCCCTTGGTCGGATTGAGCAGGTCGTTGGACCGGTCATAGCCGATCTGCACCGGCAACCCACCGATGAAATAGGTGCGCCGCGTCTTGTCCGCCGTGGTGGGGTCGAGCACCACCTGTTCGTTGGTCAGCAGGATTTCCGCGCCATAGCTGTATGTCCAGCGCTTCTGGAAGATCGGCGTCGACTGGCGCGACCAGCCGACGTTGAGGCCCGCGGTGAACGCCTCATAGGCGTCGTAATTCTGGTGATTAAGCGTTATGCCGGTCTGGAAAGTCCGGTCGCGCTTGCCTGCGTTGGACCGGCGGAAGGTGCCCGACACGCCCTGTTCCTGCGTGCCTGCGATCACGCCGCCGATCAGCGCGCCTTCGGGCCGGAACAGATTGCGATGCGTCCATGTGCCTTCCGCGCGGAAACCCTGACCCGTGCCATAGCCCAGTTCGCCCGCCAGCGTGCGCGGCGGCCCCGCCTCCTGCTCGACCATCAGGTCGACATATTCGGTGCCGTCTGGCGCGACTTCGCCGGTGCGGACCGGATCGACCGCAACGCTGGAAAACAGGCCGGTCGCCACCAGCGCCTTGCGCAGATCGTCGACCTTGCGGCTGTCATAAATCTGACCCGGCTTGTACCGGCGGATCACCTCCATATGGTCCGCGCCGAACGCCTGCTTTTCGCCCGATGTGGTGATCTTGCGGAATGTGCCGCGCGGCCCGACATCGACCGGCAACGTATAGTCGCCCGTCACGGTTGCGGGGTCCAGCAATATGTCGCGGTCCCCGACCTTGGCGAAGGGATAGCCATTTTCCGGCAGCTTCAGCGCCACATTCGCTTCCGCCCCCTCGACATCGGTGGCGATGATATAGTCGCCGGTCTTGAGCGGCAGGCTGTCGCGCACCAGCGACGGCGGGGTCGTCGGATCGGCGGTGATGACGATATTGCCGATCTTGTACCGCTTGCCGGGCGTGACCGAAATCACCGCCTTCAATGTCCCGTCGCCGGCCTGATCCAGGCTGGCGAGCGCGGTCCCGTCATAATAGCCCTGTGAATGAAGCAGCCGGTTGGCCAGCTTCTCATCCTCCTGCGCGCGCGCCTGCACCATGGCGGCGGTTTCGGCCTTGCCATCCCCGTCGATTAGGGCGGATGCGGCGCGGAATTCGTCTTCCAGCCCCGTCTTGCCAAATCCCTCGATGCTGGTCGCATAACGGACATCGGGCAGCTTGGCGTTGGGATCGTCATTGGACGCGACATTGGCGGGCACGGTCACGCTGTCGAGCGCGGGCAACGGCTGTGCCAGTTCCTGTTCCTCGGCCGGGTCGGTCGCGGGCGGCAATTCGGCGGGCGCCGTGGATTGCGCCGGCATCTGCTGGTCGATCCAGCTGTCGATCGAAGGCAGGGGCGCATTTGGATCAGCGGCCGGCGCCTTGGGCAGGCGGGCTTCGAACTGATCGTCGGGCAGGATCGGCTCCTCCGCCTCATTCTGGGCAGGCGGGGGCGTCGGCGCGGCTGTCTGCGCCATCAGCGGCAGCGGCGATGCGGTCAACAGGAGCAGGCCCAATGAATATGCCTGTCGTCTGTACATGAACCTGCGCTGCCCCTTTCGCGCCGCGCATTCCACATGCCCGGCAAAGAGGCAATACGCAGAAGGGGTTGCGACGGTTCCGCCTGCGACATGATTTGGTGCGGCTTCCCACCGGACTCATGGGTCGCTACAGCCGCTGCATGACATTTGCCCTCAATATTTCGCGATCGATTTCGGGTCAGCCATGGCGTTGGCGGGGCGGCGGGGCCGACGCCCGCGATCCGGGCTACAGGCCCGACGATCTGGTGACGCAATTGCTGCTGGCGCGCGGCTGTCCCCGTGACGCGGTGGAGGCGCATCGCAATCCCACCATCCGCCAGTTCATGCCCGATCCCAGCCTGTTCCGCGACATGGATGCCGCTGCCGATCGTCTGGCCGACGCGGTGCAGCGTGGCGAGGATGTGCGCATCTTCGGCGACTATGACGTCGACGGCGCAACCAGCGCCGCCTTGCTGATCCGCCTGCTGCGCGATCTGGGTCTGAACGCGAAACCCTATATCCCCGACCGGCTGATGGAAGGCTATGGTCCGTCCGGTGAGGCTCTGGTGCGGCTGGCGGGGGAGGGGGCGACTCTGATCGTCACCGTCGATTGCGGCGCGCAGGCGTTCGAAGCGCTGTCCATGGCCCGGGCGACCGGCGTTGATGTGGTGGTGGTCGACCATCATAAATGCGCGACCCAATTGCCCGAGGCGTTTGCGCTGGTGAACCCCAATCGATTGGACGAGCATCCCGATGCCGCCCTTCACGGTCATCTGGCGGCGGTCGGCGTCGCTTTCCTGCTGGGCGCGCGATTGCTCAAGGCGCTCGACGCGCGCGGCTGGTTCGCCGTCCGGGGCAAACCCAACATATTGGACCTGCTCGACATCGTCGCGCTGGGCACCGTGGCCGACGTGGCGCAGCTCAAGGGGCTGAACCGCGCCTTCGTGGCGCAGGGGCTGAAGGTGATGGCCAGGCGGCGCAATATCGGCCTGTCCGCGCTGATCGACGCCAGCCGCCTGACCCGCGCGCCGCTCTGCCATGACCTCGGCTTTGCGCTTGGCCCGCGCATCAATGCCGGCGGGCGCGTGGGGCAGGCGGATCTGGGCGTGCGTCTGCTCACCACCGAAGATCCGGCCGAAGCGGCTCGCATCGCCGCGCAGCTCGATCATTTTAATGAAGAACGCCGCGCAATCGAATCGACCGTGCAGGAGCAGGCCGAAGCGCTGCTGGCGGCGCAGGGCAATCGCGCTGTCGCCGTAATTGCGGGCAAAGGCTGGCACCCCGGCGTCATCGGCATCGTCGCGGGCCGAATCAAGGAGAAGGCGGGGCGCCCGGCCATCGTCATCGCCGTCGATGAGGCCGGCGTGGGCAAGGGGTCGGGCCGCTCCATTTCCGGCGTGGACCTTGGCGCGGCGGTGCTGGCGGCCAAGGATAGCGGCTTGCTGGTCGCGGGCGGCGGCCACGCCATGGCTGCGGGCCTGACGGTCGCGGCCGACCGGATCGACGCGCTGGCCGATTATCTCGACGAACGACTGTCCGCTTCGGTGGGCAGGGCGCATGACGACCGCGCGCTGCTGATCGACGCGGTTCTTGCGCCCGCAGGCGTGAACCCGGATTTCATCGCCGCGATCGAACAGGGCGGACCTTATGGCGCCGGCTGGCCCGCGCCGCTGATCGCCGCCGGGCCGATGCGGGTGATCAAGGCGGACGTCGTGGGCAACGGCCATTTGCGCGCGATCATGAGCGGGGAGGATGGCCGCTCGATCAAGACCATCGCCTTTCGCAAGGCGGAAACCGATCTGGGGCAGGCGATATTGGGCGCGCCGCGCGACCGCAGGCTGTGGGTTGCGGGCAAGGCGAAGCTGGACGACTGGGGCAGCCGACCCGCCGCCGAACTGCATCTGGAGGATGCCGCCTGGGCCGACTGAACAAAGATTGTAATTTTCTTGTCTTTAGGGGGTTGACCGTTTCGCCGTCCCCGCCTAATTGCGCCCTCGCTTCGCAGCGCTGCCACGGCGGCGACAACGAACGGCCCCTTCGTCTAGCGGTTAGGACGCGGCCCTTTCACGGCTGAAACACGGGTTCGATTCCCGTAGGGGTCACCATTTCGGTGACAGGTTCATCGAAATCGGATGCGCTCAGGCGCTCTTTAATAGCGAAGCAAGATCTCTGATTTTATCCAGGTTGCCCTGACTGTTACGGTCTGGCTGTCATTCATATCCTGCTTCAGCGGGCAAAAGTCGTTCCATGGCATGGAACCGCGCGCCGCCATCAGGCGTATGGGCCGGATCATCGACGTCCTGCCGTGCAATAACTGCGGGATATTCCCGTAAATAGGGCATAAGTCGTGCAAAGGCGGATGGACCAGACAGGTCGGAATGGCTAAGTCCGCAGTTCAACTACCAAGGGAAAGGACCCCCTCACATGAACAATGCTGACCTCGCCGAGACCGTCGCCGGCGCCAGCGGCCTTTCGAAGGCCGACGCGAAGAAGATCGTGGACGGTCTGTTCGCGGCGATCGCGGACGCGGCCGCCAAGGGCGAGGAAGTGTCGCTGAACGGCTTCGGCAAGTTCAAGGTCAAGGAAAGCGCCGCTCGTGAAGGCCGCAACCCTGCCACCGGCGCTACCATCCAGATCGCTGCGTCGAAGAAGCTGAGCTTCACCCCCGCCAAGGCGGTCAAGGACAAGCTGAACGGCTGATCGACCTATGCTGGCGCAGCGGCTTTGCCGCGCGCCAGCATATCCCTCCGGCTTTTGGGCCGGATGGAAGGCCCGCTCGCCATCATGGCTGGAGCAATATCGGCCTTCCCTCTTTTCCTGAAATGACTTTCAGATCCGACCTTTGAGCGTCAGGCCATAAAGGCGCGGTTCGCCGATCGAAGCGAGCGCCACGCCATAGGTCGAATTGACGCTGATCGTGTTGTAATAATCCTTGTTGAACAGGTTGCGGACCCAGACCGACACATCCCATTTGCCTTCGCTCTGGCGGATGCCCGCATGGGCGCCGAACAGCGCATAGCCCGGTATGCGTGAATAAGGGTCCAGATTGACCGTGGCGTAATAGCTCGACCGATAGCTGCCATCCGCACCGATGTAGAGGTCGCGGTCCCCGCCGGCCTGATGCGTGTAATCGATCGTTCCGCCAAGCGACCATTTGGGGGCGCCCGAAGCCTGTCGCCCGGACAGGTCGACCGACGTCTTGTCGCTGTTCAGATAGTCCGGCACCGCATTGGCGTAGCTGGTATATTTGGCATCATTATAGGTTGCCGCGAAAGTCGCGCTCAGCCCTTCGACCGGGGCGAAGCGGGCGTCCAGTTCCACCCCGCGCGACCGCAGCGTGCCGACATTGGCGATATAATAGGCCGCCGGACTGACTGAGGTGTTGGCATAATTGGCCTGATAATTCTTGTCTTGCGTCCAGAACAGCGCGCCGTTCAGTTCCACCGCACCCCCGGCAAAGCGGGTCTTCAGCCCCAGTTCGAACGCATCGACCTTTTCCGGCTTCACAAAGATGTCGACGCCCAGAGTCTGGCGCACCAGATTGATGCCCGGCGATTTATAGCCCCGCGAATAGCTGTAATAAGCATGGGCATTGTCCGACAGGTCATAGGCGGCGATCAGCGTGCCGGAAATATTGTCGCTGTTCCTCTTCGCATAATAGCTGGCGACCGGCGCATAGGCGGCGCGCAGGGCGATGGCAGTCGCCTGATATTCGACCGGCAGACTGCTGATCGGCGCTACGTCGCCGCGCGCGTCCGCGTCATAGAGGCCGGTCTTGTGCTCATAGGTGTAGCGCAGCCCGCCCGTCAGGCGAAACCGCGGCGATATGTTCCAGGTCGCCTGCCCATAGGCGGCATAGCTGTGCGTCGCCGGCACGACATGGGCATAGGCTTCCAGACCGTCCAGAATCGCCGAGGGCAACGGCGATACGGTCGCGGTCGGCGTGTTGGCGGTGCGCAGCCAGGCGACGGCATCACGGCCATAGACGCTGCGTTGCACGTCATCTGCCTCCTGCCAGAAGAAATAGAGGCCGGCGCTATAGTCGATCGTCCGTTCGCCGGTAGAGGCAACGCGGAATTCCTGGCTGAATTGCTGCTGGTCGGTCTCCACCACGCCCAGCGTGGAAATCTGTGCGCCGATCTGGTCCCCGTCATAATTGGGGATCCACTTCCAGTTGCGGTAGGCGGTGATGGAGGTCAGCGTCACGCCGCTCAGGTCCAGGTCGGCCTGCGCCTGAAAGCCGTAGCTGGGCATTTCATCATATTGGCTGCTGTCCAGGTCCACCCGCCGGTCGAACGCATTGACGCTGACCGGCGTGTAGCCGACATCGGCCGCCCGGCGATAGAAGCCCCGCACCTGCGTCCCGTTGCTCAGCGTGGTTGGCAGCACCGCGGCAATGCTCTGGAAACCCACATCGCCCTTCTGGATCGAATAATCGGCGATGAAGCGCAGGCGGAAAGTGTCGGTCGGCTTGTACAGCAGGTCGAAGCGCGCCGAATGATTGTTCAGATTATCCCAATCCTCGTCATAGACGCTATTGCGGATCAGGCCGCCTCGGGACGTGCGCAGATAGGAGACGCGGAACGCCAGTTCATCGTTCAGCGCCGCGTTCAGGCTCACATAGCCGCGGAAATAGTCATAATTGCCATAGGTCGCCTCCGCTTTCGCTTCGTTGGTGAAGCTGGGCGCGCGCGTCTTGATGTCGATCGCGCCGGCGACCGTGTTCTTGCCGAACAATGTGCCTTGCGGTCCGCGCAGCAACTGGATGCTGTCCACATCGATCAGGTCGGTGATGACCGATCCGGTGCGCGGCCGATAGACGCCGTCGACATAAAGGCCCACACCCTGTTCCAGCCCGTCGTTGGTGCCGCCCGAATTGGTGCCGATGCCGCGAATGGTGATGGTCTGGTTACGGCCGCTGAACCCCTGAATGTTCAGACTGGGAAGTTGTTGCACGCTTTGCTTCAGGTTGAACGCCCCCTGCGCGGCAATCGTGTCGCCGCTGATGGCGCTGATTGCGATCGGCACCTTCTGTGCGTCTTCCTTGCGGTAGCGGGCGGTGACGACGATGCTCGCCACGCTGGCGTCGGCGGCATCCGGCGCGGCGGGTGTCGTTTGCGCCACGGCGGGCAAGGCGATCAGCGCGCCGCCCCCTAGCAAGGTTATGATGAAACTCCGTCCGATGGTCCGCGCCCGATAATCCCGCATGATGTTCCCCGAATATGTCTGTGGGCGAGAGGCATGATATGGGCAGGCGGGCATTTCCAACGCGGATCGCACGGCGTCCTATGCGTATTGTCAAAGCGTTGAACATCGCTCGCCAACCGATCGGTTTCGCTCAACCTTGCCGCCGCGTGGCGGCAGCGGCTAAGCAACGGCGATGCGACACCAGCCTGCCTATCGCCAGATCGGAATCGTCGGGACCGGGCGGGTGGCCCGCGCGATGGCGCTGGCCTTGCGGCGTCATTCCACTGCCCCCGTGATGCTATGGGGGCGCAACGCCAGCCATATGCGCGCTGTTGCGGACGAAATGGATGGCCGGACCGTGGAAAGCCTCTCCATGCTTGCTATGGCATGCGACCTTGTCCTGATCGCCGTATCAGATGATGCCCTGACTGATGTGGTGACGGCGCTGGCCCCGGATCGGCCGGTGCAGAAGGGCATATTCGTCTGCCACATGAGCGGTCGCAGCGGCGCAGCCATTCTCGCGCCGCTACGGGACGGCGGCATGCTGACGGCGGCGGTGCATCCGGCCATGACCTTCACTGGCGATCCGGAACAGGAGGTCGCGCGTATGGCCGGCGCGTGCTTCGTCATCACCGGCGATGGGCCGCAGGCGACGGGTGCGGCCGAACGGCTGGTCGATGTGTTGGGCGGGGTCGCCGAACAGGTGGAGGAGGCGCAGCGCGCGCTCTATCACGCGGCCCTGTGCCATGCGGCCAACCATTTGGTGACCTTGCTGGCCGGATCGAATGATGCCTTGCGGGCGGCGGGGATCGCCGAACCCCAGGCCTTGCTGGCGCCGCTGGTTCGGGCAGCGCTGGAAAACAGTCTGGATCGGGGTTTCGCCGCTCTTTCTGGGCCGTTGTTGCGCGGGGATGAGGCGACGATCCGCGACCATCTGGCGGCGATGACGATTGACTGCCCGTCGCTGTTGTCGCCCTATCGCGCCATGGCGCGCGCCACGCTGGAGCAACTCACGCGCGCAGGCCATACCGTTGCGCCGGGGCTGGAAACTCTACTGGACTGATGCGAGCGCCTGTTTGGAAATGCGCCTCTGGTGCGGCAACGAAAATGCGCTCTTTCGCGCATTTTCCAAACGGCCTCTGAGCAATCGCTCGGATTGAACAGTTGCAGCATAGAGTGAGTGTCTGCAAATTACGTAAAATCATCGGATAAGATTACGAAAAATCGCCAGTAGTTCTACCTTTTAGCGCTTCATGACTGGGTGATTGGCAATTGCCTGGGCGGATAATGCAGCGCTTTCTGAATAGTTGTTATGATTAACCAATATAAAACTCTCCATCCGGCACAATGCCGGTATGAGACGGGAAAGGGCTGAAACGGATATTAAGGTCGTTTCCTCCTTTGTGGAGGAAACGGGGATTGGGCCATCTGTCATGCGACAGGGGCGCAAGGCCGCGTGGACCGCCTGCATCCCGGCTTTGCTCCTTCTTGGCGTCGGACTGTGCGGTCTTGGGGCGGCCTCGCTTCTGGATGGGCGGCAGTCGGGCTGGTATCTCGTCATCGCCGCGCCGGGTTCGACCTTGGCGAATACGATCAATCTCGTCAGCGCTGCCGATGGCCGTCTGGTGCAGAAGGGGCGTTTTTCCAACATCGTCATCGCCGGATCGACCCGGCCCGACTTTCCGGCCGCGCTGCGCAAGGCAGGCGCCTGGCTGGCAGTCGCTGCGCCTTCGCGCGGCGGGTGCTTCGACTCTTCCCAGCAGGAACAGAGCCTATGACCATCGAACTGGATACGCTGCGCTATCATTTCGGCCGGTTCCTCGTGCCCCTTTTCTGGGCGCATGTGCCATTGCTCGCGACCGTGGCGCTGCTGGCGGGGCATTCGCCTGTCGCAGCGGCTTTGGCGGGGGGCGTTCTTGCGGCTGCCTATCATCTGATGTGGTGGCGGCAGGGGATCGCGCCTGCGACGCGCTATCTGTCGGCGATCGCCCTGATGGGCGAACCGGCCATGCTTCTCTTCCTCATGCGCGGCCATCCCTGGCAGATGGACATGCACATGTATTTCTTCGCCATGCTGGCGCTGACCATCGCCTGGTGCGATAAGCGCGCCATCCTGGCGGCGGCGACGGCAACGGCGCTGCATCATCTGCTGCTGCTCTATCTGCTGCCCTATGCGGTGTTCCCCGGACAGGGCAACCTGGAACGAGTGCTGCTGCACGCCGGCATCGTCGCCTTCCAGACGACCGTGCTGGTGTGGCTCAGCGACAAGCTGGTCGAGAGCTTCGGCCGCAACCAGCGCATGGGCGAAGAGATATTGGCGAAGAATGAGGCGTTGGAGGCGCGCACCTGCGAGGCGGAGGAGGCCAACCGCGCCAAGAGCCTGTTCCTGGCCAATATGAGCCATGAAATCCGCACCCCCATGAACGCCATATTGGGCTTCTGCCATCTGGTGATGCGGACCGACCTTGAACCCAAGCAGATGGATTATGTCAGCAAGATCAATCATGCTGGCGTGTCTCTGCTGCGGCTGATCAACGACATTCTCGACTTTTCGAAGAATGAGGCAGGCAAGCTGACGCTGGAATCCAATCCGTTCAACCTGCGGCGCGCAATCGAAAATCAGGTTCATCTGGTCGCCGACAATGCCGAAATGAAGCAGGTCAAACTGGTTTCGCAGGTCGATGCCGATGTGCCGGAACGACTGGTGGGTGATGAGATGCGCTTTTGTCAGGTTGTCCTCAACCTGCTGAGCAACGCTGTCAAATTCTCGGAAGAAGGGACCGTCACCATCAAGCTGATCCTTGCGGCGGAACAGGATGGCCAGGTGACGCTGGAACTGTCGGTGCGCGACACCGGCATCGGCATGACGGCGGAGCAGCAACATTCGCTGTTCCATTCCTTCACCCAGGCCGACAGTTCGACCACGCGCCGCTTCGGCGGCACCGGCCTTGGCCTTGCCATCTGTCGCCAGATTGTCGAGCAGATGGGCGGCAACATCCGCGTCGACAGCCAGCCGGGCCATGGCAGCACCTTCACCTGCCAGATGCGAATGGCGCGTGAGGATGACATGGTGGCGCTGGAAACGCCGCTGCCCGAACATGTGCGCCGGCTTCGGGTTCTGGCCGCGGACGACAATACCGCCTCGCGCCAGATCATGCATGACGTCTTCGCCGGTTGGGGCATGGCGGTGGATCTTGTCGCGTCGGGGCATGAGGCGCTGGCCGCGATCGACGATGCGGATCAGGGCGGGAAGCCCTATGATCTGGTCCTGCTCGACTGGAAGATGCCCGGCATGGACGGCATGCAGGTGGTCGAGGAAATGCGCGAGACTCAATATCGCGTGGCGCGACCCAAGACCTTGATCGTCACCGCCTATGGCGCCGACGACTTCGTCAAGGGCATTCAGGATGGCGACGTTGCCGCCTTCCTCACAAAGCCGGTGGTGCCCAAGACCCTGCTCGACACCATCATCGACATATTCACCCAGCCTGACGTCGTGCCGGTGACGGTCGTGTCGCCGGTCGATGCGCTGCCGATGGTGGCCGAACATCTGCGCGGGCTTCAGGTGCTGCTGGTCGAGGATAATGAGATCAACCGGGAAATCGCCACCGAATTGCTCGCCGATGCCGGCTTGCTGGTCGATTGCGCCGAAAATGGCCGTATCGCCTGCGACAAGGTGCAGGAGCGCGGCGGCACTTATGCTGCGGTGCTGATGGATGTACAGATGCCCGAAATGGATGGCGTCACCGCCACCCGGATCATTCGGGAAAGCTGGCCTGCCGATCGTCTGCCGATCATCGCCATGACGGCCCATGCCTATGAAGAGGAAAAGCAGCGCTGCCTGTCGGCAGGTATGAACGATCATATCGCCAAGCCGGTCGATCCGGCCGGACTGTTGCGGACGCTCAACCAGTGGCTAAAGTCGGTGCCCGCGCCGGCTGCGCCTGCGCCCGCCATCGTGGAAAAGGCGCCGACAGCCCTATTGCCCGACAGCCTGCCGCCCTTCGACCTGCGCGCCGCGCTGCTGCGGGTCAATGGCAAGGCCACCTTGCTGCACAAGCTGATCATCACCTTCGGAGACACTTATGCCGATGTGGCAGGGGAGTTGCGCGTCCTGATCGCCACTGGGATGCTGCCCGATGCCCGCCGGCTGGCGCACAGCCTGAAGGGCGTGGCCGGTTCCCTGGAACTGCCCGATGTGCAGGCTATGGCGGCCGGTATCGAACGGATGCTGGCGGCTGGCGATGCTGTTCAGGCGCGGGCGAGCCTGCCTGCGCTGGATCGCGCCATCGCGCCCGCCATTGCGGCGGCCAGAAGCCTGGGCGCCAGCCGCCAGGGGGCGTCTCCGATCGCGCTGACGCCGGCGGATGGCGACAGCATTGCAGCGGCGCGGACCGAACTGCGCGATCTCGTCTTCCGGCGCAGCCTGGGCGCGCGCGCCGGCTTCCGCCGTTTTGCCGATGCGCTCGGCCTGACGGAAGAGGCGCGGGCGGGCCATCCCGTCCATCAGGCGTTGGAAAAGCTGGACTATGAATCGGCGTTGGCGCTGATCGACGCGGAGGCGTTGGCCGATGTCGAACATGCCAAGCCTGATCGACGGACGGGGGTGCTGTCATGAACAAGGCGACAATTCTGATCGTCGATGATGAAATCTCCAACATCGAAATCATGAATGCGGTGTTGGAGGACGACTATGAGGTCTGCTTCGCCACGTCGGGCCAGCAGGCGCTGGACACGGCGCGCGCCGCCCAGCCCGATCTGGTGCTGCTCGACGTGCTGATGCCGGGCATTGACGGGTTCGAAGTCTGCCGCCAGCTCAAGGCCGATACGTTATTGGCGGACATCCCCGTCATCTTCACCACGGGTCTGGGCGACACGGAGGATGAGATGCGGGGGCTGTCGCTGGGCGCGATCGATTATGTCACCAAGCCGATCCAGCCCGCCATATTGCGCGCCCGCGTCGGCAATCATGTCGAACTCAAGCGGTTGCGCGATCAGCTGGCGATGCTGGCCGTCACCGATGCGCTGACGGGTTTGAGCAACCGCCGTCATCTGGAACGGTCGTTGCAGACGGAAGCGGCGCGGCTAGCCCGGACCGAGGATTGGTTGTCGGTCATCATGCTGGACATTGATTTCTTCAAGCAGTTCAACGACACCTATGGCCATCCGGCGGGGGACCGCTGCATCATGATGGTGGCCTCTGCCCTGATCCGTGCGGTCAAGCGCGCGACCGATCTTCCGGCCCGCTATGGTGGTGAGGAATTTGCCTGCATATTGCCGGGCACCGATCCGCAGGGGGCGGAACTGGTGGCGCAGGAAATCCGGTTGCAGATCCAGTCGCTCAACATCCCGCACGAACGATCGCAGGTCAGTCCGTTCATCACCGTCAGCATCGGCGTAGCCAGCGCGCGTTGCCAGCCGAACATGTTGGCGGAAAAGTGGATTTCGGAAGCGGACCGTCAACTCTATATCAGCAAGCAGGAAGGCCGGAACCGCATTTCGCTGGTCGAATTTGACCAGCGTGAGGAATATTGCCGGACCTGAGCGGAGACCTGCTGCCGGACGGTCAGTCGTGGCGGAAGATGGCGACGATCTGGGCTGCGATCTGTGCGCGGGTGAGCCGGCCCGGCCGATACCAGTCCGCTGCCGAATTGAGCTGCGACAGCAGCAGGTTGCGGTAGATGGACGGATCGATATGCGCGGGCAGCGGCAATTGCGCGATTAGCCCGCGGAACAGATCCTCGAACCTGTCGCGCCTTGCGATCAATTGGATTCGCATCGCGTCGGGCACTGCGCGAAAATCATTCATCATCGGCGTCGTTAGCGAATCGGGGGCCAGCTGGATGTCGAGCAGCGTCGTGCAGGCGGCCTCCAGCCGCGCCCATGGCTCCTGCTGCGCCGCCACGGCCTGCGCGATCCGCGCCTCCGCCGCGTCGAGCGCGCTGTCATGCAGTTCGATGAACAGCGCATCCTTCGACTTGATGTGATGATAGAGCGATCCGCCCAGCACCCCTGCCTGCTCGCCAATGTCCCGCATCGACGTGCCGCGATACCCTTTGCGGGCAAAGAGTTGCGCCGCGATTTCCAATATCTGGCGGCGGCGGCCTGAGCGTTCGTCGGTGGAAGAAACGGGGGAGGGCGGCACGGTCATCGCACCGTGGGTAGCATATCCATTTGCGAAAAGGCACGCATGGATGCAATTGCGTGCTGCATCCGGCGCGCCTGCTTCCGTGGAGATGGGTCATTGTCCGCCGGCCTGCGCCCGCGCATAGGCTTGGGTGCCGTGGGTGAAGACATGATCTTCCGGCAGCACGGATGCGATCCCTATGTCCGCTTCTGCTTCCACATCGGCGTAAAGCGGCGCCAGATCGGTGTCGAGCGTCTGGCGCAGCAGATCCTCGAAACTGTCGATCACGAAATAGGTCTGCTGATAATCGTCGATGCGATAGCCGGTGCGCATCACGCGCTTCAGATCAAAACCGATCCGGTTGGGCGACGGGTCATCCAGCGCAAAAAGCGATTCGCCATGCGATGATACGATGCCCGCGCCAAATATGCGCAGCCCTTCGTTGTGGCGGATCAGCCCAAACTCGACGGTGTACCAGTACAGACGCGCCAGCCGCTCGATCGCGCCCAGCGCCCCGGCGCGCTGTCCGCCCTGACCATAGGCCTGCATATAGTCGGCGAACACCGGATGGGCCAGCAGGGGGACATGGCCGAACACGTCATGGAACACGTCGGGTTCCTGCAAATAGTCGATCTGGTCGGGCGTTCGAATGAAGTTGCCGCACACGAAGCGGCGGTTGGCGAGGTGATCGAAGAAAACGTCGTCCGGGATCAATCCGGGGACGGCGACGACCCGCCATCCGGTCAGCTTCATCAGCCGCTCGGACAGAGCGTCAAAGCGAGGGACGCCCGGTTGATCCATGCGCAGCACATCCAGTCCCGCCAGAAATTCGGGCGCCACCCGTCCCGGAAGCAACCGCGCCTGCCGATCAAACAGCTTGTCCCACATGGCATGATCGGCCGCGGTGTAATGGTCCCATTCCTGCGGAACGGTCCAGTCCGGGGCGGCGTGATCGGGGCGCTTTGCGTCATGTGCCATGGCAGGATTATGACATGGCACGACGGCAATCTCTTCTCAAATTTCGGGAATTTGATGTTTTTGATGAAAGGAAAATTCCATGGATCGGGATAATATGAAATTTCTATTTCATTAACTGATGCGTCGCCGTGACTTTCCGGGCCACACGCCTGGCCCCTGTGCGACACATCAAGCGTGCCCTATGTGGCGGTCCATCGGATGGCAGGCGCTGACGCGTGTTGAAATGTGGCGGAGCGGGAGCCAGTCAAAGCAAGCGACTAAGTTACTATATTAGATAGATAAATTTTCGCCTTTTTGGCGCAATACCATGGATTATACCATGGCGATTATTTTTGCCCGTTCGGTTTCCCAATATGGGAATCGAACAGGCGGCGCCGATACCATATGATCGCGTCACTCTTCCCGCGAATCTGAGGTCACTATGCAGACGAATGAACAGGGCGAACCATTCGGCGCCTGGCTGCTAAAGCAGGCCGGCCGCCATGACTGGATCGGCACGCTGGCGAAGCAGGCCAAGGGCGATCCGAAGTTTCAGAAGTCCCTCACGCCGGACGATCTGAGGAAGCGCCTTCATGACGCGGGTGCCGAGGGTGACACATTCGAAGCGCTGGATGATGCTGAAATCGAGTGGCTGAGCGCTTAGAGCCAGTGATGACCGATTGGGAGCTTTGGGCCGTTGCGGGAAAGGTCATCGCCTCCGAAAGGGAGGACGTTGGCGAGTTCCTCGCGGATCGGGTTCGCTGCCTGACAGATGTCGGTGACGACGAGGGCGTGAAGATATGGCTCGCGGTCGCTGACCGGGTGCAGCAACTGCTAATGGATAGACCCGTCGATCCGAGCGAAGTGAATTAGTACATGCTGTGAACCGGCATGATGGCGTCCAGGCTATTGCCGCGCGCGTCGATCAGCTTATGCACTACCGCCGCGCCCGGACATGGGCCGTCAGTGAAAGAGAACGAATGCCGCTAGTGATCTTGGACGCCCTGCCTGCGGGGCAGGCGATCGTGAATACCGATGATATTGTACTGGTCAGGGCGGGACACAGCCATATCGAGATAGTGTTGCGAGGCGTGTCGCAAAACGTCTTGCTTCCCCATTCATCCGTTGTGGATGTGGCCAGAGATCTGCGTGATCCCGCTAACATTGTGGACCCGGCATGCGACCGTCAGTCCTGATCGGAACCAAGGGGGACTGACCGCGTATGAAGTCTGGGCCGGTAGCATCCCCTGGCCCTTGAGCGACAACTTAGCCCTACTTCACAGTAGGGCTTTTTTTGTTGGAACCCGCCGCCCTCTGGAGCGTCTAGCCGCCTGAGCCCCAAGACCTCGGCTCTTGCGAAACCTTGCCCCGCGACATCTTCCCTTAGACCGCGGGGCATTTTTGCGGTCGATATTCGATCAACCAGCTAGGGCTGGTTCGGGTGAGATGCTCAACCCCTAAGGTCCGGCCCCATGCCTTTAACCTTTCGTCAATAATTATGCGCGAGAAGTTAACGTGCTTCACAGATCCCTAAATGTGAGGTTTCCTTCGATCGGCCCCGGCGCTCCCCCCCCAACGATGGCGCCGGGGTCGCCCGTTCATTTCATATCTTTCTTGGCATGACACCCGGCTACGCGGCAGGGAATAACTTGCTGACCGATGATTCGCAGCCGATCAGCCTGTGACGCAGGCGCTACGGAGGAACTATATGTCATGGTACGTCGTCACTTATGAAATACGCGGCAGTCACGATTTGAAAGATGAACTAAAAATCGAGGAAGAACTGCGCAAAAGCGCCGAATGGTGCATGCCGATGCCTTCTCACTGGATCATAAAAAGCAATAAATCGGCGACGCAGGTTCTGGAGGGGTTGAAGAAGGCGGGAGCAATTCATGAATCGGATGCTATCTTCATTCTCGAAACTACATTGAAGGGCAGTTTTCAGCAGCCCACTCGTTTCGCCAAGGGCTGGCTCGAAGAGAATTTGCAGGCAAGTTGATGCTTGCATCCTTCCTGCACTACCGTTGACTCGTTGGCGCTTAAAGCTAATTTATCTCTGATCCCGGCGCGTTTGGACGCGACCACATCCTGTGCGTCGGGATCAACTTTCTTCGGTTGGGCGTCATGTGGCGACTAATGGCGTTGCCGCAAATGCCGGGAGCAGCGGAATGCCCTGCACGGCCCCCGCTAGCGGCATTTCCGCATTGGCATAGCTCTCATAGAGCATCCCATTAGTGAGGATCGTTTCCGCCGCGATCTGGCCATTGCCCACAGCGGCGGGCCAGTTGGCCAGATAGCGGATGCGCGTGTTCGGCGCCCAATTGCCGGACGATCGGGTCAGTGTGATGCTGTTGCCGCTGAGCGCCGGGGTGAAGGCGATGGCACCACCCATCTTGCTCCAACTGCTGCCGCCGTCTTCGCTCACTTCGAACTCTGCCGGGGTCGCACCATTCACGCCGGTCATCAGTGCCCCGCCATTTTTCATCGTTGCGGGCAGGGTAATGACCGCGCCGCTGCGGGTGGCGCTCGCAAAGGCAGGTGTCGGATCATATGCCTCGATATGGCAGGCGCGGGCCAGCGCATGCGCCCAGCGCTGGCAGAAACGGATATTGCCGCGTGGGTCGGTGCGGTCCTGATGCGCGCTATCAGACGGCCCCAGGAGGAAGTCGAGCCGGTAGGCGCCCAGCGTCGCATCAATGCCGGCGTCCAGCCCGACGCCACTGAGTGCCCAATCGTGCTGAATTTTTCGGAACGTCTCATAGCCGGACCCGCTGCCCGCCGGATTCGCGCTGATGTCGCGATGGCGGCCGACCGGGATCGTCACCACCCATGGTCGATTGACGAGGCCCAATTTTTGGAAGTTCTGCCGCTCGGCCCGCTCCGTGCTGTCCGCCGTCGACTTGGGCACGCCCGCGAACAGTTCGGCCACCCGTTCGACCCATGGTCGCTCGACAGGCGTCCGCGAGCCGTAAGCGGTCGCGAAGGTCAGCGCCGTGCCGCCCGCTGCCGCCGTTGACGTGTCGCTGGTGGACCAATCGAGGAGGAAGCCGGTGATCCGGTTGCGCTTGGCGGCCATGGTGCCCGTCACCATGCCGCTCGTCGGCGTGACACTGTCACCCCATAGATCGAAGCCGTTCGACACGTCGCGATACATGAAATTGTGCGTCGCGCTGCCATTCTGGAACAGGCCGACCAACTCGATCGGGACGCCCGCGCCGATGACTTCCCAGAGCTGGGCAAAGGCGACCATCCCATCGGACACCACATTCCGCGTCCCGATGGCCCCGCCATCGATCGGCGTGTAGCGCGCACCAGCCCCGCGCATGGCGCAGAAGCTGACCAGCCCGCTCGTCGGCGGATCGAGGGTGACGGACGTTGCATCGAAAAACGCGATCTGCGCCTGCGACTGCCCGATGATGGCCATGACCGGGCCGATGCGTTCATAGTCGCGACTGATCGAAATCACCGTGCGATCGTCGGCGCGGCGGAAGAGCCAGCGATAGGTGCCGGTCGGCACGTTGGGCAGGGTCAGCGTCTGCAAGCCGGTAAAGGGTGCCGCGCTGATCTGCGTCCAGTCGACCATCACCCGATCGTCACTTTCGCGCACGGCGCGCGCTTCGACATGGGTGGCGGCCCCGACGATCAGCACCTGGCGCACCACATCACCCGTCTTGTTGATCAGGTCGGCCGCGCTGGTTGCGCTGCGCACGGCGGCGGGCGGCAGGGCATGGGTATAGCGCCGCCAGAGCGGCCATGCATGGATGCCGTTTGCGCCGCTGCGCACCGGGCGCAATTCTGTGCCACGAATATGGCCAGTGCCGATCAGGGTTGCCGCAGCATAGGCGCGGCTGCCCGCCGTCTTGGCCAGATCGGTCGGCCCGCCCAGCCGGTAATGCGCCGCCAGCGATGCGCCCCAGATCGTTGCCGGGTCGCCGCCGCGCGCGAAGTCCTGCCACTCTGCGTCGGTCCCGCCGCTGCCGTCCAACTGGAGGAAATCAGCCAGAGTGCCGGGGAAATACTGGCCATAGGCCGCCGTCGCGCCGAAATAGGAACCGAATACCATGGAGTTGGCCGGCGTCGCGTTGCCCATGAAACCAGCCGGCGTGAAGGTGTCACCTGCCTGCAAGGTGCCGTCGTTCCGCACGAATCGAACCTGAAACTGCCCAGCGCCATCCAGCGACAGGATCACCGTGCCGCAAATGACGCCTGTGTCGTCGGGCGTGACGATCGCAGACCGAAGCCCGCGCGTGCTGGCGGACGAACCGGCCGCGCCGGTGGTCGGATCGCGGTCGCCGCTATAGACCCCGCCACGATCGCGATTGTACCAGATGAAGCGGCCGGCAAAACCCGCCTGCGACGCGCCGGCGGGAACCCAATAGAGGGTGCAACTACGGCTGGCCGTGGTGCCCCCAGAGCCAAGGATGGGGATGCCCTGCGTGTTGCTGGCGGACGCGCTGTTGACGATAATGCCGCCGGGCTGGAAACGAACCCGGATGGCGATGGCGCCGGGGATCTGGCCGCCCGCCGTGCCCGCGTTGTTGCCGTTGCCGAACAGGTTTGACAGCGTCGGCCCTTGAATGGCCCGCTGGTACTGGTCGCCGTTACGGACGCCAAGGAATGTGGAAAAAGGCGTCGCGTCCGACAGGGCGTCATAGACCGGAGACGGCGCGGGCGTCCCGCCGGCGGCCAGCATCGCCGCCATGGCCACCCCAAAGCCAAAGCCGAACACCCTCATGCCGCCAGCACCGCGATCTTTTCATTCGAGCCGGTCGCCGCAAAGCTGCGGGTGCTGCCAGCCGGAAGGAAATGCGTGTCGCCATCGGTGGCGACAGGGGTCGCGCCGAACTTGACCCAAATCGCCGTATCCGTCGTGACGTGCCAGAAATCACCCGCGTTGGCGGTGATCGTGCTGACCTGATTGGAAGCGCCGGGCACCAGCTTTTCCTTCTTTGCCGGCTGCGACGGCTCGACCGGCATGGTTGCGCCGCTACTGGTGCGGGCGTTGACGGGGCCGCAGGTGACTTGAGTAATGGCCATGGGTCAATTCTCCAGTGTGAAGGGACAGATGCGCGCCACTGCCTGCGTCGCCACCAGCGCCGCCGCCCGCGCATTGGGGCAGGTGACGAGTTGATGTGCGCAGCCGGTCAGGGCGATGGGGAGGAGGAGGACGGCCAGCCGGATCATCGGGCGAACCACACAAAAATGGCCGCTGCCCCGGCGAACCACATCAGGGCGGAGATGGAGACGCCGATCAACAGACCTTTGATCATGACTTTTCCTCCGGGGGAGCCGTTGGCGGGATTTTGGCAATCAGTTGCTCGCTGACCGCTTCGACATTGTCCCGAGCCTTGAAGGTGCCGATGACGCCGATCAGGCCGGTGACGGCCGCCCCGATAAAGCCCAGCGCGGCCACGATCTGCGCCAGATGGGTGTCCGGCTCGACCACGACGCAGATGATGGCGGCTACGATCGTCATGACGACGATCGCGCCCAGCGTCGCCAGATAGGCGATGACGTTATGACGGTTGGTCATGCCGCCACCTTCCGCCGCGCATAGGCGTCCGCCAGCCGCGCGTCATATTTGTTCGCCCGATAGGCGGTGCCGTTATAGCCCTTGGCAAAGCCCGCCCAATCACCCCGCTGAAGCGCCCCTTTCAGGCCGCGCCCCTCCACGAACAGGGCGAAGGCTTCCAGTTGATCACCTTCCGTCTGCGCCTGTCGCCAGGCAAAGGACCACGGATCAGCCGCACCGCAGACCGCGAAATTCTCGCCTAATATCTGGAAACCACCATAGCTGGCCGACGCGAAGCCGGCGTCAACGTCCAGCGCGACGGCATCCACCAGCTGCCGATAGCGGGAAGCCTGCCCGCGCGGATAAAGCGCCTTGTTCCAGAAACGCGACGACAGGTGCGGATGGCTCTTGTCATAGCGATGGCTGGTCGCCTTGCTGAACCGGTGCGGTTCGAACAGGATCGCGGGCCGCCCGTCGATGAAGGCGGAACCGCTGCTTTCGACCTCATAGACGGCCCAGATTTTCGCCGGATGAACGCCAAGCCGATCAGCCGCGTGCTCGATGTCCAGCGAAGTCACCGGATAGTCCGGGCCGCTGGTCAGTGCGGCAATGACGGCGCTCTTGCTTTTCGGGCCGAACAAACCGTCGATCGCGCCGTCATAATGGCCCAGAACGGCTAGCCGCCTTTGCAGGTCGGTATGGTTCATTGCTCACTGTCCTTCTGGTGATAGCGCTCAAGCCGCGTGATACGGCGGTCGTAATCGGCAAATCGGCCGTCCTGCGCTTCGGTCTGGGCTTTCTGTCGCTCATCGATCCGCGCCAACGTCTGCTGCATGTCGGTCACGGATGACGCGACCCACAGCAGCGCCGCCATGATCAGGCCGCCGGTGACGGTCCCGGCAATTGCGCCGATCCACTTCAATGTCGGGCTGATAGCCGCGCTTCCTTCTTCCGGGATGGTTCCTTGCAGCCGGGCCAGCGCGCGTTCGATCTGCCCAATTTGCGGCGCATATTCGGCCAGCGCCATGTGCGCCGCCTGTTCGGCCATGATCTTGACCTGCGCGGCGGTCGCCGGGTCGGAGAAGGGCATGGCCTGCGCTCCGGTCAGACGGTCAGTGTCACGCCGACCATTTCAGCCAGCATGGCCATGATCGCGGTGCGCCGAAGCATGTTGGCATCCCCGCCAAGGTAGCGGTTGCTGACCACGATCGGCGCGAACTTGTGCGCCCCGCCACGATCCGAAGTGCCGCCGAAGAAGGCCATTCGCGTCTGCCCGTCATGCAAAGAGGAAGCGCGCCCGGTCGCCAGCATCGCGGGCGAGTTGAGGCCGATTTCCACCGTATTCGCGCCGCTGACCGGCACATTGTCCGCATTGAATGCGGTCCATGTGACATATTTGGTGTTGGGCAGGATCGTGCCGGCCGCCGTCGAAATGGTGTAGATGCCCTGCACGAGGCCAAAGCGGTCGCCGTTACGCGGGCCGACATACATGCGGTTCGTCTGCGCCTGATCGAACGAACTGACCACCGCGTCGTTGGTCCCGATCGTCGGCCCCGTTTCGAAGGCGGAAAAGATGGTATAGCTCGGACCCAGCTGCCAATCGGCATAGAGGTCGGATGCCGTCTCATAGCCCTGAATGGCCGGGCGATTGTTGAGCGTGGTCAGCGTCGGCGGCGTAGTGCCATGCGAGCGCAGCAAGCGGCCACGAACGCGATCGCGCAGCACCAGCGAGGAAAACTCCACCGCCCGTTCCGCCGGGTCCGCCATGAAGTCCATGTCGCCGCCGGAAAAGGCGCGCTGCTCAAGGTCGGACAGCGTGACCACATTCAGCCCAGACGGGCGGGCGAGCGAATAGAAGCTGTTGAGAACAGTGGACATTTTAGGACACTCCCCGCGCCTGAGAAATGGGATAGTTGAACAGCGGCAGGCCGGTGACAGGGCACCCCTCCGCGTCGTCGTCATGGATGGGCGACCGCAGGCCGGTGGTTGGCCCGGTCACAAGAATGGTTGTGGCCCATGGCGCCCAGTGGGCGAGGCCAAGACGCTTGTTCGCGCCCGTTGGTGTCGCGGATAGGCGCACCGCAAATTCGGTATCGCTGATCTGCTCGGCAGAAACGACCGCCGCCGACATCGCGTCGTCTGCATAAGCGTAGCCAAGCTGCCCCGGGTCGGTGACGCGGCGCGTATCGACGAACAACCGACCGCCATAGTCCAGCGTGCCGCCGGCCATGCGGGAGATCATCCAACGCCCATCAAGCAAGACCTGAGCCTGGTGCAGCGCTCGCATCCGCCTGCCCAGCAGATAGTTGCGCAGCATCTTGGCCGCATAGCTGCCAGACAGGGCGTAGCTTTCCGGCGTCATATGGTACGACCCGGTGAAGTCGCAGACATATTGCGGATGCGCCATCAGGAATCGCGGATCGTTCAGCGCCGCCATGGCCGCCGCTTCGCCGGGGCCGCAGATCGCATACATCCCGGTATCGTCGCGCCGGCGGGAGTAGTTGATCTGCTGGAGCAGCACGAGGGGCGGGACCGTCTGGCCAGCGCCAGCAGCGGCGGGAATGTCGATCTGGGCGGCGTCGGCGACGCTGGTCAGGTTTGCCAGATAGGACGCCGCGCTGTCCGCTTCGTTGTTTTCGCCTTGCCTCCAGTAGAGGACCGGGACCGAAAAATTCGGGTCGCCCGACAAGGCTTTGCCGCGCGCGATGGCGTACAGCATATTGTTCCATGCTTGCGTGCCCGGCCCGAGTTCATCGTAGGGCGTGCCGCCCTGGCCGGTAGCCGACAGAATGACAGGGGCACTGACAGCGCGCCGCAGAGTGACGGCCATCGCCACCAAGCCGGTTTCCCCGCGCGTCGACGGAGTGGGGTCATATTTCTCAAAAGCGGGCGTCAGGGATGTGAAATTAGCAGGAGGCGCGACAGCCAGATTGGCCCCTGCACGGATGCCGCCGTTGAACATCTGAATAGCGCTGTCGGGCGGGTAAGGCAGGCGGATCGCGGCAAGGAAGCCGCTGTCCACCGTGCCCAGCGCCAGCGACTGACCATGCAGCACGATCATGATGGTGCCAAGCGAGATTGTGTCGAGGAAGTAGCGAACCGTCGCCGCCCGACCGCCCCGTTTGCGATATTTGACAATGCCCGGCGCGATAATTTTCGGCTCGCCAACGCAGTCGATCATTCCAGCGGTCAGTCGAATATCCGCCGATCCGGTCGAAACGAAAACCTGCCTGACCGGCCCGCCACCGTCGTCAACGGTGTCGGCAAACGCCATCGGCGCATCGGCGCTGGCCGGCTCCATCATCGCGCCGTCCGGGCCGATATAAGCCGCGATGCCATTGTCCGCCACGACGGCCAGCACCGCGCCAGCCGGGCCACGCTGGGGCCGATTGTGCATGTCCCCGGCGCGGCGATGCATGGCGCGGCGATAGTCATACCATTCAGTCGGCTGACCATCGGCGTCGCGCGCCAACACGGTCACGCCGCCCCGGATCGTCAGCGGCTCCGGCTTGGCCCCCGCCGCAAACTCGGACGCCCCGATCCGGCCGCTGTCATCTATCCAGAGGCGGATATTGCCGTCGCTGTCCTCGATGATCGGCCAGACGCCGCCGCGACGGGCGATTGTCTTTGGCAGAGACGTCCGCAGTTCAATATCGTTGACATCCTTGCGCACCGACTGCTGCCAGGCGTCCATCGCCTCCTGCGACGCAAAGGTCCGCTCCGCGACGGCCACCCCGGCATTGTTGAGATACAGCGTCGCAAAGGCGAGGCCGGGGCCATAAGCGGTGAACCGCTGGCCGTTCGTCGTCTCGGCCAGGCCGGCGGTCACATTGGCATAGATCGACCCGGCAACCAGCGTGGCGGCAAAATCGGCGGAAACGGCGGCGCGGCCCGCTGCGCCATCGGCGGCGTTGGCCGACATCCCGGCCGCCAGCGCCGATGCGCTGGCCTCGCCCGCCTTGGCCAGGGCGACTTCCTCGCTCGCCGCAGCCGCCTCGGCAAAGGGGCGCGCGCCTTCCTCGCCCAGCCCGACAAAATAGGCCTCCATGGCCTCCGGCGTCGCCTCGCTGATCTTGCCGATCAGCAACAGCCGCTCTTCCGTCCCCGGCCCTATCGCCCCGCGCTCGATCACGACAAGCGCGCTGGGCAGCACCGTCGCCTCGCTATAGGGCAGGTCGATCCACACCGGCACTTCGTCGGTCGGGAACTCCGGGCCCACATCGACGGATACGCGCGCCGTCCAGCGGCTGACAGAGGCGTTGCCGCTCAGTTCGACAATGTCATAGCTGACCGCTTCGGCCGCCCCGATGCCGTGGATCAGAGACGCTTCCGTCGCCGTGATCGGCACCATCATCGACAGCGCGTCGCCGCTCAGCTCGGCCGCGACCGTCAGGAACGGCGTCGTGGTGCGGGACCGGCGGAAGGCGACGGCGAAGGTGCGCCCGGTCAGGTCCTGCGGCGTGCCGTCGGCCCGCGCCAGCGTGACGCGCAACACCATTGGCTCACCGGCGCGCACCAACAGCACACCGGCGGGAGAGAGTCCCGCAAGGGTCATTCGCTTTTCCTTATTTAGGAGACGTCAGTTCCAGTTGATCGCCGCGAACGCGGCCTGTTTGGCGGCGGTGCTGCCGGCGGCGCGGATCGCCCGCTTTCCCGCCACCGCTGCCGCTTCCACCTTTGCGATCTTCGCCCGCGATGCGGCCATGCCCGTTTCGAAGCGGGTGATGACGGCGGCCAGCGTTTCGCCGGTCGCCGTCGCCTCCGCCATGGCGAAGGGGAAGCGTGCCGTGCGCTGCGGCACGGTCATCCCGGCCAGCAGCGATCCGACGACATTGCGATAGTCGTAAACCTCGCCCGCTTTCTGGGCATAGGCATAGCTCTGGCCCGTGCCCTGCGTCATCACCGTGGCGCGCAGCTTTTCCCGCTGACGGTCGACCTTCGCCAGCAAAGCCGCCTCGATCGCCGCCAGGTCGCCCGCCGCATAATAGGTGGCGGGCAGCGCCTCGATGTCCGCAGGCGCATAGCCTTCAGGCCAGACCAGACTGCCATCGGCCTTCAGCCGATGCGTAGGCCGCCCGCTCATGCCGCCCACGCCACGGTCATGGTCGTCGCGCCCGACACCGGCGCCAGCGTGCCAGACCCATTCCAGCGGCGGGTCAGCAACTGAAACTCCCAGCTTTCCGCTGACACCGGCCCCGCGATCGATGCGGAGAAGGTCAGGGCCGATGACTCACTGGCGGTAGCGCCATAGGGGTCCTGCGTTTCCGCCGCCATATCGGCCCAGCTGCCGCTGCCCGGCGTGGTGCGATACTGCACCTTACCGGCCAGCTTGCCCGCGCCGCTAGTCGCCTGATAAGACAGGTTGACGTCGACCGTCACCATGCCGTCAGGCCCGACCGACACCGTCAGCGGCCCGCCATCCGCGCCGCCATAGCTGGCGCTGTTGGTGACGGTCAGGCTACTGTCGCTCGCCCCGCCCACCGCGCCGCCATCCTTTACCTTGGTCAGCTGCACCGGGGCCGTGGCGATGAACACGCCGTCATAAGTGATCGTCACATCCACCCGCGCCTCATCGGCCGACATCGCATCGATCGTCAGCACGCGGTTGTTGTCGCCACCCAGCGAGGCGACGCAGTTGACCGCGCTGATCGAATAGACGGTCAACGGGTCCTCACTGATGTCCAGCGCGCCCTGAAAGACGTAGAAGGTGGTCGACAGCGGAAACTGCCCGGCCCTAGGCACGCCGCCATTGGTCGCGCTGATCGCCTTGACCCAGCTGGACGGCGCTACCGAATATCCATCGGCCCCGCGAACCACTTCATTGGCGATGTCGTCCTTGTCCTCGCCCGTCGTCAGCGCCGGGGTCGGCGGCGCGGTGCCGGTCTGGCCCAGCGCATAGGGATGCTTGGCCGTCGTTTCGGTCGACAATGTGAAGACCACATTCATGCTGCCGGGGTCGGGCCGATGCGTCATGATCACCGCGTCCAGCCCCGCCATCCCATGTTCGGGCAGGTCCAGCGTCAGCATGTCGCCCGGCCCGAAATGGCGCATATGCGGCTTGCACGGCAGGATGATCGGCATTTCCCGGCTGTTGACCAGATGGTAGGCGGCGTGCTGCGCCACCGCATCCTTGTCCTGCACCAGGTCCCATTGCAGTTCGTCTATCTTCGGCTCGCCATCCTCATCGACATAGGTCGGCACGCTGACCAGTTCGGACTGCACATATTCCCATTTGTGCGCTTCCGACCTATATTTGGGGCGGATGCCATTCTTGCGGCTCGCCCATGGCTGCATCGCCGTCACTTCCACATCGCCATCGGCCAGATCGTCGGCCGTGACGGTGTAGATCGAGACGCGCGGCATGTTGATCTTCAGGCCCAGCCTGCCGCCGCGCCACAGCGGTTCCGCGCCGCCCGCTTCCAAAATGCGCTTCAGATTGGCCCAGCGGTCGCCGGGCTCATAGATGACACCGCCGACCTTCCAGTCATTGGCCGCGCAGACATTGGACAGGGTCGCGAAGTCGGGCAGGATAACCCCGTCAGCGGGCAGGCCCACGCCAAACACCTTCTTCCCGTTGCGGAACCGGCCCAGCACATAACTGGCCGCCTGCGAACCGGGGTCCTCATTATAGGTCCATGTCGATTCGTCATCGGCGCGGTGTGCGCCGGACCCTCCCGGCATCGTGCTGTCCAGGCGCGCATCATAGCCCATCACCCCCTGCCACACGGCCCCGGACGTCGGCCAGCCGGACGCGAAGCGCTTGCCATCCTTGTCAAACTTTCCGTTCCACAGGATCGCCGCCTTGCTCGACAGATTATAATCGCTGCCCCAGCGCGGCATGCCGGCGAAATGCGGCACCAGCGCCGTTTCGGTCCACAGGCCGCGCCGATAATCGCGATACAGGAAGCCGCTATAATAGCCCGTCGCCGCATTGCCCGTCACAGGGATTTGCGCATAGTCCATATAGATGCCTTCCAGCGCCTGACATGGACCGGCCACTGAATAGACAATCACCTGACCGCGATACGGGTTTTTCACCTTTTTCAATGTGGCGCCATAGCCGACATCATGGCGCAGCACCCCGCCCGAATAGGTGCGTCCCAATATGCACGGCGAAACAGCTTCGCGCGAAATCACCACCTGATTGATCGTGCCGCGTGCCGGCGGCTTCTTCGCCGTCATCTGCGCGCCGATCGTCGCAAGGGTGGAAGCCACTGAAGCGACCGTCGCCACGGTCGACAGGGTGGCGGCCGACACGCCTGCAACGGTGGCGGAGCCGGCCATACCCGCCGGCGCCAGCGCCACCGCCGCCGTGCCGGCCGTCGCCGCGATCAGTGCGACCGCCCCGGCAATGACGGCCACCGTGCGCAGCGTTTTAGACACGCCACGCCCCCAGCGGCACGGTCAGCGCCAGCAGCGGCTTGATCCCGCTGGCGTCATCCTCATGCCAGCCCAGCAGCTTGCCGCCCGCACTGACACAGATGCTGTCGAACGGCCCGTCGCCGTCGATCAGCGCCAGATCGCCGACCAGCATCTGAGCCGGGGCGATGCGCGGTAGCAAGCTATCAAGCAAATCATGCAGATCATCATGACCCTGCCGCAACAGCGCCTTTTGCGCACCCAACGCAGACCGGAAATCCGGGATCGAAGGCGGCTTATGGCCCATGTTGCGCAGATGATGCCGCGCCAGATGGATGCAGGTTGCGCGATCAGCCCAGCTGAACGGGCGCGAGCGATATTTGGCCAGCGTAAGCCGGGTCGCCTCTGCGCGCCTAACCAGGTCTATTCTCTGAGCCGGCGGCACTGGATCAAGCGCGCCGGGGCCCCAATGCTCATAAGAAAAGTCGTCAGACATTGTCGAACCTCGGGGCGTTGATCGCGTTGGTCGCGGACCCGCCATAGATGATGAAGGTGCCACTATTGGTGCCGGGCGCGGCTTCCGTGCCCCAGGCGACCGACACGCTGTCGACCGCATTTTCCTCGCCCCGTTCGCCGGGGTAGATATATTTGTGGAAAGTGTCGGACAGATTGTTGCCGTCATTCGCATCAAAGAAGCGCTCGCCGCGCGGCACGATCGACAGCCGCAATTCCCGCTTGCGCAGACCCGTTACAAGCGTCGCCTGATCCAGCTGACCGTCAAATTTCTGATCGGGGTCGCCAATGATCTGCCCGGTCAGATCATCAAGTTCAGCGATCCAAAGGCGCAGCCGTGATCCCTGCATGCCCGGCGCCACCAGATCGGCCGCTGCTGCGGTGCTGACCGGCAGAAAGGTCAGGGAAAAGGCGGGGACTTCATCGCCCACGCCTTCCTCGAAAGACTCCATCGACCCGATGATGCCGAAGGTCGCGTCGCGCGCGACGAACTTTTCCGCGCCCCATGGCACCCATCCGCCGTCGCACAGGCGCAGCGTGCGCCCGTCGCGCAGCTCCAGCTTGCACAGACCGGACAGGCGCAGCCGCCGCATCAGGCCATTTCCTCGACGGTAAACTGGATGCCTTCCAGACGGTTGCCGCGCTTCAACTGCCAGCTTTGTTCATTGCCGGCCACATCCCCCTCGATCATCGGCTGATCCAGATGCACCACCGCACCGTTGGCAAAGGGCACGCGCAGATGTTCTGCCAGCGTCACCGTCACCTTGCCGTCACCGCCCACTGTGCCGGCGACATGGATATTGTGCAGATAATGCTGGCCGCTCGCGTCCTCGATCGACAGCCAGAAACCCTTGCCGGCGACATAGCCGGGCGTCATCCCGCGCAGATGGATCAACCGCCCCGCCTGATCCGCCCCATCCATCACCGGCGCGCCCGATCCGCTCTGATCGACGCCTTGCAACGGATAGGGCAGGCGCAGACCTTCCTGCTTTCCCCGGACAAGATCGGCAATGAGCGCCGCGCGTGTTGCCGCCGTGCCGATGCCATAAGTCACCTGCGCACGATAATGGCCACCAGGCCGATCGATGCGCATGCTGACCGCGTTGGTCGCGCCGCGCACCGATCCGCCCACATCCACATAGGACGGCACAACGCCATTCGGCGCGGGCGTCGCGGGCAGGGTGATCATGCCAGACGCCGCCCGTTGCGCTTCGCCACCGCCTGCTGCGCGCCGTTGCTGGCGCCCACGGCGATCATCGGCGCGGCCGATGCGACCGTATCAACACTGACCCCGGCACTGATCCGCGTGACTTCGACGTCGAACATATCGCCCTTGATCACGCGGACCTGCAACCCATTGTCATTCGCCCCCATCACCCGGCGCGTCTCGCTCGCCGTCATCACCTTTGCGCCCTGCGGCAGTTCCACGATTTCCGGCCCATTTTCGCCCACCAGATGCGTGCCCGCCGACGTGTATTCATTGCCGATGGCGGACCCGCCGGCGCTCGCGCCGCTGCCCTTGAACAGGCCGAACAGACTGCCGATCGTCGGCAGGTTTCCGCCGCTGATTTTGTTCTGGATGGGGTTCACCACCGCCAGCTTCCAGAAAGCGCTGGTGACGTCCCCGATGGCGCTCAACGCGACATTCTTCCAGCTGGTCCAGTTTTCCGGGTTCAGCACATTGCCGGCGACGTCGACGCCGATGTCGCGCAGCGCCGTCATCTTGTCGACGCTGGCGTCAAGCGCCTGCGTAAAGGCGATCTGGCCCGCCTTGCGCGCAATCAGCGCCTGCGCCTCTGCGCTGGACAGGTCCAGACCCTGCCGTTGCAGGTCGATTTCATAGCGCTTCAATTCAACCGCGGCTTCGATTTCCAGCCGCGACTTGCCCCGCGTTTCCCATTCGACATTCAGCAACATGGTGCCGGCGCTGATGTCGTCGTTCATCGACTTGATCAGCTTTTGCTGATCGGCCAGCTTCTCGCCTTCCTTGGCCAGGCCCGCACGGGCAAAGGCGCTGGTGTCATAGTCATTGGCCCAGCGATTATTTTCCGTCTGGGTGCGCTGCGCCCGCTGCGCCTCTTCGCGGGCGGCCTTTTCCGCCTCGCGCTGGGCCTCCCGCTGGGCCGCCCGCGCGGCCGATGCGGCGGCGCGATCTTTCTTCGCATTTTCCTTGTCCGCCAGACCCAAGGCGTCGAGCTTCAGCCGATTGTTCCAGGCGATTTCCGCGCCGCCAACCGTTGCCTCTGCGGACGATAGTTGGTCGGCCAGCGTCCCGCGCCGTTCCTGCAACTCCAGCCGCCTCTGCGCTGCCGCGCGCGAACCTGTGCTGGCCGCGATTTCGGCATCAAGGCGGGTCAGCTGACCGCGCAATTCCTCGACCCGGACCTTGCCCATGCCCAGATCATTGGCCGTCACCTGCCCCTGCGCGCCAGCCAGCCGTCGCAGGGCGGCGGTGTAACCATCGACCTGCTTCGTCGCCTTGGTCGCACTGTCGCCGCTGGACAGGAACTCCGATCCCAGCACCGCCAGTACGCTGACCGCCGCCATGATCCCCGCGCCCCACGGGCCAGCCAGAAAACCGATGAAACCGCCCGCCGATCCGCGCATCAGGGCGATGGCGGAAACCACCTGCGGACCTTGCATGGCCAGCGCGGTCATCACGCCCTTCATCACATTGCCGCTGCCCGCCGCCATTGCCAGCTGCACGCCCAAATCCTGCATCTGGAAACCCAGCTGCTGCATGCCCGCCTTATATTGGCCTGCCGACACATTGCCGCCCCGATGCGCCAGCGTGACGACATCCAGCGCTTCTTTCAGCGCCAGCTCTTTCTGGCGCAACAGATCGGCTGACAGCGCCCCGGCGGCATGCGCTTCCCGCGCCTCCAGCAAGGCGGCATTATAACGCTGTTGCGCAGCCCACAGCGGGTCCAGTTCGGCGCGGATGCGCGCCGCAATCTGGATTTGCCGCTCCTGTTCATCCAGCAGCTCGCGAATCGCCGCCGCTGATATGCGGGCGGAACCTTCCTGCATGGAGGAGTAGGAGCCGGAGCCAAGCTGGCGCTCCATTCTTCCGCCCAGCGCAGTCGATCCGCTATTGCTCTCGATCTGCATCTGGATCGCGGTTTTCGGCATGATGGCCGCGATCTTCTGCGAAGCGGCTGACAGGCGCCGCTCGGATGCTTCGAAATCGCTGGCCGCCTTGTCGAAGCCACGCGACAGGCGATTGGCCGCCGCATCGCCGGCATCGCCGACGGCCTTGAAGTCGCGCACGACATCGTCCTTGCCCTCCGTCCCGAGACGGATGGCGACCTTTGGCTGGGCCATGCTCACTCCACGACGAAAAAGGGCGCCGACCGGCGGCGCCGTCAGCGATACGAAAATCAGATCAGGTCAGATGCGCAGTTAGTCGGTCGAACGCGCCAGCAACTGAACCGCGCGGCCGATGGCGAACAGGATCGTTCCCGACAGAAAACCGGCAGCCGACAAAAGCAGAATGATCATTTGCTGTTGTTGCAGGTCAAAATTGATCACTTCGCGCGGGCCGGACAGATAGCCGCTGGAGGCGATGGACGTATCCATAGTCAGGCCGATGAGAGCGCCGATCACGCCCGCCAGCGCCAGTAACAGGCCGATCGTCGCCATCCCGCCACCGGGACGCTGCAATACCGGCTTTTCCTCTGTCGCCATGATCGATTCCCTTTTCGGTCAGGACGGATCATCCCCTCCCGTATTGATCTCGTCCAGCAAAATCCGCTCGATGCCGGGAAGCACCTGCGCCAGCAGGTCCGTATCCACCCGCCGCGCCGACCCCATGTCTATCACCGCCCCGAAATCCAGCCCAAAAGGCCCGCCCGTGGCGGCGCGAAGCTGGCGGCCGCAGCCGGCTATGACGTCCCAGACGCCTAGGCCGTCGTCGCTGCGGAGTTCATGTTCGATGTACGGGCAGGCCGGGCGGCCTTCTTCCGGCTTCGCTTGGCACCGGCCTTGGCGCTGCGCCTGGCAGACCGATTGGCAGTAGCCTTTTCCTGCGTCGCCCCCGCCGAAATGCCATTCGGCGAGAGCGATGATGCGTTTTTTTCCAGTTCCCTCAGCACGAAGGGTCGGACATAGACCGCATCCAGCTTTTCGAAACGACCCGGTCTGGCCAAAAAGATGCGTAAATTGGCCTCAGTTACAGGGGCGATGTTACCGTGACGATCACCCACCCCCTTCCATGCGCGGATACCGGTCAGCAGGAGTGCTTCGGAAAGGGCGTCGCCAGCCTGCTCGATCAGTTCAGTCGGCAAAGTGGCCATTGGATCGTCAGGGAGGTCTATCCCTTGCCAGACTTGGGCCGCAGCGCGACGCGCCGCACGCAAGGCGATGCGACCGATCGGGTCGAACAACACCTCAACAGCCGGGAGACAATCCTTTTTCCGCTTGGCGGTGACAGCCTCTTCTACCGTGAACCACCACGGCTCCAAGGCATCCTTTTCAGCGTCGATATTTACCGCTGTATTGGACATCAGAAGCTATTCCTCTTCTTCAGACCCAGCCATTCGATGCGCACCGCGCGGCTTTCCTCGATCACCCTGTATCGGTCGCCCTCGCGCACCAGCGCCCCATTCTGCACGTCATAGCGGCGCACCGTGCCGGCATCCGCATCGGCGGCGAGCACCTTGTCAATCCGCTCGCCAGTGTCCGCATCCACCACGCGGATGCGCGCCAGCACATCGGCAGGCGTCACGCCCAGTTCCACCGACTGCGGCGGAGCCGCCTCGATCGCGTCGGTGGCCGCGCTGTCCTGTACGTCGTCCATATCGACCTCCATCAGTAGCTGGCGACGGCGTTGACCAGCGTCGCGATGATCTTGTGCCCGCCGGGCGCCGCAGCCGCCTGACAGTTGAATTCGGCCAGGATGCCGCCGGGACCGGTGACGGTGCGCTTCGTGCGGGGCAGGAAAACGCGGGGCAGGGCGAATTTCAGGCTGTTAGGCCCATTGGTCCACCCGATTTCGTCCAGATTGACCGGCGTGCCGTCACTCGCGGCATTGAGCAGGTCCAGACTGTTGAACCGCGCCGTGATGCGCAGCGCCGCCTGCACCACGCCGGGCACCACGCCGCCGATACGGCCATCGGGGCGAATGACCTCGATCTTGTCCAGGCTGTTCGACAGGGACAGGTCAGCCGACACGATATTGCCCAGCGCCACTCCGTCCCGCTTGATGACGCCGGTCGCCTGCGCAAAGCGCGGCCCCTGCTGGGCTGTGGGCGTTCCGGCGACGGAAGACGTCGTTTGCGCGCTTTCGCCCTGCGCAATCAGCGAAATGGTCGCGTTCAGCATACCGCTGCGCGCCATCGCAATCCTGATCTGGTTAACCACCGCGCCATAATGGACAGAGAAGGCGGGAACATCGGGGTGTCCGGTTTCCAGCGAGAAGCTGGGCAAGGCAGCCCCGCCCGACGTGAAGACATGCGAGTATGGGCCGCTGCCCGTCACCGCCGCCGCGCCGAAAAACCCCTTCAGCCAGTTGCCGAAGGCGGCGATGTCGACGGGCACGACGATGTCGCCATCATTGGTTGCCACGTCATAAGACGGTTCCAGACCTTCACGCCCGAAGCCAAGCTGGTCATCCTCGATCAGCGGGCGTTCCTCGCCCATCGAATGGCTGACGAACGGCAGCTTCTTGAAGCCGCTCGCCGGCGTGATGCCATAGGTCGCCTCCGCGACCGCATGCAGCACGGCATTAATGCCTTGGCCAAAACCCATGTCGGAAACTCCTGATTAAAGGGGGCTGTTGGTCGAATAGGTGGCGACGATGTCGAACATCCCGCCCTTTTGCGTCTGGCCGCCGACGATGGCGGTGTTGAGGTTGACCAGTTCGAGCGCGGTGACGTCGATGTAATTGACGAGGTCGCCCAGAAAGCGGTCGGCGGTGATGGCGTCCCCGATCCTGCCGGCCATCCGCGCCAGCACAACGCGAAGCGGCTCCGACGATGTGTAAGCGGCGATCTCGATCGGGATACGGTGCGTATAGTGATAGGACGGCGGCGACAGATCGATGTCGGGGTCCGCCAACTCGCCGTCGCGTATCCAGACCGTCCCGCGCGGATCGATGCGGCGCGGCCGATCTGCGCTGTCATCGTCCAGTGCGACGACAAGAAATTCCGGCACGGCCCTTTTGATCAGATCGGACACGGCCTTGTCGACATCATAGCTCTTCGACATGTCAGCTCCATCTGGCGGCTATGCGGCGGGCGACATTGGCCCCGCGCGCCTGAGCCGGACCGTCAAGATCGAACAGCCTGGGCATCCGCACGCCGCGCACCAGATTGAACATCAGAACCGGCTTTGCCTTGCGCGGCGCCAGCCCCCGGCGCCCATGCAGCCGGCCAGACGTCGCCTGCCGGTGTCCGCCGGAAAGGCCAGCCACCACATCGATGAAGGCCGATCCCTTGCCGCCTTCGATCACGACTTGCAGTTCGGCATTGAAATGCAGCTCAACCTCTTCGGGCGACATGCGCGTGCCGTTTGAGCGCTTGACCGATGAGGCATATGATCCACCGCGGCGGCGGGCAGGGACGTTGCGCGTCGGTATCCACAGCCATTTCGCGCCGTTGACCGGGCGGATGTGCGCGCCGCGCGCGAAGGCGTCTATGATGGCAGGGGCCGCCGACCAAATATATCCCGCAGGGTTCAGCGATCGGCCGCCCTTGGGATAGACCTCTGCCCGCCATGTATTGGCGAGGCGATTGCCCATGCCGGCGTCGCGAACCTGTTTGCGATAATCCAGCGTCAGTTCGCGCGTTTCCTCGCGCATGATCTGGGTGATATCGTCAGCGATCTCGCCTTCGATCACCTGCATCAGTTTCGTGAGCGATCCCTCCCGAAACTCCGCCTTGATCCTCATCGCGACACATCGACCGATTCAGCGCCGATCGTCCACGTCAGGTTCTCATCGTCCCCGATCGGTTCGCCGGTAAGGGCAAGCTCTTCTTTGGCCACAAACGCGTCATCGTCGCCGATTACACCGATCATGAGGGTGTCACCGTGGCACAGGTCCGGGACCTGCGACTTGCGGATCTCGACGCGGTGCGTCCCGGTGATGATCTGGCTTTCTCCCAGCCGGACCATCTGATCGTTGCGACCGCGAATGACGCGGATATTCGGGGTGCGGACCCCATAGATCGAAACATGTTCCGCCGCTTCGGAGCCGGGCGCATTGAAAATGGCGTCCAGCGCCGAAGCGAACGGGTCGAACATCACACGATCGGGACGAGCTTGACGGCGATCGTGGCGTCTCCGCTAAGGCCGGCAGCGCGGAAGATGCCGATCTTGGTGTTGCTGCCAACGACGTTGGTGACAACCTTGTTGGTGTTGTCCCAATAGGCGATCGTCTTGCGCGCCGGTGCGACGGCTGCCTTGGGCAGGGTGAAGATGCCCTCGGTGACGCCGATCACCTGCTCGCCCGACTTCGCGTCGGTCGATGCGATGCCGAACTCGACGCCGTCGAGCATGCCATCGCCGCTCTTCACGTCGTACGGCGCGACGAAGGGGACATTTACCCCGGGCTGAATGAAATTCTTCATCGGATCAGGTCCTTATTCTTCGGGGTTGGCCGCGCGATGAGCGCGGATGGCGGCGATGATGTCCGCCTTCTTGGAAGCGTCGCCCAGGTCGACACCCTCCAGTTCGGCCAGCGCCTTGAGGTCGTTGACCTTTTCGTCATCAAGCCCGTCATCCTCGTCATCGAGATCGAGAAAACCGCCATCGTGCAGGCGCTGGGCCTCCTTCTCGGTCACGGGAATCAGTCCCTCGATCGGATAGCGGATCGCGCCGTTGACGACGGCGGGGCCGTTCAATTTGATTTCCGGCATTTCGTGTCTCCAGGCCGCGTTGCGGCACCGTTCATTGTGGAAGGCATGAGGGCCGGATGCTGCCGGCCCTCACTATGCTCAGGCCGGGGCGGCGCCGGGGTTCCGGTAGAGGCCGCGATAGTCGATCGCAGCCGCGCCGACGTCCAGCCGCGCCTTCTCCTCCACGCCGTCGACGTCGAAGCCGACACGGGTTTCGGTGAAAAGCTCTTCCTGCCCATCCAGATGGGCCAGCACGATCGTTTCGAACGCATCGGGCGAAGTGGCCATGAACCACTGATATCCCGTGATGCGCGGCTCCACGACCAGTTGCAGGTTGCCGGGGTAGGGATTGACGTCGGAAGTCTTGGCGGCATTGACAGCCGTCAGGAAGACCTGCGCTGCAACCTTCTGGAGTGGGCCGACGATCAGGAATTCGGGGCGCAGGCTCAGAATATTGCCGTCGTCATTCTTCTGCTGAAGCATGGCGACTTCACCGGCCGAAACCGACAGGACGCTGATCGCGCTGCCGACCGATGCGAGGTTGCCGTGATCGGCATGGAACAGCGCCTTGCCATCGCCCATCAGGGGATTGGACAGCAGCGTGCCATAGACAAGATCGCTTTCGAGGTCCGCCGCCTTGCGGCCGAACATCGTCGGGATGCGGCCAAACAGGCCCTTGTCGTCATTGACGATCGCCTGACGGCTGATCGCAATGACGCGGCCATAGGTCTGCAAGCGATAGTTCAGACCCGTGTCGGTGATGGCACCGCGCTGGAATTCGCCCATTTCTGGGACCAGCAGCAGCGCCGGGGCATCGCCCAGGCTGATGATCTGGTTCGGCTTGAAGTCCGGAAGGGTGTCGGTGCTGATCCAGCTACGGAAGGTCTGCGGGGCCGCGGCAAACGCCTGACGAACGCGACGGTTTGCCGCCGCCGCGAGCGCATATGCGAAGTCGCTCGTGGTCAGGGCACCGAAACGCTGCATGCCAAGAGCCGCGCCGGCAATTTCGAGGCGTCCCATACCCCGGGTATCGGAACCCTCGCGACCCAGATGGAAGCGCGCCAGCTCCATCAGCGTCATGCCGCGGAAATCTCGGGCGGCAGCCATGCGCTGGGCAGCCGGGCGGCTTGCGTCGTCGTCCAGTGCGTCCGACGGGTGCGCGCGCAGCGTGACCGCGTCGGCAATCGCCTGACGGTAGCTGGCATCGTCGGTTCCGTGGGCGGCGGCGCGTGCGTCGATGCTGGGGCGCTGGCGGGATTCGATCAGCTGATTGGCGATGCGTTCCTGCATCGACGCCTCGGTCAGCGTACCCGCTTCACTGTCGCGGATCAGGTCGCGCTGAAAATCCCCGCCCAGTTCAGCCGAACGGCCGCAAAGTTCGAGAATGCGCGAAGCTGCGATCGTCGGGGTTGCCCGCTGCTGGGGCGCATCAGCATGCGGCTCTGCGCGGGTGGAGCCGTTCGGTTCCACGACGATCGTCGTGTCGCCGGCCGGCTGCGCGCCAGGCGCGGCACCGCGATTGGCATTGGGATGGGCGACACCGCCGCCCGGAGCACTCCGGATCATATCTTCTTCCTCCTGGGTGGCGCCGTGAACATTCTGCCCTTGTGCGGATCGAACCACGGCGTTCGGATCGGCGGGAACGGGGACGAGGCTCGCTTCGAGAAGCTCCCAGGCGACAGCGCGCCATGTCTCGTGTCCGGAATCGTCGGTGGCGGTGATCTGCCATTTCGTGACGCGGTATCCGATGGAGATGGCCCGCAGTTCGCCAGCGGCGACGCGGGCTTCGACCGCACGACCGGCGTCGGTGTCGTTGAACAGCAGCGTGCCGACCAACTGACCGTCTTCGATCGTAACATCGGTGATGCGACCGAGCTGCGCGTCGACAGTGTACTGGTTGTGGGTATCGAGGAGCGGACAAATCCCGGCGGAAACGCGATTGAGGTCGATCGCCTCCGCGCTGATCTCCAGTTCCTCAGTGAAATAGTAGCGGCGGACGGGTGTGCCGGCCGACAAAATGGCGCGCACGGTCCGCGCCGCCGCATCATAGCTTTCGGGCGTGACTGTGAGCGACCGGATGCCGCGACCGCCGACCTGCGGCTGACGCTGCTCAGCGCCATCGCCGTCCGGCGGGCCTTGGCGGGTCATGATGCCGGGAGGGCCGCCGGCAGGACGTTCCGGCGTGCGGACGGGCGTTTCCGGAACGCGAGGTTCAGGCGCCGCGCTCGGTTCCAGTGGAGGAGCATTGCGGCGATGGCGCGCGTCGTCGCCCCGCGGAGCGGGCTGGGATTGCTTCATGATTTAGGCTCCTGTCAGGCGGCGCGAGCGCGCGATCGTTCCATCATGCGTGTGAGGACGCGCACCAGCGCATTAAGCGAGCGGCTATCGTCGGCGGCGGGGATGGCTGCACCCTCATCTTGGGCGACCATGTCACCCTTGAAGCTCATACCGTCCGCCTTGTCTCGACCGGACTTTATCTGGGCGAGAAGTTCGTCCTGATCATATCCGCGACCGGAAAGCAGGTTTTCCCGGCTTTCCAGTCCGGCTTCCATTTCGAGAATGTCGGCTTCGACGTCACCCAGGCGATCGATCGATTCGATGGGTGGCGGGGTCCATGTGATCGGCGCAGTCTTGTCCGGCCACCGGCCGACCTCCACGCCCCAGCCGTGAAACCACGCCCATACCCGATCAAGGCAGACGGGGATGAAAGTCAGGAACTGGACACGGCCGATGGTCCGGTTGAACTCCAGCCGACCCGCCTTGTAGCTGGAGAAATTGACGTTGGAGAGGTCGCCGGTCATCTGCTCATAGGTGGTTCCGACGCCGGCGGCGGATGCGAGCAGAGCGATGCGCGCCAGATCGGTGATGCCGCCAGATCGGGGCGGATTAGAGAAGGTGATCTGCTCGCCGTCTTCCAGCTGCTCGATCATGCCCGGCACAAATTCTTCGACCGGCGCGCGTTCCCCGGCGCTCTGATCGACCGGGAGGCCGATCGTTTCGTCGTCGTCGCCATCCTTGAGCGGCGGCCGGTAACGAAAGCCCACCATGCATGCGGAAATATTGGCCTTCACGACCTCCGCTTCGATTCCCTCCTCAACATCGCCCAGACGCTTGATGACACTTTCATAGATCGAGACGCCATCGGTCTGGGCGGCATCTTCAGCGTGAAACAGGTCGATGACGTCGGCAGCGTCGAAGGCTACCGTTTCGCCGGTCCACCAGCGACCGCCGGGGCGGGTCCGGTAGAAATGATAGCGCAGAGGGTTCCAATCCTCATCATACTCGATCCCGCCCTCAATCCGCTCGCCGATCTTGCTGATCGCCAGCATGCCGCGATCGAAGGTTTGCAGTCGCAGGGCGTTTATGCCGCCACCCTTGCGGAAGCGCTTGACGATGAACACGCGACCGTCGCGGAACATGAGGCGCGCCCACAGTTCCTGCAAACCGTAAAGATCAAGGCGCCCGCGGAAGTCGCAAACCTTGATCCATTCAGCCCACGCCGTCTTAAGGGCCTTGGAGCCTTTTGGCACGCCCTTGATGCCCCAGCCGACGAAGCTATTCAGCAGCGCAGACATTGCCTTGCGGGCAAAGGGGTTTTCCGCGACGAGCTTGAGGATCGCCTGCCGGCTGACATAGCGCTTGGGCCTGGCATCATTCGGATTGCCGGTGTTGATGCCGAAGTCGCTATCCGCAAAGCGATTGCCTGCGCCGAATTTGCGCTTCGAAGTCGGGATAGCCCTGCGATCAGCGGAGGCGCGCTCAAGAACACGGCGGGCCTGTTGACGGCGCATGCCCGAGATAGGGTCGACAAAGCCGACGGCGCGATCGATCCAGTTCACAGGCGGCCGACCCTGCCAACGATAATGCGGCGCTGGCGGCGCGTGGATCGCGCCTGCGACCCCGCAAGTTCATTTGCGATGACGTCGCGAGCCTTCAGCATCTGATCGAGATTCTGATACTCGGTGCTTCGGCCGTCGGCAAAGGTGACTTTCCTGACGCCGGAACCAATCGCGGTATTGAGGCGATCGAGGTCGCTTTGCTGGAATGTCATTCGCGCCTCCTTTTCATCCATCCCCCACCCTTCCGGGCTGCGAACTTCGATGCTGGACGTTGCGGTTTCGGCGCTGCACCCTCGCGGGCAGCCGGTCCTTTGGGCGGGTGCGGATCCGACTTCTCGGGCGCAGCGGAGGTGGCATCCACGACCATGTTCAGCTTCATGCCGCGCTGGATCAGCCCCATGAGCGCGGCATAGGCATATACGCGGCAGTCCAGGGCCTCATTTGCCTTGCCCTTGGGAAGATCCCACACGGTGAAGCGGCGTCCGGCCACCACTTTGGTAATGAGCCGTTCGGCGACCATCTGGATATACCAGCCAAGGTCACGCTTTGCCTCGAAATGCATGTAGCCGGGGCCGGGCTCTTCTATTCCCAGACGCCAGCGGACCGAATCCTTCGCCGCGTTCGTGCCGACGATAACCGGCTTGAACTTGGATCGGTTGGCCGCGCTAGGTCGTGTCGTGGGCCAGACCGGCGACCGTTCGCCATTGCGCGCGCTCTGCCCCTTGACGGCCCAGACATTGCGACCCAGCCGGGCCTTGGCGAAGGCGTAGACCTTTTGGGTGTGATGACCGCCCGAATCGATGCAGGCCGCGGTGACAGTGAACTCGCGGCCATCTGCGCGCTTGAACCTGCGCAGTAATTCCTTGTCGACCCGCTTCCATAGATCTTCGGTTGCTGGATCGCCTTCCACAACCACATGATCAAGCGACCAGCTTTCCTCGCCGTGGCCCCATCCGACAAATTCAAGCTCGACACGATCGTCTTGGGTGTCGCCGCCCACGGTGATGATGCCGACCCCGTCGGGCACTTCGCCGGGCCATTGTTCGGCACGCCGCATCAACGATTCGGCGGCGATGTCCTTTGCTGCCTGCCTTTTGTGCGGGCGACCGAGCTGGGTATTGTCGAACGTAACCCGCTTATCCGGGTCATCTTTGGCTGCGATCCACTTGGCCGCAATCTTCGGCGGGGCGTCTTTCGGCCACGGACTGAACAGCTTGGATGCGGTGAATGACGCATGCTCATTATCGACGGCGCGCCGCCCGCAATCCGGGCAGATTGCTCGATACACAGCCCATCGGTCAGATGCCCACCATTCCCATGCAATATCGATCGGCTCTCGACTGGACACCGCATCCGGCTCGCGCCAGGCGCGTTCATACACCTCAAGCGGTTCGTGGCGTTTGCCGCAGCAATGGAAGGCGCGCGTCTGATGCCATCGGGTCGTCCGCAGCGACAGAAGGCGCTGCCCTTCCGACCATTCTGCGCCACAGGCTTCACAGTGGATCGCGGCGCCCGCGGTGTGATGCTCGCCCGATTCCTCGTCTTTCTCCCAGTGAACATGCTTGAAGAAGTCCAGGAATTGGCGGTGTTGGCAGTGGGGACACTCCACCGACGCCTGACGCTGATCGCCTTCGTTGTAGCTCGCCTCGATAAGACATTCGTCGGCGATTGTCGGCGATGATGTGCGGATCGAAAGCCAGTTTGCGAACGTCGCCATGCGCTCGTCCACCAGGTCGCCGGGATTGCCTTCGCGCGTGATCGGGTACTTGGAAAACTCATCCATCAACGCGACGCGCAGCGGTCGCCGCGCCAGGTTATCTGGGCTCCCGGCACCCTCCAGCGCGAGAAAGCCGCCGGGGAACGCCTTGTAGAGCAGCGTCTCGTCCGCATTGCGCGTCTTCGACTTGCCGTACCCGAAAATCGCCCGGAGAGAGGGTGTCGCGCGAATGAGCGGTGTGATGCGCTCCTTAGAGAATTTCTCGGCAGCGTCCTCCTTCGGCTGCACGATCATCATGGGGCAGGGGTCAAGCTCTGCGAAATAGCCGACCGTATTCTCAATGAAGGCGGTCTTCATGAGCTGCGTGCAGACCATGAGACTGATTTTATGCACGCCAGGCTCTGTCACGGCGAGCATGGCGCCACGCGCTACCTCGACCGTACTGGTGCGCCAGCGCCCAGAAGTACTGCCCGCTTCCTTCGCAAGCATGCGGCCCGGGCGATCGTCCGAACCATCCGCCCAGTCAGGAACGCTGATGCGCGGCGGCGGCGCCCACCCTCTATGGGCGGCGGCTCGTAATCGGTCAGCTTTCGCGTTTTGCGGTGAAATCGGCCTGCGGGTTTCCAAGGTCTGCGAGCTGCTGATGGACATGGACTGTCAGGGCCTCCACGACCTTGTCCGCATCCACACCAAGCTCCGCCGCCAGCAAAGGTCCGATCCGAGAGGGAAAGTTAATCCATGCGTCGCGCTGGCCGCGCTGCGTTTCAAAGAGCACTGTTTCGGCCTGCTCAACTTCAACGAGATGGCCCGCCGCATGGCGTGCGGCCAGCAGATGCTTGGCCGCCAATGCGTTTTCCTTTACCCGCTCAGCAGTCGCGGTGTCAGCGTAGTTCCCGGCCAGGACATTATCGAGGAAGCTTTCGACCTCCTCCGAAAACATCTCTTCACTGGCAGCTTCAACAGCTTCCGCGCTCGGTGCGGACATTTTCTTGGCCGCGCGCCCGGTGCGGACAGTTGGTGCGGACATTTTGCCAGTGTCCGCACTGTCCGCAGCGCGGCGATTCTGTTTTCGCCATCCTGTGCCGGCTAAGGCGGGATCTAGCTTCCCATCAGCCGAAATTGGCAGTTTTCCGGCTTTTATCGCGCGTCTGACCAGCTTGTCATCGCATCCATCAAGGCGCGCAAACTCGCGGACGCTGACTAAATCGGCATGTTTCTGAGGTGCGGACATATTGGGTGCGGACACCTTTCACACCTTGGAGCTGGGAATTGAATGCGCCTTCGCCCCCCGTACTTGCCGATTGGCCGGGAAGGACCCAAGGCATGGCCGTTTCGTTGCGTCGTTGCGCAACTTTGTTGCGTGTCAGCCCCGACCCCGGACCAATGCGCGGACCTCGGCGCTGATCCGCTCCCCTTCCGCGATGATGCGCTCGACGCGGCCGATCGATCGGGATGGCTCGCGCATGTCGAAGGCCAGGCTGTGCAGTTCGCCGGCCAAACGCTCCATCTGATCGGCGGGGCAGGTGCGCTGGCTCATGCCAGCCGCTCGACCGATGCCATGGCCTTGTCAAACCCAGCCACGATCAGCGCCTCGGCCTTGTAGCAATCGGTGCCGCCGTAGGGCGACGGGTTGTGCCTGACGCTATGCTTGGTGCCGTCAACCATGTGAATGGTCATCGCGGTGTAGCTGTGGCCGCGATCCCATGTGATGGAGGCGACATGCATGGGATTAACGATCAGATCGTCATTCACCTTGATCATGCCGCCTCCGGTATCGCCCGGCGATATACGCTGGCGCGCTGGTTATCTGACGATGCGATGGGAAACTGGTTGCCACAGCGGGATTTGAACCCGCGACCTTCAGGTTATGAGCCTGACGAGCTACCGGACTGCTCTATGCGGCTATGGAGCTAGGGGCGGGACTTGAACCCGCAACCTCCTCATTACGAGTGAGTGGCTCTGCCATTGAGCTACCCCAGCGGAAAGGTGTGACGCGGGCCGGGTTGGTTACCGGCTAGGACTGGTGGATTGTGCGAAGGCGCCAGTCTCACCGTAGTTCGACCAACTAACCCCGCGATGAACCGCCCCTATGGGCTTGCGGCCAGTCCGCTCCATCTTGCTTCGCCGCGTGTCTATCCACGCCGCCGCGTCACCAATCCCGATAACTGGAACCGTGCGGACACGGGGACAAACCAGCCAGAGCGGGAACTGAATTTTGAACATTGCGCTGCATGCCTATCGAACGCCCATCGGCGCCCGATAGTTTGGTCGGGGAGCGCAAGGGTCAATGCCCCAGATCGTCTAGCCCCGTCGGCTGCTATGGCAGCGGCACCCAATTAAGGTTGATCGATGCGTAACACAACCGGCAGGATGCGCCAAGCCTCTACGGTCATGGTATGAATTCCACCAAAGTCGATCACTGCGCTTGTGCCATGGCTCTCCGTGATAGAGCCCTCCAGTCCGGCCAGCGCAGAAACGTCGGACACCGTGACCCTATCGCCAGGTGCGAACGACTTGCGCACTTGCCGCAGCGCTTTGCGCCGTGCCCGTTCGGTCCCTAGGCGTTCAGCGCGGGCGCGAACAGCTTCTTCCCGCGTCTCGGCATCACGCTCCGCCTGCGTCTCGGCATCCGCGATGCTCTGGGCCTCCCGCAGCCCGGCGACGCTGCGCTCGCTCACAAGTGCGGCGTGCCCGCAGCGCTGCATCACCCGGAATGGCAGATGCGATGTCCTTGGGCTGCACGCGAAGCGGGCCAGATCATCCTCCGAGCCTTCCCGCACAAACACGAAACCGGAGAGGATCGGCACCGGCACTTCGATCTTCCGCCGCGTCTGTCCCATCACCAGCCGGCGACCTTGCCCCGGCGCTGGGCGACGCACTATGCGCCGGGGCGTCCAGGCTTCGAACCCTTCGCTCGTCAACATGTCCAGCAGCGGCAGCGTTTTCTGGCCGTTCGTCCGCAAGATACACCATCGATCCGTCACCGCTTCATCCTTCCAATATCGTCAATCACGTCATCGATGCGCTCGCAGGCATCCCTGCGCATTTCGGCCGCCAGCGTGGGCATGGCACCGTTCATTCCCTTGATCAGGAGCTTTACCGCCGTCAGGGATGCAACGACGTCGGCCGGGGTGGTGCGGCGGTTCCTCATGCCGGGATTACCCTGATCTGCACCCGCTTCCCGCGCTTCGTGATCCGGCCTCGCGCGACCTTCCGGCATGTCTCGCAACGCCGTCGCGGAAAGCGGCCCGTCAGTCCCGTCAGATCTTCGAAGGCTTCACCGCACCTCGCGCACTCCGCCTCCCAATGCACAATGTAGGAAGCTGAGCCGTCCTTGCGGGTGTAAGGCTCCAGAGCCGTCAGGAAGAACTTTTGCCGATCAATTTCCAGCACGGTGCCGGGCGTTGCCATCTCGCGAATGTCGAATTTGAGCATCTGCCTATCCTTCCCCCTCGTCGGGGTTGACATGGCGGGGAGGTCGGGGGTAAGCGCTTAGCGCGCTACCCCCGCCCGCCATCCCGACTGCCCCGCTGGTGGTAGCCCAATCCCAAAACGGAACTCCCCCCACGGCGATGAGCGCGCGGTGAAATGTCAGCGTGTCGCGCGGCGTAGCCCGGATCAGCGCCGTGTCCCGGTCAATGGCCTCTACGGGGCGACCCCGAAGCATCACAACAAGTCCTGCGACATCGATGCGACGATGTTGCGGCTGGAGCGGTGCGCCAAACACATCCAGCGTGGACCAGCCGAGCGTAATCAGGTCTGATCCCCAGTTCTGCACCGTCATCCGGGCATCCATCAGAAGCCCCCGCCATGCTGCGTCCGCCATGGCTGGCGGGCAGCCGCGCCGTGCCGCGCGGTCTATGGCTGCGGTCCAATTTGCGACACTTGCGACATCTGCGACCGGCGGAGCCATTTCCTTGCGAACACCTAGGAAATCCGCCGTTTCAGGTGTCGCAACAGGTGTCGCAGGCGGCGGATCGCCAAATTGCGACATGCCGGTGCCATCTTGATCGTCTGCGACACTTGCGACACCTGCGACAGTACCGTCGGACCAGCCGAAATCCCCGGAAAATGACTGGGCCTCTGCCGTCGCAATGGGTGTCGCAGCCGTTTGCGACACGATGCGCGCCGATGCGGCGCGATACTGCCCTTCATGTGTCGCAACATGTGTCGCATCGTCCGCGACATCGTCCCAGGCGAAGCCGGCGCTAAAGAGGTCTTCGGCCATCATTCGGCTCCCACGGGAACGACGGTGAAGGCTTCGGCATAGAATTTGGGCTTGCCCTCCAAATCGAGCATCGCGCCATCCTTGATCGGAACCAGATGGCGGTATTCGACCAAGTTATCGACCGCGCGCTTGAGCTTGGCGGCGCTGCGAACCTGCGTCGGCCCGCGCCGGTTAAGGAAGCGAAGTCCTACGGCTGGTAGATCGCGTTTTCTGATCCATTCGATCAAGGTCGCGGCATTGGCCATATCATCATCCAGCGCGGACGTGCCGTAGAGGCGCGCAGCTTCGCTGGCGTAGAACTCCATCAGCGCAATGCCTGCCTGTGTCGCCTGAACGCTAAGGCCGGCATCCAGCGCCTTTGAACCGCCTTCGAAATAGCTGATCGTCGCCGCCAGGCGCGTCGCATTCTCGGTCATCTTTGAGGCAAAATCGGCAATCTGCTCATATGGCCCGCCATGGCCGAGCTGGCGCTCGCAATGGTCGCTGAACTCAATCAGCTTCGCCTTTGCCTCTGGCGTAAGGTTGATGATCTGGAGGTCCAGGGCGCGAGTTTGCGGGTCGCGGAAGGTGAACTCGGTAGACAGTAGGCGGCCTAGCCGCTGGTGGTATTTCGCCAAGTCGGCGCGGTGCTTGTCGCTCGGCTCCACCCAGAAGCGGCTACCCTTCAGGCTCTTTGGCGCGGCGACGAGGATGCGGCTCAACAGCCCCTGATTGCGCACGGCCGGATTGCCCAACAGTTTGCCTGCAATGTCCGGCTGCACCATCAGGTGAAGGCAAAGGCGGCGACCATAGAGGATCTGGGTTCCATTCTCCTTGTCGGCGCGCACGCGCTTGATCGGCGACCCATCCCATAACTTGGACAGCATGCCCCCGGTCGCCGCCTGATTTTCCTCCTGCATCGACCAGCCGCCAAGGAACGTCGCCCCTTCGTCAGAGAATAGCCCGAGCGCTGGCATAGCCTCGGCAAACAGGCGCTGCATGCCGGGGCCGGTAGGCTCATCCACCGTCAAGAGCGGCTGGATCGGCGGGATGGGCGGCTTGCCGACGGACTCCAGTTCCCGGCGGATGTCATCGCGGGATTTGTTCGCGCCGTTCTTGGCCTTCGTGGTCGCGGCTTTGTAGGCCGCGTCCTCGATCGTGTATTCGTGCTTGCTCTGCTCGAAGTGCATCGCGAGCTGCTCCTCGCGTTCCTTCACCGGCTTGATAGCGAAACCATCGGAAGTCGATTTCCGGTCGCCTGACGCGGCGATGCTCAACAGGAACAGCGACACCGGCACGATCTTGCCGGTGATAGTCTCCACGTTCACAAACCCTTGTGCTGCAAGCGAGGCAGCCGACAGGACGGATTGCGCAGCGAGGGACAGCGGAACTTGCGCCATCGCCTCGATCGCGAAGATGGCGTCCCGCAAAGTCGGACTGAGGGCGTTGATCGGATACTCGACGGCATCGGCCATCGCGCCGCGCAGGTCGAGCGGCTGGGGAGCGGCGGGCTCCGCCTCCGCGAATTGTACAGCGAAGCCATCAGCCATGTGCCGACACCCCGCGCAACTGGTCGTTCCAGTCGTCATAGCGGCGATCCGGCCAAACGAAGGAAACCTCCAGCCCACGCTCTGCCAGGGCTATTGCCGCCTTGTTCGCAGCGATGCGGCCAGCCGTATTGTTTTGGCCCGCGATAATGACGCGCCGTACCGACGCAGGGTAATCGACGGCGGGCATCATACTGGTTCCGAACGGAACCCAAACGGGCAGGCCCGGCCCTTCCTGCATGATGGACAGGCCATCCTCTGGCCCTTCGGCCAAGATGATGGTGCGTTCGCCATGAGCCAGCTGCAAAGCCGATCCCTTGATCGTGCCGAGGCTCAATTTGCAGTCCTTCTTCCCCAGCCGGGGATCGTCATTCTTGAAGAATATGCGCTGGATGCCGACGATCGCGCCGGTGCCGTCCTGCGCCCCGCAGATCACGGCGGGGCGCTTGCGGCCCCATTCCCCGGTTTCCTTGTTGCGCCACGACGGCACCATGCCGAACCGGACGCATGGAGGCGGCGCGATGGTTATGGCGCGGGCGCGAAAGTAGATTTCGCCCGGCGTGCCCGCGATCGGCTGGGCCTCCGCGTAAAAGCGCCTAGCGTCCTTCTCTTTCTCCAAGTCCTCCAGTTGCGCTTCTGCCTGCGCCTTGGCGCGCTCTGACGGCGTCCATGTCGGAAGATCATCGCTCGCCAGCCGTTGATAGGCTTCACGGAAGCCACAGCCCTCCCGATCCATGACAAAGCGGATGATGTCGCCGTGCGCGCCGCAGCCAAAGCAATGATAAAACTCTTTGGCGTCGTTCACCGTAAAGCTGGGGGATCTCTCCTGATGGAAAGGGCATAGGCCAACCAGATCATGACCAGCCTTGCGCAGCTTAACGGCCCGGCCGACCACACTCGACACCGGCACGCGCGATTTGAGTTCATCTACAAGGCGACGAAATTCAACGTCGCTTAGGCGGTCCCTTCGGCTACCGGCATGGCGCCGTTCCCCCGTCATGGCGATCACTCCGCCTCGGTTGAGGCGGGAATCAACTCCAGAGGATCAACAGCTACGTTTAGCCTGTCGGCCAAATCCAGCACTTCACGTTGGCGCCTAGGGTGCAGAATGTCGCGCTCACACCAACCTTGAACGGTGGTAACATTTTTATGGTTCAGTTCGCGCGCTACTGCACTGATGCCGCCGAGGCGGTCGATGACGGATCGGATGGACATAACGGTCTGTTTACGCTCGCACCGTAAAGAACGTCAACGTTTAAAGCGTAACGTCAATGAAGTAAGAGGGCGTATGAGCACGAAAACCACTGGCGAAATTCTCGGCGAACTCCGCGATCGGTCTGGGATGACACTTTCCGAGATTGCGAGGGCAGCGGGTTACAAAGGTCCGTCGAGTGTCCAGATGATGTTCAGTCCGGACTACTCAGTTAATCCGCTTAACGCATCGATCGCAGAGCGGTTGGCGAAAGCCATGGTCGGGAAGGGCGCCCCGCCGATACGAGTAGAAGAGTTGTTTGCACTGTCGCAGCCGCAGGCTTGGACTCATACGCAATACATAAACTGGGCTCGCGAACAAAAGGATGAGCCGCGGGTAATCCCAACCACCGATCCAAAGCCGCCGACTGCGGCCCAGATCATGTCACATGAAACAGATTTGTCAGATGTGCCGCGGGGCATGGCTGCATTTATGGCACGTGATATCGAGGTTTTTGGGTCTGCATTGGCCGCAGATATTGAGTTTGACGACAAGGGGAATGCAGCGTTTGTAGAGCAGACGCTGTTTGAGATGGGTGAGGTGATCACCTATGCGCGAAGGCCGCCAGGAGTATCTCTTAATGCGAAGATATATGCGCTTTACGTTTCTGGATCATCAATGGAGCCGCGATATCGGCCAGGCGATCCATTGTTCGTAGACACCCGCAGGCCTCCAGCGATAGGCGATGATGTCGTGGTGCAATTAGTCAATTCTGACGAAGAGCCGCATATCTCAACTGGGCTGATCAAAACGCTTGTCAGGCGGACGGGATCGCATCTGGAGTTGGAGCAATATCGACCTGAAATCCGATTTTCAGTGCCGATGGAGCGTGTCGCCCACATCCATCGCGTAATACCGACGAAGGAATTGTTCGGCATATAACGTTTTAAACGTAATATTTACGTTTGACACGTAACAGGAGAGCATTTACGTAATGCCTCATCACCTGATCGCCTGCGGGCCGAAGACGGTGATGCAGGCAGGGCGTCCGCGTGGGCAACCCCTGTCATTTAGACACGGAGACCCCAGAAATGGCCGACGCCACCACGGCGCGGAGCGATGACGCTTCGCGGAACGAAGAACTGCGCCTATCAGACGTAAGCACGATATGTGGATTGATCGGCCAGGCTGATCGCTATTGCATGTCGGCAGAGCGCCACCAAAGCCGCGCTTTCCGTGGCTTCCGGTCGATCTACCAGAAATCATACGATGCTGTTCGTGAAGGACATCTGGGACTGCTCGATGCTGTTCCTGACGGTTCAGACCGTGACCTTGTGATCCTGGCTGGCCACGCCTGCCTGATGGCGGATCAGATCAAAGACATGGATGTGGGCGACAACGCCGATGCCGCGCGCCTGCTTTCCGCTGTCCACACCGCGCTTATCAGCATCAGCGGCTCGATCGCAGGTCGGTTTCCGGCCGAAGTGAAGGAGGTTGCCGCTCTTTGGCCCGAGTTGGGCCAGTCGATCCGGAACGACGTGGCCGTGATGCGCGACATGATCGCCGATCGGGAGGGCCGCTAACATGGCCCGCCCCCGTAAGCAGCCGCGCCAGCGGGACATCATCGACGTCAACCGTGCATGGTCGGTCTATCTCGGAAGACGGTCGGATGTCTCCTACTGGGTCGCCAATGTCCGTCACGCCACGGTCCACCTCGCATTTCTAGCGGCGCGCGTGATCCAGCCGACGGGGCCGATTTATCTGATTGAAGATGAGGGCCGCTGACATGGCGATCCGCGCGCAAATCCACCACGTCCTGCTGAACCGCCAGCAGATCGAAGACGAGATTGAACACCTGATCAGTCTTTTGGATGCCCATGACGGCGACTGCGATCTTGAGGACGATGATCCGGCCGGCGGGAACGTCGAAGACGAACGGCAGGATCCGATGCATTATCGGCTGCCGCCGAAGTACGGCGCCGACCAGACCGCGATGATCAACGAGCGCGATATTCTGCGCGACTATCACCGTCAGATCATGGGGGAGGGCGCGCCTTATGCGTAGCCTCCGCAACTTCATCGCCGCCATCGAGCCTTGGTATGACTGGGGATATTGGGGCGGCACGTCGACCAAAGATGAGCGCGGCGGAGACGGATGGCGCTTCGAAATCGAATGGCTCGGCTTCCAGATTTTCATCGCTTTCACGCGCTTCCCCAAGGAGAAGTGACATGACCACTCGTCGTCAAGTTCTGGCAGCGGCCATTGCCGCGCCGATCGTCGCCACCCCCGCCGTGGGCGCGCCACCGATGTTTGCCTGCGGCCCGATCAACGATCCAGCCGCCGACTATTGGGAAATCGAAGCGCGTTTCAACGGCAGCGCGGTGTCTGAAGATCAGTTCAATTTCGCAATGGAGCGTCTCGACCGCTGGCAGCCAGCCGATGCGGAAGGCTTTTTGCGCAAATTCGCAGCCATGGTTGGCAGCAACCCTGCGTGGGATGGCTTTCCGGCCGAAGGCCGCATGCTTGCCCTGGCAGCTGACGCCAACCGCCTTGTCGGGAGGGCCTGAGCCATGGCCTTCGCATTCAAGCGCTGGGACAATCTCGACGTGGGAACTGAGGTTTTCGAGCTGCCGTCGATGCCGTTCGGCACCGATTTCCGCCTCATGAGCCTGATCAGAGATTATACGAACGCCATCACCGAAGACATGGAAAGCGAGCATTACAAGGTCGTGGCGAATGAAATCGCCGAATTCCCTGCTTCATCCATTTCAGACATCATCGCCAAGATGTTGATCCGGCTGCACGTAGAGCATGCCGGACTGGATGATACGACCTTGGTATTTGCCCCGATCGGGGAGGACGGCCTTCGCCGCCTCATGGAGGCCCAGCCAACACTAGCCGACCTATATCGGCAACTTCCGAAGGGCTGGACCGAGGCATTGGGCGCAGTGCGGGCTGCCCTACTCGTTGAGCGCGATTATGACCGCCGCGTATGGGGGCCTGCCAACGAGGTAGAGAAGGCCGGTGGCGCGCGGGTGCCTGACGCGATCAACGGCGAGGCCGAACGCCTGCAAGATATCCGCTGTAACGCTGAGGATTATCTAATCCGCATGCCGGCAAAAACTCTTGCTCAATTCGCGATCAAATATCTGATCGGGTTTAGCTGGGGCCGCGAGCGGGGCGATCATGTCGATCTCTGCAACGAGGCCCGCCGCCTCCTTGGGGTCGAAATTCCCGACGATATGGGTGAGTTGGACCTTCTCCTGAGCAATCTCAACTGGTCGGAGGGCTGAGGCGATGTCTTGGATCATCCTCAAGCAGCCGCATCCGCTTGATGCCATCTGGTCGCAGGCCATGGAGGCAGTTTCCGATGCCCAGCATGCTGTAGACGCCCAGCCTGAAGACTTCTCGGATGCTCAGAACGACGCGCTCTGCGCCGTGCTGCTCAAGGCTATCGCCGTGGTAATCGCGCTGCCGGCGCGGGATCTTTCGGACAGCTTGGTGAAGCTGGACCTGTCCGGGCTGGGCGAAGATGGGCCGCTATCGGACTTCGATCATCACGAAATCATGCGGGAAGCATGTGCGCTCGCCGACGCCGCGATCGTACGCGGCGGAAAGCTTCTCAAAGCCGTGCCCAACCTTCTGGAGGGCGTGACGCTATGACACAGGCTCTCAACTATACCACGAAGGCGATCGTGCAACTGATGGACTATCCCTGTCCAGGCGCGCCGGGAACGCGCGCCGGCATGCGCTACATCGCGGAGAAATTGCGGCAAGCGGAAGTCTTCATCCTTGGCGATAATGGCGAGCTGTTGGACCGGTCGAAAGCCCGGCCGGAAGTGCCCGGGATGCTCTTCAAGCCGCCGTTCCCGGTTGTCGCTCTCGAATATTCGTCGGCCACCAAAGAATGGGGTAGCAGCGAATATACTGCCGCGCCTTCGACTCGGCGGATAGCTCTGGCGTGGGAATGGCAGGACGACTTGCCGCCCATGTGCCAGGCGCTCGCACCCCGTATTGACCGGCCCGGCGTCGTCATCGCTTCGATCCCCTATTACGATGCTCAGCGGGCGTGGATGCCTGTCTCCGCTGCCGGGTTCGTGCCTTACGATGGAGACTATATCCAGCCGATCGCGACCAGCCCTTTTCGTGATGCGATGGTGAGCGAAGGGCGGATAACGACCAAGCAGGCGGCGCAACGCGCATTCGAGTGCGAGTCTGTCCCACTCTTACCCGAGGCAATCCTTGGGATGTTCGCGGAGCATGGCCGAGACGCAAGCATGGATTATCTGCGCGCCGACCTCATGGACGAGGCGAACGCCTATATCGACCTTTGCATGGCCCTTGCCTGCAAGAACGTCTCCGCCGTTCGTCACCCCGCATCCAGAGCGTTGAACCGCGCCCGGATCGGTTCAGGCAAGCCGAAGCTCAAAGACTTTCATGTGCTGGAGGTTCGGGGCGCTGGCGGACTACCGGGGGCCGGGTCGGGCGGTGGCGTTTCACCCCGTTCGCATCTGCGCCGAGGCCATATCCGCAGGCTGGATGCGAACCGGGTGACATGGGTCAACGCGACCATAGTCAATGGGCATGGTGGCTTTGTCGACAAGCAATATTCAGTGGGGAGCGCGCGATGACAGCCCTGCACGACTGCTCCAGCTGCGCATACTGGCGTGCGGGGGCGCCAGGTAACATGAGCCAGCCGGCTTTAGACGAGGCTTATGGAGAACTGGGTACATGCCAGAACTTCATGCCGCAGATCTTCCTTGTCAACGGCGTCCCGGAATCTCACCAGCCGGTGACGCACTCGACCCGCTGTTGCGGTGAATGGACCTCCGCATGGCCTGATGACGGCGATCCTGATGGCGATGGTGAGCCTGTGCCTAGGCCGGAACCCGACCTGAGCAAGGTCCGCCGTCTCTTCCCCAATCCTCCCAAGCCCGTTGCCGCATAGGAGCGCGAGTCATGCCGACCACCGAAACTGAAGCCCGGCGCGATTACACCGCCGAAGAGACGACGGCTTACGAAGCCTATCTGTCTGCGGTCGCTGAACACAACATCGTCTGCGCCCGGCCCGGTGCCACGACCCGCGACAAGATGGATGCGGCCTTTGCTGCCGGCCGGGCTTTCGACCGCTTTTGCCATGTTGCCGATCTGCCGTTGGCGTCTCGCTCGCTGCCAGACGTGCGCCGTATCGAGGTCCTTCAGGACGCGCTTGCGAAGCTGATCGAATCCTCCCGCAGCGCATGGTCCATGATCCGCGCCGCCGACATGATGGGCGTCATCGAGCACCACGCCGAAGGGGTGGACCACAACGACCATGACGCCTGCGTTTGCCTGATACAGGATGCGGAGGCCGTTCTTCGCCGCGCCATCGAGCAGGCGGACGCCGCATGAGCGCGCCGACGATCAAATCCCGTGAAGCCTATCCCTATGCCGTCGTTCGCGCCGGCGGGAAGTTGCCCCGGTTCCGCTATCAGGAAGTCGGGGAGGCGGGCGAGGAAGCCGAACGCCAGAGCAAGCAGCGGCCGGGCGCGACCTTCATCGTCATGAAGGAGATCGCGCGCGTCTCGACCAAGAACACAGATCCAGCCGCAATCCCCCCGGCGGCTGGCGGAGCCGGGCGGCATCGTGCCCCTAAGCCGTCCGGCTCCAAAGGTGGTGCATGATGCTGGTCCGGTCCGGCACTAAGCCGACGCCCGTCACCCCTGTCGCGGTAGTTGCCGAGCATGTGCCGGTGAAGATCGCCGCGCGCCCTGCCAAGAAATGGCCGGTCGCCAAGGGCAATCCGCCGTCTGTCGAGAACCGCAGCCCCACCGAACTGCGCCTTGACGACAGCTATCAGCGGTCGACGGACAACGGTGCCAGCCGGGCGCTGATCAAGCGAATTGCCACCGGCTGGGACTGGCGCATGTGCCTGCCGCTGGTGGTGTCAAAGCGCGACGACGGTTCGCTCTGGGTCATAGACGGGCAGCATCGGCTGGCGGCGGCGCTCCTGCGCGGCGACATTCCGTTCCTGCCCTGCGTCATTGGCGTCTATGGCAGTGTTGCCGACGAGGCGGCCATGTTCGTCGCCATGAACAGAGCGCGCAAGCCGATGAACCGTCTGGACGACTTCCACGCGGCGCTTGCCAGCGGCGACAGCGAGGCGATCGAGGTCGCGAAGCTCATCACCGACGCCGGCTTCACCGTCTCGCGTAAGACGGGTTCGCAAAGCTGGGTATCGGGCGAGGTCGCCTTCACCAGCGCCATCGCCAAGGTGCTGCGCAAGCACGGGCCGACGGTCTGCGCGCTGGCGCTCACCACAATGGCGGAGGCGTTTCCGGGCGAGGTGCTGAACGCCGGTTCGAGCATGTTCCTTGCCCTGACCAAGCTGTCCATCAGTCCGCCTGATGGCTTCGATCATGACCGCATGTTCCGGGCGCTTCTCAAGCGAAATCAGCGCGAATGGGCCAGCTTCCTAAATGAGGTGAAGGGTGGCGGTGACGAGCGCGGGCTTCAACTACGCAAGGTGTTGCTCATGGCTTATGAGGAAGAGCCGGAGGTGGCCGATGCCGAAGGTTAGGCACCGACCGCCATGGCGGCATCATGACGGAAGTCCCGCTATTCCGCTCGTGATCACAGACCGCATGGGTTTCGTACAGATCAGGGAAGATGGTGTTCGCGGGCGTTGCCGCTTTGCGCGAGCTATGGACGTGGACTGGGATCGAGTGACTCACTGGAGGCTCGGACGCCGATGATCATAGAAATCCCCGTCTACCACCATCCCGACGGCTCACGCACGATCGGCCAGCCGGACCCGCGCCACGGCGTCAGGCTGGGAGGGATCGCGATGGCGGTGCTGAACCTCAAAAATTGGGCACAGGATCCGAACATAGCGGAATCGCAAAGGAAATCGGCCCGAAACCCTCAGAAATCCAGGCTTTCAGAGGTGGATTTGGTCCGAAAGGAAATCAGTGGAATCGCCCCGCTGGCCCCACTGCTCAGCACCAGCCGAACGCCGCAGAAATCAGCCGTTTTTACCCGGCCGGTTGCCCTTGCCAGCACCACCCCCTGCGACTGCCTGTCCTGCCAGACGGGACGGCCTGATTACCCCTGTCTTCTGGAGGGCGACGATGCCTAAAGCTCGCGGTGGGCGGCCATGGACCAAACATTTTGGCCTCCCGCAGATCCCTGTTGTGATTACGAACCCTCGCGCGCTTGTGCAGGTTAAGGAGGACGGGATACGCGGCCGGTGCCGTGTGGCTCCGGCAAATGATGTGGACTGGGAGCGGGTCACTCAATGGAGATGGGAAGATGTCGATCCCGTCCGCGAAGATTGTCCTGTCAGCCTGGAAGCCATGTCTGTCCAAGAATGCGCCGCAGAAAGGCGGCAGATCGCGGCGGACCTAACTCGCGCAAAGGATGCTCTGATATTCACCAAACGCTCTAATGACAGGGACGCCATCCGCGATCTTGGGCGCGATATTCATTCGTTGGAGCAACGGGCTGCGGCTGCAAAAGTGCGCGAGTTTCAATTGATGGCGCAGGCGAAAGGTGACGCTCTCAGACGGGCAGTCAAGGAGATTCTACCGCCCGAACTCCGGCGCCAAGTGCGTGAACGAGCGAAGGAAATTGAGCAGGAGATGCTCAATGGCTGAGATCGTCTATTACCCCGACGGCCCTCCCGCCTCGCATGTCGAGATATGCAGCGGTGTGCAGCACGGACCGGCGAAATTGACTGGCGCACGCGGCACCTGGCTCGACGTGAAGGACTGGGGCTTCATGACCTTCTGGGTCGACGTTGTCGATACCGAGGGCAATCGCCTGACCATCCATGACGGCCGCAGCTACGAGCAGGCCATCATCGAAGCTGAACAGGCCGCCCAGGAGTGGAAGGTCGAAGTTAGGGATATGGTGGAAACGAAATGACCGACCTTCTCGATATCGCCGCCCGACTGGAGGCGGCCTGCGACATCACCGGCAAGCCGAGCGGTCGGCACATGGTGCCAAGCATGACGAAGCTGGCCGAAATGCAAACTGCCATGGGTGCCAAAACGGGCGATCGTGAGGCTGGCGAACTGGGCGAAGTTACCGCCTGCCTGACTGCCTGCATCGACAATGAGGCGAAACTGTTCGACGCGCTGGCGCTGGTGGCAAAGGAGGCGGTGGACGCTTTGCGATCGCATGGCGTTCCACGGCCCATCAGCGCAGCGCCGGATGATGACCGCTGGATTTTGGGCTACGATCCGACAGCTACCGTAGGCCCGCCGTGGTTGCTTGTGGCTCGCTGCGATGGCGGCTGGCATGATGAAGCGTTCCATGAGGCCAATCCGACCATGTGGGCGCCGCTGCCCGATCCCCAGCCGGAGCCGACAGGATGGCGCCGGGCGGAGGGGACGATCCGCATCATCAAGGCGTGGTCGACGGATATCCCATGGCTCACCCACTTGGTTGAGGTTATCAAGCCAGACGGCACGCCCGATGGTGAGCGCGAGCCTGATATGGCTACCGGGATAGAGGATGCGCGCCGTCGCGCCACGGCGTGGGCAGCAAAGCTGGGGCTCCCGGTTGACGAAGTGGATGACGGGAATGTCGTCCCGTTCAAACGGGCGGAGCCGAACCAATGATGACCATCCTCCGCCGCCTAGATGCCTGGCTTGCCAAGACGCTGTTCCACCCGCCGATCATCCTCGCCTGCCAGCTTACGCGGCAGACGCAGCACGCTATGCACCGCGCGCTGTGGTTCTTGGTCGCCTGCCATCTGACCTATTACTCTCAGGGCGGATCATGGGGCCTGCTGGCGTTCGTCTGGTTCTACACTATCTGGATGTTCGTCTGGGCGGCTGCTTTCGCCGATCACCCATCATTCTCGTTTGGGGTCTTCCGTTTCGTGATCTGGCTTGGCTTCGGCATGGAAGCGCTGGGGACAATCGGCACGGGGGAGATACGCGCTATCCAGATCAGAGAGGTCATGATCCTGTTCGCTGAGTACGCGGCGACCATCCGATCCATTCCGCCGCGCCGGCCGCGCGAAAAGCGGACCAGCGCCAGGGAGGCGTTCAATGGCCAGTAATCCTGATCGCCTCATTTCGCTTGCAGAGGTCAAAGAGTTGACCGGGCTGGGAAAGACGATGATCTATCGTTTGATCAGGCGGGGCAGTTTCCCACAACAATATAAACCAGGGGGCTTTGCAAGTCGCTGGAGTGAGTGCGAGATAATCGCATGGCGCGAATCCCAACGCGCGGCAGGTTGAGGAGCGACGACGAGTGTCAGATCCAAGCGATTTGGAAGAAAAAATTGAATCCGCCTCTGAGGCTTTCGCCGCGGAAATAGGCGGGTTGGCGACGAGGTCGTTCGTGCGCGAAGGCATACTTAAGCAGGCGGTAGTTTCGGTCATTTGGGCGCTGTTCCGTGAAATGCCAGAAGAGCGTGACGCTTTGGCAGATATTCTTGATGATTGGCCGTCAATCATTCGCGACGCGAATGTCGAAGATAAGCGGCAGCAAAACGCTCGCTCAGGGGAGGATGGCCAATGAAATTTTTTCAGGACACTAAGGGTCGGTGGTATCCGGTTGAGCGAATCAAGCGCATTCTCCCGCCACGGCAGGCGGAGGGTGCGAAGCCCGAAACATCGAGGGTTGAGCTTGATGGAGACGACACTGTCGAAATCTATCCGTATGATCTTGATAGAATCCAGCAGGGCGCTTTTCAAATCATGCCGGCGGCAGCAGGGACCTATTATCTATACGCTGGAGATACTCGGGACGAAGAAGTTTATCGCGTAGCTATCATCGCATGGGCGCTGTGTTATGATGGTCAAGTTCGGCCAGTTACTATTGATGGAGTAAATGATAATTTCATTGGTAACGCCGATACAGTGCTATTGCCTGACGGCAGGGTCCATGTTTTCGAGCAAGAGTTCGCCAATCAATCGCGCTGGGCTGATTGGAAATTCAAACAAAGCTAAACTCGTCCCGGCCCGGTCGCCGCATAGCGGATGGGTTGTCCCAGATGGATTTCAGGCTCCCAGAATCCGTCCATCAGAAGGTCCGCCCATTCCTGCGCCAGCTCGCGGCGCCGGGGCATGTAGGCAGCGCGATTATAGGCACCCTCAGACTCTGATGCGCCCTTCGGGATATGCGCCAGCATCAGGTCGATGATGGCACGGTCGGGCGATGCCCCGACCTGCCCGGCCTCACGCCAGACGCGATCGGCCCGCTCGTTCATTATGGTTGAGAAAGCTGCGCGGAACCCATGGGGAACGTGCCGGCCGGCATAGCCGGAGCGAATCAGCAACTCGCGAAGCGTATTCTCTGACATCGGCCTGTGCGGGTTTCGCTCGCCAGGGAATATCAGCGGCATTGCGCCGGTCACCCGCCTTGCCGTCTCCAGCACGGACACAGCCTGATGGGGCAGGGGGACGACATGGTCGCCATCCACCTCTGCTTTTCGATCCTCGTCGCCCTTCATGCGGGCGGCCGGGATGATCCATGTGGGATTAGGCCCATCCAGATCGTGCAGCTCATCCCAGCGCGCGCCGTGGACTTCATTCGGCCGGACTGCCGTCAGGGCGATGAACCGCATGGCCAGCTTCGTCGTGGCCCGGCATCGCTCGCCCTCGCAGTCAACGAGCAACTGCCGGACGGCGATGATTCGGGCGTCGTTGTCGCGCTTGCCGTCCACGATCGATGGTTGTTTGCGGGCCTTGGGCTTGTCCTTCAGGTTCGCACCCAGCCCGGCCGCCGGATTATGCTCGCACAGGCCGCCGCCGATGCCATAGGCGAAGATCCCGGCGCAGCGCTGGCGCAGCCGGTGCGCCGTCTCGATCGCGCCGCGACGCTCGATCTTTTGCAGAACGTCGAGCAGCTTCGGCGCGCGAATCGAGGTGATAGGAAGATCACCGATTTCCGGGAAAATATCGCGCTCCAGGCTGGTGATGACGTCCGCGCTGTGAACAGGGGACCATGGCGCCGCCGCTGTCGTCCAGAAACGGGCGGTGCGGTGCGACCATTTGCCATCATGGGCGGCGCGATACTCGCGCAGCTTGTCCATTGACCAGCCGCTATTGAGTTCGAACCAGCGTTCCCCGACCAACTGGAAGGTGTTGGCGCTTTCTTCGGCGCGAACCTTGGTGGCGATGCGCTTTTCGACGGCCGGGTCTTTGCCGTCGCGGAGCATCGCCTTTGCCGCGTCCCGCTTGCCCCGTGCCTCAACCAGCGTGACGCCGGGATAGGAGCCGAAGGCCAGCGTCTTCTGGGCAGGCTTGCCGTTGCCGTTCAGGCCATAGGTGTAATTCATGCGCCAGTGCTTCCCGCCGGCGCGCGACACCTGAAGGTAGAGCTGTCCCGAATCCGAAAGCCGGTAATCCTTGTCCCGCGCCTTGGCTGCCTTGATCTTCGCGTCGTTCAGCATCTCGCCCTCGATACCATGGATGTCATGGTCCGATACCATGTCATCTACCATGCTGGCCGGTGAACGCCCATGAACGAAAGCGGAACGCCGGGTGAGGCGAATATGCGCAAAAACCCCGGAAAATCAAGGTTTGGTGAACGTATGCGAACCGTGGGGGATGCAGACTTGGCGGAGCGGGAGGGATTCGAACCCTCGATACGCTTTTGACGTATACTCACTTTCCAGGCGAGCGCCTTCGACCACTCGGCCACCGCTCCGCATATCGCTGGAGGCGGCTCCCTATCGCGGGCCGGGCGGCGAGGCAAGGGGCATTGCGCAGGGCTTTACATTATCCCGCGCGCCCTGTCTGATCGCGGCATGACCCATCGCCTTCGCGCCCTGCTGCTCGCCGCCCTTGTCGCAACGCCCGTCTTCGCCGCTGATCCGCCTGCAACGCCCGCCGGGGTCGTCGCACAGGCGCCGTCCAGCGCCTGGCAGGCGATCCCGGCGGAAGATCTGCTGATCATGACGATCGAAGGGGGCAAGCGCATCGTCATTCAGTTGGCGCCGGCCTTCTCACCCCGCCATGTCGCCAATATTCGCGCGCTGGCGCAGGCGCATTGGTGGGACGGCACCAGCATCAACCGGGTGCAGGACAATTATGTCGTGCAATGGGGCGATGCGACGGAAAAGAAGCCAATGCCGCCCGGCCTGTCGCCGACCAGTCCTGACGATTATGCGCTGTCGATCACGAACCGACGGCTCGCCGTCACGCCGCTGCCCTATGCCGATGCCTATGCGCCCACGACCGGCTTCGTCGGTGGCTGGCCGGTGGCGATGGATGGTTCCGCCGCCTGGCTGCCCCATTGCTATGGCTATGTCGGGGTGGGACGCAACCTGTCGCCCGATGCGGGGACAGGGGCGGAGCTTTACACGGTGATCGGACAGGCGCCGCGTCAGCTGGACCGCAATATCGCTGTTGTCGGCCGGATCATTGACGGGATGAGCAGCCTGTCCAGCCTGCCGCGCGGATCGGGCGACCTGGGCTTCTATACGCCGCAGGAGCATCAGGTGCCGATCCTGTCGCTGCGTCTGGCCAGCGACCTGCCCGAAGCGCAGCGGCCGCATTTCCAGCAGATGGACGTCGCCTCCCCCAGCTTCGCCGACTATCTGCGCCTGCGCGCCAACCGGAAGGATGATTTTTACGATCGTCCGGCGGGCGGCGTGGATCTGTGCAACGCGCCAGTCCCCGTCAGGCTCACGCCTTAAGCGGCGCGGACGGGTTTCGATCGGCCCGGAGTGGGCGATAAAGTGACAAAAGAGGCGCAAAATGCGTATGAAAATGTCACCTTATGTCACTTTTGCCCTGTGCGCATGGGCAACCCTGCATGGCTCAATGGCCAGCGCTTATTATACTGACGATTGAAGGAGCCGATCGCAGGATAGAAGAGGACGATCCCGTAGGACAGGTCATGGCCGTAGCGCCGGGATAGAGAGAGGTCGAGCGTCGCCGGCGCATGTGCCAGACGAATTGTCAGTTTCCGATTCCCCGCAGCCGATAGCCGCGCCAGTCGCGGATGCGGCGGATGGCGAAGCTGGTGCGGATGGCCGAGACGCCGGGCAACCGCGCGAGGCAGTCGCGATGCACCGCATCGAAGCCTTTGAGGTCGGCGGCCGCCACGCGCAGCAGATAGTCGGCCTGTCCCGCCATCAGATGACATTCCAGTATTTCGGGGAAGTCGGCGACGGCCGCCTCGAACCGATCCATCGTCTCATGGCTCTGGCTGGTCAGCGAAATTTCGACAAAGGCGTGGAGGTCAAGGCCCAGCGCGGTCGGATCGAGCCGGGCGGCATAGCCGGCGATCATCCCGCCATCCTCCAGCGCCTTGATCCGCCGGTGGCAGGCGGAGGCGGACAAGCCGATCAGCTCGCTCAGTTCCTGCATAGATCGTTGCGAATCCTTCTGCAACGCCTCCAGGATCGCGACATCAAATCGATCCATGCAACAAAATCCCGTAAAATTGCTTCTTTTCAGGATAGCATCCTGATCCCGTCGGTCCAATGTCCAAAATCAGGGAACATTCGCAGCCCGGCCCGCGCTATGATGTGCGGCATAAGGGCGTGCCGTGCGCACGCCTGACTTTTCGGAGAGTCATGATGATCGTCGGCACTGTCAAAGAGATCAAGAATCACGAATATCGCGTTGGCCTGACGCCTGAGAGCGTCCACGAACTGACCGCCCATGGCCATCGCGTGCTGGTGGAAACGGGCGCTGGCGAAGGCATTGGCGCCAGCGATGCGTTTTATGAAAAAGCGGGCGCGGACATCGTCGCCACCGCCGCCGAAATCTTCGCCACGGCGGAGATGGTCGTGAAGGTGAAGGAACCGCAAGCCGCCGAGCGCGCCATGCTGCGCCCCGGACAGATTCTCTACACCTATCTGCATCTCGCGCCCGATCCCGATCAGACGCGCGATCTGATCGCCAGCGGCGCGACCTGCATCGCTTATGAAACCGTGACCGACGCATCAGGCGGCCTGCCGTTGCTGAAGCCCATGAGCCAGGTTGCCGGCCGCATGGCGATTCAGGCGGGCGCGACCGCGCTTGAAAAGGCGCATGGCGGCCGCGGCGTGCTGCTGGGCGGCGTGCCGGGCGTGCTGCCCGCCAAGGTGGCGGTGATCGGCGGCGGCGTCGTCGGCTTCAACGCGGCGCAGATGGCGGCGGGTCTGGGCGCGGATGTCACCATCCTCGATCGCAGCCCCGAAGTGCTCGAAAAGCTGGGCATGTATTTCGAGGCGCGGGCCAAGACCCGCTTCTCCAATCGCGCGAACCTGGCCGAATGCGTGGCTGAGGCGGATCTGGTGGTCGGCGCGGTGCTGATCCCCGGTGCGGCCGCGCCCAAGTTGGTCAGCGCCGACATGCTCAAGACCATGAAGAAGGGCGCGGTGCTGGTCGATGTCGCGATCGACCAGGGCGGATGTTTCGAAACCAGCCATGCCACCACACATGCGGAACCGACCTATATCGTCGATGGCGTCGTGCATTATTGCGTCGCCAACATGCCGGGCGCGGTCGCGCGCACCAGCACCTATGCGCTCAACAATGTGACGCTGCCCCATGCGCTGCGCATCGCGGAACTGGGCTGGAAGGAAGCGCTGCGCCGCGACCCGCATCTGCGCGAAGGGCTGAACGTGTGGGACGGCAAGGTGACGTATCGCGCCGTCGCCGACGATCTGGGCCTGCCCTACACCCCTGCCGAAGAGGCGATCGCCTGATCGGCCCATTTCCGGTTTCCCGGCGTCCCGACAGGCGCCGGACAATAAAGGCGCCAGGGTCCCTTGATGCTGGCGCCTTTTATTTTGCGCCAATTTTTGCGCCATTTTTGCGGCTGTCGGCCCAGTGTTTCCCGACATTATTTCCTGGCATTGTTTCCCGATCGCGTCCGACTTTGGGAGAAGGGCTTGCGGGTTCCTGCCCCCCGTTCGTCTAGGTCGGCAAGGGGGACATGACCACATGCCCCCCATGCATCCTGGTTTCGCCGAAGAGAGGCATGGTTTAACGTCATGGTCGATATTCCCACATTCGCCGCCTTGATCCGCAAAGGCGATCGCCGCAACATGCGCGCTGGGCGCATTGTGCTGAAAGGGGCGTGCTGATGTCCGGTGATGTCATGACCTGGCTGGTGCCGCTCATCGCCATGCTGGCCGCTGGCCTGCTTGCCGGCTTTGCCGCTGGTATTTTCGGCATTGGCGGCGGTTTCGTCGTCGTGCCGGCCCTGCTTGTCGTGCTGCCGCTGCTGGGCGGGACCAAGGACGCCATCGCCCATGTCGCGATCGGCACGTCGGCCGCGACCATCATCGTCACCTCGATCCGGTCGTTGCTGGCCCATGCCAAACGCGGCGCGGTGGAGTTTGAAGTGCTCAAAACCTGGGCGCCCTGGATCATATTGGGCTGCGGCGCGGGCGTGCTGCTCGCCAGCCATGTCGATGGCACCACGCTCAAGATGATCTTCGGCGGCGGCGTCATCCTCATGTCGCTCAACTTCCTGCTGCCCAAGGTCAGCGGCAAGGTGCTGAGCGACACCATGCCCTCGGGCATCGTGCGCATGGGCATTGCCGGCGGCCTTGGCACCTTCTCCTCGCTGCTGGGCATTGGCGGCGGCACCATCGCCATCATGGTGATGACGCTGTGCGGCCGCACCATCCACCGCGCCATTGCGACGGCTTCGGGCATCGGCACGCTGATCGCCATCCCGACCACCATCGGCTTTGCCATCATCGGCCTGAAGGAAGGCGGCCTGCCCTGGGGGTCGCTGGGCTATATCAACATCCCCGCCACGCTGGCGATCGCCTCCATGTCGATGCTCACCGCGCCGCTGGGCGTGGCCGCAGCGCACAGCCTGCCGGCCGGTCCGCTCAAGAAGATTTTCGGCGTCTATCTGCTGATCATCGGCGCACTGATGCTGCGGGCCGGCCTGAAGGTCTGAACTATTCCATAAATGGGTCGCAATCCTCCGGCGGCCGCCAGCGACGGGCTAACAGCCTTTGTCACTGGCGGCCTTTGTCGTTATGGCTAAGGCGGTGGAATTATGGGGCAGAGCGATCAGATTAGCGTCTTGCTGGTAGAGGATGATGATGCCGCGCGCGCCAACATTGCCGCTATCCTGACCGGCGCGGGCATCAATGTCGAACAGGCGGCGGATGGCGCGATCGGCCTGCAACGCGCGGGCGGGGGCAGCCATGATGTCATCATTCTGGATCGCATGCTGCCGCACCTGACCGGCATTGACATTGTCACCCGGTTGCGCGTCGCGGGGGTCGGCGCGCCGGTGCTGATGCTTTCTGCCCTTGGCCGCAGCGAACATCGGGTCGAGGGGCTGGAAAGCGGCGTCGACGATTATCTCGCCAAACCGTTCGAACCCGATGAACTGGTGGCGCGCGTCCGCGCCCTCTGGCGGCGCGCCAACCGCGGCGGCAATCATGATCCGGTGCTGCTGTTCGGCGATCTGGAATGCCATGTGAAGGCGCGCACCGCCTTTCGGCAGGGGCGGCACCTGCCGCTGTCGCCCAAGGAGTTTGAACTGTTCCGCTATCTGATGGACCATGCCGGCGAAGTGGTGACGCGCGAAATGCTGCTCCGCCATGTCTGGAAGCTCAGCTTCGATCCGCAGACCAACGTCGTCGACGTCAATGTCGGCCGCCTGCGCCGCAAGCTGGAGGAAGGGTTTGACAGCCCGGTGCTGGAAACCGTCTGGGGCACCGGCTATCGGCTGATTGCAGCAACTGGCGCCGGTCTTGCCTAGACCGGACCTGCTCCGGTCGGTCTTTGGACGGGTTACGCTTTCCGCGCTTCTTGTCAGCCTGTTGTCGACTCTGGCGCTGTTTCTGGTGGTGCAGAAGATTGTCGAGGATGACGGCCGGGCGATGCTCGGGCGGGAGGTCGATACCGATCTCGCCGGTCTGGCCGACATCTATGTCAGCGGCGGCGACGCCGAACTGAAGGACCGCATCGGCGATCGGCTCGCGGTCAGCCGCGAGGATGGCGAGCGCAGCTGGTACATGCTGGCCGACGCCAATGGCCGGCGGCTGGCGGGCAATCTCGAACAATGGCCTTCGATCGCGCCGGAAGTGTCCGAAGCCCGCTTTGTCGACCTGCCCGATGGTGATCGCATGTTCGGCCGCGCCACCCAATTGGGCCCGCGCGCAAAGCTGCTCGTGGGGCGCAGCAATTATCGGGGGGAGGCGTTGCTGACCCGGCTGGCGGTGGCGTTTTCCGTCGCTGGCGCAGGCATTGCGCTGCTCAGCCTGATTGCAGGCCATTTGGCGGCTCGTCGCCTGCGCGCACGGGTCGGCGTGGTCAACGCCACTTTCGATGCGGTGCGCGCAGGGCGGATCGCGGCGCGGGCGCCTGGCGCTGGGGACAGCGACGAACTGGCCGAACTGGCGGCCAACACCAACGCCATGCTCAACCAGCTGGAGCGGCTGGTGGAGGCGCAGCGCGCCGTGTCGGACCAGACCGCGCATGAGATTCGCACGCCGCTGATGCATCTCGACACGCGCATCCTCAAGGCGATGGAAAGCACAACCGACGATGCGCTGCTGCGCACGCTGGAACAGTCGCGCGGTGAAATTCGCGGCGTCGTGCGGTTGCTCGATTCGCTGCTCGATATTGCCAGCACGCAGGCGATGCGCGGCGATCCGCGCGGCCTGGCCGATGTCAACCTTAGCGATATTGCCGAAAGTCTGGCTGATCTCTACGGCGCCAGCGCGGAGGAACTGGGCATCGGCTTCCATGCGCGGATCGCACCGGGCGTACATTTTCGCGCCGATCCGATGCAGATGACGCGGGTCATGTCCAATCTGCTCGACAATGCGTTCAAATATGTGCCGAGCGGCGGGTCCGTCCTGCTGGAGCTGTCGCCCGGTCCCCGCATCGTCGTGCAGGATGATGGTCCGGGCATTCCATGCGTCGATCGGGAGCGCGTGTTCGAACGCTATGTCCGGCTTGACGGCGCGCGGGGCGGGGGGCATGGCCTTGGCCTGTCGCTTGCCAGGGCGATTGCGGAGCGCCATGCGCTTTCGTTGCATGTGGATGACGCCGCGCCCGGTGCGCGCTTCGTTATTCAGCCGGAGGACCGTGATGATTAGGCTGCTTGTGCCTGCATTGATGCTTGCCGCTGCGCCGGCTGCGCCCGGCGCTGATCATTTGCCCGACGATCCGGTGCTGCGGCTGCTGATGGCGGGGGACGCCGCCCGTGCGACCGGCAATGGCGCGTTGCTGCTGGACAGCGCGCAGCAGCTCAAGCTGCTGGGCGCGCAGCCGGCCGAAGGGCAGGAGGATCTGGCTGCGGTCTGGACGCGGGAAGCCGGCGCGCACGGCCGGACCGAGCCGGCCTTCGCCTTTCGCGGGCGGGCATTGGGACCGGCCTATCGCAAGGGATCGCTCGATGCCGGCGGCAGCGTCACCATGCGTCAGCTGTTTCTGGCCGGGCAGCGCGCGCAAATATCGCTCGCCCCGTCGGGGCATGCGCCCCGCCTGTCGATCCGGGTGCAGGATGCCGAAGGCAGCACCCTGTGCGCCAAGGCGGTCGGCGGCCCGCAGGCCGATTGCGCCTGGTTGCCTTTGTTCACGGATCGCTATGACATCGTCATCGCCAATGGCGGCCCGGAACCCGTGGCTTTCTACCTGATCGTGCGCTGATCCGGTAACCCTTTGCCTTGACTTTATAAAGTCGGGAATTTCGGGATTTTCTGCGGCTCGTTCCGTCGCTCTCCCCGTGCGCTTCGTCCATTCTGCACATCCGTTCAGGCGCAAAGCGCCGGGGTCGGCGCGTTGTGGAGGCATATGGTTCTTAAATAGCAGGAAGGAGAGAACCCATGATCCGTTCGAAGCTTCTGGCCGCCGCGCTTTTGAGTGCAGCCCCTGCGGCCGCTTTCGCCCAAGGCCCGGTCGTCAGCTATGAGGAACAACTTGCCAGGGTCGAGGATCAGCTGGTCTATCCCGCGCCGATCGCCGGGGTCGAAAACGACTATTGGTTCAATTATCAGACCGATCTTGCCGAAGCGCGCAAGGAACTGACCAAGGATTTGCGCCATTCGTCCGATGCGGAGGATAATCGCGACGCCTGGGACGAATATCGCGCCGAACTGGCCGACGCTCGCGGCGATTATGCCAAGGAAATGACCGAAAAGGGCTATCCGGTCGGGCAGGTGCGCGTCCTGACCGACAATGGCCGCTAGAGCATAATCCGTTCATTCTGAACCGGACCACGCTCTACTTATCTTTTGTTTTCCGCATTTTCCGAGCCAGCAGATGATGCCATCTGCTTCGAAAATGCTCTAAATCTGGATAGAGGGGAGGGGCTTGCCTTCCCCTCAGTCCGCATCGGGATCGCGGAAGTTCAGTCGCCGCGTCACCGTATAATCCAGCACGCCGACCAGCAGATAGCTGATCCCCTGTTTCAACAGGGTCAGGAAGGCGCGGCTGGCGCGATGCGCTTCCAGGCTGATCGCCCGGCTCCGCCCTGCCTCCTTCGTTATGAAGGCGCGCATGGCCGTCGCGAAATCCCGATCCTCCACCCGCAGCATCAGCTCCAGATTGAGGAACAGGCTGCGCATGTCGAAATTGGCTGAGCCGATGAACACCGCATCATCGATCACGATCAGCTTCATGTGCAGCTTGCATGGCTGATATTCGTAAATCTCCACGCCCCGCCGCAACAGGGGGCCATAGAGCAGCCGCGCCGCCGCGATCGTCGCGCCATTATCGGACTTTGCCGGCAGGATGATGCGCGCGCCCGATCGCCGCGCCGCCCGCGCGATCCGCTTCAGCATGCCGCGACCGGGCGAGAAATAGGCGGCGATCATGTCAACCCGCTGCGCCTGTTCCAGATCATGCTTCACCACCTGCGCCCAGGGACTTAGCCGTCGGGTAGGCCCGCCGATCAGCCAGCGAAAGGGTTCGGCAGGATCATGATGCGCCATGGGATGCCATTGCCGCACCATATGGCGCAACGTGCGGAACCGCTGGCCTTTGGTCGACACCCATCGCCATAGCTGGCCGTACCAGCGGCTCATCGCCTCCACCTGATCGCCCTCGATCCACAGGCCGATGTCGCGCCAGCAATCGTCGGCGGGTATGCCGAAATAGCCGTCCTCGACATTGAAGCCGCCGATCAGCAGCCGGGCGTCATCGGCGATCGCCATCTTCTGGTGGTTGCGAATCAGGTAGCGGGTCGATCGCCGCGTGCCAAAGCGGTTGAAATGCCCGCCCGCCTCGATCAGCGGGGCAAAGAAGCTGTCGGGCGTATCCGATGATCCAAACCCGTCGACCATCAGCGTCACGGCGACCCCGCGCGCGCGCGCCGCGATCAGCGCATCGCGAACCATCGTCCCGCTGCCATCGCCGGCAAAGATATAATAATAAAGTTTCAGGCTTAGCCGCGCCCCGTCGATCAAGGCGATCAGCGCCTCGCGCAGCGCCGGACCTTCGGTGATCAGGTGCAAGCGGTTACCCGCCAGCGTGACGCGCAAATCCTCTCCATGGGGGCGGGGCGGGGCGGGCTGGACGGTCGCCATGGCCCTTCATGCCCCGTTTAGCGGGCATGCGCCATGGCTTTATGGCCTTTTTATTGACTCTTTGCGGAGGCGCTGCTAGGCGGCGAGTTCACGACTTTCCTTCCGTTTTTGCAGGAGGCCCTGTTTGGCCCGCGTCACCGTCGAAGATTGCGTCGACAAGGTTACCAACCGTTTTGACCTCGTCCTGCTCGCCGCCCAGCGCGCGCGGGAAATTTCCGGCGGCGCCGAGCTGACGCTCGACCGCGATCGCGATAAGAATCCGGTCGTTGCGCTGCGTGAAATCGCTGAAGAAACCGTTCTGCCCGCCGATCTGCATGATTCGGTCGTCGCGTCGCTGCAAAAGGTGCAGATTGACGATGACGATACCCCGGACGAGATTGGTTCGATCGCCCAGTCGGCGGAGGCGCTGCGCCTGACCGCCGCCGCGCCGCCGCGCAACCAGAATATCGGTGGCGATTACGACGGCTGATCGACGAACAAGTTTGGAGAGGGAATGAGGCCCGGCCCGCGCAAGCGGGACCGGGCCTCGATCATTTCCGGTGCCATGGGTTCCGGGTACAGGGGATACCGGATCGGCCGGAAAGGAAAGGGGCGGCCCTGTCGGCAGGCCGCCCGTCCTTGATCAGTTTAGCACTTGCTGTTGCGGTCGATTGCCCGGCCCGCCAGTGCACCCGCGCCCGCGCCGATGATGGTGCCCGGCGCACGGTCGCCGCGCGTATCTACCGCCCGGCCCAGCAATGCGCCGGCGACGCCGCCCAGCAGCAGGCCGGTGGTGCCGCCAGACTTGCGGCAGCGATAGCCGCGATCGTCGCGATAGCCGCGGCGATAGTCACCGCGATAATGATCCCCGCGATAGTCGCGATGATAGCCACGGCGATCATGGTCGCGGGCATAGGATGCCGAAGGGATCACGGCGGTCAGCGTGGCGGCGGCCATGGCGGTGGCCAGAAAGGCTTTGCGAATGTTCATCTCACTGTCTCCTCAGACCCGGTTATCGATGTCGGGAGCAGATATGGCATCGCCTGCTTGTGCCGATCCTGAACCACGCTGTTATCCGCCGTTCAGGATCGCGATCGTCGGGCTATAGCGACAGGGCGCGCTGGCCCGCAGGTCCGGGCGGCAACGCCCAGTCGATCGCGCCCCGGCCCGTCTCCTCCAGAAAGGCGTTCGCCTTGGAAAAGGGCCGCGATCCCAGAAATCCGTTATGCGCCGACAGCGGTGAAGGATGGGCGGATTTGATCACCAGATGGCGGCTTTGATCGACGAAAGCGGCCTTGCGCTGGGCATAGGCGCCCCACAGCAGGAAGACGACCGGCTCCTCCTTCTGTGCGACCAGCCGGATCACCGCGTCGGTGAACAGCTCCCATCCCTTGCCCTGATGCGACGCTGCGCGCGCCATCTCCACCGTCAGCACGCTGTTCAGCAACAGCACGCCCTGCTGCGCCCAATGCTCCAGAAAACCGTGATTCGCGCGCGGGATGCCCAGGTCGGCCTCCATCTCCTTATAGATGTTGACCAGCGACGGGGGCGTGCGCACGCCCGGCTGCACCGAAAAGCACAGGCCATGCGCCTGTCCTTCGCCATGATAGGGGTCTTGCCCCAATATCACGACCTTCACCTGATCCAGGGGAGTCAGGTCCAGCGCGCGGAAATATTCGCTGCCCTTGGGGAAGATCCGCTTGCCCGCCGCCTTCTCCGCCTGAAGGAAGGATTTCAGCGCCTGCATATGCGGCGCGGCGAATTGATCGGCCAGCGGCGCGCGCCAGCTTTCGTGCAGCTTGATCGTCTCGGTCATGGCGCCCTGCATGGCCTGCGCCACAAAGCCCTGTCAACGCGCCCATAGGCGGTTAATGGCCTTGCCTCGTCCGCTGCAATCCGCGACTAGGGGGCATGTCGCTTCCCCGTTCGCTGTCTGTGCTTGCCGCCTTTGGCCTGTTCCTTGCCCCCTTGCCCGGCGCCGACGCCTTCGGTCCACCGCCCAAGCCGCTGCTTCAGCAAGGCGCGGAGGCCAAGCTGCTGGCCGAATTTGCCCGCTTCGCGACATTGTCGGACGGGACGGTCGGCATCGCCGTGCGCGATCTTCAGACTGGCGAGACGCAGTCCTATAATGGCGACACGCTCTTCCCCATGGCCAGCGCCTACAAGGTCGCGGTGGCCGGCCGCATTTTCTCCCTGATCGACGCAGGCGCATTGCGGTTGGACGACAAGCTCGCGCTCGATCCCGCGCTGGCCAGCGAGGGCGGCATCGCCTGGATGTTCTCCCGCCCCGGCGCCAGCCTTTCGGTCGACCGGCTGCTGGAACTGATGCTGCAAAAGAGCGACAATAATGCGACCGACGTTCTGGTCGCGCGCGCCGGCGGGCCGCAGGCGATCACCGCCTTCGTCAACAAGCTGGGCGTCACCGGCCTGCGCGTCGACAGCGACACCGCGCATCTCCTGTATCGCGCCATGGGCATTCACCCGCAGTCCGGCACTTTCCGCCAGAATGCCGACGCCGCGCGCCGCGCCAACCCGCAACTGGCGGTGCGCGACATCCGCGACCTGCCCAACCTCGCCTTCGCGATCGAGCCGGAGGATACGTCCACGCCTACGGCGATGCTCGACCTCATGACCGCCTATGAAGAAGGGCGGGCCATGTCCGCCGCCAGCACCCAGCGATTCTTCACCATCATGGCGCATTGCGAAACCGGCAAGGCGCGGATCCGGGGCATGCTGCCGCCGGGCACTGCCGTGGCGCACAAGACCGGATCGCTCAACGGCGTCGGCAATGATGTCGGCGTGGTGCGCCTGCCCGATGGTCGCCGCTTTGCCGTGGTCGTCTTCGTCATGAAGGACAGCAAGGGTCATGTCTCGCGCGACCGCATCATCGCCGAGGCGTCGCGCGCCGCCTATGATTATTTCCTCTACGCCCCGGACAGGGCGCACGGCCGGGCGCATATCGGTTAACATGGATCAAGGGATTGGATAGGATCGCGGCGGAGAGGATGCCGTGAGAAGCATGCAGCGATTCCGTGATTTCTGGCCCTATTATTTGCAGGAACATGCGCGCGCCGGCACGCGCGCGCTCCACTATGCCGGCACCAGCCTGGTGATCGGCTTGCTGGCGACGGCGCCCTTCGTTGGCCAATGGTGGATGGCGGTCGCGCTGCCGGTTGCGGGCTATGGCTTTGCCTGGGCCGGCCATGGCCTGATAGAGCGCAATCGCCCCGCCACCTTCCGCTATCCGCTCTGGTCGCTGCGCGCCGATTTCGTGATGTGGCAGCGTTTTCTGACGGGAAAGATCGGCCGTGATCTCGCCAGAGCCGGCGTGCGGGCGGACGGCACGGTCGATCCGGCGCGCCGGATTGCGGGGTAGCGCCCCGATCCGCTTGACCCGGCCTGAAGCTCTGCCACAAGGGGCGCGATGGCGCTCTCCGCAACCTTCTCGCTGCCCGACCGGGCGACACTGGCGCAGCGCTGGCAGGCGCTGGAGGTGCGGTCGGACGCGTCCTTCTTCCTGCGCTGGATCTGGGTTGGCGCCTGGCTGGACAGCTATCCCATCCGGCCGGAACTGCTCGCCGTCACCGACGAACAGGGGCGGGATGTGGCGCTGGCGCTGGTCGGCCATGCCGTGCAGCCGCGCCTGCTGGGCCGGATCGCGACGCTCAGCCTCAACCAGTCGGGCGATGCAGACGCTGATCGCCCCTATGTCGAATATAATGGCCTGCTGGCCGAAAGCGGCCGGGAAGAGGAGGCGACGGCCGCAGCCCTGCCAGCCCTTGCCCGCCGTCGCGATTGGCGCGCGCTGCGATTGAGCGGCATCGCGCCGCAATCGCCGCTGCTCGGCCTGCCGGCGCGCCGCCGCACCCGCAGCGACGTCTCGCCCGTCTATCAGGTCGATCTCGATGCCGTGCGCGCGGCGAATGGCGATTATCTCTCGCTGCTCAGCGCCAATACGCGCAGCCAGATTCGCCGCGCGATGAAGGATCATGGCGGCCCGCTGCCCGATGTGGCGGTCGCCACGCTGGACGACATCGCTCCCTGGCTGGCGGAGATGGCCGCGCTCAACAGCGGCCGTCATGCCGACAATGCGTGGGACAGCGCGCCCTTCCGCCAGTTCGTCGCGACCATCGCCGCCCGCGGCCTGCCCAGCGGCGCGGTCGAACTGCTGCGATTCAGCGATGCCGGCGGCGTGGTCGGCCTGCTGGTCAATTTCGTGCAGGGGGGCATGGCGATGAACTATCAGTCCGCCTTTGCCGAGCCGCGCACCGGAAAGGACAAGCCCGGCCTGCTCTGCCACGCCGCCGCCGTCGGCCGTTATGCGGCGCGCGGCCTCACCCGCTATTCGCTGCTCGCGGGCAAGGATCGCTACAAGCAGAGCCTTTCGACCTGCGAAGAGGCGCTCGAATGGTGGACGCTGGAACGGTTCAGTCCGCGTCTCGAAGCCGAAGCGCTGCTGCGCCGCCTGCTCAGGCGCCCAGCTTCCGCATGACGCGATAGACCAGCCGGCGCAGCCCCTGTCTTTCGGGCTGCGCGCTCACCGTCCCCACCGGCAGGCCGCGCTTGCGCAGCAGGGCGTTGAAACTGTGCAGTTCGCCTTCGGCCACGCTGCGTTCCGACCGCCATGTCACCGACAGGCTGACCGACACGGTCGGGCCGTTTTCCACGAAATGCGGCGCCTTGACCGGCACATGGATCGCGTCGCCCGGCTCCAGCCGCACCGCTTTGCCATGCGCCTTGAACCCGTCCTGCCACACCAGATTGCGATGCCCGCCGCCGTGGAAATCCTCGCTCTTCTGCGCCGGCACCAATTGCTCGTCGCGCGCGGGGAAGACCGTCATGGTCTTCACGCCCATGATCTGGAGCAGGATATTATGCTCCGGGTCCATGTGAAAGGGAGTCACGCTGCCCGGCGACGACAGGAAGATGAAGGCTTCGCGGTGGAGCATCGGCCCGGTCTTGTCCGCGACGATCGGCGCCAGTTCGGCCAGCGCTGCGTCCAGCAATGCGGCATAGGCCGGGTCGCGCTCGACATTTTTCAGCACCGCCCAGCTGCCATTGCTCTCGATCGTGCGGATCGTTTCGCCCAGGGTCAGGCCGTTGGACGGCGTATCTTCCGGCCGCACGCCCAGCGGCAGCTTCCCCAGATTATATTCCACCGACGCCGCCGGCATCCGTTCGGCCAGCGTCGCCAGCGCATCCAGCGTCAGTAGCGAATGGCCGGCCAGCCCATGGCTCAGCCGCGTCGACTGGTCGGGATAGGCGGCGGCGAAGATCGCGCGCGCCTCCTGCGGGAAGGTTGCGCCGCTCGCCGGCGCGATGGTGCCGTGCGCGGTCATCGCTGTCCTTTCAGGTAACTTGCCAGAGTTTCCACGCCATTGGCCGCGGCAAAGGCGGCGGCGCGTTGCAGCCGCGCCATCCCCGTGCCGCGCAGCGCGATGCGATATTGGACGATGGTGCGCCTTTCGGCCCACAGGCTGTCGATCATCGGATGGTCGGGCGCGGCGCAACTGTCCATCCAGCCGATCGTCGGATCGTCCTGCACCGCATGCAGATTGGCGATCTCGATCAGCACGCCGGGGGAAAAGCGCCCCAGTGCCTCATCAATGGCGATCTTGAAGGAAAAGGCGCCATTGCCATGGCGGAAATTGGCCAGCATCGCGATCGCCCGGCCATCCAGGTCGATGCGCAGCATGTGCAACCGTCCCGCGTCGCACGCGGCGGCGCAGGCCGCACGGAAAAAGGCGGCCTCTTCCGGCTTGCAGCGCAGCGCCGTGCCTTCCTGCCCCTTCCAGCCCGACGCCTCCAGTGTCAGGAAATTTTCGCACCATGCGGGCAGGTCGGCCGGATCGTGCAGCAGTCGCGTCTCGACCGCGCCCATCTCCGCCAGCCGCTTCTGCAATCGGCGCAATTCCTTGCGCTTCTTCGACCGGACATTGCTTTCCCAATAGGCGTCGGCGCTCAGCTCCGACCGCAGCATCGCCCGTTCATAGCGGTGGATTTCGCGCCAGCCGCGCCGCTGTTCGGCGCACACGGCCTCGATCGCGGCGGCATTGGCGCCGGCGGCATCCAGCCCCTCCATATGCAGGAAGCCGCCCGCCCAGGGCGCTGCGTCCAGTTGCGCCAGAAAACTGCGCCACGCTGCGGCCTCCTGCCCGCGCCGCAGCATCGGCGCGCCGAAGAAGCAATGGGCGTGCATCCAGTTGCCAACGCATCCGATCGGCAGACGGCCGTGGCGGGATTGCGTGGCGACAGGCAACAGGCCGATCAGCATGGCCCCGTCGCGCGCCTCGATCAGTTGGACTTCCTGTCCGCCGGGCAGATGCTGGATCGCAGCGCCCAGCATGTCGGGCGCATAAAAGGCGTTGGCCTCCGCCGCATCGCGCGCCAGCGCATCCCACGACGCGTCCTGTTGCGCGGTCGGTGTTTTCGCCCAGGATGGATGGGATGCCATGTCCATGGCTTTTCCCATAGGCGGTAAAGATTAGAGAAAGCCTAAATGGGCCATGGGCGTTGAAGTCGCGGCGACAGGACAGGGCTTTACTTTTGAACGACGGATTGTTTGAGACGGTGCGGGTGCGGCATGTCGGTGTCGCCAGGCAAAGGAGTAGAGTGGCATGACGATCCTGATCACCGGCGTCGCCGGGTTCATCGGCATGCATGTCGCCGACCAGTTGCTGGCGCAGGGGCACGCCGTCGTCGGCATCGACAATCTGAACGATTATTATTCGGTGGCGCTCAAGCGCGACCGGATCGCTCGGTTGCAGGCCGCCCATGGCCGGCTGTTCACGTTCCACGAACTCGACTTTGCCGATATGGATGCGGTGCATGCCGCGCTGGGCGATCAGGTGATCGAGGCGATCGTGCATCTGGGCGCGCAGGCGGGCGTGCGCTATTCGCTCATCAATCCGCACGCCTATGTCCGCTCCAATCTGACAGGGCATGTCAACATGCTGGAACTGGCGCGGGAACGGCGGGTGCGCCACTTCGTCTACGCCTCGTCCTCGTCGGTTTATGGCGGCAACGACACGCTGCCCTTCCGGGTCGAGGACCGGACCGATCATCCCGTCTCGCTCTATGCCGCGACCAAGCGCGCTGACGAGCTGATGAGCGAAACCTACGCCCATCTGTATCGTATCCCCATGACCGGACTGCGTTTCTTCACCGTCTATGGCCCCTGGGGCCGGCCCGACATGGCGATGTGGATTTTCACGGCGAAGATATTGGCGGGCGAGCCGATCCCGGTTTTCAACCATGGCCGGATGCAGCGCGACTTCACCTATATCGATGATATTGTGGGCGGCGTTCTGGCCTGTCTGGATCATCCCCCGGCTGATGACGGGGCAGCCAAGGCGGGGGGAAGCCGCGCGCCCCATCGCCTCTACAATATCGGCAATAACCGTCCGGAAGAACTGATGCACCTGATCGCGGTGCTGGAGGAGGCGATCGGCGTGAAGGCGCAGATCGATTTCCAGCCGATGCAGCCCGGCGACGTCCACGCCACCTATGCCGACATCAGCGCCATCGCCCAGGACATTGGCTATGCGCCGAAGACCGGAATCGAGTCGGGTGTGCCGCGATTCGTGAACTGGTATCGCGCCTATCATGACGGGCGCTGAAATATGACGCATTGCACGCACGAAGCGCGGAGTGGTTCCGCAATTCATCGCTGTAAATGATCGTTTCATCTTATGTATCCCGCGATGTGCATGATTTCACCGACCGGGCGACATTTCAAAATTTCTTTCGCACCTGCAAAATGGATTGCCATAAGTGCCTGAAACGGCGTAAGCCATCTTCCCATGCCGGTTGAGAAACTGGCTAGGGGTCGCGGAACGAGGAAAAGACGACACATCGAACACGATGGTTCGTCGCCGCTGGCTGGGCTGGAATATCCGGCCTGGGCAAGCGGAAAAAAGGGCAAACGCGTGTCGACACCAGCTTCGAAGATCGTCCCATTCGGCTCGGGCGGGCGCATCGTTGAGAGCGCTTGCAGAAGTCTGTCGATTGCTGCTTTCGGGCTGAACGCCCTGGAAGCGAAATTTTCCGATCGCGACTTTGCGGCGACCTTCCTGCGCGTGATCGGCGTCATCATGAAGGTGCGCGGCCGCGTGATCGTGACCGGCATCGGCAAGAGCGGCATCGTCGCGCGCAAGATGACGGCAACGCTCACCTCCACCGGCACGCCAGCCATCTTCCTCCATCCGGCTGATGCAGGCCATGGCGATCTGGGCATGATCACGCCCGACGATGTCGTGCTGATGCTGTCTCATTCGGGCGAATCGACCGAGCTTGGCCCGATCATCCATTATTGCAAGCGCTTCGCCATCCCGCTGGTCGCCATGACCGCGCAGCCGCAAAGCACGGTGGCCGCCGCCGCTGACTATTGCGTGCTGATGCCTGAAGTGGAGGAAGCCTGCCCCAACTCGCTGGCGCCCACCACCTCGACGACGGTGCAGATGGCCTTTGGCGACGCGCTCGCCATTGCGCTGATGGAGATGCGCGGCTTTTCTGCCGACGACTTCCACAAATTCCATCCCAATGGCCGTCTGGGCGCGCAACTGATCAAGGTGCGCGAACTCATGGCGACGGGGCAGGATGTGCCGATCGTGCGGGAAGATGCCTCGCTGCTCGACGCCACCATCGAAATGACCCGCGCCCGTCTGGGCGGTACGGCGATCGTCGATCGCAACAACCGGCTGATCGGCGCCTTTACCGATGGCGACCTGCGCCGCACCGTCACCGGCAAGCAGAATCTGACCGAAGCGGTCGGCCGCTTCATGACCCAGACGCCGCTCGCGGTCGCGCCGGACGAACTGGCTTCCGAAGCGCTGCACCTGATGCATGAGCGGAACATCATGCTGCTCTTCGTCTGCGAAAATGCCCGACTGGTGGGCGCGGTGCATATGCACGACCTGTTGCACGCCGGGGTCGCCTGACCCTTCTCGTCGTCATTCCCGCGCGCGCCGGATCGACCCGCCTGCCGCGCAAGCCGCTGCGCCTGATCGCCGGGCGCACGCTGCTGCATCGGACGATCGCGATGGCGCGCGCCGCGATTGGCGGCCGCGCTGACGTGGCGCTGGTCGTCGCCACCGATGATCGGGAGATTGCCGATCATGCCCGCGCCGCCGGCTGCGATGCGGTGATGACCGACAGCGCCATCGCCACCGGATCGGGCCGCGCGCTCGCCGCCGCGCTCGCCCAGTCCGCGCCGCCGCGCTTCGTCGTCAATCTTCAGGGCGATTCGCCCTTCCAGCCCGAAGGCGCGCTCGCCGCCGTCATCGCCGCGCTGGAGGCGGGCGCGCAGGTCGCGACCCCCGTCATCGCGCTCGACTGGCCCGCGCTCGACGCGCTGCGCGATCACAAGACCCGCTCCCCGTTCAGCGGCACCACCTGCGCCCGCGCGCCCGACGGCCATGCGCTCTGGTTTTCCAAGACGATCATCCCCGCCATCCGCAACGAAGAGCGGTTGCGCGCCGATCAGCCGCGCTCGCCCGTCTGGCGTCATGTCGGCCTCTATGGCTATGCGCTCGATGCGCTGCGCCGGTTCGAGGCATGTTCGCCCACCGCGCTGGAAAATCTGGAGGGGCTGGAGCAGTTGCGCCTGCTGGAACTGGGCATTCCCGTCATGACCGTCCCGGTCGATCCGCCCCTGTTCGACAGCAGCGGCATCGATACGGAGGCGGATATTGTCCGGGTCGAGGCGCTGATCGCCCAATATGGCGATCCCGTTCCCGCGCTCTGATGCGCCGCCTCTTCATCATCCGCCACGGCAACACCTTCGCCAGCAGCGCGCAGGCGTGCCGGGTCGGCGCCCGCACCGACATTCCTCTGGTCGACAGCGGCCATGATCAGGCGCGGCGGCTGGGCGACTGGTTCGCGGCGCAGGCGCTGCCGGTCCGCCGCCTGCTTTCCAGCCCGCTGCTGCGCGCGCGCCAGACGGCCGATGCCATCGCCGCCGCCATCGGCCATGCCCCGGGCGAGACTGCCGACTGGCTTGGCGAAATCGATCATGGTCCCGATGAAGGCCGCCCCGAAGCCGATGTGCTGGCCCGGATCGGCGCGCAGGCGCTCGCCGACTGGGATGAACGCGCGATTCCGCCCAATGGCTGGATCGTCGACGCCGACGCCCGCATCGCCGCCTGGCGCGCTTTCTTCGCGCAGGAAGGGGAGGGGGCGGACCTGCTCGTCACCAGCAATGGCGCGGCGCGCTTCGCCCTGATTGCGGCGGGGGTGCCGCTGGGCGCGCTCAAATTGCGCACCGGCGCGTTCGGCGAACTGGCCGTGGACGATGCGGGGCGTGTGGCGCTGCTGCGCTGGGACGCCCGCCCGTAACGCTTTTAATTTTTGCGCTGGGGCACGGTGAAGGTGCCCGACACGCGGCCGCTGGGGCTGGTCGCCGCACCCGGCACGCCGCCGGCAGAGCGGCCATCCACGGTCGATCGCCCGCTGTTGAGGTCCATCACCAGCCGCCCGCCGGTCAGGCGATTGCTGCCCTGCGTCAGCGCGACATTGCCCAGCATGGTGATCAGCTTGGCGTTCAGGTCGTAAATGGCGACATTGCCGCGCGCCGTCTGGTCGGCCTTGCGCACCACGACATTGCCCGAAGCGTCGATCCGGTCGATCTGGATGCCGTCGGTTCCGGTGCCGCCGCCGGGCTGATTCTTGTACGCCACGGTCATGCGCGCGGCGTTCAGCGTCATGCCGGCCTGCGTCACCTCGACATTGCCGGATACCAGCACCCGGTCGGCGCGATCCTGCACCTCGATGCGGTCGGCGGTGAAATTGACCGGGGCGTTGCTGTCATGATTCTTGAACACCTGCGCGCCAGCGCCGGCCATCATCACGCCGGCCGAGCCAAGAAGGCCGATCGACAACAGGATCAGGGAGCGGTTCATCACTTTTGCCCTTTGAGGCCATTTTGTTCGATACGCAAGCTTGCCCGGCCGTTGAGCGTCACCGTGCGCGCCGCCATGTCGGCTTCCAGATGGTCGCCGCTGAAGGTGCCGATGGGAATGCGCCCGTCGACCCGGCCCGCGCTCTTCATCCGCCGGGTCTTGAGGTCCACGCCCACGTCGCGCGTGGTCAGGCGATAACCGCCGGCCGCCTCGAACTGCACCGGGCCGTCGATGCCGACCCGCTCGGTTTCCATGTCGTACCGGCCCTTTTGCGCGGTCAGCACGGCCGGACCATCGGTCAGCAATATGCGCGCCGACATGCTGTTCAGGTCCACGATCGGCTCGCGCGAGCTTTTCTGCACGGCGGAACCCGCCCGCAGCGAGAAGGGCTGGCCCTTGCTGTCCTCGCCCCGATACAGCGCTTCGGTCACGCGCATGCGTTCGCGCGCCACATCGACCTTGTTCTTGTCGAGCAGGAAGCTGACCTTGTCGCCGCTGGTGAAGGGCGCCGTCGCCAGCAAGGCCGCCAGCACGCCGACCGCCACCGGCAGCCAGTTTTTCAGCAGCGCGACCAGTCGGTCATGGCTGCCGCCCGGCCGCGCCCAGTGGCGGCGCACATTGCGTTGCTGATCGGCCTGGACGGACACGGTCGCCCTGTCTCCCTTACATATGCGCGAAAATGTCGATTTCCGGCCAGCCCGCCAGGTCCAGTTCGGCCCGGTGCGGCAGGAAATCGAAACAGGCTTGCGCCAGCTCCATGCGGCCTTCGCGGATCAGCCGCTTGTCCAGTTCGGCCTTCAGCGCATGGAGGTAGCGCACGTCCGACGCGGCATAATCCTTCTGCGCGTCCGACAGGACCGGGCCGCCCCAGTCGCTCGACTGCTGCTGCTTGCTGATGTCCTGGCCCAGCAATTCACGCACCAGTTCTTTCAGCCCATGGCGATCGGTATAGGTGCGGATCAGGCGCGACGCGATCTTGGTGCAATAGACGGGGGCCGCCACGACGCCCAGATAATGTTTGATCGCGGCAATATCGAACCGCCCGAAATGATAGAGCTTCAACCGCTCCGGGTCGGCCAGCACGGCGCGCAGATTGGGCGCGGCATAATCGCTGCCGGGGTTGAACCGCACCAGATGCTCGTCACCCTTGCCGTCGCTGATCTGGACGACGCACAGGCGGTCGCGCGGGGTGATGAGGCCCATGGTTTCGGTGTCGATGGCGATCGGGCCGGGGGCAAGCACGCCCGCGGGCAGATCTTCTTCATGGAAATGCACGGTCATGCTTTCCCCTTATGGCGAAAGCGGCCGCTCCGCAATCAAGCCTTTGCGCGGACGGGATGTTGCGCCAAACCGAAGGCATAGTGCGGCGAAACGTGGGAATAGGCTGCATTGTGACGGCAAAAGAACGGATCATGATCGCAACAGTGAAAATCATTCGCGCTGCCCTGAAAAGTTGATATAGTGAGTCCCAAATCCGCGTGTGCGGTGGATTCTGCATGTCATTCGCCCGACATGTTTGTCCGATTGGTCTTGGGGCGAAGCGAAAGTGACTAACAGGGCATGAGTTTTGATAGAGGTCGCCGCGGCGGGCGCGGCAAGGACAAGCGCGACGGTTTCGGCGACGACAATTTCTACGATTCGGGCAGCCGCGGCGGTTTCGGCGGCGGCTTCGGCGGCGGTGATCGCTTCGGCGGTGGCGGCGGCTTCGGCGGCGATCGTGGAGGTTTCGGCGGCGGTGATCGCGGCGGCTTCGGTGGTGGCGGCGGTGGTCGCGGCTTCGGCGGCGGTGGTTTCGGCGGCGGTGGCGGCGGTGGCCGCGGCATGCCTGCCCAGGTCGTCGGCGAAGGCAAGGGCGTTGTTAAGTTCTTCAACGGCCAGAAGGGTTTCGGCTTCATCGTTCGTGATGACGGCGGCGAAGACGTTTTCGTGCACATCAGCGCCGTTGAACAGGCCGGCCTGACCGGTCTGGCCGAAGGTCAGCAGCTGGGCTTCACGCTGGTCGATCGCGGCGGCAAGGTGTCGGCGACCGATCTGGTGATCGAAGGCGAACCGCTTCCCGTTACCGAACGCGCCCCGCGCGAACCGCGCGAGCCCCGCGCCGGTGGTTTCGGCGGCGATCGTGGCGGCTTCGGCGGTGGCGATCGTGGTCCGCAGCGTCAGCTGACCGGCGAACGCTCCAGCGGCACGGTGAAGTTCTTCAACGCGATGAAGGGCTTCGGCTTCATTCAGCGCGATGACGGCCAGCCGGACGCTTTCGTTCACATCAGCGCCGTCGAACGCGCTGGCATGGGCGCCCTCAACGAAGGCGACCGCCTGGACTTCGAACTGGAAGTCGATCGTCGCGGCAAGTACGCTGCGGTGAACCTCCAGTCGAAGGCCGACTGAACGACCTAGGAATCATCCCTGTTAAAAGGGGAGAGGATGCAGGGGCTGCTCGAAAGAGCGGCCCCTTTTTCTTTGTGGGTAAAGGCCGAAAGAGGGAAGCCGCCCGCCTCCCATCGCCATCCCGAACCATCCAACAGGCGCACGCCGCTATCCGGGAGATGCCGGGGAATAATGATATTTAGGGTGGATTGCGGACAGTCCGTTATGGGCAGCGTGGGATAATTTGCCGACATGACCGCCCAGCGAGCGTCAGTGTCGTTTGAGTGAACCAAGCATGGGCAGCATTATCCAAAGCCCGATAAACAACAGCGCAACAGACACCTGCTTGTCATATCCGCCGAAGATACCCCAGCCGAGTTGATAGCTTGCTCCACTAAACAGAAACAAAGCAAGCCAAATGCCTACCTTGATCCGCTGATGAGATGATGGTGGCTGTGGATGCCAGTCAATATCTCGCAATGTCGATAGATGTCCTCGCATCCATTCGCGCTTGGATGCGGCATATTTGGTATCCTTGGCGCGGATGTCATCGTCATCGGCCCAGTGACTGAGTTCCTCCCATGCAGCCTTTTCCCGCTCATCAAGGACTAACGGGTCGGGTATCGCTTTATCGAGTTCATGCGCAGTAACGTCTCCGCCGTCAGCAACCAGTTCAAGCATAGCTATTAGATTAGGACGCGCAGAAGTCATATTGGCATTATGCACCTGACAGGAATGTCCGCAATCGGCGAAGCCGAAAATCTGGTTTTATGACTAAAAATGGTCGGTCTTAACCGTCATCCCAGCGAAGGCTGGGATCTCAGGCCCGGTCGCGCGTGATCTCCTGCGACCCCAGCCTTCGCTGGGGTGACGGCTATTGGTTAACCCCCGCACGGAAGATTTTGGCCGTTAGCTGCCGTCTCTCTTTCGTCATGCCGGGCTTGACCCGGCATCCCGCTTTTCGCTGTAAACACCAAACAGAAAGCGGCCCCCCGGATCAAGTCCGGGGTGACAGATAGAGGCCGTCAGCCGTCATCATCCTTGCTGCGTGCCGTGCCTGACCCGGCATGCACCTGTCCTACATGCCCGCACGCGGCTATGGCCTGACTCTCATTGGCTATATGCGAGAAGCTAGAGAATTTTCGCCGATGGTCGAAACTGCGCCACCACTTGCTGGCCTACAGCCCCGCAATTTGCGATGGCATTCCCAGCTCTTTTCATTGTTGATGCGTTTCGCTGCCTTGCTCTCATCAAGGGCGACAAAAATACACGCACTCCGCGCTTCTCTCGTCGCTTCATCCTCGTCAGCAGCCCCGCTTCTCTCATCATGCCGGAGCCATCGGCAGGCCCAGCCCGGCGGCATCCCACCTGCCTTCCGACCGCCACGGAAAGGCGCTCCCCTGTCAGCCAACCGTCCGCATGACGCCCATTGTTTGAGATACCCGTCGCGTCGGCGGAGCAGACCTGTCGCGCCGATGATGCGCCCATGTCGCCTTATTGTCGCGTCGATGGCGCAGCACTGCCGCGTCGCTGTCGCCTTCCTGTCGCATGGCGCGCAAATGGGCCTGCAACACTGTGAACTTCGGCTGTCGCGTCCCCTTCGCGGTTTCAGCCCGGCAGCACCAGGCTCGCCTCCAGCCCGCCCTCAGGCCGGTTGCTCAGCCGCAATTCGCCCTGATGTTCGGCCATGATCGCCCGCACCAGCGCCAGCCCCAGCCCCGCGCCGCCCGTCTCCCGGTTGCGCGATCCTTCCAGCCGCGTGAACGGCTCCAGCATCTCGGCCATGCGGTCTTCGGCAATGCCCGGCCCGTCATCGGCCACCGCAATGCGGATCATGCCCGCGTCATGGCTCACCGACACATGCGCCCGCTCGCCATAGACGATGGCGTTTTCAATGAGGTTGCGCACCGCCCGGCGGATCTGCTGCGGCCGCACGAAGGCGACGGCGCGGTCGCTGTCGGCCATGTCCACCGGCGATCCCAGCTCGATGAAGTCCTCCACCACCGCATCCGCCAGCGCGGCAAGATCCACCTTCTGCGGGCTTTCCGTGCTGCGCCCGGCGCGGGCGAGCGAGAGAATATCCTCCAGCATCCGGTTCATCTCGTCGATCGTTTCGGACATGCGGGCGCGCTCGCCTTCATCCTCCACCGATTCGGTGCGCACGCGCAGCGATGCGAGCGGCGTGCGCAGATCATGGCCGATCGCGCCCAGCATCCGGTCTTTCTCATCCAGCATGGCGATGATGCGGGCGCGCATCGCGTTGAACGCCATGGTCAGGTCGCGCACGTCGCCGGGACCGCGTTCATCCACCGGATCGGCCGCGCCGGTTCTGGCGAATTGCTGGGCCGATCCGGTTAGCTGCTTCATCGGGCGGGCCATCCGGCGGCCGACCCACAGCAACGGCGCCAGCACGATGATGTAGAGGATCAGCGTCTGCCCGATCAGCCAGCCGCCAAAGCGCGCCGGGCGACTGCCGGTGCGCGCTTCGGCCGTCACCCATTTGCCCGGCTCATATTCGACCGCCAGCCGCAGCCGTCCGACCCGGTGGTCGCGCGGCATTTCGCCGGTGGCGCGGCTGCGAATCCTTTCCCACCGGCGCAGCGGCATGATGCGGCTGTCTTCGACCGCCATGACCGAATGGACGGTCAACCCAATATCCTCGAACATGGCCTGTGCCCGCGATTCGACGTCAGGCCGCGCCTTGCCGTCCAGCACCGGCCGGGTTGTGGAGAAGCGGATGTTGCGCCGGTCGCCGCCGTCCCGGTCACGCTCTTCATTGCCCCGGTCCGGTCCGCGATCGGGCCGGGCGTCCAGCGCGTTGATGACGCGATAGACGGCGGGCGCCGTCTGTCCGGTCAGCTCCACCCGATTGCGCTCGCGCAGCAGCAGGGCGAAATTGATCGCCTGCGCCACGAACAGGCCGATCGCCACCAGCAGGATGATCTGACCGACCAGACTTTGCGGCCAGAGGCGCAGCTTTTTCACAGTTTGCGTACCTCGGCCGACAATGTGTATCCGCCGCCCCACACGGTCTTGATCAGTGTCGGGTTCTTGGGGTCCGGTTCGATCTTCTTGCGCAGGCGGCTGATCTGGTTGTCGATCGCCCGGTCGAAGGCGTTCGCTTCCCGCCCCTGCGTGATGTCGAGCAACTGGTCGCGGCTCAAAACCTGATTGGGGCGCGTGGCAAAGGCCAGCATCAGATTATATTCCGCGGTCGACAGCGGCAGCGACACGCCCTCGCTGTCCACCAAAGTCCGCTCCTGCGCTTTCAGTAGCCAGCCGGCAAAGGCATAGCTGGCCCCGTCGGGCGCGGTGACGCGCTGGCCGCCGGTGGCGACGCGGCGAAAGATCACCTTGATCCGGGCGACCAGTTCGCGCGGCGAAAAGGGTTTGAGGACATAATCGTCCGCCCCCATTTCCAGCCCGACGATGCGGTCCGTCTCTTCGGATTTTGCGGTCAGCAGGATGACGGGAATCTCGCTCGTCTCGCGGATATGGCGGCACAAAGACAGGCCATCCTCACCGGGCATCATGATGTCCAGGATGACCAGGTCGATCGCATTGGCGTTCAGGCGCAGCCGCGCTTCGGCCGCATTTTCGACGGCGGTAACGCGAAATCCGTTGCGCGACAGATATTGCGCCAGCGGTTCGCGGATCGAACGCTCGTCATCGACGAGCAGGAGATGGGGACGGTCGCTCATCTTGCCTGTCTGTCATGGGTTTCAAAAGGTTGGAAGGGCGAAGGCGATAAGGGGGCAATGCTTCGCCCTTCCGGGGGCAGGCGGCGGGTCAGCGCAGGTCAGGGGAGGGGAACGCCCTGCACCATCCGCCGCCCATCGGTTCAGTCGGCTGGCGGGGGCGGCGGGGCGTTATGGCCCGGGCCGCGCTTGCCCATGGGGCCGCGCATCTGCGGGCGCGCCGCCTTCATCTCGTCGGCCGTGACGAACCCGTCCTTGTTGGCGTCGGCCTTGTCGAACATCGCCAGCGGGCCGGCCATGAACTCGGCCTTGGTGATGGCGCCATCCTTGTTTGCGTCACCAAAGCCCGGGCCGCCACGCATCATGCCGCGACCGGGACCGCGATGGCGTCCCTTGCCCCAACCGCGCCCGTCCGGCTTGCCGGCTTCGTCGCGCTTGTCGGCGCGGGCCTGATGGCCGGCCGCAAATTCCGCCTTGCTGATCTGGCCATTTTTATCGGTGTCGAGCGCGGTGAAGCGGTCGTCCAGGCGCTGCTGGCGCTTGAGGTCGCGATCCTTCTGCGTCAGCTGGCCGTCATGGTCGATGTCCATCTTCGCAAAGCGGGTGTCCAGCGCGGCGGTCAGTTCCGCCTTGCTGATCTTGCCGTCCTTGTTGGCGTCAGCCATCGCCATCATGCCGCCACGCGGGCCGCCTTCGGCGCCCGGCTGGGCATAGACGACATGGGTTGCCGCAAGGCCGCCGACAAACAGCGATCCGACCGCGACGGTGGTGAAAAATTTGCGGAGCATGTCCAGTTTCCTTCCAATGTCTTCCTGAACGACGATGCCGCCGTCCTTGAAGACGCTTATGGAAGCAGTTTGTCCCGCATCTATGTCACGCCGCCCGTTTGTTTGTCGCAAACTGTAACGGGCGGCATGGAGATTTTATCGGTCGCGGCGACCGAGAAGACGCAAACGCAGCGCGTTGAGCTTGATGAAGCCCGCCGCGTCGCGCTGGTCATAGGCGCCGGCATCGTCTTCGAACGTCACGACCTTCTCGCTGTAGAGCGAGTAAGGCGACTTGCGGCCCACGACATAGACGCCGCCCTTATACAGCTTCAGGCGAACGGTGCCCGTCGCCTTTTCCTGGCTGTAGTCGATCGCGGCCTGGAGCATCTCGCGCTCCGGCGAGAACCAGAAGCCGTTATAGATCAGCTCGGCATATTTGGGCGCCAGCTCATCCTTCAGATGCGCCGCGCCACGGTCGAGCGTCAGCTGCTCAATGCCGCGATGGGCGAGGTGATAGATAGTGCCGCCCGGCGTTTCATACATGCCGCGCGACTTCATGCCGACGAAGCGGTTTTCGACCAGATCGAGGCGACCGATGCCATGCTTGCGACCATAGTCATTGAGCGTTTCCAGCAGCGTCGCGGGCGACATGCCGACGCCGTTGATCGCCACGCCATCGCCACGCTCGAAATCGATGGTGATATATTCCGGCGCGTCGGGCGCGTCTTCCGGGTTCACCGTGCGCGAATAGACATAGTCCGGGGTTTCTTCCCACGGATCTTCCAGAACCTTACCTTCCGACGAGGTGTGCAGCATGTTCGCGTCGGTCGAGAAGGGGCTTTCGCCACGCTTGTCGCGCGGGATCGGAATCTGATGCTTTTCGGCAAATTCGATCAGCTTGGTGCGGCTGGCCAGATCCCATTCGCGCCAGGGCGCGATCACTTTGATGTCGGGGGCCAGGCCATAATAGCCCAGTTCGAAGCGGACTTGGTCATTACCCTTGCCGGTCGCGCCATGCGACACGGCGTCGGCGCCGACTTGTCTGGCGATCTCGATCTGGCGCTTGGCGATCAGCGGGCGGGCGATCGACGTGCCGAGCAGGTACAGGCCTTCATAGAGCGCGTTGGAGCGCATCATCGGGAAGACATAGTCCTTCACAAATTCTTCGCGCAGGTCGTCGATGAAGATATGCTCTTCCTTGACGCCCATCAGGCGGGCCTTGGCGCGGGCCGGCTCCAGCTCTTCGCCCTGACCCAGATCGGCGGTGAAGGTGACGACTTCGCACTGATAGGTCTGCTGCAACCATTTCAGGATCACGCTGGTATCGAGACCACCGGAAAAGGCGAGGACGATGCGATTGATCTTGTCGGACATGGGCAGGCGACTCTTTTCGTGCAGGAAGGACGCGATATTGGTGCGCGCGCCCGGTATCAGGCAAGCCGCCAAAGCGCAACCGGACATGCAAAAGGCCGGGCGCTGGAACGCCCGGCCCTGCCTTCGTGACGGATCGACTGATCAGTCGCTGGCCGGCTTCATGAAGCCCCGATGGCGGCGTTCCGCACCGAAGCGGTAAACGGTCTGGCTGCGGTCGGGTGCGGGGGCCGTGATCGGCTCCGCATCCATGGTCTGCGGTGCAGGAGCCGGCGCATGGGCGGCAGCCTGCTGCGCCATCAGGAACCTGGCGCGGCGCATGCGCTTGGTCCGCGTGGTGAAGGGGTTGTCGGCGCTGGGCGGCGCCGCAACCATCGCTTCCAGCGACGCAGGGGAAGCGGCCAACGGCGTGGCGGGCGTCAGTGCCGGGCGCTGGGGGGCGGCATCCATGCGATCGGCGGACGCGTAGACAGGTGCGGTCGTGGTGGCCGGTGCCGCGACGATCTGCGGATCGGCCATCACCGCGTCATCACGGCGGCGACGACGCATCAGTGCAGTTCCGCCCAGACCCAGCAACAGCAACGCGCCGCCGCCCATGGCCCACAACAGGGCTTCGTCAGTCTGCGGCGTGGCTGCGGCAGGCTCTGTCACTGGCGCTGCAACCGAGGGCGCAGCCGGCTGGCTTTGGGTGACGACCGGCGCAACCGGCGACGTCTGCATGTTTCGCGCGGCAGCGGCGGGCGCCTCGGTCGCGGCGATCGGTGCCGGAGACGGGGCGGGCTTTCGTTCAGTCGCTGTTGCTACCCGGTTGCGCGCCTGCGCAGGGGCGGCGCGCGGGCGTTCTGCGGCGCGGGCCTGTTCCGCTTCGGCAGCGGCCGTGGCCGCGGCAATCCGTTCCTCGACCGGCGGCGTCGCCTGCACGACCGGCTGGCTGGGGGCGAAATTGGGGGAGGCATCCGGCGCAGAAGTAGTCGGAGGCGGCGCAACGTCGGCCGGTGCTGGGATCGGCGCTGGCGCCACGGCCGGCGGCACGACGACAGTCTGGGCAAGCAGCGGCGTTGCAGTCAATGCCAGAACAGCGGCAATCGCGGCCCTGGCGGGGCGGGTAGAGCGAATATCTTGCGTCATAGCAAAGGATCAACCTTCGAAACGCAGGATTGATCGCATGATCAGATTGGAAATCGCGATGAAATGTGCCGATTCATGGATGTTGCGATGTTAATGAACGTCCGTTCATGATTTTCGATGAACGCTATATTTATGAAAGCTGGGGCTATGAAAATCTATTCATCATCGATGTTGCGCCTGTCTTCGCGATAGGCTCCATCCAGCTTTGCGACATTCCGCTTGTCTTCCATTGTGTCGGCCAGTCTCTGGGCCTTGGTGCGGCCGAACTTGGCGCGATTGGCGTCCGCTTCGCGCACCTTGTCGGCGCGCTGCTTCGCCTTGCGGGCCTGACGCAGATTGATGACGTTGGTCATTGGCGCATCATAGAAGCGGGGGCGGCATCTTGCCAAGAGCGGCGCAAACTGCGCATGACAGGCTTTTTACAGCTTTTCGAGCCTATTCCTCATGACGAGCATCCATGACGTCGCCGCCCTGGCCAAGGTATCGATCAAGACGGTCTCGCGCGTCGTCAACAAAGCGACGAATGTCAGCCCGCAGTTGCGCGATCGGGTGCAGGCGGCGATCGACGAACTGGGCTATCGGCCCAATCAGTCGGCGCGGCGACTGGCGGGCGGTCGCTCCTTCATGATCGCCTTCCTCTACAATAATCCCGCGCCCGGCTATGTCAGCCGGATCCAGATCGGCGCGGCCTGGCGCTGTCGGGAACTGGGCTATCATCTGGTGGTCGAACCGATCTCGCCGGGCGGTGAAGAACGGTTTGAGGTGCTGGAGCGACTGGTTGCGGCGCTGCGCCCGGATGGCGTGCTGCTGGTGCCGCCCTTGTCGGATGATGCGGGGCTGCTGGCCCGACTGGCGGACATGAAACTGCCCTGCGCGCGCATTGCCGGGTCGATGGAAGCGCCCAGCTTCACCATCCGTACGCCCGAACAGGCCGCCGGGCGGATGATGGCCGATCATTTGATTGGCCTGGGTCATCGCCGCATCGGCGTCATCACGCCGCCCGCGACCCACCATGCCGCGCTGCGCCGGGTTGAGGGGTTTCGTGAAGCGTTGGCCGATGCCGGCATTGCCGTGGATGAAACGCTGTTTGTGCCGGGGCGGTTCGACTTCGCATCCGGCATCGAAGCGGGCGAAGCCTTGCTGGCCCTGGACAGTCCGCCCAGCGCCGTCTTCGCCACCAATGATGAAATGGCGCTGGGGGTGCTGACATTGGCGCACCGCATCGGGCTGCGGGTGCCCGAAGACCTGTCGGTGACGGGATTTGACGACACGACCGCCAGCCTCACATCATGGCCGCCTTTGACCACTGTGCGCCAGCCGCTGGAGGATATGGGGCGCACCGTGATAGAGGCGCTGGCGACCGGCCCGGTTGAAGCCCTGGAATTTCAGTTCACGCTGATCGAACGGGGCAGTTCAGGGCCGCCGGCCAAATTGGGATGAGGGGAAAGTCTGGAGCGGGTAGCGGGGATCGAACCCGCATCACAAGCTTGGAAGGCTAGTGCTCTACCATTGAGCTATACCCGCTTTTCAACGACTTAGCCTCATCGGCAGCCACCAGTTTTAACGCGCTGTAGGCGCCGTTCTGGGTGGTGCGCAGGCCGATTGCCACATTTGCCTGCCTCTGGTCAACGTGCCTGCGACAGATATTTGCAACTTTATCGTCCCTCCCGCGCGGCGTCAGCGGCGCAGCCAAGCGTCCAGCAACTCATAGCCAAGGCCAAATGCAAGGCGCAGGCCGGCCTGCCCATCGGCGCACCAGCGTATCTGCGCGTCGCGGCGGGCGAGGCCGTCGACATGCACGCAGATTTCCCGGCCCTGACAAAGCCCGCGATCGTCGGCGATCTTCATGCCGAACAAGGAAATGTCGAGCATGCGGGTGCGCCATGTCTGTCCATCCATGGCGATCAGCACCGGGCAGTCGGTTGCCAAGCGCACCGATTCCGGTCCGTTCAGGCCGCGGCGATGCGGATGCGTGAGCAACGGCAGAGAAACGGGGTGGGCCAGTTGCAGGACGACGCGTTCGCCATCGACTTCGCTAACGATCGCGCGCAGGTCATGGCCGTTGCGCAACCCCAGTTGCACGGTCTCCCCGATCGTCAGCGAAAGGCTGGTCCGTACGATCGCCTGCTCGCTGCTCATCGACCGCACCAGGCACAGGCCCTGACGGCCGGCGGTCGTCAGCTTGCCGATCTGTAGCAGGGAAATGAAGTCGCGCACGGTCATGTCTGCCGCTCCATCTGATCGTGTCGCTCGATCATTCGATCAGCTTGAGTATGTCCTGTTGCCGCGCATTGGCCTGCGCCAGCATAGCGGTGGCGGCCTGGTTCAATATCTGCTGCTTGGCGAGGGCCGTCGTTTCGGCTGAAAAATCGGCATCCTCGATCCGCGATCGCGCATCCGTCAGGTTGACGATGCTGCTGTCGGTCTGCTCGCTGATCGATTCCAGCCGGCGCTGCGACGCGCCCAGCGTAACCCGCACCCCGTTGATCTGGTCCAGCGCGGCATCAATCACCGCCAGCGAATCCAGCGCCGTCACGCCGATCGAGGCGTAGGATTTATAGTCTGAATCGGTATAGGCGATGTGGCCGGGCGCATCGCGCCAGACCTCCTGTCCATTTTCGATCTCGATCTGGCGGGGCGCGCCGACATTCTGGTCCAGGGTCAGGTCGATATTGCCGATGCCGACAAAGCGGGTGAAGCCCGCGATGTTCATATCCGTGCCGAGCAGACTGAAATTGTCGCTGTTGCTGCGCAATGCGGGAATGTCGATCGCCACCACGTCGCCGGCATTGGCGCCGGCCTGTATTCTCACCTCCGTCGATCCTGCGCTGTGGCTTTCGTCACGCCAGCTGCCATTGATCCAGACATTGTCCTGAAAGTCGGTGTCCTTGTTATAGTCGTGTGCTGCGACGCCATTGGTCGTGTTGGAAAAGAGCGACCGTCCATTGAAGGCGGCGTTCTGGAGCATGTCGTCGATATGAGCGACGGTCTGGTCTATTTCCGCCTGCATCGCGGCGCGGTCGGACGGGTTGTTGACGCCGTTGGCCGCCTGAAGCGCCAGTTCCCGCATCCGCTGGAGGCTGTTGGAAATCTCCGCCAGAAATCCGTCCGCCGTCTGCACCAGCGATATGCCGTCGGCGATGTTGCGCTTGGCCGTTTCCAGGCCGCGCAACTGGCTGGTCATGCTGCTTGCGATGGCCAGGCCCGCAGCATCGTCCTTGGCGCTGTTGATCCGCTTGCCGGTCGACAGGCGCTCGGCGGCCTGCGCCTGCGCCTTGCTGGCGGCTTCGGCGGCGCGCTGCGCCCGCAATGCCGGACTGTTGGTGCCAATGACGCTCACCATTTCCCCCTTCGGCTGACGATGGGCCAGCGCAGGACGCGCCAGCCGCGACCATCGGATGGAAGTTCCGGGCGACATGGGTCGCGTACGTCGCCCGGAAGCCAATCGTCCCGTTCGGGGTCGGCTGAGCGGGTGATGGCTGCGCATGGGCTGTGCCGCTATCCGGGCTTTTCCCGGAGAAGATTGAAACAACAGGGATTTTCCCGGCTTGGCAGGGCAGGGCGGTCGGGTAAGACATTGCAGTATGACGCTGTTTCGCCTTTCTGCCGACCGATCCGCTTTCGCGGCTGCGTCGCTGCGCGCGGACTGGCGGCTGATCGCGCTGCTGGCGGCCTATCCGTTTCTCTTCAAGCTGGCGCATTTCATGGCCAGTCCATGGGGCGGATCGCATTTCTTCAGCCTCTGGTATCCGGCGGCGGGCGTGCGGCTGGCGCTGATGTGGCATGTGGGTGCGCGCTGGACGCCGCTGGTGGTGGCGGAAGAATGTCTGATCCAGCTGCTGTCGGGCGTGATCGACACCGCCAGTCCCGAACTGCTCAATCATATCTGGGGGGTGGCGCGCGCGCCGCTGGCCTATGGCGTCATGATCGGCGCGGTGCGATGGGTGGAGCGGCGCAGCCGGTCGGAACTGGCGTTGCCGCCCATGCCCTTCGGCCTTGCCGCGATCCTGTCGCCGACGCTGGCCGCCTTCCTCGCCGGCCTGTGGGAATGGCTCTGGCCCAGCCTGACGCCGGACCTGTCGACCCAGCCTTTCGCCACCACCATCGCCGCCTTTCTGGTCGGCGATCTGCTGGGCGTGCTGCTGGTTGCGCCGGCCCTGCTGTGGCTGATCGGCGATGGCGGGGAGCGCGAAGGGCTTGCGCTGCCATCGGGCGCTCGTGCGGGCGAAGGGGCGATCGTACTTGCTGTCGGCTGGCTGCTGGCGGCCGCTCTGGCGCAGGTCGAACCCGATATATCGATGACGCCGGTGCTGCTGTGCGCAACATGGGTCGGCCTGCGCTGCGGGCGAAGCGGGGCCTGGGCCGCGATCATCCTGTCTGCGGGGATCATCCTGCCATGGTCGGCCTCTCTGGCCTCCACGCCGACCCGCTTTGCGCTGCATATGGGGCTCGCGGCGGTGGCCATGTCCGCCTATCTCGCCGCCAGCTTTGCCGAAACGCAGGTCCGCGCCCGTCAGGACATCGCCCGGCGCGACCGCATCCTGTTCCAGGCGGAGCGATTGAAGACGCTGCGCGCCATGTCCGTCGCCATCATCCATGAAATCAGCCAGCCTTTGTCCACCCTGGCGATCGAGACGCGCCACATGGCGGCGCTCAGCCGGGATGATGCTCCCGACCTGCAAGACATGCGGCAGAGCGCGGAACTGATCGAGCGCAAGGCGACCCTGCTGGCCGACATGGTTCGTCGCTTGCGGCGCTTTGGCGGCCGCGCCGTCGATGAGCCCTCGGCCATCCCCCTCGACCGGCTGGTGCAGGATTGTCTGGGCATCGCCGCCGCCGAAGCCCGTCGCCACAATTGCCGGTTGCGCTTCGACCATGCCGGTCCCTCGCCGCTGGTGCAGGGGCATGAGATTGAACTGACGCAGGTGCTGCTCAACCTGATCCGCAATGCCATGACCGCCGCTCAGGGGGCGGACATCGTCATCGACGTCCATGGGGCCGGGCAGGATGCCGTCGTGCATATCGACAATCCCTTGCCCGACAGGGTGCCGGACCATGGCGGAATGGGGGTGGGCCTGCTGGTCGCACGCGCCATTGTGGAGGCGCATGGCGGACGGCTGGACCGGATCGTGGCTGACGGCCGCATCCGGCATAGCGTGCGCCTGCCGGTGGCGGAGGCTGCGCATGGCTGAAGCGTTGGACCGTGCGGTCGTGCATGTGGTGGATGACGATCTGGACCTGGGCCAGAGCGTCGCCCGGCTTCTGGGGCGTCATGGCCATGCCACTCGCGCCTTTTCGACGCCGCAGGCGATGCTGGAGGCGCAGGCGCAGGAGGCAGCCCATTGCCTCGTCACCGACGTCATGATGGGCGATACGGACGGTTTTTCCCTCGCCGAACAGATACGCCAGCGCGACCCCGGCGTCGCGATCATCTTCATGACCGCCTGGCCCACGACCGCCAATGCCGTGGATGCGATTCGCCGTTATGGCGGCCTCGACTATCTGGAAAAGCCGCTCGACGAGGATCGGCTGATCGATGCGGTGGCCGAAGCCGTCGCCTGGAGCCGCCGCCGTCGCGCCGCGTTGCTGTGCATCGCCGCGTTGACGCCGCGCGAACGGGATGTGCTCGAAAGGCTGGCGCAGGGCATGAGCAACAAGATGGTTGCGGCGGAGCTGGGGCTTAGCCCCAAGACGATAGAGGACCACCGCGCCGCCATCGTCGCCAAGACGGGGGCAAGCGGGTCTGCCGGGCTGATCGCGCTGATGCGCGACATAAGCGACTGACGGGGCAGGGCGTTTCTGCAAGCCCTTGCGGAAAAGGCGGAAGATCGCCCTTACTCCCGCCGGCCATTTCCTCTATCACGCAGATATGAACAGCCCGCCCCTGCGCCAGTTGGATGTTTTTGCGCAGATGGTGGCGGCCGGTGATGTGGCGCGCTGCGCCCGCGATCTGGGTGTTTCGGTCGATCAGGTGCTGCGCGACATCGCATCGCTGGAAATGCGGCTGGGCTATCGCTTGTTTGACGATCTGGATGGCCCGACGCGGCTCACTGCGGCCGGGCGCAAGACCGCGCAGGCCATGACCCTGCTGACGGAGGATGGGCCGCACCCGCAAGGCGAAGCGCCGCCTGCTGATCCTTCGCCCGAAAGCCCGCCTGCGACCATTCCCACCGCGCCGCCGGCTCCCGCTACGCCGCCCGAACCTGCGCGCCAGACCATCGTCCTGGCCGCGCCGGCGCCGATCTTCGGCCAGTTGCAGGATGCGCTCGCCGCGTTCGAGGCGGCGAATGAGGATATTGCCATCGCACTCGACCTGCATGTCCATAGCGCGCAGCAGGCGATGGCCGCGCTGGCCAGCGGCCGGGCGGACATCGCCTATTTCTATGCGCTGGAGGAGCCGGCGGGTTGCGCCTCGCGCTATGGCTGGTCGGAACCGCTCAACCTCTATGCCGGCGCCGGTCACGCTCTGGCGCGCGCCGACAGCGTCAGCCGCGAAGATCTGGCGATGACCTCCATGCTGACGATGGAGCCGCATGGCGGGATGCGCGAAGTGATTGACGCTGCGCTGGCGAAGGGGCGGGTGCGGGCGCTGCCGGCCCTGCTGGAAAGCGACAATATGTTCGAGATCATCGCCGCCTTGCGCGACGGGGCGGGCTATTTCGCGGCCTTCGGCACGCTGGCGCGGGATCTGGGGCGGATCGGCGGCATCGGGCGGCTGGCGCTCGACATGCCCTTGCCCGCGATCGAAGTGCGGCAGGCGGTTGCGCCCCGCGCCGCGGAAAAGCCGGCGGTCGAGGCGCTGGCGGAGTTTCTGTTCCTGTAAAGCATTCTGAAGCCGGCTGGACAGCCGACGGCTCCACAGAATGCGGAAAACAAAAGAAAATTGGAGGATTATCCGATTCAATCCGATCGGATAATCCTCTGAACATGACCGATATTTAATGCCGCGCCGCAGCGGAAATGCGCTAAGCTGATCTTGATATGATGTAACATACTGGATACAGGGTCACATCACACAAGAACCAAAGGGTTGATTTCCATGCCTCGCTCCATGCTGCTGCGCGCCGGCTGCGCCTTGCCCGCGCTGTGCCTTGCTTTTCCTGCCTTCGCCGATGATGCAGCGCCCGATGCGGCTGACACCCAATATCATGACCAGCGCGCAGACATTGTCGTCACCGCGCTGATCCCCCGCAAGCAGGGCGATATTCTTTCGGGCACGTCTGTCCTGACCGGAGACAGGCTGACCCGCGACCTGCGCCCCAGCATCGGTGAGACGCTGGCGCGCCAGCCTGGCGTATCGGCCACCTCCTTCGGCCCCAATGCATCGCGTCCCATCCTGCGCGGTTTCCAGGGGGAGCGGGTGCGCATCCTGACCGACGGCATCGGCAGCTTCGACGTGTCCAACACGTCGGTCGACCACGCCGTTGCGATCAATCCGCTGACCGCTGACCGGATCGAGGTGCTGCGTGGCCCCGCCGCCCTGCTTTATGGCTCTTCGGCGATCGGCGGCGTGGTCAATGTGATCGACAGCCGCATCCCGCGCCGCGTGCCCGATGAGCCGATCCATGTCGAAGGCATCGCCACCTATGGCAGCGCCGCGAATGAACGCACGGTCAGCGGCGAAGTGGAAGCGCCGCTCACCCAGAATTTCGTCGTCCATGTCGATGGCAGCTGGACCAAGACCGACGATCTGCGCACCGGCGGCTATATCCTGTCAAAGCCGATGCGGGCGCTCGCCGCCCAGTCGGACGATGCGGAAATTCGCGAAGATGGCCAGTGGAAGGGCAAGCTGCCCAACACCGCAGCCGAAACCTGGGAAGTGGCCGGCGGCTTCGCCTATGTCGGCGACGGTGGCAATCTGGGCGTGTCGGTGGCGCATAGCGAAAATCGCTATGGCGTGCCCTCGCGCATCGACGTGACGGAAGAGCATGATCACGATCATGACGGCGACGATCATGACCATGACGAAGAACCCGGCCACACCCATGAGGATGTGACGCTGTCGATGAAGCAGACCCGCGTCGATCTGCGCGGCGAAGTGGCGACCGGCGGCGGTTTCCTGGACAGCATCCGTCTGCGCGCCGGTTTCGCCGACTATCAGCATGAAGAGATCGAACCGACCGGCGAAGTCGGCACGACGTTCAAGAATCAGTCGATGGAAAGCCGGCTGGAATTTATTCAGGCGCGGCAGGGCGGTTGGGATGGTGCGTTCGGCGCACAATTCTTCACCCGCCGGTTCGAAGCGATCGGCGAGGAGAAATTCCTGCCGAAGAATGAAACCAACCAATTGGGCGTCTTCACCCTTCAGTCGCTCGACCTGGGCAGCACCCGGATCGAGGCGGGCGGCCGGTTCGAACATACCGACCTGACCTCCAATCCCGACGCCGATCTGTTCGTGGGCGGCTATCAGCGCAGCTTCAATGCCCTGTCCGGCTCGATCGGCATCAGTCAGGAAATCCTGCCCGGCTGGCGCGCGGGCATCAATGCCTCGCGCAGCGAACGTGCGCCGTCGGCCGAGGAATTGTTCGCCCGTGGCAATCATGCCGGCACGCAGGCCTTCGAACTGGGCGATCCCGGCTTTGGCAAGGAAAAGAGCTGGGGCGTCGAAGGCACGGTGCGCGGAAAGGGGGAAGGCTATAGCGTCAGCCTCGCCGCCTATCATAACTGGTTCAGCGGCTATATCTACGACACGATCGTCGCCGACAGCGTATGTCAGGCCGCCAATGGCGGGGCGGACCTGGAATTCCCCTGCTATGCCTATAATCAGGCCGATGCCCGCTATTATGGTTTCGAAGCCGAAGGGTCGGTGAAGCTGGCGCAACTGGGCGGCTATGCGATCAATCTGGATGGCGTTGCCGACTATGTCCGCGCCACCATCAAGGGCAGCGGCCCGGCGCCGCGCATCCCTCCGCTGCGCCTGCTGGGCGGGATTGAGGCGCAGGGCGACCGCATCAGCGCCCGGGCCGAGGTCGAACATGTGTTCGAACAGAATCGCATCGCCGAAACCGAAACGCCGACCGACGGCTTCACGCTGGTCAATGCGTCGCTGTCGTTTAAGCCGTTCAAGGGCAATGACCGCACCACGCTGATGCTGTCGGCGAACAATATCTTCGATGTGGAGGCCCGCCGCCACGCCAGCGTGCTCAAGGATTTCGCCCCGCTTGCCGGCCGCGACATCCGCGTGACGGCGCGCTTCTCGCTCTAAGACTATAAGGTTGCCCTGCGCTGATGGGACGCGCGTCCCGTCGGCGCAGGGTACAGGAATCTTGCGCATTGTGACAATTTCGTTACAAGCGTTCCATGCGTCAGATCGCCGCCTTGCCCTATTCCACCGCCGCCGACGGATCGATGCAGATATTGCTCATCACGTCGCGCGACACGCGGCGCTGGGTGATTCCCAAGGGCAACCGGATCAAGGGGCTGGCCGGCCATCGCGCCGCCGAACTCGAAGCCTATGAAGAAGCCGGCATCCACGGCATCGCCTGTCCCGCGCCGCTGGGCCGCTATGTTTATGACAAGCGCAAGCGCAAGGGCGGGTCGCGCGAAGCGACGGTGGAGGTTTTTCCGCTTGCGGTCACGGGCCACCTGACGCAATGGCCCGAACAGGGCCAGAGGGAATTGCGCTGGTTTCCGGTCGCCGAAGCCGCAGGCGCGGTCGACGAACCTGATTTGAAGTCGATCATCGCGGCTTTCCGTGAACCGCCCGCCGATCCGGGCTGGTTCATCCGGATGCTGCTGGCGATCCGCGAAAAGCAAAGTGAAAGGACTGGAATGCTGCGCTGGTTTCATGCGCTGATGCCCAAGCAGGGGCGCTTCTTCGAGCAGTTCGAGGATCATGCCGCCACGCTTGTCGCGGGCGCCGACGCGCTGGCCCGGCTGCTCAAGGGCGGCCCGGACATGGCCGAGCATATCAAGACCATTTCCGATCAGGAGCATGAGGCGGACGACATCATCCGCGACGTGCTTCAGGATGTGCGCCGCATCTTCGTCACCCCGTTCGATCGCAGCGCCATCACCGGCCTGATCGGCGTGATGGACGACGCGATTGACCAGATGAACCAGACCGCCAAGGCGATCGCCCTGTTCGACGTGAAGGAATTTCCCTCGCAGATGCAGGATATGAGCGCCCTGATCGTGGAATGCGCCCGCATCACGGCGGAAGCGACGCCGCTGCTGCGCTCGCTCAACCTCAACGCCACCCGCCTGCACGACCTGACCGAACGGCTGGTCAAGCTGGAGGGGCATGCCGACATCCTGCACGAAGCCGGCCTCAAGGCCCTTTATGAACAGGCGCGCGCCGGCAATCCGATGGACTTCATCGTCGGGAACGAGATTTACAGCCATCTGGAAAAGGTGACGGATCGCTTCGAAGACGTCGCCAACGAGATTTCCGGCCTGGTCATCGACCACGCCTGATTGGTCGACACATCACACCCCCCCGTTTGCTTCGAGCATAGTCGAGAAGCGGACAGCGCGCGCATCTTGTTTCTCGACTGCGCTCGAAACGAACGGAATTAGGATGCTACGATCCATGCAGGACAGAGTGTAACTCGCCATGGACGCCCATATCGCCTTGCCGCTGCTGATCGCACTGATCGGCGTCGCCTTGCTGTTCGATTTCCTGAACGGCCTGCACGACGCCGCCAACTCGATCGCGACCATCGTGTCGACCCGTGTGCTCAAACCGCAATATGCGGTCGCCTGGGCCGCCTTCTTCAACTTCATCGCCTTCCTCTTCTTTGGCTTGCATGTCGCCGAAACGGTGGGGAAGGGCATTGTCGACGCCAGCATCATCGACGCGCAGGTCATTTTCGGCGCGCTGATGGGGGCGATCGCCTGGAACCTCATCACCTGGGGGCTGGGCATTCCGTCCTCCTCCAGCCACGCGCTGATCGGCGGCCTGCTGGGCGCGGGCACGGCCAAGGCTGGCCTTGGCGCGGTGGTGTGGAGCGGCGTGTTCAAGACCAGCGCCGCCATCGTCATCTCGCCCGCCGTCGGCCTTTTTCTGGCGCTGATGCTGGTGCTGGTCATCAGCTGGATCTTCCGCAAATTCACGCCGCAGGGCGCCGATCGGGTATTCCGCAAGCTGCAACTCGTCTCCGCCTCGCTCTATTCGCTGGGCCATGGCGGCAATGATGCGCAGAAGACGATGGGGATCATCGCCGTGCTGCTCTATTCGCAGGGCATGCTGACCGGCGGCTTCCATGTGCCGATGTGGGTGGTGCTCAGCTGTCAGGCGGCGATGGGCCTTGGCACGCTGCTGGGCGGCTGGAAGATTGTTCATACCATGGGGTCGAAGATCACCCGCCTGACCCCGGCACAGGGTTTTTGCGCGGAAACGGGCGGCGCGATCACCCTGTTCATGGCGACCCATCTGGGTGTGCCGGTGTCCACTACGCACACCATCACTGGCGCAATCGTGGGCGTGGGTGCGTCGCGTCGCCTGTCGGCTGTGCGCTGGAACGTGGCGTCCAGCATCATCGTCGCCTGGGTCGTGACCCTGCCTGCGGCAGCGGCGATCGGCGCGCTCTTCTACGGGCTGACCACCTTCTTCTGATCGATGAGGTTGGGCAGAGAAAAGGGCGCGGGAGTGATCCCGCGCCCTTTTTCGTGTCACACTCTCTGATGGCCGATCAGGCGACCCGGCCCAGCCGGTGATAGAGATTGGCGTACTTAACCGATTCCGGCTTGTCCTGCACTTCCTTGAGATAATGGGCGATCGCGGTGCGGATCAGGCCGAAATCCTGCTGGCTGAAAACCGCGCGCGACCGGGCGGGTTCGGGCTTTTCGATCGTGTCGGTGGTCATGTCTTTGTCCTCGTCCTGTGGCCCCGTGGGGCGATGGACACCGAAATAGACAGCTTGGCGCATATGCGTAAGGCCGATGAGTGGCCGTAAGTCACAAACTGATTTGGTCATATTGTCATTCTATGACATAGTGACTTTATGGCAGAGCTGACCGACCGCAAACTCTATCTGGGGCCAAAGCTGCGCGTGCTGCGCCGCGAACTGGGCCTCAATCAGACCCGCATGGCCGAGGAACTGGGCGTATCCCCCAGCTATCTCAACCATCTGGAGCGCAACCAGCGCCCCCTGACCGCCCAAATGCTGCTGCGGCTCGCCAACACCTATGACATCGACATTCGCGATTTCACCGCGACCCCGGCGGAGGGCGGGCCGGGGGAACTGAGTGAAATATTGTCCGACGCGCTGGTCCGCGACATCGGCATTGCGCGGGACGAAGTGCTGGAGGTCGCGGAAAATTATCCCGGCGTCAGCGAAGCGATCGCCCGCTTCTATCGCGCGCTGGGCGACCTGCGCCGCCTGCCGGGCGAGGCGGTCGCCCGCAGCGGCCCGGCGCCACTGGTCGCCCCGGTCGACTGGTTGCGCGAAACCATCGCGCGGGCGGGCAATCATTTCGCCGAGATCGACGCCGGCGCGGAAAGCCTCGCCGCCACCTTGTCGGATGATCCTGCACTGCTCCAGGCGGAATTGCGCACGCGCCTGAAGGATCGCCACGGCATGAACGTGCAGGTGGTGCGCGCCGATGTGCTGGCGGGCACGTTGCGCCATTATGACATGCACCGACGACGGCTGATGCTCAGCGAACGGCTGCCCGCGTCCGGTCGTCTTTTCGCCATCGCCTATCATCTCTGCGCGCAGGAACTGGCCGATGCCATCGCTGCGCAGGTCGCCCGCGCCGCGCCCCCTGATGAGGATAGCCGTCGCCTCGCCAGCATCGCGCTCACCAACTATGCCGCCGCGGCTCTGGTCATGCCCTATGATCGCTTTCGCCAGGCGGCCGACCAGTCACGCCATGACATCGCCCTGCTGCGCGATCGGTTCGGCGCGTCGACCGAACAGGTCGCGCATCGCCTGACCAGCCTCAACCGCACTGGCGCGCGCGGCGTTCCCTTCTTCATGGCGAAGATCGACCGCGCCGGAATCGTGTCCAAGCGTTTCGATGGCGAGGCATGGCCCTTCGCCCGCTATGGCGGCACCTGCCCGCGCTGGGACGCGCATGGGCCGCAGGAGTCGGACCGGGTGACGCCGCAACTGATCGAGACGCTGGACGGCAAACGCTTTCTGACGCTGGCGATCGGCCTGCCCCATGGCGAGGCGCGGGGCCGATCGGTCATCGCGCTGGGGTGCGAGGCGAAGCATGCGGCGCGCATTCTCCATGCCGACGGCATCGATCCCGAAAAGGGGGAGGCGACCGAAGTCGGCCCGACCTGTCATTTGTGCGAACGGCGCGCTTGCCCCGACCGCGCCCTGCCGCCGGTCACGCGCGCGCTGGACCTGCACAGCTATGAGCGGACGACCGCGCCTTTTCCCTTCCGACGAGTCTAACACCATCTCCGTTCGCCTCGAGCGCAGTCGAGAAGCGGCAGGAACTGCCCTTCTCGTTTCTCGCCTTCGTTCGAAATGAACGGCTCCTGGTTGATCAGAATAGGCTCACGCGGCCGCCAGGCCCTTGTTCAGATGCCGGGCCAGAAAATCGAGGCAGGAGCGGACCTTGGCCATTTCCCCTTGCCCCGGCATATAGAGCGCCACGATCGACGCGGCCGGCAGGGTCACGTCGGGCAATACGGGTTGCAGCCGCCCGGCATCCAGATCGTCAGACACTTCCCACATGGATTTCAGTACGATGCCCGCGCCGTCCAGCGCCCAGGCGCGCGCCAGTTCACCGTCATTGGTGCTCAGCGTCACGCGCGGTCCCGGCGCATCGCCCAGCAAATTGCGCCACAAATCCTGCTGCACCGGGCCGGCGACGATATTGTCATGTACCGCCAGATCATGGACGCTGCCGGGCCGGCCGCGCCGGTTGAGATAGTCGGGTGCGGCGCAGAGCAGGCGGGGATTGTCGGTCAGCCGCTTCATGGTCAGGGCGGAATCGGGCGGCGGATCGAAGCATAGCGCAATGTCATGCCCGCTCTCGACGATATTGGTCGCCTGTTCGGCCGTCTCCAGATGCACCGTCACATCGGGATGCAGCGTGGCATATTGGCGAAAAATCGGGGCCAGCCGCATCCGTGCCGCGCCGATCGTCGTCACCACGCGCAGCGGCCCGCTCGCTTCGGTCGCGCGGCGCATGACGTCGGTTTCAATATCGTCGATCGCCGACAGCGCCCGGCCCGCGCCCTCATAGAGCAGCGATCCTTCGTCGGTCAGCGACAAATGCCGGCTGTTGCGGCGGATCAGCATCACGCCCAGCCGCTGCTCCAGTTGGGACAGGCGACGGCTGGTCGCGGCGAGCGACAGGCCCAGCCTTTTTGCCGCTTCGGACAGGGTGCCCGATTCGGCAATTTTCACGAAGGATTCGATTTCGGCAAAACGGTCGGCCATTCAAGAGAAGCTAGGGAAGCGATGCTGCGGTGCAATAGGCATGCTGTTGCACGGGCGCATGTTTTTGTTGCTGCGTCTCTGGAAAACGACGCTTTTGTAAGCTTTTCTTTCGGAGTTTTGCGAAACGCAAGGCAGGGTTGCATCGGTTGCGGCGCGTTGACGGAGGCTTTTGCGCCGCATCATTTTGGTTGGAAACACCCCGTCCCCCAATCGGAGTTTCCCCTATGCCGATGCTCAATCCACCCCGCGCCAAGGCTGATCCGCCCATCGCCTGGAACGATATTGAAGCGCTGCCGGTCTATGCGGCGATGCTGCTGTGCCTCATCTGTCTGGGCTTCGCCCTGGCGGACAGCACGCCGACATTGCACGCTACGCTGCTCAAGATCGTGGGCATCGTCGGCGGCCTTGCGCTGCGCCACGCCTGGCTGAAACTGGACGAGGAGGGCGGCGACGCCCTCTGAGCCTCCAGTAGTTTCCTGTCATGATCGTCGGTCGATCCCCGCGCATCCGGCAGAGTTTCCAGAAAGCGTGGAGCGCGCTGATCGCGCTCTTCTTCTGGGATCTGGCGGTCACCATTTTCTATTATATGTCGCCTTTCAAGGCGCCTGCGCTGCCGCTCACCATCTTCGGCACGGCGCTCGCGCTGGTGCTCGGCTTTCGCGTCAACAGCGCCTATTCGCGCTGGTGGGAAGGGCGCATCCTCTGGGGCGCGATGGTCAATGTCTCGCGCAGTTTCGCCCGCGCCGTCCTCGCCTATCTGCCCGACACGCCCGAAGCGCGAGCAATGGGCGCGACTTTGGTCAAGCGCCATATCGCCTATGTCCATGCGCTGCGCTGTCAGTTGCGGCGGCAGGATCCGGCGCCCGATGTGCGGCGCGTGCTGGAAACGGACGAACCGCTGGAGGAACTGGCGCGCAAGAATCCGGCCAACGGCCTGCTCGACGGGTCGGACCGGCTGTTGATGGACGCGGTCAAGCGCGGCTGGATCGACACCATATTGCAAAGCCGGGTCGAAGGCATGCTGGTCGACATGTCCAACGCGCAAGGGGGGATGGAGCGGATCAAAAATACGCCGCTGCCCGCCCAATATCGCGCTTTCCCCAAATATTTCACCCGGTTGTTCTGTATCCTGCTGCCGGTCGGACTGGTCGAAACGCTGGGCATGGCGACGCCGGTGGGGTCGGCGGTCGCGGGCTTCATGTTCCTGGCGGTCCTGCAGATTGGCGACGATCTGGTCGATCCGTTCGGCAATGACGTGCACGACCTGCCGCTCAACGCCATTACGACGACGATCGAGGGCGACCTCAATCAGGCGATCGGCCTGCCCGCGCCGCCGCCGGTGGAGCCGGTCGACGGGGTGCTGTGGTAAGGGAAGGGGGCTGGCGATCGCCAGCCTGTCCTACACCGCTCCAATGGTGAAACAGTGCGGATGCCGGGTCAGATGACCGTAAGATAATGTCCGTCTCTTGTACGGAAACGTCCAAACTTGCGGGAAAAATGCGAAGTTAGGGCGATGATGCTTTCTGGCGTCAATGCTTGCCCGGCTTGCTGGATGTGCCGGCCGCGGTCGGATTGACCAGTTGCGCGCCGGTGGGAAGGCCGGTGCCGCCCATGTCCAGCTTGCGCGCCTGCTCCACCGCGATGCGGTGCGGGTCGTCCCTCTCCTTGATCGCGGCCTGCGTCTCGGCGTCCTGCTCCGCGTCGTCGCTCGCGTCATGGCCGCCACGGCTCCAGCCCAGGATGATCGACATGCGCCGGTTGCGCGGATCATAGGCGTCACCCTTGATGAACGGCTCGCGGTCGGCCACGCCCTCGATCCGGGCGAAGCGGTCATTGCCGATGCCGGTGTCGGACAGCGCCTGGCGGGTCGCTTCGGCGCGGGCGGAGGACAGGCGCCAATTGTTCATCGAGCGTCCTGAGGCATAGGGCAGGCCATCGGTATGCCCACGCACGATCAGCGCATTGGGCATGGTCTTGAGCGCGGAGGCGACTTCGCCGATCAGCGCGCGGGCCTGCGGGACCAACTGGTCCGTGCCCATGGCGAACATCGCGAAATCGGCCTCGTCGATCAGGTCGATGCGCAGCCCTTCGCGCGTTTCGGTGAAGCGCACATTTTTGCGCAGCTTGGCCAGGCCCCCCTTGGCCATGCGCTCTTCCAGCTGCTTCTTGATCGATTCGAATTTCTGCCGGTCGGCGGCGCGCATCGCCTTGCCGCCCTGATCCTTGGTGCCGGTGGCGTCGCGCGGAATGGTGATGGCCAGATTGCCCTGACCGCCGGTGGTCGGGTAATTTTCCTTCGCCATCAGGCTGTCGCCGCCGAACATGCCGGTCGATCCGGCCGAATTCATCTTCAGTTCGACCAGCGTCGGCGTGAAATAGTCGGCCAGCGCCTTGCGCTGCTTTTCGGTGGTCGCGCCCAGCAGCCACATCAGCAGGAAGAACGCCATCATCGCCGTCACGAAGTCGGCATAGGCCACTTTCCAGGCGCCGCCATGATGGCCGCCATGTCCGTCGACAATGATCTTCTTGACGATGATCGGCCTTGGTTCAGGCTCGTTCGCGCCGCGCTTCTTCTCCGCCATGGCTTATTTGTTCCGCATGCCGTCAAACACCTCGGCAAAGCCGGGCTGGTTGGCGTGGATCAGGCTGGAGCGCGCCGCTTCGATGACCAGCGGCTGCGGATGGCCGTGCAGCGACGCGATGATGATCTGCTTGACGACATGATAGATCGCCCCGTCCTGCTCGATCACCGCGCGGCAGCGATTGGCGAAGGGGTTGACCATGCCATAGGCCAGCAACACGCCAAGGAAAGTGCCGACCAGCGCGGAGCCGATCATCGCGCCCAGCACCGAAGGCGGCTGGTCGATCGACCCCATGGTCTTCACCACGCCCAGCACCGCCGCGACGATGCCCAGCGCGGGCAGGGCGTCGGCCAGACCTTGCAGATTGTCTGCGGGTTTCAGCGCTTCGTGATGATGGGTCTTGAGGCTGTTGTCCATCACCTCCTCCACCGCATGCGGATCGAGCGTGCCGGACGAAACGACGACCAGGCGCAGCGTGTCGCTGATCAGGTGGATCAGCGTCTTGTCCTTCATCAGCTTGGGATATTCGCCGAAGATGGGCGATGTGCCGGGATCTTCGATATGCGGCTCCAGCGCCACCGGCCCTTCGACGCGCAGCGTCTTCATCAACTTGCTGACCAGGAAGATGCAGTCGAGAAAATCCTGTTTCTTATATTGCGGTCCCTTGAACACCTTGCCCAGGCCGCCGCCCAGCGCTTTCAGATCGGCGCCCGAATTGCCGATGATCAGCGCGCCGACAGCAGCGCCGCCGATGATCAGCATTTCGTGGGGCAGGGCGTGCAGGACGGGGCCGATGTCGCCGCCGGTGAAGACGAAGCCGCCGAACACCATGCCGAGCAGGACGACCAGGCCGATGATTGGAAACATGCTTATCCCCGAAATAAAGACCCGCAGGTCCAGACCGATGCAGCATCGCAGAGGATGCCTGTCAGATGGTTAATACGGCTTTGTTGACGTTCGCTTTAGGACGCCCCGCCGATTTCCTGCTTATTTGATCAGGTCGAACAATGTCTGCTGATTGATCCGCGCGAATGCCGACTGGGCGGCGTCGAGCTGGAGCAGGTTGGCCTGCAAACGCGAAATGACATTCTGCAAATCGGTCGATTCGAGGTCGGCGCGCCGTTCGGTCAGGTCGGTGCTGACGTCGGTCAGGCGGTTGCCGATCGTTTCCAGCCGGTCGCCGCGCACACCCTGCTTGGCCTGCTCGACCGCGATATGGCTTTGCGCCGATTGCACCGCCTCCACCGACGCGGCGATGGCGCTGTCGTCGTTCGACTGGACGGCGGCGATCGTCTGATCGAGAATGTCGTTGATCGACATGGACGTGCCGTTGACGTCAATGCCTTCCGCCACATCCTGCTTGGTGCCCACGACGGCCAGATTGAGGCCGCGGCTCAGCGGCACCAGCACGCTCTGCTGGTCGTCGAACACGGACACGCCCTGATAATCCTTCTGGTCGACCAGTTCGCCTATCGTCGCCTTGATCGTCGTCAGCTCTTCCACGATGGCGGCGCGACTGGTGTCGTTGAGCGATCCGTTGCGAGCCGACGTGGCCAGTTCCTGCGCGCGCGTCAGCAGGCTGTCGATTTCCGACAGATTGGCTTCGGCATTGCTGGCGCGGGTCGTGCCATAGCTGACATTGGCGGCCCAGGCGGCCTGCTGCGCCTGCGCCCGGCCAACGTCGGATACCTGCACCCAGGCGAGTGGATCGTCCGACGGCTTGTTGAGCGTGATGCCGCTGGAAATGGCGGTCTGGCCGTCGACAATGTCCTGCGACAATTTCTGCTGGCGGCGCATTTCCGCGAGCATGATCTTGTTGGTGATGCCTACCATGGGTCAGTCCTTTCCGATCACATGATCTGCAAGATGGAATCGATGGTGTCCTTGGCCACCTGGAGAATCTTGGCCGACGCCGAATAGGCTTGCTGGATGCGCAGCAGATCGGCCGCCTCCATGTCCAGATCGACGCCGCTCACGGCCTCGCGCGCGGCGACCGCCTGGTCGTTGCGGCTGTTGGCGGTTTCATATTCGGCCTTGGTCGCCGACATGAGGTTGGCGTGGGTCGCGATCAGCGATGTCCAGTTCTGCTCCACGCTGCCATTGCCGCGCAGGGTGGAATTGATGGTCAGCAGATTGCCGTTGATGGTGCCGTCGGCCGATCTGGTGGCCAGTTGCGCCGGATCGGCGATCAGCGCGGCCATGGTCGCAGCGCTCGTGCCCGACAGGAGCGCCGCGCCCTGCGTGCCGGCGTCCGTAACGCCCTTCGCATGCCATGCATTCACATCGGTCACGAATTGCTGGGCCAGCGTGTCGAGTTCGCTGCGGCGATCGGCGACCGTGTCGGCAGCGGAAAACAGGCCGCCCAGCGTGCCGTTCGCCGGCGTGGAAAGGGCGGTGCCGTCGGCCATGCTGAGCGAGAGCGTGCCGTCAGTAGCGCTGGCGGTCAGCGACAGGCTGGCGGCGCTGTTGCCGCTGACCAGAGTCTGGCCGCCAAAGCTGATTTCTGCGCTGTCATGCGCGCCGAAATTGACCGTGACGTTCAGATTTTCCGACAGGGTCTGCAAGGCGGAATCGCGGCTGTCGAGCAACTGGGCGTAGGCGGACGTGCCCGGCTGCGCGCGCAGCAGGCTGTTGTTGATGTCGGCCAGTGAAGACAGAGCGCCGTTGATCGTGTCGACCGACGTCTGCGCTTCGGTCTTGATCCCGGCGGATACATTGGTCAGGTCGGCGGCGGTCTGGTTGAACGCCTGCGCAATGCGGCTGATGCTGTCGAGCGACGTGACGCGCAACGACGTATCGGTCGGGCTGGCGGCCAGCTTCTCCAGATTTTGATACATGCCGGTCATCAGCTGGCCGATGCCGGTGCTGGTGTCGTTCAGCGCGGTTTCCGCGTCGTCCAGCCAGCGCTGGCGCGCTGTCACGCTGCCCAGCGCCATGCCGGTCGAACGGACGGTCGCGTCCAGATAGGGATCGCTGGCGCGATTGACGCCCGACACCTGCGTGCCGCCAAAATTGGCGCGCGCGATATAGGTCGCCATCGTCGCGGTGGAGGAACCGGATTCGACCGTCGTCACCGAACGGCGCGCATAGCCCGCCGTGCTGGCGTTGGCGATATTCTCCGAAATCGCCGCCATCGCGGTGCGATAGGCCTTGGTGCCCGAAGCGCCGATGACGAACAGGTCGCTCATGCGGCGTCACCCGACTTCGCGGCCACGGGGGCGGCGGTGTCGGCAACACGCGCGCCGAATTGCTTCATCAGCAATTCGGCGATGCCCATCGCGCCCTTGGACGACATGGCGTCGGCGGTGCGGGCGTCGGCCATGTCCTGAAATTGCTGGGTGGCGCTGGAATCGGTGATGCCTTCGGCCAGGCTGGCCGATCGCATCGCGCCGATCATCTGGCGCAGGAACACTGCCTCGAACTGCTGCGCCGCTTTTTGCAGCGCCGCCTTCGTTTCGGCGGTGGCGGGCTGGCTGCCCGTGGCGGAAACGCTCGATACCTGCATCACAATACCACCAGCTCCGCTTTCATCGCGCCCGCTTGTTTCAGCGCCTCAAGGATCGCGACCATGTCCGCCGGGGAGGCCCCGATGGCGTTGACCGCCTTCACTATATCGGCCAGCGACGCCCCACCTTTAAAATTCACCATCGGTTTTTTCTGTTCGTCGATGCTGATGTTGCTCGATTGCTCGGTCGCGGTCTGCCCCTGGCTGAAGGGCGCGGGCTGGACGACGCGGGGGCTTTCATTGACGCTGACGGTCAATTTGCCATGGGCGACGGCGGCCGGATGGATTTTGACCGCGCCGTTGATGACCACGGTGCCGGTGCGGGCGTTGACGATGACGCGGGCTGGCGCATCGGCCGGCGTGATCTCGATATTCTCGATCATGCCCATCATCAGGATGCGGTCTTCCGCGCCCGGCGTGGCGTCGATCGCGACCGATACGGCGTCAGTCGCGCGGGCGCGGCGATCGCCGAAGGTCTTGTTGATGCCGTCCGCCACCCGCAGCGCGGTGGTCAGGTCGGCTTCGGACAGGTTGAAGGTCAGCGTCGGCGCGGTGTCGAAACCGGTGGCGACGGCGCGTTCGACCGTGCCGCCTTCCGGAATGCGGCCGGCCGAGGGAATGTTGACCGATACCTGGCTGCCGTCCGCGCCGGACACGCCCAGACCGCCAACGGCCAGATTGCCCTGCGCCATGGCGTAGATTTCATTGTCCGCGCCGCGCAGCGGGGTCATGATCAGCGTGCCGCCGCGCAGCGACTTGGCCTTGCCCAGCGCCGACACGGTGACGTCCAGCCGCTGGCCGGGCTTGGCGAAAGCGGGCAGATCCGCCGTCACCAGCACCGCCGCTGCATTTTTGAGCGCCGGATTGACGCCCTGCGGCAAGGTGAGGCCGAAGCGGGAGACGACGCCCTTCATGCCCTGCGTCGCATATTCGATGCTGTCGTCGCCAGTGCCGGCCAGACCCACGACGATGCCGTACCCGGTCAGCTGGTTGGGGCGCACGCCCTGAAATGTGCCCAGATCCTTGATGCGTTCGGCATGGGCGACAGGCGCAGCGGCCAGCGCGCCAAATGCGGCAAGGAGCGGCAGGAGAGAGCGGAACAGGCGGATCATGGTCTTTTCCGTCTCCGTCAGAAGGGGCTGATGGCCGAGAAGAAGCGCTGCAACCAGCCCTGACGGCTGGCATTGGCGATTTCGCCCTTGCCCTTGTAGATGATCCTGGCGTCGGCCACGCGGGTCGATGCGATGCGGTTGTCGGGCGCGATGTCCGCCTGACGCACAAGGCCGCTGATCTGGATGAACTCGTCGCCGCGATTGAGCGTCAGCGCCTTTTCACCCTTCACCAGCATCGTGCCGTTGGGATAGACCTGCGCCACCGTCACCGTGATTTCGCCGGTCAGCGCATTGGACTGGCTGGCGGCGCCCTTGCCGGTGAATGTGTTCTGGCCGCCGGCCGACACGTCGCTCGCCGAAAACAGCTTGGACAGGATGCCGGTGGTTGGCGGGGTCAGGCCGACCGATCCGTTGCGGGCGGTGTCGGCGCTGGTGCTCTTGGACGCCTGCGTCCGTTCCACCAGGACGATGGTGATGATGTCGCCGACCGCCGTGGCGCGCGCGCCGCTGGTCAGCGGAGTGTACCCCATCGACGCCTGAAAGATGGAGCCGTTGGCCGGCGGGGCTGCCGGCTGGGCGATGACCGGGGCGTAATAATCGCGCTCCACATCGCGTTGCTTCTGCTTCTTCGCCGCATAAGCGGGCGAAGCGGCGAGCGCGAGGATGGAGACGGCGCTGAGGATGGCGTGGGACAGGCGCATCAATCCGCTCACATATTCTGGTTGGCGTATTGCAGCATTTCGTCGGTCGCCTTGATCATCTTGCTGTTGACCTCATAGGCGCGCTGGGTTTCGATCATGTCGACCAGCTCTTCGACGATGTTGACGTTGGACGTTTCCAGATAGCCCGAACGGATGACGCCGCGCCCTTCAAGCCCTGCGACGCCGACCTGCGGCGTGCCGCTGGCGGCGGTTTCGACCAGCAAATTGCCGCCGACCGATTCCAGGCCCGACGGGTTCATGAAGCTGGCCAGTTCGATCTGGCCAAGCTGGCTGGGTTCGCTTTCGCCCTGCAAGGTGGCGGACACGGTGCCGTCATTGCCGACCGAAACCGACGTCGCGCCCTGCGGCACGGTGATCTGCGGGATGATGGGCAGGCCTTCGCTGGTGACGACGGTGCCTTCGGCGGTGACGCTGAAATTGCCGGCGCGGGTGTAGGCGATGCTGCCGTCCGGGCGCTGCACCTGAAAATAGCCCGATCCCTCGACCGCCATGTCCAGCGCATTGCTGGTCTGGTTGAGCGTGCCCTGCGTGTTGATCTTGCTGGTGCCCTGAAGCGCGACGCCCGAACCCAGGTTCAGGCCGGTGGCGAACTTGTTCTCGCTGTCGGAATTGGCGCCGGCCTGAATGATCTGCTGATAGGCCAGCGTCTCGAAATCGGCGCGGTCCTTCTTGAAGCCGGTCGTGTTGACGTTTGCCAGGTTGTTGGCGATCACGCGCATCTTCGTGTTCTGCGCGTCGAGGCCGGTGCGGGCGACATGAAGGGCGGCGTTGGTCATCGTTCAATCTCCGTGGCGGCGCCCCATGGGGTGCCTCATATGTCAATCAAAGCAAGATGCGTGCCAAAATTAACCATCTGCCTTAGCTGTCGAGGCGCATCAGCGAAGCGCCGCCATCATCCAGCTGTTTGGCGGTATCGATCATCTTGATCTGGGTTTCCCACGCCCGGCTCGCCTCGATCATCTGAACCAGGGCCTGGGTGGAATTGACGTTCGAGCCTTCCAGCGATCCGGCGGTGACGCTGGCCAGCGGGTCGGATGGCAGCGCGCCGCCATTGACTTCGCGGAACAGGCCGTCCGTGCCCTTGGCGATGCCCGATCCGGCGGCGTTGACCAGCTTCAGCTTGTCGATCTGCTGCGGGTTTGCCGGGTCGCCGCCCTGCGGCACGCCCCAGATGCCGCCATCGGCCGCGACCGATATGCTGTCCATCTGCGGCAGGGTGATGGGGCCGCCTTCGCCCAGGACGGGCAGGCCGTCGCCGGTGGTCAGCAGGCCGCTGTCGGAAACTTTCAGGTCGCCGCGGCGCGTATAGGCTTCGCTGCCGTCCGCAGCCTGAACGGCGAGCAGAGCATCGCCGTTCATCGCCACGTCCAGCGGATTGCCCGTTTGGGTGATCGCGCCTTGCGCCATGTCGGCGGCGATCACCTGTTCGGATGCCTGGGCGCGGGTGTCGAACGTATCGCCCTTGATCCAGCGCGTCTCGGCATTGGCGATTTCGGCGCGAAAGCCGACGGTATTGGCGTTGGCGAGATTGTTCGCGATCGACGCCTGCCGCGCCATCGCGCCGCGCATTGCCGTAAGTGCCGTGTTGACGAGCCGGTCCATGGGCTTTTCCTTCTATCCCCGCGCCTGCGTTATTAGGTGCGCAGGTTGACGATGGTGGTGGTCAGCGTGTTGGCCGCCTCGATCGCCTTGCTGTTCGCCTGGAAATTGCGCTGCGCTGCGATCAGGTTGACCAGCTCGTCCGTGATGTCGACGTTGGAGCGTTCCAGGAAGCCCGAGTTGACGGCGCCGAACAGGCCCTGATTGGCGGTGCCCAGAGCCGGCGCGCCGCTGGCGACGGTCGATGTCCAGTGGGCGTCACCCTCCTGACGCAGTCCTTCCTGGCTGTTGAAGGAGGCCATGGCGACCTGACCCAGATAGACGGTGCTGCCATCGGCATAGACGGCCGAAACCAGGCCTTCCTTGGACACGGCGACGCTGTTGAGCTGCGCGCCGTCGGCTGCGCCGTCCAGCGTGGTCGGGATCTGAAGGTCGGTCAGGTCGGCCGGCGTGGCGTTGGTGGTGGCGCCGGTGCGCGCGCCGGTCAGGGGATCGACCGCGAAAACCTGAATGCGCGATCCGGTCGTGTCGACGGCATAGCGATCCTCATCGACCGAGAAGGCGCCGTTGCGGGTATAGCTGACGGTGCCGTCTTCGCCCTTCACGGTGAAGAAGCCTTCGCCGGTGATGGCCAGGTCCAGCGTCTTGTCGGTGCCTTCGATCGTGCCCTGCGTAAACTGCTGGGCAACGTCCTGCACGCGCACGCCCTGGCCTGCGACCTGGTTGGTGGTCTGCATCGGCGCAGCGGCGAAGATGTCGCCAAACTGCGCCTTGCTCTTCTTGAACGCGGTCGAGCTGACGTTGGCGACGTTGTTGGATGTGGTGGCGAGATCGATCTGGGCGGCCTTGAGGCCGGACAGGGAGATATAGAAGGACATGGCGTTGCTCCTTGGGTGAAAGGATTTGAGAGAGTGAGAGGGGTTACATCAGGCTGATCGCGTCGGACGGGCTGTAGCTGCCGAGCGCGGTGATGAGCTTCGAGGAGGATCCGTCAGCGGGTGACTGAACGGCGGCAATGGTGGCCCAGGTCGCGACCTGGCTGGTCTTGGCGCCGCTGACCTTCACCTGAAGGGCGGAGGTGGAGACGGTTTCGCCCGCATCATCCTTGCCGTCCCAGTAGAAGCTCAGTTCGCCGGCCGGCTGCGCGCCGGTATCGATCGACTTGACGACATTGCCGGCGGAATCGACCAGGTCGATGGTTGCGCCGTCGGTGGCCGCGGACAAGGTGATCTGCCCGGCATAGGTGCCGCTGGCGTCGGGCGCGGCGATATTGCTCTCAACCAGCATCGACTTGCCGATCCAGCTGGCGGCGTCGCCCAGCCTGGTGCCGGTCAGCTCGCTCGCCAGACTCTTCAGGGTCTGGTTCATTTCCGCGATGCCGGACGAATTGGTGATGGTCGCCATCTGCGATACCATCTGGGCGTTGTCGACGGGTTCGAACGGGTCCTGATACTGCATCTGCGCGGTCAGCAGCGTTAGAAAGCTCGACTGGTCCATCGTCGCGCTGCCGGTGCCGACCGTCGCGTTGGGATTGTAGACAGACAGGCCCGCGCTGTCAGTGACGGTCGTCGTCATTTGCCGATCCTTATGGTTTCGAGCATCAGGGATTTGGCGGTGTTGAGCACCTGCACGTTGTTTTGGTACATGCGGGCCGTCTCGATCATGTCGACCATTTCCGCATCGTTATCGACCGCCGATTCCCACACATCGCCGTTGGCGTCGGCCAGCGGATGGTTGGGATCGTGGCGCTTGGTCGGTTCCGCCTTGGTGGTGATCACGTCGGCGACCTTGACCGTCGACACGCCGGGGCTGTCGGTGACGGACTGGAACACCGGCTTGATCGCGCGATAGGCTTCCGCCGCGCTGCCGGTGACGTTGCCGGCATTGGCCATGTTGGACGCGGTGGTGTTCAGGCGCACCAGCTGCGCGCTCATGGCGCGGCCGGCAATGTCGAAAATGTTCATGGGACTGGAGCTGCTCATGCTCATTCTCCCTTCAGCGCGCGGTTGATGGTGTTGATGCGGCCCTCAAGAAAGGAGAGGGTCGTGCGATATTTGACCGCATTTTCGGCGAACAGCGTCTGTTCGGTGCTCAGTTCGACGGTGTTGCCGTCCAGACTGGGTTGCAGCGGCACGCGATAGCCCATGGCGTCGTCGGCGGCCTGCGACACATTGGCCGCAGAGTTGCTCGTCTGCGCAGTCGCTTCCTTCAGCGCCGCCTCGAAATCGATGTCGCGGGCCTTGTAGCCGGGGGTCGAGGCGTTGGCGATGTTCGAGGCGAGCAGGGACAGGCGCTGCGAACGAAGTGCCAGCGCCTTTCCATGTATCCCGAACAGATTGTCTTCGACCGACATGCTCATGTTTCGCCCTAAAGTTTCCGGTTCGCCCGCCGTTCTGATGCCTGATGGCGTCTGCCGCGGGTTATCCAGCCTGTGATCAGCAAGAGCTGTGCCAATTTGCGTGGGTGACGCAGGAAGGCGCGGAATTTCCCGGAACAGGCGGGGCCTGACGGGAGGGGCGGCAAGGGCGGCAAATTTTTGCCGGTCGGCGGCAGGGCGTTGCCGCCGGTCGACGGAGTGATGAGGGACGACGCTTTCATGATCGCGATTTTCAGCCATTTGTTCGATCCGCTGACCCTGCTGGCAATGCTGGGCGGGATCGCGCTGGTCGCGACCTTCCAAAATGGTCTGGGCGCTCTGGGGCGGGCGATGGCGGCATTCCACCCGCTGCTGACCGCCGATCCGGCGCGCGACCGCGATGCGGCGCGCGCGGCAATGCTGAAGATCGATCAGGTGGCGCAACTGCGTGGCCTGTCCTGCACCGACCGGGTGAAGACCGCCAGCCCCTTCCTGACCGACGCCGCACGCAAGCTGGCCAATGTCGATCGCGCCGAAGCCTTTGAAATGTGGGCGGCGCAGACGCTGGCCGACCGGGCGCAGCGCCATGGCGCGGTGCACAAGGCGTGGCTGTCGATCGCCGACGCCGCGCCCGCGCTGGGCATGGCCGGCACGATCATCGGGCTGGTCGGCATGTTCGCGGCGATGGACGATCCCGCAGCGCTCGGCCCGTCCATGGCGCTGGCGCTGCTCACCACCTTCTACGGCGTCGTCATCGCCAACATCATCGCCGCGCCGATTGCCGCGCGGCTGGCCGACCTGTCGGAACGCGAACTGGCCTGGCAGCGCGAGGCGGCGGACCGGATGCTGGCGATCGCGCGGCGCGAAAATGCGCCGCTGCGCCGCGCATCCATCCGCGAAGTCGCATGACCGCAGCGTCTTCCTCCACAACCGCCCGGCGCAATCGCTGGGCGGTCAGCTTTGCCGATCTGCTGCTGCTGCTGCTCGCCTTCTTCGTGCTGTTGCAGGCCAGCGGATCGCGGCGCGACGCGATGCTGGTGCAGGTCAGCCAGCAATTTGGCGGTCGCGCCATGGCGCCGGGCGTTGAACTGCGCGCCGCTGATCTGTTCATGCCCGGTGAGGCGCTGCTGAGCGATGCTGGCCGCGCGCGCCTGGCGGCGGTGGCGCGCGATCATGCGAAAACATCTGGCGGCGTGGAAATCCGCAGCCATGGCGTCGATCCGTCGCGCCAGCGCTTCGACGAATGGGATCTGGCCGCCGCTCGCCTCGGTGCAGTGGCGCGGGCCTTGCGGGCCGATGGCATTGCGCAGGACCGACTGCTGATCCGGGGCCTCGATCAGGCTGAAAAGAGCGCTGGGCAGGGGCAGATGATCCGCGTCGCGCCGGGGGCGCTTGCTGCCCGCTAACCGCAATTGGCACGGATATTGCTGAAATCACGGGACAGACTGTGCGCCTCGTCAGGCCGCCTTGTCAGGAGACATGCCGTGTTTCGTTATTCCGCTATCCTTCTCGCCGCCGCTGCGCTTACCGGCGTGCAGCCCGCGCTGGCGCAGCAGAAATTCGAGAATCTCGACCGCATCGACAGTCTGGTCGCCATGACCGTCGGCGCCAATCTGGGCGAGCCGGGCGGCCCCGCCGCGCCGGTCGATCGCCGTTTGCGGCTGGCCGCCTGTCCCACGACCCCGACGGTTGAAGGGCCGGTGTTCGGCGCAGCGATGGTGCAATGCGCTTCGCTCGGCTGGCGCATCCGGGTGCCGCTGGTGGCGGGCGGCGCAGCCGCTGCGTCAGGGCCTTTGCCGCGCACGGCGGCTGCGAATCGCTTTACCCGACCGGCAGCGCCGGTCGCGCCCAAGGAAAACATCGTTCGCAAAGGCGATCCGGTTCAGTTGATGGCCGGCAATGCGGCTTTCAGCGTGTCGCGCATGATGGTTGCGGATGAGGATGGCGCCGTGGGCGAGACGATTCGCGTGCGCGAAGACAAGAAAAGCGCGCCGGTTTTCGCCCAGGTCGTAGAAATGGGGGTTGTGCGCATTCCGGGATTTAATAGTTTTTGAACTTGTCCGTTATAGGTGTTGAGGGACGAGTGAAGGATTTTACCCAATGATCAACTCTGTGGGTCAGAGCATCAGCAGCGCGATCGGCGCGAACAGCCTGCGGGACAGCGGCAAGACGCGCGCATCCTCGCCGACGGGTTCGGCGACCGCCTCGACGGTCTCATCTTCGGCCAGCCCGGCTGCCCGCATGGCGGCGCAAGGCGCGCCGGTCGACATGGACCGCATCGCCGCGATCAAGTCGGCCATCGCGTCCGGCAATTATCCGGTCGATGCCAACGCCATTGCCGAGCGCATGGTCGCGCTCGACCTTCCCGCTTAAGGCGCCGCGATCATGCCGCTTGGGCTTGCCGCGCTGGATGACCTGTTCGATGCGTTCGAAGGGCTGCGCGATGTGCTGGGCGGCAATGATGCGATCGCCATCGAAACCGCCAGCGCCCGTGTGGCGCAGGCGGCGTCGGCCGTGCGCGCCATTGGCGCCTGGCGGTCCGATCCGGCCGTGGTCGAACGGCTGAACGCGATGATGCCCCTGATCGAAAGCGCGCGCGTGCGCGTCGCCCTGCTGGCCGATCATGCCAGCCAGCGCCTGTCCATATTGGCGGCCCATGGCGCGCAGACCGCGCCGCTGACCTACGGCCGGTAAGGCATCTGGCCACAATAATATTTTCGGTTAATCCTAAAGCGGCGCCTGCGGGCGCCGTTTTTCGTTGTGCCGGCTTCATTTTCTTGCGCCCGCGTTAACCAAATCTTGGCACAAGCCTTGCTCTAATGTCCTCGCTAGCAACGTGAGGATTTTGGTTTCGTGTCGGCATTCGCAGACATTTCGGCAACGTCGGGATCGACCGGCAATCGCGTGACTAACGCGATTGCGATGGCGAGCCGTCGCACCGGTGTCGACTTCAGCTATCTGCTGGGGCAGGCGAAGATCGAATCCAGCCTCAATCCCGCCGCGCGCGCCGCGACCTCCTCCGCCACCGGCCTCTATCAGTTCATCGACCAGAGCTGGCTGGCCGTCGTCGACAAGCATGGCACCGAATATGGGCTTGGCTGGGCGTCGGACGCTATCAGCCGCGGACCCAATGGCCGTTACACTGTCGCCGACCCGGATTTGCGGCAGCAGATACTCGACCTGCGGAAACATCCTGAAACGGCGTCGGTCATGGCGGCCGAGCATGCCGCCGACAACAAAGCCTATCTGGAATCGAAGCTGGGCCGGGAAGCCGAGCCGGTCGATCTGTACCTTGCCCATTTTCTGGGCGTGGGCGGGGCTTCCAAATTCCTGTCGGTGCATGACCGCGCGCCCGATGCGACCGCGGCGTCGCTGTTCCCCGCGGCTGCACGGGCGAACCGCTCCATCTTTTACGATCGTGCCGGCAATGCCCGCAGCTTTGCCGAAATCCGCGACCGCTTCGCCGCCAAGCTCCAGAAGAGTTCGGACAGCCTTGGCGGCGCAGCCCAATATGCCGATGCTTCGCTGCCCTCCGGCGCGAAGACCGTGCAGCCCGCCGATTATGTGCGGATCGAAACCCAGCGCCTGAGCGAACAGCCTGACATCATGGTCAAGCCGCAACCGCAGACGGCGCGTCTCGCCTATCTCATGCTTGCCACCCTCGGAAGGTAAACGGCCGCAATGTCCCCTGCCCAAGTCAAAGCGAAGATCTGGATGAGCGCCGCCAAGGGGGCTGTGCTGCCCTTTGCGACGCTGATGGTCGTGCTGTTCATGATGGTGCCGGTGCCGGCGGTGATGCTGGACATCGGCTTCATCACCAACATCATGATCAGTCTTGCTGTGCTGATGGTGGCGCTGAACGCCGCCAAGCCGCTCGACTTTTCCAGCTTTCCCACGGTGCTGCTGTTCGCCACGCTGCTGCGTCTGGCGCTCAACGTCGCCTCGACTCGCGTCGTGCTGGTGTCGGGTCATGAAGGGTCGGACGCTGCAGGGCAGGTGATCGAGGCATTTGGTCATTTCCTGATCGGCGGCGACTATGTCGTGGGCATCTTCGTCTTCGCGATCCTGATGATCATCAATCTGGTCGTCATCACCAAGGGCGCGGGCCGCGTGTCCGAAGTCAGCGCGCGCTTCACCCTGGACGCCCTGCCGGGCAAGCAGATGGCGATCGACGCCGACCTCAACGCCGGCCTGCTGACCCCGGAAGAGGCCAAGGTTCGTCGTCAGGAAGTCGCGACCGAGGCGGACTTTTACGGTTCGATGGACGGCGCCAGCAAGTTCGTGAAGGGCGACGCCGTCGCCGGCATCCTGATTCTGGTGATCAACATCATCGGCGGCATCATCCTGGGCGTGGTCAGCCATGGCCTGGCCATTGGCGAAGCTGCGCAGACCTATGTCATATTGGCGATCGGCGACGCGCTGGTCGCGCAAATCCCGGCGCTGCTGCTGTCGATCGCGGCGGCCTCCATCGTCACCCGCGTCAAGAGCGAGGGCGACCTGTCCGGGCAGATCGCGACCCAGTTCGGTGCGGGCAAGGCATGGGTGCCGGTCGCCGCTATCCTGGGCTTCCTGGGCGTGCTGCCCGGCATGCCGCACATGATCATCCTGACCGCAGCCGCCATTGCCGGCGGCATCGCCTGGCAGTTGCGCAAGACCAGCCAGAAGAAGGCCGCCGAACCCGCGCCGCTGCCGCCCGCGCCCAACCCCGCGCTCATCGAATGGGATGATGTGTCGGACGGCGCGATCCTGGGGCTGGAAATCGGCTATGGCCTGATCAGCCTGGTGGACGAGCGCAAGGGCGCGCCGCTGATGGCGCGCATCACCGGCATTCGTCGCCAGCTGTCGAAGGAACTGGGCTTCGTCGTGCCGATGGTGCGGGTGAAGGACAATCTGGCGCTGGAGCCGAATCAGTATCGCATCACCATCGCCGGCGTCGTGGTCGGTGAGGATGAAGTGTGGCCCGACGATCTGCTGGCGCTGGACAGCGGCGCGCTGGAAGGCACGGTGCAGGGCCGTATCGCGAAAGACCCGACCTTTGGTCTGGACGCCGTCTGGATTTCGCAGGCCAAGCGCAGCGAAGCGGTGGTGGCCGGCTATACCGTGGTCGATCCGCCGACGGTGGTGGCAACGCACCTCAACCAGCTGATCGCGATGAACGCGGCCGAAATGTTCGGTCTGGACGAAGCGCGCAAGCTGCTCGACAATCTGAAGGACGCTGCGCCGCAGCTGGTCGAGGGGCTGACGCCGGGGCTGCTGAGCCTCACCCAGATCAGCGCGCTCTGCCGTGCGCTTTTGTCGGAAGGCATTGCGCTCAAGGATTTCCGCCGCATTTGCGAGGCGATGGTCGATGGCGCCCGCCCCGACATGAACATCGAACAGCTGGTGGAGGCGGTGCGCCAGCGCATCGGCGCGCTCATCATTCAGGGCCTTGTCCCGGTGAAGATGCCGCTGCCGGTCATCACGCTGGACGGCGATCTGGAAGCGATGCTGGCGCAGGCGATGCGCGTGGCGGGCGACGCCAAGCATCCGATCGAACCGAGCCTGGCCAATCGCATCGTCGAATCGGTCGTGCAGGCCGCCCGGCCGCTGCTGGGGCAGGCGCGGCCCTTCGCCATCGTCACATCGCCGGTGGCGCGGCGTGCGCTCGCCCGGCTGTTCAAGCCGCATCTGCCCGAAACGCCGGTGCTGTCCTTCCTGGAAATTCCCGACGGTAAGGGAGTGGAAGTAGTTGCCGTGGTAGGCAGCGAACAGCGCCCGACTCCGCGACATGATCCGTTGCCGCAGCGCGAACGAGTGGCCTGAGGAAAGCCTGAGCCATGTATATGAACAAGATTACGGCTGGCGCCGATACCTATGGCAAGCGGGGCGAAAACAGCCCGGAACGGCTGGCGCGCCAATATATGCCGCTGGTGCGCAAGATCGCCTGGCATGTCCATGGCCGCGTATCGACGGCGATCGAGGTCGAGGATCTGTTGCAGATCGGCATGGTCGCGCTGGTCGAGGCCGCCAACAGTTTCGAGGATCGGGGCCTTGGCTTTGCCGCCTATGCCCAGTTGCGGGTGCGCGGCGCGATGATCGACCATCTGCGGCGTCAGGCGACCTTGTGCCGGTCGGCCATGGCCAGGCGCAAGGAACTGGGCAAGGTTCGGGGCGCGCTGGAGCAGAAGCTGGGCCGCCTGCCGACCGAAGCGGAAATGTCGGTCGAAATGGGGCTGGAGCCGGCCGCCTATCGCGAAGTCGCCGACAGCGTCGAGATGGTGCAGCACACCAGCATGGACGAGGTTTATTCCGACCAGTCCATGTGGTTCGCCGATGTCGAGGACCGCGCCGATGACGTGCTGGAGCGCGAATCGCTCAAGAAGGCGCTGGCCGCCTGCATCAGCGAACTCCCGCAGCGCGAAGGGCTGGTGCTGCAACTCTATTTCGTCGAGGAGCTTAATCTGGAGGAAATCGGCCAGACGCTGGATATTGGCGCGGCGCGGGTATGCCAGATCAAGAAAGCGGCGCTGGACAAGCTGCGCGAAAAATTGCGCGACTGGAACGATTGAACGCGCAGGCAATCCGGCGCTTAACTTCGCATATTTCCCGCAAGTTTCGACATTTTGGAACAAGAGCGTGAAATTTTGTTGCGAGATGCTTTGGGTGCTGGAGGGGTGCGGCGCGGACATGCCGCAAGATTAGGAAGGTTGCGCAACATAGGACAGATGATGGCGGGGATGGGTGGTGAGGAGACCGTCCGCTTTTCTTAGCCCTCTCCCGTTCTTCACGGGAGAGGGTTGGGTGAGGGTCTTTCTTCTCGCTGGCGGCAAGCGATTGCCCAGAAAGAAGAAAGACCCTCACCGACTGCGACTAGGCAGCAAGCTGCCAAGTCTCCGTTGCCTCTCCCGCGAAAGCGGGAGAGGGTGAAAGGGATGACCGTAAATGGGCGCTTCAGGACAGTCCCTTTCCGTCATGTGGGGATCGATCCGGCATCCTGTTCTTCTCCAAATGCGGGAAGGAAGCGGGAAAACGCTGCCATGCGCCGCAGGCACTTCGTCGTGTGTCCCGCACTCTTGAAATCCGCCCCGAAATGGGCACATGGGGCATATGCCACCGCCCTTCGACCCGGCCGATCTGCCGACCGGACTCCTGATGCCGCTCAGCCCGCTGGTCGCCCGCGTGCTGGCGCCCAATCCGTCGCCCTTCACCTATACGGGCACGCAAACCTATGTGGTGGGCGGGGACGCGGTTGCGATTATCGACCCCGGCCCGAACGAGACGGCGCATCTGACCGCGCTGGCCGCCGCGATCGCCGGCCGGCCGGTGGTGGCGATCCTCTGCACCCATACCCATCGCGATCATAGCCCGGCCGCCCGGCCGCTGAGCATCCTGACCGGCGCGCCAGTGATCGGCTGCGCGCCGCTGACGCTGGATGATGACGGGCCGCGCGCCGACGCCGCCTTCGATGCGGATTATCGCCCCGATCGGGTGCTGGGCGATGGCGATCAGGTGACGGGACCGGGCTGGACGCTGGAGGCGGTCGCGACGCCGGGCCATACGTCGAACCATCTCTGTTTCGCGCTGCTGGAAGAAAAGGCGCTGTTCACCGGCGATCATGTCATGGGCTGGTCGACCAGCGTGATTTCGCCGCCCGATGGCGACATGACCGCCTATATGGGCTCGATGCAGCGGTTGCTGGAGCGCGACGACGCGCTTTATTATCCCGCCCATGGCGAGCCGATCGAAAATCCGCAGCGTCTGGTGCGCGGCATGATGGGCCATCGCAAGCAGCGCGAAGGGCAGATACTCCGCTTTCTGGAGCGCAATGGCGAAAGCGCCATCCCGGACATGGTGGCCGACATGTATCGCGGCGTCGACCCGCGCCTTTACAGCGCAGCCGGGCGATCGGTGCTGGCGCATCTCATTGATCTGGATGGCCGGGGTCTTGTCGCGCCGGTCGGGGATGAGCGGTGGCGGATGTGCTGAAGCGTTATGGCGCGCCGATTGCGGTTGCGCTGCTGATCCTGATCGTCGGCGCGGCGATGCTGGTGGGCTGGCATCGCTATAATCGCGACTATGTCGTCACGGTCGAGGATGACGGGTCGGCGGTGACGAAGATCATCGCGGAAAAGATCGGCGGGACCAGCGACCTGCGCGTATCGCGGCTGAACGGCACGATCCAGAGCACGGCGCAGGATGTCCGTGGTTTTGGCTGGCTGAAATCGGATCAGGTGGTCAAGATGCCCTATTCGGTCGATTATTTCATCGACCTGTCGGGCCTGTCGCCAAGCGATCTGGAATGGGATGAGAAAGCGCGCACGCTGATCGTCAACGCGCCGGACGTGAAGCCGGACACGCCCAATGTCGATGAGGCGCGCCGCACGCTCGTAAAGACCAGCGGGCTGTTCGTAACGCGCGAGGCGGGCGAGGCATTGAGCCGCAAGGCGTCCGCCCATGCGCAGGCGCGGGCGGAGGCATCGGCCCGGTCGCCCGAACGCATGGCGCAGGCGCGCGAATATGGACGCTCGGCAATCGCCAAGGTCATGGGCGCGCCGCTGGCCGCCATGGGCTTTGGCGACGCGCGGGTGATCGTGACCTTCCCGCCGGAGCGGAAGAATAATAATCGCGATCAATGGGACGTGACGACGCCGATCAACCAAGTGCTTGAAAAGCATCGCTGATAGAAAATCCTGCCTGAATTGACGCTTTCCTGCCGGAAATATATTTTCCGGCGATAGCAAATTGAGGGGGTGATATGGCGATGCAGGGGCAGGCGGCGACGCTTTTCGAGCGGGAGCATCGTTTCTTCTTTGCCACCGCCTGCCTGATGGCGCTGGTGCTGGTGGCGGGATTTTCGACCAATATTCTGCTTGGCCGGTCGACCTTTGCGGTGCCGCCGATCTTCCATCTTCATGCCTTTGTCTTCTTTGGTTGGGTGGTGCTTTATCTGGCGCAGACCGGGCTGGTCGCGAGCGGCTCCATGGCGCTGCACCGGCGGCTGGGCTGGCTGGCGCTGGGCTGGGTGCCGGCGATGCTCATATTGGGCATAACGATATTGCTGACTATCTTGCGCAGGACGGGCGGCCCTTTCTTCTTTGCGAAGAATGAATTTCTGTTCGGCAATATGATGGGGCTGGCGACCTTTGCCGGGACGGTTCTTTGGGCGATCAGCCTGCGGCGGCGGACGGACTGGCACCGGCGGCTGATGCTGGGCGCGATGGCGGGGCTGACCGGGCCGGGCTTTGGCCGGTTGCTGCCCGTGCCGCTGATGATGCCATGGGCCTGGTGGGTGTCGGCGGTGCTGTTTCCAGCCCTGTTCATCGTGGCGGGCATGGTCGCCGACCGGCGCCGGCTGGGCCGGGTGCATCCGGCCTATTGGTGGGGGATGGCGCTGCTGGTCGGGGGGCAATTGGTGGCGCAGGCGATCGCCTATAGCCCCGTGGGCTATGCCGTGACGGAAGCGGTGACCGCCGGAACGCCCGGCACGGCGCGGCCGATGCAGGCGCAATGGCCTTAGAAATGCGCCTTTGGCGCATTTTCCAAACAGACTCTTCGCGCCCCTGATTCCCTTGATCCTGAACCATTGCCCGACTATCTGCCGCCGCAGGGTAGTAATCGGAGACTGACGACGTGGATGCACGCGGTGGCATGGGCGGCAGCTTGCAGGGGCTGGACCTGCGGGCGGAGATTGATCGGCTGCGCAAGGAGCGCAATGCGGTAATCCTGGGCCATTATTATCAGTCGCCCGAAATTCAGGATCTGTCCGATTTCGTCGGTGACAGTCTGGAGCTGTCGCGCAAGGCGGCGGAGACGGATGCGGACGTGATCGCTTTTTGCGGCGTGCGCTTCATGGCGGAGACGGCGAAGATATTGTCGCCGCAGAAGATCGTCGTGCTGCCGGACATGGATGCGGGCTGTAGCCTTGAGGACAGTTGCCCGCCCGCCCAGTTCAAGGCGTTCCGCGAAGCGCATCCCGATCATATTGCGCTGAGCTACATCAATTGTTCGGCCGAGGTGAAGGCGCTGTCCGACATCATCGTGACGTCGTCGTCCGCCGAGAAAATCCTGGCGCAGATCCCCAAGGATCAGAAGATCATCTTTGGTCCCGACAAGCATCTGGGCGGCTACCTCAAGCGCAAGCTGGGCCGCGACATGCTGTTGTGGCCGGGCGTGTGCATCGTGCATGAGGCGTTCAGCGAAACCGAATTGCTGAAGCTGAAGGCCGTGCACCCCGACGCGCCGATCGCCGCGCATCCCGAATGTCCGCCCTATATCGTCGACCATGCCGATTATGTCGGATCGACCAGCGGCATCCTGGACTTTGCCAAGACCATGCCCGGCGACACGCTGATCGTGGCGACCGAACCGCATATCATCCACCAGATGCAGAAAAGCGTGCCGGACAAGAATTTCATCGGCGCGCCGGGGGCTGACGGCAACTGCAACTGCAATATCTGCCCCTATATGGCGCTCAACACGATGGAGAAGCTGTATCTGTCGCTGCGCGACCTGACGCCGCGCATCGAGATGGACGAGGGCCTGCGCGTCGCGGCGAAGAAGAGCCTGGACAAGATGCTGGAAATGGCCAGCGGTACGGTGGGGCAGGGGGATGTCGGGGCGCGCTGAAGCGCGGCATTTTCTATCTCCATTCGCCCTGAGCCTGTCGAAGGGCCGTACTTCCCTAAAAACAGGACGGGGCTTCGACAGGCTCAGCCCGAACGGGGTTGTGGGGGCTGCTCGGTAGTGAGAGGCACCATCTTTGCGTAGGGCTTGCCATCGCGCATGATGATAATCTCCTCGCCGTCGCGCGCGCGGACGAGGAACTTGGACCATTGGGCTTTGGCCTGTTGTTCCGTGACTGTCAGCATGGTGAAAAGCTGCGCTTCATGCAGGCCCACGTCAATCCGAAAGCGGTTGCGGCTGGCCATGGGGCGCGGCTAGAGAGGCACCATGACCTTCTCCCCCCCCGTTTTCAGTCTGGCCGGTTTCGATCTCGACGCCTTCGTCGCCGCCACCCTTGCCGAAGATCTTGGCCCCGATGGCCGTGACGTTACCAGCGAGGCGGTGATTCCGGCCAATGCGGTGTTCGACGGGGTGATGGACAGTCGCGATGCGGTGACGCTGGCGGGATTGCCGATTGCGGTCGCTTTCTTCCGGGCGCTCGATCCCGATGTAGAGATCGAACTGCTGCATCAGGATGGCGATCGGGTCGCGGCGGGGACCGACCTCATGCGCATTCGCGGCAAGGCGCGGGCGATGCTGACGGCGGAGCGATCGGCGCTCAACACGGTGCAGCATCTGACCGGCATCGCCACCATGACGCGCGCCTATGTCGATGCGATCCTGGGTACGGGCGCGACGCTGCTGGATACGCGCAAGACCATCCCCGGCCTGCGCGTCCTGGAGAAATACGCCACGCGCATGGGCGGGGCGACCAATCATCGCATGGGCCTGTGGGATGCGGCGATGATCAAGGATAATCATGTCGCCGTCGCCGGATCGGTCGAGGAAGCGGTGCGCCGCGCTGTGGCCGCCGGGGTGGAGCGCATCATCGTGGAGGTCGACCGGGTCGACCAGATCGAACCGGCGCTGGCCGCCGGGGCGACCCATTTGCTGCTGGACAATATGGACGCGCCGACGCTGCGCGGGGCGGTGACGCTGATCGGCGGGCGGGTGCCGACGGAAAGTTCGGGCGGGGTCACGCTGGACACGATCCGCGCCAAGGCGGAAACGGGCGTCACCTATATCAGCGTCGGTCGCCTGACCCAATCCGCCCCTGCCGCCGACATTGGACTGGATTTCGCCTATGCATAAGCTGATTTTCGCGCTTCTTCTGGCCGGTATGCCCGGCACGGCGCTGGCGCAGGCCGCCTATTGCAGCCCGCCCAGCCAGCCGGCGCGGCCCGAACCCGAACTGCCCAGCGACAAGGAGCCAAAGCGCGCCTTGCCGATCGGCAGCTATACGCTGGCGATCAGCTGGTCGCCGCAATTTTGCGCGAGCGCCAAGGGGCCGCAGAACAGCGTTCAGTGCGGCGGGCGGAACGGCAAGTTCGGCTTTACCCTGCATGGCCTGTGGCCCGACGGCTATGGCAAGGAATGGCCGCAATATTGCCGGCCGACGGACATCGTGCCGCGCGCGGTGATCCGCCAGAATATGTGCGCCACGCCATCGGCGCAGCTGATCCAGCATGAATGGGCCAAGCATGGCACCTGCATGGCGACCAAGCCGGAGCTGTATTTCAACCTGTCGCGCGCTTTCTATGAATCGCTGCGCTATCCTGACATGGCGGCGCTGTCGCGGCGCAAGACGCTGACCGCCGGCCAGTTTGCCGAAGCCTTTGCCCAGGCGAACAAGGGGATGAAGGCGGACATGATGCGCGTCACCACGACGCGCGACAATATGCTGAGCGAAGTGTGGCTGTGCATGGATCGCCAGCTGGAGTTCGCCCGCTGCCCCGCGCATCAGGGTGGCGCGCCTGACAGCGCCTATGTGAAGATCGCGCCGGGGCCCAATATCCTGAACCCGCGCCGCCCGGTGCCGCCGCCGGCCAACCCGACCAAGCGGCCGGGGCTGATCCTGGACCTTGATCCCAACGCCCAGCCGCCGGCCGAACCGCGCCGCTGATCAGGCGTCGATCGTCACCGTCGAGGGATGGTGGCGATCGAGATGCTTGCGGATGATGCGCAGATTTTTCGTGTTCGACTTATAGAGAAAGTCGAACAGGTCGCCGGCAAAGGGGATGGCGCCGATCAGCGTGTCGACCCCGACATTGGCGGCCATGCGGGTAATCTGCCATTTCGACATGCCGAGATTGCGCGCTTCCCACACGATCCATGCGCCCATCGCGGCGGTGGCGATGTCGCCCACCACCGGCACCAGCCCGACCAGACTGTCCAGGCCCACGCGGCGGTTGGTGCCGGGAATAACGAACAGCCCTTCCAGCACGGCCTCCATCGCCTCGATACGGCGCCGCACCGATGCCGGATCGCGGCCGAAGCCGGGCATGTCGCGGACGATGCGGTCGAACTGATCCTGTGAAACGGCCATCTGCCTCTTCTCCTTGAGAGGCTTAGTTGGTGCTGCGGAACAGATGATTCAATGGATGGCGCGCACGCGCCGATGGCAGGAATCCGGTGAGCCGCTTCGACACCAGCGACCAGCGCACCGGCGCGCCCAGCGCGATATAGCCATTATGCGCCACCATCAGCGCTTCGGCGGCGGCGATGCGGGCGGCGCGTTCTTGCGCGGAGGAGGAGAGGCTGGCCGCCTGCAACTGAATATCGGCCTGATCGCTGCAATGGATTTTGCGCGCGCAACCCACCCGGCCCAGATACCAGAGCGCGCTGTCATAGGCCGCAACCTCGTCGATCAGGCGCAGGTCGGCCTCCGCCGTCATGGCGACCCGCTGCGTCGGCAGGCCGATCGCGCCCAGGTCGCGGCGCAGCATGGCGAACAGCAATGTCGCGCCCGGCCCCTTGGGCAAAGCGATGCGCAGCGGCGGCGGCGGGCCATTGTCCGCGCGCCAGCGGGTGACGCTGGCGCTGGCCTGCGCGCGCCGCTGGTCCAGCGGCATCGCCGTCCAGTCGGGCTGGGTCGGCGGTCGGCCCAGATCCATCTGATCGGGCAGGATGCGTTCGCTGGTGGCCCATCCGCCCAGCGGGAACAACACCGGCAACTGGCTGCGGTCGATCGCCATGTTGATCGCCGCGCGGATGGCGTCATCGTCCAGCAACTTGCCGCTGCCCGTCACGCCCAGCCCCAGCAGCCCCTGCACCGGATCGATGCGCACATTGTCCCGGTCGATCCCCGCCGGCACCAGCAGGGGCAGGTCGCTAAAACGGCCGCCCAGCACCAGCGCGGCGTCGCGCTCGCGGAAGCGGATGATGGCCAGCGCCGCGCGTTCGGCGCGCAGCACGCGGGTCTGCCAGGGCGGGATGGGCTGATCCTCGCCCCCATCATCGCCGCTGCTGCGATCGATGGGGGTCAGGAACAGCGCGCCGCCCTGCGCCCGGCGGCGATAGGGGCCAGTGCCGCCGTCGCGCGACAGCACCGCCATTTGCGGCTGGGCCAGCATCTGGAGCACGAAGGGGCGGGGCGCGGCCATGCGGATTTCGATGACTTCGCCCGTCATCGGCACCACCGCCTGCACCGCGTCCAGCGGTCCGTCCGGGTCCAGCCGGCGCAGCGATTCGATCCGCGCCATCAGCATGCGGGCGACATCGGGCGCGGTGACGCGCGTGCCATTGGCCCAAAAGGCGCGGCGCAGGCGGAAAATATAGCTGCGCCCGTCATCCTGCACGATCCAGCGCTGGGCCAGCGCGGGCAGGATTTCGCCGCTGGCGTCGAACGCGACCAGCCCTTGTGCGGTCGATTCCAAAATCAGCTTGGCGCCGGGGTCGGGCAGATATTGCAGCGGTTTCGCAAAATCGTCGCGACCGCCCACTACACTCACCACGACTGGCCCACGTCCTTCGTCGGAACAGCCCCCGGCCAGCAGCATCAGCCCGGCGCCGGCGATCAGCGCGGCGCGACGACGGAAGCGGGAAAGGCGGGGCGTGGCGAACATGCTGGCCAAAGGCTTAGCCCGCCCGGCCCGCATCGCCAACCACGGATCGGATCAAAAGCGATTGTCACAAAAACGACATGCAACAGACGCCGGGATGTAACGTAAAATTCATACGGGCGTCCCGAACAGGGAAAGAGATTGTGATGACGCTCCGATGGAAACTGGCTGCTGGTACGGCGATAGCGATGGTGATGGCGTCCACGCCCGCCGCCGCGCAGGCGCCCGACAATGCGGCCCTTCAGCGCCAGATCGACGAACTCAAGGCGCAGGTGCAGGCGCTGACTGCCGCGCTGGCCGCCAACAAGCCTGCGCAGCCGGTCGCCGTCGCGCCGGCTTCTCCCGAAACGGCCGGGTCCGCGCCGGTTGCGCTGGCCGCTGCCGCCGCTCCGCCGCCCGCCGCCATCCCGGCATCGGCTGCGCCGTCCAAATCCAAAGCCTGGTATGAAAAGCTGTCGCTGCGCGGTTACACGCAAATGCGGTATAACGCGTTCCTGTCCGGGGACGACAGCGCGCCTTCGGGACAGTCCCGCCTGCGATCGGTGCATGACAGCTCGATTTCGGATCGCGGCAGCTTCTCGCTGCGCCGCGCGCGGCTGGTGCTTCAGGGCGATGTGTCCGACCGGGTGTCGCTCTATCTCCAGTCCGATTTCGCGTCGGCCGTCAATAATCAGGCGGGCAGCGAACGGCGCGAAGGCTTCGTCCAGTTGCGCGACGCCTATGCCGATGTCTTCCTCGACAAGGCGAAGAGCGTGCGGCTTCGCTTCGGCCAGTCGAAGGTGCCCTTTGGCTGGGAGAATATGCAATCCTCGTCCAATCGCCTGACGCTGGACCGCAGCGATGCGATCAACAGCGCGGTGCCCAGCGAGCGCGATCTGGGCATCGTCGCCTATTATACGCCGCCATCGGTGCAGAAAATCTGGAACCGGCTGGGGCATGACGGGCAGAAGCTGTTCGGCAATTATGGCGCGTTCGGGGTCGGCGTGTTCAACGGGCAGGGCACCAACCGGACCGAACAGAATCGCGGGCTGATGAAGGTCGCCTTCGCGACCTGGCCGTTCGAGCTGGACGGGCTGGGCGATGCTTTTGAAGGACAGGTGTTCGAAATCGGCGGATCGGCGATGATGAACGATGTGCAGCCCGAAGTGCGCAGCGGCGGGGTCAGCACCATCGCCTATGACGATAATCGCGCCGGCATCCACGCCATCCTCTATCCCCAGCCCTTTGGCATCCAGGCCGAATGGAATTGGGGCAAGGGGCCGGAGTTCGACCTGGGCAGCCAGTCGATCGAAACGAAGAGGTTGCGCGGCGGCTATGTGCAGATGATGTACCGCCTGCCCACCGATGACAGCATCGGCGCGCTGATGCCCTATGGCCGCTGGCAACATTATCGCGGCGGGTGGAAAGCGGGCACCAATGCGCCCCGTCTGGAAACCGACGAGTTCGAACTGGGCGTCGAATGGCAGCCATGGAAGGCGCTGGAATTCACGCTCGCCTATGCCCGCATGAAGCGCGCCGAGGCCGATGAACGCCGCACGGGGCGGGCGGAAGGCAATCTGATCCGCACGCAGGTGCAGTGGAATTATTGACGGGCGAGAGGGGCGTCGTCGTCAGTATGTCGGCAATGGGTGGATGGGAGACTGGCTGCTTTTCTTAGCCCTCTCCCGTTCTTCACGGGAGAGGGTTGGGTGAGGGTCTTTCTTCTCGCTGGCGGCAAGCGATTGCCCAGAAAGAAGAAAGACCCTCACCGACTGCGACTAGGCAGCAAGCTGCCAAGTCTCCGTTGCCTCTCCCGCGAAAGCGGGAGAGGGTGAAAAGGATGACCGCAAATGGCCGTCAGCAGCAGGACTTATTCGTCGTTCGCGGGTAGCGGGCCCATGCGGCGGTTGTCGCCGGACGGCCAGCGGAAGCGGAGCGGGCGGTAGCTTTGGGTGCGCCACCAGGGATCGGCGACCTGGAACAGGCCGCTTTCTTCCGCCTTGCGGCCCAGATCCTTGCGCGCGGTGATCGCCGCCAGCAAGGGGGCGGCAAACAGGCCCACCACCACTGGCAGGGTCCAGCCCAAAGCGCCGGCCTTCACCGCCAGCGTCGTCAGCGCCGCGCCCAGCAGCAAATGCCATTTGAACAGCCAGATCGCGCTGGTCATCGCCATGCCGTCGCGGTCGCGGGTCTGGCCGTTCCAGCTGGCCTTCTTGCCCATCAATATGCCGAACAGGTTGATCGTCTGCGTCAGCATGGCGACCGGCGCCATCAGGATCGACAGGAGGATGTCGGCGATCACGCCGCGCGTCATCCGCGCCGCGCCGCCAAAGCCGATGCGCCGGGCCGGGTCGGCCATGGCCCAGATGATCGAAAAGATTTTCGGCCCGAACAGCAGCACCGCCGTCACCGCCAGCAGCCCGCCCGACGGCAGGACGGCGGCGGGCGGCCAGATGCCGCTGGCCGCGCCGCCCAACACCACCAGCATCAGCGCCAGCCACATGGGCGACGTGCAATAGGCGCTGGCGCCGACCAGCAGCTGGAAACGGCTGACCGGATGCAGGCCGGCGATCTTCACCAGCAGGGGGACATGCTGGATATTGCCCTGACACCAGCGGCGATCGCGGGTGAAGACGTCGGGCATGGAGGGCGGAAATTCCTCGAAACTATCCTCGGCCGTCACCATATGCACGTCCCAGCCGCGCCGACGCAGCAGGGCGGCCTCCAGCATGTCATGGCTGAGGATATGGCCGCCAAAGGGCGCGCGGCCGGGCAGTTCGGGCAGACCGCAGCTTTCGGCAAAGGCGCGCACGCGCACGATGGCGTTATGGCCCCAGAACATGCCTTCGGACCCCGCCCACCAGATCATGCCGGCCGAGGAAATCGGGCCGAACAGGCGGCTGGCAAATTGCTGCCAGCGCGCGAACAGGGTCGCCGCGCCCATCACGGTAGGGACGGTCTGGATCAGGCCGACATGCGGGTGCCGCTCCATGTCGGCGGCAAGCCGCGCCATGGTCTGGCCGCTCATCACGCTGTCCGCGTCCAGCACGACCATATAGTCGTATCCGCCGCCGAAACGCTGCACCCATTCGGCGATATTGCCGGGTTTGCGCCCGATATTGAGGGCGCGGCGGCGATAATGGACGGGGCGGGAGAAGGAGGTGCGCATTTCCTGATAGGCGCGCCGCTCCGTCTCCCCGCTTTCGGCGTTGGAATCGGACAGGATGAAAAATTCGAAGCGTTCGCCGCCCATCACCTGCGCGAGCGACCGCTCCATGATCGACAGCCGGCCCAGCACGCCCAGAAAATCCTCGTTACAGACGGGCAGCAGGATCGCGGTCTTGCCGCGCAGCGGTTCGGACGCGCGCAGCGGGCGCGGCGCGACGCTGCGGCCGCCGCCGACCGTCTGAAGCAGGAAGCCGATGGTCGCGGTGGCGAAGCCGAAGGCGATCCAGGCGAAGAGGGATATGAACAGGGCGAGATAGACGCCCTCCAGCGGGTCGATGCCGTCAAGGCCGATCGACCGGCGCATTTCGTGGGCGGCCATGGCGGCGGGGATCAGCGCCAGCAGCACGACCAGCAGCCGGCGCGCCCAGAGGTCGATATTGAAGCGACGACGGGCGATCAGGGGCGGCGCGGTGTAGAAATCCTGTTCCGGCATGGCGAGCGGGCTTTCCGCCGGAACCTGTTCAAAGGCCCGCGCCAATGGCTTTTCCTCGCCGGTCGGCCCAGCCGACCTTGCGTCTCCATTCCCCATCTTGTCCAGACCCGCTTTCGGTTAACCCAGGCGTCAGAACCGTCCGCGTGGCCGACGGTTCCCTCTACGCGCCCAGAGGGTAATGCACATATTCGCTGAATGCACGATTGCCGGCGCGCAATTGCAGGCGAATATCGGCCGCCTTGCCCTGTTCACGCGCGACATCCAGCACCACGCGGAACAATTTGTCCTGCCCCAGCACCGGATAGCCGGCCTGTTTGATAATCTTGCCGCCGCCGATGTCGGCCCAGATTTCGGGCTTCACATCAGCCGCTACGCCGGCGAAATCGAGCACCAGCCGGTCCTCGCCCGCCTTTTCGCCGCGCCCGCGCCAGACATTGTCGAGCGTCGCGAGGCCCGATGACGCCGGCGCGCGGTCGGCGGTCCAGTCCAGCCGATAGGCGGCGTCGATCCGCGCGCCGGGCCGGGCAGGGGCGTCGGGCGTCCAGTAGCCGGCGACATTGTCGGTATATTCGCTGTCGGTGGGGAAGGCGTAGAGCCGCACCTGTCCCGCGCCCAGCGGGCGGGCGGGAGTCGCCCAGAGCGAAGGGCGGCGGTCGTAGAACACCCCATCATCCTGATAATGGTCGAAATCGCGATCGCGCTGAAGCAGGCCGAAGCCTTTGGGGCTGGTTTCGCGAAAGGCGCTGAAATGCGGGGCGGACGGGTTCACGATCGGGCGGGCATGGACGGTGCCGTCGGCGCTGGCGATGGACAGCAGGTCGCTGTCATGGATTTCCGGCCGCCAGTCGGTGCCCTGGGTGCGATTGGCCTGATCATACCAGAACATGCTGGTCATCGGCATCAGCCCCAGTTCCTCGATCGGCCGGCGCGGGAACAGGGCGGCGGTCACATCCTGCTGCACGCCATTCGGCCCCAGGCTGCTGACGAAACGATAGGCGCCGGTGATCGACGCGCCGTCCATCAGGGCGTAGACAGTGACGCTGCTATTGCCGGTGCGCTCCAGCCAGAAATGGGTGAAGCGGGGAAATTCCTCCTTGCCCGGCAGGCTGGTGTTGATGGCGATGGCGCGGGCGGACAGGCCGAACTGCTTTTGCGGGCTGGGCGCGCGGAAATAGCTGGCGCCTAGGAACGACAGCCAGTCGCCGTCGCGTTTGGCGTTCATGATGCGGAATCCGGCAAAGCCCGCGTCCGGGCCAAGCGCGGTGACGGCATTGCCGGCCGGCGCGTCGAACATGGCGGGATCATAGCGCAGCGGGGTGGCGCGGCCCTTTTCCACGGTCGCGATCGACACCGGCTGGGCGGCAAATTGGGACAAGGGAAAGAAACGGACGCCGGTGTCGCCGGGCAGGTCGCCCCATAATGTCCGTTCGTCCCGGAATCGCGCCTCATGCTGGGCGACATAGTCGACCTTCTTCGCGCCGGGATGGGCCGGCGTTTCCTGATACGGCGCGCGGGCCTGACGCTGCGCCAGCGCAACCAGCTTTTCCCAGGAAAAGGCGGCGCTGCCGCTTTGGGCCAGCAGGGCTTCGGGAAAGAGGAGGGCGGCGGTGGTGGCAGCGATCATGGCGCGCCGGTCGATCATCGTCATGGCTTTGTTCATGGACAGGCAAAACGTCCGGGCCAAGCCTTGTATCCCGCATCCGTAACAAAATGCGCGCAAAGAAGCCTCCGCCCGGGGGACGGAGGCTTCGATATAGTTGGTCGTTGGATCGAAGGTGTGAACCCCCGGCGCGGTGGGGACTGTTGATGCGCCGGGGGTCACATTGGCGGACTGTCAGGTGACCAGGACCTCGCCCGCCAATCTGGTAAGGACTTAGCCGATCAGCTTCAGCACGCCCTGCTGGCTCTGGTTGGCCTGCGCCAGCATCGCGGTCGACGCCTGGCTCAGGATCTGCTGCTTGGCGAGTGCGGTCGTTTCGGCCGAGAAGTCGGCGTCTTCGATGCGGCTGCGGGCGTCGGTCAGGCTGGTGATGTTGGTGGTCAGGTTGTTGACCGCCGATTCGAGGCGGTTCTGCACCGCACCCAGATTGGCGCGGGTCGTCGAAATCTTGTCCAGCGCGGTGTCGAACTTGGTCAGGTCGGCATCCGTGGCGCTCGTCACGTCAACAGCGGCGGCGGTGGCGCCGGCAACGGCGGTGATCGCCGCGTCGGTCGACAGGCCGTTTGCCTTGATCGTGATCGAGTCGCCGGCGTTGGCGCCAGCCTGGATCTTGATGTCGTCCGTGGCGGCGGCGCCGACGAACAGCTTCTTGCCGTTGAATTCGGTGTTTGCCAGCGTGTCGGTGATCTGGGTCGACAGCTGATCCATTTCCGCCTTGATGTTGGTCTTGGCGTCGGCGTCGTTGGTGCCGTTGATCGCCTGGACGGTCAGTTCACGCATGCGCTGGATCATGTTGCTGACTTCGCCCAGCGCGCCTTCCGCCGTCTGCGCCAGCGAGATGCCGTCATTGGCGTTGCGGACGCCCTGGGTCATGCCGCGGATCTGGGCGGTCATGCTGGACGAGATGGCGAGGCCGGCGGCGTCGTCCTTGGCGCTGTTGATTCGCTTGCCGGTCGACAGGCGTTCCATGGCGGTGCTGAGAGCCTTGCTGGCCGAGGTGGAGGCGTTGGCCGAGCGCAGCGCCGAGGTGTTGGTTCCGATAACAGTCATGATATTCCCTTTCCGTTCACTATCAGGTCGCTGCCATCAGGGGCGCTGGCGGCCTCGAAAGGGGATAACGGCGGCGCGCGATCAGCCTTTAGCGCTGGCCATGATTTTTTCGAAAAAGCTTGTCGAACAGGGCCTTACACGCGCACGTATAGCTGAAGCCGGTTCGGGCTTGCCGGCAGGGCGGAAAAAAATTGCCGGTTAGCGGCAAGTGGATTGCCGCGTTAACCATCTGATAACCACAGAAAGATAAAAATTAACCATCGAAGGGGCCTGGGGCGCACGGGGGTGCAAACCAGCCAAAATGTGGGGTTTTTGTTCATGTCATCGCTCGACGTGAGCCGTGGTGTTTGCGCCCTCGTTCCGGGGCTTTCGCACTGGCTCGAAAATGCGCTGTACGCCGTGCGGATCGTGGATGCGGCCAGCCCGCGCGACAAGGATAGCCGGCGCGTGCTGCTGGCGACCGAAATCGGCCATGCCACCCATCGCGACATCCTGATCAACCTGATCGACGGCGCGCCGTCGCTGGTCGCGGCCGCCAATGGCCTGCCGGCGCGCGTGGCCTTCAGCCTGGCCGACATGGGCTTTGCCTTTGCCCTGATCGCCGAGCTCGCCCGCCCCGCATCGGTTCCCGCCGTTGGCGACAGCGGCAGCGCCCGCCTGATGACGCTGGCCGGCCGGGTCGCCCGCAGCGACGCCACGGTTCTGATCCAGGGCGACACCGGCACCGGCAAGGAAGGCATGGCGCGCTTCCTGCACGCCCAGTCGGGCCGCACCGCCCATGACTTCATCGCGGTCAACTGCGCCGCCTTGCCCGAAACCATGATGGAAGCCATGCTGTTCGGGCACAAGAAGGGCAGCTTCACCGGCGCGGCCAATGCGTCGGACGGCCTGTTTCTGGCGGCGGATGGCGGCACGCTGTTCCTCGACGAAATCGCCGAACTGCCGCTGGCGTTGCAGGCCAAGCTGCTGCGCGCCTTGCAGGAAGGCGAAGTGCTGCCGGTCGGCGCCACCCATCCGGTGTCGGTCAATGTGCGCATCGTCGCCGCCTGCAACCGCAACCTCGCCGAAGAAGTCGCCGCCGGCCGCTTCCGCGAAGATCTCTACTGGCGCCTCAACGTAATGCCGCTGGAGCTGCGCCCGCTGGCCGAACGCCGTGGCGACATCGGCGCTATCGCCGCCGCCATGCTGTTGCGCCAGTCCGACATGGGCAAGGCCGGTTTCGTCTGGCCGACGCCCGCCGCGCTGGACAAGCTGTCCGCCCATGGCTGGCCGGGCAACGCGCGCGAACTGGGCAATGTGTTGCAGCGCGCGCTGGTGCTGCGCGATGGCGACCGGATCGACGCGGCGGACCTGCACATGGGGTCCGCGCCGCAGATTATCAGCCTGCCGGTGCAGCCGGCGCCCCAGCCGATCGTCGCTCCGGTAGAGCTGGTGACGCCAGCCGAGCCGATCTGCCTGCGCGACGTTGCCCGCCACTCCAAGCTGGAGGCGATCCGCGTCGCCCTGCGCGAAACCGACGGCCACCGCGCCGCCGCCGCCCGCAAGCTGGGCATTTCCGAACGCACGCTGCGCTATCGGCTCGCCGAGATGCGTGAGCTGGCTGCAGCTTAAGGGAGGGCCAGGATATGACCGGCATTTCCGCCACTGACAGCGTGATGGCGATCCGCAACGCCATCCTTCAGAAGAATGCGGCGCTGCGCGACATCAGCCAGACCGGCCCCGTCGGTGCGACCACGGGCGCGGGTTCGACGCAGGGCGTGCAGCCCGGCGGCTTCACCGACGCGCTCAACAGCGCGCTGCAACAGGTGAACGGCCTCCAGAATCAGGCCGGCGAAGCCGCCGCCTCGTTCGAACGCGGCGAAACCACCGATATTGCCGCCGTCATGCTGGCCAAGCAGCAGGCGTCGGTCAGCTTCGAGGCGACCCTTCAGGTCCGCAACAAACTCCTGTCCGCTTACAAGGACATTATGAGCATGCCGGTCTAACCCATGAGCGAGAACGCCCTTTCCACCAATGTCGGCGCCGCTGCGCCCGCACTCCCCGCCAGCGCCTCCTTCGGGAGCGGCGCCAAGGGGTTCGAGGCCATCAAGGCGCGGATCACCGGCTTCATGAAGCAGCCGGCGGTGGCCAAGAGCCTGCCGCTGCTGGGCCTGCTGGGCACCGTTGCGGTCGCCGGCCTCGCCTGGATGGCGCTGCGCGAACCGCCGCAGCGCGACCTGTTCCGCGCCCTGCCCGATGCCGACAAGTCGGCCGTGGCGCAGGTGCTGGACCAGAATGGCATCAAATATGACTTCGACGGCAGCGGTGCGATGACCGTTGGCGAAGGCGATTATTTCAAGGCGAAGATGATGCTCGCCGCGCAGGGCCTGCCCAAGAGCGCGCCCGACGGCAACAGCATGATCGACAGCCTGCCGATGGGGGCAAGCCGCGCGGTCGAGAATGAAAAATTGCGTTCTGCGCGCGAAACCGACCTGGCCCGCACGATCGAGGCGATCGACAGCGTCGAAAGCGCCAAGGTGCATCTGGCCGTGGAAGCGCCCAGCGTGTTCCTGCGCGATCGGACCAAGCCGTCGGCATCGGTGATGCTGCGCCTGTCGCAGGGCCGCAGCCTGACCGACGCGCAGGTCAGCGCCATCGTTCATCTGGTCGCATCCTCCATTCCGGAACTGAACCCGGAAGATATTTCGGTGGTCGACCAGAATGGCCGGCTGCTCAGCAACAATGACGGCAATGCCGCCGACGACCGCCAGCTCGCCATTCAGGGCAAAATGGAAGATCGCTATCGCCAGTCGGTGATCGCGCTGCTGACCCCGATTTTGGGCGACGGCAATTTTTCCACCGAAGTCCATGCCGAACTGAATTTCGCTGAACGGCAGGCCACCCGCGAAACCTATCCGCAGGATGAAGCGCGGCTGCGCACCGAACAGGGCAGCTGGGCGTCGGACGAGCGCGGCCAGAAGGCCGGCGAAGCTTCCGGCGTGCCCGGCGCGCTCAGCAATCAGGCGCCGGTCAACCCGACCGTCACCCAGACCAATCCCAATGGTCAGGCGGTGCAGCAGGGCCAGACCGACGCGCAGCAGCCCGCCACCCCCGGCCTGCCGCCGATGAAGACCGAGGAAACCTTCAACCGCAGCTTCGAACTGGGCCGTGAAGTGTCCGTCACCAAGGACGCGATCGGCACCGTCAAGCGCCTGTCGGTTGCGGTCGCGCTGGACAATGGCCCGGACGGCAAGCCCCGTTCGGCGCAGGAAATCGCCGCGCTGGAAGCATTGGTGAAGGGCGCGGTCGGTTTCGACCAGACGCGCGGAGACGTGGTCGCTTTGTCCTCGCGCAGCTTCGTCAAGCCGCAGGAAGTCGTCGCGCCCTGGTATGAGGCCGACTGGATGTCGCCGCTGGTGCGCAATGTCTCTGCTCTACTGGTCGTGCTGCTGCTGATCTTCGGCATTGCCCGCCCGCTGCTCAAGCGCCGCGCCGCGCCGCAGGCCCCTGCCGCTCTGGCCGACGCCGCGACGCCGGAAGCCGGCCAGCGCATCGGCATGGAGATTTCGAGCGAACTGACCAAGCAGGCGGCCATCCCCACGGCAGACGGCGCAGAGCCGAAGGTGACGCTCGACATGATCTCCTCCACCTACGACTATGCCCAGCGGGCCGACCTGATCCGCAATTTCGTGAAGCAGGACCCGGACCGCGCCGCGCTGGTCGTCCGCGACCTGCTGCGCGACGCCAAGAAGGAAAAGGAAAATGCCTGAGATCGTCCCCGGCCGTCCCGAGGCGCTCAAGGGCAGCGCCGCCGCCGCCGTCCTGCTGATGCTGTTCAACGAGGATGAAGCCGCCCAGATCCTGTCGCGTCTGGAGCCGGAAGAAGTCCGCCAGCTTGGCTATGCCATGTATGATGTGCAGGATGTCGACCCGGAGGAAGTGAACGAGGCGCTCGATCACTTCGTCACCAAGGCGAAGAAGCGCACCACCATCGGCTATGGCGCGACCCGCCATATTCGCGGCGCCATGACCAAGGCCTTGGGCGAGGAACGCGCGGAAACCATCCTGGCGCGCATCACGCCGCCGACCCGCTCCACCCAGCTGGAAATGCTGAAATGGATGGACGCCAAGGAAATCGCCACCCTGATTGAAGCGGAGCATCCGCAGATCATGGCGATCGTGCTCGCCCATCTGGAAGCGCCGGTCGCCGCCGATGTGCTGCAATTGCTGCCGTCCGAATATCAGGAAGAAATCGTCTATCGCATCGCCACGCTCGGCCCGGTGTCGAACGAGGCGCTGGAGGATCTGGAGCAGTTGCTGCTGCGCGGCCCCGTGGGCAAGCAGGGCGCGGCGTCGCAGCGCGGCGGCACGGTCGAAGCCGCCGCGATCATGAACAATGTCCGCAAGGATAATGAGCAGCGGATCATGAAGGCCGTCGCCAAGCGCGACAAGATGATCGCCCAGACCATCGAGGAGGAGATGTTCGTCTTCGACAACCTCATCGACATGGACGACAAGAATCTGGGCACGCTGATGCGTACGGTCGACAGCCAGGTGCTGGTCGTGGCGCTGAAGGGCGCGAACGATATGTTGAAGGGCAAGATTTTCAGCTGCATGTCCGCCCGCGCCGCGCAGGCGATCGCCGACGAGATCGAGGAGCGCGGGCCGATCCGCCTGGCCGAAGTGATCGACGCGCAGAAGCTGATCATCGCCACCGCGCGCCGCATGGCCGATGCGGGCACCATCATGCTCGGCGGAAAGGGCAACGACTTTGTCTAAGATCTGGGGCGCCGAAGCGGTTCAGGATTTCGCGCCGGTTGCGGTTGCGGGCTTTCGTCCGGTCGAAACGGGCGGCTTCCGCAGCCTCTACACGGCGCTGCCGGCGCAGCAGAGCGCGACGATCCGCGCCGCCATGGCCGATGAGGCGCAGGACGAGCCGGAAGTCGACCTGATCGAGGAAGCCCGGATGGAAGCCTTCACGCTGGGCTTCGATGAAGGGTGCCGCATCACGGGCGAAGCCCATGCCGAAGAATCCGACGCGCGCAGCCGTCTGGCCGACGCGCTGGAACTGCTGGCGCCCGCGCCCAGCGGCATGTTGTCGACTATGCTGTCCGCCACTGTCGTCCGTCTGGTCGAACAGATTGTGGGCGAGGTCGAAATCGACATGGATCGCCTGCTCCAGCGCTGCGATGCGGTCGCCGCCTTCATCGAAAGCAATCAGGACAAGAGCGCGCTGCACCTGCATCCCGATGATGCCGAATTGCTGAAGGATGAAGCGATCGGCGTGCCGATGGTGGCGGACAAGGGCATGCAGCGCGGCTGCGTGCGGCTGGAAACCGCCGATGGCTGGGTGGAGGATGGCCCGGATGTGCGCCTGTCCCGCCTGCGCGCCCTGATGGACGATATGGAAGGCCGCTCATGATTGGAAATCGGGCATGATCCGCGCCGCGCTCGCTCAGGCGGAAACGCTGTTCGATCATTTGCAGGTGCAGAACCGTCAGCCGCGCCATGTCGGCCGGCTGGTCAGCCATGATGCGGGCATGCTGGAAGTCACCGGCTTTCGCCGTCCGATCGGATCGGGCGCGCGCGTGCTGGCCAGCGACGGCTCCGTCTGCCGCGCCGAAGTCGTCGGCTTTCGCGGCGACAAGACGCTGCTGGTGCCGCTGGATGCCGACGCGCCGCTGGAAAGCGGCATCCGCGTCGAACCCGACAGCCAGGCCAATATGGTGCAGGTGGGCGATGGCCTGATCGGCCGGGTGGTCGACGCCATGGGTCAGCCGCTCGACCGCAAGGGACCGATCATCGCCGGCGGCGTGTGGCCGCTCAACGGCGTGAAGGGCAATGTGCTCGATCGCGGCCGCGTCACCGAACCGTTCGACCTGGGCGTGCGGGCGGTCAACGCGCTGCTGACCGCCGGGCGCGGCCAGCGCATCGCCATCATTGCCGGCTCCGGCGTCGGCAAATCGGTGCTGATGGGCCAGATGATCGCTGGCGCGGAAGCCGACATCGTCGTCGTCGGCCTGATCGGCGAACGCGGCCGCGAAGTCAGCGACTTTCTGGAAACCAAGCTGAAGCATGCGATGCACAAGAGCATCGTCGTCGCCGTGCCGGCCGATCATCCGCCGGTGCTGCGCCTGCGCGCCGCCGCGCGCGCCACCGCCATCGCCGAATATTATCGCGCGCGGGGCAAGAAGGTGCTGCTGCTGATCGACAGCCTGACCCGCTGCGCCCATGCCCAGCGCGAAATCGGGCTGGCGCTGGGCGAACCGCCCGCGATGAAGGGCTATCCGCCTTCGGCGCTGGCGCTGATCCCGCGTCTGGTGGAGCGCGCCGGCGTTGATGCGCGCACCGGCGGGTCGATCACCGCGCTTTACACCGTGCTGGCCGATGGCGACGATACCGACGATCCGATCGTCGACGCCGCGCGCGCCATTGTCGACGGGCATTTCGTGCTGTCGCGCCATCTGTCCGAACAGGCGATCTTCCCCGCGATCGACATTGGCAAGTCGCTGTCGCGCGTGATGGCCGATGTGGTCGATGACGAACATCGCATGGCCGCCGCCGGCTATCGCCGCCTGTGGGCCGCCTATGAGGAAAATCGCGACCTGATCCTGATGGGCGCCTATCGCCCCGGCAATGATCCCGTCATCGATGAAGCGGTGAAGCGCCGGCAGGAAATTCTCGACTTCATTCGGCAGGACCAGAAAAGCCGCATCGACCTTCCCAACAGCGCCGCCGCGCTGATCGTCGGGTTCGGCGCATGAAGGGTCTGGTCAACCGCCGCCAGCGCGTGCTGCGCGTGCGCCATGTCCAGCATGCGATGGCCGTGGCGGAAACCGCCCGCGCGCGCGACGCGGCCGACGGCATCGCCCATAATATCGAACGGCTGCGCAAGGTGCGCGGTGAGCTGTTCGGCGGGGAGGGGCTGGCCAATGGCGCATCCTTCGCGGCGATGCAGGAACTCGCCACCCGGCTGGAGCAGGCGGGTCGACAACTGGACGGCGCGCTTTATGACGCAAGGCGCAATGTGGAGGCCAAGGAAGGGCTGACCATCGCCGCCAATCGCGAAAAGGAAATCGCCACCCGCCTGAAGGACCGCGCTCGCGCGGACATGGAGGAATGGCGCGAAAACAAGCTGGCGGCGCTGCCGCGTTACCGCCGGATGCAAAGGTCGCAGGACGTCTGACATGAACATGCTCGCCAGCCTCAAGGCGATCCTCTTTCCGGCCGCTTCGCAGAAGATCGCCGGCCAGACGGACGCAGCGCCCGCCGAGGGAGCGCCGGATTTCACCGCGCTGATGACTGCCGCCCATGCGCCGGTGGACGCCGTTGCCATCGACGCCGCACCGGCGGAAGCGGCGGCGATGCCGGTTGCTGCGCTTGCGCCCGACATGGCCGATGCCGCGCCGGACATGGCAGCGGATGGTGTGGAGGCTCCTGCCGTTCAGACGGAAGCCCTCCCCGAACGTACCGCCCCCGACCGCACTGTAGCGCTGGCGCTGGCGTCGCGCCCAGCCGCCATTGCCCGCCCGGTCGAGGCGCGGCCGGCGACGCCTGCTGCCCAAGCGGCGGTGGATGCGCCGGTCCAGCCTGCGCCTGTGGAGGGGGAGGTGGTTGCAGCCCCGGTCCAGCCCGAACCCTCGATCGCACCGGCACCCGTCGATGATGGGACGGCCCCGGTCGTTGCGGACGCAAAGTCCGCGATGAAGCCCGCGCATCCGGTTCAACCCGAAGCACTGGCGATGAGCGCCGCTGGCGAAGCTGTCGTCGCCCCGGTCGAGGCGAGCGACGACGCCGAAATCGAAATCGAAACCGATGCGGACGACGCGCGCGCGGCGGATGCGCCGGCGCAGGCGGCCGATCCGTTGACCATGGTCGCCGACGTTGCGCCGATTGCCGTTGCGCCCGTTGCACCCGTTGCGCCCGCGCCGATCCCGCCCGCACCCGTCGTTGCCGCTGATGCGCCGGTGTCGGCCGATGCACCCGCAGCGCCGGTTGTTGCGCCAACTGCCGTCGCCGCGACGATCCTGCCGGAAACGCCCGATGCCGCGCCCGCAGCTGTCGCAATCGCCACCCCGGCGGAAGAACCCGCGCCCGCCAGGACTGAACGAACCGCAAAGCCGGTCAAGGCCGAAGCCGTGTCGCTGCTGCAACTGGTGCGCGATCATATGAAGGCGCGGCCGGCGGCTGCCACCTCCGAAACACGCGCCGTAGCGCCCGATGCGCCCGCGGCCGGCGACGCCATCGCCGCGCCCGCGGCGTCGGCGCAGCCCACCCTTGCGCCGACCGCAGCGCCACAATCCGTCGCCGCTCAGCCTATACTCGCGCCGACCCCCAGCGCCGATCTGTCCGCCAGCCTGGGCGCGCAGGTGGTGGACATGGGCGTGTCGGGCCAGTGGATCGACGGGCTGGCCCGCGATATTGCCGGGCTGTCGGCCAATGGCGCGCAGGGGCGGTTCCAGATCAACGCCGATCAGCTTGGCCCGGTGCAGGTCGACATTCGCCATGGCAGCGACGGCGCGACCGTCAGCCTGACCGTCGCCACCGAAGCGGCCGAAATTGCGCTGCGGCAGGACAGCGACCGGCTGAAGCAGGACGCCAGCCTGTCGGCCGTGCGCATCAGCGAGGTGAAGGTGGAGCGCGCGCCGCATGTCGCGGACGCATCGCGCGCCGATTCGACCGGCAACCAGACGCAATCCCAATCCCAGTCTCAGGGCCAGAATGGCGGCTGGCAGGGCGCGGGGCAGAATTTGGGTCAGTCCTCCGCCCAGTCGCACATGCAGGGACGCGGGCAATCGCGCGAAAATACCGCATTTGGCCATAAAGGAAGCAGCGAGGCGGTCGTTCTTAACCATGAACAGGCCGGCGACATGTCCGGCGACCTGCCGCGCGCGCGCTATGCGTAAGCCGCGCCTTTCCTAAGGGGGACCAGAGCAATGAGCGAAGAGCCGAAGGCCAAGAAGAAAAAAGGCGGGGGCATGAAGATGATCCTGCTGCTGGTCGTCGGCGTCGTGGTGGGTGGCGCGGGCGCGGCGGGCGGCCTTTACGCCGCCGGCTTCTTCAGCCCCAAGGCGGAAGGCCCCAAGGAAGATCCCAACAAGCCCGTCCTGGTGCTGGCCGGTGAAGATGCGCAGGCTGTCGCCACCGCCCATGGCTGGGCCGGTGAAGCCGGCGGCGGCGGCGGCGGAGAGGGCGGCGGCCATGAAGGCGGCGCGGCGGCAGCGCCCCATGCCGTTGCGGCCCATAGCGGCAAGGGTGTTGACCTGCCCACGCCCGCCAATCCGATGGCCTATCAGGCAACCTATTTCCAGTTGCAGGCGCCCTTCACATCCAACATGTCGGATACGGACGCCTTCGCGCAGATCACCGTCGCGGTGTCGACCTATTATGACTATCGCGTCATCGCCGGGGTCAAGGCGCATGAAATGCCGATCCGCAGCCAGGTGCTGATGATGCTGGCGCAGCAGCCGCAGGAAGTGCTGGACACGCCGCAGGGCAAGCAGATGCTCCAGAAGAAGATCCGCGACATAGTGAACGAGATTCTGAAAGAGAAAACCGGCTATGGCGGCATCGACAACGTCTATTTCACGAACTTCGTGATCCAGTAGGAGTTTGGCGGCACCGAAAATGCGCTCTTTCGCGCGTTTTTCAAACCGGCTTCGGGCCGCCGGCCCAGGTCGGATTAACCGGAATTTTACCATTTTCGTTATTTATGGTCCCGCCTGAACAGGATTGGGATGCCCCCTGATCCGATGCGGGCAGGGGACCAAGATGACCGATGTACAGACCTACGCCTTCGGGCGGGGGGAAACGCAGGCGCCGATCATGCTGTCGGGGCTGGACCGGCTGGGCGAAAAGCTCAGTCGGCGCATGCGCGCATTGATCGAACCGATTGCCGGCACCCGGCCACAGGTTCTGGCCCAGGACACCCGCGTCCTTGAATTTGGCGCATGGTCGGCCGAGGTGCCGGCCTTTTGCAGCATCTCCATCTATCGCCTGCTGCCTTTGAAGGGGCAGTTGCTGCTGCGCATGGACGCGGCGATGATTTCGACGTTGGTCGATTGCTTTTATGGCGGCATCGGCAATCGCCCGCTGCCCGCCCGCGGGGAGTTCACCCCGACCGAGGATCGGCTGATCGCCCGCCTCGCCGACACCATCACCGCCCGTCTGGTCGAAACCTGGACCGACATATTGCCGCTGGAGCAGGGGCTGATCCTGCGCGAAAGTTCGGTCGGCTATGCCGCCGCCGCCCAGCCCGGCGACCAGATGGTGCTGCAACGCTTCATGGTGTCGCTGACCCGCGAACAGGAATGGCCGGTTGACCTGCTGTTTCCGCTCGCCGCCCTGCGCGCGGTCGAGGCGCTGACCGGCGCCCATATGCCCACGGACGAGGAGCATCGCGATCCCGTGTGGCAGGGGCGCATCGCCCGGCGCATGCGCGACATTCGCCTGCCGGCCCGCACCGTGCTGGCGCGCCCCAATCTTTCCCTCGCCGACCTGATGGAATTGAAGGTCGGGGACGTCATTCCCGTCACGATCGGCCGGTCCTTGCCGCTGATCGTGGGCAATCGCATCGTCGCCCATGGCACGATCGGCGAACAGGATGGCCGCGCCGCCTTCCAGATTGAAAAGCTTGCACAGGAACCCGATCAATGAGCGACATGAGCGAAGCCCCCCGGATGGACCGGGTCGAAGATCCGGTCAGCCGGATGAACAATAACCGCCAGTTCAAGCTGCTGGCCGACATTCCAGTGCGCATGTCGGTGGAGGTCGGGTCAACCTCGCTGCGTCTGGCCGAGGTCATGGACCTGTCCGAAGGCAGCATCGTGGAGCTGGACCGTCAGGCCGACGACCTGCTCGACATCATGGTCAATGGCGCGCTGATCGCCAAGGGCGAGGTGGTGACGGTCAATGGCCGCTATGGCATCCGCATCGTCGATATTGCCGCGACCGAGAATCGGCTGGCCGGGATCGAGCGGCGCGGCTGATTTTTGCGCTTGCGTTCAGGCCTGAAACGGCGGAACGCAGGCCGGTATTAACCATAGTCGCAGGCGGACCTTCATGTTCTGGTATTTCGTCAAACTGCTGATCCTGCTGCCGCTGGTGGGCGGCATGGCGTTCGGCGCCCTGTGGCTGTGGCGCAAATATCAACCCGGCATGATGGCCGGCCAGGGCGATCGCTCGCTCAAACTGCTGGAGGCTTTGCCCATGGGCGCCTTTGGCAAGCTGGCCGTGGTGGAATTTGAAGGCAAGCGGATATTGGTCGCGGTCACGCGCGGCCGGATCGAGAAGATCGCGGAAGGCGACCCCTATCGTGCGCGGTAGGATGCTGCTGATCGGCGGTGTCCTGATCGCCGCCGGCCTTGCATTGGTGGAGCCGGCGCTGGCGCAGGCGGTGCCAACGCCGCCGGTCGACAATGGCGGCGCGCTCAGCCGCGCGATGGGGCAGATTTCCGGCGATGGCCGGTCGATGTCGCTGTCCCTGCAAATCCTGATTCTGATGAGCCTGCTGACGGTGCTGCCGTCGCTCGTGCTCATGATGACCAGCTTCACCCGCATCATCATCGTCCTGTCGCTGCTGCGGCAGGCGCTGGGCCTGCAACAGACGCCGCCCAATCAGGTGTTGGTGGGGCTGGCCCTGTTCCTGTCGCTGTTCGTGATGCGCCCGGCGATCGACACGATCAATGCGCAGGCGTTCGATCCCTATGGCAAGGGGCAGATCAGCATCGAGGAAGCGGTCGGCCGGTCGGGCAAGGTGCTGCACGGCTTCATGACTAAGCAGACCCGCGAAAGCGATCTCAAACTGTTCCAGAATCTGGCCGAAGCGCCGGCTTTCCGGTCGCCCGCCGACATTCCCTTTTCGATCCTGCTGCCGGCCTTCGTGACGAGCGAACTCAAGACCGCGTTCCAGATCGGCTTCATGATCTTTCTGCCCTTCCTGATCATCGACCTTGTCGTCGCCTCCACGCTGATGGCGCTGGGCATGATGATGCTGTCTCCCACCATCATTTCCATGCCGTTTAAGCTGCTCTTGTTCGTGCTGGTCGATGGCTGGGCGCTGACCATGGGGTCGCTGGCGGGATCGTTCGCGACATGAGTCATACAATTCTCTTCTCCCGTTCGGTTCGAGCAGCTTCGAGCGAAGTCGAAAAGCGTCCGTCGAGAATGGTTCTCGCCCTTCGACAAGCTCAGGGCCTCGAACCGAACGGTTTGAGGTAAGGGCTCGTGGAAAACGCCGATTTCTTCATGGGGCTGGCCCAGCAGGCGCTGTGGATCACAGCGCTGGCGGCTGCCCCCATCCTGATTCCGGCGCTGATCGCGGGCCTGATCATCGGCATGGTGCAGGCCGCGACATCGATCAACGAACAGACATTGAGCTTCATTCCCAAGATTTTGGTCGTGGGCGCGATGCTGACCCTGTTCGGCGGGTCGATCATGGTGCTGATCGCCGACTTCACCCGCGAAATCTTCGAACGCATCCCGGACCTGCTGCAATGATCGCGCCGGGCTTTACCGGCGTCGAAACGCAGCTGTGGATATGGCTGATCGCGATGATCCGGCCCGGCGCGGCCTTCATCGCCGCGCCGGTTTTCGGTGCGCCGGGCGTGCCGCTGCAATTGCGGCTGATCCTGTCGCTGGCGCTGGGCATGGCCGCACTCAACAGCGTCACCATCCAGTTGCCCCATGACGGCGTCGCCAGTTTCGAAGGCGTGATGCTGGTGACGGGCGAAGTGTTGACGGGCCTGGCCATGGGGTTTGCGGTGCAGATCGGCTATGCCGCCGCCTTCGTCGCGGGGGAAACGATCGGCAACGCCATGGGCCTGAACTTTGCGGCGATGGTGGACCCCGCTTCGGGCCAGTCGACGCAGGTGGTCGGCACGTTCCTCTCGATCCTCGCCACCTTCCTGCTGCTGGGGATGGACGGCCATTTGCTGCTGATCAGCTTCGTCGTGCAAAGCTATGTCGCGATCCCGCCGGGCGGGGCGCTATTGTCCAATGACATGATCTGGCATCTGGTCGAATTTGGCGGATCGCTGCTGGGCGCGGGCGTCACCGTCGCCCTGCCGGTCGCCTTCGCACTGGTGCTGGTGCAGATCGTGATGGGCATGCTGTCGCGCGCCGCGCCGTCGCTCAACCTGTTTGCGGTCGGCATGCCGGTGGCGATGATGGCCGGGCTGATCCTGCTGGCCATCGCCGCGCCGATCATGGCCGAAGGCATGACCGCCTCGCTCAAGGCCGGCCTGGAGCAGGCCCGCTCCATTTCGGAGGGGCGCTGACATGGCGGGCGGCAATGATAGCGGCGAAAAGACCGAAAAGCCGACACAGAAGAAATTGCAGGATGCCGCCAAGAAGGGCGACATCCTCCAGTCCCGCGAACTGGGCACGGCGCTGGTCGTCATGGCCGGCATCGGCTGCATCGCGGTCATCGGTCCGTCGCTGATTGAGGCGATGTCCAACATGCTGGTGGAAGGGCTGCGCTTTCAGCGCGACGACATTGTCGATTTTTCGCCGGTCGATCGCGGGCTGGAATTGCTCAAGGGCATTGCCCTGCCGGTGGCGGGGGTGATGCTGGCGACCTTCCTGGCCGCGATCGCCGCGCCCGCGCTGCTCGGCTCGCTGGGTTTCCGACCCGGCGCCTTTGCGCCCAAGCCCGAAAAGATGAACCCGCTTTCGGGCCTCAAGCGCATCTTCGGCATGCAGGGGCTGATCGAATTGCTGAAGTCGATCGCCAAGGTCGGCCTGCTCGGCAGCATCGGCGTCTGGCTGATCTGGGGGCGGCTGACCGAGATTATCGGCCTTGGCAAGGCGGGCATCGCGCCGGCCATGGCGGACCTGGGCAATATCTTCATCCTGACCTGTCTCGTCATGGCGGGCGGCCTGTTCCTGATCGCGGGGATCGACGTGCCCGCGCAGATCATGCAGCGCGCCAAGCGGCTGGGCATGAGCAAGCAGGAAGTGAAGGACGAGCATAAGGAAAGCGAAGGCTCGCCCGAGCTGAAGGGGCATATCCGCCGTCGCCAGTTCGAGGTGTTGAGCGGCAACACCCGCAAGGCGGTGGCCGAAGCCAGCGTCATCATCACCAACCCGACCCATTTCGCCGTCGCCCTGCGCTACAAGCCGGGGCAGGACGCCGCGCCGGTGGTGGTGGCGCGGGGCTGCGACGCGATCGCGGCGGCCATTCGCGAACTGGCCGACACCAATGGCGTCACCGTGCTGCAATATCCTGAACTGGCGCGCGCCATCTACTTCACGTCGCGCGCGGGACAGATCGTCAATGAAGGGCTGTATATGGCGGTCGCGACCGTGCTGGCCTTCGTCTTCCGGGTCGAAAATCGCATGGCCAGCGAAATGGACCGCCCCTTCATCACCGTGCCCGACGATCTGCGCTTCGACGCCGACGGGCGGAAACAATAGCGGCCATGGCCGATCGGTTGCGGTTGCTCTGGGTCGGCGCGGGCCTGCTTCTGCTGATGTTCGTGCCCGCCTATCTGCTGACCATGACGCCGGGGCAGGGCATTCCGCGCGATGGGACATCTCTGGTGGTGGGGCGCGATTTCCTCAACATCTGGATGTATGGCCGCGCCGCCTGGGCGCCGCATCCCGAACTTCACTATGACATGGACACCTATCTCGCCGCGCTCGGGCCGGTGGTGGGGGAAGGCTATCCGGGACAGCTCTGGTCCTATCCGCCGGTCGCCCTGCTGTTCGCCGCGCCGTTCGGCCTGCTGCCCTATCTGCCGGCGCTGGCGCTGTGGACTTTGTGCGGAACTGTCGCCTTCGCTGTCTCACTGCGCCTCTGGACGCGCCAGCGCGCCCTCATCCTTCTGCTTCTCGCCTCGCCCGCCGCCCTGCTGGGCATCATGTCCGGCCAGTTCGCCCTGTTCGCCGCCGCGATCCTGCTGGCGGTTCTGCGCTGGCGGGAGGAGCGGCCATGGCTGGCGGGCGCGCTGGTCGGGCTGCTGCTGGTGAAGCCGCAACTGGCCCTGCTGCTGCCGATCCTGTTCATCGCCACCGGCAATGTCCGCGCCTTTGCCGCTGCCGCGCTTTCCAGCCTGACGCTGGCGGCGATCGTCGCGCTGATCTGGGGCGTGGATATATGGCGCATCTATCTGGAAACCGGCATCGCCAACCAGTCACTGGTGCTGAGCGATCCTGATCATCTGGCCGGGCCGTTCATGCCCACTTTGTTCATGAACCTGCGCGTCGCAGGCGTGCCCGTCTCCTGGGCCAGCGCGGCGCAGATGATGCTGGGCCTGATGGCGGCGGCGCTGGTGTGGCTGCGGTTTCGCCAGCGTCCGGCGGCGGGCGACCTGCGCGCCAATCTGCTGTTTCTGGCCTGCGCCGTATCGGCCACCCCCTATATGCTGTCCTATGACATGCTGGCGCTGGCGGCGCTGGCGGTGCTGCTGATCGTTGCGGGGCAAAGCGGGGCGATCCTGCTGCTCGCCTTCTTCCTGCCGCTGCTGCAACTGGCGGCCGGCATGGCGGGCGTGCCGGGACCGGGCCTGATCCCGATGCTGATCGCCCTGTTATTTCTGCGCGACGAAAAAAAATTGCATCGCCCCCTAAAGGTTGATCGCACGGGGTCGTAATCGGTTCACGGGGACGCCTGAGGATGGTGCGTCATGGACGATTATATTTCTCGCGCGGAAATATCGCCGGTCGACCGGACGGTGGTTCGCGCGGCGGTGCCGGCGCAGGCCGTGCAACCGGTGTCGGCGAGCCGCGCGAGCGACGCGGCGAGCAAGGAAACGCGCGCGTCCGTGCCGGAGCCGGATGTCGCCGCCGTCGACCAGGATCTGGCGAGCGTCGCCGAATATGTCGAGGTTCACGCCCGCATCTCCGAAATTCTCGCCGATCTTGATGCCGGATCGATCAGCGTGAACAACGCCGCAGGGTCGGTGCAGGCGATGATCCCCAAACCGATGGTGATCGTGCCGTTGCCGCCCGCGACCAAGGAAGCGGTCGAACATGCCGCCGCCATCGCCAAGCGCATCGTGGAGCGTGCGTCCTACAGCCATGTCGCGCAGGCCAATCTGTCGCGCGGACTGGTGGAGCAGGTCGCCGCATCGCAACTGTCGTCCGGCCCGATTTCGCCGGCATGATCGCGCACGAAAATCTTTCCTAAAGGTCTGGCTGCTAGCGCCGTTCTACCCTCTTGAAAGGACGGTCAAATGACTTCGGTAGGCAGCAGCATCTTGACGGCGCTCAATGCGGGTTCGGGGATTGATACCTCGGCGCTCGTATCCAGCCTGGTCAGCGCCACGCGCGAGCCGAAGGAAACGGCGATCACGTCGCGGCAGACGCTCAATACGTCGCGCATTTCCGCCCTGGCTTCGGCGCTGAGCTCGCTCAACACCTTTGCCGACGCCCTGACCGAAGTTCTGTCCGGCGCCGACTATACCGGCACGGTCGGCTCCAACGACACCAGCATCGCCAGCGTCAGCCTGTTGAGCGGCGGCACGCCTGCGGGTCTGCCCGCGCAGCTGACCGTCGAGCAACTGGCCACCGCCCGCGTCATATCGTCCAGCGCGAACAGCGGCGCGACGGGCACGACCGCCATCGGCACCGGCAGCTTCACCCTGACCACCGCGTCGGGCGAAACCAAGACGATCACGATCGATTCGACCAACAACAGCTATGCCGGCCTGGCGTCCGCCATCAACGCGGCCGACATGGGCGTCACCGCCCGCGTCGTGACCGACGCCAACGGCACCCGCCTGATGTTCAAGGGCGAAACCGGCGCCGCCAATGATTTCAGCATCAGCGTGGCCGCCGATGACGGCGCCAGCGTGCTGGCCGGCCTTGGCTGGAGCGGCGCGGACAGCACCACCATGACCAGCAGCTCCACGCCGCAAAATGCGAAGATCACGCTCGACGGCGTGGAATATGAGTTTGCCAGCAACACGATCGACGAAGCGATCCCCTATATGCGGATCGACCTGAACAAGGCGTCGCCGGGCACCACCGTCACCTTGTCCATGTCGCAGCCGACGGCCGGCCTGTCGGACCTGCTCAAGGAATTTGTCGATGCCTATAACACGCTGATGAAGGCGCTGAACACGGCAACCGCGACAGGCGCTGATTCATCGACTGCCGGCGTCCTGAACGGCGTGTCCGGCGTGCGCGACATGAAGCGGCAACTGGCCGCGATCACATCGACCCAGCTGAGCGCGACCGGCACCTTCAAGACGCTGTCCGACATCGGCGTCAGCACCAATCGCGACGGCACGCTGAGCCTGGACACGGCGCGGCTGGCTGCGGCGATGGAAAGCGATCCGGAAGGCGTGACCAACATGGTCAATCCCAAAGTGTCGACGACCGCCAATCCCGGCCTGTCGGCGCTGATGGACACCGTTCGCGACAATATCGAAAAGGACGATGGTCCGATGAAGTCGGCGCAGAAAACCTACGACGCGCTGGCCGAGGAATTTACCGAGCAGCTGGAAAAGCTGGATACCCAGATGACCAATTATCAGGAACATCTGACCAGCGTCTATGCCGCGATGGAAACCCGCCTGAGCGCGCTCAAGGCGACACAAAGCTACCTCGAACAGCAGATCGAGGTCTGGAACAACAGCGACAGTTAAATCGGGGCGATAAGACGATGTTCTATAATCAGGGCTATGCAGGTGGTGCAGCGGCGCGGCGTTATGCGGCGGTCCATTCGGGCAGCCGCACCGAAAGCGCCACGCCCCATGGTCTGGTCAAGATCCTGTTCGACGAACTGCTGCTGGCGATGGACGCAGCGGCTCTGGCCGAACGCAATGGCGACCGGATGAAGGTGTCCGACAAGCAGGCGCGCGCCATGTCGATCCTGTTCGCGCTGGAATCCAGCCTGGACTATGACAAGGGCGGCGATGTGGCGGTCGGTCTGGCGCAAATCTATCGCGAAGCGCGCCGCCTGCTGCTGGTGGGCGCCAAGGAGCGTTCGGCCGCCTCGGTCGAAGATGCCCGCGCCATGGTCGCCGAAATCGCCGAAGCCTGGAACCAGATCGGTTGAGCGTTTTTTGAAAAATGCGCGGAAGATCGCATTTTTGATACGGCACCGGCCCGCGCCGGTGCCGGTGCGCCATAGGCGCAAAACATAAGGCCAGTCGCGCACAGGTGGCCATGCAGCGGGGTTGCACCCCCTTCATGGCCTCTGTATAGGCGACGCTCGCAAAGGGCGGCCCGGCGGGGGCCGCCTTTTTGCGTTTCGCGCACATCCGCGCACCTGACGATTTATCACGTCCAGAAAGGGAAGGCCCATGTCGATTACGCCGCTCATGCCCGTTTACCCCCGGTGCGATGTGCGTCCGGTGCGAGGCGAGGGCTGCTATCTGATCGGGGAGCGCGGCGAGCGCTACCTTGACTTTGCCAGCGGCATCGCCGTCAACCTGCTGGGCCATGGCCACCCGAAGCTGGTGCAGACCATTGCCGATCAGGCCGCGACGCTGATGCACATATCGAACCTCTATGGATCGCCGCTGGGGGAACAGTTTGCGCAGAAGCTGGTCGACAACACGTTCGCCGACACCGTCTTCTTCACCAATTCGGGCGCCGAAGCGGTCGAGTGCGCGATCAAGACCGCACGCCGCTATCATTATGCCAATGGCGCGGCGCACCGGCACAAGATCATCAGCTTCGACAACGCCTTCCACGGCCGCACGCTGGGCACGATTTCGGCGACCAGCCAGCCCAAGATGCGCGATGGCTTCGAACCTTTGCTGCCCGGTTTTCAGGTGGTGCCGTTCAATGATCTCGACGCCGCGCTGGCCGCGATCGACGACAACACCGCCGGTTTCCTGCTGGAGCCGGTGCAGGGCGAAGGCGGCGTGACCCCGGCGACGGCGGCATTCCTGACCGGCCTGCGCAAGGCGTGCGATGAACATGGCTTGCTGCTGATCCTGGACGAAGTGCAGTGCGGCTATGCCCGCACCGGCACCTTCTTCGCCCATGAACAATATGGCGTGACGCCCGACATCATGGCCGTGGCCAAGGGCATCGGCGCCGGCTTCCCGCTGGGCGCCTGCCTTGCCACGGAAGAAGCGGCCAAGGGCATGGTGTTCGGCACCCATGGCTCCACCTATGGCGGCAATCCGCTCGCCATGGCGGTGGGCCTCACTGTGCTGGAAGAGGTGCTGGGCGACGGCTTCCTCGATCATGTCAAGGCGATGGGCGCGCGCCTGCGCTCCGCGCTGGAGCAGCTGATTCCCAATCATGACGACATGTTCGAGGATGTGCGCGGCATGGGGCTGATGCTGGGCGTCAAGCTGAAGGACGCCTATGACGCGCGCGCCTTCGTTGGCCATCTGCGCGACCATCATGGCCTGTTGGCTGTGTCGGCCGGGCAGAATGTGCTGCGCGTGCTGCCCCCGCTCGTCATCGACGAAAGCCATATCGCCGAATGCATCGAGAAGATTTCCGCCGGCGCGCGGAGCTTCGCCGAGGCCAAGGCGGCCTGAGACCAATCTTTCCCCCTCCGTTCGGTTCGAGCAGCTTCGAGCCTGTCGAGAAGCGTCGTCGAGAACAGTTCTCGACAAGCGCGAACCGAACGGAGATGTGGGTGAAGGGGGTATAATGACCAAGCATTTCCTGAATCTCTCCGATGCGGGCGGCGACGCCATCGCCGCGATGATCGCCGACGCCATCGACCGGAAGGCGGCGCGGGCAGGTAAGCCCAAGGGCTGGGTGGACGCGGACGCACCGCTTGCCGGCCACACGCTGGCGATGATCTTTGAAAAGAACAGCACCCGCACCCGCGTCAGCTTTGACATGGCCATCCGCCAGTTGGGCGGCACGTCGCTGATCCTGGACGGCGCGACCAGCCAGCTGGGCCGCGGCGAGACGATCGCCGACACCGCGCGCGTGCTCAGCCGGATGGCCGACGCGATCATGATCCGCACCGACGATCATGCCAAGATCGAGGAAATGGCGCATTACGCCACCGTTCCGGTGATCAACGGCCTGACCGACCTGTCGCATCCCTGCCAGATCGTCGCCGACCTGCTGACCGTGGTGGAACATGGGCTGGCGCTGCCGGGCAGCCAGTGGGCCTGGCTGGGCGACGGCAATAATGTGCTCCATTCGATCGTCGAGGCGGCCGGGCTGCTGAAGTTCGATGTGCGCATGGGCATTCCCGAAGGCTATGATCCCGATCCGGCTTTCGCCGACGCGGCGCGCGCCGCCGGATCGACCATCACCCTGACCCGCGACGCGGCGCAGGCGGTGGCCGGCGCGGACGTGGTCGTCACCGATACCTGGATTTCCATGGGTCAGGCGCATGCCGATGAAAAGCTCAAGGCGATGATGCCCTATCAGGTGACGCCTGCGCTGATGGCTGGCGCGAAGGCTGACGCCAAATTCCTCCACTGCCTGCCCGCCCATCGTGGCGAGGAAGTGGTGGCGGAGGTGATTGACGGCCCGCAGTCGCTGATCTGGGACGAGGCGGAAAACCGCATTCATGCCCAGAAATCGGTGCTGCTGTGGGCGCTGGGCCGCCTTGGTTGAGTTTAAGGGCAGGCTTCCTATCTAGGAAGCCTGCCCGCATCATCCGATGCCCTATTATCTCCGGTGCGTGTTGCGCCGGACGACCGGAGCTGTGAATTGACGTCTGCCGCCGATCTTGACCAGGCCCTTGGCTTCACCATCCCGTCGCGCCACGCGCGCGGCCGCGTGCTGCGGCTGGGCGGGGTGCTGGATCAGGTGCTGGCCGCCCATGCCTATCCCCCGCCGGTTGAGCGGCTGCTGGCGTCGGCGCTGGTGCTCGCGGCGCTGCTGGGCAGCACGCTCAAGCAGGCGGATGGACAGCTGACGCTTCAGGCGCAGACCGAAAATGGCGTCGTCAGCCTGCTGGTGGCCGATTACAAGGATGGCGACCTGCGCGGCTATGCCAAGTTCGATGCCGACCGGCTGGCCGAACTGGGGCCGGACCCGTCGCTGTTCGGCCTGTTCGGCAAGGGCTACCTGGCCATCACCTTCGATCAGTCCGTCACGGGCGAACGCTATCAGGGCATCGTACCGCTGGAGGGCCAGTCGCTGGCCGACGCCGCCGAACATTATTTCTTCCAGTCCGAACAGATCCCCAGCGTCATCCGCATCGCCACGCGGCATGATGCAGGCGAAGGCTGCATTGCCGCCGGTATGTTGTTGCAGCATCTGCCCGAGGGCGAAGTGGGGCGCGAGCGTCTGCATGTCCGGCACGATCATCCCGAATGGGAGCATGTTCAGGTGTTGGCGGAAACGCTCAAGCCCGAGGAACTGACCGATCCCGCGCTGCCGCTGACCGACATATTGTGGCGGCTCTTCCATGAGGAAGAGGAAGTGCGCGTGACCGAAGCGGTCGGGCTGGCCAAGGGTTGTCGCTGCGACCTGGCGCATATTCGCGACGTGATTGGCCGTTTTTCCGTGGACGAACGGGTCGAGATGGCCGACGCGCAGGGCGTGATCGGCGTCGATTGCGCCTTCTGCTCGCGCATCTTCCCGCTGGCGCTGGACAGTTTCGAGGCGCGCTGAGCCTGCTTCAAAAAAAACGTCGCGCAATCGTTTCGCGAGCAATATTTGCAATTGAGGCGCGCCGCGCCGTTTGCGCTATGAAATTGCCGCAATTGCACGGCAGGCAATAGGGGTACAGTCGCGGCCGTAGGGGCCGGCGGCTCTGGACGAAATGAGCAAAAACATGAGGACGACGAAACTGCGGACGCTCTGCGTCGCGGCGGCGTTGCCGATGGCGACGGCGCTGATGGCGGCTGGGTCTGGGGTGTCTGGGCCGGGCGTGGCGAATGCCCCGGCGCCTGCGGCTTTGCGCGCGCTGGAGCCGGGGGAATGGGAATTGCGGGGGCGTGGCGAAGGCGCGGAAACGCAAAAGCTCTGCGTCACCGATCTGCGGCAATTGTTGCAGGTGCGGCATGGCCGTGCGCTCTGTCCCAGCTTCACCGTGTCGGACAGCCCCAATGCGGTGTCGGTCACTTATGATTGCGCGGCGGCCGGCACGGGGCGGACGGACCTGCGTATCGAAACCGCGCGTCTGGTGCAGATCCGTTCGCAGGGGGTCGCCGATGGCGCACCCTTTGCCTTCGCGGCCGAAGGGCGTCGGATCGGCGTCTGTGGCTGATGCGGCGCGCCACGGGCGGCTTGCGCTTGGGCGTTGCGGGGGGTAGCGGATTGCCATGGTTGCAAATGCTGGAAAATTCGCCGTCGTGCTGCTTTCGGGCGGTCTCGATTCCATGGTCGCGGGCGGACTGGCGCGCGAAGCGGGCTATCATGTGCTGGCCCTGTCGATCGACTATAATCAGCGGCATCGGGTTGAGCTGAACGCTGCGACGCGCGTGGCCAAGGCGCTGGGCGCCATTCGCCATATCGTGCTGCCGCTTGATCTGACCGCGTTCGGCGGATCGGCGCTGACCGCCGATATTGAGGTGCCCAAGACCGGGGTAGGGGATGAAATCCCTGTCACCTATGTCCCCGCGCGCAACACCATCTTTCTGTCGCTGACGCTGGGTCTGGCCGAAGTGGCGGGGGCGAGCGACATCTTCATCGGCGTGAATGCGCTCGACTATTCGGGCTATCCCGATTGCCGGCCGGAATTTATCGACGCCTTCCAGAAAATGGCGACGCTGGCGACCAAGGCCGGGGTCGAAGGGCATCCGATCCGCATCAACACGCCGCTGCAATATATGAGCAAGGCGGATATTGCGCGGGAAGCGCATCGGCTGGGTCTGGACGCCGGCCTCAGCTGGTCCTGCTATGATCCCACGCCCGACAACAAGCATTGCGGCCTGTGCGACAGCTGTCGCCTGCGGTCCAAGGGCTACCAGGAAGCGGGCCTGCCCGATCCCACCATCTACGCGACGCGGCCCTGAAGGACGCGATGCGATGAGCTATGCGGTCAAGGAAATGTTCCTGACCCTGCAGGGGGAAGGGGTGCAGGCGGGGCGTCGCGCCGTCTTCCTGCGCTTTGCCGGCTGTAATTTGTGGAGCGGGCGGGAACAGGATCGCGCCAGCGCCATCTGCCAGTTTTGCGACACCGATTTCGTCGGCGTCGATGGGCTTGGCGGCGGCAAGTTCGCTGACGCGGACGGGCTGGCCGACGCGGCGCTGGGCTTCTGGGGCCATGGCGGCGGGGACCGCTATATCGTGCTGACCGGCGGCGAGCCGATGTTGCAGATCGACGATGCGCTGGTCGACGCGCTGCATGCGCGCGGCTTCACCATCGCGATCGAGAGCAATGGCACCTTGCCCGCGCATCCCGGCATCGACTGGATCTGCATCAGCCCCAAGGCGGGCAGCGATGTGGTGCAGCGGTCGGGCCATGAATTGAAGCTCGTCTGGCCCCAGCCGGGCGTCGGGCACAGCCTGTCGGACGTTGACGCCATGGGCGCATGGGCGTTCGACCATCATCTGGTCCAGCCGCTGGACGACGCTCATGCCGTGGATAATGCCCGCGCCGCGATCGCGCTGGTGATGGACCGGCCGCATTGGCGGCTGACGGTGCAGGCCCATAAATATCTGGGCCTGCGCTAACGCCTTCTCCGGTCAGGGTTTGGCTGCGCCGGTCCGGTCGTTCCATGCCTGATGGCAGGCGGGCTGGAGCACATTCTTCTTCCAGCATTTGGGGTCGAAGGACGGGGTGGCGACCACATAGTCATAGCCCGGCGTGCCGTAAAATTGTTCGCCGGCCGGGATCGTCGCCTTCTTGATCGATCCCAGCCCCCGGCGGCCAACCTCGCTCAGCGTGCCGCGATCGGCAAAGATCGCGTCGCGGCCGACGGCGGCGGCGGCCTGGCAAAAGCCCTTTTGCGCCTGCACGGTCGAATAGCTGGAATAGATGCGGGTATTATACATGTCGGCCGCCGACTGGCCGGGCCGGCCCTTGCCCACGGTGCGCTGGAAATAGCCGAGCAGCGTCACCTGCGCCGCATCCAGTTCCGCATCATGATGGGCGATGGTGGCGTTATAGTTGCTGGTCGTCAGCAATGTGCGCTCGAAATCGCATTGCAGCGCCGCGACATTGAGCGCCGCGCGCAAATTCCAGGCCAGACCCGCCTTGATTTCTGCCGCGCTCGCGCCGGGCAGGCCCAGCGCAGTGGCGGCGGCTTCGTCGGTCAGCGGCGGCGCGGTGAAATCGGGCGGCGACCAGAAAAACTGCGCGGTGGCGGGCTGCGCCGCCAACGAGGCGATGGTCAGGGCGAGGCCGGCGATCGTGCGGCGCAACGGGGTCGGGAGCATTGTCATCATGGCCTCTCCGAAGAACCGGCTGATCGGCCTGTCCTTCCTGTCTGATTCATCGGGTCGGGTGGCTGTATCCGCCCTGAACGATTATTGGTCCGCCACCACTTCGGCATCGTCGCCAGCGGGCTTTTCCGGAGCGGCGGGCTTGGCGGGGGCGCTGCTGCTGTTGCCGGCGGATGCGTTGCCGGTCGGCATGGCGACGGCGGTGCCTTCGCTCTGCACCCCGTCCAGATCGGTCATGGCGTCGGTTGCGGTGCCGTCCACCACCTCCATGTCCTTCATCTGAACCTTGGTTTCGCTCTGCTGCTTTTCCCCGCAGGCGGCGAGCGGCAGGCAGGCAGTCACAAACAGAAGGGTGGCGACGCGACGCATCCGGGATTCCTTATATTGGTCGTGCCCGGCAGCCCCCGCCCGGCGGAAAGAAACCGCGACCCTAGCGATCCGCTTCGCATTGCTCAACCCCTGCGCCACAGCGGGCCAAGCGGCTGAGAAAGGTGGGGAAATGCGCCTTTAATGCAGCATCCAGCGCGGTCATGGATGCGTTGCCGCCCAGCGCGGCGATGCTGGTCACGGGATATTCGCTGATCCCGCACGGCACGATGCCGCCAAAATGGGACAGGTCGGGATTAACATTGATCGAAAAGCCGTGCAGTGTGACCCAGCGCCGCACCCGGATGCCCAGCGCGCCGATCTTCGCCTCGCGCCCTTGCGGGTCGTCGGTCCAGATGCCGATCCGTCCTTCGGCCCGGCGCGCGGCTATGCCCAGATCGCCCAGCGCGGCGATCATCCATCCTTCCAGATGATGGACGAAATTGCGGACATCCTTGCCCCGTTCCCGCAGATCGATGTTGAGATAGCCGATCCGCTGCCCCGGCCCATGATAGGTGTAGCGTCCACCGCGCCCGGCATCATGCACCGGAAAGCGCCGGTCGAGCAGTTCGGCCGGGTCCGCGCTGGTGCCGGCGGTGTAGAGCGGCGGATGCTCCAGCAGCCACACCCGTTCGCGCGCCTGCCCTTCGTAAATAGCGGCGGCGCGCGCCTCCATCTCCGCCAGCGCGGGCGGATAATCGACCGGGGCGTCGGCGACGCGCCATTCGACCGTATCGGGAAAGGGCAGCGGTGCAGGGGGGCTATTGGACATGGCGGCTTTCTTGACTTGCGACGGGCGAGCGATCAAGGCTCAGGGCGTATTTTCCGGGTAGCAGGACATAAAAATATGGCGACGATGTCGATCGGCAAGGCGTGGGAGGAGGCGGTGGCCTTCGTCGCGCGGGAAGCATCGTTGCTGCTGCCGGTGGCCCTGCTGTTCGTGGCGCTGCCGGGGCTGATCCTGGACCAGATGACCCCGCCCCAATTGCAGGCATGGTTCGCCCAGCCCAAGATGGAAACCATCCCCGCCATGCCGCCGGGCTTCGGGCTGGCGATGATGCTGACGATCATCCTGATCTGGTTCGGATCGCTGGCGCTGTTCGCGCTGGCGCTGCGTCCGGGGATCAGCGTGGGCGAAGCGCTGCGCCTCAGCCTGGCGCGGCTGCCGGTGCTGATCGGCACGGCGCTGGTGGCGGCGGGCGCGCTGGCCGCCGTGGTTATCCTCGCGGTGCTGGTGGGGGTTGTCTTCTCGCTCGCGTCGAAGGCGCTGGCGGCGACGCTGGGCCTGTTGCTGGGGCTGGGCGCGGCCGGGCTGGTTTTCTACGCCAGCATTCGGCTGGTGCTGCTCAATCCGGTGGTGATCGACAATCAGGCCGGGGTGATGGCCTCGCTGCGGGCGGCATGGGCGCTGACGCGCGGCCATTTCTGGCGGCTGTTCGGCTTCCTCATTCTGGTGATGATCCTGTCCACCATCGCCAGCACGGCGGCGCAGGCGGTGGTCGGCGTGCTGGGCGGGCTGATCGCCGGCGTCGACGGCGCGAAGCTGGCCGGGAGCATCGCGGCGGCCATCGTGTCGACGGTGATTCAGGTCTATATGCTGGCGATGCTGGCCCGCCTCTATCGTCAGGCGGTCGGCTGATCCAGCACCGGCACATGCGGCGCGGCGTCGCGCGGCAGCACGCCCGCCAGTCGCGGATCGGCAAAGGTTTCGATCTCGCGCCCATAAGGCACAAAGCCTGACTTCTGATAGAAGCCCAGCGCCGCCGGGCTGTCGGCGGTGCAGGTATGGACCCAGAATCGCTCCACCCCCTTGCGCCACGCAAGCGACTTGGCCTGGGCCATCAGCCAGCGGCCCAGCCCCTTGCCATTCAGCTGCGGGACAAGGCCGAAGAAGCTCAGTTCGCAATCGGGCAGCGACCGGAAATCCAGTTCCAGCAGGCCGACTTCGGTGCCGCGCGGATCGGTGACGGCATAGACCTCCACCGCCGGGTCGTGCAGGATCGCCGCCAAGTCTGAATCGCTCATCACCAGCCGGGAAAACCACAGCCAGGGTTCCCCCACCCGCCGGAACAAGGTGCGATAGGCGTTCAGGTCCGGCGTCTTCCACGGCGCCAGCCGCAATGGCGCGGGCGGGATCGGCGCGGGTTTGGGCCGTTCGCGCATTTCCAGATGGGTGACGACAGCCGCCACCATGCCGGGTTCGACGGGGATGAAGGGCATCAGCTCCAGCTCGCCATGGGCGGCAGGCTCATCAGGATGGCGTCGATATTGCCGCCGGTCCTGAGGCCGAACAATGTGCCGCGATCATGCACCAGATTGAATTCGGCGTAGCGGCCGCGCCATTCCAGCATGGTGCGATAGTCGGCATCGGTCCATGCCTCATCCATGCGCCGCCGCACGATCGGCGGGAAGGCGGCAAGGAAGGCGTCGCCAACGGCGCGGGTGAAGGCGAAATGGGCGTCGAACGCCGAATCGTCGGCGCATTCGAGATGATCGTAGAAAATGCCGCCCACGCCGCGATGGACATTGCGGTGGGGGATGAAGAAATACTCGTCCGCCCATTTTTTGAAGCGCGGATAGTGGTCCGCATCATGCGCGTCGCAGGCGGCCTTGAACACATCATGGAAATGCGCCGTATCCTCGTCGCGCGGCAAGGGCGGATTGAGGTCCGCGCCGCCGCCGAACCAGCTTTTGGTCGTCACCAGATAGCGGGTGTTCATATGAACGGCCGGAACATGCGGATTGGCCATATGCGCGACCAGGCTGATGCCGGTGGCGAAGAAGGCGGGATTGTCCGCCGCGCCATGGATCGTCTGGGCGAAGCCGGGGGCGAATTCGCCGCCCACGGTCGAGACGTTGACGCCGACCTTTTCGAAGACCTTGCCCTTCATCACGCCGCGCACGCCGCCCCCGCCTTCGCCGGGCGCCTGACCTTCGGCCTCCCGGTCCCATGCGGTGAAATCGAAACGGGCGTCGCTGCCGGCTTCGCGTTCGATTGCCTCAAATTCGGCGCAGATGCGGTCGCGCAGCGATTCGAACCACGCTCGTGCCGCCTGTTGCCGGGTGTCGAGAGGGAAGGGCACGGTCGGGATCGGGTTCGTCATCCGGGGAACTTTCCAGTCTGGCGCAGGGCTTCGGCGACGGCGATGCCCGTGGACACGGCGATGTTCAAGGACCGGAAACCCGGCGCCATGGGAATGCGGACCCGAATGTCGGCCAGATCGCGCACATCGGCCGGCACGCCCGCGCTTTCCGATCCCATCAGCAGCACGTCATTCTCCTGAAATTCCACCTCCGGCAGGCGTTGGGACGCATGGGCGCTCATCAGCAGCAAGCGGCGGCCTTCTGCGCGGCGCACGGCGTCGAACGCGGCGAAATTGGCGTGGCGGGTGACGTCGGCGGCCTCGCCATAGTCCATCGCCGCGCGTTTCAGGCGGGCGTCGGAAAAGGCGAATCCGGTCGGCATGATGATGTCGACGGGGACACTGAAGCAGGCGGCCAGACGCAGGATCGCGCCGACATTGCCCGCAATTTCCGGTTGGTAAAGGGCGATACGCATGACGCAGCGCCATAGTCCATTAGGAGCATTTGCAATAGGCTAGGTAATATTGCGACTGGCAAAGACGGCGCAGTCCGGTTATCACCCCCTTCGAACACGCCGGGGGGAAGGCGGGAGCAGCCACAGGCTGAAATCCCAAATCCCTGGATAATCTGGGCCTTTAAAGGGCTCCGGTGTGCACAGGGAAGTCTTGCAAGGGTAGAGGTGCATGGCGAGCGTAGAGCATTCTGACGGCCAAGGTCTATCCGGCGGAGAAGGGGTGCGCCGCCGCGATTTTATCAACATCGCTGCGGTGAGCTTCGCAGGAGTCGGCGCCGTCGTCGTCGCCCTGCCGCTGATCGACCAGATGAACCCCAGCGCCGACGTACTGGCGCTCGCATCCACCGAAGTCGACCTCTCGGCGATCCAGCCCGGACAGGCGATCAAGACGACCTTCCGGTCGCAGCCTTTGTTCGTGCGGCAACTGACCCCTGCCGAAATCGCGGCGGCCGACAAGGTCGATCCGTCCACGCTGCGCGACCCGCAGACGCTGGAGGAACGCACCGTTGACGGCAAGAAGCAGTGGCTTGTCACCATGGGCGTATGCACCCATCTGGGCTGCGTCCCGCTGGGCGCGGGCGAGGGTGAGAATCGCGGCGAGTTTGGCGGCTATTTCTGCCCCTGCCACGGATCGTCCTATGACACCGCGGCCCGCATCCGTAAGGGGCCTGCCCCCAAGAATCTGGAAGTGCCGAAGTATAGCTTCACTTCCGACACTGCCATTCTCGTGGGTTGAGGGGGACCGACATGAGCTTTCCATGGGCCGAACATTATACCCCCAAGCATCCCGTGATGCAGTGGGTCGACGAGAAGCTGCCGCTGCCGCGCCTCGTCTATAACGCGATCGGCGCGGGCTATCCGGTGCCGCGCAACCTCAATTATTTCTGGAATTTCGGCGTACTCGCCGGCGTGGCGCTGGTGATCCAGATCGTCACCGGCGTCATCATGGCGATGCACTATGGCGCCAATGATCTCGTCGCCTTCGGCACCGTCGAACAGACGATGCGCGACGTCAACGCCGGCTGGCTGATGCGCTATGCGCACGCCAACGGCGCCAGCTTCTTCTTCATCGTCGTCTATCTCCACATCTTCCGTGGCCTTTACTTCGGCAGTTACAAGGCGCCGCGCGAAATGGTGTGGCTGCTGGGCCTCGTCATCTTCCTGCTGATGATGGCGACCGCCTTCATGGGCTATGTGCTGCCCTGGGGGCAGATGAGCTATTGGGGCGCAAAGGTCATCACCGGCCTGTTCGGCGCGATCCCCGTGGTGGGCGAACCGATCCAGACCTGGCTGCTGGGCGGCTTCGCCCCCGGCAACGCCTCGCTCAATCGCTTCTTCTCGCTCCACTTCCTGCTGCCCTTCGTGATTGCGGGCGTCATCATCCTGCACATCTGGGCGCTGCATATTCCCGGATCCAGCAATCCTACCGGCGTGGAGGTGAAAGGACCGCAGGACACCGTGCCCTTCCATCCTTATTACACCGCAAAGGACGGGTTCGGGGTCGGTGTGTTCCTGCTGCTGTTCGCGATCATGCTGTTCTTCGCGCCCAATTATCTGGGCCATCCGGACAATTATATCGAAGCGAACCCGCTTTCGACGCCCGCGCACATCGTGCCCGAATGGTATTTCTGGCCCTTCTACGCGATCCTGCGCGCCTTCACCGTCGACTTCTTCTTCGTGCCGGCCAAGCTGCTGGGCGTGCTGGCGATGTTCGCATCGATCCTGCTGCTCTTCTTCCTGCCCTGGCTCGATACGTCGCCGGTGCGTTCGGGCCATTATCGCCCGACGTTCAAGGCGTTCTTCTGGCTGCTGATGTTCGACGTGCTGATCCTGGGCTATTGCGGCGGCGCGCCGGCGGAAGAACCCTATGTGATGATCTCTCAGGTCGCTGCGGCTTATTATTTCGCGCACTTCCTGATCATCCTGCCGCTGATCGCGCGCTTCGAAAAGCCGCTGCCGCTGCCCGGTTCGATCACCGAATCGGTGCTGGCCAAATATGCCAAGGCTGACGGCGAAACCGCCGCAGTCCCGGCCGAATAAGGGGGGACGAGATCATGGTTCGCATTGGCGCATTTCTCGTCGGCCTTTTCTTTGCCGGCTGGCTGTTCATCTCCTTCCTCGTGGGCGCTTATTCCTACGTGGTGGAGCCGCCGGCCAAGACGGTGGAGCATGAATTCCATCTGGCTCCCAAACATGTGTCCTTCTCCTTCGAAGGACCGTTCGGTAAATATGACCAGCGGCAGCTGCAGCGCGGCTTTCAGGTGTTCAAGGAAGTCTGCTCGGCCTGTCACAGCCTGAAGTTCGTGGCCTTCCGCGACCTTGAAGCGCTGGGCTATAATGAAGCCGAAGTAAAGGCGATCGCCAAGCAATGGGCGATCAAGACGCCATCGGTCGATCCCGCCACGGGTGAGCCGGCGACGCGCGATCCGGTCCCGGCCGACCATTTTCCCAAGCCCTTCGCGAACAATGTCGCGGCGGCGGCGGCGAACAATAATGCGATCCCGCCAGACCTGTCGCTGATGACCAAGGCGCGCCACCATGGCCCTGCCTATGTCTATTCGCTGCTGACGGGCTTCCAGGAACAGCCGGCCGACCTGCTGAAGCATTTCCCGGATGCCAAGACGCCCGAGGGGCTGCATTACAACCCCTATTTCGCCAACCTGAACCTGGCCATGGCGCCGCCGCTGTCGGCCGACGGGCAGGTGACTTATGGCGACGGCACCAACCCGACCGTCGATCAGATGGCGCAGGACGTCTCCGCCTTCCTCGCCTGGACGGCCGAACCCAAGCTGGAAAACCGCCACGCGGCCGGTTTGGCGACGGTGATCTTCCTCCTGATCGCAACGGCGCTGGCCTATATGTCCTATCAGAATATCTGGGCGGACAAGAAGAAGGCGGCCTGAGAGAGGCCGTATCGGACGAGATGAGGGGCGCGGTTTCTTGAGGAAGCCGCGCCCTTTCTCTATGGAGGCGCGCATGAGCAGCAACCCGACCAGCGACCTGACCGCCCTGATCCGCACCATCCCCGATTTCCCCAAGCCGGGAATCCAGTTTCGCGACATCACCACTTTGCTGGCCGATGGCGACGGGCTGCGCGATCTGACGGCGGCGCTGGCGGAGATCGCCCGCCCGCTCGACCCGGACCTGATCGTCGGGATCGAAGCGCGCGGCTTCATATTGGGCGCGGCGCTGGCCCTGTCGATCGGCAAGGGCTTCGTGCCCGTGCGCAAGAAGGGCAAGCTGCCCGGCAAGACCGTGGGCATCGATTATGTGCTGGAATATGGCACGGACCGGCTGGAAATGCATGAAGGTCAGGTGCCGCAGGGCAGCCGTGTCCTGCTGGTCGACGATCTGATCGCCACTGGCGGCACGGCGAACGCCGCCGCGCAATTGCTGCGCGAACAGGGCGCGATCGTGCTGATGGCGCTGTTCGCGATCGATCTGCCGGCGCTGGGCGGCATCGCCGCGCTGGAGGCCGACGGCGTGGCGGCGCGGGCGATCATGACCTTCGATGGCCATTGAGGCCGCGCCGACCCTGATCTTCCTTTACGGCCCGGCGGCGGCCGGCAAGCTGACCGTGGCGCGGATCGTCGCCGCACGCACCGGGCTGGCGCTGTTCCACAATCATCTGGTCGTCGATGCGGTGGCGGCGCTCTTCCCCTTCGGATCGCCCGAATTTGCGCGCCTGCGCGAAGCATTCTGGATGGAGGCGATGGTCGCGGCGATCAGGGGAGGGCGGTCGCTGATCTTCACCTTTGCGCCGGAACCCAGCGTAGCGCCCGATTTCCCCGAACGTCTGCGTGCGCAGGTGGAGGCGGCGGGCGGCGATTTGTGTTTCGTGGCGCTCACCATCGCGCCGGATGTGCAGGACGCCCGCATTGCCGATTTGAGCCGCGCCGCCTTCGGTAAATTGCGCGATGTCGATCTGCTGCGCGCGATTCGCGCCGATTGCGACCGCTGCATGGCGGCCATGCCCGCGCCGCGCCTGTCGCTGGACAGTGGCCGCCTGCCGCCCGACGCGGCGGCGGATCAGATCATCGCCCTGTTATAGGGCCGCCTCCAGCCCATCGACCGCCTTCGCCAGCCGTTCGTCCAGCAGCCCCAACAACGCCGTCCAGCTGTCGATATGGTCGAGTTCGCCCGGCCCGTCCGATACGCCGCGCAACCCCATCAGCGGCACGCCAAATCGATCGCAGGCGCGGGCCACGGCAAACGTCTCCATATCCACCATATCGGCGTCGATCGCGGCATAGTCGTCGCCGCCCACTACATTCGCGCCGGTCGACAGGCGCGCCAGCGGCAGCGCTAGCGGCGTCACCAGCGGCACATCGACCGGATGATCGATCAATGGCGTCACCCCCTTGGTGAAGCCCAGGCGCGAAGCATCCATGTCGCGCCAGGACACGCTAGCAATCTGGTAAATCTCCCCCAGCGGGCAACGGCGCGATCCTGCCGATCCGATAGACACCACCAATTCAGGCAGCGCCTCCCGCAGCGCCAGATCATGCAGCGCCATGCCGGTGACGATCGCCGCCTCGACCGGGCCGATGCCGGTCATCAGCGGGGTGAAGCGCGCGCGCAGATGCGGGCCATATTCCGCCTCCACCGCCATGACGAACAGGACGCGCTTTGATCCGACCTGTTCGCAGCCCACGCCTTGAAACCCCGCCATGATTGCTTTCCTGTAATGTTGCGGACACGCCTGTGACAGCGCGGCCTGCTATGGTCCAGCACATGATGAAGCAGAATAGGGACCGGGGTCAGTCGTGCGTGGTGTCGATGCGTCCCCGCAACGCCGCCAGCGAAACCATCACCGCCGCCGACATCGAAGCCTGGGCGCGCGTCGAACGCGCCCTGTCGGGCAAGCGCGACGATTGCCGCCGCCTGCTCGCTCAGGCGATCCGCGCCGCGCCGCATTGATCGGCGCTATCGACATATCCGGGAAAAGAGAAAGCCCGCCGCTTCATAAGAAGCGACGGGCTTTGTCATGGTGGGCGTGGCAAGGATTGAACTTGCGACCCCTGCGATGTCAACACAGTGCTCTACCACTGAGCTACACGCCCGCCGTGGAGGGGGCCAATAACGGGGGTCGGTGACTCGCGCAAGCAGGAAATTGCATTGCATCGATATTCTTCTGGACAGGGCAGGGGCCGCCCATATGCTGCGGGGCAAACAGGGGGACGCCAGGACATATGCTGCCATCGCCAACATCGCCGCTGCAAACGGCGCCGCGATTGCCTTTCTACCGCCAGCTTTATGTTCAGGTGCTGGCGGCGATCGCGCTGGGCGTGCTGATCGGCCATTTCTGGCCGGACGCGGGCAAGCAGCTCAAGCCGCTGGGCGAAGCCTTCATCAAGCTGGTGAAGATGGTCATCGCGCCGGTCATCTTCCTGACGATCGTCACCGGCATTGCCGGGATGAAGGAACTGGGCGCGATCGGCCGGGTGGCGGCCAAGGCGTTCGGTTATTTCCTGACCTTTTCCACGCTGGCGCTGGTCGTCGGCCTGATCGTCGCCAATGTCGTGCAGCCCGGCGCCGGCCTCAACATCGATCCGGCGACGCTGGATGCGGGCAAGGTCGCCGATTACGCCCATCAGGCGCATGAGCGCACGCTGACCGGCTTTCTGATGAGCATCATCCCGTCGACCATGGTGTCGGCGGTGGCGGACGGGAATATCCTTCAGGTGCTGTTCGTGGCGATCTTGTTCGGCATCGCCCTGACCCTGATCGGGGACAAGGCGCAGCCGCTGATGACCGTGCTCGAATCGGCCAGCCATGCGGTGTTCAAACTTGTGTCGATCCTGATGAAGGCGGCGCCGTTCGGCGCGTTCGGCGCCATGGCCTTCACCATCGGCGAATATGGCGTCGGCACGCTCGCCAATCTCGCCGGGCTGGTCGCGACCTTTTACCTCACGTCATTGCTGTTCGTGCTCGGCGTGCTGGGGATGGTTGGCTGGTTTGCCGGCTTCAACATCCTGCACCTGATCCGCTATCTGAAGGCGGAATTGCTGCTGGTGCTGGGCACCTCCTCGTCGGAAGCCGCGCTGCCCAGCCTGATCGAGAAAATGGAGCGGGCCGGCTGCCGCAAATCGGTGGTCGGGCTGGTCGTGCCGACCGGCTACAGCTTCAACCTGGACGGCACCAACATCTATATGACGCTGGCGGCTTTGTTCATCGCGCAGGCGTGCAATGTGGATCTGAGCATCGAGCAGCAGATATTGCTGCTGCTGGTCGCGATGATCTCGTCCAAGGGCGCGGCGGGCGTGACGGGCGCTGGCTTCATCACGCTGGCTGCGACACTGTCGATTGTGCCGTCGGTGCCGGTTGCCGGCATGACGCTGATTTTGGGCGTCGACCGCTTCATGAGCGAGGTGCGCGCGCTCACCAACTTCGTCGGCAATGCGGTCGCCACGATCGTCGTGTCGGCATGGGAAAAGGGGCTGGACCGCGAACGGTTCAACGCCGCCATGGCGGGCGTGCCGCTTGATCCCACCCCGGATATGGAAGAAGTCGTGCCAGACTGAACTGGGTCAACTAAGGCCGGACACGCTTTCGCTGCCGAACATGCGTTCGACCTCCAGCACCAGATCGCGCAGGTGGAAGGGCTTGGACAGCACCTTGGCCTGCGGCACGGCCTTGCCGGCCTTCAGCGTCACGGCGGCAAAGCCGGTGATGAACATGATGCGCATGTCCGGCGCGACCTGGGCTGCATGCTGCGCCAGTTCTATGCCGTCCATTTCCGGCATGACGATGTCGGTCAGCAACAGGTCGAAGCGGTCGCTGTTGATGTGCGGCAGCGCCTCCATCCCCGTGGCGGCCGACACCACCTCATAACCCGACCGTTCCAGCGCACGGGCCAGATAGACCCGCATGCTCTCATCATCTTCAGCCAATAATATGCGAACCATTGCCCCTGCGCATTCCCATCCGGCGGATAAGCCGTTCTGCGCGCCGCCGACAGGGTGGCGCGCAAACCGCTTATATGCGACAAGGTGTAAAGATTATCCATCCGCGTAAGCTTTTTTGGCGCGCCGGTGAAAGGAGCCGCATTGGACCATCCCGCGCCGCGTTCCCCGACCCTGTCCGACCCCGCATTCGATTTTTTCGGCCCGGTTACGCCGGATCGGCCGGTGATCCTGTCCGTGCCCCATGCCGGGCGCGCTTATGGTGACGATCTGCTGGCGGCGGCGCGGGTGCGCCCGTCGGTGTTGCGCCGGCTGGAGGATCGCTGGGTCGATCTGCTGGCGCATCCCCTGATTGAACGGGGTTTTTGCGTGGTCGTGGCCCGGGCGCCGCGCGCGATGATCGACCTTAACCGGCATGAGCGGGAAATCGATCCCGGCATGATCATGGGGCTGCCGCGCGACGCGCCCCTGCAAAGCAGCGCCAAGCTGCGCGGCGGGCTGGGCCTGTTCCCCCGTCGCCTGCCCGGCGCGCATGACCTCTGGCAACGCCCGATGCTCTGGGCGGAGGCGCAGCGGCGGATTGAAACCGTGCATCGCCCCTATCATGCGATGATCGCGCAGCGTATGGCGGCGGCGCGACTGGCCCATGGCCATGCCATCCTGATCGACCTTCACTCCATGCCGCCGTTGCCGCCGCCCGCCGCCGGACAGGGCGCGCCGGATCTGGTGCTGGGCGACCGTTTCGGCCGCAGCGCCTCCGCGCGGCTGATGGCGCTGGCGGCCGATGTGGCGCAGGGACATGGCTTTGCCGTGGCGCAAAATCATCCCTATGCCGGCGATCATATGGTCGATCGGCACGGACGGCCGGAACAGGGAATGCACGCGATCCAGCTGGAAATTGACCGCGCCCTCTATCTGGACGCGGCGCTGGATGAACCTGGACCGGGTGTGCCGCGCCTGCAAGCGTTGCTGCTCAACCTTGCCGAAGCGTTGGCGGCCGAATTGCCCCGCTCGGGCTATGCACTGGCGGCAGAATAAGATTATCCGCCGTGCGCCACGACCCATTTGGCGCCCGCAACGCTCAGATGATGGCTGTCGAAATAGAGCGGCTTTGCATCGCGTTCGATCGCGCATGAACGCGCGTCGCACAAGGCGGCAACCGGATCGATCAGGCGCACGCCCTGCGCCTGCCAGCGGCTGAACAGTGCGCGCAGGTGGACGGTGCGGGCATCGACCCATGCCCGTTTCACACCCTGGGCATCCGTCACCGCACCGGCGCGCGCCAGATGGGCCAGACGGCGCGGCACGTCAAAGGGTTGCGGCGGGACCGGGCCGATCAGCACCACATCACGTCCCAGAGCGCGCAGCGCGGCGATGGTGCGGTCGAGCTTCGCGATAAAGGCGGGATCGTCAAATTCGCCATTGGCCCAGAAAGCGGCCAGATAGATGCGGCGCAGCCCCGGATCGGCGCGGATGGCGGCAAGGGCTGCGCGGTTGGCTGCGGCGCAGCGCGCATCCTTCGTATCATAGCCCAGCACGGGCGGGCAACTGGATGTCGTCCGCTCCACCAGAGCCTGCCCCTGCGCCTTCGCCTGCAAGGACAGGGCATAGGCCAGTTCCACGCCATGGCTGTCGCCCCACAGCATGGCGTCCGGGCGCATGGCGGCGCCCAGCACGCAGGGCGCTGCGCCGCGCATATAGGTGTCGTGGCATTGTTTGCGGGTCGGGGCGAAATCGCGCTGCCCGGCCATTTGCGCCAGCACCGGCGGCGCGAAGCGGGATGGCCATCCGCCCATCGCTATCAGCGACAGGGACGCGATGCAGAGCAGCGCCATCGCCACGCCGGTAAAGCGAAACACCATGCCGGCCGGCACCCTTCGGGCGTCGCGAAACGGCCGCTCGACAAAGCGCCAGGACAGGATGGCGGCGATCAGCGCTGCGGCTACGACCATGATCCGGGTCGCGCCGGCCAGCGGGGCATCGGTCGCATATTCGGTGAAGACGATCAGCGGCCAGTGCCACAGGTAAAGCGAGTAGGAGATGAGGCCGACGCCTACCAGCGGCGGCAGCGCCAGCACCCTGCCCATGCTGGTCCCCGGCGCGGCATGGATCAGCGCCGCCGCGCCCAGCACCGGGGCCAGTGCGGTGATGCCGGGGAAGATGGTCGTGCGGTCATAGCAGGCGACGGCCAGCGCGATCGCCAGCGCGCCGGCCCATGCCAGCATTTCGCGCGCCCAGCGCGGCCGGATTGCCGGAACTGCGCCCAGCGCCAGCAGCGCCCCGGTGAATAATTCCCAGGCGCGTGTCGGCAGCAGATAGAAGGTAAAGCCGCTGGTGTCGCGTTGCAGCAGGATCGCCAGCGCCAGCGATCCCGCCGCGATGCCGGCCACCGCGCCCTTGCGCCAGTGCGGGGCGAAGCGCGCCATCAGCATCAGCAGGATCGGGAAGCCGATATAATATTGCTCCTCCACCGCCAGCGACCATGTGTGGAGCAGCGGCTTCACATCCGCGCCGCCTGAAAAATAGCCGGTGTCGGTGAAGAACCATAAATTGGATGCGAACAGCGTGGCCGCCAGCGCCGATCGGGGCACCCCCTCCAGGTCGCCGGGCAGGTAAAGCCACATCGCCGCCGCCAGAACGATCAGGATCATCAGCGCCAGCGCCGGCATGATCCGGCGGAAGCGCCGTTCATAGAAGCGCGCCAGCGAAAAACGGCCCTCATCCACTTCGCGGGCGATGATCCCGGTGATCAGATAGCCCGATATGACGAAGAAGATGTCGACGCCGACATAGCCGCCGGAAAAGCCGGGGACATGGGCGTGGAACAGCAGCACCGGCAATATGGCGAGCGCCCGCAGCCCGTCTATGTCGCGGCGATAGCGAATCATGTGGTGTCCGCTGGAAGGGGCCGGTCCGTGCATCAGGCGGGTCTAGGATCAAAGCCCTGCGATTTGTTTAGCACGCGAATCGCAACGACCGGCGCGCCGCTGTTGGTTTCCGACGGTTTAGGCAAGCGATTGCGTTTGACGCAATCATGGTTTCGACCTTCGCATTTGCGAAAAACCGGCCCGTGGGACAAAAGGGCTGTGCCTTTCAGGCATCCTCTCCTAAAAACTTTCAGGCTGGTCTTCGGATCAGCCTTTTTTTTGTCTCGTTCATCCGCTAGAAAGTTACGGCTGATGTCCCGCCAATAACAAGTTTCTGGAGAGGAGCCGCCGGTAAGACCGGCAGGTGGGATATGGCTGGGGGATTGAGCGCTTTTGTCGGCGCTCTCCCCCAACTTCTTTCGATCAGCCAGCCAGTGCTTCCATTTCGCGGCCATAGGCGACGACCGCTTCCACTTCGGCCGTGTCGCCCAGCACCACGCCGACGCGCTGGTGCAGGCCCGTCGCCTGGACGTCCATGATCGGCATGAATCCATCGCTCGCCGCACCGCCGGCCTGCTCGATCAGATAGCTCATCGGATTGGCTTCATACATCAGCCGCAGCTTCGCCTTGCCGGGCGAACGATGATCATAGGGATACATGAAGATGCCGCCGCGCTTCAGGATGCGATGGACGTCCGCCACCATCGATGCGGTCCAGCGCATATTATAGTCCTTGCCGCAGGGGCCGGCCGCGCCGGTCACGCGCTCATCGACATAGCGGGCAATCGCGGGCGACCATTGGCGACGGTTGGACATGTTGATGGCGAACTCGCACTTGCCCTGCGGCATCTTCATGTCGGCATCGGTCATGACCCAGCTGCCGACTTCGCGGTCGAGCGTAAATTCATAGACGCCGGTGCCCACGCTCAGCACCAGGATCGTCTGCGGGCCGTAAATGGCGTAGCCCGCCGCAACCTGCTGGCGGCCGTCCTGCAGGAAATCCTCCTCCGTCACATCGCGCCCGGCGCAGCCTTCGGGCGCCTTGAGAACGGAGAAGATGGTGCCGACCGACAGGTCGACATCGATATTGCTGGACCCGTCGATCGGATCGAACAGCATCAGATATTCGCCCTTGGGATAGCGGTTGGGGATGGGATAGAGCGTCTCCATCTCTTCCGACGCCATCGCGGCCAGATGCCCGCCCCATTCATTGGCGTCCAGCAGCAGTTCATTGGCGATCACGTCCAGCTTCTTCTGCACTTCGCCCTGCACATTTTCGCTGGTCAGGCTGCCCAGAACCTCGCCCAGCGCGCCCTTGCCGACGGCATGGCTGATCGTCTTGCACGCCCGCGCGACGGTTTCGATCAACAGGCGCAGTTCGCCCGGCAGGGCATTGTGGTCGCGCTGCTGTTCGATCAGGAAACGGGTCAGGGTGGTTCTGCTCATGGACCGCCTTTCGCTAAGGGCCGGGGCCGCGACGGGGTGCCGCAGCGGAAAATCGCAATGGGTGTATCGCTAGGGGAGTGGAGCCTTCCCGTCCAGCCACGCCCGCACGCACCCTGGCCTTGTTAACGCTGTCATGTGACAAAGCATGTCTGGCGGAACCCTCGGCCTGCATTATGATTGTGCAGCCGGGCCAGCCGGCGCCACAGGGGAGCATCATGGACAGTCTGATTACCGCCTTTACCGATCCCACCGCCCTTGCCGCGCTGATTGCGCTGGTGGTGATGGAAGTGGTGCTGGGTATCGACAATCTCGTCTTCATCTCCATCCTGACCAACAAGCTGCCGGAGGCGCAACGGCCAAAGGCGCGCAAGATCGGCATCGGGCTGGCGCTGGCGATGCGGCTTGTCCTGCTGTCGATGATCGCATGGATCGTGGGGCTGACCCAGCCGGTGCTGGACCTCGGCTTTTCCGGGCCGCTCGACAGCCATGGCGCGCCGACCTTCGAAACCCAATTATCCTGGCGCGACATGATCCTGATCGGCGGCGGCCTGTTCCTGATCTGGAAGGCGACGCGGGAAATCCATCACACGGTCGATCCCCATGGTGACGACACGCCCGGCGTGGCGGGGGCCGCGACCGTCACCTTCGGTTCGGCGATCGTGCAGATCATCCTGCTCGACATGATCTTCTCGCTCGATTCAATCCTGACGGCGGTGGGCATGACGGATAATCTGGCGGTCATGTACATCGCCGTGATCGTGGCGGTGACGGTGATGCTGATCGCCGCCGACCCGCTCGCCAATTTCATCGCCCGCAACCCGACGGTGGTGATGCTGGCGCTGGGCTTCCTGCTGATGATCGGCGCGGTGCTGATTGCCGACGGCTTTGGCGTGCATGTGCCCAAGGGCTATATCTATGCGGCGATGGCCTTTTCGACGCTGGTGGAGTGCCTCAACATCTTCGCCCGCCGGGCGCAGAAGAAGCGCGGGGCGGAATAGAAAGCGGGCAGGAAGGCTTTGATCCGCGCGCCGGAAGATGCGACAGGCCGCCCCGACCATCCATAGGGGACCATCATCCATGCCGATCCAGCCGACCGCCAGCTTTAAGGATAATCTTCAGCTTCTGCCGCCGATCGACGGGGTGCAGCGCATCGACCTGATTGACGCGGCCGGAACGGTGATCGCCAGCATCGAGAACCAGCCGGGCAAGCAGGGATCGGCGGCGGTCTATCAGTATCTGGCGCAGCAGTTCGGCGCGCTGGACAAGGCGGCGGCCCAACATGGGCTGGCCGTCTTCGCCGAACATGTGCCCGACGCCCGCTACCGTCCGGGCGCGCATCCCAATGTCGATCGCCTGATCGCGATTGCTGAGGGCGGCGAAGCGCTGACCATCGCGATCATCGCGGCCTGATGAAAATAAAGAGGGGCGGGATCACGCGATCCCGCCCCTCTTTTCATTCGGATTTTCAGATTACGCTGCGGCGCGGCGTTCCTTCAGTTCCTCGTTCAGCATTTCGGCCAGCAGGAAAGCCAGCTCCAGGCTCTGCGCGGCGTTCAGGCGCGGATCGCAATGGGTGTGATAGCGATCGGCCAGCCCTTCGTCGGTGATGGCGATGGCGCCGCCAGTGCATTCGGTGACGTTCTGTCCGGTCATCTCGGCATGGATGCCGCCGCCAAAGCTGCCTTCGGCGCGGTGTACGGCAAAGAAGCCGCGCACTTCGGCCAGGATGCGGTCGAATGGGCGCGTCTTGTAGCCATTGGCCGCCTTGATGACATTGCCGTGCATCGGATCGCACGACCAGATCACCGGATGGCCTTCGCGCATCACCGCGCGCACCAGCTTGGGCAGGCCGGCTTCGATCTTGTCATGGCCATAGCGGGTGATGAGCGTCATGCGCCCGGCTTCCCGCTTCGGGTTCAGCGTGTCGAGCAAGCGCAGCAGCGCGTCCGGCTCCAGCGACGGACCGCATTTAAGGCCGATCGGATTGCCGATGCCGCGCAGATATTCGACATGGGCCGACCCTTCGAAGCGGGTGCGGTCGCCGATCCAGAGCATATGCGCCGACGTGTCATACCAGTCGCCGGTCAGGCTGTCCTGACGGGTCAGCGCCTGTTCGAACGGCAGCAGCAGCGCCTCATGGCTGGTGTAGAAGCTCGTACCGCCCAGTTGCGGCACGCTTTCCGCGTTCAGACCACAGGCGCGCATGAAGTCGAGCGCCTGACCGATCTGGTCGGCCATTTGTTCGAACTTCGCGGCCCAGGGGCTGCGGCCCATGAAATCGAGCATCCAGCCATGGACGCGATCCAGCGACGCATAGCCGCCGGTCGAGAAGGCGCGGACCAGATTGAGCGTGGCCGCCGACTGGTTATAGGCGCGGATCATCCGCTGCGGGTCCGGCTCGCGCGCTTCGGGCGTGAAGGCGATGTCGTTGACATTGTCGCCGCGATAGCTGGGCAGCTCCACGCCGCCGATCGTTTCGGTATCGGCCGAACGGGGCTTGGCGAACTGGCCCGCCATACGGCCCACCTTCACCACCGGCAGCTTCGACGCGAAGGTCAGCACAACCGCCATCTGGAGCAGTACGCGGAACGTGTCGCGGATATTGTTCGGATGGAACTCGGCAAAGCTCTCCGCGCAATCGCCGCCCTGCAACAGGAAGGCGTCGCCGGTCACGACCTTGGCAAGGTCTGCCTTCAGATTCCGTGCCTCGCCCGCAAAGACGAGGGGCGGAAACTGGCCAAGCTGGGCCTCTACCGACGCCAGCGCGTCCGCATCCCGATAAAAGGGCATCTGAATGCCCTTTTGGCTCCGCCAGCTTTCCGGCGTCCACTTCGCCGCCACGTCGAGTCTCCTTCACACAAGATAAAATAGGGGCCGCCCCTACGCTGTCGCCGGGGCCAAGGCAAGATTGTACAAGTTAGGCCATGGTTATGCGCAATGAATTGTCCCGATCAGGCTGATCGGCCCTTTCATCCATATTCGTCGCCGGCGCTTATTTCGTGCAGGGCCAGCGCTCATTCAAGGCCACGCTGACCAGCACCGATGCGGGGGCCTTGCGCTGGTCGGGCCAGCGGTCGAGATAGGCGGTGACGGTCCTGCGCGCATCGTCCGCGCCCATCCGGTCAGGCCAGCAGACCGGCCGCGCGCGACCGATGAACATGTCCTTGCGGATGCCGTCTACCACGCCGACGATATAGGCGGTGCAGGCCAGCGCGTATTCCGGCGCCTTGTTGCGGCATTTGGCGAGCAACGTCGCGCCTGTCTCGAACATATAGGCCTGCGCACCGGCCGGTGACGGCGCTGCGGAAAGGAGAAGAATAGTAGCGAGAATCAAGGGCCTGGCTTGCATGTCGGGCACCCTAGCCCTGGCAGGTTAACGCAAGCTGGACATCAATCCTTGCGCTTCGCCGTAAAGTCGAACGTCACCGCCACCTGCGGGGCCAGCCCCTTGCTGCTGTCGCCATTGCCCACGCCAAAGGGCAGGCGGGCGATGGTGGCGCTGCCCGTCACCTTGCGGGTCGCATCCTTGCCCGACAAGGTGAAGCGGATGGTCTGCGGCTTCGCCACGCCCTTCAGGGTCAGCGTGCCGCTGGCGCGATAACGATTGGGGCCGCTGGCCTGCGCGCCCTTTGCGATGAAGGTGGCGGTGGGGTGGGCTGCGGACCCGAAAAACTCGTCGCCCGGCAGCATTCCGTCCTTATAGGCGTCTCCCACGCTGGCCGACGCCATGTCGATCGTCACCTTGATGTCGGCGCTGTCGGGATGATCGGGGTCCATCACGATGGCGGCGGTCCATTTGGCAAAGCTGCCGCTGATCGTTTCGCCATCATTGCCGACCGAAAAGCCGATGCGGCCGCCGGGCTGCACGGTCCAGGCCGGGGGCGGGCCGGCGGGTTCCTCGACTGCGGCCTGCGTGGTGTTCTGCGCGGCGTTGGCGACGGCATTGTCGGCCGGTGCGGCGGCGTTCACGGCCTCCGCCTGCGTGATATTGCCGGCCTCCATGCCCTTATCCTCGACTTCCGCGACCGGAGCCGGCGTAGCCTGCGGCGCGGGCAGAATGGCGCGGCCGGCGATAAAGCCCAGCGCGATCAGGGCAGGCAATGCGATCAGCAGCACGCCCGACCGGCCCGGCACCATGCGCCAGATCAGACCGTCCCGCATCATCACATGATGGCGCAGCGCGCCCGCGACATGCAGCAGGAATAGCGCGATGCCCAGCCAGGCGATCAGGCCATGGCCATTTTCCGCAATCGCATGGACGCTGGCGGGCAAAGGCAGATGGGGCAGGGGCAGCACGCCGAACAGCAAAGTAGGCACCTTGACCTTCGCGGTCGACACCAGCGCCCATCCGGTCAGCGGCGCGCCCAGCATGAAGGCGTAAAGACCGACATGCACGGCCGACGCCAGCGCCCCCTGCCAGCCGCCCTCCAGCTTTGCCGGGCGCGGCTTCCAATAGCGCACGGCAACGCGCGCCAGCGTCAGCGCCAGGATCAGCATGCCGACCGACTTGTGCCATTGATACAGGAAGAAGCCATGGCTCCCCAAACCCTCCAGCGCCCAGCCGACGGCGATCTGGAAGGCGAGCAGGGCGGCGATCGCCCAGTGCAGGGTGATGGCGGCAAGGCTGTAACGCTGCGGCATGGCATATCCTCGGGTCATGTCGCGGGCGAAATTATGCCCGGCGCCCGGCGCTGTCCACGTACAGAAGTCGAAACGCTTCGTTGCTGTTGTGTCCAAAAGGCCGCAGTTGCGTCATTTTTGTGCGGCCAATTGCATCGCGGCCCATGATGGCTATGGCAATGTGACAGAAAATTCCAAGGGGAAATCAGGACATGGCCAAACCCGAATCCTGGCGGTTCAGTCCCGAAGCCTATCGCTTCGTCACCAGCATCGACACCCGCTTCCAGGATCTGGACACCATGGGCCACATCAACAATGTGGCCATTTCGGGCATATTCGAAACCGCGCGCATCCGGTTTCACCATCATATGGGCCGGCATCCGCAGGAACAGGGCGTGCGCTGGCTGGTGGCCAATGTGAACCTCAACTTCATCGAGGAATCGCATTTCCCCTATCCGTTCGAAGTGCATTGCGCGATCGGCCATATCGGCCGCACCAGCTGGACGATCAGTTCGGCCGGCTTTCAGAAGGGCGTGTGCGTCGCCACCTGCGACACCACCGTCGTCACCCATGGCGCCGAAGGCCGCCGCCTGATCGACGATACGCTGCGCGAGGCGATGGAGCTGAATTTCCTGCGCAAGCCGGAATAGGGGCGGGAACAGGGCGGCGGAACGGGCCGCTTCAGGAAAAGCCCGCCATGCGCCGGCTCCACTGGACAGCGATCACCGCGCCCTTGACCGGCTGGATCAACGCCAGCGCCAGCGCGATCGCCAGCCCCGGCCAGATCAGCGCCTGCCACATCAGCGGAATGGCCAGCGCGGCGTTCACCTCGATCATCAAGGGCACCAATATATGCCCCAGAGCCAGGATCACGATATAGGCGGGGAAATCGTCCGCCTGATGCGCGTCGAGCCGCAGGCCGCAGCCCGCGCAGGCCGGTGTGGCTTTCAGGAAGCGCGCAAACATCCGTCCCCGTCCGCAGGCCGGGCATCGGCCGCGCAGCCCATGGCCGATGGCGGGGCCAATAGGTCGGTCTTGCGGTGGCGCGGGATCGCTCATGCACCCGTGGCTAGGGGCTTGGCGGACCGCGCGCAACACGCCATCGCGCGCCTATGCCCTTTCCCCGATCGTAAAGCCTGTTAAGAAGCGCCATGCGCCTTCCCGGTCCCGACGAAGTTTTTTGCCTGTTCGACGATGCCCGTGCGCAGGGCGCGGCGCCGGCGCGGCTCTATCGCGATCCGGTGGCCATCGTCGCGGCGCACAGCATGGCGCAGGTGCAGCCCGCACTCGACCAGCTGGCCGAAGCGCGCGAGGCGGGGCTGCATGTCGCAGGCTATATGGCCTATGAGGCGGGGCTGGCGCTGGAGGATCGACTGGCGCCGATCGCGCATCGGCGGGACGGCGCGGGCGCGCCCTTGCTCTGGTTCGGCCTGTATGAAGGCGTGCGGCTGATCGCGCCGCGGGATTTGCCCGCCATGCTGCCCGACCCCGCGGGTGCGACCGTCGGTCCGCTGCGGCCGCTGGTGGATGAGGCGGCCTATCGCGTCGCGTTCGACCGGGTGCAGGATTATATCCGCGCGGGCGACATTTATCAGGTCAACCTGACCTTCCCCTGCGACGTGGATGTGGCGGGCGATCCGATGGCGCTCTACGCCGCGGTCCGGCCACGCGCGGCGGCGGGTTATGGCGGCGTGATGCGCACCGGCGCGCAGACGATCCTGTCCTTCTCGCCCGAACTTTTCTTCACCCAGGTGCGCGGGCAACTGACCGCGCGGCCGATGAAGGGCACCGCCACCCGTGCGGAAGATGTTGATGAGGATGCGGCTCTGGCCGGCTGGCTGGAGGGGGACGCCAAGCAGCGCGCCGAAAATCTGATGATCGTCGATCTGCTGCGCAACGATCTGTCGCGCGTGTCGCAGGCCGGCAGCGTCACCGTGCCCGACCTGTTCAAGGTCGAAACCTATCCGACCGTGCATCAGCTGGTGTCCACCGTGCGCGCGCGCATCCTGCCCGGCCTGTCGGCGGTCGATGTGCTGCGCATCCTGTTCCCCTGCGGATCGATCACCGGCGCGCCCAAGGTGCGCGCGATGGAGATTATCGACGCGGTCGAACCGCATGCGCGCGGCGTCTATACCGGGTCGATGGGCTGGATCGACCCGGAAGGCGACGCCGCCTTCAATGTTGCCATTCGCACCCTTTGCGTTGAAGAGGGGCGGGCTGTGGGCCGGCTGGGCCTGGGATCGGGTATTGTCGCAGATTCGGAAGGCGCATCCGAATGGGCGGAATGTCTGGCCAAGGGGCGTTTCCTCGCCCCGGCCGCTATGGTGCGCGCTGGAGTTTGATGGGTTTCGATGGCATTGGCTGATGGACGCTTCGACCTGCTGGAAACCATGGCCTTCGATCCGCTCGAAGGCGTCCGGTTGCTGGAACTGCATCTGACGCGGCTCAAGAAGAGCGCGGAGGCGCTGGGCTTCAGTTTCGATCGCCATGCCGTGCGCAACGAATTGCAGGCCGCCACTTTTCGGTTGCGCGATCATAGCCGGGTGCGGTTGCTGGTGTCGCGTGGCGGATCGGTGGCGATCGAGGTGCGCGGCCATCTCAGCTGGCCCGATCCGATCATGAAGGTCGCCGCCGTGCCGCGCAATGCGCCAGCGCAGGACCAGCGCCTGTTGCACAAGACCACCGACCGCAGCCTGTATAAGGATGCGTTGCAGCGCGGCGGCACCTATGAAGTGCTGCTGGTCGATGCGGCCGGCTATCTGACCGAAGGCGCCTTTTCCACCATCTTCGTGGAGCGCGGGGACAAGCTGGTCACGCCGCCTCTGTCGCGCGGCCTGTTGCCGGGCATTCTGCGCCAGAGCCTGATCGACATGGGCGAAGCGGTGGAAGGAGACCTGCGCCTGCACGATCTGGAACAGGGTTTCTTCATCGGCAACGCTGCGCGCGGCATGGTCGCGGCGGCGCTTGCGCGCTGATCTGCACGCAATAGCCAGACTATCCTGCCGTAAAGCCAATAAGCGGCATCTGGCCGGTTGCCCCCTTGTCCGTTGCGCACTAAGGGACGCGGCGTCCGCTTTTATTGCGGGCCTTGGGGATTCTTAAGAGAGTTTATTACCATGAGCCAGACTTCCGCTGCCCTCGGTCGCATCCAGCCGTCCGCCACGCTCGCCATGAGCGCCCGCGTGAACGCGCTCAAAGCCGAAGGTGTGGACGTTATTGGCCTCTCGGCTGGCGAACCCGATTTCGATACGCCTGACTTCGTCAAGGAAGCGGGTATTGAAGCCATTCGCAAGAATCTGACCCGCTATACCGATGTGGACGGCACCGCCGACGTCAAGGAAGCGGTCGCCTTCAAATTCAAGCGCGACAATGGCCTCATCTACAAGCGCAGCCAGATCACCGTCAATTCGGGCGGCAAGCACACCCTCTTCAACGCGCTGGTCGCGACCGTCGATGTGGGCGATGAAGTCATCATCCCGGCGCCTTATTGGGTCAGCTATCCCGACATCGTGAACTTCGCGGGCGGCACCCCCGTCTTCATCGAAGGCCCCGCGTCGCAGGGCTACAAGATCACCGCCGCCCAGCTGGACGCCGCCATCACCCCGCGCACCAAATGGGTGATGCTGAACTCGCCGTCCAACCCGTCGGGCGCGGCCTATTCGGCGGACGAACTGAAGGCGCTGGCGGATGTGCTGCTGCGCCATCCCCATGTGCTGGTGATGACCGACGACATGTATGAACATGTCTGGTACGCCTCCACCCCCTTCGCCACCATCGCGCAGGTATGCCCGGAACTTTATGATCGCACGCTGACGGTCAATGGCTGCTCCAAGGCCTTCTCGATGACCGGCTGGCGCATTGGTTTTGCGGGCGGCCCGGAATGGATCATCAAGGCGATGAGCAAGCTCCAGTCGCAGTCGACCAGCAATCCCTGTTCGATCAGCCAGGCCGCCGCCGTCGCGGCGCTGACCGGCCCGCAGGACTTCCTGGAAGACCGCAACGCCGTGTTCAAGAAGCGCCGCGACATGGTCGTCGCCATGCTGAACGACGCGCCGGGCCTCGACTGCCCGACGCCCGAAGGCGCCTTCTACGTCTATCCCGACGCCAGCGGCGTCATCGGCAAGACCACGCCCAAGGGTGCGCTGATCGACAGCGACGAAGCGCTGATCGGCTATTTCCTGGATGAGGCCAAGGTCGCCGCCGTGCATGGCGCCGCCTTCGGCCTGTCGCCGGCCTTCCGCATCAGCTACGCCACCTCGGACGAGGTGCTGAAAAAGGCGTGCACCCGCATTCAGGAAGCCTGCGCCGCGCTGAAATAAGTCCAGGCGTTTTCGCGCCTGCGACATGACAAGAACCGGCGTGAAAGCGCCGGTTCTTCTATTTTGTCAAAAAATGGAAACGGTGTTTTTCGCGCCGCAGCGTCTTGCGATTGTCGCCGCGCGCCCTATATGCCCGTTGCACAAAGAAACTGAATAAGAGGCTGCGTTCGTCGTTCTCTTGCCCACATTGGTCGAAACCCGCTCACGCCGGGCCGGCCGTTCAGTCAGGGGCAAGGCGCATGGATATAGCCGCATGGCCGGTAGAGCCGGCAATAGAAGGTAGAAAGGCGTTTGCCATGATGGCGTTTTTGAAATCCGACCTGTTCCTGCGCTTTTTGGGCGGGTTTGCGATCGGCGCTGTCGGCATGTTCCTGCTCCAGCCCGAAGAGCCGCCGATGTTCGGCTCCACTGCTGTCGCTGCGACGCAAAGCCATGGCGCGGCGCTCTAAGGCTCTTTTTCTCCCTGTTTTTGCGGCACTTGCCGCCGCTTCCCCGTTGCATGCCGAACGCGCCATTCTGGCCCCGGTTCCCGCGATAGACGCCATTCCCACCCGAAAGCTGGAAACCGCGATTTTCGCGGGCGGCTGCTATTGGGGCGTGGAGGGCGTCTTTTCGCATGTCAAAGGTGTCCAACTCGCTGTCTCCGGCTTTGCCGGCGGCCCGAAGGGGCGGCGCGTCGATTATGAGAAGGTGAGCGAAGGCGACACCGGTTTTGCCGAGTCGGTCCGCGTGACCTATGACCCTGCGCAGGTCAGCTATGGCGCGTTGCTGCGCATCTTCTTCTCGGTGGTCGCCGATCCGACGACGCTCAACTATCAGCGTCCTGACAGCGGCACCCAATATCGCAGCGCTCTCTTTCCGCTGAACCCCGAACAGGATCGGGTCGCGCGCGCTTACATCGTTCAACTGGGCAAGGCGGGGCTGTGGCCCAACCCGATCGTGACGCAGGTGGAGCCGTTCACCGGCTTTCAGGATGCGGCGGCGGATCATCAGGATTTCGCCCGCAAATATCCGACCCATCCCTATATCGTCCGCTGGGACCGGCCCAGGATCGCGGCGCTGAAGGCGACCTTTCCGACCTTTTATCGCGAAAAGCCTTCGCCCTGATTCCCTGCGCTTGTCATCGGCGCGGCCGCCCTTACCTCGATGACTGACAGAATAGGGAGCATGACCATGGGCGAAACGCGCGGCCTCAAAATCCTGACCAGCTTGGCGCAGGATGGCCGGTTGACCGTCGAACTGGCCGAAGAAAACCTGCCGCCGCCCACCGGCCATGAGATACTGATCCGGGTCGAGGCTGCGCCGATCAACCCGTCCGATCTGGGCCTGTTGTTCGGCCCGGCCGACGTCGCCAATGCCGATTATGGCGAGGGCCGGATCGTGGCGCAGATGCCCGATGCGGCGGTGCGCGCCATGGCGGCGCGGATCGGCGAAGCGATGCCGGTCGGCAATGAAGGCGCGGGAACGGTGATCGCGGCTGGCGACGCGGCAGAGGCGCAGGCGTTGCTGGGCCGGCGGGTGGCCTGCGTGCCGGGCGGCATGTTTGCGCAATATCGGTTGGTCGACGCCCGGTCTGTCCTGCTGCTGCCCGAAGGGGCGAGCGCGGAACAGGGCGCGTCCGCCTTCGTCAATCCGCTGACGGCGCTGGGCTTTGTGGAGACGGCGCGGGCGCAGGGGCATAAGGCGATCGTGCATACCGCCGCCGCCTCCAATCTGGGGCAGATGCTGGTGCGCATTTGTCAGGAAGACGGCGTTCCGCTGGTCAATATCGTACGTAGCGAAGCGCAGGCGCAGATACTCCGGGCGCTGGGTGCGGATCATGTGCTCGACAGTTCGCAGGCGGATTTCATGCCAGCGCTTCAGGATGCGATCGAAGCGACCGGCGCGACCATCGCCTTCGATGCGATCGGCGGCGGCACGCTGGTCAGTCAGATCCTCCACGCCATGGAACGCGCCGCCAGCAAGGGCGCGGCCTATAGCCGCTATGGGTCCGATGTGTTGAAGCAGGCCTATATTTACGGCGCGCTGGACATGGCGCCCACGGTCATCACGCGCAGTTTCGGTTTCGGCTGGAATGTGGGCGGCTGGTTGCTCTTCCCCTTCCTCCAGCGCGCCGGGGCGGAGACGGTGGAGCGGATGCGCCAGCGGGTGCGCGACAGCCTGACAACCACCTTCGCCAGCCCCTACAAGGCGCGCATTTCGCTCCATGATGCGCTGAGCCGCGATGCGGTGCTGGCCTATAATGCCCGCCGCACGGGCGAGAAATATCTGATCCTGCCCAACGGGTGAGGGGGGAAGGGCCGGACATTTTTTGCGGGAAATCAGAAAAGTTCGGACATGAAACCTAATTTGACAGGCGGTTACGTCCTGCATAGCCTCATCCTCTCATGACGGAGGAGTGGATGATGCGTCTGACTGTCCCTGCCGCCCTTGGCTTTGTCTCGCTTGGCATCGCCATGGCTGTGCCTGCTCAGGCCCAGCATGTCGCCGGTGTTTCGGGCGTCCATTTCAACTTGGGAACGCCCATGTCCGCGCCGGTCAATGGCTATGCTTATGGCTTTGGCGATGTCTCCCGCCCCGGCGTGCCGGGGGGCGATATGGTCAGGGCGCAAAGGCTGATCGCCGCCGGCGATTATGCGCAGGCGGACGATCTTCTGTCCGTGCTGGTCGGCCGCAGCAGCAGCAGGCAGGTTCGCTTCCTCAAGGGCGTTGCGCGGTTGGGCATGGGGGATGCGGCGGCGGCCCGCCGCTATTTCGAACAGAGCCTGTATCGCGGGCGCAATGGCTATCCGGGTGCGATGTCGGGCCTTGCCCTGGCCGAAATCCGACTCGGAAATCGCGATGCGGCCGAGAATATATTGACCAAGCTGCGCTATCAGCAGGAACGATGCGGTCAGTCCTGCGATCGGGCAAAGCCGCTGGATGCGGCGGTGTCCGTGGTCGAAAAGGCGCTGGCCTGATCGATTCGCCGCCAAACGTCCAGGGCTGAAAGCGGATCGGGCGGGGCCTGCATGCAGACCCCGCCCGATCGGCGTAGCTTGGCAATGCCGCGGCCTTATTTCGGCGCGAGCACCATCAGCATCTGGCGGCCTTCCATACGCGGATAGGCTTCGACCTTCGCGATTTCCTGAACATTTTCCGCCACGCGCTGGAGCAGGTTCATGCCCAGCTGCTGGTGGCTGAGTTCGCGGCCACGGAAACGCAGGGTGATCTTCACCTTGTCGCCATCGCCGATGAAATCATGGACCTTCTTCATCTTCGTATCATAATCATGATCGTCGATGTTCGGACGCATCTTGATCTCTTTGAGTTCCTGCGTCTTCTGGGTCTTGCGGGCGATGTTCGCCTTTTTCTGGGCTTCGTACTTGAACTTGCCGATGTCCAGAAACTTGCAGACTGGCGGGTCGGCGTTCGGAGACACTTCGACCAGATCGAGGCCGACCTCATAGGCCTGCTCGATCGCTTCCTGCGTAAACATCACACCGAGATTTTCGCCCTCGTCATCGATCACGCGCACCTTGGGCACGTTGATGAACTCATTATAGCGGGGGCCGGACTTCGGCGGCGGCGCCAGCGGGCGGCGCATCATCGGGGGACGTATAGCAGTATCTCCTATGGTCGTTTCAAAAACGGACGGCTCTTAGCGGCTTTTGTGGAAAGCCGAAAGGGGTGCGTGCCTCCGCAGTAACGGAATCACGCACCCTTGCGGCATTTCTGCCTCAGCGCATGTCGGCATTGCCGGCTTAGATGTCAAGAAACAGCGACACCAAAATCATCAGAAAAGGCGTAGCGGCAATAGGGGCCGCAAGAATCAGCGCTATTCTGGGCCATCGCCGACGCAGCAAAGACAGGCCGATCATCAAGGCAATGCCACCGAAGAAGAGATAGAATGTTGGTGGCCGACCGGGAAGATGATGATGGAATATGGTGACGGCGATAGACCAGAGAGCCGTCTGAATAGCGATCAGGAGCAGCGCGGCGGTAAAGGCCGCGCTGCCCGGCTGATCTTGATTATAGGCCACGCAAATCCGGCGCACGGGCGTCCTTGGCAAGGCGTTCGATCACATCATCGAGCGAAAGGAAGCTCTGTCCTTCCTTGCCCAGCTCGCGCAGGGCCACTGTGCCTTCCTCCGCCTCGCGACGGCCGACAACCAGCAAATTCGGCACTTTACCGAGGCTATGCTCGCGCACCTTGTAATTGATCTTCTCGTTGCGGACGTCGATTTCGGCGCGGATGCCGGCGGCGCGCAGCTTCTCGACCGCCTGCTTCGCATAGTCGTCCGCGTCGGACACGATGGTCGCGACCACCGCCTGCACCGGGGCGAGCCAGAGCGGGAATTTGCCCGCATAATGTTCGATCAGGATGCCGATGAAGCGTTCATAGCTGCCGAAAATGGCGCGGTGGAGCATGACGGGACGGTGCCGTTCGCCATCTTCGCCAACATAACTGGCGTCGAGTCGGTCGGGCAGCACGCGGTCCGACTGGATCGTGCCGACCTGCCAGGTGCGGCCGATCGCGTCGGTCAGATGCCATTCCAGCTTGGGCGCGTAGAAGGCGCCTTCGCCCGGCAATTCTTCCCAGCCATATTCCGGCGTGTTGAGGCCCGCAGCGGCGACCGCGTTGCGCAGTTCATTTTCCGCCTTGTCCCACATCTCTTCGGTGCCGAACCGCTTTTCGGGGCGCAGCGCCAGCTTGATCGAGTAGGTGAAGCCGAAATCCTTGTAGATGCGGTCGGCGAGCGCGCAGAACGCGCGGACTTCCTCCACAATCTGGTCTTCGCGGCAGAAGATATGCGCGTCATCCTGCGTGAACTGGCGCACGCGCATCAGGCCGTGCAGCGCGCCATGCGGCTCGTTGCGATGGCAGCAGCCATTTTCGTAGAAACGCAGCGGCAGGTCGCGATAGCTTTTGATCCCCTGACGGAAGATCAGGACATGCGCCGGGCAGTTCATGGGCTTGAGCGCCATCCAGTCGGCGTCATCCGACACCAGCGGGCCTTCATCCTCCACGTTCGGCACTTCGTCGGGGATGACGAACATATTCTCGCGATATTTGCCCCAATGGCCGGACGTTTCCCACTGGCGGGCGTCCATCACCTGCGGGGTCTTCACCTCGCGATAGCCCGCATCGTCGATGGCGCGGCGCATATAGGCTTCCAACTCGCGCCAGATCAGATAGCCCTTGGGGTGCCAGAAGACGCTGCCATGCGCCTCCTGCTGGAGGTGGAACAGGTCCATCTCCGCGCCCAGCTTGCGATGGTCACGCTTGCCCGCTTCTTCCAGGCGCGTCAGATGCTCGGCCAGCTGCTTCTTGTTGAGCCAGCCGGTGCCGTAGATGCGGCTCAGCATCGCATTCTTCTGGTCGCCGCGCCAGTAAGCGCCCGAAACCCGCGTCAGCTTGAACGCGGCCGGGTCCAGCTTGCCGGTGGAGGCCAGATGCGGGCCGCGGCACATGTCGTACCAGCCGTCGCCACTATGATAGACGGTCAGTTCCTCGCCCTGCGGCAGTTCGGCGGCCCATTGCGCCTTGAACGTCTCGCCAGCGGCCTCCCACTGCGCGATCAGCGTGTCGCGGGCGATGACTTCGCGCACCAGCGGCTTGTTGGCGGCGATGATCTTGCGCATCTCCGCCTCGATCGCGGGCAGGTCTTCCTCGGTAAAGGGGCGATCCTTGGGCGCGAAATCATAATAGAAGCCATCGTCCGTCGCCGGGCCGAAGGTGATCTGCGTGCCGGGGAACAGCGACTGCACCGCTTCGGCCAGGACATGGGCGAAATCGTGGCGCGCCAGTTCCAGCGCGTCGGCTTCGTCCTTCGCGGTCACAAGGGCCAGCTGCGAATCCTGTTCCAGCGGGCGGCCGATGTCGCGCAGTTCGCCATCGATGCGCGCGGCAATGGCGGCTTTCGCCAGACCCGGCCCGATCGCCGCTGCAATGTCCGCCGGAGTAGTGCCGGGCGCGACTTCACGCACGGAACCATCGGGCAGGGTGATCTTGAGCATGGCGGACACGGGAGGTCTTTCTGTTGAAATGTCAGGTTGCGCGGCCTCAAAAAGCCGCGCCTTCCCCATAAATGGGCCGCCCGCACTGTCAATAGAAGGGGCCCAATAGAAGGGCACTTGCCAAAGCAGTCGGTCACGGGCATGATTTATGTGTTGATATATCATTATCAACTGCAGGAGGGACTTTATGGCTTTGAGCTTCGCAAGACCCCAATCGGGCGCCGGGGATGCGCCCCTTTCCGACATGAACACCACCCCGTTGATCGACGTGATGCTGGTGCTGCTGATCATGTTCATCATCACCATCCCGATCCAGACGCATAGCGTGGGCGTCGACCTGCCGGCGCAGGCGAGCGAACTTCCCATCCGGATGGACCCGGTGAAGAACAAGGTGACGATCGATGCAGGCGGCGTCATCCGCTGGAATGGCGCGGCGATCGACCGGATGACGCTGCGCCAATATCTGGCCGCGTCGCTGCGTCTGCCGGTGGAGCCGGAACTCCAGTTCCAGCCAGACGCCGCCGCCCGTTATGTGACGGTCGACGAAGTGCTGGCCGACATCAAAAGATCCGGCGTCACCAATCTGGGTTTTGTTGGAAATGAACGCTATCGGGACTTCTGAATAAGCTTCCGGCTTGACCTGCCGCTTCGTCCAATGTCTTCTCTTCTCCGGGGCTTATCGGGGGAATAGATGACGGACGATGTCGACGCGCAGGCCAGCTTCGCGTTCGAAGGCAATTGGCGGGCCTATGCGCCAATTGCCTTCACTAACCTGCTGCTGACGATTGTCACGCTGGGCATTTATCGTTTCTGGGCGACGGCGCGGACCCGGCGCTATCTGTGGGCCAATACGCGCTTCATTGATGACTGGCTGGAATGGACCGGAACGGGCAAGGAATTGTTCCTCGGCTTCCTGATGGTGCTGGTGCTGATCGGCCTGCCTTTCCTGTTCCTGCAATTTGGCGCGCAGGCGCTGATTCTTCAGGGGCATGCTGCGCTTGCGGGTGTGCTCACCATCGTCGCGGCCTTCATCATCTTTTACTTCTCCGGCGTGGCCCGCTTTCGCGCCTTGCGATACCGGTTGAGCCGGACCTGGTGGCACGGGATTCGGGGCGGCAGTGATGATGCTGGCTGGGGCTATGGCGTGCACTATATGTGGCGCACGCTGCTTGGCTATCTGCCCCTCGGCTTGTTGATCCCATGGTCGATGATGTCGCTCTGGAATCGCCGCATGAACCGGATGAGCTTCGGGTCGGAGCCGTTCGTTGCGCATGGGCGCGCCCGCCCGTTGATCGGGCGCTTCCTGCTATTCTATCTGGCGCCGATCCTGTTCGTGGTGCTGGCCGTGGCGATGGCGGGAACCTATGGCGGGCATCTGGCCGGCGTGCGGGTGACGTCCAGCTTCCCGCCCTTTTTGCGGGTCATTGCCTTTCTGGTGATCTTCGTGGGCGTCTATGTCCTGCTGGGCCTGATCGCATTGGCTTATTATGCCGCCTTTTTGCGTGAGGCGATCGACAATCTGACGTTGGGCGGCCTTCAATTCTCCTTCGAGGCGAACACCGACGACTGGCTGGCGCTGTTTTTCGGCGATGTCGCGCTGGTGATCGGCACGCTCGGCATCGGGGCGATTTTCCTGGAATATCGCCACTGGAAATTCTTCATTACGCATATGGGCGCGGCCGGGGAAATCTATACCGACCAGTTGACGCAATCGCAGACCCGGACCGATCGTCATGGCGAAGGGCTTCTGGATGCTTTTGACGTCGGGGCCTTCTGACCACCATGTCTGATTTCATGCTCTGGCATTATGATGGGCAGACTGCGGTGCGCCGCGATGTCCGGCTCCAGCCCGACGAAGCGGGCTTTCGTCTTGAGGAGCCGGATAGCGGCTGGACCGGCGCGCCGGTGGATTGGGCCGACCTCATCGTCATCGGTTCGGAAAAGGGGCGGTCGGCCTATGGCCATCGCGCCATTGCCGGCTGGCGCATGGGCTTTTCCGGCGATGCGCCGGCGCAAATCGCCGCCCATCTGCCCAAAGGCGAACGCTATGGCCGCTGGATCGACCGCTTCGGTTTCTGGCCGGCGGCGGGCGTCTTTACCCTGGTCGCGGCGCTGGTGGTCTGGGGCGTGGCCGAAGCGCCTACCGTCATCGCGCCGCTGATCCCGCAAAGTTGGGAAAACCGGATGGGCGACGCGATGGTCGGCGACTTTGGCGGCCGTTTCTGTCACACGCCGGCGGGTGATGCCGCGCTGCATGCGCTGGTGGCGCGGATCGATCCGAAGGGGGAGGCGCGGCAGGTGGAAATCGCCAACATCCCGATCGTCAATGCCGTGACCCTGCCGGGCGGGCGGATCATCCTGTTCGACGGGCTGGTGCAGCAGGCCGGATCGGCCGATGAAGTGGCGGGGGTTCTGGGCCATGAACTGGGCCATGTCCGCCATCGCGACACGCTGACCGGGCTGGTGCGGCAGATGGGGCTCAGCGTCGTGCTGGGCGGCTTTGGCGGCAATGCCGGGGGGTATCTGAACGGCGTTTTGTCGCTCAGCTATGGCCGCGACGCGGAAAGCGCGGCGGACGGCGTCGCCATCGGCCAGATGCAGGCTGCGGCGATTTCGCCCGCCGGCACCGCCGCTTTCTTCGAACGCATGGGCGGCAAGGGGAAGGCGGGTGAGGTCGATCAGGCGATGACCTGGCTGTCATCCCATCCCCTGTCCACGGCCCGTCGCCAGCGCTTCGAACAGGCATGGGTCAAGGGCGCTGCCTATCGTCCGGCGCTGGACCTGGCGCAATGGCGCGCGCTGCGAACGGCATGCCGGGCCGACGACAATGTGGCCAGGCCCTGGGGCGACGGCTTCTGACCGGACCTTCGCGGCTTGTCCGCCCGATGCAGAGCCGATAAGGTCGCGCCGCGGAAAGGAGGAGGCGGGATGAAGAAGATGATGCGCGTTGCCGCCAGCGCCTTGCTCTGCTTTGCCGCCTTCTGGGGCGCAGCGCATATCGGCCTGATGCCGGGCTTGCGTACGGACGACGCCCTGGCCTCCTATAATCGCATCACGCCGGGCGCCGATGCGCCGCGCCAGCTCTGGCGCTATCTGCCGGTCATTCGCTGAATTTCAAACAAGTAGCAGCCGGGCCTTATCGTCCAGTTGCCCCAGCAGGCCGATCGGCCCGCCGATCTGCACGCCATCTGGCAAATCGCTGGTCGTCATGCTCGCCAGCGCCATGCCGCTCTGACAGGCGATGATTGCGACATCCAGCGCCAGCGTCTCCGCGATCAGCGCCGCCAGCGACGGCAATCCCGCCGCCTGATGCCGGTCATCGCGCGGTGCAACGATCGGCGCGCGCAACAGGGCGACGGCGTCCAGTTGCAGGAACAGGGTGGCCGCTCCGCCCAGCGCCGCCTGCGCCGCCGCCAGCATCAGCGCGCCGCGCAACCGCTCCGCATCGTCCGTCGTGACGATGATCGTCAGGGCGCGCATAGTTCCACCGCGCAGCCGGGGCAGGCGGGGTCTTTCGCCACGTTGAGCGTGCGAAAGCGCATGGACAGCAGGTCGGCGATCAGCAATCGGCCCGCCATGTCCGCGCCAAAGGGGACAAGCGCGCGGATCACCTCCAGCGCGGCGAGGCTGCCCATCACGCCAGTCAGCGCGCCGATCACGCCGGTTTCGGCGCAATTGCGCTCCGGCGCATCCTGCGGCGCGCCGACCAGACAGCGATAGCAGGGCTTGCCCGCTTCCCAGCCGCGATAGGTCGCCAGCTGTCCTTCGAACGGGCCGACCGCCGCCGACACCAGAGGGATGCGCAGCCGCTGCGCCGCGTCCGCCACGGTCAGCCGCGTGTCGAAATTGTCGCATCCGTCCAGCACCACATCGGCCTCGCGCAGGATCAACTCCGCGTTGCTCGTATCGATCCGGGCGTTGATGGGGATCAGCTTCACATCGGGATTGATCCGCGCCACCGCCGCCATCGCCGCTTCTGCCTTGGGCGCGCCGATGTCCGCTGCGCCGAACAATATCTGGCGTTGCAGGTTGGACAGCGACACCGCGTCATGATCGATCACGCGGATCGTGCCGACGCCGGCCGCGGCCAGATAAAGGATGGCCGGGCTGCCGATGCCGCCTGCGCCGATCACCGCGACGTCCGCGCCCAGCAACCGCGCCTGCCCCGCGCCGCCAATCTCCTTCAGCACGATATGGCGGGCATAACGATCCAGCTGATCGTCGGTCAGCGTCATGGCGCGTCGGACCAGAGGAAGCGGACCTGAGAGCGCATCCAATAGGGCTGCGCCGCGCCATTTTTCGGGAAGGAATTGCGCAGCGATCCCAATATGCGGCCGCTGACGAACTTCTCGACCTCCGGGCAACGGGCGTTGACCGGCGCGATCTTCAGCGGCTTGCCGTCGCCCGACAGCAGGAACAGCATGTCGATCTCCAGCAATTGCGATCCTTCATAATTGACCGCGCCGCTGCATTCGCCGCGCCGATAGAAACGCGCGACATCTTCCGACCAGCGGGGCGAAACCTTCCGCCCCAGCCAGCCGGGGATCACGGGGACGCTGCTCAGATCCTGCGGCATGGGGGCAACGTCGCCAGCCATGGGCGCGATTGCCAGCATCAGCGAAAGCAGCATCGTCATCGTGTCACACTCCTGTCGATCCGAAACCGCCCTGTCCCCGAACGGTGTCGTCCAGACTATCGACTTCCGTAAAGCTGGCAAGCTGCACCGGCGCGGCCACCAGTTGCGCGATCCGGTCGCCGCGCGCGATCGGGAAGGGCTGGTCGCCCAGATTGATAAGGATGATCTTCAATTCGCCGCGATAATCCGCGTCGATCGTGCCGGGCGTGTTGGGCAGGCTGATGCCATGCTTCAGCGCCAGGCCGGAACGCGGGCGCACCTGCACCTCATAGCCTTCGGGGATCGCCATCGCAAAGCCGGTCGCCACCGCATGGCGGCCGCCCGGCGCCAGCACCAGTTCCTCGGCCGACACCACATCCATGCCGGCGGCGTGCGCGGTGGCATAGGCGGGCACGGGCAACCCCTCGCCATGGGGCAGGCGCTTCAGCTTGATGTCAATCGGGGCGAGGGGAGAGGGCATGGGCAACCTTTTCGATGAGTTTGTCGGCCACCTCCCTTTTGGGCAGGCTGGGCCAGGATTCGATGCCGGCGGCGGTGACGATCTGCACGGCATTGGCGTCGCCGCCCATCACGTCACCCGATACGTCATTGGCGACGATCCAGTCCGCGCGCTTCTTCGCCAGCTTGGCCTGGGCATGTTCGGCGATCTTCTGCGTTTCGGCGGCAAAGCCGACCAGCAAAGCGGGACGCTGCGCATGATGGCCCAGCGTCGCCAGAATGTCCGGGTTCTCGACCAGAGCGAGCGGCGCGGGCTGGCCCGATCCGTCCTTTTTCAGCTTCTGGTCGGCGGCGTCGGCCGTGCGCCAGTCGGCCACGGCCGCGACCATGATCGCCGCGTCGGCGGGCAGGGCGGCTTCGACCGCCGCCAGCATCTCCCGCGCCGTTTCCACGTCGACGCGATCGACCCCGGCCGGCGTGGGCAGATGCACCGGCCCCGCGACCAGCGTCACCCGCGCCCCGGCCCGCGCGGCCGCGGCGGCGATGGCGAAGCCCTGCTTGCCCGACGATCGGTTGGCGATGTAGCGCACCGGGTCGATCGGCTCATGCGTCGGCCCGGCGGTAATCAGGATATGGCGGCCTTTCAAAGCGCCGTTCGTTTCGAGCGTGTCGAGAACCGGTTGCGCGAAGGGCTTCTCGACTTCGCTCGAAGCGAACGGGGTGTTAAGAAGCCGCCCAATCTCCGCCGCAATCGCCTCCGGCTCGGGCAACCGTCCCTTGCCAAATTCGCCGCACGCCATCACGCCGTCATCCGGCTCCATCACCTGCACGCCATCGGCGCGCAACTGATGGAGGTTCCGCTGCGTCGCCTTGTGATGCCACATGCGCACATTCATGGCCGGCACCGCCAGCACCGGCTTGTCGGTGGCCAGCAGCAATGTAGTGGCCAGATCATCGGCAATGCCGTTCGCCATCTTGGCCAGAATATTGGCGGTTGCGGGCGCGATGACCACCAGATCGGCCTGACGCGACAGTTGGATATGCCCGATCTCGCGCTCGGCCTTCAGATCGAACAAATCCTCATAGACATGATCCTCGGTCAGCACGCCCAGCGACAGCGGCGTCACGAACTGCGCCGCACTCTCCGTCAACACCGCCCGCACTGCGATCCCGCGCTTGCGCAACAGCCGCACCAGCTCGAGCGATTTATAAGCAGCAATGCCGCCGGAAATGATAAGAAGGACGCGCTGTTGGTTCATAGATGCAGATGTAGGAGCGACGCGCCCAGCACGCCAGCCGCCGCCGCAATCACCGCCACCGCGCCATAGCGCCAGCCGCCGCCCACGCGGATCAGCTTCACCTCGCCCAGCGGCGGCGGGGGCGGTGCGCCGCCTTTTTCGGGGAAGGCGTCCTCGATCCGCTTGACCAGCCCCGGCAGCCGCTGAAGCGTGCGCCAATTCTCGATCAGCGTGTCGGCGGCCTTCGCCTCCGGTCCCAGTTCGTCGCGCAGCCAGTTTTTCACATAGGGGCCGCTGGTTTCCCACAGGTTGATGTCGGGGTCCAGCGCGGTCGCCACGCCCTCCACCATCACCATCGTCTTTTGCAGCAGCAGCAGGTGCGGCTGGGTCTGCATGTCGAAATCGCGGGTGATGGCAAAAAGGCCATCCAGCATCCCGCCGACCGACAGTTCGCGCACCGGCTTGCCGCGCATCGGCTCGCCCACCGCGCGCAGGGCGGTCGCGAATTCGGCGACATTATGATGGGCGGGCACATATTGCGCCTCGAAATGAATCTCCGCGACGCGCTTATAATTGCCGGTGATCAGGCCATAGAGGATCTCCGCCAGCCACATGCGCGCGCGCCGGTCGATCCGGCCCATGATGCCGAAATCGATCGCGACGATATTGCCATTGGGGCAAACGAACAGATTGCCCTGATGCATGTCGGCGTGGAAGAAGCCCTCCGCAATCGCCTGCCGCAGGAAGGCGTTGACGAGGCGAGCGGCGATGTCCTTCACATCATGGCCCGCCGCGATCAGGGCGTCGCGATCGGAAATCTTGATCCCGTCGATCCACTCCATCGTCATGACCTTGCCGGTCGTGCGGTCCCAGTCGATGGCGGGGATGCGGTATCCCGGCATCGCTTCCATCGCTTCGCTGAGTTCAGAGGCGGAGGCCGCTTCGCGCCGCAGGTCCAGCTCGCGCGCGGTCCAGCGCTTCATGTTCGCGATCACCAGACGCGGGCGCAGCCGGGCAATCTCGCCGCCCAGCATCTCGACATGGGCTGCGGCCCATTCATAGGTCTGGATGTCGCGGTTGAACTTGTCGATCACGCCGGGGCGGATCACCTTGACCGCGACGTCGCGGCCGTCGGTCGTCACCGCGCGATGCACCTGCGCGATGGAGGCGGCGCCGACCGGTACTTCGTCGAAACGGCTATAGACCTGCTCCAGCGGACGGCCGAAGCTGGATTCGATCTGCGCCCGGATCGTCTCGAACGGCACGGGGGGCAGGGCGTCCTGCAACCGCAGCAGATCGTTCGCCGCATGATCGCCGACCAGATCGGGCCGGGTCGCCAGCGTCTGGCCCAGCTTGATCGCGGCCGGGCCGATCGACTGGAAGGCGTCGGCATAGCGCGGTTGCTTGGGGATGCGCGCGCCGAACCGGGCGACGCGGACGAGCCGGCGAACCGGGCCGGGGGTCAGCGGATCGCGCTCGATCCCCGTCAGCGCGCCATGCCGCGCCAATGTGCGCCCCCATTTCAGGAGCCGCCAGATATGCGTGATATGCGCGGTCATGCGGGCTTCAAATCTTCCAGCCCGAATGGATCGCGACCAGCCCGCCCAATATCGGCTCCACCTTCGTGTTCACGAATCCGGCGTCGCGGATCATGGCTTCGAACTTTGGCATTGGCGGGAAGCGGCGGATCGATTCGATCAGATAGCGATAGCTGTCGGCGTCATTGGCGAACAGCTTGCCCAGCTGCGGCACCAGCTTGTGCGAATAGACGTCATAGACGTCGGAAAAGCCCGGCCATGTCGTGGTGGAAAATTCCAGGCAAAAGAATCGCCCGCCAAATTTCAGCACCCGGTTCGCCTCGCGCAGGGCTTTGTCGATATGGGTCACGTTGCGGATGCCGAACGCGATCGTATAGGCGTCGAACGCCCGGTCGCCGAATGTCAGCGTCTCGGCATTCTGCTCGGACCAGATCAGCCCTTCCAGACCCTTCTTCTGCGCCCGCTCAACCCCCACGGCCAGCATTTCCGGGTTGATGTCGGACACGGTGACATGCGCGCCATGCTTGTGCATGCGAAACGCGATGTCGCCGGTGCCGCCGGCCATGTCCAATATCTGCTCGCCTGCGCGCGGCTTCACGCGCTTGACGAACTGGTCCTTCCACAACCGATGCGCGCCCGCCGACATGGCGTCGTTCATCAGGTCATATTTGGCGGCGACGTTGGAAAAGACTTCGCGGACCATGCCCGCCTTGTCGGCGGCATCGACGTTGCGATAGCCGAAGGATGCTGTTTCGCTCATGGGGAGTTCCTCTAGACACAGATGCGGCGCTGTTCCAGCCATGAAGCTGGTTATTCTGCCTGCCCATAACTAGATGGGACGCATGCCTGAGCTTCCCGAAGTCGAAACCACCGTCGCGGGTCTGCGGTCCGTATTGCAGGACAGCGTGCTGACCCGTGTGGAGCCGCGCCGCGCCGACCTGCGCTGGCCGATCCCGGTGGACCTGCGCCAGCGGATGACCGGCGCGCGGGTGACGGGCCTGTCGCGTCGCGCCAAATATGGCCTCATCGAAACCGATCGCGGCGACATGATGATCTTTCACCTCGGCATGTCGGGGCGCTGGCGAATCGATCCCACGGAAATCGGCGCGCATGATCATCTGCTGCTGGAAACGGCCGGCGGGCATCTTCTTTCGCTCAACGATCCCCGCCGCTTTGGCTCGGTTGATCTGGTGCGGTCGGATGCGTGGCAAGACTATACGCCTTTCACCCGCATGGGGCCGGAGCCGCTGGGGCCGGATTTCGACGCCGCGATGCTGGCCGCCGCGCTTCAGGGCAAGGGGACCTCGATCAAGGCGGCGCTGCTCGACCAGCGGATCGTCGCCGGGCTTGGCAATATCTATGTGTGCGAAGCGCTCAACATGGCGGGCATCGCCCCGACTCGGGCGGCGGGCCGGATCAGCCGGCCGCGACTCGCCCTGCTGGTGCAGGCGATTCGCGACGTTCTGTCCGCCGCGATCGTCGCCGGCGGCTCCACCCTGCGCGATTATGCGCGGCCCGACGGCGAACTGGGCTATTTTTCCAAACAATGGCGCGTCTACGGGCGCGAAGGCGAGTCGTGCGGCTGTGGCGGGACGGTTCAGCGCCGGGTCGATGGCGGCCGATCCACCTTCTTCTGCCCGAAATGCCAGAAATAGCGGGGCGCACACCCGTTGACGCCCGCCCGGATACTCTGTAAGGGGCGCACCTTCACGAGGCAGATCGAACCGTCGATTGGCCTCTTCCCGAGATTTGACGAGAACCGAGGAATAGAATGGCCAATACGCCGCAAGCCAAGAAGCGCATCCGTCGCAATGAGCGTCGCGCCGCAATCAATGGCGCCCGCATCAGCCGGATCCGCACCCTGGTGAAGAAGGTGGAAGCCGCCATCACCGCCGGTGACAAGGCCGCTGCCGCGACCGCCCTGCAGACCGTTCAGCCTGAACTGGCCCGTGGCGTTGCCCGCGGCGTGCTGCACAAGAATACGGCCGCCCGCAAGTTCGGCCGCCTGACCAAGGCTGTCGGCGCGCTCGCCTAAGCCTTTTCAGTCTTCGCAAGACATTGAAAGCCCGCTCTGGTTTGCCAGAGCGGGCTTTTCGTCGTTCTTAACAAAGCTGTCATGATTAGCGTCATCTTTAACACCCGCGCAATTCCCGCGATTCGACGCGGTGCACCATGAATGTCCGAAAATAAGATATTGTAAAATAACGGTAATTTGATTTTTGGGGCTTTTCCGTACGTTTGCCGAGTCAACGGCTTTATTTCACTTTTTTGAACCGGGTCGGCCTTGATCCGGCGAAGCAGCCCCGTCTATTTTTGAAATCCGGTCGCCGTCGAATCACCTCAGCGGCCGTCATGTGAGATCGTTTGTCGCAAGGAACTCGGGGAACGGGGGCGTTTCCGGTGAAGGTTCTTTGCGTCGTATTTTCCTGCCCGAAAACGGGGGGCATAGCTTTGGTGGGTCGGAACGAATGAAGGATAAGGTTCGCGTGGCAGGTTGGGAGGATGGACAGGTGTGCCAGGCCGATGCGAGCCTGGAATCCGCCTGGACCACCATCCGCGCCGGTCTGCGCCGCGATGTTGGCGCGCGGATGTTCGATCAGTGGCTCAAGCCTGCGCGTCTTGGCGACTATTGCGCCGAATCGCAGACGCTGGACCTGCTGGTCGCGACCGATTTCAGCGCCAATTTCGTCGGCGGCCAGTTTGGCGACCGCCTGCGCATGGCCTGGCGCAGTGCTGGCGTCGGCGTGCGCGAAGTGCGCCTGCGCCGCGCGCCCGACGCCACTGGCCCGCGCCTGCTGGAAGTCGTCCATGTCGAATCGGCTGCCGCCGCCGCCGCGCCTGTCGAAACGCCGGTCGCCTCCAATTTTCTGCCCCGTCACGGCTTTGCCGACTTCATCGTCGGCGACACCAACCGGCTCGCCTTCTCCGCTGCGCAGGCGATGGCGGGCGAGGCGCAGCCCCGTTTCACGCCGCTGTTCATCCATGGCGCCACGGGCCAGGGCAAGACGCACCTGCTTCACGCGATCGCTGCCGCCTTTTCCGCCCATTCGCCGTCGGAGCCGGTGCTCTACATGTCGGCCGAACGCTTCATGGTCGAATTTGTGAACGCCATGCGCGCCAATGAGACGATGGCGTTCAAGGGCCGGCTGCGCGCCGCGCGCCTGCTGCTGATCGACGACATTCAGTTCATCGCCGGCAAGGGATCGACGCAGGAGGAGTTCCTCCACACGATCAACGACCTGATCGACACCGGCGCGCGCATCGTCGTCACCGCCGACCGCGCGCCCCAGCTGCTCGAATCGATCGACGCCCGCATCCTCTCGCGTCTGGCGGGCGGGCTTGTCGCCGACATTCGCCCGGCCGATCTCGACCTGCGCCTCGCCATTCTCGAATCGAAGCGCGCTGTCGCGGGCGATCCGCCGGTGCCCGATGCCGTGATAGATTTCCTCGCCCGCTCGATTCGCTCGAACGTGCGCGAGCTGGAGGGCGCCTTCAACAAGCTGGTCGCCTATGGCCAGCTTACCGGCCGCTCGATCGATCTCGATTTCGCGCAGCAGATGCTGGCGGACGCCGTGCGCGCCAATGCCCGCCGCATCACGGTGGACGAAATCCAGAAGCTGTGCGCCGCCCATTTCAAGATCGATCCGTCGGAAATGCGCTCCAAGCGCCGCGCGCGCGCCGTCGCCCGCCCGCGTCAGGTGGCCATGTATCTCGCCAAGAAGATGACGCCGCGCTCGCTGCCCGAAATTGGCCGCATCTTTGGCGGGCGCGATCACAGCACGGTAATCCACGCCGTAAAGACGATCGAGGCGCTGCGCGAAAGCAATCCCGATATGGACGCCGACGTCCGCGCCCTGCTGCGCCAGCTGGAGGGCTGATAGCCCCCACTGGCATCGGGCGCATGATCGGCTAGGCTGGCGGCATGATTCGCCAGCTTGCTCTCCTGCTCCTCGCCGCCCTGACCCTGTCGCCCGCTCTGGCGCAGGTGGAGGCAACGGTCCCCAACCCCGCCGACGTCCGTGTCGCGCTCGATACGGAAAAGGGGCAGATCATCGTCGCCGTCCACACCGACAAGGCGCCGGTGACGGCCGCCAATTTCCTCAAATATGTCGATCAGAAACGGCTCGACGGCACGGCTTTCTACCGCGGCGTGGGGGCGGCTGATTATGGCTTCGTGCAGGGCGGCGCGCAGAACGACCCCAAACGCATCCTGCCCCCCATCAAACATGAGCCGACCACCCAGACCGGCCTCACCCATGATGATGGCGCGCTGTCGATGGCGCGCTATGCGCCGGGCAGCGCGACCGGCGACTTCTTCATCGTGCTGGGCCAGATGCCGGCGATGGACGCGCGCCCGGATGCGCCGGGCGACAATGTCGGCTTTGCCGTTTTTGCCCATGTGGTCGAGGGGCTGGACGTGGTGAAGGCGATCCTGATCGCGCCCAAATCCCCGACCAAGGGGGAGGGGGTGATGAAGGGGCAGATGCTGGAAGCGCCGGTGAAAATCCTGACTGCGCGCCGACTGCCCTGATTTGGTAAACTCAGCTTCCCGCTGACCCGCCCTGATCGATGATGCGCGTCGTCGCCATGTCGGCGGTGACATTGCCGACCGTGCGGAAAATGTCGGGCACCGTCTCCACCGCCAGCAGCAATGGCAGCGCCTCCACCGGCACGCCCATGGCCAGACAGATAGGCCCGGTTGTGGTAAAATAGGTGATCTGCCCCGGCAGGCCGACCGCCGCCAGGCTAACCACGGCGGCCACCAGCACGCCCATCACGATCTGCGTCGGACCCAGCGCCACGCCGTTCATCGCCGCCACATAGAGAGCGACGCCCAGATTGGCCGGCGGGCTGGTGATGCGGAACAAAGATATGGCGAGCGGCAGCACCACGCTGCGGCTGGTTTCGCGCACCTGCAACGGCCCGTCGCACGCCTGAATCATCGCGGGCAGCGACGCGATCGAGCTTTGCGTCGAAAAGGCGATGGCCTGCGCGGGGAAGGCGGCGCGGGCGAATCGGCCCGGCGAAATCTTGCCCAGGATGATGACCAGCGGATAGACCAGCAGCGTCGTCGTCAGACAGATCAGCACGATGAAGCCGATATAATGGAGCAGCGCCCCTGCCGTCGCCAGCCCCGATCGCGCGCCCGCCACCAGCGCCAGCGCAAACACGCCGATCGGCGCCAGCCACAACACCCAGTTGACCACCAGCAACAGCGCATCGGCCAGCGCCTGAAACAGGCCGGTCAGTTGCGCGCGGCGATCCTCCGCAATGCGGGTAACGGCAAAGCCGAAGATCAGCGCAAAAAGCACCACCGCCACCACCTGCCCTTCGGCGGCGGATTTGAGCGGATTGACCGGGATGAAGCCCAGCAGCCATTCGGCCGACGGCCGCACATCGGGCACGTCGGTCACGGGGCCGGCCCCCGCCAGCGCCCCGACCGCGCCCGCCGGCACCGGCCAGAGATGCAGCATCAGCGGCCCGATCAGCGCGGCGACGCAGGAGGAGCCGAGCAGCAGGATCGCGAACAGGCCGATCGCCTTGCCGGCCATGCCATTGGCGCGCGCGGTCGTCGCCGCCTGCGCGATGCCGGTGACGAGCAGGGCGAAGATCAGCGGAATGAGCGGCATCTGCAATCCGTTCAGCCACGCCTTGCCCACCGGCTGAGCGACGTCGACAATATCGCCCTCCCATCCGCTGCCCCATTCCGCGATCGCAATGCCACAGCACAGGCCCAGCGTCAGCGCGATCAGGATACGGACGGTCAGGGACATGGGGGGCAGGATCTCCGGGGTGCGCCTAAACGGCAACGGGCAGAGACAGGCTATCCGCTATTGCAGGCAAAGGAACAGCGGAAAATCAGTCGGCTAGAGCATTTTCGAAGCAGATGGCATCATCTGCTGGCTCGGAAAATGCGGAAAACAAAAGACACATAAAGCGCCTCCTGACCTCCGTCCGGCCCTTCAACTTCGCTCAGGCGAGATTGTCGAGCCGAAGGCGGCCGCAGGCCAACCCCTGCCCATCCTTCGCTGCGCTGTGCGTGGCGCGCGCGGACTGCCCCTGTCGGAACCTGTCCTACACTGCCTGCCCGTTGAAAGGGGACAGGAGGGGTTGGAAGGCGGGATAATCCGGGATTGTGCGGGGAGGGGTGGTCAGGAACGGCCAAAATCTGGGCTTTTCTGCGGATCGGCGAAAAAATTTGGCGATGAAGCTGTGTCTATAAAGGATCGGCAAATTGACGTTGCTCGGACCAGAGTTTTTTTAAACCGGGTGGCTTCAAAGGTTTTCAAAGGGTGATGCCGGGAAATCCTTCAAAGCCCCTTTGAACGGGGCTTTGAAGCCTTTTAGAGTGGGTTTGACGGGGGCGATCGCCATGGGGAGTACCGGCGAAACCTAAAAATAAGTGGGACCAAGGCGGTCCCAGTTCGCCAGTCTGGTCCCAGAATGAAAAAGGCGCGGGAAACCGCGCCTTTTTGCTTATTGGGCTGATCGGCCGGCCGGTGATGGCGACGCCGAACTGGGCCGAATTTTTCAGCCGGTTACAGAGCCAGATAATCCAGCTCCGCTTCCTCCATCGCATCGTAGATTTCGCTTTCGACCTGCATGCCGTTGAGCCGCTTCCACACATCCTTGACGGTGCCGCTCCTGGGAAAGCCTCGATCGGCCTTGGCGTGCTTCGCCAGATCGCCGATCGCGCCAGCGCGCTTATCCTGCTCGATCAGCCATTGACCAAAAGACGGTTTCTTCCCGGCGAACTGGGCCGGACCTGCATGTTCCATGATCTTCCTCCATTCACCGAGTCGTATCGGTAACTGGATAAGAACATATGAGGAACAAATGAGTCAAATTGGAACAGCCAGGACAGGCGCGGCGACAGCGATCTTTCGTTTTAACGTGTTGCCTGTACGATCCGTGCGAATCGTGGAGTTATCGAGAATGCGCAGCTTTGTGATCCTTGCCCTCTGCACCCTGGCCGCCTGCTCCGACGCTGGCGCTAAGGAAGAGGAAAAGTATCAAATCGTAGTTCGGGAATCTCAGGGAAAATTCCAACCTTATGTTGCCCGATGTGCGCAAGCCAAAGCTGTTGCGGCTGCATATCTATCCGACAGCAACGAGCCTAAATATCAGGAATGGAAATCTACGGCCGACCTCGATTGTGGCCTTACGGATGTTAAATACTGATTATCCGACCCGCTGTAAAAATTTTGCATAGATGCGGCAAACTGGCACGAACTGGTCCTCGCTAACCTCGCCAGGATAAATAATGTCGCCTAGATCGCGGTCGCGCTGTTGAACCGCAAAGCGAGCAACTTTGAGCGCGCCATCGCGCCGCCAAATGACGATATTTCCGTCTGCCAGCTCTCCCATCGTGATTTCCCTCACGAATACTAAATCGCCTTCATAAAGGTGGTTATCCTCTATTCGTCCGCGATAGCCTGAAATGAGCTTCACCAGGTAGAGATCGGACGCCGTTCCGAGGTTGTTGCGCAGCCAGTCTTTTCGGAAAGGCGTCCAGGACAGCGGCTCGCCTTTGCCCGTGTCGGTCACATTCCGAAGATCGAAAAGTGGGACCGGCTCCCAGTCTGCGTCTTCAACGGCGATTAGATCGCCACCGCTTTTTTGACCTTTTCCCGAAACAAGCCATCGGGCGTTGACGCCCAATACATCGGACAAAGAGAATAATTTATCGGACCCGCAGAGCCGATCGCCATTCCAGTAGCCCGACATCGACTGCTTTTTTATGCCGGACAAACGGCCAATTTCGGCCATTCCCAATCCGATTTCCGCAGCACGCTCACGCAAACGCTCGCCAAACGCAGCGGGCGCTTGACGGTCCAAATCTTCATCTTTATGGTCCAATTTGTTGGACCTAACGACCGAGGCTTTAGACATGCTCGTTCAATCCCTCCATCGGGAGGATATTAAGGCCGCCATTCGGAAGCGGCATGGCAGCGTTCGAAAGTTCGCGGCGAAGAAAGGCATCAAATACCAGGCGCTGGTCGACTGGCTCCGCGATCGACCGAATGCACCCGTAGGGAAGCTCGTTGAAGCGGAGATGAAGCGCGCGCGGCGCGACGGGCAGTTGGCGGGCGAGTCCATAATGTTGGACCATAATTCCGAAACGTCGGAAACGCACCGTCAAAATGCGGAGGCCCGATAGACATGGCTACCGCAGCGAAGAAGGTCGTGGAAACGGCCCGTGTCGTCATCAAAGTGCACCCCAGCGATGTTGCTATCGGCGACCGTCTGGGTGCCTTCCATCCTGACAAAGGTGCCGCCTTAGGCAAGCTGATGGCGCGAGACGGCCAGATCGAGCCGATCCAGATCGTGCGAAACGGCCCCAAGGCAGCGACCCCGTGGAAATTGGTCGTCGGCCGCCACCGCCATTATGGAGCGGAGTGCGAAGGCTTGATGCTCGACGCCCTCGAAACTGAAGGTGACGCTGTTACGCTTCGCCGGATCGAGGCGGACGAAAATGTTCAACGCGGATCACGCAGTCCACTGGAGCGCGCCAGTTTCGTGCGCGCTATTGCCGATGCAGCTGAGGCGCGACTAGCGGCGCAGCATGGCGATCTGACCGCCCAGCAGATCGGTATTCGGAAGCGGTGGGCCGAGGCCAAAGCCAAGGCACCAAACGTCGTTCGATCCGATGACCTCGACGAAGCAGAGGCTGATTATACTGCGGACATCTTGTCCGGACTATATGGCTGGCAAGAAAGCGTTGCCGAAGCGATGGGTATGACGGCTCGATCGGTGCGGCGTGACATCGGCCTCCATCGCGCTCTGATCGCGCCCTTCCCAGACTTGTGGCGCGGCCTCGCCACCCATCCGATTGTCGGCGAAAACGCAGCTGCTTTGCGAGAGATCGCATCGCTGAAGGACGTAGCCGTCCGCCGCGCTGTGATCGAGGATATGCTGGCCGCGCCGGATATGTCGCTGGCGGATGCGATGGCCGGTCAGGGCGAAGGTCGGGTGTCCGGCGCGGCGAAGAGCGGCGCGACCAAGTTCATGGACAATGCGGCCAGCAATATCGAGCGGCTGTCTTTGGCGGACCAGCGCAGCTGGGCACCGACCTTTGTCGCGGCGCTAAAGCCAAAGGCCCTTCAAGCCTTTGCCGACGAACTGAACCGCCGGATCGCGGAGCTGGGGCTGTGAGCGCCGCCGCCGCGATCATCGCCGCCGCCGTCTGCGCGGCCGTGGGCCATGCCGCCTTTGCCCTGATGCTGGTGCATGGCGGCCGACTTTCCGAAGGGAGGGATGCATGAGCGTTCAAAAACGCTGGGACCAGTTTGGTCGGTACAAGGTCAGCGACGATCAGGAAATCGTCGTGGAAGCGATCCAGCATTCGGGCGAGCAAATTCCTGTCAGCTTTGGAGATCGGACCCGCGCGCTTTGCGTGCCGGCCTCCAATATCGCGGTGTCCCTGTTCGAACGTGATGACCAGATGCTGGGGCTGATCGCCCTGCGCATCAATCGCGACCAGGGCGTCTACCGCCAGATGACCGCCGAGCATTGCCGCAGCATGGCCGAAGGGCTGCTGCGCATGGCCGCCATGCTGGAAGGCGGTGTGGCATGAGCGGCTATCGAATGGGCTTTGAGGACCCGAAGCGGGCGCGCGAGCGTGTCATCGCTGCCCGGTCAGGGGCGGTAGGGAAGTTCAAGGACTTCGGCGACCGATCCGATCATGTCGCTCAACAGCATGCCGGCTTCGGTCAGCCCTCCTGTGTAGCAGGAGTCTCGCTGGCTCGCCGCTATTTGCAGCGCCTCTTCGGCCACCGGAAGGTCGGAGGCGACGATGTGGGATAGCAGCAACTGCGTCAGCGCATGCACTTGCGCTTCCAAATGCTCGATCCGCCTTGCGGTAGCTTCGTCCATTTCTCTCTTCTCCTGGATCGACACATGATCGGTGCCCGCCACCATACCAAGTGCGCGAAAGACGGGTGTTCGACCCTGATCAAGCGCGGATGGTTCTGCAAGGACCATTGGTTCGCCCTGCCCAAGGAGGAAATCCGCGATCCGTTGCTGGCGGCGTTCAACGCGGCGACGGCGGCGCATGGTCGCGCGCCCAGCGAAGAGCAGGATCGGCTCAACCGGGAATATGGCATCGCCTTCCGCGATGCGCAGGAGTTTCTGCGGCGGGTGCCGCGCACCGGTGCCGCGTCGATGGCGACCACGGCCTATGCTGGCGGCCATGCTGTCCAGTATGTTGGAGGGCGGCGGCTGTGAACCTGACCAACAAGCAGATCAAGCTGCTGGGCATCCTCGCGACACGGTGGATCATCGCACCGTGGGCGACCATCGACCTGGTCAAGCTGGAGCAGATGAACCTTGTCGCTGGCGACCTTGCGTTCGGCGCGAACGGCAAGGTCCATACCAGCAAGGTCTGGATGCTGACCGTCGCTGGCCGTCAATTCGTCGCAGAAAGCCTGGGCGTATGACCGCCAGTCCGCGCCCTGACCGGCACCCCGAGGACTGGTATGTCGAACAGTCATGGACCGTTGAAGCGCTCATGCAGATGGTCGCGTTCGATCGCGACCCTGATCATGTCGTCTGGGACCCATGTTGCGGTCTGGGCACGATCCCGTGCGCCTTCGCGGGTAATGGGTTCGTCACAACGGGAACGGACCTGGTCAATCGCTGGCTGCCCAGCGCGCCCAAGCATCTGTTCCTGGGCGAACATGACTTCCTTGGCGACCAGCGTCACACGATGGAATATTGGCCCAACCTCTCGATCGTCGCCAATATTCCCTATGGCTGCGCGCAGGGAATCGCGGAGCGTTTCGTGCGCCGCGCCCTGTCGCTCGCCAGCCGCAAGGTCTGCATCCTTGTGCCCCTGCGGTGGCGCGCGTGCGAGGGCCGCTATGACTTCTTCCAGCAGTTCCCGCCTAACCTGAAACTTGAGTTCTGCGACCGCCCTTCGATGCCGCCCGGCACCGAACTGGGCGCGACCGACGCCAAGGGCAAGATGACCGCGTGGAAGCGCGGCACGATCGATTACATGTGGCTGGTCTGGGACATCACCGATCCCGCCACCGACACCATCACCCGCATCATCCCGCCCCGTACCGCCGCGCAAAAGCTGATCGATCGTGATTTCGATCTGCGCCGGGTGGGCGTGCTTCCTCCCCTGCAACAGGAGATTGCCGCGTGACGATCCTGACCGACATTCTTACCGCGATGTACGCGGCACCGACGAAGCCGATCGGCTTAGTGCTGGGCACTTCAGGCTGGCACGCCTTCCACGCCGCTCGCAGCTATGTCGATCGCGACGATGAAGCGAGCCGTGCGTTTCTGATTGTCATCAACCGCTTGTCCTTCAGCCGGACAAACGACTTTGGCGGCTTCGATCTGATCCTAGACCAAACGCCCAACAATCTGGGCGGCGGCAAGCAGAGTGCTGCGGCATGACCGCCGCCCTGCCCGACGCCGATCGCTTCCGTCGTGCTCGCGAAGAGTTCAGCGCCGCGATGGAAGCTGGCTGCTCCATCCTGGAGCTGCGCCGCCGCCATGCCGACCAGCGCGCGCGTCTGCGCGAACGGGCGCAGCAATCCGTTGCGCAGCAGGACGGCCAGATCAACGGCAAGCAGGGCTTTTTCGTGATCGATGAAGCCGCCGATTTTCAGGCTGCCTCCCCCTACTGGTGGATGAGGGACTGACCATGTCGAACGTCAAACATATCCCCGGCATTTCGGCGGAAATGGCCGACGCCATCATCGCTTGGCTCGACCAGAAGCGCGCCGGCCCGCCGCCGATCGCGCCGCATGAGCGCGTCCAGGTCTACACGCTGAAGGACATGGCGGTCGTTTTCGTCGGCGATCGCGAGTCCGCGATTTTCGAGGGGAACGATGGCTAAACCGCGCGCCTCGATCGACCAGTTCGCCTTCACGTTCGATGCCCCCGCACCGGCTACCCAGCCGGCCGCGCTGGCGGGATCGGACGCGCAGATCGCGGGCATGGTGTCGGAGGCCCTGAAAAATCAGGATCGCGGGCTAATCGCGGCGAAGATGAGCATCCTGCTGGACGAAGAGGTCAGCAAGCACATGCTCGACGCCTACGCCAGCCCCGCGCGCGACGGCCATAATATCAGCTTCGCGCGCCTGCGCCCGTTGATCGCCGTCACCAACCGCTTCGACCTTCTGGACCGCGAGTTGCGGCCGATCGGCGCGGCGGTGCTGGTCGGCGACGAAATCTACACGGCCGAGATCGGCCACATCGATAGCGAAATCGCAAAGCTCCAGCAGCGCCGGAAAGACCTGGCGCGGCTGCATCCGACCATCACGAGGAATCGCCGGAAATGATCGAACTGGGGGGCGGGAAAATTTGGTTCACGTCATTGGAACTGGAGACATTGGGATTGCCGGGACTGCCCAAATCCAAGCGCAAGATCAACGAGCGCGCCAAGGCCGAACGCTGGGCGCTGCAAGTCGATGAGAATGGCCAGCCCAAGGCGCGCCCGGCGAAGGGTCGCGGCGCGGGACTCGAATATCATATTTCGCTGCTGCCCGATGCCGCCAAGGCCGATCTGGTGCGGCGCGGCCTCGCCTGGATGCCCGCCAACGATGAAGACGCCGTGTCGATCGCGCGCCAGGCGCATGGCTGGGCCTGGTATGAAATGCAGAGCGACAAGGTGAAGGCCGAGGCGCAGCGCCGGGCCGGCATCATCGACATGTTCGAAAGCTTCATCGCGGCCGGCATGAACCGGACCAGCGCGGCGGCCGCGACCCGGCAGGCGGCCAATGACAGCGTCCAGACGATCTACAGCTACCTCCGGCTGGTGAAGGGCGTGCGCCGCGCCGACTACCTTCCCGCGCTCGCGCCCCGTCGCAAGGGCGGCGGCAAGGAAGCCGAGATCGATGATGGCGCGTGGCAGTATCTGAAGTCTGAATATCTGCGCCCGGAACGGCCGACCTTCAGCAGCTGCTGCTACAACACGATGAAATATTATGCCGCGCCGCGCGGCATCGAACTGCCTTCCGAAAAGACGCTGCTCCGCAAGCTCCAGCGCGAGGTCGATCCCCGCGTCGTCATCGCCATGCGCGAGGGCATGGACGCGGTGCGCGGCATGGTTCCCCCCCAGCAAAGGAGCAAGGCGCATATGTTCGCCATGGATATGGTCAATATCGACGGCCATAAATTCGATGTCTTCGTCAATTTCGGCAAGGATGCGCAGGGCAAGGACATCATCGCGCGGCCGATGATGGTCGCGATCCAGGACGTTTACAGCTCCATGATGCTGTCCTGGCGGATCGGCGACACGGAAAGCGCGCTGCTCACCCGCATGGCCTTTGCCGACCTGTTCCGCGACTTTGGCATCCCCAATCGCTGCCTGATGGACAATGGCCGGGCCTTCGCATCGAAATGGGTGACGGGCGGCGTACGCAACCGCTTCCGCTTCAAAATCCGCGAGGATGATCCCATGGGCCTGTTGCCCTCGCTCGGCATCGGCGTCCAGTTCGCCCAGCCCTATAGCGGCCAGTCGAAGCCGATCGAGCGGTCGTTCCGCACATTGGCGGATTTCATCGCCAAGGATGTTCGCTGCTCTGGCGCGTACACCGGCAACCATATCGACAATAAGCCGGAAAATTACGGCACGAAGGCGGTGCCGCTCGCCATCTTCGTGCAGGTCGTGCGCGATGGCATCGCCGCCTATAATGAGAAGGAAGGCCGCCGCACCGAAACCGTCAACGGCGGCAGCTATCAGGGGGCTTTCCAGGCAAGCTACGCCGCCTCGCCGATCGGCCGGGCCAGCGAAGAGCATCTGCGCCTGGCGCTGCTGACCGGCGAGAAGATCAAGGCCGACCGAAAGGACGGCGCGGTCAAGATCGTGGGCAATCGCTACTGGTCGCGGGAACTGAGCCGGCACGCCAGCCAGTTGCTGACCATCCGCTTCGATCCCGACGATCTGTCGCTGCCGGTGCATGTCTACTCCATGGCGGGCGACTATATCTGCACCGCCGATCGGGTCGGCGCGTCGCGGTTCGACAGCGTCGAGGACGCCAAGCGCCAGAAGAAGACGCTGGGCGACATGCGCAAGACGGTGCGCCTGCTGCGCGATCAGGAAGGGCTGCTCAACGCCCAGCAGATCGAGGCGCAGCGCCGTTATGCCGATGCCGCCCCGGTCGAACTGGAGGCCAATGTCCTGCGGCCCGCGCGCTTCCGTGGAAATGCGGCGCTCAAAGCCGCTTCAAAGCCCGTTCCAGCCCCCGTTGAGAACCCGCAGCTCGACCAGTTCGTGTCGGCCGTGGGGATGCTGCGGGTGGTGGACTGACAATTTGGGCCGCGCGGTCAAGTTCCTAGGCCCGTCCGCGCGGCCCGTGCCTTCAAGCACGAGGATGCGAGTATCATGAACAACGTCAACGAAATAGAGACCACCCACGACTTCATCGACGATCAGCGCGAATGGCTGATCGCGCACAAGCGCGAGACGGGTTTCAGCTGGTCGCGGCTGGAAACGCCGATCAATCGGCCCAGTTCGACCTTGTCGATGTTCTGCGCCGGTAACTACAACAAGTCGAAATATCTGGGCGGCAACGACCGGATCGCGCTCGATGTCTATCGCTATCGCCAGACGCTGCTGGCGCAGCAGCAGCTGCGTATCGACGCGCCGGAGAAGCCGAAATTCTTCGACACCAAGGCGTCGCGGATCGTCATGGGCCTGCTCACCTGGGCGCAGCGCGGCCGGATCGTCGTGTGCGTCGCGCCTCCCGGCATCGGCAAGACGGAAGCCGCGCGCGAATATGGCGACCGGGCGTCCAACGCGATCTATATCCGCTGCCGCAAGTCGATGAAGACGATCAGCGCGCTTTGCACCGCCGTGCTGATCGCGCTGGGCAACAAGTCGGCGCGCGGTTCGGCGGATGCGCTGTCGCGCTGGGTCGTATCCGAGCTGAAGAACAAGGGCGCACTGCTCATGTTCGATGACGCCCAGCATCTGACGCTGGACATGCTGGAGGAAATTCGCGGCTGGTGGGACGAAATCAGCGTCGGCGTCGCCTTTATCGGCAACGAGCATGTCTCTTCCCAGATGGAAGGCGAGGCCCGCACCGCGCCCTATCTGGCCCAGCTGTTCAGCCGCGTAGCGCAGACCGTCGTGATCCCGCAGGCGTACCCCGAAGACGCCGAGGCTCTGGCCGCTGCATGGGGCGTCGAGGATGAAAAGGCGGTTGACCTGGTCAAGGAGATCGCGTCGCGGCCGGGCGGCCTGCGCGACTGCACCTGGACGCTGGAGAATGCGATCACGATCGCGCGGTCGCAGGGACAGGAACTGACCCGCAAGCATGTCGCCGAGGCCTTCGCGCAGCGCGCCAGCCGGCCGATCGCGGCATGAAGCGGGTGCTGGCCAGGGCGCGGCATGCGCTGCTCACCGATCCCGTCACCGGCCTGCCGCTGACCGCGACCGAACGCGCATCGCTCGCGTTCGGCACGCTGTTTGCGACCGGCATCGTCATGGTGATGCTGATCCTCTCGCTCGGGTTGGGGGCGGTGCAATGACGGCGCTCGATCCCGCCGTCCGCTCGGCGCTGAACCTGATGGTCGCGCGCCTGATCGTGCCGCCGTCGCATCAGCGCATCGCGGCGGTGATCGAACTGGTGGCCTGGCACACCGGCGTTAACCGGCGCGACATCACCGGCCCGTCACGCGCTCGCGCTTTCTTCCGCCCGCGCGCTGCTGTGTGTTGGCTGGCGGTGGAGCTGAAGCTGGGCAGCACGACCGTCATCGGCCGCGCGATCGGCCAGCGCGATCACACCACCATCATCGACGCGCATCGCCGCGGCGAGGATTTCCGGCTGCGCGATCCGGCCTTCAAGCGGCTGACCGATCGGCTGCTGCAACATTTTCGCGATCTTCAGGAGGATTGATCATGGCATCGACCGCAGCGGCGTCCGCCCCGACCGACAAGACCCGCAATATCCTGCTGGCCAAGGTGCATCTGGCCAAGAAGCAGCTCGGCCTTGATGACGGCACCTATGAGGGCGTGCTGATCCAGGTGGCGGGCACCGACAGCGCCAAGCATTGCACCATCCCGGAGCTGCGCAAAGTGGTCGCCCATTTCGAGGATCGCGGTTTCGTAAGCATTGCAAAGAAGCCCGGTCAGCGCCCCCGCGCCGACCATGCCCTGGCGCGCAAGGCGCGGGTGATGTGGATCAGCCTGTCGCATCTGTGCGCGGTGCGCGAGGAACCGGACGCCGCGATCCGGGCGGACAAGGGGCTGGAGACGTTCGCCAAGCGCCAGCTCAAATGCACCCGCTTCCAGTGGGCCGATCGGAACCAGGGCGAAAAGCTGGTCGAAGCGCTGAAGAAATGGGCGGAACGCCATGGCTGGGACCAGTCGGCCAAAGGGCTGGCCAAGGTCCATTATGTCCATGCGCTCAAAGTGCGCCTTTGCGACGCGATCCTGGTCAAGCTGGTGCGCGCGGGAATCGCGAAGGATCATTGGACCCTGCGCGAAGCGGCGTTCCGTCTGACCGGCATCGTGCCGGAAGGCGAACTGTTCACGACGCAGGACTATGAGCGGATCGCCGCCGCGCTGGGCCGCAAGCTGCGCGACCATGGCGGCCAGGGCGCGTTCAACGAGGTGGTGAAGTGACCCGCCGCCTGTCGCATCCCAGCGGCTATGGCCATGGCCATTCGACGCGGATGGTGCTGTGCGCCTTCCTGCTCGGCCTGCTATTCGGGCTGTTCGCCCGGTGAGCCGGCGTGTGACCTCCGAACATCTGGTCGCCGAACTGGTGGCCTTGCTTGGCGAGCGCGCATTCATTGCGCTCGCCGAGAATTTCGGTGGTCGCCGCCTCTATGTCCCACGCAAGATCGACGCCGATGGCGAGATCGCTAAGGCTGTCGGCATGACAGCCGCGCAAAAGCTGTCCGATCGTAAATCCCCTGACTATCTGCGCGTCCCTCTTGCTCGCGGCCTTCGCGCCCGGCATCATCGCGCCGCCGGATTGAGCAATGGCGAGATCGCTACGAAGCTCGGCATGACGGAAACGGGCGTCAACAGCCTGTTCGCGCGCATGCATAGCCTGCCCGAAAAGGGTAGCGACAAGGACCGCCAACTTTCGTTTTTCTGAGGTGACGACCGCCGACGCGGCCATGGATTGAAAGCTGTCAATGGCCGCTTATGCGGGCATGGACAAAGCGCAAAACCTCCCCTTCCGTCAACTGGTTCCCGGCCATGGCTGACCGGACCAGTTCCGCCTTCATCGGCGCGGCCGCAGGCGCAGCGCTGGTCGCCGCGCCCATGGTCGCGGTCAGCGATCCGGCCGCCGAGGTCGCCGCCGGCCTGATCCAGAAATGGGAGGATGGCGCAGCGGGGCCGAGGCTGGTTCCCTACAAGGATATTGTCGGCGTCTGGACCGTCTGCACCGGCGAAACGCGGGTGGCGATGAAGCGCTATACGCTGGCCCAGTGCCGCACCTTCCTGCGCACCGCCATCACCGGCGATTTCGGCAAGGGCGTGTTGGCCTGCACGCCGCAGATCGCCAGCGCCGTCTACCAGCTGGGGGCCGCGATCAGCGTCGCCTATAATATCGGGGTGAAGGGCTATTGCGGTTCGACCATGGCCCGCCAGTTCAAGGTCGGCGACTGGTACGCCGCATGCAACGCCTTCGCCCTGTGGAACAAGGCTGGCGGTGTCGTCATCACCGGCCTGGTCAACCGCCGCAATGACGAAATGCGCGCCTGCTTCACCCTGTTGCCGCCAGAGCGCACGCTGACCGTGAAGGTGGCGGCATGAGGCGCGCGTTCAATATCCTGGCGGGACTGGCCATGCCGCGATGGCGATGCCGGCCATGGCATCATCGAACTGCCGGTGTCAGGTTGTTCCGATCGGCCCGGTGGAAGCGCCCCCTGCCAATGCCCGCAAACGCGCGCGCCGCGCCGCGCTGGTCGCATCGGGCTATGGCGTGAAGCGCAGCAAGGGCGAGCAGGCCCGGCGCAAGGTCAAGGCCAATCGGCTGCATGTCAGCCGCCGCACCCGCCGCCGCCATCGTCGGCAAAGGCGGGCGGCATGACCGCGCTCCAGTGGCTTCGCTTCGTGCCCTCGCTCGCGATCGAGCTGATCGCGCAGACGATCCGGTGGCTGGCCGAACGGCCGATCCGGCTGCTGATCGCTGCGCTGATCCTGCTGTCGCTGTGGCTGTGGGTGATGCTGGGCATGGCCCGCGACCTGGCTGAGGACCGCCGCGTCCAGGCCGCCGCCTGGCACGGCAAATTTGTCGAGCAGAAAGCCGAGATGAGCAAGCTGGTCGCGCTGGTGCGCGCTGCGCGGATCGAGGCGGCCCGGCTCGATCAGGACAATATCCGGCGCGTCCAGGACGAATGGACCGCCACCCTGTCGGAGGTGACGCATGATTATCAGACCGATCTGGCCGCTGCTCGCGCTCTTGTCGCTGAGCGCCTGCGCCAGGGCAGCGGAGCGGGTGCAGCCGGCGGTGCCGGTTGTGGCGGCGGCGCGGGAATGTCCGGCCTTCCCGCCCTGTCCACCGGAGCTTTGCGGCCCGGTGACGCGGCCGTCGTGGATGGGGCCGACATCGACGCCGTGACGGAAAATACGGTTCGGCTGGAGCATCTGATCGACGCCTGGAAGCGGGCCGCGTCGATCGCCGTCAATCGCCCCTGAAGGGCCTTCAACAATGTTTTCAAGTCCTGATGAAGCGGGGGAAATTGTGAGTAACGGAGCCGGGATTTTCCCCATGTTAGCCATCTTGGTCAGCATCGCGAACTTCATCTGGACCTGGCACGCCAAGAGCCAGAGCGCTGCGGCCGACAAGGTCCAGAAGCTGGAAACGCGCCTCGACCATGTCGAGGACAAGCAGATCACGCTGGAAGAGCGGCTGAAGCATCTGCCGACCAAGGACGACATGGGCACGCTCGCGCTCAAGATGGAGCAGGTGCTGGGCATGGTCGGCCGCCAGGACAGCGAGATTTCCAACATGTCCCACAACGTCCGCCGCATGGACGATTATCTGCGAGAGAAAGCATGAGCTACGAGGACAAGACCGCTGAAGACGGCCGCCTGGTGATCCTGAAGGAACTGGCCATGCAGGTCGACGGCCGGCTCAACGAAGTGTCGTTGATGCGGGTTCTGGAAACCTTCGCCATCACCCGGTCGCGCGAGTGGGTGCGCACCCAGTTGCGCAAGCTCGCCGAACTGGAGGCCGTCCGCATCACGGAAGCCGGCACCGTCATGATCGCGCAGATCAGGACGCTGGGCCGCAACCATGTCGAACGCCGCGAGCGGATCGAAGGCGTCACCCGTCCGTCCGACGATGCCTAAGCAGCGCAAGCGCCGGGGACTGCGCAAGGTCATCTTTCTGCCGGACAAGGCCCTGTCTCTGCTGGTTCGCGCGGGGGTGACGCTGCCCGAAGGCGAGCCAGAGACGGTCTATGGCTACCTCGACAAGGCTGGCCAACCGCGCCGCGTCGTTGCCCGCTTCGCGCATGGCTGGCGCGCCGATCTGCGCATCTGTCCCGATGGCCGGTTCACTCTGCGCCAGTCTTCCAACATCCGCCCGGAGGCTTCATGACCAGGCAAGAACTGCTGGCCAAAATCCGCAAGTGCCTGGCCATGTCGAAATCGGCCAACGAGCATGAGGCCGCTGCCGCGCTCGCTACGGTACGTCGGTTGATGGACCAATATGGCCTCGACCAGGCCGACGTTGATCTGATCGACGCCGGGGAATCGCGCGTCAAGGGGAGCGGAGCGTGGACGCCGACGCAATGGGAAACGCTGCTGGCGACGACAGTCGCGCGCGCGATCCCGACGACGGCTATTTCCTGCGGCGATAGTGGCTGGGCCTTCGTCGGCCTGTCGCCCAATCCTGAAATCGCCTCCTATGCTTTCGGTACGTTGTATCGGCAACTCAAGCGCGCCCGCACCGCCTACATGGCCACTGCGCTGAAGCGGGTGAAGACTGCGCGCCGCAAGACCGCACGGGCCGATGCCTATTGCGAAGGCTGGGTTATTGCCGTTCATCACAAGATCGCGGCGCTCTACCCTCAGGCAGAAATGAGCGACATCGTCCGTGCCTACATCGCGCATCGCTTCAAGACCGTGGCTCTTTCCCCCCGAAGCACTGCCGCTAGTGGGGGCGTGGCGGAGAATGACCGGGATCGCGGCTGGGACGCAGGGCGCAAGGTCGAACTGAACCATGCGGTGGGATCGACGCGCCAGGAGTTGCTGGCATGAGCGCGGAAGATGCCGATCGCCGCCAGGGGCGCGGCTGGCTGTCGACCCTCGACAAGCTGCCCGAGGAAGCCGATGTCGACCTGGCCTGGGCGATCGAGGAATTGCGCAACCGATCGATGCCGCAGACCGCGATCGTGGTCGAGTTCAACAAGCGGCTGGCCGATCGGGGAATCGCGGGTGTCAGCAAGTCGGCGTTCAGCCGGTGGGCGGTGCGCAAGTCGATCCAGTTCCGCAAGCTGGACGAAGTGCGCCACATCACGTCGGAGATCGTCGCGGACCTTGGCACCGATGGCGCTGACCAGGTGACGGTCGCCGTGGCCGAGATGATCAAGGTCGCGATCTATGAAAATCTGGAAAAGGGCCAGGTCGACAGCAAGTCGGTGATGGAGATGGCGCGTGCCCTGACTTCCGTCGTGTCGGCCCAGAAGGCGTCCAACGAACTGCGCAAGAAGCTGGAAGAGCGCGCGGCCGCCCAGATCGAGAAGGCGGCGGACAAGGCCGAGAAGGTCGCGGCCGAAGCCGGGCTGTCGGCCGAGCGTGCGGCGCAGATCAGGCGCGATGTTCTGGGGCTGCGGATATGAGCGCGTCAATCGGTCGAACGGGCGGTGGCATGATTGGCCGACTGCTCTGCCGCATCGGCATTCATGCCTGGCGTCGCAGGTCGGTGCGCGCCCTGCCATCGACACCGATTTTTGATCAGCCCGCCTTTATCGAGTTTGAATGCACGCGGTGCGGCAAAACTGACTGGACGTTCCGCTCATGATCCCGCCCAAGGGTAAATCCCTTCTCGCGGCCGGCGTCGCCATGGCGACCGCACTGGCGGGCGCGGCGCAGCCTATGCCCAAGGTCGCGCCGGTCGCGCCGGTGCTGTCGCGCGAGATCGACAAGCTGCCGCCGGAACTGCCGCGCGGCTTCGAGCTTCCCGCCGATCATGATCCGTTGGCGGCCGGCATCCTCATGGACCACCAGAAGGAGTGGCTGGAGGATCAGTCCGACCTGAAGCTGGGGGAGAAGGGCCGCCGCACCGGCATCACCTATGCCGAGGCGCTGGACGACACGATCATCGCGTCGTCGTCTCGCGCGGCGGGTGGCGACAATGTCTTCTACATCGGCGACACCAAGGACAAGGGCCGCGAGTTCATCGGCTATGTCGCCCATTTCGCGAAGATCGTCGCGAAAGAGCTGGTCGAGGTCGAGGAGTTCCTGTTCGAGGATCAGCTCGACGACGGCACCTCCAAATTCATCAGCGCCTATCGCGTCAAGTTTGCATCGGGCTTCCGGGTCGAGGCGCTGTCGTCGCGGCCGGAGAATATTCGCGGCCTTCAGGGAATCGTCGTCATTGATGAGGCGGCATTCCACAAGGATGTCCGGCAAGTCCTGGACGCGGTCAACGCGCTGCTGATCTGGGGCGGCAAGATCAGGATCATCAGCACGCATAACGGCGTGCTGAACCCGTTCAACGAACTGATCCGCGAAGCCAAGGCGGGCAAGGTCCCCTACAGCCTCCATTTCATCCCCTTTTCAAAGGCCGTTGAAAATGGCCTGTACAAGCGCGTTTGCCTGACGCGCGGCAAGGAATGGACGCAAGAGGCGCAGGACAAATGGGAAGCGCTGATCCGTGGGGCCTATGGCGTCCGCACGGCGCAGATGCAGCAGGAGCTGGACGCCATCCCGTCCGACGCGGTCGGCTCCGCTCTGACCCGCGTCATGATCGAGAATGCCAGCGATCGTTCGATCCCCGTCCTGCGCTGGGCGCTGCCCGATGCGTTCAAGAATGCGCCGGCCGCAGAGCGCAAGCGCATCGTGGAAGAATGGCTGCGCGACAAGCTGCGGCCGCACCTGGACAAGCTCGATCCCGATCGCCGCCATGACTTTGGGCAGGACTTCGCGCGCAGCGGCGACGGGTCGGTCATCATGATCAACGAGCTGGGCCAGGACATGGTCCGGCGCGGCAAGCTGGTGATCGAGCTTCGCAACGTGCCTTTCGAAACCCAACGCGATGTCGTCTTCTACATCGGGGACGCGCTGCCCCGTTTTGGCCATGCCGCGTTCGACGCCACCGGCAACGGCGCATATCTGGCCGAAGTCGCCTGCCAGAAATGGGGCGCGCGTGTCAGCGAAGTGAAGCTCAATGCCGGCTGGTATGGCGCAAATTCGCTGCCCTATGTCGAGGCGTTCGCGGACGGGTCGATCGTCGTCGCAGGTGATGACGACATCATCCGCGATCACCAGGCGCTGCAATATGTCGATGGCATCATCCGCGTGCCCGAAAACTTCCGGTACAAGGGCGGCGACGGGTTCGACCGCCACGGCGACGCCGGCATCGCGGGCATCCTTGCCTGGTACGCATCACGCCAGGGCGCGATCGAATATGGCTATCAGCCGGTGCCGGTGGTGCGCAGCGCCCTGGACGGCGGCGAGGACGCGCACGGCATCTTCGGCCAGGCCGATGAAGCGGCGCGGGGATGGTGGCGGCCGCCGCTTGGCACCCGCTATCGCGGCTTCCCATGAACCGCGCCCGTAGAAGCCCAAGGAGCGCCAACAGCGCTGCAATGGCACGATGGGCGGTCCAACGCGCTGTTGGCGCTGTAGCCCCCCTTTTAAACCCTTTGAAATCGATGTTGGAGCGACGGGCATGACCGGCTTGGTGGATCATCGCGGGCAACCGCTGCGCAAGGAGATCATGACCAGCGAAGTCGCCGGCCCGATGGTGGGCAGCGTGCGATCGCCGATCAGCGGTTATCCGGCGGATGGCATGACGCCCGTGCGGCTGGCGAACATCCTGCGCGGCGCGGACATGGGCAGTCCGCTCCACTATTTCGAGCTGGCCGAACAGATCGAGGAACGCGACCTTCACTATGTCGGCATCCTGGGCACGCGCAAGCGCCAGGTCGCGCAGATCGACGCCACGGTGGACGCCGCCAGCGACAGCGCCCAGGACGTGGCGATCGCCGACATGATCCGCCGCTGGATCGATCGTGACGAACTGGCCGACGAAACCTTCGACATCCTCGACGCGGTCGGCAAAGGCGACAGCTTTACCGAAATCATCTGGGACCAGAGCGCGGGCCAGTGGCAACCGCTGCGGCTGGAATGGCGCGATCCGCGCTGGTTTTCCTATGACCCGCGCGACGGGCGCACGCCGATGCTGCGCGGCGGCGAGACCGGCCGGGGCATGGATAGCCCGCTGCCGCCGTTCAAGTTCATCCGCCATACGGTCAAGGCGAAGTCGGGCCTGCCGGTTCGATCGGGCCTGGCGCGGATCGCGGCCTGGGCGTGGATGTTCAAGGCGTTCACGCAACGCGACTGGGCGATCTTCACGCAAACCTATGGCCAGCCTGTTCGCATCGGCAAGTTCCGGGCCGGGGCGAGCGATGAAGACAAGGCGACCCTGTTCCGCGCCGTCGCCAATATCGCGGGCGACTGCGCGGCGATCGTGCCTGAAGGCATGGAGATCGCCTTCATCGAGAGCAAGAATGTCGGGCCGGGCAGCGACCTGTACGAGAAGCGCTCCGACTGGCTGGACCGGCAGATGAGCAAGGCGGTGCTGGGCCAGACCGGCACAACCGACGGCAAACAGGGCGGCCTGGGCGATGGCGGGAACAAGGTTCATGACGGGATTCGCGAGGACATCGAGACGGCCGATTGCAAAGGGCTGGCCGCCTCGCTCAACCGCGACCTGGTCCGCCCGTGGGTCGATCTGGAATATGGGCCGCAGCAAGCCTATCCGCGCATTCGCATTGCGCGTCCCAAGCAGGAAGACATCAAAGGGCTGATGAGCGCGCTTCAGACGCTGGTGCCGATGGGCATGCGCGTCCAGGCCAGCGAGGTCCGCGACAAGCTGGGCCTGTCCGACCCCGACAAGACGGCCGAGCTGCTGCACGCGCCATCCGCATCGCAGCCGGCGATGGATGGCGGCCGCATCGATCTGCCCAGCCAGCGCTTGATCCAGGCGCTTCAGGCGGCAAACGCCCGGCCTGCGGTGAAGCCGGCCGACGCGATCGGCGACCGCCTCAACAGCGAGACGCAGCCGGACATGGCCGAATTGCTGGAGCAGATCGAGGCGATGCTGGCGGCGGCCAGCGACCTGGGCGAGTTCGGGGAAATGCTGCGCGCGGCCTATGGCGACCTGCCGATCGCGCGCATGGCCGACAAGATCGGCGATGGCCTGGTCGCGGCGCATGCGGCCGGGCGCTTCGACATCGAGGGCGATTGATGCCAGCGCAGGCCAGCGCCATGTCGGGCGTGTTGCGCCGCCCCTTCACCGAACAGGTCGCCTTCTTTCGCGGCAAGCTCGGCAATCTTGTGCCGACGCAATTCTGGGACGATCTGGAGCGCGAGCAGCATGACACCGGCTTCATGGTGGCCGGCGCGCAAAAGGCCGATCTGCTGAACGATCTGGCCGTCGCCGTCGACCGGACCATCGCAGAGGGCAAGAGTCTCGACGCCTTCCGCAAGGACTTTAACGCGATCGTCGCGCGCCATGGCTGGCATGGCTGGACGGGCGAAGGGAGCGTGGGCGGCGAAGCCTGGCGCACGCGGACCATCTACCGGACCAATGCGTCGACCAGCTATTCGGCCGGGCGCTACGCCCAGTTGGTGGCGGGCAATTTCGAGTTATGGGTCTATCGGCACGGCGGTTCGAAAGACCCCCGGCACGAGCATCTGCATGTATTCGACGGGCTATGCCTGCCGCCCGACCATCCCTTTTGGCAAATCTTCTTTCCGCCGTCTGACTGGGGATGCAGCTGCTATGTCGTGGGCGCGCGCAGCGCCCGCGCGGCCAAGCGGCTGGGCGGCGACCCGGACAAGAAACTCCCCGATGGCTGGGACCGGATCAACCCAAAGACGGGCGCGCCGTTCGGTGCTGGCCGCAACTGGGACTATGCGCCTGGCGCAAGCGTCGCGCCGATCGTCAAGGCCAGCGCCGAGAAAATCCGCAACTGGGACTATCGGATCGGCAAGGGTTTCATGGAGGGCGTGCCGGAAGCAATGCGCGACGCGCTGGCGGAAAGCTATCGATCCCTGCCGTCGGTTGCCGACGATGCGCGGCGCGCAGCGCAGCGCATATGGGATGGCCGGCCCAAGCCAGAACCGGGGCGCACCTTGGGGCTGGTCAAGAGTGTGCAGGCTGCTGCGGTGCGCGAGGCGCTGGACGTCGATGCCTCCCTCTTCGATTTCTCATTGTCTCCCGATGAAATCCAGCATGTGAAGAACCGCCATGGCGTTGAGGCCGACGAATGGCAGCGTGATGTAACGCCCGACGACTTTGCCCGGCTTCCCCAGATCATCCAGCATGGCAGCAAAATGCGGATGGTGGGCCGGTCGGCCAGTCGGCGCTTGCCGGTCTTCGAAATCGTGCTGAAGATAGGCGGGGAAATTTATGTCACGCGCTGGGAATATTGGGCGAAGCGGCGCACCTTCACGCTGCTGAGTTTCTTTGTTCGTAAATGAGGTTTCCCGGCCGCCTCCCCACTACGTCCAGACGTTTCGGGGTATTTGCCCGCAGGTAGATGCGGCCGGGACAGGGATCATATAGCGATGATAAAGGTCGATTTCAAATATCAGCTGGTGGCGCAGGGGCTTGGCGAAGTGTCGCGCCGCCTGTCCGACATGACGCCGATCCACCAGGATATTGGCGAATATGTCGTGGAAGCGACCAAGCAACGGTTCAAGCAGGGGATCGCGCCGGACGGCACGGCCTGGACGCCCAAGAAGCAGGCGACGATCGACCGCTACAAGGCGCGCGGCGATGGCGATCGGCCCGATCCGCTGATCGGCCCGTCCAAGCGCCTGTCGAGCGAGATCGCCCACTATGCGGACGCCCAGAGCGTGGAGATCGGCTCAGCGCTGGAATATTCGGCGGTGATGCAGGATGGCGCGAAACAGGGCGCGTTCGGAAAGTCGCCACGCGGCGGCCCCATTCCCTGGGGCGACATCCCGGCCCGTCCCTGGCTGGGCCTGTCGGAAGAAGACGAGGCCAACATCATCGACATTGCCGACGAGCATCTGGAACAAGCCTTCCTGGCCAACGGTTTTAACGGCTAGCCCGCGTCGATTGATTTTGCGGGAGTCCGGTGGCAAGTTGCCGCCGCGCCCGTAACGAGCGCCTCTCCCATCATATGCAAGGATCATGGCCGCGTCGGCGGTCATGGTTCGGCCTGTCCGGCGCAGGCAGAAATGCGGCATGTCGAAGCCGCTCCCCCAGATTGCCCTTTGTTCGGTGTCCATCGCGCCCAGCGATGAGGCCCCCGAATGGCTGCATCTTTGCCCGGTCGGTGAAATCCTCACCGAAGACGGGCGTGGCCCTTATCGCGCGTCGGACCTTGTCGCGCTGATGGCGGCCTCGATCCGCCCCGGCAAGTTCGTCCTGGACGAATGTCATTCCACTGATCTGGCTGCGCCGCGCGGCGAAGAAGCCCCGGCCCGCGCCTGGATCATCGACCTTCAGCAGCGCGAGGATGGCATCTGGGGCAAGCCGGAATGGACCCCGGCCGCGATCGAGCGGCGCATCTGGAAAGAATATCGCGGCATTTCGCCGGTCATCGCGCACCGCGCGGACGGCACCATCACCCAAATCCTTCGGGCCAGTCTGGTCAATGCCCCCAATTTTACGGGTCTCAAGACCCTTCATCAGCAGGAAGGCGACACGCATATGGATTTTCGTGCAAAGCTGCTTGAGGCCCTGGGCCTGGGCAGCGACGCCGACGACGCGGCCATCATGGACGCGATCAAGGCGAAGCTGGAGGCGAAACCGGACGCCGAAATGACGGCGCTCCAGTCCGCCATCGGTTCGATCGCGACCGCGATCGGCCTGACCGCCACCGCCGACGCCGCCAGCGTCGTCACCGGCGTGCAGAAGCTCAAGGCCGGTGAAGGGGCGGATGCGCGCATCGTTGCGCTCCAGTCCGAGGTCGGCACGCTCACCACCGCGCTCAACGATCTGCGCGGCGACAATGCCAAGAAGGCGGCGACCGCCTTTGTCGACGGCGCGATCGCCGCCGGCCGGGTCGGCCTGAAGCCGGTGCGCGATGAATATATCGCGATGCACCAGGAGAACCCGACGCGGGCGGAAAAGCTGATCAACGGCATGCCGGTCCTGAAGGCCGGCGCGCAGCTGGGGATCACGCCCGGCGCGGTCGAGGCGGACGCCGCCGAAGATCCGACGCAGATCGCCATGCATGCCGCCACCTACCAGAAAAAGCAGGCGGAAGCGGGCCACACCATCAGCATCGCCGCCGCCGTGCGCGCGGTCCAGGAGGGTAAGCACAAATGATCACCGGTTTTATCCGCTCCTATCGGGCGGCTGCGGCGATCGCCGCCTATCGCATCGTCCGCTTCTCCGACGCGGCCAATAGTTCTGCGGTCAATGTCGCTTCGGCGGCGGCCCAGGCAATCATCGGCACCACCGGCAAGGTCGGCGCCAGCGCGGCGGGCGAGATGGTGGACGTGCACCGTTCCGGCCTCAACCCCGTCCAGCTGGGCGGCACGGTCAATGCCGGCGACTGGCTGACCAGCGATGCCAACGGCAAGGCCATCGCCACCACCACGGCCGGCGACGGCGTCATCGGTCGCGCTGAACAGCCCGGCGTCGCCGACGACATCATCGACTATTTCGCCGCCCACTCCCGCTACTGAGGAAGAGACTTCATGGATCGTCCATTCGTAACAGACGCCGGCCTTACGGCCATCGCGATCGGGTACATGAACCCGAGCGTCAACTATGTCGCCGACAAGGTGCTGCCGCGCAGCGACGTGACGGCCGAGAAATTCAAGTGGACCGAATATCCGCTTGAGGAAGGCTTCAACGTCCCGGACGCGGAAGTCGGTCGCAAGGGCCGCGTCCAGCAGCTGGAGTTCGGCGGCATCGAGCGGACCAGCGCCGTCAAGGATTATGGCCTGGACGCGCCGATCCCCTATAGCGACATCGACGCGGCCGAAAAGGCGCGCGCGGCCGGCACATCGCACTTCGACCCCGAAGGTCATGCGACGATGATGCTGACCGACGCGATGCTGAACCAGCGCGAAGTGCGCGTCGCCGGCATGATCCAGAACGCCAATAATTATTCGGTCGGGCGCAAGGTTACGCTGTCGGGGACCAGCCAGCTTTCCGACACCGTCAATAGCGACCCGATCGGTGTGGTCTCGCGCGGCTGCGACTCCACGCTGGTGTTCCGCCCCAATATCGGGGTGATGGGCCGTGCGGTCTGGAGCGTGGTCAACAAGCATCCCGATGTGGTCAATGCGGTGAAGGGCAATGTCACCAGCAGCGGCATCATCACCCTGGCCCAGTGGACCGAACTGTTCCGCGACGAAGGCATTACGGAATGGATTGTCGGCGACAGCTGGTACAATACCGCCAAGCCCGGTCAGGCCGCCGCCCTGTCGCGCGCCTGGGGCAAGCATATCAGCTTGCTCCATGTGAACCCGATCGCCACGCCTGAAGCCGGCGGCATCACCTATGGCCTGACCGCCCAATATGGCTCGCGCATCGCCGGCCGTATCGAGGACAAGGACATCGGCCTGGAAGGCGGTGTTCGCATCCGTTCGGGCGAGCGGGTCAAGGAAGAGATCATCGCCAAGGATGTGGGCTACTTCATCCAGAATGCGGTGGCCTGATCATGGCAAAGGCACCCACGGCAACGGCGGCCAAGGCCGCCGCCACGCAAGCCGATCGCGCTGAGCGTCGCGGTCATCATGTCCTGATGGACCTCCAGCATGACGGGGAGGCATTTGCGCCGGGCAGCGAAGCGCCCGCCTTTGTCACCGAAACCGAGTTCGCCACCCTGAAGGCCGCCAGCGTCTTCAGCGGCGAATGGGGCGACGGCTTGCCGGAGGCGATCGATGCAGAAGGCTGAGGGCCTGCCGGTCTCCGGCTACCGCCCGCAGAGCCAGGACAATATTGACCTGGTCAATCACTTCAAGGCGGTCGAGGAGCAGTTGCTGCGCCATATCGACGTGATGCGCGATCGCGGCCCTTCGCCGCAATATGATCAGCGCTGGCTGTCGATCGCGCAGACGCAGCTGGAGCAGGGCTTCATGGCGCTCAACCGCGCCGTGTTCCAGCCCTCCCGCGTCCGCCTTCCCGGTGACGAGAAGCCCGAATGAGCTACGCCACGCTCGCCATGCTGGTGAAACGGTTCGGCGAGCGGACGCTGATCGAGCTGACCGATCGGGGCGAAGTGCCGACCGGGCAGATCGACACGGCCACGGTCGACCAGGAACTGGCGAACACCGACGCGGTCATCAACGGCCGCGTCGGGGTCCGCTACCGCCTTCCGCTCGATCCGGTGCCTTCCGAAGTGACCGACATCGCCTTGGCGATCGCGTTCTACAAAATCCATGTCTGGTCGCCCAACGACAAGATCGTGAAGGATTATGAGCTGGCGCTGAAGACGCTGGACAAGATCGCGGACGGGTCGGTGAAGCTGGAAGCGGCCGGGATCGAGCCGGCGGCATCGGGCGCGCAGGGCGTGCAGTTCATCGACCGGGAACGGCCGCTGACCCCTGAAAGCCTGCGCGGGTTCATCTGATGTTTGAGGCGGTAAAGGACCGGCTGGACACGATCGCGGCGCTCGCCGGGCGCATCCAGCCAGGCGCAAGCCTGTCCGAGCTGATGGCCCGCAATCTCGCGCCGCAAGTCTGCCCGGCCGCCTTCGTGCTGCCGCTGGGGATTCGCGGATCGGCCGTCACCGCCATGTCGGGCCTGTTCGTCCAGGAGATCGCCGAAACGCTGGGCGTCGTGCTGTTCCTGCGGGCGGCGGGCGACGCGACGGGGGGCAAGCTGGCCGATCAGCTGACCCCGCTGCGCAACGACGTGATCCGCGCGATCGTCGGCTGGGCACCGCAATCGGACTGGCTGGAGGGTGAGACGGTCGGCGTGTTCCGCCTGGCGCGGGGCGAGCTGATCAGCCTGTCGGGCGGACTGCTCACCTACCAGATCGACTTCGCTCTGGATGACCAATTGAGGATTTGAAATGGCTTTGAAGGACGGATCAACGGCCGCTGGAAAGGCCGACCACACACCGGCGCAGGCGCATGACGCCCCTGCGATTCCCCAACCCATCGTTGGCACGGATGCCCAGGGCAATGAGCGCCCGCTGTCGGGCGGCAGCTTCGTGTGCGTCGATGGCAAGCTTGTAAGGCAGGAGGCGTAAGCATGGCCGAACCGATCAAATGGCGCAGCAAGATCATCCTCGTGAAGGCCGAGCCGCTCAATGCCTATGGCATCGATCCCACGCCCACGGGCGCGTCGAACGCGATGCTGCTGACCAACGTCCAGTTCCAGCCGATGGAAGGCCAGGACGTAAGTCGCAACCTTGAGACCCCCTATATGGGCGCGCAGGAAAGCCTGCCCGTGGGCCTCTATTGCGTGCTGACCGGCGACTTCGAACTGGTGGGCAGCGGCCAGCTGGGCGTCGCCCCGGCCTGGTCGCCGCTGCTGCGGTCCTGCGGCGTGGCCGAGGTCGTGACGCCGGGCAACAAGGTCGAATATGCGCCGGTGACGGAAGGCCATGAGAGCGTGGCCGCCTATTTCATGATCGGCACCAACCGCTATGTGATGCTGGGCGGCCGATCGACCGGCGTGATCACGATCAACGCGCAGGGCATCCCGGTCTGCCGCGTCACCATCACCGGCCTGTTCACCGTGCCCACGGTTGCGGCGCGCCCGGTCGTGGACCTTAGCAAGTGGCAAAAGCCGCAGGTCGCGGCCAAGGCGACCACGCCGGTCTACACGATCGACGGCATTTCCTTCGTCGCCCGCGACTATTCGCTGAACCTGGGCTGCGAAGTGCAGCCGCGCATGCTGTTCAACCAGGAACGGGTGCTGATCGTGGACAAGGCCGAGCAGCTGACCGTGACGGTCGAAGCGGTGCCGGTCAGCACTTACAACCCCGTCGCCCGCGCCGGCTCTGAAACCGCCGATGCGCCGCGCGTCCCGATCATCATCGAGCATGGCACGATCGTCGGCCGCAAGGTCAGGATCGATACCGGCGCGTGCGTCCAGTCCCGCTTTGGCGGCGGCCAGGAAAACCAGAAGATCGAGGAATGGCCGCTGACCTTCACGCCGCTGCCCACGCTGGGCGACGATCAATGGAAGATCACCATCACGTAAATTCTGACCGATGACGGCGTCCGCTGTGAGGCGTCGAAACCCATAAGCTGGCGTCCGGGCCGGCGGACTGGGGAGTCGGAACAAACGGCATGCGGCCGAGACGAACCGCATCCGACCATCAGCAAAGAGGACTCCCCATGGCCAAATTCGTTGTCACCAAAAATCCGCAGTTCACCCACAAGGTCAAGGTCCAGGTGCCGGTCAACGGCGGCTTTGAAACGCAGGATTTTGACGCGACCTTCAACGTCGTGCCGACCGATGAGATCGGCGAATATGACCTGTCGAGCGGCCCCGGATCGACCGACTTCCTGCGGCGCGCGGTCGATAGCCTGTCCGATCTGGTCGATGAAAAAGACCAGCCCGTGTCCTGGAACGACAGTGTGCGCGACCTGCTGTTCGGCCAGCTCTACGTCCGCAAGGCGCTGGTGCGGGCCTATTTCGAAGCGGTGTCCGGTGCCCAGTCGGGAAACTGAAAGCCGCCGCGCGCCACTGGGCGGGCGGCGGGCAACCCGACCTGACCGAAGCAGCCGCCGATGCGGAAGGCTGGGGAATCCCCGCTGAACTGATCGATGATCTGAAGACAGAGGAGCCGGGATTCCCGGTCTGGCCCCAGAATATGCCAATCGTCACGGCCTTTCTTGCGATCAGCAACCAGTGGGACGTGATCCCCATGGCGTCCGGCCAGATGTATTTCCAGGGGCTGGACTATAGCCGTGTCCGCGCGGGGCTGAAGCAGGCCCGCATCAAGCTCAATCCCGTCCAATGGGACTGGTTGCGCGTGATGGAGAACGCGGCCGGCGCTGCCCTTAACGGCTATCGCGGGTAAGCGCCGTGGCCCTCAAGACATCCCTGATCATCACCGGCGATGCGTCGGTCGCAAAGACGGAAGTCGATGCGCTGACCGCTGCTGTCAACAAGCTGGGCACCACGGCGAAGGACACCGCAGCGCCGGCCGCAGAGGCCGGGGCCGCGATCGACAAGGCCGGGGCGAGCGCGCGGGACGCGGCCGCCGACATGGGCGCACTGGACGGCGCGATCGGCGATGTGGGGAGCAGCGCCAGCACAACCGCAGACCGGGCGGCTTCGGCGGCCGGGGCGATCGGGCAGATCGGCACCAGCGCGCGCAACGCTGCCAATGACAGCGGCGCGCTGGACGATGTGCTGGGCAATATCGGCGGGGCCATCACGGACGCGGTCGGCAAGGCGGTCGGGCTAGACGGCGCGCTCACGGATGTGGGCGGATCAGCCAAGGGCGCATCGGACCTGGCCGGGGCGCTGGAGGATCAGCTGGGCGATCTGGCCAAGGGGGCGCTGGAGTCGTCGGCCGCGCAGGGCGCTATCAGCAAAGCCAGCACCGCCGCCGCCGCCGCCATGGGCGCGTTTGGCGTGTCTGCCGGTGCGGTCGAGGGCATATTGACCGGCGGCCTGTCGCTGGCGCTGCCGCTGGTGATCGGCTTCCTGTCGGGTTTCGCCGCCGAAGCGCTGGATGGCGCGTCGGCGCTGGGCGAAGAAGAGGATGCCGCCGCCTCTCTCACCGAACAGATCGACGCGCTCAACAAGGCTTTGGAGCGGGAAACCCAAACGCAATATACCGCCCGCGTCGAAACTCTGCGCAATGCGGAAGCCAAGCGGACGCTGGCGATTGAGACCATCAAAGCGCGCAAAGCCTTGCTCGAAACAGCCGCAGTTGAGGCCGAGCAACGTCGTGGGAATGTGAAGGTCACGGCGCGCGGTGACATGATTGATCCGGGCTTTGCTGCTGCGGCAAGCGAGGTCGAACGCCTCAAAGCGCAGGTGAAAGATGCGGAGACGGCGCTTGCAGCAGCGAACAAGGCTGTTGCCGGTGGCCGCCAGTACTTCGTTGATCGTGGCATAGCCGCCGCGACTGATCCTCGCGCGCGCATCGCTTTGACATACGACCAAAGCCTTGATCGCCTCGATCGCAACCGCAGCCAAATGGGCGAACTCGCCTATTCCCGCGAGAAGATCGCGCTCGACAAGGAAAAGAAGGCCGCGCTCGATGCGCTGACCGCGTCGGAGGGCAAGGCCAATGCCAGCGGTCAGTCGCTGGCGTCGACCCGCAGCGCCGCCAGCGCCGCCGATCGCGCGGCGGCCGAGGCCCAGAAAAAGCTTCAGGCTGATCTGGAGGGCGTGATCGGGCGCTATGATCCGGCGCGCAAGGCGGCGTCGGACTATGCCGATGAGCTGGAGCGCATCGCGAAGCTGGAAGGCGCGAAGAAGATTTCGGCCGACGACGCCGCAAATTATCGCGCGCAGGCGAGCGCCGCCTATCTGGGCAAGGCGCTGCCCTGGGGCGACATCAAGGACATGGCCGCGCAGGAGCAGGCCACGATCGACGCATCGGGCGCGATCGACAAGATCGTCCAGTCGATCGAGGACGAGACGGCGGCGCTGGCCACGCTCGATCCGGTGCAGCGGGCCATGCTGGGATACCGCAAGGAATTGCTGGCGCTGTCGCCCGAGGAACGGGCCGAAGCGGAAGCCCGGATCGCGTCGGCGGTGCGGGAACGCGAAGCGACCGAAGCCGTGCGCCAGGCGACCGAGGATGCGCAGCGGGCCAAGGAGCAGCTGGCGCGATCGGCGATCGACGCCTTCACCGCGATTGCGGTGGGCGGGCAGAAGGCCAGCGACGTGATCGGCCGCCTGGCCGAAAGCATCGCTGCCGCAGCGATCGAGGCGACGCTATTTGGCACCGGCCCGATGGCGGCGATGCTGAATGGCGCGGTCGCGCCGTCGACCGGCGGCAACAGCGCCGGCAACCAGGGCGCTGCCGCCGATGCCATCGGCAAGTCGGTAAGCAAGCAGCTGGAAGGGTCGCTGGACAAGGTGTTCGGCACCAAGGGCACGTTCGGCACGGTGCTGAAGAATGCGGGCCTGGGCTATGCGGCGGGCGGGCTGACCGGCAGCAAGACGGGCGGCGCGATCGGCGGGGCGATCGGCGGTGCGGTGGGCAAGGAGCTGCTGGGGTCGGCGCTGGGATCGCTGGGCCAGTTTGCAGGGCCGATCGGCGCGATCGCGGGCGGCCTGCTGGGCGGGGCAATCGGCGGGCTGCTCAAGAAAACCAAGACGGGCGCGGCCAACATCACCAGCGTGGACGGCGACGCGACGCTGTCGGGCAATAGCGAGAAGTTCAAGGAGGCCGCATCGGGCGCAGCCTCTTCGGTGCAGGACGGGCTTTCGCAGATCGCCGACATGCTGGGCGGCGCGATCGGCGCGTTCGATGTCACCATCGGCCAGCGCCATGGCGATTGGCGCGTGCGCAGCGGATCGGGGTCGCTCAAGATCGCCAAGGGCGCGAAGGAGTTTGACGACGATCAGGCCGGGGCGATCGGCTATGCGATCCAGCTTGCCGTTTCCCAGGGCGCTGTGACGGGCCTTTCAGCGGCCGTTGAAAAGGCGCTCAAATCTTCGACCGACATCAACGAGGCGCTGGAAGAAGCGCTCAAGGTGCAGGAAATCCAGATATTGGTCGGCGGCATCGGCGCGGAGCTGGAGCAGCAGTTCAAGTCGTTCGAGGCGCAGGCCAAGGAGCGGCTGCGCATCGCGACCGAATATGGGTTCGATGTCGTCGCGATCGAGAAGAAGAATGCGGAAGACCGCGCGGCGCTGGTCGAACGGATGCTGGAAGAACAGGTCGGCAGCCTCCAGCGCCTGGTCGATGAAATGACCTATGGGTCGATGTTCGAGGGCAGCGCCATCGAGCAGCGCGACGCGATCCTGGAACAGATCGACAAGGCCAAGGCCGATCTGGCGGCGGGCAAGGATGGCGCGGCCGATACGCTGGCCAGCCTGCTCCAGCAGTTCGCGACCGTGTCCGACGACGCCTATGGATCGACCGGCCAATATGCGGCCGACCGCACGCTGATCCTGGACGAAGCGCGCAAGGCGATCGCGGACGCCAATGCCCGGATCACGGCGGCCGCCGCCAGCACGACGGCGACCAGCGACCCGGCGCTGGCGACCACCAACCAGGCGCTGGACGAAAATAACGACCAGAACGCCAGGCTGATCGCGCTGATGGAAACGCTGGTGGCGCAGGGCCGGATCAGCGGATCGGCCGCAACCCAGCTGAGCGCCGCGATGCTGGCGAGGACCAGCTGATGGCCGGGCCGCTGATCCTGGTCGAAGCCCAGCCGCGCAGCGTGAGCGACGGCGCGCCGCAGACGGTGCGCCTGGCCGGCGGCGGCGGGGCGCTGCCCTATCATTATGCGGGTGCGCACTGGCGCGCCGGGATCGAGGCGCTGCCGACGATCATCGCCAGCCTCGACTATGAGGAAGAGATTAGCGGCGGCGGCGTGGCGCAGGCGATGACCCTGTCCTTCGCGCCCAATGGCCATGCGGCGGTCGATGATCTGTCCCGCCATTTCTGGCCCGATGCAGCCATCACCGTGCGGATCGGGCCGGAAGGCGCGCTGCCGCCGATCGTGGCGTCGGGCAAGGTGCTGGAGATGGCGAGCGCCGAAGGCAAAATGTCGATCGCGCTGGCGGACCCGGCGGCCGACATCAAGAAGCCGCTGCTCACCGATCGCTATGCCGGCACCGGCGGGCTGGAAGGCCCGGCAGCCTGGGATGGCATCCTCAAGCGCCGCGTCTGGGGGCGGGTGTGGAACCTTCAGGCCGAGCCGATCGACCCGGCCAATAATGTCTATGCGCTGGCCGATCCGCTGCGCCCGCTTCAGGCGATCAACGCCGTGCGCGATCGCGGCGCGCCGGCCGCAGCGCTGACCGAACTGGCCTGGCAGGGCACGGCGGCGGCCACGCTCGCCGCGCTCCAGGGCGCGAGCGCACCGGCCGGTGGCGGCGTCGTCTGCCCGTCGATCGCCTGCCTCAAATGGTGGACGCAGCCATCGGGCGATCTGCACGCCGATGTGCAGGGCGAGATCGGCGCGGGCTATGTGGAAACCACGGCGCAGATTGCGGAGCGCCTGGTCCAGGCGCTGGGCGGTCCCGCCTTCGCCGCCGGCACGGTCGCGGCCGCCGCCGCGCTGCGGCCCGCGCCGATCGGCTGGGTCGCCAAGGATGAAAGCACCACGGTTGCCGCGATGCTGGACGATTTGATGGCCAGCAATTCCCTGCTCTGGCTGCTCGATCCGACCGGCGCGATCATCATCCGCCCATGGGCATGGGGCGCAAGCGCCGCATCGGCCGTCAGCCAGGACGTGATCCGGCAGCGGATGATCCGGCCGGTGGCCACGCGCCGCCTGGGCTATCGGCGCAACGAGTCGCGGATGGCGCGCGGCGACCTGGTCGCGATCGTGCTGGCGAGCGAAGTCGCCTATCTGGACGGCACGCCGATTTCGGACCTTCAGCCGGCCGAGGCCGGGGCGACATCGGGCGCGCCGTCCGGCACGAATGTCGGCGACATCAGCGCGGACGATGTGTCCAGCACGATCGCGGATGGCGGCGGCGTCGCGGAAAATCAGGTCAACACGGCCGCGATCGTGGACAATGCGGTGACGGAGTCCAACTTCGCGCTGCTCGATCTGTTCGGGGCGTCGGTCGGCACCGATGACGATAATGTCTGGCGCAACTTCGCCTATGCCGGCGTAGCGCTGGCGACCACCTTCACCCGGCCCGAGGGCGCGACCGACACCACGGCGGTCTTCCTGGTGACGGTGGTCGGCGCGCGGACGGGCGGCGACAATGACCGCGTGTCGCTGCGCATGCGGCGGGGCGACGGCACGATCCTGCTCCCCTCCGAGCATAGCTATCTGCTGTTCGAGGGCGGCGGCAACACCGCCTACACCGTGCCGTTCTTCGACGCCGCGCCGCTTGACGGGACCAACAGCTACACGGTGCAGACCAAGAATGTCGTCGGCCATCCGGTATGGGAGCGGGGAATCGTCATCCCCGTGCGGCTGTCCAAATGAGCCGCTGGGCCATCATCCACCGCGCGTCGGGCGCGATCGTCATGGTGACGACGGCGCGCGGCCTGGCTGCGCCGGACAATCTGGATCGCCGCCCTGCGCCTGCCGGCATCGATCCCGCCACCCACTGGTGGAACGGCTGGTCGTTCGCGCCGCGTGAGGACGCGCCGATCGCGGCCGACATGGCAGACGACGCCGTCTCGATCGACTGTCCGACCGACGCCTGGCTGTCGATGCCCGATGGCGCGATCGCGCAGGACCGGATGGTCGCAGCGCCGGCCGGGCGCGCCCGCGTGACGCTGGTCGGGCGCTGGCGCGGCGAAGCCTGGATCGGGGGTGACGCATGACCACGGTTGATCCGGTCTATGCGCAATGGCTGATGGCCGATTGCCTCTGGTCGCTGGCCAGCGACAACGCGGCGATCGCGCGCTGGGGCGATAGCGCCCTGACCAAGGAACGGCAAACCACGATCGCGACCAGGGCGGACGCGGAGGCGGAAGCCGCGCGGCAGCTGGCCTTCATGGGTGGCGGCGGGCCGATGGCCGTCGATCAGCATCTGTTGCTGGGCCGCTGGGAACCCTATCGCGGCCAGGTCATCACCATCACCGGCAACAAGCTGGGCTATGACGCGGGCGTGGATGTGTTCGTGCTGGGCGCGGAAGACGCCTGGTCCGCCGGCACCAGCCGCGTCACCGTGTTGAGGAGGCTGTAGGCATGGCCAATATCCTCATCACCGCCCCGACGCCGATCGCCGCCCTTGCCGTGTCGCGCGGGACGGGCGCGGCCAATCTGCTGTCGCCCGATCCCCGCGAAATCTGGCTGGACGGCGCGGTCGGATCGGCCGCGACGATCGACATCGATCTGGGCGTCGAGCGGATCATCGACACGGTGTTTCTGGGCTGTCTCTTTTCGGCTGCGGACGCCGCCAGCTGGACGATCAGCGGCGGGCTGACCGGCTATGCCGATCGCGTCATCAAGCCGGCCGGTGCGCTGCGGGTGCCCGAACGCGACTGGAAGCGGCGCGTCATGAGCCATGCGCTCTGGTTCGGCGCGGAGCAGCTGGTGCGCTATCTGCGCCTCTCCATCACCCAGCCCGAAGGCGCGACGCCGCTGGCGATCGGCGCGCTGATCGTGGGCGAGGGTTTCCAGCCGCGCTGGAACAAGGAATGGGGATCGGGGCGCGGCGTGCGCGACACCGGCACCGTCACGCGCCTGCCTTCAGGCGGCGTCGCCGTGGTCGAGGGCGCGCGCTACGCCACCTTTGCCTGGACGCTGGGCGACCTGTCCGAGGCGGAAGCCGAAACCCTTTACGATATGCAGCTGGATCGGGGCGAAAGCCGGTGCGTGCTGGTGGTCGAGAACCCGGCCAGAACGGCGGGGCTGCGCAACCGCATCCGCTATGGCGCGCTCACTGGCCTGCGCGCTTTCGAGCGGCGCAACGCCGCCCAGACCAGCTGGCAGATGAGCATGGAGGACTGGGCCATCGAGCCTGATCCGCTGTTCGTCCCGCAATCCATCCCGGCCCTCACGCTGGGCGGCGAGCCGCTCACGCTGGGCGGCCAGATCATCACGTTGGGAGACTGAAGTTGAGCAAGGCGATCGAAACCCTTTCGTCGGAAGACAAGGCCGCAATGGCGGCGGCGCTGGGCGACATCGACGCCTATGCGAGCGCCGCCCAGGGCGACAAGGCGGACACCGCCGTCCAGCCGGGCGATCTGGCGGCGGTCGCGACCAGCGGGGCCTATGCCGACCTCGACGGCAAGCCCGCGCTGGGCACGGCGGCGGCGCAGGACAGCACCGCATTTGCGACGGCCGCGCAGGGCGGCAAGGCCGACAGCGCCGTGCAGCCGGCCGATCTGGCCGCCGGGCTGGCGGGCAAGGCATCGACGGCGCAAGGGGCCAAAGCGGACAGCGCGCTCCAGCCTGGCGCGTCGGTCGAGGTGCTGGCGGACAGCGCCGACTATAAGCGGATGACGGCGGCCGAGCGGACCAAGCTGGCGGGAGTCGCGGCGGGCGCGCAGGTCAACACCGTGGCGAGCGTAGCCGGCAAGACGGGCGCGGTGACGCTGGGCAAGGGTGATGTAGGACTCCCCGCCGTCGACAATACGGCCGACGCCGACAAGCCTATCTCGACTGCAACGGCGGCGGCGCTGGCCGGTAAGGCGACGATCGCCCAGGGCGCGAAGGCGGACAGCGCCGTGCAGCCGGCCGATCTGGCGGCGGTGGCCACCAGCGGGGCCTATGGCGACCTTGACGGCAAGCCTGCCCTGGGCAGCGCGGCGGGTCAGAACATCAACGCCTTTGCCAGTGCGGCGCAGGGGGCGAAGGCGGACAGCGCGCTTCAGGCGGGCGCGTCGATCGAGCAGCTGGCCGAGACCGCCGACTATAAGCGGATGACGGCGGCCGAGCGGACCAAGCTGGCGGGCATCGCTGCGGGCGCGCAGCCCAATACGGTCGCCAGTGTCGCCGGCAAGACGGGCGCGGTGACGCTGGGCAAGGGCGACGTGGGACTCCCGGCCGTCGACAATACGGCCGACGCGGACAAGCCCATTTCCACCGCAACGGCGGCGGCGCTGGCCGGCAAGGCGACAGTCGCCCAGGGCGCGAAGGCGGATAGCGCCGTCCAGCCGGCCGATCTGGCCGCCGGACTGGCGGGCAAGGCTTCGGCGGCGCAGGGGGCGAAGGCGGACAGTGCGCTCCAGCCTGGCGCGTCGATCGAGCAGCTGGCCGATGCCGCCGGCTTTAAGCGGATGACGGCGGCCGAGCGGGCCAAGCTGGACGGAGTCGCAGCGGGGGCGCAGGTCAACACCGTGGCCAGCGTCGCCGGCAAGACGGGCGCGGTGACGCTGGGCAAGGGCGATGTAGGACTCCCGGCCGTCGACAATACGGCTGACGCGGACAAGCCCATTTCCACCGCAGCGGCGGCGGCGCTTGCGGGCAAGGCGTCAACCGTCCAGCTATCGGCCGAGACGACGCGCGCCCAGGGCATCGAGCAGGCGCTCGACACCCGCCTAGCTGCGGTCGAGCCGTTGCATGCGCTGGTGCCGCGCTACCCCGATCGGGCGGGCGACGCGCGCGCCCTCTTCTCGACGGCGTTGACCGGCAATCCTGTCACCCGCGCCACCATCACGGCGGGCGTGCTGGCGCAGGTTGACAGCGTGGGTTCCGTGCTGCGCATCAGGGGGCAGGATACCGATGCGTCGGGCGGCTATGTCGATATTGCGCCGCGCATCGCCCGCCCGCTCTATGCGGGGCGGACCTATCGCCTGATCTTCCGCCTGCGCCGCAACGCGGACCCGGCCGACCCGGCGAACAACGCGATCGAACTGCGCTGGCAGAACCTCAACGCGAACATGAACAATGTCAGCAATGTCCGTCTGGGCAATGTCCTGCTGCCGATTGCGGCGGACGGGGTGGTGACGGCCAGTTTCCTGATCGGCAAGGCAGGCGCACCGGGCACGCTGGCCTACACGGTGCCGCCCACGGCGGTCTATGGCCTGCCGCATATCCGCGTTTATGGGAACGGCCAGGAGACCGACATCATCTCGATCGAGATCGAGGATGCGACGGACAATGCCGGCATCGATCTGCCCGCGCTGAGCGGCAGCGTGGCGGCGCTGGGCACCGGCCTTGCCGCCGAAACGCAGGCCCGCACCACGGACGTTGCCAGTTTGCAGCAGGGCCACGCGGCGCAGGCCGCGATCCTCGCTGGCCTGGGCACGGCAGCGCAGCAGCCGGCAACGGCATTTGCGACCTCCGGGCAGGGGGTGAAGGCGGATAGCGCACTCCAGCCCGGCGCGCCGCAGACCAGCATCGCCGGGCTGGTCGCCTCGATCGCGTCGGCCGATTTCGCATCGGCCTTTGCGCCTTTCCTGACCCGTCGCAACGGCGTCTGGTCGCTGGTGGATGACCTGGTCTGGATCGATGATCTTGGCCGGATGGGCGTTCAGGAGCTGACCATCGGTCGCAACCCGGAACCGACCACCATCAAGAATGGCGTGGTCGTTCATGAGCGTGCCGAGAATGGCGATCCGACCCGCTGGTATGACCGGCGCACGGGGCGCGAGCGTCTGGCAGGCGACATGTGGGACCGGCCTGAACGACTGCCGGCCGGTTCGCCCTTCGCGGTGACGGCGGGCCGCGATCTCGTGACGGCAATGGGCAAGGACGGCCTGCTCTGGGAGCCGGCTTCGGTCGATGCGCCCATGGCTTATACGCGGTTGGTCGATGACGGCGGCGGCCCGGTGGAGCAGGTGTTCGTGGCGCTAGGCCAGTCGGTCGCGCGGCTGACTGCCGGCATGGTCGACTGCTTTGCGGCCAAGGTCATCGCCCCCGGCCTGGTCAAATATGCAAAGGCCAATGGCCGGATGGCGGTCGCGCGCTTCTTCCAGGAGAAAGCGGGCGATCCCAACCATGTCGACATGTTCCCCGAGCATGGCCAGAGCGTCAATCTGGGCACGTCGGACGGCGGCGCGGCGCTTCAGGGGCCAGTCACCCTGCCATTCCCGCCCGATCCCGATGTTATCATGTTCAATGGCTCGATCCGCGCGGCGGCGGGACCGACCGCCTATGTTCCCGCGAACTTCGCCTCCTTCACGCCAGCCTATGAGCAATGGGGGCCGCCCGCCGACAATGTGCGGGGCGATACCGGCTATACGGCGTTTGGCTTCAGCTTGCGCCGCGCGATCGCGCCCCAGGTGTTGCTGGCGGCGACCGGCAATGGCGGAACCGCTTTCGAGACGTTGGGGCCGGGCACGCAAATGTGGAGCAATATGCTCTACGGCGTGCAGCGCGGGAAAGAGCTGGCGACGGCGGCAGGAAAAACCTTCGCCGTCCCGGCCATGCTGTGGCGTCACGGCGAAACGCCCGCGACCGACACGCCCGCGACCGAAGTCGCCCAGCTCGGTACGCTGGCCGACGCGGTGCAGGTCGACATCCCCGCAATTACGGGGCAGGCAAAGCCGCCGCTGATCGTCCTTCAGCAGATCAACTTCTGCTACAACACCGATGGAACAGGCCTCTATCATCTGTTCGGACCCGGCGAGGCTCAGGGCACGGTCGGCCTTAATGATCCGCGCTTTCTGCTCTGCGGCCCGCAATATCCGTCCCTGTTCACTGGCTCCTACCACATGTCCCCCGAAGGCTTCGCCTATATGGGGTCGATGCAGGAAAAGGCGGTGCGCCGTCACCTGTACCAGGACATGCCATGGAAGCCCGTTCACATGGCGTCGGCCATCCTGGACGGTCGCTGGATCATCGTCCGCTTTGCAGGCGGCATGCTGGATTATGGCGGCCGTCTTACCGTCGACACCCGGCGCGTCACCGATCCCGGCCGCCTGGGCTTTGCCTATGTCGACAGCAACATGTCCGCGCTGGTCGCCAGCGCTGAACCGCTGGGCAACAACGGCGCGAATGAATTTGCCGTTCGCCTGACCGCAGCGCCCAGCGGTAGCGGTCGGTCGTTGGGCCTTGCCCATTGGGCACCGTGGACATCGAGCGCGCCGGCCACCGGCCCAACGAGTGGGCTTCGCTCGCCCATCCATGACAACGACCCGGAATGCTGCCGCGTCACCGGGCTACCCCTCCACAACTATCCGATCAGCCAGATCATTGGAGTAATCTGACCATGTCGAGCGTCATCACCAGTCCCTACAATCTCGTTCGTCCTTCGGGCGTTGCCATTTCCGCCATGACCGCCGCCGAACAGGCGTCGATCGCGGCCGGCGACCTCGACTTCATCATCGATCCGGCCGAACGCGCGCCGGAAATCGTATCCTACGCCCTGGAGGATCGCCGCCGTGGCATCCTGCTGAAGCGTGCCGGCACGCCGCTGCCCACGCCCACGACGCTGAACGGCCAGCCGGCCGTCCTTGGCTATGAGGGGTCGGGCTACATGGTCGCCGACTATCAGATCGGTGCCAGCTATTTCGTCGCTGCTGCGTTCGAGACCGGCCCCAGCATCGGCACGAACGACGGTGTCATGTGTTCCCTGGATCAGGCGTCGGCGAACCGCCTGTTCGTGGGCGTCCGCCTGGGCGACCGTTGGGGGCTGGTCCATGGTTCCAGCTACGCCATCTCGACCGCGCCGGGGTCGATCCTGCCCAACACCAAGTACGTCGCCTGGGCATCCTTTGACGCGACTTTGATCGGCGTTTCAGGGGCAATGAACGTGGAGCTTGGCATCAACGCGATCACGACCACCGCTTCGGGCGCGGCCCCGGTCGCGCATATGGGCGACACGAAAACGACCTTCTTCGGCGGCGTCGGCGATCGTGGATCAGGGCACAAGTTCGCGTTCCTTGATGTCTGCCGGCGCAGCCTGGGCGGGGTCGCCAACTACAAGCGCCGCGCCGCCATCCTCGCGCCGCTGGCCGAGAAGATCGGCATCACCCTGGAACCCTAAGGAGCATCGACTATGGCCATCGACTACAGCATCCACGCCGCGCTTGCTTCCACCCTGGGGGGCGGGCGCTCGCGATTCGCGCCGATCCTGCCGCACAGCGGCGGCAAGAAAGGGCTGGCGCTGAACACGAACAGCGATCCGATCACCGGCCCGTGCGAAATCTGCATCACGCCCGAGGAAAAGGTGCGCCTTGATATTAAGGTGCAGGTGTCGGCCGGCACGCTCGACCCTGCGGCAAGTCCGCTGGTGCTGCCGGCAGGTTCGCCGAGCTGGTTCCACATCACCACGGGCACCTGGATCATCAAGGCGGCCGCCGCATGACCTATGGCTATCGCGGCGGCTACACCAGCGGCTATGCGCCCCGGAAGGGCGGCGTTTCGACGCCGACCCCGACGCCAGTCACCACCGCGATGATCATGGGCCAGTCGGAGATGCAATATCTCTTCGACGTGGCGTCCCTCTACCGTGCGATTCCCCAACCGACACCCGGCAACGGCAACCTGATCGTTTATCGGCAGGACAGCACCGGCGCGGCCCCGGTGAAGGTGACGGTCAATGCCGCGTCGGTCGCGGCCGGCCAGGTCAATCCCGCCATGACCGCCATGTCTGCCTTCCTCGCCTATGCCCGCCCCGGCCGCCAATTTGCGGTGGGCGATGGCGCGGTGCCGGGGACTTCGCGCTTCGATCTGGGCGACGACAGCACCGATGGATCGGACACGCGGACATGGGCGGACTTCGCGAATGTCGCGGCCGCGATCGAGGCGGATTATGGGACGGTTCAGAACCTTGTCGAATGCTGGTTCAACGCCGATGGAAGCTACCTCAACACTTTCAAAGCGGTTTTCTGGCCGTTGTATTTTGGGGCCAATGCGGACGGCACCAGCTTCGCCCTGGGCGGGACGGTCAACAGCCGGCGCGTGGATCATTGCCTCTGGGACTATAGCGCTGCGGCCGGGGCCAAGGGGCGCGGCCTGTTCAGCAAGGCGGCCACCAAATGGTGGATGGCCACGCCCATGCCCTTCTTCAATGCGCCCACGTCGCCCGCCGCCGAAATGCTGAATTTTTCGGAGCAGCCCGTGCGGATGCTGGAACCAGTCCGCGCCAACATGATCGCACTTGCGGCCGAGCCTCTGGCGCAGTCGGTGGGGCTGACCGTTGGGCCATCCGCCCATGTCTGTCGGTTCGGCGGGGCCAGCACGATCATCCACCCCGACACGTCGAACAAAGACGGCCAGGTGCTATTGATGTGGCCGCTGGCGCTTCAGCTGCTGCGCGCATCCGGCCTGACCATCGGAGAGCCGGCTATCGTCGGGATCGAAGGGCCGACCGATGGCAGTTACGCCGATCTGGTCGTTGATCTGCCGAACGGCGGCAACCTTACGACCTTGGCGGCGCTGCGCGGCACCGCCTACAGCGGCACTTCGCCGCATCAGCAGCCTGTTACTGGCGTCGAAGTGACGCGATCGGGCGGGACCAGGCGGCCTGTCTTCAAGGCGACCGAAACCAGCTACCCGGCGAACACGCGCGGAACGGTCGCCGTTGTCGACGCCGGCAGCGGATCGCCGCGCCGTGGCCGGGTTCGCATCACGCCCAGCACGCCGTTCGCCTATGGCGATGTCCTTTCCTACCTGCGCGGCCAGGCCACGGCATGTCTCCAGGAGACGCGCGACTACAACCTCTATCCTTTCTTCCTGATCGAGCATGTGCCGGGCCTCTATGATGCGTCGGCCATGTATCCTTTCGAGGGCGTGGCCGTTCGCCCGTTCCAGCAGGATGTCTCGGTGCCAGTCCCTGCGCCCGCCTTCACGCCGCGCGGGGCCTATTTCGACGGGACAGACAGCATCATCGCCAGCACCGCCACGGTGCCGGCCGGGTCGGCGGGCATCGCGTCTTTCTGGTTCAAGCAGGCCGGAACGTGGACAACCAACCGCACCATATTTGAGGCGCGGGTAGGCTCGACCCAAACGATCGCCGTCACGTCGACTACCAGCGGACGGCTTAACTTCCGGCTCAATCAGGACGGGACCGGCACCGATGTCTTCACGGTTCCGGCCAGCACCTTCGCCGGGGACACCTGGTATCATGTTCTGTGGGCGTGGGACTACGCAGCGGCGCGGTTCCAGCTTTATGTCAACGGGGTCGCGATCAACACGGCCGCCTACAGCTTCGCAGGGTCGACCAAGTTCGATCATGCCGGGGCAGTGCTCACCCAGTTCGGCTTCGGCGCTCTTGTGAACGGGACCAATCCTTGGGTCGGCGATCTTGCTCATGATTTCATTGATGTGACCTCGACGCTCGATCTGAGCATACTGGCCAATCGGCAGAAGTTTGCGGTCGGCGGCGTTCCGGTTGATCTGGGCGCTGATGGTTCGCTGCCGCTGGGATCGCCGCCCGAATGGTATCAGGACGGCGTGGCCCCCGCCTGGAGCAACCACGGCACGGCCGGCAACGGCACCGTGACCGGCACGCTGACCGCATCGTCCTCCACGCCGGCCTATTGACGATGCCTTTCTGAGGGGTCTTTAAAGGGCCTCTCAGAGTTCTTTGAAAAAGTGATTGATCGGAAGGTCGGCGCGCCAGCGGGCATCAGGCGGTGTTAAAGAACCTCTTGTCCCGGCTTAAAAAAGCTTTTGGGCCGCTTCACCCGTGCCATTGTCCATGCCCATATCGCGCAGTTGGAAGGCATCGTCCGACATTCCGATAGGATCAGCCCGGCGCAACAAAAAGTCGAATCCGGCGGGAAATATGCGAAGTTAAGGGGAGAGATGTCGGATGGATTGCAAAACGCCGTTCGCTTCGAGCGAAGTCGAGAAGCCGACAAGCGCCGGCCGAACGCAAAAAGGCCCGGCGCTTGCGGAAAAGCGCCGGGCCTTTTGGATGAAATCGAAAGGCGCCTCAGCCCTTCTTTTCGGGCGGCAGCGTCACCTTCACGCTTTCCCCGCTCTGGCCGGGGAAGTTGGTGAACATCACGTCGATCAGGTTGGGGACCAGATAGGTCAGCTTGTTCGACAGCGACTGGGCGCTCGCCTTGCCCTCGAACAGGCGGCGATTGTCGGCCGCGCGGTCGATCTTCATGCTGAGGTCGCTGGTGTAGACGGTGTAGCTGGACACATCATTATAGCCCGCGCCGCCGAACAGCCAGGGATCATAGAAGCCATAGCCCCACGGGCGACCCCAGCGACCGCCAAAGCCACCGCCCCACGGGCCCCAGCCGCCGCCATAACCGCCACCAAAGCCGGTGGAGCGCACCTTCTCGCGGCCATTGTCGACATCATAGGCGACACGGACGATCAAGTCGGCGCGCGCAGGGTCGCTGGCGGCGACATAGCCGGTCTGCGCGAGGCGCGCCCCGACCAGATCGGCATAATGGGCGAACTCCAGACCGCCGGCCAGACGCGGATCGTCTGCGACGATGGTATAGCTCTGCCCGGCAGGGGCGGGGAGTTGCTGGAAGCGGGCGACATCCGCCTTGAACCCGGTTGCGCAGCCCGACAGCGAAACCAGCGCCAGGGCTGGCGCGGCGAACAGACCGATCTTGTTGAAACGAGCCATGTTTTTACGTCCTGTATCAGGCGATGCGCCTGTTATCTATTTGCCTCTTGCGATAGCAAAACGCAACTGAACATCGCTTGAACGCACGAACCCATCGAACGGGCGCAAAACCATGTTCCCGCATGTACGACGATGCGGCGGCGGCTATTCCGTAGCCAAAGAAAAAGGGACCATCCTTTCGGACAGCCCCTGTCGCCTTGCCGCATCAGTGCGCGTCAGCGCATCAAGCCCCCAGCGCGTCAGCGCATCAAACCCATGGCGTCGTAGGCCGCGCGCAGGGTCGGCTCGGCCGCCGCTGCCGCTCTGGCCGCGCCCTTGTCCAGGATCGCGTCGAGTGCGGCGTCATCGGTGCGCAATTCCAGGAAGCGCTCGCGAATCGGCCGCAGCGTCTCGACCAGCGCTTCGCCCAGCGCCGGCTTGAACGCGCCGAACCCTTTGCCGGCAAATTCCGCGCAGACCGCGTCGGTCGTCCGCCCGGTCAGCGTGGCCAGGATGCCGACCAGATTGGTCGCTTCCGGCCGCCCCACCAGCCCCTCGGCCGTTTCGGGCAGCATTTCCTGATCGCTCTTGGCCTTCTTCACCTTGGCCATGATCGCGTCGTCATCGTCGGTCAGGTTGATGCGGCTCATGTCGCTCGGGTCGGACTTGGACATTTTCGCCGTGCCGTCGCGCAGCGACATGATGCGCGCCGATTCCTTGGGGATGATCGGGGCGGGCAGGGTGAACAGGTCGACGCCGAAGTCGGTGTTGAACTTGGTCGCAATGTCGCGGCACAGTTCCAGATGCTGCTTCTGGTCTTCGCCCACCGGAACATGGGTGGCGTTGTAGAGCAGGATGTCGGCCGCCTGGAGGACCGGATAGACGAACAGGCCGATCGACGCGCCTTCGCGATCCTTGCCGACCTTGTCCTTGAACTGGGTCATGCGGTTGAGCCAGCCGATCCGCGCGGTGCCGTTCAGCAACCAGCAGAGTTCCGCATGGGCCGGCACCCGCGCCTGATTGAACAGCACGCTGCGGTCCGGGTCGATCCCGGCGGCGACCAGCGCGGCGGCCATGTCGCGCACGTTGCGGATGCGCTGTTCGCGCCCTTCATGCACGGTGATCGAATGCATGTCGGCCAGGAAGAAGAAGCACTGGCTCTCGGCGTTTTTGTCGGAGTTTGCCACGCCCGCTTGCGCGGCCATGGCGGGCATTTCATCCTGCATCCGCACCCAGTTGCGGATCGCGCCCAGGTAATTGCCAAGATGCAGATTGCCGGTGGGCTGGATGCCGGAAAGGACGCGCATTACTAGATCCGTTCTTCTCTTCAGGTTGCACTTTTGCGGCGCATCAGCGCCTTGATGTCGGACAGCCGATAGGCCCCCGTGACGACGGACGCCAGCCCGTAAAGCGCCACGCCTGCGCCCACCAGCACCGCCAGCGCCACATAGCGCTGCACCATCGCCCCGGTCAGCCAGGGATCGAGCAGGTCTTCGCCCGCCCATAATGCCCCGCCCATCACCGCCGCGGCCAGCGCCAGACGGGGGATGCGGCGGCGCAGCCCGGCGTCGGCGGCGAAATGGCCGCGCTTCACCAATGTCGTATAGAGCATGGCGACATTGACGGTGGAGGACAGGGCGGTCGCCAACGGCGGGCCGATATGGCCCAAGGTCGGGATCATCGCCAGATTGCCGACGATATTGATGACGATCGACAGCATCGCATAGCTTACCGGCGTCTTCGTGTCGCCGCGTGCATAATAGCCGGGCGTCAGCACCTTCACCAGCACGTAGGATGGCAGGCCGATCGAGAAGGCCGACAGCGCCCAGCCGCACCGCATCGCATCGTCGGGGGTGAAGCGGCCATATTGGAACAGGCCGCGCACGATCGGCTCCGCCACGGTCAGGAAGGCGACGGTCGCGGGCAGCGTCAGGAACAGGGCCAGCTCGATACCGCGATTCTGCGTCTCCATCGCTTCGGCGTCCTGCCCCTTGGACAGCATGCGCGAAATGGTGGGGAGCAGGATGGTGCCAAGCCCGATGCCGATCAGCCCCAGCGGCAACTGGTTCAGCCGGTCGGCATAATAGATATAGGTGATGGAGCCGGACGCCAGCAGCCAGCCCGACAGAGCGGTGGAGATCAGCAGGTTGATCTGCGACGCGCCAGCCCCGGCGGCGGCAGGCAATATCTTGCGCAGCAATTCGCGCACGTCGCCATCCAGCCGCGGCCGCTTCAGCTTCATCGACACGCCGGCCCGCTTGCAGGCCCAGATCAGCCACAGCAGCTGCAATGCGCCGCCGATCGTCACTGACATGGCCTGCACCCGCGCCGTTTCATATTCGTCCGCGCCGTGGAAGAACCATAGCCCGGCGATCATCGCGACGTTCAGCAGGATGGGGGCTGCGGCATTGACCCAGAATTTGTCGAGCGAATTGAGGATGCCGCCCAGCAGTGAGGCCAGCGAGATCAGCGCCAGATAGGGAATGGTGATGCGCGAGAGCGTTACGGCGAAGGCGAATTGCTCCGCCGTGGGGTTCTGCCGCGAAAATCCGCCCGACAGCGCCCAGGTGATCGGCCAGGCGGCGGCGATCAGGATCGCGGTGAACAGGATCAGGACCGGCAGCAACACCGCCAGCGCCCGCTCGGCAAAGTCATAGCCCGCCGGCAACCCGCCGTCGCCCGCCGCCTTCTTGTTGAACAGTGGAATGAAGGCGGCGGAAAAGGCGCCTTCGGCAAAGAGGGCGCGGAACATGTTGGGCAGGCGGAAGGCGACGCCATTGAAGGCGTCCGAAGCAAAGCCCGCGCCGACATAGCGCGCCGCAAGCGAATCGCGCACCAGCGCCAGCACCCGGCTGGCGAGGGTAAGCCCCCCGACGGAGCCAAGGGCCTTGGCCAGTTTCATATGACGAACCCCCACTCCGTTCGGGCTGAGCCTGTCGAAGCCCCGCACTTCTCTGTGGAAGAAAAGGACAGCCCTTCGACATTCACGCTAGACAAGTGTCTAGCCTGAACAGAGCGAACGGAGGAAGGTAACATCCTTAAATCAGGCGTGGCCGGCCGGCTCGCCCGACGTCACTTCCATCTGCTGGGCCTGTTGCAGGTACAGCGCGCCGAAATCGATCGGCTCCAGCAGCAGCGGCGGGAAGCCGCCGTCGCGAATCGCATCGGCCAGCACGCGGCGGGCGAAGGGGAAGATCAGGCGCGGCGCTTCGGCCAGCATGAAGGGCTGAACCTGATCTTCGGGCACGTTGCGCATGCCGAACAGCGCGGCATAGAGCAGTTCCACGGCAAAGGCGGTGCCCTGCGGCGCAACCGCCTTCACTTCGATCTTCAGCGCGATTTCCAGCACTTCGTCACCCACGCGCTCGGCACCGATGTTGAACTGGACGTCGATCTGCGGCTGGTCCTGCCACTGATACACGGCCGGGGCGTTCGGATTTTCGAACGACAGATCCTTCACATATTGGCTGATCAGCGCGATCTGCGGGCCGGTGTCGGCGCCATTGCCCAGATTGGTGGTGATGTGATCCGCTTCGTCGGCCATGCTCTTCCCTTGACTTTCCATCCGGTCCGGCGGCGGAAAGCCCCGGACATGCTGACCCGCGCGCTTAGCAGGGGCAAAAGGGCAGGGCAATGGCGCAGGCCATGGCGCAAGGTCGGGAAGCAGGGCCGGGAAGGGGGCGGGTCGATCAGGGACAAATGCAGGATAAGCCGCTATTTGAAGTTATGCGCAAACATGCCTATGTTGGCCGGAACATTGTCCCCACGCAAAGGGTATAGCCTTCCGTGTATGTGATCGTCATCCTCGCCATGATCGCCGGCTTTCTGGCGCTGCGGCTCTATTCCGTGCTGGGCAAGCGCACCGGCCATGAACAGGAGCCTGCGCTGCGTCCTGCCGATGAACGCGCCAAGGTGACGGTGCTGCAACCCGGCCCGGTGGCGCAGAATGGCGGCGATTCGGTCCGTCTGGCCGAAGGGCTGATCGCCCCCGCCGCCGAAACCGGCGTGCGCGCGCTGATCGCGGCTGATCGCAGCTTCGATGTTCCTCAGTTCGTGGACGGCGCGAAGAGCGCCTACAAGATGGTGCTGGAAGCTTTCTGGCGCGGCGACCGCGACGAACTGGCATGGCTCTGCGACGCCGATGTGCTCGGCTCGTTCGAAGACGCCATCGCCGCGCGCGAAGCCGATGGCCATGTGCTCGATAATCGTCTGGTCCGCATCGACAAGGCGCAGATCGTCGAAGCCTCCGTCAACGGCCGCATCGCCGAAATCGCCCTGCGTTTCGAAGCGGACATCGCCGCCGTCACCCGCGACAAGGATGGCAATGTCATCGCGGGGTCGCTGACCGACGCGATCGGCACGAAGGACATCTGGACCTTCACCCGCGACATTCGCAGCGCGGACCCGAACTGGAAGCTCAGCGAAACCGACGAAGCGTGATTCTGGGTCTGATCCGGGCATGATGCGTCGTCAATCGGGGGCTGCGCTGCTGGCGGCGCTATTGCTGTCTGCCTGCGCCGGTGGCGTCATTCCGCAGGGTGGCCCCGCGCCGACCCGCCCCGCGCCATCGGGCGATGCCGCAACCCGGCCCACGCCCGCGACCCCGCGTCCCACCCTGCCGGTGGAACTTCCCGCCGAACCGGCGCTCGATCAGACGACGGCGGCTGGTCTGGGCGTCACCAAAGGCCCCGACATCGCCAGCCTGATCCCGTCGGGTGAACGCGCGCGGCTGGCGTTGCAGGCGTTCCGCTTGTCCTGCCCCACGCTCATGCGCCGCACCGACCAGAGCGGCCTGACGCGTGGGTCCGACTGGAACAACAGCTGCGCCGCCGCCTCCAGCTGGCCTGAAGCGTCGGCCAGCGAATTTTTCTCCCGCTATTTTGAAGCGGTGCAGGTGGGTGATGGCGGCGCTTTCGTCACCGGCTATTATGAACCGGAAATCGGCGGGTCGCGCACCCGTCAGCCGGGCTATGAAGTGCCCATCTATCGCCGCCCGACCGATCTGATCGATGTGGACCTTGGCCAGTTCAACGACAGCCTGAAGGGCAAGTCGATCCGCGGCAAGGTGAATGGCAGCAAATTCGTCCCCTATGACGATCGCAGCCAGATCGTCGGCGGATCGCTCGCAGGGCGCGGACTGGAACTGGCCTTCGCGGCCGATCCGGTCGAATTCTTCTTCCTTCAGGTGCAGGGTAGCGGCCGGCTGAACCTACCCGATGGCGGCGTCATGCGCATCGGCTATGACGGGCAGAATGGCCGCGACTATACCGGCATCGGCAAGCTGATGAAGGATCGTGGCCTGATCCAGGCCGGGTCCATGCAGGACATCATGCAATATCTGCGCGCCCACCCGGTCGAGGGCGCAGCGATCATGAACGAGAATAAGAGCTTCGTCTTCTTCCGCGAACTGACCGGCGCTGGGCCGCTGGGCGCGCTGGGCGTGCCGGTGACGCCCGAAGCGACCGTGGCGGCCGACCCGAAATTCATTCCGCTCGGCGCCCCGGTGCTGCTCTCGCTTGATCGCAGCGAACCCAATGGCATCTGGATCGCGCAGGATACCGGCGGCGCGATCAAGGGGGCCAATCGCTTCGACAGTTTCTGGGGCGCGGGTGCGCGGGCGCGGGGCATTGCCGGCGGCATGTCGGCACGCGGCAGCGCGCTCATCCTGCTGCCGATCGGATCGGCGGCGCGCCTTTCCAGACCCTGACCGATGGTCCGCCGACGGCTGTCCCAGGATGAGGAGGCGCTCTGGAACGCCCTGATCCGTAGCGTCCGGCCGATCCGACCTGGCGCACGATCCGCCCCGCTGCCCGCCACGGCGATCGCTCTGCCGGAGCCGCCTGCCGCCAAAACAGGGTTAACGCCCGTACCCCAGCGTCCGCTTGTCGCACCGCCGTCCAGAACCCCCGCCGCCGTTCTCGACAATGGGTGGGAACGGCGTATCCGTAGCGGCGCGATCACTCCCGACATGAGCATCGATCTGCATGGTCACACGCTCGCCATGGCGCATGCGCGCCTTGATCAGGCATTGGCGCAGGCCCTGTCGCGCGATGCCCGCGTGCTGCTGGTCGTGACCGGAAAACCGCCAAAAACTGTCCGAAATGGTGGGGAGGCGCGGCGCGGCGCGATCCGGGGAGAGATTGGTCATTGGCTTGAAACCAGCCCCTATGCCGATCGCATCGCCAGCGTGCGCGTCGCCCATCCGCGCCATGGCGGAGACGGCGCGCTCTACCTGATTTTGCGCCGCAAAAAATGACCCGCTTTTTGTACGCCGCGCTGACCTTTTCTTAACCACCGCCCTTCATACCCCTGTGATCGCGGGTCGATCCATGGCGGGGGAAGGGAGGCAGATGCAGGGCGTGACGTTGAAAAGCCGCGCCACGGCCTTTGCCTGCGCTGCGGGGGCGCTGGTCTTCATCCTGTCGCTGGTGCTGGGCTACAGCGCGGGTGCGCAGGATGATCTGTTGCAGATCGGCCGTTCGCTGATCATCGCCATATTGTGCGGCACCATGAGCTGGGCGTCGGCTCGCCGCTCCATCGCCACCACCGCCACCGCCATTGATGCGGCGACCGAACGCTTGCTGTCCGCCGCGCATGGCGATCTCCAGTCGGCGGTGTCCCCCGACATCCGTCAGGAACTGCCCGACCTGTCGGTGGCGATGGAAAGCCTGTTCAGTCAGGTTCGCACCAATCTGGACCATGTTCAGACGCTGGCCTTGTTCGACCAGATTACCGGCCTCGCCAACCGCACCAGCTTCTGCCGTCAGGTGGAAAGGCTGCTGGCGGAGCGCGAGGATAATGGCATGGCCGCCCTCTTCTTCATCGATCTGGACGGGTTCAAGGCGGTCAACGACACGCTGGGCCATGCGGCGGGCGACCAGTTGCTGGCGCGCGTTGCAGGCCGTCTGCGCGAAGTCGTGATGGCGCAGGTCAGCGCCGGCAGCGGCGACGCGGTCGTCGGCCGGCTGGCAGGCGATGAGTTTACGATGTTCTTCCCCCATTTGTCGGGCCGGGCGGCGGCGCAACGGATAGCGCGCGCCATCCAGTTTGCGCTGGGCGAACGCTTCGATCTGGGCAGCCAGCAGGTGGAACTGGGCGCGTCGATCGGCATTGCCTGCCATCCCGACCATGGCGCCACGCTGGTCGATCTGCTGCGCGCGGCCGACATCGCCATGTATCATGCCAAGCATCAGGGGCGCGGCCGGGCGGAAATCTATACCGACGAGCTGGCGCTGGCGGCCGAAGATCGCGCCGAACTGGAGCGCGAATTGCTCATCGGCCTGCAACGCGACGAATTTCTGCTGGAATTTCAGCCGCAGATCGATGTCGCCACCGGCCGCGCCACCACCGCCGAAGCGCTGGTGCGCTGGGCGCACCCGCAACGCGATCTTGTCATGCCCGGCGCTTTCGTGCCGATGGCGGAGGAAAGCGGCGCCATCGTCGCGCTGGGCGATTGGGTGATGGACCGGGTCTGCCGCACCGCCGCGCTCTGGGCGCAGGCGGGCGTCGACCAGCGGATTGCCGTGAATATTTCCACCCGCGAACTGGGGCAGCCCGATTTCTTCCTGCGGCTGCGCCACGCCATCGCCACGCATGCCGCGCCGCCCGCGATGCTGGAGCTGGAAATCACCGAATCGCTGGCGATGGAGATGGACCCGCGCATATTGGATCAGTTGCGTGCGCTGCGGCAGGACGGGGTGCGCATCGCCATAGACGATTTCGGCACCGGCTATTCCAACCTGTCGCGCCTGCGCGAACTGCCGGTCGACCGGGTCAAGATCGACCGCAGCCTGGTGCGCGACATCGCCACTTCGGCCGAAGCGCGCACCATCTGTTCAGCCGTCGTCGGCCTGATTCAGGGGCTGGGGATGGAAGTGGTGGTCGAGGGCATTGAAAATGAAGCGCAGATGGACGTGCTGCGCATCATCGGCTGCACCCTGTTCCAGGGCTATCACCTTGCCCGCCCGACGGGCGAGCAGGATTATCTGGCCCAGTTTGCCGGCCAGCCGTCCCTGCTGGCGCGGGATGCGGGGTAGGGGGAGCTTGTTTGGGCGGCTTTGCGGGCCGCCCTGCTGCCACCGTCAGCCCAGCGCCCGCTCCACCACCTGCGCATAGATGCGCTGCAAATCGCGCAAATCCTGCACCGCGACGGCTTCGTCCAGCTTGTGCATGGTCGCGTTATTGAGGCCGAATTCCGCCACCGGGCAGAGGCGTGACAGGAAGCGTGCGTCGGATGTGCCACCGGTGGTCGACAATTCCGTCTCCACCCCCGTCACATCGCGGATCGCCCCGCTGATCAGGTCGCTGAACGCGCCCGGCTGGGTCAGAAAGGATTCGCCGCTGATCCGCGCCTCCACCGTGCCGCCCTCGACGGCTGCAATCGACTTGATCCGCTCGATCAGCGACGCGCCGCTATGCTGGTCGTTGAAGCGGATCGAAATGCGCGCCGTCGCCGCGCCGGGGATGACATTATGGGCGGCGTTGCCGACTTCCAGATCGGTAATCTCGATATTGCTCGGCTGGAACCAGTCGGTCCCTTCGTCCAGCACTTCCGCTTCGATCGCCGTCAAAATCCGCACCAGCCTGGGGATCGGATTGTCGGCCAGATGCGGATAGGCGACATGGCCCTGGCTGCCGGCCACCCTGATCCACATATTCACCGACCCGCGCCGGCCGATCTTCACCACATCGCCCAGCCGCTGCGACGATGTCGGTTCGCCCACCAGGCACATGTCCGGGCGCAATTCGCGCGCCGCCATCCGGTCCATCAGCGCCAGTGTGCCATAGACCGCCGGCCCTTCCTCATCCCCGGTGATGATCAGGCTGATCGTGCCGGGCAGATCGTCGGGCAGATCGCTCAGCGCCGCGACGAAGGCCGCGATCGATCCCTTCATGTCCACAGCCCCGCGCCCGTAGAGCAGGTCGCCGCGAATCTCTGGCGCAAAAGGATCGCTGGCCCAACCCGGCCCCGGCGGCACGACGTCCAGATGCCCGGCAAAGGCGAAATGCGGCCCCGCGCCTGTCGTGCGCCATGCCAGCAGATTTTCGACCGGGCCATCGGGGGCCTCACCCACGACAAAGCGGTCGACGGTGAAGCCCAGCGGCGTCAGCATCGCTTCCAGTTCGGCGAAGACCGCGCCGGTCGCCGGGGTTACGGACGGACAGGCGAGCAGACGCTGCGCCAGCGCCACCACATCATCATTGCTGCTGGTCATGTTCATCGTGCCGCGTTAGCGAAAGCCTGCGCCCTTGGCCAGCGGCAGAAGGAGACCCCGCCCATGCCCCGCATCGATCTGGACGACATCGTTCAGAGCAACAGCACCGGCTATCCGGGCGATCATGCGGCGATCGTGGCGGGGCGCTGGGTGCGCCGGCTGGGTCTGGCGAGCGGCCTCACCGATTTCGGCGTCAGCCATGTCGTGCTGAAGCCGGGCGCGGCCTCCTCGCACCGCCACTGGCATGAGGATGAGGACGAGTTCGTCGTCCTGCTCGCGGGACGGGCGGTGCTGGTGGAAGAGGGCGCCCGCACGCCGATGCGGCCCGGCGACATGGCGGCCTTCCCGAAGGGAGAGCCGAATGGCCATCATCTGCTGAACGAAAGCGATGCGGATTGCGTGTTTCTGGCCTTCGGGCGTCCACCGGCAGGGGATTGCCATTATGCGGATATCGACCTTCTCTGGTCGGGCGGAGCCTACCGCCACAAGGATGGGAGCAATTATTGATGATGCAGACCGATCGGCGCGGATGGATGATGGGGCTGGGCGCGATGCTGGCGGCGGCGCAGGCGCCCGCCATGGCGGCAACGCCCGGGCTGGTGCGGCCGCCGCGGTTGAAGGAGGGCGACACCGTCGGCCTGATCGAACCGGCGGGCTTCACCGACGACGCCTTCGATCTTGATCTGGTCCGCGATACGATCAGGGCGATGGGGCTGAAGCCCAAGGATGCGCCGCATCTGGCCGACCGCTATGGCTATCTGGCGGGCACGGACGCGGATCGCGCGGCCGACGTCAACGCCATGTTCGCCGACCCCGATGTGCGGGCGGTGTTTGCGGTGCGCGGCGGCTGGGGCTGCGCGCGCATCCTGCCGCTGCTCGATTTCGCGACGATCCGTAAAAATCCCAAGCTGCTGATCGGCTATTCGGACATCACCGCCCTGCATCTCGCCTTCGCGGCGAAGGCGGGCTTCACCACCATCCACGGTCCGGTCGCCTCCAGCCGCTGGGGCCAATATAGTTGGGACGCTTTCCGCGCCGTCGCCTTCGATGCGGGAACGCCGACCTTCGCCAATCCGCAGGGGCATGAGGATCGACTGGCGCAGCGCATCGGGCGCGTCCGCACCTTCCGCCCCGGCGTGGCGCGCGGGCGGCTGCTGGGCGGCAACCTGACCGTATTGGCGGCGCTGATGGGCACGCCCTGGCTGCCCGATTTCAGCGGCGCGATCCTGTTTATCGAGGATATTGGCGAGCAACCCTATCGCATCGACCGGATGCTGACGCAGTTGAAGCTGGCCGGCGTGCTGGGCAAGCTCAAAGGCGTGGCCTTTGGCCAATGCACCGATTGCGGCGCGGCCGGGGCCAGCTATGGCGGCTTCACCCTGTCGGAAGTGCTGCAACAGCATCTGGAGCCGCTGGGCATCCCCGCCTTTCAGGGCGGCCAGTTCGGCCATGTCGCCGATCAATATAGCCTGCCCGTCGGCGTACAGGCGGAAATGGACGCCAGCACGGGAACCATCCGCCTGCTGGAACCGGCGGTCGCCTAGGTCTGATTCTACCTTGACCCGTTCGCTTCGAGCGAAGTCGAGAAGCGGATAACGCAGCGCGAGCGTTTCTCGACTTCGCTCGAAACGAACGGGGGGTGTTGGATTGGTTTAACGTCATCACGCTTCAGGCCAGCGCCTTGACCCAGAATTGCATGTCATGGTCGCTGTCCTGCTCTGCACCAACGTCGCGCCAGCCAAAGCGCGCCGTCAGCCCCTCGACCGGCGCAAAGCCGCGCTTGCGCCAGAAGGGGTCGAGCGGGCTGTAGTCGGCGGGGCGGGCAGGGTGGTCGGCCGGCCGCATGACCGCGCAGAAACTGGCCATGGCAAAGCCCAGCTCGCGCGCTTTCGCCTCGCGCCGGTCGAAAAATGCGTGGCCCACGCCATGGCCGCGCCATTCGGGCAGCAGCACCGATTCGCCGAAATAATAGACGCCTTTTATGTCGATCCCCCGCGCCTCGAACGGCGCTGCGAATGCGGCGGCATGATCGGCCATCGGCGCGGCGGTTGCGGCGCCCACCAGCCGGTCCCCGGCAAAGGCGCCGACGATCAGCGCGCCGGGACTGTTGGCATAGGCGGTCAGATAGTCGCGCTCATAGGCGCGTGCGCCTTCATAGAGATAGGGGAAGGCGCGAAAGACGGCGATGCGCAGGTCCGCCAGAGCGTCGAGCGCGGCCGCCAGCGCCGCGCCCGTCAGTTCCTCGATGCGCAGCGCTGCGGCGATAGCGCCTTACTCGCTGGTGTTGGCGGCGTTTTCGGCCGGCGCTTCTGCAGCATTGCTCGCATTGTCCGCCGCAGCCGCTTCACCGCCAGCCGCCGGCGCCGCATCGGCGGCGGGCAGCGGCAGGTTGGAACCCTGCGTATTCAGCCAGGCGATCAGGTTGGCGCGATCCGCTGGATTGCCAAGGCCCGCAAAGGTCATCTTGGTGCCGGGCGCAAATTCGCGCGGGCTTTTCAGCCAGTGATCCAGATTGTCGAAGCTCCATTCGCCGCCCTTGCTCTTGAGCGCGTCGGAGAAGGCGAAACCGCCCTTGCCCTGGCCGATCGGTTCGCCGACCGTGGCGTAGAGATTGGGGCCGATGCCGTTGGCGCCGCCCTGATTGACGGTGTGGCACGCCGCGCATTTGGCGAAGACCTTCTCGCCCGCCGCCACGTCGGCGCTGGCCAGCAGGCTGTTCAGGCTGGGGCCGCTGTCGCCGCCTTCGCTCTCCGTCTCGACGCCTTCAATGGCATAGCCCATTTTCTCGGGCCGTTCGGCATGGAAATATTTCGAACTGACGATCCCACCGCCCAATGCGATGATCCCCGCAAACAAAGCCCAGCCCGCCACGGTATTGAAACGATCGCCCATTTCGTTTGTCTTCCCTAAGATTTATGTTCTGGGGACTGTCGGACGCGCCCCCTCTTGTGCGTTGCCATAAAGGGGGATACGCGCAGGCGCAAGCCGGGTTCATCCCTATTGCATTGTCGGACCAAGCCAATGCTTGCGCGCACGCCCCGGAAATCCTAAGCGCACGCGCGTAAATGGAAAACTTTCCCGCCCCCGCCCGCGCCATCGTCGCGGACCTCGCCGCCAAGGCTGCGGCCGATCCGGCCCGCGCCGTCGCCTATCAGGGCGCGCCCGGCGCCAATTCGCATCTCGCCGCGCTCGGCTATGCGCCCGATTGCGTGCCGCTGCCCTGTTTCGCGTTCGAGGATGCGATCGATGCCGTGCGCAACGGGCAGGCGGCTCGCGCGATCATCCCGATCGAAAACAGCCTGCACGGCCGCGTGGCGGACATGCATTTCCTGCTGCCCGAATCGGGCCTGTCGATCATCGACGAATATTTTCTGCGCATTCGTCATTGCCTGATGGCGCCCGACACGACCCCGGTGAAAAGCGCGATCAGCCATCCGCAGGCGCTGGGCCAGTGCCGCCACTATCTGCGCGAACGCGGCATTCAGCCGGTCGCTTATGCCGATACGGCGGGCGCGGCCGCGCTGGTCGCCGAAACGCGCACGCCCGGCGAAGGCGCGATCGCGCCGTATCTGGCGGCCGAACTTTATGGCCTGCGTCTGGTTGCGGAAAATATCGAGGATAGCGACGATAATATGACGCGCTTTCTGGTGCTGTCGCGCGATCCGAAATTGCCCACGCCCCATGTCGGCCCGGTGATGACGACCTTCCTGTTCGAAGTGAAGAATGTCCCCGCCGCCCTCTACAAGGCGATGGGCGGCTTCGCCACCAATGGGGTCAACATGACCAAGCTGGAAAGCTATCAGCGCGGGGCGAGCTTCGCTGCGACCGAATTTTACTGCGACATCGAAGGGATGCCGGGCGACCCGGCGGTCGATCGCGCGCTCGCCGAACTGGAATTCCACACCAAATGGGTGCGGCAGCTGGGCAGCTATCGTCAGGCCCGCCCCCGCACTTAAGCGTGGCGCCCGGCGGTGAGGGGGCTATAGCCGTTTCATGGTCGCAGCCATCCTCCTGTCCGCCCTCGCGATGAGCGCCATCGTCGGCGTGCGCTATCTGCTGGCGAGCGGCGGCTTCGCGCTGGCGACGCGCATCCGCCAGCCGGGCCTCTACCGGGGGCTGGAAGGGCAGATGGGGCGGGAGATTGGCTGGTCGCTGCTGTCCGCCCTTATCTATGGCGTGCCGGCCGGCGTGGTCGCCTGGGGCTGGCAGGCGCGGGGCTGGACGCGGATCTACAGCGATGTGGACGCCTATCCGCTCTGGTGGTTGCCGCTGTCGGTGCTGCTCTATCTGATGGCGCATGACACATGGTTTTACTGGACGCATCGCTGGATGCACCGGCCCAAACTCTTCCGCATCGCCCATGCCGTTCATCATGCCAGCCGGCCGCCCACGGCCTGGGCGGCGATGAGTTTCCATCCGTGGGAGGCGCTGACCGGCGCGGTGGTGATCCCGGCGCTCGTCTTCCTCATCCCCATCCATGTCGCCGCGCTGGGATGCGTGCTGACGATCATGACGGTGATGGGCGTCAGCAATCATATGGGGTGGGAGATGTTTCCGCGCGCGATGGTGCGCGGGCCGATCGGCCGCTGGTTGATCACCGCCAGCCACCACCAGCGGCATCATGATCTTTATCGTTGTAATTATGGACTTTATTTCCGATTCTGGGACCGGCTATGCGGCACCGACAAGGGGTTGGGCGATTTCGTGAAGGGACGGGCGTGAAGCATTGGTTGTTGCTCGCCGCGTCGGCGGCGGGCCTGATCGGCGCGGCCCCGGTGGGCCAGCCCCAGCCGCTCAGCATGGCGCTGGCGGGGCTGCGCTCGACAAAGGGGCAGATTTTGGTGTGCGTAGCCCGTCTGCCCTCCTACTTCCCCGATTGCAGCAAAGACCCCGACAAGCGCCATTTCATCGTCCCGGCAAAGGGCGGCCCGGTGCCGCTGGGCCAGCTGGCGCCCGGCACTTACGCCATCGCCCTCATCCATGACGAAAATGGCAATGGGAAACTGGACACCTTCGCCGGCATCCCGCGCGAAGGGGTGGGCTTTTCGCGTAATCCCGTCCTGCGCTTTGGCGCGCCCAGCTTCCGGTCGGCCAGCTTCGCGGTCGCGGGCGGCGCGGTGGAACAGGATATAAAGCTCAAATATTTCCTCTGACGTCGCCGGGGAACATCCAGTCGCTTCAGAACATTATCCACCCTGAACAGCAAAACAGGGTCATTTCATGCATCGCTTTCACCGCCTGCTGGGCGCGACCGTCGTCGCGACCATGTCTTTCGCCGCGCCCGCCCTCGCGCAGGAGGAAGAACAGCATAGCAGCCTGACGGTCGGCCTGGGCCTCGCCGCCATCCCCAGCTATGAAGGGTCCGACGATTATCGCATGCTGCCCCTGCCGCAGGTGCGGGGCAAGGTGAAGGACCATAGTTTCTGGACCCGCGGCGCATCCGTCTATGTCGACGCCATCGCCGATCCCGAAGGCGAAGGATGGGATTTCGAACTGGGACCGATGGCAACCGTGCGCTTCGACCGGTCGAGCATCAAGAATATCCGCGACGATGCCGTGCGCGCACTGGGCAAGCGCGACGTGGCGGTGGAGGTGGGCGGCTTTGTCGGCATCGGCAAGACCGGCGTCATCACCAGCCCCTATGACATGTTGTCCGCCCGCGTCGCCGTGGCCAAGGATGTGGCCGGCGCGCATGACAGCTATGTCGTCACGCCGCAGATCGAATATATGACGCCGCTGTCGCGCACCGCCTTTGTCGGCATGGGCCTGTCGGCCGAATATGTCGGCAAGAAATATGGCCGCACCTATTTCGACATCAGCCCGGAAGAGGCGGTCGCCAGCGGCCTGCCCGCCTATGACGCGGCCGGCCGGGGTTCGGGCTTCAAGCGGGTGTCGCTCAGCCTGGCGGGCGGCAAGTCGCTGTCGGGCGATCTGCGCAAGGGCTGGGCGCTGTTCGCCGCGGGCAGCTATTCGCGGATGCTGGGCGACTATGCCGATTCGCCGGTCGTTTCGATCGCCGGATCGAAGAACCAATGGGTCGGCGCAGTGGGCATCGGCTACACATTCTGACCTGCCGCCTTGCACCCAAAGGGTGACGCGCCCCATATTGCGGTCTATGTGGCGGGCGAACCCGCATGGACAGCAGGAGATTAGAGCGTGGCGACCCTGGGATTGAGCGAGGCTGACAAGGCGGCCGTGGAGGCGTTTCGCCGTGATGTGGTCGATCCGTCGCGCACCAGCCTGGTGATCGTCGACTTCTGGGCCGAATGGTGCGGCCCGTGCAAGCAGCTCGCCCCGGTGATCGAAAAGGTGTGCGAGGAATATGCGCCCAAGGGCGTGAAGCTGGTCAAGGTGAATGTGGACGAAAATGGCTTCATCGCCAGCCAGTTCCGCGTCCAGTCCATCCCGACCGTCTATGCCGTGTTCCAGGGCCAGCCGGTCGCGGACCTCAGCCAGGCGCGCACCGAAGGCCAGCTGCGCCAATATCTGGACCAGCTGCTGTCGCAACTGCCGATCGAATCCGATGAAAAGGCGCTGAAGCAGGAAGTCGCCCCGCTGATCGCCATGGGCGAAGAGATGCTCGCCGGCGGCGAGTTCGAGCGCGCTCTGTCGGTCTTCACCCAGATTGCCGATATGGACCCGGACAATGCCGAAGTCGTGTCGGGCCAGGTTCGCGCGCTGGTGGCGCTGGGCCAGCTGGACGAAGCCGACGCGCTGCTGGGCGTGCTGCCTGAAGATGTGGCGAAACATGGCGCGATCAGTCAGGCGCGCGCCGCGCTGGCGCTGGCCCGCGATGCAAAGCCGGTGGCCGACCTGTCGGGCGTGGAAGCCAGGGTCGCCGCCGATGCCGACGATCATGCCGCGCGTTTCGAACTGGCCGAAGGGCTGATGGGCAATGGCGATCGCGATGGCGCGGCGCAGGCGCTGCTGGAAATCGTGCGGCGCGACCGGGCCTGGAATGACGGCGCGGCCAAGGCCCAGCTGCTCAAGATTTTCGAGGCGGTCGGTCTGGAAGATCCCTGGGTTGCGGCGCAGCGGCGCAAGCTGTCGCAGATCCTGTTTTCCTAAGTCCGATGCCCGTTACGCGCGTCTCTATCTTTCCCCTGTCCGGCGCGTTGCTGCTGCCGGGCATGGAGTTGCCGCTGCACATTTTCGAGCCGCGCTATCGCGCGCTGATCCATGATGTGATGGCGCGCGACCGGCGCATCGGCATGATCCAGCCGCGCGGGGAAGGCCCGGTGCCGCCGCTGTTCGATGTGGGCTGCCTGGGTCATGTCAGCCATATCGAGGCGCTGGACGATGGCCGGTTCAACATCATCCTGACCGGGCTGGCGCGGTTCCGGCTGGTGCGCGAACTGCCGGTGGCCACCCAGTTCCGGCAGATCGAGGCCGATGTGGAACAGGCCCCGCAGGAGGATGAGGTGCTGTCCGCCATCGAGCGGGCCGCGCTGGAACAGGAAGCGCGACGCTTTGCCGACATATTGGGCTATGTGGTGGACTGGACGGCGGTGTCGCGGCTGGACGACACGGCGCTGGTCAACGGCATCGCCCAGATCGCGCCCTTCGATCCCGCCGCCAAACAGACGCTGCTGGAGGCGGACAGCTTGTCCGATCGCTCAGAACGGATCATCCAGCTGATGCAGTTTGCCGGCCGGATCGAACGCGATGGCGGAGCGACGATGCAATGACCGATGCTGCGACCGCTACCGCGCCGATTGATCCCTGGCTGCTGGCCAAGCTGGTCTGCCCGGTGACGCGTACCCCGTTGCGCTGGGACGCGGCGCGCGGTGCATTGCTGTCCGACGCGGCGGGCCTTGCCTATCCGGTGCGCGATGGCGTGCCCGTGCTGGTGGTGCGCGAAGCATTGGCGATCTGAAACCCGCATCCTTCTCCCGGTTAGGCGAAGTTGGATGAGGGTAAGCGCGCCGAAAGCATACGCCACCCCTCATTTGAATGACGCAATGCACTCCACTTCCAGCGGCGCGCCCAGCGCAAGGCCGTTGGCGCCAAAGGCGCTGCGCGCGGGCAGGCGCTTGCCGTCGAAATAGGGAAGATAGGCCGCGTTGAACCGGGGCCAGTCGGCCATATCGCCCAGCATCACTGTGCATTTGACGACATGGCCGAAGTCCAGGCCATTATCCTTCAATATCCGGCCGATCGAATCCATCGCGCCCTTCACCGCCGCGTCAAACCCTTCCTTGTGCCGGTCCATCCCCTCAGGCACCTGTCCGATCTGGCCCGACAGGAACAATATGTCGCCCGCCCGCACCGCCGGGGAGAAAGGCAGCTTGGCCGGCAGAGGTTGCGGAGCGGGGGCGGGTTGGGCCGATGCGGCGACGGGCATTGCCAGCAACAGGGCGGTGAGGAGCAGGCGCTTCATAAATCTCTCCCTACAAATACAGGATCAGGCGCGTGGCAGCGCGGCTAGCAGGCGGTCCACGTCATTTTTGTCGTTGAAGACCGACGGGGCAATGCGGAAATGATGATCATGCAGCGAAATGCGCACCTGCGCCTTCGCCAGCGGCGCGCTCAGATGCGCCTTTGCGTCAGGGTGCAGGGCGGTCAGTATCGGGCCTTGCGTTCCCGGCGGGGTGATGATGCGATAGCCCTTGTCGCTTAGCCCCTCGCGCAACGGCGCGATCAGGCTCTGTGCATGGGCCTGGATCGCGCTCACGCCGACCCGGCCGATATAATCCAGCCCATGGTCGATGGCGGCGACGACCGACTGGGCATAGGTGCCGGTGCCGAAATGGCCGAGCGCGCCGGGGCGGACGCCATAGCTGACCGGCGCGCCGGAACCGGGCGGGTCCATCGGATAGATATGGGTTTGCGGGGGCGACAGGCCGATGCCGGGCGCCGCGTCTGGCGCGCAAAAGCCATAATAGCCGAAATCGGCCCGTGGCAGCGCGTCCAGCACGCCGCGCCGGGCATAGAGGAAGCCAAGGCCGAAATCCCCCATCAGCCATTTATAGGTGGCGCAGGCGGCGAAATCGACGCCGCTGCCATGCAGGTCCACCGGCACGGCGCCGGCCGCGTGGATGATGTCGGCATAGACAAGGGCGCCCACGCCATGGGCCAGATCGCATACCGCCCTCAAGTCGTGGTGAAAGCCATTATAGGTGGACAGGAGCGACAGGCTGACCAGTTTCGTGCCGGGCGTGATCGCTCTGGCCATGTCCTCCATCGCGATGCGGCCGTCGCGCGCCTGCACCCAGGCGACATCCACCCCCTGTTTGGTCAGTTCCAGATATAGGGGGAAACCGGCGTAGAAATGAAGCGTGTCGGTGACGATGCGGCCGCCATCATGGGGAAAGCCCAGCGCGCGCAGCACTGCCTGTTCGCCCATGGTGGTGGATTGAACCCAGGTCACTTCGTCCGGGTCGGCATGCACCAACCGGGCGAATTTGGCGATGGTGGCGGCGCGGTCGACGGGCGGACGGGCAGCGGCCGCCGGGTCCAGTGTGCGGCCCGCGACATAGGCGTCCATCGCCGCGCGCGCGCCCAGGCTGACGGGATGGGTCGAAGCGCTGTCGAGATAGGCGATCGGGGTTGGCGCAAAACTGGCTTTATCGGGAAGGCTCGGGGCAGACGGAGGGGAGGCTGCGCGGACGGCCTGTCCTGCGATCGGGGCGGCCATGGCGGCGGCGATGGCGTCGCGGCGGCTGAAACGCATGATCCTGTCTCCTCCCTCCCATAGCAAAAGGGCCGGTCCTGCGCGGACCGGCCCTTTCCTTCATGACCTCAGATCAGAATTTGAAGTCGATACGAGCGTAATAATAACCACCCGACGTGCCATAGGCGCCATGGCCATAGGGCGAATTATAGGTGGTGCTGCCGTTTACATAGGGCGAAACGCCCGGCGCGATGGTGTATCCGGCCAACAGCTTGGGCACTTCGGGCCGCTTATTGAACAGGTTGTTCGCACCAATGGAGACAGTGACCGAGTCCGTGAAGTCGTAGCCGGCTTCCAGGTCGGTGATGGCGGTCGCCTTCACCACGCCGGTGAAGGACGGTGCGCCGCTGATCGCCGGGAACACCAGGATGCTGGAGCTGCCATAGAAGGTTTCACGCAGGTTCAGGCTGAACTTGCCGCTGGTGAACAGGCCGCCCCAACCGATCTTATAGTCGGGCGATGCGTCTTCCAGATAGCTGACCGACTGGGCGCTGAAGAGGCCGGGGATGCGGTTCTTCGTCACCTTGGTCTTGGTGTAGTTCGCCGCAAGCGTCAGATCGAGCCGACCGAAGTCGAACATGACCGGATAGCTTGCCGAGAAGTCGAGGCCCATGGTGCGGGTGTCGACGCCATTGGTGAAGGTCGCGACGCCCAGGTTGGGCACATTGTCGATCGCCACGCCGCGTGCGGCGATGGCGTCGAGAACCTGCTGGCCGGTCGGGACGCCCGTGGCGGCGTTGCCCGGCTGGATCACGCCGTTGACGGTGCCGCGGATCTGCGCGGTGCCGGCGATGCGATCCTTGATCTTGATGTAGTAACCATCAAGGGTGACGGCCAGCTTGGGGATCGGACGCAACACGATGCCGGCCGAGAAGTTGGTCGACTTTTCCGGTTTCAGAGCGCTGAAGCCCAGCAACTGCGCAGCGGCCGAGGATGGCGGCAACTGAAGCACGGCGCCGGTCGGGCTGACGTTGGTGGCCGAATAATTGCCTTCCTGAAGCGTCGGAGCGCGGAAGCCCGTGCTGGCCGTGCCGCGGATGGCGATCGCGTCGTTGAAGTCATAGCGCGTCGTGATCTTGCCGATGCTGGTATCGCCAAAATCGCTATAATCTTCGTAGCGGCCGGCGATGTCGACGGTCCAGCGGTCCACCGGCTCCAGGATGACGTTGGCATAGACCGCCTTCACATGACGGCCGAATGTGCCGGCGTCGCTGGCCTGATAGCCGGGGAAGGACTGGCCGCCTTCCAGATAGGTGGAGCCTTCGTCGCCCGCGCCGATCGTGTAGCGTTCGCGGCGATATTCACCACCAAAGGCAAAAGTCAGCGGACCGGCCATGCCGGCGTCGAATTCCTTGCGGATGTCGAGCGTCGTCGTCAGCTGGGTCAGCTTGAACATGCCGTCATAGAAGTCGGTCGGGGTGAAGCCGGTGTTCTGGTAGAGCGAACGGTTGGCGGAATCGATCGTGTAGATCTGGTTCTTGTCCGAACCATAGGTCACGCCAAAGTCGTAGTTCCAGTCCGCCACATCACCGCGCACGCCGCCGGTGATGCTATATTCGTCCTGCACCACCTTCTGCTGCGGCACCATGCCGTTGATGCCGGTGTCGCCAAGGCAGAGGCTGGGATCATAGGGGGCGGTGGTGATGCTGCCGCCCGTATTGGTGGGCACGCGGCAGATGCGCGAGGGGTGACGATAACCCTGTTTGGCATAGCCTACGCGGTGCGAGATGTCGCCGAAGCTGTAGAATTCGATGCCGCCGAAATCATAGCCCATATTGTAGAAGAGCAGGCTGAGTTCCGACTTGGCCTGGCCGCCGTTGATGCCGGCCAGCGCGTCGCCCGACAGGTTCGACCATTGGGCCGGGACGGTGGGTTGCAACGTGCCGTCAGGCTTGGTGATCTGGACCTGGCCGGTGCCGGTCGAGGTATAGTCCTGACGACGATGGAAAGCGGTGACGTTGAAGAAGCCGTCTTCGCCCAGCTTGAATCCGGCGTTGCCGCTGACGCTGAACAATTCGCCTTCGCTGTCATAATATTGACCGCCGGTCATCTTGAAGCTGCCGCCTTCGGTCTGATCCTTCAGGATCAGGTTGATGACGCCGGCGATCGCGTCCGTGCCATATTGGGCGGCGGCGCCGTCCTGAAGGATTTCGATATGGTCGACGGCGTCTGGCGGAATCAGGTCGATGCTGGGCGCGGCCGAACCCTGGAACGGGCCTGCGATGACCTGAAGAATGGAGGAGCCATGACGGCGCTTGCCGTTGACCATGACCAGCGTGTGGTTGGGGCTAAGGCCGCGCAGACGGGCCGACAGGGCGAAGTTCGACATGTCGGTGCCCTGGGTCTGGGCGGTGAAGCTCGGCACGATCTGGGTCAGCGCCTGATTGAGGTTGGGCTGGCCAACCTTCGCCAGCGCCGCTTCGCCCAGCACCTGGACGGGTGCGGCGCTGTCTGCGGCGGACATGCCCACGGCGCGCGTGCCGGTCACGATGATGGCGGCGCCGTCATCGGTCTGCGGTTCCTGCGGCGCATCCTGCGCCATGGCGCAGGCCGACCAGGACGAAGCCAGAATAAGAGAAAGTTTAAGCGCGGAAAGTCGCGTCATTCATGCCCCCTGTTTATGCATTATGGATGACAAGGGGGTTGAACGATGGGGGGTGTTAAAGCCGCTATTGCACTGCACAAAATTTTGTCAAAAAGCGCTGATATTCCTGAATTTATTGCTCATTTGTAAAAACTGTAGCTTGCCTGCACTAGTGTCGGGGCAAAATTGATTGCAGGGCCGTCGCCGTTGATGCGGCATGGCGGATTTTTCGTCTTGCTTCGTTTTATGAACGCCCTTCTTCTTTCAGGACGCCATGGCCGCATCGATCAGCGCTTTCGCCTCGGCGCCCTCCCAATCCAGCGCGCCGATCACGCGGACCATTTCCTTGCCCTGCCGGTCATAGATGATCGTGGTGGGCAACAGGCCGGTGGCATAGGCGAAGCCCAGTTGCGTCTCCGGGTCGGCATAGGCGCGCAAATGGGGCAGCTTGTGCTTTTCGAAAAAGGGCTTTGCCGCCTTCAGCCCCTGATTGTCCTGCGATATGGTGAGCACAGCCATCCCCTTTGGCCCATAGGCGGCGGCGATCCGGTCGAGCGTGGGCATTTCCGCGATGCAGGGCGCGCACCATGTCGCCCACAGATTGACCAGCATCGGCTTGCCGGCAAAGTCCTGCAACGTCTTTTCGCCGCCATCGGGATCAAGGAAGGCGAAGGCGGGGGCAGGGGTGCCGGCCTTGCTGCGATCCAGTCGATAGACCGGCTCCGCCTTCGCGCCGTTGCCGGTCGCTTCACCCGATGTGGGCGCAACCTCGCCGCTGCTGGCTGCATTATCTTGCTCCGGGGCTTGGGATTGCCTATCGCAGGCCGCCAGAGCGGCAGGCAGGAGCAGTATCATTAGCGCGCGGAATGACATCACGGAAACAGGCTCCAACAGCATGTGGGGCGGCCGGTTCGCGGCCGGCCCGGCATCGATCATGCGAGAGATAAATGCCTCCATCCCCTTCGACAAGCGATTGTGGAAACAGGATGTCGCCGGGTCGAAAGCGCATGTCGCGATGCTGGCCAAACAGGGCATCGTGTCGCAGGACGATGCGCATGCGATCACCGCCGGTCTCGACACCATCGCCGCCGAATATGAAGCCAATGGCGTGCCGGTCAATCTGGACCTGGAAGACATCCATATGGTCACGGAGTCGCGCCTTGCCGAACTGATCGGCCCGGCGGCCGGCCGTCTGCACACTGCGCGCAGCCGCAATGATCAGGTGGCGACCGATTTCCGCCTCTGGGTGCGCGACGCCATTGACGAGGTGGAGGCGGGCCTGCTTGGCCTTCAGCGCGCGCTGGTGGCGCGGGCGGAGGAAAATGCCGATGCGGTGATGCCCGGCTTCACCCATCTGCAATCCGCGCAGCCGGTGACTTTGGGCCATCATCTGATGGCCTATTATGAAATGGTGCGCCGCGATCGCAGCCGCTTTGCCGATGCGCGCGCGCGCCTCAATGAGTGCCCGCTGGGCGCGGCGGCGCTGGCCGGCACCGGCTTCCCGACCGATCGCCACATGACGGCCGCCGCGCTGGGCTTCGCCAAGCCGACCGACAACAGCCTCGACAGCGTGTCCGATCGCGACTTCGCGCTCGATTATCTGATGGCCGCGACCCAGGCGTCGCTGCACCTGTCGCGCCTGGCCGAAGAGTTCATCATCTGGGCCAGCCAGCCCTTCGGCTTCGTGAAACTGCCCGACGCCTATTCGACCGGCAGCTCGATCATGCCGCAGAAGCGCAATCCCGATGCGGCCGAACTGGTGCGCGGCCATGCCGGTCGCATCATGGGCTGCATGACCGCGCTGTGCGTTACGATGAAGGGCCTGCCGCTCGCTTATTCGAAGGATATGCAGGACGACAAGCCGCCCGTGTTCGAAGCGCACGATCTGCTGGGCCTGTCGATTGCGGCGATGACCGGCATGATCGAAACGGTGACGTTCCGCACCGACCGGATGCGCGGCCTGGCCGAAAGCGGCTTTGCGACCGCCACCGACCTTGCCGACTGGCTGGTGCGCGAAGGCGGCATTCCTTTCCGCGAGGCGCATCATATCACCGGCCGCGCGGTCGCGGCTGCGGAGGCGGCGGCCGTGCCGCTCGACCAGTTGCCGCTGGAAACGCTGAAAGACATCGATGCGCGCATCGACGATCGCATCTATGCGGTGCTCACCGTCGATGCCTCGGTCGCCAGCCGCCAGAGCCATGGCGGCACCGCGCCCACGCAGGTCCGCGCGCGCATCGCCGACGCAAAGAAGGAACTGGGATGACACGCATGCGCACGCTCGCCGGGCTGGGCCTGATGGCGATCGCCCTGACCGCCTGTGGCGGGCGTCAGCCGCTCAAACCCGTGCAGGGCCAGAATCTGCCGGCGGTGCCGGTGGGCGCCGCGACCGCTCCGACCGCCGCCGACCTGATGCAGCCTTCCATTCAGGCGCGCCCGGAACGCAACGTCGAACTGCTCACCCAATCGCGCCAGCGCGGCAATGACGAATTCGACCTGCCGCCCGAAAAGGCGCCGAAGTAAGTTAATAGGAACAGACCTTGGATCATTTCACCTATGTCGACGGCGCCATGCAGGTGGAGCAGGTGCCGATGGAGGCCATCGCGCAGGCGGTCGGCACGCCCGTCTATATTTACTCCACCGCCACGCTGGAGCGCCATGTCGCCGTGTTTCGTGACGGGCTGTCGCAACTCGCCGACCCGCTGATCGCCTTTGCGGTCAAATCCAACCCCAACGCCGCTGTGCTGGCGACGCTGGCGAAGCTGGGGCTGGGCGCGGACGTGGTGTCGGGCGGCGAGCTGCTGCGCGCGGTGGCGGCGGGCATCCCCGCGAACCGCATCGTCTTTTCCGGCGTCGGCAAGACCGCCGATGAAATGCGACTGGCGCTGGAACAGGGCATTTACCAGTTCAATCTCGAAAGCGAACCGGAAGCTGAAATGCTGTCCGAAGTCGCCGTTTCGATGGGGAAGAAGGCGCCCGTCGCCTATCGCATCAACCCCGATGTCGACGCCGGCACCCATGCCAAGATTTCGACCGGCAAGTCGGAAAACAAGTTCGGCATTCCTTATGCCCGCGCGCTGGAAAGCTATGCCGTCGCGCGCGATCTGCCCGGCCTCGACGTACAGGGCGTCGCCGTCCATATCGGCAGCCAGCTGACCGACCTCGCTCCGCTGGAGGCCGCCTTCGTCAAGGTCGGCGCGCTGATCGCGGAATTGCGCGCGGCGGGCCATGACATTCGCACGGCGGACCTGGGTGGCGGCCTTGGCGTGCCTTATGATCCCTCGCAGCCTTTGCCGCCCAGCCCCGCCGACTATGGCGCGATGGTGACGCGCGTGACGCAGGGCTGGCCGGTGCGGCTGATGTTCGAACCGGGCCGGGTGATCGTGGGCAATGCCGGCGTGCTGCTGTCGCGCGTGGTGCGCGTGAAGCAGGGCGCACAGGCGCCCTTCGTCATCGTTGACGCGGCGATGAACGATTTGATGCGCCCCAGCCTGTATGACGCCTGGCATGATATTCGCGCGGTAAAGCCGGCGGGCGTGCGCGAAACCGCCAATGTCGTGGGTCCGGTGTGCGAGACGGGCGACACCTTCGCCATGCATCGCGACATGGATGCGGTGCAGGCGGGCGATCTGATCGCTTTCATGACCGCGGGCGCCTATGGTGCGACCATGGCGGGCACGTATAACAGCCGGCCGCTGACCCCCGAAGTGCTGGTGTCGGGCGACAAATGGGCGGTGGTGCGGGAACGGCCGCCGGTCCAGGCGCTGATCGACGCCGACATCATTCCCGATTGGGTCGCCAAAGGCAGCGAAGGCTGATGCGCAGCCTGCCCGTCTTCCTGATGGTGACGGGTCGGCCGGTCATCCTGACCGGGCAGGGCGATGCCGCCGACGCCAAGCGCCGCCTGCTGGAACGGGCCGGCGCGCGGATCGTGGGCGAGGAGGATGGCGATGCGCGCATCGCCATCGTGTCGGACGGCGATGCGGCGACCGTCGCGCGGCTGCGCGCGCGGGGCATTTTGGTCAATGCGACCGATATGCCCGACCTGTGCGATTTCACTCTGCCCGCGATCGTGGACCGCGATCCGGTGCTGATCGCCATAGGCACGGCCGGCGCATCGGCGGGCCTCGCCAAGGCGCTGCGACAACGGCTGGAGGCGATGCTGCCCGCGCGGCTGGGCGCACTGGCGCAGGCTCTATACGATGCGCGCGGGGCGATCCGGGCGCGCTGGCCGCAGGCTGGCGACCGGCGGCGGGCGATCGATGCGGGCCTTCAGCCGGGCGGGCCGATCGATCCGCTGACGGAAGGCGCAGCCGATGCCGTGCCGGCCTGGATCGATCGGGCGGGGGGTATGGCTGGATCGCAACTGGTGCCGATCCGGCTCTTGTCGCCCGACCCGGAAGAGCTGACCCTGCGCGCCGCGCGGCTGCTGGGGGAGGCGGACAGCATTTATCACGCAGCCGATGTGCCGGCGGTTCTGCTCGATCGCGCCCGTGCGGACGCGGTGCGGATCATGGCCGATGCGCCGCCGGAAAAGCCTGCTGCTGGTCTGTCGCTCTGGTTAAGTCTGGGCTGACTGGAGCCGCGCGACCTCATCCTGTAACGCCTGTATCGAGGAAACGAGGCGCGCCCGGTCTTCTTGCATTTCGCGCAGCGTTTCGCGGGTTTCGCCCAGTTCCACGGCACGCCGCGCGATGCGGGCGTCCAGTTCGGCATTGTGCCGGGTCAGCGCGCCCAGTTCGTCGGCGCGCTGGCACAGATGGCGCAACCGCGCGTCCAGCACATCGAAATCGAACGGCTTGACGATATGGTCGTCCGCGCCCGCTTCCAGCGCTTCGATCGTGGACTGGCTGTCGGCCTGCCCGGCGATCATTACGCAACAGGCTTTGCCGGCCAGGTTGGAGGCGCGGATTTTCTGCATCGTCGTCACCGCCGGCAGCATCGACAGGCCCATGTCTATCAGGATCGCGTCGACCGGACGGGTCAGGAGCATGGTAAGCGCGATGAAGCCATTTTCGGCCAGCGCGACATCATAGTTGAGATGGGACAGGCGGCGCGCAATAACGGCGCGGGCGGTGGCATTTTCGTCAACCAGCAGGACGCGCAGCCGCCGCTGCGCTTGCGGGCGCGCCGGATCGCGGACCGTGTCGGAACTGCGATTGCGCTTGAAAAACTGCATCTTGTCCACCTTCCTGGTCCGTCAGCTATAGGAAAGGACGCCCAAAGAAATGGTTAATGGCGCTGCTTGGCGCCAGTGTGAGAAATACGCAAAAGAACACATGGATCGTCGGCGCTTAATCGGGCGCGTAGGCGCGCAGGAGCAGGTCTACGGCAAAGTTGGCGTCTCGCTCGATCCCGGCCGGGTCGGGAGCGTCAATCTGGCTCATCAGCAATTGCTGATGGCTGCCCGCCATGATGAGCGCCATGAGCGCGCGGGCGGCATCCGCCGGATCGGCGCGCCGCAATTGCCCCTTGGCCATGGCGCTTTCCAGAAACTGGGCCATCAGCGACCGGGTGTTGCGCGGCGCGAGATCGAAGAATATCTGGCTCAATTCGGGAAAGCGTCCGCCTTCCGATATGATCAGGCGGTGGAGCGCGATCGCTTCGGGCGATGTCACCTTGCCGATCAGGCTGATGCAGGCGCGGTGCAGCGTCGCGACAAAATCGGCGTCCGGGTCCAGTATCTGCGACAATTGCACGCGATAGGCGCCTGACACCCGGCCCAGCACGGCGGCAAACAGCTGCTCCTTGGACGGATAGTAATTCCACAACGTCCCCTTGGAGCCGCCAAGGGCAGCCGCAATGCCCGACATGGTGGTCCCGGCATAGCCATGTTCCAGAAAATAGCGCTGCGCCACGGTCAGGATCATGTCCTGCCGCTTCTGGCGGCGCGCTTCTCTTCTGCCGCAAATGAGGGGCGCTTTGCTCTCCGTCATGAAAACGTACCATAGAGTACGTTAATCTGGTTGACAAGGGCCTGCGCCGGGCGCAATGGCCGATTTCATACTCTTTGGTACGGTTTGTTTATGGCGGTGAGTCGCATGACTTTTTCCTCCCGCGTGCTGCTGACGACGACGACGGCCCTGTTGCTGTCCGCCTGCGCCGCGATCCCTGATCTTGGTCCAAAGCCTGTCGTGCGCGCGCCCGACAGCGTGGCTGCACAGCAGAGCCTGGCTGCATCGCAAGCGGCCTGGCCGGGCGATGGCTGGTGGGCCGCCTATGGCGACCCGCAACTGACCGCCCTGATCGAAGAAGGTCTGCGCAACGCGCCCGACATGGCGGTCGCATCGGCCCGTTTCCGGCAGGCGCAGGCGATGGCGCAGCAGGCTGGCGCGGCGACCCTGCCGTCCGCCAATCTGGACGCCAGCGCAGCGGCGACCAAGCAAAGCTATAATATGGGCATGCCCAAGGAGTTCGTGCCGCAGGGCTGGCTCGGCACTGGCCGGGTGGCGCTCGATCTGGGGTTCGATCTGGACCTGTGGGGCAAGAACAAGGCGGCGCTGGCCGCCGCCACGTCCGATGCGCGCGCGGCGGAGATTGACGCCCAGCAGGCGAAGCTGGCGCTGACCACCGGGATTGCCGACGCCTATGCCGATCTCGCTCGCCTCTATGACGAGGCGGAAATTCAGCAGCGCACGCTCGACATTCGCATGGCCAGCCAGAAACTGGTGGCCGACCGGCTGAAAAATGGTCTGGAAACGCGCGGCAGCGCGCGGCAGGCTGACGCTACCGTGTCTTCGGCCAAGGCGCAACTGGCCGGCGCACAATTGGCGATCGCGGTGCGGCAGCATCAGATTGCCGCGCTGATCGGCGCGGGGCCGGATCGCGGCCTGTCGATCACCCGGCCGCAACCGGGCAAGCTCGCGCCGCTGGGCCTGCCGGCGGACGTCACCACCAACCTCGTCGCGCGCCGGCCCGACATTGCCGCCGCGCTCGCCCGTACCGAAGCCGCCGCCAGGCGGATCAAGGTCGCCCGCGCCGATTTCTTCCCGGCGGTGCGGCTGAGCGCGTTGGTCGGCCTCCAGTCGTTGGGCTATAATACGCTTTTCGCCAATGGCGGCGCGGTTGGATCGGCCCGGCCCTTTACCGGCAATCTGTTCGAAAAGGATTCGTTGTTCGGCAATGCCGGCCCGGCGATCAGCCTGCCGATCTTCCGCGGCGGATCGCTTCAGGGCCAGTATCGCGGCGCCCGCGCCACCTATGACGAAGCGGTCGCCAGCTATGACAAGACGGTGCTCGCCGCCTATCAGCAGGTGGCCGACGCCGTCACTACCCGGCGGACGCTGGAACAGCGGCTGGCCGACGCTCGCGCCGCCGTCGCCGCCTCGCAGGACGCCTATGGCGTCGCGCAAAAACGCTATCAGGGCGGCCTGTCCACCTATCTGGACGTGCTGACCGTCGAGGACCAGTTGCTCGCCGCGCGTCAGTCGCTCGCCGAACTGGAAGCCGGCGCCTTTTCCACCGATATTGCCCTCATTCGTGCGCTGGGCGGTGGCTTCACCACCGGCGACCCTCACTCCAAGGACCAACCGCATGGCTGACGCCGCTCTCGAAACCACCGACGCACAGCAGGAAGGGCGCCAGTCCGCGCGCAAGACATGGCTGACCCGTCTGGGTCTGGTCGTCGTCATCGGCGGCCTGCTTTGGGCCGCCTGGTATCTGCTGGTCGGCCGCAATCATGTCAGCACCGACAATGCCTATGTGAACGCCGAAATGGCGCAGGTGACGCCGCTCATCTCCGCGCAGGCGACCGACGTGCTGGTCAGCGATACGCAGGCGGTGAAGAAGGGCGACATATTGGTCAAGCTGGACCCGGCCAACGCCCGCATCGCCGTGGCGCAGGCGGAGGCCGACCTTGCCGAAGCGCGCCGCCGCTTCCGCCAGACGGCCGCCACCAGCGATTCGCTGTCGGCGCAGGTGCAGGCGCGCGGGGCCGACATCGTTCAGGCCCGCGCCCAGCTCGCCACCGCCCAGGCCGATTTCGACAAGGCGCGGGTCGACCTGCAACGGCGTGAGGCGCTGGTTGGCGATGGCGCCGTGTCGGGCGATGAAGTCACCGCCGCGCGCAAGGGCTATGCCGCCGCCAGGGCCGCGCTCGATCTGGCGCGCGCCGGCGTCCAGACCGCGCAGGCCACCCGCAACGCCGCCACCGGCCAGCTGGAGGCGAATGATGCGCTCGTCCGGGGATCGACCATCGATACCGATCCGGCGGTGCTGGCGGCGCAGGCGAAGCTCGATTCGGCGAAGCTGGACCTTGATCGCACCGTCATTCGCGCGCCGATTGACGGGGTCGTCACGAAGCGGCAGGTGCAGGTCGGCCAGCGCGTGGCGCAGGGCAGCCCGATCATGACGATCGTCCCGCTGAACCAACTTTATGTCGACGCCAATTTCAAGGAACGCCAGCTGCGCGATGTGAAGGTCGGCATGACGGCCACCGTCACGTCGGACCTCTATGGCGACGATGTCGTCTATCACGGCAAGGTCGTGGGCTTTGCCGGCGGCACCGGATCGTCCATGTCGCTGATCCCGGCGCAAAATGCGACCGGCAACTGGATCAAGGTGGTGCAGCGCCTGCCGCTGCGCATCGCGCTCGACCCCAGGGAACTGGCCGCGCATCCGTTGCGCGTGGGCCTGTCCATGGACGTCGAGCTGGATCTTTCCGACAAGTGAGGGTGCCCGCGCGATGAGCGACGACGACGCCATTTACGCGCAGCTCTCGCCGCGCACCCGCACGCTGGCAGGGTTGGTGCTGGCTCTGAGCAACCTGATGGTTGTGCTCGACCTGACGATCGCCAACGTCTCGGTTCCGCATATTGCCGGCAATCTTGGCATCTCGCCCGATCAGGGCACATGGATCATCACGTCCTACGCAGTGGCGGAGGCGATTTGCGTGCCGCTGACCGGCTGGCTGGCGCAACGCTTTGGCGTGGTGCGCATGTTTACCTGGTCGATGGTCGGTTTCGGACTGTTTTCGGTCCTTTGCGGCATGTCCACGACGCTGGGCATGCTGGTCGCCTGCCGCATCGGTCAGGGTATTTGCGGCGGGCCGATCATGCCTATGTCGCAAACGCTGCTGATGCGTATCTTCCCGCCGGAAACGCGAGGGCGGGCCATGGGCCTTTGGGCGATGACGACGCTGATGGGGCCGGCGCTCGGCCCCATTGTCGGCGGCTATATCAGCGACAACTGGAGCTGGCACTGGATCTTCTTCATCAACCTGCCAATTGCGGCGCTGTGCGTTTTCGCCGCGCAGGCATTGCTGCGCCCGGTGGAGACGGACACCGCCAAGGTGCCGATCGACAAGGTCGGACTGTGCCTGCTGGTCTTCTGGATCGGCTGCCTCCAGATCATGCTGGACATCGGTCGCGACCATGACTGGTTTGCCGACCCGATGATATTGGCGCTGGCCCTGATGGCGGTGATTGGCTTCATCGTCTTCGTCATCTGGGAACTGACCGAAGAACATCCTGTGGTCGATCTGCGCGTATTCCGCCATATCGGCTTCAGTTCGGGCCTGTTCACCTTGTCGCTTTGCTTTGGCTCCTATTTCGCCAGCATTGTCGTCATCCCGCAATGGTTGCAGATGTCGATGGGCTATACCGCGACATGGGCCGGGATCGTGACTGCGCTCACGGCCATGGCGGCATTGTTCACGGCGCCGATTGCGGCAAAGATGATGACCAGGGTGGATGCGCGCCTGCTGATTTCCTGTGCTGTTGCGTGGATTGGCGTCATGTCGCTCGTGCGTGCGCACTGGACCAGTGGCATCGACATCGGAACGATGGCGATCCCGCAATTTGTGCAGGGCTTTGCGTTGCCCTTTTTCTTCATCCCGCTGACCACGCTGACCCTGGGGTCGGTGTTGCCGAGCGAAACGGCATCCGCAGCGGGATTGCAGAATTTTGTGCGCACCATGGCGACCGCAATTGCAACCTCGCTCGTGCTGACAGAATGGGGCGATTCCCAGCGTGTGTCACGCAACGAGATGGCGGCGGTGCTCCAGCCCGAACAAACCCAGTCCCTGCTGTCGGGCATCGGCCTGTCCCCTGAACAGGCGCGCCAGATGATCTCCAACCTGGTCGAACAGGAGGCCGTGGTCATTGCGGTCGACCATGTGTTCTTCCTGTCGGCGATCATCCTGTTCGCTGCGGCGGTGATCGTGTGGATCGCACCCAGGCCGCGCGCCAATGTGGACACATCCGCCGCGCACTAAACGCAATTCAGTCATGCGGGGGGCAGGGCGATGCGCCGGTCAATGCCGATCGCGTCGAGGAAGGCGGGGTCGTGGCTGACCACCAGCAACGCCCCGTCATAGGCGGCCAGCCCCTGTTCGATCGCCGCGATCGAATCGAGGTCGAGATGATTGGTCGGCTCGTCCAGCAGCAATAAGGGCGGCAGCGTCTCCCCGCCCAATATGCACGCCAGCGCCGCGCGCAGCTTCTGCCCGCCGCTCAGCGTTTCCACTCGTTGCAGCGCCAGATCGGCGCGAAACCGGAAGCGGGCGAGCGCGGCATGCACGGCATTGCGCGTCGCGCCGGGATGCAGCCGGGCGAAATTGTCGGCGATGCTGGCCTGCCCGTCCAGCAGGCTCGCTTCCTGATCCAGCAGCGCCGTCGCGGCCGGCCGGCGCACCGCGCCCGATACAGGCGCGATTCCCCCGGCGACCAGATGCAGCAAGGTCGATTTGCCGGCCCCATTGGGCCCAATGACGGCAATCCGCTCCGGCCCGCTGATGTGCAGGCTGAAATCGCGGATCACCGGGTTCGCAGGATCATGACCGGCTGTCACATGGTCGATCGTCAGCAAAGTCTGGCCGGACGGGACATGGGCGGAGGGCAGGGCCACCGTCAGCGGCGCGATCACCTCCATCTTCGCCCGCGCCTGCGCAACCGCGTCCTCCGCTTCGCTGCGCTGTCGTTCCGTGCGACGCGCCATGTCGCCGCCCGATCGCTCCGCCTGTTCCTTGCGCCGGCCCAGCAGGATGCGCGGCATGCCACCCTTGGCCGCCTGCCGCGCGCCCGCGCCGTCGCGCCTTTGCTGGCGCTCGGTCGCGGTTTGCGCCTTGCGGGCCAGGGTGGACGCCTCCTTTTCGGCATGGTCGATCGCCTGCTGCGTCGCCGCTAGTTCCACATCCTTGCGCGCGCGCCAGGCCGACCAGTTGCCGCCATGGCGGGCGATGCCCAGGCTGGTCAACTCGGCGATTGCGTCCATCTGGTCCAGCAGCGCGCGATCATGGCTGACGACGATCGCGCCCCCGCGCCAGCGCCGCAGCACAGCCGCAACCACCTCCCGTCCCGCCGCATCCAGATGATTGGTCGGCTCATCCAGCAACAGCCAGTCGGGCCGGGCAAAGACCGCCGCCGCCAGCGCCGCGCGGGTCCGCTGCCCACCGGACAGGTTGGACAGGGGCGTGGCCGGATCGATTGCCAGATCCACCTCCGCCAGCGCATCTTCAAGGCGGACAGGCAGCATCCAGTCGCACGCCTCCAGTTCCTCGATCGTCGCCATGCCCGCTTCCGCCCGCTCCAGCAGGGCCAGGGCGGCGCGCGCGTCGAACAGATCGGCGACGCTCTCGCCCGGATCGGGCTGCATCGTCTGGCGCAGCATGGCGAAGCGCCCTTCCACGCGCACCTCTCCGGCGGCGGGGCGGCGCTCGCCGGCGATCAGCGCCAGCAGCGTGGACTTGCCCACGCCATTGCGGCCGATCAGGCCGATGCGTTCGGGGAAAAAGCGGAAATTAAGGCCGGAAAGGACGGATGAACCGTCAGGCGCGGACCAGCTGAGATGGGATAGGATGATGGCGGGCATGGACACAAACTTTCCTGAAGGCAGAGCGAAGCGGCTGAGCGTTCAGGCTGATGTCCATGGCGGCGATCCTTTCGGGGCGAGTGAGTGGGCGGTGTAGGCGGCGGCGCGCCGCATGGCAAGGGCGTCGCATTCGGCCCTGTCCTACAGCACCAAAGGCCGCCAAAATCGCGGCGGCTCTTTCTCATCAGCGAACTTCGCAAAAATTCTCCTATTGCGAAATCGCTTTTGCAGGCCCGCACGCCAGCAATTGCGACCTCTGCCATGGTGTGAACTTTGCACGCCTTCGCACCTGCACCAAGTCGCTTCACCACTCCGCGCACCTCTGCTACAGGCCGGCCCCATGCTTAACTTGAACGGTATCACCGTGCGCCTGGGCGGCCGCACCATCCTTGATCGCGCCGCAGCCGCTTTGCCGCCGCGCAGCCGCGTGGGCCTGATCGGCCGCAACGGCGCGGGCAAGTCGACCCTCATGAAGGTGATGATCGGTCAGCTCGACCCGGACGAGGGCAGTTGCGACATGCCGCGCGACACGCGGCTGGGCTATATCGCGCAGGAAGCGCCGTCGGGCACCGCGACCCCGTTCGACACCGTGCTGGAAGCCGACAAGGAACGCGCCGCGCTGATGGCGGAGGCGGAGCATACCGAAGACCCCGATCGCCTTGGCCATATCTATGAGCGGCTGACAACGATCGACGCCTACACCGCCCCGGCCCGCGCCGCCCGCATCCTCGTGGGCCTCGGCTTTGACGAGGAAATGCAGGGCCGTCCGCTCGACAGCTATTCGGGCGGCTGGAAGATGCGCGTGGCGCTCGCCGCTCTGCTCTTCTCCAATCCCGATCTGCTGCTGCTCGACGAACCGTCGAACCATCTCGATCTGGAAGCGACGCTCTGGCTGGAAAATTTCCTGAAAGCCTATCGCGGCACCGTGGTCATCATCAGCCATGAACGCGACCTGCTGAACAATGTGGTGGATTATATCCTCCACCTGGAAGGCGGGAAGATCACCCTCTATCCCGGCGGCTATGATGCGTTTGAGCGTCAGCGCGCCGAACGCCTCGCCCAGCAGGAAGCGGCCCGCGCCAAGCAGGCGGCCGAACGGGAAAAGTTGCAGGACTATGTCGCCCGCAACAGCGCCCGCGCGTCCACTGCAAAACAGGCCCAGTCCCGCGCCAAGGCGCTGGCCAAGATGCAGCCTATCGCCGCCGCGATCGAAGATCCGACGCTGCATTTCGGCTTCCCAAGTCCCGCCGAACTGCGCCCGCCGCTCATCACCATGGACATGGCTTCGGTCGGCTATACCGACACGCCGATCCTGCGCCGCGTCAACCTGCGCATCGATCCCGACGATCGGCTGGCGCTGCTTGGCCGCAACGGCAACGGCAAGACGACGCTCGCCCGCCTGATCGCCGCGCAACTCGCCCCGATGGAAGGGACGATGCAAAGCTCGGCCAAGATGCAGGTCGGCTACTTCACCCAATATCAGGTGGAGGAACTGGACGTTACCGACACGCCGCTGGAGCATATGACCCGTGTCATGAAGGGCGCGACCCCCGGCGCGGTCCGTGCTCAGCTCGGCCGCTTCGGCTTTTCCGGCGAGCGTGCGACGCAGAAGGTCGGCTCCATGTCGGGTGGTGAGCGCGCCCGTCTGGCCCTCGCCCTCATCACCCGCGATGCGCCGCATCTGCTGATCCTCGATGAACCGACCAACCACTTGGACGTCGACAGCCGCGAGGCGCTGGTGCAGGCGCTCAACGAATATTCGGGCGCTGTAGTGATCGTCTCGCACGACCGCCACATGATCGAACTGGTCGCCGATCGTCTGGTGCTGGTCGACAATGGCACGGCGCAGCCGTTCGACGGCTCGCTCGATGATTATACCGACATCATCCTGCGCAAGGCGGACGGCAACGCCAGCAGCGGCGGCGATGCGCCAAAGGTCGACCGCAAGGCCGACAAGAAGGCCGCCGCCGAATGGCGCGAAAAGCAGAAGGTTCTCAAGAACGCGGTCAACAAGGCCGAGCGCGAAATGACCAGCCTGATCGCCGAGCGCAAGCGCATCGACGCCGTGCTGTTCGACCCCAAAAGCGCCACCGGCCCGGAAGCGAAAATGACCACCAGCCAACTGATGGTGAAGCGCGCCGAGGTGGAAAAGAAGCTGGAAGCGGCCGAGGAAGTCTGGATGGAGGCCGGCGCGGCGCTGGAGGCGGGTTAACACCACCACGCTTTAAATATGATCCGTTCGCCCTGAGCCTGTCGAAGGGCTGCACTTTCTTAAGCCTATTCAAGGCAAAGTGCAGGGCTTCGACAAGCTCAGCCTGAACGGAGGTCGGGGGTTCAGATTTGGCGCAGGATGCTTAAAAAGCCCGTTCCAGCAGCACCAGCGCCGGATCGCCCTCAATGGCGCGGGCGGAAAAGCCCATTTCCCGCTCCAGGCTGATCGCGGCGCGATTGTCCCGGCTTTCGATCGACTGGAGTTTGGTGACGCCCCAAGCCCGCGCTTCCCTGGCGACATGGTCCAGCAGCGTCCAGCCAATCCCCTTGCCCTTATGATCGGGCAGAATGGAAATGGCGACCTCGCCAGTGCCGCCCGCTTCATCCACCGCCAGCGTGGCGGCGGCGATGATCTCCCGCCCACCCGGCGTGAAGGCCAGGAACGTCTCATGCCGGTGATGCTCGAAATCGGTCATCGCATGCAACTGTCCGGGGCTGACCTGCCGCACGGCCGACAGGAATCGGAACCGCCGGTCCTCGTCGGTCACGTCGGCGAAGAAATCGGCCAGCGCCGGCTCGTCCTGGTGTGTCGCCAGGCGAATGTCGAAGCGAAAGCCATAGCGGGTTTCCAGCGCGATCATCGGAAAATCCTTTGCAGGAAGAAGGTCTTCCCGACCTATCGGCTTTCCGTTCACGGAAACCTATAAGGACTTTCCCGGATAGGGCTGGATCATCGACCCATCAGGATGAACGGCGCCCAGATATAGGGTTGCGCTGCGCCCGGCTGGCCGGATCGGATCAGCTTCAGCATCGCCCGTTGCAGCGCCACCGCACGCGGCAGGCCCCGGTTCGCGCCCTTCACCGTCTCCAGCGTCACGAACGCGCTGGCGTCGTCCCGCACCGGCCAGTGCGACACCAGCAGCGATCCCGCCCCGGCATAGCGGAACGCCTGCGCCAGCCCTGAATAGGCCGCGCCCTGCGCATCCTTGCCCGCCGCCGTGTTGCAGGCGGACAGGATCACCCAGTCCGCGCCGATCCGCATCCCCGCCACTTCCGACGCGGTCAGCAGCCCGTCATCGTCCGCCGTCGCGCTTGCGGGGGGAGACAGCACCAGCGCCGGCTCCGTCACGCCCTCCATCTCGCCGCTGACCAACCCGTGCGTCGCAAACAATATGACGCCATAGTGGGACAGGTCACGGCGGCGCAGCGCGCCCTCGCTGGCCTCGCCACCGACCAGCAGCGTGGCGTGATCCGCGCCGAACCGCTTCGCCACCGCCTGCAATTCGGTCAGCGATCCGGGCAAAGACGGCAATTGCGACAGCGCCTGCGCATCCGCCCCGCCATTGCGGAAATAGGCGTTGGCTGCCAGCAACCCACCACCGCGCTGGGGAAGAGCGGGCGCTGCGACTGCAAAGCTCTGCGGCGCACCAATGCCCAGGAAGCGCTGATCGCGCATCGCCATCCGCGTCATCTGCCGCGCGCCGATCGCAAAGCCGGGCTGCACCTCGATCGCGAAGCGATGGATCAGCCAGGGCGTGTTGCGATCCACCTTCGCTACAGGGCGCTGCGGCAGCATGGCGAAGGGCAGGGACGCGAACGCCCCGGTCGGCACGATCCGCAGGTCGCGGGCCTTGTCCAGACTGGCGAGGATGCCGGGCGTGAAGATCTGGCGATACAGGTCGATCGCGGCGCCCTGATCGAACCCCGCCGGGGTCAGCGATCCGCGCAGCCGGTTGACCAGCGTCACCATCGCGGCCCGCCCCCTCTGCGCCCGTTCGATCCGCGCGCCATGCGGACCGACCGCCAGCAGGTACACGCCGTCAAAGGCCGGCATGACCGCCAGCAACCCTTCCTGCTCACCCAGCCCGGCCCGCAATGTCGTCAGCTCCGGTCGTTCGCCGCCGCGCGCTTCCACCCAGCGCGGATAATCGCGGGACAGGGCGGCCCGCTCCGCATCGGCGTCTGCCGCCACCGCCGCGCGATCGACCCGCGCCTGCGCCACATCCTTGTCCGTCGCCAGAGCCTTCAGCAGCCGGCTGTCCGCCGCCTCCAGCGCCTTGACCTTGTCCTGCAACCCGCGCACCCGCGCCGCAAGCGCCGGGTCTGCGACCAGTCGCTGCGCCACCAGCCGGTTGGCCTGCGCGATGCGCGATCCGGCCAGCACCGCCATCGCGTCCAGCGCCAGCGGCGCATCCTGCGTTTGCGCCGCCACGGCCAGCACGGTGTCGAGCGCCGCGCGCTGATCCTCGGTCAGTTCGCCATTGTCGTTCATCGCCGCGCCATCGCGCAGCACGCCGACCAGCCGCCTTGCCGCCTCGCCAAGGCGGCCTTGATCCGGCCCCGTCCAGGCGGACAGCATCGCCGCCTGCGCCAGCGGCAGCGCCGGTGCATTGTCGAGCTGCGCAGTCTCCGCAACGAAGCTGGCGGCGATGGTCCGCGCCTCGTCCACGCGCCCGGCTTCGATCAGGGCGGGGATCAGATAGGGGTAGACGCGCTGGCCAATATCCCGGTCCTTGTCCGATCCCGCGCGCACCCGCGCCAGAGCCGCTTCGAACCGCGCGATCCCCTCATCCCGCCGGCCTTCGGCGACGTCTGCCGATGCCGCAAAAGCCAGCGCGCGGGCCGATTGCGGGCTATTTTCGCCCTCGATCTTGCGAAAGCCGCTTTCCGCCTCCAGAAACAGCGGCTCGGCGTCGGCGTAGCGCTCCAGCGGCAGCAGCACCGACCCCAGATTTTGCAGACCGAACTGAAAATACAGGCTGTCCGTCCCCACCGTCTCCCGCTTGATGGCGATGGCGCGTTGCAGATAGTCCAGGCTCTCGACCCGCCGCCCGGTGCGCGACAGCAGCAGGCCCAGCGCCTCCAGCGCGCGGGCGTAGCTGGGATGCTTGCGGTCGACATGGTCGGTGGCGATCTCCACTGCCATCCGCGCATATTTTTCGGCCTCCGCGTCGCGGTCTGCGCGCTGGAGCATCTGGGCATAGGTGTAATAGGAACCGATCGTGTCGGGGCTGTTTGGCCCGGCGGCGGTGATCCGCGCCTCCATGCTTGCCTTTTGCGCCGCCACCGCGTCGGCGTTGCGGCCGAGGCGGGTGAGCGCCTGCGCATGGGAAAAGGCGATGTTGGACCGCAGCATATGCGTGTCCTTGTCCAGCCGATCGGCCGGCGTGCGCGCAATATAGCCATCCATATACGCACTGGCCAGCGCCAGCGTATCCGCCCCGCCCGCCACATTGCCCAGCGCGATCTGCACGAAGCCCTTGATCGACAGCCCCTGCATCCAGGCGATGGGATAGGCGTCGGCGAACGGCTCCAGCAGGGTCAGGCCCTCGTTCGACCGGGCCAGTGCGTCGGGATTTTTGCCGTCGATCTGGTCCATGGACGACAGGTTGATCAGCGCCACGCCGGCCAGCGGATGCGGCCTGCCGCCCACTTTGGCGCGCATCCCCGCCGCATGCAGTTGCAGCCAGGCGTCGCGCGTCTGCTGCGACATGGACAGCGCATAATCGTCGCTGTTGAACAGAGCGAAGGCGCGATCCTCCAGCCGGCGCAACGATGCATGGCGCGGATCAGTGGCGGAAAAACCCGCCGGGATCGCCGCCGGCGCGCCGGAAAGCGGCAGCGCCAGCGCCAGAAGGACAGCCGAACAGTGCGCGGAAAGTTTCATCTTGCCCCCGCTATCTCGATTCGACCCGTTCATGGCTTGGTTTGCATGGCGGGCGGCGTCAAGATGGCCGCAATGACGCGGCGCTTACCCCGCCAGCGTCAGCCGCCAGTCCCAGCGCAGCGGATCGCCGTCCATCACCTCCACCCCGCGCGCGATCAGGGCGTCGCGAATCTCGTCCGACAGGGCGAAATCCTTCTCCGCCCGGGCGGCGGTGCGGCGTTCCAGTTCGGCCTCAATCTCTTCCGGCCTGATCTGCGCATCCTTTGGCCGCACGCGCAGGTCGGCGCGATTGAGCGTCAGCAGGTTCAGGCCCAGCGCCTGGTCAAAGGCGGCGATCAGGCACAGCTTTTCGTCCACCGGCACCTTCTTCATGCCAATGACTTCCTCCAGCAGGGGAAGGGCGCGCGGCGTCATCAGATCGTCGGCGATCGCCGCGTCGAACTGCTCCAGCAACGGCGCCAGCTTGGGATGCAGATTGGCGCGCAGATAATCGAGGCGCGGCGATTGCCATGTCACGCCCTCGGCCCGCGCCTTCAGCCCCTCGATGCCCATGACCAGCCGCTTCAAACGGGTCAGCGCGGCGGCCAGATTGTCGGCGCTGAACTCCAGTTCGCTGCGATAATGGGCGCCCAGGCATAGCAGGCGATAGGCGATCGGATGCACGCCCGCGTCGATCAGGCTGAACAGGGTGGTGAAGCCGCCCTTCGACTTGCTCATCTTGCCCTGACGATCCACCAGGAAATTATTGTGCATCCACCAGCGCGCGCCGGTGAAGCCCGCCGTCGCCGCATCCGGCTCGCCGCAGCAGGCGTGGAATGCCTGATTTTGGGCGATTTCATTGGGATGATGAATCTCGCGATGGTCGATGCCGCCGGTGTGAATGTCGAACGGCTGGCCAAGGCGCGCCTGGCTCATGACCGAACATTCCAGATGCCAGCCGGGCGCGCCCTTGCCCCAGGGGCTGTCCCATTCCATCTGGCGCTGTTCGCCCGGCGGCGATTTGCGCCAGATGGCGAAGTCGCTCGGATTGCGCTTGCCCGCGACCGGATCGATCCGGGCATGCGCGGCGTCGTCGCGTCCGCCCGCCAGCGCGCCATAATCGGGAACGGTGGTGCAGTCGAAATACAGGCCGCTGTCCAGTTCATAGCAATGGTCGGGCGCGATGCTTTGCGCAAAATCGATCATCTGGGGGACATAGTCGGTCGCAACCGTCCATTCGCTGGGCGCCATGATGTTCAGCGCGGCGATGTTGGACTTGAACGCATCGGTATAATGGGCGGCAATGTCCCAGATGCTCTTGGCGCTGGCGCGCGCGGCGGCTTCCATCTTGTCATCGCCCGCGTCGGCGTCGCTGGTCAGATGGCCGACATCGGTGATGTTGATGATCTGGGTGACGCTCAGCCCCTTCCACAACAATGTCCGGCGCAGCGTGTCGACGAACACATAGGCGCGCAAATTGCCGATATGCGCGTAATTATAGACGGTCGGGCCACAGCTATAGACGCGCGCATGATTGTCCTCGATCGGCGCGAACGGCTCGATCGTGCGGGTCAGGCTGTTGAACAGGCGCAGCGGCGCGGGGATATGCTGGTCGTCGGACATGGTGGCCAGCCATGTCGCCAGAAGGGCCGGGCGTCAACGGGGCAGGGCATCAACAGCGCTGGGGACGCAAAAAAGCGCTTGAACTTGACCCAGCGTCAACCGCTATCCCGTCTCCATGACCGATCTGATGGATATCGCCGCTGTTGCCCGGCTGACCGGCATCACCAGCCGCGCGCTGCGTTTCTATGAAGGGCGCGGCCTTGTCGCACCCTTGCGCACCGCTTCGGGGCGGCGGTTGTTCGGCCGGGATGAACTGGCGCGGCTGCATCGGATCATTACGCTCAAACGGGCCGGTTTCAGCCTGTCCCAGATTGAAGGACTGCTGAACGACCGGCCGGTTGATCTGGCGCCGTTGCTCCGTGCGCAGATCGCCGTGCTGGACGAACAGGCGCAGGGGCTGGCGCAGGCACGCGCCCATCTCGCCACCGCCTTGTCCCGCATCGACCGTGGCGAGCCGCTCGATGCCGCGACCCTTTGCTCGCTGATCCGAACCGGAGACATCGATATGGATCAGGCAAAATGGAAGAACGTGACCGACCTTTACATAAGCGCGCAGGCGGAAGCGGATTTCGCCGATGTGCAGGGCGCCTTGCCCACTGATTTCGATCAGGCGGCCTATGGGGCGCAATGGGCGGACCTGACCGCCCGCATTGCCGATGCGCTGCCGCTGGACCCGGCGTCGGCGCAGGCCGGTGCCTTCTATGACGAATGGCAGGCGCTGCTGGCGCCCTTCATGGCGGTGGCGACCCCTGCCATGACGCAGGGTTTGACGCTGCTCTACGACAATATCGGGGAATGGCAGGCCGAACAGACGCCGCCTTTCTCCGCCGATATATGGGCCTTCATCAAGGCGGTGGGGCAGGCGCGCCAGGCCGGATGATCCCGGAGGATCGGCCGCAATTGTAATAAAATGTTGCGGGCGGGCCGATCCCTTGCAGCCGCGCGTTGGCGACCCGATATTGCTGATGCGGGCCGGGCCCCTCTGGCGACATGGACTTCCCCCCTTTGTCCTGTCGCGATGTCGGACCGCATCGGGTGCGCCCGGTGCAGGTTTTGCGGCGATTTGCCCCCTCTTGTCGTCGCAGGAGACCGCACCGGGCCACTCGAACCATGGTTTTGCTGATGGAGTGAGTGTTTCCGATGAATAATCCCGTTCGCATGCCGGGCCTTGGCGCCAGCCGGTCGGTCGATACCGATGCCGGCCTGCGCGCGCATATGCTGGGCGTCTTCCGCAATATGGGCCTTGGCCTTGTCATCACCGGCTTGGTTGCAGCGCTGGTCGGCAATACGCCCGCTCTGGCCGCCGCCATCTATGGCACGCCGCTCAAATGGGTGGCGATCTTCGCGCCGCTGGCCTTCGTCTTTTTCTTCAGCTTCCGCATGGAGAAAATGACGACGTCGACCGCGCGCACCGCTTTCTACGCCTTCGCCGCCGTGATGGGCGTGTCGCTGGGCAGCGTCTTCCTCGTCTTCACCGGCGGCAGCATCGCGCAGGCCTTCTTCTCGGCCGCGGTCATGTTCCTCGCCATGGCGCTCTGGGGCTACACCACGCAGCGCGACCTGACGAAGATGGGCAGCTTCCTGATGATGGGTTTGATCGGCATCATCGTCGCCAGCCTGATCAACCTCTTCATCGGCTCCTCGGCGATGGCGATGGTCATCTCGATCATCGGCGTGGTGGTCTTCACCGGCCTCACCGCCTGGGACGTGCAGCGCATCAAGTCGGAATATTTCTACTATGCCGGCCATGAAGTCGCAGGGAAGATGCAGGTCATGGGCGCGCTGTCGCTCTATCTGAACTTCGTCAACCTGTTCCAGATGCTGCTCAGCCTGACGGGCGAACGCGAATAATGCGCGATCCTGCTCAGCTGTCGGCGATGCTCTGTCCGGTCTGTCATGTCGGTTTGGCGATGACGGACCGGCAGGGGGTCGAAATCGACTATTGCCCGCAGTGCCGGGGCGTCTGGCTGGACCGGGGCGAACTGGACAAGATCATCGAACGATCCGGACAGGCGAGCGCCCCCACGCCCCAACCCGCACCCTTCGCCCAGCAAAGCTATCGCCCGGACCGGGACTATCGGGATGACGGGCGGGGCTACCCGAAGAAGCGCAAGAAGAGCTTTCTCGAAGAGCTGTTCGATTAAGGAAAGGCCGGTCCCGATGGGGCCGGCCTTTTTCGTCGGTGCGAAGTAAGGAAGAAAGCGGCGATGCCGGCTTTCGCTGGGATGACGGGTAGCTTATGGCGAGCTGATGCAGCGATTGAGGAATTGGTTGGCGCAAGAGTTTGCGACCCTTGGGCCAAACAAAGTCTCGATTATCCTCTTTCCCCTCCTTCTCTTAGCTATTCCCATCGCTGCGCGCCGTGAATTGTTCTCCAGCCCAAGGAGTTTGACAGCCTACTGTATCACGGCCGGCTTGATAGCCTGCTGGTGGGGTTGCGAAATCCTGCGGGCGATAGTCCGCGCGAAGGATCGTCGCGGGCGCTAATGCGCCGCGCCCCAACTCGGCCCCGTGCCGATCTCCACGCCCAGCGGGACGCTCAGTTTCACGATCGGTTCGGCCGCCGTCTCCATCACCTGCCGGATGACCGCGCTGGCTGCGTCCACATCGCCTTCGGGCAGTTCGAACACCAGTTCGTCATGCACCTGCAGCAGCATCTTCACATTGGGCAAGCCCGCCGCCTCTAGCGCCGGTCCCATACGCGCCATCGCCCGCTTGATGATATCCGCGCTAGTGCCCTGAATGGGCGCGTTGATCGCGGCGCGTTCGGCGCCCTGTCGTTCATGCTGGACCGATGCCTTGATGCGCGGGAACCAGGTTTTCCGGCCGAACAAAGTCTCGGTGTAGCCCCGCTCGCGCGCCTTCTCGATCGTCTCGTTGATATAGATGCTGATGCCGGGGAAGCGTTCATAATAGCGGCTGATCATGTCCTGCGCTTCGTCCGCGCTGATCTCCAGCCGGCCGGCCAGCCCCCAGCGTGAAATGCCGTAGAGGATGGCGAAGTTGATCGTCTTGGCCCGGCCGCGCGTATCGCGATTGACCTCGCCGAACAACTGCATCGCGGTGGCGGCGTGAATATCCTCGCCATTGGCGAACGCGTCTTTCAGCGCAGGCACGTCGGCCATATGGGCAGCCAGCCGCAATTCGATCTGGCTATAGTCCGCCGCCAGGATGACATTGCCCTGCTCGGCGACGAAGGCGTGGCGGATCTGGCGGCCGACTTCGGTGCGGATCGGGATATTCTGAAGGTTCGGATCGGTCGAGGAGAGGCGGCCCGTCTGCGCGCCGGTCAGCGAGTAGCTGGTATGGACGCGGCCGGTATCCTTGTTGATCTGCGCCTGAAGCGCGTCGGTGTAAGTGGACTTCAGCTTCGATAGCTGCCGCCATTCCAGCACCTTGTCCGCGATCGGCGCGCCCTGCGCCTTCAACTGCTCCAGGATGGTGACGTCGGTGGAATAAGCGCCCGACTTCCCCTTCTTGCCGCCCTTGTACCCCAGCTTGTCGAACAGGATCGCGCCAAGCTGCTGGGTGGAGCCGATGGCGAAGGGCTGGCCGGCAATCTCATGAATCTCGGTTTCCAGCGCCGCGATCCCGGCGGTGAATTCGGCCGACAGGCGGGACAGCGCTTCGCGATCGACCTTGATCCCCTGATGCTCCATGCCCGCGATCACGCTGACCAGCGGCCGGTCGACCAGTTCATAGACGCGGTTGGCGCCCTCATTGGCGATGCGCGTCTTGAACCGTTTCCACAGGCGCAACGTGACGTCGGCATCCTCGGCCGCATATTCGGTGGCGCGGGGCAGGGGCACTTCGGCGAAGCTGATCTGGCTCTTGCCCGTGCCGACCACTTCCTTGAAGCTGATGCAGGTGTGATTGAGGTGGGTCTTGGCCGCCTCGTCCATACCATGCCCCGCCAGCGACTGTCCGGCATCCAGGTCGAAGCTCATGACGATTGTATCGTCATAGGGGGCGATCTCGATGCCATGGCGGCGCAGGACTGTCAGGTCATATTTCAGATTCTGGCCGATCTTGAGGATGGAGTCATCCTCCAGCAGCGGCTTGAGCTTTGCGATGACCAGTGCCTTGTCCAACTGCTCCGGCCGCTCGGCGAACATGTCGGTGCCGCCATGGCCGACCGGGATATAGCAGGCCTTGTTCGGCCCGGTCGCCAGGCTGATGCCGACCAGCTGGCAGGACACGGCGTCCAGCATGTCCGTCTCGGTATCGACCGCCACCAGACCTTCGGCATAGGCAGCGGCGATCCAGCGGTCGAGTGCCTCTTCCGTCACCACGGTTTCATAGAGACTGCGGTCGATCGCGGGTTCTTCCGCTGGCGCCGGGGCGGCGGGCGCGGCCGTTGCGCTGGCCGTCGCGGTCGCTGCTGCCGGGGCCGCAGCGGCAGGCGCGCCGAGGCGGTTGAGCAGCGTCTTGAAACCATGATGCGACAGAAATTCCTGCAAGGGTTCCTTGGGGATGCCCTTGAGCGTCAGATCGTCCAGCGGTTCGGGCAGGTCCATACTGTCATGCAGCGCCACCAGCCGCCGCGACAGCCGGGCCATATCGGCATGGGCGATGAGATTTTCCTGCATCTTTGATTTCTTCATCGCAGGCGCAGCTTCCAGCGCGGCCTCCAGCGATCCATATTCGGTGATCAGCTTGGCCGCCGTCTTTGGGCCGATGCCGGGGATGCCGGGGACGTTATCGACGCTGTCGCCCATCAGCGCCAGCACATCGCCCAGTTGTTCAGGCTGAACGCCGAACTTGCCGACCACATAGTCCGCGCCGCGCCGCTCATTCTTCATCGTGTCGTACATGTCGACGCCGGGCTGGATCAGCTGCATCAGATCCTTGTCGGAGCTGACGATGGTGACATGCCAGCCAGCGCGCACGGCGGCCTGCGTATAGCTGGCGATAATGTCGTCGGCCTCGAACCCTGCTTCCTCGATACAGGGCAAGGAAAAGGCGCGGGTCGCGTCGCGGATCATGGGGAATTGCGGGACCAGATCTTCCGGCGCTGGCGGACGGTTCGCCTTATACTGGTCGTACATGTCGTTGCGGAAGGTGTGCGATCCCTTGTCCAGCACGACCGCCAGATGGGTCGGCCCTTCCGCCTTGCCCAGTTCCTCCGCCAGTTTCCAGAGCATCGTCGTATAGCCATAGACCGCGCCGACCGGCTGGCCATGCTGGTTGGTGAGCGGGGGAAGCTGGTGATAGGCGCGGAAGATATAGCCGCTGCCATCGACGAGGTAGAGATGATTCTGGGTCATGGCGCGCAGGGATAGCGCCCCGCAGCCTTCAGGACCAGTCGCGCGTCAAAGCCTCTGCCGTGGCGTCCATCAGGCGCGGTTCGCCGCTGCCGGTCAGCGCATAGGACATGTCGCCGCGCCGCCAGTAGGCGACTGATTCCGTGCCTTCCTGCACCGCATCGGGCCGTTCTGGCGCGCGGCTGCGATCGCGCAGGGCAAAGAGCGAGAAATTCTGCCCGCCCTCCGTCTTCACCGCGATCACCAGCGCCGGGCCGCGTTCGGTGGGGAAGAGCTGAACGTCGGTCACGCGCCAGTCGTCGGGCAGATGCGGCATGGCGATGCGCGTATTGGACGCGATTTCGCGAGCGTCATAATGGGGCGTTTCCACCTGGGAAACCATGGCCGCGCGCATCATGGCGATGCGATGCGAATTGACTGCATAATCGACATAGTCGGGCGGGCCGGATGGACGCAGGAAGACCAGCGCCAGACCCGCCGCCGCGGCGAGCGGGGCGACCAGCGGCAGGGCGCGGCGCCAGTGCGGTCGGGGCGGCATGGCCGCCATTTGCGCCGCCGCCTGCGCCATTGCGGAGGAGGGCGGGGCGACCGGCGGGGCCATCATCTGAAGCGCGCTGCGGGTCGACAGGTCGGCCATCACCTGCGCCGCCTGATCGGGATTGCGGGCCAGATGGGTTTCCACCACAAAGCGGCGGGGCAGGTCCAGCTGGTCATCGACATAGGCGTCGATCTCCAGCGCGCTCACATCATTGGTCATCGCGTCCTCCCACAATCCGCAGGCGCGATCCGGCGCCGGCCCCTTCGCGCAGCGCGGCGCGCGCCCGTGACAGGCGCGACATGATCGTGCCGATCGGCACGCCCAGCACGTCCGCGGCCTGCTGATAACTCATCCCCTCGATCGCGGTCAGGTGCAGCACGCCGCGCTGGGGTTCCGGCAGGGCGCTGAAGCCCTGCGCGACCTCGGCCAGCCGCATATATTCTTCCTGCTGCGGATCTATGCTGGATAGCAAGGTTTCGGCAAAACGGTCGTTGCGGCGCGATTCCGCCGCCTGCCGCCTTTTGCCGGATACAAAGACATTGTGCACGATCGCCAACAGCCAGCGGGTGCGGCTGCGTTCGGGCTGATAGGTCGCCTTGCGCTCGATCGCGCGGAGCAGGGCGTCCTGCACGACATCGTCGGCATCGGCGTCATCACGGGCGAGCGCGCGCGCATAGCGGCGCATCGCCAGCAGGTCTGCCTCCATATCGCGCCGATCGTCCATCACCGCCCCTTATCCCGTGCCGGCGCGCGGCGGGCAAGCGGGCAGGCGCAGCGGCGGCGCGCGGTGGGGCAGCAGGCCGGCATAGGCGCGCACCACATCGTCTAGCACATCGTCCCAGCGATAGCCCGCCGTCGCTTGCGCCGCGGCCTGCCGCAATGTGGCGAGGCGGGCGGGGTGACGCATCAGCATGGTCGCGGCGTCGGCATAGCTTTGCGCATCGGCAGGCGGCAGGAGCAGGCCGGTGCGGCCATGGTCGATGAGGGCGCTGGCGCTGGGCACATCGGCCGACAGCACGGCCAGGCCCGACGCCATCGCCTCCAGATTGACGTTGCCAAAGGCTTCGGTGACGCTGGGGTTGATCAGCAGGTCGGCGCTGGCGACCGCCCGGCCCAGCGCTTCACCCGCCAGATGGCCGGCGAAGGTGGCGTTGGGCAGGCGCTGCGCCAGCCAGCTGCGCGCCGGGCCTTCGCCCACGATCAGCGGTCGGACAGCATGGCCCTGCGCCCGGATCGCCATAATTGCATCGGCAAAGACGCCCAGCCCCTTTTCCAGCACCAGTCGCCCGAAGAAGAGGGGGACGATGTCGCCTTCCTCATAGCCATGGGCGGCGCGGAAGGCGGGATCGCGCAATGCGGGCGAAAAGCTCAGCGGGTCGATCCCCCGGCTCCAGATCGCGACCCGATCCGCGCCATGGCGGGTTGCCATCTCGTCCCGGATCGGCGGGGTGGGGGCCAGGATCAGGTCGGCGTCGCCATAGAAGCGGTCGAGATAACGCTCCATCGAGCCGCGCAGGAAGGAAAGGCGATAATAATCGAGATAGGTTTCGAACCGGGTGTGCAGGCTGGCGACCACCGGGATGCCGCGCGAACGGCCATATTTCTGCGCCTGCCGCCCCAGCCGGTCGGGGCAGGACAGGTGGATGATGTCGGGCGCGAAGGCCGCCAGATCGCGGCGCACCCCCTTTGTCAGGCCGATGGCGACGCGATATTCGGGGCGGCCGGGAATCGAGAGCGAGGGGACCGACCGCACATCGCCGACCGACTGGAAGGCGGGCACCGGCGCGGTCGGCGAATAGATGCGCACATCCATGCCCGCCCGATGCAGAAGATGGCCGACCAGTCGGTTGAGCGCGCGATTGGCGCCATCGCGCACGCAATCATAATTGCCGGAAAACAGCGCGACGCGGATTGGCGGAGGGCTGGCGCGGCCGGGGCGCAGGGGGACGACATTATGGTCGGCCGGAAACGGACTATGGGCATTCATGACCGGCTTACGCCTGTCGCGGGACGTTTATTCCCCCGGCCGTTCGTCGCTTAGCTTCGCATATTTCCCGTAAAATTCGACATTTTGTTGCGCTCGCCTGATCCTATCGGAAAGGGGCGATGATGTGAGGAGAAAAGTGCGGGCCCGATTATGACGGTGGGGCGTCCTGTAGGACAGCGGCCCGCCCTGCGCGATCAGCGGTGATCGCGGTTCAGGCGGCCAGTCGCAGGAAGGGCACCGGCTCGGTCGAGCGGAGCACGATCGGCTTGCCTTCCGACGCCTCGAACAGTTCGCCGTCCAGAATGACGCTGCTCTTTTCGCCTTCGATGCGGATGATGTCGCCCTGTTCCAGATGGATGCCCTGCATCTTGCTCTTGCCCATGCGGTTGAACAGGCTGGCCCAGACGAGGCGGAGCACGGCCGGCAGGCTCTGGTCGACGGCCATCAACTTCATATTGCCACGACGGCTGTCGCCCGGTTGCACGCCCAGCAGCAATCGTTCCAATGTCGTGACGATCAACACCGCAAAGCGCCCCACCAACTGCCCGTCGCGGATCAGCGAGATGCGCACCGGGCTGCCCGAGGGCGGCAGGAAACGGGCGCGGATGCCGAACAGGAGCGACAGCACCACCGCGACGGCCGTGATGAAATGGCTAAGGCCATTGGACAGGCCCAGCGGATAAATCTGGTTGCGGCAATAGAGCATGGTGTCGGCCAGCCCCGCGCCGCCCAGGAACATGCCCAGCACCGGCCGCGTCTCCGCCTGCCCGTCCGACAAAGCGATCAGTTCGCGCGCGACGACATGATCGTCCACGCCCGCCTTGGCGATCTGCACGATCCGCTCCAGCGCCTTGATGGGATCGCCATGGATGCCCAGGTCCAGCGCAATCAGGTTAGTCTTGCCATTGGGCAGCACCGCGATCGGCGGCACCCGGCCCTTGAAATGTTCGCCCTGATAGAGTTCGGTCAGCGACGCCTGCACCGTGCCGTCGCCGCCATTGATGACGATGACGGCCGGATTGACGCGGGCGATCGTTTGGAACGCCCGGCCAATCTGGTCGACCTGCTCCACCTCATAGTGGAAGATGTCGGGATTGCTGGCGCAGTAACTGCGCACGCGCGGAAGCGTCTGCCGGTTGCCCGTGGATTTGGGATTGGACAAAAGGGCGACGCTTACCATGGGGGCCGATCACATATATTTGAGGTTGATCGTGATTTTCGTCACGCCCGGCCCGGCATGGAAGGCCGCCTTCTCCACCCCGGGCTTGCCCAGGTTGAAGATGCTGATCGACGGATTGTTGGAAAATCCGCCGCCGTCGCGCGAAATGTCGGTCTTGCCATTGCCATCGCGGTCGTGCCGCACGGCGATGCCATATTCGCCGGCCTTGGGCACCGGCACGCAAAAGCGCATCGCGCCATTCGCCGCCCGGACCGGCACGTCGATTCGATTGATCCACTCGCCCTTGGTCAGCCAAGCGGCCTTGGTGGCGGGATAGGACTGGATTCGCACCTTGCCGGTGGCGGCGGCGAAGCCGCGCACATCCACCAGCACCGCCGGCCCACGGGCATCGGCGCCGCAGCGTTCGAGATCGTTGGCGATTTCCTGCCCATGGGCCATGGCCGGGACCGCCGCGACCAGCGCGGCTACCGACATCAGACCATATGCAACTTTCAACATGACCATCAGACTCCTGGAAGCTATAGCCGACCGGATGGACCGGACGGCTTGCCCCTGTTCGCCCCGCTTACCTGACTCGCATATGGGATGGGTTTGCGGCCAAATCATGGTGATGGAACGACGACTTAGAGAATGCTGACCGCCACCGACCGTTATCTCGCCCGCCTGATCGCCCTGCCGATGCTCGGTACGCTGGTGATCGCCGCGATGCTGTTCATGCTCGACAAGATGTTGAGCCTGTTCGATTTCGTCGCGGCGCAGGGCGGCCCTGTCAGCGTCGTGTGGCGCATGCTGGCCAATATGCTGCCCGAATATATGTCGCTCGCCATCCCGATCGGGCTGATGCTGGGCATATTGCTGGCCTTCCGCAAGCTGGCGACGACGTCGGAACTGGATGTGATGCGCGCGGTGGGCCTGTCCTACGGCCGGTTGCTGCGCGTCCCCTATATGTATGCGATCGCGCTGGCGCTGATCAATTTCGGGCTGGTCGGCTTCGTCCAGCCGCTGTCTCGCCATGCCTATGAGGCGCTGCGCTTCGAATTGCGTTCCGGTGCGCTGGGCGCGTCGATCAAGGTCGGCGAGTTCACCACGCTGGGCAAGCGCATGACGCTGCGCATCGAACGCAGCCGGGACGAAGGCCGCAATCTTCAGGGCATTTTCGTGCGGGCGGTCAGCCGCAATGGCCAGTCGGTCGCGGTGACGGCGGCGCAGGGCACGTTCCTGGCCACCGACGATCCCGACACCATCATCTTCCGCCTGCGCGACGGCGTGCTGGTGAATGACGGGCCGAAGTACCAGACGCCGCGCATCCTCTCTTTCTCCAGCCACGACCTGCCGATCGACCTGCCCAAGATCGAGAATTTCCGCGGCCGCGACGTGGACCGGGAAAAGACGATTCCCGAACTGGTTGTGATCGGCAAGAATCACCAAACTCCCGACAAGCTGCGCAATGAAGTCCGCGCCAATTTCCACTATCGCATGGTGGAGGTTGTGTTCATGATGCTGTTGCCGCTTGCTGCGCTGGCCTTTGCCATACCGCCAAAAAGATCGACATCGGCGCTGGGCGTCTTTGTGTCGATCATCTTCATCGTCACCTATCACAAGATCAACCAATATGGCGAAAGCGTCGGCGCGCTGGGCAAGGTCGATCCCATCATCGCGCTGTGGGGGCCGTTCGTGCTGGCCTCCGCACTGGTGCTCTGGATGTATCATGTGATCGCGCACCGCCCCGGCGGTCAGCCGATCGGCGCGTTGGAATATGCGTTCAGCAAGATCGGCAAGCAGGCCGCCCGCCTGCTGCGCATGGGCCGCCGGCGCGGTTCGGCTTCGTCTGCCGCGGAAGGAGCGGCCTGATCCCATGAATCTCGATTTCTTCCCGTCGCGCCAGGTCAGCTTCTACATGATGAAGCTGTTCTTCACCCGCACCTTCGCCGTGCTGACGATGCTGGTGGCGATCCTGCTGACGCTCGATCTGCTGGGCGAATCGGGCGACATCCTGGCCTATGCCGGCAATGGCGACGCGCAGCTGTGGCATTATGCCGGGCTGCGCGCGCCGCAAATTGCCGCCACATTCCTGCCATTTTCGGTGCTGCTGGGCACGCTGATCATGCTGGCGACGCTTAACCAGAACAGCGAAATCATTTCGATGAAGGCGGCGGGCCTGTCCGCGCACCAGATTTTGGCGCCGCTGGTGGTGGCGGCGCTGGGCGTTTCGGTGCTCAGCTTCCTCTTCAACGAACGGATCGTGGTGCGATCGACGGCGGCGCTCAGCGCCTGGCAGGCGGTCGATTATGGCCCGGTTCCCACCGACAGCGGCGTGAAGGCCAATCCGTGGGTGCGTGACGGCAACAACCTCGTCAACGTCGCGATCGTTGCCGGGCGCGGCACGGCGGTCCAGTTGCGCAAGGTGGAGATCTACAACCGCATCAACAACAGCCTGACCACCATCGTCCAGGCGCCCAAGGGCCATTATGACGCAGCGAACAAAAGCTGGGTGCTGGAAAATGCCCGCCAGTTCGATGTCGCGCGGGGCACGATGAAGAATGTCGGCACCGTCCGCTTCGGCCGCGATATTCGGCCCGACCAGTTCACTTTGGCCAAGGTCGATCCCGATGCGCTGACCTTCACCGAATTGCAGGCTGCGATCACCGACCTGCGCGACGCGGGGCGGCCCACGGCAGAGCTGGAGGGTAATCTCTGGCACAAGATTTCCGGGCCGCTTTCGGCCATGCTGATGCCCATATTGGGGTCGGTCGCGGCCTTTGGCCTGGCGCGGTCGGGCCAGCTATTCCTGCGCGCGGTGATGGGCATGGCGCTGGGCTTCGCCTATTTCGTGGCGGACAATTTCTCGCTCGCCATGGGCAGCCTTGGCGCTTACCCGCCGCTGCTTGCCGCCTGGTCGCCCTTCTTCCTGTTCCTGCTGGTCGGGGAAACGGTGCTGTTCCGCACCGAAGAGTGATTTCGAGGGCGATGGCTCATCGCACGCCCTGGAAAACGGAAACCCGATTATAGCTCAAAATAAAAGGCCCCGGCGACCAAGGGACGTCGCGCGGGGCCTCCATGGGGGCGTTCCGACCCGCTACAAGGGGGAGGGGTGGGACCGGAACAACCCCGATATAGGGGCGGCAAATCCCGTTTCAAGGCGCAACTGAAAAATTGTTGGAAGCAATGGCCGGGAGGTGGCCTGCTAGTGATGCGGTGCTTGTCCGCCATTTGCCGGTCGCACAAAAAAAAAGGGGCGCCCGATAGCCCGGACGCCCCTTCCTTCGTGACGGTGGGAGCCGTTGTCAGAGGATCATACGATCGGATTGAACCGCATCATCCTCTGGAAGTCTTTTTGTTTCGCATCGCTTCATGCCAAAAATCGGTGCCCATTTTTGGCGCGATGCTTTACGCCTTGTAGACCTTGTCCACGGCGGCGCGGAACTTGGCCATGTCGTCGGCTGAACCGACGGTGACGCGCGAGACATTGGGCCAGATCGGCCAGTTGCGGCCGATCTGCACCTTTTCAGGGGTCGCGAACAGGGCGGCCTGCATCTCCTTGGCCGGCTTCTTCCAGTTGACCATGAACATATTCGCCTGGCTGCCGGGCTGCACTTCGATGCCCTTCTTGGTCAGCCACGCGATGGTTTCGTCGCGGTTGCCGATCATCTCTTCACGGCGCGCCTTGATGAGGGCGGCTTCCTTGTACACCGCATTGCCGCAGTGCATGGCGGTGATGGCGAGGCCGCCGGCCGAGGGACCGAACAGCGAGATGCGCTTTTGCACTTCAGGGTCCGCGAAGGTCAGGCCAAGGCGCACGCCGGCCATGCCGAACAGCTTCGAGAAGGTCCGCATGACAATGATGTCCTTGCGGTTGCCGATCAGCGAAGCGGCGCTGGGCGCTTCCGAGAAGTGGATATAGGCTTCGTCCACCAGCAGCATCGAGTCGGCGGGCTTGTTGTCCAGCAGCCACTTGATGTCGGCCAGCGGGGTGATGGTGCCGGTCGGGTTGTTGGGGGTGCAGATATAATAGAGGCCGGCGTTCGGGTTGGCGGCCAGCATCGCCTTCACATCATGACCCTTGCCGATCGCCTGGGGCGCCTTGGCAATGGGCGCCTTCATGTAATCGGCGGTGCGCCAGGCGGATTCGAAGGTCGGATCGGCAGTGACGAGGCCCTTGGTCGGCGAGCAATAGGCCGCGACGATGCTGACCAGCGGGCCGCCCGAGCCGGGCCAGGGCATGACCTGCGTTTCAGGGATGCCCTCGACAGCGGCGACGGTCTTGATCAGGTCGCCCTTGTAATTGTCGGGGTCGTACCAGTTGCCGAACGAAGCGGCTTCGGCGGCGGCCTGAACGCCCGAGGGGAAGGGGCCGGTCCAGCATTCGTTGGAGCCGATGCGCACTGCGCCCTTGACGCCGCGTGCGGCCTGCTGCTGCGCCATGGCGCTGCCGCTCAGCAGCGAACTTGCGGCGACGCCGGCGCCCAGCAGCGCGGCGACCTCGCCCAGCTGGCGGCGCGAATAGCCGCGTTCGATCAGATCTTCCTGCGCATCCTTGTTCAGCATCATGGTCATGTCGTCCGTCCCCGTCTGAATAGCGGTGTCTAAACACGTTCAAATCACATGGGACGAAACGAAAGGGCGGCGCATTTCCACAATGCGCCGCCCGTCGTTTTTTACTTTCCTGCGGAAAATCTTACGGCGCCGCTACGGGATGGGCCTCTTTCGGCGCATCCCGCAAACAGGTCAGGCCTTCCAGACCTTGTCGATGGCGGCGTTGAACTTTTCCATCTCTTCCATCGATCCAACGGAAATGCGCGAGATGTTGGGCCAGATCGGCCAGCTGCGGCCGATCTGCACATTCTGCGTCATCAGCGCGTCCATCATGCCCTTGGCGGGCTTGCCCCAGTCGACCATGAACATGTTCGCCTGGCTGCCGGGGATGACCTTGATCCCCTTGGCCTTCAAATGGCTGACGGCTTTTTCGCGGGCGGCGTTCATTTCGGCGCGGCGCGCCTTGATCAGACCTGCCTCGGTGATGGATGCGGTGCCGCAGGCGACGGCGGTCATCGGCAGCATGCCCGTCACCTGTCCGCCGTCATAGCGCATCATCTTTGCCATGAGCGCGGGGCTGGCGAAGGTGAGGCCAAGGCGCATGCCGGCCATGCCGAACAGCTTGGAGAAGGTGCGCAGGATCAGCACGTCGTCGCGCGTGGCGGCGAGCTTGGCGGCGTTGGGACCGTCGACCCAGTGGATATAGGCTTCGTCGACGACCAGGATCGCGTCCTTGGGCTTGTTGTTGGCCAGCCATTCAATGTCGGCGATCGGCGTGACGGTGCCGGTCGGGTTGTTGGGCGAACAGATATAATAGACGCCGGCATTGGGATCGGCCGCCAGCATCGCCTTGACGTCGTGGGCATAATCCTTGGTCAGCGGCACCTTCGTCACCTTCGCGCCCAGCCAGGCGCCGGTGCGCCAAATGGCTTCATAGGTCGGATCGGCGGTGACGATGCCCCGCGTGGGCGATGCATAGGCGACGGCGACGCGGCTCAAGGGATCGGACGAACCGGGCCAGGCGACGACGCGGTCAGCCGGAATGCCTTCGACCGAGGCGACGGCGTCGAACAGCTTTTGATGTTCATTGTCCGGCTCATAGCGATTGCCTTCCTTCACCAGCTTGAAGGCGGCTTCGGCGGCGACGGGAAAGGGGCCGGTCCAGCATTCGTTGGCGCCGATGCGCACCGCGCCGACAACCGCCTTGGCCGCCTGCTGCGCGCCGGCGCCGGTGACGTGAATGGCGGCAGCGCCGGCGCCCAGCAGCGCGGCGGCCTTCGCCAGCTGGCGGCGGGAATAGCCGCGGTCGATGAGATCCTGTTCAAATGCGGGTTCGAGTTGCGTGGCCATGTCCCATTTCTCCCTGCGGGCCTGTCGACGGCCCGTTCGATCCGTTGGACGATTGTACAGAATGTTCCCGCCATGCAAATAAGCTCTGATCAACAATATTGCGGCGCGGATGATAGGAAACGCCTTGGAAGTGGGCGCATCAATCTGATAGCGCAACTATTATGCCCAGTTCGCCCGCCGCCGCCGCCCGCCAGATCCTTGTCCGCCTTCAGGAAGTGATGGCCGCGCGCACCAGCGCGCAGGCGAAACTGAACAAGGTTGTCGAGATTATCGGCGAGTCGCTGTCGAGCGAGGTCTGCTCCATCTATCTGGTGCGCGAAGGCGTGCTGGAGCTGTTCGCGACGCGCGGGCTGAAGCAGGAGGCGGTGCATGTCACCCGCATGGCGATGGGGGAGGGGCTGGTCGGCCTGATCGCGACCAATGTCGAGGTGATGAACCTGGACGAAGCGGCGTCGCACCCCGACTATAGCTATCGCCCGGAAACCGGCGAAGAATTGTTTCACAGCTTCGCCGGCGTGCCGATCGTGCGGCGCGAGCGCGCCATTGGCGTGCTGAGCGTGCAACATGCCGATCCGCGCAAATATGAAGAGATCGAGATCGAGGCGTTGCAGACGGTCGCCATGGTGCTGTCCGAACTGATCGCGAACGCTGAACTGGCCGATGATGGCCCGGCCGATGCGCGGATCGCCGACACCGGCACGACCATGCTGCACGGCCTGCAACTGGTGATGGGCATGGCGCGGGGCCATGCGGTATTCCACCAGCCGCGCATCCATGTCGAACATACGGTTGCCGAGGATACGGAGGCGGAGCGGGCGCGCGTCATTTCCGCCTTTGCCAAGATGCGCGAACAGATTGACCGGATGACCGGCGCGGCCGAGTTCGGCACCGAGGGCGAGCATCAGGAGGTGCTCGAAACCTACAAGATGTTCGCCTATGACGAAGGCTGGATCAGGCGGATCAACGAGGCGATCGATAGCGGCCTGACCGCCGAGGCGGCGATCGAGCATGTGCAGCAGCGCACCCGGATGCGGATGCGCCAGATTGACGATCCGTTGTTGCAGGACCGGATGCACGATCTGGAGGATATGGCCAACCGCCTGCTGCGCATCGTGTCGGGCCAGCTGGGCACGGCGGCGCAACTGGGGCTGCGCGGCGACGCCATCCTGATCGCGCGCAATCTGGGGCCTGCGGAGCTGCTGGAATATGACCGGCGGCGGCTGAAGGGCGTGATCCTGGAGGAAGGGTCGTTGACCGCCCATGTCACCATCGTCGCGCGCGCCATGGGCGTGCCGGTGCTGGGCCGGGTGCGCGATGTGCGCCACCAGCTGAACGAAGGCGACCTGATCCTGATGGATGTGGGCGCCAATTCGCTGCTGATCCGCCCGAGCGCTGACATGGACGAGGCGTTCGAAAGCAAGCTGCATGTGACGCAAAAGCGCCGCGCCGAATTCGCCGCGATGCGCGATCTGCCGTCGGTGACCACCGACGGGCAGCGGGTGGAGCTGATGGTCAATGCCGGCCTGCGGGAAGATGCGCAGGCGCTGGACATTGTCGGCGCGGACGGCATTGGCCTGTTCCGCACGGAGTTTCAGTTTCTGGTGTCGGCCACCCTGCCGCAGCGGGAAAAGCAGCAGCGTCTGTACAAGGATGTGCTGGACGCGGCGGGCGACCGGCCCGTCATTTTCCGCACCGTCGACATCGGCGGCGACAAGGCGCTGCCCTATATGACGCGCGACGGCGACGAGGAGCTGGAGGATAATCCGGCGATGGGCTGGCGCGCGCTGCGGCTGGCGCTGGACCGCGACGGGTTGATGAAGGCGCAGGCGCGCGCTCTGCTGGAGGCGAGCGCAGGCAAGGTGCTGAACATCATGTTCCCGATGGTGTCGGAGCCATGGGAATATGAACAGGCGCGCGCGCTGGTGGAGCATCAGCGCGAATGGCTGGTGTCGCAGAAGAAGAAGATGCCGATCGCGGTCAAATATGGCGCGATGCTGGAAGTACCGGCGCTGGCCGAAGTGCTGGACATATTATTGCCGCGTCTCGACTTCCTGTCGATCGGCACCAACGACCTGACCCAGTTCCTGTTCGCCGCCGACCGCGCCCATCCCAAGCTGGCGGAGCGCTATGACTGGCTCAGCATCGCGGTGCTGCGGTTCCTGGATCGGGTGGTGCGCGCCTGTCAGGCGCATCAGGTGCCGGTGGGCGTGTGCGGCGAAATGGGCGGGCGCACGCTGGAAGCGATGGCGCTGATTGGCCTGGGCATCCGTCGCCTGTCGATCACGCCCGCGTCGGTCGGCCCGGTCAAGGCGATGATCCGCGCGATCGATGCGGCGCAATTGCAGGCTTTGATGCGCGAACTGCTGGACAGTGGAACGTCCGACATTCGCGGCCCGCTGACCCGGTGGGCGCAGGAGAGAAACATCGAATTGAGCTGAATTGCAGGGACATGGCGTTGACAAGGCCTGTCCCGCAGTGAGACAAGGCCCGGCCCACAAAGGTCGCGGGAGCAGCATGGCAGACGAAGCAGAACTGGAAACCGGCGCGAATGGCGCGCCGGAGGCGCAGCCCACTACCCCCGGCGCGAAGCTGCGCGCCGCGCGGGAAGCGCAGGGCCTATCGATCCAGGATGTTGCGACCCGAACGCACATTGCCGTGCGCCAGCTGGAAGCGGTGGAGCGCGACGATTACGCCTCTCTGCCCGGCATTCCCTATGCCGTGGGTTTCGCGCGCGCCTATGCCCGCGCCGTCGATCTGGATGAAGTGACGATCGCCGCCGAAGTGCGCCATGGCGTGCATGCCAGCGATCTGGGCGCCAATCGGTATGAGACGTTCGAGCCGGTCGATCCGGCCCGCGTCCCCCCCCGCCGGCTGGCATGGGTGGTCGCCGTCATCGTCGTCCTGCTGATCGCGGGCTATACGCTGTGGCGCACCCAGTTGCTGACCCCGCCCACCGGTGAGGAAATCGCGCAGGAAGAGGCTGCGCCTGCTGCCGCCCGGCCGGCCGGGGCCGCGCCGGTTGCGCCCGCCGCCCAGCCGGTCGTCTTCACCGCGATCGATGATGTCTGGCTGCGCATCGTTGACGAAACCGGAGAGCGGTTGAAGGACGGAACGCTGAAGAAGGGCGAGAGCTTCACCCTGCCCGAAGGGGCCAAGGGGCCGACCATCCTGACCGGCCGGCCACAGGCGCTGAGCGTGACGGTGGGCGGCAAGCCGATCGCGCCGCTGGGCGCGGCCGACCGCACCATCGCCGATGTGCCCGTCAGCGCCGAGGCGCTGCTGGCGCGCGGCACGACCGCGCCAGCCGCCGCCGTGCCGTCAGCCGCAACGCCCGCTGCGCGTCCTGCCCAGCGCCGGCCTGCGCCCGTCGGCACGCCGACCCTGGAAAGCCCGGTGCCGGCAGCGGCGCCGACCGCGCCGACAACGCCTGCGCCGTCCGCCGGGCAGGCCGGATCGGCCGGCTGAACGGATTGGCGAATTGGCCGGCCTAACTGGCGGCAACGTCGCGCTTTACCGCGGAAAATTACGCCTTATGGTTAGGGCGACCAAGTTAGTCGGGGATCCTCATGCGTCACGCCCTTTTTGCGACCACCGCCATTTTGCTGGCGGTCGCGTCACCCGCCGCCGCCCAGACTTCGGTCGAAGGACGGGTCGATCGGCTGGAAAAGGAAATGCGCGCCGTGCAGCGCAAGGTGTTTCCCGCCGGCACACCGCTGGAGGCGGAGATTACGCGCCCGGCCGCGCCGGTGGTAACGCCGGGCAGCCCGTCGGGCACGCCGATTTCCGACCTGACCGCACGGGTGGGGGCGCTGGAATCGCAGCTGGCCTCCATCACCGGGCAGGTGGAGGAGAATAATTACAAGCTCCGCCAGCTGGAGGAAGCGTTCAATAAATATAAGGCGGAAACCGACGCGCGGCTGGCCCAGCCCGAAGCCGCCTCGCCGGCGCCGCGCCCGACCGTGTCCGCACCCGTTGCCGTCGATCCGGCGCCGGCGGCCGCCAAGCCCGCTGCGCCCAAACCGGCCGCCGCCAAGCCAACTGCGCCAGCCCCCGCGAGCGAAGAGCGCAAGACGGCCGTTGCCGCGATCGAACGGCCGAGCTCCGGCGATGCTGCCAGCGACGCCTATAATTACGGCTTCCGCCTGTGGGACGCCAAATTCTATCCCGAAGCGCAAGGGCAGCTGAAGGCGACGGTCGAGAAATATAGCGCCAGCCCGATCGCCAGCAAGGCGCAGAATCTGCTGGGCCGCGCCTATCTGGACGATGGCAAGCCGGCGCTGGCGTCGGTCGCCTTCTATGAAAATTACCAGAAGCGGCCGCGGGGTGAGCGGGCGGCCGACAGCCTGGCCTATCTGGGCGAAGCGCTGATCCAGCTGAAGAAGCCGGCGGACGCGTGCAAAGTCTATGAAGAGCTGGAGCAGGTCTATGGCGATGGCCTGTCGTCCAGCCTGCGCGGCATGATGGCGTCGGGCCGCACGAAGGCGAAGTGCAGCTGAACGAGCAGGCGGCGGCGCTGACGGCGCGGCTGATCGCGGCTACGCGGACGCTGGTCGGGGATGATCCGGTGGCGCGTTTTGGCGTGGCGGTTTCGGGCGGACCGGACAGCATGGCGCTGCTGTATCTTGCTGCGCGCGCCTTTCCCGGCCGGGTGGCGGCGGTGACGATCGATCATCAGTTGCGAGCGGCGTCTGCGGACGAGGCGGCGATGGTCGCGGACTGGTGTGCAACGCAAGGCATCCCGCATGCAATATTGACCCCGGACCGGCCGGTCGAGGGCAATGTCCATGCCTGGGCGCGGGCGCTGCGCTATCGGTTGATCGAACAATGGCGCGCGCGCGCGGGGATCGACTGGATCATGACCGCCCATCATGCCGACGATCAGCTGGAAACGCTGATGATGCGATTGAACCGGGGATCGGGCGTGGCCGGGCTGGCGGGCGTGCGGGCGCGAACCGGGCGGGTGATCCGGCCGCTGCTGGGCGAGCGCAAGGCGGCGCTGGAGGCATTTGCGCAGGAACAGGCGCTGCCGCATGTGGTGGACCCGTCCAATGCCGATCCGCGTTTCGACCGGGCGGCGATGCGCGCGGCGCTGGCCCAAGCGCCCTGGATCGATGTGCAGGCCGGCGCGCGCAGCGCGGCGGCGCTGGCGGAGGCGGAGGCGGCGATCGCCTGGAGCGCGGCGGCGCTGGCGGCCGATCATGTCCGGGCCGATGGGGCGGGCTGGCGGCTGGATCGCACCGATTTGCCGCGCGAATATCTGCGGCGTCTGGTGCTGCATATGCTGGAGCAGGCGGGCGCGCCTCTGCCACGGGGGGATGGCCTGGACCGGGCCATTGCCGTCGCGACGGACGGTGGACAGGCGAGTCTGGGCGACTGGCTTCTCAAAGGCGGCGCGAACTGGACGCTGCGACCGGCTCCGCCGCGCCGTTGAAGATCGTTACGGAAAGGTTCCACGGGCAAACGTGCTATGCCCACGCTTTGCCGCTTTGATGCGGCGCAATGATCTTTTCTTAACCCGCTTCATGGTTAATCGTCGGGACGAGACTGCGGGGAATTTTGATCAATGATGGAATTTGCGGCCCTGACCTATGGCCTGCTGGCGAGCGTCATCCTTTCGGCGGCGCAACGGAACCGGAAACTGGCGCGGCCCCACCCGCCGCTGCTGCTCTATATGGGCTATCTGCTGTGCGGCCTGTCGGCGGGGCTGGCGCTGGCTTTGGGCTATGTCGCCCTCTCGCTGCTGCTGGGCCGCTGAAGAAAGCTGCATCCGCTTGCGCTTTTGCGGGCGCGACCTATCTTGGCGGGTGAAAGAGAGTGATGATGAACGACGAAAAAGACCCGCAGGGCAACCCCTGGATCAAAAGTGCGATGATTTGGGCGGGCGTGATCGTCGCCCTGTTGCTGTTCGTGTCGCTGTTCGACAGCCGCACGGCATCGACGGCGGGGACGGGCATCGCCTATTCCGAATTCCGGTCCAAGGTGCAGGAAGGCCAGGTCAAGGACGTCGCCATCGCGCCCGACAAGATCAGCGGCACGTTGTCGAGTGGGCAGAAGTTCAGCACCGTACCCGTGAATGATCCGGGTCTGACGGGGTTGCTGGACAGCTATAACGTCAAATATTCGGGGCAGGCCGAAGAACAGCCGAGCTTCTGGATGATCCTGATTTACCAGTCGCTGCCGTTCTTGCTGATCTTGGGCATCGCTTTCTTCGTGCTGCGCCAGATGCAGAAGGGCGGCGGCGCCGGTGGCGCAATGGGCTTTGGCAAGTCCAAGGCCAAGCTGCTGACCGAAAAGCACGGCAAGGTGACGTTCGATGACGTTGCCGGCATTGATGAAGCGCGCGAGGAATTGCAGGAAATCGTCGAGTTCCTGAAAGATCCGAGCAAATTTGCGCGTCTGGGCGGCAAGATCCCCAAGGGCGCGCTGCTGGTCGGTTCGCCCGGCACCGGCAAGACGCTGCTGGCGCGCGCGATTGCGGGCGAGGCGGGCGTGCCCTTCTTCACCATTTCGGGTTCGGACTTTGTCGAAATGTTCGTGGGCGTCGGTGCCAGCCGTGTGCGCGACATGTTCGAACAGGCCAAGAAGAACGCGCCCTGCATCGTCTTCATCGACGAAATCGACGCGGTCGGCCGCCATCGCGGCGCGGGTCTGGGCAATGGCAATGACGAGCGCGAGCAGACGCTGAACCAGTTGCTGGTCGAGATGGACGGCTTTGAGGCGAATGAGGGCATCATCATCGTCGCGGCGACCAACCGCCCCGACGTGCTGGACCCGGCTTTGCTGCGTCCGGGCCGCTTCGACCGTCAGGTCGTGGTGCCCCGTCCCGACATTGAGGGCCGTGAGAAGATTCTGGCCGTGCACATGAAGAAGGTGCCGCTGGCCCCCGACGTCAATCCGCGCACCATTGCGCGCGGCACGCCGGGCTTCTCGGGCGCGGACCTCGCCAACCTGGTCAACGAAGCCGCTTTGACGGCGGCGCGGCGGGGCAAGCGTCTGGTGGCCATGGACGAATTCGAATCGGCCAAGGACAAGGTGATGATGGGCGCGGAGCGTCGCTCCATGGTCATGACCGACGATGAGAAGAAGATGACCGCCTATCATGAGGCGGGCCATGCCATCGTGTCGGTCCATGAACCGGCGTCCGATCCGATCCACAAGGCGACGATCATCCCGCGCGGCCGGGCGCTGGGCATGGTGATGCGCCTGCCGGAACGGGACAGCTATTCCTATCACCGCGACAAGATGCACGCGAACATGGCCGTGGCCATGGGCGGGCGCGTGGCCGAAGAAATCATCTTCGGCTATGATAAGGTGTCGAGCGGCGCTTCGGGCGACATTCAGTACGCCACCAAGCTGGCGCGCGACATGGTCACGCAATGGGGCATGTCCGACAAGCTGGGTCCGCTGCAATATGAAGAGCAGCAGGGCGAAACCTTCCTGGGCTATTCGCAGAGTCAGCGTGTCCATATGTCGGACGAGACGGCCAAGCTGATCGACAAGGAAATTCGTGGACTGGTGGAGCAGGGCTATGCCCGCGCGCAGGAAGTGCTGAAGGGTCATGAAGACCAGCTGCACCTGCTGGCCAATGCGATGCTGGAATATGAGACGCTGTCGGGCGAGGAGATCAAGACCCTGCTCGACAAGGGGGAGATCACCCGCGACGACGGTACGACGATCAAGCCTTCGGTCGTTCCGGCAGCCGGCAGCTCGATCCCGCGCATCCGCAAGCGCAAGGGACCGTTTGGCGATCCGACGCCGGCCGGCGCGTAAAGCGCGCGACAGGTTGAGAAAAAAAAGGGCGCGGCTGTGATGGCCGCGCCCTTTTGCATTTTGGCGTAGCTGCGTTCCTGCATTGAAATGCGCGGCCGGAGCGGCGATGGGAGAAGGATCGACCGGAGCCTGCCATGACCCGCCTTTCCTTGCCCACTAGCCTGCACGATTTGCCCACCCCTTGCCTTGTTCTGGACGCCGGGCGGATGGAGCGGAATATCGATCGGATGCGCGCGCGCATGGCGGATCTGGGCGTGCCGTTGCGGCCGCACCTCAAGACCGGCAAGTCGATCGAGGTGGCGCAGCAGATGATGGCGACGCCGCAAGGGCCGGCGACGGTGTCGACGCTGGCGGAAGCGCGGCGCTTTGCGCAGGCCGGGGTGCGCGACATCGTCTATGCGGTCGGGATCACGCCGGCCAAGCTGCCCGAAATACTGGACCTGCGTGCGCAGGGCGTGGATCTGGCCGTGCTGCTGGATTCGGTGGAGCAGGCGGCGGCCGTGGCGGACGCGGCGCGCGAGTCCGGCGCGGTCATCCCGGCGCTGATCGAGATTGATTGCGACGGGCATCGGTCGGGCGTGCAGTCCGATGATCGCGACCGCCTGCTCGCCATTGCGGCGGCGCTGGGCGAAGGCGGGGCGCTGCGCGGCGTGCTGACCCATGCCGGGGACAGCTATGGCGCGCGCGGGGAGGCGGCATTGCGCGCCTGCGCCGAGGCGGAGCGGCTGGCGGTGGTGACGGCGGCGCAGCATCTGCGCGCGGGCGGCCATGCCTGTCCGGTGGTCAGCGTCGGCTCCACCCCCACGGCGCTGAGCGCAACCGATCTGGCCGGGGTGACGGAAGTGCGGGCTGGCGTCTATGTCTTCTTCGATCTGGTGATGGCGGGCATCGGCGTGTGCGATCATCAGGAGATTGCCCTGTCCGTGCTGGCGACGGTGATCGGGCATCAGGAAGACAAGGGATGGATTTTGGTCGATGCCGGATGGATGGCGTTGTCGCGTGATCGGGGGACGGCCAGTCAGGATGTCGACCAGGGCTATGGGCTGGTGTGCGGTGTCGACGGCGCGCCGTTCGGCGACCTGATCGTGGCGCAGGCCAATCAGGAACATGGCGTGCTGGCGCTGCGGACGGGATCGACGGGCAGGCTGCCCCGGCTTGCGATCGGCGACAGGGTCCGCATCTTCCCCAACCATGCCTGTGCAACGGCGGCGCAGCATGACCGCTATCATGTCGTGCGGGGCGACGACGCGGTGGAGGCGATTTGGCCGCGATTTGGAGGATGGTGACACGATGACCGAGTTGGAAACGATCGAAACGGGCGATGCGCCAGCGCCGGCGGGCCATTATGCGCAGGCGATACGGGTCAATGGCATGCTGTATGTGTCGGGGCAGTTGCCGGTCGAGGTGGATCGCACGGTGCGGTCCGATCTGGCGTTCGAGGATCAGGTGCGGCTGGCCATGGCCAATGCATTGGCGATCCTGAAGGCGGGCGGATGCGGCCCGGACCGGATTGCGCGCGTAACCGCCTATATCGTCGGCGTCGACAACTGGCCGCGCTTCAATATGGTCTATGCGCAGATGTTGGGGGATGCCCGCCCGGCGCGGACGGTGGTGCCCGTGACCGAACTGCATCATGGCTGTCTGGTGGAAATCGATGCGATCGGCGCCCCCGCGGCGTAATCAGTCCGGTGCGCTTTCTCCGGTGGGGCGAGTCGCACAATAAATCCCCCAAGGGGTCTGGCCGTTTTGCGGGTTAATGGTTACATGGGCCGCCACAAATCCCCCAGCGATCAGGTTCCCTCAGCCTGGTGCGCATAGCAGAAAGTGGCTTTTTCCATGGACATCCGCCTCGGCCTCACCTTTGACGACGTGCTGTTGCAGCCCGCCGAATCCGATGTGCTGCCCAGTCAGGCGGACACCAGCACTTATGTGACCAAGGCGATCAAGCTGAACATCCCGATCCTGTCGTCCGCCATGGACACGGTGACGGAGGCTGACATGGCGATCGTGATGGCGCAGCTGGGCGGCATTGGCGTGCTGCACCGCAACCTGACCGTCGAGGAACAGGCCGACGCGGTGCGCGCGGTCAAGCGGTTCGAAAGCGGCATGGTCGTCAACCCCATCACTATCCTGCCGACGGCCACGCTGGCCGACGCGCAGATGCTGATGCAGCGCCACAAGATCAGCGGCATTCCGGTGGTGGAGGCCAGCGGCAAGCTGGTCGGCATCGTGACCCATCGCGACACCCGCTTTGCCGAGAATCCCAACCAGCCGGTCAGCGAGCTGATGACCAAGGAAAACCTCGCTACGGTCAAGGCTGGCGTCGGCCAGGATGAGGCGATGCGCCTGCTGCATGCCCGCCGCATCGAAAAGCTGCTGGTGGTGGATGACGCCTATCATTGTGTTGGCCTGATCACGGTCAAGGATATCGAAAAGGCCGTCACCTATCCGCAGGCGACCAAGGATGCGTCGGGTCGGCTGCGCGTCGCCGCCGCCTCCACCGTGGGGGACAAGGGGCTGGAGCGCAGCAAGGCGCTGATCGATGCGGAATGCGACCTGATCGTCATCGACACCGCCCATGGCCATAGCAAGCAGGTGTCGGCTGCGGTGGAAGCGGTCAAGAAGCTGTCCAACCATGTGCAGGTCGTCGCCGGCAATGTCGCCACCGCCGAAGCGACCAAGGCGCTGATCGGTGCGGGCGCGGACTGCGTGAAGGTGGGCATCGGCCCCGGCTCCATCTGCACCACCCGCGTCGTCGCCGGCGTGGGCGTGCCGCAGCTGACCGCCGTCATGGATTCGGCCGAGGAAGCCGCTAGGCAGGGCGTGCCGGTGATCGCCGATGGCGGCCTGCGCACGTCGGGCGATGTCGCCAAGGCGCTGGCCGCAGGCGCGGGCTGCGTCATGGTCGGATCGCTGCTGGCGGGGACCGCCGAAGCGCCGGGCGAAACCTTCCTCTATCAGGGCCGCGCCTATAAGAGCTATCGCGGCATGGGCAGCGTGGGCGCGATGGCGCGCGGCAGCGCCGACCGCTATTTCCAGGCGGATATCAAGGATCAGATGAAGCTGGTGCCCGAAGGCATTGAAGGCCAGGTCCCGTTCAAGGGACCGGCCAAGGATGTCATCCACCAGCTGGTCGGCGGCGTGAAGGCGGCGATGGGCTATACCGGCAGCCGCACGATCAAGGATCTTCAGGAGCGCGCCCGCTTCGTCCAGATCACCAATGCGGGCCTGTCCGAAAGCCATGTCCATGACGTGACGATCACCCGTGAAGCGCCGAACTATCCGACGCGGTAAATAATATTCCTCTCCCTTTAAAGGGAGGGGGGAAGAATGGCATGACCCCATCCGCCCGTATCCAGGCTGCGATCGATCTACTGGACGCCATCATCGCGTCGGCGCGCGATGGCGGGCCGGCGGCCGATACGCTGATCGCGCGCTATTTCAAGGAACGGCGCTATGCCGGGTCGCGCGATCGGCGGGCCGTGCGCGACCATGTCTATGATGCGATCCGCCGCGTTGCCGAACGGCCCGAAACGGGGCGGGAGGCGATGATCGGACTGGCGCTGGAGTGGCCGGAGGTCGCCGCCTTGTTCGACGGGAGCGCCCATGCGCCGCTGCCGATCGAACCGGGCGAAGTCGGCGCGGCGGCGGGGGTGGTGCCATCATGGCTGCAACCGCTGCTGGCGGCGCCGGTGGAGCAGGCGGCTTTGCTGGGCCGGGCGCCGGTGGACCTGCGCGTCAATCGGCTGAAGGCGGTTCCGGCTGATGTCGCGCCGCTATTGCCTGATGCCGCGCCGATCGTCGGGCTGGCCGATGGGCTGCGCCTGCCCGAAGGGTCGCCGATCGAGCAGCATGCCGCCTGGAAGGACGGGCGGGTCGAGGTGCAGGATGCCGGCAGCCAGTGGATTTCGGCGGCCTGCGGCGCGCAGCCGGGCATGACGGTGGTGGACCTGTGCGCCGGGGCTGGCGGCAAGACGCTGGCGCTGGCGGCGGCGATGCGGGGCCAGGGGACGCTGATCGCGGCGGACACGATCCGCTCGCGCCTCGCCCGGCTGGAGCCGCGGGCGGAGCGGGCCGGCGCGACCTTCATCGAAACTTTGCTGATGGACCAGAGTCATGAGGCGCGCGGGCTGGCGGCGCTGAACGGTCGGGCCGATGTGGTGCTGGTCGATGCGCCCTGTTCGGGCACGGGCACATGGCGGCGCAATCCCGAGGCGCGCTGGCGGCTGACCCCGGCGCGGCTGGCGCGGCTCGTCGCGGAGCAGGCGCGAATCCTCGATTTCGCTGCGCCCCTGCTGGCGCCGGGGGGCGTGCTGCTCTACGCTACCTGCGCGCTGACCGACCGGGAGGGGCGCGATCAGGTGGAGGCTTTCCTGACCCGCCATGCCGGGTGGGCGGCCGAGCCGATCGACCTGCCGGTGGGGCGGCCGCATGGCGCGGGGCTGTTGCTGACGCCCGGCCATGACGGCAGCGACGGCTTCTATTTTGCGCGGCTCAAGCGGGGGGCTTGAAACAGACCATGGACAAAGGCGCGCAAAACCGCGACACTTTTGCCCCGGACCCTATGCCTGAAACATGGCTGGAGATAGTAATGCGTTTTACCCCCGCCTCCATCGCCCTGGCCGCCGTGCTGACCACCGTGTCGAGCATGGGGCTGAGCCAGAAGCCCGACAGCCAGATCAGCCCCCAGTCGGTGGAATGGCAGAAGGCGGGCGAAACGGCGCGCAAGGCGGGCAATCTGAACGGCGCGACCGATGCGCTGGAAAGCGCGCTGGCGATCGACCCGCGCAACCGCGCCGCCTTCATTGAACTGGCCGAAGTGGCGCGGGCGCAGGGGCTTCAGGGCAAGGCGATCCGCCTGTACAAGGAAGCGTTGCTGCTGGACCCGACCGACGTTGCGGCGCTGGCCGGGCAGGGTGAGGCGATGATGGAAAAGGGTGCGGTCGCGCGCGCCAAGGAAGTGCTGGCCCAGGCTCAGGCGCTCTGCAAGGGCAATTGCGCCCCGGTCGGGCAACTGGCCGCCGCGATCCAGAAAGGCCCGCCCGCCGTCGCCATGACCGACAAGACGGCTGGGCCTGATGCCAAGGCCGCGCCGGTGGAAAAGCCCTGATCGGGGCTTGGGGCGAGGGTTAAGGCTGCGACAGAGTTTTCGTGCCAAGTGCCGTGGATCAATCTAAGCGTGCTCTAAATGGCGGCCTTGGGTGGTTTCCTGCCATAAGCCCCTCCCCTTCAGGGGAGGGGTTGGGGTGGGGAGCGTCGCGTCAGCGACGCTTTACACCGATAGATTGTAAGCTCGCTGCGCTCGCACCCACCCCACCCCCTCCCTTGAAAGGGAGGGGCTAATTATGTCTGCCTTTGGCCGCTTCGAGGCACACACTCCTTCGTCATGCCGGGCTTGACCCGGCATCCCGCCCTTGCTGTCCTACATGTCCACACGCAGCTATGACCTGACTTTCCATATGCGATACGCAAGAAGTTAGCGAATTTCCGCCAATGGCCGCCTTCCGTTATCATGAATTTGCCTACTACGCCTGGAGCGTGATAACTTTGGCTCGAAACAAACGGGGCAAGATAAACGCATCCTAATCTGAATGCGTACCGCCTTACACCCGCACTTCGCGCCATTCGCCCGGAGCGATGCCGTCCAGCGTCCAGTCGCCGATGCGCCAGCGCACCAGTCGCAGCGTGGGGTGGCCTACGGCAGCAGTCATGCGGCGCACCTGCCGGTTGCGGCCTTCGCGGATGGTGAGGCTTATCCAGCCATCGGGCACGCTCTTGCGCACGCGGATCGGCGGATTGCGCGGCCATAGATCGGGGTCGGCGATGCGTTCGGCTTCGGCCGGGCGGGTGAGGCCGTCCTTCAACTGCACGCCGCGCCGCAGTGCCGTCAGGGCCTCCTCGCCAATCTCGCCTTCCACCTGCACCAGATAGGTTTTGGCCGTCTTGAACTTGGGATCGGCGATGCGCGATTGCAGGCGGCCATCATCGGTCAGCAGCAGCAGGCCCTCGCTGTCCCGATCCAGCCGGCCGGCCGGATAGACGCCGGGGATGGCGATGGAATCGGACAGGGTTGCGCGCGTCGTTTCGCTGCCCCGGTCGGTAAACTGGGACAGCATGTCATAGGGTTTGTTGAACAGGATCAGGCGCGACATGGGCAATCCACGATGGGCCGGTTCAAGCGCTCAAAATCCGGGCGATCGCGACAAATTCCTCGACGCTCACCGTTTCGGCGCGGCGTTGCGGGTCGATGCCCAGCGCCTCCAGCGCCTCCAGCGCGCCGGGCAGCCCTTTCAGGCTCTGGCGCAGCATCTTGCGCCGCTGGCCGAAGGCGGCGGCGGTCAGGCGCTCCAGAAACTTCAGTTGCACGTCCTCGGGCGCGGGCTTTGGCGTGATGTGGACGACCGCCGACATGACCTTGGGGGGCGGGGTGAAGGCGCTACGATGCACCTTCATCGCGATCCGCGCGTCGCTGCGCCACTGGGACAGAACGGCCAGGCGGCCATAATGGTCGGTGCCGGGCTTGGCGACGATGCGTTCGGCCACCTCCATCTGGAACATCAGCGTCAGGCTGTTCCACCAGGGCAGGGGCGACCAGTCGGCTGACAGCCAGCCGACCAGCAAGGGCGTGCCGACATTATAGGGCAGGTTGGCGATGATATGCGCGCCCTGACCGGCTTCGGCCAGGGCATCGACCTGCATCGCATCGCCGGAAATGACACGGAGCTGGCCGGGGAAGGCATCCGTCAGTTCGGCGAGTGCGGGGAGGCAGCGATGGTCGCGCTCGACCGCGACCAGACGCGCGCCCGCGCGCAGGATCGCGCGGGTCAGGCCGCCGGGACCGGGACCGACTTCGAATGCCGGGGCGTCCTTCAGCGGGCCGGGAATGGCGGCGATGCGATCCAGCAACTGCTCGTCGAGCAGGAAATTCTGGCCCAGCGCCTTGCTGGCGTTGAGGCCATGGCGCGCAATGACATCGCGCAGCGGCGGGAGAGCGGGACGGGTTTCAGCCATGGGCGATGCGCGCGCGCGCCGCTTCTGCCGCCATCTTGAGCGCGGCCATCATCGCGCCGGGATTGGCGGCGTCGGTGCCGGCGATGCCGAAGGCGGTGCCATGATCGGGCGAAGTGCGCACGATCGGCAGGCCCAGCGTGATATTGACGCCATCGTCGAAATTCAGCGTCTTGATCGGGATCAGCGCCTGATCATGGTACATGCACAACGCGGCGTCATAGGCTTCGCGGGCGCGGGCATGGAACATGCCGTCGGCAGCGAGCGGGCCGACAATGTCGAGGCCATCGGCGCGCAGCAGTTCGATGGCGGGACGAATTACGTCGATCTCTTCGCGGCCCAGCGCGCCATTTTCCCCGGCATGGGGATTGAGGCCGGCGACGGCGAGGCGCGGGCGGGCGATGCCGAAATTGCGTTGCAGCCCCTTGGCCGTGGTCAGCGCGCGGGCGCGGATCAGGTCGATGGTCAGGACCGATGGCACATCGGCCAGCGCGATATGGATGGTGATCGGCACGACTTTGAGCGACGGGCCGGCCAGCATCATCACGGCGTTATGCGGCGCGACGCCACAGCGTTCGGCGACAAATTCGGTCTGGCCCGGATGCGTGAAGCCGACGCCGTACAACTGCTCCTTGCCCACCGGCGCGGTGACGATGCCCGCCGCCGATCCCGAGCGCGCGAGGCCGACGGCGACTTCCAAAGCCTGAAAGGCGGTGCGGGCACCATCGACGCTGGGCGCGCCCGGCACGATGTCCCCCGCTTCGGCGACCTGGAGGCAGGGCAGCGCCGTGTCGAAGACGGCGGCGGCTTCCTCCGGGCTGTCGATCCGCGCGACCGGGCCAAGCCACACCGCGCGGATCGACGCGATGTCGCCCACGGCAAAGAAGGGCGGCAGGCCGCGAGCCTGCCGCATCACCCAGCTTTTGGCGACGATTTCCGGGCCGATCCCCGCCGGATCGCCGAGTGAGACGGCGAAGGGGGGCAAGGCTGCCCCCGCCGGCGGGACGGCGTCAATTATATTCGATGATGGCATCGCGGCGAAGATCGCGCAGATAGATGCGGGCGCGCTTGTTGACCCGTTCTTCTTCCAGCTGCGCCATGATCTGGTCAGCATTGGGGGCGTTCGCCGAAGCAGGATCGTCGCGGCCGCAGACCACCAGCACGCGCACGCCGTCGGTGATGGAACCAAAGGGCGGGGTCGCTTCGCCAACCTGAAGATTAGCCAGGATTTCCTGCAACTGCGGCGGCAGGTCGCGCACCTTCACATTGTCATTGTCGACCACGTCGGCGCCGATCTTTGCGCCGACCTCATTGGCCTGGCCGCACCCCTTGATTTCCTTGACCGCTGCGGCGAAGCTGGCAGCCTTGGCGCTGGCCTGATCCTTGGTCGTTCCCTGCGGGAAGAGGACCGACAATTGCTTGAGGCTGAGCAGCGCGTCGCGCGGGTCGGCGGTCAGCACCTTGCGCTTGTCCATCACATAGATGATCGAAACGCCGCCCACGGTGTCGATCGGACCGGCGATCTGGCCGACCTGCATCTCGTTCGCGGCCTGCGCCAGTTCGGCCGGCAACTGGGTGGGACGGACCCAGCCCAGATCGCCGCCGACCGATTGGGTCGATGCTTCCGAAAACTGCCGGGCATAGGCGGCGAAACTGCCACCCTTCTGAATCTGTTCGATGATGTCGCGCGCGTTGGCGGCGACCTGCGCGTGATTTTCCGGCGTTGCGGATAGATAAATCTCGCTGATGCGGACTTCGTCGCTGCCCTTGGCGGCGTTGAGCCGATCGACCACCGACTTCACTTCTTCTTCCGACACGTTGACGAAAGGCTGGATGTTGCGGCGTTGCAGGCGGCTCCATGCCAGTTCGCCCTCGATCTGGCGCTTGATGCTGGCCGATGAACTGCCCCGTTCACGCAGATAGGTTTCGAACTGGCTGGGCGACTGGCGGAAATTGGCCGCCACGCGCTCATAGCTCTGGTTCACTTCGGCCGGATCGACACGAATGTCGTTGGCGGCGGCTTCCTGAATCTGGAGCGTTTCGTCAATCAGGTTGCGCAGCACCTGCACGCGCAGCCGTTCCTTCTCCTCGTCCGACACCTTGCCGCCATTGGCGGTGATGATGAGGGCGAGGCGCTGGTCGACGTCGGTGCCAGTGATGATCCGGCCGTTGACGATGGCGGTCGCCTTGCGGACATTGGGGTCGCTCTTGCCAAAGACGGTTACGTCCTTGGGCAGGTTCAACTGTTGCGACGCGACGCCGTCATCGTCGGCAACCGTCTGGGCAGACACCGAATGAACGCCAACGCCCAGCAGCGCCGAGGACAGAAGCAGGGTGCGCAGGCCCGAACGAACGCCCCGAAGCAGGCGATTGGGCGAGGAAACGACAAGCAGCATCGTCGGCAAAAATCTCCAATACGGTCCGGCGCAGGATGCGTCAGTCCGCCTTAACCAGCCCTGACAGGGACGCGGGAAGCGTGATCCTTATATGCCAATATTGCGGAAAGCTAGCCGTAGCGCGAAGCCATTGCCCTTCCGCGCGTCGCCATTGGTCTGATAGTCGCGCCGCCAGGTGAAGCCCAGCGTCAGGCAATCATCCTCATAGGCGATGCCCAGGCGATGGCGAACCGGCTGATAGCCGTCCGATACGCTGACCGGATCTTCCTTCGCATCGGTCAGGTCGATGACCGTGGATCCAAATATCGACCAGAAGCGGGCGAATTGCACCCGGCCGCCCAGCCGCAATTCTTCCCGGTCCTGCAAATCTTCCAGCCCCGATATGGCGTCGCGGTTGAGCCGCAGATAGCCGACCATGGCGTAGGTTTTCTTGCTGCCGACGGTAGCGTCGATCTCGTTACGGCGGACGGCCAGACTATCCTTGTCCACCCGGAAACGATGGGTGAGGGCAATGAAATCCTTGTAACGGATCGTCGTGCGGCCGACGATGTCGGACATGCGGTCCGACAGGCCGGTGCCGTCGGGCAGGATGCTGGTGCGGTCGGTCAGCCGATAGCTTTGCCCCACATTGCTCTGGAGCGAGAAGTTCGGCAGGTCCAGACTATATTCCAGCCCATAGACGACGCGCGAGCTGTCCTCGAACCGATCATAGCCCGCGAAACGGTTGAGCGCGAAGAGGTTGCTATCCTCCAGGTCGACGGCGCGGGCGTCTTCGTTGGGCAGCGACAGGTTGGCGAGATGCGGGGCGGCCACGATCTGGACGCGCGGCGCAATCCGCTGCACCCCGCCGAAGGCTTCGCCCACGAAGGGCCAGCGCATATCAACCGCAGCGGCGGCGATGCCGCGCGCCTGCCAGCCCGGTTGCCCGGCATAGCTGGAAACCGACGTCAGGATATTGTCGCTGCTGTGATAGACGTCGCCGCGTAGATAGCCGGTGAAGGTGACTTCCTGCCCCAGCCCGGTCAGCGTGCGCAGATTCCATTCGGCGGCGGCAAAGGCGCGCTGCGTATCCTGACCGCTGGTGCGGGTGATGGCCAGGCTGTTTGCCTGAAGCTGAAGCACGCCGCCCAGCAGCGGATCCTTCATCCGCAGGCGATAGTCGATGACGGGCAGGGCGATCGGGGTCTGCCCCTGCGAATCGCCCTGACGCAGCGTCTGCACCGCCCAGCCGCGAATCGAGAAATAGCTGTTCTCGCCGATCCGCTGTGCGCCGACCGTCGATCGCAGCCGGTCTTCGCGACTAATGTCATAGCGGCGCAGGAAGGTGCGGTCGGTGGCCAGGCGCAACGATCCGTCCAGGCTCCATTCGGGCGACAGCTGCATCGCGCCGCTGGCGTCGAAATAGCCGCGCAGATCCTTTTGCGCGCTAGCGGGCGTGGTGCTGGCGGCGTCGCCAATGCCCACGCGCTGGCCATGGGTGATGTAACCAGTGACCTGATAAGCGCCCCGATCCCAGAGATGGCGATAGGTGCTTTCCAGCATCGGCAGCGTGTCGGTGTAGACATGCGGCGTGACCGTCAGGTCGCGATTGGGCGCCAGCTTGAAATAATAGGGCAGCGCGACTTCAAAGCCATTGTTGCGGTCATAACGCAAATTGGGCACCAGCAACCCGCTGCTGCCGCCATCGCCAACCGGGTGCGACAGGCCGGGCAGCGGGATCAGCGGCAGGCCGAACAACTCTATCGTGGCGTCCTTGTAACTGACGCGCTGGCGCACCGGGTCATAGATGACGCGGACGGCGTTGATCTGCCAGGTCGGTTCCTTGGGGCAGCCGTCGCTGCCCTCCACCGTGCATCCGGTATAAGCGGCGTGGTGCAGCGTATAGATGCCGCTGACCCGTTCGCCCTTGGCCGACGCCAGCCGGCCGCCTGACTGGAGCACCAGCAGCATATTGTCGACCGCGCCGTCCTTCAGCGTGTCGGTGACGTCGAAGCGGTCGCCATAGGCGATATTGCCTTCGGGATCGGTGACGGAGACATTGCCCTGCGCCTCCACCTTGCCGCTGTTGCGGTCCCACACGACCTTGTCGGCGCGCAGGCGATTGCCGTCGCGCAGCAACTGGACATTGCCGTTTGCGGTCACGACTTCGGCGTTGCTGTCATATTGCAGGCTGTCGGCGGCAAAGCCGATCTGATCGTCGCCATCGGGCACCGGCGCGTCGGGCGCGCTGATCGGGGTTTGCGGCTCGTTCAGCTGTTGCGCCAGCGCGGCCGGCGCCGCTGCGAGCGCGACGCCGCCCAGCAATGCGGCGCGGAAGGAAAGGGGGAACAGGGCGTTTGGCAAGCGTTGGGGCCTCATAGACGGGCGCTTCTGGCCTTCCCGCCTATCGCACCGATGGCCGGTTCGCAATCGTCCGCGATGCAGGACAGGTGGCAAAATCGGTCGAACGGCTTTGCCAGACGGGGAAAGCCGCACTATCTGGCAATCAACAGCGCGGTTTTCGCCGCCCAAGGCCCAAGAGGAAAAAAGCCCAGATGGATATCCAGTTCAGCCCGACCCGTCCCGACGCCGACACTTTGAGCTTCATCGTGCCCAAGGGTGGATTCGATGCGCTGCCGCTGGCCGCAGCGCCGGTGCTGGCGGCGGGCGCGGCTGCATCGCGCTTTACGGGCGAAGCCGGATCGAGCTTCGAAAGCTTTGTCGAGGAGGGCGGCAAGACCGTGCGCGTGCTGCTGCTGGGCGTGGGCGCGGCAAGCGAGCAGGATTATGAAAAGGCCGGCGCGGCGTTGACGGCAAAGCTGAACCTGAGTGGCGCGAGCCACGCCGCGGTCGAATTTTTCGGCGGGGCGAGCGGCGAGCAGGCGGCGCATCTGGCGTTCGGGGCGCTGCTGCGCAGCTGGCGCATCGACACCTATCGCACGCGCCAGAACGAGAAGGCCAAGCCGACGCTGAAGACGGTGACTCTGGTCGCGACTGGCGCGGAAGCCGCCTGGGCCAAGCTGTCGGCGATCGCGGCGGGTGTCGCCTTCACCCGCGAACTGGTGTCGGAGCCGGCGAATATCCTCTATCCCGAAAGCTTCGTGGAGCGCTGCCAGCACCTCGCTGAACTTGGCGTCAAGATCACCGTGCTGGACAAGGCGGCGATGGAGAAGCTGGGCATGGGATCGCTGCTGGGCGTGGCGCAGGGTTCGGTGCGCGAAGCGCGGCTGCTGGCGATGGAGTGGGACGGCACGGATGGCGCGGCTGAAAAGCCGGTCGTCTTCGTCGGCAAGGGCGTGACCTTCGACACGGGCGGCATTTCCCTGAAGCCCGGTGCGGGCATGGAAGACATGAAGTGGGACATGGGCGGCGCGGGCGCGGTCGCGGGCGCGATGAAGGCGCTGGCCGGGCGCAAGGCGAAGGCGCATGTCGTGGGCATTTGCGGCCTTGTCGAAAATATGCCCGACGGCAATGCGCAGCGCCCCGGCGACGTCGTCACATCCATGTCGGGCCAGACGATCGAGGTCATCAACACCGACGCGGAAGGCCGGCTGGTGCTGTGCGATGCGCTGACCTGGGCGCAGCGCACCTACAAGCCCGACGTGGTGATCGATCTGGCCACGCTGACCGGCGCGATGATCGTGGCGCTGGGGCATGAATATGCCGGCCTGTTCGCCAATGACGATGGCCTGGCCAATGATCTGATCGCGGCGGGGCAGGCGGCGGGCGATCCGCTGTGGCGCTTCCCGCTGCTGCCCGCCTATGACAAGCTGATCGACAGCCCGATCGCCGACATGAAGAATATGGGCGCGCGCTATGCCGGGTCGATCACGGCCGCGCAGTTCCTCAAGCGCTTTATCGAAGATGGCGTGAAATGGGCGCATCTGGACATTGCCGGCATGGTCTGGGCCGACAAGCCCGGCGCGACATGGGACAAGGGCGCGACCGGCTATGGCGTGCGCCTGATCGACCGGCTGGTGGCGGCGAAGTTCGAAGGCTGATCGCGCGCCGTGCAGGTCGATTTCTACCAGTTGAGCCGCGATCCCGTGGAACAGGTGCTGCCCGCCATTGCCGGGCGCATCCTGGGCCTGGGCGCGCGGCTGCTGGTGGTGGCGCAGGGGGAGGATCGGCTTGCGCGGATTTCCGAAGGCTTGTGGGCCGGGCCGCCCGACAGCTTCCTGGCGCATGGCCGGGCGGGCGAGGGTGGCGCGGCGCACCAGCCGATCCTGCTGGGCGTAACCTGCGACGCGGCGAACGGCGCGCGCCATATCGCGCTGGCCGACGGGCTGTGGCGGGAAGAGGCGATCGACTTTGAGCGCGCCTTCTTCTTTTTCAACGACGAAACGATCGAGGGTGCGCGGGCAAGCTGGCGCGACCTGTCGAAGCGGGACGGCATCGTCGCCCGCTACTTCCGGCAGGATGGCCGCAAATGGGTGCAAATGGCCTGAGCCGGGCCATGGCGAAGCCTCTTGCGGTGGAAGGCGGTCGCGTCTAAAGGGCGCGCAACTTTATTTCCCACCATCTGGAGTATTGAGGGCCATGGCCGTCACCCGCACTTTCTCGATCATCAAGCCCGACGCGACCCGTCGCAACCTGACCGGCGCGGTCGCCAAGATGCTGGAAGAAGCCGGTCTGCGCATCGTTGCTTCCAAGCGCATCCGCATGAGCCGCGAGCAGGCCGAAGGCTTCTATGCCGTTCACAAGGAACGCCCTTTCTTCGCCGATCTGGTCGCTTTCATGATTTCCGGCCCGGTCGTCGTCCAGGTTCTGGAAGGTGAAGACGCCGTGAAGCGCAACCGCGACATCATGGGCGCCACCAACCCCGCCAATGCCGACGCCGGCACCATCCGCAAGGAACTGGCCGAATCGATCGAAGCCAATTCGGTCCATGGTTCGGACAGCGAAGAAAATGCTGCGATCGAAATCGCCTATTTCTTCAAGCCTGAAGAAATCGTCGGCTAAAAAGACGATCATCCGCAAGGATGGCGAAAGGCCCGGCGCTCCGATGGAGCGGCCGGGCTTTTTCTTTTCCGCTTCTTCCGTTCGTTTCGAGCATAGTCGAGAAACGGTCAGGACAGAGTTGGCTGCTTCTCGACTACGCTCGAAGCGAACGGAGTGAGGCGAAAATCAATGCGCCTGTCCGGCAGCGGCGGGGGCTTCGACCTTCACCGGATCGGTGGCGCGCGCTTTCAGGAACAGCTGCCATGAACTGACCGCCAGCACGGTGGCAAGCAGGGGTTGCAGCACCTTGTCCGGGGCGTGGGAGGAGAGGTAACTGCCCACGATCACGCCGGGGATCGACCCGATCAGCAGGTTCATCAGCAGCACCCCGTTGACGTCGCCCATCAGCCAGTGGCCGGTGCCCGCGATCAGCGCCAGCGGCACGGCATGGGCAATGTCTGACCCGACGATGCGGGCGACCGGCAGGCGGGGATAGAGGATCAGCAGCACGGTTACGCCGATCGCGCCCGCGCCTACCGAAGACAGCGAAACCGCAGCGCCGATCAGGGCGCCCAGCGCCATCGTGCCATAGACGGTGGCGCCATGCGAATGGGTCGCGCCCAGATCGGCGCGATGGCGGAACAACCATTTGCGGCCGATGACCGCGACCGCCGTGACCGCCAGCAGAGTCGCCAGCGCCAGCAGGATGACATGCTCGGTCGACTTGCCCACTTCGCCGATCCAGCCCAGCACCAGCAGGGTCAGGATTGCTGCGGGAACGCTGCCCATCGCCATCCGCCGCACGATCGGCCATTCGATGGTGTCGCGCCGGCCATGGACGGCCGACCCGACAATCTTGGTGAGCGCGGCGAACAATAGGTCGGTGCCCACCGCCGTCTTGGCGCTGACGCCGAACATCAGCACCAGCAGCGGCGTCATCAGCGAACCGCCGCCAACCCCCGTGACGCCCACAAGCAGGCCGACCAGCAAGCCGGCGACCGCATGAAACAGGTCGATCGATGCCATCAGGCTCATCGCGATTGTCTTTTCCTTATTGTCCCAACCCTGCGTTCTGCCTTCCAGCCGGTCGCGGCGGACAAGACAAGCGGGTTTCGGGTTTCAGGGGGGCAAGCAGGGCTTGGGCCTATTTGCTGGTCAGCCGCGCCCAGCGGGCGTCGATCCGGGCCTGGGCGCTGTCGACGCTGAGCTTTTCCACGCGGGAAAGGCCGCGCAGCGACAGGCTGTGCCCGGCTATCCAGCGGCCTGCGACGCCATAGCCGACATCATAGAGGGCGATATTTTCATGCGCGTCGCCGCCAACCACGAAGCGCGTCGTGATGGCGACCGGCAGCCGTTCGTCACCCACGCTGTCGTCGGGCAGCTTCGCCTTTGCCCGCGCTTTTTTCAGCGCATCGGCGAACCAGCTCGCCTCGATCCGCGGATCGCCGGTGGTTTCGACGGGATCGATGCCGAGCGCGCGGGGGAAGATGATGGTCTGGCTCTGGACGATCTGCTCGGGATCGGCGGGCCTGAGCGTGATCTGGTCGTCCTTTACCGCTTGCGCATTGAGCACCAGCGCGCCCGCGCGACTGGACGCCTTGCGGCCTTCCGCAACCTTATCGGCGCGCTCATCCCGCTTGTCCGACCAGTTGAGATAGAGAGTGAGGGCGGAGATCGACACCGCCAGCACCGCCACGCCTTCGCCCAGCGTAATCCAGCGCCGCCGGATGGCGGCGGCTTCGGCGGCGCGGGCTTCCTTGGGAGTTTCGGGCGTGTCGGACATACGCTTTATACCGCCTGCGGCGGCCCTTCGAATCGATCAATCACCCAGTCTTCGGCCTGCGCCCCGCCAATCCATTCCTGCATCCAGGGATGGGCGATGATGGCGCGCATATAGGCTTCGGCAAAACGGGCGACGGGCAGTTGATAGGTGATGAAGCGGGTGACGACCGGCGCGAACATCACGTCCACCGCGCCGAATGCGCCGAACAGGAAATCGCCTTCGCCGCCATGGCGGGCGCGGGCCTGCGCCCACAGCTCCATCATGCGGGCAATATCCTGCGCCACCGCCTGCGACGGGGGCACGGGATCATATATCCGCCGGATGTTCATGCTGTGCTCGCGGCGCAGCGCGGCGAAACTGCTATGCATTTCGGCCGCCATCGACCGGGCCATGGCCCGCGCGGCGGGATCGGTCGGCCAGAATTTGTCGCCGCCGGCCTTTTCATTGAGATATTCGACGATGGCCAGGCTGTCCCAGACGACAATATCATCGCCATCCCACAGGATCGGCACCTTGCCGGAGGAGGGAGCGAACTCGTCGCCTTCCCGCCGTTTCTCCCATGCTTCATCATAGAGGGGGACGACGACCTCCTCGAAGGGGAGGCCGGACAGCTTGCACGCCAGCCAGCCGCGCAGCGACCAGCTCGAATAGGCTTTGTTGCCAATGAACAGCTTCATCATGCGCCCGTCTTAGACGGGGTCGGGGCGACAAGTCGAGATGCTTGCATTTTGCGGCCTGTGGTTTGGCTCTACCCTGGTTGGGGGTAGGCGCATGCGTGACTTTCGCCTACCGCCATGCCAACAAGAATCTCGGTCGCATCTTCAACGCCGGCGCAACGCGCTGCACACTGAAAGGATCGACCGTGACCCTCGTCATCACCAATAATGTCGTTACTACCGCCGATGATGACCACGCCATCGATAATGGCAATCAGCTTATTTATGTCGCAGCCACGGGGCTGGTCGCCGCCCAGGGGGACGCTGCGGGTATTGTTTCGCACACTTTTCTGCAACTGAATGTTGCAGGTCAGATATTTGGGGGGCGCTATGGCGCCTGGGCCAATGGTCTCAATAGCGCGACCATAAACGTCAGTGGAACGGGCTCGATTGTTGGGGGTTCTGCCGCGATTTTCCTCACCGGAACGGCCAGAATTCAAAATGCCGGCTATATTTATGGCTTTGATGCGATCGTGAGTGATACCGATTTGGGTTCTTCGACCATCATCAACAGCGGCTCAATCATGGCAAGCAGCGTAGCTATTTCCATTGTCACCAGCCAATTCTACTCTGTGACCATTCAGAATTCGGGTCTGATAAGCGGCGATGCCTATGCCGTAATCACAGGCGATTCTGCGGACACGGTCACCAATAGCGGCACGATCATTGGTGACCTGATGCTGGGCAGCGGCAATGACAGATTCAATAGCCGGGCCGGCATGATAGACGGCACGGTCTATGGCGGCGACGGCGACGATATTTTGATCGGCAGCGCCTATGATGACGTTTTGAACGGTGGATCAGGTGCAGACCGACTGGATGGCGGAGCGGGTATTGATACGGCCACGTACAGCCTTAGCAACAGCGCAGGCGTGACCGTCGATCTGATGGATATGTCGGTGAATACCGGTTTCGCGGCGGGGGACCAGCTTTATTCAATCGAAAATCTGACTGGCAGCAGCGCGGGCGACAATATCTTCGGAGATAATGGGGCCAACATGTTGAACGGTGGTGGTGGCGGTGATTTTCTGGTGGGTCGGGGGGGCGATGATGTCCTGAATGGCGGCACCGGCGGCGACACGCTGATCGGCGGCCTTGGCAATGACATCTATTATGTCGACAATGTGCTGGATGTGGTGGTGGAACTGGATGGCGAGGGGGCAGATACCATCTATTCCACGGTCAGCTACAGTCTGACCACTGCATTGGTGGAAACCATGGTGCTGACGGGCACCGCCGCTGTCAATGCTACCGGCAACAACCGGGTCAATCGGCTGTATGGAAATGACGGCAACAATATTCTCACAGGGCTGGGCGGCAATGACACATTACATGGTGGGGCCGGGGCGGACACGCTGATCGGTGGCGCAGGAGATGACACCTACTATGTCGATGACGCCGGTGATCAGGTGATTGAACTGGATGGGCAAGGCAATGACCGCATCTACTCCACCGTTACCTATTCTCTGGCGGGCACAATCGTTGAAACGCTGATTCTGACCGGGTTTGGCGGCACTGGTGCGACAGGCAACGGTCGGGCCAACACTTTGATCGGAAATGATAGCTTTAACAGCCTGTCCGGTCTGGGGGGCAATGATGTGCTGATCGGCAATGGTGGCAATGATACGCTGGACGGTGGTGAGGGTAGCGACACGCTGACTGGCGGTCAGGGTGGTGATTCGTTCCGTTTCTCCACGACGCTGGGTAGTGGAAATGTGGATCGAATCACCGACTTTTCGCCCGTTGACGACACTATTCGACTGGATGACGCAATCTTCACCAACTTCATTTCCGGGGTTGCGGTGGAGGACGGCGCTTTTCGCGTTGGCGCTTCGGCGATCGATGCCGACGACCGTATCCTCTATGACAGCGTTACCGGAACGCTGCTCTATGACGCGGATGGCGTGGGCGGCGTAGCGGCGGTTGCTTTCGCCCGGATCGATCCCGGTCTGGCCCTGACCTCCGCTGATTTCGTCATCGTCTGAAACGGGGCTGGCGGCGCCTTCGCCGGCGCTGCCATGGTTGCTGCCTGTCCATTTATTCGATATAATTATGACATCATAATTATTGAGGAGGAACGGCGATGTCCCTGTTGCAGGCAACGCGAGAGCGGCCGATCGCTACGGCGAGCGGCTATGTGATGTTGCTGGTTCTGCTGGGGTGCATTGGCGGCGGCCTGTTCGCGCTCAGCCTGATGGCGGTTGGTGGCGCGGGCATGGGCGCGCTGTTGCTGCTTCTCTGCGTCGTCATCTTCATCTTCGTGCTGGCCGGTTTCTATCTGATCCAGCCCAATCAGGCGGCGGCGATCCTGCTGTTCGGCGATTATAAGGGGACGGACCGGCGGAGCGGGCTGCGCTGGGTGCTGCCCTGGCTCACCCGGCAGAAGATTAGCGTGCGGGTCCATAATGTCACATCGGAAAAGCTCAAGATCAACGACAAGCGCGGCAATCCGGTCGAGATCGCGTCCAATGTCGTGTGGCGCGTGACCGATACGGCGCAGGCGCTGTTCGATGTGGATGACTATAAGGCCTTTGTCGAAATCCAGATCGAAAGCGCAGTGCGGGTGATCGGATCGCGCTATCCCTATGATGATTTCGAGCATGAGGAAAAGACGCTGCGTGGCGATGGCGCCCATGTCGCCGATGAATTGCAGGCGGAGTTGCAGGATCGGGTTGCGATCGCCGGCGTGTCGATCGACGAATGCCGCCTGACGCATCTGGCTTATGCGCCCGAAATCGCGCAGGCCATGCTGCGCCGTCAGCAGGCCGAAGCGGTCATCGCGGCGCGGACGCGACTGGTGGAAGGGGCGGTGACGATGGTCGAACTGGCGCTGGACCAGTTGTCGGCCAAGAATGTCGTCGAACTGGATGATGAACGCCGCGCCGCCATGGTCAGCAATCTGATGGTCGTGCTGTGCGGCGAGCGTGACACGCAGCCAGTCGTCAATGCAGGCACGCTCTACCAATAGGATCGGGTGTGAGCGACAAGGATACGCCTCCTGCGCGCAAGGCCTTTCCCTTGCGCATCGACCAGAGTCTGTACGACGCGCTGGAGCGATGCGCTGCGGCTGAGTTCCGCAGCGTCAATGCGCAGGTCGAAATGCTGTTGCGCGAAGGGTTGAAGCGGCGCGGCGTGGCGCTGGCCGCGCCCGAAGCGCGGCGGCGAGGGCGCCCGCCCGGGCAGGGCTGAACGCCGCATCGGCATCTGCAGAAAAATGGAGGCCCGAGCCGGAATCGAACCGGCGTGCAAGGATTTGCAGTCCTCTGCGTCACCACTCCGCCATCGGGCCTCGATGCGGTGGAGGCGGCAAATGTGCGGCTTTGACGGCAAAGTCAAGTCGGATCAGGATGAGGTGACGCAAGAATCTTGGCGGCCAGCGCGCAAAGCCGCTTGGCGCGGGCCTCCGGCTGATTTAGAGGTCCGATGATCCCCTTAGTGTATTGCATTGCCAATACAGTTGTGCCAAGCGAGGAACTATCGTGACCGAGCAGAACTTTTCTTCGATGCGAGCCGCCATGGTCGACAGCCAGTTGCGCACCAGCGACGTGGACGACCAGCGCGTCATCGCGGTAATGGCCAAGGTGCCGCGCGAGGATTTCGTCCCCGCCGACCGCCGCGCCATGACCTATGTCGACCGTCCGATCCCGCTGGACGCCGGCCGCGCGCTCAACCCGCCGCTGGTCACTGGCCGCCTGCTGAAGGCTGCGCAGATCGTTGCGGGCGACAAGGTGCTGCTGATCGGCGCTGCGACCGGCTATGCGGCCGCGCTGCTGGCGGAGCTGGGCGCGCAGGTGACGGCGGTCGAGGAAGAAGGCGGGGCGGACATCGCCGTGCCCGGCGTGACCGTGGTGCGCGGCGCGCTCGCCGCCGGCGCTTCGGCTGGTGCGCCCTATGACGTGCTTTTCATCGACGGCGCCGTGGAGGAAGTTCCCGCCGCGCTCGTTCAGCAGCTTGGCCAGGACGCCCGCGTCGTGACCGGCGTGGTCGACCGCAGCGTCACCCGCCTGTGCAGCGGACGCGTGGTGGATGGCGTGCTGGGCCTCAGCAGCCTGATCGATATGGAAATGGTGGTGCTGCCGGGCTTCGGCGCACCCAAGGCTTTTGTGTTCTGATAATGACAGGCGGGGGGAGATGACAGCGAAGCGCACCTACACACGGCATCGTGCCGCAGCTGCCTTGTTGTTGCTGACCTCCGCCCTGGCTGGCGCCGTTACCGCCCCCGTGCAGGCCGAAACGCTGCAAGGGGCGCTGGCCAAGGCCTATGCGTCCAACCCCACGCTGACCGCCGCGCGCGCCGGTCAGCGGGCGACGGACGAAAATGTGCCGATCCAGAAGGCGGCTGGTCGCCCCGGTCTGGACGTGACCGGCAGCTATAGCGAAAGCATCCTCAAGCCCACGATCAGTTTCACCTCGCCCCAGCGCACGGTGAATGCGCAGGCTAATCTGAGCGTGCCGGTCTATAGCGGCGGCACGGTGCGCAATGGCGTGAAGGCCGCCAAGATCCGCGTCGCAGCGGGGCAGGCGGGGCTGCGCGGCACCGAAGCCAGCATCTTTTCCCAGACGGTCGCGGCCTATATGGATGTGATCCGCGACATGGCGATTGTGTCGCTCAATCAGGCCAATGTGAAGGTGCTGGAGGTCAATCTCCAGGCGACCAACGACCGGTTCGAGGTGGGCGACCTGACCCGCACCGACGTCGCCCAGTCGCAGTCGCGTCTGGCGCTGGCGCGGTCGGATTTTCAGACGGCGCAGGCGAACCTGATCACCAGCCGGGAAAATTACATCGCCCTGGTCGGGCAAGCCCCCGACGCGCTGGAGGCGCCGCCGCAATTGCCCGGCCTTCCCGCCGATCCCGATGTGGCGGTGCAGGTCGCGCTGAAGGACAATCCCGATATTCTGAGCGCGCAAAAGCAGCGGGAGGCCCGCCGCTATGATGTGAAGGCGGCGCGCGGATCGGTGATGCCGACGGTTTCGGCCTTCACCCAGGCGGGCTACACCAACTATCTCCATTCGCTGGGCGGCACTGCGCAGGACGCCGAAGGCAATGCTGTGGAAGGGCCGCAGATCAACAAGCAGGCGGCGGCCGGCGTGCAACTGACCATCCCGCTCTATCAGGGTGGACGCCCCGCCGCGCAGGTGCGACAGAATCAGGCGCTCGAATCGCAGGCGATCGAGCAGGAGATCGAAACCGAGCGCGGCGTCATCGCCCAGACCCGCGCCGCCTATGCCAGCTGGCAGGCGTCGCTCCAGACGATCGAATCGAGCAACAAGGCGGTCGATGCCGCCGACCTGTCGCTGGAAGGCGTGCGGGCGGAAAATTCGGTCGGCAGCCGCACCATCCTGGACATCTTGAACGCCGAACAGGAATCGCTCAACGCCAAGGTCCAGCTGGTGACGGCGCAGCGCAACGCCTATGTCGCCGGCTTCTCGCTGCTGGCGGCGATGGGCCATGCCGAAGCCGACGATCTGGGGCTGGAAAGCGGCGCGCTCTATGACCCGATGGTCAATTATGACCGGGTGAAGGGCAAATGGTTCGACTGGGATTTCGATTCGGCGGCCAAGCCCGTCGCCACGCGCACCGTTGACACGCCGGCGCAAAACGCCAATGTCGACCCCCAGACAGCAAGGCAGCCTTAACCGCTTGTTAACCCGGCCGGGTAATCATAAAAGCGTGAAGGGTGCGCAATGCGTTTTGGACGGGGACTATCCATGGGTGACATGACCAAGGAACCCTCGATGGAAGAGATACTCTCGTCCATCAAGCGGATCATTGCCGAAGAGGGCGAGGAGGCGGTGCAGGCCGCACCCCGGCGCACGCGGGGCGAGGCCAGGCCGGCTGCATTGCCGCCGCTTCAGCCGATCCCCCAGCCGGTGATCGAGGAAGTGCTGGAACTGACCGAAGAGATTGCGGAGGAGGAAGCCGTGCCCGCTCCCAAAGCAGCACCCAAGACCGTTGCCGCCGAAACCGACGATTCGATCCTGTCGGTCGAAAGCGAAGTGGCTGCGCGTCATTCGCTGTCCGCCCTGTCCTCCATGCTGGTCACGCCAAAGGATGGCGGCGACAACACGCTCGAAGGACTGGTCCGTTCGATGCTGAAGCCCATGCTGAAGGAATGGCTGGACACCCGCCTGCCTGCCATGGTCGAAGATATGGTCGCCAAGGAAATCGCCCGCATCACGGGGCGTTGATCCTCCCGCCCCCTACCGCTTTTTTGGTACGGGGCGTGAACCATATCATGATGGACAGTTGCACCCCGATCCCCGGATAGAAGGCCGGGTTTTCAAGGGGGTTTCGATGATGCAGGCAAGCCGGCGCACGCTCGTTCGTGGCATGATGGGCGCGGGCGTCGCCGCTTGCCTTCCCTCGTTTCCGGCCATGGCGGCGTCCAGTGGCGATGCCGCCGACATGGCCCGTTTCATCGCCGCCCTGCCCAAAGCGGAATATCATGTCCATCTGGAAGGGACGCTGGAAGCGGAGATGAAATTCGCGCTGGCGAAGCGCAACGGGCTGGATTTGCCCTTTGCCGATGTCGCCGCGATGAAGGCCAGCTATCGCTATCATGACCTGCCCAGCTTCCTGGCCATCTATTATGACGGCATGCAGGTGCTGCGGACGCAGCAGGATTTTTACGATCTGGCCTATGCCTATCTGGCCAGGGCCGCGTCGCAGAATATCCTCTACGCCGAAATGTTCTTCGACCCGCAGGAGCATCTGAAACGCGGCGTGCCGATGGCGGCGGTGATCGGCGGCATCACCCGCGCGCGACAGGATGCGGCGGCGAAGCTGGGCGTCCGGTCGCAGCTCATACTCTGCTTCGTGCGCGACCTGACGGCGCAATCGGCGATGGCGGCGCTGGATGCAGGGCTGCCTTTTCGCGATCAGCTGGTCGCGGTCGGGCTGGACTCCGATGAAAAGGACAATCCGCCGACCAAATTCGCGGCCCATTTCGCAAAGGCGCGCGCCGCGGGGCTGAAGGTGACGGCGCATTGCGACCTCAACCAAAAGGACATTCTGGATCATCTGCGGCAGGCGATCGTGGAGTTGCAGGTCGACCGTATCGACCATGGCGGCAATATATTGGAGTCGCCCGAACTGATTGCGGCGGCGAAGGCGCGGAACCTGACCTTCACCGTCTGCCCGACCTTTTCCGGCACGGTGCGCGGGGAAGCGCCGCCGGTCGATGTGGTGCGCGGCATGATCGACGCGGGCCTTACCCTCACCATCAATTCCGATGACCCCGCCTATATGGGCAGCGAATATCTGAACGATGTATTGGTGAAGGCGCAGGCGCGCAGCGCGCTGACCAGGAAGGAACTGGTGATGCTGTCGCGCAATGCCTTCAACGCAGGGTGGATGGACGAGGGGTATCGCGCCGCCTGCCTCGCGAAGCTGGACGCTTTTGCAAAGGCGGAGGGGGTCGCCATCTGACCGGACTTGTCCGCGTTACTTTCAGAAGCGCGCGGGCTTGTCGGTACAGCCGTCCAGGACTAATCCTTGTCCATCATCCGTATCGCCCGCCGCCCCATGACGTCCTGTCGGGGCGCAGGCGATCGATCTGGAAAGCCTGTCTCATGAAGAAAATTCTGACCGCTGCGCTGGCCGCCACCGCGCTGGCGCCTGCTATGCTTGCGCTATGCTCGACATCTGCTGTCGCCCGGCCCTTCACCCCCGCCGACATGGTGGGTCTGGACCGGGTCGGCGCGCCGGCCGTGTCGCCGGATGGCAAATGGCTGGCCTATCAGCTGCGCAGCACCGATCTGGCCGGCAACAGGGGGCGGACCGACCTCTATCTGCTCGACATCAGCAAGGCCGGACAGGCTCCAAAGCTGATCGCGTCGAAGCCGGACAAGAATGAAGCGTCGCCGGTCTTTTCGCCCGATGGCTCCGCGCTCTATTTTCAGTCCAACGCCAGCGGCGACGATCAGCTGTGGCGCGTGGCGTTGTCCGGCGGCGATCCGGTGCAGATCAGCAAGGCGCCCGGCGGCATTTCCGGTTTTCTGCTCAGCCCGGACGGCGGCAAGGTCGCGCTGTGGGCCGATCGCCCGGTGGGCGCGAAGACGATCGATGACATGAAGCCGGATGCGCCCAAGGAAGCGGGATCGGGCCGCGTCTATGACCAGATGTTCGTGCGCCATTGGGACACATGGTCCGATGGCCAGCGATCCCAGATTTTCGTCATGCCGGTCGCCGGCGGCCCCGCCGTGTCGGTGATGGGCGGACTTGTCGGCGACAGCCCGTCCAAGCCCTTCGGCGGCGCGGAGGAAATCGCCTGGGGCAGGGACGGCAAGACCCTGTTCTTTGCCTTGCGTGAGGCGGGCCGGATCGAGCCATTGTCGACCAACCTCGATATTTTCTCTGTGCCCGCCGATGGCAGCGCCGCACCGACCAACCTGACCGACGCCAATGACGCGACCGACACGCTGCCTACCGTGTCGCCGGATGGCCAATGGCTGGCCTATGTGGCGATGGCGCGGCCGGGCTATGAGGCCGACCGGCAGGTGCTGATGCTGCGCAACATCGCCAGCGGCGAGACGAAGGCGCTGACGCAAGGCTGGGACCGCTCGGTCGCGTCGATCGCGTGGGAGGCGACCGGCAAGGGGCTGCTCGTCACCGCCAATGACGTGCTCGACAATCCGGTGTTCCGGGTCGACGCCGCGTCGGGCAAAGTGGTGCGCCTGACGGAGAAGGGCCATGCCGGCAGCGTCGTGCCGCTGCCCGGCGGTGGCTTCGTCTATGCGCTGGACAGCATCCAGTCGCCTGCCGATTTCTGGAAGATGCCGGGCGGGAAGGGCAAACCCGTCCGCCTGACCGATGTCAACGCCGCGAAGCTGGCGGGCGTGGATGACGTGTCGGTTGAACGCTACAGCTTCAAGGGCGCCAATGGCGACACCGTCTGGGGCCAGATCGTGAAGCCCAAAGGCGCAACGGGCAAGCTGCCGGTCGCCTTTCTGGTCCATGGCGGGCCGCAGGGCAGCTTCAACGATTCATGGTCCTATCGCTGGAATCCCAAAGCCTTTGCGGCCCATGGCTATGCCGCCGTCATCGTCGATTTCCATGGCTCCACCGGCTATGGGCAGGCTTTCACCGACGCCATCAACAAGGATTGGGGTGGCAAGCCGCTCGAAGACCTCAAGCTCGGCCTCGCCGCCGCCGCGGCAAAGGACGCGCAGGTCGACGCGGGCAACGCCTGCGCGCTGGGCGCCAGCTATGGCGGGTACATGATGAACTGGATCGAGGGGCAATGGGCCGACGGTTTCAAATGCATCGTCCAGCATGACGGCGTGTTCGACGCCCGCGCCATGGCCTATGAAACCGAGGAACTCTGGTTCGATGAATGGGAGCATGGCGGTCCCTATTATGAAAAGCCGGAGGAGTTCGAAAAATGGAACCCGGTCAACCATGTCGCCGCATGGAAGACGCCGATGCTGGTCGTGACCGGCGAAAAGGACTTCCGCATTCCCTACACGCAGGGACTGGCCGCCTTCACCGCGCTCCAGCGGCGGGACATCCCGTCGAAACTGCTGGTCTTCCCGGATGAAAATCACTGGGTTTTGAAGCCAAAGAACTCGCTACAATGGTATGGTGAGGCGCTGGGCTGGCTGGACAAGTGGACGGGGAAATGACTTTGATTTTTGTCTGCGCGTCCTATATCCTTTGTGATGGAGAATGAGCGATGACCAAGGTTAAACCGAGCGATCTGCCAACCAAGACTGTGCGTGCGCCTAACGGTGAAATCGTGCGATTGAAGGTCGTCCAGTCGGATAGCGAAACCTTGCCATACGATCTTCTGGCTGCTTTCCGATCGAATGTTCGCAGCATCCGGGATGAGCGTCGCCGGAAGGCCCGCGATGCGGCCGACACCGCGCAAGCCTGAAAAACCGATATTGTGGATCGTTGCCGGACCCAACGGGTCCGGCAAGAGCACACTTTACAATCGGACCGACATTGAAGGGTGGGGCGGTTCGGTCTGGATCATAAACCCTGATCTTTTAACTGTCAGTATCGTGGAGCAGGAGCGGCTGCCACTGGATGAAGCTAATCTGGAAGCGGTCCGACGCATCGAGCACTGGCTTTATGCCTCTCTGGAGGTCTATCAGACGATCGGCGTTGAGACCGTCCTGTCTTCCAAAAAATATCAACCGCTGGTGATCAAGGCTAAGGCTGCCGGATTTCAAGTCAGGATGATCTATGTCGTTCTGAAAAGCGCAGAGTTGCAGGCAGAGCGTATCAACATTCGTGTGTCGGAGGGCGGACATTTCGTTCCGACGGACAAGGTTGCGAGCCGCAGGGCGCGCTCATTTGAACAATTGGCGTGGTTCGTGATGAATGTCGATGAATGCTATATCTATGATAATTCGACGGGTGAGCCGACCTTGCTGGCCCACAAGATGGAAAGCGGCATCTGGCTATGGGATGTCTTGCCTCCCGATTTAGCAGCAGCTTTCAAGGGTGCTGCCGTGCCAATTGCCGGTTTTGGTTAGCAAGCATTGGAAAAATCCGGTGGACATGGTTATGGGCGCACCCATGACCGAACTGCCCAAAACCTTTGACCCTGCCGACATCGAATCCCGCTGGTACGCCCATTGGGAGGAGAAGGGCCTGTTCCGCCCCGAACGCCCGGACGCGACGCCCTTCACCATCGTCAATCCGCCGCCGAATGTGACGGGCAGCCTGCATATCGGCCATGCGCTCGACAACACGTTGCAGGATATTGTGATCCGTTACGAGCGGCTACGCGGCAAGGATGCGCTGTGGGTGGTCGGCACCGATCATGCCGGCATCGCGACGCAGATGGTGGTGGAGCGCCAGCTCAACGCACAGCAGCAAAAGCGCACCGATTTCACCCGTGACGAGTTCGTCGCCAAGGTGTGGGAATGGAAGGCCGAAAGCGGCGGCGCGATCACGCGCCAGCTGCGCCGTCTGGGCTGCTCCATGGACTGGGCGAACGAACGCTTCACCATGGACGAGGGTTTTTCGAAGGCGGTCATCAAGACCTTCGTGGAACTGCACAAGCGCGGGCTGCTGTACCGCGACAAGCGGCTGGTGAACTGGGATCCGCATTTCCGCTCGGCCATTTCGGACCTTGAGGTCGAGACGGTCGAGACGAAGGGAGGCTTCTGGCGCTTCCGTTATCCGCTGGCCGATGGCGTGACGCTGGCCGACGGCAGCGACCATATCGTCGTCGCCACCACGCGCCCGGAAACGATGCTGGCCGACATGGCGATCGCCGTGCATCCCGACGACGAGCGCTATAAGTCCGTCATCGGCAAGGACATCCTCCAGCCGATCACCGGGCGGCGCTTTGCGATCGTGGCCGACGAACATGCTGACCCGGCGCTGGGCACCGGCGCGGTCAAGATCACGCCGGGCCATGACTTCAATGACTTTGATGTGGGCAAGCGCGCGGGCTTGAAGGCCGGCGAGATGCTCAACATGTTCGATGCCGACGCCAATGTCGTTCAGACCGCCGACGGCCTGATCCCCGATCGCTTCCTTGGCCTGCACCGCTTCAGGAAGGATGGCGTGGTCGGCGCCCGCGAAGCCGTGGTGGCGGAGATGAAGACGCTCGGCTTCCTTGTCCCCCATGTCACGAAGAATAAGGAAGGCGAGGAGGTCGCCGCCGATTTCGAGCCGCGCACGATCCAGACGCCGTTCGGCGATCGCTCCAACGTGGTCATCGAACCCTGGCTGACCGATCAATGGTATGTCGACGCGGAAAAGCTGGCCATTGCGCCGACCAAGGCCGTGCGCGACGGCGCGATCGAGATCGTGCCCAAGAGCTGGGAAAAGACCTTCTTCAACTGGATGGAAAATATCCAGCCCTGGTGCGTGTCGCGCCAGCTCTGGTGGGGGCATCAGATCCCGGCATGGTTCGATGAAGACGGCAATCCCTATGTCGCCGAAAGCGAGGCGGAGGCGCAGGCGCTGGCCGGCAACAAGGTGCTGACGCGCGATCCCGACGTTCTCGATACCTGGTTCTCGTCCGCGCTCTGGCCCTTCGGCACGCTGGGCTGGCCGGAACCGACCGAGAAGCTGTCGCGCCACTATCCCAATGATCTGCTGATCAGCGGCTTCGACATCCTGTTCTTCTGGGACGCGCGTATGGCGATGCAGGGGATGGAGTTCATGGGCGATGTTCCATGGCGCAAGCTCTACCTCCACGGCCTCGTCCGCGCGGCCGATGGGCAGAAAATGTCCAAGTCCAAGGGCAATGTGGTCGATCCGCTGGGCCTGATCGACAAGTTCGGCGCGGACGCGCTGCGCTTCTTCATGGCGGCGATGGAAAGCCAGGGCCGCGACGTGAAGATGGATGAGAAGCGGGTCGAGGGCTATCGCAACTTCGCGACCAAGCTGTGGAACGCCGCGCGCTTCCTTCAGTCGAACGGCGTCACCGCTTCGGCCACGCATGAAGCGCCGCACGCCACGCTGCCGGTCAACCGCTGGATCATCGCGGAAACGGTTGCGACCGTGCAGGCGATCGACACGGCGATGACCGAACTGCGCTTCGACGCGGCGGCCAACGCCATCTATCATTTCGTCTGGGACCAGTTTTGCGACTGGTATATCGAGCTTACGAAGGGCGCGATGGATGACGAGACGAAGGCCGTCGCTGGCTGGGCGTTCGACCAGATATTGGTCATGCTGCATCCCTTCATGCCCTTCATCACCGAAGAATTGTGGCATCTGACGGGGACGCGGGAGAGCGAACTGATCGTGGCGCAATGGCCGGTGGCGCTCGCTGCCGTCGACACCGATGCGCAGGCCGAAATCGACTGGCTGATCCGCCTCGTCAGCGCGATCCGCACCGCGCGGACCGAACTCAACGTGCCGCCGGGCGCGAAGCTGCCGATGGTCGTGCGCGATGGCGCCGAGGAGACGCAGCGCCGTCTCGACCGTCAGGGCGTGGCGCTGGCGCGTCTGGGCCGGGTGGAAAGCCTGACCTTTGGCGAACCGCCGGCGGGTGGTGCGGCGCAGATCGTGGTGGACGAAGCGACCTTCATCCTGCCGCTGGAAGGCGTGATCGACATTGCGGCGGAAAAGACCCGTCTCGCCAAGGCGCTGGCCGCCGCAGAGAAGGAGCGCGATGGTCTGGGCGGTCGCCTGTCCAATCCCAGCTTCGTCGAAAAGGCCAAGCCCGAAGCCGTCGCCAAGGCGCGCGAGGACCATACCGAAAAGACCGCCGAGGCGGAAAGGCTGAAGGCGGCGTTGGACCGGCTGGGCTAAGCGGTTAAAGAAGAAGCATGTGCTCCTGCGCAGGCAGGAGTCCAGGTTGCCAGGTCATGCCGGTTCGCCCTGGGCTCCTGCCTGCGCAGGAGCCCTTATTAGGGAGGGCCGGGGTATGCGTGGACAGAGCAAGGGTGGAAAAGACCTGACGCAGGGACCGATCGGATCGACCCTGCTGCTCTTTGCGATTCCAACGCTGGCCTCCAACATCCTCCAGTCGCTCAACGGGTCGATCAACGCCATCTGGGTCGGCCGCTTTCTGGGCGCGCAGGCGCTGGCGGCGACCGCCAACGCCAATATCATCATGTTTCTGATGTTTTCGGTCGTGTTCGGTTTCGGCATGGCGTCCACCGTGGTTATCGCGCAATCGGTCGGCGCGCGCGATCTGGATGCGGCGCGGCGTGCTTTTGGCTCTGCGGTCGGATTCTGCTCGATAGTGGGGCTGGGCGTGGCGATCGCCGGCTGGATCGGCGCGCCGGCGCTGCTGCGGTTGCTGGCGACGCCGGCAGAGGCGTTCGATCTGGCGCTGGTTTATCTGCGCGTCATCTTCTTTGCGATGCCTGCAACCTTGCTGGTGGTGATGATCATGATGGGCCTGCGCGGCGCGGGCGATGCGCGCACGCCGCTGATCTTCATGATCGTCAGCGTCGCGGTGGACCTGATCCTCAACCCGGTGCTGATCCTGGGGCTGGGACCGATCCCGGCGTTCGGCATCGCCGGATCGGCGGCGGCCACGGCGGCGGCGGGCTTCGTCAGCCTGATCGGCGTCATCGCCTTCATCTATGCAAAGGATTTGCCGCTGCGGCTGCGCGGTCCGGAACTGCGCTATCTGTGGCCGGCGGCCGACCAGATGCGCGTGCTGGTGGGCAAGGGGTTGCCCATGGGCTTGCAGATGATCGTCATGTCAGCCTCCGGCCTCGTCATGATCGGCCTCGTCAATCGCGAAGGGTTGCTGGTGACGGCGGCCTATGGCGCGGCGCAGCAGATATGGACCTATCTTCAGATGCCGGCGATGGCGATGGGCGCGGCGGTCAGCGCCATGGCGGCGCAGAATGTGGGCGCAGGCCGGTGGGACCGGATCAGCCGCATCACCGGCTTTGGCATGGGCTATCTGTTCGCCATCACCAGCGCAATGATCGCGATCATCCTGTTGTTTCATGCGCCGTTGCTGTCGCTGTTTCTGGGCAGCAATCAGGCTGCGATCGACGCGGCCTGGAACATGCAGATGCTGGCCAGTTGGAGCTTCCTGCTGTTCGGCTGCACCATGATCCTGTTCGGGGTGATGCGCGCCAACGGCGTGGTGGTGGCGCCGCTGGTGATCCTGACCTTCACTTTGTTCGGCGTGCGGCTGGGCTTTTATCATCTGGCCTATCCGGTGATGGGGGCGGACGCCCTGTGGCTCAGCTTCCCGGCCGGATCGATCGCATCATTGTCGCTGGCGGCGCTGGTCTATCTGCACGGCGGCTGGCGCAAGGCGAAGCTGATCGCGCCGATCCATAGCGAGGAATGCCGCGAAGCGGTGAACAGCGAAACCGAACCGGCCGGGCGCATTGCGCCAACAGGCTGATGCGGCTTTGATCTTCGTCATCCCGGCGCACGCTGGGAGGACGAAAATGATTGCAGATTTCAGCGTCCCTGACTGCGCCAGCGGGTGATGGTGCGTTCGAGAATGTCGTTCTCGCTGCCCGACTGCCGCCATAGCTCGGTGAAGCTGGGATCGCTCGACGCGGGGCGGCGATGTTCTTCCAGATTGTCGAGCGCCACGCGGATCGGCACGGCGACGCCTTCGCCGCAGATGATCGCCTCCCGGTTGCGCAGGGCGGGGATGGAATCGAGGAAGCCGCGCGCGCCTTCGGGCATGGCGGCCTTCACGAAGGCCTGATCCCGGTCATTGTTGAGGCGCATCGATATGATCGTGCCGCATTGCGACAGCACGCCTTCGGCAAGGTCGGACGGACGCTGGGTGATCAGGCCCAGCGATACGCCATATTTACGGCCTTCCTTGGCGATCCGCTCCAAAATCTTGCGCACCGCCTGACCTGATCCGGTCGTGCTGTTGGGAATGTAGCGATGCGCTTCTTCGCAGACCAGCAGGATCGGCCGTTGCGGCTCGTCGCGCGCCCAGATGGCATAGTCGAACACCAGCCGCGACAGCACCGACACCACGGTCGATGTGATGTCGGACGGCATGGCCGACACGTCGATGATGGAAATGGGCTTGCCATTGGCGGGCAGGCGGAAAATCTTGGCGATGAACTGCTGCATCGTATCGGCGACCAGCATGCCTGAAAACATGAAGCTGTAGCGCGGATCGGCCTTGATCTCGTCGATCTTGGTTTTGAGGCGCATATAGGGCAGCGAATTGGTGCCCTTGTCCAGCTTGCCCATTTCATTTTGCAGGATGGTGGTCAGGTCGGACAACAGATAGGGGACCGGTGAATCCACCGTCAGCCGGCCGATGCTTTCGGCAAGCCGGTTCTTCGACCGCGCGGCGAGCAGGCATTTGGCGAGGATGTCGCTGTCGACCGTGCGGTCCGCGCCCTGCGATGTGACGAACACTTCGCAATGTTCCTCGAAATTCATCAGCCAATAGGGCAGGGCCAGATTGCTGACGTCATAGACCGCGCCATTGCCGGCAAAGGCCGCGCCATATTCGCCATGGGGATCGATCATGACGATATGCCCCTGTGGCGACAGGTCGCAGATGCGGTGCAGGATCAGCGCGGCGCTGGTCGATTTGCCGGTGCCGGTGGAGCCGAGCAGCGCGAAATGTTTGCCCAGCATCGAATCGACATAGAGCGCGGCGCGCGTGTCGCTGGTGGGGTAGACGGTGCCGATCTGAACATGCGGCCGATCGTCTGCGGCGTAGATTTGCTGCATGTCGGCGCTCGACACCGGGAAAATGTCGGTGCCCGGCGTAGGGTAACGGGTGACGCCGCGCCGGAAATGATAGATGCGCCCGGTCAGCTTTTCCTCATCGCCTTCGCCCAGAAAGTCGATGTCGGCGACGATGCCCTTGCTCGCCTGATCCAGCGTCATGGCGCGGACGCTGGCGATCAGCCAGCTATTGCCCACGCGCATCTTCACCTGGCTGCCGACCTGCCCGGCCATGGCGATGGACGGGTCTTCATCCTGCCCCAATATGGCGAGGCGATGGGCGTCGATCAGCACCTTCGAACTGGAGCCGGCAATCTGGAACACCATGCCCATTGACTGGTCATGGGCCATGGATGCCGCGGCGGAAGTGAAGGATTGAGCGCCCGGCATATGGGTCATCGGCCTTTGTCGTCCCCTGCGCCGGAACGTCTTCCGGCAAGAAAGCAGGGTTTATCCCGGATAGGTAAAGAATGACTTAGTCCTGATTCCTGCACGGCTGGTGCCGGTGTGCGGCGCAAAAATTGACGACGGATGGCGCCACCCCCATCTCGACCAAGATGCGACGGATCGGAACATGGACCGGCTTGCCGCATTGTCGACAGGATAAGCCCGAGGATGCCGCCTTTTGTCCCTGACCTTGCCGACCGATAGCGCCAGGCGCTCCGATGCGATCGCAATCGCGCGGGTCGTGTGCATATTGGGCGTCGTCTATGTTCATGCCTGGACGGGGCAGAATGGCGAAGCCCTGGCCGCCCTGCGCGGCACGCCGCAGGATGACCTGCGCTGGTTCCTGATGGAAATGTTCGGGCGCAGCGCGGTGCCGCTGCTGGGCCTGATCTCTGGCTGGCTGGTCGCGGCGTCCAGCCGCACGCGCGACTGGGGCGACCACGTCCGGCGCAAGGCGCGCACCATCCTGTTACCGATGATCCTCTGGAACATCATCGCCATCTTCCTGGTGTCGGGCGCGGCGCGGCTGTTCGGCCTGTCTGCGCCCCTGCCGCAATCCGTCTGGTGGACGGTGGATGAGGTGCTGATCCTCACCCGCAATCCCGACATCAATGTGCAGATGCCCTTCCTGCGCGACCTGTTCCTCTGCATGGTCGCCGCGCCGCTGCTGGTGCGCCTGCCCGGCTGGGTGCTGGCGCTGATTGGCCTGACAGCGGCGGCCTGCCATATCGCCGGGCTGGGGCCGCCGGTGCTGATGCGCGCGTCGATCCTTTTCTTTTTCGTCACCGGCATATTGGCGCGGCGCGGCGGCTGGGCGGATCGGGTCGTGAATTGGCATTGGCTGCTGGCGCTGCTGCCTTTTGTGCTGCTGATGAGCGCGCAACTTTATCGATCGGTGACGATCGGCGATGGCGGTCCGCGCATGGCGCAGACCGCGCTCGATCTGTCGGTGCGGGTGGCGGCGGCGCTTGCCTTCTGGCGGCTGTCCTGGGCGCTGGCGCTCAGCCCTGCACGGGACTGGTTGCTCCAGGTCGAACCTTACGCCTTCTTCCTTTTCTGCGCCCATCTGATCCTGATCTGGCTGGGCGGGCCGGTGCTGGGCGGGCTGTTCGGGCGAATGGGCGAACCGCTCTATCCGCTGTATCTGCTGACTCAGCCATTGATCGTGCTGGGCATCGTGATGCTGGTCGGCGGGGCGCTCCGCCGCATCGCGCCCGGCGCCGCGACGATGCTGAGCGGCGGGCGGCTGAAGCGGGAGACTCAGGCCAGTTCGCGGGTCGCGATGGCCTGAGCCGCCGCCATGGCGATGGCGAAGCTGCGCTTACGCGCGGCGGGGTCGAAAATCTGCCCGGTCAGGATCAGCTCATCCGCCTGCGTGCGGCGCAGGAAAGCGGCCAGGTCGCGCTCCACATCGGCCTGCGTGCCGATGCTCGACACGCTCAGCACATCGGCCAGCATCGCGCGCGCCTGCATCGGTAGGCTATCGAGATAGCCGGCGACGGGCGGTTGCAGCTTGCCCGGATTGCCGGTGCGCAGCCGCACGAACGCCTGTTGCATCGATGTGGCGATCAGATGCGCTTCCTCCGCATCGTCAGCGGCAAAGACATTATAGCCCGCCATCACATAGGGATATTTGAGCTGCGCCGATGGCCGGAAATCGCGGCGATAGATGGCGATCGCCTCGTCCAGCGCGGCGGGGGCGAAGTGGGAGGCAAAGGCATAGGGGAGGCCCAGCATCGCCGCCAATTGCGCGCCATAAAGGCTGGACCCCAATATCCAGAGCGGCACCTGCGCGCCCGCGCCGGGCGTCGCCTGAATGCCCATTCGATCATCGCCGGCGAAGAAAGCCTGCAACTCCATCACGTCGCGCGGGAATTGATCGGGGCCGCCCGACAGGTTGCGGCGGATCGCCTGCGCCACCCGCTGGTCGGAACCGGGCGCACGGCCCAGCCCCAGATCGACCCGGCCGGGGAACAGCGCGTCGAGCGTGCCAAACTGTTCGGCGATCAGCAGCGGCGCATGATTGGGCAGCATGATGCCGCCGGCACCGATGCGGATGGTGGATGTGGCCTGCCCGATATGCGCCAGCACGACAGATGTGGCGGCCGATGCGATGCCGGCCATGCCATGATGTTCCGCCACCCACAGCCGATGATAGCCCAGCGCTTCGGCATGGGCGGCCAGATCGGCGGCGTTGGCGAGGGCGTTGGCCGCATTCTCCCCTTCACGGACGGGGACCAGGTCGAGCAGGGAATAGCGTGTCATGCCCGCCATATGGGGGCATGATTGGTTTCACTTCAAGACGGAATTATCCGGCGCGGCCGAAACTGGTCGCAGGCGTGTCGACCCTGCGGCCGAACGTGGCCGGGCGGCGCGGGGCCAGCGGGCTGGCGTCGCGATCCAGCAGCGCCATGGTTTCGGTGAAACAGGGGCGCAGCGCGACGACCGTTTCGATCAGTTCGTCCGGGCCTTCGCGCGTTTCCACGCAGCGGCGGGCGGTCATTTCGATCTCTTCAGCCATGCCGCTCAGGCGATAGGCGCCGAACTGCGCCGATTCCCCTTTCAGCGTATGGGCCGGGGTGACAAGGGCGGCGGCATTGCGGGCGCGGAACGCTTCCTCAATGGCCGTGATGGACTTGACGCCATCTTCCCGGAAGTAGCCCAGGATGCGCAGGAATGCGGCGCCCAGTTCACCCCGGGTCCGCGCAAAGTCGGTCCAGCTGACCAGATCGGTCGATTGATAAGACACCCGCCACTCCACTTACGTGCAGCGATGAAAATAGGCTTTTCGCGTAAACAGGGGGTTAAAGCGTGGTGGATCGCAATGGATTTTGGCGCGCGATTCCGGTTGGCTTCACCCCTGCCGGCTGAGCGTAAAACGCTGCCCGTCCAGAGCGGAAAAGGCCCATCCCTGCTGCTGCGCCAAGGCCGTCAGTTCGCCCGGCGCGATCGGATCGTCCGCTTCGATCAGGATGGCGTCGGCGCTCCGCATCGCCCGCGCCGCGCGCAGGGCGGGCCAGGGGCATTTCATCCCCCTGGCGTTCACATGCAGCGGTTCGGCGTCCATCGCTTTATTTCGTGGCGAACGGATTTTTCTGGCTGCGCAGCGTTAACCGCACCGGCACCGCGCCAAAGCCCAGTTCCTTGCGGATGCCGTTCACAAGATAGCGGCGATAGCTTTCGGGCAGGTCGTCCAGTCGCGTGCCGAACAGAACGAACGTCGGCGGACGCGTCTTGTTCTGGGTGATGTAGCGCAGCTTGATCCGCTTGCCGCCCGGCGCCGGGGGCGGATTGGCCTCCAGCGCGGTTTCGAACCAGCGGTTGAGCTGGCCGGTCGAAATGCGCTGCGACCAGGCGGTCCGCGTTTCGAAGGCGACATGGATCAGATCGTCCAGACCCTTTCCGCTTGCCGCCGACACGGTCATGATGGGCACGCCGCGCACCTGCGCCAGACCATCGGACAGCGCCTGCTTGATGCCCTGATACAGGGCCGATCCATTTTCCACCGTGTCCCATTTGTTGAGCGCGATGACGAGGGCGCGGCCTTCCTCCAGCACCTTGTCGGCGATGCGCAGATCCTGCGCTTCCAACCCGCGCGTCGCGTCCAGCAGCAGGACGACGACTTCGGCGAAGTTCACGGCGTTGAGACCATCGGAAACCGCCAGCTTTTCCAGCTTGTCCTGCACCTTGGCGCGCTTGCGCATGCCGGCCGTGTCGATCAGGCGGACGGGCCGGTCCAGCCCTTCGCGGCTGGTCCACATCCAGTCGACGGCGATGCTGTCGCGCGTGATGCCGGCTTCCGGCCCGGTCAGCAGGCGGTTTTCGCCCAGAAATTTGTTGATGAGCGTGGACTTGCCCGCATTGGGGCGACCGACGATGGCGAGCTTCAGTGGCGCGCTTTCCTCATCCTCGTAAAAATCCTTCTCGTTCGCGGCGTCCTCGCGGTCGATATGCGGTAGCAGCGCCTGGAACAGGTCGGCCAGGCCCTGACCATGTTCGGCAGAAAAGGGGATGGGTTCGCCCAGGCCCAGGCTGAAGGATTCCATGACGCCATCGTCCGCCGCCTTGCCTTCCGCCTTGTTGGCGACCAGCACGACCGGTGTGTCGTTGGCGCGCAGCCAGCGGGCGATTTCCTCGTCCAGCGGGGTGATGCCGGCGCGCGCGTCGATCATGAACAGGGCAACGTCACAATTGTCGACTGCGGCCTGCGTCTGCATCCGCATGCGGCCGGGCAGCGACTGCGCGTCTTCATCCTCATAACCGGCGGTGTCGACGATGGTGAAATCGACGCCGAGCAGGTTCGCCTCGCCCTCCCGCCGGTCGCGCGTCACGCCGGGCTGGTCGTCGACCAGCGCCAGCCGCTTGCCGACCAGGCGATTGAACAGGGTGGACTTGCCCACATTGGGACGTCCGACGATGGCTACCGTGGGCAGCATGCCCGTATTCCTTCCAAAAATTCAAACCGGTTAAACGCGCTACTCCCGCGCAGGCAGGGCCTGCACGGGAGTAGCGCTTAGCATATTTTTCGCTCTTAGCGGAACGCCGTCAATTTTCCATCATCGGCCAGCACATAAAGCATGTTGTTGGCGACGATCGGCGACAGCGACATGGAGTTTTTCATGTCGATGGTCGACTGGACGGTGCCGTTGGCCGGGTCGACATAGACCATTTCGCCACGGGTCGACACCACGATCAGGCGGCCGCCGGCCAGGATCGGGCCGGTCCAGCGGATCGCCTTGTCCTTTTTCTTTTCCTTCTGCCAGCGGCGCAGCTGGCTGACCCAGCGGATCTTGCCGGTGGCACGCGCGACGCACAGCAGGCGGGCGTCGCTGGTCACGGCGAACACCCATTCGCCAACGACCGCCGGCGTGGAAATGCCGGCGATGTTGATTTCCCACAGGCGCTGGCCGCTGGTCAGTTCATAGCTGGCCATGCGGCCGCCCTGACCAATGGCGAAGACGCGGCCGCGATCGATCACCGGATCGGCGTCGATGTCGGTCAGCGTCGCCACCGCGGTCGAAATGCTGGTGCGCGACAGGGCGTCGCCCCACAGGCTGCGGCCATTTTCATAACGATAGGCGGTGATTTCGCCCGAGCTGTAGCCCGCGATCACCGTGCCCTGCGCGGCGGCGGGCGCAGCTACGCCGAAAATGCCCGTGACCTGCAACGTGCCGCTGTCGGTCCACTGGGTTTCGCCGTCGCTCTGGTTGAGCGCGAAAATCTGATTGTCCTGGCCCATCACATAGACATGGCCGTTTTCCAGCGTCGGCGCGCCGCGCAGCGGGCCGCCGGGATGCTTTTTCCAGACAATCGCGCCATCCGCGACATTGAGCGCGAACACGTCGCCCAGGCCGGTGCTGGCGAACAGGCGATCGCCCAGCACGCTGACGCCGCCGCCAAACAGCGCGCGGCCATTGCCCTTGCCTTCGGACGGCAGGCTGGTTTGCCACAGCTTGGAACCGCTGGCCGCGTCATAGGCGATGACATGCGCGCCCGCGTCGGTCACGAACAGCTTGCCTCCCGCGACAACCGGCGATGCGGCAAGACGCGCCTGGGGCGAACTGCCCTCGATCGACGCGGTCCAGACGCGGCTGGGCGATCCGCCCAGCGACACATGGCCCATTGCCTTGGACGGGTCGCCGCCCGGCTGCGCCCATGCCTCATTCACATAGGGGGCGGGCAGGCTGACCGGCACGTCGGCCAGAGACGGCTCCACCTCTACGCCCTGCTCGTTGCTCAGGATCGATACGCGGTTGCCCAGCACCGGCGTCTTGGGGCCGCCCTTCTTGCCGCCGACCACGCCGCACCCGGCGATCAGCGCAACAAGTGCCGCCATCGTGACAGCCCGGCCCATCTTCATGCTTGCCATGCGATCGATCATCCTTCGGTGGTTTCGGCCGGTATCTCGACCGCATCAATGCCCATGACGCCGGCCATCTGTCTGGCCCGTGAACGGATCGATTCGGGCACCCGGCTATCCTTTGCCATGGCGGCGAAAATCGGCCCGGCCATCTTGGTCTGGCCCATCTTCATATAGGCCAGCGCAACCAGTTCGCCCGCGCTGCCGAACCAGGGCGCGCCCTCGATCGCCAGCGGCTTCAGCCGGTCGACCACCTGCTGGGGCTTCAGGCTGTCAAATTCCAGCGCAGTCTGGCGGATCAGCGCCAGATCGCGATAGGGCTGATCGAGGCTGGTGTCGGCGGCCATGGCGGCAAAGGCGGCGATCGCGGCCTTGCTGTCGCCCTTGCGCGCGGTAAGGCCTGCCTTGGTCAGCAGCGCGGATGCGCGATAGCCCGGCTGGTTGGCCTTGGCCAGCGCGTCCAGTTCCTTCGCGTCGGGCGTGCCGCCGCCAGCAGCGCTCGTCAGCACCGCGTCCATCTTTTCGGATACGGCTTCCGACTGTGTCTTGCTGTAATGCTGCCAGTAGAGCCAGCCGCCAAAGGCGGCCAAGCCCAGGATGATGGCGGCAAGGGTCAGGCGGCCATAACGCTCCCAGAAGGTCATCAGCCGGTCCTGACGGACGGCTTCATCGACCTCGCGCATGAAGGCTTCGCTGTTTTGCGGCGTGAGGGCCACGGGAATCTCCGAGAAATGGGTCAGAAAACTCTGCCGGAAGGCGCGATCAATAGCGGCGCGTATGCAACAGGCAAATCATATTTTGGGCCGATATACCTGTTCGTCGGTCGGAAAGGCGCGGCTGCGCACATCGGCGGCATAGCGTGCGGCGGCGTTGCTGATCGTTTCTGCGATATTGTCGTATCGCTTCACGAAGCGCGGCACCCGTTCGAACATGCCCAGCATGTCTTCCGCCACCAACACTTGTCCATCGCACCGCGCCGAAGCGCCGATGCCAATGACGGGGACGTCAACGCTGGCGGTGATGATGTCTGCCAGTTCCTCCATCACGCCTTCCACCACCATGGAAAAGGCGCCGGCCTTCGCCACCGCGCGCGCATCGCCCAATATCTTGGCATGTTCTTCCTGGCTCTTGCCGCGCGCGCCATAGCCGCCCAGCGCGTTCACCGCCTGCGGGGTCAGGCCGATATGCGCCATCACCGGGATGCCGCGCTGGGTGAGGAAGGCGATGGTGTCCGCCATCGCTTCGCCGCCCTCCAGCTTGACGCCGGCTGCGCCGGTTTCCGCCATGATGCGGCTGGCGCTGGCGAAGGCCTGCTGCGGCGAAGCTTCATAGCTGCCGAACGGCATGTCGATGATGACGACGCTGTGATAGCTGCCCCGCACGACGGCGGCGCCATGGGCGACCATCATGTCCAGCGTGACCGGCAGGGTGGAGGGCAGGCCATAGATGACCTGACCCAGCGAGTCGCCGACCAGCAGCATGTCGCAATGGGGGTCAAGCAACTGCGCCTGTCGCGCGGTATAGGCGGTCAGCATCACCAGCGGCTCCGCCGTCTGCCCTTCGAACTTGCGCCGCTGGATGGCGGGCACGGTCAGGCGCTTCATCGGTGCGGGCGTGGGATTGGCGCGGCTGGTCGCGGTGTCGATCGTGAAGGTCGTGGACATGGCGCGGGTGTCTAGCCCAGCGCGGGGCGCGGCGCAAATGCCGGTGCGGGGAAGGCGGGTTTACGGAGCGAGCAGGCGTCCCTTCAAAAGCGTCTGTACGTCGCGTCGGCCATCTACAATCGCCATGATCGCAACCCTATCCTGAGCAACATGATAGATAAGGCGATAAGGCAAATGAAGAATTTGCCGCACCTCGCGATTGCCGACTTCCGTGGCCTCTGGCACCATGCTGCCGCGCAAGGAAAAATATTCTAGCGTCTCGACCCGCTCATAAAGACTATCGAGAAGTGTGTCGGCGTCATCCAGCGAGCGCTGATCTGCCGTGTAGGCATGAATGGCCTCCAGGTCGTCGGCAGCGCCCTGCGTGATATTAACGAGATAGCGTTTTTCAGCCGTCATTTTTACGGCGCTTCGCCTTGATCTCCTCAAAGACTTCGCGCGCCGGCCTGACACGGCCTGCCCTGATGTCCTCCATCCCCAGCGCTAGTATCTTCAGCATCGCCAGGGTTTCCTGCGTCTTTTCATAAGAGCGGATGTCCTGAACGACCGCCTTCGCCTCGCCATTCTGGGTCAGGATCATCGGTTCGGCGCCGTCGTTCAGGTCGGCCAAGACCTCCGCCGCATTGGCCTTGAAATAGCTGATCGGCTTGATCCGGGTGGAATAGCGCATGGCGAATGGTCCTCGATCAAATATGGACCATATATAGTCCATCGGGCCGATCAACACAAACGGGGCGGCATCGTTGCCGCCCCGTCTTCATGCATTCTTCGAACCGAAATCTCAGAAGGAGAATTTGATCGTGCCGCCCCAGGTCTGCGGATCGCCGACCTGCCCTGCGATCAGGCCGGTATTACCCGGCGCGACTTGCAAGTTTTCGATATAATTGACGTCGAAGGCGTTGCGGACCCAGCCGAACACGTCGAACCCTTCGCCGCGGAAGCCGGCGCGCACATTGGTCAGCGCATAGCCCTTCACCTCGGTATAGATGGACGGCGAGGCATTGCTGTTCCAGTGCGAACGGTAATTGCCGTCGACGCCCAGATAGATTTGCCCTTCCTTCGCCAGCAGCGTGACCGGGATGTTATATTCCGCGCCGTAGGAGAAAGCCCATTTGGACACGCCAGGCAGATCCTGCCCCGAAATATCGCACTGGCGCGGGCTGAGCGCGCCGGGGACGCCAGGTTGGGAATAATCGGGCGTGGCGCTGGCCGCCTGATATGTGCCGCCGGACAGCTCGGGCGGGCACGGGGCGTCGACGAACTTCTTATATTTGGCGTCGGTATAGGCGCCGTTGGCATAGGCGGTGAAGCGATCGCTCGCCACGATCTTGAAGTCGGCCTCGATCCCCTGCGATCGCACCTTGCCAGCATTGGCGAGGTAGCCGCGCACCGTACCGAACTGGCCGCCATTCACCGTCGCTTGGAAATTCTTGATGTCGGTGCGGAAGGCGGTCAGGTTGAAGGTCGCCCGGCGATCCAGAAACTGGGTCTTGAGGCCAATTTCATAGTGGTTGACCGATTCCGGCTTCACCGTGCTGGCGTCATAATTGACGCTGTTGTCGGCGTTGAGCGGCAGGCCGTTCTGGTTGATGCCCAGCGTCTTGAAGCTCTTGGCATAGGTGGCGTAGGCCAGGACGTCGCGCGCCACCTTGTAATTGACGTTGAAGTCATAGGTGAAGTTCCACGCGCTGTCGGACGGCGCGCTGATCTGCGGCTGATAGACGCCGCATTGCTGGGTCGTACCCTTGATCGTGCCGGGTGCCGCGACCGTGGTGCAACTGATCGCCTGACCCTGGGCGTTGGTGACGACACGCTGATAATAGCCCGACTTCTTGTCATAGTTGAGGCGCACGCCCGGCTGGATGGTCAGCGCGTCCGTGACCTTCCAGCTCAGCTGCCCGAACAGGGCGGCGCTGTCTGCCTTGAGATATTGGGTGTTGCTGGCGGTCAGGCCCGCCAGAGTGGCCGGAATATTCGCCGGGTTGGTCGGGTCGGTCGACGGGGCCAGGCTCCACTGGGCCGCATCTTCGCCCTGCTGTTCCGTGCCCTGAGTGTCGATCCGCTGCTTGAAGCCGAACAGGCCGACGACGAAGTCGATGTCCTTGCTTTCATAATTATAGCGGAATTCCTGGCTATACTGATCCTGCTGCGACGGATTTTGCGAACGCGACACGATCGACAAGCCGGTGAAGTCGCGATCATTTTCCGGCTTCCAGTCCCAGAAACGCCATGCTGTGACGGATGTCAGGGTGCCGGGGCCAACATCCCATTTGATCTTCGCCGACACGCCGCCAATCTTGTTGCCGGCATTCAGGTTGCTGTCCAGATCGGTCAGCCGGTCATAGGGATTGCGGCTGGGCACGACATAGCCCTGCGCGGCGGCCAGCGCGTCATATTGGCGGTTGAGCGGGCGCTGGGTCTTGCCCACGCGCACGAAGGTGGTGCCGCAGCATTCGGGATCCTGCTTGCTATAGTCGCCCGACAGGGTGATGCTGAAATCTTCCGTGGGTTTGAACAGCAACTGGCCGCGAATGCCCAGATTATCCTGTTCGTTGATCCAGCGCTGGCTAGTCACATTATAGAGCGTGCCGCGCCGCGTGGTCGCGGCAACCGCGATACGGGCGGCGACGGTTTCGGACAGCGGGCCGGATATGGCGGCCTTGGCCTGCTTGTAGTTGAGATTGCCCACGGTCAGTTCGGCGCGGCCTTCGAAATCGAAGGTCGGCTGGTTGGTCGTGATGTTGATCGCGCCCGCCGTGGTGTTCTTGCCATAGAGCGTGCCCTGCGGGCCGCGCAGCACTTCCACCTGATTAACGTCAAGGAAATCGAAAGTCGCGGCGGCGACGCGGCTGTTATACACGTCGTCGACATAGATGCCGACGCCCTGTTCGAAGCCGTCGCTGGTCAGGCCGAACGGCACGCCAAGGCCGCGGATATTGACCGACGTGTTGCGCGGATTGGTGGTGTAGACCTGCAATGTCGGCGCCAGCTGTTGCAGCTTCACGATGTTGAAGTTGCCGGTCGCCTCGATGCTATCGCCCTTGACCACGGAAATGGCCAACGGCACTTCCTGCGCGGTTTCCTGCCGGCGGCGGGCGGTGACGACGATTACTTCGCCGCGCGGGCTGGTCTGCTCCGCGCCATCCGCATTGGGCTGGGCTGGTTCCTGCGCAAAGGCGCTCGGCGTGATGATGGAGGCGCCCGCGACGCCCGCGAGCAACAGAAAACGCGCAATCATGATATTCCCCTTTTGTCCGGATGTCCGGTGGTGCTGATCGCGGCGTTTCCGGTGGTCCGGTCAAAGCCGATAATTATCGGAGATGCTTGTCGTTGGTTGCGGCTCACCCCCATGCCGCATGGGCCATGCCGGCCCCTATTCGATGTGCCCCGGCTGACGACGTCAGCTGGTCAGGCGCGTCTTTTCCGTCACGTCGATCTGAACCACGCGCGCGTCATGGACGGTCAGCGTGATGGATCCAAAGCGCAGCGCTTCCAGTACGTCGCGCACCTTGTCGATGCTGGCGGCGATGTCGGGGCGCTGGCCTTCCGATCGGTTGTGGCGGATGTCGATTGGTCTGTGTTCGTTCATATAACCCTCTTTCCGCCTAATATCTCAACTTCAAAGATAGACAAAAAAGCAAATATAAGGGGCGCGCAAGTTTGTCTTGTCGCGCCCCTCGGGGGTGAGCCTTTAAATCCGGGCGGCCACGCGGCCGGGCTTGCGCTCCTGCTGCTGGGCCAGCGGGACGGCGGGGCGCATCTGGCGCATGGCGGACGCCTGTTCCTGGGCATTGTCGATCAGCCGGTCGACCAGCGACTGGCCGAACTGCCAGTCGCCCAGGCCGGAATCGGCGTTGATATGCCCGGCATGGCCAGCGTCGATAAACTCGCTGCCCCAATTTTTGCCGATGCTGTGCGCGCGCTCGAAGAAAATATAAGGGTCGTCGCGACTGCCCACCAATATGGAGGGGAAGGGCAGTTGCGCACGCGGCGTAGGGCCAAAGCCGCCGATCGTTTCGGGCGTTTCCATCCGGTCGCAATCGGGCGGCGCCACCAGCAGCGCGCCTGTCACTGGCCAGCCATAAGCCTGGCTTTGCAGCGCCCCCCACCAGGCTACCGCCATACAGCCCAGACTATGCGCCGCCAATATGACCGGCCCGTTCGCCTGCCGGATCGCGGCATCCAGCCGCGTGACCCAGGCGTTGCGATTGGGGCTGGCCCAACTGCCCAGATCGACCCGTTCGCAATCGCCGCGCTTTTCCTCCCACAAAGTCTGCCAATGTCCCGGCCCGCTATTGTTGAGGCCCGGGATGGTCAGAATGACCGGCTGGCGCGTGTCACTCGAAAAACCGAATCGCTCCATGGTCTGATCCTCATCCTTCATGTCGAGCCTTCGACAATAATTCTATTTATCTGGTAGACAATGGGCAAGCGGCGAAATGTGGTGAAATTTGGGCAGTTGGAAAAAGACGTCGGCAGGGTGATGAAAAGGGCCGGGCGAACGGTGTCGCCCGACCCTGTCATGGTGCGGCACTCGCCATTACCAGGGGTAGATCAGGCCATAATATTGGTGGACGTCGCGGCCATAAGCGTCGCTATAGGCCGGGCGCTGGTCTGCGGCGAAGCGCGGGGCATGGTCCAGCAACTGCCGGTCCAGATCGACGACATAGCCGCCTTTGTCCGCATCGAAATGCAGCATCGACCAGGGCAGGGGGAAATGATCGCTGCCGATGCCCAGAAAGCCGCCAAAGGACAATATGGCATAGCGGGCCTGCCCGCTGCGCTTTTCCACCATGAAACTGGCGATCCTGCCCAGATGTTCGCCCTGCCGGTTATAGACTGCTGTGCCTTCAATCTGATCGGACCCGATCAGGTCATGGGGATGGTCGATCGTCAGGTTCGTCATTGTCACTCTCCTGCATACATGTCTCTATAGTCATGCAACCAAGGGGAGCCGCCGGGGTTCCTCCGCTTCACCCTCAAAGGAGCATCAGGCCATGAAGATCAATCGCAGCGGTTCGGCAGTGTGGACAGGGGGCCTCAAGGACGGGAAGGGTGCGATCTCCACCCAGAGCGGCGCGCTGGACGCCTATCCCTACGGCTTTGCAACACGGTTTGAAGGCATGCCGGGCAGCAACCCGGAAGAGCTGATCGCGGCCGCCCATGCCTCCTGCTTCACCATGGCCTTGTCGCTCATTCTGGGCGAGGCAGGGCTGACGGCGGAGAAGATGGAAACGAGCGCGGTCGTCACGCTGGAAAAGCTGGAGGACGGTTTTGCCGTCACCGCCAGCAAGCTGACGCTCAAGGCGACCATCCCCGGCGCGGACGACGCGACCTTTCAGGATCTCGCCGCCAAGGCGAAGGCCAATTGCCCCATTTCCAAACTGTTGAAGGCGGAAATCAGTCTGGAGGCGGAGTTGCTAGGCTAACGATCGGCGGCCTGGCGCGGACATGTTCGCGCCAGGCGATATAGAGGCCGCTCGCGACGATCAGGGTCGCTCCGATCCAGGTCGTCGCCATCGGCCAGCCCTGACCGATCGCCACGCCCAGCAGCGTGGTCCAGATGATCGCGCTATAATCCATCGGCAGCACGACGGACACCGGCCCCCAGCGCAACGCAGCGGTCAGGCAGATCTGCGCCACGCCGCCAACGATGCCGATCGCCAGCAGCCAGCCCCACGTCACCATGTCATGCGCCTGCGCGTAAAAGGGCATGGCGATGCCCAGCGGCACCATCGACAACAGGGTGAACCAGAAGACGACGACGCCCGCGCTTTCCGTTCGCCCCAGTTCGCGCAGCACCAGGCTGACGCTGGCCGTCACCAGCGCGGCGGCGATGGCGACGGCGACGCCCTGAACGGGGAAATGGCCGGCATCGGGCCGCACCATCACCAATACGCCGGCAAAGCCGATCAACACGGCGGTCCAGCGATGGATGCCGGTTGCCTCGCGCAGCACCAGCGCGGACAGGATCGTGCCGAAAATCGGCATGGTGAAGCCGATCGTCGCCGCCTCTGCCGGGGGCAATAATATATAGGACAGGAAATTCAGCATCATGCCGATCAGGCCGATGGCCATGCGGGTGGCATGAACGCCGATGCGCCGGGTCTTGATCGCCGACAGGCCCGTGCTGGACGCGATCCAGGCAAACACCACCGGCAGCGCGATCAACTGACGGTAGAACACGGTTTCGATCAGATTGACGCCGCGCTCACTGGCGATCCGGCCGCTGACGAACATGATCGACAGGCAGATGACCGCGATCAGGCGTAGGCCGATGGCAAACAGCGGCCGGTGTGGGCGATCGGAAGAGGCAGCGGAAGTCACCCCGCCGCTCTAGCCCGGTTGCGCGATGACGCAACCGGGGAAGGCATATTCTCGCCTATTTCGTCGGCTTGCGGAATTTCAGCGTCATCCGGTCGCTTTCGCCGATGGCCAGATATTTGTCCTTGTCGACTTCCTTCTGGCTCAGCGTCGGGGGCAGGGTCCAGACGCCCTTGGGCCAGTCGGCCGTGTCCTTGGGATTGGCGTTCACGTCCGACGCGCCGACATATTCGAAACCGGCGGCCTCCGCGATCCGGCGTATGGTCGACACCTTCAGATAACCGCTGCTCTTTTCCAGTGCGGTGTCACGGTCTTCGGGCAGGCGATGGTCGACCACGCCCAGCGTGCCGCCGGGCTTGAGCATGTCGAAAAACGCCTTGAAGGTCGCGCCTTCGGTTCCGCCCATCACCATATTATGCACATTGCGGAACGTCAGCACCGTGTCGACGCTGCCGGCGGGAATAGCGGCCGTCTCCTCGGGATAGGCGACCAGCTTCACCTTGCCATAGACGTCGGGCTTGGCGGCCAGAAAGCCCTTATAGCCGTCCAGATAACGGCCGGTGGGCTGAAGCGCATAGAATGTGCCCTTATCCTTCAGCAACGGCGCCAGGATCTCGGTATACCAGCCGCCGCTCGGGCTATATTCCACCACGGTCTGGCCGGGCGTTACGCCAAAGAAAGCCAGCGTCTGCGCAGGATGGCGATATTGGTCGCGTACGACATTCTTGTCGGTGCGGCTTGGCGCGGCGACGGCGGCGGCGATCGGGTCTGCGGCCTGATGATGGGCATGCTGGGCAACGGCCGCGCCAATCGGCAGCAGCGCGGCGGCGGCAAGCAGGAGGGGAAGGCGCATCGGGCAATCCTCTTCATTGTGGAACTGCGCGCCGGTGTGCCCGCTCCCCGCCAGCCTGGCAAGCGCTGCTTGGCGGGAAAGGGCGGCGGCCAAAGAGCGATGACGGATTGTTGGCCACTATCCGTCACCCCAGCGAAGGCTGGGGTCGTAGGAGAGGGCGCGCTACACGGCCTGAGATCCCAGCCTTCGCTGGGATGACGGCGAAAACAAGACCGTCCCCTAACCACCCACTACCCTCGCTTCCAATGTTGGATTTTCTCTGATCTATCCTGTGGGGTGGAACAGTCGCTGCCTTTGCCGCCTCCATGCGCATCCTGTCGCGTCCCCGTCGCCAGCATGTCGCGCCGGCGTTGCGCCAGTGTCGCTTGGGTGTCGCGTCCCTGGCGCAAAGCTGTCGCAAAGGCGGAAAAAAGCGTCAGATTCGGCCGACGACACTGTGAACTTCGGCCGCATCGCTACGTCGCGACCCGATCCGCCCTAAAATTCGCGGATCAACCGGATTCCGCCCTTGGGTCGAAACACACCGCCATGCGGTCGTTCCGCACCCAGCCCCGCCTGCACATTGATTTTATGGGCCAGCCGCTGGTGGATTTGCGGCATGGCCAGCACATAGCCGTCCGATCCGCCCCGATAATTGAGTTCCAGCCCCAAAATCTGCCCCTCGGCGCTGTCGTAGAAGAGCGAGTGGTTGACGATGGCTGCATTGCGCCCGCGCCCGCCAGACAGGGACATGTCGCCAAGGCCGGCCATCGACACGCTGCTCCACCGCGAGTTGTAGCGATGGACGAACATGTAAGCGAAGCTACTGCGATAATGGCCGGCATGCCGGTCATAAATGCCCAGATATTGCACGCCATGGGCGCTGCGCCCGCCGTTCAGCGTCCCGAACGCCGCCTGCAACCCCAGCTTCAATTCGGTCAGCCGGCCATCCTCGAACGGCAATTCGCCCTCGATCGCGAAGCCGTCGGCCAGCGCATATTCCACTTCCGGCGCCCACTGGATGGTCCGATCGGGACCGGACAGCGATGTGGTCGCCAGCGTGTTGGCTTCCATCTGGCCGCGCTTGGCGCCCAGCGGCCTCATCATGTCGAACACCATCGGTTCGGGCACGTCGGGATAGCTGGTGGGATAGTCGGTTTCCGCCTCCGCCGACGACCAAAGACCCATCAAAAGAAACGCCACCCCGTGGCTGACGGGATGGCGTATGGTTCGTCGAAACACTCTGATCTCCTTCGATCACATGGCAATCACCATGTCTACGAAGGCGAGCGTCGGTTTATTCCCTTAGAGGCAGGCTTCCAGGAACGGCTGGTCGAATCCGAACATGCGCGCCTTGTCCAGCGTGTAGGGACGCAGGCCCATGGAGCGATAGTCGCCGACGATCTTCCCGCTGTCATCTTCGTCATGATATTCGAACTTGAACAGTTCCTGCGTGACGATGACGTCGCCTTCCATGCCGATGACTTCGGTGATGTTGGTCACGCGGCGCGAACCGTCGCGCAGGCGCTTCACCTGCACGATCAGGTCGACCGAATCGGCGATCTGCTTGGAAATGGCTTCCTTGGGGATCTTGATGTCGCCCATCAGGATCATGTTTTCCATACGGCCCAGACACTCGCGGGGCGAGTTGCTGTGCAGCGTGCACATGGACCCGTCGTGACCCGTGTTCATCGCGGCGAGCAGGTCGAAGCATTCCGCGCCACGAATTTCGCCCAGGATGATTCGGTCCGGGCGCATACGCAGCGCGTTCTTGACCAGATCGCCGATGGTGATCGCGCCTTGCCCTTCCAGATTGGGCGGGCGGGTTTCCAGCGGCAGCCAGTGCGGCTGTTGCAGCCGCAGTTCGGCCGCGTCTTCGATCGTCAGCACGCGTTCGCCCGGGTCGATCATCTTCGACAGGGCGTTGAGCATCGTCGTCTTGCCCGAACCCGTGCCGCCCGAAATCACGATGTTGAACCGGCATGCGCCGGCGATCTTCAGCGCCGTCGCCATCTTGGGGCTCATCGCGCCCCACTGGGCCAGCATGTCGATGGTGATTGGCTTGGCCGAGAATTTACGGATCGAAATGGCCGTGCCCTTCAGGCTCAGCGGCGGCACGATCACGTTGACGCGGGAGCCGTCGGGCAGGCGGGCGTCGGCCAGCGGCGTCGTCTGGTCGACGCGGCGGCCGACCTTGTTCACGATGCGCTGGGCGATCTGGAACAGATGCTCTTCATCGCGGAACTTGATCGGCGCGATCTGGAGCTTGCCCTTCTTTTCAATATAGGTCTGTTCCGGGCCGTTGACCATGATGTCGCTGACGTCCGGGTCGGCCAGCAATTCTTCCAGCGGGCCAAGGCCCAGCAGTTCGTCCACCAGCACCTTTTCCAGCGCGAACTGTTCGCGCCGGTTAAGCGTCAGCTTCAGTTCCGCCAGCACTTCCATGATGATCGGACGAAATTCCTCCGCCAGCTCATCCTTGGTCAGGGTCGCGGCGGCTTCCGGGTCGACGCGCTCCAGCAGGCGCGGCAGCACCTGTTCCTTGATCTTGTGGACGCTCGCTTCAAAGCCCTGCGGCCCCGCGTCGGGCACGTGCTCGGCATTGGCGCGTTCCGACAATCGCGACATGGCGTCGGCATTGCGCTGCATCGCGCTGGTGGGCGCGGCCAGCGGGTCGAACGGCGCTTCGCCGGGCAGAGACGCGATGTCGAGCGGAGGGAACTGGTCGCCGCCACGGGGCAGTTCCTCACGGGGGGCTGCGCCGCCCTGCATCGGGCGGGCCACGCCAAAGCCGGGCTTGATCCCGGCAGGTCCATTCTTCCGTCCAAAGGCGCTCATATATCTCCGCCATTCTGTCATGACCGGCCGGCAACCAACGAAAAGGCCGGATCATTATCTGGGTGATAAAGGTGAATAGGGTGGAAACTTTGATAAATGGCTAATGGCCCGTGGCCGCCGGAGCGGGAGCCGATACAAAGCGTGGATCGGCGCCGAACCAGCCGCCGATCATGCGCCCGCTGCGCAGCAGTTGCTGGCCCTGCGGCGTGATGTGGATGCGCCCCTGTTCGACGCGGATATTGCCGGACAGGCTTTGTTCGGCGATGCGCCGGTCGATCTGGCGCATGTCGCTCAGATATTCGCGCACGAAGACGCGCTCCAGACCCTGCGCATCCAACTGTCCGTCCTGCCGCTCGATCCGGGCGAGCAGGAACATGGTGATGGACCGGTCGAACGTGACGGGAAAGACGATCAGGAAGCTGATGTTGAACGCCAGCGACAGGGCGACGGCGCCGATCCCGGTCGACAGGTCGATCGCGGCCATGCGCCGGGCCGCGAGGATCAGCAGCCCCCCAGCAGCGCCGCACCGATGAAGCCGATCAGCACGCCGCGATAGAAGAGCAGGGGGATCGACGCCAGCAGGGGCGATGCGATCAGCGCCAGATAGAGCAGGAAGCCGCCGGCCAATATGAGGAGATAGAGGAGGGCGAGGACGGCCAGTTGGCGCATCATGGCGGTCATGGCGCAATCTCCTTCACGGTAACGAGGCAGGCCAGTGGTTCGCGCATCGCGCAATGCAGGCCCGGCGGCGGCCCGCCAGCCTTGCGCCAGATCGGGTCCACAGAGGCGAAGAGCAGATGATCGACCCCGGCCGCCCTGGCGCGCCGGCCTATCTCCTGCGGCGACAGCGGCTTCTCGAAGATCGGGCGAAGCAGGGCGATGCGTTGCTGCACCGCCTGCGGCGACGCGCCGAACAGATTGGCTTCGCGGTCGGCCACGCCGGTTCGCTGGACGCCATACAGGCCGAAATTGAAGATGCGCCGATGCAATGCCGGATTATGCTGGATGACATCGCTGGCCGGCAAGGTCCGCGCGGCGCGTTCATAGATGCGCCGCTGATCGTCATCGTCGGCGCGCGGGCTGATCAGTTCGCTGAAGGACGTGCGGAAATAGGGCGGACGAATGAGCCGCAGCCCGACCACGTCCCAGGCGACGGCCAGCATCCCCAGCGCCAGCAGCAGGCGGAAGGTCAGCGGCTGCATCTTCAGGCTGGACGCCGGTCCTTGCAGCCAGGCGGCGGTCCACAGGATTGCGGCAATCTGAGCGAACCAGATCGATCGCCAGGCGAGGTCATTGTTGATGATGGTCGATTTGAGGAAACTCGCCACCAGCAGCGAGATGATGGCGCTCGCCAGCAGCACCCATTGCACAGGTTCGCGCCGGTCGAAGGCGCGGCTGCGCCACCAGCCGATCGTCCCCCACAGGAAGATGCTGAATTCCATGGCATAGTTGAGCGGCAACAACGCCAGATGCAGCCAGGTCCAGTCGCCGCCTTCGGGCAGAAGCACGGTGAAGGGGCGTACCGACAGGGCGATGGGCAGGCCGCTGTCGTCGCGATAGGCCATCAGGTCCGCTATCTGCATCAGTGCCGCCAGCAGGGCGACCGCGCCCGCGACCGGCAACACCGGGTCGCGCCGCCACAGCGCGATGCAGCCCCAGCCGACCAGAAGCGGCGCAGCCGTCAGCATGATCCACACCGATGACCCGAAACAGGTGGCGACGCCCAGGCCCGCCGCGCCCGCCAGAAGCCAGCGCGCCTTGCCGGTCGCCGCCTGCGCGCGGATCAGCAACAGAAATGCGCCCCATGCCGCGATCATGGCGGTCATATGATGCGGCACCCACAAGGTGGAGCGCAGCGCGAAGACGATTTCGGTATTCCACCAGTCGGTCTGCGCTTCGATCTTTCCAGTGGACATCAACCGCACCGCCATCATCAGCAGGTCCGCGCCGGATGTGAAGCAGAAGAGCAGCAGCAGCGCCATGAAGGGGCGGGCGCGGCCGGGGCGGATCAGGCGGGCGTCAACGGCGATGCGCCAGAGCAGGGCGACGAAGGCAAGGCCGGCCCAGAAATCGGCGGCGGCAAAGGCCATGCGGGCGTTGATCGCCTGGCCGCCCGACCAGAGGATCGCTGCGGGCCAGAGATAGAAATAATAATAATAGCCGACAGAACCGGCCCGCGCGAAAAAGGGGTCGGTGAAGGGCAGTCCTTCCCGCGCGATGGCGCCGGTCACGGCCGCATGTTTCACCAGATCAAGGTCGAGCAGCGACTGGTTGAGCATCCCGCCAATGCTGAAATCGACAAAGACGAAGGCGATGATCGCGGCCCACAGCGCCACCAGCGGCCCGGTGATCGACCAGTCGCCGCCGCGCGGAGCGATCAGCAGCCGGAACCGGGGCAGGGCGGAGAGGGCCAGCATGCCATGCAGGCCCGCCATTGCCGCCATCCCACCTGCGCGCACCAGCAATGCGTCTATGGCAGGCAATAATGTGACGGCCAGCAGCAGCGCCCAGCCGATCCGGTCCCAACCGCGGCCGCAATCCATGCCAAGACGTTCGAACAGGCGAAGTATGCCCGCGCCCGGCAACAGCATCCAGCCGATTCCCAGCAATATGCCAAGCAACAGGCCGGCGCCATCCGTCAGCAGCGGTGAAGCCAGCATCTCACCCATGCCAGGCCATGCGCGCTTGTTCCGGGCCGAATCGCATTCTTCCCATGTCACCCTTGTCCAACCACATCGAGGCAAGACCTAGGGTGGGAGGGTAAATGTCTGTTTAACCGTCCCGCCGGGCAGGGATTGGATGATCCGTGGAATCAAGAAGGGGCGGCCTGCCATCGCAAGCCGCCCCTTCTGGAACATGGGATTAGGGTACTGAAGCCTTAGCCGGCCTTTTCGGCCAATACCGTCAGACCCTTTTCATTCACCTCGGCAAAGCCGCCTTGCACCCGGATCACTTCCGGGGCCGCGCCGGCGCTGGCGAAAATCTGGATCGCGCCGTCGCGCACGGTCGACATGAAGGGCGCATGGCCTTCCAGCACGCCGAAGTCGCCGTCGGCGCCGGGGACGACCACCTGATAGACTTCCTCCGAACGGACGAGCTTTTCAGGGGTCACGAGTTCGAAATGCAGTGCCATTTTTTCGATCCTAAGCCCCTCCCTTTCAGGGAGGGGTTGGGGTGGGTGCCATCGCGCGGCGATGGCCTACAACCTCTAAGGACGGAAGCTCGCTATGCTCGCACCCACCCCAACCCCTCCCTTGAAAGGGAGGGGCTATTTTCTGGTTTACGCCGCTTCGGCAGCCAGCTTCTTGGCCTTCTCGACGGCTTCGTCGATGCCGCCGACCATGTAGAAGGCGTTTTCGGGCAGATGGTCATATTCGCCTTCGACCACGGCCTTGAACGACTTCACCGTGTCTTCGATCTGGACGAACTTGCCCGAAATGCCGGTGAAGACTTCGGCGACGTGGAAGGGCTGCGACAGGAACTTCTGGATCTTGCGCGCACGGGCGACGGTCAGCTTATCTTCTTCCGACAGCTCGTCCATGCCCAGGATCGCGATGATGTCCTGAAGCGACTTGTACTTCTGAAGGATCGACTGGACCGCGCGGGCGGTGTCATAATGTTCCTGACCCACGGTGCGCGGCTCCAGAACGCGGCTGGTCGAATCCAGCGGATCGACCGCCGGATAGATGCCCAGTTCCGAAATCGCACGGTTAAGAACCGTGGTGGCGTCAAGGTGCGCGAAGCTGGTGGCCGGCGCGGGGTCGGTAAGATCGTCCGCGGGGACGTACACGGCCTGAACCGAGGTGATCGACCCCTTGTTGGTCGAGGTGATGCGTTCCTGCAGCGCGCCCATGTCGGTCGACAGGGTCGGCTGATAGCCCACGGCCGAAGGAATGCGGCCCAGCAGAGCCGACACTTCTGCGCCCGCCTGGGTGAAGCGGAAGATGTTGTCGACGAAGAACAGAACGTCCTGATTTTCGACGTCGCGGAAATATTCGGCGATGGTCAGACCCGACAGGGCGACGCGCGCGCGGGCGCCCGGGGGTTCGTTCATCTGGCCATAAACCAGCGCAACCTTGGAGCCTTCGCTGATCGCGTTGCCGTCGGCGTCCTTGGCGATAACGCCGGCGTCGAGGAATTCGTGATACAGATCGTTGCCTTCACGGGTGCGTTCACCCACGCCCGCGAAGACCGAGGTGCCGCCATGGCCCTTGGCGATGTTGTTGATCAGTTCCTGAATGAGAACCGTCTTGCCGACGCCGGCGCCGCCGAACAGGCCGATCTTGCCGCCCTTGGCATAGGGGGCCAGAAGATCGATGACCTTGATGCCGGTGACCAGGATCGAGCTTTCGGTCGACTGGTCGACGAACTCGGGGGCCTTGGCGTGGATCGGCGAGGTCAGCGTGGTGGCGACCGGGCCGCGCTCGTCGATCGGCTCGCCAACGACGTTCAGGATGCGGCCGAGCGTGGCCGGGCCGACGGGAACGCTGATCTGCGCGCCGGTGTCGGTGACTTCCTGACCGCGGGTCAGGCCGTCGGTCGAGTCCATCGCGATGGTGCGAACGGTGTTTTCACCCAGATGCTGGGCGACTTCCAGCACCAGGCGCTGGCCGTTGTTGCTGGTTTCCAGCGCCGAAAGAATGGCGGGAAGTGCATCCGGGAAGGTCACGTCGACGACGGCGCCGATGACCTGCGAAATGCGGCCTACATTGTTGGTGGTTGCCATGACTTATGTCCTTGCCTGCACTTAGAGGGCTTCGGCGCCCGAGATGATTTCGACGAGTTCGGTGGTGATCGCGGCCTGACGGCTGCGGTTATACTGGATGGTCAGCTTGTTGATCAGGTCGCCGGCGTTGCGGGTCGCATTGTCCATCGCGGTCATCGACGCGCCCTGTTCGGATGCGTTGTTTTCCAGCAGCGCCTTGAACAGCTGGATCGAAATGTTGCGCGGCAACAGGTCGTCCAGGATCGCTTCCTCGCTCGGTTCATATTCGACCGTGGCGGGGATGGCGTTGCGGTCGGCATCGGCCGGGATCTTGACCGGGATGATTTGCTGTTCGGTCGGGATCTGGGCCAGAGCCGACTTGAAGCGCGAATAGAAGAGGTGCGCCACGTCGAACTTGCCGTCGAGGAACATGGCGCTCAGCTCCTGCGCAACGGCCTGCGCCTGGGCAAAGCCTGGTTCTTTCGCGCCGGTGGTGTCGAACTGGGCGACGATCTTGCCGGGATAGGCGCGATTGATGACCGGACGACCCTTGCGGCCGATCAGGTAGAACTGAACCTTCTTGCCGTCCAGCTCCAGCTCGCGCGCCTTGGCGAGGGCCGCCTTGACGATGTTGGCGTTGAACGCGCCGGCCAGACCACGGTCGCTATTGGCAACGACCAGCAGATGCACATCATCCTTGCCGGTGCCGGCCAGCAGCGGCGAAGCGCCTTCGCCCGACCCGCCGGCGATCTTCGACGCGAGGCTCGCGACGACCGCTTCCAGACGGCTGCTATAGGGGCGGGCGGCTTCTGCAGCGGCCTGCGCCTTGCGCAGCTTGGCGGCGGCGACCATCTGCTTGGCCTTGGTGATCTTCTGGGTCGATTTGACCGACCCGATGCGGAGCTTCAGTTCCTTGAGGCTAGGCATAGTTTATACGTTCCGAGCAAGGGCCAGACGACCCGCGAGACCAAAGAAACCGACGCCCATGGCGCCTTCGAACCAGCGCATTGCGCGGCTTTGACCGACCGACCGACCCGCCTTGGTGGCGAGCGCCGCGAGCAGCGCGCACCAGACGAAGCCGAGCGCATAGACGATCGCGATCAGCAACATGCCCTGCCATGGCGCATCCGGGCCAGTGCCCACAAACTGGGGCAGCGCGGCCAGAAAGAAGATCGCAACCTTCGGGTTCAGCACGGTGCTGATGAACCCCTGCATGAAGGGCGATCCGCCGATGCGGACCTTTGGCGCGTCCGAAGCCGGTGTCGGCTTGATCGCGCCGCGCAGCAGGCCAAGGCCCATCCACGCCAGATACAGCGCGCCGGCGATCTTTACCGCCATGAACAGCCCCGGCACCGCGTTCAGCACGCTGAGGAAGCCGAAGCCGCACAGCAGCATGTAGAACAGGCCGCCCAACTGGATGCCGCCGATCGCCGCCATTCCCGCCTTCAGCCCGCGGCGCGCTGCGTGACCGGCCACCAACATGGTGTCCGGTCCCGGCAGCAGCACCAGACCGATCGACATGATGGTCCAGGCAAGGAGGGAATGGGCGGTCAGCACGGGCTTACGCGAAGGTCTTGCCGAACGAGTCGAGCGCAGCCTTCAGCTTGCCCTTGGCGTCGTCGCCCAGATCCTTGCTGTCGCGGATCGCGGTCAGCACTTCGGGGTGATCGTGACGCAGATAGGCCAGCATCAGTTCTTCGTAACGGGTCACGTCCTTGACCGGGATCGCGTCCAGATAGCCGTTGGTGCCGGCGAAGATCGAGGCGGTCTGCTCTTCGAACGGCAGCGGCGAGAACTGACCCTGCTTCAGCAGTTCGGTCAGGCGCGCGCCACGGTTCAGCAGCTTCTGGGTCGAAGCGTCGAGGTCCGAACCGAACTGGGCGAAGGCCGCCATTTCGCGATACTGAGCCAGCTCCAGCTTGATCGAGCCGGACACCTTCTTCATCGCCTTGGTCTGCGCGGCGGAACCGACGCGCGACACCGACAGGCCGACGTTGATGGCCGGACGGATGCCCTGATAGAAGAGGTTGGTTTCCAGGAAGATCTGGCCGTCGGTGATCGAGATCACGTTGGTCGGGATGTAGGCCGAAACGTCGCCCGCCTGCGTTTCGATGATCGGCAGCGCGGTCAGCGAACCATTGCCATTGGCGTCGTTCATCTTGGCCGCACGTTCCAGCAGGCGGCTGTGCAGATAGAAAACGTCGCCCGGATAGGCTTCGCGGCCCGGAGGACGACGCAGCAGCAGCGACATCTGGCGATAGGCGACGGCCTGCTTGGACAGATCGTCATACACGATCACGGCATGCATGCCGTTGTCGCGGAAGAATTCGCCCATGGTGACGCCGGTATAGGGCGCCAGATACTGGAGCGGAGCGGGTTCCGAAGCGGTCGCGGCGACGACGATCGAATATTCCATCGCGCCATTTTCTTCGAGCTGCTTGACGATCTGGGCGACGGTCGAGCGCTTCTGGCCGACGGCGACATAGATGCAATACAGCTTCTTGCCTTCGTCGTCGCCTGCGTTGACGCCCTTCTGGTTGATGAAGGTGTCGATCGCGACGGCGGTCTTGCCAGTCTGACGGTCGCCGATGATCAGCTCGCGCTGGCCACGGCCGACGGGGACCAGGGCGTCGATCGCCTTCAGGCCGGTCTGCACGGGTTCGTGCACCGACTTGCGGGGGATGATGCCCGGCGCCTTGACTTCAACGCGCTTGCGCTCGGTATACTGGATCGGGCTCTTGCCGTCGATCGGGTTGCCAAGGCCATCGACCACGCGGCCCAGCAGGCCCTTGCCGACGGGGACGTCGACGATGGTGCCGGTGCGCTTGACGGTGTCGCCTTCCTTGATCTCGCTGTCGGACCCGAAGATCACGACGCCGACATTGTCGGCTTCCAGGTTCAGCGCCATGCCCTGAACGCCATTGGCGAACTCGACCATTTCGCCCGCCTGGACGTTGTCGAGGCCATGGACGCGGGCGATGCCGTCACCCACGGTCAGCACGGAACCGACTTCGCTCACCTGTGCTTCGGTGCCGAAATTGGCGATCTGGTCCTTGATGACCTTCGAAATTTCTGCGGCGTTGATGTCCATGTCTTAGCCTTTCATCGCCATGGCGAGCGTGTTCAATCGGGTGCGGATAGAGCTGTCGATCATCTGGCTGCCGATCTTGACGACCAGCCCGCCCAGGATTGCGGGGTCGACCTTCGCCTCGACCGCGACTTCGCGGCCGACGCGCGCCTTCAGGCTCTTGGCCAGGGCGGTGATCTGGGTTTTGGTAAGGGGGTGCGCGCTCGTCACTTCGGCGCGGGCCTCGCCCTTGTGATTCGACAACAAGGTTTCATAGGCGCGGATGACGGCGGGCAATTGCCCCAGGCGACGGTTCTGGGCGAGCACGCCCAGGAATTTCGTCGTCAGCGCGTCGATCCCCATGGAGGATGCGACGGCGGCGATCGTCTTACCCGCTGCATCGCGGCTCAGCACGGGGCTGGTGATCAGGCCCTTGAAATCAGGCGATTCGGCCACAGCGGCCTTCAGCGCGCTCAGGCTTTCCGCCACCGTATCGAGCGCATTTGCGTCGCGCGCCAGATCGAACAGCGCCACCGCATAACGGCCGCTGAGGCTGGCTTGAATACCGCCGCTAGTCTCCACGCGCTTACCGTCCTCCGTTTGACGTTCCGGCTGCTGATCAGCCGGTCATGCAAAAAGGGGGCGCGGTCTGATGCCGTCCCGTGCCCCTGTTGTCGGGCCGGTTAGCAGCGGGTTTATGACTATGCAAGTCATGTGACGCGATTCCATCGATAGTGTGAAAGCGCAGCTATTTGCCTGAGTTTTTATGCGGGACGAATCGGTTATTCGGCAGGATCGGCCGGTGCAAGCCGTCCCTTCTGGCAATGATAGACAATTCGTTCATTGGACTGGGCCGGAAGCAGCGTTGTCATATTGCTCTGGAGCGAGGCGATCCGAGTCAGCATCGCGGAGTCGTTGCCGCATCCTTTGATCGGTCCGGCCCCGGCCCCGTCCTTCAATAGCGCGCGCGCCTTGTCCATCGTGTCGAGGTCGGGCAGCCAGCGCTGAACGCGCAGCGTGCCGCTGGCCGGATCAAACTGGCTGGACGTCACATAGTTGGAGTCGTCGGGGACGATCGTACGCTGCCACTGCGTGCCCGATGCGACATATTGGGTGTCGCCATTGACGCAGCCGCCCTCGGCCCAGTTGAAACCGATGTCATTGGGCTGAGATACGGTCAGTCGGCTGCGGTTGAGGTCGATCCGGCAGATATTGTCGCCGGCCCAGGCAAAGGCGCCGTTGCTGGTCACGCCCTTGTCCTGCGGCAACTTCACCCGTTCATCGATGCTGGCGAAGCTGGGCTTGAGGAAGAAGAGGCCGAGCGCCGCAAGCAACAATACGCCGCCGCCCGCCAGGAACCAGGTCGCCTGCTTTTCCTTGCCCTGATTGTAGAACAGGCCGCCCGCGGCAAGGCCCAGCACGGCGAGCGCCAGCAGCACGGCCGCGCCCGCCATCGCATTTTCGCGCGCGGTGATGACGTCGCGTTCGGCGTCGTCGCGCGCCTTGGTCAGCGCCTGTTCGCGCGCATCCGCGCTGGCGCGGTCCTTCTGTTCGGTCGCCTGCGCCTCGCGCTGGGTGATGGAGGCTTCGGCCGCGTCCGCTTCGGCCATGGACCGGCATCCGACAACGGTGTGCAGGGAGGAGACGCCGGCCTGCCGCAGGAAGGAGGCGACCTCGCGCCAGGACACGGCAAAGCCGAACTCCGCATCATTGCCGTCCGACACCGATCCGAAGCTGTTGACGCCCAGCACCCGGCCGCAATCGTCGACCAGCGGCCCGCCGCTGTTGCCGGCCGCCAGCGGGGCGGTGTGCAGCAATGTGTCGAAGCTCTGGCTGGCCCGGCCGGAAGAGAGGGTGCCGCTGGTTTTCACCGTGGCGAGCGGTTGCACCAGTTGCTTGAGGCCCAGCCCCTGCGCCCGATCGACTGTGCCGGGATAGCCGATGGCGGTGACATGCTGCCCGTCGCTCACGGCCCCGGCATAGAAGGTGCTGACCGGCAGCCGCCCTTCCTCCAGCTGAATGAGGGCCAGGTCATTGCCCGGCGAATAGGCGATGATTCGCCCGCCATAGGTCTTGGTCCCCTCGGACGGGATGACGCCGATGACCAGATTCTTCTCTTCGCGGGCCAGTTCCACGACATGGGCGTTGGTCAGCACCTTGTCGGGCGCGACGGCAAAGCCGCTGCCATGGCCGACGAAATAGGCATCCGACCCGTCGGTCGCGACCAGCGCGACCCGCACCACGCCACGCGCGGCGGCGGCAATGTCCTGCTGTTCCGCATGCAGCGAAGCCGGCGCCATCAGCGCCAGCGTGAAGCCAAGGATCGGGGTGAAGCGGCGAAGAAAGGCGACCATCGTGGCGCATACATATTGGAAGGCGGGCGCGGCGCAATCGGGAAAAGGCAAAATGCTTTGGGCGCAAGACGCAGGAAGCATGGCGGACGGCCTGCTTCTATCCCATATCCGCATGAACCACATGACTCGCCTTCCTGTTTCCTTGCCGGCCCGGTCCCCCGCCATGCCCGATGCCGACGCCTGCTGGGCCGCCTTTCTGGCGCGCGACCGGGCGATGGACGGCGTCTTTGTCGGCTGCGTCGCCAGCACCGGCATTTATTGCAAGCCCAGTTGCGCCGCGCGCCATCCCAGGCGCGAGAATATGTCCTTCCTGCCCGATCCGGCGGCGGCGCGTGCGGCGGGCTTCCGCGCCTGCCTGCGCTGCCGCCCGGACGAGATCGGGCGCGACCGGCTGGCGGTGGAGAAGGCTGTCGCGCTGATCGAATCAGCGGAAGAAGCGCTGCGTCTGGAGGCGATCGCCGATCATGTCGGCTATGCCCCGCATCATTTTCATCGCCTGTTCAAGCGGGAGACAGGGCTGACCCCGGCCGCTTTTGCGCGCGGCATGCGCGCCGAACGGCTGAAACGGGCGCTGGCCCAGCCGGGCAGCGTGACTGCCGCCATCTATGAAGCGGGCTATAATGCGCCCAGCCGCGCCTATGCCGATGCGGAGCAGCATCTGGGCATGACGCCCAGCGCCTGGAAGGATGGCGGGCGCGGGGTGACGATTCGCTGGCGCGTGATCGATTCCAGCCTTGGTTCCATGCTGGTCGCGGCGACTGGCAAGGGGCTGTGCCGCATCAGCTTCGGCGAAGGGGAAGGGGCTTTGCGCGCCCGCTTTCCCCATGCCGATATTCGCCCGGCCGACCCGGCGCTCGATGTTATGGCGCAGCGGGTCGTGGCGCTGGTCGATGATCCTGCGGCCGGGGCCGACCTGCCCGTCGATGTGCGCGGCACGTCGTTCCAGCAGGCGGTCTGGGCGGCGTTGCGCGCGATCCCGCCGGGTGAAACGCGCAGCTATGGCGCTATTGCCGCAGCGATCGGCCGCCCCGGCGCGGTGCGGGCGGCGGGCACGGCCTGCGGCGACAATGCTCTGGCGGTCCTTATCCCTTGTCACCGCGTCGTGCGGGGCGACGGCAGCATGGGCGGCTATGCCTGGGGACTGGAAAGAAAGCAGGCGCTGCTGGCGCGCGAAGCCGATAAGTAAGAGGCAAGTAACGGGAAGATTACGGCTTTTCTTCCTCATCTGCCTCGGCCACAAAGGGCTGGGGTTTATGGGGTGGTGATATGCGACATGCAGGAATTTGCAGCAGGATATTGGCCGGACTGCTTCTGACCGGGGCCAGTGTCGGCACGGCCCACGCCGCCTGGTATCAGGCTCAGTCGCGCCATTTCACCGTGTACAGCGAGGGCAATGATGCAAAACTGCGCGGCTTTGCCGAACGACTGGAGAAGTTCGATTATCTGCTGAGGACGATTACGGGCGTCACCGATCCGGAACGCGGCAGCCCGGTCAAGGTCTATCTGCTGTCGAGCGAGGGCAAGGTGAAGGCGCTGGCCCGCAATCCCAATATCGGCGGCTTCTACACCACCTCGGATCGCACCGCCTTTGCGGTGTTGTCACGCGAAGCCAAGAGCAACCAGTTTGATTTCGGGGCGGAGGAAATCCTCTTTCACGAATATACCCACCATTTCATGCTGCACCATTTCCCGGCCGCCTATCCGGCCTGGTATATTGAAGGGTTCGCCGAGTTTTTTTCGGTGGTTAAATTTCCAAAGGACGGGTCGATCGAATTTGGCAATTTCGTTTTGGCGCGCGCGCCGGGGCTTTTCCTGGGTGAACCTTACCCTGTCGCCAATCTTTTTGCCCGCAACGCCGATGGCCTCAGCCTGCGCGATGGCGATCGTTATTACGGCCGGGCTTGGCTGCTCACCCATTATTGCCGTTACAATGCTGCGCGCCGTGCTGAACTGGCGCGCTATCTTGCCGATGTGGCGAACGGTGTAAAAGACATTCAGCCGGAAAGCTATTTTGCCGGTGGCTTCGCCAAACTGAATGGCGAACTTAATGGCTATATGCGCAAGCGAACCATGTCCATGTCGCGGCTCACCCCAACGGAAATGAAGATCGACGCTATCGTGGTCACTCCGGTCGATCCGGCGCAAGGCGATCTGATCGAAAATGAACTGCGCCTCATCAATCATCCCCGGACCGAAGACCTGCCCGGAATCGTGACGGCCATTCGCAGCATCGCCGCCAAATATCCGGCCAGCGCCTATGCGCTGGCGCTGCTGGCCGAAGCCGAATGGGCGGCCGAACAGAAGGATGCGGCGCTGGCTGATGCGGACCGGGCGATCGCGATCGATCCCAAATCCTCGCGCGCTTATGCCGTGCGAGCCGAAGCCCTGCTGGAAAAGGCGCATGACAGCGATGCGGAGGCGGACTGGAAAGCGGCGCTGACCTCGATCGTGCGCGCCAACCGCGCCGACACCGAAGATCCCGTGCCGCTCGCGCTCTTCTACCGCTATCATGCGATGCGCGGCGGCAAGATGCCGGATATCGGTTATGACGGCCTGTACAAGGCTTTTACCCTATTGCCGCAAAGCCCCGAATATCGTTTCAATTTCGCCCATGCGACGGCCATCAGGGGCGATTACAAGACGGCCTCGATCCTGCTCGATCCGATCGCCTATTCGCCGCACGGATCGGAGATGCGCGAAGGCGCCCTGAGGCTCAAGACGGAGTTTGACGCGCAGGCGGCGGAAAAGGAGCAGGGCGCGGCAAAGGCTGGAAATCCTCCACCCGCGCCATGACCGCCGTGCGATCCGCGTCGCTCATGCTGCGCCAATGAACGATCTCCTCGATCGTTCGACCGCATCCGGTGCAGCTTTTGCGCGTCCGGTCGAGGCAGCACAGGTTGCGGCAGGGGCTGGCGATCGGCGCAGTCATCACATGAAGCTGTAGGGGTCGATGTCCACTGCGACCCGCGTGCCCGATTTCCACGCCAGATTGCCCAGCCATTCGCGGATCGCGCCCTGCACATCGACCTGACGGGTGGCATGGATCAACAGGCGATGCCGGTGCCGTCCGCGCAGGACGGACAGCGGCGCAGGCGCGGGGCCATAGACGCGCATCCCCTCTATCACCGGCGCCGATTTGCCGATCAGCCGTGCGGTCTGCGCCGCTTCATCGGCATCCTCGCTCGATATGATGATCGCGGCGAACCGGCCGAAGGGCGGGGCGTTGGCGCGTCGTCTATTCTCCGTCTCCACCCAATAGAAACGCTCGGTATCGCCGTCGATCAGCGCCTTGATCACTTCGCTTTCGGGCATGCGCGTCTGGATGAACACCTTGCCCGGCTTCTCCCCGCGTCCGGCGCGCCCCGCCACCTGCACGATCTGCTGAAATGTCCGTTCGGCTGCGCGCAGATCGCCGCCCTCCAGCCCCAGATCGGCGTCGATCACCCCCACCACGGTCAGGTTCGGGAAATGATAGCCTTTGGTGATCAGTTGGGTGCCGACGATGATGTCGATGTCGCCCGCCTCCACCGACTTCACGAACTCCGCCGCCCGCGCCGGCGAATGGAGCGTGTCCGATGTGGCGATGGCGATGCGCGCCTGCGGCCACAGCGCCTTCACCTCATCCGCGATCCGCTCGACGCCGGGGCCACAGGCGACCAGCGACTCTTCCTCCTTGCACTCCGGGCAGCGGCGCGGGGCGGGAACGACATGGCCGCAATGATGGCAGGCCAGCCGGTGCGTCAGCCGATGCTCAACCATCCAGGCGGTGCAATTGGGGCATTGAAAGCGATAGCCGCAATGGCGGCAGAGCGTCAGCGGCGCATAGCCGCGCCGGTTGAGGAACAGCAGGCTCTGCTCGCCCTTCGCCATCACCTCGTCGATCGCCTTGACCAGCGGCGGCGCGATCCAGCGGCCGCGCTCGGGCGGATCGGTCAGCAGGTTGATCCCCTCGATCGCCGGCATTTCCGCCCCGCCAAAGCGCGATGGCAGCTTGATTTCGGCATAGCGGCCCAGTTCCACCTGATGCCGCGTTTCGATCGCGGGTGTGGCCGAAGCCAGAATGACCGGGAATTTTTCCATGAGGCCCCGCATCACCGCCACGTCGCGGGCATGATAATGGACGCCTTCCTCCTGCTTGAAGCTCGCCTCATGCGCTTCATCGACGACGATCAGGCCCAGATTGGGATAGGGCAGGAACAGGGCCGATCGCGCGCCGACCACCACCTGCGCTTGTCCGCTGGCAATGGCGCGCCAGGCCCGCCGCCGCTCGCTCTGGCGCAGGCCGCTATGCCAGTTGACCGGCACCGTGCCGAACCGCTTTTCGAACCGCTCCAGAAACGGTTCGGTCAGCGCGATTTCGGGCAGCAGCACCAATGTCTGCCGGTCGGCGCGGATGGCGGCGGCGATTGCCTCGAAATAGACCTCCGTCTTGCCCGATCCTGTAACGCCGTCAAGCAGGAAGGGCGCAAAGTCATGCGCGCGCACCGCATCGGCCATCTGGTTCGCGGCGCTGCGCTGCGCCTCCGACAGGGCGGGCGGCGCATGGTCGGGATCGGGCATGGGAAAGGGCGTGTCGACGCTCACCTCCACCGCCTCGAATATATCCTGCTTGATGAGGCCACGGATCACCGCGTCGCTGACACCGCCGATCATCGCCAGTTCGCGGATCAGCCCCTGTCGCTCGCCGATGCGCTCCAGCGCCTGCGCCCGCTGCTCGGTCATGCGATCGGGCACGGCCCCGGTCGCCTTATACTCGATAACCGTGCGCGCGCCCTCCAGCGCCGCCATGGACGACAGCGCCATGCGCAGCACTGCGGCGGGCGGGCTGAGATAATAATCCGCCGTCCATTCGATCAGCCGGCGCAGCGGTTCGGGCAGGGGTGGGGCGTCGATCACTTCGATCAGGTTGCGTAGCCGGTTGTCGCCCACCGTTTCGGTGTCGGGGAAGCTGCTTTCCTCCCACACCACGCCGATCAGCTGGCGCGGCCCCAGCGGCGCGACGACGATGCTGCCCGGCTCCACCCGCATGCCGTGCGGCACGCGATAGTCGAGCGGGCCAAGAGCGGCGTTCAGGATCAGGACACGGGCGCGCGACGACATGGCTATCGTCCTTAAAGCGCTGGGCGCGGGGCGCAATGGGCTGGTTACAGCCGCCAACTCAGCGTCAGCCAGGGAATATGCGACACGACATCGGGCCGCCCGTCGCGGAAATTCTGTTGCAGCATATACAGGAGTTGCGCGTCCAGTGTCTTTGCAACCGGATGGCGCAGGCCGATCTGGTGGCGCATCATGGCCAGGCCCGTCTTGTCGCCCGGCCGGGCGCGGTTGAGGTGAAAGAAGATTTCGGTGGCGGCGATGACGGTCCATTGTTTCTCGCCGTCAATCGGGACCGCCGCCTGCACCCGTTGCCGCAGTCGCCAGCTGGCATGATCCGCCGTGCTGAAGAAGCGCTGCTCCATCCGGGTGCGGCTGATCCATATGCCCTTGGACAGCGTCGCCTGCTGGAACAGCCGCAATTCGTGATCCGCTTCGCTTTTCAGATAGGCCATGCCGCCGCCCAGTTGCAGATGCGGCGCGATCTTGTGGTCGATGCCGATCCGGGCGAGAAACTGTTCGCCGCCGCTGCGCGCGTCGGATCGCAGTCGCTGGCTCGAATCGACGGTGACGATGTCGCCGGGGCTGACGCGGATGGTCGCCAGTTCGGTCATCCATGCCTGGCTTTCTCCCGTCGCGGCGCAGGCCGGGGCTGCCGGCGACAGGAGGAGGCATAGCCCCGTGGTGAAGCGGGCGCGGGGCGAACGGGGCATGTCTGGTCCTTTGGAAAGGTAGCCATGCCTTAGTCGTGGCCCGGTGTGGATGTAAATATGGCCCTGCCAGATGGCGAAAGCGGCCATCAGCGGCTAAAGGGGCGCGATTCGCACAGCCCCGGAGTCCTCCCCATGAAATTCTTCGTCGACACCGCCGACACCGCCGAAATCCGTGAACTGGCCGCCACCGGCCTGCTGGACGGCGTCACCACCAACCCCACGCTGATCCACAAATCGGGGCGCAAGTTCCTGGAAGTGGTGGAGGAAATCTGCGGCATCGTGGACGGCCCGGTCTCGGCCGAAGTGGTCGCGCTCGACCATGAAACGATGATGAAGGAAGCCGAAATCCTGCGCAAGATCGCCGACAATGTCTGCATCAAGGTGCCGCTGACCATCGACGGCCTCAAGACCTGCAAGGCGCTGACCGACGATGGCGCGCAGGTCAATGTGACCCTGTGCTTCTCGGCCAATCAGGCGCTGCTCGCGGCCAAGGCCGGCGCGACCTTCATCTCGCCTTTCGTCGGCCGTCATGACGATAATGGCTTTGACGGTCTGGCGCTGATCGAGGACATCCGCCTCATCTATGACAATTACAGCTTCGGCACGGAAATCCTGGCCGCCTCGCTGCGTCACCCGATCCATGTGCTGGACTGCGCAAAGATCGGCGCGGACGTCATCACCGCCCCGCCGGCCGTGATCAAGATGCTGTCGAAGCATGTCCTGACCGACAAGGGCCTTGAAGGCTTCGCTGCGGACTGGGCCAAGACCGGCCAGACCATTCTGTAAGAGAGCCGCACCGGCCCGCACCCCCACCCGACCAACCATCAGGATACCATGTCTGGGCGGTCGAGTGGGGGTGCGGCCTCCTGACGAAGCTTCTTCTGGAACCCGTGCCCGACCCGGCTCATTCTCTCCTGAAGGAAGGAGAGAGGCTATGTTCGTCGCGGTCTATTGGTGGCGGGTCCATCCGGGCAAGGAGGATCAGTTTCGCGCCGCCTGGCGACGCGGCACCGATTTGATCCGCGCCAAATATGGCAGCTATGGATCGCGGCTGCATCGCGACGAGGATGGCCGCTTCGTGGGCTATGCCGAATGGCCGGACGAGGCGACATGGCGCGCGGCATTCGACCGCAAGATGGTCTATGACGACCCGGAAGCCCGCGCCGCCTTTGTCGACGCTATTGCAGAAGTCCCGGCGGACGCGGACCCCATCTTCACCATGACCGTGACCGACGATCTGCTGGTGCGGCACCCCTTGGAACAAGGACCGGAATAAAGATGCGCGATCCCGACAAGCCCGATTTCGGTTTCCTCTGGTTTGCGCTGTTGCTGACCGTCATCGGCCTGCTGTTCATGATGTTCTATGGCTGATCGGCGCACCCGTCGGCATCGGCCGGCGGGTGCGCCGCGACGGATCAGAACTTGATCGATGCGTTTACGAAGAAGGCGCGGCCATAGACGTCGTAGGTCGACGGATAGGTATTGGCCTGCTCCTGATTGTCGCCCAGGATCGGCGGCTTCTTGTCAAAGGCGTTGTTCATGCCGATCGACCAGCCGAAATGCTCGGTCGGCTGCACCTGCAACGCCAGATCGAACAGGTTGTACGCCTTGATCTTGTCGACGCTGTAGCCGCCGCTATCGTCGCGCACGCTCGACAGATAACGATGGGTGACGCCCAGCGTGATCGGCCCGCTGGTCCAGGTGATGCGGTTGTTCAGGCGCAGCTTGGAATAGGGGTCGCCGCAATTGACGCCGAACTTCCCCGCGCAGCTCTGGTTCAGTTCCGCGATTGCGGCGACCGGATTGAGGTCGAAGCGGATCAGGCGGGTGCCCGCCACGCGGAAGGCCAGTTTGCCGGTCTTGGCCCCGAACACACCGAAGTTCAGCGGCACGCTATAGTTGAGTTCGAAGTCGACGCCCGACGTCTTGAGGCCGCCAGTGTTGGATTGCAGGTTCACCGCTCCTTCAATCTCGCTGCTGGTCGCATTGCGCGGCAACAGCGCGCAATAGCTGCTGTCATAGGGCGTCCATCCATTGGCTTCGTCGCCATAGCAGGCGCGGATGATGTTCGCGGTGCCGGCGGTCGAGATATAATTGTCGATCTTCGTGTTGTAATAATCCACCGTCAGCGACAGGCGCGGGGCAAAGCTGGGTTGCAGGATCACGCCCAGACCCCAGGTGTTGGATGTTTCCTCGCGCAGGTCGGGATTGCCGCCGGTCAGCGATTCGATCTGCGAACTGCCGCCATAGAAATCCGTGCCCAGCGCGGAGGCCGACACGCCACTGGCAAGGCAACTGGCCGACAGGGCCGTGCTGCCGGTGGCGGCGTCGGTGGCGCAGGGGTCGGTAGCGGTCGGGAAATCCTGTGCCTGGCCCGAATAAAGTTCCGATACCGACGGCGCACGGACCGCGCGGCTATATTGGCCGCGGAAGGTGACGTCCTTGACCGGCGCATAGATCAGGCCAGCGGAGAAGGTGCTGACATTCTTCGCCGACGTCGAATAATGGGAAAAGCGATAGGCGCCGTTGAAGTCCAGCTTGTGTACCAGCGGCACGTCAGCCAGCAGCGGCACGCTGATTTCGGAGAAGAACTCCTTCACGGTATAACCGCCCGACAGGCCCTGTCCGCCGTTGAAGCCGACCACGTCGCCTGATGACAGCGCTTCGTCGGGATTATAGCTGCCATGTTCGTTGCGATATTCAAAGCCCAAGGCGATGCCCGCCGGCCCAGCGCCCAGATCGAACAAATTGCTGTTGGTGACTGCGACGTTCGCCACCTGTTCGGTGATGATGCTGACGTTGCGGGTGTCGATCGCAATGAAGGCGGCCGCTTCGTCGCTGATATTGCCTTCGCCAAAGATGTTGAGCGGCACGCAGCCATTGCTCGTGTCCGAACAGACCAGATTGCCGTCGCTGTCATAGCTGGTCTTGAGCGCCTGCTCGACCCGGCTGCGCGACACATTGCCATATTGGTTTTCGACCTGCCGGGTGCGGGCATAGGTATAATAGGCGTCGTAATTCCAGTCGCCGCTGATCTGCCCCTTCGCGCCGATCATCGCGCGGTAGGCAGTGTTGGTGACGTCGGAAATGCGATCGCCCACTTCGGTCATGCGGCGATAGATGTTGGCGCTGGCATAGCCGTCGCCATCCGTGTCCGCCGCAGCCAGCAACGCCTGCGCGTCCGACGACAGGAAGGACGAGTCCGTGTCGAGCGAGACGGTGCCGGTGAAGGGCGTCGGGGCCAGCTTGTTCTTCACCTTGTTGCGGATGAACTGCCCCTCGGCATAGAGGGTCAGGTGATCGCTGACGTCGAAATGGCTCTGCGCGCTCAGCAGGATGCGCTTCTGGGGCACCTGCAAATAGTTGGACGGCGCATAATTATAGGCGTCGCTCGCCGCGCTGTAGGCGGACAGGCTGCCATCCTGATTGAACTTGTACTGGCTGTTGTTCAGCGACAGGCGCGTCGCCGGGATGGAGCCGGAGCCGCCGGGGGCCAGTCCGCCGGCGCCGTCGTCGGTATAGGTTTGCCGCGTATAGCTGCGCGCGCTCTGGTCCACGCCGTCACGCTTGATATAATCGGCATAGAAAGTGATGTTGCCCCGGCCGTCGGCGAAATTCTGGCCCAGCAGGATATTGGTGTTGAACGTGCCGCCGTCGCCCGCTTCGTTCAGGCGATAATTGGCGTTGGCTTCGACGCCCGAATAATTTTTCTTCAGCACGAAATTGATGACGCCGGCGATCGCGTCGGACCCATAGACGGCGGACCGGCCGCCCGACACGACTTCGACATGATCGATCAGGCCGGCGGGAACGGTGTTCAGGTCGACCACCTGGCTGGCGTCATAGGACACATAGCGCCGGCCATCGACCAGAACCAGCGTGCGCTGCGCGCCCAGACCGCGCAGGTCCGCGGTCGATACGCCGCCGCCCGGATTGTTCGATGCGGCCGTGGTGCTGGGGATCAGTTGCGGCAGGTCATTGATGATCGCCTCGACATTCGCCTTGCCGCTCAGTTTCAGTTCCTGGCTGCTGACGATGGAGATGGGTGACGCCTGTTGCAGGTCGGGCCGGGCAATGCGCGATCCGGTGACGACGATCGTGTCGTCGCCCGCCGCGCTGCTGCTGTCATCCGCATTTTGCGCCAGTGCCGGCGTCGACAGGCCGAGCAAGAGCGTCGACGCCAGAAGGCGCCGTTGAAAAGAGGCTCGCATAATTGAAATTCTCCCTTTGGAAGCCTGCCTGCTGGGGCGGTTTCCGCGACCATTTATGATGAACGCACCGGTGCGATGCGTCAGGACTGTGACAGCATCGTCGGCCGGTCAATTATTTTTCATCTGTATAAATGGCTTTTGCGGGGCATGTTGCTTTTCAAGCACAACTATTTCTTTTTATTACATTATGTCCTGAAATATTGCGACTTTCCCCGCAATGTTGAGACGCATCAATGCCGGTCGGATTGGGCATGTGGATGCGATCGTCGGGGCACTTGGCGGGGCATGGGGCGACTCATGCCGAAGAATGCGCAGTCCGGTCGGCGCGCGTCGCCCTACGTTCCTTCGCTGCCTTTGTTCCCCTGTCGGCAAATAATTTTACGATCGAAAAGTAATTTTCGCCGGCGGATGACGGGCATTGCAGTGAATTTTCTATAATATCATTATAAATCAAATTGTTATGAGAAGTTGCGCGCTATATTTCTATCCCGAAATGATGTGGCAATAAAATGACACATTTCAAAAAAGGACGAGTTGCGAAACAGGATTTGTTTGCAAGGTCGGTGCAGGGACGGCACCGCAGGCCGTCCGCGCGGCGCCCCCCGCCTTAAACGGTCGCCAACGCAGGCAAATTTGCCGCTCCAGATAAGGGACTGGAAATCTTGAAGAACTTTGGACTTATCGCGTTCTTGCGAGGCGGAGTCGCGCCCGCAATCCTGGCTGCGACGCTCAGCCACGCCCCCGCCTTTGCGCAGGACGCCGCACCCCAGGCCGCTGCCGAACCGGCCGAAGACACGATCGTCGTCACCGGATCGCTGCTGCGTCAGGTCGACAAGCTGACCATGTCGCCCATCACCACCGTATCGGCGGAAGATCTGGCGGTGCGCGGCATCACCACGGTGCAGCAGGGCATTCAGAGCCTGTCGGCCAATAACGGCCCGGCGCTGACCAACGGCTTCTCCGCAAACGGCGCCTTCGCCGGCGGCGCGTCGGCCGTGTCGCTGCGTGGCCTCTCCACCTCCTCGACGCTGGTCCTGTTCGACGGCCTGCGCGCGGCTTATTATCCGCTGGCGGATGACGGCACGCGCAACTTCGTCGATCTCAACACCATTCCCGACGCGATCGTCGAGCGGGTTCAGGTGCTCAAGGATGGCGCATCGGCCACCTATGGCGCCGATGCGGTCGCCGGCGTGGTCAACATCATCACCAAGCGCGAAGTGAAGGGCCTGCACCTTCAGGCCGAAGCCGGCGTCAGCGAAAAGGGCTATGGCGCCAACCAGCGTCTGGCCGCCACCTATGGCTATGGCGACCTGTCCGAACAGGGCTTCAACGCCTATGTCAGCGCCCATTATCTCAAGAGCAACGCGGTCTATAACCGCGATCTCAGCGCGCCCTATAACAGCGACAATCAGTCGGGCATCTGCCACGACGGCGTGTGCGGCCCGAACAATATCGCCAACGGCGTCGATCCTTCGATCGGCTATACCGGCCTGTCGACGGCAACCAATGTGTTCATGGTCCGTCCGTTTGATCCGTCGACCAACCTTGGCACCGGCCGCTATCAGTTGCTCAACACGGCGGCGGGCTGCGGCAACCTCAATCCCTATACCCTGACCGATCAGGAATATGCAGATTTCACCACCGCGCCGCGCACCGTCTGCCAGCAGGACATCACCCATGACTATAGTCAGGTGCTGCCCGAACAGCAGCGCTGGGGCATTTCGGGCCGTCTGACCAAGATCGTCGGCGACAGCGGCGAAGCCTATCTCGAACTGAACTACGAGAACAGCAAGTCGTCCTACACCGGCCTTGCCTCGATCATCCGCGCCAATGCGCCGGCCGGCATCGACAATCCGGCCTATTCGACCTCGACCGGCTCCACCCTGCTGCGTCTGCCGGTCTATGTCTGCGCCCGCGGCACCGCGACCTGCGATGCCACCAACGGCACGCTGAACCCCAACAACCCCTATGCCGCGCAGGGTCAGGAAGCCGCCATCATCGGCCGCCTGCCGACCAGCACCGAATATAATGAATCGGTCAGCCAGGTCTTCCGCGCCGCCGCCGGCATCAAGGGCGATTTCGGCGACGACTGGCATTATCAGGTCGATGGCACCGCCATGGTGTCCAAGCTCAAGACCAAGGCGAAGGGCTATGTCTACATCCAGCATCTGCTGGATGTGATCGCGGACGGTTCGTACAACTTCATGAACCCGTCGGCGACTTCGCAGGACACGCTCGACTATCTGACCCCGACCCAGATCAACCACAGCAAGACCCAGCTGTATCAGGGTCAGGCCAGCATCTCGAAGGATGTGTTTGATCTGCCCGGCGGTCCGCTTCAGGTCGCCGTGGGCGTGGCTGCGCGCTATGAATCGCTCAACAATCCCAGCGGCAATCCCGATTATAACGGCCCGACCGAGCGCTATTTCCGCCTGAACGCCTTCGGCGCCAAGGGGCATCGCGACGTGGAATCGGCCTATTTCGAAATCAATGCGCCCGTCATCGATCAGCTGGAGCTGAACGCGGCCGGTCGCTACGACCACTACTCGACCGGGCAGGATAATTTTGCGCCCAAATTCGGCGCGAAGTTCAAGCCGATCCGTCAGCTGATGATCCGCAGCACCTATTCGCGCGGCTTCCGCGTACCCAGCTTTGCTGAAATGGGCGCGCTGCCGACCACCGGCTACGTCACCCAGTCGCTCGGCACCATGCCGGACTCCTATCTCGACCAGCATCTGAACGCTGATGGATCGTATAACAGCTATGTCACGACCTACTCGATCGGTCAGACGACGGTCGGCAACCCGGAACTGAAGGCGGAAAAGTCGCGCAACTTCACGCTGGGTGGCGTGTTCACGCCGACCAACAATCTGTCGTTCAGCGTCGACTATTATAACATCAAGAAGACCGGCGCGATCACCTCGGTCGATTTCTCCGGCGCCATCGCCAACTATTATGCCACTGGCGAAACCAGCTATGACGGCGTGACCATCATTCAGGATGAAGTCGATCAGGCCCATCCTGATGCGCAGCGCCGGATCCAATATGTCCAGGGCAGCTTCATCAACGCCAATACGATCAAGACGTCGGGCATCGATTTCAACGCCACCGGCAAGTTCCGCATCAACGACAACATCACCTTCTCGTCGTCGATCGATGCGACCTATGTGATCAAGCTGAACACCGAATATCCCGGTGGCCGTGTCGAACATTATGTCGACACGCTGGGCAACTTCAACCTGACCGCCGGGTCGGGCACCCAGCAATGGCGTGGCAGCTGGCAGAACACGGTCGATTTCGGCCGTGGTTCGATCAGCGCGACGGCTTACTACACCGACGGCTATAATTATTCGGCCGAAGATCAGGGCGGCACCGCCGGCGACTGTAGCCTAGTGCCCACCAACTATAATGGCGACGCCTATCAGGGTTGCCGCGTGAAATCGTTCATCAGCGTCGACATGACTGGCACGATCAAGGTCAATGACCAGTTCGAGCTCTATGCCAACGTCATGAACGTCTTCAACAACAAGCCGCCTATCGATGCGACGACCTATGGCGCCTATCTCTACAACCCGGTGGTTGGCGAGTCGGCGATTCTGGGCCGCTCCTTCCGCATCGGGGCGAAGGCTTCCTTCTAACAGGGGTGCCTTAAAGCAACCGGGCGGTCCTCCCTTGCGGGGCCGCCCGGCCTTTCTGGCAGTCGGTGCGTCCTCTCCAGCCGACACTGGAGGCGGCGCGCCGTCGCTGTTTCTTCACAACCACTTCAATTTCTTGAACCGCACGTAAAGCAGGGTGCAGATCACCGCGATCACACCCAGCACGACCGGATAGCCGTAGAGGCTTTTCAGCTCCGGCATATGTTCGAAATTCATCCCGTAAATGCCCGCAATCGCGGTCGGCACCGCCAGAATCGCGGCCCAGGCGGCCAGTTGCCGGGTGATGTCGCCGGTGCGCTGCTGCTCCAGCAGGTTGGAGGATTCGAACACGCTGTTCAATATCTCGCGCAGATCGTCCACCATTGTCTGCACCCGGCGCACATGGTCGCGCACATCGCTGAAATAGGGCCGCGCCTCATGGTCGATGCAGGGCAGGTCGACCTTCACGAACTTGGTCGCCACCTCCTGCATCGGGGTCAGGATGCGCTGGAACCGGATCAGCTGGCGGCGCAGGTTGAAGATGCGGGTAATTTCGTCCCGACCCAGAAAATGGTCGATCATGTGCTGCTCCATCGTCAGCACCTCTTCTTCGATCCCCTCGATGATCGGCAGATAGCCATCGACGATGAAGTCCAGAATGGCGTGGGCGATATAGTCCACCCCCTGCGCCAGACGCGAAGGCACCGCTTCCAGATCATGGCGCAGCGTCACATGCGCGCGCGCTGATCCATGGCGGACGCTGATGATGTGATTATGGCCGATGAACAGCGCCGTTTCGCCATAGCAGATGACGTCATCTTCGATATGGGCGGTGCGGGCGACGACGAACAGCTGATCGCCATATATATCGACCTTGGGCAGCTGGTTCGCCTTGATCGCATCCTCGACCGCCAGCGGATGGAGATCATAGGTTTTTGCCAGCATCTGCATCTCGTCCACGCTGGGGTCGGCGACCCCGATCCAGACGAACTCCGACTTGTCCTGCGCACAGGCGACCCGTTCGTCGATCGACACCGCGCGTACGCGCTGGCCATGGCGATAGAGATAGGCGGCGATGACGGTCATGAAGCCTCTGTTTCCCAGTTGTTTCGGGCAATTAGCAGACTCTGTCCGGTCCGTCGCCCGCGTCTTGCATTTTGTCGCGCGGATCGCTCGGCTCCTATGATTTTTGCCAAAGGGGGTGGCGTGTGACTTCACCCTGACATAGTTGGGGCGGAAAGGGGGGCGCATGAAGAAGCGCGCGGAACATGCCGGGGAGAGGGCAGGCCGTGCGCGGGACCGGAGCCGTGCCTTGACCATAATGACAATAGATTTTGAGGCGTCCTGCCTGCCCCGCCATGGCCGTTCCTTTCCGATCGAGGTGGGGATTGCCGGGGATGGTGTCGCGCGCAGCTGGCTGATCCGTCCGCATGCCGACTGGGCCGACTGGGACTGGACGGCCGAAGCGGAGGCGCTGCACGGCCTGTCGCGTGAGCGCATCATGCACGAAGGGCAAACGGTCGATATTGTGCTGGCCGAACTGGTTGCGGCGGTGGCCGGACAGCGTGTGGTCGCCGATAGTCTGATCGATCAATATTGGCTCGACACGCTGGCCAGCGCAGCCGGCGCAGCAAGTCCGTTCCGCATCGACCATGTCGCCAGCCTGTTCGATGAACAGGGCGCGGACGAACAGCGCGTCGCCGATGCGGTGGCCCATGCCGACGCGCAGGGCGTGGTGCGGCACCGTGCAGCCGGCGACGCCTTGTGGCTTTCGGCGCTGATTTCCCGGCTCACCGGCGTGGTGCGGGTGCCGGTACTGGTGGCCGCGCAATGAGCCTTGCTTTCACGCATCAGCAATGATTTGTTACGTCCAGCCCATTACGCAGACATTCATCGGACCTACACCCGACGCAATCCCCGGTCGCTGACGTCCGGGCGTAGAAGGAGTAGCCCATGTTCCTTATCATCGCATCGCAGGCGCTCGCCATCATGGCTGCGGCCGTCACCCCCGTTCACAGCACCGAAATCAGCCACGGTGCGCAGGCCTATAGCGCCAGCTATCATGCCCAGCCGTCGGTCAGCCTGCGCGAAGTCGAACCGCGCTTCGCCAACCGCAATGCCGTGCCGGTGTGCCGCTGGCAGGCCGACCTGACCGTCAACCGCGCCGTCGCCGCACAGGGGCGCGCCGTTCCCGCCTTTGGCAAGGCGATCCATCGCTTCACGCCGGTGTCGGGCAGCTATGCCGGCAGCTGCGCCGCTGCGCGCAGCCAGATCAATGCCGAAGTCGCGCGCTATGCCCAGGCCAAGGCGGCCGAAGCGGTTGCCGTCGCGCAGCAGGACCGCGCCGTGCTGGTGGATGAACTGGACAGCGTGCGCGCGCTGACTATTCAGGGCTGATGAACCCACCGCTGGTACTGATCGCCGAAACCCAGCAGGATTTGCGGCACAATGTCCGTGAATATCTGGAACAGAGCGGATTTCGCGCTCTGCCTGCGGTTTCGGCGAACGACATTTTCAGCGCTTTGACCAGCGCGCCGATCGGGGCGCTGGTGCTGGACGCGGCGTTGCGCGGATCGGACGGGCTGGACCTGTGCCGGGACGTGCGCGAACGCAGCGATGTGCCGATCATCCTGGTCGGCGCCAATAGTTCGGAGGTCGACCGGGTGGTCGGGCTGGAACTGGGCGCCGACGATTATATGGCCAAACCCTATTCCACGCGGGAACTGGCGGCGCGGCTGCGCGCCGTGCTGCGCCGGGGGGGGGGAAAGGGCGTTGGGCCTGCGCCGTCAGACCCAGGCGATCTTCGATGGCTGGGTGGTGGATTTCGCCCGGCGTGAAGTGGTCGATCCGCAGGGCGGGCTGGTGGACCTCACCGCCGCTGAATTTTCGCTGCTGACGGTGTTTATCGATCATCCTCAGACCGTGATCGCCCGCGCCCGCCTGATGGAGCTGGCCGGCGTGCGGGACGCGCCCTCGTCCGACCGCAGCATTGACGTGCTCGTCAGCCGCCTCCGCCGCAAGCTGGGGGAGAGTGGCCGGGCTGCCCCGATTGTTACAGTCAGGGGCGTCGGATATATGTTCAGCGCCGTGGTGGACCGGCGCTGAACCGGCCTTTTCTGCGCCAAATGGCCGTTTTCCGCCATTTGGCGCAGCGCCCGCTCTCTTTATCGGTCAGACATATAATTTAACAAATCCGCTGCGTTGCAGCAAAGTGGCGTCTCTATCCTTCAAACTACACCGGTCCGCCCCCTGGCCGGAAAGCATTTGAAGAAGAGGATAGACTCCATGAACGAGCTACTCGGCCGCGTTTTCGACTTTGAAACCAAGGTCTACCCCAGCGAAAGCACGCTGTACAATCAGCTGGCCAACCATGGCCAAAGCCCCAAGGCGCTGATGATCAGCTGCGCCGACTCGCGCATCGTGCCCGAACAGATCATGCAGGCTGCGCCCGGCGACCTGTTCGTGTGCCGCAACGCCGGCAATATCGTCCCCCCGCATGACAGCCAGCTTGGCGGCGTGACCGCCACGGTCGAATATGCCGTCATGGTGCTGGGCGTGCGCGACATCATCGTGTGCGGTCATAGCGACTGCGGCGCGATGAAGGCGCTGGCCACCAACGCCGACCTGACCGCCATGCCCAATGTCGCCGCCTGGCTGCGCCACAGCCATGCCGCGCAGAAGGTGTGCAGCGACAATTATCCGACCGATCTGGAAGCGGCCGACAAGCTGCGCAACATGGCGCTGGAAAATGTCGTCGTTCAGCTGGCGCATCTGCGCACCCATCCGTCGGTGGCTTCGGGCATCGCCCGTGGCGAAATCGCGCTGCATGGCTGGTATGTCGACATTCACGCCGGGCAGGTGCTGGGTCTGGACGGCGAGACCGGCCAGTTCGCACCGATGCGTGAAGGCGAACCCATGCCGGTCGCGCTCCCCCACGGCCGTCGCCTCGCCGGCGCAGCGGTCTATGCCCAGGCGGCGGAGTAAATCATGTTGAAGGCTCTTTCCGGCGGCAATTTCAGCCGCGACTTCACGGCGTCGATCGTCGTGTTTCTGGTGGCCATGCCGCTCTGCATGGGCATTGCTGTGGCCTCCGGCGTGCCGCCGGAAAAGGGCCTGATCACCGGCATCATCGGCGGCATCGTCGTCGGCCTGCTGGCGGGTTCGCCGTTGCAGGTCAGCGGTCCGGCCGCAGGTCTGGCGGTCATCGTTTTTGAAATCGTGCGCGAACAGGGGCTGTCCGCCCTCGGCCCGATCCTGATTCTGGCCGGTGCGATCCAGGTGGTCGCCGGTCTGTTGCGGGTCGGCGGCTGGTTCCGCGCCATTTCGCCTGCGGTCGTGCATGGCATGCTCGCGGGCATCGGCGTGCTGATCGTCGTCGGCCAGTTCCATGTGCTGTTCGATGACAAGCCCCTGTCGAGCGGCCTGCACAATCTGATCGCGATGCCCGGCCAGATTCTGGGCCTGTCGAACGGCGGCGCCGCCACGGCCTTTGCGGTTGGCCTCGTCACCATCTTCGGCATGCTGGGCTGGGAAAAATTCCGCCCCGCATCAATGAAGCTGGTGCCCGGCGCGCTGGTCGGCGTGCTGCTGGCGACGATCGTGGCTTTCTCGCTCGGCCTGCCGGTCGCGCGCGTGGCGGTGCCGGAATCGATCGTTGCGGCGGTCAGCCTGCCCGAACAGGGGCTGCTCGCCCAGTTGATGAACCCCACCATCATCACCACCGCCATCGCCATCGCCTTCATCGCCAGCGCGGAAACCCTGCTGTCGGCGGCGGCGGTCGATCGCATGCATGATGGCGTGCGCACCAACTATAACCGGGAACTCAGCGCGCAGGGCGTGGGCAATCTGCTCTGCGGCTTTGCCGGCGCGCTGCCGATGACCGGCGTCATCGTCCGCTCCTCGGCCAATGTTCAGGCCGGCGCCAAGACGCGCCTGTCGGCGATCCTGCATGGCGTCTGGATATTGGGCTTCGTCGCCCTGCTGCCCTGGCTGCTGCGGGAAATCCCGATGGCGGCGCTGGCCGGCATCCTTGTCATCACCGGCGTCCGTCTGGTCAGCCTGGCGCACGTCAAGCATCTCTTCAACCTTTATGGCCCGCTTCCGGCCGTGGTGTGGGCGGCGACTTTGATTTGCGTGGTGGCGACCGACCTGCTGACCGGCGTGCTGGTGGGCATCGGCCTGTCGATGCTGGAACTGTTGCCCCATGCCAGCAAGCTGCGCCTGAAGGTCGAGGAAGAAAATCGCGGCGATGCGCATGAAGTGGCGCTGCGCGGTACGGCGACCTTCCTCAGCCTGCCCAGATTGTCGGCAAAGCTCGAATCGCTGCCAGCCGCCGGACTCGTTATCCTGAATGTCGAGCGTCTGGGCCATATCGACCATACCTGCGCGGAAATGCTGCGTGAATGGGTCGATCGTCGCCGTGGTGCAGGCGCGCCGGTCGAACTGTTCGGTGCGACCGGACGGATGCGCCAGCTCGTCGCCTGACATCTCCCCCTCCCGTTCAGGCGGCATCCCGAACCGCCGTGCCATCCCCCCGGCACGGCGGTTCTTCTTTGTCCGTTTTCAATTCAGAAATATAATAGCAATATATATTGCTCTTACAGCAAAGAACCGTGTTCCCCATGGCACAACATGCCTGATCCTTTCGCAGGTGCGGTAAAAGCGGTTTGCGCGTCCGCCGCCAGCGAATAGTTGAAGGTCATCCGCCGGTATTGGAGACGATGATCCAAAGATCTTCGAGCCGCTGCGGATGCAGGACGGAACATTCCAACCTAAAGGGGAATGTTCATGAAGTATCAAATCGCCTGTGCCGCCCTCGCGCTGATGAGCGCCGCGCCGGCTTTCGCTCAGGAAGAGCCCGCCAGCCCCGTCACCGTTTCCGGCAGCGTCGGCCTTGTGTCCGACTATCGCTTCCGTGGCGTGTCGCAGTCGGACAAGGCTATGGCCGTTCAGGGCGGCATTACCGCAACCCATGAAAGCGGCGCCTATGTCGGCACCTGGGCATCCAACCTCGCGGGCTGGGGCACCTTCGGCGGCGCTGGCATCGAACTCGATCTGTTCGCCGGCTATGCTGTTCCGCTGAACGAAACGACGACGCTGGACGTCGGCCTGACCTGGTACATGTACCCTTCGGGCGCGGATGAAACCGATTTCGCCGAACCCTATGTCAAGCTGTCGAGCCAGTTGGGGCCGGTCAAGGGTCTGCTGGGCGTCGCCTATGCGCCCAAGCAGCAGGCGCTGGGCAAATGGTATAACAGCGCCGACAGCTATGCGACCGGCATTCCCGACGCTCCGGGCAAGAAGAATGACAATTTCTACATCTGGAGCGACGTCAGCGGCGCCATCCCGAACACCCCGGTCAGCCTGAAGGCGCATCTGGGCTGGTCGAAGGGCAATAGCGGCCTTGGTCCGAACGGCACCTCGGTTGCGCCGACCGGCAAATATCTCGACTGGATGGTCGGCGCCGACTTCGCCATCCCCGGCACGCCGCTCACGCTGGGCGTCGCCTATGTCGACACCGACATCGCTCGCGTCGAGCAGACCTATCTGCGCCCGAACCTGTCGGTTGCGGACGCTGACAATGCCGGCAAGTCGATCGTCGGCAGCCAGGTGGTCTTCTCGCTCTCGGCCGCTTTCTGATCCTGACAGGCGCCGGCCCATCCTCGTGACGGGCCGGCGCTTTTCCCTGCCGTGACAAATTGTTGCTACAGTCGCGATCATGGCTTTCCGCCCGCCGCCATGGTTGACCCCCGATATGGCCGGCCCTATCTCCGCAGCATGATAATCGTCCTGCTGCCGACCTCATGACCGCCCCGTCGATCATCCTCGTTGAAGACGATCCGCCGCTGCGCACGCTCACCGCCCGCGCGCTCCAGGAACATGGTTATCTGGTTCGCCCGGCCTCTTCCGGGCCGGAAATGTGGGTGGCCTTCGACGCCGGCCCGGTGGACCTGGTCGTGCTGGACGTCATGCTGCCGGGCACCAACGGCATTGACCTGTGCCGCCAGATCCGCCGCAAGAGCGACGTTCCCATCATCTTCATCAGCGCCAAGGGCAGCGAAACGGATCGCATCGTCGGGCTGGAGCTGGGCGCGGACGATTATTTGCCAAAGCCGTTCGGCACGCGCGAGCTGATTGCCCGCATCCGCGCGATCCTGCGCCGCGTCGGCGTGGAGCGCGGCCCGGACGAACATCGCGAAAGCGAAGCCCATTTCGACGGCTGGAGCGTCAACTTCCCCCGCCGCGAACTGCGCTCTCCCACTGGCGCGATCGTCGACCTGACCGGCGCGGAGTTTGATCTGCTCGGCTCCTTCCTCAGCCATCCGCAGCGGGTCATCGCGCGCGAACGGCTGATCGAACTGTCGCGTACCCGCATGGGCGACAGCTCCGACCGCAGCATCGACGTGCTCGTCAGCCGCCTGCGCCGCAAGCTCACCACGTCGGACAAGGCCGCGCCGATCACCACCGTCCGCGGCGTTGGCTATATGTTCAATGCAGAGGTCAGCCGCGCTTGAGGCGGCATGTCAGGGGATCGCTGGGGCTGCTGGGCCGGCTGTCCGCGATCCTGCTGCTGACGGTTACGCTGGAATTTGCGATCGGCGCGCTGATCTATGAACGGACCAGCCAGCTTTCCCTGCAAGAAGATGAAGCGCGGCGTCTGGCCGAACATCTGGTCATCGCGCGCAAGCTGCTGATCGAACAGCCGGCCCCCGAACGGCCGGCCCTGAGCCTGCAACTGACGACCGACCGCTATGACGTGCACTGGTCGCCCTCCGCGCCGCCGCCGCAGCAATTGTCGCCCGAACTGGAGCGGATGCGACGGCAGGTGGTGGTCTGGGAGCCCAGCCTCGAAAAGTCGAGCCTCTGGTTGCGGCTGAATCCCGCCCGCCCGGCTGAAATCAACGGCGGCCTTCGGCTGAGCGACGGCAGCTCGCTCTATTTCGCCATGCACAATAGCGGCGGCAAATGGGCCTTTGCCCTTGGGCGCATGGGGCTGGCGCTGATCCCGGTCATCGCATTGCTGATCGCGGGGTGGCTGCTCATCCGCCAGACGCTGGCGCCGCTGCGCGATCTCACCCACGCCACGCACAAGATCGGGCGCGGCTCCGAAGTGGTCGTGCCCGAAGCCGGCACCAATGATGTGCGCAACCTCATCACCGCCTTCAATGCCATGCAGGCGCGCATCCATCGCCTGATCGACGAGCGGACGGAAACGCTGGCGGCGGTCGGCCATGATCTGCGCACGCCGCTCGCCCGGCTGCAATTGCGGCTGGAAATGGTGAAGGATGATGAAGTGCAGCAGGCGATGGCCGGCGACCTGGAGGAAATGGGGTCGATGCTGGAATCGCTGCTCGCCTTTCTGGGAGGAGAGAAAGACCCGGAGCCGCCGGTGCGCACGGATATTGCCGTCAGCATCGCCACCGTGGTCGACGCATTTCAGGATCATGGCGACGATGTGACCTATGATGGGGCGGATCATCTGGAAATGGACGTGCGCAGCCTCTCCCTGCGCCGTGCGGTCCGTAACCTCATCGAAAATGCGCTCCATTATGGCCAGCGCGCCCGTGTCTCGGTGCAGCGCAAGGGGCATGAGGTGCTGATCCGGGTCGATGATGATGGCCCCGGCATCCCGCGCGAACGGCTGGAGGAGGTGCTGCGGCCCTTTTCCCGGCTCGACGATGCGCGCCAGCGCAATACGCGCGGCCTGGGGCTGGGGCTGGCCATCGTGCAAAAGGCGGTGGCGGCGGAAGGCGGCCAGTTGACGCTGGCGAACCGGCCCGAAGGTGGGCTGCGCGCGGAAATCTGCCTCCATCTGCCGCGATCGGTCGGTCGCGGCTAAAAGAAAAACCGTCCGACCCCAAGCAAAACTCGTTTATCGCGCTCCCCGCCCGCACGCTATGCCGTCTGCATAAAGGCATGAGGCGAATATGAGCGCAGACGGACCGGAAGACGATCGCAGCATCGAAGGGCGCGGGGTTGAAGGATATTGGGACCTGGATCAGCTGGTCGCGGATCTGAGCGCGGCGCGCGCGCGCTGGCGTCAGGCGCAGCAGCATCATGCCGAATATGGTGCGGAGGGTTTTCCCTCGCGCGCCAATCTGGCGAAGATCATGCAGTCCTTATGCGGCGCGCTCTTCCCGCTGCGCCTTGGCCCCAGCTTCGTGCGGCTTCACAATGAGGACGCCTTCGTCGCGGAAACGCTCCAGACCGTGCTCAGCCGCCTCTACGGCCAGATCCGGCTCGAACTCATCTATGCGCTGAAGGATGAACCGGCCGCCGTGGTGGATCGGGAGGCGGCCCGCATCATCGGCGGCTTTGCCCAGAGCCTGCCGGGGCTGCGCGAATTGCTGGATACGGATGTCGACGCCGCCTTCCTGGGCGATCCGGCCGCGCGCAGCGTCGATGAAGTGCTGATCTGCTATCCCTCCATGCTGGCGATCATCCATCACCGGCTGGCGCATCGCCTCTATGAACTGGGCGCGCCGCTGGTGGCGCGGATCATCTCCGAAATCGCCCATGGCAAGACCGGGATCGACATTCATCCCGGCGCGACCATCGGCCAGTCCTTCTTCATCGATCATGGCACCGGCGTCGTCATCGGCGAAACCGCGATCGTGGGCCATCGCGTGCGCCTGTACCAGGGCGTGACGCTGGGTGCGCGCAGCTTCCCGGCGGATGAGAAGGGGCATCTGGAAAAATCGCTGCCCCGCCATCCGATCATCGAGGATGATGTGGTCATCTATGCCGGGGCGACGGTGCTGGGCCGGATCATCGTGGGCAGCCGATCGGTCATCGGCGGCAATGTCTGGCTGACGGACAGCGTGCCGGCCGACTCCAACGTGCGTCAGGCCAAGGCGCATTATGAGGTCACAAGCCGCGTCGAAGTCTCCGCCCCCCACCGCGTCCACGCCCTGCTGGAAAGCACCGACGGCATTGGCGAGAATATCTGAGAGAAAAGGGGCGTGGCGGACAGGGGTGGTAAGGCGACAGTCTGGTTTTGGAGAGATGAACGGCGATAGCTGACGCTGCGCCTTAAAAATTATTAGGCAACGATCGCACGATTGCGGACGCCACTCTATTCGGCCTCTGGCCAAGCCGCTTCGTCTTCGACTGGGTTTGGCAACCTGCTCTCCATCCAGTCTGCGATGGTTCCGGGCCTCGTGTCGCGATCTTGGCATTCGATTACCCATCCGAGGTAATCTCGCGGGCCGCCGTTTAAGTATGGCGGCGGGGACACGGGCTTGAACACCGTCGGCAACCGTTCGGAAAGTGACAACTCGTTGAGAACGTAAGCGATCTCTTGAACGGCATTCCATGCGAGATGATGGTCAAGCTTCAGCGAGAACTTCACCCACCATCCAGCGTCGCTCATTCCTGAACCGAAGCCACCCCAAGGAGTGTCATTGGTCCGAACAGACGGTATTCGCGCGAGATATGTGAGTAGCTTGTGGAAGCCGCGATCATGCTTGGTCATATCCATGGGTTGCCAGCATATCCGAGTAAGTTCAGCAATCCACCAGATTTCGTCTTCGGCGTCTGACGTGCCATCCAAAAGAGTAGCCGGTTTCAAGAATGAGGATGATCTGATGAAGTGACCAAAAATGGTCGATTTCGCCCGGTCTGCTCTCCGGCCCGAAACCAGACAGGCCACTATCGCGACATCACCGGCGAATCGGTCTGCCTAATGGCGATCAGGGGTGGGAAGCGGACGGTCCATCTTCTCACTCTCCGTTCGCCCTGAGCTTGTCGAAGGGCTGCACTTCTTCTTCAAAACGCAGGGTTTAGAAGAAAAGAGCAGGGCTTCGACAAGCACAGCCTGAACGGATGTTTGGTGGCCGATTCTGGCTGTTTCCAGCCCAAAGCCCGTTCGCGTCGAGCGACGCTGGTCCTGAGCCAGTCGAAGGGGCGAGAAACGGATAGCGCGATGCTCCCCGTTGCCCGACCCGAACGACTAATCCTTACTGCGCGCAGCTATCGCCTGCGCCGGCAATCAGGTCCAGACAGCGCCCGTCAATCTGATCCTTCGGCACGGGCAGATGGATCAGCGCGGCCAGCGTGGGCAGAATATCCACCGTTTCCACGCCCAGCGGCTGTTCGAAATGGCGCATGCCCTTGCGCCAGAACAGGATCGGCACGCGGCGATCCGTGTCCCAGGGCGAACCATGGGTCGCGACATAGCCCTTGGTGCCGTCGGGAATGGACATGACGCGCGGCTTGAGCAGCAGCAGCAAATCGCCCGACCGCTGGGGATCGAAGCTGGCGCGCGCTTCCTGCAACAGGCTCCAGCTTTCGGGCGGGCCGGACGGGGCCGGGGCGGCGGCGATCTCCGCCTTGGTGAAGACGGTCTGCACCTGTGGATGGGCGCGCAGCAGCGTCAGCGTTTCGGCCTCCACCTTTGCCCGTTCGGCCTTGGTCAGCCCCTTGTCGAAATAGAGATCGCCCGCCGGGCCGTCGCCCCAGATCAGCTTCTTGCCGGTCAGGCCGGTCTTCGCGCCGATCGCGGCGGTCAGCGCCTTGGGCGTCAGCGCCGCATCGACGCGGGCCTCCATCGGCATGGCATTTTCCTGATGCCGTTCGGGCAGGTCGTGGCCGCCATGGTCGGCGGTCAGCACCACGACATAATCGATGCCGTCCTTGTCCAGCTTATCGAAAAACGCGCCCAGTTCGGTATCGAGCCGGTCGACCTGGATGCAGCTTTCGGTGCCTTCGGTGCCATAAGTGTGGCCGACATAGTCGGTCGCCGACAGGCCGATCGAAATGATGTCGGTCTGCGCCTGCTTGCCAAGGCCCATGCTTTCGATCGCGCCGGCGGCCAGCACCAGCGTCAGCGCATCCTGTTCCGGCGAGGCGCGGAACTTCTTGAAATCGCCGGCGTCGCGCGCGAAGCGGCCGTTGCCCACGGTTTGCCCAGCGCCGATATTGACCGCGAAATCCTTCGCCGCGCATTGCGGCGGCAGTTCGAAGCCCGGATTGGGCTGGGCCAGGCGGGCGGCCAGTTGCTCGTTCACCCTGGCGACCAGCGGCGGAGTCGCAATGCCTTTGTAACTGACATAGCCCTTGGGCGTCAGCCACCAGCTCTGGTCGGCGGTCGGCCCGCCCATCATGATGACGGCGCGGTCCTTGCCCGCGACCGATACGACGCGGGTGGCGGGGTTGGCGATCTTCATCCGGCCGCCCAGCGTCGGCACCTTCAAATGCAGGGGCGACGCGACATAGTCATTGCTGTTGGTGCCCGGCTGGCTTTCATCCTCGGCGCAATAGACCGCCTTGTCCTCGCGCTTGGTGTCCAGATCGAACCAGGTGTTGGCGATGATGCCGGTGCGCGACGGGCGGCTGCCGGTCAGGATGGTCGAATGGCCGGGGCAGGTTTCGGTCGCGGCATGGCTCTGATAGCCGCGCGGGAAGACCGCGCCTTCGCTGGTCAGGCGCTTGAGGCCGCCAGTATAATATTGGCGATATTCGCTGAACAGGTCGGCGGAAAACTGGTCGACGCTGATCGCGACGATCAGCTTGGGCGCTGAGGCAGGAACGGTGGTCGGCGTGGCCGCTGTCGGGGCGGGGCTTTGCGCCATGACTGGCATGACCGGGGCCAGCGCGGTGGCGAGCAACAGGGCGGCGGCGACTCTTTTGAACATATGTACAACCTTCTCATGCCTTGACGGCGGATAGGGACCGACCTAGCCCCCATGCATCCACCCGACCAGAGGCCCGATGCGGATTTTTCAAGTCATAATGATGACGCTCGCCCTGTTGGCGGGGGCGTCCAACGCAAAGGCGCAAACCGCTTTTGGCGGCGGCAACGCGCATATCGCGGCCGTTCTGGCGGCCGAAAGCGGCGCGCCCAAAGCCGGCGAGGGCACGACCATCGCCTTCGCCATGACGCCGCAGGCCGGCTGGCACGGCTATTGGGAAAATCCCGGCGACGCGGGGCTTGGCATGAGCGTCGACTGGACCCTGCCAAAGGGCGTGACCATCGGCGCGCTGCGCTATCCGGTGCCCGAAACGCTGCTGATTTCGGGCCTGATGAACCATGTCTATGAAGGCCCCTATGCCGTGCTGGCGGACCTCAAGGTCGCGGCGGATGTTGCGCCGGGCACCCATCTGCCGGTACGGGCGAAGGCGCAGTGGCTGGCCTGCACCGACAAGATTTGCGTGCCGCAAAATGGCGAACTGGCGCTGGACCTCATCGCGGGCGACGGCATGGTCGCACCGGCGGATCGCGCCCGGTTCGATGGCTGGCGCACGCATCTGCCCCGCCCGCTGGGATCGCAGGCCAGCTATGCCGTCAAGGACGGCATCCTGCGTCTGTCCGTGCCATTCCCCGCCAGCGCGCAGGCCAGCGATGTTCACCTCTTCCCGCTCGCCGAAGGGCTGGCCCGCTATGCCGCCCCGCAAAAGGTGACGCGCGACGGCGACCGGCTGCTGATCGAAACGCAGGCGGGCGAAGGCAAAGGCGGGCCGGTGCAGGCGGTGTTGCGCACCGGCGACCATGTCGGCTTCCTGCTGACCGCCGCGCCCGGCGTCGTCGATCCGGCGGCCGGGGGCGATGGCCGGTGGAGCGCCATCTTTGCAGCACTGGGCGGCGCGCTGCTCGGCGGCCTGCTGCTTAACATCATGCCTTGCGTCTTCCCGATCCTGGGCCTGAAAGCCATGAGTCTGGCGAAGGCGGGCGGGGACGAGCGCGCCGTCCGCCGCGAAGCGATCGCCTATACGCTGGGCGTCATCCTCGCCTGCATGGCGCTGGGCGGCGCACTGCTGGCCCTGCGCGCGGCGGGCAGCGCGGTCGGCTGGGCCTTCCAGTTGCAGGATCCGCGCATCATCCTGGGCCTGTTGCTGCTGGTGACGGCCATCGCCTTCAACCTTGCCGGCCTGTTCGATCTGCGCGCCTATGGCGGCGGCGAAGGTCTGGCGGGCAAGGGCGGCGTGGCCGGCTCCTTCTGGACCGGCGCACTGGTCGCTTTCGTTGCGACACCTTGTACTGGTCCCTTCATGGCGGCGGCCATGGGCGCGGCGCTGCTGCTGCCCTTGCCCGCCGCATTGGCCGTCTTCGCGGGCCTCGGCCTCGGCCTCGCGCTGCCCTTCCTGTTGCTCGCCTATCTGCCGGCCCTTCGCAAACGATTGCCAAAACCGGGGGCATGGATGGGCCGCATCCAGAAAATCCTGTCCATCCCGATGTTCCTCACCGCCCTTGGCCTCGCCTGGCTGCTCGGCCAGCAGCGCGGCGTTTCCGGCATGACCATCGGCCTTGGCGCAGCCCTGCTGCTGGCGCTGATGCTCTGGGGTCTGGGCGGCCGCCAGCGGCTGGGCAAAGGCGGCGGCCTGATCGCCGGTCTGCTCGCCATCGCCCTGTTCGCCGGCGCCAGTCTCGCCCTGCCGACCCGCGCGCCCGCCGCCGCTGCAAACAGCGAAACAACTGTCCACTTCGATGTCGCACGCCTCGCCGACCTGCGCGCCGCCGGCAAACCCGTCTTCCTCTATTTCACCGCCGACTGGTGCCTGACCTGCAAGGCGAACGAAGCCGCCGCCATTGACCGCGCCGAAACCCGCGCCGCCTTCGACAAGGCGGGCGTCACGGTGATGGTCGGCGACTGGACCAATGCCGATCCCGCCATCACCCGCTTCCTTGAAAGTCAGGGCCGTTCGGGCGTTCCCCTCTATCTATGGTATGCACCGGGCAAGGAGGCCCAGACCTTGCCGCAATTGTTGACCCCTGCCACCCTCGCCGGACTGGTGCGCTGATGGCCAAGCTGCGCGCCGATCAGTTGCTCGTTGACAATGGTCTTGCCGAAAGCCGCGCCCGCGCGCAGGCGCTGATCCTGGCCGGCCTCGTCTATCTGGGCGACAAGAAGGTGGAAAAGGCCGGGCAGCAAGTGCCTTCCGATGCCGATCTCGACGTGCGCGGCCGCGACCATCCCTGGGTTTCGCGCGGCGGCATCAAACTCGCCCATGGGATCGAGGCATTTGCCATCGACGTCACCGGATTCGTCGCCATCGACGTTGGCTCGTCGACCGGCGGCTTTACCGATGTGCTGCTGACCAATGGCGCGGCGAAGGTCTATGCGGTGGACAGCGGCACCAACCAGCTCGCCTGGAAATTGCGCTCCGACGACCGGGTCATCGTCCATGAACAGACCAGCGCCCGCATCCTCACTGACGCGCATATTCCCGAACCCATCGACATCATCGTATGCGACGCCAGCTTCATCAGCCTCGCCAAGGTGCTGGAAAAGCCGCTCTCCTTCGCCAGAGCCGGTGCGCACCTTCTCGCCCTCATCAAGCCGCAGTTTGAGGCGCGGCGGGAGGAAGTCGGCAAAAATGGCGTGGTGCGCGACGCCGCCGTTCATGACCGTGTCTGCGCCGAAGTGCAGGCTTGGGTGCGCGAACAGGGCTGGACCGTCTCCGGCCTGACGCAAAGCCCGATTACCGGGCCGCAGGGCAATGTCGAATTTCTCCTCTACGCCCGGCTTGGTGGATAATGGACGTATGTTCGTTCCCGCAGCTACTGTCATAAGCATTGGCGCAACCCGAATTGCGTCGCTCGAAAAGGCCCGTAAGCCCTCCGTCATGCGTTCTGTCCTGCCCATCACCCTGATCGCCCCCCTGATTGCCCTCGGTCTTGCCGGTTGCGGCGGTCAGAAGGAAAAGAAGCCGCGCGCCGTCCCCCTGGTCGAGGTGCAGCCGGTCGCCGTCCAAGCCTTCACCGACAATGTGGAGGCGGTCGGCACGGCGCTCGCCAATGAACAGGTGGTGCTCTCCGCACCCGTCACCGAACGCATTACCGCGCTCAACTTCGCCGATGGCGGCTATGTGGCGAAGGGGCAGGTCATCGCCACGCTCGCGGTCGGACAGGAACGGGCCGAACTCGCCTCGGCCGAAGCATCGGCATTGCAGGCGAACCAGCAGCTTCAGCGCATTCAGGCGTTGAAGACCCGCGGCTTCGCCACCGGCGCCACGCTGGAGCAACAGACGGCGCTCGCCAATGCCGCGCGCGCTAACGCAGATCTTGCCCGCGCCTCGATCGGGGATCGCATCATCCGTGCGCCCTTCGCCGGCTGGGTGTCGCTGCGCACCGTATCGCCCGGCGCGATCGTCACCGCTGGGACTGCCATCGCCACGGTCAGCGACATCAGCCGGATCAAGCTGGATTTCACCATCCCCGAAACCCGCCTGTCGTTGGTGCGGGAAGGCATGCCGATCCGGGCCGTGTCCGCCGCCTGGCCCGATCGCCCATTCAACGGCACCATTGCGACCATCGATCCGGTGATCGATCCCGCCACCCGCGCGATCCGGGTGCGCGCCATCCTGCCTAACCCGGACAAGGCGCTTAAGCCCGGCATGCTGCTGACGGTCAGCATCCTGTCGCGCCAGCGCCAGTCCCTGGCTGTGCCCGAACTGGCGCTGGTCGGCGATGGCGAGGAACGCTTCGTCTTCCTGCTGGAGGATCACACGGCCAAGCGGGTCAAGGTCGACACCGGCATCCGTCAGAATGGGCTGGTCGAAATCACCGGCGGGCTGAAGCCCGGACAGAAGATCGTGACCGAAGGCGTGGTCAAGCTGACCGACGGCATGACGGTGCGGCTGGCCGGCGACAAGCCCGCCAAGACTGGCGGCTAAGGCTAGGACGATGCAGCTTTCCGATCTTTCGGTCCGCCGTCCGGTCTTCGCCGCGGTCGTCGCGGTGCTGATGTGCATCGTCGGCCTCGTCGGCTATCTCAGCTTGTCGGTCCGCGAATATCCTGATGTCGATCCGCCGATCGTGTCGGTCGAAACCACCTATACCGGGGCGGCCGCTTCGGTCGTGGAAACGCGCATCACCCAGTTGATCGAAGATGCGGTTGCGGGCGTGCAGGGGATCGAAACGATCACCTCCACCTCGCAGGACGGCACCTCGCGCATCAACATCGAATTTAATCCGTCGCGCGATGTCGACACCGCCGCCAATGATGTGCGCGATCGTGTCGGCTCGGTGGTGGAGGATTTGCCGGAAGACGCGCTGGCGCCCGAAATCCGCAAGGTCGATTCCGATGCGCGCGCCATCCTCTTCCTCGCCTTTTCCCGGCCGGGCTGGTCGCCGATCCGCATCAGCGACTATCTGGACCGCAATGTCGTCGATCGGTTCGCCGCGATTGACGGTGTGGCGCGCGTCAATATCGGCGGCGAAGCCCGCCCGTCGACCCGCATCTGGTTCAACGCGGAAAAGCTCGCCGCCTTCGGCATGACCCCGGCCGATGTGGAAGCCGCGCTGCGCAGCCAGAATGTCGAACTGCCCGCCGGCCGCTTTGAATCGAAGGATCAGAACCAGACGCTGCGCGTTGAGCGCTCCTTCGCCACGCCTGACCAGTTTTCTCGACTGGTGGTCGGCCGCGGCGCCGATGGCTATCAGATCCGGCTGGGCGATGTCGCGCGGATCGAGGAAGGCGCGGAAAATCCCTATACCAGCTTCCGCTCCAATCAGGGCACGGCGATCGGCATCGGCATCATCCGCCAGTCGGGCGCGAACACGCTGGAGGTCGCGCAAAAGGCCAAGGCGCTGATCAAGGAACTGGAGCCGACCCTGCCCAAGGGGATGCGCGTCGCTATCGGCACCGACGAATCCCTGTTCATCGAACGCGCGATCGACAATGTCTATGACACGCTGATCGAAGCCGCGCTGCTCGTCATCCTGGTCATCTTCCTGTTCCTGGGGTCGGTGCGCGCGACCATCGTGCCGGCTGTCACCGTGCCTATCTGCCTGCTTGCGACCTGCGCCGTCATGTGGCTGATGGGCCTGTCGATCAACCTGCTGACCTTGCTCGCCTTCGTGCTCGCCATCGGTCTGGTGGTCGATGACGCGATCGTGGTGCTGGAAAATGTCTATCACCGGGTCGAACAGGGGGATGATCCGCTGGTCGCGGCCTATCTTGGATCGCGGCAGGTGGGCTTCGCCATCATCTCCACCACGCTGGTCGTGTGCGCGGTGTTCGTGCCGGTGATGTTCCTGGCCGGGCAGACCGGCCTGCTGTTCCGCGAACTCGCCATTGCGATGATCGCGGCCATCGCCTTTTCCGGCTTCATTTCGCTCAGTCTGGCACCGATGCTCTGTTCCAAGCTGCTCAGGACCGCCGAGCGCGGCCGGTTGGCCCATTGGATCGACGCCCGTTTCCAGCAGATCGAAGGCGGCTATGCCCGCTGGCTCGACGGCGCGCTGCGCAAACCGCTGTTGCCGCTGCTGGGCGTGCTGCTGTTCCTGGGCGTGGCGGGCTTCCTCTTCACCCGCCTGCCCAGCGAACTGGCCCCGGCCGAGGATACCGGCGTGGTCGAAGGCCAGATCAACGCGCCCGAAGGCACCGGTTTCGACCGGATGATGGCCTATATGAAGAAGATCGAGGATGATCTCGCCTTCCTGCGCAAGGATGGAACGCTTCAGAATTTGGTGATCCGCACTCCGGCGGGCTTTGGCACGACCGACGATTTCAACAGCGGCAACGTCATCGCCTTCCTGCGTCCGTGGGAAGACCGCACCATCACCACGGCGCAGGTCGCCGACATCGTCAACAAGGTGATTGCCGACCAGCCCGGCGTGCGCGGCAATGTCGCGCCGCGATCGGGGCTGGGGCGCGGGCGCGGGCTGCCGGTCAATATCGTGCTGGCCGGCTCCACCTATGAAGGATTGATGGCGGCGCGCGACCGGATCATGACCGCGGCGGCCAGCTATCCGGGCCTCATCAACCTCGACAGCGATTATAAGGAAAGCAAGCCGCAGATGCGGATCGAGACCGATCTGGCGCGCGCGGGCGATCTGGGCGTGTCGGTCAATGAAGTCAGTCAGGCGCTGCAAAGCCTGCTGGGGTCGCGCCGCGTGACCACCTATGTCGATCGGGGCGAGGAATATCGCGTGCTGGTGCAGGCGGAAAATGAAGGCCGCCGAACGGTCGCCGATCTGGAGCGGATCAATGTGCGCAGCCGCACCGGCGCGCTGGTGCCGCTGTCCGCGCTGGTCACGGTCCGCGAAGTCGCCGGGCCGCGTCAGCTCAACCGCTTCAACAAGCTGCGCGCCATTACCCTGAGCGCAGGGCTGGCGCCCGGCACCTCGCTGGGCGAGGCGCTGTCCTTCCTGGAGGATCAGGCGCGCCAGTCGCCCGAAGTGCTGGCAATCGGCTATCGCGGCGAAAGCCAGTCCTTGCGCGAAACCGGCGGGGCAATCTGGCTGGTCTTCGGCCTCACCATCCTGATCGTCTATCTGTTGCTCGCCGCGCAGTTTGAAAGCTTCATCCATCCCGCCGTCATCATCGCCACCGTGCCGCTGGCGGTGGCCGGCGGGGCGCTGGGGCTGGCGATCACCGGCGGATCGGTCAATCTCTACAGCCAGATCGGCATCGTCATGCTGGTCGGCCTTGCCGCCAAGAATGGCATCCTGATTGTCGAGTTCGCCAACCAGCTGCGCGACGAGGGCATGGAGATTGCCCAGGCCATTCGTGAGGCTGCAAAGCGGCGATTGCGTCCGATCCTGATGACCTCGATCGCGACCGTGATCGGCGCGGTGCCGCTGGTCATCCGGGGTGGGGCAGGGGCGGCGGCGCGCCACTCGATCGGCGTAGTGGTGGTGTTTGGCGTCAGCCTGGCGACGCTCATCACATTGTTCCTCATTCCAATCTTCTATTCGCGCGTTGCCAAGCGGACGCTTTCTCCGCAAACCGTTGGCCGCAAGCTGGATTCGGCGCTGAAAGATTCGCCCGAACCGGCCGAGTAGTGGCATGCGCGGGGGTTGTTGCTGTCGATGAACCAGATTGCGTCCCAGGGTCAGTTGCGTCTTGCCTATCTGCGATGGGCGCTCTTCACCGTTCCCACCGTCGTTGCTTTGGGGTTCCTGTCGGGAAAGCTCGCCAATAGCGGATATGGCAATCGCTGGTTCGACGCGCTGGAAAAGCCGGCGCTGATGCCGCCGGGCTGGGCCTTCGGCCTTGCCTGGACCATTCTCTATATCCTGATGGCGCTGGCCTTCGCCATTGTGCTGCATGCGCGCGGGGCGAAGGGGCGGGGCGCTGCGATCGCTCTTTTCCTGATTCAGCTGCTGATGAATCTGGCCTGGTCGCCCTTGTTCTTCCGTGCGCATCAGGTCGGCAGCGCGCTGGGGCTGATCCTTGCGCTGGTCGTCGTCGCGGGGATCACCACGCTGCTCTTCTGGCGCATCCGGCGCTTTGCCGGCATGTTGCTTGTGCCCTATCTCCTCTGGCTGGCCTTTGCGTCCTTCCTCACCTATGAGATCGGCCGACTGAACCCGGAAGCGGCCACCCTTGTCGCGCCTGCGCTCAGAACCCAGATATGAATTTCGGGCGCGCACCGCGCGCGCCGCAGCAAGGATAAGGCAATGCAGAGCGAAAACCGCTTTTTCGACGATCTGGCCAAGCTGGTGAACGGCGCTGCCGGGACCGTGGCGGGCATGACGCGCGAATTTGAATCCAACGCGCGGGAACGCGCCAAGGACTGGATCGGCGGCATGGACTTCGTGTCGCGCGAGGAATTTGACACGGTCAAGGCGCTGGCCGCCGCCGCGCGCGAAGAGGTGGAACTGCTCAAGGCGCGCCTCGATGCGCTGGAAGGCAAGGCTGGCGAACCCGTGACCAAAAGCGTCAAGGCGAGCAAGAAGGCATCGGACGGGGCAAAGTCTGCGGACTGATCCCGACTGTCCTTTCGCCGCATGCGGTGATAAGGCGCGCCGATGATGGATAGCGACGAATTTGAACATGGCGGCCAGGAAGCCGCCCCGATCGATATGCTGGCCGCCTTTTTCGAGGCACATGGCTGGAGCTACGATCAGGTCGGCGAGGATGAGATTGTCGCGAACACCCAAGGGTCGTGGGCGCAATATGAGTTGCGCGGCATCTGGCGCGACGAGGATCAGGTGCTTCAGCTTCTGGCCATGCCCGACATTCGCGTGGCGGAGGACAAGCGCGCCGCCGTCTATGAAACGCTGGGCCTGATCAACGAACAGCTCTGGATCGGCCATTTCGAACTCTGGTCCTCCAGCGGCATCGTGCTGTTCCGCCATGGCGCTCTGCTGGGCGCGGGCGGCACGCTGACGCTCGATCAGGCGCAGTTGCTGGTCGAAACCGCGATCGACGAATGCGAGCGCTTCTACCCGGTGTTCCAGTTCGTCCTCTGGGGCGGCAAGACCCCGACGGAAGCGATTTCCGCCAGCCTCATCGAAACGCGCGGCGAGGCCTGATCCCATGACCCCGATCCCGTCGATGCGCTGGCCCGATCATCTGTTCCTCATCGGCTGCGGCAATATGGCGGGGCAGATGTTGTCGCGCTGGCTCGACTGCGGCCTTGATCCCGCGCGTGTCACCGTGCTGCGCCCCAGCGGCCGGCCGGTGGCGGATGGTGTCACGGTCATCACCGATTATCCGTCCGCCTTGCCGGCCGGAACGACGGTGCTGCTGGGCATGAAGCCCTATCAGATCGCCGATGTGGCGGCTGCGCTGGCGCCGCTGTGCCGCGCCGATACCCCGATCATCTCAATCCTGGCCGGCACCACATTGGCCGATCTTCGCGCTCGTTTCCCGGCTGCGCGGGACATCGTGCGCGCCATGCCCAATCTGCCGGTAGGGTTGGGGGAGGGCGTGACGGCGCTCTTCACCGATGCGACGACGGGGCAAACGGGCAAGGCGGACGTCGAAGCGCTCATTCAGCCTCTGGGCCTTGCCGAATGGATCGCGGACGAATCTTTGTTCAATCAGGTGACGGCGCTGTCTGGCTGCGGCCCCGCTTTCCTCTTCCGCTTTGCCGATGCGCTGGCCCGCGCGGGGGAGGCGATCGGCATACCCGCGGATCAGGCCGCCCGCATGGCGCTGGCGACCGTGCAGGGTTCGGCCAATATGGCGGCGCGCGCCAGCGCCCATGCCGGCGACAGCCCGGCAATCCTGGCCGACCGGGTCGCCAGCCCCGGCGGCATGACGCGGCAGGGCCTCAACGTACTGGACGCCGACGACCGGCTATTGACCCTCCTCACCGATACGCTCGCCGCCGCCCGCGATCGCGGCGAGGCGATGGCGCGCGGCGAATAGGGCGGTTTCTGCAGCCATGCTTTTGCGCTAGAGCGATTTCCAGTCAGATGGAATCATCTGACGATTAAGAAATCGCGGTAAAAAAGACTTCGAACGTCGATCTGAACCAATCAGATCGACGTTCGAAGCCGCGCGAAAATATGGCCCCGGAGTCCCCTATGCTGTCGCCCGAAACCCCGATTTTGCTGCTCACCACCGGCGGCACCATCGACAAGATTTATTTCGACGCCCTGTCCGATTATCAGGTCGGTGAAACAGTGATGGCGAAGCTGCTGGAGGTCGCCCGTGTCAAGCGCCCCTTCCGCATCGAAGAAATTACCCGCAAGGACAGTCTGGAACTGGATGACGCCGACCGCGCGCTGATCGCCGCCCGCGTCGCCGCCGCCCGCGAAACGCATATCGTCATCACCCATGGCACCGACACCATGACCGATACGGCCAGGTTGCTGAAGGACATAACGGGCAAGACGATCGTGCTGGTCGGCGCGCTGGCTCCCGCGCGCTTTGGCGAAAGCGACGCCAGCTTCAACCTCGGCATGGCCTTCGCCACCGCGCAGGTCGCGCAGCCCGGCGTCTATATCACCATGAGCGGCTCCGTATTCCGCGCGGACAAGGTGGTGAAGGATCGCGCCAAGGGCGCGTTCGTACCCGTAGAGGACTGATAAGGGCCTCCGGCCTCCCCGGAACCTTGCCCGCGGCCCGCGCATTGAGGCGGACGGGTGGCTTGATGAGGAGGAGTGGTTATGGCCGATTATCAGGAGCGTCCGGCAACGACGACAACGGTGATCGAACGACGCAGCGGAGGCGGAATGACCTTCGCAATCCTGCTGCTGGTGGTTGTGGTGGCGGTGGCCGCCTTTTTCCTGATCAGCAGCGAAAGCAAGAAGGACAATGCGGTGTCGACCGCCGCGACGCAGGTGGGCCAGGCCGCCAGCGATGTCGGCGACGCGGCCAAGGATGCCGCTGGCGCCGCCAAGGGCGAATGACCGTTTGAACCGTCATATAATGCCCGTTCGGGCTGAGCCTGTCGAAGCCCTGCTCTTCCTTTGAATGAGCACGGCGCTTCGACGGATTCGAAGCGAACGCATGCTGGCAATGGCATGATAGTCTGACCAACGAAAAAGGGCGCCCCGACATGATCGGAGCGCCCTTTTTATATCCGCTTGCCGTTGTCGGCTCGGCGAAATGCGTGTCAGCCCTCGACCTTGGCGTGCTTGGGCGCGGCTTCGTTCAGAATGCGCAGGATCTTCTTGAGCGCGGTCGGTTCGTCCGTTTCTTCCATCGCGGCGAGTTCGCGGGCTAGGCGGCTGGATGCCGCTTCGAAAATCTGGCGCTCCGAATAGCTCTGTTCGGGCTGGTCGTCGGCGCGGAACAGGTCGCGGGTCACTTCGGCGATCGACACCAGGTCGCCCGAATTGATCTTCGCTTCATATTCCTGGGCGCGACGCGACCACATGGTGCGCTTGACCTTGGGCTTGCCCTTGAGCGTTTCCATCGATTCTTCGAGGGTCTTGTTGGAGGACAGCTTGCGCATGCCCACGCCTTCGGCCTTGTTCGTCGGCACGCGGAGCGTCATGCGCTCCTTTTCGAAACGGAGCACATACAGCTCCAGCTCCATGCCCGCAATCTGCTCCTTCTGGAGTTCGATCACACGGCCCACGCCGTGCTTGGGATAAACGACATAATCACCAACGTCAAAGGACAGCGCCTTGGCAGCCATTTGATACCTTTCCAATTCAATCGGGGAACGGGACGAACGCGGGGCAGATGCGCGAAAAGCAAATGCCGGGAGGTCCACGGCGCCACCGTCAAGACATGAAGCTTATTCTCCAGAGCCGGATATAAGGGGGCATATCCGACCGTCACGGCCCTATTTAGCAGATTCGTAACAAAATTACCACCCCCGGACACAATATCTGGGGATGGGTCTGGGGGTGGGCATGGGAATATGCCGCAATATGGGACGCTATTGGCGCTGCTTGGCTCAGCTGCCTTCGCCGGGGTTGGGCGAGAAGAACTGCTCCAGCTTGTTCTCGACGCCGCTCATGGCGTCGGCATCCGCCGGGGCTTCACCCTTGACCGTGATGTTGGGCCATTCCGCCGAATATTTGGTGTTCAGCTCCAGCCATTTTTCCAGCCCATTTTCGGTGTCGGGCAGGATTGCTTCGGCCGGGCATTCGGGTTCGCACACGCCGCAGTCGATGCATTCGTTCGGATTGATGACCAGCATATTTTCGCCTTCGTAGAAACAATCCACGGGGCAGACCTCGACGCAATCCATATATTTGCAGCGGATGCAGTTGTCGGTCACGACATAGGTCATTGTCTGGGCACTCTTGGCTTGGAAAAACGCGGCCCTGCTATGCCCGACGCGCGCGAAGGTCAATGAGGATAATGTTGCCGGGGCTTTAGGGGCGGTTTTCGCTGTTCGATTGCGCGTGACATTTCCTGGGAGTCGTTTGGAAAATGCGTGAAAGAACGCATTTTCATGGCGGCGCCGGCCCGCACCCCCACCCGACCGCCCATCAGGATACCATGTCTGGGCGGTCGGGTGGGGGTGCGGGCCGGTGCGGATGCGCCAGAGGCGCATACCCCAAAAAGGACTTCAGTCCTTTTTCAATATGTCGAGCGCCAGCACCGTCATCGCTTCGCTGGCGGTCGCGATCACCTTGTCGGCTTGCGGCGCCCAGAAGGGGCTATGCAGCGACGGCAGGCTGATCTGGCCGGCATCGGCCGCCGCCATCTTGTCCGCCGGCACGCCGCCGACCCAGAAGATGAAGCTGTTGATCGATTTATCGGCGCGATAGAAGCGGCCGAAATCCTCGCCACCCATCACCGCTGGCGTCTTGACGACGCGGCCTGCGGGGAAATGGCTCTTGAGCAGGCCCGCCATCTGCTCGGCAAATTCGGGCGGATTATAGGTGGAAGGCGTGAATTCATCCTTCACGCTGACCACCGGCATCCGGTCGTCCGGCACGCCGGCGGCGATCGCTTCGCCCTTCGCCACGCGCTCGATCCCCTTGATCAGCTTGGCGCGCGTCTCGTCCGAATAGCTGCGCACCGTCAGCAGCAGCTTCGCTTCATCGGGGATGATATTATGCTTGGCCCCGCCCTGAAAGCTGCCGACGGTGACCACCGCGGGATCCTGCGGATCTTGCTCCCGGCTCACCAGCGTCTGAAGCGTTGTCACGATCCGCGCGCCCAGCACGATCGGGTCTTTGGCCGTCTGCGGATAGGCGCCATGGCCGCCCAGTCCTTTCACCAGAATGTCGACGCTGTCGACATTGGCCAGCGCATAGCCGGGGGTATAGCCAACGACACCTGCCTCCAGATTGGCCGCGTCGTGGAAGGCGATGGCGTGGGTCGGGCGCGGAAAGCGGGTGTACAGCCCGTCTTCCAGCATGTCGCGCGCGCCCTTGCCCACTTCCTCGGCGGGCTGAAGGATCATGACCAGCGTGCCCTTCCAGTCCTTCTTGCGCGCGGCCAGCAGCTTGGCCGTTTCGATGAAGGCGGTCATGTGCGTATCATGGCCACAGGCATGCATCACGCCCGTCTCGACCCCCTCGGGCGTCTTGGTGCGGACCTTTGAAGCAAATTCTAACCCTGTTTGCTCCACCACGGGCAGCCCATCCATGTCGGCACGGATCAGCAAGGTCGGGCCGGACCCGTTGGTCATCACCGCCACGACGCCGGTGCCGCCGACCTTTTCGGTCACGTCGAACTTCAGCGCCTTCAACCGCTTGGCCAGTTTCGCGGCGGTATTCGTCTCCTGCAACGACAATTCGGGATTGGCGTGCAGGTCGCGATAGAGCGTCATCAGCCCGTCCATATCCTTGGCCACTGCCGCGCCGATCTCGCTCTGGGCGGGCGGGACGGAGGCGGGCGTAGCCGGAACAGGCGCTGGCGAAACTGGCGCGGTCTGGGCGCTGGCGATGGATGAAAGGCTGACGGCGGCCAGAACGGCCGTAAGCGCGTGGCGCATGTTGATGAATCTCCCTTGCTGCGCAGAAGCATAAGGGGATTTTAGGGCCGGGGAAGGGGGATTGTTACGGGTTTGGCGTTGCTCAATCGAGGCCAAGGCGATCGAGATAATCGCTGGCGCCATGCAGGACATGCAGCACAATGATCCGCTGCGGTTCGACCCGGTAAAAGATCAGATACTGCCCATGCACGCGCCTTCGCACATCCAGATGGGCGTAGCGCTCTACGACCGGGAACGCCCTTGGATAATCGGCAAGGCCAAGGCACTTGTTCCGCAGTTCGCGGATGAAGCCGAGCGCACGGACCGGACTATCGATCGCAATATGGTCAGCAATCGCCTCCAGATCGCGCTCCGCCTCGGCGGTCAGTTCGACCTTCATTCGGCGCTGTCAGGCAATGCGCGATATTTGCTCTCCAGCCGGTCGAATATGGACCCGGCCTCCTTCGTGCGGCCCGTATCGGCATCGGCTATGCCTCGCAGGATCGATGCATCCAGCGCCGCCAGCCGTGTCTCGCGCTCCTGGATCAGGCGCACGCCTTCGCGCAGCACCTCGCTCTTGCTGTTGTAGCGGCCGGTTTCGACCAGACCAGCGACGAAAGCTTCCAGTTGCTTGCCCAGATCGGCGCTGATCATGACATTGTCCTCCAGCGCCGATCATAGGGTGTTTATCAACTATTATCAACGCGCCGAAATGAACGCCCTGATGTCGGCGCTCAGCTTGCGCAGGTCGTCGGGGCGGACATACATCATGTGGCCGGCGTCATAATAATGATATTGGATGCGTGATGCGTCGAAGCCCGTGCGGCTCATCGCATATTCCGCGCCGAAGAAGGGCGTCGCGAAATCATACCAGCCCTGGCCGACAAAGACTTTGAGGCCGCTATTCTCGCGCAATGCCTTGCCCAGATAGGGGGCCACGCTGCCATAGACTTCGCTCGCCCGGCCGCTCTTGCCGTCCAGTTTCCAGTCCCATCCGCTGACCCCGCCAATCGTCACATAGGATCGATCGGTCTTGTAACCCAGATCATCGCGGGCGTAGCTGTTCATTGCGGCCGTATAAGCGCCATCGATCGCATAGAAGCTGGGGTCATTGTCCGGCTCCTCACCCGCCGCATCATAATCCTTGCCGGTATAGCGGGTGTCGAGCCGGCCGATGCTCACGCCCCGGTCGCGCAGCAATTCCTTATAGAAGCGGCCGGGCGAAATGCGCAGTTCGGCATGATCGACAAAGGCTTCCGACAGGCCGGTCAGCCGCGCCAGTTCCGCGCGCACGCTGGCGCGCTCCTGCGCGGGCAGGACATTGCCCTTAAGCAATGCGGCTGCATAAGGACCAATGGCGAAGGCGCGGGCCTGTTGCGCGGCTTCCGCCACGGTTGCGGGCGGATTGCCCATGCGCTTGTGATACCAGGCGGTCGTCGCCATCGACGGCAGGTTGATGATATAGGGCATTTCATTGCCCTGCACCTCGGCCGTCGCGCCGAAATCGAGGATGGTGGAAATCAGGATGATGCCGTTCACCGCGACATCATTGTAACTGCCTTCCAGTTCGTTGATCAGCGCCACTGAACGGGTCGTGCCATAGCTTTCCCCGCCAATATATTTGGGCGATGACCAGCGGCCATTGTCGTTCAGCCACAGGCGGATAAACTCGGCGATCGACTTGGCGTCGGCCGACACGCCCCAATAATCCTTGGGATCCTTCTTGCCGATGGCGTGGGAAAATCCGGTGCCGACCGGATCGATGAAGACAAGGTCGGTGACGTCCAGCAGCGATTCGGCATTATCCACCACCGGATAGGGCGGCGCACCGTCATCGCGCGCATCGGGCAGCACGACCCGCTTGGGCCCGAATGCGCCCATGTGCAGCCAGAGCGATCCTGATCCCGGACCCCCATTATAGAGGAAGGTGATTGGCCGGTTCCTGTCCCCGCCATCCTTGACATAGGATGTGGCATAGATCGCCGCGAGCGGCTTGCCATCCTTGTCCTTCAGATAGGTCTCGCCGGTGGTCGCGGTATAGCTGATCGCCTTGCCGCCAAACACGCCCTTATGTTTCGTGACAGAGACATTGGGCGCGGGAACGGGGCTTTCCGCCACATCCTCCTTCTTCCTGCCGTCATCCTGCGCGTGCGCGGCGACGGCGGTGGCGGAAAGGGCCAGCGCCATAGCGGCGAGGCTGGTGGTCAAACGCATGTCGGTCCCCTTGTTTTACGACCGTCTGGCTAGCGGAGAGACGGGTCGGCGGGAAGGGGGATTGGCTATGTCGTCAGCCTGCAAAGGCCGGCGCCGCCAGAGCGCGGCCATGGTCGCGCACGCCAGAGGGCCAGTCCTGCGACAGCGAAGTAAACAGGTCCGCGTCCTTTGCGAACAGCGCCCGCATGGCGGCTTCATAATTGGGCCGGTCGCCCGCCATGGCGGTGAGGAAATGATAGGCGGCGTCCATGGCTGCGCGCGGGCTGGGCGTCGCGGCGCTGGTCTTGCGCGCCTCTTCGACCAGTCGGCGCAGCGTCGCCGATGCGCCGCCGGGTTGCGCCGTCAACCAGTCCCAGTGGCGGGGCAGCAGCGTCACTTCGCGCGGCTGGACGCCCAGCTTGGGGCGCCCTCTGCCCCGCGATTCCTCCACAGCGGGGCCGCGCAGATCAATATCGACCTGCCGCCCGGTGGCGTCATCGAACAACAGGATATTCTGGGCCTCATCGCCCATGGCGCGCAGCGCAGCGCGTACTTCGCCTTCATCGCCCGTGGCGATCCACAAATCGCCTGCAAAGGCCGTCAATGTCCGTTCCATGCCGAATCTCCTTCGGCATGGGTTATTATTACCCGGATTTTATTGAGTCAATATAATCCGGGTAAAATTATGCCGAACGCAATTCCACCCAGGTCGGCGCGTGATCGCTGGCCTTCTCCCGCCCGCGAAATTCCCTATCGACCTGCGCGTCGATCAGGCGGTCGGCGGCCGCCGGGCTGAGGAGAAGATGATCGATGCGGAAGCCGGCATCGCGCGGCCAGCTGTTCGCCTGATAATCCCAGAAGGTCCAGACGCCGCCATTGGGGTGGCGGCTGAGGATCGCGTCGGTCCAGCCGTCGGCCAGCAGGCGGCGATAGGCGGCGCGGCTTTCGGGCTGCATCAGCGCATCATCCTGCATCGCCTTGACCGAGAATGTGTCCACGTCGCGCGGGATGACATTATAGTCGCCCGCCAGGATCGCGGGCACTTCCTCCGCCCAGATTTCCGCCGCACGGTCGCGCAGGCGCTTCATCCAGCGCAGCTTATAATCGAATTTCGGGCCGGGCTGGGGATTGCCATTGGGCAGGTAGATGCTGGCGACGCGCACGCCCTTTACGTCGGCTTCCAGATAGCGGCTATGCTCGTCCTCCGGCTCGCCGTCCAGACCGCGGCGCACCTCGACCGGGGTTTCGCCGCGCGCGAGGATGGCGACGCCGTTGAACCCCTTCTGCCCGTGCCAGATCACGCCATAGCCGGCGGCCTCTATATCCTTGACCGGGAAGGTTTCGTCGCTGGTCTTGATTTCCTGAAGGCAGGCAATGTCGGGGCGCGTTTCGTCCAGCCATTCCAGCAGGCGCGGCAGGCGCGCCTTGATGCCGTTGATGTTGAAGGTGGCGATGCGCATGGGACGGCCCAATCTCTGTAGGTTCGTTGATTCCGGCACCCCGCATAAAGGCGAATGTGCTCCTGCGAAAGCGGGAGCCTAGGGTCGACCGGAGTGCCCTGCATTCTAGGCTCCTGCGTTGGCCTATGGCCGCCCTACGGGTCGCAGGAGCACTGCGTTCCGTTACACCGAGAAGCTGGTGCCGCAGCCACAACCGGCGGTGGCGTTGGGGTTCGTCACCTTAAACGCCTGTCCGCCCAGATCGGACACGAAATCGACGGCGGAGCCACGGACCAGATCGATGCTGACATCGTCCACAACCAGCGTTACGCCGTCGCGCTCGACCGACAGGTCTTCCGCCTCGACCGCTTCGGCCAGACCGAACCGATATTGGAAGCCGGAACAGCCGCCGCCTTCCACCGACAGGCGCAGGATCGCGGGCTTGCCCTGCTTGGCGGCGATGGCGGCCACGCGGGCGGCGGCGGACGGGGTGAGATCAATATCGGCCATGATGCCCATCAGATAGGATCAAGCAAAAGGCCCGGCAACCCATGGGGCGCCGGGCCTTTTGCAAATTCGGTCAAAAAACGATCAGTCGACCGCCTTTTCCTCCGCCTTGGTCGGGCCGCCCATGGCGAGCGGCGGCTTGCTGTTCATCGCGACCAGATAGTCGGGGCCGGCGACGAAGGGCAGCGGGTTGATGGCGGCGCCGTCGACACGGACTTCATAATGGAGGTGGCTGCCGGTGGAGCGGCCGGTCGAGCCCATCAGTCCGATGATCTGGCCGCGCTTTACATAGGAGTTTTCGGCGACCAGCAGCTTCGACATATGGCCGTAACGCGTTTCCATGCCGCTGCCGTGGGAAATCTGGACCAGATTGCCATAGCCGCTGGCCCAGCCGGCGCGGCTGATGATGCCGTCGGCCGTGGCGTGGATCGGGGTGCCCACGGGGCCGGGAATGTCGATGCCCTTGTGCATGCGGGCGGAGCGATTGAACGGGTCGGAACGCACGCCGAAGTTCGACGTCAGGGTCAGCTTTTCGACCGGGCGGCCCGACGGGATATAGGCTGCGGTCTTGGCGTTGCCGTCCAGCCGCTGAAGGCTGGAAAAGAGATTGGAGAAGCCGACGTCTGACGGGCCAAGCGGGCTGGTGTTGATTTCCGACGCGTCGCCATAGGGATCGTCGGTTTCGGTGGCGCTGGCAGGAGCCGCGGCGCAGAGCGCGCTCGCCATTCCGATAGTCGCTAAAACCGTCTTAACCTTGATGCTCGTTTGGAACAAACGTGACCCGCGAGCATTGACCATATGAAGAACCGACATGCAGACCCCGACTATGTCACCGGAGACTTCAGTCACTCGGTGCTTCCCGTGTTATGTAATTTGGCGACCGTGATCGCCCCCGCTGAGTGCAGACTGCAAATCCGGGATCATGTTGCAAGCGCGACGTAGAATTCTTCCGTCAAACCGGCCTGCCGACGCGCCGAGTCGTTGAACGGCGGCTTAACGGAGCCACGAAAGTGGCGTTTCACAAGCATTTGGTAATGATTTGGGGAGTCGAGCCCCTGACGGTTCGTCGCCCAGTTAAACCATGTCGTCCCCGCTGACACGTGACGAATCTCGTCATGCATTATGCGCCGCAACATCCGGGCGGATGTCAGATCGCCGATCGTCTCGAACCGCTCCACCGTCGCCGGCGTGATGTCCAGTGCGCGCGCCTCAAGCACCATGGGCACGATGGCCAGACGTGCGAGCGCGTCGGCCGCCGTTTCCTCCGCCGCCTGCCACAAGCCGTCATGCGCGGGCAGCGCGCCATAATGGCTGCCGAGTTGCCGCAGGCGCCGGTCGAGCAGCGCGAAATGCATCGCCTCCTCTGCGCCGACCTGCATCCACTGGTCGGTGAAGGCGCGCGGAAATTCCCCGCCAAAACGACCGACCAGATCGAAGGCGAGGTCGATTGCGACAAATTCGATATGCGCGATGGCGTGCAGCATGGCGATGCGCGCGCGGTCCGATCCCATCTTGCCGCGCCGGGGCATCTGGGCCGGGAGCAACAGTTCGGGCGCATCGGGGCGCGCAGGCCGATCGGGCATGGCCGTATCGAAGCGATGGGCGATCCGCCCCAGCCGCCAGTCCCGCGCCGCCGCCCGCGCCGCCATCAGCTTGGCGTGCGGTTCGGGCGTGCGCAGCACATGGGCGCACGCCGCGCCCACGCTGTCGATCGAAACGGGTAACGTCAAAGCGCTTGCACCGCCTCCAGCACCTGCGCGGCATGGCCCTTCACCTTCACCTTGGGCCAGACGCGCAGGATATGGCCGTCCGCGCCGATCAGGAAGGTCGCGCGCTCAATCCCCATATATTTGCGGCCATAAAGCGACTTTTCGACCCATGTGCCAAAGGCTTCGCAGGCCGCGCCCGGCTCGTCGGACGCGAGGATGACGGTAAGGCCGTATTTTTCCGCGAATTTCTTCAGCTTTGCCGGCTTGTCCTTCGAAATGCCGATCACCGGCACGCCGGCGGCGGCATATTCGTCGGCCAGCGCGGTGAAATCCTTCGCTTCATTGGTGCAGCCGGGCGTATCCGCCTTGGGATAGAAATAGACCACCAGCGGCTTGCCGCGATAGGCATGCAGCGCGAAATCGACGCCGTCGGCATCCTTGAGCGTCACATCCGGGATCGCGTCACCCTGTTCCAGCATGGTCATTCCTCCTGATAGGGCGCGGCCAGCGCAGCCCAGGCTTCGTGCACGCATTGCCGCGCCTTGGCGTAGCTTGCAAGCAGCCCGTCCCAGTCCTCCGCGCCGCAGGCGCGCGCAACCAGCGGGCGCGTGGCCTCCGGCGGCTCGGTGGATTTGGGCGAAACGAGCCGCGAGACGACGAGATAGCGGGTGATAAGGTCATGCGCGGCGATCAGCCCGTCGGGCAGATGGCCGGCCGCGACCAGCTGGGCCAGCGCCTGGCCCAGGTCGGGATCAAACGCCATGCGATAATGGAACTGGTTGATGTGGATCAGAAATTCCAGATCGACGAGGCCGCCGGGCACCAGCTTTACATCAAGATTGCTGGCGGGCGGCTTATGCCTGGCGATGTCGCGGCGCATCTTCACCGCCTGCGCGGCGAGTTGATCGAAATCGCGCGGGCGCTGGAGCGTCTCGGACAGGACAGCGTCGACGGCGGCATAAGCGGACGGCGATCCGAAGACGGGCCGCGCCCGCGTGAGCGCCAGATGCTCCCAGGTCCAGGCTTCCTCGCGCTGATAGCGGGCGAAACTGTCCAGGCTGACCGTCAGCAACCCCTGCGCGCCCGATGGCCGCAGGCGGGTGTCGACTTCATAAAGCGGGCCGGACGCGGTGTGGACCGACAGGGCGTTGGTGATGCGCTGGGCCAGGCGATTGAAATATTGGGTGGCGCCCAGCGGCTTTGCGCCATCGGATTCGGTCGAAAAATCGCCGGTGAAGAGATAGACGAGGTCAAGGTCCGACGCATGGGTCAGCACGCCGCCGCCCATGCGGCCGAGCGCCAAGATGACCAGTTCGCCGCCGGGCACCTTGCCATGGGCGGCTTCGAATTCGGCGATGGTGCCGCTGGCCAGCGCCTCGATCGCGGCCTGCGCCACCCGGCCATAGCCCCGGCCCGCCTCCAGCGGATCGCCGCCGCGGATGATCTGCGCGCCCAGCGCAAAGCGGCGGTCGCCCACACGCTGGCGCACGCGATCCAGCAGGGTCTGATAATCCTCGCCCGGCTCCAGCGCGCCGAACTGTTTTGCCAATATCTCGACCGAAGGCGGGGGATCGAAGGCGGATGCGTCGATCAGCCCGTCGAGCAATTCGGCGCGGCGGCTGAGCGCATCGGCTAGGGTGGGCGCGTGGCTTAATATCTCGGCCATCAGTTCGACCAGCGCCGGGCGGGCGGCGAGCAGCTTGAAGAAATTGATGGCGCTGGGCAGTCGGCCGATCATGTCGTCCAGCCGATTGAGCGCGCGCGACGGATCGGGCGCCTTGGCCAGCGTGCGCATCAGGCCGGGCAGCAGCGCCTCCAGCGCCTCGCGCGAGGGCGCGCTGCGCAGCGCGCGGATGGTGCCGCCGCGCCAGTGGGCGATGCGGGCGATCGGGGTTTCAGGATCGGTAAAGCCCAGATCGATGAGTTGCGCCTTCAGCCGCTCCTCATCATGCGACAGGGAGGCGTCCTCCTTGTCCGGGCTGAGCCGGTCATAATTGCGGCCAACCCATTCGACATGCGGGCGCAGCAGGTCGATCAGCGCCGCGCCGTCGGGCAGGCCATGGAGCCGGGCGACATTGTCCAGACTGGCTTCCGACTTGGGCAGCTCATGGGTCTGGCGGTCCTCCACCATCTGAAGCCGATGTTCGATCGTACGGAACAGGATATAGGCGGCGTCCAGGCGCGCCGCGACATCGGCGTCGATGACGTTGGCGGCGGCCAGCGCGCGCAGCGCCTCGCGGGTGTTGCCCGACCGCAGCGATGGATCGCGGCCGCCATGGATCAGCTGGTGGACCTGCGCGAAAAACTCGACTTCCCGAATGCCGCCGCGCCCGCGCTTCAGGTCATAGCCCGGCCCGAAAGCCTGCCCCTGCGCATAATGGTCGCGGATGCGGCGCGATATGTCGACGATTGCGTCGATCGCGCCGAAATCCAGGCTGCGCCGCCAGACGAAGGGACGGATCTGGCGCAGGAAATAGTCGCCCAGCGCCTTATCCCCGGCCGCAGGACGGGCGCGGATGAAGGCGGCCTGCTCCCAGCCGAGCGCGGTCGATTCATAATAGCCGATCGCCGCCTCCACCGGCAGCGCGATTGGCGTGGCCTCAGGCGAAGGGCGCAGGCGCAGATCGACGCGGAAGACATAGCCGTCGCCGTCGCGCGCGGTCAGGATTTCGCTCATCCGTCGGCCAATGCGCACGGCGGCGTCGGCCACATCTTCGCGCTCGCCATGGGGCAGGGTGGCGGGATCATAGAGCAGGATCGGGTCGATGTCGGACGAATAATTCAGCTCGCGGCTGCCATGCTTGCCCAGCGCCAGAACGACGAAGCCCCTATGCTCCGCATCGGGATAGCGTTCGCGCATCGCCGCGGCCAGCGCCTCCTCCAGCGCCTGATCGGCAAAGTCGGACAGGGTGCGCGTCACCCGGTCCATATCCCATGCGCCGGCAAGATCGGCCGCCGCCACCGCAAGCGCAATCGCTCCGCGCCGCCGCCGCAGCGATCGGGCGACGCCATCCTCCGGCGTGCCGGCCGCCTGCGCCGCGGCCAGCGCGCCGTCATAGTCGGCATCGGCCAGCCGATCGGCCACGGCCGGGAAGCGATCGAGCGCGCGCGCCAGAAAGGGGGAGTGCGCCCTTATTCTCGCCTCGGTTTTCGACCAGTCCGTCACATTCGCTCTCCTGCGGCCTTCGCCTTATCCTGCGGCGCTATTGCGCGGGCATGCGACGAATGCCAGAAACTTTTATGGCGGATGGCCGTTCTTCGGACATGGAAATGCAGCGCAAAATTTATGGGCAGGCGACGACGGGGCGCGAAGGCGGCAATGGCCGCATCGTCACTGTGTCCCTGCCCGCGCCCCATGAAGGGGTGGGCAATGCGCTGCGGTCGACCTATGCGCCGGGGCGCGAAGCCTTGCCCGACGATATGGCGGCCCTGCTGGCCAAGCTCGACCGACACTGACCGGCCCAGGGGCTAAGGGCTTTCTTTACATGTTGGGCTTAGGATGCGCGGTCAATCATCGCCCATAATGAAGATCGCGCCCCATGATGTACCGCAATTTCGCCATCGCCATAGTGCTCGCCGCGCCGATCATCGTGATGGGCGTGCAGTCCTTCCTGCCGGCCCGGCATCAGCCGGCAGCGGAGCCACAGGCTGCGGCGCCCGCGCCCGCCCCGGAACCTGTCGCCCCGCAACCCGTGGCGCCGCCGCCCACGCCGGTCGCGCCCCCTGCCGATGACAGCGGGACATTCGGGCAGCCCATGGCCGACGCCGGCCAGCCGATGGTGACGGCTTCGCCCGACGTGGCGCCCACGCCTGCGACCGGCTTCACGCCGGGCGGCGCGCCGGCCGGATCGCCCAACGCCGAACCCTAAAGGTCAGATTGCGCCCTGAAACGTGTCGCACTGGGCCGGATCGCCGGTGGACAGCCCCTTGCGCAGCCACTGCATCCGCTGCGCACTGCTGCCATGGGTGAAGCTTTCGGGCACCGGCCGCCGGCCCGCCGCCTTTTGCAGCGTATCGTCGCCGATCGCCTCGGCCGCGCGCATCCCTTCCTCCAGGTCGCCCGGCTCCATCAAATTGGTGTCGCGCGCCGCCCAGACGCCGGCATAGCAGTCCGCCTGCAATTCCATCTTCACCTGTAGCGCATTGCCCTCCGCTTCGCTCGCGCGCTGTTGCGCCTTGCGGATGCGGTCGGCCTCGCCGGTGATGGTCTGGATATGGTGGCCCACTTCATGCGCGATGATATAGCCGATCGGGAAATCGCCCGGCGCGTTGAAGCGCGTCTCCATTTCCTTGAAGAAATCGGTGTCGAGATAGATGCGCTGGTCGGCCGGGCAATAAAATGGCCCCATCGCCGATTGCGCCGCGCCGCAGCCCGACTGGCCGTTCTGGCTGTAGAAAACCAGCGTCGGCGGCGGATATTGCTGCCCCTCCGCCTTGAAGATGTCGGTCCAGCGCCGTTCGGTCGATCCCAGCACCTTGAGCGATATGCGCTGTACATCGGTCAGTTCGTTGCTCGACGGGCGTTCGGTCTGCACCGGCGCCTGCTGACCGCCACCGCCGCCCAGCAGGCTCAGCGGGTTCATGCCCATGACCATCATGATCACCAGCACGACGACGATGCCGCCACAGCCAAAGCGGCTGCCGATCAGCGGCAGCAACATGCCCAGGCCGCCACCCAGTCCACCGCCGCCAAAGCCGCCGCCGCCCCGGCCGTCCTGCACTTCGAAATGGCTGCTTTCCTGTTCGTCGTCGAGCCGCATCGCGCCCTCCCTTTCGCTTCCCTGCCTACGCCATTCCCGGCGCGCGGAAAACCGTCCTTGCAAGACAAGGTTGCGGCAGGTGACTGAATTGTTACGAGACATTAAGTTGGAATGATCGCGCCAAAGCCTATATTGCAGTGCGACATGGCTGATATCGAACCCAAGCGCGCCCACGCGCCGACCGATGCGAAACCCCAGCGCCGTGCCAGGACGCCGCTGTCCCTTCCCCGCGAAATCGCGCTTTTGCTTCAGGGCGGCGGCGCACTCGGCTCCTTCCAGTCGGGCGTCTATGAGCATCTGGACGAACTGGGAATCGACGTCACCTGGGTCGCGGGCATATCGATCGGCGCGGTCAACGCCGCGATCATCGCGGGCAATCCGCCGCATCGCCGGATCAGCCGGCTAAAGAAATTCTGGTACACCGTGTCGGGCGGCATGCCCAATGTCATCCTGCCCGAAATCGATCATATTCGCGAGGTCGCGCATTTGATGGCGGCCGGCACGGTCGCCACCTTCGGCGTGCCGGGCATGTTCCGCCCTCGCCTGTGGCCCGCGCCGCTGATGCCGGCCGGCACATCGGGCGCGATCAGCTTCTATGACAGCAGCCTGCTGAAGGACACGCTGGACGCCTGCGTCGACTGGGATCTGCTGAATGACGGGCCGGTGCGGCTTTCGGTGGGCGCCGTCGACGTGGAAACCGGCAATTTCGCTTATTGGGACACGCGCGGTCCCGGCGGCAACACCCGCATCGACGCGCGCCACATCATGGCGTCGGGCGCGCTGCCCCCCGGCCTGCCGCCGGTCGAAATCGACGGCCGCTGGTATTGGGACGGCGGCATCGTGTCCAACACGCCGCTGTCCCATGTGATCAACCACCAGACCGAAGACATGCTGGTGTTCCAAGTCGATCTGTTCCCGGCCGAAGGGCCGATGCCGCGCCAGATGACTGACGTCTATTCGCGGATGAAGGATATTCAATATAGCAGCCGCACCCGGCAGGTGACGGACCAGTATCTGCGCCTGCGCCGCGAACATGGCGCGATCAAGGCGCTGCTCGACAAGCTGCCGCCCGAATTGCAGGACGCGGCCGAAGCGCAGAAGCTGCGCGACATGCTGGATTGCGGATCGGTCAACATCGTCCATCTCATCTACCGCTCCCGCAACTGGGAAAGCGGGGCGAAGGATTTCGAATTTTCCCGCTCCACCATGCTGGATCACTGGGCGCAGGGGCGCGACGCGGTGGAGGAAGTGATGCACAAGGGCGATCTGATCGCGCGCAATATCCTCGACGGCAAGAGCGCGACCTTCGACCTCGACGCACCCGATCATCTCAAGGAGAAAAAGGCATGAGCAAGTCCCTGCAAGGCAAGACCGCCCTGATCACCGGATCGACATCGGGCATCGGACTTGCCTATGCGAAGGCGCTGGCGGGGGAGGGCGCCAACATCGTCATCAACGGCTTTGGCGACAAGGATGCGATCGAAAAGGAACGGCTGGGGCTGGAAGCGCTCAGCGGCGCAAAGGCGCTTTATTCGGGGCATGATCTGACCAGGGTCGACCAGATCGAGGCGATGATGAAGGAAACCGCCGACAGCTTCGGCGGCGTCGACATCCTCATCAACAATGCCGGCATGCAGCATGTCGCCCCGGTCGAGGAATTTCCGCTCGACAAATGGGATCTGATCATCGCGCTCAATCTGAATGCGGCCTTCCACACCACCCGCCTCGCCATTCCCCATATGAAGGAAAAGAAGTGGGGGCGGATCATCCAGACCGCCTCGGCCCACTCGCTGGTCGCCTCTCCCTTCAAGGCGGCCTATGTCACCGCCAAGCATGGCCTTGCCGGCTTCACCAAGACGGTGGCGCTGGAAGTCGCGACCTTTGGCGTCACCGCCAACTGCATTTCGCCCGGCTATGTCTGGACCCCGCTCGTCGAAAACCAGATCCCCGACACGATGAAGGCGCGGGGCATGACCCGTGAGCAGGTAATGAACGACGTGCTGCTGGCGGGCCAGCCGACCAAGCAGTTCGTCACCGCCGAACAGGTGGCGGCGACCGCCCTCTATCTGTGCAGCGACGCCGCCGCGCAGGTGACGGGCGCGAACCTCAGCATCGACGGCGGCTGGACCGCGCAATAGGGCCGGGATGCTCTCCTTTCGTCATTCGCACCCGTGAGCATGACGAAAGGAGGATGACCGTCGTCGGCATTACCCGTCACCCCAGCGACCCGAAGGGCGACCGAAGGTCAACGCTGGGGTCGCAGGAGATGACGCTTTACCGGGCCTGAGATCCCAGCCATCGCTGGGATGACGGTGAAAACAACATGGTCCGCTTCCCGCCCATCTTGGCCATCATCGCCCCGCCGCTCAGCGCGCGGTCATCGTGCTCCGCGCGATCTTGCCGACCAGCGGCAGCATGCCGGCATAATTGCCCTTATGATAGGGCGAGTCCGCCGTCAGCGTCGCCATCAGCCGGACATGGGCCTTGCCCAGCGCATGATAGGGGACGCTGGGCAGCAAATGATGCAGCGCATGATAACGCAGCCCCACCGGCGCCCACAAAGCGGGCAGATAGCCGGGCGGCGGCACATTGACCGAATCCAGATATTGCGCCGTCACGGTCATCGCCTCGCCCTCATTCTCCCAGAGATGCGCGACCAGCGTGCGCAACTGGTTGATGACGGTCATGGCCGAATGCACGCCCATATAGACCAGCAGCGGCTTCCATCCGAAGGCGAACACGCTGCCCACCAGCGCCAGCGCAAAGACGCAGGCGCCGGCTTCCTGCCAATGCCACATGCGCGCAAAGTCGCCTTCGGGCGCGCGGCGGCGATAGGCCGGATTGATCGACAGCGCCGACAGCTCGGCGACGACCTTGCGCCGCAGCGGCGGGATCAGCAGCGACAGCGGCGTCAGCACGCCAAAGCGCAGGATCAGGCCCACCGGGGCCAGCGCCGCAACGACGATGAACAAGGGCAGCGACCATGGCTTCATCAACGCCAGCGGCAGATATTCCGGGTCGTCCGCCGTGCCATAACGGGTGCGGGCATGATGCTGGGTATGCACGCCTTCGTACAGGAAGGACGGGATCATCAGCGGAATGCCGACGATCAGGTTCCAGCCGAAACGAAAGCCGGGCAGGGCGCCTTTGCGGATATGCGTCAGTTCGTGGATGAAGCTTGCCGCGCGATACAGCGCCATCATCGCCACGATCGCGCAGCCGATCGCCACGGCCGCATCCTTAACCAGCATCGCGCCGCCCAGCGCTGCCCAGCCGACCAGAGCGGACGCCAGCATGTCGGGCCAGTAGATGCGAGGATTGGCCACGGCATAGTCGCGCGACATTTCGGCCGCGGCGCGCAGCATGGCATTGTCGTCAGGAATGGCCGCCCGTGCCTTTTGCGCGGCGGCCTTTATGGGATCATGCACTGTCATGCGGCCGGTCCTAGCTTCCAAATGCGCTAACATCATGGCAGCACCATGACATATTCATCCTGTTACCCATCTGTTTCCGGCGCGTGATTGACATTCCGCAAACAAGCGCCGAACTGCACCCCATTCCTCTTTTCCTCTGAAGGCGGCACCCGTGGCGCAGAACGATCTGGTTATCACTCCCGTTTCCGGCAAGGCGGACCTCAAGGCTTTCATCGATCTGCCCTGGCGGCTCTACGCCAAGGATCCCAATTGGGTGCCGCCTCTGAAGGCCGAAGTGAAGGAATTGCTGACGCCGGGGAAAAATCCCTTTTTCGGCCATGCCCAGGCGCAATATTTCCTCGCCCGTCGCGGTGGCGTGGTGGTCGGCCGCATTTCCGCTCATATTGATCGTCTGGCGCTCCAGCAGCCGGTGGAGCAAGGCATGGGGCCGGGCACCGGCAATTTCGGCCTGTTCGAGGCAGAGGATGACGCGACCGGCAAGGCGCTGATCGCCACCGCCGAAGACTGGTTGCGGGGTCAGGGCATGACCCGCGTGCTGGGTCCGATCTCGCTTTCCATCTGGGAAGAGCCGGGCCTGCTCATCCAGGGGCATGATCATCCGCCAACGGTGATGATGGGCCATAACAGCCCCGCCTATCAGGCGATGATCGAAGGGGCGGGCTATACCCCGGCCAAGCAGCTCAAAACCTATGAGCTGGACATCACGAAGCAATTCCCGCCGCTCATTCAGCGCATCGTCCAGTCGGGCGAGAAAAACGGCCGCATCCGCATCCGTCAGGTCGACAAGAAGCAGTTCGACAAGGAAGCGGCGATCATCCTGTCGATCCTGAACGACGCATGGGGCAATAATTGGGGCTTCGTGCCGATCACGGATGAAGAAGTCGCCCATACCGGCAAGAAGCTGAAACCCATCGTGTTCGAAGACCTCATCATGGTCGCCGAACTGGATGGCGAGCCGGTCGCCTTCATGATGACCTTGCCCGACTTGAATGAAGCGGTGGCGCCGCTCAACGGCTCGCTCTTCCCGTTCGGCTGGATCAAGCTGCTGAAATGGCTGAAGAAGCCCGATTGCCGGACGATGCGCGTGCCGCTGATGGGCGTGGTGCAGCGTCTCCAGTCGTCGCGCATGGCCAGCCAGCTCGCCTTCATGATGATCGAATATATCCGCCGCAACGCGATCGCCCATTATGGCTCGACCCGCGGCGAAATCGGCTGGGTGCTGGACGATAATCAGGGCATGAACGCCATTGCCGACGCGATCGACAGCAAGGTGAACAAGGTCTACCAGATTTACGAAAAGGCGCTGTAATCTGGGTTAAGCCGTTGTTTCGCCTGCGTATCGTTGGAAACTCTTTCCATGCTGCCTCGTTGATATTCCAAACCCTTCAACACGGAGTATCGACATGGGCGAAGCAACCGACAAGCTGAAGGCCGCCGGCAACAAGGCGGCTGGCGCGATCAAGGAAGGCATCGGCAAGGCGACCGACAATGAACGGCTTGAAGCCGAAGGCAAGGCGCAAAAGGCCAAGGGCACGGCGCAGGATATTGCCGGATCGGTCAAGGGCGCTTTCGGCGACAAGATTTAACGCTACTGCGTCTGCGCGGAAAAAGGCCTCGCTCCATCGGAGCGGGGCCTTTTTGCATTTCTGTCCTACAGGGCGGAAATCCGCTACTTCAGCGGGATGGAAAGAAGGATAGGAAACTTTCCGATAGGATCAGCCCGGCGCAACGAAATGTCGAAACTTGCGGGAAATATGCGAAGTTAAGCCTCCTCCTTCGCCAGATACTCCCGCACGTCCCGCCGCAATTCCCCGGCGCACAGATAGAGGGCGATGACATTGGGAATGGCCATCAGGAAGAAGCTGCTGTCGACGATCCCGACCACCCGGCCAAGGTCAATCGCGGCGGCAGGCGGCAAGGCGACGACATAGAGGATCTTGTAGACCCATTGCGCCTTTGGCCCGTTGCCGAACAGATAGCCCCAGGCCTGCAATCCATAAAAGCCCCAGGCGACCAGGGTGGAATAGGCGAACAGGAACACCACCACCGCCAGCAGCCAAGGGAACCAGGGCGAAACCCTGGCAAAGGCGGCCGATGTGATCGCAATCCCCTCCAGCCCGCTATTCCACGTCCCCGCCACCACCAGCGCAAGGCCTCCCAGCGCACAGACGATCATCGTGCCGAGCAGCGGCTCCAGCAGCGCAACCAGTCCTTCCGACACCGGATGCTCCGCCCGCGCCAGACTATGCGCCATCACGGCGGAGCCGACCCCGGCTTCGCTGGCGAAGACCGCGCGCCGCATTCCCGCCACGAACGCGCCCACCGCGCCGCCGGTCGCCGCATCGCCCGACCAGGCCCCGTTCCAGATCAGCGCCAGCGCGGACGGGATTTCGGCAGCGTGCAGGATCAGGATCGCCGCCACCCCGGTCAAATAGACAGCGACCTTGATCGGGGTCAGCCGCTTCGACACTTCGCCCAGCCAGGCCGCGCCGCCCAGTGTCACCAGCGCCACGGCGCTGGCGATGAACACGCCATAGGCCCAGCCATTGGTGATACCGGTCACGACCTTCACCTGCGCAAAGCTTTGATTGACCTGCACCATCGGGATCGCGCCGAACAGAGCGAAAAAGGCATAGGCCCCGCCCAGAAGCATCCCGATCTTCGGCCAGCCCCGCGCCGCGCCTACGGCTTTGAGAACATACATCGGCCCGCCATGCACATGGCCGCGACTGTCGAACACGCGATATTTCAGGCCCAGCGTGACCTCCGCCATCTTCACCGTCATCGCGAACCAGCCGATGATGAACATCCACAATATCGCGCCCGGCCCGCCCATGGTCAGCGCCACCGCGACGCCCGCGATATTGCCCAGCCCGATCGTCCCGGACAGCGCGGTGGAGAGCGCCGCCCACTGGCTGACATCGCCCTTCGCCTCGCCATGCTGGGGCTGGCGGCGCAGGATGCGGATCGCCCGCCCGACCTGGGTCACATTGGGGAAGCCCAGCCAGAGCGTGAAGAACAGCATCGGCAGCGCCAGATAGAGCACGATCAGTTCGATCTGCGCGCCAAAAAGCGGCATCTTGAAAAAGACGGCGGCGGACAGGCCGTCGACAAAGGCGTTGAAATTTTCCATCATCTGCCGATGCCGCCCTGCGCATGGAAAGTCGATTAAAGATTGCTCATGTGGCGGCTGCGGGTTGATCGCCTGACCCGGATCGGTGCATGGAGAAGGGCATGAGCAGGCAATATTTCGGCACTGACGGCATTCGCGGCCGCACCAACCAATGGCCCATGACCGCCGAGCTGGCGATGAAGGTCGGCATGGCGGCCGGCACCCATTTCCTGCGCGGCAGCCACCGCCATCGCGTGGTCATTGGCAAGGATACCCGGCTTTCGGGCTATATGGTTGAAAATGCGCTGGTCGCCGGCTTCACTGCCGTCGGCATGGACGTGGTCCAGTTCGGCCCGATCCCGACGCCCGCCGTCGCGCTGCTCGCCCATTCGATGCGCGCCGACCTTGGCGTCATGATCTCCGCCAGCCACAATCCCTATTTCGACAATGGCATCAAATTGTTCGGGCCGGACGGCTACAAGCTGTCGGACGAGGATGAACTGAAGATCGAGGCGCTGCTGGGGCAGGATATTCCCCTTGCTGCATCGAAGGATATTGGCCGCGCCCGCCGGGTCGAGGACGCCCGTGGCCGCTATATCCATGCGGTCAAGTCCAGCTTCCCCGCCGATCTGCGGCTCGACGGCCTCAAGATCGTGGTCGATTGCGCCAATGGCGCCGCTTATCAGGTCGCGCCCTCCGCCCTGTGGGAACTGGGCGCCACCGTTGTCGCTGTCGGCGTTACGCCCAATGGGACCAACATCAACGACGGCTGCGGTTCGACCGCGCCGCTGCTCTTGCAGGAAACCGTTGTTTCCTCGGGCGCGGACATCGGCATCGCGCTGGATGGCGACGCCGACCGGCTGATCGTCGTGGACGAACAGGGCAAGATCGTCGACGGCGATCAGATCATGGCGCTCATCGCCGCCAATTTCGCGCGGGAAGGCACGCTGCGCGGCGGCGGTCTGGTCGCCACGATCATGTCGAACCTCGGCCTCGAACGCTTCCTGTCGGGGCAGGGCATCGCGCTGGAACGCACCAAGGTCGGCGACCGCTATGTGCTGGAACGCATGCGGGAGGGCGGCTTCAATGTCGGCGGCGAACAATCGGGCCATATGATCCTGTCCGATTACGCCACCACCGGCGACGGCACGGTCGCCGCGCTTCAGGTGCTGGCGGCTTTGGTCCGCTCCGGCAAGCCCGCCAGCGAAGTGCTGCACCAGTTCGATCCCGTGCCGCAGCTTTTGAAGAATGTTCGCTTCTCCGGCGGCAAGCCGCTGGAGCATGACGAGGTCAAGCGCGTCATCGCTCAGGCCGAAGCCGAACTCAATGGCGCCGGCCGCCTCGTCATCCGCCCCTCCGGCACCGAACCTGTCATCCGCGTCATGGCCGAAGGCGACCGGGAGGATCAGGTGAAGGATGTGGTCGAGCGCATCTGCGCCGCGGTCGAAAAGGCGGCGGCATGAAGCGAGAAAAATTTCCGTTCGCCCTGAGCGAAGTCGAAGGGCATCGCCGACCGCAGGGAGGTGTCTTCGCCTCCGCTCAGAAAGGGGCTTCGACTTCGCTCAGCCCGAACGGATATATCTATCATGCTTGAAATGCGCCCCGATTGCGAACGCTGCGGCACGGATCTTCCCGCCGACGAACCCGGCGCCTTCATCTGTTCCTTCGAATGTACCTGGTGCGCGCCCTGCGCCGAAGCGCTGGACGACCGCTGCCCCAATTGCGGCGGCGAACTGATGGACCGCCCGACGAGGGTGGGGAAGGCGCTGGCTAGTAACCCGGCCTCGACGGAGCGGCATTACAAGGGATGACGCCCGCCCGCATCCTCATCATCGCCGGCTCCGACAGTGGGGGCGGCGCGGGTATTCAGGCGGACCTCAAGACCGTGACCCTGCTCGGCGGCTTCGGTATGACCGCGATCACGGCGATCACCGCCCAGAACACGCTGGGCGTGCAGGGCGTCCACCCGATCCCCACCGACATGGTGCTGGCGCAGATGGAAAGCTGCATCAGCGACATCGGCGTCGACGCGGTGAAGATCGGCATGATCGGCAGCGCGCAGACCGCCCACGCCGTCGCCGATCGGCTGGCCCAGTTGGCCCAGGTGGCCAATGTCCCGATCGTCTTCGATCCCGTCATGGTCGCGACCAGCGGATCGATATTGGCCGATGACGCGACGATCGCTGCGTTCGAAAAGCTCATGGCCATCGCCACGCTCGTCACCCCCAATATCCCCGAACTGGAGGCGCTTGGCGGGCAGGACATCGCCGTCCGCTTCGACACCCATGTCCTTGCCAAGGGCGGCCATGGCGAAGGGCCGATGCTGACCGACCGGCTGATCGCGCCGCGCGGCGTGCTCAAGGCATGGAGCAATGCGCGCATCGACACGCCCCATACCCACGGCACCGGCTGCACGCTGGCCAGCGCCATCGCGGCCGGGTTGGGGCAGGGGCTGGACCTGATCGAAGCGATCGAGCGCGGCCGCAAATATGTGCGCGAAGCGCTCAGCCTTTCGCCGGGGCTTGGCGGCGGTCATGGCCCGATGGGCGCGCCCTTCGGTTTCCACGCCTATGCCTGATTTCTCGCACGAAGCGCTGCATCATCCCGGCCTTGTCGCCGGGGTGGATGAGGCCGGCCGGGGACCGCTGGCCGGCCCGGTGGTCGCCGCCGCCGTCATCCTGCGCGCCCACGATTGCCCCGATGGCCTCAACGACTCAAAGCAATTGAGCGCAAAGAAGCGTGCCATGCTGGAAGGCGAGATCAAGGCGCGCGCCCTTTGCTGGGGCGTCGGCATCGCGACGGTCGAGGAGATTGACGAGATCAACATTCTCTGGGCGACGATGCTGGCCATGACCCGCGCGGTCGAGGCGCTGGGGCCGGATGTTGCCCATATATTGGTCGACGGCAATCGCTGCCCCAACTGGCGCTGGGCTTCGACGGCGATCGTGGAAGGCGACGCCAAATGCCTGTCGATCGCGGCGGCCTCCATCCTCGCCAAGGAGGAGCGCGATCGCATGATGATCGCGGCGGCGGCCGACTATCCCGGCTATGGCTGGGAAACGAACAAAGGCTATGGCAGCGCGAAACATATGGCCGCCCTGCGCGAACATGGCCCGACCCCGCTCCACCGCCGCAGCTTCGCCCCGGTGGCGCAACTGACCCTGTTATAGCGGACGCATCAGGCCGGCTGCGGCGCGGGCGCGCCGATCAAAAGCCGCTGCGCCATCACCAGCAGCCCGCCCAAAGCCAGCCAGCCCAGCATCAGCCATATCTCCACCGGCATGCTCTCGCTAATGCCGAAAGGCGTGGCGATCGCCGCGCTCGCCACCACGGTCGCACCGACGGCGATCGCCATCAGCAGCGGCCGCCCGCCCGGCAAGGCAAAAGCCGGAACCACGCGGTCCATCGCCCGCAACCGCATCAGCGCAAACAGCGCCACCGCGGCAATCGCGGTGGTGCACATCGTCCCCATGGAGATGATGGGACTGATCGCCCCGCGCCCCGCCAGCACGCCAAGGCAGGTCCAGAACCCGACCAGCAGCGCCGCCCGTCGCGGGGCGCCGGTCCGCGCATCGATATGGGCGAGGCTGGCCGGCAGGAAGCCCGCCCGCGCCTGCGCCAAAATCACCCGCGTCGCCGACAGGTGCATCGCGTTCCAGGTCTTCAGCAGCGAAGCCATGGCGACCAATATGATCCCGTTGGTCGCCAGCCCGCCCGCCAGCGCATGGTCGAACGCGGCGGCGACTGGCAGCGCGCCCGTCGTCAGATCGCGCCACGGCGCGAGCGACGAAGCGGCCAGGATGATCAGGCTGTAGAAGAGCGCCGCGACCGCAACCGCCAGCATCATGGCCCGCGCCACCGTGCCGAAACTGGTGCCCGGCGCGCGCTCCTCCACCGCCGATGCGGCGTTTTGGAACCCGGACAGCCACATGCCCGCAACGCCCAGCATCACGAACATGCCGCCGCCAAAGCTGCGCCCCTGCGCGCTCTCGAACAGCGGCTGCCAGTTGCTGATGTCACCCTGCGCAAAGCCCAGCAACACCAGCAGCGCCGATGCGGTCAGGAAGGCGAAGGTCACGATCTTCTGAAATCCCACCGCCACCTTCGCGCCCGACGCATTGAGCAAAGTCATGATCGCCGCGCCCGCCAGCCCGACCATCAGGTCCATCGCCGTGACCGGCCGGCCCAGCAGCGTATAGAGCGGCGTCTGTCCACTCAGCGAGGGGATCAGATTTTCCAGGAACCAGGACAGCGCCAGCCCCTCAAACGCGCTGATCCCGACAAAGTAGAGCGTCAGATACCAGCCGGTGACGAAGCCCGGCCATGGCCCGAACGCCTTTTCCACGAACACGAACTCCGCCCCGGCGCGCGGCACGCGGGCAACCAGTTCGGCATAGGCGGCGGCGACTGGCACCATCAGCAATGTCATGCCCAGAAACGCCAGCACCGCGCCGCCCGGCCCGGCGGGGGCGACCCATTCGCCCATCAACACCATCCAGGCGGAGCCGACGATCGTGCCAAAGGCGAGCGCGAAATAGCCCGGCCCGGTGACGCCGCGCTTCAGCGCCGGTTCGGCGGGCGCGCCGCTCATCGCCGCAACTGGACCAGGCAGAGCAATTGAAACAGCATTTGCGCGGCGGCCTGCGCCGTCAGCGTCGTCGGATCATATTCGGGAGCGACCTCCACCACATCGCCGCCGATGATGTCGATCCCGGCCAGGCCGCGCAGCAGGTGCAGCGCCTCGCGCGTCGACAGGCCGCCAATTTCCGGCGTACCCGTCCCCGGCGCATAAACCGGGTCCAGCCCATCGACGTCAAACGTCACATAGGTCGGGCCGTCGCCCACAACTTCCAGAGCCTTTGCGACCACCGCGTCCATGCCCATCGCCGCGCACTCTTCGGCATGGATCACCGTCATCCCGCTGGCATAGGAAAATTCCCACAGATATTCCGCGCCGCCCCTGATGCCGATCTGCACCGATCGCTTCGGGTCCAGCACGCCGGCCAGAACCGCCTCCCGGAAAGGCGCGCCATGGTGGAATTTGGACCCTTCATAAATGCCGCCCGTGTCGCAATGGGCGTCGAAATGGACCATGCCCATCGGTCCCCGCGTGCGCGCCAGTCCCTTCATGATCGATCCGGTGATGCTATGGTCGCCGCCCACCGACAGCGGGATCGCCCGCGTCGCGCCGACCATGGCATAGCATTCTTCTATGTCGGCATGGCACAGGGACAGGTCATAGCGGCTCTGCATCGCCACATCGCCGACATCGGCGACCTTGAGCGCATTCATCGGCGCCACCCGCAGCGCATGTTCATAGGGACCGATCCGGTCCACCGCCCGCACCGCGCGCGGGCCATAGCGCGCGCCCGGCCGGTTGGTGACGCCCAGATCCATCGGCACGCCGATCAGTGCGACGTCCAGCCCATCCAGCGTTTCAGGGGCCAGGCCGCCGGCGACATAGGGCGCGTCCAGCAGGGTAGAAGGCTGGGCGAAGGGCCATCGCCTCTTGTCGCCGCTCTTGAATTGCAGCCCGGCGACCTCGCGGAAATGGGGATCGTGAATATCCGCCCCGCCGCCTCCGGCATAAAGGCGGCGCAGCTCTTCAAGGTCGATCGGATCGATGGGCATGGCATCAGTCTGGACGGCGGCATGGGGGCGGCAATGGGGTGAATGACATATGGCCTGATCCGGTCGCGCCGTTGCGCCGCGCGATAAAGCAGGGGAGGGTGCGGCCATGACCCATATGGATTTCGACGCGCTGGTCGCGCTGCTGGCCCGCATCTTCATCGCCAATGGCGCATCTGCGGGCGTGGCCGATATTCTCGCCCGTAATTGCGCCGGGGCGGAACGGGACGGGGCGATGAGCCATGGCCTGTTCCGCATGCCCGGCTATGTCTCTACTCTGCATAGTGGCTGGGTCGACGGCCGGGCCGAGCCGGTGGTGGAGGATGCCGGCGCATCCTTTCTGCGGGTCGATGCCGCCAATGGCTTCACCCAGCCCGCGCTCGCCGCCGTGGCGCCGATTGCGATCGAAAAGGCGCGCGCCACCGGCGCCTGCGTGGTGGCGATCCGGCGGTCGCATCATTTCGCCGCGCTCTGGCCTGATGTCGAACCCTTCGCCGAAGCGGGCCTCGTCGCCATCGCCATGGTCGACAGCATGGCCGTGGTCGTCCCGCCCGGCGCGCGGCGGCCAGTCTATGGCACCAATCCGCTCGCCTTCGCCGCGCCGCGCGAAGGCGGCAGGATCATGGTGTTCGATCAGGCGGTCAGCTTGCTGGCCCATGGCGATGTGCAGATCGCCGCGCGCGAAGGCCATGTTTTGCCCGAAGGCGCTGGCGTCGATGCGGCCGGCCAACCGACGCGCGATGCGCAGGCGGTGCTGGACGGTGGCGCGCTCTTGCCCTTTGGCGGGCACAAGGGCGCGGCGATCGCGATGATGATAGAGATCATGGCCGCCGCCCTGACGGGCGGCAATTATTCGCATGAAGTCGACTGGTCGGCGCATCCCGGCGCGCAGACGCCCTGTACGGGCCAATGCCTGATCCTGATCGATCCTGCGCGCGGTGGATCGGGGGCGGGCTTTGCGGCGCGGGTCGAGCAACTGGTCGATGCGCTCCGCGCGGCGGGGCAGGAACGGATGCCGGGCGACCGCCGCTTCGCCGCACGCGCGAAAGCAGTCAGGGATGGTGTGCCGGTCAGTGCGGAGATGCTGGCGCGGCTGGAGGCGTTGCTGACGTCATAGCGCAATCAGCCGCCGACCGTCAGTTCCTCATAACAAGCCTGCGCCTCGGGGGCGGGGCCGCGTCTGGCCGGCAGGGCGATGACGCGGACCACGCGGACGCTGTCGCCATGGGGAAAGGTGATGAGGTCGCCCGCGCGCACCGGCGCATGGGCGCGGTCGATGCGGCGACCGTTCAGGCGGACATGGCCGTCCTCCGCCAGCTTCTGCGCGCTCGTGCGGCTTTTGCAGAGCCGCACGAACCACAGAAATTTGTCGATGCGCAGGCTGGGGCCGTGGCCGGCGCCCGCGATCGGATCAGCCATTGCGGCCGAGAAGGTCGGCCAGGCCGGCAAAGGCGTTGTTCACCGGCTTGGGGCTGCTGCCCGGCGAGGCGGAACGGGGCGCGCCGCCATCCTTGCCCGGGCGCCGATTGCCTCCATCACGCGACTGGCCATCACGCGGCTTGGCGTCACGCGATTGGGGACCGCGCCCCTGCTGACCCTGCGGCCGTCCACCCTGCGGACGATCGCTACGCGCCTTCTGACGCCCTCTGAACGCCCAGTTCGCGCCGGTTGCCGGGGTCGCCTCGACCACCGCAGCCGCTTCGCCGCCTTTCGCTTCGACGGCCGGCGCGCTTTCGGTTTCGGCCTCTGCGGCGATGGCTTCCGGCTCAGCGGCTGGCGCAATCGGCTGCGGCGTGACCGGCCGGAAGCCGGCCAGGCGCATCAGTTGCAGGAAGGATGCTTCGGACAGGCCCAGCGATACGATCTGCGGGCTGCTATGGGTGAAGGGTTCGTTCTTCGCGATCGTTTCATGCGCGGTCCGGGCCATGCGTTCGGCCATGTCGATGCGCAGCATCTGGTCGCCAAAGCCGCGGAAGCCGGCAATGCGCGCGCCCATTTGCGCCATTTTCTCGCCCGCCGGGATCAGGGTCAGCCCGGGCCGGGCAGCGGCAGGCAGGGCTTGGCGATGCGCGCGGCCAGCAGGGCGGAGCGCCAGCGCGCCGCGCCCGGTTTCAGCAGGCCGTGATGATAAATGTCAAGAACGCCAATATCGATGCCCGCCTTGCGCAGCAGATGGCGTTGCTCCTTGTCCAGATGGCCCAGCGCCGAATCGAGGTCGAGCCGCGCGATCACGCCGCCGGCGTCGCCCAACTGGGCAAAGACGGCGCGCACCACGGCGGGCACGGCCGGATCGGCGGCGCTTTCCGCCATCTTCACCAGCGGCAGCAGATGCTTCTGCTTCTGCGCCTCGAACCAGGCGGCCAGGCGGGCGACGACCTGCTTCTGCACATCCTGACCCAGGCTAAGTAACGCGCGATCCAGCCGAATTTCGGGCGCCAGCAGGCTTGGCCCCGCCAGCAGAGAGGCCACGGGCGTCTCTCCCCAGGCGATCCCCGGCGCCTGTCCCGCTTCGTCCAGCAGGGCGAAATCCGTATCCGCCGCTGCAATCAGTTCTTCAGCCTTCACTCGTAATACCTTTCCAAGGCGCCGTTCCGCGGCCGCCAGCAACATCTTTCGGTCCTGATGCCGCGTAGCGGGATCGACCGAGAAACGAAATCCGTCAAGTCGCCCGATCGTCTCGCCATCCACGCAGACCGTCCCATCCTGCTCCACGGTGACGGGCAGGGTGCTGGCATTCTGGCCGATGTCGCGCAGCAGAACGGATGTGCGCCGGTCCACGAAACGCTGCGTCAGCGCGGCGTGGAGGGCGTCGGACAGTTTTTCCTCCAGGGCGCGGGTGCGTTCGGCCATTTCGCCCGGATGGGCCAGCCAGTCGGGGCGATGGGCGATATAGGACCATGTCCGCGCCGCCGCGATCCGGCCCGACAGCGTGTCAATATCGCCCTGCACCGAATCGAGTCGCGCCACCTGCTGGGCGAACCAGTCGCGCGGGATATGGCCGGTTCCTTCCGACAGGAAGCGCCAGATGCGGCTCACCATGCGGGCATGATGTTCTGCGCCCAGCTTCTGGAAATCGGGCAGGCCGCATGCCGACCAGAGCCGCTCGACCTGCCGCTTACCCTTTACTCGCTCGATCACCAGCGGATCGTCGGCCATGCGGCGCAGCACGGCATGGTCCACCGCTTCGGGCGCGGCGCGCAATTGCGGCCGTTCGGGCTTTTGCTCCAGATCGAACAGCAAATGGTCCAGCCGGTCGGTGCGCGGCGTGCCGTTGCGCCAGAAAAGCTGCTCCACCGGCGGGAAGCGATGCGCCTCGATCGCTTCGATTTCTTCGGGCGTGAAGGCGGCGTCGCCATCCTCATGGCCCAGACTGCCGAAAGTGCCATCCTTGTGATGTCGCCCCGCGCGCCCGGCGATCTGCGCCATTTCGCTGATGGTCAGGCGGCGGCTGCGGCGGCCGTCAAATTTCCGCAGCGAAGCGAAGGCGACATGGGCGACGTCCAGGTTCAGGCCCATGCCGATCGCGTCGGTGGCGACCAGATAATCGACCTCGCCATTCAGGAACATTTGCACTTGAGCATTGCGGGTGCGGGGGCTGAGCGCGCCCATCACCACCGCCGCCCCGCCCCGGAAGCGGCGCAGCATTTCGGCGACGGCATAGACTTCCTCGGCGGAGAAGGCGACGATGGCGGAGCGTTTGGGCAGGCGGGACAGCTTCTTCGCGCCGGCATAGCTCAACGTGGAAAAGCGCGGCCGGCCGATGATCTCCACATCGGGCACCAGCGCTTTCACCAGTCTGGCGATGCTGGCCGACCCCAGGATCATCGTTTCCTCGCGGCCCCGCGCGCGGAGCAGCCGGTCGGTGAAGATATGGCCGCGCTCCGGGTCCGACCCTAATTGCGCCTCGTCCAGCGCGACGAAGGCGAAATCCTCCTTCACGCCGGACTCTCGTCCTCCGCCGATCGGCATGGATTCGGCCGTACACAGGAAATAGCGCGCGCCCGGCGGCACGATCTTTTCCTCGCCGGTGATGAGCGCGACCAGCTGCGGCCCCTTGATCGCGACCACCCGGTCATAGACTTCACGCGCCAGCAGGCGCAGCGGGAAGCCCATCATGCCGCTGGAGTGGCCACACATGCGTTCGACCGCCAGATGCGTCTTGCCGGTGTTGGTGGGCCCGAGAACGGCGGTGATGGGCGAACGGGCGAAGGATGCCATGGTCCCGCCTATGTCGGGCAGGATGCGTGCGCGGGCAAGAGGCGATTGCAGGTTCCCGGGCAATATCGCGCCCGTCCGGCTCCCGCCACGCTTCGTCGCAGCCTGGACTGTCATCGCATCGTCTTTATTTGACTTTAACCCTGTGCGTTCACAACAGTGCCACCCACGCATGGCGCGGGGGACGTTGCCGATGCGGCAATGAAAAGAATGCGTTGGGGTCGCGGTTTTGTTTCATGATAGCCAGTTCGGTCCGCAGCAAGGGGGCGCTTCGGTGTCTCTCTGGCTCGCCGATTCGCTTCAGCAGGCGCCGGCCGCCTCGCCGCAAGACTGGCGCACGCGCCTGCGTGAATGGGCCGATGAAGTCGATCTGGTCCCCGATCTTGGCCAGCGCATCGGCAGCCTCACCTGGTTTCGCGGTCTTGCCACCTGCTTTGGCCTGTGCGCCACCGCCCTTTATCTTTCCCCGGCTTTTGAGGCGATTCCGGGCGTTCCCGGCCCGGTTCTGAGCAGCGGGCATTATGATGAAGTGCGCAGCCAGATGATCACTCCGCTGGCGCTGGGCGCGGACAGCGGCCGCCATATGGGGCCGACCGATGCGGTCCAGCCGCTGCGCGAAACGCCCGAGCGCCCGCAGATCGAACTCTCCGCGCAGGTGGGTAGCAGCGACACGCTGCCCCGCGCCTTGTCGCGCGCCGGCGTCAGCAGCGGTGATGTGGCCACCGTCATGGCGATGGTCGGCGGCGACATCGATGCCGGGGTGAAGCCGGGAACGCGACTCGACATCATATTGGGCCGCCGCGCCAGCCGCGATCGGCCGCGTCCGCTCGACAAGCTGGCCTTCCGCGCCCGGCTCGATCTCGACATGGAAGTGACCCGCGCCGGCGGCGTCCTCTCTGTCCGACGCATTCCGATCCGCGTCGACAATACGCCGTTGCGCATTCAGGGCGTGGTCGGCGACAGCATCTATCGGTCTGCCCGCGCGGCTGGCGCGCCGCCCAAGGCGGTGCAGGCGTTCCTGCGCGTCATCGCGGGGCAGGTCGATCTTGGCGGCATCGGTGCGGGCGACCGCTATGACATCGTCACCGAATATCGCCGCGCCGAAACCGGCGATGTGGAGGTGGGCGAACTCCTTTATGCCGGGCTGAAGCGCGCGCGCGGCAAATCGATCGACATGCTCAAATGGACCAAGGACGGCCGCACCGAATGGTTCGAGGCGTCGGGCGTGGGCGAACGGCGCGGCGTGCTGTCGGCGCCGGTGTCCGGCCGCTTGTCCTCCAGCTTCGGCATGCGGCGTCACCCGATCCTGGGCTATACCCGCATGCATGCCGGCATCGACTTCGCCGCCCGTTACGGATCGCCCATCTATGCCGTGACGGACGGCGTCGTCTCCTATGCCGGGCGGCATGGCGGTCATGGCAATTATGTTCGCATCGAACATGGCGGCGGCCTTGCCACCGGCTATGCCCATATGAGCCGCATTGCGGCGGCATCGGGGCAGCGGGTGCGGCGCGGTCAGGTGATCGGCTATGTCGGGTCGACCGGCCTGTCGACCGGCCCGCATCTCCATTATGAATTGTATCGCCGGGGACAGGTGGTCAATCCGCTGTCGGTGAAATTCACCACCGTCGCCCAGCTCGCCGGGGGCGAACTGGCGGCCTTCCGCGCCCGTCTGGCCCAATATCAGGGGCTGCGCGTCGGATTGCACGATAATTTCGCACAAAAGGCAGCAACGGCTCCGGCGGCACTTGGCAAATAAGGCGCTTTCCGCGCCGCGCCTGCTTCGCTAACGGGCGGCAATGACTGGTTCCGTTACCGCCATCCTGCTCGCCGGCGCGCGCCCGATTCCCGATCCGCTGGCCGCCGCTGCGGGCGTTGCGGTCAAGCCGCTGGTGCCCGTCGGCGGCGAACCGATGATCAACCGCCCGGCGCGCGCGCTGCTGGATCATCCGGCGATCGGCCAGGTCGTCATCCTCACCCAGCGGCCTGATCTGCTCGCGGCCGACTCTGCCACCGGCTGGCTGGCTGCGCATCCGCGCGTGCGGTTCGAAACCGGCGGACAGGGCATCGCCTCTTCCCTGCTGGCGCTGCTGGAGGCGGGCGACCTGCCCTTTCCCATCCTGCTGACCACCGCCGATCATGTGCTGCTGGACCGCGCCATGCTCGACCAGTTCGTAGACGAAGCCACCGGGGCCGACATTGCCGTCGCCATGGTGGAGCGAGAAACGCTGCTGGCGCGCTATCCGGGATCACGCCGCACCTGGCTCAAATTCCGCGACGGCTGGTGGTCGGGCGCGAACATCTTCTGGTTCGGCAGCGACAAGGCGCGGTCTGTCATCGCCCTGTGGCAGGAGGTCGAACAGGACCGCAAAAAGGGCTGGAAAATCCTCGCCGCCTTCGGTCCCTTCGCTTTGCTCGGCGCGCTGTTGCGTATCCTGACGCTGCGGGGTGGTATCGCCCGGATCGGCCGCAAATTCGGCCTGACCGCGCGGCTGGTGGCGATGGCCAGCCCGGAAGCCTGCATTGACGCCGACAAGCCGGAAGATGTCACGCTGATCGAGACGATCTTGCAGCGCGGGTAAGCCGCGCGCTTATTTCTGTCGCAGCCTTCATAAGATGCTGACATAAATTATTATAAATCAGTTTCTTGCCATATTTTTCCTTCTACATAAGTTGTCGCTAGATGACCACCATAATTTGGCGATGACGCCCATCGCGTGCCCCATAAGTTGGCGGTGAAGCCAAGCATCTGTCGAAAATAAATATGGGGCAGAGGCATGAGACAAGCGGGCCAATTTTGAAAATGGCCCGCGATAGCTTGATTGTTGTAATTGCTTGCTACTTAACGTGCGAGCTCTTAATCCGCTTGGCGGATGAGATGCTTATCCAGTTCGTCGATGTACGACGGCCCAAGCGAGGCCGAGAAGTGCTGAATGACGTCCCGGACGCTATAGCTGTAACTCGGGTGAGATCGCTGTTCGGTAGGGTTCCACAGGGTCTCTACTTCAAAGCGTATCTGACCGTTTTGGCGTAATGCTCGACTTTCCTTGATGCCAAGGCGATGATTCGCGCCCCATAGTATGCTGACCATATTGTTGAGCGGGCGCGCTGGGATCATTGCATCGGCCGTATCCAGGGCGATTGCTCTGTTGGCAACACCAATCCGGTTGGCGAGAGACAGGTCGGCATAGAGATCGCAAAGTTTCGGATTGTTAACGGTGCAATACGTCGGCAGGCGCCCGCTCATCACGTCAAGCAATATCGCTGTTTTGTTATAGTGAGGAGATAAGACCTTGCGCATGACTTCTGTGGTCAACGGATGGTAAGCTGTAAGCGTATCGACCTTGACTGCGATCGAGCGTATCCGGGTAAGGATTGTCTCAATGTCATTCATTCGGTAGACCGATTTTCGCTTGCGGGCGAGACCTTCGAATTCGTTGGCGGGCAGGATTAGATCAACATGATCCCAACCAGCCAGACGACGTTCCTTAGAGCCGCCCTCGATCAAATCCGATGCCACCACTGACGATACGGTTCGTTGGTATTCGTCCCAGCGGGCTTTGACGCGAGTGAGTAGGGTGTCGCCAAGCTGCTTCGCGGGCTGGGCGCAGCCTTCTGCCTCCATCGCATCGATGGTTTCATCGTAGATACGCCGGAAGTCTGCAACATAATATTTGATGCCGAGCTCTTGCGCGATGATGCGTGCATTCATGGTTCTGGCCAGAACGCGCGCGCGGGCACTCTCGGACGTCCGGTGTCGTTTATGCCTGACGATCCCCTTATTTTCTGCCAGCCATCGACGTGTTTCCCGAGCAATGATTTGAAGCGGGATGCCATCAATTCCGCGGTCCGGTGCAAGACAGCGCCGGCCCATCCGGGTCGCCAGAACTGCGCGATCCTCCAGACGACTGGCTTGAGGTGGCGAACGCGAAGCAAGTTCATCAAGGATATTGTGCCAACTCTCGGGCCATCCAAGCATGATTTCGACCGCGGCTTCAGCGCGACGTATGAAATCGCCGGGCACTCGTGAGGGACCAGTGAGGCCATAGGGAAGAAAAGTATGTTCTGCCGGCCGATCTTCCTCGGCGGGCGTGGTGGCGACAGTTCCGATAAGGTCCATTGCAGCCAGAAGATCGTTCAATTCTAGGGTATCGAAAGGCGCAGGTACTTCATCCTTGGTTTTGGCCAGCGAAATATATCCTGTTACCTCGGTGCGACCGACTACGGGGTAAAGTAGGCGGGCTGCAGCAAGGGTTAATTCGGACGCTGGTATGATCGGCAGGTCGGCAAGTTCATGGCCACAAACGCAACTCCAAGCATCTTCGGCACCAGCAGAATGATACTTCAACTGCCGCGCGCATGCATTGCAACTATCGATAAGGAGGCAACCATGTTGTGGGCAGCAGGTGATCTGACTGACCGACCAAACCTCGCGTATTGTGCCGCCAGACCGAATACACGCGGGGCAGACCTTCATCTCACCACGCGATAGATGACTCGGTCGAATTGCATGCCCCATGAATCTGATGGCCCCATTGGCTCCTGGGACATTGGCCGGCAGCCATCGCATTTTAGTTAGCGCCTCGACGCTGGTTCCAGCGGCAGTTGCAAGATTGGCCCAGAGTCGGTCTTCTGAAACGGGTCTAATTCTCCCAATTTCTGCCCACCGCATTATTGCCGAAAGGGTAATGCCGTTAACCTCAGCAAGGCGGCGGACGAAGCCATGGACGGATTCACCACGGCGCGGCGGCAGGATCTGGGGCAGGCGGGCCATGGTCAGAGCACGCTTGCGTCGTCGAGGACGCCGCGCAGGCGCATGGCCGCGAGCGTGCCGCCGTTGAAGGGGTTGGGAATGGCCTTGCGTTCGGCCATGGAACTGTTTTTGCTTATCTGAGCTGCCTGCTGCAGGACGAACTGTGCTTCGGCCGAGTCATATAATTCCGCCTCGGTGATTCGGGGTAGGTCACGCTCGATCGCCAACCGTCCCGCTTCGACGATCAGGTGGCCGACCTGGCGAAGAAATCCGTAGGTTACCTGGTGGATCTTGAAGGCGAGCTCCGGGACGCTGAGGCCTGAAAATTCATCGAACGGCAGCTTGTCGTCGAGATCGGCCAGAAAGGCCTGCCATTTCAACTGTTCGGACGGAGTGTCGTGAGTGTAGCGGCCAACCTCGAAGAAGTGAGGCGTAATGCTGAAGAGTTCCGGTTCCTTGAGTACGAGGTCACGCACCTGATCGGTACCGACCATGACGATCGGGATGTTCGCCTCGCGCAGCCCGAAAGGTGCCTGACGCGATCGCTTTTTCTTCTTCGACAGGCTCTTGACCCAGCGCGCCACCCGGCTGGCCGTTACTGCCCCCTCGTTTGGAGCGATATGGTGGAATTCGTCGATGATGACCATTTCCACGCCCTGCATCAGCATTTGATGTTTGACCGCCGCCGTGATGGGCCCGGCATCGGACGCCGTGCGTCCCTTCGGCAGATCTTCCAGGCCAAGCTGAGCTGCCATTTCCGCAGCTATGAGAACCGGTGAGGTCGCGCCTTCCAGTTCAATCGCGATCAGGTCCTGCCGGAGGCTGCCATGTTCCTCGCAGATGGTGCGCCGCTTCTCAAGGTAATGCTCGATGATCAAGGTCTTGCCTACGCCGGACTCGCCCCAGATCACCACGTTGCCGGGCTCGCGGGCGTTGAGACGGGTCGCTCGGACCTTCTCGAGGGCCGCATGAATGTCCTTTTCGACCTTGCGTGAGACGAAGGCGTTACCGAGTAGGGCGATGCGGCGCTTGCGCTGTTCGTCGTCGCTCATTGGATGATGGTCTTTTTGCGACCGGCATAGGGCGAGGAGGGAAGCGCGGCCGGCGGCGGGACGTCCTCCTGTTGCTGAAGGGCGTCGGCCTGGATCTTGGCTGCTACGCTACGCTGGAAACTCTCGGTCCTGGGCTTCTGCAGCCGCGCGTTGGCATCGGATCCGACAACGGTGGTCGAGGCGTCGCTGCCTGCGCGCGCCTGGCGGCCTACGCCTTCCCAACGCTTGGCGGACACCTTGTGACCGGCGCCGCTTTTCCTGCCCGCCCGCATCTTGCTGACCAGTTGCCGCCGGCATTCCGGGAGGTCGTCCTCTTCCTCGCCCGCCTTTATCTGGGCGTTGCGGTAGTCGAGGATGCGCTCGTGCTGCCAGATCGAAAGGCCACGGGCATAGTCCTCCCACTTTTCGGCGATGGGCACCGCGAGCAGTTCGCCGGTATGCGGCATTTCGACGAAGATCTGGCTGATGTCGCCGGTCTTGAGGCGGCACTTCACACGGCGGCGCGGCGAGAGTTCCAGGAACCTGCGGTCGTCCAGCGCGTCGATCAGCTCCGGGGAATAGAAGAGCAACCGCTTGTAGGGCACGCCCGATGGCCGGATCGTTGCTTCGAAGCTGCGGCCGAATAACTGGTGCGCTTCTGCGATGTCGGGAATGATTTCGACTTCCTGCTCGTCGATCAGCGCGTTCCAGGCATCTATGGGGCGCCCCTGCAGTCCGGTCGTGAGGCCGCCGTGTCCCTGGCGTGCGTAGATGTCGACGAGGTAGATGTGGATGGCGTGCTCGATCTCCTCCAGCGTCGCGACGACGTCCTTTTCAGGATTGTAGCCCACGCGCTTGAGGACGTTGGCGAAGGTCGTGCCGGGGATGGTGTGGAAGAGCCCCCGCGACACCGTGCCGATGGCGCGCTCGATGCCTCCCTTTTCCCATGGCCGGCGCCGCCCCATGATCGCGACTTCGTTGATGCCGATGTCCATGCAGGTTTCCAGCACGGACTCTGACAGGTTCTCCATCCCCTGATCCAGCGCGATCGTGCGCGGCTTGCCATAGACCGGCCAGTCGTGACGGACGATCCAGTCATGGTCACGGCGCATTTCGTCGAGGTAGGACTTGGGGAAGATCGCGCTGCGCAGGCATTCCATGACCGTGTGGATGCTGGGCGGATCGAAGGAGATCGCGAAGCCCGCCGGCATGCGCGTGCAACGGTCGGTGGCGATTACCAGCCATGGTCGGCCGATCGGAAGATTGGTATCTGGATCGACGACGATGATGTCGGCCTTGGTGCTGTCGAGCTCCAGGCGCTCCAGCGGTAGTTCGGGATCAGCCAGCGTCCTGCGGCCCACGAACTTCGTGTCGGCGATGGCCTGGCCGAACTCGGCGGCTGTGAGGTCCGAGGGCTTGCGCCGGGCGATGGAGCTGCGCAGCGCGGTCTTGCCGACATGCGGGAATTTCATGTGGGGCAGGCGGGTGACATTCAGGGCGTCGATGTCGCCGTTGACGAAGGAGCGCAGCGTCTTGAAGTCGACCCGGGGCCGCGTCATCCAGAGTTCGTCGATGCGACGTTCGACGATTTCGCGGACCTGTTCGTCCAGTCGGTCGCTACGGTTGCCCTTGTCGTGATGGTGCGGGATCAGGCGCATGCGTTCGCACCGGCCGCCATCGTCGAGCATCCAGCGTTCAAGCGTTCGTACCGAAACGTCCGGTAATTCAAGCTCCCTATAGCTGGCTTCCCGGCGCAGCCGATCCAGCAACCACTTCTTTTCCTTCTGGGTCGCACCGATCATGCCGCCAGCAGCCTGGACAGCCTGCATGTAGCGCAGCTTGCGGTCAGCTTCGGCGATCGACTGCTTGCTCACGTCGCGAATTCGGGTGCGGATCACTTTGCCGCCGGCATCCAGCCGTTCGGTGTCAGGCGGCGAGCTGAGCTTGAATTCGCCGCATGCCACGCCCTCGGCTATTTCGAGGTCGGTGAACTGGATGTGCTCGTTGGTGAGATCGACGCGCCATTCCAGAACCTGGCCCTGCCGGCGCTCGAATCTGGCGATGCGCCCCTTCCATAGCATTGACCAGCCACGGTGGATCTTGAGGCGGACTTGCCCATCGCCCTTCTTAGGCGCGCGGATCGAGGACACGAGCGCGTTCATGCCGCGACCTTGTAGCGATCGAGCAGATCATCGATGGGGCGGCGAATGGGTAGCAGCCTGTCGGGCATGGCGGCCGGATCGAACGGCCGGACGACCGTCTCGATCCCGATGGGCCCATCCAGGTCGCAGAAAATCTCTCCGCGCGCGGCCATTCCCAGGACGGCGCCCCGGGTTGGCGCCTTTGCGCCCAGCCCTTCTGAAAGACGGCGCATCAGGTCGGCTACGCGGATGGGTCCCCGTTGCACGATCATCAGTACGGCGTTCGCGGATTCGCGTTCGATGCGGTGAGTGCTGAATGGCCAGAGGCGTGTCGCCCATTCATAGCGGGGTTCGGCCATGAGTTCGCTGCGAAGCGCGACGCTATACACCGCACCACTGGCCTCTATGGACCGGGCGTGCAGCGCCAGGCGGCGGATAAGGGTCTGATCGCCCAGGTAGATGTCGTCTGACTTCACCTCATGGACTTCGGTCACGCCGCCGATCAGCACGGCATAGTCGGGATAGTGGAGATCTGTGCGGCCATCCACCTTGGCGCAGCTTTCCAATGGCCGGTCGGCGATGCGAATGACGTTCGCGTCGATCTCGGCCAAGATCAGGAAGGCCCGCTCGTTCGGCGAGATGTACTGGAGCTTCCGGCCCATCTTGGCCGACAGGATGTGCCCGGCCGGATTGCGGTTGCCGCGCCTCACTTCCCGCCGCAGCGGGGTGTCCGAAATATCAAGCCCCATGGGCCATGGCGGAAGCAGGCGGAGTTTTTCCGCCCTCGTGCCTGCATGCGCGGCACGAACCTGTCCTGTCGAATTCGCCACCGAATCGGTTCCCCTTTGGACGCACCATGACGATCGGTACGTTGCCGGAAGGTAAATCCCCGCCCGGGCAATTTATATGGGCGGGAACGTATAGGGAACACGCAAGACGGGGTTTGGTTTCAGGATGGATGATCTATCCTGAAAATGAACTGCCTACATGCGCATTGCCAAAGGCTGACTGACGGTTTGTCTCACTGGCATTGGTGACAACAAGATGGATCAGAGGCTTCGACCTATGACTGATTTGTTGGAAATTACCGTTATCGCCTTTGATGCACGGCTGAGTGCGACGTAGGCGTTGCAAGCGTTCATCGCACCGGCTTCGAGGATCAGGACGTGTTCCGCCTCCAAGCCTTTGAGCAATAGGGTGCTACCGATTCCCATCGACGGTATTTGTCGCCCTCCGCTCCGCTTGGCTTCGCGTACGCTGAGCACCGATGCTTTCAGATCGCCGTCATCGGTTGTGCGACGCATTCCATCCAGCATCACGGCCAGCAGGTCCGGGCGGAACACCCGCAACCCCGGCGTGAGCCTCCATGACTCCAGCATCCGGGCAAGATTCCCAAATGTGGCGCTCTGGCGGGCGGAGAGGAAGGAACGCTCGATGTCGTCGCTGGGGACAGCTCTCCCCGCATTCAGATCATTTAACCGATCGACAAAAGGCTTATCGATCCCGGACATGACCGAGCGGGCGAATTTCAGAACCTTGTTCAGCCGCTTCAGATCTTTCTCGCCGCCGATTTCCGCCGCAGCATCCTTGATCTCTGGCATGTCGGCACGTTCAACCACTTGCACACCATGGTGCGCCTTGGCGAATGCGACCCTTGACGACGGGTCAATAGCGCTGCCTACGATCAATGACGTCGGCGCGCCAATAGCACGCAGCGCGGCTATGGCATTCGCTTCAGCCGCATTTTGTTCCGCAGCGTCAACCGCGCGGATCCAAGTCAGGTTGGCCGGCGCAGTCGCAAGATCGACGCCGCGACCGTTTTCGAGATCGTTTCGGATTGCCAGGATCCAGTGGCCGAAATCTTCCTCCCCTTGCCTAATCCAACGCCATGGATCGTTGAGTGTGCCCTCGAGCGGGAAGGCTGACAGCACAGTCCCGTCCCAATCGGGGAGGGCTTCTGCGAAATCGAAGATGCGCTGAAGCGGGTCGCCGAGCACGCAACATGGCAACCGTTGTGCCAGTTCCGTCACCAGACGGTGCTGGGCGGCATTGCAATCCTGATATTCGTCGACGATTACCCGGGAATAGGATGCGCGTAATATGGCGTCCAGCGCTCCTGATGAAACTGCGCGAATGGCAGCCTTGCGCAGCGTAGGATAATTGATGGCGGCGAGGTCCGGCCGATGCCCCGAGAGTTCTGGGTACGAGTTCACAACCTGCAGCGACCAGCCGTCCAGGGTAGTGACACGCGCCCTGGCATTCGCGATCTTCGAGCGCGCCATGCGTGACCGAAGTGCATGTACACCGGCATTGGTGTGGGTCAGCACGAGCGCTGGCTTGCCGTCATTCCGTGCGACAGCCTGCACGATCGCCTCCGTTTTTCCGCATCCGGCAGGCGCGACAATCGATCCGCGATTTATGGCAAGAATATCGGGAATGGACATCGAGTTACGCCGCTACCCAGTCCCGTAGATTCTGAAGGATGACCGGCATCTTGCCCGAACAGCTATCCAGCGCAGGCGCGAGAACTTCGCGGCCGACGCGCTCGCCAAGCGTCACATTCTTGAACCAGCCGCCCTTCTTTGCCGCGGCCCCAAGGTGCTCACGCTCGTCTTCGCTGATGCCGAGAGATGCGCAAAAGGCATCGGAATTGAGCGCGGGCGAACGATTGCGAAGATCACCGTCGACCTTGTCCTTTCCGTTTTCTTCGACGGCAATTTCTACCAGACGTTCGATTTCATCGTCCGGGAGGGTCCAGCACAGTTGTTCCTCTGTCGACAGACCGTGATCCCAATGGAATTGGGTGACACCCGCAGTAGCAAGCGATTCCAATTGCTTCGGTGTGAAGGGCTTGTCGCAATCGCGCAATAAGGCGGTTCGATAGCCAAGGCGAGCAAAGGCACAGGCGCGCGCGATCATGCTATCGCCGCCGCCATCGGCGAGCGCCGCCCCTTTGGCGGCTAAGGTCGGCAGGTTGTTTTCGTCGCGATGCATATCGAGACCGCGAAGAAGTCCGATTTCCGTTGGTCCTTCGCACACGATAACCTGGGGGGCGAGGAACGCTTCCGCACAGGCGCGAAATGTCTTTTGGCTTTCAACACTCCCATCAGTGCGGAAAAGGCGCACCTGTCCAGATCCGTCATCTGCGGCGCGCCAGATTTGGTCGGCGGATAGCTCGCGCACTACCACTGCTGAATGAGTGGTCAGGAAGACCTGGCGCTTTGGCGCGGCTTCCTTGCTGCCAAGCGTATGGAGCAGCCGTATGATCCGGTGAGGTTCCAGTCCATGTTCGACCTCGTCGACCAATACAAAGGGGCTGGCTTCGCTGGCGGCGGCCTGAAGTCCTGCGATCAGCAGCCTGCTGCTTCCGACGCCTAGGTTGCGAAGGGGGACCCCGTCCTTGTTGTGTAGAGCGATAGTGCCGCCCGAGAAGCTGATACCATGCGCGTCCAAAAGCGCGGTCGCTTCTAGCGCGCCCGAAATACCCGCTTTTGCCGCGACTTCGTGCACAATATCCAGTGCGTCTTTCACTTGATCGAGAGCTGCCAACCCGAATTCAGCACGAGCCTTGCGTGCCGCTTCCGCCAAAGCGCCTCCAGCGCCCGACGGAATTTCGGCCAGCTTGTTGAGGATCGACCTGTTGCCCCATGCGAGGTGATGGTTTGCGTAAACGCCAAGACGAGTGGGAGCGAGCTTTTTACGCTCGGCCGGCGGAATTTCACGGGTGACGCCATCGGCATCGGCCCGATCGGAATAGAGGCACCATCGCGGTTCAAGATCCTGATCGACGGTCAGACGGACAGTGATGACATCTTCGAGATCCGCCCCCGGCTCGTCCGATAGTCCCACGAGGGCATCCCATCCGCGATGCACTATGCCATATCTCTCGAAATCGAGCAGTGCATCGGGGAGCTCACCGATGGTGACCCGTATGTCGATGGGCTGATTTACATCGAGTTGCCAGAAATCTGCGTCGGAGAACGTGAGATTTCGACGTGGTGCAAGCGTCAGTTCGATCGCGTCCAATAGTGTCGATTTGCCTGTATCACCCGATCCGATGATAGCGTTGACGCCGGGAAGGGGCCCCCACACAGCTTCCCGAACCCCTCGAAAATGGCGCACATCGATCTGACGAATCGCGGTCATATTTCACCCTGCACGCGAAAAATCAGACGTGTCATCCTTCGTATCGTCCTATGAATTTTGAGAACATATTCACGATCAGAAACCTGAGCCACAATCGTGACAGACCACGTTGGAAATCTGGTCTGCGACGGTCAGGTGATAGGTCATCTGCTGGCCATTTTTATGCAAGGGCGTCCCGCATCCGAAACAGTGGGTCTGCATCGTTCCGGTCCCGCACCTATGACACTGGAAATACCATTTCCTGTTTCCATTCTCCGTACGGTCTGGCGTCACATCTGCCGGCTCGTGGGCCTCGCCGCAAGCAATGCAAAAGGTGGAGGTTGAACGGCATACTTCCATTGTCCTGCCCCAGGATCCCGCACCGCTTCCATCCCGAATTTCTCCAGACTCGGGCGCAGGGAATATCTGCTGCAGTTCAAGGGCGATCAGTCGGCGCAGGTTGGTCAGTGACGCAGCGCCCGATATAGGGTCAGCAGCGAGTTGGATGCTTCCATAAGCGTGCCCGGTGGGATTGTTCTGCCCATAGTCGCAATCTCGCCGCCAGCCGAGCGGAGACGTTCGGTGTTCGATTGCGGCCTTGGCGGGCTGCAGGATGAAGACCTTGTCCCCATCCTGGCCGTACTTCTTGATGTCGACCAGCAACGTCAGCATCGCGGAAAGCTCATCTGGCTTCCACCGCGTGCGAAACTTGGCGTCCATAACCAAGCCAGACCGGGACTGAGGCGGCATAAAATCCCGAAAAATCGACCGGCGCCCACCTTGGGGGGCCCCAACGGTAAAGCGCAGGCGAAAGTCTGGTCGACGACCGTTCGCCAGCACCGGCTCGACGTCGAGACAGGCGGTCATCCCTGGATTGGCCCGGGTGAAGCTCAGCGAAAACCCAGGATCATTGTGCACTGGCGCCCGGGTCACGGACGCAACCACATGAGCCACCCAATCGTCCTGCGGCTCGAAGCCGAAGTCTTGCATGAGGATGCCGATGATCTTGATCAGGCACCAGCGCTCGTAGAGCGCGCTGGCATGCAGGGTGTTGATACGTCCCAGCCTATCGAGTGTGTCGCCACTGAGACCTATGCGCCGTTCGAGCACCGACACCTTCTGGAAAGCTGCAAGCGCCGCAGCATAGATCGGCGACTGGAAGAAGCGCATTCCCATCGGAAACACCGAGCTACTGGGAACCTTGAGGTGTTCCCAGCCGGTGTCCTGCTGCCCCAGTGCGCTGGCAACGGCGTCCAGTTCGGCGCAGATCGCTGCATTTCCCGCGCCGCGCTCTGCAAAGTGGTCGGCGCGCGTGGCTGCACTGTTTGCCTCGAGGCGGTATTCTTCCTGTTCTCTGCGGCTGATTGGTCGACGCCAACCATGCTGCTCATATCGGGATCGCGCCGCCTCGCGCCGCACAAGGACCGGCGAATGGGCGCGGGCACTTGATATCTGGGTGAACGTCGCACGGCGCCCGGTCTTGTCGTTCGACGTCTGGAACGTGGTGATTTCCGCATTCCCGGTGAGATCGAGGCGCACGCCCTTGTCGAAACGGGAGGCGGCAACGATCAAGTCGTGCAGGTCTTCCGGGACTCGGGCGACGCTGAAATCGATCCCCTGGCGACCGTCGTACCGATCATCCCTGTCAGGGTTGCGATAAAAGAATTCCCTGGCTCCGCGCCCGTCTCCCCCGAATTCCTTGCCGACGGTGAACCGATACAGCCGTTCGGTCTGCCCCGGCGCGAGTGGAGAACTCGGCCATGTGGCGATGGCATCAAGGCGGGCACGGATGTCAGAAAGCTGGTTGTCGAAGATTTCCTGGTCGACCTCGACAGTTTCGACGGCCAGCAGTTCAGCTGCCCTCGACCTCTCCCGATTTGCCCTGGCGGTGAGATGAGCCTGATGGTGGCTGGAAGAGCGTGCGACCGATCTGGCCAGGCGACGACAGTGTTGGACAAGGCTGCGCAGATAGCGGTTCTCGGGAACGTCAGCACTTTCCTGTGCGGTACGGCCGGGATAGGTGCGAGCGCCCGGCCTGCGCATGACAGCGCGGAACGTCTCCGAATTTGGGCGGACCCTGGCGGTTGCCGTGGCGGCGGTCACTTCGCGGATTTCACGCGCGGGATGTTCAAGAACGCGGCCAGCGGTATCAGCGAACGCACGAAGGGCGTCCAGAAGATCTCGGCTGCTGTCCGACCCAACCTCTCCCAATGCGCCGGTACGGCTTCCTATTGCCAGCCAGACGAGCTCATCCCTGAAATCGTCCAGATAGTCCTGAGCATGCGCCCGATCGAGTTCCAGCGCCACGGCGTCGAGGATGAGCTTCCGGCTGGATCCGAGGTCGACCGAGAACGAACCGAACGAGCGGTGCATTTCCGAGACGTGCCTGTGCCCCGCCTTGTTCCACCCTGTCTCGGGGATCCACCATGTTCCGCCGTGTTCGTCCGACACCTTTAGCCATGGCAGACGCTCATCCTGGGCGTTGACGGTGCATGGCTCGACATCTGTCAGAGCCCCGGAGAGCTGAAGGCCAACCCACGGTGCTGGGTCACGGAAGATTGACACCTCGGCATGCAAGGTGCCATCCGGAGCCGTTTCGATCTCGATGGGATAGGTCGAAACCTCAACCCGACGCGCTATGCCTCGAGCCTCCCATTCGATGTCGAGATAGTGCGCCAGAACCCCCATGGGATGGTTCAGCGCAGCCAGTAGTTGATGATGCCGTTGTTGCCCTCGGCCAGTTTGATCATGCGCTCCAGATCCGTGACGCTGCTTGTGTCCGGATCGAGGGCTGCATTTTCGAATCGCTTGGTCAATTCGGCGCTCAGTTCCATCAGCAGCTCGAGACGCGGCCGCCCGTTGGCTGCAGGACGCGCGGAATCGAATGCGAGCTTCGGCAAGATCTTGTGCTTGATCACATTGTCCAAGGCCTCGTCAGCACCGATACCAGCCGCGGTTGCAGCATCGATGTAGCCTTGGGACTGGCGCACGGCGCGTAACCCGAATTCCACGCCCAGCGGATCGAGATACTGGCGCGCGATCTGCGAGAGGAACTTTACGTTCGCATCGCTGCGATCGAAAGCAGGATATTCCGCACGGCTGCCCAGTTCGTGTGGCAGCATCCGCAATGGACCATCGAGTGGCTGCATTGCTTGTGAGGCATCCTGCACTTCCTGCTCGATGGCAGGGAAACCGCCTTCTGGCATGCCGCCTGCGACGAGGCGATGGTGACGTTGATCATAATTGTATGTCCTGTTGGGCCGGGCGGCGTGGTGGGCTAGGAGAAAGCGGCAAGCGCGACAAGCTCACCCGCATGGCGGGTTACGCCGTTGCGGGTGCAGTCACGATCGCCGCCGTGCGGGTCAGAGAACCATGGTTGGTGGGAAGGCCTGACGCCGGATCCTGGACGAACTGGTCCTGCAATTTTTCAATCTGCATTACGTTCAATTCGTCACCCCCTGTATCTGTCAGGGGGTTATAGGATGGGCATCCGGTGAGGCCAATAGTGCGAAGGCAAAAGTGGCCGCGTTATGTTACGGAAGGTAAAGGCGAAACTTGGGCGGCCTGTCGCTCACTTTATACCGACTGCCATGATCCAAGATGAAGGGGCAGGGTGGGACGGCACTAGCAAGAGCAGCGCCGCCCCTCTGTGCCTCACGCTCCGGACGGACCTTCTATCCTTGGCGATGTGCCTATTTTTGGCAATCGCAGGCCGGAATCCTCGCCGATGGTTTCCAGCCAACGAGCGAGATCATGTTCGGCACCGGCCCGCATTTCTGCGCCGCGACGTACTTCCGACAGCCCTAGAGCCAGCGTCAGTCTGAAGGTCGCAATGGTGTCCACGATGATGCCCAGTTCCGCAGGACCCGCGTTCGTCGTGTAGAAGTCATCGAAGCGCTGGCCGTCGTCGCGTGTGTCGACGTCGATCCTGTGATCCATGCAGGTCGATCGGAAGCTGGCCCCATGCGGTGCCAAAGTCGAGAGATCGATCAGGCGCCCCTTCTTCAGATCGGTGCGGTGGATACGATCGACGCTGGCATCCGGGGCATCGTCTGGCACGCCGTCCAGCCGGTTCTCGAGATCCCAGCCAGCCAGCAGTCCCTGGGGCATGTTGGCGGACGTCCATCTTTCGATGGCTGTGTCGGGCTCTGAATACCGGATGCACCGGATGGCGAGGTCGAAGCGATCGGCTTCGTCCAGGTGAGGGCGGTATGACAGGAAACCGACCGCCGTTGGAACTTCGTAGGTCCATGACGTGCGGGACATGGTAGCCGGCTTGCTGACCGTCGTGACGGCAACGGCGGTGAATGCGACAAGCGCGCTCATCGTTCATCGCCTGGGAGCAGGGCCAGCATTTTCGCTGCACCTCGGTTCGCGGCGATCTGCCTTGGAACCGCTCCTTCTGACAGGGCCGAGGTCATACGAAGCATGAGCCGAACCGCCCGGCCTTCAGGGGTCAGGCGCTGCGAATCAAGCGGATGCTTGCCGTGCCAGGTCAGGCCGGACGAATTCAGCCAGTAGCAGTAGTGCTGCCAGAATCCGTCATGACAGAAGATGTCCCGTAAGACGACGGCGGGAACGAGATCATCGTCGAGCCGATGCAGGCGGTCCAGCGCGACGTGCAGCATATCCAGCTGCTCGTCATACTTGAGGCAGGCGCACATGTTGAGCCGGTGTTCCCAGAACACATGGCGTAGGCCGCCATCATAGACCTTGTTGCCCATCACGATGGTCTGACCGCCGTCCGGTTGCGGATGGGTCTGCAGCCAATAGCCCCACGGCAGATCTGGCGGATAGTTATAGGTCTCGATCATGGCCGCACCTCCATGTTCAGGAGGCCGACGGCCATGCCACCGGACACCACGACCGCATTGATGGCTAAGGTCATGGCCAGCCCGTAGGTTAGCCATTTGGTAGAACCGCCCGGGGCCGGGGTCGCAGCTCCGCGCGCCGCTTGGATCGCGATTGCGATTCCGAGCAGTCCAAGGAGTGCGGTGCTGAAGCCCAGCGCGTGTATGGGATGGAGATGCATCATTCTGCACCGTCCCAGGGCGCACCTTCACTATCGTCGTAGGACTGAATCTCCCGATACGACTGATCCCAGTCGACTTCGGCGAGGGTGGTAGGGTTGAGGATGGTGCCGTGTGAGGCAAGCCAGGATGCCGCGACTCCAATGCGCTGATCGAGGTCGGCGGCAACGAAGGGTTGGCTCAGACGGTTCAGCAGCAGTACCATGCCGAGCGGATCGACCTCTGCGGCCGAAAGCGCGGCGCAGCTGCCGCTGATTTCCGCAGCGATCCCGCCGGTCATCCTGTCGATGGAGGAAAAGCGCAAGCACAGGTCGTTCCAGACCGCGATCCGCTCTTCTTCGACCGCGTAGGTCATTTCGGCAATGAGGTTGTCTGGTGCAAGGCGGCTTACGGACACGATGCTCGCGACCGATGTCTCGACGACCCGCCTATGCTGGTGGAATGTCGGGGCGGGCAGAGTCCGCCAGTAGCTCAGTGATCCGACGAGATGCAGCGACTGCGCCGCGATCTCGCCCTCGAGGGCAAAGTTACGCATGGGTTTCTCCCCACGTTCGCCGACGACTTAGCCGGCTGCGGTTTCTGGATGAGAATGTCATCCGGAAAGCGGGAACGTAAGAAGAACGGATTTGGATTCAGGTGACCCGAAATTATTTTTAAGTGACGGGAACCTTCTGAGGTGTCGTCGCCAACTTATGCGATCCAAATCACAATTATATTGTATTTTAAGTAGTTACGGCTCGAACATCAGTCCGAGCCGTAACCTATCGACAACTTATGCCGGGTCTCGTCGACAACTTATGCCGGACGCGACAATTTCCGGAAACTCTCCGCCGCGGCGCAGGCCAGCTTGTCGGCGCGTTCATTTTCCGGGTGGCCGGCATGGCCCTTCACCCATTGCCACGTAACCTTGTGGCGCGCCGCGGCCTTCACCAGTTCCTGCCAGATTTCGACATTCTTGACCGGCTTGTTGTCGGCGGTGCGCCAACCCTTCTTCTGCCAGCCGAACACCCATTTGGTGATGCCGTCCATCACATATTTGCTGTCGGTGTAGAGCGTGACCTGACAGGGCTTCTTGAGCAGATTGAGCGCTTCGACCGCCGCCATCATCTCCATGCGGTTGTTGGTCGTCTGCGCTTCCCCGCCGGAGATTTCCTTCTCCGTTTCGCCAAAGCGCAGGACCGCGCCCCAGCCGCCCGGGCCGGGATTGCCCTTGCATGCGCCGTCGGTGAAAATGTCGACATGGGGAAGATCGGTCATATTCTCTCCTCCGTTCGGTTCGAGCGAAGTCGAGAACAGAACGAATTTCAGGGATTAGGCGCCCAGCAATTCGACCGGGTTCGCGCTGGCGTAAAAGTCCAGACGGCGCAGATAGGCGAGCGGATCCTTGCGCGTCACCAGCGCGTCGGCCGGCGTATTGATCCAGTCGAAGGCGCGGGTCAGCAGGAAACGCAGCGCCGCGCCCCGGCACAGGATCGGAAAAGCGGCGCGCTCGGCCTCGCTCAGGCCATGCGCCCGGCTATAGCCTTCGCCCAGCGCTGTCGCGCGCTCGCCAAACCAGGTCGCGCCGTCATTGCTGAAGCACCAGGCGCTGTGGGTCACGGCCAGATCATAGGCGCGAATGTCGGTGCAGCTGAAATAGAAATCGATCAGGCCCGTGACCTCGTCTCCCAGCATCAGCACATTGTCGGGGAACAGATCGGCATGGATGACGCTGCGGGGCAGGTCGTCGGGCCAATGAGCGTCGAGAAAGGCCAGTTCCTGCGCCACGCGCGCGCCCAGGCCCGGTTCGATCTGGTCGAAATCCGCGCCGCACCGCGCCGCCAGCGCATGCCAGCCATCCTTGTCGAGCGCATTGCGCCGCTCGCCCGAAAAGCCCTGCGCCGCTTTGTGCAATTCGCCCAGCGCCGCGCCGGCGGCGCGCGCCTGACCCGGCGTCGGTTCGGTCAGCGAAATGCCGGTCAGAAATTCGATCAGGCAGGCGGGGCGGCCCGAAAGCTGCTGGAGTCGCTTGCCTTCCCGGTCGGCGATAAAGCGGGGGACGAGGCAGCCGCGTGCGCCCAGATGATCCAGCAGGTCCATGAAGAAAGGCAAATCCGCCTCATCCACCCGCTTTTCATACAGGGTCAGGATATAGCGATGCCCTTTGCCGTCGGGACCGGTGGTTTCCAGCAGATAATTGCTGTTCTCCACGCCTTCGGCAATGCCCTTGGCCGACACCAGCCGCCCGGCGTCATAGCGCAGCAGGAACGCGTCAATCTCTTCGGCGGGAACATGGGTGTAGACAGCCATGGCTCAAGCCGTCTCCAGTCCGCGGGGCAGCTTGAAGGCGATATTCTCCTTCGCCGTTTCCACCTGCTGTTCCTCGACCGTGAAGCGCTCGCCGATCCGCTCCACCACCTCGCGCACCAGCACTTCGGGGGCGGAGGCGCCGGCGGTCAGGCCCAGCGTCTTCACCCCGTCGAGCCAAGCGAAATCAATGTCGGCTGCGCGCTGGATCAGGCGGGCAGGGGTGCCTTCGCGCTCCGCCACTTCGACCAGGCGCAGCGAATTGCTGCTGTTTGGGGCGCCGATCACATAGACGGCGTCGCACTGTGCGGCGATCGCCTTGACGGCGGTCTGGCGGTTCGACGTGGCGTAGCAGATGTCCTCGCCCTTGGGCGCGGCGATGCTGGGGAAGCGGCGCTCCAGCGTCGCCACGATCGCGGCGGTATCGTCCACCGACAGGGTGGTCTGAGTCAGGAACGCCAGATTGTCGGGATCGGCGGGTGCAAAGGCTTCCGCATCCTCCACCGTCTCGATCAGGGTCATCGTGTTCGCCGGAACCTGCCCGAACGTGCCGATCACTTCGGGATGCCCCTTGTGGCCGATGAACAATATATGCCGGCCGGCTTCGACCTGCCGTTCGGCCTGGCGATGGACCTTGCTGACCAGCGGGCAGGTGGCGTCCAGATAGTCGAGGCCGCGCTCCTCCGCCTTGGCCGGCACCGCCTTGGGCACGCCATGGGCGGAAAAGACGACCGGCACGCCATCGGGCACCTGATCCAGTTCCTCGACGAAGATCGCGCCCTTGGCCTTCAGGCTGTCGACCACGAACTTGTTGTGGACGATTTCGTGGCGGACATAGACCGGCGCGCCATATTTCTCGATCGCCCGCTCCACGATGATGATCGCGCGGTCGACCCCCGCGCAAAAGCCGCGCGGGGCGGCGATCAGCAAGGTCATGGGCGGCAGGTTGGCGGGCGCGTCGGTCATGCCTGCCGCTTAGGCGAATGTCGCTCGGGATGAAAGCCGCTTCCTTGCGGTTGCGTGCCGGGCGGCGGATGGATAAGGAAGCGCAAAGCGTCCGGTTCTGTGGGCCATGACAAGGAATATCTGTCTGTGAAACTGTCTCCTATCGCCCTGACTGCTATGCTGGCTTTGGCCCTGGCCGGTTGTTCGCGTCGGGGTGAAATCGATGCGACCGGCGGCATCGTCGCGGTGCGATCGGCCTGCCCGACGGCGGCGATTCCGGCGCAGACCGGCGATATTACGCTGTTCAACCCGGCAAACAGCACCGATGCGTCGGCAATCGATGTGGTGGCGAACATCACCGATCTGCGCTCGACCTGCGCCGATGGTGCGCAATTCTACACCGAAGCGACCTTCACCGTGAATGCGCGCCGCAGCGATGCCGGCGCGGCGCGGCAGGTGACTTTGCCCTATTTCTCGGCCGTGGTGCAGGGCGGTAACGCCGTCGTCGCCAAGCGCATCGGTCAGGTCACGCTGAATTTCGCCGCTGGCGAATATCGCGCCAGCGCGCAGGCCAAGGCCGGTTCCTATGTGAACAAGGCCGCCGCGACCCTGCCAACGGACATCCAGCAGAAGATCACGCAGAAGCGCAAGGCGGGCGACGCCGACGCCGCGATCGATCCCTTCGCCCAGCCGGACGTCAAGGCGGCGTTGCAGCGAACCAGCTTCGAGCTGCTCGTGGGTTTCAACCTGACCCAGGACCAGCTCAAATATAACGCGACCCGTTAAGCGCGGCCCCATTCAACCGTTCGGGCTGAGCTTGTCGAAGCCCAGCCCTTTTTTGCAGAAAAGAGCGGCCATTCGACAGGCTCAGGGCGAACGGAACTTGCAGGAAAGTTTCGTCCCTTGTCCCTTTACACCCGTTTCACCGCTCACCTCGACGCCGTGCTCGACGCGCTGGAGGCCGATGGCGTGTTGCCCGCCGGCCTCAACCGCAAGCCGGTGACGGTCGAGCCGCCGCGCGACCCCAGCCATGGCGATCTCGCCACCAACGCCGCGATGGTGCTGGCCAAGCCCGCCGGCACCAATCCGCGCGCTCTGGCCGACGCGATCGTGGCGAAATTGCAGGCGCTGGACGAAGTGGAAAGCGCGACCATCGCCGGTCCCGGCTTCATCAATCTGACGCTCACCGATCCGACCTGGCGGGCGGAACTCGCCGCGATCCATGCCGACGCCGCCGATTATGGCCGGTCCGATTTCGGGCAGGGCGTTACCGTCAATGTCGAATATGTTTCGGCCAACCCTACCGGCCCCATGCATATGGGTCATTGCCGCGGCGCGGTGGTGGGCGATGCGCTCGCCACGCTGCTGGAATATGCCGGGCATAAGGTGATCCGCGAATATTATATCAATGATGCGGGTGGTCAGGTCGATGTGCTCGCCCGCTCGGCGCATCTGCGTTATCGCGAGGCGTTGGGCGAAACGATCGCCATTCCTGAAGGACTCTATCCGGGCGACTATCTGGTCGCCGTGGGGCAGGCGCTGGCCGCCGAGCATGGCGACAAGTTCGTCGGCGCGCCGGAAAGCGACTGGCTGGTTCTGTTCCGCACCTTTGCCGTCGCCAGGATGATGGACATGATTCGCAGCGACCTTGCGCTGCTCGGCATCCATCACGACATCTTCTCGTCGGAAGCGGAATTGCAGGCGGCGGGCAAGCCCGAACAGGCCGAAGCCTGGCTGCGCGCCCATGACCTTGTCTATGACGGCACGCTCGAAGCGCCCAAGGGCGAATTGCCCGACGATTGGGAGCCGGTCGAACTGCCTTTGTTCCGCTCAACCAAATTCGGCGACGATCAGGATCGCCCGATCAAGAAGTCGAACGGCAGCTGGACCTATTTCGGCGCCGACATGGCCTATCACTATCAAAAGGCCCAGAACGCCGATCAGCTGATCGACATCTGGGGCGCCGACCATGCCGGCACGGTCAAGCGCATTCAGGCCGCCGTCGCCGCCCTGACCGAAGGCAAGGCGCGGTTCGACGTCAAGCTGATCCAGATGGTCCGCCTGTTGCGGGATGGCGAACCGGTGAAAATGTCCAAGCGCGCCGGCAATTTCGTGACCTTGGCCGATGTGGTGCGCGAAGTGGGCAAGGATGTGGTCCGCTTCACGATGCTGACGCGCAAGGCCGATGCCCAGATGGACTTCGACTTTGCCAAGGTGGTGGAGGCGTCGAAGGACAATCCCGTTTTCTACGTGCAATATGCCCATGCGCGCATTTCCTCGCTGGGCCGTCGCGCGCAGGAAGCGGGAATCGATCTGCCCGCACCCGACCTGTCCCTTCTTGGGACGGCGGAACTCGCCATGGTCAAACTCGCCGCCCAATTCCCGCGCGTGGTCGAAGGATCGGCGCAGGCGCGCGAACCGCACCGGATCGCTTTCTATCTCAACGATTTGGCCTCTGCCTTCCATGGCTGGTGGAATATGGGCAATGATGATCCGCGCGCGCGCGTCATTTTGGCGGACGATCCGGCAATCACCGCCACCCGGCTTTTCCTCGCGCAGGGAATCGGGCAGATTATCCGCAATGGCCTTGCCCTCATGGGCGTCGCGGCCCTGACGGAAATGCAGTGAGGCTCTGACCATGGGTGATTATGCGCGGGGACGACTGGATCTGGACGATGAAGATCGTCTGCCCTGGCTCGAACCGGCGATGGACGATGCGGACGATGACGGCATTTCGCCGTTGCGGCTGCTCGGCCTCATCATTCTGGGGCTGGTGCTGATCGGCGCAGTGGTTGCCGGCATATGGGCGGTGCAGAACCGCAATGGCGGCGGCGGCGCGAATGAGGGGCAGCTGATCGCTGCGCCGACCGACAGCTACAAGATCGCCGCCAATGAGGCGGACGCCAAGAAGTTCGCGGGCGAAGGCGACGCCAGCTTCGCCGCGAGCGAAGGCGTGGCCCGTGACGGCCGCATCGATCCCAGCCGCGTGCCCGAAGCGCCCATCGCCAAGACGGCGCCCGCACCGGCCGGCGCGCGACCCGCTGCCCCCGCCAAGCCAGCCGCCAGCGTCACCGCGCGCGTTGCCGATGAAACCAGCGTCACGCCCAAGGCCGCAGCGCCCAAGGCTGCGGCCAGCGGCACGATCCAGCTGGGGGCCTATGGAAGTGCGGCCGTCGCCAAGGATGGCTGGTCCAAACTGTCGAAGCGTTTCGCCTATCTCGCGCCGCTCGCCACCTCGATCGAGCCGGCTGAAGTCGGCGGCAGCACCGTCTATCGTCTGCGCGCCAGCGCCGGAGCGCAGGCAAGCATGATTTGCGGCAAGCTGAAGGTCGCAGGCGAAAGCTGCATGGTGGTCAACTGATCGATCGGGCCGGCGTGGTGGACAAGCGGGCCGGCCTGATCGTGCTTATGGCCTGATGTTATGGCCGAAGCGCCATTTGCGCTTCGACAGCGCCCCAACGGCCCGCTACCATATACGCCATGAAGCCTGTCATTTTCGGCCTTGCCGGCGAAGCCCTTACCCCCGACGAGCGCGCCTTCTTCATCGAAGCGCAGCCCGCCGGCTATATCCTGTTCAAGCGCAACATCGTGGATCGCGCCCAGTTACGCGCGCTGACCGACGATCTGCGCAGCCTGCATGGCCGCGACGACCTGTTGATCATGATCGATCAGGAAGGGGGGCGCGTCACGCGGATGCAGCCGCCCGTCTGGCCGTCCTTCCCCCCCGGCGCGGTGTTCGATCGCCTCTATGATCTGGCGCCGTCCAGCGCCATCGCGGCGGCGCGCGCCAATGCCCGCGCCATCGCCCTGACGCTGGCAGAGGTCGGCATCACCGTCGATGCGCTGCCGTTGCTGGACGTGCGACAGGAGGGCGCGAGCAACATCATGGGCGATCGCACGCTGGGCGCCGAACCGATGCGCGTCGCCGCGTTGGGCCGCGCCACGCTGGAGGGGCTGGCCGAAGGCGGTGTGGTCGGCATCGTCAAGCATATCCCCGGCCATGGCCGTGCGCTGGTGGACAGCCATCTGGAACTGCCGGTGGTGGACGCCAACCTTAATGCGCTGGACACCGACATCGCGCCCTTCCGCACGCTGCGGCATGCGCCGATGGGTATGACCGCCCATGTCGTCTATACCGAATGGGATGCGGAGCGCCCGGCGACCCTGTCGCCGACCGTGATTGGCGGGATCATCCGCGACCGGATCGGCTTTGACGGGCTGCTGATGTCCGACGATCTGGATATGAAGGCGTTGCAGGGCAGCATTCCCGATCTTGCCGCGGGCGTGATCGCGGCAGGATGCGACATTGCGCTCAACTGTTTCGGCAAGATGGACGATATGGTCGGCATTGCCGATCGCCTGTCCGACATCAGCGACCTGTCGCGCGGACGCCTTGATCGCGCCATGGCGTCGGTCACGCGGGGGGCGGACCAGCCGCCGATCGACGAACTGCTGGCGACGCGCGATTCGCTGCTCGGGCTGGTGGCCGCTTGACGCAAGACCTGTTCAGCCCTCCGGCCGTTCCCGCGCCGCACCAGCTGACCGTTAGTTTCGACCATTGGGAAGGGCCGCTCGATCTGCTGCTCACCCTTGCGCGCTCGCAAAAGGTCGATCTGCGCGAAATCTCGATCCTGGCCCTGACGCAGCAATATCTGGCCTTCATCGACAGCGCGCGCCAGTTGAAGCTGGAACTGGCGGCCGATTATCTGGTGATGGCGGCCTGGCTCGCCTATCTCAAATCCTCGCTGCTGCTGCCGAAACAGGAACAGCCTGATCCCAGTCCGGAAGAACTGGCGTTGCGGCTGCAATTGCGGCTCCAGCGGCTGAACGCCATGCGCGACGCCGCCGCCCGGCTGATGGCGCGTGACCGGATCGGCCGGGATGTCTTTCCCCGGCGCAAGCCCGAAGGGCTGCGGCTGGTAAAGAAGGCGCAGTGGCGGGCCAGCCTCTATGACCTGATCGCCACCTATGGCCAGATCCGCGCCCGCACCCAGCCGGTCATCCACACCATCGCCGTGCGTCCGGTGATGACCCTGGATGAGGCGCTCCAGCGGGTCGGGTCGCTGGTTGGCGCGGCGATCGACTGGACCCGCCTCGAATCATTCCTGCCCCCGGACATCGATCCGCCAAAGGCGAAGTCGGCGCTGGCCAGCAGCTTCGTCGCCGCACTGGAACTGGCGAAGCAGGGGCGGCTCGATATTCAGCAGGACGGGATTTTCGCGCCCATCTATCTGCGCTCCCATGTGCCTGACCCTGCCAGCGGATCGTTACTATGAATCCAGAACCCGATGATTATCTGCGCGCCGTGGAAGCTGCGCTGTTTGTGGCGGAAACGCCGCTGACCCCGGCCGAGATCCGGCTGCATGTCGGGGAGGGTGGCAATCTGGACGCAGCCTTGCGCACTATCGCCGCCGATTATGCCGGACGTGGCGTCAATCTGGTCGAGCGCGGCGGGCGCTGGCATTTCCAGACCGCGCCCGACCTTGCCCATATCTTGCGGCGCGAAAAGGATGAACCGCGCAAGCTGTCGCGCGCGGCGATGGAGACGCTGGCGATCATCGCCTATCATGAACCCGTTAGCCGCGCGGAAATAGAGGCGATTCGTGGGGTTCAGGTGGCCAAGGGGACGCTCGACGTGCTGATGGAGGCGGGCTGGGTTCGCCCCGCCGGCCGCCGCGAAGTGCCCGGTCGCCCGCTCATTTATGCGACGACTGTAGAATTTCTGACGCATTTCGGGCTTAGCAGCCGCCGCGACCTGCCAGGAATCGAGGATTTGCGGGCCGCAGGTCTGCTCGATCCGGTGGATTTGGCGCTGGAGGGTCTGGCCGGCCAATCCGTTGTGGAAAATGATGAGGAAGAGGCCTAGATAGGCGCTCTACTAGGAGTATTGAAAAATGGGTTCCTTTTCGCTGATGCACTGGGTGATCGTGCTCCTGGTCGTCATGCTGCTATTTGGTGGCGGCCGTATTTCCGGCCTGATGGGTGACGTGGCCAAGGGTATCAAGAGCTTCAAGAAGGGCATGGCCGAGGACGACGACGTTCCGCCCGCCAAGCCGGCGACGCGCATCGAAGGCCATCGCGTGCCCGAACAGGACGCGCCGAGCCCGAGCGCGACCGAAGAAAAGACCAAGGCCTGATCCTCTCCAGCACAGGCCGATAGTCCCGCATGTTTGGCATCGATTCGTCCGAACTTCTGGTGATCGTGATCATTGCTGTGATCGTGATCGGGCCGAAGGATTTGCCGCGCGCGCTCTACAAGGTGGGGCAGATCGTGGGCAAGGCGCAGGGCATGGCCCGCCATTTCCGCACTGGCATCGACGCCATGGTGCGCGAAGTGGAGCTGGAAGAGCTGGAAAAGAAATGGGCCGCGCAGAACAAGCGGATCATGGACGAGCATCCGCCCGAACCCATGCCCGCCAATGAAGTGCTGCCTGCGCCGGCGGAGGATAAGCCGGCCTTTGTCGCGCAATCCGCGCCGGTCGACGACAAGCCGGCCTTTGTCGTCGAATCGGCGCCTGCGACTTCTGCCCCGGCGCCTGCCGTTCCTGCTCCGGAAGGCCCGTCCTATCTGGCGGGGCCGGCGGCTCAGCCGCCCAAAGGTGATGCTGCGGCATGATCAACGATATTGACGACAGCAAGGCGCCCTTGCTCGACCATCTGATCGAACTGCGCAGTCGCCTGCTCAAATGCGTCTATGCGCTGTTCGTCACTGGCGCGATCTGCTTCTATTTTTCGGAGCAGCTCTTCGCCATCCTCGTCCATCCGCTCAAGGAGGCGTTCGGGGATGGCGGCGGCCGGCTGGTCTATACCAAGCTGTATGAGGCGTTCTTCGTTCAGGTGAAGATCGCCGTATTCGGCGCTTTCTGCCTGTCTTTCCCGATCATCGCCAATCAACTCTGGGCCTTTGTCGCGCCGGGTCTTTACGCCAAGGAAAAGAAGGCGTTGCTGCCCTTCATCCTGGCAACGCCTTTCCTGTTCGCGATGGGGGCCAGTCTCGCTTATTTCGTGGTGATGCCCACCGCCTTCCATTTCTTCCTGGAATTTCAGGGCAACAGCAGCGGCCTCTCGGTCGAGGCGCTGCCCAGCGCGGACAGCTATCTGGGCCTCGTCATGCAGTTCATCCTCGCCTTCGGCATCAGCTTCCTGATGCCGGTGCTGCTGATGCTGCTCAACCGGGCGGGCTTTGTGACGCGGGCGCAACTCATCGGTCTGCGCCGCTACATGATCGTGGCGGCCTTCATCCTGGCGGCGGTGCTGACACCGCCCGATGTGGTGTCGCAGCTGATGCTCGCCATCCCGCTGCTGCTACTCTACGAAATCACCATTATCGCCATCTGGTTCACGGATCGGAAGCAGGCGAAGGATGAGGCGACCGAAGAAGCGGCTGCCTGACGGCTTAGAGCATTTTCAAAGCAGATGGCATCATCTGCTGACTCGGAAAATGCGGAAAATAAAAGAAAAATAGAATATGTTCCGATTCAGAATGATCGGAACATATTCTAAACCCTATCGTGGGTGATAGGGTTCGCAGGCTATTCCATCATTATCGCCGTCCATATGCGCGCCATAGCCGGGCTGGCCACGATAGAGCGGGGCGGCGCCGGCTGCGCGTGCCTCCCGGCAATTGCGATAGGACCAGCTATTGCCCGCGCCGACGGTCTGGTTGGATCGCTGGACATTCACGCTTTCCCGGCCAGCGCTGGCGGGTTGCTGGCCATCCAGTTCAGCGGCCGACATCGGCGTCTGATCGCCAATGCTGTTGCGCGTCGGTCGCCATTGCGTGTCGACTTGCCGGGCGGCGGCGACCGCCGGCGGACTATCGCCATTCCGCGTCGCCATGCCGCCGACCAGTCCGATGACCACGGCGCCAAAAACGGTCTTGATGGCCATGCTGTTGCTTACCATGCCGCAGGGATGGCAGGTCGGGGTAAAGGTTCGGTTGCGATCGGGCCGGACGCATAAAAAAGCCCGCCTCGGCGGAGGCGGGCTTCGATAGAAAGCCTCGATCAGGCTCTCGGTTCAGTTTGCCGAGCGCTCCACGGCCTTGCCGGCGCTCTGTACGTCGCGGCCTGCGCCTTCGACCGTGTTGCACGCCGAAACCATAAGCGACCCAGTAAGCAGCAGTGCGGCCAGGATTTTCTTCGTCATCGAATATCTCCTCCAAAACTTCGTGGCCGCCCGTGGCGGCGACGCAGGAAAGAACCCGCGCCCGGCTGATCCGTTCCGATGCCGAAAAGAATAATGATTTCAATGGGAAGTGCCCCAAAAATGCTGAGCCCGGAACGCGTCGGGGGGGAGATACGTTCCGGGCTCATATTTTGTGGATAGCAAGAGCGGGGGGCAAAAGATTTGCTATCCGAAATGTAGAACCCCTCAAGGGTCGGGAAGGTTCCGGTTCAGGCTCGAAAAATCGATTTTTTTATTTGCCGCGATAACAAGCAGTTCGTTGGTTACTGGCGATTAACCGAAGAAAAATCGCTCTCGAAAGGCAGAATGTCAGATGAGCGGGCGGCCGCTGTTGCGATATTCCGGGCGAATGGTCGATTCCGGCAGTCCGTCGTCAGGCGCGGGCAGGCTGGATTTGGGGATCCAGCCGGTGGGCGGCGCGACGGGCATGGCGGGGGAAGAAGTGGCGGCGGATGGCGCCGTCAGCATCTCGACCGGCTGCACCGGCTTGGCGGGCCAGCTCGTCCGCGCCGGGCCGGAAATCGTCTCGCGCCCCAGATAGGCGATCTGGAAGGCGGCGGGCGTGCCGTTGAAGCCCGGATTGCGATAGAAGATATGCGCGCCGATCACCGCGACCGCCTGAAGGCTGGAGGACCAGTCGGGTCGCACCGCCAGCGTATGATAATGGGTGGCCAGGCCGACCGGCGCATACACCTGCCCGGCCAGCGCATTGCTCGCCACCCGGCGCGCCCGCACCCATGCCGCGGCGGCCGGCATCCGCGCCATCGATCCGTCGCAGCTGAAGGTGAACTGGCAATGGAAATCGGTGCGTTCCGATCCCTGATAGACGACGCCGCAGACCGTGTTGGGCCAGAGCGGGCTGCGCACCCGGTTCAGCACCACCTGCGCCACGGCGCGCTGGCCATCTTCCGGCTCGCTTCCCGCTTCATAATAGACGGCGGACGTCAGGCAGTTGAGCGCGCGATAGCTGTCGAGCGGGGTTAGGCCGCGAAAGAGGACGGCGGGAGCGGCCTTCACCGCCTCCAGCCCCAGCACATGTTCGCTCTTCACCGTCTCGACGCCGGGCGTCGGATCGAAGGCGCCCTCCGCAAAGAAAAAGGCCGATCCGGGAAAATTCTGTCCCACTTCCTCGGCCGGATCGACAAAGCGCTCCGCCTGTCCGCCGTCGAGCATGTCGAGCGGCGCGGCGGTGATCAGGCGCGGGGCGACCAGCGCCAGCAGCGCGATCAGCAGGATCGCGCCATGGGCTTTCCAGCCCCAACCTTGCCAGTCCGGCCTTTTCCAGCCCTGCATGATCCCGCTGTTCCGCATGGCCCGCCCATACACCAATCTTCCTGCCAACTCCTCAACGATTTGTCCCCGTGCCGCGATGGGACGTCCGGGGCATGGCGGGTTAACAGGCGCGACAAAATGCGCCTTGGGGCGATGCAGCAATCCCTTGCTTGGCAAAGGCGCGCCGCCTCCGCTATGCGTCTCCCCATGCTGCTCCAATCTGATAGTCTTGCGCTGATCGGCAACACCCCGCTCGTGCGCCTCGCCGGCCCCTCCGAAGAAACGGGCTGCGACATTTTCGCGAAATGCGAATTCGCCAATCCCGGTGCGTCGGTGAAGGATCGCGCCGCGCTGTTCATCGTCAACGATGCCGAGGAAAAGGGCCTGCTCAAGCCCGGCGGCACCATTGTCGAAGGGACGGCGGGCAATACCGGCATCGGCCTGGCGCTGGTCGCCAATGCCAAGGGGTATAAGTCGATTATCGTCATGCCCGAAACCCAGAGCCGGGAGAAGATGGACACGCTGCGCGCGCTGGGCGCGGAACTGGTGACGGTGCCCGCCGCGCCCTATTCCAACCCCGGCCATTTCGTCCACACCAGCCGCCGTATTGCCGAAGAGACGGAAAATGCGGTCTGGGCCAACCAGTTCGACAATATCGCCAATCGCAAGGCGCATATCGCCGGCACGGCCGAGGAGATCTGGACGCAGATGGATGGTCGCATCGACGGCTTCACCTGCGCAGCCGGCACCGGCGGCACGATCGCGGGCGTGGGCCTGGGCCTCAAGGCCAAGGATGAGGATATTGTCATCGCGCTCAGCGATCCGCATGGTGCGGCGCTCTATAATTATTACGCCCATGGCGAATTGAAGGCTGAAGGCAGCAGCGTTGCCGAAGGCATTGGGCAAGGCCGCATCACCGCCAATCTGGAAGGCGCGCCGATCGATACGCAGTTCCGCATTTCGGATGAGGAGGGGCTGCATTGGGTCCGCCGGCTGCTGGCCGAAGAAGGGCTGTGCCTTGGCCTGTCGTCGGGCATCAATGTCGCGGGCGCGGTGGCGCTGGCGAAGCATCTGGGGACGGGCAAGCGGATCGCGACGATATTGTGCGACACTGGCTTCCGGTATCTCTCGACCCTCTACAACCGGCAATGGCTGGAATCTAAGGGCTTGACGGTCTTCCCCTGGCTCGCGCAGACTGCATGATCGCCGACACGGGTCGCGACGAAGAGGTCAAAGGCAAGAGCATGGCTGAAACACCTCGCCGGCAGGAAGGGTTGCAGCGCGTCCAGATCGGTCTGACGGGTCTGGCCGGTGTCGTGCTGCTCGTGGGGCTGGCCAATATCGTGATCGACAAGGCGCGGATCGACGACGCGTCGCTGCCGCCGCCGGTGGTGCCGACCCTGACCCAGAACGCCGTCTCGCCCAAGGAGCCGCTGGCCGAACTGGGCGTGCAGCCCGCGCCTGAACAGGCGCCGATCGTGCCCGATCTTCAACCCGATCCCAATATCCGCAATCGCGACCCCGCCCAGCAGCAGCGCTGAACCGTGCGGGGCGAGTCGGACCACCGCCGATGAAGGCGGGCTGCGTGCGCTTTCTATGGCTGTGGCTGCCTTCGGTCGGCATCTTTCTCGCCGGTCTCTATCGCGCATTTCTGACCGGGCAGGCTGATCCATGGGATTGGGGTGTGCCAGTTGCCGGGATGCTGGCGGCGGCGGGGTTTGCGCTGGGGCAGCGCGGCTGGCGGATGCGCATCTGGCTGGCGCTGGGCGGCGTCGGGTCGGTTCTGCTCTTCTGTGCGCTCGCCGCCGCCCGGTCGTCCGATCCGCTGGCGGCGCTGGGGCTATTGGTGGTGGGCGTGCTCGCCGTGTCAGGTGGCGCGCTTTTGCACTCACCTCCGTTCGGTTCGAGCCTGTCGAGAACCCGAAGTGCTGGTCTGTCCCTATTCTTGCTGCTCCTCGCCGCTCTCCTCCTCTGGCGCGGTCCGGCCCAGCCGGTCCATCCTGTCCCGGATCGTCCCGACCTTGCCGTTATCACCGGACTGCCACTCTTCTGGGACGAGTTGGGAAGGGCCGGGCCGCGCGATGCGCCAATCGTCACGGTCCTGCGCACGCGCTTCACCGTCACACCGCTGGATGATCCGCTTCAACTCAAGGCGTCAGGTGCGTGTCGTCTGCTGCTGGCTCAGTCGCGTGCGCTGACGCCGGAGCAGATGGTGGCGATTGACCAGTGGGTGCGCGATGGCGGCACGGTGCTGGTGCTGGCCGACCCGTTGCTGCGCTGGCCTTCCGCACTGCCGCTGGGCGATCGCCGCCGCGCCCCGTCCGTCAGCCTGTTGCAACCGCTGCTGACCCATTGGGGCTTTCGTCCAATCGATATAAAAAGAGCGGAAATCCGTGATCGGACGCCTGACGGCTATGTCATCACCCTGTCGGGCGTGCAGTTGTTTCTGACCGGGGCGGAAGATCGCATCGTTGGGCCAAGTGACTGGATCGTGCATCGCAAACCGATGGGGAAGGGGGAAGTGTTGTTGCTGGGCGATGCCGACCCGATCGACGACCGGCTCTGGCTCGCCGATCCCGCACGCCCCCTCGATCCGCGCTACTGGGTGGCCGATACGCCTGCGCGCGTCGTCCACTGGCTGGGCGGCGCGTCGATCCCCGGTGACCGCCGCTGGATGCAGGATGTGCAGGGAGTCGCGCAGGCTGTCGGCAGGGCGCTTCTGGCTGGGATGGCATGGGCGATCATGGGTGCGCTGCTGTTTCGTCGGGAAAGACCAGGTTTCAGTCCGGAACAAAAGGAGAAGATGGCACAATGAAAGGTAACAAATCCGGTTAGTCCCGCATTTCACCGTCTTTTCCCAACTTCACCCATGCTTTCCCATTGCAGTCGCCCCCTATGCTTGGTAGGAAAACCAGCATTGGGGTTCGTCAGGCTTTGCGTTGTCCTGTGCGCTGGATGGTGTTTCTCGTGATTCCGGCGACGGATGGCCTGTGCCCTAAGAACAAGGGGTCAGGTTGCCAGCGTGTCGGACGTCATTCTCTATTCGGGCAACGCATTCAGCGTCGCGGACGGCAAGGGCCGTTTCGTGCTGCCCCTGGAGATGCGCAAGCTGGTCAAGCAGGCCAGCGGCGGCGAAAATCGCCTGTGCCTGTCGGTCCACTTCGGCAATGGCTGCGCCACCGGCTTCGGCCTGTCGCACAAGCAGTTCCTGTTCGAGGAAGTCGAAAAGCTGGAGCAGAAGGCCGATGAGGCCGGCCGCGATTTCAATGCCGACCTGGAGCGCGAAAACCGACTCGGCACGATCGAGGACGTGAATTTCGACGACGCCGGCCGTTTCTTCCTCCACCCCGATATTAAGGAAGAAGCGGGCATCACGGACGTCATCTTCTTCTACGGCGTTGGTCGCTATTTCCAGATCTGGAAGCCGGAGGCGCTGGTTGAAAGCCCCGACCGTCCTGCGCTGATCCGCAACAAGGTGAAGCGCTGGCTGGATGCGCGCGCGGCGGGGGGTGGTAAGTGAGCGCCCCCGTCGACGCCCCGCACATCCCTGTCCTGATCGATGAAGTCCTCGACGCCCTCGCCATCACCCCCGGCGAAATCCATGTCGACGGCACCTTCGGCGCGGGCGGCTATAGCAGCGCCATGGCCCGCGCCGGCGCGCGCGTCTTCGCCTTTGACCGCGACCCTGATGCGATTCGCGAAGGGCAGGGCGTGGCGCAGGCTCATGGCATCACGCTCATCCCCGGCGAATTTTCCCGTATGGCGGAATTGCTGGCGGAGCGAGGCATCGAAAAAGTGTCGGGCATCACGCTCGACATCGGCGTCTCCTCGATGCAGCTCGATCGGGCGGAGCGCGGCTTTTCCTTCCAGTCGGATGGTCCGCTCACCATGACGATGAGCCAGGACGGCATGAGCGCCGCCGATTTCCTCAACAATGCCCCTGAGGAAGAGATCGCCTACGTCATCTATCGTTATGGCGATGAACCCAAATCGCGCCGCGTCGCCCGCGCGATCGTGGACGCGCGCCCGCTGGAGCGCACCGGCCAGTTGGCGGCTGTCGTGCGCAAGGCGCTGGGTCACAAGCCCCATGACAAGAAGGATCCGGCGACCCGCACCTTCCAGGCGATCCGCATCCATGTGAACCGCGAACTGGAGGAGCTGGAACTGGCCCTCGACGCGGCCGAGGCGCTGCTGGAAGAGGGCGGCCGGCTCGCGATCGTCACCTTCCACAGTCTGGAAGACCGCATCGTCAAACAGTTTCTGCGCAAGCGCAGCGGTGGCGAAGGGGCGGGGTCCAGGCATTTGCCCGAACGCGCCGCCGGTCCGCAGCCCAGCTTCGCCAAGCCCGCAAAGGCGGTGCGTCCCGGTGAAGCCGAACTGGCCCGCAACCCCCGCGCCAGATCCGCCACCTTGCGGTCCGCCATTCGCACCTCTGCCCCCGCCCAAATGTCGCCCCGGAGTTCTCGGTCATGATTGCAGTCAAGAGGTTGCAGAGCCTGATCTGGGTGATCCTCGTCGCACTGGGGGCGCTCGGCGCCTATATGGTGTCGCTCAAGGTCGCGACCGAGCGGAACGAACTGATGAAGGTTCGGGCGCAGATTTCCGCGACCAGGGCTGACATCCGCTATCTGGAAACGGAATTCAGCGCGCGCGCCTCCATGCGTCAGCTGGAAAACTGGAACCAGCATGACTTCATGTATGCGACGCCCACCGCTCAGCAATATCTGGGCGGGGAGCAGGCGCTCGCCCATCTGGACGGCGTTCAGCCCAACGGTCCCGATTATGTTGCGCCGCCGGTGATGGTGGCGATGGTGGAAACCCCCGCCGATCTGCCCTCCGCCCCGCAAAAAGCGCCCGAAAGTCCTGCCGCGACCCAGATCCGCAGCGACATCGCCGTGATCCGGGAGGCGCATGCCGCCGACAATGTCGACAAGCTGCCCAAGCCCGCGCCCAAGACCCCGGTGCAGCAGGCGAAGGCCGATGCCGATGTGTCGCGCCCCAATCCGATCGCGCGCAAGGCGGAACGGATGGCGATGCTGGACGCCAAGCTGCTGGATGACAGCACACTGGGCGATCTGACCGCGAAGGCGGCGCGCGAAAAGCGCAAGGAGGCGCGCTGATGGCCACGATCATCGTCCAGCCCGGCGGGCCGCGGGCCGGGCGGCAGCGGGTCAACCTGACCGCCATCGCCCACAACCGGCTGATGCTGTTGTTGCTGATGTTCATGGGCATTACGGGTCTTGTGATCTGCCGGCTCCTTTGGGTCGGCATTTTTGCGCATGGGGCGGGGGGCGATGATGCCCTCTCCGCCTTCGTTCCCGCGCGCGCCGACATTGTCGATCGCAACGGGGTGCCGCTGGCGCGCACCATGGACGCCTATTCCGTCGCCGTCCGCCCGTCCAAGCTGATCGGCGATCCGGCCGAACTGGCGCGCAAGCTGCATCAGATTTTCCCCGAAGAGTCCGAATCGGCCTTCTACAAGAAGCTGACCGGCCGGGGCTGGGCCTATCTGCGCCGCCGCGCGCTGCCCGAACAAGTGGCTGCGGTGAATGCGCTGGGTGAAATCGGCATCGAATTTCCGCGCGAAAAGGAGCGCCTCTATCCGCAGCGCACGCTGGCCGCCCATGTGCTGGGCTTTGCCCCCAATGCAGAGGGTGCGGGCGGCATGGGCGCCGAGGCGGCGTTCAACGACCGTCTGACCGACGCTGCGCAGCGCAACAAGCCTTTCGCCATGTCGATCGACAGCCGGGTGCAGGGCGCGCTGGAAAGCGAACTTTATGCGCAGCTGGTGCAGACCCGCGCGAAGGGCGCAGGCGGCATCATCCTGGACGCCAACACCGGTGAAATCATCGCCATGGCGTCGCTGCCCGTGTTCGATCCCAACAAGTTGCAAAATTACGCTGGGAAGCGCTGCTCCGAATCGCCGCTCTGCAACCATATGGTGCAGGCGCGCTATGAGCTGGGTTCCGCCTTCAAGCCGTTGTCGATCGCTGCGGCCATGGATGCCGGTGTGGTGACGTCGATGAGCAAGCGGTATGACGCGACCGCGCCGCTCGCCGTCGCCGGCTTCCGCATCAAGGATGATCACCCGCTTGGCCGCTGGATCAACGTGCCGGAAATCCTCGTCCATTCGTCGAACATCGGCACCGCCCGCATCGCCGACGAAATGGGTGCCGCGCCGTTGCAAAAACTGTTCCGCAGCCTCGATTTCGATCAGCGCGCGCCGATCGAGTTCAACGAGCGCGCCGGGGGGCTGTGGCCCTCCAGTTGGGGCCGCATCACCAGCATGACCACCTCCTATGGTCATGGCATCGCCGTTACCCCGCTGCATCTGGCCACGGCTTATGCCGCGCTGGTCAATGGCGGTATCTGGCGCCCGGCGACCGTGCGCAAGCTCAGCGTCGATGAAGTGCCGGAAGGACGCCGGGTATTTTCCGCCGCCACCAGCGCGCGGATGCGGCAACTGTTGCGGATGATCGTGTCGGCGGGTACAGGGCGTAGTGCCGACGCCAAGGGATTCCGGGTGGGCGGCAAGACGGGTTCGGCCGAAAAGCCCCAGGAAGGGCGCTATAACAAGACTTCGCTGGTGACGACTTTCGCTTCTGCCTTCCCGATGGACAATCCCCGCTATGTCGTGATCGCGATCATGGACGAGGCGACGGGCCAATATGGTCTGCGCACCGCCGCATGGACCGCCGCGCCGGTGGTGAAGCGCGTCATCGAACGGACCGGGCCGATGCTGGGGGTCATGCCGGATGAGCGGCGGGACGTGGATATTTCGGATTTGATGCCGCTGCTGCACGGCGACAAGGAGAAAGAGTGATGCGCCTCGGGTCGCTAATCGAGGAGCTGGACGTCGAGGTCGGTGCCATCACCGGCCTCGACTCGTCCGTGACGGGTTTCGCCATCGACAATCGCAAAGTCGCGCCGGGCACCATCTTCGGCGCCTTTCAGGGCCTGCGCGTCAATGGGGAGGATTATATCCCCGAAGCCGTGAAGGCTGGCGCCATCGCCGTGGTCGCCCGCCCCGAAGCGAAGGTGGAAGGCGCGATCCATATCGCCCATGCCAATCCCCGCCGCATCTTCGCCCAGATGGCCGCGCGCTATTTCGCGCCCTTCCCGGACGTGACCGTCGCCGTCACCGGCACCAATGGCAAGACCAGCACAGTCGAACTCGCCCGCCAGCTCTGGCGGATGATGGGTCATAAATCCGCGTCGATCGGCACGCTGGGCGTCACCACATCGGTCGATCAGGTGTCGACCGGCCTTACCACGCCCGACATCGTCACCTTCCTCGCCAACATGTCGGGGCTTCGGCGCGAAGGCATCACCCATGCCGCGTTCGAAGCGTCCAGCCATGGCCTGGACCAGTATCGCACCGAAGGTCTGCCGGTTCTTGCCGGCGCCTTCACCAACCTGTCGCGCGATCATCTCGATTATCATGGCGACATGGACAGCTATTTCGACGCCAAGATGCGTCTGTTCGACGAAGTGGTCGCGCCCGATGGCGCGGCCATCGTCTGGGCGGACGACGCATGGTCGGACAAGGTCATCCAGCGGGCCTCGAAGCGGGGGCTTCGTGTGCTGAGCGTCGGGGTGCAGGGGCAGGCCCTTCGGCTCGCCAACCGCACCCCGACCCAGTTGGGCCAGACGCTGGACATCGAAGCGGACGGCAAGTCGTACAAGGTCAATCTGCCGCTGATCGGCGCCTATCAGGCCGCCAATGCGCTGACCGCCGCCAGCCTCGTCATCGCCACCGGTGGCGACACGGCCAAGGTGCTGGAACTGCTCGGCCGGGTCCAGCCAGTGCGCGGCCGTCTGGAGCGCGCCGTCATCAGCCGCGCGGGCGCGCCGGTCTATGTCGACTATGCCCATACCCCCGATGGTCTGAAGGCCGCGATCGAAGCGCTGCGCCCGCATACCAAGGGCCGCCTCATCACCCTGTTCGGCGCGGGCGGAGATCGCGATGCGGGCAAGCGGCCGCTGATGGGCAAGGTCGCGGCAGAATTGTCCGATCATGTCATCGTCACCGACGATAACCCCCGTTCCGAAGAACCTTCCGCCATCCGCGCCGCCGTGCTGGCCGGCGCACCGCAGGCCGAAGAGATTGGCGGCCGCCGCGCCGCCATCGCCGCCGCCATTGGTCAGGCCGGGGGCGACGACATCGTCCTGCTGGCGGGCAAGGGGCATGAGCAGGGCCAGATCATCGGCGACCGCGTCCTGCCCTTTGACGACGTCACCGTCGCGCGGGAGTGCGCGGGTTGATGCATCACGCACCATCAACCGTTCGGTTCGAGCTTGTCGAGAACCTCATGCGCGCGACGGTTCTCGACAGGCTCGAACCGAACGGAGGTTTGTGTCTATGACCGACCTCTGGACCTCCGCTGAAATCGCCCAGGCAACAGGCGGCGCCGCGTCGGCGCCGTTCGCCGTTTCGGGCGTCGCCTTTGACAGCCGCGAAGTGGGGCAGGGCGACCTGTTCGTCGCGATGAAGGGCGAAACCACCGACGGCCATAAGTTCATCGACCGGGCGTTCGGTCAGGGCGCGGCGGGTGCGATCGTCAGCGAACCCGTCGCCCATCCCCATATCCTCGTTCCCGACAGCGCCGCCGCGCTCGAATCTTTGGGAAGAGCGTCGCGCAAGCGCATGGCTGGCAAGGTGATTGGCGTCACCGGATCGGTCGGCAAGACCGGCACGAAGGAAGCGCTCTTCCTCGCGCTGGACCGCAGCGCGCCGGGGCAGGTGCATCGTTCGGTCAAAAGCTACAACAACCATGTTGGCGTGCCGCTCAGCCTTAGCCGGATGCCGCGCGATGCTGCCTATGGCGTGTTCGAAATGGGCATGAACCATGCCGGCGAACTCTCTGCCCTGACACGGCAGGTCCGCCCCCATGTCGCCATCGTCACCGCCATCGCGCCCGCCCACATCGAATTTTTCGGCACCGAAGCGAAGATTGCGCAAGCCAAGGCGGAGATTTTCGAAGGGCTGGAGTCGGGCGGCACCGCGATCATCCCCTATGACAGCCCCCATGTCGCGACCCTCTATAACAAGGCGGAGCGCCATGCCGGCCGCATCCTGACCTTCGGCATGAGCGATCAGGCCGACATTCATGTGATGGAATCGATGGCTGCGCCGGGCGGCGGCACCTTCGTCACGGCAAGGCTGCCCGACGCGGAACTTTGCTTCACCATCGCCGCGCCGGGCGATCATTGGGTGTCCAATGCATTGGCCGTGCTGGCCGCCGTGGAGGCGGTCGGCGGCGATCTGGCGGCGGCGGGCCTTGCGCTCGCCGAAATGCCCGGCCTGCCGGGCCGCGGCGAACGGCGCATGTTGCCCGTTGCGGGCGGCAAAGCGCTGCTGATCGATGAAAGCTATAACGCCAATCCGCTGTCGATGAAGGCGACGTTGACCCAGCTGGGCCGCGAAAATGCCGATCGCCGCATCGCCATATTGGGCGGCATGCGCGAACTGGGCGATCGCAGCGTCGAACTGCACGCCGGCCTTGCCGCGTCGCTGGCGGCGGGGCAGGTGGATTTCGCCATTCTCGTCGGCGCTGAAATGGCGCCGCTGGCCGATGCGTTGGATGGCGCCATCCCCTATGCCCATGTCCCCGACACGGCGGCGGCCATCCCCCTTATCCAAACCGAAATGCGCGCGGGCGACGCTGTTCTGGTCAAAGGCTCCAATGGCGTCGGGCTGTCCCGCCTGATCGCCGCCCTGACCGAAGCCGCCCGCGAGAAAGAGACGAACTGATGCTGTACTGGCTCGCCGAAACCCTTGATTTTGCGGGTATCTTCAACCTGATCCGCTATCTGTCCTTCCGGGCGGGCGCGGCGATCTTTACCGCGCTGCTGATCGGGCTGGTCATTGGTCCCAAATTCATCGGCTGGCTGCGCGTGCGTCAGGGCAAGGGACAACCGATCCGCACCGATGGGCCGCAGACTCACCTCGCCAAGCGCGGCACGCCCACCATGGGCGGCCTCATGATCCTGACCTCCATGGTCGCGTCGGTGCTGCTGTGGATGGACCTCAGTTCCACCTATGTCTGGGCCTGCCTGTTCGTGACGCTGGGCTTCGGCGCAATCGGCTTCCTCGACGATTATGACAAGGTGACGAAGGCCAGCCACAAAGGGCTGTCGGGCAAGATGCGCCTGCTCTTCGAATTTCTGATCGCGGGCGTGGCCGCATGGATGATCGTCCACCAGCATGGCAATACCGCGCTCTACGTGCCCTTCTATAATGGTCCCGCGATCGAGCTTGGGCCGTTCTATTTCTGCTTCGCCGCCTTCGTCATCGTGGCGTTCGGCAATGCGGTGAACCTGACCGACGGGCTGGACGGCCTCGCCACCATGCCGGTCATCATCGCCAGCCTCGCCTTCCTGCTGATCGTCTATCTGGTCGGCCGTGCGGACTTCGCCCAATATCTGGGCATTCCCCATGTGCCGGGCGCTGGCAACCTCACCATATTGTGCGGCGCGATCATCGGGTCGGGCCTCGCCTTCCTGTGGTTCAACGCGCCGCCCGCCGCCGTCTTCATGGGCGACACCGGCAGCCTTGCGCTGGGCGGCACGATCGGCGTGATCGCCGTCACTGCCCATCATGAAATCGTGCTGGGCATCATCGGCGGCCTGTTCGTCGTGGAGGCGCTGTCGGTCATCATTCAGGTCTTCTTCTACAAGCGCACCGGCAAGCGCGTCTTCCGCATGGCGCCGATCCACCATCATTTCGAACAGCTTGGCTGGGCCGAGCCGACCGTCGTGATCCGTTTCTGGATCATCGCCTTCGTGCTGGCGCTCGCCGGCCTCGCCACCCTGAAGCTGAGGTAAGCGAATGATCGTTTCAGACGCTTTTGCTGGCAAGACATATGCCGTCCTTGGCCTCGCCCGTTCGGGCCTTGCCACCGTCGACACCCTCGTCGCCAGCGGCGCGCGCGTCGTGGCGTGGGACAGCCGGGAAGAAGCGCGCGAGGCGGGAATGCACCGCGTCCGTTCGTCTCGAGCGAAGTCGAGAGACGGTAGTGGTGAGCAGGGTTTCTCGACTTCGCTCGAAACGAACGGGGTTTTGGAAATAGGCGATCCGATGGAGATCGACCTTGCCGGCTTCGACGGCATTGTCGTCTCGCCCGGCGTCCCGCTCAACAAGCATCCGATCGCGATGCGCGCGAAGCTGGCCGGCGTACCGGTCATCGGCGACATCGAACTGTTCGCGCTCGCCCGCCCGACGCTGCCGCCGCACAAGGTCGTCGGCATCACCGGCACCAATGGCAAGTCGACCACCACGGCGCTGATCCACCACATTATCGAGCAGGCTGGCTTCCCCGCGCGCATGGGCGGTAATATCGGCCTGCCGATCCTGGGGCAGGAGCCGCTGGAACCGAACCTGCATGGCGCCGGCGTCTATGTGCTGGAACTGTCCAGCTATCAGATCGACCTGACCCACAGCCTCGATTGCGACGTCGCCGTGCTGCTCAACATCACGCCCGATCATCTCGATCGCTATAATGGTTTCGAAGGCTATATTGCATCCAAGGCCCGGCTGTTCGCGATGCAATCGGCGGGGCATAAAGCGGTAATTGCGGTGGAAGACGAACCCAGCCGCAAGATCGCCCAGAGCTTGTGCTCCTGCGAAAGCAGGAGCCTGGGGCGCATTGGCGGTGCATCCGACCCTGGGCTCCTGCTTTCGCAGGAGCACGGCGTTATGGAAGTCGCCTCAACCGACATAGGCACCACCGAACAGCTTGGCTGGCCCTCGCTTCAGGGTCCGCACAACGCCCAGAATGCAGCTGTCGCCATCGCTGTCGCAAAGGCGCTGGGCATCGATGCCGCGACCATCGCCAATGCCCTCGCCAGCTACGCCTCGCTCCCCCATCGCATGCAGGCCGTCCGCACGTTGAACGGCGTCCTCTACGTCAACGACAGCAAGGCGACCAACGCCGCCTCGACCGCGCCGGCGCTCGCCGCATGGCCCGCGATCGACGGCAAGCCGCGCATCCACTGGATATTGGGCGGGGTCGCCAAGTCGGACAATCTGGACGAATGCGTCCCCCATTATGCCAACATCGCCCACGCCTATACCATCGGCGAAGCGGGGCATATGTTCGCCGACTTGCTGCGCCCGCATATGGCGGTGGATGACAGCGAAATGCTAAGCGCCGCCGTCCGCCGCGCCGCGCGCATTGCGCAGCCGGGGGATGTGGTGCTGCTGTCGCCGGCCTGCGCCAGTTTCGATCAGTTTCGCGATTTCGAAGCGCGCGGCGATGCCTTCGCCGCCGCCGTGAACGCGCTCGAATAAGAAAGGCCGTGGGGCGGCGATGAGCAGGAAGGGAACAGGCATGTCGAGGGCCGGTGAACTGGTGAAGGGGTTTCGCACCCGCACCGTTCCGCGCGAGCGGACGGCGCTCGCCATCTGGTTCTGGGAAATCGACCGCGTCCTCCTGTCGCTGATCGTCGCGCTGATGGCGATCGGGCTGGTCGCCGTCGCCGCGGCCTCGCCCGTCGCCGCGATCGACCGGTCGACGGCGTCGGTCGCGGTCAATCCGCTCATCTATTTCTATCGTCAGTTGATGTGGGTTTTCATCGGCCTGCCGATCATGCTGGTCATCTCCATGCTGCCCCGGCCGCAGGCGCGGCGGCTGGCGATTTTTCTATGCGCCTTCTTCTTCCTGATGCTGCTGTTCGTGCCCTTGCTCGGCTCGACGGTGAACGGCGCCAAGCGCTGGATCGATCTGCCCGGCTTCCGTTTCCAGCCATCGGAATTTCTGAAGCCCGTCTATGTGGTGACGCTGGCCTGGCTGCTGTCGCTGCGCGCCAAGGACCAGAATCTGCCCGTCATGCAACTGACCGGGGCGATGACTTTGCTGATCGCGGCGATCCTGATGCGTCAGCCCGACTTTGGCCAGACGGTCATCTTTCTCGCCTGCTGGGGCTGCTTGCTGCTGCTTTCGGGGCTGGAAATGCGCTGGATCGCCATGCTGGGCGGTCTTGGCCTTACCGGACTGGTCGGCGTCTACATGTTCTATGAAAATGGTCGTCAGCGCATCAACGACTTCCTCGGCATCGGCGTCCAGATGGACACCGGCCCGGACCAGACCGACCTTGCCTTCCGCACCATCACCCATGGCGGCTTTACCGGCGTCGGGCCGGGCGGCGGCCAGAACAAGTTCCGCCTGCCCGAAGCGCATACCGATTACATCTTCTCGGTCATCGGCGAAGAGTTCGGCCTGCTCGCCTGCATCGCCATCGCCTGCGTCTATCTGGCCATCGTGGTGCGGGTGCTGCTGCGCCTGCTGGACGAGGAAGATAATTTCACCATCCTCGCCGCCGCCGGCCTCACGACGCAATTCGGGCTACAGGCGATCATCAATATGGGCGTGAATGCGCAGATATTTCCGTCGAAGGGCATGACGCTGCCCTTTATCAGCTACGGTGGCTCCTCTATGCTGGCGCTTTGTATCGGCGTTGGCCTGTTGCTCGCATTCACGCGGCGCAACCCCTTCATGGGTCGGCACACGGTCGTCAAATGGAGTGGTCGATGAGCATTTCCCGTCACTTCGTCCTCGCCGCCGGCGGGACGGGGGGTCATATGATTCCAGCCCATGCGGTGGCGGAGGAACTGATGGCGCGCGGCCATCATGTCGCTCTCGTCACCGATGAACGGGGCGCGAAAATCCCCGGCATCTTTGACAAGGCGCCGGACAATCGGGCGCAGGTCCATGTTATGCCCGCCGGCCGCATGACCAAGAACCCGGCAAGTTGGCCCGGCGCGCTGAAGGCGATCCTGGCCGGCCGCGCCATGGCCCGCCGCCTCAACGAAACCTTCCGCCCGACCGCCGTGGTCGGCTTTGGCGGCTATCCCGCCATGCCCGCGCTGCTCGGCGCGCTGGCCGATGGCATCCCGACCGCCATCCATGAACAGAACGCCGTCCTGGGCCGGGTCAATCGCCTGCTCGCCGGCCGGGTCGACGCCATCGCCACCGCCTATCCCGACGTTCAGCGGCTCAAGAGCGGCTATGCCGGCAAGGTCCACCTGATCGGCAATCCGGTGCGCGAAGAAGTAAAGGCGCTGCGCGAAGAGGAGTTTCCCGCCCTCACCGACGAAAGCGTCTTCCGCGTATTGGTGATCGGCGGCAGCCAGGGCGCTTCGATCCTGTCCAGCGTCGTGCCCGAAGGCCTGTCGATGCTGCCCATCGCGCTGCGCCGCCGCCTGCAAGTCACGCAGCAATGCCGCGCCGAGGATATTGAGCGGGTGCGCAAAGTCTATGCGGAGATGGAAATCCCCGCCGATCTCGCCACCTATTTCAACGATGTGCCCGAAAAGCTCGGCTGGTCGCATCTGGTGATCGCACGCGCCGGCGCATCGACGCTGGCCGAACTGACCTGCGCCGGCCGCCCGGCGATCCTCATTCCGCTGCCCAGCGCCATGGACGATCATCAGACCGCCAATGCGAAGGAAATGACCGAGGCCGGCGGCGCCCGCACCATCCCGCAGGCGCGCTTCACCGCGGTCGAACTTGCCAAGCAGATGCAGAAGATGGCGCTGGAACCCGGCGCGCTGCAAAATGCCGCCAAGCGCGCCCGCAACTGCGGGCGCCCGGACGCCGCGCGCGACATGGCCGACCTGCTCGAAAGCATCGGCAAGGCGCCGATCATGAATGACCCGCTCAAGGTCGGCCCGACGCCGACCAGCCTCAATCTCCAGGGAGTTCCCGCATGAAGGGTGTCGGCACCGACATCGGCACGATCCATTTCATCGGCATCGGCGGCATTGGCATGTCCGGTATCGCCGAAGTGATGCATAATCTGGGCTATAGCGTGCAGGGGTCCGACGTGGCCGAAGGCTATGTCGTGGAAGGGCTGCGCGCCAAGGGGATCAAGGTGATGATCGGCCACAAGGCCGAAAATCTGGGTGACGCCGCCGTGGTCGTCACCTCCACCGCGATCAAGCGGGGCAACCCGGAAGTCGAACTGGCGCTGGAAAACCGCGTCCCCGTCATTCGCCGCGCGGAAATGCTGGCCGAACTGATGCGGCTGAAATCCACCGTCGCGGTCGCGGGCACCCATGGCAAGACCACGACCACCTCCATGGTCGCGGCGCTGCTGGATGCGGGCGGCGTGGACCCCACCGTCATCAATGGCGGCATCATCAACAGCTATGGCTCCAACGCGCGTCTGGGCAATAGCGACTGGATGGTCGTTGAGGCGGACGAGAGCGACGGCAGCTTCCTGCGCCTCGACGGCACGATCGCGGTCGTGACCAATATCGATCCCGAGCATCTGGATCATTATGGCAGCTTCGACCGGGTGAAGGATGCCTTCGTCGAGTTCGTCGGCAACGTGCCTTTCTATGGCGCGGCGATGCTCTGCCTCGACCATCCCGAAGTCCAGGCCATCCTGCCGCGCGTGCAGGACCGCCGCATCGTCACCTATGGCTTTTCCGCCCAGGCCGACATTCGCGGCGAAAATGTGCAGCCGATCCCCGGCGGCAATCGCTTCGATGTTCAGATTCGCGAACGCGACGGCGCGATCCGCCGGATCGAGGGCATCGAAATGCCGATGCCGGGCCGGCACAATGTCCTCAACGCCATGGCCGCCATCGGCGTCGCGTTACAAATGGGTATTGAAGACGCGACCATCCAGACCGGCTTCGCCAAGTTTGGCGGCGTGAAACGCCGCTTCACCAAGGTCGGCGAGATCGCGGTTGCGGGCGGCACCGCCACCGTCATCGACGATTATGGCCACCACCCGGTCGAGATCAAGGCCGTGCTCGCCGCCGCCCGCGAAGGCGCGAAAGGCCGGGTCGTCGCCGTGGTCCAGCCGCACCGCTTCACCCGCCTGCGCGACCTGATGGATGAATTTCAGCAGGCGTTCAACGATGCCGACATCGTCTATGCCGCCCCGGTCTACACCGCCGGCGAACAGCCGATCGAGGGCGTGGACAGTGCAGCTTTGGTCGCCGGTCTCAAGCGGCGCGGCCATCGCCATGCCTCGACCGTCGCCGATGCGGATGATCTGGCCAGGGCGATTGCGGCCGATATCCAGCCCGACGACATGGTCATCTGCCTAGGCGCGGGCGACATCACCAAATGGGCGGCGGGCCTTGCGGCTGCCGTGACGGCCCGGACGACGGAGACGGCGTGACGACGGCGTTCGCCCTCCCGGCCGTTCGCGGCACATTGAAGGCGCAAGCGCCGCTGGCCCCGCTCGTCTGGTTCAAGGCGGGCGGCGCGGCGCAATGGCTGTTCGAACCCAGGGATGCGGACGACCTGTCCGCTTTCCTGCGCGATCTTGATCCGTCCGTGCCGGTGATGGCGCTCGGCCTTGGCTCCAACCTCATCGTGCGCGATGGCGGCGTACCCGGCGTGGTCGTGCGGCTGGGCAAGCCCTTCGCGAAGGTCGAGGCGCTGGACGCCACCACGCTCATATGCGGCGGCGGCGCATCGGGCATCCTCGTCTCCTCGACGGCGCGCGACGCGGGCGTCGCCGGCCTTGAATTCCTGCGCTCCATCCCCGGCACGGTCGGCGGCTTCGTGCGCATGAATGGCGGCGCCTATGGCCGCGAAACCTGCGACATATTGGTCGAATGCGACGTCATTCTGCGCTCGGGTGAACGAGTGACGTTGTCCGCTGCCGATCTGGGCTACACCTATCGCCACTCGACCCTGCCAGCAGGCGCGGTCGTCGTCAGCGCAACCTTCCGCGGCCACCCCGGCGAACCCGCTGTCATTCAGGCCGAAATGGATCGCATCGCCGCCGCGCGCGAGGAAAGCCAGCCGCTGCGCAGCAAGACCGGCGGCTCCACCTTCAAGAACCCGGATGGGCACAAGGCATGGGCCTTGGTGGACGATGCGGGCTGCCGCGGCTTGGCTCTGGGTGGCGCGCAGGTCAGCGAAAAGCACACCAATTTTCTGCTCAACACCGGCGACGCCACCAGCGCCGACATCGAAGCGCTGGGCGAGGAAGTCCGCCGCCGCGTGAAGGCAAAAAGCGGCGTCGAACTGGAATGGGAAATCCAGCGGGTTGGCCTGTCTGCCGACGATGATTTTACGGGAGCCAAGAAGTGAGCGGCACGAACCAATTCCTCCCCGGTACGGGGAGGTGGCTGGCCGCAGGCCAGACGGAGGGGGTTATCCTCTCGGTGCGTCGCGTGGGGGTAACCCCCTCCACCGCCGCTTCGCGTCGGTCCCCCTCCCCGTACCGGGGAGGAGTGGCATGACCCGTGGTCCCTGGCATGTCGCCGTCCTGATGGGCGGCTGGTCGGCGGAACGGCCGGTGTCGCTGTCCTCGGGCGAGGGCGTCGCCAAGGCGCTGGAATCGCGCGGCCACACCGTCACGCGGATCGACATGGACCGCAATGTCGCCGCGCGCCTTGCCGAAACCAGGGCCGACGTCATCTTCAACGCGCTCCATGGCGTGCCGGGCGAGGATGGCACGGTGCAGGGCATGATGGACCTGATGGGCCTCACCTACACCCATAGCGGCCTCGCCACATCGGTCATCGCGATCGACAAGCAACTGACCAAGCAGGCGCTGCTGCCGCACGGCATCCCCATGCCCGGCGGCCATATCGTGGAAAGCGAAAGCCTTTTCACCGCCGATCCGCTGCCGCGCCCCTATGTGCTGAAACCCGTGAACGAAGGCAGTTCGGTCGGTGTCGCCATCGTCACGGCGGAGGGCAATTATGGCAATCCCATTGCCCGTGATGCTGTCGGCCCTTGGCAGGATTTCCCGCAATTGCTGGCCGAACCCTATATTCGCGGCCGCGAACTGACGACCGCCGTGCTGGGCGACGAAGCCCTGCTCGTCACCGAATTGCGGCCCAAGAGCGGCTTTTATGATTTCGACGCCAAATATACCGACGGCATGACCGAACATGTCTGTCCGGCGGAAATTCCGGCAGAAATCACCGAAGCCTGCAAGGCGATCGCGCTGCGTGCGCACCAGTTGCTGGGCTGCAAGGGCGCGTCGCGCTCCGACTTCCGCTGGGACGATGAGCAGGGCGTCGAGGGGCTGTATCTGCTGGAGGTCAATACTCAGCCGGGCATGACGCCCTTGAGCCTCGTCCCCGAACAGGCGGCGAAGCTGGGCATTGACTATGCCACGCTGGTGGAGACTATTGTCGAGGAGGCGCTGAACCGCGCCGGGGGACAGAAGGATGGCTGAAGCACGCATCCGACGCGGCGGCACCGCACGGCTGAGCAGCGCAAAGGGCAGGGCAACCAAGGGCGGTCGCGGCCGCGCGCTCAAGCGCCGTAGCTGGGTCGATCAGCTGTTCGAAATGCTCCCCGTCAGCGAAGCCACGCTGCAACGCATGGCCAGCTGGGCGATCGTCGCCATTTTCGGCGCCATCGCCATCGGCATCGCCATCTATCTGGGCGTCCCCGACATGGCGCGTCAGCAGGCGGCGGACATCGCCGCCCGCGCTGGCTTCGAGGTGGAAAAGGTCGAAGTGCGCGGTGTCGAGCGGATGGACGAACTGCCCGTCTACAATATCGCGCTGGGGCAGGTGGATCGCTCCATGCTCTCGCTCGATCTGCCGAAGGTCCGGGCCGAAATGCTGAAACTCGGCTGGGTCAAGGATGCGCGTATTTCCCGCCGTCTGCCCGACACTTTGGTCGTGGACATTGTCGAGCGCGATCCGGTCGCCGTGTGGCAGCATAATGGCCAGCTTCACCTGATCGATGTGCAGGGCGTGGTGCTTCAGTCCGTGTCCGCCAGCGCGATGCCGGATCTGCCTCTGGTCGTCGGACCCAATGCCAATCTTCAGACGGCGGGCCTCAACAAGCTGATGGAAAATGCCCCGGCGCTAAAGCCGATGCTGGCCGGCGCGACCTGGGTCGGGAACCGCCGCTGGGACTTGCGCTTTCAGTCGGGAGAAACGCTCTCCCTGCCGGAGGGTGACAAGGATTCAGCCTCTGCGCTGGTGAATTTCGCGCGCATGGATGGCGTCAACCGGCTGCTCGGCCGGGGCATCGTCAAATTCGACATGCGCGATCCTGACCGCTTCGTCCTGCGCCTGCCGCAAGGACAGGTGGAAGAAAAGCCGATGGACGCAGCGGCGAATGGATCGACCGACAGCGCCAAGGCGCCGACAGACGGCGAGGAAGGCTAAGACAGCATGGCGCAGCCCAAGGTCGAAAAGCTCATTACCGCGATCGACATTGGCTCCTGGAAAGTGTCGGCGCTGATCGCAGGTCGCACCGATACCGGCGAACTCGCGATCCTGGGCACGGGACAGCGGGAAAGCCGGGGCGTGCGCCGCGGCTTCATCGCCGATATGGAGCGGACCGAACTCGCCGTGCGCGAAACGGTGGAACAGGCAGAGCGCGTTGCAGGCACCAATATCGAGGATGTCTGGGTCAGCTTCTCGGGCGGATCGCTGGTCAGCGACGTCGTCACGGTCGAGCGCGACATGGGTGGATACCGCGTCGAGCAGGCGGATATTGACGATCTGCTCACCACCGGCCAGCAGGGCATCGACCCGGACGGCCGCATCGTCCTGCATGCGCAGCCCACCTGCTTCACCATCAATGGCAAGGTGCCGGTGAAGAAGCCGATCGGCATGCATGCCGACCTGCTGGGCGTCGACATTCATGTCGTGCTGGCGGACGGCGCGCCGCTCGCCAATCTCGACCTGTGCGTGCGTGGCGCGTACCTCAACGTCAATTCGATCGTCGCCGCGCCGATCGCGACCGGCCTTGCCTGCCTGTCGGAGGAGGAGCGCGATCTGGGCGTCGCGCTGGTGGAAATCGGCGCAGGCGTCACCAATGTCTCGCTCTATGCCGGCGGCATGCTGGTCGGCCTGCATTCGATCCCGCTGGGCGCATCGGACATTACCGATGACATCGCGTCCGCCTTCGGCATCCGCCGCAGCCAGGCGGAGCGGATCAAATGCTTTTATGGCTCGGCGATGCAGAACCCGCGCGATTTCCGCGAGATGATCGAAATCGCGCCGCCCCATGGCGAAGTCGCGGTGCCGGGGCAAGCCGCCGGTCCCAATGCGGAAGGGGGCAAGATCACCCGCGCAGCACTGGTCGGCGTCATCTGCGAACGGCTCAATCAGATCATGACCGAAGTGAATGCCGCGCTCGCTGGCATGGGCTTCAACTCCACCGGGCGTCAGGTCGTGCTGACCGGCGGCGGCGCGGAAATGAAGGGCATGGCCGATTATGCACAGGGCGCGCTGGGCCGCGCCGTGCGCGTCGGGCGACCAAGGGGCTTGTCCGCCATGCCCGAAGCGCATAGTGGGCCGGCCTTCGCAACTTTGGCGGGATTGGCGCTTTATGGCGCTTCTAACCCGGTTGATCTCCGCACGATGGCGCCCGCGCCGCAGACGGTGCACCGTATCGGTGCGCCCATGTGGTGGCAGCGAATGATGCGCGCGATGAAGACCAACTATTGAATGAATTTGAACGAAGACGAAAATAGGTGGTGAATCCCCTATTTTCTGGTGTTAACGAATGATGACGGTGTCGCTTCCTGACGAGGAAGCTGAGGGAGCAGAATATATGAGCATTGAAATCAGCCCGCCCCATGTGGACGAACTGAAGCCGCGCATCGCGGTCATCGGCGTCGGTGGCGCAGGCGGCAATGCCATCGCGAACATGATCGCCGCCTCGGTAGAGGGCGTGGACTTCATCGTGGCGAACACGGACGCGCAGGCGCTCAACAGCTCGCCGGCAGAACGCCGCATCCAGCTCGGCCCGCAAATCACCGAAGGTCTGGGCGCCGGTTCGCGCCCCGAAATCGGCAAGGCGGCGGCGGAAGAAACCATCGTCTCGGTCGAAGAAGCGCTCAACGGCGCGCATATGTGCTTCATCACCGCCGGCATGGGTGGCGGCACCGGCACCGGTGCGGCCCCCGTCATTGCCAAGGCGGCGCGCGATCGCGGCATCCTGACCGTCGGCGTCGTGACCAAGCCCTTCACCTTCGAAGGCAATCGCCGTATGAAGTCGGCCGAAAGCGGCATCGAAGAGCTTCAGAAGCATGTCGATACGCTGATCGTCATTCCGAACCAGAATCTGTTCCTGATCGCCAATCCGAACACGACCTTCAAGGAAGCGTTCCAGATGGCGGACGAGGTTCTGCAACAGGGCGTCCGTTCGATCACCGACCTCATGATCATGCCCGGCCTCATCAATCTCGACTTTGCCGACGTGCGTTCGGTGATGGGCGAAATGGGCAAGGCGATGATGGGCACCGGCGAAGCGGAAGGCGACGGCCGCGCGCTTCAGGCCGCCGAAAAGGCGATCGCCAACCCGCTGCTCGACGGCGTGTCGATGCGCGGCGCGAAGGGCGTGATCGTCTCGATCGTCGGTGGCGACGACATGCGCCTGATGGAAGTGGACGAAGCCGCCAACCATATCCGCGAACTGGTGGACCCGGACGCGAACATCATCTGGGGTAGCGCCTTCAACGACGGCCTCAATGGCAAGATTCGCGTGTCGGTGGTCGCCACCGGCATCGACAATGAAGTCGGCAATCATGCTGCGCCGCTGACCCAGCCGTTCAGCTTCGCCAGCCGTCCCGCCGTTGCCGTGCCGCAGGCCGCTGCCCCCCGTCCCGCGCCGGTCGCGCCCCAGCCTGCGCCGGTCGCCGCTCCGGCCCCGGCTCCGGTGGCCAAGCCCGCGCCCGAACCCGAAGCGCTGGAACTCAACGTGCCCGAAGCGCCCGCTCCGGTGCAGCCCGCCGCCGCCCCTGCGCCCTTCTCGCCGCCCAAGCCCACCGCCGTCTTCTCGGATGAAGGGCCGGATCAGGACGAACTGATCCTGGGTGAGGACAGCGCTGCGCCCGCACCGGCGCCTGCCGCTCCAGCCCAGCCCGCGCCGCGCGTCGCCACCGGCGGCACGCTGTTCGAACGCATGGCCGGCCTGACTCGCGGTGCTGACAAGGGCGCTGGCGCGGACGATGCGACGCCGGGCGTGGATATTCCGCGCTTCCTCAATCGTCAGAACAACCAGTGATCGTCCGGCGCATCGCTGCGCCGTGACATGCCTTGAAGCGCGCCGTCGATTGCCAGGGGCAATCCGGCGCGCTTTTTCATTGGGCCAATTCCCCATTCCTCCTTTCATCGGCTAAGGCGCGGACGTGAAACGCACTTCCTCCTGGATTCTCCGCAGCCTGCTGCTTGGCGTTGCGGTCCATGCGCCGCTGGCGCTCGCCCAGTCCGATCAGGCGCAACTGGTTCGTCCGCTCGACGCCAATGATCTCAACGCCCATCTGGCGCGCCTCGCTGCCAATCCCAGGGATGTGAACGCCCTGATCGGGGCAGGGGAGGCCGCGCTCGCGCTGGATGATCCGCGCGCCGCCGCCGGCTTCTATGCGCGCGCCGATGCGATCGAAAGCGGCAATGGACGGATCAAGGCCGGTCTGGCCCGCGTCATGCTCAAGATGCAGAACCCGGTCGAGGCATTGCGTCTGTTCGATCAGGCGGGACGACTGGGCTATCCCGATACGACCATCCTGTCCGACCGCGCACTGGCGAAGGATATGACCGGCGATCAGGCCGGGGCGCAGCGCGATTATTATGCCGCGCTTGCCCGGACCCCCAATGATGATGAACTGGTCCGCCGCTACGCCGCCTCGCTTGGCATATCGGGGCAGGTCGACGCATCGGAGAAGGTTCTGGAGCCTCTGCTCTACAAGAGCGACCGCGCCGCCTGGCGCTATCGCGCCTTCATCCTGGCGATGAACAACAAACAGGCGGAGGCGAAGAAGGTCGCCGATCAGACGATGCCGCCGCAATTGGCCGCCGCCATCACCCCCTATATGCAGAAAATGCCCTATCTGACCGCCGCGCAAAAGGCGGCAGCGGTGCATCTGGGCCATTTCCCGCAACAGATCGGCACGACCATCGCGGCGATCACGCCAACCCCGCCCGCGCCGGGCATCAGCGTCGCCAAGGCCCCGGTTGCCGTCGCGGCCGCGCCCGCTATCACCCCGGCCAAGCCGCTCAGCCGTTCCGAACAGCGCCGTCAGCAGCGCGAAGCGGCGCGCCTTGCCCGCGTAGAAGGCCTGCGGGCCGCCCGTCAGTCTCTTCCGGCCGCATCCGGGCCGCAACTGGCGCAGGCGCAAACGACGCAACCGCTACCGCCAGCCGCCACGCCGCAGTCCTCTCCGGTTCGCCCCGCACCGCCGCCCTCTGCCAACGCGCCCGCTGCAAATACGCCGCCAGCGCGGCCTGCGCCATCGCCCGCGACTGCCGCCAACGGGGTGCAGGGGCCGCCCGCACCTGGCTTCGATTCAATCGACCGGGCCGGCCAGACTGCTTCCGCTCACCCGACACCGCCCGCCACCTCGACCGGATCGCAGCTGAACGCCATCACGCTGGCGCAGGCGTCGACTCCGCCGCAGGCATCGCCGCAACCGCAACCGCAACCGCAATCCACGCCGCCCGTCGCTGCGGAGCCGGTCCCGCCGGCGCCTCCACCCCAGCCCGATCCGGAAGCGACCCGCACGCTGGCGCAGATCATCCACGCCATCGACGTGCCCGACGCCGAACGCCAGTCCAGCGTCGCCGCCGTCGATCTCAATGAAATCGCCGCGATTCAGGCGCAACGCCGCCTCGAACGGCAGCAGGCCGCCCGCATCGCCGCCGACAAGGCGAAGAAGGAAGCCGCCGCCAAGGCCAAGGCGGAGGCTGACGCCAAGGCAAAGGCCGAGGCGGAAGAAAAGAAGCGCCTCGCCGCCAACCCCTCGCGCAACTGGCTTCAGGTCGGCGTCGGCCAGAACAAGTCGGCGCTGGGCTTCACGATGAAGGGCCTGCGCAAGAAGTACACGATCCTGTCGCGTCAGGATGGCTGGAGCGCCAGCTGGGGCCGCACCAACCGCCTGCTCGTCGGCCCCTTCGCCAGCTTCACCCGCGCCAAGGAACTGGAAACCAACCTGAAGAAAGACGGCGCCGACGTCTTCGCCTGGAAAAGCGACGCCGGCGAAGTGGTGGAGAAACTCGCCGGCGAGTGACGCACCGCTATTCCCCCTCCCGTTTACGAGAGGGGCAATATGCGCGGCAAATAATGCGCGCCCACATCACGGACCGTTCAAACCCGCCCGATAATGCTCTAGGAAGCGCGCCATGACGAGCCTCGCTTCCTATGCCTGCCATCCTTCCGCCAGCCTTGGCCGCCTTCATGCTGAGGCGGGGGGCGAGATGCGCGGGCCGCGCGATATGTTTCAGCGCGACCGGGATCGCATCATCCATTCGATCGCCTTTCGCCGGCTTCGCCACAAGACGCAGGTGTTCGTGTCGCCCGATGGCGATCATTTCCGCGTCCGCCTGACCCACAGTCTGGAAGTTGCCCAGATCGGCCGCACCACCGCGCGCACGCTGGGCCTGAACGAAGACCTGACCGAAGCGCTTTGCCTTGCCCATGACATCGGCCATCCCCCTTTCGGCCATGCCGGGGAAGATGCGCTGGAAGCCGCGCTGGACGATCATGGCGGCTTCGATCACAACGCCCATACGCTGCGCACGTTGATGCTGCTGGAAAGTCCCTATCCGCGCTTTCGCGGCCTCAACCTCAGCTGGGAAATGCTGGAGGGGCTGGCCAAGCATAATGGCCCGATTGCCCATCCCGGCTGGGCCATGCGCGAACTGGACGCGCTGTTTCCGCTGGATCTCACCAGCCATGCATCGCTGGAGGCGCAGCTGGCTGCGATTTCCGATGACATCGCTTATGACAATCACGACATTGACGATGGCCTGCGCGCCGGATTGCTCACGCTCGACCAGTTGCTGGACGTGCCGCTGGTCCGCACCTGCTGGGATCGGGTGCGCGCCCGCTATCCCGATGTGCCGCAGGACCGGCTGCTGCGCGAACTGGTGCGTGAACAGATTGGCGTCATGGCCAACGACCTGATCGAAGCGACCCGCCGCAACATTGCGGAATCGCGCGTCGAAACGGTGGAGGATGTCCGCGCGCTGGGCCGGACCCTCGTCGCCTTCTCGCCGGAACTCGCCGCCCAGGAACGTGATCTCAAGCGCTTCATGTACGCCACCCTTTATCATCATCCCGAACAGCTTGCCGCCGCCGACCGGGCGCGCGTCATCGTCACCGACCTGTTCGCCGCCTATCAGGCCGATCCCGCCCTGATGCCGCCCGAATGGCGCGACGATTGCGCCTTGCAGGAGCCAACCCGCAGCCGCCACATCGCCGATTTCATCGCCGGCATGACCGACCGCTATGCCGAAAAGCGCCATGCCGAAATTTGCGGGGCGATGGCGCTGAACCCGTGAACGGCTACCAAAGAAGAACAGGCAGGCGATTGACGCGCCGCGTCCTTTGACGCAATGCACAAAGCGTCTCCAGCGGATTCGTCCGCCGGGCACGATGCGGGAGAGCATGGGAAGCCTTGAAGGCCACCCCATCACCGAAGGAGCAACCGCCCCGGAATCTCTCAGGTTAAAGGACCGCATCGCGCGCAAGGCACTCTGGAAAGCGGACGGGCAGATGCGCCGTCCCACCGAAGGGGTAAGCCATGTGGCCGCAAGGCCGCTGGTCAAAGCTCTCAGGTTCCGTGACAGAGGGGGTGGCAGTTGTAACAGGCCCGACTCCGGGCATGTTTATGCTGTCGCGCTCAAACCCCTGCACGGAAAGGCCGCTCCATGTCCGGCGCCGACGAAATCGCTCATCTCGAAGAAGAATTGCCGCTCGGCGAACTGCCGCTCGATGCCTGGCACCGGGCGAAGGGCGCACGCATGGTCGGCTTTGCCGGCTATCATATGCCGATCCAGTATGAAGGCATCATGGCCGAACATAGCTGGACCCGCGAACATGCCGGCCTGTTCGACGTCAGCCATATGGGCCAGCTCACTTTTTCGGGCGAGGGCGTGGACGATGTGCTCGAACATATTCTGCCCAGCGACATCAAGGGGCTGAAGCCCTTTCGTCAGCGTTATTCGATGTTGCTCGATGAAGAGGGCGGCATCCTGGACGATCTGATGGTGTCGCGTCCGGGCGATGGCGCGTTCGATGGCGCGGCCATCTACATGGTCGTCAACGGCGCGACCAAATATGACGATATGGGCTGGATGATCGACTATCTGCCCGATGAAGTCGTGATGAACCATATGGATGAGCAGGCGCTGCTGGCGCTGCAAGGGCCGGAAGCCGGCGAAGCGCTGGCCGCGCTCATTCCCGAAACCGCTGATCTCCTGTTCATGCAGTCGGGCCTCTTCACCTGGCGCGGCGTGCAGCTGTGGATCAGCCGTTCGGGCTATACCGGCGAAGACGGCTTCGAAATCAGCGTGCCCGCCGATGACGTGACCCTGCTGGCCGATGCGCTGTGCGAATTGCCGCAGGTCAAGCCGATCGGCCTTGGCGCGCGCGATTCGCTGCGTCTGGAGGCGGGCCTGCCGCTCTACGGTCATGACCTGTCGCCCGCCGTCAGCACCATCGGCGCGGATCTGGGCTTCACCATTCAGAAGCGCCGGCGGGAAGAAGGGGGCTTCATCGGCCATGCCCGCGTCATGAAGGAACTGGCCGACGGCCCCGGCGCAAAGCGCGTTGGCCTCAAGATCGAAGGCCGTCTGCCCGCCCGCGAAGGCGCGAAAATCTTCTCCGGCGCGGTCGAGGTCGGCGAAGTCACCTCGGGCGGTTTCGCCCCGACGGTGGGCGCGCCGATCGCCATGGGCTGGGTCAGCCTGCCCGACAGCGCGCTTGGCACCGCGCTTGAAATCGAAGTGCGTGGCAAGCGCATCGCCGCGGTGGTTGCGCCGATGCCGTTCGTTCCGCATCGTTACCGCCGCAAGGCTTGAGTCTTTTATTCTTGCAAGGGGACAGTTGATGAGCCGCTATTTCACCGACGAACATGAATGGATCGACGTAGAGGGCGAAATCGCCACCGTCGGCATCACCGACTATGCGCAGGAGCAACTGGGCGACATCGTATTCGTTGAGCTGCCCGCCGAAGGCACGACCTTCGAAAAAGGCGACGACGCCGCCGTCGTGGAATCAGTCAAGGCCGCTTCGGATGTGTACGCGCCGATCTCCGGAGAAGTCGTCGAAAGCAACGGCGCGCTGGAAGACGAACCCGCGCTGGTCAACAGCGACGCCGAAGAAGATGGCTGGTTCTTCAAGCTGCGCATCGCCGACGCCAGCGAACTGGACGGCCTGATGAACGAAGCCGCCTACAAGAAGTTCGTGGCCTCGCTTTAATCAACAAAAATAAGCCCCTCTCTTTCAAGGGAGGGGTTGGGGTGGGTGCGATTGCGCCAGCAATCGCTTCCGCCCTCCAGGCACGGAGCAGCGCTCGCTCCGCTCGCGACCCACCCCCATCCCCTCCCTAAGTAGGGAGGGGGGAGACATGTGACATGCGCTACCTACCCCTTACCGACACCGACCGGCAGGATATGCTGTCCGTCATCGGCGCGTCGAGCATCGATGACCTGTTCATCGACGTTCCCGTCGAAGCCCGCCTGACCGACAAGATCGCCGGCTTGGCCGATCATGCCAGCGAACTGGCGGTCGAACGCCATATGGGAGCCCTCGCGCGCAAGAATCTGTCGGCGGGGGAGGCGCCTTTCTTCCTGGGCGCCGGCGCCTACAAGCATCATGTGCCCGCCAGCGTCGATCATCTGATCCAGCGCGGCGAGTTCCTGACCGCCTACACGCCCTATCAGCCGGAAATCGCGCAGGGCACGTTGCAGGTGCTGTTCGAATTCCAGACCCAGGTCGCCCGCCTGCTCGGCGTCGATGTCGCCAACGCCTCCATGTATGACGGCTCGACCGCCTGCTGGGAAGCGATCGGCATGGCCCGCCGCATCACCAAGCGCGGCAAGGCGATCCTGTCTTCCGGCCTGCACCCTCATTATGTTTCGGTCGCCAACACCATGGCGAAGTTCACCGGCGACGCGCTGGTGCATGAAGCGCCCACGCTGGACGCCGCGACCGACATCGACGCGCTGATCGCCAGCATCGACAAAGATACGAGCTGCGTCGTTGTCCAGTACCCGGACATTCTCGGCCGCATCGCAGACCTGACCCCGCTGGCCGACGCTGCCCATGCCGCGGGCGCGCTGCTGGTCGCGGTCGTCACCGAGCCGGTCGCGCTGGGCGCGATCAAGGCGCCGGGCCATATGGGCGCGGACATCGTCGTGGGCGAAGGCCAGTCGATCGGCGTCGGCCTCCAGTTCGGCGGTCCTTATCTGGGGCTGTTCGGCTGCAAGCAGAAATATGTCCGCCAGATGCCCGGTCGCCTGTGCGGCGAAACCGTCGACGCGGCGGGCAAGCGCGGCTTCGTGCTGACCCTTTCCACCCGCGAGCAGCATATCCGCCGTGAGAAGGCGACGTCGAACATCTGCACCAATTCGGGCCTGTGTGCGCTGGCCTTCAGCATCCACATGACCCTGCTGGGCGAAAAGGGCCTGCGCGACCTCGCCAGCCTGAACCACGGCCTCGCCGTACAGGCCGCTGAGCGTCTGGCCAAGGTGCCTGGCGTCACGCTGCTGAACGACAGCTTCTTCAACGAATTCACGCTGATCCTGACCAAGGATGCGCGCGAAGTCGTCCGCACCCTCGCTGACAAGGGCATTCTCGCTGGCGTCTCGCTCGGCCGCCTGTTCCCGGACGCGCCGGCGATCGGCAACGGCCTCGTCGTCGCCGTAACCGAAACCGTCACGCCGGAGGACATCGAAACCCTTGCCGCCGCGCTTGAGGAGGAACTGGCATGAACTGCCCTCTCATCCCGTTCGCCCTGAGCCTGTCGAAGGGCCGTACTTTCTTTGAAGAAAAGAGCAGGGCTTCGACAAGCTCAGCCCGAACGGTTTTGGAAGGAGGGCTGTAAGATGACCATGTTGAAGGAAGGTCGCCCGACCACTCCGCAAGCCGTCGAGGAAGCCCATATGGCCCCCGCAACCGCCACCGGCAATCGCGCGCTGATGCTGGAAGAAAAGCTGATCTTCGAAATCGGCTCCACCGACACCACCGGCGTCGATTTCGCCGACCCGCCCAAGGTCGAAAGCCGCCTCGGTGGTCTCGCCCGCACCGACGGCATCGGTCTGCCCGGCCTGTCGGAACAGGAAACGGTGCGTCACTACACCCGCCTGTCGCGTCAGAACTACGCCATCGACCTTGGCCTGTTCCCGCTGGGCAGCTGCACCATGAAGCATAACCCGCGCCTCAATGAAAAGGTCGCGCGGATGCCCGGTTTCGCCGACATCCACCCGCTCCAGCCGCAATCGACGGTGCAGGGCGCGCTGGCCGTCATCCATGAACTGGCCGCATGGCTGGTGACGCTGACCGGCATGCACTCGGTCGCGATGTCGCCCAAGGCGGGCGCCCATGGCGAACTCTGCGGCCTGCTGGCGATCCGCGCCGCGCTCGAAGCCCGTGGCGACGCGCGCAGCGTGATCCTGGTCCCCGAAAGCGCCCATGGCACCAACCCGGCGACGGCCGCCTTCTGCGGTTACAAGGTCGAGGATATTCCGGCAACCCCGGACGGCCGCGTCGATCTGGAAGCATTGAAGGCACGTCTCGGCCCCGATGTTGCGGCGGTGATGATCACCAATCCCAACACCTGCGGCCTGTTCGAACGCGACATGAAGATCATCTCTGATGCGGTCCATGCCGCCGGGGCCTTCGTCTATTGCGACGGCGCGAACTTCAACGCCATCGTCGGCCGGGTCCGCCCCGGCGACCTCGGCGTCGATGCGATGCACATCAACCTGCACAAGACCTTCTCGACGCCCCATGGCGGCGGTGGCCCCGGTTCCGGCCCGGTCGTGCTGTCCGAAGCATTGACGCCCTTCGCCCCGCTGCCCTTCGTGGAAAAGCAGGACGGTAAATTCGTGCTGGTCGAGGAAGAAACGGCGGAGGATCACCACGCCCAGACCTTCGGCCGCATGGTCGCCTTCCATGGTCAGATGGGCATGTTCACCCGCGCGCTGACCTATATCCTCAGCCACGGCGCCGACGGCCTGCGTCAGGTCGCCAGCGATGCGGTGCTCAACGCCAATTATATCCTGCGCAGCCTGGACGATGTGCTTGACGCGCCCTTCGGTGCGGCTGGTCCGTGCATGCATGAGGCGCTGTTCAGCGATAAGGGCCTCGCCGACGGCTTCACCACGCTCGACATCGCCAAGGGGCTGATCGACGAAGGCTTCCACCCGATGACCATGTACTTCCCGCTGGTCGTCCATGGCGCGATGCTGGTCGAACCGACCGAAACCGAAAGCAAGGCTGCGCTTGACCAGTTCATCATGGCGCTGCGCAGCCTCGCCGAACGCGCGAAGGCCGGTGACGAAGCCTTGAAGGGCGCGCCCTATCACGCCCCGCGCCGCCGCCTTGATGAGACGCTGGCCGCGCGCAAGCCGGTCCTCACCTGGACCGACCCGGCGTTGGCGGTCGCCGCCGAATGACGAACAGGCCGGAACCCTGGCAACCGGGTTCCGGCCCATCCGTCGCGGGCAAGCGCCATGCCCCCGCGACGGAGCGCAACCGCGACGCCATCGTCGCGGTCCTGCGTGATGCCCTTCCAGCCTCCGGTGTCGTTCTGGAAGTGGCGAGCGGCAGCGGCGAACATGCTGTCCATTTTGCCGTCTCATTTCCCGATCTGGACTGGCAGCCGACCGATCCCGATCAGGCCGCGCTTATTTCTATCGCCGCATGGCGCGCGGAAGCCAGCTTGCGCAATCTCCGTCCGCCGCTCCAGCTGGACGCCAGCGGCGACTGGCCGATCGCCCATACCGACGCGATCCTCTGCATCAACATGATCCACATCAGCCCGTGGGAAGCCACGCTCGGCCTGCTCAAAGGGGCGGAGGAAACGCTGCCGCCGGGCGGCCTCCTCTATCTCTACGGTCCCTATATCCGCGACGGCGTGGAAACCGCGGCCAGCAACCTGGCTTTTGACGCTTCGCTGAAGGCCCGCGATCCCCGCTGGGGCCTGCGCCGGATGGAAGATGTGGTCGCCGCTGCAAGGGCGGAGGGGCTTGAGTTTGAGCAGCGGATCGAAATGCCCGCCAACAATCTGTCGCTTATGTTCCGACGGCGGGCTTGAAACAATAATGTGCTCCTGCGAAAGCAGGAGCCTAGGGCGTCAGGGCACGCGGCTCGACCCTGGGCTCCTGCTTTCGCAGGAGCACCTCTATATAGCAGTCCCATGCCCAACACACTCCTCTCCCTCGTCACCGCCGAACTTGCCGCCCCGGCCGATCCGCGCGCTGCCGCCATGGCAGGCGCGCTCGCGGCGAAATATCCCGCCGCCGCCCGCGCTGTGCTCTTCTACGGCTCCTGCCTTCGCGAAAAGAATCTCGACGGGCTGATGCTCGATTTCTATCTGATCGTGTCGGACTACAGCGCCGCCTATGGCAAAGGCTGGCTGGCGCGCGCCAACCGTCTGATCCCGCCCAATGTCTTTCCCTTCGAACATAATGGCCTGATCGCCAAATATGCGGTCCTGTCCGAAGCCGACTTTGCCCGGCTCAACAGCCCGGCGGCCGACAATGTTTCGGTCTGGGCGCGCTTCGCCCAGCCTTCGCGCCTTCTCTGGGCGGCCGACGATCTTGCTCGTCAGCGCGCTATTGCCGCCGTAGCGCAGGCCGCGCCGACCTTGCTTGATCTTACCTTGCCGATGTTGCCATCTGGCTCGGATCACGGTCTTTTGGATATTTGGAAGGCGGGTTTCACCCTGACCTACAATGCTGAACTGCGAGCCGAAAAGAAGGGGCGCTCACTTTCCATCGTGGATGTCGATCCCGATCGCTATGCGCAGTTCGGCAGGGCGGCGCTTGCAGCGATTTCGGCGCGTCGAGGTGTAGGGACAGGGGGTGAGGTGGCAAATTCCATGTCGCCTGCCGACGCCCCCGCGCTCTGGCGCCGTCTGCAATCGCGCGGCAAGCGGCTGTCGGTGATCCGCCTCGCCAAGGCCAGCTTCACCTATGCCGGCGGCATCGACTATCTGGCGTGGAAGATCAACCGCCATGCCGGCACGCAGATCGCGATCAAGCCCTGGCAGCGGCGCTGGCCGCTGCTCGGTGCGGTCACTCTGCTGCCGCGGCTGTTCCGGGGTGGCGCGATCCGGTAGCATTCTGATCGCCCAGCGCCGTTTCCAGCGCCCGCCCCAGCACCGCCAGCGTATAGGGTTTGCGCAGCACGACATGGCCTTCGAAGTCGGCGCTGTCCTTATTGTCGCCAGCATAGCCGGTGACGAACAACACCGGCAGATGGCGATATTGCGCAGGCAATGCCTTCACCATTTCCGGGCCGGTCATGTCGGGCATCAGCACGTCGCTCAGGATCAGGCCGATGTCGTCATTATGCGCCAGCAGCTTGGCTGCTTTGACCGGATGGTCGCAGGCGATCGGCAAATGGCCCAGTTCGCTCAGCGCCGCCATCGTCTGGTTCAGAACGCGCGGATCATCCTCCACCACCAGGATGCGCGTGGGCGGCTGCTCCACGGGGCTATGGGCAAAGGCGATGGCGTCTGGCGGACCTTCCATCGCCGCGGTCGATCGCGGCAGGTACAGATAGACGCTGCTGCCCTTGCCCGGCTCGGACTCGATGCGGATTTCGCCCGCGCTCTGCCGCACGAAGCCGAAAATCTGGCTCAGGCCCAGTCCCGTGCCCTTGCCGACCGGCTTGGTGGTGAAAAAGGGCTCGAACACCCGCGCCAGCACCTGCGGCGGCATGCCGCACCCGTCGTCGGTGACGCTCAGCACGACATAGTCGCCTGCTTCACATTCGCCGATCTCGCCGGCCTTCACCTGCGCCTGTCCGGTGGCCAGCATCAACCGGCCGCGCCCGTCCATCGCATCGCGCGCGTTGACGCACAGGTTCAGGATCGCATTCTCCATCTGATGCTGATCGACGAAAATGCGCCATCCCTGCGCCTGCCGGGTGAATTGCACGGTGATCTGGTCGCCGATCGTCCGGTCGATCAGGTCCGCCATGCCCGACAGCAGCGCATCGGCGTCAACCGCGCTTGGCAGCAGCGGCTCGGACCGGGCAAAGGCCAGCAGCCGGCGGGTCAGGGCGGATGCGCGATTGGCGCCGTCCATCGCATTGTCCAGGTGCCGCCCGGCCTCTTCGGGCTTCAGCCGCATCTTGCGCTTGGCCAATTCCAGCCCGCCGACGACGACCGCCAGCATATTGTTGAAATCATGCGCAATGCCGCCGGTCAACTGACCTACCGCATCCATTTTCTGCATCTGGCGCAGATTATCTTCGGCGGCCGCCCGTTCGGCGGATTCGTTTTTCAGCTGTTCATAGGCGTCGGACAGCTCGGCCGTGCGGGCTTGCACCGCTTGCTCCAGCCGGTCGGCGCGCTCCGCCTCCAGTTCCGCCATGCGCCGCGCCTTGCGCCGGTCGGCATAGGCGGCATTGGCGAACCAGGCGGCGAACAGGATGCTGACCAGCATCGCCAGCCCCACCAGCTGCGACGTCTTGCCGACCCATTCGGTGCGGTCGCCGGCCAGCGTCACCGCCAGGCTGCGTTCCCGCAAACGGTCATTTTCCGCCTTTATGACCAGATCGAGCAAAGCCGTGATCCGGCGCAGATCCTGGCTCTTGCCGGCCTGATGGAAACGGGCGAGCGCCGCCATCTTCTGGTCATAGGTGGTGCGCAGGCCGATCTCGCTGAGCGTCTTGCCGCGCTGCTCGAACGCATATTGCAGCGCATCAACATTGCCGCGTTGCCAGCCCGATGCGCGAGTGGCGTAGTGCAGCGCCTTCAACTGACTGCCCGCCCCGCGCCATTGGTCTTGAAACAGGCGGCCCGTGTCCGGGTCCAGGCTGATGACATAGCGCGCCAGCGTGACTTCGGCCCGCGCCGTCCGCGCTTCGAACCCGCGCGCCAGGGCAATGATCTCAAAACTGCGCTGTTGCTCGGCCAGAGCCTGTTGGTGGTCGCGGGACGCATTGCTGGCTGTATAAAGCAGGGCGCCAAGTGAGCCGATCAGCAATATTGCCAGCAGCAGAGGCAGGGTGCGCCATATCATCGCACCCGTGCCCTTGCTTCGATCGTCTTGAAACTCACTCACGGCCATTGACGCTGGCATAGCCCAACAAAATTGCCTGCGAAACACAGAACAGAGAAAGTTCCGTTAAAAAAATCGCTTCATCGCGGCAATGGATCGTTTTGTCGTTTTAATCTATCGCGCCAGTCGCTTTGCCGGCCGCTTCGAACATGCCGATGATCTGCGTCACCTGATCGTCGCTATGCTCGGCGCACAGCGAACAGCGCAGCAGGAAGGTGCCGGCCGGCGTGGCTGGCGGGCGGGCCATATTGACGTACAGGCCCAGTTCCAGCAGCGTCTGCCACATGGCGACGGCCTGCATCTGATCGGTCAGGATGACGGCGATGATCGCCGACTGCGGCGTTGCGCTGCCCAGCTTGAAACCGAGATCGGACAGACCCTTGTGCAGCCGCTGGCTGTTCTTCCAGAGATGCGCGCGCTTCTCGCCGGCATGCATCAGCTTGCGGATGCTGGTCGCGGCGGTAGCAACCACGCTGGGCGGCAGCGACGCGGTGAAGACATAGGGGCGGCATACGAGGCGCAATATTTCGAACTTGGGATGGTTCGATACGCAAAAGCCGCCGACCGTACCGACCGACTTGGAGAAGGTGCCGACCACGAAGTCGATCTCGCCTTCCACGCCCTGTTCTTCATAGGCGCCCCGGCCATTGGGGCCGAAGAAGCCCATGCCATGCGCTTCATCGCACAGGATCATGCAATTGGGGTGCTTGCGGATGGCGGCGACCATTTCGGGCAGCGGCGCAACGTCGCCCAGCATCGAATAGACGCCTTCCAGCACGACCAGTTTCAGCGCATCGGCGGGCAGGCGGCCCAGACGTTTGTCCAAATCCTCGACGCTGTTGTGGCGGAACCGGACGATCTCCGCATTGCCCATGGCGCAGCCGTCATAGATGGATGCATGGCTGTCCGCGTCCAGCACGACATAGTCGCCCTTGCCCGCCAGCGTGGAGATGATGCCGAGATTCGCCTGATAGCCGGTCGAAAAGACCATGGCGCCCGACGTGCCGTAAAATTCCTTGAGCGCGTCCTCGACTTCCTTGTGGCCCTGATAGGTGCCGTTGAGGACGCGGCTGCCGGTGGTGCCCGCGCCGAATTCGTCCAGCGCCTTCTTGCCGGCCGCGACGACATCCGGGTCGAACGTCATGCCCATATAATTATAGGTGCCCAGCAGGATGGTTTCCTTGCCCTTGATGATCGCGCGCGTGGGCGACAGCACCTGATCCATCACGATCGCATAGGGATCGCGCACGCCCGTCGCCAACAGCGCCTCGCGCTCGTTGATCAGCGGATCGAATTTGGAAAAGAGGTCGCGCGTTTCGGTCGCGGTGGCGGCGTCGGTCATAGAAAAATTCCGTTCAAGTCAAAACCGCCGTTCGGTTCGAGCTTGTCGAGAACCATCAGCACATGGTTCTCGACAAGCTCGAACCGAACGGAAGGAGGAAGAGCGGATCAGCCCTTCAGCTTCGCCACCGCGTCGACCAGCTGGCCCACGGTTTCGATCTCGGCCTGCATGTTCATGGTGATGATGATGTCGAACTCATCCTCGATCGCCGCGACGAAATCCATCACCGTCAGGCTGTCCCACTCCAGGTCGCCGGCAAAGGTGGTGGCTTCGGTGAGGTCGACGCCCTTCTTGTTGAAGGGCTCGATCTGCGCCGCAACGCTGTCGAAAATTTCGGTGCGATCCGTCATTATCGTGAAAATCTTTCCGTCAATAGCGCGGCCTTTGCCGCTCCCCTTCGCCCTTTGGCAGGCGAATAAGGCGTCAATCGGGCAGCATCGCGCCCGAATATGAAAGGATATGGGGTCCGCTTAGCGGAAATTGTCGGCGTAAGCCTGCAATTTCAGGGTCTTGGGCGGGGTTGTGATGACGGTGTAGGCCACGCCCTTCTTTTCCGCATAGGCAACAGCGGCCTCCTGCGACGGGAAGCTCAGCTTCAGCTGCTGCTGTGTGTCGCCCGAACCGGCCCAGCCAGTCAGCGGATCGGCCTTTTTCGCTTCGGCAGGCGCATATTCCAGCACCCATTTGTGGGTCAGCGCCTTGCCGGACTGGAGGGCGTTCTTCTGGATCTGGTAAATGCGCGCGCTCATCGCGGTGAACTCCGTAAAATCGTCCTTTTGCGTTGCACCAATGGCCGCCGCCAAGTCAAGAGTTGCGGGCGCCATGTCCTCGGGCATCGGCATTTTTGGTGCGCAATGTGGCGCTGGCGCTGGCCGGATCGTCGGGCCAGGGATGGCGGGGATAGCGGCCGCGCATTTCCTTTGCCACATCGCGCCAGTTGCCGGCCCAGAAGCCCGGCAGATCGCGCGTCGTCTGGATCGGCCGCCCGGCCGGCGAGGTCAGCGACAGCACCAGCGGAATGCGCTGATTGCCCACGGTTGGATGCTGCGACAGGCCGAACAGCGCCTGCACCCGCAATTCCACGCGCGGCCCGCCCTCAGCCGCATAGTCGATCGCATGATGGCTGCCGGCGGGCGACCGGAAATCGGGCGGGGCCAGCCGGTCGAGCTGGCTCTTGCCGTCCCATCCGATGATCCCTTCCAGCACCCCCGACAGTTGCGATCGGTCGATATCGGACAGCTTGCGCTTGCCTGTCAGCAGCACGGGGAGCCATTCGTCCAGCGTCCCGATCAGCGCCGCGTCGGACAGCGCCTCCAGCCCGGCAAATTCGCCCCGCATCCGCAGCGATTGCGCCGCGTCCGACCATGGCAGCAGCGACAGGCCGCCCTGTCGCACGCCTTCGGTCAGCGCGGCGGCAACGGCATCGGGATCGGGCCGGTCGTCGGACCCGGAGGATAGCCGCACCGCGCCCAGCCGTCGTTCGCGCAACGCCTCGATCCCGCCATTGGCCGGCCGGAACTTCACCGTGCGATGTTCCGCGATCCGCGCCCCGAACAGGGCGATCACATCGCTCTCGTCAATCGGCGCAGCGGACAAGATGCGCGCGCCCGCCGCGCTGCCCTGCACCTCGCCCACCGCCAGCCATTGCTCGCGCGCCAGCGGCGACAACGGATCAAGCCGAAAACCGCGCCCGCCCACACTCGCCCAGTCCGCGCCATCGGCGGAACGGCGTTTCGCCACCCGATCAGGAAAGGCGAGGGCAAGGCAGATGCCGACACTATTTTCTCCCCTCCCTTCCAGGGAGGGGCCGGGGGTGGGTGGCGAGCGTAGCGAGCCTCCTGCGGAGGCACCCACCCCCAACCCCTCCCTGGGAGGGAGGGGCTTAATTAAAGTCGCCCACCGTTTCGCCAATCCCCTTGCCGCATCCGCCCGCTTGCCGCTTTCCCGCCGCCAGCGCTGCCGCCGCAATGTCAGGTCGGTATCCTGCCCGCCAATCCCGCGCTCGCCCAGCAGCACCGCGACCTCGGCCGCCACTTCGGCCAGTCCCATCTCCCCCGCGCGCACCAGCATATGGGCGATCCGCGGGGACAGCGGCAGCTTCGCCAGCGTTTTCCCATGCGGCGTAATCCGTCCATCCGCGTCCAGCGCCTCCAGCACGGTCAGCCGCCCCCGCGCTTCCTCGACCGCCGCCGCCGGCGGCGCATCCAGCCAGCGCAGCGCGCCCGGATCGCTTACCCCCCACAGGGCGCAATCGAGCAGCAGGCTGCTGAGGTCGCTTTCCAATATCTCCGGCGGGTCGAACGGCGGCATCCCCGCGCTCGCGGCGGCTTCCCACAATCGATAGGCGACGCCCGGCCGCTGCCGCGCCGCACGCCCTGCGCGTTGGGTCGCCGACGCCTGACTGGCCCGCTCCGTCACCAGCCGCGTCACGCCGGCTGCCCGGTCATATCGCGGCCGCCGCGCCAGGCCGCTATCCACCACGATCCGCACGCCATCAATGGTCAGGCTGGTTTCCGCGATCGATGTGGCGAGGATGACCTTGCGCCGCCCCTCGCGCGAAGGCCGGATCGCCGCCCGCTGCGCGCCGGGGTCTAGCGACCCGTGCAACATATGCACTTCGATCGGCCCACCCTCAATCCGCTCCGCCGTCCGCTCAATCTCCCGCACGCCCGGCAGGAAGGCGAGCAGGTCGCCCTCCGCTTCCTCGCTCAGCGCCCGGCGGATCGCCGCCGCCATCTCATCCTCGATCTTTTTTTCTGATGCACGACCGATATGGCGCAATTCCAGCGGCTGGATGCGCCCCGCGCTCTCGATCACCGGCGCGCCATTAAGCAGCGTGGCAAAGCGCGCCCCGTCCAAAGTCGCGGACATCGGCACGATCCGAAGATCCGGCCGCAACGCCTCCTGCGCATCCAGCGCCAATGCCAGCCCGAAATCGCTGTCCAGACTGCGTTCATGCACTTCGTCGAATAGCACGGCCGACACGCCCGCCAGTTCCGGGTCATCCTGTATCCGCCGCACGAAAATGCCTTCGGTCAGCACCAGCAGCCGCGTCCGCGCCGAAATCTTGCTGTCCATGCGCGTCGCATAGCCGACCGTGCCGCCCGGCTGCTCGCCCATCATCTCGGCGATCCGCTCCGCCGCCGCCCGCGCCGCCAGCCTGCGCGGCGACAGCAGCAGCACCTGACCCCCGCACCATGGCTCATCCAGCAGGGCAGGGGCCACCGCCGTCGTCTTGCCCGCGCCCGGCGGCGCCACCAGCACGGCATTGCTCCCCGCCCGCAACGCGGCAAGCAGGTCGGGCAGCACGGCATATATCGGCAGGTCGGTCATCGCGCTTCCTCTCGCGCCAATCGGATCGAAGCGCAAGGCGGTGGAGGCCGGGGAATGCGCTTGCCGGCGTCGCTTGTGCCTGTCCTATCCACCCGGCCTTTGCTCTGTCTTCGGCGATGCCGCACCTTTCCCTCGCTTCACAGCGTTCCGCTCCTTGGCGCGCACCTGCCGCGCCGCTGTCTTCAACCTGTCGCCTATCTGTCGCGCACCTGTCGCGTTACCGGCGCGTCGCTGTCGCCTTTCTGTCGCAAAAACCCGAAAATGGCCGACGACACTGTGAACTTCGTAGGAAATGGTGGCAGTCGCATCATGCGCGACCCGCAACCCGCTTATCCGAACAGATAGATGTGGATCGGGTTCTTCGGGTCCAGCAGCATCTTGGTCGTCAGCGCCAGCGACATGATGATCAGCAGCGGCTTGATCAGGCGCGATCCAAAGCGCATCGCCAGATGCGATCCGACCTGTCCGCCGGTGATGCTGCCCACCGCCATCGCCAGCCCTGCGATCCAGATCACATGCCCGCCTGCGATCATCGTCAGCAGGCCCGCGACATTGCTGGCGAAATTGGCCGCCTTGGTCTGGGCCGTGGCGCGCAGGATGGAAAGGCCGCCCAGCGCCAGAAAGATGGTGGTGTAGAAAGCGCCCGCGCCCGGCCCGAAAAAGCCGTCATAAAATCCCACCACGCCGATCAGGCCGGACATGCCCGCCATGCCGATGCGCGCGTGGCGATCCGCGTCGCTCAGCTTGGGGGAGAAGGTGAAATAGGCCGCCATCGCGACCAGCAGCGCGGGCATCAGCCCCGCCAGGATCGACGGATCGACCCGCTGCAACAGCCATGCCCCGCCGACCGATCCGATGAAGGCGGCGGCGATTGGCGCCTTGAACGTCTTCAAATCCATATGCCCGCGCCGCGCATAGGCGATGCATGCGCCGAACGTGCCCATGCAGCTTTGCAGCTTGTTGGTCGCCACCGCCGGCACCGGCGGCACCCCCGCCGCCAGCAGCGCGGGCAGGGCGATCAGGCCCCCGCCGCCCGCCATCGCATCGACGCACCCGGCCATGAAGGCCGCGGCCATAAGGAAAGCGATGATTTCGGGGGACAGGATCATTGTGTGACGGGCCTAGATAAATTCCCGTTCGCCCTGAGCTTGTCGAAGGGCCGTTTTTATTTTGGAGAAGTGCAGGGCTTCGACAGGCTCAGCCCGAACGGAGACAAGAAACGAACGATGCCGCCCGTCTCCTCAATAGGCGCGCGCTATAGCGAACTCGACCGCTTCGGTAAGGGCCGCTTTGGCCGCGCCGGCATCGAACATCGCCAGCGCATCGATCGCCTGTTGGCCATAATGACGCGCCCGCGCCATGGTGTCGGCGATCGCGCCGGTCTGGCGCAGCAGGCCGGTGGCATGGGCCAGATCATCGTCGCTGATCTTGTGGCCTGCAATCGCGGCTTTCCAGAACGCCTTGTCCTCGTCGGACCCGCGCGCATAGGCCAGGATCACCGGCAACGTCACCTTGCCGTCGCGGAAGTCGTCGCCCGCATCCTTGCCCATCGTCGCGCCGTCCGATTCATAATCGATCGCGTCGTCGATCAGCTGGAATGCGATGCCCAGGTTGCGGCCATAAATGTCCAGCGCCTGCTCGTCTTCCTCGCTGCGGTCGGCGACCACGGCGGAAATGCGGCAGGCGGCGGCGAACAAAGCGGCGGTCTTGGCGCCGATAATGTCCAGATATTGCTCTTCGCTGGTGTCGATCTTGCGCTGGGCGGTCAGCTGATTGACCTCGCCCTCCGCAATCACCGCCGATGCGTTGGACAGGATGTGCAGCACCTTGAGCGACTCCGCCTCGACCATCAGCTCGAAGGAGCGCGAGAAGAGGAAGTCGCCCACCAGCACGCTGGCGCTGTTGCCCCAGATGATGTTGGCGGTCTTGCGGCCCCGGCGCAGGCCAGATCCGTCGACGACATCGTCGTGCAGCAGGGTGGCGGTGTGGATGAACTCCACCGCGGCGGCCAGCTTGTAATGGCGGTCGCCCGCATAGCCGACCAGATCGGCACAGGCCAAGGTTAGCATCGGGCGCAGCCGCTTGCCGCCGCCCGCGATCAGATGGCCGGCCAGTTCGGGGATCAGTGGAATGCGCGACTGCATCCGGTCGATGATGACGGCATTGACCTGACCCATGCCATCGGCGACCAGGTTCAGGATGGGCGTCAGCGATGGCTCCGCCTTGGCGCTACCGATGGGATCGACATTATCGGGGGCAACTGCTGTCATGGCGCGTCATGTGGCGCTGCAAAATGTGAAAGGCAAGCGGGAATAGCTTGCGCGCCGGCCCGGATGCGGCAAAAAGCGCGCCATCTGGAACCGGAGACCATCCAAGTGGACGAGACATTGAACCGCTATCGCGAAAGCATCGACAATATCGACGCGGCGCTGGTGTTCATGCTGGCCGAACGGTTCAAGATCACCCAGGCCGTGGGCGAGCATAAGGCGACTCACGATCTGCCCCGGCCGACTCCGGCCGCGAGGAACGCCAGATCGCCCGCCTGCGCCAACTCGCGCTCGACGCGAAGCTGGATCCCGACTTCACCGAAAAATTCCTGCGCTTCATCATCGACGAAGTGATCCGCCACCACGAACGCCTGCGCGAGGGTTAAGGACGCGATCTCGACCGTCTGTTAGGCGCAGCCGAGATTTCGTTCAGGTGGAGCCGAAAAGTGTGATTTTCGAGTACCGGAGCGCAGCGTACTTAAAGTACGTGAGCACCGGAACGCAGAAAAGCGCGCTTTGCAGGCCCGCCTGAGCGGAATGTCGGCTGCGCCTACCCCGCCGGATACCCCTCATGGCCCATATTGGGCCAATGGAACCCCGTATAGGTCAGCATGGTCGAAAAACTCTCCGACCGCACCTGATGCCACCAGCCGATCGGGATGAACAGCAGGTCGCCCGGCGTCAGCACTACGTCATAGCGCAGCACGTCGCGCGCCTGCGGATAGAGTTTCAGCCGCGCCTCATCGGTTACGTCGCGCACGTCGCTGAACACATGGCTCTTATGCGCCAGCCGCTTCGTCTGTGACGGCGGGATCAGGATCACCCGCTTGGTTCCCGTCACCTGCGCCAGCAAATTGTTGGTCAGGTCAAAATGCAACGGCGTAAAGGCGCCCGCCCCGCCGATCCACAACATCCCCGGCGCGCGCGTCAGATAGGCGTCGATAGGCCCCAGATCAGCCTGCAACGGCGCCAGCGCCGGCGCATTGGTCGCGCTGTTCGACGCGGTCAGATAGGCGTCATTGCCACCCGCCCGCACCGCCGCGATAAACTGGCGGAAGGGCGCCCGCTTGCGATGCTTCTCCTTCTTCAGCTCATAATCCTGCGCCCCGGCGCGGCCGCCCTGATATTCGATCACCGCTTCGCCGATCGTCTCGGCCAGATAGTCAGGCGTCCAGCGCGTCAGCGCCGGCCAGTCCGTCATCATCCCCTTGATCAGCACGGGCCGCCCGGCGGCATAGAAGCTGTGCAGGAAATCCTCGCCCGAAAGCTGCTCCGCCGTCAGCAGGCCCGACGCATAGGGCGACAAGGCCCGCTGACACTCCTGCACATCGAGCAACCAGTCCCGCCGCTTCAGCGCCAGAGTGTCTTCCGTATTTTGCGGCTTCGGCGCTGGCACGGCCACGCGCGGCGGCGCGGTAAAGTCGATCTGCCGCAAGGCCATCTGCATCGCCATGTCGGCGGCCTGGGCGGAGAGGGAAGGCGGGCGCTTGCTCATGTCGCCAGTTACGCTGCGATCATGACAGCGATGTTGCAGAAGATGACAATGGGATGACGTGAAGCCGCTGACCAATCCGTTCTGGTAGGGAAATGAAGCGCGCTCTTCCCGCGCTAATAATATGTCCGGCCGGGGCGGGAAGGGGACGGTCTGCTCTTCTTAGCCCCTCCCCTTTAGGGAAGGGGACGGGGGTGGGGATCGCCCCACGCGCAGCGCCAGAGGATAGCCCCCACCCCAACCCCTCCCCTGAAGGGGAGGGGCTAAAGCTGTCCGCCTTTAGTCGTCAGCGCCTATCGAACGCGACCGTTTCGCTTGCCGCAAAAGCCGGGCTAACCACGGCTTCATACCAATCCGCACGGAAACCGGGCAGCGCCGAGAGATGCTCGATCAGCTCCGCCCAGCCTTTCGCTTCCTCATGGAATGTCCAAACGCTGCCGGCTATTTCGACATCGCAGTAGATCAGGTCAGTCGTGACCTCATCCCGCTTATAAAAGACGACAGCAGCAATATCGGCCAGCGGCAATTCTGCAATGATAGCGGGCGTGATGCGCATCACAACATGCTGCCTTGGGGAATGAATGTTCGCAACCGGGAAACCCAAAGGCATCTTAAAACGGCAACAACCGGCCCATTCGCGCCCATCCAAGCCCCGCCCTAAGCCGGCTCCACAACCTCCACCTTCTTCCCCTGCGAGCGCCCCAGCAGCACGCCGCCCAGCGCCAGCGCAAAGCCGACCAGTTGCACCGGCCCCAGCCGCTCGCCGAACAATATCCACGCCTCGATCGCGGCGAGCGGCGGCACCAGCAGCAACAGCATCGACATGCGCGTCGCGCCCTGATGCCGCACCAGCCAGACCAGCAGGCTCAGCCCCGCCGCCGACAGGCCCAGCACCGACCAGCCGAGCCCGATCCACAGGATCGGCGCCCCGTCCCAGCGATACTCCCCGACCAGCAGCGTCGCGGCGATCGCCACCAGCGCGCCACCGGCATTCTGCACCGCGCCCGACACCGCGATGCCGTCCCCCGCGATTGTGCCACGCTGGATCAGCGTGCCGCCCGCCATGCCCAGCACCGCGAGCATGCCCGCGACCGCCGGCAACATCCCGATCCCGCCCGCGCCGCTGCGCTCCAGCGCCGGGGCCAGTACACAGCCCACGCCGAATATCGCGATAGCGAGGCCCCCCCAGGCTCGCCCCGGCAGCCGGTCGCCCAGCAACGCCACGCTCGCCACCGCCACCATCAGCGGTTGCAGGGATCCCAGCAGCGACATGATCCCGGCCGGCATCCCGTTATTCACCGCCCACCAGCTTAGCGTCAGATAAAAGCCATGCAGCATCGCCCCGGCCATCAGGTGCAGCCCCAGCCTTTTGCCCCTTGGCCAGCCCTGCTGCGCATAGAGCGCAGCCCCGGCCAGCAGCAACGTCGTCGCCGTCAACCGCAGCGCCAGGATCAGCTCCGGCGCGCCATGCGGCACCATCGCCCGCGCGACGATGAAGCCGGTGGACCAGATCAGGATGAAGAGGATGGGGGCAATAATGGCAAACATGCCGCCGCCTTTGGCCCAATGGCGCGGTCCTGTCGAGGCGGCGGAAGGGAGAAGGGCGGCCGCCCGTTACGGCCGGCCCATCCCGTTTGCGCGATCCGTCCGATCATCGCCCTGCGCAACAGGTTCGGCATGACGGTAAGCGAGCATTTATTGCCGTTCCTTCTCCCCTGGTGGGAGAAGGATATGAAGCCTTAGCCCGAAGGGCTTAGGCGCAGTTGGATGAGGGGGCATGGCGCTGCATTGGAGCATTTTCGTGATGTCGCCCCCGCCGCCCGCAATTCTCGCATGCTGACGTCCCGACAGCCCTGCGGGGATGCCGCTTGACGCGAACCCGTCAGATCAAGGAGCGACGTGCCAAAGCCGCGCTCTCGGCAGATCGTTTGAAAAGTGTCCGCGCCCTTCTATCGCAAGGATGCGGCGCTCAGCGCGGGCGGATTGAGCGCCATCATCGCCGCTTCCGTCATCTGCCGGTGCGTGTCGCTGCCGCGCGCCACGTCGGGCCAGGGCTGGCCGGTCCTGGCGCCATGACTCTCATGCCAGATCTTGCCGGCGATCAGGTCAATTTCTTCGGCGGTGGGCTGATGTTGTTCAGCCAGACACCGCACTAAAAGCTCATGAAAAAGCTTCCCGGAATTCGCGCGAATTCGGTTCATAGGCATCCTCTCCTGGCGCCGATGTTTCTCGACTGCCGCAAGGGAATTTGCCCGATTCGCGGGCAATCGTCAACATATCGGCGAATGAAGAAAATCCGGTCGAAATCAATCATGTGATGAAGATATTATTCTGCATTAACCGTTCTTCTTGCAGAAACATTTGTCTGCGTAAAAGGAAGGGCCGAAATTGGGCGGAAAAGCTTTGGCGAAGCTGGATCGCTTCTGCGCGCGGTCCGCTGACAGGCTGTCCTACTTACTATCCCTATGCGATGATCCGAATATTTCTTTGTCGACGTCCGCTATTCTCACCCGACTTTTCGATAGGATCAGGCCCGTGCAACAAAATGTCTTATTTGGCGGGAAATGTGCGAAGTTAAGCGCCGCAAATCCTATTCGCGCCCGGCCCTTATCGCCGCCCCGCCGGCAAAGGGCGTGATCGCCACCAGCAGCAGCGACGCCGCGCCCAGAAATTTGAGCGCTGCCCCGCTGCCATCGCCCAGCGTCCCCGCGCCGAAGATCAGCAGCGGCACCGCCAGCGGCAGCGCCAGCAATCCCGCCAGCGCCCCGCTCGATCGCAAACCTGCCGTCAGCGTCGCCACCAGCAGCCCCAGCGCCGCCAGCGCCGGCGTGCCTAAAGCCAACCCGATTTCCAGCCTCACGATCGTCGCGCCATCCAGTTTCAGCAGCGCCGCGGCGGGCAGGGTGGCGATCATCAGCGGCGGGCCAAAGCCCAGCCAGTGGGCGATCAGCCGGGCGATGACGACCATCTCCTCGCTTACGCCGCGCAGCGCGATCTGGTCCAGCACCCCGGCATCCCGGTCCGGCGCGACCAGCCGGTCGACGGGCAGCAGGCTGGCCAGCAGCGCCGCGATCCACAGCATCCCCCCGCCGGTCCGTCCCAGCAAGGCCGCATCCGGCCCGACCGCAAAGGGATAGAGGCTGGCGACCAGCAGCAGGAAGGCGACCGGCAGCCACAGACCGGCCGACGCCCAGGCCTGGCGCAAGTCGCGCGCCGCCAGCAGCCATAATGGCCTCATGCGATTTCCGCCTGATAATCAGAAAGGGCCAGCGTCACCGGCGCGGCGATCGGCAGCGGCTGGTGCGACGCCGCGACCATGATTCCGCCCTGCGCCAGATGATCCGCCACCGCCCGGCCCAGAAGGTCCAGCGACGCCACGTCCAGCCCGTTGCCCGGCTCGTCCAGCAGCCATATGCCTGCGCCGCTGGCGATCACCCGCGCCAGCATCGCCCGCTTGCGCTGCCCGGTCGACAGCATCCGCACCGGCACGTCGGCCAATGGGGTCAGCGCCATAGCCGCCAGCGCATACGCCACCGCCGCACCGTCAGTCCTGTCCAGCCTCGCCCAGAAATCGAGCGCCCTCGCCAGCGGCAGGTCCATGTCCAGCGCCAGCCGCTCGTCGGTCATGGCGGTGCCGCCGCTCTTCTCGATCGTCCCGGCAAAGGCCGGCAACAGCCCGGCGATGACGCGCAACAGGCTGGATTTGCCCACGCCATTGGGTCCGGTCAGCAACGCGCCGTCGCCCGGCGTCAATGTCAGAGCGACGCCGCGAAACAGCATCCGCCCGCCGCGCAGGCAGGCGACGTCTTTCAGGCGCAGTGCGGCGCCGGTCATAATGTGACCATGTCCTCCAGGACGTGCATGTCGATGTCGGACAGGCCGAAATGATGGCCGATCTCATGCACCACGACATGGGTGATGAGGGCATCAAGCGGCACGCCCGTTTCCACCCATTCGTCCAGCAAGGGCCGGCGAAACAGATGCACCGTGGGCGGCATGTCCCCGGTCTGCGCCTCCTGCCCGACGGACCGGCCGCTATACAGGCCCGTCAGTTCGAATGGGTCGGTCAGGTCCATATCCTTGAGGATGTCGGCGGAGGCAAATTCCTCCACGAACAGCACCACATCATGCAGATGCTCGGTGAAGGGCGCGGGCAGGCGATTGAGCGCGGCAAGGGCCAGCGTCTCGATTTCCTGCGGCGTGGGAGCAAAGCGGAGCGGTTGACCGTTGGACGACATAATTCCCATATAGCGAAACAGGATCACCGGGAAAGCGACATGATTGCCAGATTGACGGAAGAAGAACGCGCACTTGCGCTGGCGGACCTGCCGCACTGGACCCCGGTGGACGAACCGGAGGGCATATGCCGCCGCTTCACCTTCACCGATTTCAACGCCGCCTTCGGTTTTATGACGCGGGTGGCGATCATGGCGGAAAAGGCGGATCATCATCCCGAATGGTTCAATGTCTATAATCGGGTGGACATCACGCTGACCACCCATGACGCTGGTGGCCTGTCCCGGCGCGATGTTGACCTAGCCAAGGCGATCGACGCGGTGGCGGGCTGACCTTCAATAGGTCGCCACGCTTTCGATCCGGTCGTCATAGGCGCGCAGCGCAGCGATGACCGATGGGTCATTGGCGTAGCGCCGCCGCAGCGTCGCCAGCCGGGCGTCGGTCCCGGTGCATAATTCCGCCACGCTTTCGGCGATGTATGCGCGCCGTTCGGCGTCATAAGGCTCCTCGCCCCGGAAATGGTCGCACCCGTCGCGATCGACCATGAAGGCGGTGACTTCCTGCGGAAACGGCTCCGCGCTCAATCCGTCGTCCGATGGCGGCAGGTCCAGCACATTGCGCGGTGCGGGCTGGGCGCGCACTGTCACGGTCGGGGCTGGCCGTGCCGGTTCGGCGAGGGGGGCAGGCGGGGGCGAAAGATCCGTTGGCGCGGTTGCCATTGCCGGCAGGGCAGGGGCGGCGCCATTGTCGGCCTGGGCGCTGTCATCGGACGACGAACGACAGCCGGCCGTCAAGGCCAGCATCAGCATCACCGGAACCAGCACCACACGCCCGCTCACCCGATTTCCTCCCGCAAACTGGCGATGAGATCGGCCACATGGGGCAGCCGCGACTCTTCCTCATCAAGGATCGCCAGGAACGCCGCCCGCCTATAGTCGGCCAGACTGTCGGGCGAAAGGCGGCTTGCCACGGGCACACCCATATTCACGACGTCCAGAAGCCGCTCGACGCCATGCAGTCGTCCCCACAGATAGTCATTCTCGCGATAGACCCTGCTAAAGAAGGCGCCGAAATTGTTGAATTCTATGCCTTTGAGCGTGGCCGCCGCGCCGCCGCTACGGATGGCGACGCAATCTTCGGGCGAAATCCGGTCGACCTTCACCGGATCATATTCATCCAGACTGTCACTTTGAAGCAACGGTAATGTGGCTATATCGGTGAAGGGAAAGCCCAGATAGGCCAGCAACATCGTCCGCCGCCCGGCTTTGGGCAGGCCGGCAAAAGCGTCCGCCAGCAGCAGGTCGGCCGCCTCGTCCCGCGCCTTCAACCCTCGCGCCTGTGCGACGGCATCCAGCGCTGCGCTGGCATCGGTAGGCACGGCCTTGGCCGCAACCATCACCTGCGGCCCATGAAAATCCGCGTCCTCGCACTCGGCGTAGAGTGCTAGCGCCCCATAGATCGCGTCATGCATCGCCTGCACCGCCGGATCGTCGGCTTCGCTCTCCATCTCCAGCGTATCGGCCAGCCGTCGCGCCAGATAACGCAGCCGGCGCACGCGAAACGCCAGATCATGCGCGCGGAAGAAGGCGACCGGGGCAGAGGCCGATCCGCCTTCCGCGCCCAATTGGTCCGCGCCTTTGCTGCGAATGTCAGCCCAGATCGCTTGCCGATAGGCTTCGCGCATCATTGCGCTTTCCTCGCCGGACAGGCGGAACAACAGGGTGGAGAGCGATTCGACAATGCCCGACAGCTTCATATGGCCATAAGCGGGATAGGCGAAGCCCGCTGCGCTGGCGGCCCGTTGCTGCGCTTTGGCGCGCCAGGCCGACAGGCGCGCCGGGGTCGGCTTGTCCAGAAACAGCATGCGCCCGACCGCGCTTTCCACCTCTGCCTCGATTCCCGGCCGCAACGCATCCCAAATCCGCCGCATGCGTCGGATGCGCGCAGAATGGCGGTCGATCGCCTCCAGATTGTCACGGATCGGCTGCTCGCGTGGAATGTCACTCAGCGCGCCGAAAATGGTGCGGAAAAAGCCGGGCAAGGGGGCGTCCTCCCCGGTCGGCGCGTCCACCTGCTCCCCTTCGCGATTGAGTCGGATGGAGCGATGCCCCGGCTTGGGATCGATATAGACGAAGCGCCGGTCGACCTCGCGCCGCGACGGCCGGTTGCGCAGTGCACCGATCGCCTGCGCAAAGGGGGCGTTGGCCAGCACCGATCCGTCGATCAGCACTGCATCCTCCGCCGTCCCTCGCGCGGCATGGCGAGGCAAGGCGCGCGCCAGAAAAGCGTCGCGCGTCGGCCAGCCGCGATGGCGGCGTTTGAGCACCCGGTCCAGTTCGCGTACGGTGAAGGGCGGAAAGGCGCCGGGAAAACTCGCCGTCGCCCGCGCCGCAAACACCAGTTCGACCGCATCGGCAAAATCCCGCATCCCGCGCCCCCGCGCTCGAAACCCGATCGACAGCCGATGCTCCGTCTCGATCACCTGCGCTGGGCTGTTGAGATTGAGGCTCTGGGGATGGCCTTCAAAATCGGTGACAGTGACGAACAGGTCGAGCGGATGACCTTCAGGCAAGAGCGGCGGGCCTTTTTCCGCCGCCGCCATCGCATCGAACGCGTCCAGCAACATGGTCGAAAATATCTCTCCGCCAAAGGGCGGCTCGAACCAGCGGGACCGGATGAAGCGCGACAACTTCATCCGCACCTCTTCCCGTGTGTCCGGCGCGACGGTGCGCTCCACCGCGTCGCCGGGCCGCCGCGCCGCCATCCAGACTAGCGGCGTCGCCCAGAATTTGGTCATGGCCCGCGCCGGCCGCGCATCGGGATCGAGCAGCCGGTCGACATCGGCATTGTCCAGCCACATGTCGGTCAGCGGCTCCAGCGACTGGCCGGTTTCGATCGCCTGCGCCAGGAAGATGCCGTTAATGCCGCCCGCGCTCGCTCCGGCGATGATGTCCGGCATCACGCGCAAACGGATGCCGCTCTGCGCCTCGATCGCCTCCAGCAACCGACGATAGACCGCCTCGCTGCTTCCACTGGGCGGGGCATGATCGTGAAAGGCCCGGCTGGCGCGCGCCAGCCGCCAGATTTCCTTGGTGATGCCGTGCATGTAGACGGCCAGGCTGATCCCGCCATAGCAGACCAATGCCAGCCGCAGTTCCCGCTCCTTCATGGGGCAAGCCTCGCAGAGGGCGGGACAATTGTCGAGATCAGCAATCTCATCTCCGTTCGTTTCGAGCCTTTCGACTGCCTGTCAAGGCAGGCGCTCAGGACAAGCCAGGGTCGAGAAACGGAGAGGGCGGCGCAGTCGTTTCTCGACACGCTCGAAACAAACGGAGGCTATATTCAACCAACCGCAAAATCCGCCCAGATCGGCAGATGATCGGATGCCTTTCGGGCCGCCGCGCTTTCATGCACGCCGCAATCCTTCAGCGTCAGTTTGCCGCAATGCATAATCCGGTCGAGCCGCGCCACTGGCCGCCGCGCATGAAAGCTGCGCCCGCACGGCGCAAAGCTGTAATGGCGCGCAAAATCGGCCAGGCAGCCGCGCCCGGCGCTCCATTCGTTGAGGTCGCCCATCAGCACCGTCGCCATCTCCGCGCCCTGCGCCGCCGCGTGGATCACTGCCGCCGCCTGTCGCCGTCGCCACAAGCCTGAAAGGTCCAGATGCATGCCGAACACGCGCAGCGTCACGCCGTTCACCGCCACTTCCGCCATCGTCGCGCCGCGCGGTTCAAGATAGGGCAAATGCAGCACATCATGGCGAGCGACCTCAGCCTCCTTGCGCACCAGCAGGGCGTTGCCGTGCCAGCCCATGCTGTCCACCTGCACGTTGAGGGGAACGGGTCTATATCCGCTCTGATTGTCCATCAACAGCGGCGGGATGGCGGCCGAGCGCACGCCAAAGCGCCTGTCGGCCTCCTGAAGTGCAATAATGTCCGCATCCACTTCGTTCAGCACCTCCAGCACCCGTTCGGGCATTCGTCGCCGATCGGTGCCGATGGCCTTGCGGATATTGTAGCTGGCGACGCGGATCGTTTTCATCCCGTATCAATGCGCCAGCGCCACGGATGTTTCCAGTGCGACCATCCATGTTCTTGCAATGTTCGCGTCCGCCCGGCATATCTGCGCCATGGCCAAGGCAAAACGCAAATTCGTCTGTCAGCAATGCGGCACCGTCACCAGTCGGTGGCAGGGCCAGTGCGAGGATTGCGGCGAATGGAACAGCATCGTCGAGGAGGCGGCGGAAACCGTCTTTTCCCAGCGCCATGATTTGCAGAATGGCGGCCGCGCCATCACTTTGGTCGGCCTGGACAGCGCGGTGGAACTGCCGCCGCGCACCAGCACCGGCATTGCCGAGTTCGACCGCGCATTGGGGGGCGGCATCGTTCATGGCTCCGCTACGCTGATCGGCGGCGATCCGGGCATCGGCAAATCGACCTTGCTGTTGCAGGCGGCGGCGCGCATCGCCTCGCGCGGGCTGTCGGTCGCCTATATCAGCGGTGAGGAAGCCGCCGATCAGGTCCGCCTGCGCGCCCAACGCCTTGGCCTTGGCTCTGCGCCGGTGCAGTTGGCCAGCGCCACGTCGGTCCGTGACATCCTGACCACTTTGGGGGAGGGGCCACCGCCCGCGCTGCTGGTCATCGATTCGATCCAGACCATGCACAGCGATCTGATCGAAGGCGCGCCCGGCACCGTCAGTCAGGTGCGCGCGGCGTCCCAGGAACTCATAAAATTCGCCAAACAGCGTGGCACGGCGTTGATCCTTGTCGGCCATGTGACCAAGGATGGCAGCATCGCCGGTCCCCGCGTGCTGGAACATATGGTCGACACGGTGTTAGCCTTTGAAGGCGAACGCAGCCACCAATATCGCATCCTGCGTGCGGTGAAGAACCGCTTCGGCGGCACGGACGAGATCGGCGTCTTCGCGATGGTGGCGGAGGGACTGGAGGAAGTCGCCAACCCGTCCGCCCTGTTTCTCACCAATCGCGACGAAACGGTGACGGGCGCGACCGTCTTTCCCGCGCTGGAAGGCACGCGCCCGGTGCTGGTCGAGATACAGGCGCTGGTCGTGCGTCTGTCCAGCGGCGCCACCCCCCGGCGCGCGGTGGTCGGCTGGGACAGTGGGCGGCTTGCCATGATCCTCGCCGTGCTGGAGGCGCGCTGCGGCCTCAGCTTTTCGACCTGCGAAGTCTATCTCAACGTCGCAGGCGGCTATCGCCTGACGGACCCCGCAGCGGACCTTGCCGTGGCCGCCGCGCTCATTTCCGCCATGTCGGAACGGCCCGTGCCGGTCGATGTCGTGCTGTTCGGCGAAATTGCCCTGTCGAGCGAAATCCGGCCGGTCTCGCATTCACCCCTGCGCCTGCGGGAAGCCGCCAAGCTGGGTTTTAATCGCGCCTTCATCCCGGCTTCGGCTGCCGATGGGGTGAAGGGAATCGCGGTCAGCGGTTTCCGCACCCTCGCACAGCTTGTTGACCAGATGCTGGGACGCGGATAGCCACGGCGGCAATGAACGCCATCGACATTCTCGTCCTGCTCGCCATCGGCGGTTGCGCCGTGCTGGGCCTCCTGCGCGGCTTCGTGCTGGAAACGCTTTCGCTCATCGCCTGGGTGCTGGCGATCTTCGCCATTCGCCTTTTCCATGCCTCGGCAGCGGAATTGCTGAGCGCCTTTGTCGGCAATAGCAGCGGCGCGGCAATGCTGGCGCTGGTCCTTGTCTTCGGCGTCACCTTCGGCGTCGGCAAACTGATCGCCCATGCCATCGGCCGCCGCACCAGGCAGTCGATTCTCGGCCCCGTGGACCGGGTGCTGGGTGCGGGCTTCGGCGCGGTGAAAGGCCTGATCGGCGCTACGATCGTCTTCCTCGCTTTCAGCCTCGTCTATGACACTTTTTATGGCAGCAGCGCGCGCCGTCCTGACTGGCTGTCAGATGCGCGCACCTATCCGCTGCTCAACGCCAGCGGCCAGGCGATCAGCGAATTTCTGGCGGAACAGCGCGCGAAGAAACCGGCGGCGGAAGATCAGTAAATCAGACAGGGAGGGAAGGGCTTACAGCCACCCCTTCTCCCGATAGGCGGCGACCGTTTCCCGCAATCCATCCTCGGTTTTCACCTGCGGCAGCCACAGCCTCTTGGGCGGTTGCATCCGCTTGGTGACGACCCAGTCGGGATGGCAGAAATAATCGACCCGATCCGGCGTCAGCTTCGCTTTCTTGCCGCGCACCAGCTTGTCCGCCCGCGCCGCGACGTTCAGCAGCCATTCCGGCGTCGCCAGCGTCTTGACCTGCCGACCGACGGCGCGTCCGATGGCCGCACCAAAATCCTTATGATCCCAGCCGCCCGGCGTGCCGTCGTCCACCTCATAGGTGCGGGTCAGGCTGTTTTCCCGTTCATGCGTCAGCGCCAGCAGCAGCCGGGCCAGATCGCTGACATGGATGGCCGACAGGCGTCCGCTTGGCGGCAGCATCATGACGCCGCGCTTGGCCATGCGGAACAGTTCCAGCATTTCCTTGTCGCCCGGACCATAGATCGCCGGCGGCCGCACGATGGTCCAGTCCAACCCACTCGCCTTCACATATTTTTCGGCCAGTTCCTTGGACCAGCCATAGTCGGACAGGCCCGGCTCTCGCGCCGCGAGCGAGGATACATGCACCAGCCGCCTGATGCCCCGCCGCCGCATCGCATCGATCACCGCCACGGTGCCGCGCGCATTGCCCGCTTCAAAGCCTTCGCGGTCGGGCGCATTCACCACGCCGGCGATATGCACCACGGCATCGGCATCGCGCACCAAGGTGTCGAGCGCGGCCGCATCCTCCAGCGATCCCGGCACCCATTTCAGCTTCGCGCGCGGCGGCTGGGCGCGGCGGGTGAGCGCGTTGATACGCAGCCCTTCGGCCAGTGCCTGTTCCAGCACTTCGGCGCCGACGAAGCCCGTCGCGCCTGTCATGGCAATTCGCATTGGCTGCATCGTGTCAGACCATCGCCATATGGTCGCGATGGACCAGAACCGATCGGGGCATTTCACCCAGCAGCGCAGCGATCTCCTCACTGCGACGCCCGGCAATCTTCACCGCCGCCGCGCTGTCATATTCGATCAGGCCGCGGGCAATGACCCGGCCATCCTGCGCGACGATGTCGACCACGTCGCCGCGATCGAACAAGCCCTCGACGCTCGCCACCCCGGCGGGCAGCAGGCTGTTGCCCTTGCCCAGCGCCTTTTCTGCGCCTGCGTCCACGATCAGCCGTCCTCGTGTCGTCAGCCGTCCGGCCAGCCAGCCCTTGCGTGCGCCTTTTCCTTGCGCGGCCAAAAAGATCGACCCCTTGCCGCCATTGGCCCAATGCGCCAGCGGCGAATCCACCTTGCCCGAAATGATGGCCAGATGCGCGCCTGCGCCGGTGGCGATGCGCGCCGCCTGGATTTTCGACACCATGCCGCCCGATCCCATGCCCGAAGCGGAGCCGCCATCAGCCATTGCCGCGATCCGGGCGTCGATCGTCTCTATCGTTTCAATCAGCATGGCGCTGGCATCGACGTGCGGGTTGGCGGTGTAAAGCCCGTCGACATCGGAAAGCAGCGCAACCGCGTCAGCCCGTGCCGCCTGTCCGATACGCGCCGCCAGCCGATCATTGTCGCCAAAGCGGATCTCGGTCGTGGCGACGCTGTCATTTTCGTTGATGACCGGCACGACATTGAGCGCGACCAGTCGTTCCAGTGTAGCCGACGCGTTCAGGTAACGCCGCCGATTTTCCAGATCGTCCAGCGTCACCAGCATCTGCGCGGCGGTAATGCCCTTTTCCGCCAGCAGGCTGGCCCAGCATTGCGACAGGGCGATCTGTCCGGTCGCCGCCGCCGCCTGCGCATCTTCCAGGCTACCACGTCCGCCCTTAGGCAGCTTCAGCCGTCGCGCGCCCAGCGCAATTGCGCCGGACGACACGATGATAACCTGCTGCCCCGCCGTCTTGCGCTCCGCCACATCGGCGACCAGCGTGCGCAGCCAGTCGACGCGCACCTCTCCGGCCGGATCGACCAACAGGGCGGAACCGATCTTGATGACAAGCCGGCGGACAAGGGCAGGAGGGAAACCGGAGAGGGCGTTTGTGGCCACTTTGAAACAACATCCGTTCGGTTCGAGCTTGTCGAGAACCCTCACGCCGGGTTCTCGACAAGCTCGAACCGAACGGGGCTAAGGCTATTGATTCGTCAGATCGGCGACCAGGTGGCTGCACCTTCGTCGCCACCTTCATCTTCCTCATCTTCGGCGTCATAATCCAGCATTGGCAGCACTGCATCCATCAATGCGCCGACGCCTTCGCCAGTCGCGCCGGAGATGATGAAGACATCTTCCACCCCTGCTTCTTCGCGCAGTTGTGCGGCAATATCTTCCATCAGTTCCGACCCCAGCAGGTCGCCCTTGTTGAGCGCCACGATCTGCGGCTTTTCGTCCAGTCCGCCGCCATAGGCAGCCAGTTCATCGGTCACGATGCGGAAGGCATCGATTGGATCATCGCCCGTCGCATCGATCAGGTGCAGCAGCACGCGGCAGCGCTCGATATGCCCAAGGAAGCGATCGCCAATGCCTGCGCCTTCCGCCGCGCCCTCGATCAGGCCGGGAATGTCGGCCAGCACGAATTCGCGGTCGCGATGCAGCACCACGCCCAGTTGCGGCTTGGTGGTGGTGAAGGCGTATGCGCCGACTTTTGCCTTGGTGTTCGTCACCTGATTGATCAGGGTCGACTTGCCGGCATTGGGCATGCCCACCAGACCTACATCGGCCAGAAGCTTCAGCCGCAGCCACACCCACATTTCCTGACCCGGCCAGCCGGTGCCATGCTGGCGCGGCGCCCGGTTGGTGCTGGTTTTGTAGGACAGGTTGCCGCGTCCGCCGTCGCCGCCGCGCAGGAATGTGATCCGCTGCCCCACTTCGGTGAAGTCGGCCAGGATTTCCTGATCCTCATAGTCGGGATAGCCGTCCTCGTCCTCCGTGCCCTCAATGGGCTGGGGATCGGACAGGATTTGCGTGCCGAGGGGCACCTTGACGATCAGATCTTCGCCGCCTGCGCCATAGCGGTTCTTGCCCATGCCGGGCTGGCCGCGCTGCGCCTTGAAATGCTGGGTGTAGCGGAAATCGATCAGCGTATTGAGGCCGGCGACCGCTTCAAAGATGATGTCGCCGCCCTTGCCGCCATTACCACCGTCCGGGCCGCCATATTCGACATATTTTTCACGACGGAAACTGACTGCGCCGGGGCCGCCCCAGCCGGATTTGATATAGATTTTGGCTTGATCGAGAAAATGCATGGCGCGCCCATAGAGTATTCTGGAGGCGGCTGGAACAGTCGCCGGCCCGCAGAATGCGTAAAATCAAAAATAGAGCATTCTGGAGGCGGCTGGAGCAGGTGCCGGCTCGCGGAATGCAAATATGCGACGATAGGTGGATCGTCCGCTCTGCCCGCGCCCATAGCGCCTAATCGTGAAAAGTTAAACCTCGGCCTGCGCGGCGATCGTCGCGGCCTCCTGCATCAGCGCGAAAGTCAGGCTGCGCGTGGCGATTTCGCGCGCTTTTTCGCGTGGCAGCCCCAGTGCGCTGGCCATCGAACCGCCCAGTTGCGAATCACCCAGCGCTAGCAGCACCAGCATCAGCGTATTTTCCCGCATCAGTTCCGCCAGATTGGGGGTGAGGGCGCTCGCCGCCAGCTTGTCGACCAGTCGGTGGATCGCCTCCACGACCGGGTCCAGCGCATCCTCATTGCCCGACGCCAGCATCCAACTGGCCAGCGCCCCCGCGCCTTCCCGGTCGAAGGCGTCGAACGTCATGTTCACGATGATGCGGGGGGCAAGTTCGCCGCGCCGCGCCGCATCCACCGCCTCGCCGATCTTGGCTGTAATCGTGTCCGCCAAATGCGCAGCCAGCGCTTTCTGCAATCCCGCCGCCGATCCAAAATGATGCAGCAAATTGGCGTGGGTCCGCCCGATCCGTCCCGCCACAGCCTTGAGTGTTACAGCCTGCGGTCCGGCCTCGATCAGCAGGTCGCGCGCCGCCTCCACGGCGACGAGGCGGCTCTCATCCGGGCTAAGGCGGGCGCGTTTTATTGACATGAATGTCAGTTTCTCTTATTTACATTAATGTAAGTAACTAGTGGAGGCATCTGATGACCCCTGCCAATCTCACCATCACGCCGCGCGACCGTCGTTTCGGGCGGGGTCATGCAGCCGCACGACATTGGCTGAATGGCGATCCGATCGCCACGGCTTTCTTCAATGCGTTGTCGATTACCTTTCCGCGCGGTGAAGCTTATTTCGTCGACAGCGTCCGCGCCTTCCGAGATGGCGTGCCCGATAGATTGGCAGGGGAGATTGCCGCCTTCATCAAGCAGGAGGTCGTCCATAGCCGTGAACATCTCGCCTTCAACCGGCAGGTGACAGACCATGGCTATGACGTATCGCGCCTCGACGCCGATGTGGCGATGGTGCTGGACCTTGCAAAGCGGCGTCCGCCCATCGTCAGCCTGGCCGCAACCATGGCGCTGGAGCATTTTACAGCCATTCTCGCCCATGAACTGTTGAGCGACCCGCGCCATCTGGAAGGAGCGGACCCGGAGGTTGCGGCACTGTGGCGCTGGCATGCCGTTGAGGAAATCGAGCATAAGGGTGTGGCTTACGATACTTGGGTTCATGCCACCCGCGACTGGCCCCGTTTCCGGCGCTGGTGGGTGAAGAGCGCGATGATGCTGGTCGTGACTCGACACTTCTTGCATCATCGCGCGCGGGGGATGATTGACCTGCTGCGGCAGGACGGCGTCAGCGGCGTGCGGGCCTGGGGCGGGTTGTTGCGTTATGCGTTGGTGCGGCCGGGGATAATGCGCCGGGTGGCGCGCCCCTGGCTTGGCTATTTCCTGCCCGGTTTTCACCCATGGCGAGTGGACGACCGTGCGTTGATCGCGTTGGCCGAGACGCCCTATGCCGATGCGCGAATGGATACGGCATTGACCGCCGCTTGACCATCGGGTCGGCGCGGTTTCATATCCATGCATGTCCCACGCGCCTGTCATGGAAACCATCCGTCTCATCCTCCGCCCGCACCGGGTCCAGGATTATGCCGCCTGCAAGGCGCTATGGGCCGACGCCGATGTGGTGCGCCATATCGGTGGGCAACCGCAGGACGCGCAGGCGGTATGGTTCCGCCTGCTGCGCTATGCCGGCATGTGGTCGATGCTGGGCTATGGCATGTGGGTGATAGAGGAGCGCGACAGTGGTGTCTTCCTTGGGGAGGCTGGTCTGCTGAGCGCCGAACGTGGTATCGCCCAGTTGGAGGGCGTGCCTGAAGCTGGGTGGGTGCTGGCGCCCGATGGCTGGGGCAGGGACATCGCCACCGAAGCAATGCACGCCATATTGGATTGGGCGGACGCGCATCTCGACAGCCCCTCGGTCCGCTGCATCATTGACCCAGGCAATGCGGCGTCGATCAAGGTCGCCGAGAAACTCGGCTTTCACGCATTGATAGACACCGATTATGGCGGCAAGCCAACCCGTGTGTTCGATCGCCCGAAGCATCCTCCCTTCTAAGGGGGAGGATGCGATTCTCTCAGGCCGCTACTGGCAACGCATCCCGATAGAGGTCCATCGCCAGGTCGGCGTTCATTCGACCATCTTCGCCCTCCTCGAACAGCAGGCAATCGACCATCGAGTCGCGGCCCAGGCTGTAGCGCGGTTCGATCCGCCCGGTGAAGCGAAAGCCCAGCTTGCGCAGGACGTTGCCCGAAGCCGGATTGTCGGCGAAATGACATGCGCGAATATCGGTGACGCCATTAGCCCGCGCCATCGCCAGCACGGCGCGCGCCGCTTCCGTCGCGAAGCCCAGCCCCCAATAGGCGCGGGCGATCCAGTAACCCAGTTCCGGCACGCCATCCTCGTTCAGATGGATGCCGCATCCGCCGATCAGGCGCGGGGCACCCTGAGTGCGGGTGAAGGCCAGCAGGCGGGGCAGGTGCGGATGATGGGGCAGGGCCAGAAAGGCTTCAGCATCGTCCAGCCCATAGGGGCTGGGCACGCGCGTCAGGTTGCGGGCGACGGCCATGTCGTCAATTGCCATGGCCAGAGCCTGGGCGTCTTCCATCCAGCCGGGACGCAGCAGCAGGCGGGGGGTACGGGCGAACATTCTCGTCTCCTCTTCGGGCGCGCCGTTAGCCGCCTTTCATGACGGCTTCGCGACGGTATATCTCTGGCTGGATGCCCCGCCCGCACGACGCGCGAGAAGGCATGGAGTTCCAGAGGCTTGAGGGATTTTTGCGAGGGTGTTTCGCCCAACGGAAAAGGGGCGCCCTTCGCGTGGAAGGAGCGCCCCTTGTTCCCTCGGACCGGGTGTCAGGCCAATGGCCCTTCACCCATGAGGATCGCCCCTTTTGCAGGACGACCCGTCATCAGTCGTCCGTTATTCCGCGGCTGCGGCCAGCGCGTCTACCGACACGTACTTGCGGCCGAGCTTGCCGGTGTGGAACACCACCTTGCCTTCGCCGAGCGCGAAGAGGGTGTGATCCTTGCCCATGCCGACGTTGCGGCCCGGATATACGCGGGTGCCGCGCTGACGAATGATAATGTTGCCGCCGATCACGTCCTGACCGCCGAACTTCTTCACGCCAAGGCGCTTCGACTCAGAATCGCGACCGTTGCGCGACGAACCGCCAGCTTTTTTATGTGCCATGACCTAAACTCCTTACTTAAGCTGCGCTCAGGCGATCGACACGATCTTGAGGATCGTGTGATTCTGGCGGTGACCGTTCTTGCGGCGATAATTGTGGCGACGGCGCTTCTTGAAGACGATGACCTTCTCGCCCTTCGCCTGCGCGATGATTTCAGCGGCGACGGTCAGCTTGGAAGCATCCTTCAGCTCGCCACCTTCACCGGCCAGCAGGACGTCGCCCAGCTCAACCTTGTCGCCGGCTTCGCCAGCCAGCTTTTCAACGACAATCTTGTCTCCGGCGGCGACGCGATACTGCTTGCCGCCCGTGCGCACGATAGCGAACATGGCTCTTCTCTTCTCGTTCAAATCTGCTTTACGCAGCTCACCAAAGACATGAAGTCCTGCCGACCCGCGCGGGAATGTGGCCCGTTAGTGGAATGACTCGATTCTGTCAACCGATCCGGGCCGGTTTCGGCGCTGGTTTTCACCTCCTTCTTTCCCTATCTAAAAGAGGAAGCAGGCAAATGGACGGTGCAATGCGGCATATAGGGTCGGAAAAGCGGAAAGGAAGGCGCGCGATGCATCGTGCTGGCCTGATCGCCGCTTTCTGGACCCTGATCGCCGTCACGCTTCTGTCCGCGCTCGCGCCGCTTGGCCTGCCGCTCAGCCGGGCCACCGGTTCAGCCTTCAATCCTGCCACGATCGATGTCGTGCTCAAGGGGCGGGCTCCGGCCGCCGTGCAGGCGGTTCAGCTGGTGCGCTCCGATGGGGACGGCCTGCCGCCGGTGGCGCTATGGTGTCTGTTTGCGGCGCTGTTGGTCGCTGTCTGGCGGCGACTTCCCGACAGTCTGTCTTCTACCGATGCGCTGCCCCCCAGGCCTCTGCATCTTTTGCGCGCCCATCGCGCCAGGGCGCCGCCCGCCGCCTTCTGACGGATCGGACCCGCCCGTCGCGCACGGGCCTGTCGTCGGAAGGAGGAATCGTCCCATGCCTCGCAAAAGCCAGCGACGCAGCCGTCGTCGCCGTCAGCCCTGGTGGTTCATGCCCGTCGTCATGACGGGTCTGGGCGCTGCGGCCGTCGCCCTGTCGGCCGCGATGATGACCATCATTGAATGAAAAGGATGTCCCCCAGACCCGTTCGCTGCGAGCGAAGTCGAGAAGCGGCTAGAATTGCCCTTCACGTTTCTCGACTGCGCTCGAAACGAACGGAGGTAGGTGAGACGCCCTTACTCTGTTAATTTCCCGCCGGGCGCGCGTTCTGCCGTCCGGCGACCGGATCGAAAGGCATCTATGCCCCATCACACGCCCCTGATCGGCACTATCGTTGCCGGCCTCGTCGTCGCCTTCATCATGGGCGCCATCGCCCATCGTCTCAAACTCTCGCCGCTGGTCGGCTATCTGATCGCCGGCATCATGGTCGGTCCCTTCACCCCCGGCTTCGTCGCCGATGCGGGGCTGGCCAATGAACTGGCCGAAATCGGCGTCATATTGCTGATGTTCGGGGTCGGCCTGCATTTCTCGCTGAAAGACCTGCTCTCGGTCAAGAATATCGCCGTGCCCGGCGCACTGGTCCAGATTGCCGTGGCGACGCTGCTGGGCATGGGGCTGGCGCATCTGATGGGATGGGGCCTGATGGGCGGCATCGTCTTCGGCCTGGCCCTTTCGGTGGCCAGTACGGTCGTCCTGCTGCGGGCGCTTCAGGGTGCCGATCTGGTCGAAACCCGGCGCGGGCGAATCGCAGTCGGCTGGCTGATCGTGGAGGATCTGGTGATGGTCCTCGCCCTTGTCCTGCTGCCCGCCCTCGCCAGCGTCATGAACAGCGCCGACGGGGCAGGGGCGGGGGCGCTGCTGGGACCGTTGCTGGGCACGCTGCTTAAGGTAGTGGGCTTCGTCGCGCTGATGCTGATCGTGGGGCGCCGCGTCATCCCCTGGGCGCTGCACTGGGTCGTCCATACCGGATCGCGCGAACTGTTTCGCCTGGCCGTCCTTGCCATCGCGCTGGGCGTGGCTTTCGGCGCAGCGCTGGCTTTCGACGTTTCCTTTGCACTGGGAGCTTTCTTCGCCGGCATGATCCTGGGCGAAACGCCGCTCAGCCGCCGGGCTACGGAAGAAACGCTGCCGCTGCGCGACGCCTTCGCGGTGCTTTTCTTCGTGTCGGTGGGGATGCTCTTCAATCCTTCGATCGTGGTGGAACAGCCGCTGCCGCTGCTCGCGACCATCCTGATCATCGTCATCGGCAAGTCGATCGCCGCTTGGGGCATCGTGCGCGCCTTCGGGCATCCCAATGTCACGGCGCTGACCATCGCCGCCAGTCTGGCGCAGATCGGCGAATTTTCCTTCATCCTCGCCTCCTTGGGAACGGGGCTGGGGGTATTGCCGGAGGATGCGCGCGACCTGATCCTCGCCGGGGCGATGGCATCGATCTTCCTCAACCCCATCCTTTTCTCGATGATCGTGCGCAAACATGAGCGGGCGGATGATGAGGGTGAAGTGCAACCGCCGGAACGGCCGCGTCTGGGGCATGTCATTCTGGTCGGCTATGGCCGGGTCGGCAAGTTGATCGCTGCTCGTCTGGCTGAGCGCAATGTTCATTTCGTGATCGTGGAGGGCGATGCGGAGAAAGTCGAGGAGGCGCAGGAGGCTGGCCTGTCGGTGGTGAAGGGCAATGCACTGGAGGACAAGCATCTGCTTGCCGCCGGCATCTGCGAGGCGCGCCACCTGCTGATAGCCGTGCCAGAAGGGTTCGAAGGCGGCGCGATCCACGAACATGCCCGGCACCTGAACGACAAGCTGCAAGTGATCGCCCGCGCCCATAGCGATGCGGAGGTCGCGCATCTCGAAGGGCTGGGCGTGCCCCACATCGTCATGGGCGAACGGGAATTGGCGAGCCGTATGCTGACGCTCTGTGGCGTGAGCTGATGTAAAAATGGCGGGCGAAGTTTACTCCGCCCGCCACTATCATTCGATCATCAGCCGCGCGGGCGACGCGGCCCACCGGGGCCGCCTGGGCGCTTAGGACCACCCTTGAAGGGACGGGCGGCATGGGCCGGCGGGCGGGGGCCGCGATCGTTCGGGCGGCCGCCAGCGCGCTTATGTTCGCGGGCCTGATCGCGCGGTGCGCCGTCGATCATTTCGAACGCGACATCCGCGCCTTCGTCATTGGCTTCACCGCTGCGCTTCACCGCCGACAGGAAGCGGCTGACGATCGCCTTGGGAATTTCGAACATGGTTTCGTTGGTGGTGATGCGGATCGCGCCGATATCCTGGCGCGACACATGGCCGCGACGGCAGATCAGCGGCAGGATCCAGCGCGGATCGGCATTCTGGCGACGGCCAATGTCCATGCGGAACCACTGGGTGTCCTCAAAGCCGGGGCGCGGCCCGTCATTACGCGCTGGGGCCTCGCTGCGGTCCAGCAGTTCCTCAGGCGCGGGCAGGGCGGCGCGGGCGCTTTTGACCAGCATCGCGGCGATTTCCTTGGCGGACTTTTCGGCCAGCAGTTCGGCGCCCAGCGCCCAATCCGCCTCATCCAGTTCCGCCTTTTCCATCAGGGTCGAGCGCAGGCGCAGATTATCCTGCTCCAGAATCGCTTCCTTGCTCGGCGGGGTGCCCCATTCGACCGGAATCTTCGCTCCGCGCAGCATCGATTCGACCCGGCGGCGGCGCGGATAGGGGACGATCAGGACGGCGGTGCCCTTCTTGCCGGCGCGGCCGGTGCGGCCTGAACGATGCTGCATCGTTTCGGCGTCGCGCGGCAGTTCGACATGGACCACCAGCGTCAGGCTGGGCAAGTCGATGCCGCGTGCGGCGACGTCCGTCGCGACGCACACACGCGCGCGCTTGTCGCGCAGAGCCTGCAGGGCATGGTTGCGCTCATTCTGGCTATGCTCGCCCGACAGCGCCACGGCGGCGAAGCCGCGCTCGGTCAGGCTGCTATGCAGGTGGCGCACATTGTCGCGCGTGGCGCAGAACAGGATGGCCGTTTCCGCTTCATGATAACGCAGCAGGTTCACCACCGCATTTTCGATGTCGGACGGGGCGACCGTCAGCGCCTGATAGCTGATATCGCCATGGCCGCGCTCTTCGCTGACGGTGGAGATGCGCAGCGCGTCCTGCTGGTAACGCTTGGCCATCGCCACGATCGGCTTGGGCATGGTGGCGGAGAAAAGCAGCGTGCGGCGACCTTCCGGCGCGCTGTCGAGGATGCCTTCCAGATCTTCGCGAAAGCCCATGTCGAGCATTTCGTCGGCTTCATCCAGCACCACGGTGCGCATGGCCGACAGGTCCAGTGCGCCGCGTTCCAGATGGTCGCGCAGGCGACCCGGCGTGCCGACGACGATATGCGCGCCGTGCGAGAGGCTGCGGCGTTCCTTGGCGGCGTCCATGCCGCCCACGCAGGTCGCGATGCGCGCGCGGGCCGCGCCATAGAGCCATTCCAGTTCGCGGCTGACCTGCAGCGCCAGTTCGCGCGTCGGCGCGATCACCAGCGCCAGCGGAAGGCCGGCCATGGGCAGCTTTTCTTCTTCGCCCAGCAATTCGCCGGCCATGGCCAGGCCGAAGGCGACGGTCTTGCCCGATCCGGTCTGTGCCGACACCAGCAGGTCGCGACCCTGCGCTTCCTCCTGCGTCACTTCATTCTGGACGGGGGTCAGCGCTTCATAACCCTTGGTGGTCAGCGCCTGCGACAGGAGGGCGGGGAGATGTTCAAATGCCATTTTCTTGTTTTCCATCGGTAAAAGCGACCCGCCATTCCCGACGGATACGAAAAGACCGCTCATGCTTCCGCAAAGGGGAAGCCCAAGGGCCGGTCACGCCCTTGGTTCCAAAATCCTCCCCTGCAAAGGGGAGGGGGACCGCCCGCGTAGCGGGTGGTGGAGGGGTGTCCCCCTATCGAGAGGGTGATACCCCTCCGTCAGCACTTCGTGCTGCCACCTCCCCTTGCAGGGGAGGATGTTCTCATAAAATAAGAAGGCCGCCTTCCCCCGCAAGGAGGGAAGGCGGCCCCTTAATCTCTTATCCGTTACCGGATCAGATCGAAGCGACTTCCGCCACGTCGACCTTCACGCCCGGACCCATCGAGGACGACAGGGCGATCTTGCGGACATATTTGCCCTTCGAACCCGACGGCTTCGCCTTGACGATCGCGTCGACGAAGGCGTCGAAATTCTTGCGCAGGTCTTCTGCGGTGAAGCTCGACTTGCCGAGGCCAGCATGGATGATGCCGGCCTTTTCGACGCGGAATTCGATCTGACCACCCTTGGCGGCCTTCACGGCTTCGGCGACGTTCGGCGTCACGGTGCCCAGCTTCGGGTTCGGCATCAGGCCCTTGGGGCCCAGAACCTTACCCAGGCGACCCACCAGACCCATCATGTCGGGGGTGGCGATGACGCGCTGGAAGTCGATGTTGCCGGCCTGGATCGATTCGAGCAGGTCTTCGGCGCCCACGATGTCGGCACCGGCGTCGAGCGCCTGCTGAGCCTTGTCGTTGCGGGCGAACACGGCGACGCGAACGTCCTTGCCGGTGCCGGCGGGCAGGGTGACGACGCCACGGACCATCTGGTCGGCGTGACGGGGATCGACGCCCAGGTTGATCGCGATTTCGACGCTTTCGTCGAACTTGGCGGTCGCGTGGGTCTTGATCAGGCCCAGCGCTTCGTCAACGCCGTGCAGCTTGTCCTTGTTGATCGCGGCGGCGAGAGCCTTCGCCTTCTTGGTCTGCTTGGCCATGTCTTAGCCCTCCACCACTTCGAGGCCCATCGCGCGAGCGGAGCCTTCGATGATCTTCGTCGCTGCGTCGATGTCGTTCGCGTTCAGGTCGACCATCTTCGACTGGGCGATTTCAGCGAGCTGAGTGCGGGTGATCTTGCCGGCGACAACCTTGCCCGGTTCCTTGGAACCCGACTTCAGGTTGATGGCCTTCTTGATCAGGAAGGTTGCGGGCGGCTGCTTCGTGGTGAAGGTGAAGCTGCGGTCGGCATAGACGGTGATGATGGTGGGCAGCGGGGTGCCCTTGTCCATGCCAGCCGTCTGGGCGTTGAACGCCTTGCAGAATTCCATGATGTTCACGCCGCGCTGACCCAGGGCAGGGCCGATCGGCGGGGCGGGCTTTGCGTCTCCAGCGGGCACCTGGAGTTTGATATAGCCCGTAATCTTCTTGGCCATTTTCACTCTCTTTCAAGTTAAGCGGTCAAACGGTCGTCCAAAAACAACCTCCCGCACTTGGGTCCGGCCACCGGGCGGTGGACACGGAAGCGCGGGCCTATAGCGATGTTCGCCATGAAAGGAAAGGGGGTCTGTCGACATGTGCGGCAAACCCCCGTTCGACCTGCTCTTTACGGCAAAAGGGCCGCCGATCCGAAGATGGGCGACCCTTTTGAAAGCTTGCCTTGCGGCGAGCGTTTACTTCGACAGTTCGACCTGCTCGAAGTCCAGTTCGACCGGGGTGGCGCGACCGAAGATCGACACCGACACCTTGACGCGGTTCTTTTCGAAATCCAGTTCCTCGACCACGCCGTTGAAGCTGGCGAAGGGGCCGTCCAGCACCTTGACGCTGTCGCCGATTTCGTAATCGACATTGACCTTGTGCTTGGGGGCGGCTTCGGCTTCCTTCTGGGCGCCGAAATAGCGGGCGGCATCGGCTTCGCTGATCGCCTGCGGCTTGCCGCTCGATCCCAGGAAGCCCGTCACCTTGGGCGTGTTCTTAACCAGGTGATAGATGTCGTCGTTCATCGACAGCTTGGCGAGGACGTAGCCGGGCATGAACTTGCGTTCGACCTGGACCTTCTTGCCGCGCTTGACTTCGGTCACGGTCTCGGTGGGAACTTCCACCTGCTCGACCAACTGGGAGAGGCCCATGCGCTCGGCTTCGGACAGGATCGATTCCTTGACCTTGTTTTCGAAGCCCGAATAGGCGTGGATAATGTACCAGCGCGCCATGTTACCGTTTCAAACTCCCAATTAGCCTAAAGTCAGGCCTGGCCGGCCGCGAGGCTCAGCAGCCACTGAACGATCGCGCCGAAGAAAGTGTCGATGCCGAAGAAAAAGAGGCCCAGCAGCGTGGTCATGATCACGACCATCACGCCGGTCATCACCGTTTCGCGACCGGTCGGCCACACGATCTTCTTCGCTTCGGTCTGCACCTGATTGACGAATTCGCCGGGGGAAACCTTCGCCATCGCCTGCCTTCTTGCACCTTGAACCAACACAAATTCGCGAAGCAACAGTCCGCCCTCCCGATCCCGCTCTGTTCGGCGTCCGGGGGTGGGACCGCATACTCCGCGATCAAATCCGCTAAGCGCACCTAGCCGCGAACCCATGGTTTTTCAAGGGTTCGCGGCCAGTTCGCTTGGCAGGAGTGGAGGGACTCGAACCCCCGGCATTCGGTTTTGGAGACCGACGCTCTACCAACTGAGCTACACTCCTGCACTGGCCGGAGCCAGCGAAGGAGGGCGCTTTAGCGTGGCCGGGCAGGGAGGGCAAGCGCCATTATGCCGCTTTTTGCAATGGCTCGGCGACCTGGGTGTCGACACTGGTCTGCCGTTCGGCTTCGGCGTTGATCTGCGCCCCCAGCAATACGACATAGGCGGACACGAACAGCCAGAGTTGCAGCACGACCACGGCGCCCAGCGATCCATAGGTTTCGTTGTAATTGCCAAAGCGCGAGACATAGAAGGACACGCCCAGCGTGACCAACAGCCAGAAGAGCGTGGCGGTTACTGATCCGACCGTAAGCCATTGCCACTGCGCTTTGCGCCGGTGAGGACCAAAACGATAGATCAACGCGAAGATCGTGCTGGCCAGCAGCCCGGCGCACACCCATGTCGCCATCTTGATTGCGAAGATCACGCCGCCACCCCACCCGGTCAGCAATTTCTGGACAAGGCCGATGATCGTTGCGGTGACGACGCCGGCCACCACCACCAATACGGCGGAAAAGGTGATGCCCATTGATACGCGATAGAGGGCGATGATCCCACGTGACTCCTTGGACGCATAGACGATGTTGAGCGCCTCCATGATTGCGGTCGCTGCGCGCGTCGCGCCATAGACGGCTAGCGCCAGCGCCATGACCAGGCCAAGGCCGGTCGTCCCCTTGGCGGCGGACACGACGCCGATCAGTTGGTCGTTGATGATCTGGGCAGCGTCGCGCGGAACAACCGTAATGATCGCAGCCATATGCCGCTGCACCAGCGATGGATCGCCGATCAGGCCATAGGTCAGCACCACGGCCGCCAGCAGCGGCGCAATCGACAGGAAGGCGTAATAAGCCACGCCCGCTGACAGCAACCCCAGATGATTGCCCGACATGGCGGTGTAGACGCGCTTCAGAATCTCCCACCAGGCGCGGGGCGGGATTTTCCATGGTGCGTCGACATGCACCTGCTGCGCGATTCGGTCCGTCATCAGGCTCCCCTGCTGTTCCAAGGGCAAGCGCATGAAGCGGGGCGGGAGTTCCGTCAGCCGGTCAATGCGCAATCACCCGGACGGCGAAAGCCGCCGCGGCAGCGCGTGTCTCCACCCCCAGCTTCTCGAAAATCTGCTCCAGATGCTTGTTCACCGTGCGCGGGCTGATCGCCAGGATTTCGCTGATCACGCGGTTGGGCTTGCCATAGCTGATCCATAGCAGCACTTCCGCCTCGCGCTGAGTCAGGCCGAAATGGCTTTGCAGGCGACCAATATCGGCCTGCGGATCAAGATGGTTCAGGCGGATCAATATTTCGTCACGGCGGGGGCGACCGACGATAATCAGTTCGACCGTATCGCCGGCACCGCTGTCGGTTTTGACGGTCGTACCGGCGGGCAGTTCTTCGGCTGACAGGCGCGTCACAACCGGACGCAGCACGGCGGGTATGGCGTCACCGCGTGACCATTCGGGGGCCAGAGCCGCCATCAGCTTCTCTGCGCCGGGTGTGCTCCAGCTGAGCTGACCGTTGGCGCTCACCGCGATCAGGTTTCGTCCGGTGGCGTCCAACGCGTAATGGCCGCCCTGCGTCTGGCGGGCATTGGCCATATGAACGCGCACGCGGGCCAGCAATTCCTCGACCACGATGGGCTTGCGGACATAATCCACTCCGCCCGCCTCCAGCGCATGGACGACATGCTCGCTTTCGGTCAGGCCGGTCATGAAGATGATGGGAATCGGTGCACCAGCCGGCATCTGCTTGATCGCGCGGGTGGTTTCGAATCCGTCGAGGCCCGGCATGACCGCATCCATCAGGATCAGGTCGGGGGCGACATGTTCCATTAATTCCAGCGCGGCGTCGCCGCTGGTGGCGATCAACACCGAAATGTTGGCCGCCTCCAGCGTATCTGTCAGGAAACGAAGCGATTCGGGGGTGTCGTCCACGACGAGAACGGTGTCTTGGTGGGAAGGCGTGGTCATCGGGCGGCCCTTATGGTTCTGATCAGCCCCTTGAGGTCGAAACGGTCGAGATGGGTGAGGAGGCGGCGGGCCAGCGGCTGCGCATCGGGCACGTTTTCCTCCAGCGTGCGAATGCTGGCTTCGATACCGCGCACGTGGCCGATGATGGCCTTCTGCTCGATATCGGCCAGGATCGGTGTGGCGCCTGCGGGCAGCGGAGGCAGCACGTCATTCTCTACGGCAGTTTCTGGCACCGGCGGAGCGTCGCCGGTCCAGCGAATGTGCAGTTGGTCGGCGATCGCATCCAGCAGCGCGTCGAGATCGACCGGCTTCATCAGGAACATGTCATGCGCCGCGCGCCCGTCGCCGCCACGATGATATTCATGCGCATTGGCCGACACCATGATGATCCGCACCGCGCCGCCCAGCGTTTCTCGCAGGGCGCGACACACGTCCCAGCCGGATTCGCCGGGCATGCTGATGTCGAGCAGCACGATGTCCGGTGGCTCGCGCATTGCGATTTCCAGTCCCGTTCTGCCGTTCAGGGCTTCGAAAACTGCAAAGTCGAGCGGCTCCAGCAGGCCGCGCAGCACCGCGACCTGACTGGCATCATCGTCGATCAGCAGCACTTTGCGTCTTTGCCCCTCATAACCGCGTACGCGCTCGACCGAATCATTGTCTGCGGTCTGACTGGCGACATGGCCCAGCATCAGGCGCATGGTGAATTGCGTGCCCTGATCCGGCTGGCTGACTACGGACAGGTCGCCACCCAATATCTGCGCCAGGGCCTGCGTGATGGCGAGGCCCAGGCCGATCCCCTTCTGGCGCTGTGCATCGGGATTGGACCCGCGCTCGAACGGGTCGAAGATACGTTTCAGATCATCGGGGGCAATGCCGATGCCGGTGTCGATAATGTCGAACGTCGCCATCTGGCTGCGATAAGCGACGCGGAACGTGACCGATCCGCTGCGTGTAAACTTGATTGCGTTGGACAACAGGTTGATCAGGATCTGGCGCAGCCGCTTTTGATCGGTTCGCACAAAGTCCGGCAGTTTTTCCGGGCGTTCGTAAAGAAATTCGATTCCTTTTGCCTGTGCCTGCGGGCGGAACATGTTGGCGATCTGGTCGACGAAGGGGGACAGGCGGACCGTTTCGCTGCTGATCCGCAGCACGCCGCTTTCCACCTGACTGATGTCCATCAGCCCTTCGACTAGGTTGGTCAGATGCTCGGCGCTGCGGCGGATGACCTTGGCGGCCTCGACCGGGGCGATTTCATGGCCGCGCTCCATTAACTGGGCATAGCCATAGATGGAATTGAGGGGCGAGCGGATTTCATGGCTGACGCTGACCAGATAGCGGCTCTTGGCGGCGTTGGCGGCCTCGGCCGCTTCCTTGGCGCGTTGCAGTTCCGCGCCGGTCACATCATGCGCGATGACTTCTTCCATCAGCTTTTGCACATGATGCTCGCTTTCCTGCATCGCCGTGCGGCGGCTCTGATGCGCCAGCACGATCATCCAGGCGATGACGCCGCCCAGCAGAGAGAAGAGCAGAAACAGTCCCAGCATCAGACTGCCGGTCTGCGCCGCGATGGAAGGCATGCGCCGCGCCACCTGCCAGCCGATTCCGCCCATCAATGCGCCATTGGCCAGCGTAATGACGCTCATCACCGCGATGAAATGGCCGACTGGCGTATGGACATAATTAGCAACAGGGCGTGGCAGCAGGCGCTCCAGCCAGCGCGCCGCCTGCTGCGTGGCCCGGCTGTCGGTCTTGCAGCGATCATGACAGCGCGCCTCCAGCGTGCAGCAGAGCGAACAGATGGGCGCGGCATACATGGGGCAATGCGCCATGTCGGCATGCTGGAAGGCGTTTTCGCAGATGATGCAGGTCTGGCTGCTGCTGCCGGCGGGCCAGTGGGAACGGCGGGCGATATAGTAGCGGCCATGGGTGACGAGCGCGATGATGGGCGCGCTGGTGAAGGCGACCGCCATGCCGATCACCGGCGCAAAGGCGCGGGCGATGTCGCCCAGCAGGCCGAAATGGGCGAGGCCGGACACCGAAATAGACAGTAACATTGCGCCGATGCCGACGGGGTTGATGTCAAACAGATGCGCGCGTTTAAATTCGATGCCGGCGGGGGAGAGGCGCAGCGGCTTCGAGATCATCAGGTCGGCCGCCAGCGCCCCGATCCACCCCGCAGCAACTGTCGCATAGAGGATCAAGATCGCCTCAATGGCGTCGAAAATGCCGACTTCCATCAGCAGAAGCGCCAGAAGGACGTTGAAGATAAGCCATACGACGCGGCCGGGATGGCTATGCGTCAGCCGGGCGAAGAAGTTCGACCAGGCGATCGACCCGGCATAGGCATTGGTGACGTTGATCTTGAGCTGACAGATGATGACGAACAGGCCGGTCAGGATCAGAGACAGGCCGGCATGGCCCGACATGGCAGTGTAGATGCCTTCGAACATCGCGGTCGGGCTGGATGCTTCGCTTTGCGCCGCTGCGCTCTTCACCAGAAAGTGGGCGAGCCAGCTGCCCAACAGCAGTTTCATGCCGCCGATCAGCGTCCAGCCGGGGCCACCGGCCAGCATCGCCGTCCACCATCTGCCCGTGCCGATTTTCGCCTTTGCCGGCAGGAAGCGCAGATAGTCGGCCTGCTCGCCAATCTGGGGCAGCAGGGAAAGGAGGGTAGAGAGGGCAAAGCCGAAATAGAGCAGGCTGACGCTGCCGTCCTTCGCGCCCAACTGGCCGGTGAACTGGCTCCATTGCGCCAAGGCTTCCGGCCCGGACCAGAATATATAGGCGATCGGCGCAACCTGAAGCACGATCCAGACCGCCTGTGTCGCATTCTGGAAGCGGGTGATGGCGCTCATGCCATAAAGCGCGATCGGGATGACGACGAGCGCGCTCACCAGATAGGCGATGCTCATCGGCATGCCGGTCATGGCTTTGAGCGCCACCGCCATGATGGTCGCTTCCACCGAAAAGAGGAGGAAGGTGAAGCTGGCGTAGATCAACGATGTGAGGGTGGAGCCAAGATAGCCGAAGCCCGCGCCGCGGGTCAGCAGATCGATGTCCAGGCCATGTTTGGCGGCATGATAGGCGATCGGCAGGCCGATGACGAACATCAGCGCGACGGCGGCGGCGATGGCGGCGACGCTGTTGGCGAAGCCGTAGGTCAGGGTGATGGATGCGCCGATCGCCTCGCACGCCAGGAAGGCGGTTGCGCCAATCGCGGTATTGGCGACCTGTCCCGCCGTCCAGCGTCGGGCGCTGTCGGCGGTGTAACGCAAGGCATAATCCTCCAATGTCTGGCTGGCGACCCACTTATTGTAGAGCCGCTTTTCGCGCAGGACATAGGCGGCGCGGTCCATGTTACTGGGCAGGCGCCAGTGCGGGGCGCGCGCGCAGGCCGCCAGTCGCGACGATGAAGTCGATGATTGCGTCCAGCCCGATCATGTCCTTGAGGTTCGTGAAGAGGAAGGGGCGCGTCCCCCGCATCTTCTTCGCGTCGCGGTCCATGACGCTGAGGTCCGCGCCGACCAGTGGGGCCAGGTCGATCTTGTTGATGATCAGAAGGTCCGATCGGGTGATGCCGGGGCCGCCCTTGCGCGGGATCTTGTCGCCCGCCGACACGTCGATCACATAGATGGTGATGTCGGCCAGTTCGGGGCTGAAGGTCGCGGCCAGATTGTCGCCGCCGCTTTCGATGAAGATGACTTCCAGGCCGGGGAATTTCCGGCTCATTTCGTCCACCGCGGCGAGGTTGATGCTGGCGTCTTCGCGAATGGCGGTGTGGGGGCATCCGCCGGTTTCCACGCCCATGATGCGTTCGGGCACCAACGCGCCGGATCGGGTCAGAAATTCCGCATCTTCGCGCGTGTAGATGTCATTGGTGATGGCGGCGATATTGTAATGATCGCGCATCGCCTTGCAGAGCCGGTCGGTCAGCGCGGTCTTGCCGGAGCCGACCGGGCCGCCGATGCCCACGCGCAGGGGGCCGTTATGAGAGGTCATGAGCGGAACAACCTTGTATAGAGGGTTTCATGGGCAAGGGAGGCTAGCTCCAGTTCGGGCGCGGCGGTGCCCAGATCATCCAGCGATGTGACCAGCGCCTTGGCGGCGATCGGGGGAATGGCGTGAGACAAAGCGGCGAGCGCCAATTGCCCGTCGGTCTGCCCCAGCGGCACCAGGCGTACTCCGGCTGACACAAGGTTTGCGGCCGTGGCGTGCAGCCAGGCGTGCAGTGCGGGTTCCAGTGGAATGGCGTGGGCGGCGCAGGCCAGCGCCATGACGGCGGCATGCGCCATCGGCCGGTCCCCCCAACGCGCGGCGAAGGCGTCCAGATCGGCATGCGGCCATGCCTTGCGCGTGACCGACAGGAAGGAGCCGCCCTGCTGCCGGCTTTCCAGCGCCGTTTCGCTGCTGCCCCGGAAGGCGCTGGCGAGTTCGGCAATATCGTCGAAGGCCGCAGCGTCGCTTGCTGCGCGATAGGCATGGACGAACAGCACTGCGTCGACGCAGCCGCCGCCGCGCGCCAGGACCGCCTCGACATAGGCGGCGACATGGGCGGCGGTGCGCACGCGGCCATCCTCCACCGCCGTTTCCAGGCCATGGCTGTAGGTGAAGCTCCCCACCGGATAGGAGGGCGAGGTCCACGCCAGCAGGCGGTGAAAGGCGGCGTCAGCCAGCATGGTCGTGGTGATGATGGTCGTCGTCGTGCCCATGATGATGGCCATGGCCATCATGCGCATGGTCATGATGGTGATGATGTCCGCCGCCCGAATAGGCCCCGCCTTCCGGTGTGAAGGGCGCTTCGATCTTCGTCACGGTCGCGCCCAGCCCCTCCAGCATGGCGTTGATGACATGATCGTCGCGCAGGCGGATGGCGTGTGGGTGCAATTCGGCGGGCAGATGCCGATTGCCGATATGCCAGGCGAGGCGGATCATCGTCGCCGGGCTGTCGGCGGCGACTTCGACCAAAGCTTCGGGCGCGGCCAGCACTTCGACCAGTCGCCCGTCCGACAGTTGCAGCGCGTCACCATGGTTCAGCACCGTCGCGCGCGCCAGATCGAGCAGGAAAGCCGTTCCGTGATCGGCGGTATAATACCAGCGCCGCCGGTGCCGCGCATCATGGTCCAGCGTGATATGATCGGCGGCCGGGCTGGACCAGTGACCGTGGGGGATGACTTCATGGACGGTCAGCATGATGGGGCCTTCATCAGAACAGGAAATAACGCTGCGCGAACGGCAGCACGCTGGCCGGTTCACAGGTGAGCAATTCGCCATCGGCCCGCACTTCGTAGGTTTCGGGATCGACCTCGATATGCGGCATGGCGTCGTTCAGGATCATCGACGCCTTGCCGATGCCGCCGCGGGTATTGCGCACCGCCTCCAGCGGGCGCGCCAGTTGCAGGCGCTCGCCAATGCCTTCGGCAATCCCCGCCGCCGATACGAAATGCACGGCGGACAGTGCGCCGGCCCGGCCCAGCGCGCCGAACATGGGGCGATAATGCACCGGCTGGGGTGTGGGAATGCTGGCATTGGCATCGCCCATGGGTGCGGTCGCAATGCTGCCGCTCTTGATCACCAGATCGGGCTTCACCGCGAAGAAGGCGGGCGACCAGAGCACCAGATCGGCCAGCTTCCCCACCGCGATCGATCCGACAATGTGTGAAATGCCATGGGCGATGGCCGGATTGATCGTATATTTGGCGATGTAGCGCTTGGCCCGGAAATTGTCGCTGTCGGCGTCATCCGTGCCCAGCGACCCTCGCTGCTGCTTCATCTTGTCCGCCGTCTGCCAGCAACGGATCACTGTCTCGCCCACACGCCCCATGGCCTGGCTGTCCGAAGACATCATGGAGAAGGCGCCGAGGTCGTGGAGAATATCCTCCGCCGCGATCGTCTCCTTGCGGATGCGGCTGTCGGCGAAGGCGACGTCCTCGGCGATCTTCGGGTCCAGATGATGGCACACCATCAGCATGTCGAGATGTTCCTCGATCGTGTTGACGGTGTAGGGCCGGGTCGGATTGGTGGAGGAGGGCAGGACATTGGGCAGCCCCGCCACCTTGATGATGTCCGGCGCATGGCCGCCGCCCGCACCTTCGGTATGGAAGGCGTGGATGGTGCGCCCTGCAAAGGCGGCGACCGTGCTTTCGACAAAGCCGCCTTCGTTCAGCGTATCGGTGTGCAGCGTGACCTGAATGTCCATATCGTCGGCCACCGACAGGCAGCAGTCGATGGCGGCGGGCGTGGTCCCCCAATCTTCATGCAGTTTCAGGCCGCAGGCGCCGGCGCGGACCATTTCGATGAGCGCATCAGGACGGCTGGCGTTGCCCTTGCCGAACAGGCCGAAATTCATCGGCATCGTCTCCAGCGACTGGAGCATGCGCCCGATATGCCAGCTGCCCGGCGTGCAGGTGGTGGCCAATGTGCCATGCGCCGGGCCAGTGCCGCCCCCCAGCATGGTGGTGATGCCCGCGTTCAGCGCTTCCTCCACCTGCTGCGGGCAGATGAAATGGATATGCGCGTCGATGCCGCCGGCGGTCAGGATGCGCCCTTCGCCCGCGATGATTTCCGTCCCCGGACCGATGGGAATGTCGACGCCCGGCTGCACATCGGGATTGCCCGCCTTGCCGATAGCCGAAATCAGACCGTCGCGGATCGCCACATCGGCCTTGATGATGCCCCAATGATCCAGGATCAGCGCATTGGTGATGACGGTGTCGGGCGCGCCCTGCGCCCGGCTGATCTGGCTTTGTCCCATGCCGTCGCGGATCACCTTGCCGCCGCCGAACTTCACTTCCTCGCCATAGATGGTCCGGTCTTCCTCGACCCGGATGAACAGGGAGCTGTCGCCCAGTCGCACCCGGTCCCCCACGGTCGGGCCGAACATGCCGGCATAGGCGCGGCGGCTCATGGTTACGGGCATGTCAAAGCTCCCCCATCACATCGCCGCGAAAACCGATGACGACGCGCCCGCCCGCATAGGGGATGAGTTGCACGTCGCGGCTCTGCCCCGGTTCGAAGCGGACGGCGGTGCCCGATGGAATGTCGAGCCGATAGCCGCGCGCCGCCACCCGGTCGAAGAGCAGCGCCGGATTGGTTTCCGCGAAATGATAATGGCTGCCCACCTGGATCGGCCGGTCGCCGCTGTTTGCGACGGTGATGCTGATCGCTTCGCGCCCTGCGTTCAGCAGGATGTCGCCGGGGGCGGTGATGATCTCTCCGGGGCTCACCGGATCGGCCTGTGCACGGTGACGAGCTTGGTGCCGTCCGGGAAGGTCGCTTCGACCTGAATATCGTGGATCATCTCCGCCACCCCCTCCATCACCTGATCGCGCGTGATGACATGGCCGCCGCTCGCCATCAGCGCCGCCACCGATTGGCCGTCGCGCGCGCCCTCCACCACATGGTCGGTGATCAGCGCGATCGCTTCGGGATGATTGAGCTTCACCCCGCGCTCCAGCCGCCGCCGCGCGACCATTGCCGCCATTGCGACCAGCAGCTTGTCCTTTTCCCGCCCCGTGAGATTCATGGCGCCCCTTAACAGTAACAGATGGTCGGCATGGTCGGCGACAGGCCGAAGATCGCGGCGCGCAGCACGCCGGCCGCGCGCATCACATCCTTGCGCAGCGCCTGCGGATCGGCGGCGGTCAGGCGCAGGATGAGGAGGCCGTCGAAGCTGGTCGCACCGGCCCCTGGCCCCTCGAACAGGCTGCGCGCCAGATCGAGATAATCTCCGGCGTCCGACCCGGCATAGACGAGGGTCGCCACCGCCGTCGCATCGCCAAAGCCGAAAGGCGCGCGACCCTGCGCCGCGAAATCGCCATTGACATGCAGCGTGTCGGCCCAGACCAGCCGCCCGTCGCGCCGGATGCGCCAGGCGTCATGGATCAGGCCCTGCCTATAGGTTTCGCCCATCGCGCCGCGCCCCAGCACCAGCATTTCCATGGCCAGCATGCGCGCGTCGGGGGCCAGTTCCACCTCCAGCGTGCGTCGCATGGCGCTGCGGTCGAACAGGATCGCCTCCTGCGCCAGCCATTCGCAGGTCGCCCCCGCGCCGATGGCGATGCGCGTGTCGATGCGGGTCGGTTCATCCTCCGGCAGGGCGCGGTAGAGCTTCTCCGCCGCCTGCGGCACGATCGTCGCCGTCGCGCCGGGATCGACGATGATGTCGAGCGCCAGCCGGTCGCCGCCGGTCAGGCCGCCGCTGGTCGTGACGGTGACGGCCAGCGGGAAATCGCCATCGCGTCCGTCCGGGAAGAGCAGCCGGGCTGGCGCAACCTGCATCATGTCGCGGATGCCGCGCGGGGAAAAGGCGACCATGGCGCGTCCGTCCACCCGCTGATGCCGGGAGCGGGGTGGCACGATCATGGCGCTTTGAACGGTCATGGACGACATGTGGTTAGCGGCGGCAAGTCACGACATGGGGCATATGACGTATGGAACGAAAGGGCGGCCGGCATCCGCCAGCCGCTCCCGCTCATTTCCTCCCAATGGCGCGCTCAGGTTCTTGGCCGGCGGCCGCCGCGCGCGAAATCGGGATCGATCTTTTCGGCCTTGCCTTCCTTGGCGGCCTTCTCGCCATAATAGGGCTGGCCATGTTCGGTGGTAAGTTCGGACAGATAGCCCGCCTGCGTGATGCCCTTGCGCCGCATTGCAACGCCCGTCAGGCAGGCGTGCATGATGGTGTTGGCGTTGAGCGCGCTGCGATAGGTCGGGTCCAGCACCGGCGCGAGTTCGACGATCTCGAAGCCGACAAGTTCATTTTCCGCGCAGAGCCGCCGTACGATCGGGATCGCTTCCCGCATCGTCAGGCCGCCCGCGACCGGCGTGCCGGTGCCGGGGATGAAGGCGGGGTCCAGTACATCGACATCGAACGAGACGTAGAGTTTCTTGCCGCTTTCCCGCGCTTCCTTGAGCGCGCGTTCCATCACCGCCTGCCAGCCGCTTTTTTCGACTTCCGGCATGGCGTGATAGCGCACGCCATTGTCGCGCATCCATTCAAAGCCTTCCTTGCCGGGCCAGGAGCCGCGCAGGCCGACCTGAATATAATTCTTCCCCTGCACATGGCCTTCCTTGACGGCGCGATAGACGGGGGCGCCATGGGTGATGAAATGGACGCCGCCCTTGCCCGCATCATAGTGGGAATCGAAATGGACGACGCCAAAGCTGCCCTTGCCATGAACATCGGCCAGGCCCGCGACATCGGCATATTCCAGACTATGGTCGCCGCCGACGATGAAGGGAATGGCGCCGGTCCTGGCGATTTCCGCGACCCGCTCGCGCACATGCTGCACGCTGCGTTCGGTGCTCATATTGTCGATGGCGATGTCGCCATAATCGACGATGTTCAGTTCCTTGTCGGGATCGACCATCGTGTACATGTCGACCCCGCCCGCGCCATATTGGTTGCGCATGGCCGACGGGCCGCCCTTCGCCCCGCGATAGCCCGACCCCATGTCCAGCGGCGCGCCGACGATCGCGACGTCGACCTTCCCGGCGATCAGGTCTTCGGGATAGATGGCGACCGGCGCGCCAGCAAAGGTGGCGATGCCCCCGGCATACATGCCAGCGCCCCGACCATTGGCGTAATAGCTGAGTTCGATCGGGCCAGGTTCGCGCTTGGCCTCCAGCCCCTGCGGCCGGCGCAGCTTCCAGCCGTTGAAATTCTCATTCTCGGTGTCGAGCGGGATCGCCGCCATATCGGTCTTCGGATTGAACTTGGCCGCCTCGACCGCTGCCATCGCGCCGTCGATATAGGCGGCGATTTCCTGCGGCGTCTTGGTCGTCAGGCGAGCGAACAGCTTGTCATAGGAGCCGGCGAACATTTCGGCCGGGTCCGACGTCAGGAAATCGCGCTGCGCCTTGGTCAGGCCCTTGATCTTGGCTTCCAGCGTCGGAGGAATGGCGGGCTTGTCATTCTGCGCGACGACCGCCGCCGAAGAAATGACCGTTGTGCAGAGCAATGCGCCCCAAATGCCCTGTTTCAGCCCCATTGCCTGCCCCCGTCTGATCCCCGTTTCGTGCGATGAACATGCGTGGTGCGGCCGGGGACGCCAATGGGGCGATTGACGTAGCCTGTCCGGCAACGGCCCGGACCCCGTTTGCGGAATCCGGGCCTGAGCAGACGCCTATGGGAGAGGTAATTTATACGTCTGCTGCAAAAGGCAGCCAAAGCCGCCTATAGGGATCCTGCGAACGACCCTGCATCCGACATAGCGGAATGACGCGACAAGGCCCTACGTCAAACGCCCTATCCAGTGCCGCCCGCCGCCGGGTTAACGCCATAGGCGAGGCATCCGGGCGGGGCCATCAGGGGGTGAACATCGTGCAAAAGGCTATAGCCGCTTCGTGCTGATCGCATCTCTGTTTTTCCTGTGGATCGTCGTCATCCTGCTGGGTGTCGCCGTCATCGCGCTCGCGCGGCAGGTGCGCCTGTTGCAGGATCGGTCGACGCCTGCGGCATCGCATGTCATTCCAGCCGGGCCGAGCGGGGTTGCGCCGATCGTAAGCGCGCCGACGCTGGCCGGCGATATGTTGACGATCGGGGGGCAGAGCGCCGATGGTCGGGCGCTGTTGCTGCTCTTCATCCGCCCCGGCTGCGGCGCCAGCCGATCCGCCATTCGCGACGCACTGGCGCTGACGGATCGCAAGCGGTTGCGCCTGTTGTTCATGGGCGAGGGCCGCGCGGACGACTATGGCGATCTGCTGCGCCAGCATCGCATCCGCGACACCGACATCATTCTCAACGCCGATGTTTTGCGCGACTATCGGGCGGCCGATCGGCCGTCCGCGGCGTTGATCGACGGGCGCGGGCGGCTGCTGGCGCGCGGCGTGGTGGAGGCGCGCGAGCAACTCGACGCTCTGTTGCTCCATGTTCAGCCGCGCGTGATGGAAGCGGAAGGCGCAGACGCCGTTGCGTTGCTGCACTGATCCCGCTGGACAGCGGCGCGCAGATCGGCATTGATTGACGACATAAAAGCAGGGACAGGCATATGGCGATCAGCTTCACGGTGAATGGCGAAAAGCGGCAGGTCGATGGCGATCCGGCCAAGCCGCTGCTCTGGGTGCTGCGCGAGGATCTCGACATGGTCGGCACCAAGTTCGGCTGTGGCGCGGGCCTGTGCGGCGCGTGCACCGTGCATCTGGGCGGGGAGGCGGTGCGGTCCTGCCAGACGCCGCTGGGCGATGTGAAGGGCATGGCCGTCACCACGATCGAAGGGGTGCAGACGGGCGACGCGGGCAAGCGCATCGCCGCCGCCTGGGTGAAGCATGACGTGCCCCAGTGCGGCTATTGTCAGGCCGGCCAGATCATGAGCGCCACCGCGCTGCTGACCACCACGCCCAAACCCAGCGATGAGGAGATTGACGCGGCGATGATGGGCAACCTCTGCCGCTGTTCAACCTATGTCCGCATCCGCGCCGCCATCAAGGATGCGGCCGGCATCGCGGAGGCAAAGGCATGAGCGCGGCCATCCTTTCGCGCCGGGGCTTCATCTCCGCATCGCTGCTGGCGGGCGGCGGGCTGCTGTTCGACCTCAACATGCCGGTCGCCCGTGCGGCGGACGGAACGCCGGTGATCCTGACCGCCTTCATCCGCATCCTGCCCGACAATCGCGTCGTCATCGGTGCGAAGAATGCGGAGATCGGGCAGGGGGCCAAGACCATGCTGCCGATGCTGATCGCGGAGGAACTGGACGTCGACTGGAGCCAGGTCACGATCGAGCAGACCCATGCCGAGGCCAAGATTTTCGGCGGCCAGTCGGCGGGCGGCAGCCGCACTACCCCGCGCGAATGGCTGCCTACCCGGCAGGCCGGCGCGGCCGCGCGCGCGATGCTGGTCGCGGCCGCCGCGCAATCATGGGGAGTCGCGCCCGATACGCTCAGGACGGGTAGCGGCAAGGTCACGGACCCGGCATCGGGCAAAACAATGCCCTATGCCGCGCTCGCCGCCGCAGCGGCAAAACTGCCCGCGCCCGACCCGGCGATGCTCAAACTGAAAGACCCGGCCAGCTTCCGCATCATCGGCCAGTCGGTCGTGGGCGTCGACACGCCCGGCATCGCCGCCGGCAAGCCACTGTTCGGCATCGATTTCAAGCTGCCCGGCATGCTCTATGCCGTGCTGGAAACCTGCCCGGCCCATGGCGGCACCTATAAATCGGCCAATCTGGACGCCGTGAAGGCGCTGCCCGGCATCGCCCATGTGCTGACGATCAAGGGCGATGGCACGCCCGAATCCGGCTTCGACGGCGTAGCGATCCTGTCCAAAAGCTGGTGGACCGCCAATCAGGCGCGCGACATGCTGAAAGTCGACTGGGATGTGGGCGCCGTCAGCAGCTTTTCGACCGAAGCCTATGCCGCGCAGGCAGCCGCAAGGCGCAAGGGCAAGGCCGATGGCGACATCGTCCGCACGGGCGATGTCGATGCGGCCTTCGCCGCGGCGGCAAAAACGGTCAGCGCCGATTATGATTATCCTTTCTTGGCCCATGGCACGCTGGAGCCGCAAAACTGCACGGCTCTGTTCAAGGATGGTTCGATCGAAATATGGGCGCCGACCCAGAACCCGGAAAGCGGCCGCGCATTGGTGGCCAAGACGCTGAACCTGCCGCCCGAAAAGATACGCATCAACTTCACCCGCATCGGCGGCGGTTTTGGCCGACGGCTGATGAACGATTATATGGTGCAGGCGGCCGCCATCGCCGCACAGGTGCCGGGGGTTCCGGTCAAGCTGCTATGGAACCGGCAGCAGGATATGCAGCGTGATTTCTACCGCCCGGCCGGCTGGCATGGGTTCCGTGCGGCGCTGGACAAGGGCGGCAAACTTACCGCTTTTCACGATCATTTCGTCACATTCGGCAAAGACGGCAAGCCGGTGCGGTCGGCCGAACTGCCGGCCAGCGAACTGCCCGCAGGCCTGATCGACGCTGTGCTGCTGGAACAGAGTTTCCTGACCACCAACATGCCGACCGGCTGGCTGCGCGCGCCCGGATCGAATGCGCTGGCGTTCGTCTATCAGGCGTTTCTGGATGAAGTGGCGCAGGCGACGGGCAAGGATTTGCCGACGCTGATGCTGGAATTGCTGGGCGACCCAAAGGAACTGGCGCGCGGTCCCAATGGGCCGCCCTTCGTCACGGAACGGGCAAAGGGCGTCATCCGCAAGGCGGTGGCCATGGGCGGCTGGGCTGACCGCAAGACGCTGCCCAAGGGCACCGGCAAGGGCTTTGCCTTTTATTACAGCCATATGGGCTATTTCGCCGAAGTGCTGGAGGTGACGATCGTCGATGGCATGCCAAAGGTGAAGACCGTCTGGGTCGCGGGCGATGTCGGCAGCCAGATCATCAATCCCATCAACGCGCTGCATCAGGCGCAGGGGTCGGTGATCGAAGGGCTGGGGCAGGCGCTGGCCGGGCAGCAAATCACGCAGGTCGCCGGCGCAGTGGAGCAGGCCAATTATGACACCCACCCCTTCCTGCGGATCAACGACGCGCCGGAAATCATCGTGGAGTTCGTAAAGACCGATTATCCGCCCACCGGCCTTGGCGAGCCGGCCCTTCCGCCGGTCATCCCCGCGCTCGTCAATGCCATCCACGCCGCCACCGGCAAGCGCATCCGCACCCTGCCGATCACCGCGGAGATGCTGGCCTGACTATGGGCTGCTGTCCCATAGCGGGGCAGCGGCGGATAGGGTGGTTGGCGCAGGCGAGGTCTGGGCCTATCGTGACGGGTATGCGCATCCTTCCCACCATCCTGCTCGCCTCCGCCGCCATCGCTTCGACTGCGGTTGCGCAGGGTGGGACGGCGCCCTTCACCATTGCGGAAACCGGGCAGAGCTATGCCTCCATCGGTGACGCGCTCGCCGCAATCGGCGACCGGCGCGGCACGGTGATCGTGGCGCCCGGCACTTATCATCAATGCGGCGTGCAGCAGGGCGGCGACGTCACCATCCGCGCGGCCACCCCCGGCACCGCGATCTTCGATGGTGTGCCGTGCGAAGGGAAGGGCGCTTTGGTGCTGCGCGGCCGGGCTAGCACGGTCGAGGGCATCATCTTTCAGAACATCCGCGTGCCGGACGGCAATGGGGCTGGCATCCGGCTGGAAAGCGGCAATCTGACCGTGCGCAACAGCCTGTTCCGCAATAGCGAGGAAGGCATCCTCACTGGCGATTATGACGGCGGGCAGGTGGTGATCGACAAGTCCACCTTCCGCCATCTGGGCCGCTGCGACCGGGATCTCGATTGCGCGCATGGCGTCTATATCGGACGGCTCGCCAGCCTGTCCGTCACCAACAGCCGCTTCGATCAGGGCGATGGCGGCCATTATCTGAAAACCCGCACCGCGCGCGTCGCCATCAGCGGCAACAGTTTCGACGACAGTGGTGGCAAGCTGACCAATTATATGATCGATCTGTCCAACGGCGCGAGCGGCACGATCAGCGGCAATGACATGGTGCAGGGCAAGGACAAAGATAACTGGTCCGCCTTCATCACCGTCGCGCCGGAGGGCCGCGAACATTCGAGCGCCGGACTGGTGATTGAGGGCAACAAGGCTGGCTTCGTGCCTGGACTGGCGCGCGGCTCCACATTCGTCGCCAATTTCACCGATGATCCGGTGAAGATCGGCGCGAACGAACTGGCGCCATCCATGAAGGTCAAGGATCGGCGCTGACTTGGCCGCGCCGATCTGATAGGATCGGCCCATGCGAACCACTTATGACAGCGCGACAGTGCGCCTCTATCATCTGGGCGATGACGGGGCGGCTATGACCATCATGTATGGCCCTTTGAGCCAGGCGTTGCATGTCGCCGAACAGCAGCCTGCCGAAGTGCAGGATGGCCTGTTTCTGGCAACGGACAACGACGTCGTCGCCTATCTGGACCTGATCGAGGGCTGATTATCGCAGGCCGCCACCGGGTGGGGGATGCGCAGCGGAGGCCGCCTGCATCCCCCGGTAGTTGAACGGTGGGAATGCCGATTATGACGCAATTGCCATGCCAGAATGGCCCACTTGCGCGATACTGCGAGATGCAAAGGTTAACGCTGCCAAGCAGTCGGCAAACTTTGTAAGCATTTCCGACAATTGCGGCTGTAGCGAGCCCTCGGCTGAACGGATTGCTTCATTGTCGTTCCTGCGATATGAACGATGCAGCCCACAGGCGTTTCGGACGTCGGTTCCGGGGATTTTGCATCGGGACATGTGGGTGCCTGATTGTGTGATATTCCGATCTGATCGGTTGTCAAAATCAAACGCTTCGGCGTGACCTTTCGGGCCAGAGCCGCGCGCCGTTTCGGACGTTCTGTCTAGGCTGCAAGTACAAGACAGCGCGGACAGATAATCGTCGCCTTCATTAGATGGTTTGGTTATAGCGGATCCGCCCAGTGTTTCGGACGTAGGGCGGGTGCGGGCTTAGGCATGTCATCCCTGGGCAATCTTTTTCCATCATCTGACGTAACCGCTCCATCGTTGCGGACCGCTATTGACTACATCTGTAATCGGTGCAACTACAGTTGTGGTTGATAGATGATTGAGTCGGGTGAAGACAGGTGAGCGAGAAGATCAGCGAAGCAGAACTGGTGGTGATGGAGGCGCTGTGGGAAGCCGCGCCGCAGACCGCCAATGATGTTGCCGATCGTGTGGCCGCCGGCCGCGACTGGAGCCTCCAGACCGTCAAGACTTTGCTGTCCCGTTTAATGGCCAAGGATGTGATCGCCGCCGATCAGGATGGCCGCCGTTTCCTCTACCGCCCGCTGGTGGCGCGGGAAGATTATGTCGCGGGCGAATCAGGCCGGCTGGTGAACCGTCTGTTCGGCGGCCGGGTGTCGCCGCTGGTCGCCCAGCTGGCGAGCCAGGATCAATTGACGGCGGACGATATCGCCGAGCTTGAGGAAATCCTGAAAGGGCTGAAATCATGAGCGTCTGGATCGCCGAAACTCTGATCGCCACGACATTGCTGATGGCGCTGGTGATGATGCTGCGCCGCCCGGTGGCTCGCTGGCTGGGGGCGGGGGCGGCCTATATGCTCTGGGCGCTGCCGCTGGCCCGCATGCTGATGCCGGCGCTGCCGGAAGAGCTTGATCCTTCGCCGCTGCATCAGGCGGTGGATCAGGCGGGGCTGGCTGATCTGCTGGCCATGCCCGCCGCCGCGCCGATGGAGGCCGCCGCCCCGTCCATGCCCTGGCTGGAAATCGGCATTGCGGTCTGGTTCATCGGCATGGTCGCCTTCCTGATCGTGCAGGCGGTGGGCTATGTCCGTTTTCGCCGCCATATGCTGCGCGGCATGACGCCGATCGGGGAAGAAGGGCGCATCCGCATCATCACCAGTCCGCAGGCGTCGGGACCGCTGGCCTTTGGCATCTTCCGGCCCTTCATCGTTCTGCCTGCCGATTTCGCCCTGCGCTATGATGCGCAGGAACAGGATATGGCGATCGCCCATGAACGGGCGCATCATGAACGTGGCGATCTGACCGCGAACATGATCGCTCTGCTGTTGCTGGCGGTGCACTGGTGCAATCCGGTCGCCTGGATCGCCTATCGCGCCTATCGCGCCGATCAGGAAACCGCCTGCGATGCGCGTGTCCTGTCGCTTTACGGCCGGGATCAGGCCCATGCCTATGGCCGCGCCATATTGAAGGCCGCCGGTGGCCGCCAATTTGCCGCCGCCTGCCATCTTACCCGCATCAACGCTCTTAAGGGGAGGCTGAAAATGCTGTCCAATCATGACATGTCGCTCCGCCGTATCAGCTGGGGCATGGCCGCCGTCGCACTCGTCACCGCCACCGGTCTGGCGCTCACCGCATCGGGCAGCCGCGCCGCGCAGCAAATGGCGGCAATCACCGACAAGATGGAGGGAGCGGACTTCGCCCGCCTGACCGATCTGGTCGCCCAGCCGGCGCAGGCCAGCATTCCCGCCATCGCCGCTGTGCCCGCTGTCCCGGCCGTGCCTGCGGCTGATCCCGTGGCGGACGTGGCGCCGCCTCCCGCTCCGCCGACGCCGCTTGCCTCCGTTCCGCCGGCTGCCGACATTATCGCCCCGGTTCCGCCCGTTCCGCCGATGCCACCCGTCACCGTGCGGAGCGAAAAGGGCCGCATCACCGTAACCCATGCCGACGGCCGGGTGGAAACGCATCGCATCCCGACCGAAGCAGACATCGCCCGCATGGTGCCGGTGGTGGATGTGCGCGAAGGCTGCGACGCTGGCAAGCAGAGTACGACCCGCAGCGAAACGGTGGATGCCAATGGCCGTCGCCACATTCGTGTCCGCATCTGCAAGGCCGGCATAGAACGCGCGGCCGAACGCGCCGGGCAACAGGCGGAACGCGCGGCGCGTCAGGCGGAATGGCAGGCGGAGATCGCGGCGCAACGCGCGGAACGCCAGGCCGATCGTGCAGCCCGTCAGGCTGACATGGATGCGGCCCGCGCCGATCGCATCGCCCGCACCGCCCATGTCGCCGCGATCAATGGGCTGCGTTCCGCCCGCGCCCAGATTGCGGCCAATGGCAGCATGCCCGCAGAAGCCCGCGCCGAGGCGCTGCGCGAAATCGACCAGTCCATTGCCGAATTGCGCAGCGAACAACCCTAAATCGCCACCACCTCTGGCAGGATCGCATCCAGCAACAACATCCCGGCCGGCGCCACCTGCAAATGCGCGCCGGTCAGGCGGATGAGGCCCAGATTGGTCAGTTGCGCAATCGCCCTTTCATCAACCAGCCGGTCGGCCCGGACTCCTGACAAGGCGGCAATGCGCGAAAGGTCCACGCCTTCGCCCAGCCGCAATCCCATCAGCAGCGCCTCTCGCGCGCGATCCTCTGGGATCAGCGCATCCTCGCTCTGCATGCCATGGCCATTTCGCGCCACCGCCCCCATCCAGTTTTCCGGCTTCTTGTGCCGCATCGTCGCCATGCCGCCGCGCCGACCATGCGCACCCGGCCCGATCCCGGCGTAGTCGCCATAGCGCCAGTAAGTCAGGTTATGCCGGCTTTCCTGTCCCGGCCGGGCATGATTGCTGATTTCATAGGCGGGAATGCCCGCCGCACCCGTCATCGCCTGCGTCAGTTCATAGAGGGTGGCGCCATGGTCCGGGTCGGCTGGCGTCAGCTTGCCCTGCGCCACCAGCGTCGCAAAGCGCGTCCCCGGTTCGATCGTGAGTTGGTAGAGCGAGAGATGCCCGGTGCCGAAGGAAAGGGCGCGGGCCAGTTCCGCTTCCCAGTCGGCCTCGCTCTGATCGGGACGGGCATAGATCAGGTCGAAGCTGACCCGGCCGAACACGGATTGCGCCGTCGCCAGCGCCGCAAGTCCTTCGTCCACATCATGCGCGCGGCCCAGGAAATGGAGCGCTTCATTGTCCAGCGCCTGAAGGCCGAGCGACACGCGATTGACCCCGGCAGCGGCAATGTCGGCAAAACGCGCCGCCTCGACCGAATTGGGGTTGGCTTCCAGCGTGATCTCCATGTCCGGGGTGAAGCCCCAATGCCGTTCCGCGGCCGCCAACAGCGCCTCGACCAGCCTGGGCGGCATCAGTGACGGGGTGCCGCCACCGAAGAAGATGGAGGAGAGCGGGCGTCCTCCGGTCAGTGCGGCTTCATGCGCCATGTCGGCCAGCAGCGCCGCCTGCCATGCGTCCGTATCCACGCTGTCGCGGACATGACTGTTAAAATCGCAATAGGGACATTTCGATACGCAAAAGGGCCAATGAATGTATAAGGCTTGCGCGTCGCCGGGGGGCGGCGGAGATGCGGGGGGTAAAGAGGCCATGGCTGGGGGCGGCTCTAGAGACTTTTTGCGTGCGCGGCTATGGTCTGCGCAGACATTGGCGGCCTTGGCGCTGCTGGCGAGCAGCGTTGCAGCAGCAGCCGAACCGGAGGCTGCGACGGCGCCTGCCGGGCCGGCCGCCGCGGTCGCGGCAAGCGTCGTCATGCCGGCAGCCTATTATGGCATGGAGGAGGCGCCGCGCGGGCCTGATCTGCTGCGCGCCATCGTGCTGAACCTGCATAATGGCGAGCGGACGGCGCTGGGCGTGCCGGTGCTGGAGTGGGACGACGCGCTGGCCGCAGACGCGGCGCGCTATGCCGCCGAAATGGCGCAAACCGGCCTGTTCCGTCATTCGCCGCGCGGCGGCCGGACGATCCCCAGCGGCGAAAATCTCTGGATGGGGCCGCATCGCCTCTATGGCTATCAGGTAATGATCGAAGCCTTTCTGGACGAGCGCAAGCTGTTTCGGGTCGAAGGCAAGCTGCCCAATCTCAGCAGCACCGGCCGCTGGCAGGATGTCGGCCATTACACCCAGATGATCTGGCGCGGCACGAAGCAGGTCGGCTGCGCGCTGGGCGAAGGCGCGCAATATGATTATCTGGTCTGCCGCTATTTCCCGGCGGGCAACGCCTTTGGGAAGGGGCCGCTCGACGTCGATGAGCCGCTGCCGCTGCCGTCGACCCCGGCGGTAACGCCGCTGCCGGTTGCTGAAACCGTCGTGGCGAGCGCCGCGAAATAGGCCCAGGCGGATATTTCCGGCGACCATCGGCATTCTTCCTGTTGTGATGAAGGAGAATGCCATGTCTGTCCGGCACATAGCCGCAAGCTGCCTGCTGATCGGTCTGACCGGCTGTGGCGCACCGCCGCAACCCAAAGCGACGGATAGTCCCGGCAAGGGTGCGGCCGCCAATGCGGTCGCATCCGCCACTGTCGCGCTTCCAGCCGCGACAACACCGGCTGCGCTGCCAGCGTCGGATAGCCAGCCTCTGTCCTGCGTGGCGGACATTGGATCGGCGGCGGCGCAAAAGCGGGCGGCGATTTGTCGCAATGTCTCGCCGGCCACCCGGCCGCCCTGCAATGTCGCAAATAGCTGCGCGATGATCGAGGATGAGATTGCGCGCAGTTGCGCCCTGTTCGACGGGAAGGGCGATCCGATGCCCGGATGCACGCCCGCGCCCAGGAGCATGGAGGCGGCCGCTGCGGTCGTGTCGCGCTATTATTCCGCCATCAACGCGCGTGACTATGTCACGGCCTGGAGCCAGTGGGGCGAGGATGGACGCCCCGGCCAGACGCTGGCGCAGTTCGAGGCTGGCTTTATGCAGACCCGGTCGACGCGGGTGACGATCGGCAGGCTGGAGCCGGGCGATGCTGGCGCAGGATCCGTTTATCAGACGGTGCCGGTAGCGGTCGATGCGCAGTTACAGGATGGCACGCGCCAGCGCTTCGTCGGCGACTATGTCGTCCGCCGCGTCAATGGCGTGGATGGCGCGTCGCCGGCGCAATTGCGCTGGCATATCGATTCGGCGCAGTTGAAGGCTGCGCCGGGATGGTAGGCGGCATGGACTTCTGATCGCGTTGCTCTGACGATAAAGCGACAAAAGCACCGCAAAATGCGTGCGGATTTGTCGCTTTATGTCGCTTTTGCTGTGCCGAAGCGAAGCTGCTTGCAGCGCGTCTTATTGCTGACAATCGAAGGAACCGATTATAGCGTCACGGAAATCCATCCTGTAGGACAGGCAGGCATGACTCCCGCATAGCCATTGTCAGGCAGAGAGGAGGGATGACGCTGCCCACATCGCCTAGAAAACCGCCTTTACCAGTTGCGCGAAGGCATCGGCGCGGTGGCTCATGGCGTGCTTGGCGTCCGGGTCCATCTCGCCGAAGCTGATGTCATGGCCCAGCGGCTGGAACATCGCGTCATAGCCAAAGCCATTCTGCCCGCGCGGCGGCCAGACGAGCAGGCCATCGACGCGGCCTTCGAAGGCTTCGACATGGCCGTCGGGCCAGGCGAGGGCGAGGGCGCAGATGAAATGGGCCCCATGGCCGGCATCCGGCCCCTTGGCTTCCACGCCGTCCCACACTTTTTGCATCGCCATGCCGAAATCCTTGGTGGGACCGGCCCAGCGGGCGGAGAAGAGGCCCGGATCGCCGTTCAGCGCCTCGACGCACAGGCCGCTATCGTCGGCCAGCGCGGGCAGGCCAGACAGGTCTGCGGCCTGCATCGCCTTCAATTCGGCATTGGCGATGAAGGTGGTGCCGGTCTCTTCCGGCTCAGGCAGGTCGAGCGACCCGGCGGAAATCGGCTCGATCCCATAGGGGCCGAGCAAAGCGGCGATTTCCCGCACCTTGCCGGCATTATGGCTGGCGATCACCAGCTTGCCGGGCTTCAGCTTGCGGATCGCCTGTTCCTGTCCGAATTCGTCGCTCATTTTTCACTACCCTGTGCCGTTCGTTTCGAGCGTAGTCGAGAAACGCACAAATGCGCTATCCGCTTCTCGACTTCGCTCGAAGCGAACGGATATAAATTAGCGACCCGTCGCCACATCCTGCGCCGCGAAAATCTTCGCGCAGCCGATGCGGGCGAGGCGGAGCAGGCGGAGCAGCTCTTCCTCGTCATAGGCGGCGCCTTCGGCCGTCGCCTGCACTTCGGCGAACTTGCCGTCGCCGGTCAGGATCAGGTTGGCGTCCGTCTCGGCATTGCTGTCCTCGGCATAATCGAGGTCGAGGACGGGGGTGCCGTTGTAGATGCCGCAGCTGATCGCCGCGACCTTCTGGATGATCGGGTCTTCGGTCAGCGCGCCGGAAGCCAGCAGCTTGTCGACGGCGATGCGCAGCGCGACCCAGCTGCCCGAAATGGCAGCGGTGCGGGTGCCGCCATCGGCCTGGATCACGTCGCAGTCGACCACGATTTGGCGCTCGCCCAGCTTCTTCAGGTCGACGATCGTGCGCAGCGAGCGGCCGATCAGGCGCTGGATTTCCTGGGTGCGGCCCGACTGCTTGCCCTTGGCCGCTTCACGGCTGCCGCGGGTATGAGTGGCGCGGGGCAGCATGCCATATTCAGCCGTGACCCAGCCCGACCCCTTGCCGCGCAGGAAGGGAGGCACCTTTTCCTCGATGGAGGCGGTGCAGAGGACGCGCGTGTCGCCGAAGCTGACGAGGCACGAACCTTCCGCGTGGATGGTGAAACCGGGTTCCATGGTGATGTCGCGCATCTGGTCGGGCGCGCGGCCGGAAGGACGCATAATATTTCTCCGAAAACGGTCAGGTGGCGGGAATGGCCGCCAATGCGCCAGACAGCGCACTTAAAGCGGCGCTTAGCGTCCGAAGACGACACTTGCCAGTGTCCAGCGCGGGAATTGGACGATAAGAGGCGTTATGACGATAAAAATCTTGGGTCTGGCCGCGCTGTTCGCGCTGGCGGGGTGTATGGCAGAGCAGGAAGGGCTGGAACCGCCCAAGGCGCCGGGGGACGTGATCCGCTTTACCGCCGGGCGCTGCTTTGGCGCGTGCCCGACCTATACGGTGCAGGTGTCGCCCGATGGGGCAGGGCTGCTGACGCCGGAACGCTATACATCGGTGCCCGGGCCGACGCGCTTCACCGTGACGCGGGCGCAATATCGCAAACTGGTCGCGACCCTGGCCCCGCATCGCCCGGCGGCGGGGACGACGCAGACCATCACCCATGGCAAGAATTGCGAGCGTTTCGCCACCGATATGCCGAGCTACAGCGTCGAATGGACCCGTCCGGGGCAGGCGACGACGCGGCTGGACTATCAGTCGGGCTGCATGGACCCGCAATATGGCAAGCTGCGCGTGGCGATCGCTTCGGTGCCCAAGATCCTCGACGTCCAGCATATGCTCAATCCCAAGGCGGTCGCGCCTTGAGCCTATGCGCGCTCTTGCCTAGATAGACATTATGTCGATCACGCCCATCTCCGAACTGAATGATCGCGCGCGCGACGTGTTTCGCCTGGTGGTGGAAAGCTATCTGGGAACGGGTCTGCCCGTGGGATCGCGCACCATCAGCAAGATGGCGTCCTTGAGCCTGTCGCCGGCCTCGATCCGCAACGTCATGCAGGATCTGGAGGAACTGGGCCTGCTCGCCGCGCCGCATACCTCGGCCGGGCGCATGCCGACCGAAACGGGGCTGCGCCTGTTCGTCGACGGCATGATGCAGGCGGCCGAGCCATCGCCTGAGGAACGGCGCGCGATCGAGGCGGGGATTGTGGAAAACGGCCCGATCGAGGAAGCCCTGTCCGCCGCCACCGCGACACTTTCCGGTCTTTCGGCCTGCGCCGGCATCGTCATGGTGCCCAAGCGCGAGCCGGTGTTGCGGCAGTTCGGTTTTGTACCGCTGAACGCGCGGCAGGCGCTGGCCGTGCTGGTGGGGCAGGACGGGTCGGTGGAAAATCGCGTGCTGGACTTGCCCGAAGGGGTCAGCCCGATCGCGCTCAACGAAGCGGCCAATTTCATGTCGGCGCGCTTTGGCGGCCTGACCTTGCGACAGGCGGGTGAGGCGCTGGCGCGGGAGATGGAACTGGAGCGCCACGCGCTCGACAACAGCGCGCGCGATCTGGCGGCGCGGGGCCTGGCCATCTGGTCGCATGATGCGGACGATCGCCCGGTGCTGATCGTGCGCGGCCAGTCGCATCTGCTGGACGACAGTGCCGCCGCCGATCTGGAGCGCGCCCGGCAATTGCTGGAGCAGCTGGAGGGCAAGCAGGAAATATTGGACCTGCTGCGCGGCGCATTGGCGGGCAGCGCGACCAAAATCTTCATCGGCTCGGAAAACAAGCTCTTTTCCCTGTCGGGTTCTTCGGTCATAGCCGCGCCCTACCGGGGAGCGGACGGCCGGGTCGTCGGCGTGGTCGGCGTGATCGGCCCCACACGCTTGAACTATGCGCGGGTGATCCCCATGGTGGATTTCACAGCACAGACGCTATCGAGATTGATGAGATGAGCGAAAACAAAGACACTATCGAAAACACAGAAGTCGTGGATGCGTTGCCCGAGGATGCCGCGCCCGCAGCAGACCCCGTTGCCGAGAAGATCGCCGCGCTGGAGGCGGAACTCGCCACCGCCAGGCAGGATATTCTCTACGCCCATGCCGACACGCAGAATGTGCGTCGCCGACTGGAAAAGGAACTGGCGGACGCGCGCGCCTATGCGTCGACCGCCTTCGCCCGCGACATATTGTCGGTGGCCGACAATCTGAGCCGCGCGCTGGCGGCCATCCCCGCCGACCTGCGCGAGGATGACAAGTTCAAGAGCCTGGTCGTCGGGCTGGAAGCGACCGGCCGCGAACTGGAAAGCGTGTTCGGCCGCAACGGCGTGACCAAGCTGGAATCGGTCGGCCAGCCGCTCGACCCGAACAAGCATCAGGCGGTGATGGAACTCCCGTCGGCCGATGCCGAACCGGGCACCGTGCTGGTCGAAATGCAGGCCGGCTACATGATCAAGGACCGCCTGCTGCGCCCCGCCATGGTCAGCGTGGCGAAGAAGCCGGACTAATCTTCTCAACCCGTTCGGGCTGAGCCTGTCGAAGCCCTGTTCCTTCTTTTGAGAGGGACGGGAAAAAGACAGGCCTGGAACGAACGGGATTTTCATGCGCCACGACCTCAACCTCACCACCGACCGTCCCACCTTCGTAACCCATCTCGAATGTTCGCTGACCGGCGAGCATTATGAAGCGGATCGACTGCATGGGCTGTCGGCGGCGGGCAAGCCGCTGCTGGTGCGCTATGATCTGGATGGCGTGCGGGCCACGCTGACCAAGGAAGCCCTAGCCGCGCGGCCGATGGACCTGTGGCGCTGGCGCGAATTGTTGCCGGTGCGGCAAACCTCCAACATCGTCAGCCTGGGCGAAAATGCGACGCCGCTCATTCCGCTGCCGCGCACCGCGCAGCGGCTGGGCGGCGCGCATCTGCTGGCCAAGGATGAGGGGCGGTTGCCGACCGCATCGTTCAAGGCGCGCGGGCTGGTCATGGCGGTTTCCATGGCCAAGGAACTGGGCGTGACGCAGGTGGCGATGCCGACCAACGGCAATGCCGGTGCTGCGCTGGCCGCCTATGCCGCTGTGGCGGGCATGGAATCGGTGATCTTCTGCCCGGCCGACACGCCCGAAGTGAATGTGCGCGAAATCGCGGCGCAGGGCGCGCGGGTCTATCGCGTCAACGGCTATATCGATGATTGCGGGGCCATCGTGGGGCAGGGCACCAAGGAACGCGGCTGGTTCGACTTTTCGACGCTCAAAGAACCCTACCGGATCGAGGGCAAGAAGACGATGGGGTTGGAACTGGCCGAGCAGCTTGGCTGGGAATTGCCCGACGCGATCTTCTATCCCACCGGCGGCGGCACCGGCCTCATCGGCATGTGGAAGGCGTTCGATGAGCTGGAGAAGGTCGGCTTCATCGGGTCGAAGCGGCCCAAGATGTTTGCGGTGCAGGCCGAAGGCTGCGCGCCGATGGTCCGCGCGTTCGAGCAGGGCGTGGAATTTGCCGAACGCTGGGAGGATGCGCAGACCATCGCCATGGGCATTCGCGTGCCGAAGGCGGTGGGCGACTTCCTGATCCTGCGCGCGGTGCGGGAAAGCGGCGGCGCGGCGCTGGCGGTGTCGGACGCGGCGATCGCGGCGGCGGTGCGTGATGTGGCGCGCGACGACGGGCTGCTGCTCTGTCCGGAAGGTGGGGCGACGCTGGCGGCCTATCAGCGCGCGCTCGACGAAGGACTGATCGGTCGCGACGAACGGGCGGTGCTGTTCAACTGCGCCAGCGGTCTCAAATATCCGCTGGAGGATCAAAGCCGCACGCTCGACCGGCACGCGCCGATCGATTTCGCGTCGCTCTGAAGACACGGGATGGGCGGGCCTGAACCCGCCCATTCGCCGTTAGAAGCGATAGTCCCAACCCAGAGTAAAGAGCCGCCCGCGCCCGGCGAAGAAGGCCAGATTGTCGTTGGGCAGGCGCGTGTCGCTATTATAGTCGATATAGAATTTATCGAACAGATTCTGGACGCTGAGATAGACGCCGCCCATTGATGCCGTGTCATACCGCAGATAGGCGTCGGTGACATTATAGCCGCCGAAATTATTGCGCCGATCCGGGTTCGCCTTGCCATGGAAATTGCGCGCCAGATAAAATTGGCTCTGCAACCGGGCCGAGAAGGGGCCGCTGCTGTAATTGGCGGCGACGTTCAGGCGATCGGGCGAGATGTTGGTGCCGTCCAGATCGGTATCGACGATGCCGTCGGGATTGGCGCTGTCGCTGTCATAGCGGCCCTTGATATGGGCATAGCCGGTGGACAGTTTGAGGCCCGGTAGCGGCGTCTGTACGCCCAGATTGATCTCCAGTCCTTCGATCTCGACCCGCTGGCGCTGCACGGTGAAGATGCCGTCGCCTTGTGCGATCAAAATCTGGCCCTTGTCGCTGGACGACCAGAAATAGGTGGCACTGGCATCGATCGGGCCGCGCTTCACCTCCAGCCCGATTTCGCGGTTGTTGGAGACGATCGGGCTGATGTCGAGATAATCGTCGAGGTTGACGCCGGCGACGCCGATCGACCGGGTGACGCGGCCGACATCGGGCATGGTGAAGCCCTCGGCATAGCTGGCATAGGCGCGGATGCCCTTGAGCGGCTCCAGAATGACGCCGCCGTTCAGCAGCGCGTCGGAGAATTTGGGCTTGCCGCCGTCGACATCGACGCCGCCATAATTGGGCGCGGTGGTGGAGGCGAGGGTGTGGAAATCGGCGATCTTCACTTGCACATTTTCCCAGCGCGCGCCGCCCGCCACGCGCAGCAATCCGTCGGCGATCTTGAGGTTCGCCTGCGCGAAGGGGGCGATGGAGCGGAAATCGCTGGGCGGCACCCAGACGCGATCCGTGACCATCAGTCGCTGTTCGGTCTTGTCGAACAGGACGTCCAGGCCGACCGTGGTCGTCAGCGCCTCGAAACCGGGAAGGGCGCGTTCATAGCTGATCTTGCCACCAATCTTGCGCGACCGGTTCTGCGACTGATCGAACAAGGTGCCGACCGGCGCGATGCTGGGGTCCTGGAAGGTCGCGATCGCGGCAAATTCGCCGCCGAAAATGTCGCGGCTGCGGTTGAAGAACAATTGGGTGACGAGATTGCCGCCAGCCACGTCGCTGTCGATGTAGGAGAGGGAGGCGCTTTCGACGCGGTTCGATCCGGGCGTGCCGGGCGCGTCGCCCTTGACGGCGGTTGTCGGCAAGCCGTTGGCGCGGCTGCCGGCGCGCGGCACATAGTCGCCATCGCCCTTCAACTCATAGCGATTGAGGATCAGGTCGAGCCGGCCGGTGTCGCCGACGGCGTAACCCAGTCGCGCGAAGAAATCAGTGGTCTGCGACGCCTGCGTCTCCCCCTGCGTCAGGTTGATGCCGATGCGGCGGTTGCGCGCATCGTAGAAAGCGCCGCGCTTTTCGTAGGAGGCGCCGACGGTGGCGTCGAAATCCCCCGCTTTATACTGGACCAGCCCGGCCGCCTTGCCGCCAAAGCCGTCGCCGTCGAAACGGTCGCTGGCCGATCCCTGCACCAGCACCCGGCCGCTGACGCCCTCTTCCTTGGGCGCGCCGACCGTCACCTGATTGACGATGCCGCCAGTGCCGCCAATGCCCTGCAAGGCGTTGGAGCCGTAAATCAGCTCGACACGGTCGATGAAGAAGCCATCGATGGTGAAGCCGTCGCGGCTGCCGTCGCGCAGCGGGGTCGACTGAGGAATGCCGTTGATGGCGTAGAGCGGCGATCGTCCGCGCAGCGTTTCGCCCGCGCCCGACAATTTGCCGCGCGTTGGCGAAAAGCTGGGCGTCAGGGTGGAAACGGCGTCGGTGACGGAGCCGGAAATGGCGATTTGCTGATCCAACGTCTGCTTGTCGATCAGGTCGATGGTCAGCGGCAGCGCACTTGGCGGCAATAGGGTGCGGGCGGCGGTGACGACGATCGGGCCGCTATCTCCATCTTGCGGAGCCGAATCGATCTGTTGCGCCATGGCCGGCGATGCGGTGGCAAAGACGATCGCGCAAAGCGCCGTCGCGGTGGTGAGACTGGTGTCGAAACGAAGCATGATGACCCCCAAATTCCAATTTGGCAGGCTTGCTACCGATAATCGATCGCAATAACAATCCCGTTCTGCGCGGGCACGATGAAACGGGAATGACAAATAAGATATATCGCAACTCTTGACGCCGCACGCTTTTAAGATATATCGAAAAACATCATGACACATATGAAAGAGCACATAATGCGTTTCCCCCATAATTTTCACGGCCGCCATGGCGGCCATCATCACGGGCATGGCCGCTTCGCTTTTCCCGATGGTTTTGGGCGTGGCCGCGGTGGCCCGTTCGGCGGCGATCCCTTTGGTGACGATGGCCTGCGCGGCGGCGGCAGAGGTGGTCGTGGCGGCGGCGGTCGGCGGCGGCTGTTCGATAATGATGCGCTGCGGCTGATCCTGCTCAAGCTGATCGCGGACGAACCGCGCCATGGCTATGAACTGATCCGCGCGATCGAGGCGCTGTCGGGCGAAGCCTATGCGCCCAGCCCGGGCGTCGTGTATCCGACGCTGACCCTGTTGTCGGAAATGGACCTGATTGCCGAACAGCCGGGCGGCGGCAGCCGCAAGCGCTTCGCCATTACCGACGCCGGCAGGGCGCTGATCGACGAGCGTCGGGAGGCGCTGGACATGGCGCTGGAGCGCCTGTCCCATCTGGCGCGCAAGGCCGAGCGGGTCGATGGCGGGCCAGTGCGTCGCGCGATGCACAATCTGCGCTTCGCCATTCAGCAACGCCTTGAAAAGGAAGGGGCCGATAACCAGACCATGTTCGACGTCGCCGCCCTGATCGACGAAGCCGTCAACAAGATCGAAAGGCTGTAATATGACCCTGACCGCAACCGTGCCGACCACCAGCGGGAGCCGCTATCTTCAGCAGCTCTGCAAGCATTGGAGCCACAAGTTCGAAACGGATTTCACCCCCGAACAGGGTGTCATCGCCTTTCCCATGGGGCCGATCCGCATGGCGGCGACGCCGGAGGCTCTGGTGGTGACGCTGGAGCCGGACGAAGGGGCCGACATCGAGCGGTTCAAGCAGGTGGTCGCCGATCATCTCGACCGTTTCGCCTTCCGTGAGGCGCCGCTGCCCTTCGACTGGAAGTGATGCTCTTCACCCCACCTCCGTTCGCGCGAAGTGAACGGAGGTGGGGTGATTTGCCTCAAATATCCTCGATCATCTCCGCCAGCACGGCCAGGCAATCCTTGGCCAGCTGGATCGACCGGGCCGGCGACCAGCCATAATCGGCGTCGGGCAGGTCATCATTGTCCTTGAACGGCATTTCCAGCGTCATCGCGACCGCACCAAAGCGTTCGGCGACCTGATTGGTCGACATGGACAGGTTCGCCTTGCCGGCCGCCGCGACGGGATAGCCCAGCCGCGTCTGGAAATCGGGCGTGCGCGCCGCCAGCGTGTCGCGATAGCGGTGATACAGCTCGCTCTGCTTCGCGGTGATCGACGGGATGCCGTCAAACCCGGCGATGAAGACGGCCGGGATCGCCTCGTCGCCATGCACGTCCATGGCGAAATCGACGCCGGTGGCATCCATCGCATTGCGCACCATCAGCACTTCGGGGCTCTTGTCCGCCGATGGCTCATGCCATTCGCGGTTCAGGTTCACGCCCACCGCATTGGTGCGCAGATGGCCGCGACGACTGCCGTCCGGGTTCATATTGGGGACGAGGTGGATCGTCGCTTTCTGTCGCAGCAGTCGGGCGACCGGATCCTGTTCGTCGCACAGCCGCTCCAGCGCGCCTTCCATCCACCATTCGGCCATCGATTCGCCCGGATGCTGGCGGGCGTAGAGCCACACCTGCTTGGGGCCGTCGCCGATCGTCAGCATGTCCATCGGCTGACCGTCCAGCGTCAGGCCCAGTTCGCGATGGGCAACGCCCGACTGGCTCGCCGCCCAGGCGATCAGGTCATGATGGCGCTCCATCGAATAGGGCGCGAAATAGGCGATCCACACCGCATTGCTGTCGGGCGTCAGGCGAATGGTCAGCGTGCCATTGTCATAGCTGGTGTCGGCCAGATACCAGTTTTCGCGGTCTTCGCTTACCCGCGCGCTATAACCCGGCCAGCCGTCGGGATAGGCCGACGCGCCGCCATTGACGATCGCCAGTTCCACCTCGCGCCCGGCCGCATTGGCCAGGCGGAAATGGAACCACTGATAAAAGTCGCTCTGATGATCCGTCACGATCTCCAGCTCGGCGCGGGCGCCGGCGGGAGTGTCGGTGATGGAAAGGGTGCGAATATTGCCGCTGTCGAAGCCGCTGGAAATGCTGATGGTCATTTGACCGTTATAGTGCGCCCCGATTCACCCGGATAGCCCCCGATGAGGGCGGCAGCGAGTTTCTGCGCGGCCAGACCCGGTTGCGCGGCGGGCGTGCCCTGACGCGCCTCGGTGGTGGCGCGGCCTTCCCACACGGCGGTCGAATCGGCGCGGCGGCGCAGCTGGACATGGAGTTCGGTGGTCACGATGTCCTTTGGCTTGCCCGACAGGTTGATGCCCACGCCCACGCCCAGGCCGCCGAATGTGCCGCCCCGGCGGCCGCCGCCGCTACCCAGCCCGCCGCCTACTTCCACGCTCACCGGCTTGTCGCTGCTGCGGTCGACGCCCGACGGGCGGAAGCTGCGGCGGAAGCTGACCAGTGCGACATAATCGCTTGGCGCATTGGCCTGTGCTGCGGTGAAGCCGACCCGCTGGAACTCCTGCGACACGGCGGTCGCATAGGTGCGAAATTCCAGGCTGATGTCGGGGTTGCCGGGCATTTCCTCGACCGCGATGCTGCCCGATCGCGCCGGGTTTTCGACATGGAAGCGCGTCACCTCCACCGGCGGCACGGCGGTCGCGCAGGCGGCCAGGGGAAGGGCGAGGGCGGCGGCGAGGATCAGGCGCTTCGACATGTTCGACATGGGGGAGACTCCAGGGGGCATTCACGCAATACACGGCGCGGAGGCTGTAAATCCTCCCAACGCCTGTAGCCATCCCCTTGCTGCATAAAGGATGAACGGAGCGCAAAAGAGAGTCGAGCGCCCTTGACTCCGGGCCGTTCCACCCATAGGGGCTGCGCTTCGATTTTCGACCACATTCAGATTCATCAAAGGCCGATAGCCATGAAGATCCGCAACTCGCTCAAGTCGCTCAAGGGACGCCACCGGGACAACCGCGTGATCCGTCGTCGCGGCCGTACCTACGTCATCAACAAGACCAACCGTCGCTTCAAGGCCCGCCAGGGCTAAAAGCAGGCGCTGTTCCTGCGGGAACAGGTCTTGATACAGCGGTAAGCGCCCGGTCGATGATCGGGCGCTTTCTGCGTTTCTGCAAGGCAATCTGACGAGGTCCGCCATGCGCGGGGCCTGAGACTTCAGCTTGCCTCCAGCAATCTGTTTGGCAGGCCAAATTTCAGCAGCAATGTGCGCTGGAAAAATTCGTGATTATCGTCCGATACGACCCAGATGATCGTGCGTCCCGGTTCGCGCGTCACGGCCAGGCCTTCGAAATTGTCGGCCAATAGGGGTGGAGCAAGTCGGGCGATCGTGCGGGATTTCAAGTCCGTTCCCGGCGTCATGCGCGCGGGCAGATCGACGATGGCGATGGTCGCGGTGAACAGATCCTCCAGCGTCAGTCGACGATTGAGCACCAGCAGATGGCGGCTGTCGATCGCCACCGCATCGGTTGGCCGATAACCTTTGGGTGGCGTATAGCGCATGTGGATGGGGGCAGGGGTGTCCTGTTCCGCCGGATCGCCGGCAAAGAGCAGGCTGTCATGCTTCCCGTCCTGCGTCATGCCCATTTCGCCAATCACGATGAAGCGTCCGTCGGGCAGGCGGGCGAGCGATTCGATCGATCCGGTCTTGGGCCAGGCCATGATTTCCGGCCAGGTGCGGCATGCTTCGACCCGGGCAAAGCCGGGGCCATAGCGACAGATCGCCTGTAACAGTTCGAAGCCGACCCAATAGCGGTCCGTTGCCGGGTCATGTGTCAGCGATTCTGAATCCCATGACCACCAGGGGCGGAACCGGTCCTGTCTGCGCACCGGCAGCGGGGCGATGAAGGGGCGGCGGCGCGCTTCTCCCATGCCGACATGAAAGCCCGTCAATATGCCTGAATCGCTAAGGCCCAGCACATCGCCCTGTGGCGTTGCGATCAGCGCGGATATGCCGCCAAATCCGGGATTGTCGCTTTCCAACGACCATCCGCCCAGATAGTCGAGAGCGCCCACTCGCCGCAGCGCAGGATCGACGCTGCTGAGCGGCAGCGCGCGCGCTGTGACGAGCAGAGCCCCGGCGCGCACGTCCTTCGGCTTGCTGGGATGGGGCGCCGGCAACAGCAAAATCGCAAGGGCAAGGACGATCAGGATTCGCTGCATCTTCCCCGCCATAGAACATTCGCAGGGCAGGGGGAAATCAGCTGGCAGGACGCAGAACGGGTAAAAACAGACGCTTAGGTCGGCCTGTAGGAATATTCGGCAGGATGTAGCAGGATTGTGGCCGGCTGATCGCGTCTGAACGGCGGCTGTCACCCCCATTCAGGCTTGGCTCAAATCGACTCCGGCATAACGGCGTCAATCGATGGGCAATCCCGTTCTTTTCAGCGGCCGCCCAAGAGGATGGCAATTGAGGAGCAAAGCCATGAAGATGAAGTTTCTTGTGAATATGGGTGCGGCCCTGGCCATGGGCGCTGCATCGCTGGCCGTCACCGCCACCCCGGCGATGGCGCGCGACCATTATCGCGGTTACGATCGCGGCGACTATTACCGGGGCGGTTATGACCGCGGCTATCGCGGCGATTATTATCGCGGCTACCGTGGCGACGGCTATTATCGCAACAATGGCTATCGCGGTTATCGCGGCGGTTATCGCTGCCGGGATAACGGCACGGGCGGCACCATCATCGGCGCGATCGCCGGCGGCCTGTTGGGCAATGAAGTCGGCAAGGGTTCGGGCCGCTATGGCCGCCGTGGCGACGGCACGACCGGCGCGATCATCGGTGCTGGCGTGGGTGCGCTGGCCGGCCGCGCGATTGATCGCAACTGCTAAGCTGGCAAATATGCCGATCTGGAAAGGCCGTTCCGCACGGGGCGGCCTTTTTTCATGGCTGGCCTTGGGGCCGGGGCGCAATCCGGTTCCGGTCGGCTCGGACAGCGGTGGTCGCGGCGGGATTTAGCGCTGGCGCATCCGTTTGTGCCGCGCCTGCCTGGGCATCCAGCCGCGCGGCCACTTCGTTCAGCGCCCTGGCTTCGCCTGCGCTGACGCCACCCACGCCATCCTGATCCCCCGATCCGCAGGCGCCCAGCGCCAGCGCCGCAATCAGTGGCAGGGACAGGCGGATGCGTGTCATCGATCGATGCTCCAATGGGCCGGGGCCAAAAAGAAAAGGGCCGCGCCGTTGCCGGTGCGACCCCTTTCGAAATTTTTTCGCGTAAAGCGAAAATTACATCGCGTTCGCGGCGTTGTTGGTCGCGTTCGACGCAGCGTTGGCGGCGTTGTCGGCGGCGTTCAGCGCAGCGTTCATGGCGTTGTCGGCAGCGTTCGAAGCGTTCTCGGCGGCGTTGGCAGCGTTGTTGGCGGCGTTTTCATGGCCACCCGAGCAAGCAGCCAGGCCGAGCGAAGCAGCGAGAACGAGCGAAAGAGCAATCGACTTGGTCATGGGTTAAAACCCCTCTCTGAGAAAAACAAAATGCAGACCACTCTCGGAGAAAAGCTCACCCCCCATTGCGCCTGCCCGTTGATTCCTAATGCTTTGGAAAGGGCAAGGCAATCCCATTCATAGAGCTGCAAGGCCGCGCCGCCGCCATTTTGCTGGATCATGGACGAAAAATGCACGGAAAATTCACTGGCATTGACGTATATAAAGATTTCTTTATATGACGCATCCATGCATGCGGCACTCGACATTTTCCGGGCCTTGGGCGACCCGACACGGCTGCGCATCATCCATTTGCTGCGGGCGATGGAACTGGCTGTGGGTGAAATCGCGCAGGTCGTGGGGCAGAGCCAGCCGCGCGTGTCGCGCCATGTCCGTATTCTTGCAGAGGCGGGTCTGGTCGATCGGCGCAAGGAAGGCAATTGGGTGTTTCTGCGGCTGGGCCGCGATGCCGGCGTTGCGCCGTTCCTGACCCTGTTCGATCGTCTGGAGCCGTCCGACGGCGAAGCGTTGTGGCAGGCGGCGGACCTTGCCCGGCTGGCGGCGGTTCGCGCGGACCGGGCGCGCGCGGCCGAAGCCTATTTTGCCGAACATGCCGAACAATGGGACGCGATCCGGTCGCTCCATGTCGCCGAAGCCGAAGTGGAAGCGGCGATGCGGGCGCTGCTGGCGCGCGAGCCGATCGGCCATCTGCTGGACATCGGCACCGGGACCGGGCGGATCATCGAATTGTTCGGCGATGCGGCCGCGCATGTGACCGCGCTGGACCGCAGCCCGGACATGCTCCGTCTAGCGCGCACCAAGCTGCCGCCGGACGCTGGCGACAAATATGCGCTGCTGCTGGGCGATTTTCTGGATTTGCCGCTGGAGCGGGACAGCGCCGATACGGTGGTGCTGCATCAGGTGCTGCATTATGCGCAGGCGCCCGAGGCTGTCATTGCCGAGGCCGCGCGGGTGACGCGCAACGACGGCCGGGTGTTGATCGTCGATTTCGCCGCGCATGAACGGGAAGAATTGCGCACGCGCGATCAGCATGCGCGGCTCGGCTTTTCCGACGAGCAAATGGACAGCTGGTTCGCTGCGGCGGGGCTGGCGCTGGAACGGGTGGAGACGCTGCCCGGACAGGAACTGACGGTACAACTCTGGCTGGGGCGCCGCAGGACGGCGCGCATCCTGCCCATCGACGAACGGATTTCCGCATGACCCTGAACGATCCCGCCACCCCTCTTTATGCGGATCTGGCCGGCGACTGCCAGGTCAGCTTCGAATTCTTCCCGCCCAAGACCGAGAAGATGGAGGCGCAGCTCTGGTCCGCGATCGAGACGCTGACGCCGCTGGCGCCCAAATTCGTGTCCGTCACCTATGGCGCGGGCGGTTCCACGCGCGAACGCACCCATAATACGGTCGCGCGCATTGCCAAGGAAACGCCGCTGGCCGCCGCCGCGCACCTGACCTGCGTTGCCGCGAGCAAGGCCGAGATTGGCGAGATTGCCGATGCCTATTGGGAAGCAGGCGTGCGCCACATCGTCGCCCTGCGCGGCGATCCACCCGAAGCGGGCGGGACGTTCGAACCGCATCCCGATGGCTACACCGGCGCGGCCGATCTGGTCGAAGGGCTGATGCAGCGCCATCCGTTCGAGATTTCCGTTTCCGCCTACCCGGAAGTTCATCCCGAAGCCGCGAGCGCGCAGAGCGATCTCGACAATCTGAAGCGCAAGCTGGACGCCGGGGCGACCCGCGCGATCACGCAATTCTTCTTCGCGCCCGAAACCTATTTCCGCTTCATGGACAAGGTGCTGGCGGCGGGCATCAGCGCGGACATCGTGCCGGGCATCATGCCGGTGGGCAATTTCGCCGCGACCCAGCGCATGGCCGCCATGTGCAATACGGATGTGCCGCAATGGATGGGCCGCCTGTTCGAAGGGCTGGACGATCACCCTTCCGCGCGGCAACTGGTGTCGGCGACGATCGCTGCGGAACTGTGCCGCAAGCTGTATGAAGGCGGCGTGCGCGATTTCCATTTCTACACGCTCAACCGGGCGGAACATAGCTATGCCATCTGTCATCTGCTGGGTTTAAGGCCCAAGGTGGCGGTAGACGCTTAAGATTGGACACCCCCTCCGTTCGGTTCGAGCTTGTCGAGAACCGGTAGCGCGAGGGTTCTCGACAGGCTCGAACCGAACGGGGCGAGGGGAAAGATTATGACGGCTGAACAGAAATTGCGCGCCCTGGCGGCGGAAAAGATCCTGATCTTCGACGGCGGCTATGGCACGTCGATCCAGAAACATGGCCTGACCGAAGCGGATTATCGCGGCGATCTGGACCTGAGCAAGGACCAGAAGGGCAATAACGATCTTCTCTGCCTGACCCGCCCGGACATCGTGGAGGGCATTCACACAGCTTATCTCGACAATGGCGCCGACATGATCGAGACGAACACCTTCTCTTCGACCAAGATCGCGATGGCGGACTATGGCTGCGAGCATCTGGTGTGGGACATCAATGTCGCCGCCGCGAAGATCGCCCGCGCGGCCTGCGAGAAGGCGACAGCCAAGGACGGCAAGCCCCGTTTCGTGTGCGGTTCGATCGGCCCGACCAACAAGACGCTCAGCATCTCGCCCGACGTCAACGACCCCGCCTATCGCGAGGTCGATTATGACACGCTGAAGGCCGACTATCGCGAACAGTGCGACGCGCTGATCGCGGGCGGGGTCGATTTTCTGCTGATCGAAACCTGTTTCGACACGCTGAACGCCAAGGCCGCCGGCATGGCCGCGCGGGAAGCGGAGGCGGCGTCGGGTCGCCCGGTGCCGGTGATGCTCAGCTTCACCATCACCGATATGTCGGGCCGGAACCTGTCGGGCCACACGATCAACGCCTTCTGGTATTCGTTGCGACACCTGAAGCCGCTGACCATCGGCGTGAACTGCGCGTTCGGCGCGGATTTGCTGCGCCCGTATCTGAGCGAGCTGTCGAAAAATGCCGACACACTGATCCTGGCCTATCCCAATGCCGGCCTGCCAAACGAACTGGGCCAATATGACGAATTGCCGGAAACCACCGCGAAGCTGATCCGCGACTGGGTGGACGAAGGGCTGGTCAACATGGTCGGCGGCTGTTGCGGCACCACGCCTGCGCACATCGGCGCGGTGGCGAAGGCGCTGGCCGGCCACAAGCCGCGCGTGGTGCCGGAATTGCAGGTCGTGACCCGGCTCGCCGGCCTCGAACCGATGCATATCGCGGCCTAATATATAAACGTCATCCCAGCGAAAGCTGGGATCTCGTGCCTCCTGAGGCGCACTTCAACACGGGGAGACCCCAGCCTTCGCTGGGGTGACGAGCTAGATCATGACCACCCAATCGACCGCCACTTTCGTCAACATCGGTGAACGCACCAACGTCACCGGATCGGCCAAGTTCAAGAAGCTGATCATGGCGGGCGATTATGCCGCGGCCATCGACATTGCGCGCGAGCAGGTCGAGAATGGCGCACAGATCGTCGATGTGAACATGGACGAAGGTCTGCTCGACGCGGTCGAGGCGATGACCACTTTCCTGAAACTCATGACGTCGGAACCGGACATCAGCCGCGTGCCGGTGATGATCGACTCTTCGAAGTGGGAAGTCATCGAGGCAGGGCTGAAATGCGTTTCGGGCAAGCCCGTCGTCAACTCGATCAGCATGAAGGAAGGCGAAGAAGCTTTCCTGCATCATGCGCGGCTCTGCATGGCCTATGGCGCGGCGGTGGTTGTCATGGCGTTCGACGAAACCGGGCAGGCCGACACGCAGGCCCGCAAGGTCGAGATTTGCGAACGCGCCTACAAGCTGCTGATGACGATCGGTTTCCCGCCCGAAGACATCATCTTCGATCCCAATATCTTCGCGGTGGCGACCGGGATCGAGGAGCATAACAACTACGGCGTCGACTTCATCGAAGCCTGCCGCGAGATCAAGAAGCGCTGCCCGCACGTCCATATTTCGGGCGGCCTGTCCAACTTCTCCTTCTCCTTCCGCGGCAACGAACCCGTCCGCCGGGCGATGCACAGCGTCTTCCTGTACCACGCCATCCCGGCGGGTCTGGACATGGCGATCGTCAATGCGGGGCAGCTCGACGTCTATGACGCGATCGACCCCGCATTGCGCAAGGCGTGCGAAGATGTGCTGCTGAACAGCGATCCGGAAGCCGGCGACCGCCTCGTCGCGCTCGCGGAATCCTTCAAGGGCAAGGATGCCGCGTCCGAGAAAGCCGCGCAGGAATGGCGCGGTTGGCCCGTCGCCAAGCGGCTGGAACATGCGCTGGTCAAGGGCATCGACATGTATGTCGTGGAAGACACCGAGGAAGCCCGCCTCGCCGCCGCCAAGCCGATCGAAGTGATCGAAGGCCCGCTGATGGACGGCATGAACGTGGTCGGCGACCTGTTCGGCGCGGGCAAGATGTTCCTGCCGCAGGTGGTGAAGTCCGCCCGCGTCATGAAGAAAGCGGTCGCCCATCTGCTGCCCTTCATCGAGGCAGCGAAAGAACCGGGCGCCAAGGGCAAGGGCAAGATCATCATGGCGACCGTGAAGGGCGACGTGCATGATATTGGCAAGAATATCGTCGGCGTCGTGCTCCAGTGCAACGGCTTCGAAGTGGTCGACATGGGCGTGATGGTCCCCTGGCAGGACATCATCAAGGCCGCGAATGATCATGACGCGGACATGATCGGCCTGTCCGGCCTCATCACCCCCTCGCTGGACGAGATGGTGACGGTGGCCGCCGAAATGCAGCGGGCCAACATGACGATGCCGCTGCTGATCGGCGGGGCGACGACCTCGCGCGTGCATACCGCGCTGCGCATCGATCCAGCCTTTACTGGTCCGGTCGTCCATGTGCTGGACGCCAGCCGCGCCGTGGGCGTGGCCACCGCGCTGGTCTCCGAGACGCAGAAGACTGATTTCGTCCAGAAGACCAAGGACGATTATGAGCATGTCCGTGTCGCCCGCGCCAATAAGGGGCAAAGCGCGCTGGTCAGCATCGAGGATGCCCGCGCCAACGGCTTTGAAATTGACGAGAGCCTGAAGGCGCCGCGTCCACGCCTGCCGGGCGTTCACACCTTCAAGGACTGGGATTTGAAGGATCTGGTCAATTATATCGACTGGACGCCCTTCTTCCGCGCGTGGGAACTGGCGGGCAATTATCCAGCCATCCTGGACGACGAGATTGTCGGCGAAAGCGCCCGCAGCCTCTTCGCCGATGCGCAGAAGATGCTCGACAAGATCGTCAACGACAAATGGCTGACCGCGCGCGGCGTGGCAGGCCTGTGGCCCTGCCGCCGCGAAGGCGATGACATCATCGTCCATGTCGAGGATGAAAAACATGTCCGCCTGCCGATGCTGCGCCAGCAGATCCAGAAGCGGGAAGGGCGGGCCAATATGTGCCTCGCCGACTTCATCAGCCATGATGGCGACTGGATGGGCGGCTTCGCCGTGTCGATCCACGGCATCGAACCGCATCTGGCGCGGTTCAAAAATGCGATCGATGACTATTCGGACATTCTTCTCAAAGCGCTGGCCGATCGTCTGGCCGAAGCCTTTGCCGAGCGACTGCATCATTATGTCCGCACCGCGCTCTGGGGCTATGCCGAGGGCGAACAGTTGACCAATGAGGCGCTGATCAAGGAGCAATATCGCGGCATCCGCCCGGCGCCCGGCTATCCCGCCTGCCCGGAACATAGCCTGAAGCCGATCTTGTTCGACATGCTGGATGCGCATCACGCCACCGGCGCGACCCTGACCGAAAGCTTCGCCATGTTGCCGACCGCGGCGGTCAGCGGCTTTTATTTCGGCCATGCGCAGGCTGAATATTTCGGCGTCGCCCGCGTGGGCCGCGACCAGTTGGAAGATTATGCCCAGCGGCGCGGCATCGACCTGGAAACGGCCGAACGCTATCTGCGGCCCAATCTGGACTGAGGATTTTTGCGCGCCTCGCCCCTCCCGTAAACTGGAGGGGCGAGGCGCAAGCGTCCCACCCATGCGTCATTTGACGTAGAGGGCGCCGCCCCATGGATCGTCATAAACGGCAGGAACGCCCGGCCTGCCGGGCGGGGTGTGAAAGGGTTTGCGCTGATGCGCCGTGTGATGACTTCCCTGCGCGGACTGTTGCCGTCGCTGCGCGGCTGGGCGGACCGTGATCCGTTTATCGTTTTCCTTTGCGTCGCGGGCGTGATCTTCGCGCTCTACTGGGCGGTCAGCGCCCGGCATCAGGAGATTGACGTCCCGCTTTCCGTCCAGAAAAGCCTGTCCGACGATTATGAGATGATGGCCGGCAAAAAGCCCGATGCGCAGGCAAAGGCCAAGCTGATCCATGATTATGTCGCCGACGAACTGCTGTTCCGCGAAGCGGTGGAGCGCGGCATGCACATGACCGACAAGACCACCAAGCAGCGGCTGATCGACCGGGTCCGCTTCATGATTGCGGGTGCGCCGGCCGACCCCAGCGAGGATCAGCTGATGGGCTATTATGCCAGCCATCGCGATCTGTATCGCGCCGAACCGCGCCTGTCGGTCGACCATGTGTTTTTCGAACAAAAGCCCGGCGATGCGCCCGCGCTGCTCGCCACGCTGCAATCGGGCGGCAGCGTGAAGGGCGATGATTTCTGGATGGGCCATGACCTGAAGGATTATGGCGAATCCATGCTGCGCGGCATGTTTGGCCAGCCTTTCCTCGACACGCTCAAGAAGACGCCGGCCGGCCAGTGGATCGGCCCGCTGCAATCGACGCGCGGCTGGCATTTCGCCCGCGTGCGCGATCGCGGCCCATCCGCCATGCTGCCCTATACCGATGTGCGCGATCAGGTGAAGCAGGACTATCTGGCGGCGCAGACCGGCGCGCTGGTGGAGCAGGAAGTGCAGAAGCTGGAGGCCGGATACCGCATCAAGGTGGAACAATAACATGCTGCGCCGGCTGTTGCTGATCCTGATGCTGGCGGTCGGCTGTGCGGTCCCGGCGCAGGCGGACGTCTTTCGCGTCGGCGATTTCGTGATCCAGCCGGGCATCGACCCCGGCAGCTTCGACCTCAGCGCTTCGGTCCCCTCCGTCCTTGCGAGCGACAAGGCGTTGGGCCTGCCCGACGGATGCCGGGAAACCAGCCGGGAGAAACTGACCGAAACGGTGATGACCCGCTACGCCATCGGCATCGCCTGTGATCGGGCGCTGGCGGCGGATGACGCCATCGTCACCCCCTGGGCCGTCGATGGCGGCACCTTCCTGTCCACCGCCACCGGCGCGCGGGTGCAGCAGGCGTTGCAGCCCGATGGCGACACATTGTCCCTGCCGATCGGTGAGACGGCGGCGCGCACCCGCGCGCTGCCCGTCATCGCGGTGGAATATACTTGGCAGGGGATTGTCCATATATTGGGCGGCTGGGACCATCTGGCCTTTGTCCTGTGCCTGTGTCTGCTGGCGCGCGGGCGTTTCCTGCTGGCGCTGGTGACGACCTTCACCATTGGTCATTCGCTCAGTCTGGCGCTTGCCTTTTTCGACATCGTCACCGTGCCGGTGCCCCGGTGGAGGCGGTGATCGCCCTGTCCATCGCCTTCATGGCGCGGGAGGCGATCCGTGCGAAGGAGGAAGACGGGAACGATCCGTCCAAGCGTCGCCGCCAGTTGGCCGTGGTTGCCGGCTTCGGCCTGCTCCATGGCCTGGGCTTTGCGACCGTGCTGCGCGAACTGGGCGTCGCGCCGCAGGAGCGATTGTCGGGCCTGCTCTTCTTCAATGGCGGGGTGGAGCTGGGCCAGCTGATCTTCGTCGCCTGCGTACTGGCGATGATGAAGGTCGCCGAAATCCTTGACCGCGACCGGTGGGTGCGACAGGCTGCCCTCTATGGCGCTGGCATCATTGGCTGTTTCTGGATGATCGAACGGGTGGCGGGCTTCACCCTGGGGCAGGCATGACGCTGGCGGCGCAGGCGCGCGCGGCGCTGGCGCGGGGCGATCTCCCCGCTGCGGCGCAGGCGGCGCAGCGGCTGGCCATGGAACAGCCGGAGCAGCCCGACGGCTATTTCCTGCTTGGCATGGCGGCGGTGGAGGCGGGGCAGGTGGCCAGGGCGCTGCCCATGCTGGAACATGCGCTGGCGCGCGGGCGCGATGCTGAACATCTGGCCCAATATGCCAAATTGCTGATCCTGCTGCGGCGCGATGGCGATGCGGCGCAGGCGGCGCGCGATGCGATGGCCGCCGGAACGCAGGATGCGCGCACGCTCGACACGATCGGCTGCGTGCTGGCGCGGCTGGGCGATCATGAAGCATCGATCACGCCGTTCGAAGGCGCGGTCGCGGCCGAGCCGGATAATCTCTCCTATCGCTACAATCTCGCCGCCGCTTGCGGCTTTACCGGGCGGGTGGAGGCGGCGCGCGACCATTATGAGACGATCCTGAAGGCCGATCCGGCCGATTCCCGCGTCCATTATGCGCTCGCCATATTGTCGCGTCAGAGTGTGGAGGTGAACAGCCTGCCCCGGCTGGAGGCGGCGCTCGCTCGCGCGGCCCAGCCCGAAAATCGGCTGCGCATCCGTTATGCGCTCGCCAAAAGCCATGAGGATATGGGCAACGGGCGCGAAGCCTTCACCTATTTGTCCGCCGCCAATGCCGATCACAAACGCACGATCGGCTATGATTTCGCCCAGGACCGGGCGATCTTCGACGCGATCGAGGGGCTGTTTTCCGATAGCGCGCCTGCCGCCTGGGGGGCGGGGCTGGAAGAGCCTGCGCCTATCTTCATCGTGGGCATGCCGCGCACTGGCACTACGTTGGTCGATCGCATTCTTTCCTCCCATGCTGCGGTCGGATCGGCGGGCGAATTGCAGGCGATGCCGCTGGCGGTGAAGCAGCTGGCAGCTACACCCTCCCGCCTTGTCATCGACCCGGAGACGATCGCCGCCAGCGCCGCGATCGATCCGCTCGCCATCGGCCGGGCCTATATGGCGCGGGCGGAGCATCATCGGCCAAAGGGGGCGCCGCGCTTCATCGACAAGCTGCCGGCCAATTTTCTCTATGTCGGCCATATCGCGCGGGCTTTACCGCAGGCGCGGATCATCTGCCTGCGCCGCCATCCGATGGATACGGTCTGGAGCAACTACAAAAATCTCTTCGCCAGCCAGTCGACCTATTATGCCTATAGCTACGACCTGATGGACATAGCGCGCTATTATGCCCGCTTTGACGGGTTGATGGCGCTGTGGGACCGGCTGTTTCCCGGTCGGGTGCTTTCGCTCTCTTACGAAGCGCTGGTCGCTGATCAGGAAGGGCAGACGCGGCGCTTGCTCGCTCATTGCGGGCTGGACTGGGATGCCGCCTGCCTGTCCTTCCATGAGAACAAGGCCGCCGTCGCCACCCCCAGCGCCGCGCAGGTCCGCCGGCCGATCAATGCCGATGCGGTCGCCCGGTGGAAACGGCACGAGGCGGAACTGGCGCCGGTTGCAAACTGGCTGGCGGCGCAGGGCATCGCCGTCGACTGATCTTTCCTGTCGCCCGACGGGACTGTTGGAAGGGGGCGCTTCATCCATCAGCCGTTCGACATGCAAAACGCCAACAAAAAGGGCGCCCTTCCGTTAGAAGAGCGCCCTTTCTGGTTCGGATCAGAATTTGACCCGGCCCTCCACGCCCACGACGCGGGGCTGGACGACGCCATAGCCATAGCCGCGATAGAGAATGCCATCGTTGACGATGCCGGCGCGGGTCAGATCGCTCGACGTGCCCGAAACGGCATATTTGTCGAAGATGTTGTTGGCGAACAGCGACAGGTCCCAATGTTCGGTCTGGTAGGTCGCCGATGCGCGGTGCAGCACGTAGGATGGCAGCAACTCGCCACCAGCCCGGCCGCCGACCGACGTCAGGATGCCGCCGGTATAGGTCGCGGTCCAGTTGAGCGCCAGTTCATTGTCGCCCATCGGCACCGTGTAGACCGCCGCCAGCGCGCCCTTGTTCTTGGCCGATCCGGGCAGGCGGTCGCCGGCGAAGACGTCGCCTGACCCTTCATAGGGCGACAGCAGGTCCGGGGCGTCCTCGGTCAACTTGGCCTTCAGATAGCTGTAATTGCCGCGCAGCGAGAACTGGTCGGTGATGCGGGCGTTGAACGAGAAGTCGACGCCGCGGCTGCGCGCCTTGCCCGCATTGGCGGTGATGCCGATGCTGCCATAATAGGTTTGCGTGCCCAGCTGGATGCCGTCCCACTTGATCTGGAACACCGACACCGTGCCGGTCAGGCGACCGCCGAACAGCGCGCCGCGCACGCCCAGTTCGATATTCTTGGTCTTGTCCGGGCCATAGGCCAGTTCGTTGGGCAGGGCACACAGATTCTGGCCCGGAGGGGGCGCGGCCGGCGGCGGGGCGAAGGTGCAGGGCGCGACGCGGTTGACGCCGCCGATGCGATAGCCGGTGCTGTAGGTGGCATAGGCCATCAGAGCTGGTGAGAAGCTGTAGGAGGTGTTGGCCTTCCACACGAAGCCGTCGTCGCTGGCGGAACCGCTGCGCACGCGCGAGGATGCGATTTCCAGGCTGGGATAGGGCATGCGGCGGCGACCGCCCGGCGTCATCGGCGTATCGGACCCGCCCGTGATCGACGTGTCATAGCGGAAATAGCGGCCGCCGCCGGTGATCTGCCACTTGCTGGTCGGCTTGAAGGTCACTTCGCCGAACACGGCCTGTTCTTCGGTCTTGGACCGGGTGAAGGACACATATTCCGCGTCGTCGGGGCGGACCAGCCCGTCATAGAAGCCGCCATAGAGATCGCTGCCGGTGGGCGAGGCTGCGAAGGCCGCGAAGCCGGGCAGGGTTTCCACGCCGTCGGACTTGAACTTCTGATAGTTGAAGAAGCCGCCCAGCACCCAGCTGATCGGGCCGCCATGGGTGGAAACCAGCCGGATTTCCTGATTGAACTGGTCGCGCTTGGTCGATCCGCTGGTGGTGTAGCCGGCAAAGGCCGGGAACAGTTCATAGTCGTAATCGAGTTCGATCAGCAGGTTGGTGACGTCGCCAATCTGCTTGACGGTCTGCTTGGTATAGGCCGAAGTCCAGATCGCCTGCGCCACATCGCCCAGCTGCGCTTCCATTTCCAGGCTGACCAGCTGCGACTTGCGGTTCGACGGGGTCAGCATGCGCGCGGCATTTTCATATTTGCCTTCGCCAAAGACGCCGGCGGAATTGCCCTGAATGCCGTCCGTCTTCGTCTGCTGGAAGACATAGGTCAGATAGGCGTTGAAATCGGGCACGGAAATGCCGAGCTGGTTGCGGCTGCTGAACGTCTTTTCGAAGTTCACATCCTTCTTGCCCGCGAAATTCTCCTCCCGCTGCGCCTGCGTTCCGGCCGGATTTTCCAGCGTGCCGGGCTGCGGGATGGAGACGCCCAGCGTCTTCACCAGGAATGGATTGTCGATGAAGCCGGGGTCGTAATAATAGCCGGTGGAGGTGCGGAACGCCATCACATCCTTGATGATCGGGATATTCAGCGTCACATCGCCGACATAGCCCAGCCCCTTGGAATGGGCGACGTCATAGGCGCGGCCATGGACTTCGGCCGAAAATTTGGTGACGTCCGGCCGATTGGGAATGTAGCGGATCGCGCCCGCCAGCGTGCCCAGTCCATAAAGCGTGCCCTGCGGACCAAGCAGCGTTTCAACGCGCTCAATATCCATCAGCTTGAAGTCGAGATAGAGCGGCACTTCGCCCAGATAGGTGCCGACCGCGCTGTTGGAATTGCTGCCCGAAGCGCCCGCCCCGTCGGAGGCGAGACCGCGCATGACGATGGTGGCGGCGCCGCGCGGGCCGTTGTCGGCAACGGTGATGCCCGGCGTGAAGGCGCCCAGATCCTTGATGTCGTCAATCCGCTCGGCCGCCAGCTCCTTGGCCCCGATTGCGGTGATGTTGATCGGCGTTTCCATCAGCGTCGTGCTGCGGCGCGTGCCGGTGACGATGATCATATCGCCTTCGTCGGCGGCTTCAGCGGCGCTCTGGGCCATGGCGGGCATGGCGGCGACGGCGCCCGATATGATCGTCGCGGATAACAGCCCCATTTTCAGCTTTGCGCGATACGACATGGTGTTCCCCTTCTTTTCCAATGTCTTCCCCGGTCGTAATCCTCTGCCTGTCTTCGCCATGCTGCGTCTGTGCGCGGCCACGGCCTGCGGACGGCTGGACTGCCGCCTCGTGCTTTTCTGGCATGGCGGGAAGGCTATGGAGCGTGCAGGCAGGCAAACATGGGGCATTTGACGTAGCTGGCTCGTCTCTGCGCCTATGGGCCTGTCCTACGTCAAATGCCCTATTGGGATGCGGTGCGCTGCCCGCCTAGCCTGCGGGCCAAGCGACGGGATTTCCGTCCTATTCCTGTTGCCTTTGCCCGCTTCAGCCCAATGGGGGGTCTTCCGGGCCGGAGAATTTGCATGCCGTCTATGACCGCCATCACAGGATGGAGCATGGCCGGGATCGCGGCGATCGGCGCTGCGGTCGCGGGCGATCTTCCCTATAGCAAGCCGGATCGCAACGCCGCGACGCCCGCGATGCAGACGCCGCTGGAAGATGATATGGGCCGGCCCAAGCCGACAGAACTGCCCAAGGATGTCGAGGCGAAGCTGGCCGGCATCGACAAGGCGAAGGTGGATTTCCTCAAGAGCGGCGTCACCGGCCGCTATGTCGAGAAGGACAGGCTGTTCGAACGCATCCGCAAGGATGATGCCCAGGCGGTCAGCGCCTATATCGACGCGATGATGGCGCTGCATGCGCAGGTTGAATATAAGGCCGGCCGCGATCTCGCCGCCATTCCTCTCGACACCAAATCCCCCTGGTTCAACGCCTGGAAAGTGCGCCGTTCGGCTGCGCTGGACCCGAAGCGCGAAGCAGGGCCGCTGGAGCTGAGCCGCTATATTGGCGGCTGGGGCGGGGGCTTTGCCACCTTCGCTGGTGCGCCCGTAGCCATGACGCCGGAAGACCTGAAAGCCGGCAAGGTCGATGTCGCCATCGTGGGCGCGCCGCTGGACATGGGATCGGGCTGGCGCAATGCGATCGATGGACCGCGGGCCATGCGCATGACCGGCGGGGCCGCTGGCAACGACATGTATTCGATGATCAATCCCAATGGGGCGCTCAAGATCGTCGACTATGGCGACATTGCCATCGATCAGAACAGCACCGAACGCAGCGTCGATCATGTGCGCGAGATGGTGGGGGAAATCGCCCGCACCGGCGCGATCCCGATCGTCATCGGCGGCGACCACAGCCTGGAATATCCCAATGTCGCCGCCGCGGCGGACGTGCATGGTAAAGGCAATGTCAGCGTCATCCACTTCGACAGCCATTATGACATCGGCCGCGGCCGCGTCCATCTGCTCGACCATGGCCAGCCGGTCTATCGCGTCCTGTCCGAAGGGCATGTGCGCGGCAGCGACTATATTCAGGTCGGCCTGCGCGCGCGTGGTCCCGACCTCGAAACCTTCGGCTGGATGCGCAACAAGGGCATGCGCTATCACACCATGGTCGAGGTCGAGAAATGGGGCTGGGACAAGGTGATGGCCCGCGCGCTCAAAGAGGCGCGCGAGAATAGCAAGAAATTGTGGATCAGCTTTGACGTCGATGTGCTCGACCCGGCCTTCATGCCCGGCACCGGCACGCCGGTTCCCGGCGGCCTGACGATGCGCGAAGCCCAGCCGATCATGCGCAACCTGTGCGCCCAGAATGACATTGCCGGCATCGATATCGTCGAAGTCGCGCCCTATCTCGACACCAGTTACAAGACTGCGCTCAACAGCAATTTCCTGCTGAACGCCTGCCTCGCCGGCATCGCCATGCGCAAGAAGGGCCTGAAGCCCGGCTATCTCAACCCTGTTTCGGTCGATCATGGCCTCGACGCCTATTATGGGAAGAAGAATTGATGGCACGCACCACCCTGTTGGCGCGTAGCGCCGCTTTCGTCCTTGCCCTTGCAACGCTGTCCGGCCCGGCTGCGGCGCAGGATGCCGATCCCCTCGCCAGCCTGTCGCCCGAAAAGAAGGCGTTCCTGTCCGATCCCGCGACGCTGGAGCGGTTCGGCCTGACGCCGGAGAAGGTCAAGGTCGCGCTGACCGGGCGGTCGGCGGCCGATGTGGACGCCTATGCCGCCGGGCTGATGGCGGTGGTCGAAGACAGCAAATATCAGGCCGGCCGCGATGCGGGGGAAATCGCGCTCAACCCGCAGGCGCGGGGCTGGAATGCCGGCACGACGCTGCGCCCCAAGATGTTCGACAAGATGAAGCGCGACGACGGCCCGTTCAGCCTCAAGCGCTACATGTTCCAGAAGGGGGCCGTCGCCACGTTCGCGGATGCGCCGGTCGCCATTCGCAAGGAAGACCTGATCGCGGGCAAGGTGGAGGTCGCCTTCGTCGGCGTGCCGCTCGATTTCTCGTCGGGCTGGCGCGACGCCAAGCATGCGCCGTCCGCGCTGCGCAACATGGACGGGCTGGTCGGCGCGGATGCCGACGGCGGCGTCGATCCGGGGCTGGTCCTGTCGATCGCCGACTATGGCGACCTGTCGCCCGATTATATGGCGCCTGACCGGGGGCTGGACCATATCCGCACGATGATCGCCGAAATGGCGGGCGTGGGGACCATCCCCTTCGTCGTGGGCGGCGACCATACGATCATGTATCCCGATGTGGCGGCGATGGTTGACATCTATGGTGCGGGCAAGGTCGCTTTGGTCCAGTTCGACGCCCATGCCGACGCCGAACTGGGCGGCGATCACCTGATTTCCGACAATCAGACGCTGACCCGGCTGCTGGAGCAGAATCTGCTGCGCGGCAGCGACGTCACCCTTGTCGGCCTGCATGGCCGCGACGCTGGCCCCGCCACGCAGAAGCGGCTGACGGACGCCGGCGCGAAGATAGTGCTGACCGCCGCCGTACAGGAAAAGGGGTGGCAGTCGGTCACGAACGATCTGATTGCGGGCCTGAAAAAGGGGCCGGAAAATGTCTTCATATCGTTCGACATGAGCGTGCTCGACCCCGGCGACGCGCCGGCATCCGGTCGTCCGGTGCCCGGCGGTCTGTCGGTGCGCGAAGCCATTCCGATGGTGCGACAGATATGCGCTCAGACCAAGGTGGTGGGCTTCGACCTGCTCGACGCCGCGCCGATCCTGGATCCGACCTATGCCAGCCGGATGAGCGCCAACTACATCTTGCACGCCTGCCTCTCCGGCATCGCGATGCGCAAGACGGGAACGCCGGTCAAGACAGCCAAGCGCTAACAGGGGGGAGACTGGGTCATGCCTTCGATCAACGCGATAACCGGGTGGGGTATGGCGGCGGCCGCCGCAGCCTCTGCCGTGGCGGCCGGCACCGGATTTGAAACGCCCAATCCGCCGCCGCCCATCCCGCAGGAAGATATTATGGGCGAACCCAAGCCCATCGACATTCCCGCCGATGTGCTGGCGAAGCTGAAGGACATCGCGCCGGAGAAGGTGGCGCTGATCAAGGAAGGGCGCACCGGCCGCTATGTGGAAAAGGATGCGCTGTTCGACCGCATCCGCACCATGCCGGCGGCGGAACTGACCGCCTATATCGACGCGATCGCCGCGCTGCATGCGCAGGTGGAGTATCAAGAGGGCAGGGACGCCAAGACGATCCCGCTCGATACCCGATCCGCCTGGTTCAATGCGTGGAAGGCGAAACGTCCGCTGGCTATGGACCCGAAACGCGATCCGGGACCGATGGACCTTGGCCGCTATATTGGCGGGCGGCGGGGCGGCTTTGCGACCTTTGCCGGCGCGCCGGTGGCGATGACGCCTGAAGACCTGAAGGCCGGCAAGGTCGACGTCGCCATCGTCGGCGCGCCGCTGGACATGGGATCGGGATGGCGCAACGCGATCGACGGGCCGCGCGCGCTGCGCATGACCGGCGGCGCAGGCGGCAACGACATGTACAGCATGATCAATCCGGGTTCCGTGCTGGAAATCGTGGATTATGGCGACATCGCCATCGACCAGAACAGCACCGAGCGTTCGGTGGCGCATGTGCGCGACATGGTGCGCGAAATTGCACAGGCCGGCGCGATCCCCATCGTCATTGGCGGCGACCATAGCCTGGAATATCCCAATGTCGCAGCGGCGGCGGACGTGCATGGCAAGGGCAATGTCAGCGTCGTCCATTTCGACAGCCATTATGATGTCGGCCGCAATGGCGTCCACTGGATCACCCATGGATCGCCGGTCTATCGCGTGCTGCACGAAGGGCATGTGCGGCCGCAGGACTATATTCAGGTCGGTCTGCGCGCGCGTGGTCCCGATCTCGAAACCTTTGGCTGGATGCGCAACAAGGGCATGCGTTACCACACCATGGTCGAGGTGGAGAAGCATGGCTGGGACAAGGTGATGGAGCGCGCCATCGCCGAAGCGCGCCAGAACGCCAAGAAGCTGTGGATCAGCTTCGACGTCGATGTGCTTGATCCGGCCTTCATGCCCGGCACCGGCACGCCGGTTCCCGGCGGCCTGACCATGCGGGAGGCGCAGCCCATCATGCGCCGGCTGTGCGCTGAAAACGACATTGCCGGCATCGATATAGTCGAGGTCGCGCCTTATCTGGACACCAGTTACAAGACGGCGCTCAACAGCAATTATCTGCTGAACGCCTGCCTGACCGGCATCGCCATGCGCAAGAAGGGGCTGCCGCCGCGCTACTGGAACCCGGTGTCATCCGAACATGGCATCGACGATTATTACGGCGAAAAGAAAAAATCCTGACGGACGTCAAGATTTCCATGGCGGATTGCCATGGGGCCATACGTCATTTGGGCAATGGCGCCAGACGAGCGCCTGCCTAGGCTTTCGATACGCACCCAAGGCAAAATGCCGGGCGCCAAGGGGGACATAAAGGGTGAAGCGGCTTCCCGTCACGAAATTGGGCCTGCTGGCGCTGTTTTCTGCGTCGGTCGTGTTCGCGCAGGGCGATAATGGCCCGGATGGCGCGGCGATGAAGGAGGCGGAAGCCGGCATCCCGGTCGCCGATCCTTTGGTCAGGGAAAAGTGCGGCGCGTGCCACACTGGCGACGACAAGGGCAATCTCTCGCGCATCAGCTGGGTCCGCACTACGCCGGAGGGCTGGGCGCAGGCGATCAAGCGGATGGTGCGTTTGAATGGCCTGTCGATCACGCCGGAGGAAAGCCGGGCGATCGTCAAGTCTCTCGCCTCGTCCCACGGCCTTGCGCCGGAGGAAGCCCGGCCGGTCATGTATCTGCCCGAAAAGCGGATCATCGACGAAGTGCTGCCCAATGATACGATGCGCGGCGCCTGCGCCAGCTGTCATGCCTATGCGCAGCCTTTGTCCTGGCGGCGATCGAAGCTGGAATGGAAGACGTTGCAGGATCTGCATGTCGCCCTCTATTCGCAGGCTGACGCCCAGTATCGCCGTCCGGCCGAAGATAGCGAGCAGCCCGTCGGGCGCGACCCCAAGGACAAGCTGACGCGCGGCGAATATGCGCTGACCTATCTGCCCAAGGTGGCGGGGCTGCATACGCCCGAATGGGCTGCCTGGAGCGCGCGCCAGCGCAATCCGCGCCTCGCCGGGGAGTGGCTGGTGGTCGCATCGGTGCCGGGCAAGGGCAAGTTTGTGGGCGAACTGACGGTCGCGCCGGGCAAGGCCGCCGATGAGTTCACGACCAGCACGACATTACGGTCGCTGGCGGATGGCGGCACGATCAGCCGCACCGGCGCGGGCATCGTCTATGCCGGCTATAGCTGGCGCGGATCGTCCAGGGGCGGGGCGGCCGCCGCCAAGCCTGACGATCTGGGCAGCGCCGTGCGGGAAACCATGTGGTTCGCACCCGACCAGCAGAGCGCGCAAGGCCGCTGGTTCTGGGGTGAATATCAGGAATTCGGCTATGATGTGAAGCTGGTCCGGGCGACCGCCGCGCCGACCATCCTGGCGGTCACGCCGGGGCCGGTGAAGGCCGGGACGAAGGGGGTGCAGCTCCGCATTCTGGGCAACAACCTGCCCGCTGCGCCGGCTGCTGCCGATATTGATCTGGGCGCGGGCGTCACCGTGACCAGGATCGTGTCGGCCAGCCCGAAGGAACTGGTCGTGACCGCCGATGTCGCACCCGCCGCGCCATCGGGCCAGCGCGACGTCGCATTGGCCGGCGCCGTGCTGGAGCAGGCTTTCCCGGTTTATCGCAATATCGACTATATCAAGGCGACGCCGGAAACTGCGCTGGCCCGGCTTGGTGGCATCAAGTTCGCAAAGGGCTATCAGCAGTTCGAGGCGATCGGCTATGACAATGGCCTCGACGGCAAGCCCAATACGGGCGACGATGTGGCGCTGGGTCCGATCGCGGCCGACTGGGCGATGCAGGAATTCATGACCGTCTCTTATGATGACGACATGAAATATGTGGGCGCGCTCAGCCCTACCGCCTTCTTCACGCCGGGCGAGGAAGGGCCGAACCCGGCCCGTCGTTTCGCGCGCAACAATTATGGCGAGGTCTGGGCGGTCGCCACGGCGAAGAGCGCGAAGGACAAGTTCGGCAAGCCCTTGAGCGCCCGCGCCTATCTGGTCGTCACCGTCCCCATGTATCAGCGCTTCGATCAGCCGGAGGTATCGCGATGACCGTGATGCAGGCCCCGCCCGCCTATGCCCGGGCGGAATATCATGGCTTTGAAGCGGGCGGCAGTCAGTTCGTCTATCTGGTGAGCGCCGGTGCGATCTTCGAAATTGATGCCGATGTGCAGGCAGTCCTGTCCCGACTGGACGGGCAGGAACTGACCCACGCCGCGCTGATCCGCGAACTGGTGGCCGACGGGCGCGAACCCGCCGATGCCGAAGCGCTGGTGCGGGAATTGCGCGCCGCGCGACTGATCCAGCTAGGCGTTGCCGCCCCGGTCATGCCATCGGCCCCGCCCGCCGATTTCCCGCTTCAGGCTTTGGTGCTGAACGTCACCAACCAGTGCAATCTCGCCTGCACCTATTGCTATGAATTCGGCGCGGACAAGATCGCCACGCCGGCGGGCAAACCCAAATATATGACGCTGGAAACGGCGAAGGCGTCGGTAGACCTGTTGATCGCCGAAGCGGTCGGGCGCAAGGCGGTGCATATCACCTTCTTCGGCGGCGAAACGCTGATGAACTTCCGCCTGCTGCGCGATGTGGTGGACTATGCCAACGAAGCGACGGCGGCAGCGGGGAAGGGTATCACCTACAGCCTGACCACCAACGCAACGCTGCTGACGCCAGAGATCGTCACCTTCCTGTCGGACAACCGGATCGGCGTCACCGTATCGATGGACGGCCCGCCGGAAGTGCAGGACAAGCATCGCGTCTATAAAAATGGCAAGGGCAGCTATGCGGTGATCGAACCGCGTCTGCGCACCCTGATCGCCCACCACAAGACCCGCGCTATCACCGCCCGCGTGACGCTGACCGAAGGTGTGACGGACGTGGTGCGCATCTTCCGCCATCTGAAGGACGACCTTGGCTTCCACGAAGTCGGCTTCGCGCCGGTGACGACGGGGGAGGAGCGCGCTTATTCGCTGGACGCCAATGGCATGGACAGCGTGCTGACGCAGTTTACCGCGCTGGCCGACGAATGGCTGGACTATGCGCTGCGCGGGCAGGTCCATGGCTTCACCAATGTCAGCGAAACGATCAGCGAGCTGATTTCGGGCGTCAACAAATCGCATCCCTGCGGTGCGGGACTGGGGCTGATGGGCGTCAGCCCGTCGGGCGACCTGTCCCCCTGCCACCGCTTTACCGATGCTGACACGCACACGATGGGGCATGTGTCGAGCGGCATCGACCGCGCCAAACAGGGCGAATTCCTGTCGAAGGGCCATGTCGAGGCGAAATATGATTGCCAAAGCTGCTGGGCGCGGCCGCTGTGCGCGGGCGGATGCCATCATGAGGCGTTCGTGCGCTATGGCGATACTGGCCATGCGAACCTCCATTATTGCGACTGGATACGGCAATGGACCGACACCTGCCTGCGCATTTATGGCGTGCTGGCCGTGAAAAATCCCGGCTTCCTCGAACGCTTCGCTGAACGAAAGGGCCTGTCATGAAGCATCTTCGTGCCATTAATAAAAAGGCGCAGGCGATCGGCGAAGCGGTGACGCAGATCGAGGCCGCCGTCACTCAAGCGCCTGCCGAAGGCAATGCTGCGGATATGGAGGAGGATGTCGTCGCCCTCCAGCAACAACCCCGTCCGCATGTGCCGATGGGCTGCACCCTGTCCTTCTCTCCGGGCTGGGAAGTGGATGCCGGCGGCGGCACGGCGGGCCTGTGCCAGCCGGTCGAGCGTGACATTTACGACTGCTACGTCACCTGTTTCTGGCCCGTCCAGGTGCCCGACCATGTGAATTATTCGCCCGACTGGGCCAGCAACTGCGCCACGGCCACCAAGGACTGGCGCAACCTCGACCTCGTTTTCCCGTGAGGCGCGCCATGAAAATTCGCACCCTTCTCGCCGCCGGACTGGCTACGCTCGCCACCTTGCCGGCTGCCGCCTCCACCCTGTTCATGGGCAGCTATCCCGACCAGTTGCTGATCTTTGACGAAGGCAAGGCGGCGGTGACGGGCAAGCTGAAGCTCGACACCGGCCTGCCGACGTCGATGATCCTATCGGATGACGGCAAGCGCATTTATGTGACCACCATCACGACCAGCGGGATCGAGGTGGTCGATACCGCGACGCGCAAGATCATCAACAAGTTCAGCCTGAACGATGGCACGACGCGCTATCGTTTCTGGGGTGGGGCGGTGGATCCGGCGGGCCGCTATTTCTACACGGTCATCACCCGTTTCGACAAGGAAGTGGACCGCTACAAGGTCAGCAAGCCCATGTATGGCGTGATCGACCTGAAGCTGCAAAAGGTCGTGCGCACGGCGGAGATCGACAAGGAAGACGAGAAATCGGGTGGCGGCTATCGCGCCGCCTATAAAGTCTCGCCGGACGGCAAATATCTCTACATGTTCGGGGAGAAGATCCTGATCATGAATCTTGCCGACTTGAAGGTGGTGGACCGCATCGACCTGGCCAAGCCCGAGGGCACGGGCCTGGAAAATGTCGGCTTTGGCGGCGCGATCGACAATATGCGCACGCCCGGCCAGTTCATATCGCTGTTCAACGCGGCCGACCCCTATATCCATAACAAGATGTTCGGCGTCGCCCGCTTCGACCTTAACACGCGGCAATTCGCTTTCACCCCCATCGGTCCCGCGCCGGCGGCGATGGCGGGGCTGGAACTGACGCCGGATGGCAAGCAAGCCTATACCGTCGTCACCAACGGGACGCTGGGCGCCAAGCGCTGCGAATTCTGGCACATGGACATGACCACCAATGAAGTGGTCGATAAGGCCGAGTTTCCCTGCCGCTCCCGCTTCCGCTTCGGCATGTCGATGGACGGCAAGAAGCTCTACATCTACGGCGCCAGTTACGACATCGAAGTCTATGACGCCAAGACGCTGAAGCTGGAAACCAACTGGGATTTGGGCAACGACACCACCGGCGCGGGCATGGTCGCGGTGGAGTGAGAAGGTTGGACGTGCCATTTCCCTTGTTCCGTTCGCTTCGAGCGAAGTCGAGAAGCGGCAAGCACTGCGCGAGCGTTTCTCGACTTCGCTCGAAACGAACGGGCGTGGGTAGCCAAGGCAAATGAAAATAATCGCCATCCGGGGCAGCGGGATCGCCGCCAGTGGGTGCGCACATATACTGACAGGCGCGGGCCTTCGGGTCGCAATCGAGGAAGTCCGCCGCCCGTCCGTGCCGACGATCATGCTGAGCGATCCTGCCGTGGGGTTGATGCGCAGTGTGTTCGATCGGCCGGACCTGTTTTGCGACCACCCGCAGGTGCGTCGTCGGCTGGTCGCCTGGGGCGGGCCGCCGGTCATGGTGCGGCACGGTGCGGTCCTGACATCGGAAGATCAGGTGCAGGCGGTGCTGCCGGTTGTCGCAAATGCGCCCGTCATGCCAGCCGATTTCACCATTCACACCGCATCGCCCCTGCCGCAGGGGGGCATGCGCATATTTGGCGATCGCCATGCCGTGGCGATGAAGGTGAAACTGCGCGACCGGCGTTCCGCAGAGGAGGCCATGATCGAGGCGGTGGCGGGGGGCTGGCTCTATCTGGTCCCGGCCGAAGCGGGGATGGGCTGGCTGCTGGGCGTGGGTGGTTCGATCGACAATTTGCTGGGGCAAAGCGCCCTGATCGCGCCGGTGGTGGATGCAGCAGGGGGAGAGGCCGCGCCCTTTCTGGCCGCGCCGAGACTGCATATGCCTTTGCATGGCGATGACTGGCTGGCCTGCGGCACTGCGGCGCTGGGCTTCGATCCGATTTGCGGCGACGGCACGGCGCAATCGGTGCGCGAAGCGATATTGGCGGCGGCGGTCGTCACCGCGATAGCCGAGGGCGGTGATCGCGCGGCGTTGCTCAGCCATTATCAATCCATGCTGATCGCGGCGATGCGCCGTCATCTGCTGCTGTGCGCGCAATTCTACGCCAATGGCGGGCAGGGGGAGTGGTGGCGCGCGCAGCATGACGCGCTGGTGGAAGGGCATGGCTGGTGCACGGCGCTGCTCGCCAAGATGCCCGAACCGCGCTTCCTGCTCGATGGTTTCCGTCTGGCGCCGCGGCAGGCGGCGGCATGATTCCTCCAGCCCCGCCGCCCGTTGCCGATTGGCGCACCTATCGCCGCCTGACGCCCTATCTGAAGCCCTATCGCGGCGCGCTGCTGGTTGTGCTGGCGATCAGCCTGTTGTCGACCATGCTGGGGCTGGCGCAACCCTATCTTTCCAAGCTGATGATCGATCAGGCGCTGCTGAAACGCGACATGGGCGCGCTGTTCGAAATTGCCGGCGTGATGATCGGCGTCACCATCGCGGGCTTTGCGGTCAACATCCTCGCCAGCTATCGCTATGTCGCCCTGTCTGCGGCGATGCTCTATGATATTCGCACCGCGCTGCTGCGCCATCTCCAGACATTGTCGCCGCGCTTCTATGGCAGTTTTCGGCTCGGCGACCTTGTGTCCAGAATGAACAGCGACGTCAGCGATGTGCAGCGGATCGCATCCGACACATTGCTTTCGGTGGTCAGCAACCTGCTCTTCTTCGTCGGTTGCGTCGCGATGATGCTGTGGCTCGACTGGCGGCTATTTCTGGTGAGCGTGGTGCTGGTGCCGGCCAGCCTTGCGACCTTTTCCTATTATCAGCGCCGCCTGACCGCCCTGACCCGCGACATGCGGGAGCGGGGCGCGGATCTGGGCAGTCTGCTGGTTGACACGGTGATGGGGATGCGCGTCATCGCGTCGCTGCGCGCGGGCGAGCATGAGGTGGCGCGCTTCAAGGCGAAGAATGACGCCTTCATCGGCGCAATGCTGAAGATGCAGGTCGCCTCCTTCATGACCGGGGCGCTGCCGGGCACGCTGATGACGGCGGCGACGTCGGCCGTCATCCTTTATGGCGGCTGGCGGATCATCGACGGGGGGATGAGCATCGGCACGCTGGTCGCCTTCATGACCTATCATATGCGGCTGCTTTCGCCGATCCAGACGTTGATGGGGCTGACGTCCGGCCTTGCGTCGGCGCGAGTGTCGCTGGGGCGCATCTTCGAATTGTTCGATACGAAGCCCGATGTGGTCGACCGGCCCGATGCGCCGCCGCTGGAGCGGGTGGGCGCATTGCGTTTCGATCGGGTGGCGATGCGTTATGATCGCGATGTGGTGCTGCGCGACATCGACATCATCATCCCGGCGGGCAGTCTGTGCGCCATCCTTGGTCCGAGCGGAGCGGGCAAATCGACCATGGCCGATCTGATGGTCCGCTATCTTGATCCCGACAGTGGGCGCATAACGATCGATGGTCGCGATCTGCGCGATTGCCGGCTGGACGATCTGCGGCGCGAGATCATCCTGGTCGATCAGGCACCCTATCTGTTCAACGATACGATCGCCGCCAATATCGGCTTTGCCTTGCCGGAGGTTGCGCCCGAAGCGATTGCAGATGCGGCGCATGCCGCCGGGCTGGATGGCTTCATCGCGCGCCTGCCCGATGGGCTGGAGACGCGCGCCGGGGAGCGGGGCGCAGCGCTGTCCGCCGGGGAGCGGCAGAGGATCGTGCTGGCCCGCGCTTTGCTGCGCAAACCCGGCATCCTGATTCTGGACGAACCCACATCCGCGCTGGACGGCGACACCGAAGCACTGGTCGCCGGCCGCCTGCGTGATGCGCTGCCCGACGCCACGATCATCGTCATCACCCACAAGCCGGCGCTGGCCGACATGGCCGATCATGTCATTCGACTGGAGGAGGGGCGGGCAATAATGACCGCGCGGGTCGAGCCGGTTCATGCCTGATCCCGTCCGTATCGCCATCATCGACAGCGGCGTTCATCCCGATCACCCGCATATCAATGCGGAGCGTTTATTGCCCGGCTTTTCGATTGCGAAGGATGGTGCGAACAACGAGTTGGACAGTTTGGACGCATTGGGTCACGGCACCGCCGTCACCGCCGCCATTCAGGATCAGGCGCCCGATGCGCTATGCCTGCCGATCCGGGTCTTTCAGGATTCGCTGCGGACGACGGCGCGGGCTTTGGTATCGGCAATCGATTGCGCGATCGGCGCGCGGGTCGACCTCATCAACCTGAGCCTCGGCACCACAAATCCGGCGCATCATGACCTGTTCGCGGCGGCGGCCGATCGCGCGCTGGTGGCGGGCGTGCTGATCGTTGCGGCGCGGGAGGTGGATGAGACAGCTTGTTATCCCGGCAGCCTGCCCCAGGTGCTGGGCGTCTCGCTCGACTGGGATTGTCCGCGCGATCGCCATCGGCAGAGCGGCGGGCTGTACCATGCTTCCGGCCATCCCCGGCCGATCCCCGGCGTGCCGCAACAGCGCAATCTTCATGGTGTCTCTTTCGCTGTCGCCAACATGAGCGGGATCATCGCGCGCGGCGGTGCGCGCGAGATCGCCCGCTTGCGCGATCAGGCGGCGGCGAACCCGACGACCCGGTCGACCATCCAGAAGCAGCCGATCGCGCCCACGGCGTAGAGCGCCGCGACCCGCACCGGCGCGGCCAGTGACACGGCGCGCAATCCGGCCAGCAGCGCGACGATCGCGCCGACGAAGATCAATTGCCCCGCCTCCACGCCGATGTTGAAGAAGATCAGCGCGGACAACCGTTCATCCGCCTGCACGCCCAGTTCACCCAGCGCCGTGGCGAAGCCCAGCCCGTGCAGCAGGCCGAAAAGCGCGACGACCACCGCCTGTCGCCGAAAAGCGAAAAGCTGCTCGCCCCTGCCGACCAACAGCGCTTCGCGCGCCATGAAAGCGATCGACAGGGCGATGGCGGCCTCCACCGGCGGGACGGGCACCCGCACCAGATCGAAGAAGGCGAGCGCCAGCGACAGCGAGTGGCCCGCCGTAAAGGCGCTGACCAGCCAGAGCAGGTCGCGGCCGCGCGCCAGCAGCGTCAGGCACAGGACGAAGGCGAGATGATCCCAGCCCAGCCAGATATGCCACACGCCCTGCGCCAGAAATTCCGGGGCGATGACGCCGATCGGACGGGCGGTCGCGGCGGTCTCGCCAACCGGCACGGACACGCCCTGCGCGTCGCCGGTCAGGCTGCGGTCGACCTGCGCGCCCATGATGTTGGTGACGAAGCGGCCGCCATCGACCTTCCATGGCGTCTGGATCAGATCTCCGGCGGCGAAGGGGCGATCGCACGCCAGTTCGAAGGCATAATGTGCGCGGCCGCCGCCGCTCTGACGGGTCATGCCGGTCTGGCGGCAACCGTCGGGCAGGATGATCGGCGCGGGTTGCCCCACCGTTTCAGGGACGGCAGCGGTAAATTCATAGCTGTCGGGGTCTTCGCCTGCGGTCAGGGCGAAGTCGGCCGACAGGAATATGTCCGCCATGGCGGGGCAAGGCAGCAGCGCGGTGAGCGCGATCAGGAGAGCGGCGATCCTATTCCGCCACATCGAACTTCTCCCGCAGGCCGCCCAACGCCCGGTCGATCGCGGCGTTGCTGTGCGCGGTCATATAATCCTGTCGCACCTGATCCCGAATGGCGGGGAAAGGCAGGAGGGCGGAGGCGATGCGCTCGCTCCGCTTGACGAAATGCCAGCCGCGCGGGCTTTGGATCGGGCCGATCCATTGGCCTTCGGGCGCAGTCTTCAACTGGTCGACAAAGGGCTGGCCGAAAATGCCGCGCACCATCGAATCGCCATAGCGCGGGAAATTGCGCCCTTGCCAAAACTCATCGCTGGCGATGTTGTCCCCGGCGTTGAGCCGGGCCAGCAGCAGGGCGGCGTCGGTCGGTTTCTGCTGGCGATACAGTTGGATGAAGCTAGTGCGCGGTTCGGCGCGATAGAGGTCCAGATGGCTGGCATAATGATCGACCAGCTGCTCTTCGGTCGGTTCGGGCGGCGCGCCGGCGATGAGGTAGCGGACCTTGTCGACCAGCCGTTTGCGGGTTTCGCCGTCGGTCAGGTGCATGTTGCGGTCGATCGCCTCGCGGAACAGCAATTCCTCGGCGATATAGTCGGCCTTCAGCTTCGCGCGGTCGGCATCGGTCGCCTTGCGCCCGGCCAGCAGTTCGAAATCGGCGAGTTGCGCCTGCTCGATTTCCGGCGTGAAGATGATCGGCGGTTTTTCAAAATATTGGACGATGCGATAGCCGCCGAACAGCGCGACGCCGGCCAGCAGAAAGGCGAACAGCGGATCGCGCATCATCCGCCCCGCTATGGCAAGCGGGGGCTGTCGCCTGCCCGAAGCGCTTCTATTCACCGCCGCCTGATCCATGATGTCCGCCCCGTTGCCCATGGCGCATTTTTACCGGGAGCCGGCGCGCAACAGCCTACGTCAAATGACGCATACGGCGGTTTGCCGGCTTTCCATAGCCTTTGGACGACAATTGCTGCGTCGCCGCATCGGGCGCCGCCAGGGAGATTTTCGCCATATGATCCGTTCCAGGCTGCTTCTGCTCGCCACTTCCGCCTGCGCCCTAACGCTGACCGCCTGTTCGGGTGGCGGCCGTTCGAATGCGCCGACGGGCGACAGCGTTTCGGTGGGCGTGCTGCAATCGCTGACCGGTACGATGGCGATCAGCGAGATCACGGTGAAAAATGCCGAGATGCTGGCGATCGAGGAGATCAACGCGGCCGGCGGCGTGATGGGGAAAAAGATCAACGCGCTGGTCGAAGATGGCGCATCCGATCCGTCCACCTTTGCACAAAAGGCGTCGAAGCTGATCGAAAGCGACGGTGCGGTGACGGTGTTCGGCGGCTGGACCTCGGCCAGCCGCAAGGCGATGCTGCCGGTGTTCGAGCGGACCAAGAACCTGCTCTGGTATCCGGTCCAGTTCGAAGGCAATGAATGTTCGCCCAACATCATGTATTCGGGCGCCCAGCCCAACCAGCAGGCGCTGCCCGCGCTGGAATGGGCCGTGGCGCAGGGGCATAAGAGCTATTTTCTGGTCGGGTCCGACTATGTCTATCCCCGCACCGCCAACCTGATCCTGAAAAAGCATATCGAAAAGGGCGGCATGCAGGTGCTGGGCGAAGCCTATGTGCCGCTGGGCGGGACCGACTTTTCCGGCGTGATTGCCAAGATCGCGCAAGCCAAGCCGGCGATGATCATCAATACGCTGAACGGCGACAGCAACGTCGCCTTCTTCAAGCAGTTGCAGGCCGCCGGCATTAGCACGAAGACGATGCCGGTCATGTCCTTCTCCATCGGCGAACAGGAAGCCAAGGCGATGGGCGCGGCGCTGGTCGAGGGCAGCTATGCCGCCTGGAATTATTTCCAGAGCCTGCCCGGCGACGCGAACGCCAAGTTCATCGCCGCCTATCAGGCCAAGTTCGGCAAGGACGCCGCGATCACCGACCCGATGGTCCATGGCTATCTGGACGTTTATGCGTGGAAGGCCGCGGTGGAAAAGGCCAAGAGTTTCGATCCCGAAGCCGTCCGCAAGGCAGCCGTCACGCTGGGCGGGTTCGACACGCCGATGGGCAAGGTCAGCTTCGCGGCGAACCATAGCCTGACCCAGAAAGCCTATATCGGCAAGCTGAAGGCCGATGGCCAGTTCGAGATCATCGCCGACAGCGGCAAGGATTTGGCGCCTGAGCCTTATGATGCGCTCGCCTTCCCCGGCAAGACTTGCAAGCTTTGAGTAACTTGGCGTGAGATATCCTATTCTTCTCCCCTCACTTCCAGGGAGGGGTCGGGGGTGGGTAGCGAGCGTAGCGAGCCTCCTGCGGAGGCCACCCACCCCTAACCCCTCCCTTGAAAGGGAGGGGGACAGGTAGATCATGGACGCTCTTTTCCTCAACCAGCTGTTCAACGGCGCTTCGCTGGCTTCGCTTTATCTGCTGGCGGCGTTGGGGCTGGCTTTGTCCTTCGGCCTGATGCGCGTCATCAACATGGCGCATGGCGAAATGCTGATGCTGGGCGGCTATCTCGCCTGGATGACATTGCTGTTCGTGCCGGGTGCGCTGGGCATCATCCTGGCCATTCCGGTCGCCTTCATCGGGGCGGCGGCGATGGGCGGATTGATCCAGTCCACCCTGATCCGTCGCCTGTCCGCCCGGCCGCTCGACACGTTGCTGGCGACCTGGGGCGTCAGCCTGATCCTGCAACAGGGCGCCCGCGACCTGTTCGGCGCGATCGGCGTGGAGGTGCGCGCGCCCGAATGGCTGACGGGCAGCTTCATGATTGCTGGCGTCACTTTGCCGTCCGCGCGGCTCTTCATCATCCTGATTGCTGCGCTGGTGCTGGGCGGGCTTACGCTGTTGTTGCTCAAGACGCGGATCGGCCTGCTGGTGCGCGCCGTCAATCAGGATCGGATGATGGCGTCAGCCGTGGGCATCGATGTCAAGCGCGTGGACTTCACCGTTTTCTGCCTTGGCTCCGGCGTCGCGGGGCTGGCGGGCGTCATGCTGGCGCTGCTTGGCCCGGTGACGCCCAATGTCGGGCAAAGCTATATCATCCCGGCCTTTCTGGTCGTGGTGATGGGCGGTCTTGGCAGCATTGTCGGCACTACGGCATCGGCGATCATCCTGGGCCTGTTCGCCGCGCTGGCGCAGATTTTCGTCGATGTGAGCGTAGCGCAGATGCTGCTGCTGGTCTTCGTCATCCTCTTCATCCAGGTCCGCCCGCAAGGCGTGATCGCCGTCAAGAGCCGTCAGCTCGATGCCTGATCTGTCCCGCCTGAACCCCCTTAAGCCCTTCCTGCCATGGGTGCTGCTGGCGCTTGGCGTCGCCGCGCCCTTCGCGCTGTCGGCCTATGATCTCAATCTGCTCGCCCGCTTCATGGCGATGGGCATATTGGCGCTGGGCCTCGTCCTCATCTGGGGCCATGGCGGCATATTGAGCCTGGGGCAGGGCGTGTTCTTCGGCCTTGGCGGCTATGCCATCGCCCTGCATATGAAGCTGGCGGATTTGCCAGAGGGCGAGATTCCCGACTTCATGGTATGGAGCGGCCGCGAGAGCCTGCCCTTCTGGTGGGAGCCGTTCGCCAGCCCGGCCTTCACCATCGCGGCGATCCTGATCGTGCCGACGCTGGTGGGGGCGCTCTTTTCCTGGGCGGTGTTCCATCGCCGGGTCGGGGGCACCTATTTCGCGCTGATCACGCAGGCGCTGGCGCTGGCTTTCTCCACCCTGATCATCAGCCGGCAGGACGTGACCGGGGGCTTTAACGGCCTTACCGATTTCTATTCCATCTTCGGCATTGGCCTTGCCAGCCCTGGCACCGGCAGCATGCTTTACTGGGTGACGCTGGCGATTTTGTGCGCGGCGTTCGTCGGCCTGCGCTGGCTGCTCGCCTCGCGCTTCGGCATATTGCTGCGGGCTGCGCGCGATGGCGAGAACCGCGTGCGCTTCCTTGGCTATAGCCCCACGCCCTTCAAGGTCGTCGCCTTCGCCATCGCCGCGATGCTGGCAGGGATAAGCGGGGCGCTCTTCACCCTGCATGCCGGGGTCGTTTCGCCCGCGCTGATCGGCGTCGTCCCCTCGATCGAGATGGTGGTCTGGGTCGCGATCGGTGGGCGCTACAGTCTGGCGGGGGCGATCGTCGGTGCGTTGCTCGTCAACCTGGCCCGCGACGCGGTGTCCAGCGCCTTCCCGGAATTGTGGCTTTATCTCATGGGCGCGCTCTTCATCTTCGTCGTCACCCTGCTGCCGCGTGGCCTTGCCGGCCTGACCAAGGGGAAGGCAGCATGAGCGGCTCTGCGGTTTCGGACCTGCTGCTCAGCGTCGATGGCGTGACCATCGATTATAGCGGCTTCAAGGCGCTCGACAATTTCAGCATGACTCTCAATCGCGGCGAGACGCGCGTGGTGATCGGCCCCAATGGCGCGGGCAAATCGACGCTGTGCGATACGATCATCGGCCGCGTCCGCCCCAGCGAAGGGCGCGTGATCTTCAAGGGCGAGGAGATACAGCGGCTGCCCGAACAGCAGATCGTCGCACGCGGCATCTGTCGGAAATTTCAGGCGCCCGGCGTGCTGCCCAGCTTGAGCGTGCGCGATAATCTGGCGCTCGCCGCGCGGCGCGACCGGCGCTGGTGGAAGAGTTTCGGCACCGGCATCCCGGCGGACGAGACGCTGGCGATCGAGGAGGCGCTGGACAGCGTGGGCCTGACCCATCGCGCCATGGTGGAGGCGGGGACGCTGGCCCATGGCGAGAAGCAATGGCTGGAAATCGCGATGGTGATGGCGACCGGCGCGGAACTGTTGCTGCTGGACGAGCCGACCGCAGGGATGGGACCGGCCGAAACCAGCCGCACCGCGCAACTGATCCATGGGCTGGGCTCAAGCCGCACCGTGCTGGTGATCGATCATGACATGAGCTTTGTCGAACAACTCGCCGCCCCCGTCACCGTCATGCATCAGGGCAAATTCCTGAAGCAGGGCAGCATTGCCGATGTGCGCGCCGACCCGGAAGTCGCCGCCGTCTATCTGGGCCACACCGCATGAGCGCGCCGCTGATCGAAATTTCCGCCCTGTCGAGCGCCTACGGCCAGAGCCAGGTGCTGTGGGACGTCGAGCTTAGCCTTGAGCGCGGGCAGGTGATGGCGCTGATCGGCCGCAACGGCGTGGGCAAGACGACATTGCTGCATGCGATCATGGGCACGCGCCCGGCGACGGGTGGGATGATCCGGTTCGACGGGCAGGACATCAGCAAACTGCCCGCGCATAAAAGAGCGCGCGCGGGCGTTGGCTTCGTGCCGCAGGGGCGGCATGTCTTCCCGCACCTGACTGTGATGGAAAATCTGGAAACGGGCCTGTCGGCGCTGGCGGGGCGGGGGAAGGGCGCGGCGAAAGTGCCGCAGCATATCTTCGATCTGTTCCCCAAGCTCTGGGACATTCGCACGCGGGCCGCCGGTTTCCTGTCGGGCGGTGAGCAACAGCAACTGGCCATCGGTCGCGCTCTGGCAGGGGAGCCGAGCCTGCTGCTGCTGGACGAACCGACCGAGGGCATCCAGCCCAATGTCGTGCAGCAGATCGAGGCGGCGCTGGTCCATGTTCGCGACGAACTGGGCATGACGGTGCTGGTGGTCGAGCAATATCTCGACTTCGTCTGGCGCTTTGCCGACCGTTACAGCGCGATGCAGAATGGCCGGATCATCCGGCAGGGCAATATCGCGGACGAAAGCGCGAAGGATGTCGCGCATCTCGTCCAGATTTAGCGGCGGGGATTCAGCGCACCGCCGTCCAGGTCTGCGTCTTGCAGAAGAAGGCGATGCAGCCCTGGACCTTCAGCGTGCCGTTGGCGTTGCGGCTGACCTTGGACGTATAGCTTTTGCCGCTTTCCGGGTCGTAGATGGTCCCTTTCCACAAGTCTCCATCATCCTCGAACCCGGACAGCAGAGCGAGGCCGACCAACGGCTTGGCGCGCAGCGCGGGATCGGGATTCTTGATGTCGGTTTGCGGGCGGCCGGGCGTGGGCTTCACGATCTTCTCGATCTTACCGCAGAGATGCTTGCCGCAGGGCGCGATCTGGACGATCGCCTTGCCGTCCACGGTGGCCCAGCGGCCGGTGACGGGCTGGGCGGCCTGCGCGGGCAGGGCGATGCCGGCGGTCAGGGCAAAGATGGCGATAGCTGCCGATTTCATGCGATCCACTCCTTTGTTTGAGAGGGAGATAAGCATGAAAAACCGCGCCCGCCACCGCCTTTTTCGGCGGGGCGGGCGGGTTTTCGGAGCGACGCTACGGCAGCGCCTCTCCCCGCTCTCCAACTTTTTTGGAGCAGTCGATCCGATTTCATCGGATCGACTGCTCCAAGTTTTTGTGTTTCCGCATTCTCCGAGTCGTCAGGTGATGCCACCAGACTAGAGAATGCTCTAGAACGCCGTGCTGATCGAGCAGGCCGCCGGACCCAGAATGACGACGAACAAGGTCGGCAGGATGAAGAGAATCAACGGCACGGTCATGATCGCGGGCAGGCGCGCGGCCTTTTCCTCGGCGCGCATCATGCGTTCATGGCGGAACTCGGCCGACAGCACACGCAACGCGGAGGCGAGCGGCGTGCCATATTTCTCGGTCTGGATCATGGTCGTGACCACGCCCTTGACCGCATCCAGCTTCACGCGGTTGGCCAGATTTTCAAACGCCATGCGGCGTTCGGTCAGGAAGCTGAGTTCGATTGCGGTGAGCTGAAACTCGTCGCCCAGTTCGGGATAGGCCTTGCCCAGTTCGCGGGCGACGCGGCTGAACGCGGCGTCGACGGTCAGACCGGCTTCGGCGCAGATCACCAGCAGGTCGAGCGCGTCGGGCAGCCCCTTGCGGATCGCGGCGGAACGCTTTTGCACCTTGTTGTCGATGAACAGGTCGGGCGCCTTGTAGGCGAGCAGCAGCGCCACCGCGAAGGCGAAGAAGCGCTTCATCGGTCCCCATTCGGGTTCGATGCCGACGCCATAGAGCAGGATCGCCGCCAGACCGCCGACGATGATCGGCAGGATCATGCGGCCAAAGATCACCGCGACCGCCAGATCCTTCGACCGGATGCCCGCCTGCGCCAGACGGATCTGGGCGTCCTTGAGCTGATCGTCCTGCAAGACCTTGAGGCTCGACAGGAAGGACCGCATCTGATCGGTCGTCTGGTTTTTCTTGACCAGCTTGGCGCGGCGCTTAGCCGTGGAGGCGGTGATGCCCGCCTTCAGCTGTTCGCGGCGGTCGTTCAATGCCTTGACGCGCTTGGCCATCGGGTCGCGCACCGTCATCACCGCATAAAGGGCGGCGAGCACGGCAAGCGTGGCCAGCGCGGCGAGCAAGGTGCCGAAATCGGTGGCCGTAAGGCCGAACAATGTGCCGGCGGCGGGGGCAGGGCTGTCCATCGTCTTTTCTCCCTTCCCGTCAGATTTCGAAATTGACCATCTGGGCCATGATGAAGGCGCCGATGCCCATCCAGCACATGCCGCCGATGCCGATCACCTGCATCGTGCTGAGCCCGAAAATGCCCGCCGGATCGGGGGTGAAAAAGGGGCTCATATAGTTGAAGTTGATGTAGCAGATCATGCCGAACACAAGGAAAGGCAGCACGCCGATGATGTAAGCGGATGCCTTGGATTCCGAAGACATGGCCCGGATCTTGAGCTTCATCTGCGCGCGCTGGCGCAGCACGGTGGCCAGGTTCGACAGGGTTTCAGCCAGGTTGCCGCCGGTTTCCCGCTGGATCGCCAGGGTGATGACGAAGAACTGAAATTCGGGTGTGCCCAGGCGATCGGCGGTTTCCTGAAGCGCCTGCTCCATGGTCCGGCCGATCTTGATGCGTTCGGTAATCAGCTTGAATTCTTCGCCCACGGGGCCGGGAATTTCATTCGACACCACGCCCAGCGTTTCGGCGATGGGCAGGCCCGATCGCAGACCACGCGTCAGCAGTTCCAGCGCGTCGGGGAATTTGGCGTTGAACTTGGCGATGCGCCCCTTGATCATGCGGCCGATCCACCAGTGGGGCAGGCCAAGACCCGCCGCCAGCCCGACCATCATGGCGAACAGGAAGGGGAAGCCGCGCAGCATGAGGAAGGCGGTGATCAGCAGGAAGGTGATGGCGCACGCCGTCATATACTGGCTAAGCGTCCACTTCTTTCCCGTCATCCGCAGGCGCTTGGTCAGATTTTCCGGGTTGGGGACCAGCGACACCAGCATCTTGGCTTCGGCGCCGGTCGGCCGATTGGAAATCGCCTTGCGCATGCGCGCTTCCAGCAGGGCTTCGGCGGATTCGCTGTGTCGGCCGCGGATCAGGGCCACGCGGCGTTTGCGCGCCTTTTCCGGGGACGGACCCGCAAAGGCGACGACGACGACCCCCACAAGGGTCGCCAGCAGCACCGTGATCAGGATGAAGTTGCCGTCCATCATTTCGCCCGTTCATCATGAAAGGCTGCTGCTCCCGGAGAGGGAACAGCGCCCGATCAGTCTTCTACTGCCGCCTTGTCCTTGCGGCGCGACGACAGCATCGCCTTGAAGTCGATCTTGCCCAGCAGGGAATCGCCCTTCTTGGCGCTGCTCTTGCCGGTGGCGCCGGCGTCATCCGCGTCGATCGCACCCAGCGCTTCGTTCATCATCGCAACGCAGGCTGCACCCACCTTGCTGCCTTTGGCGGTTTCAGCCAGCGTCTTGCCCAGCTTGGCCGCCTGTGATGCGATCTTGAGATCGAAGGGGATAAGGACATCCACCTTACGTTCGATCGACTGTTCGAAATCCTTGCGGCTGATTTCGGGCGCGCCGGGGTGCACGCGGTTGGCGATCACCTGCACGCGGGTCTGCGGCGCATTGCTCTTGAGCCAGGACAGGATGCGGATCGTATCGCGCGCGCCGGCCAGGGTCAGTTCCGTCACCACCAGCGTCACGTTGACGTCGGCCATCAGGTGCGGATGCTGGATCAGCATGTGGCGGGGCAAGTCGATGACGCTGCATTCGAAGGCGAGGCGAAATTCTTCCAGCAACTGGTAGAAGGCGCCGCCATCGGTCAGCATCGGCTGGCTGATCGGCGCTTCGGCCGACAGGATGGCGAGCGTGTCGCTGGCGCGAACCATCGCGCGTTCGATGAACAGCCCGTCGATGCGGCTGGGATTTTCGATCGCGTCGGTCAGGCCGCGGCCCGGCTCCAGATCCATCGCCAGCGCGTTGGTGCCGAAATGAACGTCGAGGTCGAGCAGCGCAGTCGGTCGCTTTTTCTTGTCCGACAGCAGCCAGGCGAGCGAGGTCGCGATGCTGGATGCGCCGACGCCGCCGCGCGTGCCGATCACCGCCATGGTGCAATGCGGCCGTTCCGGGCCGGCGTCGCGCGGGGCCATGAACACGGCCTGCGCCTGCGCCAGCGCGTCGCGCAGCTGATCCGCGCCAAAGGGCTTGAGCAGATAATCCTGGATGCCGCTGGCGACGAGATCGCGATAGAGACGCACGTCATTGACCTGCCCGGCGGCGATCACCACCGTGCCGGGTTCGCACACTTCGGCAAGGCTGTTGATGTCGTTCAGCGGATCGCCGCTTTCGGACATGTCGACGAACAGGATTTGTGGGCTGGCGGTGATCGACAGGCTCTGCACCGCATTGCGCATGCCGCCCTTGTTCACCTTTTCCGGCGCCCAGCCCATTTCAGCGGCCACGGCGCGCAGCAGGTCGAAACTATGATCGTCGCAGACAAAGGCGTGGAAGGGATCACGCTGGCCGGCGCCGCCGGGTTTCCATGGAGCGTTCATCTTACTGGCCTCCCGCTGTGATCTGCTTCAGTTCGCCGGCACCCGTTGGCTTCTTGTCGCGATAGGTGGAGATGGCGCGGTTGGACGTGGCGGTGCGCAGGTCGCTTTCAGACCCTTGCCCCCGGACCAGATCCTCCGGGTTGGCGATCATCGCCGCCAGATTGCTGTTGGTGGCGCATCCATAGTTGGACGTCGTCGCCAGATTGGGATCGGTTTCCTGCGTCGAACGCCAATCCGGGCAGCCCGGCACGCTGGCGCTGGCCCGGCGCACGATCAGGCGGATGCTGCCGGCCGGTGCGGTGCCAGCCACCGCCGAACTGTCTTCGCCGACCAGCAGGCCGTGGCGCGCGACGACATTGGCAATGTCTTCGCGAATGGCGGGGCTGTAATAGCCGCCTTCGGTCACGACCGCGACCTGATCGCCATAGCCAAGTCCGATCGAGGCGAACCAGTCATTGAGGCGGCCCGCTTCGGCCGGCGACAGGTCGCCGCCCGATCCGGCCTGCACGTCGAAGGTGTAGGTGGCGTAGCTGACGACCGGCTGATGCACCGATTCCATGCTGCGATTGGGCGTGTCGGTGACGCAGCCGGCCAGCGGCAGCGCCATCAGCGCGATCGCGCCCAAGGCCTTGAGCGAGAGACGGGGAGGGAGGTGGGAAGTCATGTCTTTCGTCCTTCCGTCAGAAGCTGAAGCCGGGGGCCACGGTGGCCGCCTTGCCCGATTTGGGCGCTGCCGGCAGCGCGGCCTGCGGCGCGGGTGCGGGAACCGGCGAACCGGGCGCGCGGCTGGGCTGATAGCTGCGCGCGCCGCTGACGCCGTCGGCGCCCTGTTGCAGCAACAGGCCCTGCGCTTCGGTTGCGGTGCGGAAACCGTCTGTCGGCAGGCGCACATCGGACGCGTTGATCGGCTTCACCAGATAAGGGGTGACGACGATGACCAGTTCCGTTTCGTTCCGCTGGAAGCTGCGCGATTTGAACAGGCTGCCCAGGATCGGAATGTCGCCCAGACCCGGCACCTTGTTGATGCCGTTGCTGGTTTCATTGTTGAGCAGGCCTGCAATCATGAAGGCCTGACCCGATCCCAGTTCGACCGTGGTTTCGGCGGTACGGCTCTTGAGCGCAGGCACATCTGCATTGACCGAAAAGTCTAGGCTGGAGACGGTCGGCCGCACCCGCATCGAAATGCGGCCGTCGGCCAGCACTGTCGGCGTGAAGGCCAGCTGCACGCCATATTGCTTGAATTCGATGCTGTTGCCCGACGAAGGGCCGTTATTGACCGTATAGGGATATTCGCCGCCGGCCAAGAAGCTGGCGGTTTCACCCGAAATCGCGGTCAGATTGGGCTGCGCCAGCATGGTGGCGAGGCCGCTTGATTCGGCCAGATCCAGCGCGCCCGCGACATCCATGCCCAGGATGCGGGCGATGCCGCCGATGCTGTATCCGCCATCGATCACATTGTTGAACGTCCAGTAGCCGGGCGTGCCGGTCACGCTGGACGTGCCGTCGGAATTGGCGGTGATGCTCTGCGTGCCACGGGTATAGCTGGCGAAGTTGCGCGTGCCGCCACTGACATAGCCGCCCGGCGTCGTGTCCGTGCTGGCGATGTTGACGCCGATCTTGTGGCCGATGTCCTTGCTGACTTCGGCGATCTTGACCTGCAACATCACCTGAAGCGGGGTCGCCATGCGCAGGCGGCTGACCACGGTGACGTCCTTGCCAACAAAGGCCTGCGTCAGCCGTTCGGCCTCGGCCGCGTCTTCGGGCGCCTGGATCGTGCCGGTCAGCAGGACCATGCCGTTCATCTTGTTGACCGCGATGTTGGCGCCGGGCATCGCCAGACGCAGCATGTCATCGACGCTGGTCAGGTTGTTGCCGACGCGCACCGTGCCGGAAAACAGCACCTTGCCGTTGGTCGCGGTGGCGAAGACGGTGGTTTCGCCGGGCTTCTTGGCGATCAGGTACAGCTGGTTCTGCGATCGGACATGAACGTCGACCACATCGGGGTCGGCGATCACGACGTCCGACATCTTGGCCGGCAGATTGACCACCTTGCTGCCGCCCACCGACAGCAGGATCGCATTGTCCTGCGTGCTGGAAGGGGCCGCGTTGAGGGCGGTGACGGGGGCGGCGACGGCCGCGACCGCCAGGCCCAGGCCCAGGGCGATCGCCGGAGCGGCGATGCGCGGGGTGCGATAGTGCAAGCTCTTCATCTCACTTACCCCCGACCGGAACTTCGGTCACATTGGTGCCGCGGGCGATGCGGATCACCGGTCCCTTGAAGGCGACCGTGCCCACCGGCGCGCCATTGGCGGCGGCCATCTGCGGGACTGGCGCTTCGGCCTTGGCCGGCACGGAGCTGCGCTGGTAGCGCGACACGTCGGCGCCGGTCGAATAGGTGGAGCCGCGATCGACCGGGCGAGCGGCCAGCTTGGCGATGATCGCCTTTTCCGCGTTCGCATTGGCATTGCCGGGCAGGTCGACATCGGTGCCGGCGATCGCGGCATCCAGATCCGACGCATTGTCGGCGATCGAGCGGAGCGACATGGACAGCGACCCGATGGTCTGCGACACGGCGATCTTCTCGGCGATCTTGGGCGTCACTTCGATCGTGACGTTGGAATAGGTGCGCACTTCGGGCTTGCCGTCGGCGCCCATCGCATCCATGCGCTGGTCGGTGGCGAGCACGCGCAGATTGCGCAGGATGGTTTCGGAGACCTTGAGCGGATCGCCGTCGCCGCCGCCATTGACGCTCTGCGTCAGGACGAGGTCGATGCGGTCGCCCGGAAAGACGAAGCCCGCGACCGAGCTTTGCGCCGACACCGGCACCGTCACGGCGCGCATGCCCGGGCCAAGGGCGGCGGCCAGGAAGCCGCGTTCGCCAGGCTTTACCAGAGCGCCCTGCGTCAGCGGCTGACCGGCGGTGATGGTGGTGCGCACGACGCTGCCAGCCAGCTTGGCGGGATCAGCCTGACCGCGCAGATAATAGACCTGTTCGACCAGATCCTTGGGCCAGGGCTGGAAGCGGAAGCTTTCCGCATCCAGGATCGTGCCTACGGGCAGCGCCTTGGTCGCGACCAGCACATGGGGCTGGTCCGCTTCGTTCGGCATGGCCGCAGCGTTCACCTGCGGCGCGCTGGAGTTGCTCAACATGCTGCGAGCAAGCAGGGCTGTCGTGACCGCTATGATCAGCGCCCCCACCAACAGCACGATTTTCTTGGCATCCATGACGAAATTCGCCTCCCTCAAATGGGTGCACTGCCCCCAGCACCCACAACATCACGCAAACTGGTTAAGATATCGTTCGCCAAGCAGCCAAAGGGCTGCGATCGATATGGCGACGCCGTAGGGGATCTCCGGCTGGCCTTGCTTTTTCGCTATCCGATGATGGATGAGCGTCACGATCGTCACCGCGCCGCCCAGCAGCGCCATCAGCACGATCAGCGACAATGTGACCTGCCAGGGGAACCACAAAGCCAGCGCCCCCAGCAGCTTGACGTCGCCGCCACCCATCATGCCGATGGCGAACAGCGCCGCGAACAGCGCGAACACGACCAGCCCGGACAGAAGTTGCACCGCCATGTCCGGCCAGATCGACAATCCCCAGGCCAGCCACCAAAGCGGCGCCAGCAGGGCGATGGCCAGATTGAGCCGGTTGGAGATGATGCGCGCGCGCAGATCGGTGATCGCCGCCAGGATCAGCAACGCCCCCAGGGCGCAGATCAGCAAAAGCCTGAAAAAATCCCACGACATGCGGTCTGTCCCTAGACCTTATGGCTTACCAAAGAGTAACCATCGCCTATGGATTCACCTGATTTCCAGTTCGCGCACGCCGCCTTGCCGATCGATCGGCGGGCGTGGCCCGTTGGCGGGCGGCTGGATTACTGGCATGCGGCCGATGGCTGGGCGATCCGCCGCTACCGGCTGGGCGATGGTGCGCGCGGGCGGATGCTGGTGCTGGGCGGGCGCGGCGACATGATCGAGAAATATCTCGAGGTCGTCCACTATTGGGTGATGCGCGGCTGGGCCGTCACCAGTTTCGACTGGCGCGGGCAGGGCGGGTCAGGCCGGCTGACCGATGATCCGCTATGCGGTCATATCAATGACTTTGCCGATTATATCACTGATCTCAAAGGTATAGCGGAGGAATGGCGGAAGGAGGGGCATGGCCCCACCGCGATGGTCGCGCACAGCATGGGCGGGCATATGCTGGTGCGCGCGCTGGCCGAAGGAATGCCGCCACCCGATGCCGCCGTGGCGGTCGCACCGATGCTGGGGCTGCATAGCGCGCCCTTGCCGCGCTGGCTGGCGGTGGCGATCGCGCGGGTCATGGTGGCGCGCGGGCATGGCAAGAAACGGGCCTGGACGCAGAAGGAACATTCGGAACGGTTGCGCCGGTTGCGGCAGAAAAGACTGACGCATGACCCGGATCGCTATGCCGACGAATTGTGGTGGCGCGACCATAGCCGCGAGATCGCGCTCGGGCCGCCGAGCTGGAACTGGGTGCTGCAGGCGCTCGAATCGACTCGGGCGCTAGCCGAGGGGGAGGCGGTGGCGCAGATCGCCACGCCGCTGCTGATTCTGGCGACGTCGGCCGATCAACTCGTGTCCACCCCGGTCATCCGCCGGGTGGCGGCGCGCATTGCCGGCGCGCATTTGCATGTCTATGGCCCCGAAGCGGCGCATGAAATATTGCGCGAACTCGATCCGGTCCGGCTCGATGCGTTGCGCCGGATCGACGCCTTTCTGGACGAGAATGCCCGTTGAATCATCCTGACATCGTGATCGTTGGCGGCGGCATGGCAGGGGCCAGCCTGGGCGCTGAACTGGCCGCCCATGCCCATGTGGTGGTGCTGGAGATGGAGGATCGCGCCGGCTATCACGCCACCGGGCGCTCGGTCGCCTTTTGGGAAGAAACCTATGGCGGGCCGGTGGTTCAGCCGCTGACGACCGCATCCGGGCCGATGCTGTCCGCGCCAGATCCCGAATTTCATGACGGCAGTTTCCTGTCGCCGCGCGGCACGCTGCATATCGGGCGGCCGGGGGATGAGCCGCGGCGCGATGCGTTTCTGGACGCCTTTGCCGGGCGAGTCGATTTGCAGCCTGTCGATCCGGTTGCACTGGTGCCGGGGCTGCGGCCGGGTTGGACGCTGGGCGTGATGGAGGCGAGCTGCCAGGACATCGACGTAGCGGCGCTGCATCAATCCTATCTGCGCAAGCTGGAGCGATTGGGCGGCGAGGTCAGGCTGGCGACCCGGCTGGAAGCCGCGCGTCGGGAGGAAGGCGGCTGGCGGATCGAGACGCGCGACGGGGCGATCCATTGCGGCTTGCTGGTCAATGCGGCCGGAGCATGGGCCGATGATGTGGCGAGGGCATGCGGCGTCGCGCCGGTGGGCATTACGCCCTTGCGGCGGACTGTGGTGCAGATCGATGTGCCCGACCTGCCATCGCCCGATCTGCCGCTGATCATGGATATGCAGGCGCGTTTTTACTTCAAGCCGGAGGGACGCAACCGCATCTGGCTGACCCCGCATGATGAGGAGCCGTCGCCGCCCTGTGACGCCGCGCCCGAAGAGCTGGCGGTGGCCGAAGCGGTCGCCCGGTTCGAGGAGGCGGTGGACTGGGGGATCGGCAGGATCGTGCACAGATGGGCGGGGTTGCGCAGCTTCGCGCCTGACCGCGCGCCGGTTTATGGCTTTGATCCGACCGCGCCGGGGTTCTTCTGGTTCGCCGGGCAGGGAGGCTTTGGCATTCAGACAGCGCCGGCGGCGGCCCTGTTGGCGGCGGCGATCATCACTGGCGCTGCCTCTCCGTCGGCCATTGCCAGCGTCGATTCGCGGGCCTATTGTCCAGATCGGTTTCGCTGACGAAACGGGTCTGGAGACAAGCCATGGCGCACAAATTCGTGATCGAGAAGAACAAGGCGGGCGAGTTCGTCGCCAAGTTCAAATATAATAGCGAAACCATCTTCTGGACCGAAGGCTATGCCAGCAAGGCGGGGGCAAAGAACGCGATCGAATCGGTTCTGAAGAACGGTCCTGGCGCGCCGGTCGAAGAAGCCGACTGAAAAGTCAAAAGGGCGGGGGCGGTTCTATTGCCCACCGTTCGGGTTGAGCGTGTCGGGCCGAAGGCAGCCGTAAGGCTAAACCCTGTTCGTTTCTTCAAGAAGTGCAGCCCTTCGACAGGCTCAGGGCAAACGGTTTATCTTTATCAACTGCGCATGGCGCGACGGCTGGCGAGGCCCATCATCGCGAAGCTGGCGAGTGAGGACAGGATGTTCGCCATCGCCGCGCCTTTGGTGTCGTAAAGCGGCAGCAGCGCCGATTGCAGGCCCAGCAGCAGCAGCGTCGATACGAAAGTGATGCGCAGCGACAGGCTGGCCCGATCGGTCGCCATCAGCAGCGGGCGATAGCTGACCCCGATCAGGTCGATACAGGCCGCCACGCCCAGCATCAGCAGCAGCGGATAGGCAGGCAGAAATTCCTTGCCCGCGATCAGCCCCAGCAGCGGATGGCCGATCGTCAGGATCAGGCCGATGATGACCGCGCCCGCCGCCAGCGCCAGCTTGTTGGTGCGGCGGAACAGCGCGCCCAGCGCTTCCTTGCCATGGGTGCTGGTTCGGGACAGTTCGACGAAGATGCTGCGCGAGAGCAGGCTGCTGATCTTGGTCAGCGAATTGGCGAGCTGATTGGCGAGGCGATACAGGCCCGCGCCGGTCGGGCCGACAAAGGCGCCGACGATCAGCACCGCGACCTGCTGACCGATCGACCCCAGGCTGGTCTGAAGGTTGGTGGCGGTCAGGAAGCCGATGATGCCGGGATTTTCATGGCGCGCATCGAGCGCGCGGCCCGCGCGCCAGCTGCCGATCCGGTCGCCGCCGACCCGGACCGCCAGCCACCAATAGGCGATAGCGCAGACCAGTTCGGCAAAGGCCCAGGCGATCAGGAAGCCGGTGATGTCGGGCATGACCACCCAGGCGACGATCGCGCCGATCATGCGGCCCACCGGGATCATGGTTTCGGCAAAGGCAGCCGAATCGAAGCGGTCGAACAGGCGCAGCACGCCGGTCGGGCTGGACCGGATGGTGATCATCATCACCATGCAGAACAGCCATGCCTGAAGCCCGGCGCCCGGTTCCAGTTCCAGCATGTTGCCGAACAGCAGGATGATCGCGGCGGCGACCGCGCCGCCCACCAGCGCGGAGGCGAGATCGATGACGATGCAGAAGCGCAGCACGCGGTTGAGCGCGTCGCCATTGCCCTGCGCCAGATGCGGCTGGCCATAGCGCACGACGATCTGCCAGCTGTCGAAGCTGGTCAGCGCCTTGATGACGTTGGCGGCGCTGAGCACCAGCGCGAAGCGTCCGAAATCCTCCACCCCCAGGGTGCGGGTGACGATGGCGAGATAGGCGAGGCTGAGCACCGCGCCCACGCCCTTGCCGCCGAGCAGCCAGCCGGTATTGGCCAGGATGCGGGCGAAACCATCGCCTGCCGCGCCCGATCCGCGCTTGAACATCATATGGACTGCCGGTCCCTGCCTCTTAAACCCGTTCGCCCTGAGCTTGTCGAAGGGCTGCCCTCCCTTCCTGCGCGGAAAAGAAAGAGCAGGGGTTAGCCTTACGGCTGCCTTCGGCCCGACAGGCTCAGCCCGAACGGTTCTTTCAGGGCGGCCTTTAGGCGAGCGACGGACCCAGTGCAAATGCCGCCTTTTTTTTGGCAAGATTGGCCGTTAACAGCCGCGTCATGACGATCACCAAAGCCATCATCCTGTCCGCCGGCCAAGGCTCGCGCCTGCTTCCCCTGACCCGCGACGTGCCCAAGTGCATGATCGCGTTCAACGGCCGCAGCCTGATCAGCTGGCAGGTCGCGGCGCTGGCGGCCAATGGCGTGACCGACATCGTCGTCGTCACCGGGTTTCGCACCGAACGGGTCGAGGATCATGCGTTGCAGTTGTACCGCGACACCGGCGTGCGCATCCGCACCGTGTTCAACCCCTTCTTTCAGGTGGCCGACAATCTGGGCACCTGCTGGATCGTGCGGGAGGAGATGGACAAGGACTTCATCATCCTGAATGGCGATACCATCATTTCCGACGAGATCGTCGCGAAGCTGATCGCCGGCGCGCAGGATGCGATCACCGTAACCGTCGATGTGAAGCCCGATGGCGATTATGATGATGACGACATGAAGGTGAGCCGGGACGAAAGCGGCCGGCTGCACCATATCGGCAAGCGGTTGCTGCCGCCCGACACCAATGCCGAATCGATCGGCATGCTGGCCTTCACCGGCGAGGGCCCGGCGATCTTCCGCAACCAGATCGATCAGATGATGCGCACGCCCGAGGGGGTGGAGCGCTGGTATCTGCGCGCGATCGACATCATCGCCAAGGGCAATCGCGTGGGCACCGCCTCGATCGAGGGGCTGGAGTGGCAGGAGGTCGACTTTCCGCAGGATGTTGATGCGGCCAAGGCGCTGACGGCGAAATGGGTGGCCGAAGGGCGCTACGCGAAATAGAATTTCGGCGCGAAATATCGCTTAGAATGGATCCGTCCGTCGAGAAGTTGGCGCGCAGGGTTCTCGACAAGCTCGAACCGAACGGAGTGGTGCGGGTTTTCCCTTCCGCCCCACTAACTTCGCATATTTCCCGCCGAATCGGACATTTCATTGCCGGGTCGGGACAGATTGTTACGCGGAGGTCATTCCTCGCCGAACTTGTCCTCGACCAAAGTCACCAGCTTGCCGAGCGAATCGACGGCTTCGGGGCCGGCGGCCTTGATGGTGATATGATCGCCCATCGCCGCGCCCAGCATCATCAGGCCCATGATCGATGTGCCGGTGACATGATTGCCGTCCTTGCTGACGGTGATGTCGGCGGGCAGGCCGCTGGCCAGGGTCACGAATTTGGCGCTGGCGCGGGCGTGAAGGCCGCGCTTGTTGCTGATACGGACTTCCTGGCTGATTTCATTCATGTGCTGCTGCCCAACAATTCCGATGCGACGCTGATATATTTCTGACCGGCTTCGCGCGCGGCGGCCACCGCGGCGCGCACATCCATCACCTTGCGCGCGCTTTCCAGACGGATCAGCATGGGCAGGTTGATGCCGGCGATCACCTCTATCTCCCCGGCCTTGAGCAGCGAGATGGCGAGGTTGGACGGGGTGCCGCCGAACAGATCGGTCAGCAGGATCACGCCCGACCCGTCATTGACGCGGGCGACCGCGGCGGCGATGTCCGCGCGGCGCAATTCCATATCGTCTTCGGGGCCGATGCAGATCGTATCGATCTGCGTTTGCGGGCCGACGACATGTTCCATCGCCACGACAAATTCCGTCGCGAGCGACCCATGGGTGACGAGTACGAGTCCGATCATGCGCTTGCCTGGCCCACCTGTGTCATGATTATGCTTTCGGGCCTCCCGGTCGGCGCTTCTCCAGACTATTCTGGGGCGACGATTCTATATTGCGGTGCAAGACCGTGGGCGAAAAGCCCGCCTCTTGCAAGTGTTTCGCGACCCGCGTGGCGACATGGACGGAACGATGCTTGCCGCCCGTGCAGCCAAAGGCCACGGTGATATAGGCTTTTCCGCCTTCTGCGTAGCGGGGCAGGAGCAGGAGGAGCAGATCTTCTATCCGGCCGACCGCCTCTTCATAGGCGGGGTCCGCCTGAATATAGGCGGCGACGTCCGGCTCCAGCCCGGTTTTGGGGCGCAGATCCTCTTCCCAATGCGGGTTGCGCAGGAAGCGCATGTCGAACATCAGATCGGCATTGCGCGGCACGCCGCGCGAATAGCCGAAGGACAATATGGTCAGAACCGGCGCCGACAGCCCCTCAATCGAGAAGCGATTGCGCATTTCCTGTTGCAGGGCGTTGCTGGTGAAGCTGGTGGTGTCGATCACCTGGCTGGCCCAGCGGCGCAGCGGTTCGGTCAGTTCGCGTTCGCGCGCGATGCCGTCGGCCGCCGGCCGGTCCAGCGCCAGCGGATGGCGACGGCGGGTCTCGGCGAAACGGCGCTCCAGTTCGGTGCCTGAACAGTCGAGGAACAGGGTTTCGACATCATGGCCATGGCGCTCGCGCAGCGCCTTGATCCGCTGGACGATGGCGCCCGCGTCAAAGCCCCGGGTGCGCGCGTCGATGCCGAGCGCCAGCGGCCGTTCATCCTCACCGGCATGGCCGGCGGGCAGGGGGGTGTCGAGCAGGCGGTCGAGCAGGACGAGGGGGATATTGTCCACCACTTCCCAGCCCATATCCTCCAGCGTCTTGAGCGCCGTGGTCTTGCCCGCGCCCGACAGGCCGGACAGGAGAAGAATGGTCTTGGGCTGGGTCATGCCGGGCTCGGACCTTCCAGCCCATGGGCCTTGAGCGCCAGTTCGACCTTGATCGGGGCGGAGGTTTCGAACGGGGCGATCTTGATCACCGGCACGTCGATGCCGGCAACAGTGCGGCGCATCGGTTGCATCGGCATCCGGTCCACCTTGTCGAACAGCATGACGATAAGGCCGACGGGCGCGTCGGCAATGGCGGGAAGATCGACAATGCCCAGGCCGCGCACCTCCATGCGGCCCGCGATCGTTGCGGGCGCGGTGGCGATCAGGTGGCCGTCGATGCGCTGGACCAGCGTATAATCGTCGCTGACCAACTGTCCGCCGCGATCGATGAGCCGCAGGCCAAGGTCTGACTTGCCGCTGCCGCTGGGACCGGACAGCAGAACGGCGCGGCCGCCAATGGCCACGCTGGTCGCGTGAAGCGTTTCAGATGAAAGTGCGCGCGCCATAATCCCCTGCACCGTTCTAGTGGTCCGATTCTGACATTCGGTACCGCTTGAAGCGATGCCGCACACGAATGTCAGAATCTGTTCGGACCACTAGGAATATTTGATTCTAGTGGATTTTACGATTTTGACATTTGCAGACCCATCCCAGCCGCCAGGGAATGCAAATGTCAAAATCAATCCACTAGCCTGTGTCGGTGCGGAAGGAAATGGCGTTAATTCCGACCCTTGATCCTATTCCGACACGATGCCGGGGTCGCGCGCCACCGCCATGGGCAGGCGAACGACGAAGCGCGCGCCATTTTGCGCATCTTCGCGGTCGCCGATGGCGATCTTGCCCTGATGCCCTTCCACGATCGACCGCGCGATGGCGAGGCCAAGACCCGAATGCTTGCCGAATGCCTCCCCTTCCGGCCGGACGCTGTGGAAGCGGCGGAAGATATGTTCGCGTTCGGATTTCGGGACGCCGGGGCCTTCATCCTCGACGCTGACCAGCACTTCGTCGTCGGCGACGGTGGCGATGATCTGGACGAGGCCGCCGTCGGGGGAGAAGGAGACGGCATTGTCGATCAGATTGTCGAGCACGCGGATCAGCCGGCCTTCTTCCCCCAGCACCACGGCCACATCCTTGCGCGGGCGGGCGAAGGCGAGGCGGACGCTGCGCGGCACGCCGCGCGCCTCGCGGGCGATGACCATCCGTTCGATCAGCAGGCCAAGGTCGATCGGTTCGAAACGGGTGCGGGAGAGTTCGGCGTCGACGCGCGATGCTTCGGCAATGTCGGTGACGAGGCGATCGAGCCGTCGCACGTCATCCTGCGCGATCGCCATGAGTTGCGCGCGCAGGTCCGGCCGGTCGACCCGGTCGAGCGCGTCAAGGGCGGAGCGCAGCGAGGCGATCGGGTTCTTGAGTTCATGGGATACGTCGGCGGCGAAGGCGTCGGTCGCGTCGATCCGCTGGCGCAGCGCATGGCTCATGTCGGACAGGGCGCGGGCGAGCATGCCGATTTCGTCGCGTCGTTCGGGCAGGCGCGGCACCGTGACCGATCGGGCGCGGCCCAGGCGCACGCGCACGGCGGCGCGGGCAAGGCGCTGAAGCGGCTGGACGATGGTGCGGGCGAGGAAAAGCGAGAGCAGGACCGAGGCCAGAACCGCCGCGCCCAGCACGATGCCGAGGCGGAAGCGTTCGGCGCGCACGATGCGGGTGATGTCGCGCGCATTTTCCGTCGCCAGCAGGCTGCCGCCATCGCGCATCGCCACCGCCGCCGAGATCATGAAGGTGCGGTCGGGCGCATAACGGTTCGCTGCCTGAGGCTGGCCGGTCTTGCGCGCCACTTTCAGTTCGGGCCAGGCATCGGCGCGGTCGACGGCCGGCTCCTCGAAATCGGGCGGCCGGTCGGCGGACACCACCTTGTCCACCATCTTGTCGAGGAAGCGGGCGACATGGCGCTGCCATTCCTCATCCGCCGGCGAGCGCAGGCGGTAGCGCGGGGCATCCATGGCGAAACTGTCGGCGATGCGGGCGCCGGTGGGCGCATAGCGGCGCACCCGATCGCCGGTCTGGCGCGAGTAAGCGGCGATCAGCGCGTCCTGCCGGTCGGCAGGGGCATTGTCGAGGCCGATGGCGAGCAGCTTGAGCTCCCGCGCAGACTGTTCCAGCCGGTCATCGACGATACGGGTGCGATAGCTGTCGAGATAGAAGAAGCCGCCCGCCAGCAAGGCGAGCGCGAACACGTTGACCGCCAGAATGCGCGGCGTGAGGCTGAGCCGCCCCGACCAGCGCACCGCCAGCGGCACGCCTTCATTCTTCGGAGAATCGGTAGCCGGCGCCATAGAGCGTGTCGATTGCATCGAAGTCGGAATCCACCTCGCGGAATTTGCGGCGAAGCCGCTTGATATGGCTGTCGATCGTGCGGTCGTCGACATAGACGTCGTCCTGATAAGCCGCATCCATCAACTGGTTGCGGTTCTTGACCACGCCGGGCCGGGCGGCCAGCGTTTCCAGGATCAGAAATTCGGTGACGGTCAGGGTGACGTCCTGTCCGTTCCACTTCACCCGATGGCGGGCCGGGTCCATCTCCAGCCGGCCGCGCACGATCGGTTCGGCGGCGGGTTCATCCGGCGTTTCGGGCATCTTGCTGACTTCCGCCCGGCGCAGGATGGCGCGGATGCGGGCGATCAGCAGCCGCTGCGAAAAGGGTTTCGAGATATAATCGTCCGCGCCCATCGCCAGGCCCAGCGCTTCGTCCAGTTCATCCGCCTTGGATGTCAGGAAGATGACCGGCATCTGGCTCTTTTCCCGCAGCCGGCGCAGCAGTTCGAGGCCATCCATGCGAGGCATCTTGATGTCGAAGACGGCGAGGTCGGCCGGATTGTCGAGCAGGGCCTTCAGCGCGCCTTCCGGATCGGAATAGATGCGCGTCAGGAACCCCTCCGTCTGGAGGGCGATCGATACCGAAGTCAGGATATTCTTGTCGTCATCCACCAGGGCGATGGTTGCGGTCATGCGGCATCCCAGAAGATCGGAAGGGCAGGGTGAAGCCGAGCGTTAGACCATGCCGCCCATCGTCGCAAGAAAGGGGTGCGCAGGGGATGCTGCCGCATGGGTGTCGATATTCGGGACGGACGGCTGACCGCAGGGATTTGACGCTATGGCTGCAAAGCCTTATGCCATTGCGTGTCAGCAGGGAGAGACGTTGCCGGACCAACAGGCGGCGCTCAATGGGCAGATCGGTCGTGAACATAATGATGAAACGGCGATAACACATATCAGGAGTAAAGGCGTGCAGGCCACATCCTCAATCACCCTGGCGGACCAGGGCATCTCTACGCGTGCCACCCAGCATTGGAATCTGGGCACTGCGCCGCTGGTGGAAGCGGCCATCCGCAATGGCGAAGGAATCCTGTCGAAAGACGGCCCGCTGGTCGTGAAGACCGGCAAACACACCGGCCGTTCGGCCAGCGACAAGTTCATCGTCAAGGATGCCGAGACGGAAAGCACCGTATGGTGGGGCAAGACCAACGTGCCCATGACGCCGGAGCATTTCGCCGCGCTGAAGGAGGATTTCTTCAAGGCGCTGGGCGAGAAGGACACGCTGTACGTCGCCGACCTGTTCGGCGGATCGCAGCCCGAACATCGCGTGAATGTGCGCGTCATCAACGAGCGCGCCTGGCACAATCTGTTCATCCGCACGCTGCTGGTGCGTCCCGGCGCCGATGAACTGGCGGGCTTTGCGCCCGAATATACCATCATCGACTTGCCGACCTTCAAGGCCGATCCGGCCCGCCACGGCAGCCGCAGCGAAACCGTGATCGCGGTCAACTTCACCGAGAAGCTGATCCTGATCGGCGGCACCAGCTATGCCGGCGAAATGAAGAAGTCGGTGTTCGGCATCCTCAATTATCTGTTGCCGGTGAAGGGCGTGATGCCGATGCACTGTTCGGCCAATATCGGCGCGGACGGCGATACGGCGGTCTTCTTTGGCCTGTCGGGCACGGGCAAGACGACGCTGTCGGCCGATGCATCGCGGACTTTGATCGGCGACGACGAACATGGCTGGTCGGACACGGCGGTCTTCAATTTCGAAGGCGGCTGCTATGCCAAGATGATCAACCTGTCGGCCGAGGCCGAACCGGAAATCTTCGCCACGACCAAGCGGTTCGGCACGGTGCTGGAAAATGTCGTGATCGACGAGGAAACCCGCGTCATCGACCTGGACGACAATAGTCTGGCCGAAAACAGCCGCGGTTCCTACCCGATCGACTTCATCCCGAACACGTCGGAGAAGAATCTGGGGCCGGTGCCCAAGAATATCATCTTCCTGACGGCCGATGCTTACGGGGTTCTGCCGCCGATCGCGCGGCTGACCCCGGAACAGGCGATGTATCATTTCCTGTCGGGCTATACCGCGCGCGTCGCGGGGACCGAGATCGGCGTGACCGAGCCGACCGCCACCTTCTCGACCTGCTTTGGCGCGCCGTTCATGCCGCGTCATCCCAGCGTCTATGGCAATCTGCTCAAGGAGCGGATCAACAAGGGCGGCGTCACCTGCTGGCTGGTCAATACTGGCTGGGCCGGCGGCAAGGCGACGATGCCGGGGATCAAGCGCATGCCGATCAAGGTGACGCGCGCGCTGCTGAACGCTGCGCTCGACGGCAGCCTGAACAGCGCCGAGTTCCGCACCGATCCGAATTTCGGCTTCGACGTGCCGGTTGCGGTCAATGGCGTGGAGTCGACCATTCTCGACCCGCGCGCCATGTGGGCCGACAAGGAAGCCTATGACGCGACCGCGCTGACGCTGGTCAAGGCGTTCGTGGACAATTTCGCGCAGTTCGTGGACCATGTCGACGAAGGCGTGCGCAGCGCGGCGCTGACCGCCGCCTGATAAGGAATCGGTGTTGCTGCGGAAGCAGCAACCCAGTTCCGCCGATGCAAGCAGGCGAGAGCGCTGGACTGGGCTCCTGCTTTCGCAGGAACACGAAGCAAAAGAGCCGGGAGGATTGCCTTCCGGCTCTTTTGCTTTGGGTTAAGGATGTAAACTGCTATTCTGGCGGCCAATCTTTTGCGGGAGTGCAAGGGCATGTTCGAAGATATGATCGGCAAATTCGGTGGGCTGGAAGCGATCGCGGCGCAGATCGGCGTCAGCCCCGAACAGATGCAGGGCCTGATGAGCGAAATCAGCGCGAAGATCGGATCGGGCGAAACAAGCGTATCGGCGCTGGCGGAGACGGCGGCCGAACATGGCGTGTCGGCCGACAAGTTGCAGGAACTGCTCGGCGCGTTCGGCGGGCCGGAAGCGATCCTGGGCAAGCTGGGCGGCTTTTTCGACAAGGATGGGGATGGCAATCCGCTCAACGAACTGGGCGGGATCGCCAAAGGTCTGTTCGGCTGAAAACCCGGGAGCGAGGGCGGCCAGAAAGGACGCCCTTTGTCTGCTGCAAGTTTTTTTGGCCTTGTCATCCCGGTGCGGAAGGGCCATTCGCGGATTTAGCGTTTATTGCGAACGATCCGCAAAAGGCATCGCGTGCAGGCGATGCAGACGATATGCAAGGATAAGGTGTTGACCGACGTGACGATCGAAAAGCCGGTACTGGAACCCACCGGCGCGCTTTCCGTGGAAACCGTGCTGTCGGTGAAGCACTGGAACGAGCATCTGTTCAGTTTCCGCATCACGCGCCCCGCCAGCTTCCGTTTCCGGTCGGGTGAGTTCATCATGATCGGCCTGAAGGGCGACAATGGCAAGCCGCTGCTGCGCGCCTATTCGATCGCCAGCCCGTCATGGGACGAGGAAATCGAATTTCTGTCAATCAAGGTGCAGGATGGTCCGCTGACCAGCAAGCTCCAGAAGATCGAGCCGGGCGACCAGATTTATCTGGGCCGCAAGCCGACCGGCACGCTTGTCACCGACGCGCTGCTGCCGGGCAAGCGGTTGATCATGCTGTCGACCGGCACTGGGCTGGCCCCGTTCCTGAGCCTGCCGCGCGACCCGGACGTCTATGAATTTTACGAGCAGGTCGTCGTCGTCCATTCGGTGCGCCGGGTCAGCGATCTGGCGTTCCGCGAGGAAATGGAAGGCAAATGGAGCGAAGATCCGCTGGTGTCGGAACAGGCCGCCGGCCAGTTCCATTATGTGCCGACCGTGACGCGCGAGCCGTTTGACGGGCACACGACGCGGATCGACAAGCTGGTCGAGAGCGGCGCGCTGTTCGAGGGGATTCCGGGTGCGGCCAAGTTCGATCCCGAGACCGACCGGATCATGATGTGCGGCAGCATGGAGATGATCAAGCAGTTCGGCGCTTATTTCGAGGAGCAGGGTTTTACCGAAGGCTCCAATGCGGCGCCGGGCCAGTTCGTGATCGAGCGCGCCTTCGTCGGCTAACCGCCGAGGCAGAGAGATTGAAAAAGGGCCGGGAGAGCGATCTTCCGACCCTTTTTTTGTTTTTAGAGCATCGCGCTTTAAATATGATCCGTTCGCCCTGAGCCTGTCGAAGGGCTGCACTTTTCTTAATCGTATTCGAGGTAAAGTGCAGGGCTTCGACAAGCTCAGCCCGAACGGAGGTTGGGTGATCCAGATTTAACGCACGATGCCCTACTCCAGCATCGCGGTGAGCGCTGGCGTCATATATTCCATCGGTCCCGCGTCGCGGCGCAGGACGAGGCGCGCGGCCAGGCCGCTGCGGGTGGCGAGCGCCATGCCCCGATCGGGGCCAAGGATGGTGATCGCGGTGGCCCATGCGTCGGCCAGCATGGCGCTGTTATGCAGGACGGTGACGGAGGCGACGCCCGGCGCGATCGGCGCGCCGGTCGCCGGATCAATGCTGTGCGACAGGCGTGCGTCATCCTGCATGCGGAAGCGGCGATAGTCGCCTGATGTGGCGATGGCGCAATCGCTGAGCGCCACGCGCAGGGTGGGGATGGCAAGGCCGGGAGGGGCCTCCACATCGACCCACCAGGGCTGGCCATCGGGCTTGATCCCGTCGCCGCGCAATTCGCCGCCAATTTCCACCAGAAAATTGGCGACGCCCAGATCGCGCAGTTCCTGCGCCACGGCATCGACGGCGAAGCCCTTGGCGATGCCGGAGAAGTCGAGCGTTATGTCGGCGAGGCGGCGGGCATGATGGCGGTCCACCTCGATCCGGGTCCATGGCGCCGGAATGGCATAGGCAGGCTGGCCCGGAATGCCGGGACCAAAGCCCCATTGGTCGACCAGCCGCCCGATGGCGGGATCAAAGGCGCCGTTCGACAGGCGGGCCATGTCCAGCCCGGCGCGCAGCACGGTCATCATGTCGGCGGGCAGCGGCATCCATTCGCCAATGGGCGCGCGGTTGAAGCGGCTGATGGCCGAATCTGCTTCCCAGTTGCTCATCTGGTCGATGATGCGCGCCAGCACCGTTTCGATGGCGGCGGCGCAGCCATCCGGGGGCGCAACGATCTGCGCCGACCAGCTTGTCCCCATGGTGGGGCCGCCAAATGCGACGATAGCGCCCTGCCGCTGACGCCCGAGGAATGTTTCGGGCGTCAGGTCGGGCGCTATCGCGATGCGGATGCCGTGGGGTGCGCCCTCGCTCAGGGGGCCAGCACTTCCAGCGTGGTGATGTAGGAGGCGCGGCGCTGCGGCGGGCCGGCGGGGGCCTGCGGACGGGGGGCGGACGGTGCGCCAGCACCGGGGGCACCAGCGCCGCCTTCGCCGCCCGGCCCGCCGGGGCCGCCTTCACGGCCGCCGCCAAGCGTGGCGTTCAGCCAGTACATGCCCGGCTGCGGCCAGGTGACGGCGACCTTGCCGTCCTTGTCAGCGGTCAGGTCCATCTGGCCCAGGCTGTCCCGGTAACGAATGCCGCCGGGAATGACCGTGACCTTGAGGCCGGCGGCAGGCTTACCGTCCAGCAGGAACTGGAAAGTCGCGGCTTCGCCCGACACCAGATCATTGGGGTGGGTGACGGGCACCAGTTCGATGCCGGTGCCGGTCGGCTTGAAGATGGTGGTGGTGGGCGCGCCCAGCGTCACGAAAATCTCGTTGCGGTTGGACATTTCGGCGGTCTGGACATTGGTCGCGCCAGCGGGAATGGCGGTTGCCAGCTTGTCCTTGGTCGTGCCGCGCGGCAGGCGTTCCTGCTTGCCGTTCAACATGTAGCTGCCCATGATGCCGGTCGATACATTGGCGATGCGGTAGCTGCCGGGCTTGGTCAGATGCACGTCAAAGGTCGAGCGATAGCGGCCCTTGGCGGCATTTTCGATCTTGCCAACTGCGCCATCGGGTTCGGTGACAGCGATATTGTCGGTGCCCATGGGAAAATGTTCGAAATAGAACAGGTCGTTGGACACGGCGGCGTCCACCGTGACCCAGCTTTCATTGCCCGACAGGGTGGTGGAGGAGGGCATCATCCACTGGCGGTGCGCCTGCGCGGCGGTGGCGAGCGAAAGGGCGGCGATTGCGCCGGCGATCAGGAACCTGGCTTTCATGGTCTTTCCCCTGTTACTTTGCAAAGGTGAGGGCGACGGCGCCCAATTCGCTGCTGCCCTGCGCCTTGACGGTCGCACCCGGTTTGGGCGGCCAGGAGAAGGGCAGGCGGGCGACTTCACGGCCGCCAACTTCGCGCGCGGATTCCACCAGCAGCGTGTAGTTGCCCGGCGCCAACTGGCCCAGCGGCCCCTTGCCGGTGGTGAAGGCGATCTTTTGTTCGCCCGGCGCGCGGGTGGCGCCGGTAACGCCATCGGCCGGGAACTTCATCGTCCGACCGGAAGCGCGCCACCACTGGCGCACATCGCGCAGCCATTTGGTGCCTTCGCCATTGCGCTTGGCGCCATCATACCAGACCGACAGGCTGCGCGGCGCAGCGCCTTCCTTCTCGATCCAGATGGCGACATAGGGGCGATGATATTCGGCGACCGACAGGCGCGGAATGCCGACGCTGAGGTTGAGCGTTTCGGCGGTGGCGGGCGTCGCGATGGCGCCTGCCGCGCCAAGGGCCGTGCCGGTCAGGGCCAGGCGGTGGCGGATCTGCATGAATAGTCCCCCTTTTAATGGATGAAGATGACGGCGAGGATCGCCGGAATGACGAGGCCGGCGATAACGATCGGCCAGGTGGTCGGGCGCTTCTTTGCGTGCAATTGCAGCAGCAGCAGCCCGGTGAGGGCGAACAGGAAGCAGGCGACCGCGAAAATGTCGATGAACCATTTCCAGGCATCGCCGGCATTGCGGCCCTTGTGCAGATCATTGAGATAGCTGATCCAGCCGCGGCTGGTGCTTTCGCTGGTGACGGCGCCTTCATGCCGGTCGATTGCGACCCAGCCGTCGCCGCCGGGGCGGGGCAGGGGAAGATAGACTTCGTCGGCCGACCATTCGGCAACGCCCGCGCCGCTCTGGCCGATTTCCTTTTCCACCCATGCGGCGACGGGCGCGGGCAGCGGCTTCTTGGTATCAGGCGCATCGTCTGCCGCGACCTGTTTCAGCAGATCGGCGGGCAGGGTGGCGTTTTTCGAAATGGTCTGCGGCGCGCCCTCGACATCGGCGGCATGGTTGAGGGTGATGCCGGTAAAGGCGAAGAGCAGCAGGCCGATGAGGCTGATCGCCGAACTGACCCAATGCCAGGTATGAAGCTGCTTCAGCCAGAAAGCCTTTGCGCTCTTCTTCTTCTGGGTTGGGATGCGGGCGGTTCCGTGCATCGGAAAGGGACAAATCCTGCAAGAAATGAGGCGGATCGCATACCGCGAACGACTCGCAATTGCAAACGAGTCGCGTTGGGTAATTTGTATCAAAATGTAAGTTGCTGCTTTTCCTGCGACAGATGCCCTTACGGCAGCGGTGGCCGCGTGGCGGCGCTATTGACGGCCGGGGCCATCCCGCCTAGCCGCAGTGTCTGCCCGATGTAACACGGATTAAGCAGTGCCGGGACGTCGGGCGCACAACGGTCCGCTCTTCAGGAGAGCGAGCGGTGGCCGCAACAGGGAAAAGATTATGCTGCTGCCGGCCGTCGCCGCGGGAATGATGATGATGGGGACGCAGGCGCAGGCCGATGCGCCGCAACTGGTTATGGCTGCCGTTGCGGACGCCGCCATGTTGCAGGATAGCGCGCCGGCCGGCGCTGCGCCGGATCAGGCGGCTCCCGCTGTCGTAACCCCGCCGCCGTCCGTTGCGCCCACCACTGCGCCGCCCGCCGACGCTGCGGGGCAGGACATTGTCGTCACCGGCGACAAGGGCGCGCCCAAGGGCGATCCGCTGGAGCAGTTGAACGCCAAAAGCTTCGAGGCGGTGCAATCGGTTGACAAGGCGGTCGTGGAGCCGGTGGCGAAGGCCTATAACAAGGGCCTGCCGCGTCCGGTGCGCAAGGGGCTGCGCAACTTCTTCTCCAATCTGGGCGAGCCGGTTGTGTTCGCCGCCTATCTGCTCCAGTTCAAGCCGGGCAAGGCGGCGGAGACGGCTGGGCGCTTCGGCGTCAATTCGACGCTGGGCTTCCTGGGCCTGTTCGACGTCGCCAAGCGCAAGCCTTTCCATCTGCCGCATCGCAACAACGGCCTTGCCAACACGCTGGGCTATTATGGCGTGGGACCGGGGCCGTACATGTATCTGCCGATCGTCGGCCCGACGACGCTGCGCGACATCATTGGCGACACGGTGGACAAGATGATCCTTCCCTTCGCCGTGGGCAAGCCGTTCAACAAGCCGACCTATGTCATCCCAGCGACGGTCCTGAACCAGTTGGGCGAGCGCGCAGCGTTTGACGAGACGATCCAGGCGATCCGCAAGGAAGACGACCCCTACACCGTCTACAAAAATCTCTACTTGAAGCAGCGGCAGGCGGAAATTGACGCGCTGCATGGCCGCGCACCGCCGGAGGGCGTGGTCCCCATCTATGGCGAGGATATGCCCACGCCCGGCAAGAAGGGCGCGGCCAAGGTGACGATCCCCGATCCCTATGGCGATGACGATGCCGTGGACGATGCGCCGCCGGCGGACGCGCCGCAGCCTTAAGCGAAAATATAGTCAGGAAAATCCGTTCGCCCAGAGCCTGTCGAAGCTTCAAACGAGGCACGTGACTCGTTTGAACCTGAGCGCCTGCTGCAAGCAGGCAGTCGAAGGGGGCTGCGTTTCTTTTGAATATAGCAAGTGAAGGGCGGGGCTTCGACAAGCTCAGCCCGAACGGGTGCTGGGTCTTCGAGGCATAAGCGTGCAAGCGTTACAGCCACAAAAAGGGGCGCCATCCAATGTGGATGGCGCCCCTTTTTGCGTTGATGGATGATCAGCGGCCCAGCAGGCCGCGGGCTTGTCCGGCGATTTCGGCCAGCATGGCGACATTGGGCGTTGCCGCCGCCTTGGCGCGGTGGACCAGCGAGCGGAATTGCTGGATGCGGGCGCCCTTGGCCTGGAGCCATTGTTCGACATGCTCGGCAATATCCTTGCCCTTGCCCTGGGCCAGGAAGTCGAGCCGCACCTGCTGCATGTCGCGCGCGACGCCGGAGATGAGCAGGCGCTCCCACGGGTCGGTCGGCTCCATGCGGGCGGCGGTGGACTGGACCCAGTCGATGCCGACGGCTTCGCCCAGATGGGTGAAGGCGCGGGTCAGCGCGATCTCCTCCAGGTCCAGCCGCGCAGCCAGCGCCGCGATGCCGACGGCGCCGTCCAGCTTGAACAGGCCGGCGGTGCGCACCGCCAGCGCTTCGGGCGCGCCAAGGCCCAGCAGGCGATCGGTCACGGCGTTGACGCGGCGCTGCGCCTCGCTGGTCAGCAGGTCATCGACTTGCGACGCGAGCGCGCCGACGCCCTTGGCCAGACGATCATGCCCCTGCGCGGGCAGCGTGCCGGCGGGCAGCGCGCGGAGAATATCCGCGATTTGCGCGCGCATGCCGCCGGCAATGTCGCTGAACAGGGCAAGGCGCGCGGCTTCGCCCATGTCGGCGGCGTCGATGTCGTCCCACAGGGTTCGAATGTCGTAGAGCCGCTCGGCGATCAGGAAGGCGCTGGCAAGGTCGGCGAGCGAGCAGCCTTCCTCCTCCGCCAGTTCGAATGGATGGATGAGGCCGAGGCGATTGACGATCCGGTTCGCGACTTTGGTGGCGATGATTTCCTTTTTCAGCGCATGCGCCGCGATCGCGTCTGCTTCCTTCTTCTGCATCGCAGGGGGGAAGGCGGCGGCGAGTTCGGCGCCCATGCTGGCGTCAGTCGCCAGTTCGCCATGTTCGATCGCGTCCTGCAACGCCAGCTTCGCGGTGGAGAGCAGCACGGCAAGTTCCGGGCGGGTGAGGCCCAGGCCATCCTGACCCCGGCGCAGCAACTGGTCATTGGCGGCCAGCCCTTCCACCTGACGATCAAGCCGTCCGGTTTCCTCGAACGTCTCGATCAGGCGGACATAGGAGGCAAGGTCGGCCGCGCCGCCCGCTTCGGCGATGGAAAGGCCCAGCGCCTGAAGCCGGTTATCCTCCAGCACGATGTCGCCCACCGCATCGGTCATGCTTTCCAGCAGCGCGTTGCGCTTGTCGAAGGGCAGGCGGCCTTCCGCCATTTCCTTGTTCAGCGCGATCTTGATGTTCACTTCATTGTCCGAGCAATCGACGCCGGCCGAATTGTCGATGAAGTCGGTGTTGATCCGCCCGCCGCGCAGCGAGAAGGCGATACGGCCCGCCTGAGTCGTGCCCAGATTGGCGCCTTCGCCGATCACCTTGACGCGCAGCTGTTCGGCGTTGACGCGCAGGCGATCATTGGCGGGATCGCCCACATCGCCATGGCTTTGCGCCGCCGCCTTTACATAGGTGCCGATGCCGCCGAACCAGAGCAGGTCGGCCGGCGCCTTCAGGATCGCGGAAATGAGCGCGGCCGGCTCCATTTCCTTGTCCGTGACGTCCAGGATCGCCTGCATTTCGGGAGTCAGGGCGATGCGCTTGAGGCTGCGCGAGAAGACGCCGCCGCCCTTGGAAATGAGCGCCTTGTCATAATCCTCCCAGCTGGAGCGGGGCAGGGCGAACAGCCGCGAGCGCTCTTCCCAGCTTTTCGCCGGATCGGGCGCGGGATCGAAGAAGATATGGCGATGGTCGAAGGCGGCGACCAGTTTGATCGCCTTGCTGAGCAGCATGCCGTTGCCGAACACGTCGCCCGACATGTCGCCGCAGCCCACGACGCTGACCGGCTCGCTCTGCACATCGACGCCCATTTCGGCGAAGTGGCGCTGGACCGAAATCCACGCGCCGCGCGCGGTGATGCCCATTGCCTTGTGGTCATAACCATTGGAGCCGCCGCTGGCGAAGGCGTCGCCCAGCCAGAAGCCCTGTTCCAGCGCGATCGCATTGGCGACGTCGCTGAAGGTCGCCGTGCCCTTGTCTGCGGCGACCACGAAATAGGGATCGTCGCCGTCATGGATGACGATGTCTGCGGGGTGCTTCACCTTGTTCTTGACGATATTGTCCGTCACCGACAGCAGCGATCGGATGAAGATGCGATAGCTTTCCGTGCCTTCGGCAAACCAGGCGTCGCGATCGACCTGCGGGCTGGGCAGTTGTTTGGGATAGAAGCCGCCCTTTGCGCCGGTGGGCACGATGACGGCGTTCTTCACGCGCTGCGCCTTCATCAGGCCCAATATTTCGGTGCGGAAATCGTCGCGGCGGTCGGACCAGCGCAGGCCGCCACGCGCGACCGGGCCGGCGCGCAGGTGGATGCCCTCGACGCGGGGGGAATAGACCCAGATTTCGCGCCATGGCAGCGGCGCGGGCAGGCCGGGCACCTGTGCGCTGTCCAGCTTGAACGCGAGCGCTTCCTGTGCGGCGGGCGCATAGAAATTGGTGCGCAGCGTGGCGGTGATGACTGCGCGGAGCAGGCGCAGCACGCGGTCTTCATCGATCGCGCTGACCTGTTCCAGCCCGGCGTCGATTTCCGCCTGCGCGTCGGCTATGCGGTCCGCCGCGCCATCCTGTACGGCGGGGTTGTGCAGCGCGTCGAACAGGGTGATGAGGTTGGCGGTGACGCCCTGCGCCTTGCGCAGCGTGTCGGCGAAGGTCGCCATGCCATAGGCCACGCCCGCCTGCCGCAGATAACGATAGAGGGCGCGGAACAGGACCACCGAACGCGGCGTGAGGGCGGCGGTGACGATCAGTTCGTTGAACCGATCATTTTCGGCATGCCCCTCCAGCACCTGCGCGATGGCTTCGGTGACGATCGCGGCGCGATCCACCACGGCCTGCGCCTCGCCGCCCGCCGGCAGTTCCAGAACGAAGCGCTGGACATGGCCCAGCGCGCCGCCGTCAATGGCGGTCGTCATCTCCTCAATCACGCGGAAGCCGAAATTTTCGAACGCGGGGACGACTTCGGACAAGGCGACGGTGTCGTGGCTGTAAAGTTTCAGCCGCAGCCGTTCGGCGCTGTCTTCCGGGTTGCGATAGATGCGGATCGACTTGTCGCCCTCGCCCGACAGGCCGTGGATCAGGCGGATGTCGATGGCGGCCTCTTCCGGGCCGGCGCCGTTGCGATAGGCGAGCGGGAAGCCGCCGCCATAGCGCTGCGCCAGCGCGGCGGCGCGGCCCGGCTCTTCGGTCGCAGCCAGAGCTTCCTCGACCGCGGGAATCCAGCCGCGCACCATCTGCTTGAGCATCCGGTCGAGCGCGACATCATCCGGCACGACGCCGCCATCGCGCAGATCGAGCGTGATGCGCAGCAGCGCGAGGCCACCTTCCTCCAGCGCGATCGACCAGCTGAGCACCGTGCCATGGCTCTTGAGCGCCAGCATGTCCTGAATGCTCGTGCGGCGCGCGGTGGACAGTTCGTCGCGCGGCAGCCAGACGAAGGCGTAGAGATGGCGGGCGAGCGCGCTGGTGGCGAGCGCCAGCTTGGGGCGGGGCCGGTCGGTCAGCGACATGAAGGTCAGCGCCAGCCGTTCCAGCGTGTCCCGATCAAAGCCGATGGTGATGTCGTGCGGCAGGGCGGTCAGCGCGTGCGCCAGCGTCTTGCCGGCATGGCCCGACGGATCGAAACCGAACTTGTCCATCAGGGTGGACAGGGCCGATCGCAGCAGCGGCACCTTGTCCGGCGTGGCGGCCAGACCGGAACTGGTCCACATGCCGGCATGGATCGACAGCGCTTTGATTTGCTTGCCGTCGCGCACCGGGATGATGACGAGGTCGAGCAGCACATGGCGGTGAACGCGCGACAGGCGGCTGGATTTGATGATCAGCGGGGTGCGCTTGCCTTCCTCGAACCAGGTGAAGGCCGCCTCCAGCGAAGCGGGCGCGATCAGCGGCCGGTCATGCCGGGTGCAGATGCCAAGCGGCGCGCTGCTGGAGCCATCGCGGCTGACGATTTCATGGCCGGTCTGGGTGAAGTGGCGAGCGAGGAACCAGCGCAGCAAGGCGGCGCCTTCCTCATCGGGCACGGCGTCCGCGTCGGCGGCCATCGCCGCCTGCATGCGCGGCCAGTCGCCCACGGCGGCGCGTACGTCCGCCAGCGTTTCCTGCAACGCCTTTTCCAGCGCGCGGCGTGCCTTGGAATCGGCGCGGTCGGTTTCGACATAGATCATCGATTCCCGGCGCGCGCCCGGGGCTTCATCGTCCAGAATGGCGGACAGGGCGCCGTCGCCCTTGCGCTCCACCGACAGGACGGGGTGCAGCAGCCGATGGATGGTGATGTCGGCGGCCGCCAGCGCATTGGCGATCGAGTCCACCAGAAAGGGCATGTCGTCATTGACGATCGCCAGCCGCATGAAGCGGCCATTGGCCCCTTCACCCAGCGTTTCCATCGCGATCCCCGCATGGCCGGGCTTGCGCCCATTGGCGGTGGCGCCCAGGAAGGTGGCGGCGGCGGTCAGCGCCGCATCGTCCAGCCCCTCGCTCTCGCCGGGCAGGGCGCCCTTGCTCAGCGCATCTTCCAGCGCCTTTCGGATGATCGTGTCGACTTCGTTCTTCTTCGCTTCCGCCAGCGCCGTCATTCGCTTCCACCTCTCACAGCGGATTTGCCCGCTTCGATCGTAAACGGAGGAGGCGCTGGAACGCCGCCATGCGACTCCTCGGCTTGGGGCGTCTATATGCGCTTGCGGCAAGGGCGGCTCAACCCTTGGCGTGAAATAAAATTTCTAATGTTTGAAATTATATGATGCAGCGCAAAATGGCCCGCGCAAACGGCGCGGGGCGTGGCTGACGGCCCGTTATCGACCAGCGCCGGCCGCATGTCGAGCGCGAATACGGCCTTATTCCAAGCATTTTACCGTCGTTCGCGATCATCCGCGCGGCGGAACCTGCCGGGATGCATCAGGAGGCGGCGGCGACGATCACCCGCTGGCCAAGGTCGCTATCCTCCGGCAGGGCGGCGACGATCGCCAATGTTCCGTCCGCTTCGCGTCGGGCAATGACGACGGCCAGGCCATCGGCATCGGTGGGAACCGCGACCGGATCGATCGCGACGGCGGCCTTGATGGCGGCGCGGGCGGTGTCGCGGCGGCTGGGACGGGCGGGGGCGTCGGCCTTGCGCGCGGCGCGTTCGTCCCGCACCAGCGCCTTGAGGCCGCCGCGATAGGCGGCCAGATAATCGCCCAGTTCGCCCACGCCCAGTTGCTGCGTCATCGCATGGTCGAGCGCGGTCGCATATTCGGTGATGCGCGTCTTGTCATAGGTGGCGCCGAAGACCAGCTTGATGATCGCGGTCATCGGACTGCGCGCCTGCGCCTTCAGCCCATAATCGGCGAGCAGTTCGGCGTAATCGTCCGGCCGCACCTTCGCCACGCGGGCGAAATCATAGGACAGGCTGACAGCGCGATAGAGGGCGGCATGGCTGCGCGCTTCGGAAATGCGCACGCGCGCCGCGCCATCGCGGGCGAGCGCCAGCCAGTCGGACAGGGATGCATCGTCGGACGGGCATTCCATGCCAGTGAGGTCGAGCGTGTCGTCCTCATCCTCTTCCTCGTCCATTTCGAAATAGTTGGAGGCGGCCGGCGCAGCGGGGCCATCGGCCCAGACGGGTGCGCTGCTTTGTTGCACGGGCGCGGTGCGCAGCGCTTCGCCGACTTCCTGCTCCAGCGTTTCGATGACGGCGTGGCTGGCCACTTCCTTCCAGTTGATGACGCCGAAGACGAAGTCGATCGTCTCGTCATCCGAGGAGAAGGGCATCAAAATGCCGCGATACATGATTTCCGCACCGCGTTGATTGATGAATTCGGCCTCGAAGCCGATCGGCGCGGCATTGGCGATGATCTGGAGATAATGGTCGGTCAGGCGGGACAGCAATGAGCGGGCCGGCACATCGTTGATATAGTCGATCGTGCCGTCAATCTCGCATTCCTGGCGCAGCGCGGTGCCCAGATAGACGATGGCGGGATTGTCCAGGCCGACGCTGAAGTCCAGCAGGACGGCATGGGGACCGAAATCCTCCAGCTGTTCGGGCACCAGATCCTCGATCGAGGGGAGGGTGCGATCGCCCAGCAGCGACGTCCAGTAATTATAGGCGCGCACCTGCATGCGCCGTTCATCGGATACGAGAACGGGCGGATTTTCGACCTCCATGGCATCGGCATAGTCGAAATCATCTTCGTCATTGGCGGCGTCATGCCCCCGCAGAGTATCCATCCGGTCGTCCTATCTCAGGCCAGAATATGGCATGGTCAGGCGCGACCGTGCCACCAGATGGTAAATTTGCGGTAAACGGGATGCGCTTTGATGGCCGGGTGGCAGCATGAGGGGGGTGATCGAACAAAAGCGGGAAAGGATGCAAATGCCCGCTTGTCCTTCGCGCCAACCGCTGTTATCTGCCCGCCCCGACGCCGCTTTAGCTCAGTTGGTAGAGCACATCATTCGTAATGATGGGGTCACGTGTTCGAGTCACGTAAGCGGCACCATTTCCAAGAAAATCGTTGAAAAACAGACGTTTGGTGGATCGTCCGCCCCTGACTGTGACACAAGACTGTCGCACAAAAGGGTCGTCGATGGGTATCTAAATGCTTCAAATAACTCGAAGAATCGTCGTCTGAACTGTGACACACAGGTGTCGCACAGACGGCATTGCGGGCTATGGCGGAGAGGAGCGGTCTATCAATATCGTGTCCGTGTCCCCCACGATCTGATCGACCGGGTAGGCCGAACCCACATCAACCGATCCCTGAAAACCGCTTCCTTCACAGTCGCGGCACGATTGGTTCGGAAGGTTGCCTTCGAGATTGAAGCCTATTTCGATCAGTCATCTATGAGCGAAGGCGGATCAGTGCTGCCCACAGTCGAGCCGCGATCCGAACGGATCGTCAGCCCCATCGTCCTCGACATTGCGCCTCTCGCTCCCGCCGCGCTCACGCTCGCCGAGGTAAGCGAACGATATCTGAACGATCCCACATCTGCGCGGACGGCGAAGAGCGAAACGATCTACCGGACCACCTACGCGACGATCATCGGGATCGTCGGCGCTGATGCGCCTGCTGCGTCGATCAACCGGGAAACCTGTCGAGAGATTCTCGATGTTCTGCGGCGCTTGCCGCCCAATGCGAAGAAGCGCTGGCCGGAGATGTCGCCTCGCGAGGTTGCTGACATGGCCACGGCACAGAGCATTGCGCCAATGAGCGTGGCGAATGTGAATGAATATATGAACAAGCTCTCGACACTCTTCAACTGGGCCGTAAAGGAGGAGATGCTGACGAGGAACCCAGCCCGAGGATTGAAGATCGCCGACGGCACGACAGCACGGGAGAAGCGCCGCCCGTTTTCTGTTCAGCAACTCCAACGGATTTTCGACGCGCCGATCTATCGCGGTTGCGTCGATGACGAGCGCGGCTTTACGATGATAGGCAAAGAAAGGCCGAAGCGCTCGCGGTTTTGGATTCCCCTCATCGGGTTGTTCGCTGGTATGAGGCTGAATGAGATTTGCCAGCTACACACGGCAGATGTGCGGAAGCTCGACGGCATTTGGTGTTTCATCGTCACCGGGCAGGGGGAGGGCAAGCGCCTGAAAACCGCTTCGAGTGAGCGGATTGTGCCGGTCCACCCGGCGCTCATTAACATGGCCTTCCTCAAATATGTTGAAGATCGCAGGCGGTCAGGGGATGTCAGGCTGTTCCCCGAACTCTGCGTTGATGCCTTTGGACTCCATTCCGGCAGGTTTTCAAGATGGTTCGCCCGTTTCTTGGTTACCTGCGATGCGGCTGCTGATCGAACCTGTTTCCATTCGTTTCGACACTCCTTTCGAGACGCGATGCGCGAGGCGAAAGTGGATCGAGAAGTTGTGCTGGCGCTCGGAGGGTGGGCATCGTCCGGCTTTGCGGGAGGTGCAGTAGCGGATCAGTATGGGCAAGGTTTCAGCTACGCGCTTCTTGCCGATGCTGTCGCCCAAATATCATACCCGAACCTAAATCTCACTCATCTTTACACGAACGAATTGATGGATTTATCGCGAACATAGAGATGCTTCTCTGGCTGGGTGGCTTGTAGCTAAACGGTGGTGGTTTGCTGGGTTTCGAATTTGCCTCGAATGATATTTTCCCCGAACATATCCGGTTCTGGATGATTGGGCTTCTCGCGCGGAAGCGCGCAGACCTGCCTAATGCGATCAGTTCTACTTTGTTCTGGATACCAATTCTCAAAGCCGATTATCGGTATCGCCTTCCCAGCCCACCCTTTTCCTTTTCCTTCATCCGTAGAGTGGAGCACGATATCAGTCAGGCCCATGGCATCGCGAGCGAAAACACAGGACATGAGAACGATTGCATCGGGAGTGGCGATCACTCTCCCGCTGGCGCTTGGATTACCCGGATTGGTCGATTTTACGCTTCGGAGTTCGGCAACCGATATCATAATGTTAGGATTTGGCTCGATGGGAATACAAGCGGAGCCCATATCCTCAAAAAAGTCACGAACTGAACCGAAACGACTGCTGTCAAAATACTCTTCTTTCAGTTCGGCCAAGGTAATCGTAGAGTAGAAAATCTTTCGTTTCCCCGATTTTGCCTCGCCTACGAAGCGGGCAATGTCATTAAAGTGTGGGGAGTCTACATCGTTTGTTAGATATCGGATAAAGACGCAAGTGTCCCAGAAGATGTTGTTCATCATCAAGCGTCCCCATCCCAAGAATCAGCAGTGAATGGACGAAACGCCCCACGCCATTTTTCAAGGTCGCCCCCGCGTTTAATTGGTTCAATTGAGGTCACTTCGACTCTGAGTGGTAGGGGAGAGATCGATGAGTAAATCGCTCTTCCAAACACTCGCACGCGATGATCGAGCGCATCACCTATTGAGTCGATGTCTTCCTTACTACATACGCAGTCTAATTCTTTGACCGTGCCAGAAAGTGTGAGCTTAAATTGGGGAAGCGATCCCCGCAAATCAACAAATTTCAAGAAACCGTCGAACGCGCCGAAAGAAACGCCATCATACCAGACGCCGCGAGTGCTCTTCCTTGCTGCGGTGGCTCGTTTGCGGAGAAAGTCATCTACTCGGACTACTTTGGAATCTGATTTAATTTCAGCAAAGCCGAACCTGCTTTCTACCCCCCCCGTGAGAGCGCTGATTTTCTTAACCACAGGTGCCAGTGTTGTGGTGCGTCCGTCGTTCACCTTTATCCCATCGATGGCGTCGTTAAACACCGGGATAGCCGATTCACCCTCAGCCTCGATTTTGCGGGGCACTTCTCGAAGAATTGCGGTCGGCTCAGACATGTGCATGGCCGCGAGAATATAATCATGAACAGCATCGCCGTTTGCAATGGTGTCAGCGGCTTCGAGAGCTGCAACTAGTTGGGTCAACTTAGTTGCGAAAAGCCGAGCGGGCACACGACCGTGATCTTCTTCGGTCAGGCCGTGGACCTTTAATTCAATCTGACGCGGGCCAATCTCGTCCACATTTTACCCCTTCATACAGCGGTAGGGTAGCGCAAGCCCACCTCCTTGTGAATCCCTCTCGTCTCTGGCGTCCGCAACGAATTTAGACGACCCTTTTGTGCGACAGTCTTGTGTCACAGTCAGGGGCGGACGATCCACCAAACGTCTGTTTTTCAACGATTTTCTTGGAAATGGTGCCGCTTACGTGAAGGTCATCCTGATTTTCAGGGCTGTTTTCATCATCCATGGTGGTTTCTCCAATGATTTCAGTTGGTGTGATGTGATGCCGCTTACGATCATCGAACATGTGACCCGAACACGATCCAGGCCGATCATCCCGGCACCAGCGTCGACCAGCATTATCCCCGGCATCGCCACTTCAACGATCGGTCAGATAATGGTCGTCACGCTGTCGGCGGTCATAGCCGGGAGCATCGGCGTGATAGCGGCGGCCGCCCGATGCCTGATGATGGGCTGGATGATCCCATGTCGATGATGGTTGGGATCGTGGTTGTTGAAGGTCAGGCGGCGAGAGCGCGGTAGACTGAGGCGCGTGCGATCTTGAGGTTCTTGGCGATGGCGGTCGGCCCCATGCCTTGTTGATGAAGTTCGCGAACCCGGACCGGGTCGATCGAGGGCGGCCGACCTTTATAGATGCCCTTTGCCTTGGCGGCTTCGATACCCCGGCGCTGGCGGGCTTTGATGAAGTGTTTCTCGATCGAGCCGACCATGCCGAACAGCGTCAGCAGGACCTCGCCCATAAAGTCCGATCCGTCGAACACGATCTGGGGATCATGGATGCGGAGCACCGCCTTGCGCTCGACGATGCGCTTGCCGACGGTGAGGAGATCGGCGGTGTCGCGCCCAATTCTGTCTGGATGAAGTGAAATGACCTCGTCGCCGGGTTCAAGGAGCTTCAGGAGGCTGTCGAGCCCATCGCGGCCAACGAGGGTCGATCCATTGCCGATATCGCTGAACACGACCATCGCGCCCAGTTCCTCCAGCTTCATGCGCTGGCTGGCGAGGTCTTGCCCCTGATCCGAAGAAATCCGTGCATACCCAAACTTCCTGCCCATATGGCCTCCATCGTCTCGTTTGGGTTTTAGACCTGCCATCGTCGACCGTCTGAAAATCCAAAACCCACCCGGTTGCGACGGGAATATTGGATCATCGTCTGACCAGTTGGTGGTTACCCATCGGGGACAGATTCTCACTTCCTGAAAATCGGTCAAGCACTTCATTTACTTCGATAAAATTACAGTCCAGGCTTATGGCTGAGTGACAATGATGGAAGATCGAGGATGGACCTCTACGATCCGCGTGCAGGCGACCTCCGACGCGGTGACTATGTGGTCCGCGAAGATGGCTGTCATGATCATCCGCTTGTGGGGGGAGTGCTTTTTGTCCGCTCAAAGGTCCGCTTCATCGACAGCGACCGCGATTGGGCGGAGTGGTGGAACCTGAGCGAAGGCTATCCCTCAACGCTCGGGCCAAAGCTCGGCGCACCATTTTTCCTCCGTCGAGCATTACCGAATGAAGTCGAACAACCGATGTCAGCCGAGGTGATCGAGCGCGGGGAGATTGTCGGGGTCCGGGCGGGCGACAAAGTCGTGCGGCAGATGATCAATGGCGACCAGATGAGGCAGTATCTCGGCGAGGTGGTCCACGTCCGGGCACGCCTGCGATATCTCAACGTCGCCTACCCCCACAAACGGCGACCAACGCGCGGCCTTCTTGCACTTGCTTAGGCGAATTTAACCCCTACGATGCTTAGTCATATTGATGTGGGGCAAGTAGGGGAATTTGAAGCATGGCGGTTGTAGCCAGCTATACTGGTGCTTTAGCGAAAAAGAGTGCTGAATATCGGAAACTAGGCGAGCAGGAGGCGGCGAATCATAGGCCGCCCAGCAATGCTATCCACCCTGACTCTCATGAAGTCACGCTGCGGACGGAAGCGGATGCGTTAACGGCTTCCGAACAGCGCATATTCGACGCAATCATATCCGAGGTTGTTAAGTCTTCACTCGATGCGCAAAGCCGAATAACCGAGCTGAAGGCTGATATCCAGCAGTCGCTGGCCGACAATACTCTCGCGTCGCAGGTCGATGCCGAACTATCTGCGGATCGCGGCCAACTGGTCGAGGTTACCGCGACGCGCATCCGCCGCGAGGTTGATTGGCGATCGTTCCGCGCCGCCAACGGCATAACAGAAATGGCTCATTACCCAGAAAGTCTAATCTGGCATTGGGGCATTATTCTGTCACTCGCGTTCGTCGAAACCGTCGTAAATGCGTTCTTTTATGAGAACGCGAATGGCCTTGTTGGCGGTTTTGTAGTTGCACTCGCGGTCGCGGTCATAAACATGGGGTCGGCAGCTGGCCTCGGCAGCCTGTTTCGTCGCAAAAATCTGTCTGCGCCGGAGCAAAAATATTTTGGCTGGTTCTGCCTGATCGTGTTCATTCCGCTGACCTTTTTCTGCAACGCGCTTTTTGCGGCGTTCCGGTCGGCCTATCAAACCCTCTCCGATCCATCAGACCCGCTGGAGCTTCGAGAAGGTTTCAAGGAGGCATGGAGCGAAGCCGCGAGAATTTTCGTTTTCGATTTCCATTTTCAGGATTTCGCCAGCTTCTTGCTGTTTATGACTGGCGTGGCTTTGAGTTTCTTCGCGTTCTGGAAAGGCTACACTTCCGACGATCCCTATCCAGGCTATAGCAAGCGCGACCGTGCGCTTAAAGCCGCGAAGGCAGACGAAGCAGCGGTTCAGGGCCGGGTGAAGCAGAAACTGAAGGATTTCTTGCATGCACAACGGACCCATGTCCAAGGGCTTTCGGGGCAAACGGGAACACTGATCGCGGCTCTTACCAGGCGATTGAGCGAGGTCGAGCATGTGCAGCGCAGCACGCTAGCAAACGCCAATTCCATAGAACGCGATTATCATCTGGTGCTGGACGGCTACCGGCAGGCCAATCTTGCGATCCGTGGGACGGAGCCGCCCGCCTATTTTGCCGACAAACCGGTGACCGCGCATGCCATCAACACCGATGCAGCTCCTGCCACGATTTCGGAGATCAAAGGTGTCTTAATCGAACTGGAAGAACTGCAAGCCAAACATCGGGACGAACTGAATAATAAGCAAAACCAGCTTCAAGGGCATATGGCGGATACACTGTCCACATCCTTTGATGCCTTCATTCGCCGTGTCGAGGAAGATGCCAAGGGAGCGGTGGAGCGCGATATCCAGATTATGCCCGTGGCTGCGCAATGAAGCAGTTCTCGAACAAAGATAAGCAGGGAATGATGCTGATCGCCGCAGTCGTTGTGCTGCTCGTCCTCATCGTCGCTTACAACATGCACCTTACCTCGCGGCCAAAGCCAGATGCGCGGAGTTGTATCGCTCCGGTCGTGCGCAAGTCGGTTTTCGTTCTGGATCAAAGCGATTCAATTCCCGAGCAAACCTCGGTCGAAATTATGCGGCGCATCCGCGAAGCCATCGATAAAGATGTGCAGGAAAACGAACTTGTCACCATCTTTCAGGTCACGGATGAAGCGCGGACGGCGCTTCGTCCAATATTTAACAAATGCAAGCCAAAGCGCGATGGCAACGAACTGACCGAAAACGCGCGTATGATCCAGAAGAAATTCCAGAGCGAATTCATAGAGCCCCTCGATGAGGCCCTGTCCAATCCGCCCCCAAAATCGAGCACTTCACCGATTGGCGAAATTCTCATCGACCTCTCCTTAACCGGTTTTTTGTCCGGCGAGAATAACCGGCTTTTCGTGTTCTCCGACCTAATGCAAAATTCTAACAATTCCAGCCTCTATGCCTGCCAGAGCGCGGATCAGGCCATTGCGCAATTTCGCGCCAAGAGAACCGGTGCGGTCGAGCGTCCTACTTTCCGCAATACGGCAGTCTCGCTTAATTTCATCCCGCGAGAAGGCATCACACAAACCGCGCTCGCCTGCCGAAACGGGTTCTGGAACTGGTTCTTTGGTGACACGGAGGGCCCGAACGCGTCGGTGACGCCCAACTATCTGCCAGGCGGAGCGATGATGAAATGACTCAAGGCTATTCGGCCATCCTGACGCGATGCATGCTGATATCGGCAATCGGGCTTTTGTCGGGCGTCGCATTTTCGCTACCGCCATATCTACCGCTGCTGCTCGGGCTTGCCCCGCTCATCTGGTATCATTTGGGCTATTTGCGCAAACATGCTGGCGAAGGGATCAGCCAGCCTGCGGTGGATAGCGTCTATTACTTCGGCTTTCTCATCACGATTGGCGCGTTGGGCGCAACGGCCCTTCGGCTAGGCATCTACGGTATCGAAGGAAGTTTCGCTGCTGTCGCGATGCAATTTGGACTCGGTCTGCTAGCAACAGGCTATGCGGTATGGGCGCGCATTCATCTGACGGCATCCTCAAAGCTGCTCGATGAAGCAAATCTCGAAGAAGCTATGAATCGCTATGTCGAGAGATCGCGCGAGTTAGTAACCAATGTCGAAATGGCGTCCAGCTCGTTCAGCGCCTATGCCAATACGGTTCTGACGAATACAGAGGCGTTCGCGCAGCGTGTTCACGCCGATAGCGCGACGGAAATCAAGAATGCTGCCCAGCTATTTCGTGACTCCATCACGGGTTTGTCTGAGGAGGGCAAACTCGCGCTCCAGTCGCTTCGTGCCGTCGTTAATGATGTGACATTCGGGTCGGAGCGTGAAGAACTACGCCGGAGCGTTTCGGCGATGACCACAACCGTCACCGCGCTAACGAGCTCGCTGGAGGAGCTGAAAGCCTCGTCACAGGCGGGGGCATCAGTCGTCGGTGATTTCGCAGGCGGCTTGGCAGCGGTCAGCAAGGCGGCAAGCGATGCGGCGCAAGGCCTCGGCGAACTTGGCGACCGGAATGGGGTTCTGCCGAAAGTCATCGCCGCATTACAAGATAGCCGCGCACAGTTTGAACAGCTCAATCTCTCTGTCGATGTGGCCGGTGCCTCCGCCACCAAATTCTCCGACAGCATCACCAGCACGACCTCGGCGGCTGAAGCCTTTGGGACAAACTCCAACCAGGCTGTCCAGTCGATGCATAAGATCGCAGCGACGCTGGAGAAAATCGCATCGTTCGCCGTTAGCATCGAGAATCTCGAAGGCAGATTACAAACCTTGGGAAATGTCTCCGATAAGTCAGATGCCTCGTTGACGGGTATGGTCGGCAAGATTGACGAGCTGAAAGAGGTTCTTGAAAACCTGAATTTTGCTCTCATCGATTCGACTGGCGGCCTGAAGGATGCGATGTCGACGATTTCTGATGAGTTGGAAGGTAGGCTCAGGCGGTCGATCGAAACCGTGGAAGCGCATGTTGAGCGCGTCAACGTCGTGATGCCTTCATCGCCCGTCCAGGGGACCGCATAAGCCATGGCGACCCGTCGTTCGGACAACGTGTTTTTGCTAACGCTCTTAGACTTCCTGATCCAGATAATATTTTTCGGTTTGATCGTCTTCGTGTTCGTCAAGGAAATGGAAGGCAAACAGCGGGAAAGCTACTCGCCCAAGCAGGTTAGCGATGCGCTGGACGCGGCGGGCGTCTCGAATATCGTCGAACTAAATGACGAGCTGAGCAAACTCGCGCCTGTTCGCTTGAAGGGATTCAATGAGCGCCTGCATGCTGGCGATCAGGGAACAGATATGACGAAAGCCGCAGAGGCAATTGATAAGGCGGGCGGTGCGACTGGCCTGTCGACTGCGATGGATCGCCTAGCCAAGCTGGAGCAAGGCTCTGGCAAGCCAGCTTGCCTATACGATATGGTCGATGGAGCGAAAAAGCCGCGACCTTTGGCTACGGCAGTCGGATCGGGATCGACCATCAGTTTCCAAAGCGAAACGCCCGAGCTGGCAAAGCTGCTTCAATCTGTGGGCCTACGCTACGCGGAGGTGCAATCACTCTCGCTCGGTCAGTTTCGGCGGACTTTCAATCGCGTCCTGGCAAAACAGCCTGATTGCCGATACACACTGGACTTCAGGGAGACGACGCGCATGGTCGATGCGCGGGATGCGGCTGGACAAATTTTCTATCTCAGGATTCGGCGCTAACCGCTCATGGTAATCGCGGGCTGCACATACGTTCGCAAGGGATTCCGTCACGATCGCCGTCGATCCCCTCGCCGCCACATTGTCTGAGCCAATTCATTGCTTCGTTGCAGCTCGTCATCTGCCTACATTTCGGCTTCGCTTCGCAACTCAACGCTCCCGACGAACTCTGCGGGGATAGATCAGCCGCCAAGGCGGAGGAAGCTGCCTTCGCAGCCGATGCTTCGCGCCGTGCCTTGCGAAACTCCCACGGCGCGGTGATTTCCTCTTCCGGCATCGACCATAGGCCTGCTTTGCTTGCTCGCGCTTCCTGTTCGAGCGCGATCAGACTGCTATCGCGTAGATATTGCCGATAGGCCCATGCGCCACCCTGCCGGACCATCTCGTAGTTGATGTTCGTTCGCCCGACATGGATTTCGCCGACAAGCCGTCCATACCTGTCACGGTCATGGCCGGTCACGCATAGCATTTCACGGCCAAGCAACCGGGTGAGCATCTGCTTCGACCTATTGGACCATGGCTGACGGTTTTCAGGGGCATCGATCTGGTCCAGCCGCACCAGAACTTCACCCTGGCTTGCGGATCTCAGCTTGATAGTGTCCCCGTCCAAAACGCGCGATGCCACGCCTTCAAGGTCGCCGAGAGCACATGCTCCCCCACCGACCGGCGCTGTTTTCGACTGCCGTTCACAGGCGCATGTCGTCATTATGAAGACGGCAGCAAAGGCATGTCGGATCAGGAGTTTGGAAGGCTTCATTGACTAATGACTCTATTCGATAATGGTATGCGACCTGAGAATTGGTTGTGTCCACAGGAAGGGTATGTCCCACGGGGTGGGGTAGCAAAGGTTGTCCTGAGCGGTTCAACCACCGCAATCCCGCCACAGATCATCCCGTGGGAAATGACCGAACCCGTTGTTTGACTCCAACCATTAGCGCCTAACACCAGGTGATAAATACAATCAGGAGGTGCCAATATGCGTGATCTGTCTGATATTTTTAACCTGCTGTGTGAATATAATTTGTGCTCCAATCAGAGTGACTTTTCCCGCGACTGGTTGGGGAGAAGCAATGGATACTATGCGTATCTTCTCTCTTCAGGGGCGGAGCCAAACTCAGCGTCATTGGGCATGCTGTGCGCTAGAATCTCGAACGTGTTATTTCAGACAGTTGGTAAGATCGATGAGTCTGACCGAAAGCGTTTACTCAAAGCATCTGTCTTGGCGGGAATCATGATGATGCGAGAGAGATCGTATGAAGTGAGCAAGCGACGCGTTCACCGAGATTGAGGCGATGCGTAGCGGGCGAAGGCCACAATTACTGCGATGGCGTCGCCAGATCGAGCAGCACAATGGGGACTGACTGGTTGTCGATATTGTCATCCTCAATCAACCTTGCCCACGTAGCTCCCCCATCACCATGCAAGACGATTGCTTTCGCTGGGATCAGTTGCGTTGTGATCCAATCCCGAAGAGGGTGAAAAAGATGATCCTCCCAGAGGCACTCGATCGCCGGGAAAAATGATCGTTCTTCCGTAGGGCACAGAGTGCAGAACCATCCTTTCGACCCGCACTCTGCAACCACGTCGCGATCAAATAGAAAATCCCAGCACTCACCATCCCATAGAGCGGAAATGCTGATCCCGGCCGAATGAGCATAGCCATGGAGCGCCCCGTCGCCGATCACGAACTTGATATCGACAGCGTCACGATCGGCGCAAGGCTCGACCACCATAATGTCACGAACATCGGCAACGGCATCCAACCAGGAGGTGAAGGCATTGGCGAATGATTGTTCCGGCAGGATCGCAGCCATCACAGGTTCCATTCTCCCTGATATCTTGCCAGTCCTCTGAATGGAGCAGTATCGCCTAATCATCAATCCATCGCATCACGACATCAACAATATGAGCTTCCTCTACTTCGTTACTTGGTTCATCCATGCTGAAGCAACTCACGACACGATTTTCCATGGTATCAATTACGACACCGACTCCTGAACCATTTTCTATTATTCTACGCTTCACAAAAGCCTCCGTCTGCGTGACAATATCGATTATATCGTCCGATGTTTTCTGCCAAATCATCGGAGCATCTTCTACATGTCCGATGTATCGCTGCTTAATTTCAAAATGCTCTATATTCATAATACATCCTCCGTTTGTATTTTTATTATGGAGAATAGAGGGGGCTATCATCAATATATTTCGCAAGATGATTTGCAGTCCGCCGTCGCACATTCGGCCCATCGCCGAAGATATAACTTTATCGGGCAGAATATGATGATATTTTTTATCAGATGCTACTCGACCATCTCCGACACACGCGTCAATCACGCGGCCTATCGCGTGCGGCCCTAGCTGACGCATTAGGTGTGTCAGCACAGTCGATTGATCGCCTGGAGCGCGGGACTGGATCGGTCTCTCTGCTCGTGCGGGCGATGGCGTGCCTCGAACTTCATTTCTCAGGCATTGCCCGAGGTGCGTCGTTGCCAGTCCAACTTCAACGGAAGCGGTTGCAAATGGGCTGGTCTCTCGACGAAGTGGCGCGGCGGGCTAGGGTTACCCGCAAGACGCTGGCGGCCGTCGAAAATGGTGAAGGCTCCGTCGCATCGTTGCTGAAGGTCTTTGAAGTGCTGGGCCGGACCGCCAGAAAAGCCGAGCCCGTTCGTCCATCATGGGGGCATGACTCAACCGGAGAAAGTGACAAGAGATTCACGCCACTGGCATTTCTCGATTGTGTCACTTCATCTTTCGGCGAGATCGACCTTGATCCATGCGGCCATGAGGACTCGCCCGTGGTCGCGCGAAGGATTATTATGCCACCGGAGTGCGGACTTGCCGCATCCTGGCACGGCGCGCGCCTGACATTCGTCAATCCGCCCTACAGCCAGTTCGTGCGTTGGCTCGATCGAGCGATTGATGCGTGGGAAAGCAAAGAGACTGAAACAGTCGTTATTCTGGGTCCCGTCAGAACCGATGGCCGAGCCTTCCAGCAGCGCGTCGTCGGACGCGCGGATATATGCCTGATGGCAGATCGGCTGCGATTTCTCACTTCCACAGGGATACGCAACCCCATTCCAACTTCATTGATGGTGATGATTTTTGGAGGGCGGCCGGAGCAGATCGATCATTTCGCCACGCTGGTGCCTGGCGCGTGGTTTCCACGCATTACATGACATCGCTCACACAATACGCTCCATGGCTGCCAACCGGGCTTGGACGTTCCAGATAGCGCGTTGAAGTTGACTCCACTCGTCGGCATGTCGTCACGTCGTCAGGCACATTCGCGATCATGGACGCGGAGACGGGGGTTTTGCACTAATCAATTGAAATATAGATATATTTTAATAAAATTTGCTTAAATCGCCCTCATATCGCGATTTATGGGTGACGACGAAGACGACACCTGCGCCCCATTCGAAAAAACTGCGGATTTCCGCCATTTATTTCAATCCCAGCGTCGTTACCGGCGTCGTCAATCATGTGATGATGTCGTCAAAGTGACGACACTTCGCGTCGTCATTGTCGTCGACAAAAAATGGGACATGACGACATTAAAACATGAATAATATTGCATATGCTCTCTGCATTTTTCCATGTTGGATAAATAGATTGGCACTCCAATCGCGGTGGCAGTGAACAGGTTTGGTGACTTCTATGTCATGAGTCGATATGGCTTCATGGCATTGAATAATCCCTTCGGAAGTCCGAGCCGCCGCGATCGGCTCGGACTTTTTATTTCACGAAGGGATATTATGGAAACTGACATTACAATTTTGACGAATGCGCAAACCCATGATGGCGATTCGGCTTTCATGAGCAAAACCCATGTGTGCACGGCAGACGGCTGGGCCACTCAGCCCTATGATCGAGCGCTCACCTTCGATGCGGTGGTCGAAACGATCCATGACATTGAGCACCTGAGCGAGTTGCTGACACTTCTCGAAGGGGCACCCCACGCTTGTATTGTGCGTGGTCAACCTATCGGAGCAACCCATCACATTCGTCGTCTCCTACATGACAATGAACGATGTTCGGCCACACTGCGCGCCAATCCAGCGGGCTTGCGATGGGTAATGCTCGATTTCGACAAGGTGCCCGTTGGCTCCCTGGCACTGGCAGACTCTGATGCACGGCTATCCTACCTTGTCAGCTTACTCCCCGCAGAGTTCGACGATGTGAGCTATCATTATCAGTGGTCGAGCAGCGCAGGTGTCAGGGGCTGGGATACACTGTCTTGCCATCTGTGGTTCATGCTGGACGTCCCCTGGCTCTGCGGTGACTTGCACGCGCGCTTTGAAACTGGAGATTTTCGTGACATCGAAGTGGATTCCGCGCCCTTTGTCGCCAATCAGGTCCATTATACGGCCGCGCCTGTATTTATCGGCGGCGTGGACCCGATTGACGAGAGCCGGTCGGGTCTGGTCCGCCGTGCTAACGAGACAGTCCGCCTCTCGCGATGGGTTAAACCCGTTTCTTCTCCTCCGCCGCCGTCATGCCACCTCCCGCCTCGACCGTCGGGGGCGGCCTTCGAAGACCTTCTCGCTGAAATCGGGCCGAATTATCATCGACCAATCCTGCGTGCTGCGGCCCATTATGCTGCGGTCACGCCTGGACGCGAGTATGATGCCAACTATCTGCGGGACCGCCTCTGCGAAGCGATCCAGATGGGTATCCAGGGTAAAAACCGAAAATCCGACTATCTCAACCGAAGTTACCTTGATCGGGTCATTCGCGGCGCAGAATTTAAGTTCGGGAGGGCGTTCTGATGGAATTTCCTCTGCATCTCCTGCCGGTCAACGCGCGCACGGCAATCGAGGCTCAAGCTGCTCTTGGTAACTATCCGGTAGAGTCGGTCGGGACTGCTGCACTGGCAATCATGAGCCATGCGGCACAGGGACTTTACAATGTCGATAGCCTCCAGCGCGCCGGACATGCCTACCCCCTTAGTCAGCTTTTTCTCATTCTTTCGCCATCAGGCGATGCCAAATCGTCCATTTACAGGGCGCTCATGAGCGGCGTCGAAGCCTGGCAAGTCCGGATGGGCGACCTCTACGCTAGGCAAATGCAGGAATATGAGACTGACAAGCGCCACTGGGAACGCCGCCGGGCTGCTATGGACAAGGATAATGATGTATCACAAGAAGAGCGCCGGGAGATGGAACGACAGAAGCCAACTCTACCGCTCCACCCGTGGAACACACCATCGAAGACCACCACGAATGGAGTCTTCAAAACCCTTCAGGAAGGTTGGCCAACCTATGGACTGTTTACAGCCGAGGGCGGTTCGCTTCTCGCTGGGCACAGCCTCAAGGCAGAAAACTCTCCGGCGGAATTCGCCAGCGCGATTACCAACCTTTGGGATGGCGACACGATCGATCGCACAACCGGCGATCATATGATGCGCTTGCGGGGACGTCGACTGAGTGGGCTCATCATGGTGCAATCGGCAGTCGCCAGCGATTTCCTTTCGAATGTCACACTTCGTCAACATGGGATTCACGCTCGATTTCTGATCGTTTCCCCGCGCGCATGGCAACCGGTAGCGGTCGACTTCACCGATTCCTCCGAGATGATGCGTCGCGATCTCCTGATCAGCAAATTACAGGCTTTCTGCGGACGGATCGAAGAAATGCTGAGTTACCCCCTGACGACAAAAGAGGGTGATGATCGTGAACTGGTGCTGCCTACGATGTCTTGGTCTGGAGAGGCGAAACGTCACATGCTAGTGTTTCAAAACCGCGCGTTGGAAATGCGGGCGGAGGAAGAGACTTTTTTCAAACGCACCTTCGAGCATGCGTGTCGGATGGCTGCGGTGCTTACCGCGCACGAAGGACATGAAGAGATTACGCTTGAAGCGGCTCAGGCCGCCACGGCGCTGATCGAATTCTATGGACATCAGTGGCGTAGCCTGGACGTTCAGCACATCGACGAACGTGATGCTCGCCTTGCGAAATATATTGATCGCGTCCTTAAGTTTCTTCGAACCAAAGGACCTGCGACGATGCGTGATCTGACGCGGAATCCTCTTCAACGGCTTGATCTGCGGGTGCGCGAAGCGGTCATGGAAACATTGATTCGCGACGATCTCGTCACAGCCGCTGAAGAGACACAGGGGACAACCACGTCGGTATATTATTCGATCAAGCAATCCGTCCCGCGCCTAAAGGCCGCGTAATAGGTGGAAGAGGTCACCTGCGATGTTTAATCGAGAGGTTTCATCGCAGGCGGCCTTCCTTCATCGGTTGTCTTGGCTTCAGGCGATGTGGTGGACGGTCGAGCCCAAGGATCGACAATCATGCTTTTGACGATGCCAGCGGCCAAAGACGAGGTGCGATGATGCGAGCGGCATGATGTTTCCAGGGGCCATTCCAGAAACCTACCTGTCTTCCGTATCGATGCAGTCGAGCATTTCCCCCACTTCAACGATCTCGGAATTTCCACTCCAGAACCAGTGTCGATGGATTGGAGTCAGCCCGATCGAAGCGGCGTCTGATCACGACAGGCCGAAGCGCTGGAGATCGTCTTTTGTTGCCCGATCGAGCCGCTCGCCGTCATAGTGGGGAGCCAGAGGAGCCAGGGTGACTGTGTCGACCCAGTCGTGATGGGGGTAGGCGACGTTGAGATATCGCAGGCGTGCCCGGACGTGGACCACCTCGCCGAGATACTGCCTCATCTGGTCGCCATTGATCATCTGCCGCACGACTTTGTCGCCCGCCCGGACCCCGACAATCTCCCCGCGCTCGATCACCTCGGCTGACATCGGTTGTTCGACTTCATTCGGTAATGCTCGACGGAGGAAAAATGGTGCGCCGAGCTTTGGCCCGAGCGTTGAGGGATAGCCTTCGCTCAGGTTCCACCACTCCGCCCAATCGCGGTCGCTGTCGATGAAGCGGACCTTTGAGCGGACAAAAAGCACTCCCCCCACAAGCGGATGATCATGACAGCCATCTTCGCGGACCACATAGTCACCGCGTCGGAGGTCGCCTGCACGCGGATCGTAGAGGTCCATCCTCGATCTTCCATCATTGTCACTCAGCCATAAGCCTGGACTGTAATTTTATCGAAGTAAATGAAGTGCTTGACCGATTTTCAGGAAGTGAGAATCTGTCCCCGATGGGTAACCACCAACTGGTCAGACGATGATCCAATATTCCCGTCGCAACCGGGTGGGTTTTGGATTTTCAGACGGTCGACGATGGCAGGTCTAAAACCCAAACGAGACGATGGAGGCCATATGGGCAGGAAGTTTGGGTATGCACGGATTTCTTCCGATCAGGGGCAGGACCTCGCCAGCCAGCGCATGAAGCTGGAGGAACTGGGCGCGATGGTCGTGTTCAGCGATATCGGCAATGGAGCGACCCTCGTTGGCCGCGATGGGCTCGACAGCCTCCTGAAGCTCCTTGAACCCGGCGACGAGGTCATTTCACTTCATCCAGACAGAATTGGGCGCGACACCGCCGATCTCCTCACCGTCGGCAAGCGCATCGTCGAGCGCAAGGCGGTGCTCCGCATCCATGATCCCCAGATCGTGTTCGACGGATCGGACTTTATGGGCGAGGTCCTGCTGACGCTGTTCGGCATGGTCGGCTCGATCGAGAAACACTTCATCAAAGCCCGCCAGCGCCGGGGTATCGAAGCCGCCAAGGCCAAGGGCATCTATAAAGGTCGGCCGCCCTCGATCGACCCGGTCCGGGTTCGCGAACTTCATCAACAAGGCATGGGGCCGACCGCCATCGCCAAAAACCTCAAGATCGCGCGCGCCTCGGTCTACCGCGCTCTCGCGGCCTGACCTTCGACAGCCACGATCCCGACCATCATCGACATGGGATCATCTGGCTCGGCATCAGGCATCAGGCGACTGCCGCTATCATGTCCATGCTCCCGACTATGATCGCCGACAGCGTGACGACCATCATCTGACCGATCGTTGAAGTGGCGATGAAGGAGATGATGCTGGTCGACGCTGGTGCCGGGATGATGGAGCCGGATCGTGTTCGGGTCACATGTTCGATGACCGTAAGCGCACTCGAACTGCCATCACTGATATCATTGGAGAAAACACCCATGGACGACGAAAACAGCCCCGAAAATCAGGATGACCTTCACGTAAGCGGCACCAGTCCTTCAGTAGGAAATCCCTGAAATCCCTTGCGAAAGTGCCTTTCGGCTTATGGCCGTGAGGTTGCCTGGTTTATGGGCTTTTGGGCTGATCCACGTGGGTATGCAGTGGGTCGGGTGTGGGACGGGATTCTCCGCTTGGGTCAAGGCTGGGGAGTGTCTGGCTCATTCGGGTGGCTGATCTGGATGCATATCTCGCCAGCCAAATTCAACTGACCCAAAAGCCTTCCTGCAATCCCGCCGTGACGCATTGCGGGAATATGGCGACCTGTCCGCCCTTGGCATTTTTGCTCCAGATCGGGAAAGCGCGATAAGCTTAGCGTTTTTCGAATGCCGCGCCGGCCGTGCGACCGGAAAGCTGCGTCCAAACGCCCCGTAAGAGCGACCTTCGCCGCAAAATTATGCCGATCATATGCAAATACTATGCGTTCGTTATTTTCCCGCTCTCGAATTCAAATGCCGCTCTGCCCTAGTTGAAACGCTGCACATGACTCGGTGCCGCGCTTCCTGCGACCCCGACGCCGTGCGGGAGATTTTTCATGCAGGACATCCTCTGGATCGGCCTCACCCTTGGCCTGCTGGCCGCGACACTGGGCTACGCGGCCCTGTGCGACAATGCATAGGGGGTAAGACCATGACCATCGACCTATGGCTGGCCGCGATCACTGCGATCGGCCTTCTTCTGTATCTGGTGGCCGTGCTTGCACGCCCCGAACGCTTCTGATCGGGAGGCGACACTCATGACATTCCAGGGATGGATATTGATCCTGGCCTTTGTTGGCATTCTGCTGGCGCTGACCAAGCCCATGGGCTTGTGGCTCTTCGCGCTCTATGAAGGGCGCCGCACGCCGTTGCACACGGTGTTCGGTCCGATCGAGAGCGGCTTCTACAAGCTCGCCGGCATCGATCCGAGCGAGGAACAGGGCTGGCGCCGCTATGCGGTGCACATGCTGATCTTCAACGCGGCGCTGTTGCTGTTCACTTATATCGTGCTGCGCTTGCAGGGCGTGCTGCCGCTCAATGGCCTTGGCTATGCGGGCATCGGCGCCGACGGCGCGTTCAATACCGCCGTCAGCTTCACCACCAACACCAACTGGCAATGGTATTCGGGCGAGGCGGCGATGAGCAACCTCAGCCAGATGCTGGCGCTGACCATCCACAACTTCCTGTCGGCCGCGACCGGCATCGCGCTGGCGTTCGCCCTGTTCCGCGGCTTTGCCCGGCGCGAAGCCAGTGGCATCGGCAATTTTTGGGCGGACGTGACGCGCGTCACCCTCTATCTGCTGCTGCCGATCAGCATCGTCTATGCGATCTATCTGATCGCCAGCGGCGTGCCGCAGACCCTTGCCGCGTCGGTCGATGTGACCACCTTAGAAGGCGTGAAGCAGACGCTCGCGCTGGGTCCGGTCGCGAGCCAGGAAGCCATCAAGATGCTCGGCACCAACGGTGGCGGCTTCTTCAACGCCAACAGCGCGCATCCGTTCGAAAATCCGTCGGCGCTCACCAATCTGGTGCAGATGCTCTCGATCTTCCTGATCGGCGTGGGCCTCACCTACACCTTCGGCAAGGCCGTCGGCAATGTCCGTCAGGGCTGGGCGATCCTGGCCGCGATGATGACGATCTTCCTTGTCGGTGTGACCGTCGTTTACTGGCAGGAAGCAGCCGGCAACCCGATCCTCCACAATCTCGGCATTGCCGGGAGCAATATGGAGGGCAAGGAAGTCCGCTTCGGCATCGCCGCTTCGGCGCTCTTCTCGGTTGTGACCACGGCGGCCTCTTGCGGCGCCGTCAATGCGATGCATGACAGCTTCACCGCGCTGGGCGGCATGATCCCGCTGCTCAACATTCAACTGGGCGAAGTCGTGATCGGCGGCGTGGGCGCAGGCATATATGGCTTCCTGCTGTTCGCCATTCTGGCCGTGTTCGTCGCGGGCCTGATGGTTGGCCGGACGCCCGAATATGTCGGCAAGAAGATCGAAAGCCGGGAGGTCAAACTCGCTGTCCTTGCGATCGCCGTGTTGCCGCTCATCATCCTGGGGGGCACCGCCATCGCTTCGGTGCTGGACGTGGGCCTTGCCGGACCGCTCAACAAGGGGCCGCATGGCTTCAGTGAAATTCTCTACGGTTTCACCAGCGCTGTCGGCAACAACGGGTCGGCTTTCGCTGGCCTGACGTCGGGCACGCCCTTCTATAACGGGATGCTGGGCGTCGCGATGTGGATTGGTCGCTTCTGCGTCATCGTACCGATGCTGGCGATTGCCGGTGGCCTTGCCGCGAAGAAATACACACCGGAAACGGCGGGCAGCTTCCCGACGACTGGTCCGCTGTGGACCGGACTGCTGGTTGGCATCGTCCTGATCATAGGCGGCCTGACCTTCCTGCCCAGCCTCGCCCTTGGCCCCATCGCCGATCATGTCGCGATGATCAACGGCCAGACTTTCTAACGGAGGATCGCGCGAAAAGTGGGCGCCGGTTTTTCGCCCCAGCGATCCGACCAACAAACATATCGGAGCAAAAATATGGCACGCACAGCGTCCAAATCGCTCTTTACCGCCGACCTGATCGTACCTGCGATCGGTGACGCATTTCGCAAACTCAATCCCAAGGAACTGATCCGTAATCCGGTGATGTTCACCACTGCCGTCGTGGCGGTTCTCCTCACCATCCTGCTCGCTGTTGGGCAGGACGGTCTGGCCGTGGGCTTCAAGCTCCAACTGGTCATCTGGCTCTGGCTGACGGTGCTGTTCGGCACCTTTGCAGAAGCTATCGCCGAAGGGCGCGGCAAGGCGCAGGCCGCCTCGCTGCGTGCGACCAAGGCGGAACTGACCGCCAAGCGTCTGAAAGGGGACGCCAAAGGTGAGGCGCGCGCGCATGAGAATGTTCCAGCCAGCGCATTGAAGCTGGGTGACGTCGTGCTGGTTGAGACCGGCGATCTCATCCCTGCCGATGGTGAGGTCGTATCGGGCGTTGCGTCCGTCAATGAAGCGGCCATCACCGGCGAATCTGCGCCGGTCATCCGTGAGGCGGGCGGCGACCGCTCCGCCGTGACGGCTGGCACCCGCGTCATCTCTGACGAGATCCGGGTGCGCGTGACGGTCAATCCGGGGCAGGGCTTCCTCGACCGCATGATCGCGCTGGTCGAAGGCGCCGAGCGGCAGAAGACGCCGAACGAAATCGCGCTGACGCTGCTGCTGGTAGGTTTGACCATCATTTTCCTGATCGCGGTCGGCACGATTCCGGGCTTTGCCAGCTATGCCGGTGGCTCCATTCCGGTGGCGATCCTCGCCGCGCTGCTCATCACCCTGATCCCGACGACCATTGCGGCACTGCTGTCGGCGATCGGCATTGCCGGCATGGACCGTCTGGTGCGCTTCAACGTGCTGGCCAAATCCGGCCGCGCTGTCGAGGCCGCAGGCGACATCGACGTGCTGCTGCTGGACAAGACCGGCACGATCACGGTCGGCGATCGTCAGGCTACGGAGTTCCGTCCGGTCGGTGGCGCGTCGCAGACGAGCCTTGCCGAAGCCGCTCTGCTCGCCAGTCTCGCCGACGAGACGCCCGAAGGTCGCTCGATCGTCGTGCTGGCGCGCGAGAAGTTCGGCCAGACGACCAGCGTGCTGCCCGATGGAGCGGAGATCATTCCCTTCACCGCGCAAACCCGCGTGTCCGGCATCAGCTTTGGCGGCTCGACCATTCAGAAAGGGGCGGTGGACTCCATCCTGCGCGCTTATCCCGATGCGGCGAAGACAGCCGCCGCGACGGAGTTGCGCCGCATCAGCGACGAGATCGCGCGCGCGGGCGGCACGCCGCTGGCCGTGGCGAAGGATGGCGAATTGCTGGGCTGCATCTTCCTCAAGGACATCGTCAAGGCCGGCATCCGCGAGCGGTTCGGCGAACTCCGGCAGATGGGCATCCGCACGGTGATGATCACTGGCGACAATCCTTTGACTGCCGCTTCCATTGCCGCAGAGGCGGGTGTGGATGACTTCCTTGCCCAGGCTACGCCGGAGGACAAGCTCGCCCTGATCCGCAAGGAGCAGGAGGGCGGTCGCCTGGTCGCCATGTGCGGGGATGGCACCAATGACGCGCCGGCGCTGGCGCAGGCCGATGTCGGCGTTGCCATGAACACTGGCACGCAGGCGGCGCGCGAAGCGGGCAACATGGTCGATCTGGACAGCGATCCGACCAAGCTGATCGAGGTCGTTGGTCTGGGCAAGCAGTTGCTGATGACGCGCGGCGCGCTCACCACCTTCTCGGTCGCGAACGATGTCGCCAAATATTTTGCAATCATTCCGGCGATGTTCGTCGTGCTCTATCCGGGGCTGGGTGTACTCAACGTCATGGGTCTCGCCACGCCGGAAAGCGCGATCCTGTCCGCGATCATCTTCAACGCGCTCATCATACCCTTCTTGGTGCCGCTGGCTCTGAAGGGTGTCACCTATCGCCCCATCGGCGCCGGCCCGCTGCTGGCACGCAACCTCGCCATCTATGGTCTGGGCGGCCTGATCGCGCCCTTCGTTGGCATAAAGCTCATCGATCTGGCCGTGGGCGCCCTTGGTCTAGCCTGAGGAACAAGAATATGAACAAGGACATAGTGACATCACTCCGGCCGGCACTGGTCATGACGATCCTCTTCGCCATCCTGCTGGGCTTTGCTTATCCGCTCGCTCTAACCGGCATCGGACAGGCAATCTTTCCCAGCCAAGCCAATGGCAGTCTGGTCGAACAGGATGGCAAGGTCGTTGGATCGGCGCTGATCGGACAAGGCTTCTCGTCCGACCGCTATTTTAGTTCCCGCCCCTCGGCGGCAGGCGATGGCTATAATGGTCTTGCGTCCTCCGGCTCTAACCTCGGCCCCACGAGCCAGGCGTTGGTCGATCGTGTGAAGGCGGACAGCGAAACGCTGAACAAGGCCAATGCGGGCAAGCCGATCCCTGTCGATCTCGTGACGGCATCGGGTTCGGGCCTTGATCCCGACATCAGCCCCCAAGCCGCCTATTATCAGGTGGAGCGGATTGCGCGGGTGCGCGGCATCGAAGCCACCAAGATTCGTGCGCTGGTTGACGCCGGCATCGAACAGCCACTGTTGGGCATCCTTGGCGAACCGCGCGTCAATGTGTTGGAAATCAATCGACGTCTGGACCGGATCGGCGCTACCATTTCGCGATGAACGACCCTGATCGCCGCGATCCCGAAGCCTTCCTGCGCCAGGCGGCGCAGGAAGGCCGTGGTCGCCTCAAAATATTCCTGGGTGCTGCACCGGGCGTCGGCAAAACCTACGAGATGCTGACCGACGGCATGCAGCGTCGCAAGGCCGGGATCGACGTCGTCGTCGGCGTCGTCGAGACCCACGGCCGCAAGGAGACAGAAGCGCTGCTGGTCGGTCATGAGATCATCGCGCGGCGCAGCATCGATCATATGGGCCATCGGCTGGGCGAGATGGATATTGATGCGATATTGGAGCGTCGGCCTGCCCTGGTGCTGGTGGACGAACTGGCCCACACCAACGCCGCCGGCAGTCGTCACCCCAAACGCTATCAGGATGTCGAGGAACTGCTCGACGCCGGGATCGACGTTTATTCCACCGTCAATATCCAGCATGTGGAGAGCCTGAACGACGTCGTCGCATCCTTCACGCGCGTCCGGGTGCGCGAGACTGTGCCAGATTCCATCCTGGAAATGGCCGAGATCGAGGTGGTGGATATTCCGCCGGACGAACTGATCGAGCGCCTCAAGGAGGGCAAGGTCTATATCCCGCAGGAAGCGACGCGGGCGCTCAGCCATTTCTTCTCCAAATCCAACCTTACCGCACTGCGCGAGATGGCGCTGCGCCGCGCGGCGCAGGCCGTCGATGCGCAAATGCTGGACTATGTCCGCGCGCATGCACTGGCGGGCAGCTTTGCGGCGGGCGAACGCATTCTGGTTGCGATCAGCGAAGTGCCCAGCGCGCAGGGGCTTGTGCGCGCAGCCAAACGTCTGGCCGATGCGCTCAAGGCGCCATGGGCTGCGGTGCATATCGAGACGCAACGCACGCTGGCCTTCACGCCGCAGGAAAGAGAGCAACTGGCCGACACCATGGCGCTTGCTTCTCGACTTGGCGCTACGACGGCGACCATCCCTGCGCCATCGGTGCTGGAGGGGTTGCGCCACTATGCCGATGACGCGCGCGCCACCCAGATTGTGATCGGCAAATCGACCCGGCCCTGGTGGTTTGAACTGCGTCATGGATCCGTGGTCGACAAGCTGGTGCGGGAGATCGGCGACGTCGCCGTCCATGTCCTGCCCGGCGATGATCCGGCCCGCAGCCCGCGCAGCATGACCAAGATGATCGGGCAGGGCTGGGGCAAGCCGATCGACTATGTCTGGTCGACCCTGATGATCGTCGGGATGACCGCGCTTGGCCGCCTGCTGATCGAAATCATTGACCTTGGCAATATCGCGCTGCTCTACCTGATCCCGGTGATGTTCGCGGCAGCCAGCTTCGGCCTGCGCGCGGGGCTCTTTTCGGGCCTGCTGTCCAGCCTGGCCTATAATTTCTTCTTCCTGCCGCCCACCGGCACATTGACCGTCAACAATCCCGAAAATGTCATCAGCATTCTTGTGTTGCTGGGCGTCGCGATCGTCACCAGTCAGTTCGCAGCGCGCGTCCGGGCACAGGCGGACCTCGCCCAGTCGAGCGCGCGCCAGAATGCCGCGTTGGCCGGCTTTTCCCGCCAGTTGACCGCATCGGCCAGTCAGGAAGAGTTGATGCAGGCCATTTGCGCCGAAGTGTCGCGCCTGTTGTCGGTTCGCACCGTGCTGCTGCTGCCGTCCCGCGACGGTCCCGAATTGCGTGCGGCCTTTCCGCCGGAGGACCGCATGGAGCAGATCGAGAAGGCCGCCGCGCAATGGGCGATGGACAATGAGCAGCCTGCCGGGCGCGGTTCATCGACGCTGACGGCCTCCGACTGGCTGTTCCATCCCCTGCGTACGACGCGCGGCGTGTTGGGCGTTCTGGGGCTGGCGCGGGAGGATGCCGGCGCACCGCTCCGCTCGGACCAGATCCCGCTGCTGATGAGCCTGCTCGATCAGGCGTCCATAGCCTTCGATCGCATGGCGCTGGAGGAGGAGATGCTGGACGCGCGCCAGATACGCGAGCGCGATCGGCTGCGTTCAGCGCTGCTTTCGTCGGTCAGCCACGATCTGCGCACGCCGCTTACCACCATTATTTCCGCCATGCATGAGTTGAAGCGGCAGCAACCCTCGGACCTTCTCGATACGGTCGATGCGGAAGCCCAGCGCCTCAATCGCTTTGTCGCGAATCTGCTCGACATGGCGCGCGTCGAGGCAGGCGCCCTGCCACTCAAGGTCGAGCCGACCGACCTGTTCGACGCGGTGGCCGGCGCCGTCCACGACACGCGCCAATCCTTGATCGGACATGCGGTCAAGGTCGACATCCTGCCTGATATTCCACTGGTCCGGATAGACCCGACCCTGCTGCATCATTGCCTCATCAATCTGCTCGACAATGCCGGGCGCTATGGTGATCCCGGCACGCCCGTCGTCGTGCGTGGGCGGCGCTTGCCCGATGCGATCACCTTGTCCGTGCTGGACGAAGGCCCCGGCATTCCATCGGGCGCTGAGAGCAGGGTGTTCGACACCTTTACGCGGCTGGAGGGGTCCGACCGGGTCAAGCATGGCACCGGCCTTGGCCTTGCCATCGTCAAGGGCTTCGCTGAAGCGATGGGCCTGAGCGTGTCGGCAACCAACAATCATGAGCCGTTCGGCGCCTGTTTCACCATCACCATCCCGCAGGCGCTGATCATCACCGAGCTTCCCCAAGAGGATATACTATGAAAGTGCGCCACAAGGTGCTGATCGTCGATGACGAACCACACATTCGCAAGCTGATCCAGGCCGCATTGACGCGTGCCGACTATGCCACGGTCGAAGCGGAAAATGCGCGAGAGGCGCTGGAAAAACTGAAGCAGGAGCGTCCCGACATCAGCCTGCTGGACCTGGGTCTGCCTGACCGCGACGGTCTGGAACTGGTGCCGCTGTTCAAGCAGCAGTCGGATACGACATTGATCATCGTGTCAGCACGCGACGCCACCGATCAGAAGGTCGCCGCGCTGGATCTGGGGGCGGACGATTACCTCACCAAGCCCTTCGACACCGAGGAGTTGCTGGCGCGCGTGCGCGTGGCGCTGCGCAACCGGATGACCAAGGATGGCGGCATGGCGCTGGTGCGGGCCGGCGATGTGGAGATCGACCTCATCGCCCGCATCGTGCTCAAGGCCGGCAAGGAAGTGCATCTGACGCCCAAGGAATATGCGGTGCTGGCGCAACTCGCGAAATTTCCGGGCCGGGTCATCACACATGAGCAGATCATGACGCATGTCTGGCCCAATGAGCACGAACATCATGTCGAATATCTGCGCGTGCTGGTCCGCACCCTCCGCCAGAAGCTGGAAACCGATCCCCAGCGGCCACGGATTATCGGCAATGAACTGGGTATCGGCTATCGTCTGCGCTTCAACGTCGAAGGCGAGACCGAGGAGTTCGCCCCTAGAGCATAATCCGTTCGTACTGAATCGGATCATGCTCTATTTCTCTTTTGTTTTCCGCATTTTCCGATCCAGCAGATGATGCCATCTGCTTCGAAAATGCTCTAGTGGCGAGTAAATAGCCGCGCGCCCGACAGCAGGATCAGGGCGCCGATGCACAGGCCGGTGACGGAACCGATGGTGATGAGCCATTCGGCAACTCCAGGAACGTCAGGCAGGGAGTGCGACTTGATGTCATGTTGCGCACGGCCGAGCAGGCAGGCGATGACGATCATGACGGCACCGGCCGTCCGGATCGCGATAGCGATCATGGTCTGGCGAAAAGTCATGAGCCGGACTTAACGCAACCCGGCATTTGATTTCGAGACGAGGAGGTGCGGTCCTGCGTAAGAATTTTCATATGCAGCGCAGCGAATAGCGAAAATACTATGCTTTTTGCTGCCGCGTCATCTCGAATTCCAATGCGGCCCTCCGCTACGCATCGGCAGTGCTCGACCGATCCTCCTATGCGCAAAAGAACCGCAAACGAGCCGTTCGCACGCGGTTCGTGGACTGGCTTGGCGCGCAGGGCGCAGGCAAGCTGACAATGTATATGGTCGCTGCCATCAATGTGGCTGCGTTGCTCATCACGTGGCTTGAATAGTGGTTTAGATCTCGACCTGAGATCCGAGTTCCACCACCCGGTTGGTCGGCAGCTTGAAGAACTCCATCGGCGTTTCGGCGTTGCGCATCATCCAGGCGAACAGCTTCTCGCGCCAGATCGCCATGCCGGGTCGCTCGGACGCGATCAGCGTCTGGCGGCTGAGGAAATAGCTGGTGTCGCTGACGTTGATCGGGCCGCCACAGTCTTTCACCGTCTTCATGGCGGCAGGCACATCCACATCCTCCATGAAGCCATGGCGCCAGACAAGGCGATAAAAGCCTTCGCCCCAGTCCGTGACATCGCTGCGGCCGACAAGCGGCAGATGGGGTACGCCCTCGGTCAATATCGTCAGGATGATGATCCGCTCATGCAATATCTTGTTATGCTTTACATTGTGCAGCAGCGCCGGCGGCAGGCCTTCGACTCGCGATGACAGAAAGATCGCCGTTCCGGGCACGCGCTTGAGCGAATGGGATATGGACTGGATGAACAAGGGCACCTCCATCGCGCCCTCGTTCATATAATGGTGCATGATGGCGCGGCCCTTCGACCAGGTGGTGAGCGCCACGAAGGTCACGGCCGCGACCAGCAGCGGGAACCAGCCGCCATCGGGAATCTTGGTGGCGTTCGACGCGAAATAGGCGCCGTCGATCAGCAGGAACATCCCGGTCGTCGCACCGGCGAGCAGCGGATTCCAGCGCCAGACACTGAAGGTCAGCACGCCCATCATGCAGGATGTGATGACCATCGTGCCAGTAACTGCGATGCCATAGGCGGCAGCGAGGTTGCTCGATGACTGGAAGCCGATTACCAGCAGCAACACGAAAGCCAGCAGCGCCCAGTTGACCAGCGGCACATAGATCTGGCCGGCCGCCGATGCACTGGTATGGGCGATGCGGATGCGGGGCAGGAAGCCCAGTTGCACCGCCTGCTGCGTGACCGAGAAGGCCCCCGAGATCACGGCCTGGCTGGCGATCACCGTCGCCATGGTGGCGAGGATCACCAGCGGCAGGCGCGCCCATTCCGGCGCAAGCAGGAAGAAGGGATTGGCCGCCGCCGCTGGATTGTCGAGCAGCAACGCACCTTGTCCCATATAGTTGAGCAGCAGGCACGGAAAGGCCGCATACAGCCAGGAGATGCTGATCGCCTTTCGCCCGAAATGGCCCATATCGGCATAGAGCGCCTCGGCCCCCGTCACCGCCAGCACCACCGATCCCAGCGCCAGAAAGGCAAGCCTGGGATCGATCAGGAAGAAATGCACGGCCCAATAGGGGTTGATGATCCCAATGATCGTCGGATGGTTGAGGAGGTTGATCACGCCCAACACGGCCAGCACCAGAAAATAGATCGCCATGATCGGGCCGAAGAGGAGGCCGACCCTGGCCGTTCCATGCTTCTGGATCAGGAACAGGCCAATGAGGATGATCGTGGCGATCGGCAGGACATAGGCTTCGAACCCGCTGTTCACGACCGTCAGCCCCTCCACGGCGGACAGCACCGACATGGCCGGCGTGATGATGGCATCGCCGTAAAATAGGGCGGTCGCCAATACGCCCAGCATCGCGACGGCCGGCGTCCACCTTGTCTCGCCCAGTTTACGCGAAATGAGCGCCAGCAGCGCCATGCTGCCGCCTTCGCCCTTGTTATCGGCGCGCATGACGATGAACACATATTTGAGCGTGACGAGCAGCGTCATCGTCCAGAAGATGAGCGAGAGTACGCCGAATATATGATCGGCATCCACCGCCAGCGGATGATGGCCGACGAAGCTTTCCTTCAGCGCATAAATGGGGGACGTGCCGATGTCGCCGAACACGACGCCCAGCGCCCCCAACGCGAACACAGGCAGCTTTCCGTGCGATCCGGCATCATGGCCGGGTGTTTCGCTCGGTTGGTCGGTTATCAATGTCCCTGCTCGCTTTGTTGAGAACCCGCCATCGCACAAAGCCGCATTTTGTTTCCATATGAGCTTTTGGCCGTTCGCATATGAATTGCATATGATTTCGCCGGGAAGCCGCAAAAATATGGCAATTCCTATGCAATCTCAACGTGAAGGGCCACTTCCTCCTCTCGAGTTCCTATGCGGTGATGCGTATTTGAAGCGCCTCTTCTGAAGAGGTGTTCGTCATGGTCGCATGGCATGAGAAATTGGGCGCGCGGATCGGCCTCAGGGGCGTCGGCATAGGGTTTTTGGCGTCTGCCTGGATGGAATGCGTCTGGTTGCAGAAGATGATTGCGGTCAATCCGTCTGCGGAAGCGTCTCCTTCCCAATGCCTGCTTGCCGCCGCCATGTTCGCCAGCGCAGGCGCTGGCCTGCTTCTGACGTTCGTGGGCGCCGGGCTGTGGAAGCCGGTTACGGTGTCGGACCGCTGGGCTACCCGCATGCCGATGCCGGTTGTGCGTGATCTGGAGCCAGTCATGTCCATGATGAAAACCGCTCAGGGAGGCATTGCCAACCAGGAAAGCAGAGACGCATCCCATGACGGAGAAAGACCTCCAGTTCGTCATCCCCACCTACCGCCTTCGGGACGTGGGCGAAACGGTGGAAGCCTATGACGATAATTTCCGGCGCAGTGGGCGGACAGCGCCGATCTTCGTCTTCGACGACAGTTCGCTCGCCAACCACGATAAATATTTCGGCGCGCTGGAACGGGTGAAGACCCACAACGACCTCTTTTATGTCGGGCCAGCGGAGAAGGAGCAGTTCATCTCCTACATCTGCCGGCGTCTGCGCGACCGGAAACTGGACGTTCTGGTCCGGAACCTCTTCAGGCCCAGCTATGGCGGCAACCGCAATTTCACGCTGATGTATACGCTGGGCGACCTGATGGTCAGCGCGGATGATGACATGCGGCCCTATGGCCTGATCGAGGACAGCCCGGAATCGCTGGCCGATGACGAGATCAGCCGTGGCAAGCTTATCCCGCGCGGCGCCAACGGCCATACCCGCAAATCCTACGACATCCTCCAGTCCTTCCGGGACATATTGGGCAAGCCGGTGTGCGATGCGCCGCCCAATTACGAACGAGGCGAGATGCTGCTCGATACGTCGATGGACCTGGAGTCGAACACGTCATTGGGCCTGGCTCGCGAAAACTCCCTGTTCATGCAGGAGGGCAAGCTGTCGAAGGGCGCCATCGTCAAGATGGCGCAGACCTTCCGTACCGGCACCAATGACATCGATGCGGCCGATTATATCGATATGTTCCTGGAGGATCATGCGCGAACCGATGCCGAGGCGCTTAATGACCTGTATGTGCTGGTGAACTTCCGGCCCTGCGTCACGACCCGCAACTGGCGCATGGACTGCGGGGTGGCCGGGTATGACAATAGCACTGGCCTGCCGCCCTTCTTCCCTACGCGTCTGCGGTTCGAAGACTATATCTATCGACTGTGGGTCCAGCAGCCCGGTATCGCAGCCGCGCATGTCGATTCCGCGCAGACCCACATCAAGAATAATTACATGCGCGAGCCGCTGGCTTCGGAACTGTTCAACGAAGCGATCTGCACTTTGCTGAAAAAGAAAATCCGCTCGACGCTGCGCAAAGTCGACGATGTCAGCATCGCGTTCGATTATGAAGGGGCGGTGACGCTGGAAGACAGCCAGGAAATACTGCATGGTGCCCAGTCCCTGCACGATAAGGTGCTGGGTGCGCAGTCGATGGCGCGATCGGAAGAGCGCAAGCAGGCGCTGGCCCTGTTCGCTTCGAACCTGAAGCGGACCTTCTATGATTTCGAGCCGGATTTCTTCCAGCAGAATGTCAGCCGGATGGTGGATGACGAGGTCGGCCTCATCCGCTCTTCGCTGGAAATATGGCCGACTTTGCTGGAGATCGTTTACTTCCGCAAGAAATGCCATTCCCTGCCGATGCAGCGGGTGAAGGGCAGCGCCGTGGGCGCCAGGAAGCGTGCTGATTCGCCAACGCGCGTCGCGGCTTGATGCGGACGGAGGCACCTTTGGACAAACACAGCTGTAACCGACAGAAAATAACGAAAATACAATGCGATCGTCCTTGAGCTCCTCTCGATATTAAATGTCGATCCGGCCTAATTGCCCCTCCTCGCCGGGCCGCGCCGAGCGGCCCGGAGTTTTCCAAGAGGGCATCATGAAATTCATTTTTGTCGCGCCGATGTTCATGTTCGGCTTCGTTCCCGTCGCAGCATTTGCGCAGGAGGAAACGTCTCCGGTGACGGTTTCGGGTTCGGCAACCCTGGCATCCGACTATCGCTTCCGCGGCGTTTCGCAAACCGACAAGGGCATGGCGGTCCAGGGCGGCCTGACCGTAACGCATGAAAGCGGGCTTTATGTCGGGACCTGGGCCTCGAACCTGTCGGGCTGGGGTACGTTTGGCGGCGCCAACATGGAACTTGATCTCATCGCAGGGTACAAGTTTCCGTTAACGGACAACGCAACGCTGGACGTCGGCCTTACCTGGTACATGTATCCCAGCGGTGCCGACGATACCGATTTCGCCGAGCCTTACGTCAAGCTTAGCGGAACGACCGGACCGCTCTCATTGACGGCTGGCGCTGCCTATGCGCCCAAGCAATATGCGCTGGCCAACGTCTCCAATCACCCCGACAGCCGCAGTCAGAAGCAGGATAATCTGTATCTGTGGGGCGATGGCGCAATGGGAATCGCCGGCACCCCGTTCACGGCCAAGGCGCATATCGGCTACTCGAACGGCAATCCCGGCCTCGGGCCGAACGGCACCAGCGTCGCGCCCACCGGTGAATATTGGGACTGGTCGATGGGGGTGGATACGAACTGGCGTAACCTGACATTCAACATCTCTTATGTGGACACCGACATTTCCCACCGCGAAGCTGCGCGGCTGCAACCCAATTTTAGCAAGGGACAGGATGGGGTCGGATCCATCTCGGATGGAACCGTGATGGCCTCGTTGACCGCTGCATTTTAATCTAGGGCATTTTCGAAGCAGACGGCATCATGCGCTGGCTCGGAAAATGCAGAAAACAAAAGAAAAATAGATCGTGAGCCGATTCAGGACGAACGGATCACGATCCAGTGGATTGATTTTGACATTTGCATTCCCTGGCGGCTGGGATGGGCCTGCAAATGTCAAAATCATAAAATCCACTAGAATCAAATATTTCTAGTGGTCCGAACAAATTCTGACATTCGTGTGCGGCATTGCTTCAAGCGGGACCGAATGTCAGAAGCGGACCATAAGGCTCCGGCTCGATCAATATGTTCGAGCCGGCAGGCCATGGTGGCTTTGCGCGCTTTCCAGCCTTGTTTTGAAAGGCTTTGGTGGTGGAGGGGCGAGGCCGTTATCGGGGCTTGCCTGCTCATTCACGCCATGGCGCAGCATTTCTTGTATTTCTCGCCCGATCCGCAAGGGCAGGGATCGTTCCGGCCGACTTTGGCCTTACCGGCCAGCGGCTTGTCCTGCTGATTGCTGCGTTGCCATGCATGCAGCGTCGGGATCCAGATCGGGAGCAGGTCCGTCGCCCGCTGGTCCAGGCGTTGCTGTTGCTCCTCGCCAAAGGCCGGGGAGCGAGCCGACGCGGTGGCCAGTTCGATGATGCCGGCAAGCGCCGCCTTTGCTTCGGCGTCGTTGCTGGCGCGGATGCGGTTCCAGCCGGCCGGCGCCAGTTTCATGGCTGCGGCAAAGCCGTCCATCCACATTTCCCAGAGCACTTCGCCCGTGCGCGGATCGCTATCCAGGATCGGCGCATAGTCGCCCGGCATGCTCAGGCTTTCCAACAGCCTGTTGTGATGCGTCATCATCAGGTCGAGGAAATGCTGAAGCGATGCGGCATTGTCGAACGGTGGCGGCGCATCGCCCCATATGGGCTTGAGCCAGCGGGCCGGGGGAACGATGTCGGGACTGACGATCAGCCCGGTCAGATAGCCGTCCAGTTCCGACAGCAGCATGCCATCGTCAAACTGGGTGAGAAGAATGTCGTCAAGGTCGTCAAGATACTCGCTCATGGCTCCCCCCTAACGCGATGCGCAGGCAAGAGCCATGATCATTGCGTCGTGGAGAGATCGACAGAGCCGGCCTTCAGGCCCGGGGCGGTGGCGGTGAGCCTCATCCGGCCCGACCCATTTCCTCTTACCAGCGCGACGGCCAGCCCGTCCTGCGCGGAACGATCAGAGGAAGGGAAGGGCGTGTGGTCCACCGACGATCCGTTATCCGTCGCGACCAGCGATCCCTTGCCGCTGACCGCAAAATGCAGTCGATGGGTGGCCGACGGCACCGTGACCCCTTTCGCATCGACCACGCGGGCGCGCACATAGACCAGATCGTCAAAGCGCGATCCGACCGACGACGCATCCGCCTTCAGATCGATGCGGACGGGATCGCCGGCGGTTTGCAGACTGTCCGATACGGACGCAGCGCCCGGATCGCGGCAAAGCGCGCGCACCTGTCCGGGCGCATATTGCACCGCCCAGCGGCGCGGAGAGGCGTCGCGATTGATCGGCAGCACGCCCAGCGACCGTCCGTTCAGAAACGCCTCGACCTGCTGGCAATTGCTGTAGACTTCAATGGTTTCTTCGTGGGGCTTGCGGTTGGCCGGGCTCCAGTCGTCAAACAGCGCGGTTTTGGGCTTGGGCGTGGCGACGGCGATCATGGTGGGCAGGACCGGCTGATTGGGGCCGCCGGCGCCATCGGTGGAGGGCCCGGCCGCAGCAGGATCGGCATTGCGGACGACATGAACGACGGGGCGGTCCGACCACCAGCTTTCCCGTTCCATGCCGCTGATTTTCTGGCGCCCCGTGCGGTCCAGCAGGCCGGCGGGATTCTGGATATTGGGCCATCCCGATCGGTTCGCTTCGCCCAGATAATCCACCCCGGTCCACAGGAACATGCCGGAAAAGGGCGCATAGTCGCGCACCGGCAGCCAATTGACGCGGTTATGCGCATTTTCGGTGCCGACGATGCTGCGCCGGGGATTTTGTCGATTGGCGGCGATCAGTTCATTCTCGCGATAATTTTGCCCGATCACGTCCAGCATGTCGGCCAGCCCATTGTCATAATCCTTGGTCACGTTCGGGCGGAACAGCGCCATGGTCACGGGGCGGGACGGGTCGGCGGCGTGGATGATGTCGAGGATGCTGCGCAGCGCGGCCTTGGCCTGGACCGGATAGGCAGTGTCGTGAATTTCGTTGCCCGCGCTCCAGAGGATGATGCTGGGATGGTTGCGGTCGCGGCGCACCATGTCGAGCGTGTCGCGCTTGTGCCAGTCGCCGAAGAAAAGGTGATAATCTTCCGGCGTCTTGGCGACATTCCACTGGTCGAACAGTTCGTCCATCACGACCAGCCCGAGTTCGTCGGTCAGGTCCAGAAATTCCGGACTGGGCACATTATGGGCGGTGCGGACCGCATTGACGCCCTGCGCTTTCAGCGCGGTCAGGCGCTGGCGCCAGACGGCGAGGGGAACGGCCGCCCCCACGGCGCCGCCATCATGATGGAGCGCCACGCCCTTCAGCTTGAAATTGCGGCCGTTGAGCCAGAATCCGGTCGCCGGATCGAACCGGGCTTCGCGGATGCCGAAGCGGACCTGTTCATCGTCAAGCACGGCGCCATCGGCGGTCAGCAGCCGGATGGCGGCCCGGTACAGGAGCGGCTTGTCGATATTCCACCGCTGCGCATGGGGGAGGGTGAGGCTGGCCGGCGCGATCATCGTCCGGCCGGGTTCGATCATGCCCGCTGAAGCGACGGTCTGCGCGACCTGTCGTCCGGCCGGATCGAACAGCGCCACCTCCATCCGGATGTCGACCGGCTTGTCGCTGCTGTTCTGGACATCGGTTGACACCGCAATTCCGGCCTGATTATCGGCGATGCCGGTCGTCCGCACATAGGCGCCGCCCTGGGGAATATGGACGTCGCCGGTTTCGATCAGTCGGACATGCCGATAGATGCCAGAGCCGGTGTACCAGCGCGACGAAGGCGCCGCAGATGTGTCGGCGCGCACAGCGATGATATTCTGGCCGTCCGCGCGCAGGTGGCGGGTCAGGTCGTAACGCTGGCTGACATAGCCCATCGGACGATAGCCGATATGGTGGCCATTCACCCAGATGCCGCTGCGTTCCATGATGCCGTCAAATTCGATGAAATAGCGCCGGCCCGGTTGCGGCGTCAGGGGCAGGGCCCTGCGATACCAGGCGACGCCGCTGGGCAGGAAGCCATTTTCGCCCGCCGCCCTGGCATTGGGGTCAAAGGGGCCTGCGATGGCCCAGTCATGCGGGACGGAAACGACACGCCATGCCTGGTCGTTCAGCGTAGGGGATTCCGCGCCTTCAGGGTCGCCCTGAAGGAAACGCCAGCCATCGGCCAGCGGGGTGACGGCGCGGGGCGCAGCCAGAGCAGGGCTCGGCGAAGACAGGCTGACGAGAAGAGCGGCTATGGCTGCGACAGGTCTGGCGAAGGCCCGGCGCCGTCGCGCGTGATCCATCCGGCGCTGCCGCAAGTCGGCCATGCTTCTGTCCTCCCCTGAGATCCTGACCTTATGCTGCGGGCAAAGATCGCCCGCAGGTGCGTCAAGCTACAGGATGGGCCACTATTTGCAATATGGTTTCACCATGCGGTTCTGCGGGGTCGGTCAGGCCGCGCTGTCGATGCCGAGTTCCGCCAGCTTGCGGTAGAGGGTGGAGCGTCCAATCCCCAGTCGGCGCGCGACTTCAGTCATGCGGCCGCGATAATGGCCGATGGCAAGGCGGATGACGTCGGCTTCGATCTCGGCCAGTTGGCGGACATGGCCATCGCCTTCGAACAAAGTGATGCCGGCGCCGTCGCGGTGCGGGGAGGGGACGACGCGCGGACGCAGCGGATGAACGCTCTGCGTGCCCTGCGCTTCGATCTGGGCGCTGATCTGCGGGAAATCCTGCGGCGTCAGGGCGTCGCCTTCACACAAGACAGCGGCGCGGAACAGGGCGTTCTGCAACTGGCGGACATTGCCCGGCCAGCCATGCTGCATCAGCAGGGCCAGCGCATCATCGGTCAGGCCCAGGCCGCGCAATCCCGGCTGGGTCGCGATGCGGGCGAGCAGATGGCGGCAGAGCGCAGGAATGTCGCCCATCCGTTCGCGCAGCGGCGGCACGGTCAGTTGCACGACATTCAGGCGATAATAGAGATCCTCGCGGAAGCGCCCTGCTTCTATTTCCTCGCTCAGCTTCTTGTTGGTGGCCGCGATGACGCGGACATCGACATGGATCGGGCGGCGCGCGCCGATCGGCTGCACTTCGCCATCCTGCAACACGCGCAGCAATTTTACCTGCGCGTCGAGCGGCATTTCGCTGACTTCGTCAAGGAAGATGGTGCCCATGTCGGCTGCGGCAAATTTCCCGACATGCCGGTCGAAAGCGCCGGTGAAGGCGCCGCGTTCATGGCCGAACAATTCCGATTCGACCAGATTGGCGGGAATGGCGCCGCAATTGACCGTCACCATCGGCTGTTTGTGCCGCGGCGATGCGGCGTGGACGGCGCGGGCGATGACATCCTTGCCGACGCCGCTTTCGCCTTCGATCAGCACGGGCACGCGCGCGCGCGCCGCCTTTGCCGCGATGGCGAGCGCCGCGCGGAATTGCGGGGCGGACCCGACCACATCCTCGAAGGACAGGGGCGCGGTGATCTTTTCGGTCAGCGGGCGCAGTTCGCCCGTGTTTGCGCTGTCGGCCAGTGTGGCGTTGAGTGCAGCCAGCAACCGTTCGGGCGCGATCGGTTTGGACAGATAGTCGGTGGCGCCGGCGCGCATCGCCTCCACGGCGACGGCGACATTGTTATGCGCGGTCAGAACCAGAATCGGCAGCGCCGGGCGGCGTGCGCGAATCTCGCGAATCAGGCCCGATGGCTCATAATCCGGGCTCCACTGGTCCAGGATGATCGCGTCCAGCTGCATGCCATCCTGCGTACCAAGCGTGGCGATGGCGGTTTCGCCCTCCGCCGCAAAGATGGTGCGCCAGCCCGCTCGGGCGGCGAGGGCCGACACAAGGCGGCGTTGCGCCGGCTCATCATCGATCAGCATCAGCATCGGTACGCCGTCGCGCGTCATTCAAACCCCTCATTCATAACCCGAAACCGATGGTAGACGTTGGGAGTAAAGGGGCGCTTAACTGCGCTGTATTTTCTTGGGTGGTGGGTTGAGGGGGGCTGGTCTTGCCGATAAGACAGGGGAGATAATCGCTGAAAATGGGGACAGGATATGGCTTCGAACGGAAATATGAAGGCTGCGGAACAGACCTATTCGGGCTTTATCGGCTTCGTCAAATGGGGCACGATCGCTAGCGTCGCCGTTGCTGCGCTGGTGGTGTTGCTGATTTCCCAGTGATGCGCGGCGCGCCAGCCGGACGCCGATGTCGGGGGCGTTGACATTGCTGCCCCTGTTCCTACTGGCCTGTCTGGCTAGCGGGTTCATGGTTCGCCGGGCGGGTTCGCCGCCGGCGCCCGCACTGATTGCGGGATTTTCCTCCATAGTTCTGGCCGGCGCCCTGATCGCCGCTGCCGAAACCGGCAGCGCGACGGCGCGTTATCTGGCGTTGCTGGCTGTGTTGTGCGCCAGCATGGCGGGGGTTCTGGCCTTTGGCGTGGTGGAACATGCCGTCGATGAGGAACGGCCTTCTTGACCGCTGGCTTTGCTGCCTTGCTGGGCGCACGGATCGACGGGATAGCGCCGTCCCCCTTTGTCGCCTTTCTTTACCTACTGGCCGGCCTTTGCCTGCTGCTGGCGTTACGGTGGGGTTCGGGTCGGCGGGCCGGCCGCGTGGCGTTGCTGGGCGTGGCGCTGGCCTCTGGCGGCGCGCTCTATAGCCATGATGTCATGAACTTACCGGAAATGCTGGGCGCGATCGTCGTCGGCGGTGGTTTGGGGCTGTTGCTGGTGCGCCGGGCTGCGCGGCGGATGTTGCCCATCCTGCTGCGCATCAGCCAGGGACTGCTGGGCGTCGCGGCGGTGGCGACGGCGGGCGCCGTCTGGCGCAATCCGGGCGCGTTCGGGCTGGAGGGCGATGGGGCCGCAATGACGCTGCTGGCGGCGGCAGCCCTGATCGGCATGCTTGTCTGCCTTGGCGCAATATGGCCCGGACGCGTTGGCGCGCTGATCCTGTCCGGTGGCGCGGGCTGGGCGGGGGCGTTGTTGGGGCTGGCGATCGGCAACAGCGCCATGGTGATTGGCGGCGCGCTGGCCGGCGTCGCCGGCCTGTCGTTCGTCCTGCGGGGCAGGAAGATGGCGCGCAGCGCATCTGAGGGCTTGCCCCGCGCGCCGGGCCTGCCCTAACCCATGGGATATGACGGCCAGTCCCGGCCGCCCTGGAGACATAATGCATAAACTCGGCCTTATCGGCGGTCTCAGCTGGACCTCCACCGCCCGCTATTATGAGATCATCAACAAGGCGGTGCATCGCGCGCTGGGCGGCCAGCATAGCGCGCCGCTGCTGATCGAAAGCCTGGATTTCGCCGATGTCGCCCGCTGCGCCACGCAGCAGGACTGGGATTGCGCAGCGGGGCAACTCATCGGGTCGGCCCGGCGGCTGGAGCAGGCGGGGGCCGGCAGCATCCTCATCTGCGCCAACTCCATGCATCGCGTCTATGATCAGGTACAGGCCGAAATCGGCATTCCCATCATCCACATCGCCGAAGTCGTGGGTGACAGGATGCAGGCCGACGGGATCGAGAAGGCCGCGCTGATCGGCACGCGCAACGTCATGACCGAAAAATTCTATCGGCAACGGCTGGTGGCGCATGGCGTGTCGCTGCTGCCCGCCGACATGGAACTGGCCGACCGGATCGATCGCATCGTCTATGACGAACTGACCGTGGGCAAGGTCAGCAAGGACTCCGAACGCTACATGAAGTCGGAACTGACCGACATTGCGAAGGAAGATGTGCAGGCGGTGGTGCTGGCCTGCACCGAACTGGAGATGATCGTCGATGTGAAAGCCAATGTGCTGCCCATCTACGATTGCACCGGCATTCACGCGAAGGCGGGCGTGGACTTCATCCTGGGATAAACCCGGAGGTAGGCATATTCACTCCCCCGGTTCGGTGATCGCGATGTCCATGTCGGCCAGCGCCAGCCGCAGCAGCTCGGCCATGGCTGCGCGTGCCGCGGCTGTGTCGCGCGCGGCGATCGCCTGATACACGGCGCGATGGTCGGGCAGGGGGTCGCGCGGCATCAATTTCTTGCGATGCTTGAACTTGGTGGTCCAACTGACCGCCGCGCCGACCGAACTGGCCAGCGCCGATAGCGCATCATTGCGGGTCGCGGCCAATATGGCGTGATGAAAACGCTGGTCGGCGGCGCGGCCCTCGGGCGTCGACAGGCCATAGCGGCCCATCTCGTCCAGCGCTTCGCGCATCGTGGCCAGTTGATCGTCGGTGCGGCGGCGCGCGGCGAATTCGGCGGCGGCCGGCTCGATCACGCCGCGCAGTTCGAACAGGTCGCGGATAAATTCCGGGTCCGGCTCACCCGCGAACATCCAGGCGAGCATTTCGGGGTCCAGCACATTCCAGCGATTGCGCGGCAGGACGCGGGTGCCTGCCTTGGGCCGGCTTTCCACCATGCCCCGCGCGATCAGGATGCGCACCGCTTCGCGATAGGCGGTGCGTGACACGCCCAGCCGTTCGGATGCTTCGATCTCGCCTTCGAACAGGTCGCCGGGTTTATACTTGCCGGTCAATATGGCGGTGCCCAGATCGCGGGCGATCGCCTGATGAATGCGGAGCGCGCCCTCGTCCGATCCGAACGGTCCTTCCTTGCGCGCGCTCCCCATGCCTCTTCTTCCTTTAATATCAGTCCTCAAATGCAGCCGTAGGGCAATGCCGTCCGCAAAGGAAGGCATCAGCCACCAGACGCAGCGGCGCGGTGTCGGCGTCGATCGCCTTGTCCGCCACCAGCCCGACGAAGCGCCTGTACATGGCCGGATATTCCTCGTCCGGCGCCTTCATCTGCACTTCGCCGTCCAGGCGCAGGGTATTGCCGCCTTCCGACAGGAGCAGGCTGCCCTTGTCGGTGTCGACCGCAATGTCCCAGGTCTGGGGGCCGGTCTGGCGCCAGTCGAACACTGTGTTGATCGCCGCGCCCGACGCCGTCGCCAGCTCAAGCGTCGCGCCGATCGGCGCCTGCTTGTTTGCCGGGACTTCCAGCGAAGCAGACAGCACGGTGATCGGCTCGCCGACGATTTCGGTCAGGATCGACAGGGCGTTGATGCCCGGATCGAACACGCCGAAACCACCCGCTTCCCAGATCCAGGGCTGGCCCGGATGCCAGTGGCGCACATCCTCGCGCCATTGGATGTCGATCCGCTCGACCTTGCGTTCCGCGATCCACGCCCTGGCCTGCGCCACGGCGGCGGCATAGCGGCTGTGCCAGCTCGCATAGAGCGTCACGCCCTGTGCCTTTGCCAGCGCCGTCAGCGCCTCCACTTCGGACACGGTCGCGCCCGGCGGCTTTTCCAGGAACACATGCTTGCCCGCCAGCAGCGCCTGCCGTGCCGCATGATAGCGGACCTGCGGCGGCTGGCAGAGGATGACGGCATCCAGATCGGGTTCGCCCGCCAGCATCGCGCCGAGGTCGGGGTAATTATTCACCCCTTCGCCCTGCGCGTTGCGGCTGGCGACGGCGACCAGTTCGATGCCGTCGATCTTCTCGATCGCGGGCAGGTGCTGGTCGCGCGCGATCTTGCCGAGGCCGACGAGACCTGCCCGGATCATCAGGCCGCCACTTCCAGCTTGCCTTCCATGCGGCGCGTCAGGCCCCAGGGGTTGGCGTCCTGCAACGCGGCGGGCAGCAGCGCGTCGGGCACGTCCTGATAGCAGACGGGGCGCAGGAAGCGCATCATCGCCAGCGTGCCGACCGAGGTCGAACGGCCGTCGGCAGTCGACGGGAAGGGGCCGCCATGGACCATGGCGTGGGTCACTTCGACGCCGGTGGGCCAGCCGTTGGTCAGGATGCGCCCAACCTTCCGGGAAAGGGTGGGCAGCAGCTTGGCGGCGTCGCCTTCGTCGCCTTCACCGATATGCAGCGTCGCGGTCAGCTGGCCTTCCAGGCCTGCGATGGTCGCGATGACCTCTTCGATGCTGGAGCAGCGGATCAGAACGGACGACGAACCAAAGACTTCTTCGGCCAGCACGGGGTTGGACGAGAAGGTCGCGCTGTCGGTCGAGAAGAAGGCGGCCTGACCGCGGTTGCAGCCTTCCGGCTCCGTACCGCGGGCGACGGTGGTGACGCCATCGGCACCGACCAGAGCGGCGACGCCCTTTTCATAGGCGTCATGGATGCCCGGCGTCAGCATCACCTGCGGCGCGGCGCCCGACAGGGCGGCGGCGGCCGAAGCGACGAAGGTGTCGAGATCCGGACCGTCCAGCGCAATGACGAGGCCAGGGTTGGTGCAGAACTGGCCCGAACCCATGGTCAGCGAACCGACGAAGGCGGTGCCCAGCGCTTCGGCCTTGGCCGCCAGAACGCCGGGCAGCAGCACGACCGGGTTGATCGAAGACATTTCGGCATAGACCGGGATCGGCTCTGCGCGTTCGGCGGCGATCTTCATCAGCGCCGTGCCGCCACCGCGCGATCCGGTGAAGCCGACAGCCTTGATGCGATGATCGGCGACCAGCGAACTCCCCAGCGCACGGTTGGCGCCCGGCAGATAGGAGAAGACGCCTTCATGCAGGCCCAGCGACTTGACGGCCGCCTGAATGGCGCGGGCGACCAGCTCGCCGGTGCCGGGGTGAGCGCTGTGGCCCTTGACGACGACGGGCGAACCGGCGGCGAAGGCGGCGGCGGTGTCACCACCCGCGACCGAGAAGGCGAGCGGGAAGTTGGAAGCGCCGAACACGGCGACCGGGCCGACCGAATGATTGACGCGGCGCAGGTCGGCGCGCGGCAGCGGGGCGCGGTCCGGCAGAGCCTTGTCGATGGTGGCGTCAAGCCAGTCGCCCAGGCGCACATAGGAAGCGAACAGGCGCAGCTGGCCGACGGTGCGGCCACGCTCGCCTTCCAGACGGGCGCGCGGCAGGCCGGTTTCGGCCATGGCGGTTTCGATCAGCAGGTCGCCGATGGCGACGATATTGTCGGCAACGGTTTCCATGAAGGTCGCGCGCGCGTCGGGCGACAGGGTCGAAAAGCTTTCGAACGCGGCGTCGGCCAGTGCGGCGGCTTCATCGACTTCGGCGGGCATGGCGCTGGAGAAGGCGACGTCGCCCTTTTCGCCGGTGGCGGGATTGATGGCGTAGAAAGGCTCGCCGCCTTGGCGCTCGCTCGCACCGATGAGGATGGCTCCGTTGAACATCTGTGTTCTCCTGAAGGGGTCAGAATGGCTGGCTAGACGATCGCGCCGGAGAGAGCTGATCATTTCCCGGCACGAACGATGCAAAAATCGGGAGGAGGGGCGGCGTTCAGATGGATAGCCGCCCCGTCCTTTCAAGGGGCAATGCCGAAAATACTCGGACTTATTGCATGATCAATGATTGTCGCGGGGCAGGCCCATGGTCTGGGCGATGCGCTGATATTTTTCTGCGCCTTCCAGGATCGCGCCGGTGTTCATCTGGCCCACGACCGAACGCTGGATTTCCTGCCAGGGGGTCTGCGAGGCGGGATATTTATAGCCGCCCTCAGCGACCAGCTTGGCGCGGCGCGCTTCCAGTTCCTCATCGGAAATCAGGACGTTCACCGTGCCGGCCTTCAGGTCCATGCGGACGCGGTCGCCGGTTTCCAGCAGAGCGAGACCGCCCATCGCCGCCGCTTCGGGCGAGGCGTTGAGGATCGACGGGCTGCCCGACGTGCCCGACTGGCGGCCGTCGCCGATGCACGGGAGCGCGCTGACGCCTTCGGTGATCAGGTAAGCGGGCGGACGCATGTTTACGACTTCCGCCGCACCCGGATAGCCGATCGGGCCGGCGCCGCGCATGAACATCAGCGTGTCGGCGGTGATGCCGACCGACGGATCATCGATGCGGTGGTGATAATCTTCCGGACCGTCGAACACGACCGCCGGGCCTTCAAAGGCTTCGGGATCGTCGGGGTTCGACAGGTAGCGCATACGGAATTCTTCGCTGATGACGCTGGTCTTCATGACCGCTTCGTCGAAGAGGTTGCCGGTCAGCACCAGGAAGCCGGCTTCGTCCTTCAGCGGCTGATTGAAGGGGCGGATGACCTTTTCATCCTCAATCTCCACGCCCTTGCAATTTTCGCCCATGGTCTTGCCATTGACGGTCATTGCGCCTTCGCGGATCAGGCCCTGATCGATCAGCTGGCTGATGACGGCGGGCAGGCCGCCGGCGCGGTAATAATCCTCGCCCAGATATTCGCCGGCCGGCTGCATGTTGACCAGCAGCGGCACCTTGTGGCCGACCGTTTCCCAATCCTTGAGCGGCAGGTCGACGCCCATGTGGCGGGCGATGGCGGCGAGGTGGATCGGCGCGTTGGTCGACCCGCCGATTGCCGAGTTGGCGACGATGGCGTTGTGGAAGGCGTCCAGCGTCATGATGTCGGAAGGTTTCAGATCCTCATGCACCATTTCCACGATGCGCTTGCCGGTGCGGTAGGCGGCTTCCTGACGATCGCGATAGGGGGCGGGGATCGCCGCGCTGCCGGGCAGCATCATGCCCAGCGCTTCGGCCAGCGCGTTCATGGTGCTGGCGGTGCCCATGGTGTTGCAGAAGCCGGTCGAGGGAGCCGACGATGCGACCAGCTTGATGAAGCCTTCGTCATCGATCTTGCCGGCGGCCAGCAACTGGCGGCCATGCCAGACGATCGTGCCCGATCCGGTGCGCTCGCCCTTGTGCCAGCCATTGAGCATCGGGCCGACCGACAAAGCGATCGCCGGGATGTTGACGGTGGCGGCGGCCATCAGCAGCGCCGGGGTGGTCTTGTCGCAGCCGCTGGTCAGGATGACGCCGTCGAGCGGATAGCCATACATGGCTTCGACCAGGCCCAGATAGGCCAGGTTGCGGTCAAGGCCGGCGGTCGGGCGCTTGCCGGTTTCCTGAATCGGGTGGACCGGGAATTCCAGCGCGATGCCGCCCATTTCGCGAATGCCCTCGCGCATGCGCTCCGCCAGCACGAGGTGATGGCGGTTGCAGGGCGACAGGTCGCTGCCGGTCTGGGCGATGCCGATGATCGGCTTGCCGCTGCGCAATTCTTCAAGGCTGAGGCCGAAATTCAGGTAACGCTCCAGATAGAGCGAGGTCATGTCGATATTGTCGGGGTTGTCGAACCAGGCGCGGCTACGCAGCTTCGGAGCGGTTTTCGGCGAATCGGTCATTGGGCATCCTGACACAAAATAAGGCATGGCGCGTTGACGCGCTCACCTTCCTGATATACTCATACAAATGGAATTTCAAGAACCCGAAGTGGGGAAATGTGAGCGCTAACATTATTTTTCTGCGGAGCGGCCTCCAGTGACCGACTATGCCGTGATCGGTGATTGGGGGACAAGCCGTTTGCGGCTGTTTCGCGTGGAAAATGGGGTGGTTGCCGCCCGCCGGGATGGACCGGGGATCGGGGCAGTAGGGCGCGCCGCGGAAGGCGCCTTTGTTGAAACGATCGCGCCCTGGCTGGAGCAGGGCGCGCCCGAATCCATCACTTTGTGCGGCATGGTCGGCGCGCGCGACGGCTGGGTCGAAGCGCCCTATGCCGACTGCCCGGCCGACGCCGCGGCCTGGCGCAAGGCGGCGGTGCGGTTCGACTGGCGCGGCGTTCCACTAGCGATCATGGCGGGCCTTGCCTGCGAGGGGGCGGATGGCATCCCCGATGTGATGCGTGGCGAAGAAACCCAGATTTTCGGGGCGATCGACCGCGATCCTGCGCTGGGGCAGGGGCGGCATCTGATCGTGTTGCCCGGCACTCACAATAAATGGTCGCTGGTCGAGGATGGCCGCATCGTCGCTTTCCGCACCGTGCCGACCGGCGAGCTGTTCGCGCTGCTGCGCGACCATTCCACCCTAAGCCCCAAGGTCGAGGCGACCGATGCCACGGAAGAAGCGGCGGGCTTTGCGGAAGGTCTGGAAAAGGCGGGGGTCGGCAAATTGTCGCAATCCTTGTTCGCGGCGCGCGCGATGCGCCTGCGCGCCGGTCGTTCTGCCGACTGGGCGCTGGGTTATCTGTCCGGTCTGCTGATCGGATGCGAGGTTGCCGAAGTGCGGTCCAGCCTGGGCGAGGACGCCGATGTGCTGCTGATTGGCGACAAGCGGCTTTCGGCCCGCTATGCGCAGGCGCTTGAAGCGCAGGGCGTAGGCTCAACGGCGATCGACGGCGATGCCTGCGCGCTCGCCGGGCTGGGATATTTTGGAGACGTGACGGCATGACCCTCGACGAATTGCTGGCCGACGGCGCGCCGCCGGTGTGCGCTATCCTGCGCGGCATCAAGCCGGAGGAAGCACTGGACGTCAGCGCAGCGCTGGTCGAGGCGGGCATCCGCATCCTGGAAGTGCCGTTCAATTCCCCTGAGCCGCTCAAGAGCATCGCCGCCATGCAGGATGCGTTCGGCGACGTCGCGCTGATTGGCGGCGGTACGGTGCTGAGCGTCGAGGCGGTCGAGGGGCTGCATCAGGCGGGCGGCCGCATCATGGTGACGCCCAACACCAATCCCGAAGTGATTGCGCGCGGCGCGGCGCTGGGACTGGAGTTGCTGCCCGGCTTCATGACGCCCAGCGAAGCCTTTGCCGCGATTGGTGCGGGGGCGAAGCGGATCAAGCTGTTCCCCGCCGCCAGACTTGGCGCGGCCTATGTGAAGGCGGTCAAGGACGTGCTGCCCAAACATGTCGGCGTCTGGGCTGTGGGCGGCACCGGGGCGGACACGATCGGCGAATGGCTGGCGGGCGGATGCGAGGGCATTGGCGTTGGCGGCGCGCTCTACAAGCCGGGCGATGATGCGGCGAGCGTCGGCCAGCGCGGTCGTGAGCTTGTGTCGGCTTGGAAGGCGATCAGGGGCTGACGTCAGACGCGCTCAGCCGGTGCGTTGCGCGACGTCTTCGGGCCGGTCCAGCACTTCGCGAATCTTGGCGGCCAGGTCGCCATAGCTGAATGGCTTGGTCAGCAGGTCTACGCCCGCGTCCAGCCGGCCATGATGGACAATCGCGTCGCGCGCATAGCCGGTGGTGAACAGCGTTCGCAGTCCGGGCTGATGCTGGGTTGCGGCGCCGGCAAGGTCGGCACCGGTCATGCCGCCGGGCAGAACGACATCGGTGAAGAGCAGGTCGATCGATCCGTTTGCCGCCTTCAGAGCCGCAAGCGCTGCGTCGCCGTCGATGGCGGGGATGACATGATAGCCAAGTTCGCGCAGCACCTCGACCGAATAGGCGCGGACATTGTCGTCATCCTCGCACAGCAAAATCGTTTCTCGCCCGCCGGTCAGGGTCTTTGCGCGTCCGGGCGCTTCATCTTCATTCGCCGCGACATAGCCGTGGTGGCGGGGCAGGTAGAGCAGAATGCGCGTGCCATGGCCTGGGTCGGACTGCACCCGGACATGGCCGCCGGACTGTTTGATGAAGCCATAGACCATCGACAGGCCCAGCCCGGTGCCGCGACCGACCTCCTTTGTGGTGAAGAAAGGTTCGATGGCATGCGCCAGCGTATCGGCGTCCATGCCTTCGCCCGTATCCGCTACGGTGATGGCAACATAATGACCCGGCGCGATGTCGCCATCCTGCGCGGCTATCGCAAGATTGTCGACCGCAATGGTCAGGCGTCCGCCGTCGGGCATGGCGTCGCGCGCATTGACCGCCAGATTGAGCAGCGCATTTTCCATCTGGTTGACGTCGACTTCGATGGTCCAGGCGTCCGGTGACACGGTCGTTTCGACGGCGATGGTTTCGCCCAGTGTCCGGAGCAGCAGGTCGGACATGCCTGTAATCAGGCGGGCGGGATCGGTCGGTCGGGGATCGAGCGGTTGCCGGCGGGAAAAGGCGAGCAGCCTCTGCGTCAGGACGGCTGCCCGCTCTGCGCCCGCCATGGCGCGGTCGGCCATGCGCCGCAACCGCGTGTCATCGGCCGACAGGGCCCGTTGCAGCAGGTCCAGATTGCCGGTCACGATCTGGAGCAGATTGTTGAAGTCATGCGCCACCCCGCCAGTAAGCTGGCCCAGCGTCTCCATCTTCTGCGCCTGACGCAGCGCAGATTCCGCTTCAGCCAGAGCGCGGGCGTCAGCGCGATGATCGGTAACGTCACGGGCGACGCAATAGATCAGGTCGCCTTCGGGTACAGCCGTCCAGCTGAAGGTCCGATAGCTGCCATCCTTCGCCCGGAATCGGTTGTCGAAGCGCAGGACCGGTTCGCCATGGGCCAAGCCGTCGATCTGATCGCGGGTGGCGGACACATCGTCGGGATGTTCCATCCATTGCGACGTGCGACCGATCAGTTCTTCTTCGCTCCAGCCCAATATGTCGGTCCAGGCCGGGCTGGCGGCGATCCAGATGCCGGCGGTGTCGGCGATCAGGAAGGGATCGCGTGCCAGCGCCCATAGCCGGTTGCGGTCCGCCAGCATGGCCCGCTCGGCCAGCACGCGCTTGGTGGTTTCGCTGACGATGCAGAGGACGCCGCCGATCGATCCGTCGGCTTCGAACACGGGCGAATAGCTGATGTCGAAGAAGACATCCTCGCCGCGGCCGCCATCGCGCTCGATATAGAAGGGGCGGTCCCTGGCATGGAATGTCTCGCCGGTTTCCCGGACCGATTGCAGCAGCGGGCCCAGATCGTCCCACAATTCCGCCCAGCCCTCCCGCGCCGGCCGCCCCAGTACGCGGGGATGTTTGTCGCCGATCGTGGGCGCATAGGCTTCATTATAGAGGGCGCAATAATCAGGCCCCCAGAACAGCACGATTTCGGCTCTGGACGACAGCATCATGCGGACCGTCGATATAAGGGCGGGGGACCATGAATTGACTGGGCCGAGGGGCGATGGCGCATCGATGGCGGCGGTCAGGATGCCCAGTGGCCCCTGCGCGGCGATCATCGCGGCTGTGCCTGTTGGCGCGCTGGTCATCGACATATCCTGCTTCATACCCTGTCAGGTTGATACGCTTCGGTCCGTCTTTGTATCCCGGCCCGGCGGTCCTTGGACCCTTTGTCCCATGTCGGGCGGCTTGAAAAGGGCGGGGCTTGGGCGCATGGACCGGGGCCATGATTTCGACCGCATTTTCCCGCCCTGCGCGGCCTGTCGCCATTGCCCGCTGGCTGCTGATCGTCGCCTTTCTGGTCTTTTGCATGGTGGTGGTGGGGGGCATCACCCGGCTGACCGAATCCGGCCTGTCGATCACCCAGTGGAAGCCGATTACCGGGGCCATCCCACCGCTGACGCACGACCAGTGGATGGAGGCGTTCCGCCTCTATCAGCAGATCCCGGAATATCAGCAGTTGCGGCGGGGCATGACCCTGTCGGACTTCCAGTTCATCTTCTTCTGGGAATGGATGCACCGGCTGCTGGGACGGCTGATCGGGGTCGTCTTCGCGCTGCCGCTGGTCTGGTTCGCGTGGAAGCGCGCTATTCCGGCGGGCTATGGTCCGCGACTGGTCGCGCTGCTGGCGCTGGGCGGTTTGCAGGGGGCGATCGGCTGGTGGATGGTGAAGTCTGGCCTGTCGGTGCGCACCGATGTCAGCCATTATCGGCTGGCGGTGCATCTGCTGACTGCTTTGTTCATCATGGGCGGGCTGATCTGGACCGCGCTGGACCTGCTCGCGCTGGCCCGATCGCCTGCCGCGCGACCGGCGGTGCTGCGGCCTTTCGCCATCGGTGCGCTGCTGGCGTTGTTTGTTCAACTGATGCTGGGCGCGTTCACCGCCGGGCTGGATGCAGGCTATGTATCCAGCACCTGGCCGCTGATGAACGATCATCTCGTGCCGGAGGGGATCAACTGGATGGGATCGCTATGGGCGACCGTCTCGTCCGATCCCTATCTTGTCCATTTCCTGCATCGCTGGTGGGCGTGGGTCGCGGCGGTTGCGCTTTTCCTGCTGGCGCGGCGGGCGAAGCGAGCCGGGCGGCGCAGCGCGTCGATCGCGATCCAGGCGGCGCTCGGCACGCAGATAGTGCTCGGCATCGCCACAGTTATCAGCGGCATCGCGCTGCCGCTCGCGGTATTGCATCAGGCGGTCGGCGCGCTGGTCGTGGCGGCGGCGGCCTGGGGCGCGCACGCCATCGGCGTGAAAAGCCGGTGAGGCGCATTCTTGCCGCCGCGCTGCTCCTTGTCGCTCAGCCGGCATGGGCGGAGCGCATCGTCCTTCCCTTCGCGCCGCCGACCGACCGGCCGCTGGTCTATCGCATAGAACAGTATCGGCCGGTTGCGGGAAAGGTCAGCGCGTTCACCGCTATCCGTGATCTGCGGTTCGAGCGGACCGGAGAGGGCTATGTCTTATCGGTCACTTTGCGATCGATCGATACAGATGCGCCTGCCGCCGGAGCCGAACCTTATCGCGCCGCGCTGGAACCGCTGGTCGGCATTCCCATGCGCTTTCATCTGGAAGCGCGCGGACAAGTGGTGGCGCTGGACGATATGGGCGCGGTGTGGAGCAGGGTGCAGGCCGGGCTGAAGGCGATGCTAAACGGCCCGAACGCTGATCGCCAGCGCGCAGCGAAAAATGTGCAGGCGCTGTTCGACGGCCTCTCGCCCGAAGGGCGGCTGGCGCTGCTGGCGGGTGAAATCCGGCCGCTTCTGCTGTTCGCCGCCAGTGAGGTGGAGGATGGCGCCGGGCGCGGATTGCGCACCATGGCGGGGTCGCCGCTGGGGCGGCCCGTGCCCGTTGAAGGAAGCCTTGTCATTGCCGGGCAGGATGCCGGCGCGCTGGACCTGAAGGAGATATTGTCGGGCGAGGGCGTGCAGGTGGCGATCCGCTATCATCTCTCGCGCGCCACCGGCCTGGTTGAAAATCAGGAGCGCAGCCTGATCGTGGGCGGGCAGGCGCTGGTCGAAAGCCGCAGCCTTACCGCCGCCAAATAGGGCATGGTATTATTTTACCCGTCGTGAAACGCCCCGAATCTCTTGACTTCAAGGGACGCAATCGTCATTAGCGCCCCACTTCCGGGCGTCGGCAACGGCGTCCGGTTTCATTTTTTCATTCTGGAGTATTGGCACCATGAAGGCGCTGATGAAGACCACCAAGCCGGCGACCCCGGCAACGGTCGAAAAGAAGTGGATCCTGATCGACGCGGAAGGTCTCGTCGTGGGTCGCCTCGCTTCGACCGTCGCGAATATCCTGCGCGGCAAGCACAAGACCAGCTTCACGCCCCACGTCGATTGCGGTGACAATGTCATCATCATCAACGCCGGCAAGGTGAAGTTCACCGGTCGTAAGCTGACCGACAAGGTCTATTACAAGCACACCGGTTATGCCGGCGGCATCAAGGAAACCACCCCCCAGAAGATCCTGGAAGGTCGTTTCCCCGAGCGCGTCCTGGAAAAGGCCGTCGAGCGTATGATCCCCCGTGGTCCGCTGGGCCGTCAGCAGATGCGCAACCTGCGCATCTTCGCCGGCGCCGAACACGCCCATGAAGCCCAGAACCCCGAAGTGCTCGACTTCGCGTCGCGCAACCGCAAGAACAAGGTGGGTGCATAATGTCCGATAACCGCCAGTCCCTGTCCGACCTCGCGGCGATCGCTGCGAACGCCCCCGCCGCTGCCGCTCCGGCCGCCGTGGAAGCCGGCGAAGTCGCCGCTGCACCGGTCCAGCCTTCGGCGCCGCTGCGCGCCCAGGAAATCGACGGCCTCGGCCGCGCCTATGCCACCGGCCGTCGTAAGGACGCCGTGGCCCGCGTGTGGGTGAAGCCCGGCACCGGCAAGATCACGGTCAACGGCCGCGATCAGGAAATCTACTTTGCCCGTCCGACCCTGCGTCTGGTGATCAACCAGCCGTTCGGCGTGACCGAGCGTGAAGGTCAGTATGACGTGATCGCCACCGTCAAGGGTGGTGGTCTGTCGGGTCAGGCCGGCGCCGTGAAGCACGGCATCGCCCAGGCTCTGTCGAAGTATGAACCTGCGCTGCGCAGCGCGGTCAAGGCCGAAGGCTTCCTGACCCGCGACAGCCGCGTCGTCGAACGTAAGAAGTACGGTAAGGCCAAGGCCCGTCGTAGCTTCCAGTTCTCGAAGCGCTAAGTTTCTTCGGAACACCGAAAACAGAGAAGGGGCCGGTTTTCCGGTCCCTTTTTTGTTGGGCGCTTTGTTAGCTGGCTGGCACCGCCACCTCAATCGCGCCGGCGGCGATCTTCACCGTCACCGGCGTTTTCGCCAGCACTTCGCCGTCAATGGAGATGCGCTGGCGGGGCTTGGTGTCGATGCGGAAGGATTTGCCGTGAAATTCCTCCGTATGGGCATCGCGGTCGCGCAGCTTGAAGAATTTGGCGTACCAGTCCCAGGCGAGGCGCGGCTTGCTGCGGCCGACGACCGCCTGCACCACGATCTCGCCCGTGTCGACGGCGGCATTGTCGGATAGCTCCACGCCGCCATGATAGGGACCGTTGAGGATGCGGACCTCCGTCGACCACATGCGCCGTTCCTTCTGGCCGTCGTCGATCGTCAGGCGGAAGGCCCGGAAGCCGACCGAGCATTTGACCGCCCAGAGCAGATAGCCGATCCGCCCCAGATAGCGTTTGAGCTTGTGCGGCACGGTGCGGCCGATCATGGGCGACAGGCCCAATGAGGCGGCGTTGACGAAATAATCCCGGTCGATCATGCCCAGATCGACGCGGCGGCGCTGGCCGGTGGCGATCGCCTTCACCGCGCCGTCCAGATCGAGCGGCAAGCCGAGCGTGCGGGCGAAGCTGTTGGCGGTGCCAAGCGGCAGCACGCCGAAGACGCAGTCCTTGCCGACCAGTTCGTCCACTGTGCCGGACATGGAGCCATCGCCCCCGCCCACGATCACCATCGGCGCGCCGCTGTCCACCGCGGCCCGGACGGTCGCGGCCATCTTCTCTGGCTCCTCGACCGCATGCGCCTCGATCAGGCGGATGCCGGCGGCCTCCAGCCCGTCGCGGGCCTGCGCGAACATATCCTGTCCGCGGCGGCTATGGGCGTTGACGACGAGGATGGCGTCTTTGGGAAGGGGTTTCGTTTCCATGCCGCAATAACTCGGAAAAGCGGATTCGGGTCCGGGGGGAAACCATGTCGCGCGGATTCGTTACGTTGGCATGGCTCGCATCGCGCATCTTTCCGACATTCACTTTGGCGCCAATGATCCCAAGATCGTGGACGCTGCTACTGCCTGGCTGGAGGAGCGCCGGCCCGACCTGGTCGTCATCAGCGGCGATTTTACCCAGCGGGCGCGGGTGGAGCAGTTCAGGCAGGCGGCCGGATGGCTGGGCAGGTTGCATGCCGCGGGGCTGAAGACTCTGGTCGTGCCGGGCAATCATGATGTGCCGCTCTATGATGTGGTGCGGCGCTTTGGCGCGCCGCTCGACCGCTATAAACGCTATATCAGCCATGACCTTTGCCCCTTCTATGAGGATCGGGAAGTGGCGATACTGGGCCTGAACACCGCGCGGTCGCTGACGATCAAGGACGGGCGGATCAACCATGCCCAGATGGATTTGCTGCGCGATCGTTTCGCCAAGGTGCCGGCGGACAAGACCCGCATCCTCGTGACCCATCATCCGCTTTTTTCCATGCCGATCGGCAAGGGGAATGAATGGAGCGAGGCGGTGGGCCAGCATGCGGATGCGGTGCGCGCGGCGTGCGAGGCGGGGGTGCATGTGGCGCTGGCCGGGCATTTTCACCGGACCTATGCGGAAGCCGCGCAGAAGATGGTGGAACATAGCGGCGGTGCGCTGGTGATACAGGCCGGTACGGCGACCTCCACCCGGCTGCGCAATGCCGAGCCGCAAAGCTTCAACTGGCTGCATGTTCGGCGGAACAACGAGATGGAGTTGCAGGTGATCGTGTGGGACGGCGCAGCCTTCCGCCGGGCGAGCCATGTCGAATATCGGCATGACGGGGACGGCTGGGCATCGCGCGACATGGTGGATGCGCCGATGGTGGGTGAAGTGACAGCGCGCCGGGCGTAAAATAGGAAATGGCGCGCTTAACTTCGCATATTTCCCGCCAAACTGGACATTTTCGGATACGGTCTTGAAATTATATGTCGCGGATTGATGCCGAAGGTCTGGCGATGGCGAGAGCGGGCCAGCCTTGATGCTATCTGCCCTCTGCGCATGTAGGAAATGGGCCGGGGCGCGCCAGATACAAATTTTTTGGGGTGGCCGTGATAGGATGGCGCCCTTAGTCCCCGAACCATGAGCACGCAGATGACCGACATGCCATGGGCGCTGACCGAGAAGGAAAAGCAGACGCTGCGCCTGATCGTGCGGGGGCATGACGCCAAGTCGATCGCGCGCAGTCTGGGCCTGTCGGTCCACACGATCAACGAACGGCTGCGCGATGCGCGGCGCAAGATGGCGGTGTCCAGCAGCCGGGAGGCCGCGCGCCTGCTGCTGGAAGCGGAGGGCGAAGGGCAGGCGGCGGCGACCCCCTATTTGGTCGGGGACGCAGAAATGGGGGAAGATGCGGCGGTTATTCCGGTCGATCAGGCGACGGGGCAGGCAATCCGTCCTGCCCGGATCATCATCGGAGTAACGATCATGACATTTGTTCTTGGCCTGCTGGCATTGGCCGCCACGTCGCAAAACATGCCTGCCGCCCAGACCGACGCCGTTGCCGCCAGTGCAGCAACCAATCCGCAGGTGGTGGAGGCTGCCCGCCAATGGCTGATGCTGCTGGATCAGGGGAATTGGGAGGATAGCTATCGCGGAACGACGGCCCATTTTCGCACGATGAATAGCGTGAAGGTGTGGGCCGATGCATCTGAAAAGGCCAGAACGCCGCTGGGCGCTATCCTGTCCCGCACCCTGATCCGTCAGGAAAACCTGCCCGCGCCGCCCTATGGCTATGAAGTGGTGAAATTCCGCACCAGCTACGCCAACAAGGCGGACGCGATCGAAACGGTCAGTCTGGACAAGGAAAACGGCCTCTGGCGGGTGGCGGGCGTCACCATAGAATGAACGGCAAATATCCCCCTTCCCCTTGAGCGCTATTCTCGCTCGCCAAATTCCCGACCTTCCCGGCCATGCCATAGTCTCAGGATGAAGATCCTATGGCCGATGATGATGCGGCGGACTTCGCGCGGAGCGTAAGCTTCGAGCCTTTCGCCAATGCGGGGAAAGTCGATCAGGCGGGAGGGAGCCTTGGCCAACGATTGAACGATGCGAGCGGCTGAATCCGGGGCGACGGGTTTCAAATGGTCATGGAGGCGGACAAGGTCGGACATGGCCTTGCCGGTCCAGACGATTTTCATGCCTCCGGTGGCGGCTGAGGGCTGCCGGTGGACAGGCTATCCGCCCAGACAAGGACGGAAGCCTGATCGATCACCCGGCCGGCGTCGACATCATCAAGCGCGTCCAGCGTCATCTGATGGCGCATTTCTTCCTGATCGACCCAGGCGGAAAGCGCCTGCTTCATGATCCAGCCGCGCGAACGATCAAGCCGAGCGGCCAGCATATCGACCTGATCGGCAAGATCGTCGGGGACATGGGCGGTAATGACGCGGGTGGCGGTCATGCGGCTGGCTCCCAATCGGTATGATTACAATCTAATCATTTGGCTGTTCGCTGGCAAGGCAACGTCATCACCCCTTTCCCTTGAGCGCGGCGGCCAGCGATATGGTGGCGCTGCCGCGCCGCGCGGGGGCGGCCTGGCTGGGGTCGGGTTTCCAGCCGGACAGGTAGATGATCGCCATCTGCTCCGCCGTGCGGCCGTCCGGGTCGGCGGCGGCGGCGAAATGGGCGGCGGCGCGCATCAACGTGTCGCGGGTCAGGGCGGGCGGCCGGGTCGCCAGCGCATTGCCCGCGCCCATGCCGCGCAGATCATGCATCAGGCGGACGATGTCGCCATAGCGGACGCTCAGCACATCGCCATCGGCGACCGGCATGGTGAAGCCGGCGCGGCTCAAGAGATCGCCGGCGGAGCGCACGTCGACCTGGGGATGGACATGCTGGCCGGGCCGGTCGCCTTCGGCCGCGAGCAGAGCGGATTTGAGGCGGGGGACGCTGCCCGCGCCGGTGAAGGCGGCGAGCATCAGGCCGTCGGGCCGCAGCACCCGGCGCATCAGGATCAGCGCGCCGGGCAGATCATTGACGCTGTCGAGCGTGCCGCAGGCGATGACCAGATCGAAACTGTCGTCGGCAAAGGGGAGGGCGTCCTCGTCCGCCTGCACCCCGCCCACGGCCTTTGCGGCGAGAAAACCGGGGTCGGCGCAGGCGACGCGCTTGCCCATCGCCTCCAGCGCGGCGCGGGCGCTGCCATCGGGGCAGCCGATCAGCAGTATTTCGGGCAGGTCGCGCTGCACGTCGGTCAGGCGATCGAGCAGTTCGTCCAGCATCGCGCGATGGAGAAAGTCATGATCGGCGAAGCGGGGCAGCATGCGGTCGCGGTTGCGGGCGCGACGGGCGCGGTCGAAAATGTCGGGACGGGATTCCATGGCGGGCCTTGTGCATCGGGCGCGAAGTGCGGACAAGGCAGATGATGGCTGTCCTCCCGCTTCTCAAGGGTGCGCTGCGCCCGATGGTCGATTATGCGCTGCCGCCGCGCTGTCCGGGGTGCGGCGCGATCGTCGGGGAGGATTTCGCTTTCTGCCTGTCCTGCTGGGGCGGGATGGAGTTTCTGGGCGCGCCCTGTTGCGCGCGGTGCGGCCTGCCTTTCCCGCATGACATGGGGGAGGGGGCGGAATGCGGCGCGTGCATGGCCGATCCGCCGGCCTGGGATGGGGCGCGGGCGGTGCTGGCCTATGGCGATGTTGCGCGGACGGTGGCGCTGCGGCTGAAATATGGCCGGCGGATCGGCATGGCGCGGCTGATCGCGCGGCAGATGCTGCGTCATGTGGGGGACGAGGAGGCGGTGATCGTGCCGGTGCCGCTGCATCGCTGGCGATTGTGGCAGCGGGGCTTCAACCAGTCGGCGCTGATCGCCGATCATCTGGGGCGGATGACCGGCTGGCCGGTGGACAAGCGCGCGTTGCAACGGGTGAAGCGCACCGCGCCGCTGCGGGGGATGAACCCGGCGCAGCGGGCGCGGACGGTGCGGGGCGCTTTTGCGCTGGGGAAAGGGCAGGCCTTGCGTGGGCGGCGCGTGCTGCTGATCGACGACATTCATACCAGCGGGGCGACGGCGGCGGCCTGCGCGAAGCAACTGAAGCGGGGCGGCGCGGGGCAGGTGCATCTGTTGTGCTGGGCACGGGTGTTGCCCGACGCTGTCGCCATACCCGCTGATTGACAAAAGGCGACTTTGCCCCAATTTCGGGGGAAAGGAGTTATCATGGCGAAGGTCGAAATCTACACCAAGGACTGGTGCGGTTATTGCGCGCGGGCGAAGGCGCTGCTGGGCAGCAAGGGCGTCGCGTTCGAGGAATATGACATCACGCTGGGCGGGCCGAAGCGCGAGGAAATGCTGGAGCGCGCGCCGGGCCGGACCAGCGTGCCGCAAATCTTCATCGACGGCAGCCATGTCGGCGGCAGCGACGATCTGTCCGCGCTGAACCGCGAGGGCAAGCTGGACGCCTTGCTGGGGCTATGAGCGACACCATGCGCGCCGCCCTGTTCCAGATGACCAGCGGGATCGATCCCGGCGCCAACGCCGCCGCCATTGTGGAGATGGTGAAGCGGGCGAAGGGCGAAGGCGCGGACATGCTGTTCACGCCCGAAATGGCCGGGTGCCTGGATCGCGACCGGGCACGCGCGGCGGCGACGCTGCGCAACGAGGCCGGGGATGTGGTGCTGGCCGCCGTGCGGGACGCGGCGGCGCGCGAGGGGCTGTGGGTGCATATCGGATCGTTGCCGCTGAAGGGCGAGCGGGCCGACGGGCGCTGGGCCAATCGCAGTTTCCTGATCGACGATAGCGGTGCGATCCGGGCGCGGTACGACAAGATCCATCTGTTTGACGTGGACCTGGCCACCGGGGAAAGCTGGCGCGAATCCTCCGTCTATGGGCCGGGGGAACAGGTGGTGGCGGCCGACACGCCATGGGGTCGGATGGGCTTTTCCATCTGTTACGACATGCGCTTCCCGGACCTGTATCGCGCGCTGACCAATGCGGGGGCGACGATCTTGCTGGCGCCGGCCGCCTTCACTGTGCCGACGGGGCAGGCGCACTGGCATGTGCTGCTGCGCGCGCGGGCGATTGAGGCGGGATGCTATGTCATCGCCACGGCGCAGGTGGGCCAGCATGCCGACGGGCGTGTCACCTATGGCCATAGCGTGGTGATTGATCCGTGGGGCGAAGTGCTGCTGGATATGGGCGAAACGGCGGGCATGGCCCTTGCGGACATAGACCTGTCGCGCATAGGGGATGTGCGCGGGCGCGTGCCCGCCATCGCCAACCGCCGTGTGATAGCCAAGGATGTGACTCTTTCGTGATCGTGTTCGACCTGAAATGTGCGGGCGAAGGCCATGTGTTCGAGGCATGGTTCGGGTCCAGCGCCGATTATGAGGCGCAGAAGGCGCGGGGCCTGCTGGCCTGCCCGATGTGCGGCGACGCCGATGTGGGCAAGGCGGTGATGGCGCCGGCGGTGGCGGCGAAGGGCAATAGCCGGCCCGATCCGGCGCCGACGCCGGCCGTCCAGCGCGATGAGCCAGTCGCGCCGGTCATGAATGTGGCCGATCAGGCGAAGATGCAGGCGCTGGTCGAGGCATTGGGGCAAGCGCAGCAAAAGGCGCTGGAGGGATCGACCTGGGTCGGGCGCGGCTTTGCCGAACAGGCGCGCGCCATGCATTATGGCGAGCAGGACCGCGCCAGCATCCATGGCGAAGTCGCCCCGGCCGAGGCAAAGGCGCTGATCGCGGAAGGGGTGGAGGTGGCGCCGCTGCCTTTCCCGGTCATTCCGCCGCACGCCAAGAATTGACGGTCAAGATTGACCGCAGCCGCGACGCGCAATAGAGCCGTCGCCGGCGCACCCATAGCTCAGCAGGATAGAGCGTTGGATTCCTAATCCAAAGGCCACTGGTTCGAATCCAGTTGGGTGCACCATATTGCCCATATTTGTCTGTAAATGATGTAAGCGCGAAGCGGTACATTCGCAGCCGGAAGATAGCGCGCGCATTACCTGCGAAGATAGCATGAAAAAGGCGAGGCCTAAGCCTCGCCTTTTAAACTCTAGGAGCCGAGAAGGCCGCTTTTACGCCGAGGCCGTGGCCTCGCCCTTATTTGGTGCAGTCAAGCTGCTTGTTAACAGCTGGCCCGCGATCTCTGAAACTATAAAATTACAAAGAAATCTTATACTGTCAAGCGCCAGCTGCAACTAGATCACTCCCGAGCAGTGAAGCTGGTAGGTATCTAAAGAGCGCGCATTGGCTTGGAATTCAATGCGCTCAGCTATATATGCTCGGAATGCTCCTCAGCATCTGGGCCAATTGCGCGGGTTTGGAATCCGGCAATTGGCTCCAGAACATTCTTGCCTGAGCCGGATATTATCCTCGGAACTTCGACTTGCCAAGGGTCGATTTTAGAATAATATCTCTTAGATCACACCCAGTAGTGATGGAAGGCGAAAACCGATGCTTACTACCTTAGGATTGGATGTCGGATCTAGTAGCATTGGATGGATGCTGGTTAAAGGCGACAGGATCATCGACATTGGAGTGCGCATCTTCAGCGATGGCCGCGATCCGCAGTCGGGCGCGTCGCTGGCGGTGGATCGGCGCACCGCCCGGGCGATGCGCCGGCGGCGCGATCGCTATGTCCGGCGGCGATCGGTCTTTCTGGAGCAATTGATCCATTTCGGGCTGATGCCTGCTGACGCCGATGAGGCGAAGCTGATGGCGGCGCATGATCCTTATGATCTGCGGGCGCGCGCGCTGAACGAAGCGCTGACCCCGCATGAAGTGGGGCGGGCGCTGTTTCACCTGAACCAGCGGCGTGGTTTCCTGTCCAACCGCAAGGCTGAGCGTCGGTCGAAGGATAATGAGGACGGCAAGATAAAGCAGGGCGAGGATGCGCTTGATCAGGCTATGCTTGATGCTGGCGCGGAAACGGTGGGTGCCTTCATTTTCATGCGCCAATCGGAACTTGATGAGAATGGCAAGCCGGCACCCAAAGGCGCGCGCGTTCGCATGGACAGCGATAGTCAGAATTACAGCTTCTATCCGCAGCGCCGCCATATCGACTGGGAATTTGGTCGCATATGGGAAGAACAGGCGCGCCATCATCCCGCGATCCTGACCGAGGAAGCGCGGGCCGCGCTGCATCGCATTCTGTTCTATCAGCGCCCGCTCAAGGTGCCGGAAGTGGGCGTCTGCACCTTCGTCCAGAGCGAGCGTCGCCTGCCCAAGGCGCATCCGCTGTTTCAGGAGCGACGCCTGTATGAGGAGGTCAATCAACTGGAAATCACGTCGGCGGGTGAAGAATCGCGCAAGCTGACGATCGACCAGCGCGACAAGCTGATCCTGATATTGCGCGACAAGAAGGATGTGAGTTTCAAGACGCTGGGCGGCAGCAAGGGATTGAATCTGCAACCGGGCGAGAGTTTCAACAAGGCGAGCGAAACCCGGACCCATTTGCGCGGGGACGAGGTCCATGCCGCGATGGCCGACAAGAAACGGATTGGCGATCGCTGGGCGCATATCCCGGCGGACCGGCAATGGGCGATCGTCGAACGGTTGATGGAGGAAGAAGACCCGGACGCGCTCCATGCTTTCCTGACCGGCGAATGCGGGCTGGATGAAGCGGAGGCGGCCGCCACGGCGAAGGCGGCTTTGCCTGATGGCCATGGCCGGCTGGGCGAGACGGCGACCCGACGCATTTTGGAGGAATTGAAGAGGGCGGTTATCACCTATGATGTGGCGGTGCGCCGCGCCGGATGGCATCATAGCGATGATCGCACTGGCGAAGTCCTCGACCGGCTGCCCTATTATGGCGAACTGCTGACGCGCGATATTCCGCCCGGCACGCAGCGAGCGGATGATCCGCCGGAAGTGCGGTGGGGCAAGATCACCAACCCGACCGTGCATATCGGGCTGGGACAGTTGCAGAAGCTGGTCAACGCCATCATCGCCGTGCATGGCCGGCCCGACCGGATCGTCGTTGAACTGGCGCGCGAGCTGAAGCTCAACGAAAAGGACAAGGAAGAGCATAACCGGCGCATCCGCAAGGATACGGCCGAAGCCATTGCGCGTGGGCAAAAGCTGGAGGCGGAAGGCTTTGCCGACACCGGCGCCAATCGCGCCTTGTTGAAGCTCTGGGAGCAACTGAGCAGCAATCCGCTTGATCGCCGTTGCCCCTATTGCGCCGAACCGATCGGCATCCGGCAATTGTTCAGCGAAGCGGATGTCGATCATATCATCCCCTATTCGCGCTGTCTGGACGACAGTCAGTCGAACAAGGTGGTCGCCCATCGCCATTGCAACCGGGCCAAGGGCAACCGCACGCCCTTCGAAAAATGGGGGCATGACGCGGAGCGGTGGGACAAGATCGCCACGCAGGCGGCGCGCCTGCACAAGTCCAAGCAGTGGCGTTTCGGCCCGGACGCAATCGCGCGCGTGGAAAAGGACGGCGGGTTCCTGGCGCGCCAGTTGACCGACACGCAATATCTGTCGCGGCTGGCGGGCAAATATCTGCGCAGCCTGTATCCCACGAAGGAGGAGGGCAGCGTCTACGTCATCCCCGGTCGCATGACCGCGATGTTACGGCGGCTATGGGGGCTGAACAGCCTGTTGCGCGACCATAATTATGTCGACAACGCGCATAGCAATGCGCCCAAGAACCGGCTGGACCATCGCCATCATGCGATCGACGCAGCGGTGGTCGCGGTGACGAGCCGCAGTTTGATGCAGCGGATCGCGCGCACCGCCGGCCTGGCCGAGGATCGCGATCTCGATCGGTTGTTTGACGGGCTTGAGCAGCCATGGGAGGGTTTTCGGGAGGCGCTGGGCGAAGCGCTGGAGCGCACTATCGTCAGCCACAAGGCCGATCATGGGCGCAAGGGGCGGCCGGCGCGGGGCAGGGACGTCACGTCGGGCCAACTGCATAATGAGACGGCCTATGGCCTGACAGGCGACGACAATCGCAAGGGGGATGCGCTGGTCGTTTATCGCATCCGGCTGGACAATCTCCAGCCAAAGGATCTGACCGACCCGGAGCGGATGACCGATCACCATCTCCAGGCGGCTTTGTATCGCGCGACGCAGGGATTGTCAGGAGCGGCCTTTCTGAAGGCGCTGACCGATTTCCGCAAAGCGCCCGGACAATGGCAGGGGATCAAGCGCGTGCGGGTGCGCAAGCCGCTGTCGGTCATCCCGATCCGCGACGCCAGCGGACGCGCTTACAAGGGCTATCAGGGGGACAGCAACGCCGTTTTCAACGTCTGGCGGATGCCTGACGGCAAATGGATCACCCATTGGAAGGACCGTGACGGCGTGGCGCGATCCGGCATCATTTCGACCTTCGACTATCATCAGAAGGATTTTGTCGAGCATCGCCCGCATCCGGCCGCCAAGAAGATATTGAGCCTGCGCCAGAATGACCTGATCGCGATCGAGCGGGATGGCGGCGCGCGGCAGATCATGCGCGTGCAGAAATATGGCCAGAATGGACAGATTTTCCTGATTGCTCATAATGAAGCCGGGAAGATGGCGGATCGGGACAAAAGCCCCGATGATCCGTTCAAATTCTATGGCCCGCGCGCCAGTTCGCTCCAGAAGATGAAGGCGCGGCAGGTGCGGATCGATCCATTAGGGAGGATTTTCGATCCCGGTCCGCGCTGACATGCTAAGATTTGCGCCATAGCATTTCCTCGGCAGGGGGAAATGCATGGACCGGATTGTCGATATCGCCACGGATGGACGGCATCTGTCGCTCCATCGCGGTTTCCTGATGGTGGAGCAGGACCGGCAGGAAGTGGGGCGAGTGCCGCTGGACGATGTGCATGCAGTCATCATCCATGCGCATGGCACGACATGGACCGCCAATCTGGTTAGCGCGCTGGCCGAACGCGGTGCGCCGATCGTTTTTTGCGGGTCCAATCACAGCCCGGTGGCCGTCACGCTGCCGATCGAGGGGCATCATGCACAAAATGCCCGGTTTCGGGCACAATGGGATGCGTCAAAGCCGCTGATGAAGCAATTGTGGCGGCGGATCGTGTCGGTCAAAATTCTGATGCAGGGCAGCCTGCTCGCATCGCGCGGGGTTGCCGGGGCAGAGGCCTTGCCGCTGATGGCGCAGCGGGTGAAATCGGGCGACAGCGACAATGTGGAGGCGCAGGCCGCGCGTCGATACTGGCCGATGTTGATGGGGCCGGAATTTCGCCGCGATCGCGATAGCCCCGGCGCCAACGCCCTGCTCAACTATGGCTATGCGGTGATGCGCGCCACGGTGGCGCGGGCGATCATTGCGTCGGGCCTGCACCCCACGATCGGCATCAACCACGCCAATCGCGGCAATGCCTTTGCGCTGGCTGATGATCTGGTCGAACCATTCCGGCCGCTGGTCGATGCGGTCGTCGTCGGTCTGGTGGGGCAGGGGGTGGAGGCGCTCGACCCGTCGATCAAGCGGCGTCTGGCCCAGTTGATCGCTTTCGATCTGCGTTTGGGCGGCGAAGCGTCGCCAGTGTCCATCGCCGCCGTGCGACTGGCCCAATCTTTGGCGCGCGCTTTTGAGAGCGGCCGTCCCACTCTTGCGTTGTTCGACCCGCCGACGCCGATCGAATGGGCCGGGCTGGGGCGGGTCGAAGACATGAGCGGCGAAGCGGCCGCATGAGCGCATCTTATCTGAGCGGATATCGTCTGATGTGGATTTTCGTGATGTTCGACTTGCCCGTCGGCACCAAGAAGGAGATGCGCGACGCCACGCAATTCCGCCAGTTTTTGCTCGATGAGGGCTTTGAAATGAGCCAGTTTTCGGTCTATGCTCGCTTTTGCAACGGCAAGGATAGTTTCGACGCCCATCTGGGACGAATCGAACGAAATTTGCCGGAAAAGGGCGACATCCACATCCTGACTTTTACGGACCGGCAATATGAAAATATCGTCCGCTTCTCCAGCCAGCGCCGGCAGCGCCCCCGGAAAAATCCCGACCAACTGGCCATGTTCTGATTCGATGGCGCAGAATTTGCTGGCCGGATGCATGGATTTTTCGATATTTTTCAATCTTTTATCTATGCATCCGGCCTAGCATTTCAGAGATCGCAGGCCAACGGCAACAATAGAACGTCGGCGTGGCAGGGCTGGTCGGGCCTAGCATTTCAGAGATCGCAGGCCAACGGCAACTTGCGGCCTATGCGGTCGCCGTTCTGAAAGGGCCTAGCATTTCAGAGATCGCAGGCCAACGGCAACCTCCTTCATGGATACCGCAATGCAGCAGAAGGCCTAGCATTTCAGAGATCGCAGGCCAACGGCAACTGGTGTCGCAGCCATGCTACGCTGGAAAGGGGCCTAGCATTTCAGAGATCGCAGGCCAACGGCAACTCTTGTCGACGGCCTTCAAGTGATCGATCAGGCCTAGCATTTCAGAGATCGCAGGCCAACGGCAACGCAAATGGTATTGGGGCGCGGTCGGCTATTGGCCTAGCATTTCAGAGATCGCAGGCCAACGGCAACCATTCGCGTGGTCAGGGCCGGGCGCGTTTGGGCCTAGCATTTCAGAGATCGCAGGCCAACGGCAACTTCAGTGGCCGGTCAGCCAGTTTGTTCCGCGGCCTAGCATTTCAGAGATCGCAGGCCAACGGCAACGTTGCGATATTCTTGTCCACCGCCGCCACGGGCCTAGCATTTCAGAGATCGCAGGCCAACGGCAACGCAGCACGGTTGCGATCAGCATATCCGCCGGGCCTAGCATTTCAGAGATCGCAGGCCAACGGCAACACGCCCTTGACGAACAAGTTGGGGCGGTTGGGCCTAGCATTTCAGAGATCGCAGGCCAACGGCAACTGCGATGTAGACGAACCTCGTTAACTACAAGGCCTAGCATTTCAGAGATCGCAGGCCAACGGCAACTGTTGTTCGGCTATCTGAATGGTCCAGCCAGGCCTAGCATTTCAGAGATCGCAGGCCAACGGCAACCCGACTGGCTCGCCATCAAGGCGCGAGTGGGGCCTAGCATTTCAGAGATCGCAGGCCAACGGCAACCGTGCGACCAACTGATCCAATTTGCCGTCCGGCCTAGCATTTCAGAGATCGCAGGCCAACGGCAACCCCGCCGTGATCAATGCATCGTACCGTGCGGGCCTAGCATTTCAGAGATCGCAGGCCAACGGCAACGCCTTCGCGTTGTCTATCGCCCACGTCCGCGGCCTAGCATTTCAGAGATCGCAGGCCAACGGCAACTCATAGCTGTGATAGCTGGCCTCCGGCGCCAGCCTAGTCGCTCGGGAAGCGCAGGCCAATGGCCGTGAAGGCATCCTCAAGTCAGTGCCCATGCAGTTTTGGGCAGATCACGATGCCCATGTCACTGGTCGCCAAAAGAATGCCTGTAGCAGCCGGTCACAATCCAGCATCCTCCATGCCGCTGATCAAATTCAGCCCAGTCCTTCCAGCGCCGTGAAGCGTTGCGACCATAGCGCGCCATGCACGGCCATCCACTGGATTACCGGCCCCAGCCCCTTGACCCGCGCAGCGTACCAGGTTTCCCGGCCGGATCGGCGCGCGGTCACGAGGCCGGCACGTTTCAGCTTGGCCATGTGGCGCGACACCATCGGCTGGGATACGCCCGATCCTTCGGTCAGGGCCTGCACATTCTGTTCGCCTTCGCGCACCAGAGTTTCCAGAAGGGCGCGGCGGGTGCCGTCGGACAGGGCCTTGAACAGTGAATCGGTGGCGGCCTGATGCTGGGGGTCGGAAAGAGACTGAATCATGACGATCCCATAATCATCGGGTTATGATTTCGTCAAGTTTCCGGTCGCTTACGTCCGCGAAAGCAGCGTTAACCAAAAAAAGTCGTGACGCCCGATCCACTGAGTCTTTTGAGTCACACCGCCCCATATGGAGTCTGGCGCGACTCGCCTGACTCAACATCTTGTGGGTCCACCCTTCGTTCCGCCCCTTGTTAACCTTTTTGCGAAGACCAGCCCCTAAGTCGCTGATCTTGACGCGGGACTCCCGAGGACTCATCGCAGTTCTTCAAGACGATATGGGGGCCAAGATCATGGGTGTTATGGAGCGCGTTGCGGCGCCGCGGCGGAAGAAGGCGATTGCGCCGGTCGAGATCGAGGCGAACCGTCTGCTGCGCGGAGATTGCATCGCCGAAATGGCCAAGCTGCCCGACGCGTGCATCGACATGATCTTTGCCGATCCGCCCTATAATCTTCAGCTTGGCGGCGACCTGTTTCGGCCCGAAGGCGGGCGCGTCGATGCGGTCGACAATGATTGGGACAAGTTCGACACGCTGGGCAGCTATGACCGCTTCACCAAGGCGTGGCTGCGCGAAGCGCGCCGCATCCTGAAGCCCAATGGCTCGATCTGGGTGATCGGCAGCTATCATAATATCTTCCGCGTCGGCACCGCGCTCCAGGACGAAGGCTTCTGGATCCTGAACGACATCATCTGGCGCAAGTCCAACCCCATGCCCAATTTCAAGGGTACGCGCTTCACCAATGCGCATGAAACGCTGATCTGGGCGAGCCAGGGCGAAGACGCGAAATATACGTTCAATTACAAAGCGATGAAGACGCTGAATGATGAGTTGCAGATGCGCTCCGACTGGGTGCTGCCCATCTGTAATGGACAGGAACGGCTGAAGCGCAACGGGACCAAGGCGCACCCCACGCAAAAGCCCGAGGCACTGCTGTATCGCGTGATGCTGGCCTGCACCAAGCCGGGCGACGTGGTGCTCGATCCCTTCTTCGGCACCGGCACGACAGGCGCGGTGGCCAAGCGTCTGGGCCGCCAGTGGATCGGCATCGAGCGTGAGAATGACTATATCGAGGTCGCGCTGGAGCGGATCGAGGCGGCGTTGCCGCTGGACGAAAGTTCGCTGACCATCATGCAGACCGCGCGGCAACAGCCCAAGGTGGCCTTTGGCACGCTGGTCGAGACGGGCTATCTGAACCCCGGCGCGGTGCTGACCGACAGCAAGCGTCGCTGGCAGGCGGTGGTGCGTGCCGACGGATCGCTGTGCGTTGGGACCGAAAGCGGCTCGATCCACAAAATGGGCGCTACCCTGCAAGGCGCGCCAAGCTGCAATGGCTGGACTTTCTGGCATGTCGAAACACAGGGCAAGCTCGCGCCGATCGACAGCCTGCGCCAGACCTATTTGCTGGCCAACGAACCCTGATCTTTGCCTCCGTTCGGGCTGAGCCTGTCGAAGCCCTGTTCTTCTAGATTGAAGAAGTACGGCCCTCTTCGCCGCCGCTGGCGGCGGCGCTCAGGACAGGCTCTGACAGGCTCAGGGCGAACGGAGTTGATATGTCACTTTCTGCGATCCCACCTCATGCGCGCCTGTACCTTAAGCCCACCTGGTTCGTGCCGACGCCGATCGGCCAGAGCGATGGCGCCACGGCGCGGATGGGCAATGGGCTGATCTGGTTTCAGGGCTATGAACTGACGGCCTTTGACGGGGCGCGCCGGATCGCGCGTAAAACCGTGCCGGTCGCTGCGTTCGACGCGGCGATCGCGGCGTTGCCCGATCCGCTGGCGCAGCGGGCGCGGCGACTGGCGGACCATATCTCCGCCATGCGCGGGCCGATGGTGCTGGGCGACCGCACCATCCGGTTCGACGCGCCACAGGTCATGGCGATCCTGAACATCACGCCCAACAGCTTTTCCGATGGCGGCAAGCATATGGACGATCCGCAGGCTGCGGCCGATGCGGGCTTCGCCATGGCGGCGGCCGGCGCCGCGTTGATCGACGTGGGCGGGGAATCGACCCGGCCCAAGGCGGCGAAAGTGTGGGAAGGGGACGAGATCGCCCGGATCGTGCCGGTGATCGAACGGCTGTCGGCTGCGGGCGTGCCGATGTCGGTGGACACGCGCAAGGCCGCCGTGATGGAGGCGGCGCTGGCCGTCGGCGCGCAGATCATCAACGATGTCAGCGCGCTGGCGCATGATCCGCGCAGTCTGGAAGTCGCGGCGCGCGCTGCTTGCCCGGTGATCCTGATGCATGCGCCGTCCGCCGGGGATGATCCGCACGCCAATCCGGCCGGCTATGGCGATGTGGTCGCCGATGTGTTCGATCATCTGGAGGCGCGGATTGACGCCTGTGTCGCAGCGGGCATCGCGCGGGACAAGATCATGGTCGATCCGGGGCTTGGTTTCGGCAAGTCGCTGGCGGACAATCTGGCGCTGGTGAATGGCCTGGCGACCTTTCAGGGGCTGGGCGTGCCATTGTTGTTCGCGGGTAGCCGCAAGCGGATGATCGGCGCGCTGTCCAATGAGGCGCCGGCCGAACAGCGGCTGGGCGGATCGGTGGCGCTGGCCTTCCGCGCGGCGCAACTGGGCGCGCAGATGGTGCGCGTACATGATGTGCGCGAAAGCGTGCAGGCGCTGCATTTGTGGCGCGGGCTGGCGGATGCGGGGCTGAGCGGAGTTTAGGCGACAGTCAGCCGGTAGAAGCGCGTGTCCACCGCCATGCGCGGGAAGGCCGGGGGCAGGGCGTCGGCGCTGATCACGACGAAGCCGTTCTTTTCATAGAAGCGATGCGCCGCGACGAAGCGGTCGGTGGTGCCAAGATAGAGTTCGGTCAGGCCGCGCGTGCGGGCGGCGGCCAGCAATATGTCGAGCAATGCCTGCGCCACGCCGGCCGCGCGGCCGCGATGATCGGTGGCGACGAACATCTTGCGCAGCGCCGCCCGCCGGTCGCCAATATCCTTGAGCGCGATCGTGCCGACCACGCGGTCGTCGGATCGCGCCACCCAGAATCCGCCCGTTCCGGTCAGGTAGAAGCCGCCAATGTCGGACAGGTCGGGCTGATCGGCGGCAGTGATGGCGATGCCATATTCGTCGCGCTGGATCGACAGGATCAAGTCCAGCAGGCCCGGCTGGTCGGCCGGGACGAAGGGGGCGATGATCGGCGCGGCCAAGGCGGATTACTGGCTGACGTTTGATGCCGGGGCGGGCTGCTCTGCGCTCTCCTTCTCCGCCTTCGGCGCGAAGATGCGCAGGCTGTTCAGCACCGTGTCGGCCATGGTCTGATATTGTTCGCTCAGCATTTCGGGATAGACGAAGGTTGCAGTGACGATCGATCCGTCGGGCTGCTTCAGCAGGCGGATCGCGACATTATTGCCTTCGCCGTCATTGGCGCTGCCGCGATATTCATTGTCGCCGATAAAATCGCCATCGACGCCTTCTGCGCCGTCGCTGACCGCCTCGACAATCTGTTGCAGCGTCTGGTCCTTGTCATTGGCCTGCCAGAAGACGCGCACGTCCGCGCCTGCGCCGGGGTCTGCATAGACGACGCCGTCCGGGCTGCCCGCGCCTTTATCGATCGTCCAGCCTTCAGGGAAGGTGATGGAAAAGCCGCGGGCGACATTCACATAATTGCGGTTTGCCGCTTCCGTGTCGCCCTGCTGGTTGGCGATGGCGTTGGCCGCTGCGGCATTGGCGGCGGCGGTCAGTTCTTCCTGGCTGGGTGTGTCGCCCACGGGTTCGGTGCGGCCGCAGGCGGCGAGCAGAAAAAGGGGCAGGCTGGCGACCAGAAGGGGGGCTGCATATTTCATACCCCGTTCAAAAGCATAGCCGCCAGCAGATTTCAACGCCGCAGCGGTAACGGGCAGGGGGCGCGCGAGGAGCTATTTTATTTCGTTATCGAAATGATTTTTGAGGAAAGCGCGCAAAGTGTCTACTTCGCTGTCTAACTTGACTGCCTTACCCATATCCGGCTGCCCCGGCCAGCCCGCATCCGCCACCGTCACGCCGGCTGCGCTGCGTTCCCCGTCATAGCGGGGAATGACATGAAAATGGACATGCGGGTCGACCATCATCAGCATCAGATAGTTGATCTTCGCATAGTCCACGGCCTTGCCCAGCGCCGCCTCGATCGTGGCGGTGACGGTCTTGAGTTCGGCATGCGCTTCGGCGGGCAGGTCGCCGAAGGCGGTAGCGTCGCTCTTTGCCGCCAGCACCAGCGACCCCAAAGTCGGCTGGGCCGGGCGCAGCAGCACGACCCAATGGTCGAACTCCGCAATCAGCGTTGCGGGATAGCCGAATTTTTCGATCGTGGCGTTCATGCTGCCGCTTCGGCCTCATCCATCCAGCTGACGATGGGCTTGCCGGAGCGGCTGACGGCATAGGCCTGCACCAGCCGCACGGCATGGACGACCAGCGACAGGATCGTCCACCAGGCGAGCGCGATCAGGCCGATGTCGGGCCGCCCCGCCAGCAGGGCGACGAACAGGATCACCATGTTCGGGTTGCGCCGTGCGGTGATCAGGCGGAACTGGCTGTCGAACGGCCGCCAGACATGGATGTCCATCTTGAAGTCCTTGAGGAACATCCCTTCGATCAGCCGTTGCAGCACATAGCCGGCGATCACCGCCGTCATGATGAAGGTGAAGGTTCCGCCCGACAGGCCAAGGCCCCAATAGGCAAGGCCGGTGCCCCAGAAATACCACCAGAAGGGCGGATGAACGAGGTCGACGCCATGGTCGATCACATTGCCCCATTTGGAGGAAGTGATGGTGCAGCGGGCGAGTTTGCCGTCCACCGTGTCCAGCACCATGAAGATGAAGCCGGACAGGAAGCCGGTCCAGAACAGGCCCTTGGCGAACAGGTAAGTGGCGAGCAGGCAGAGGGTGACGCCGATCACCGACACCATGTTGGGCGTCATGCGCAGTTGCGCGGCGATGCGGGTCAGGATCAGCGCCAGTTCGGGCCAGAGATATTTGGTCAGAATATCGGTCACGCCCTTATAGGCGCCGAAATAGCTGCGCCGCTCTATTTCCCGCCGGGTCGCGGGCGTGAGTTCGCGCACCATCGGCTGCTCCAGCTTGCGCAACTGGCGGTTGTAAAGCTTTCGCCCGTCCGACAGGTCGATGACATGGGGCGCGGTCAACGGATTGATGCCCTGCGCCACCTGTCCGACGATCGGCGTGTCCGCCCAGACGAACAGCGTACCCGGCGTTTCCAGCGCCAGCCGCAGCAACAGCGGGTCGAACGCATAGGCCAGATTGAAGAGCAGTTCGTGTCCGGCTGCAAGTCTGCTGCCATTTTTTGCCGAGCTTTCCGCCATGCGGCGATTGCGTTCGGCATTGGGCATGCCCCAGATCGGCGTCGCATTGTCGCCGATCAGGCGGACGGGGCCAAGGGTGGTGGTGATCGTCTGGCTCATGCGCTCTTCTTCACGAAATTCAGGATGATGTCCGCCTGTCGCCGGGACGCGGCGATGGGGGACAGGTCAATGGATTGCTGCATCGCCGCTTCCTGAGCAGCAACGAAGCCGGGTTGCAAGTCGTTCGCGCAGGCCAGTGCCTGGGGCAGGGCGTCGGCGCGCTCGATCACCTGGCCCAGCCGCCAATGGGCGAAGGCGTCGCCAGATCCGTCGCGATGGTCGAGGTTCAGGAAGATGCAGGGGCGCGGATGGAGCAGAAATTCATATACCTGGCTGGATACGTCCCCCAGATAGACGTCCGCGCTCATCGTATAGCTCATGTCGATCGAATGGCGGCTGCCCATGTCGACGCGGATGTGCGGGGCGTGGCTGACGATTGGCGGCGTCTTGCGCGCCAGCTTCGTGTGGGGAGCGATGATGACGTTCCATCCCTTCAATGCCTCCAGCACGGCCAGAATTTGTGCGCCATGGCCGGGCCAGGAGGAAAGATGCGGATCGAAATGAGGATTGTAGAGCAGCACCGGATCGTCATTCTGGAAATAGCGCTGGCGTGGCGCCTTCAGTTCGAACTTGGAATAGCCGCCGACGGCGACTGCATCCGGCGCGCACAGGCCGCGGTCGATCATGCGGTGGCGATCCTTTTCGCCCGCGACCAGCGTCAGGTCGAAATCGGCGTGGCGCTTCTTGTAGCCGCCCTCCCGATCGCCTGCGCCATGCTTGATGAGGATCAGGCGGGAGCGGAAGCCGGGGATGCGGCGCAGCCAGGCGCTGCTGATTTCCGTTGTGACCAGCGTGGGGAAGCGGACGATGGCGGGATAGTTGAGCAGCAGGGTCGCCAGTCGCGAAGGCTGGCGGAACAGCGAATCGGGGCCCGATGGCGGCCGGCGCAGGCGGATGGGGCGGAGCAGGCCCTGCGGATCATAGCTGGCGGCCAGCGCCAATATCTGATCGGAGGGGGAGAGGATGTGGACCCGCACATCGGGCCGGCGCGCCAGTTCCAGCGCAGCAGGCAGCCAATGATAGAGTTGCTGCGCTTCGGCAATGGCGAGAAAGGCGATGTCGATCGGCAACAGTAAAGATCCTTACAGATTGCATCGCCCTAACGCGGATGGCGACGGAAGCAAATGCGTCACGCGGCCGCGATGATTTTCTGCAAGTGATTTGCAACAAGGACTTGAGGGCAGAAACATGGTCCTCAACGCTGGACCTTTGCAGATTTTTCGTTATGCGGACCCCCAACTGATAGACATCGACGAAGAGGCGCGACGAGCGATGGCCGAATTTGCTTTGCCCAAGAACAGCAAGATCAACGGCAAGGGCGTAACCCACAGGGCGCCCGAGGGCGCAACCAACGTCCGCAACTTCAAGGTCTATCGCTACGATCCCGACTCCGGTCAGAACCCGCGTTACGACACGTTTGAGATCGATCTCGACAAGTGCGGCCCGATGGTTCTGGACGCGCTGCTGAAGATCAAAAATGAATATGATCCGTCGCTGACGTTCCGCCGGTCGTGCCGTGAAGGCATTTGCGGCAGCTGTTCGATGAACATGAACGGCCGCAACGGTCTGGCCTGCACCACCGCGATTGACGAATGCGCCGGCAAGGACGTGCAGATCACGCCGCTGCCGCACATGGACGTCATCAAGGATCTGGTGCCCGACTTCACCCACTTCTACGCGCAGTACAACAGCATCAAGCCCTGGCTGCAAACCGTCAGCCCGGCGCCCAGCGGCAAGGAGCGGCTCCAGTCGCCCGCCGACCGCGAGAAGCTGGACGGCCTGTATGAGTGCATCCTCTGCGCCTGCTGTTCGACCAGTTGTCCCAGCTATTGGTGGAACAGCGACAAGTTCCTGGGGCCGGCGATCCTGCTCCAGGCCTATCGCTGGCTGGCCGACAGCCGCGACGAATATACCGGCGAGCGCCTCGATGAGCTGGAAGATCCGTTCCGCCTCTATCGCTGCCACACCATCATGAACTGCGCGAATGTCTGCCCCAAGGGTCTTTCGCCGGCCAAGGCGATCGCCGAAACCAAGAAGATGATGGTCGAACGGCAGCTGTAAGTTGACGAGCGACGGCGTTGCGGGCGGGAAACCGCTGACCGAAGGGAAATGGGCGGGCTGGGCCGCATGGTCCGACCCGCATCCCGATACATTTCTGCAAGCCATCGGCCGGGGCTATATGCGCGCGGAGAGCGCAACGAAGGCGCTGGTGGGTCTGGAAACACGCTCCGGCCATCGCAACCGACTCGACACGCTGCATGGCGGCTTTCTGGCCGCCTTTGCCGACCATGCCTATTTTGGCGGCCTATGGGCGATGGGCCATATCGAGCAGATGAACGGCGTCACCATCGACCTGTCCATGCAATATCTCGGTTCCGGCAAGGTCGGGCCGGACCTGTTCGCCGAAGTCGAATTGCTGCGGGAAACCGGGCGGCTGATGTTTCTTCGGAGTCTGATCACGCAGGAGGGGCAGCCGGTTGCCGCATCGACCGCCACGCTGCGCAAGGTGCCCGCGCCGAAATGACCCATGTGATTGCCCGCTATGATACGCTGGTGCAGGCCGGCGAATTGCGGCCCGATGCGGACCAGCGGGCGGCGGCCGAGCGACTCGACCGGCTGCAACAGGAGCTGGAGGCGGCGCCGGCGCGCGGATCGACGCTCTGGAAGCTGTTGCGTAAAGCGCCGGAACCGCCGCGCGGCCTCTATATGTGGGGCGGAGTCGGGCGCGGAAAATCGATGCTGATGGACCTGTTCTTCGATACGGTGCAGGTCCAGCGCAAGAAGCGCGCGCATTTCCATGAATTTATGCTGGACGTGCATGCGCGCCTGGCCGAAGCGCGCAAGTCGGAGACGGGCGATCCGATCCCGCCGGTGGTCGAGTCGCTGGCCGAGGAAGCGCGGCTGCTCTGCTTCGACGAGATGGTCGTCAATAATATGGCGGACGCGGCGATCATGTCGCGCCTGTTCACCGGCTTGCTGGAAAAGCGGGTGACGATCGTCACCACATCCAACCGCGAACCGGACGAACTCTACAAGAACGGTCTCAACCGTCAGCTCTTTCTGCCCTTCATCGACCTCATCAAGGCGAAGCTGGATGTAATGACGCTGAACGGTCCGGTCGATTATCGCCGCGACCGTCTGGGCGACTCGAAATTATGGCATGTGCCCAATGGCCCGGAGGCGACCAGGGCGCTGTCCGAGGCATTCTTCCGCCTGACCGATTTTTCGGTCGAGGACCGGGCCAAGGTGCCATCGGAGGAGATTGTCGTGCAGGGCGGGCGCACCATGCATGTGCCCAAGAGCCTGAAGGGCGTGGCCGTCTTCTCGTTCAAGCGACTCTGTGCCGAGGCGCGGGGCGCGCCGGACTATCTGGCGATCGCGCGCAAATATCATACGGTGATCATCGTCGGCATCCCCGTGCTGGGGCCGGAGAAGCGCAATGAGGCGGCGCGTTTCGTGACGCTGATCGACTCGCTGTACGAATATAAGGTCAAGCTGCTGGCGTCGGCCGATGCAGAGCCGATGCGCCTCTATCCCGAGGGCGACGGGGCGTTCGAGTTCGAGCGCACGGTGTCGCGTCTGATGGAAATGCAGTCGGACGACTATCTGGCATTGGGCCACGGCCCCAAATAAGCCCTTTATTGCAAACGGTTCATCGCCGGGCGGAATCTGTCCGTCCGATGTTGCGCGCGTCGTTCATCTGAACGCAATTTTCTTCGTGGAAACAGGCCGGGTGCTTTCGATCACGAAAGCACCCGGCAGGATACCTCTGCAGGGAAGGCTGCGAACCAGGGTAGGAGTTCGCAGCGACAGGGTGTAAAACCACCTTAATGCAATTGCGAACGAATTGCAAAGATAATTTGCATATCAAGGATTTCGGCGTTGAAACCCCGGTCCGAAGGGCGTAGGCGGGCCAGCAATTCCAGTAGTTATGACTTGGAGGATGATTGCATATGGCCCGTAACAAGATCGCGCTCATCGGCGCTGGCAATATCGGCGGCACGCTCGCGCATCTCGCGGCTCTCAAGGGACTGGGTGACATCGTTCTGTTCGACGTCGTAGAAGGCGTTCCGCAGGGCAAGGCGCTCGACCTGTCGCAGTGCGCTTCGGTGGAAGGCTTCGACGCCAAGATCACCGGTTCAAACGACTATGCCGACATTGCAGGCGCCGACGTGATCATCGTCACCGCCGGTGTCGCCCGCAAGCCGGGCATGAGCCGCGACGACCTGCTGGGCATCAACCTCAAGGTCATGAAGGCCGTGGGCGAGGGCATTGCCGCCAACGCGCCCGACGCCTTCGTCATCTGCATCACCAACCCGCTCGACGCGATGGTGTGGGCGCTGCGCGAATTTTCGGGCCTGCCCGCGAACAAGGTCGTCGGCATGGCCGGCGTGCTGGACAGCTCGCGCTTCAATCACTTCCTTGCGGAAGAATTCAACGTGTCGGCCAAGGACGTCACCAGCTTCGTTCTGGGCGGCCATGGCGACACGATGGTTCCGGTCATCGAATATTCGACCGTTGCCGGCATCCCCGTTCCCGACCTGATCAAGCAGGGCCGTTCGACGCAGGAGCGCATCGACGCCATCGTCAAGCGCACCCGTTCGGGCGGCGGCGAGATCGTCGCGCTGCTCAAGACCGGTTCGGCCTTCTATGCGCCCGCCACCAGCGCGATCGCCATGGCTGAAGCCTATCTGGGCGACAAGAAGCGCCTGCTGCCCTGCGCCGCCAACCTGACCGGCGAATATGGCATCGACAATCTCTATGTCGGCGTGCCGGTCATCATCGGCAAGGGCGGTGTCGAGCAGGTCATCGAGATCGACCTGAACGACGAAGCCAAGGCGAACCTTCAGGTGTCGGTCGACGCCGTCAAGGAATTGCTGGAAGCGTGCAAGGGCATCGATCCCTCGCTCGCCTGAGCCAACAAGCTTGCACCGGTCCGTCCCAGGTAAGTGCGCAGCCTGGGGCGGGCCGCTTTCGACCCAAGTGCCACGTCCACAGAAGAAAAAGGGACACCTATGTCCATTCTGGTGAACAAGAACACCAAGGTCATCACTCAGGGCATGACCGGTGCCACCGGCACCTTCCACACTGAACAGGCTCTGGCCTACGGCACCCAGATGGTTGCCGGCGTGACCCCCGGCAAGGGCGGCTCGACCCATATCGGCCTGCCGATGTACGACACCGTCGCGGAAGCCAAGTCGAAGACCGGCGCCGACGCTTCGGTTATCTATGTTCCGCCGCCGTTCGCGGCCGATTCGATCCTGGAAGCGATTGATGCCGAAATCCCGCTGATCGTCGCGATCACCGAAGGCATTCCGGTTCTGGACATGGTGCGGGTGAAGCGCGCTTTGTCGGGTTCGAAGTCGCGCCTGATCGGCCCGAACTGCCCCGGCGTCCTGACGCCCGGCGAATGCAAGATCGGCATCATGCCCGGTTCGATCTTCTCCAAGGGCAGCGTCGGCGTCGTGTCGCGTTCCGGCACCCTGACCTATGAAGCCGTGTTCCAGACCACCAATGCGGGCCTAGGCCAGACCACGGCCGTCGGCATCGGCGGCGACCCGGTCAACGGCACCAACTTCATCGACGTGCTGGAACTGTTCCTGGCCGACGACGCGACCGAATCGATCATCATGATCGGTGAAATCGGCGGCGACGCGGAAGAACAGGCTGCCCAGTTCCTGATCGACGAAGCCAAGAAGGGCCGCAAGAAGCCGATGGCTGGCTTCATTGCCGGTCGCACGGCGCCTCCGGGCCGCCGCATGGGCCATGCCGGCGCGATCGTGTCGGGCGGCAAGGGCGATGCGGAAAGCAAGATCGCAGCGATGGAAGCGGCCGGCATCAAGGTTGCTGCCAGCCCGTCCGAGCTGGGTTCGACGCTGGTCGAAGTGCTGAAGGGCTAATCAGCCCCTATATATAGGGCGGCCGGGCTGCACCCCGGCCGCTATTTTCCCGCTCCGCGACTGCACGCGGCTGGGATGGGACAAGGGTAATGGGTTACGAGAACCAGGAATTCGAGATAGAGCGCGGCCCAAGCTGGCAGCGTGACAACTGGCCGCTGAGCGACACCGACGATCTGACCGGGGCGATGGACCCCACCCAGATGCAGGTTGCCGTGAAGGCCGCCGCCAAGGCTGTCGGCAAGGCCGTGTCGGATGCCGACGCCGTTGCTGCGGCAGATGACGCCATTCGCGTGCAGATGTTGATCCGCACCTATCGCGTGCGTGGCCATCTGGCCGCAAATCTCGATCCGCTGGGCCTGTCCAAGCGTGACCTGCCGGCGGACCTTACGCCCGAATATCACGGCCTGACCGACCTCAACAAGAAGGTCTATCTGGGCGGTTCGCTGGGTCTGCAATATGCGACCGTGGCGGAAATCGTGTCGATCCTGCGCGCCAATTATTGCGGCAATGTCGGCCTTGAGTACATGCACATCGCCGACGTGGAGGAGCGCCGCTTCCTTCAGGAGCGTCTGGAAGGCAAGGATAAGGAAATTCACTTCACGCCCGAGGGCAAGAAGGCGATCCTGGCCAAGGTCATCCAGGGCGAGCAATATGAGAAGTTCCTGGGCCGCAAATATGTCGGGACCAAGCGCTTCGGCCTCGACGGTGGCGAGTCCATGATCCCCGCGCTGGAAGCGGTCATCAAATATGGTGGCCAGTCCGGCGTGCGCGAGATCGTGTTCGGCATGGCCCATCGTGGCCGCCTGAACGTGCTGGCCAATGTGATGGCCAAGGGCTTCCGCGTCATTTTCCATGAGTTTTCGGGCGGCACCGCCAACCCCGAAGACGTGGGTGGCTCGGGCGACGTGAAGTATCATCTGGGTACGTCGACCGACCGCGAGTTCGACGGCATCAAGGTCCATATGTCGCTGGTGCCCAACCCGTCGCATCTGGAAACGGTCGATCCGGTCGTTCTGGGCAAGGTTCGCGCGCAGCAGACCTTCCGTGACGATCTGGGCAAGCATGACCAGGTTCTGCCGGTGCTGATCCACGGCGACGCTGCCTTTGCGGGGCAGGGCATCGTGTGGGAATGCCTCGGCTTCTCCGGCGTGCCCGGTTACAATACCGGCGGCTGCGTCCACTTCATCATCAACAACCAGATCGGCTTCACCACCAGCCCGCAATTCTCGCGCGGTTCGCCCTATCCGTCGGACGTGGCGAAGGGTGTTCAGGCGCCGATCCTGCACGTCAATGGCGATGATCCCGAAGCCGTGACCTTCGCGACGAAGCTGGCGATGGAATATCGCCAGACCTTCCATCGCGACGTCGTGGTCGACATGTGGTGCTATCGCCGCTTCGGCCATAATGAAGGCGATGAGCCGGGCTTCACCCAGCCGCTGATGTACAAGGAAATCCGCCAGCATCCGCCGGTCAGCGAAGTCTATGCTTCGCGCCTGAAGACGCAGGGCGTGGTCGACGATGCGTTTGTCGCCGGTGCGACCGACGAATTCGTCGCCCATCTGGAAGACGAGTTCGAAGCGGCCAAGAGCTACAAGTCGAACAAGGCGGACTGGTTCGCCGGTCGCTGGTCGGGTCTGCACAAGCCCGCCGACGCGGAAACCGCGCGCCAGAGCGTGGATTCGGCGATCAGCACCAAGCTGTTCGACAGCCTGGGCAAGACGCTGACCACCGTTCCCGAAGGCCATAATGTCCACAAGACGCTGAAGCGCGTGCTGGATGCCAAGGCCGAGATGTTCAAGTCCGGCGAGAATTTCGACTGGGCGACCGGTGAGGCGCTGGCCTTCGGTTCGCTGCTGTCGGAAGGCTATGGCGTTCGCCTGTCGGGTCAGGACTCGGGTCGCGGCACCTTCAGCCAGCGTCACGCGGTCTGGACCGATCAGGACAGCGAAAAGAAATATATCCCGCTGTCGACCGTGCCGCATGGCCGGTTCGAGGTGCTGGATAGCCCGCTGTCCGAATATGGCGTGCTGGGCTATGAATATGGCTATGCTCTGGCCGATCCGAAGAGCCTGGTGATTTGGGAAGCGCAGTTCGGCGATTTCGCCAACGGTGCGCAGATCATCTTCGACCAGTATATCGCGTCGTCGGAAACCAAGTGGCTGCGTTCCAACGGCCTCGTTTGCCTGTTGCCGCATGGCTATGAAGGGCAGGGTCCGGAACATAGCTCGGCCCGTCTGGAACGCTATCTCCAGCTCTGCGCGGAAGGCAATATCCAGGTCGCGAACATCACGACCCCGGCCAATTACTTCCATGCGCTGCGTCGTCAGATGCTGCGTCCGTTCCGCAAGCCGCTGATCATCATGGCCCCCAAGTCGCTGCTGCGGCACAAGGGCGCGGTGAGCAAGGCCGAGGATTTCCAGGGCGAAACCCAGTTCAAGCGCATCCTGTCCGATCCGAACGGTTCGGCCGACAAGGACACCAAGCGTTTGGTTCTGTGTTCCGGCAAGGTCTTCTACGACCTGATGGATGCCCGCGACGCCGCCGGCGACAAGGACGTCCAGATCGTTCGCATGGAACAGATTTATCCGTTCGCGACCGACGCACTGGCCAAGCGCATAGAGCGCATGACCAATCTGGAAGACGTCGTCTGGTGTCAGGAAGAGCCGCGCAACAATGGCGCCTGGTTCTTCGTGGAACCCTATATCGAGGAAGCTCTGGCCAAGGCTGGCAAGGCGCCGATGCGCGCCCGTTATGCCGGTCGCAAGGCGTCCGCTTCGCCCGCTACGGGTCTGGCGTCGCGCCATGTGTCCGAACAGGGCGCCCTCGTCGCCGATGCGCTGGGTCACAGCGTTCGTGAAGAAATCCGTCGCCAGAAGAAAGGCTGATCAAGCTCATGGCTACCGAAGTTAAAGTCCCTACTCTGGGCGAATCCGTTACCGAAGCAACCGTGGGCCAGTGGCTCAAGAAGCCCGGTGAAGCCGTCAAGGTCGACGAGCCGATCGTCAGCCTCGAAACCGACAAGGTCGCAGTCGATGTGCCTTCGACCGTCGCCGGCGTGATGGGCGACATCATCGCCAAGGAAGGTGACACGGTCGAAGTCGGCGCGCTGCTGGCTTATGTGAATGAAGGCGGCGCTGCCGCCGCTGCTCCGGCGCCCGCCGCCGCTGCTCCCGCCGCCAAGGCGGAAGCGGCTGCCCCGGCGCCCGCTGCATCGGCTCCGGCCGCTGCGGACGACGAAGATGGCGGCAACCTGACCCTGTCGCCGGCGGTCCGCCGTCTGGTGCTGGAACATGGCCTTGACCCCAGCAAGATCAAGGGCACCGGCAAGGACGGCCGCCTGACCAAGGACGACGTCACCGCCGCTGTCGCCGCTGGTACGGCCAAGGCTGCTGCCGGCGCGGTTGCTGCTGCGCCTGCTGCTGACGCCCCGGCCGCTGGTCCCAGCCGCAAGCAGGAGCGGGTCAAGATGACCCGTCTGCGCCAGACCGTCGCCAAGCGTCTGAAGGAAGCGCAGAACAATGCCGCGCTGCTGACGACCTATAACGACGTCGACATGACCAATGTCATCGAAGCGCGCGCCAAGTATAAGGATCTGTTCGAGAAGAAGCATGGCGTCCGTCTGGGCTTCATGGGCTTCTTCACCAAGGCCGTCTGCATGGCGCTCCGCGACATTCCGGGCGTCAATGCGCAGATCGAAGGCGACGAGATCGTCTATAACGACTTCGCCGACATCTCGGTCGCCGTTTCGGCCCCGACCGGCCTTGTCGTTCCGGTCATCCGCAACGCGGAAAGCCTGAGCGTCGCCGACATTGAAAAGACCATCGGCGGCTTCGGCAAGAAGGCCAAGGAAGGCAAGCTGACGATGGAAGATATGAAGGGCGGCACCTTCACCATCTCCAATGGCGGCGTGTTCGGTTCGCTGCTGTCCAGCCCGATCATCAACCCGCCCCAGTCGGCGGTTCTGGGCCTGCACCGCATCGAGGAACGGCCGGTTGTCCGCAACGGTCAGATCGTGGCCCGTCCGATGATGTATCTGGCGCTGAGCTACGATCACCGTCTGATCGACGGTCGCGAAGCGGTGACCTTCCTCGTCGCGGTCAAGAACGCGATCGAAGATCCGACCCGCCTGCTGATCGACCTGTAAGCCAGTCCAACGTGCTCCTGCGAAAGCAGGAGCCCAGGGCGGAGAAGTGCAACGAAAGCGGGATATGTCTATCTGATGGCCAACAGTCGCAATGGCACCCTCTATCTGGGTGTCACCAGCGATCTGGCCGTCAGGGCATATCAGCACCGAAACGCTTTGGTGGATGGCTTTACGAAAGAGCATGGCTGCACCATGTTGGTGTGGTTTGAAGCATATGATGATCTGCAGGAAGCGCGGCGACGCGAATTGCAGATGAAGAAATGGAAACGCGCCTGGAAGATCGCGTTGATCGAACAGGAAAATCCGCGGTGGCGGGATTTGTTCGAGACGCTGTTCTGACGACGCCCTGGGTTCCTGCGTTCGCAGGAACACGAGAATGAGGTGAGAGATGGCAGATTTCGATTATGACGTCCTGGTAATCGGCGCTGGCCCCGGCGGCTATGTCGCCGCGATCCGCGCGGCGCAGCTTGGCCTCAAGACCGCCTGCGCCGAAAGCCGCGAAACGCTGGGCGGCACCTGCCTCAATGTGGGCTGCATTCCGTCCAAGGCGCTGCTGCATGCGTCGGAACTGTATGACGAGGCCGCCAATGGCGCGCTCGCCAAGCTGGGCGTCAAGATCGACAAGATGTCGCTCGACCTGCCCACCCTGCAGGGCCAGCGCGTCGACGCGGTCAAGGGCCTGACCGGCGGCATCGAATATCTGTTCAAGAAGAACAAGGTGACGTGGCTGAAGGGCCTGGCGACCTTCACCGGCGCGAACACCGTCGAAGTGAATGGCGAAAAGGTGACGGCGAAGAATATCGTCATCGCCACCGGTTCGTCGGTCGCGCCGCTTCCGGGCGTGGCGGTCGACAATGCAGGCGGCAAGATCGTCGATTCGACCGGCGCGCTGGAACTGGACAAGGTTCCCGATCATCTGGTCGTCGTCGGTGGCGGCGTGATCGGTCTGGAACTGGGTTCGGTCTGGAAGCGCTTGGGCGCCAAGGTGACCGTGGTCGAATATCTCGACCAGATCCTGCCCGGCATGGACGGCGAAGTCCGCAAGGAAGCCAACAAGATCTTCAAGAAGCAGGGCTTCGAATATAAGCTCGGCACGAAGGTGACGGGCGCCGAAGTCGGCAAGAAGGGCGTGACCCTGACGGTTGAACCGGCTGCTGGTGGCGACGCTGAAAAGATCGAGGCCGACGTTGTTCTGGTGTCGATCGGCCGCCGTCCCAACACCGAAGGTCTGGGCCTCGACAAGATCGGTCTGGAACTGAATGCCCGTGGTCAGATCGAAACCGATCATGAGTTCGGCACGAAGGTTCCGGGCGTCTGGGCGATCGGGGATGTCATCCCCGGCCCGATGCTGGCGCACAAGGCCGAGGACGAAGGCATTGCCGTCGCGGAAAATATCGCGGGCCTGACCGGCATCGTGAACCATGACGTGATCCCCTCGGTCGTCTACACCAAGCCGGAAATCGCCGGCGTGGGCTTGACCGAGGAAGCCGCCAAGGAGCGTGGCGCGATCAAGGTCGGCAAGTTCCCGATGCTGGCGAACAGCCGCGCGAAGACCAATCACGAGCCGGATGGCTTCGTGAAGATCATCGCCGACGCCGAAACCGACAAGGTGCTGGGCGTGTGGATCATCGCCACCGTCGCCGGCACGATGATCGCGCAGGCGGCGCAGGCCATGGAATTCGGCGCGTCGAGCGAAGACATCGCCTACACCTGCCACGCGCACCCGACGCACAGCGAAGCGATCAAGGAAGCGGCCATGGCCGTGCGCGGCAAGCCGATCCACATGTGATCGACTGCCTGATCGCAGGATAAGGGAAGGGGCCTCCGCGATGCGGGGGCCTTTTTCTTTTGGGATAGAGGGCAGGGTCGGGCGGGGTGCTGTGGCTGTTGTCGATCATCGGCGAAAACTCCCTAACTTCTCGCGTGTCGCATATGGAAAGTCAGGCCATAGCCGTGTGCGGGCGTGTAGGACAGGAAGGGGGGATGCCGGGTCAGGTCCCCGGCATGATGATGGAAAATGGCGGGTGACGGCCAAAGGCAGACATAATTAGCCCCTCCCTTTCAAGGGAGGGGGTGGGATGGGTGCGAGCGCAGCGAGCTTACAATCTATCGGTGTAAAGCGTCGCTGACGCGACGCTTTACACCCCAACCCCTCCCCTGAAGGGGAGGGGCTTATGGCAGGAAACCACCCAAAGCCGTCCTGCCAAATTTACCCACCACCCGGCGAATTATGCCCGCCGGCTGGCACGGGGCCGCCGCTCGGCGCGTGGCCGTGGTCGGGGTTATTGTCCCAGTCGATATGATAGAGGTCGAAACGGCGATCGCGCAGGTTGCGGACGGTGCCTTCGGCGCGCGCCCAGCTGAGGTCGGCTAGGTTGACGTCCGCCATCGTCAGCGTTTCGACATTTTCGGTCGATTCCGCCGCGATGCCGTCGCGGGCGAAGGGCAGGTCGCACGGCGTCAGGATCGCGCTCTGGGCATATTGGATGTCCATATTGTCGACATTGGGCAGATTGCCGACATTGCCTGACATGACGACATAGCATTGATTCTCGATCGCGCGGGCCTGCGCGCAATAGCGCACGCGCATGTAACCAAGGCGGGAGTCGGTGCAGAAGGGGACGAAGATGATGCGCGCGCCCTGATCGACCAGTCGCCGCGCCAGTTCGGGAAATTCGCTGTCGTAGCAGATGAGGACGCCGATCGGCCCGCAATCGGTCTGGATCACGTCGAGGGCGTCGCCGCCCTTGATGTTCCACCAGAAGGCTTCGTTGGGGGTCGGGTGAATCTTTTCCTGCGTATGGACCGATCCGTCGCGCAGCGCGACATAGGCGATGTTCTGAATATCGCCATCGTCGGCGCGGGTCGGGTGCGATCCGCCGATGATGTTGATATTATATTCCAGCGCCATCCGCGTCAGTTCCTTCGTCAGGCGCGGGGTGTAGCCGGTCAGCTTGTCGATCGCCTCCATGGGGTTGAGCTTCTTCGTTTCGAACGAGAGCAGGGGCAGGGTGAAAAGTTCCGGGAAAACGATGAAGTCGGAGCGATAGTCGGCCGCGACATCGACGAAATATTCGATGTTGCGGATGAATTCGTCGAAATCCTGCACCGCGCGCGCCTGTAGCTGGCAGGTGGCGAGGCGGACGCTTTCCACGCCGCGCGGGACGCGCATCTCGGGTGCTTCGTCGGGGTTTACATAGGGGTTGCGCCAGACGAGGTGGGCGGCGTGGCCGTCCGATTGCTTGTCTTCGGGCAAATAATTTTCCAGCACGCCCAGCGGTTCGAACTGGTTCTTGAGCTGGAAGCTGATCACCTGATCGCGCAGCTTGCCGGTGACGACCTTTTCCAGATAGTCCGCCGGGCTGCCGGCGCGGCGCTTGGCACGGGCATAGCCGGGCATGCGACCGGCGATGACGATGCCGTGCAGGTCCAGTTCCTCGGCCAGTTCCTTGCGCTCGTCATAGAGGCGCTGGCCGATGCGCAGGCCCCGCAACTTGGGATCGACCGCCATTTCATAGCCATAGAGCCATTCGCCTGCCGCGCTGTGCCGCGTGCCGAAGCCGTTGGCGGTGATTTCTTCCCAGTCATGATAGGAAAAGGCCATGGTCTTGCTGACGCGCATGGTGGCGCAATAGCCGACCACCTTGGCGTCATAGAGGGCGACGAAGCAGCCGCCGGGGAAATTGTTGATCTGCCCGCGGATGGTGGCGAGCGAATAATTGGGCATGCCGGGATAGGCGCGGGCGATGAGCCGCTGAATGCCGCGTGCGTCGGTCGGCACCGCGGCGCGGACCTCCAGACGTTTTTTGGCGGTGGTGGTCAAGGTCATTCTCCCGATCATTGCGGCCATAGAAAAAGGCGGCGCCGGGATGCGGCGCCGCCTCGTTCCGTTATCGTACTGAAACCGTAAGGGGAGGGATCAGTTCCACTTGCCCATTTCGGTTTCGAGGTTGACGCGGATCGCTTCGAAGAACTGCTCCGTGGTCATCCACGACTGTTCCGGGCCGATCAGCAGGGCCAGATCCTTGGTCATCGCGCCGCTTTCGACGGTCTGGATGCAGACCTTTTCCAGCGTCTCGGCGAACTTCACCACTTCGGGCGTTTCGTCGAACTTGCCGCGGAACTTGAGGCCGCCGGTCCAGGCGAAGATCGAGGCGATCGGGTTGGTCGAGGTCGCCTTGCCCTGCTGGTGCTGGCGATAATGGCGGGTGACGGTGCCGTGGGCGGCTTCCGCTTCGACGGTCTTGCCGTCGGGCGAGAGCAGGACCGAGGTCATCAGGCCCAGCGAACCGAAGCCCTGCGCCACCTGATCCGACTGGACGTCGCCGTCATAATTCTTGCAGGCCCAGACGAATTCGCCGCTCCACTTGAGCGCCGAGGCGACCATGTCGTCGATCAGGCGATGTTCGTAGACGATGCCGGTGTCCTTGAACTTTTCGGCGAAGCCTTCGGTTTCGAACACTTCCTGGAACAGATCCTTGAAGCGGCCATCATAGGCCTTCAGGATGGTGTTCTTGGTCGACAGATAGACCGGCCACTTGAGGTTGAGGCCATAGTTGAACGAGGCGCGGGCGAAATCACGGATCGAATCGTCCAGATTGTACATCGCCATGGCGACGCCCGAACCGGGGAAGTCGAACACTTCGCGGTCGATGGTTTCGCCATTTTCGCCTTCGAAGACCAGGCGCAGCTTGCCGGCGCCGGGCACCTTGAAGTCGGTCGCGCGATACTGGTCGCCGAACGCATGACGGCCAACCACGATGGGCTTGGTCCAGCCCGGGATCAGGCGCGGCACGTTGGAAATGACGATCGGTTCGCGGAAGACGACGCCGCCCAGAATGTTGCGAATGGTGCCATTGGGCGACTTCCACATCGACTTGAGGTTGAATTCCTCAACGCGGGCTTCGTCCGGGGTGATGGTGGCGCACTTCACGCCAACGCCATATTCCTTGATCGCATTTGCGGAATCGATCGTGATCTGGTCGTTGGTTTCGTCGCGCTTTTCGACGCTGAGGTCGTAATATTTGAGGTCAATGTCGAGATAGGGGAGAATGAGGCGCTCACGGATCCATTCCCAGATGATCCGGGTCATTTCGTCGCCGTCGATCTCCACGACGGGGTTTTTCACCTTGATCTTCGCCATAGCGCCTATTCGCCTTCTTTCTCTTGGGTGGAATATGGGGACGCCCTAGGCAAAGCGGCGGCAATGTTCAACCGTCAAGCCCCATGAATCTGCCTTGTGCGGAGCCATGCGCCGGATCGGTCGTTGTCAGCGCAACAGTCTCTGCCTAAAGACGGTGCCCATGGAAAATGACGAGATCACGATCGCCGCGGGCGGCAATATCAAATGGCGCTTCCCTTCGGTTCACCCGGAGGGGATGAAGTTCGGCCTGATCGCCGCCGCAATCACCGGCATCCTGTTCCTTTTGGGATGGGAAATTGTCGGCTGGCTGATGGTCATGGTGACGATCTGGGTGTTCGCCTTCTTCCGCGATCCGGTGCGCGCGGTGCCGCAGGATGAAGGCGCGATCATCGCCCCGGCCGATGGCCTGGTGACGCTGATCCAGCGCGTGCCGCCGCCGCGCGAAATGGCGGGCGCCAACGGCCTTGGCGATCAGCCGCTGATCCGCGTGTCCATTTTCATGAGCGTGTTCGACGTTCACATCAACCGCACGCCGATCGGCGGAACGGTGAAGTCGGTCGTCTATATTTCGGGCAAGTTCCTCAATGCCGATCTGGACAAGGCGAGCGAAGATAATGAGCGCCAGCATATCCTGGTGGAGCGCCATGACGGGCTGCGCGTGGGCTTTACCCAGATCGCCGGCCTGGTGGCGCGGCGCATCGTGCCGTTCGTCAAGCCCGGGGACATGGTCGCGGCCGGGCAGCGCATCGGCCTGATCCGCTTTGGCAGCCGGGTCGACGTCTATCTGCCCGCCGGCACTGCGCCGCGCGTGATCCTGGGCCAGCGCACCGTCGCTGGTGAGACGATCCTGGGCCAGATCGGCGATCGTCGCGTGGTGGCGGGCATTCAGCAGTGATGACCATAATCGCGCGCATGGAGCATCAGGCATGAGCCGGCAGCGGCGCGCCGTCCCGCGCGGGATGCGCCGGGGCATCACTCTGCGCATGCTGGCGCCCAATGCGGTGACGGCGATGGCGCTGTGCTTCGGCCTGACGGGGGTGCGCTATGGCATTTCGGGCGAATGGGAGCGGGCGGTGCTGTCCATCCTGTTCGCGGGCGTGCTGGATGGATTGGACGGGCGGATAGCGCGTCTGCTGCGCGGCGAAAGCCGTTTCGGCGCGGAACTGGATTCGCTGTCCGATTCGATTGCTTTCGGCGTGGCGCCGGCGTTGATCCTCTATCTCTGGTCGTTGCACGCCATGCCGAAATTCGGCTGGATCTTCGCGCTTGCCCATGCGCTGTCCTGCGCGCTGCGTCTGGCGCGCTTCAACGCGGCGATCGACGCCGATGAACAGCCGCATAAATCGGCCGGCTTCCTGACCGGCGTACCTGCGCCGGCAGGGGCGGGGCTGGCCTTTGTTCCGCTGTATTTGTGGCTGGTGACAGGCGAGGAGTTTTTCCGCGCCTGGTATGTGGTCGCACCCTGGACGGCGTTCAGCGCCTTCCTGATGATTTCGAACATTGCGACCTATAGCTGGTCGGCGCTGCGGCTGCGCAAGCGCATCCGGCTGGAGGCGATTGCGGTCGCGGGCCTGATGGCGGCGTTGCTGGTGACGGACCCCTGGCTGACGCTGCTGATCCTGTGCGCGGGCTATATCGCGCTCCTGCCCTTTGGCATCCTGTCCTATGCCAAGGTGAAGCGGCAGCGCGAGGCGGCAGCAGTTCAGGGATAAGTCGCCTTATCATCTCCCGACCGTTGGGAGTGGGGCGGCAGAGGCCGGCGCAGCGCCTTTTGCCTCCAGAAACAATCAGGCGGCGGCAGCGCGGGTGGGCAGGGGATGGCTCACCTTGCGCAGGCCATGCGTCACCCGAGGGCGGCTGACGCGGATATGATAGACTTGCGGGGTCTGTGGGATCGGCTGGAACAGCAGGGCGGCCACCATCTTGTCATGATAGGCGGCGAACATCCACGCCATGGTGCCGATCGCCAGCAGGAAAGCGCCGGAAAACAGGGTTGCAGCAACAAGAGTGAACATCGTCGATCACTTTCTGTCTTGCCATTTGCACGGCATGGCTCACTATGACGGTTTGAACGGCTTTTGACCGCATTTGTTCCGCCTGTTCCCTTTATGTTCTCATCACGGAACGGCGTCAACCCTTGCATTTGCTTTTTTTCGCGTCTAATGGCGCGACCATTCCACATGGGAATCGACATATCCGGTGCTGTGCATCGCCTTTCAGGCGGTTCTTCAGTTCCTGATTCCCAGAGGGCCAACCGGAAGGAGAAATATTATGGCGGCACCTGTCGTCACCATGCACCAATTGATCGAGGCTGGCGCCCATTTCGGCCACCAGACCCACCGTTGGAACCCGCGCATGAAGCCGTACATCTTCGGCGAGCGCAACGGCATCCACATTCTTGACCTGTCGCAGACCGTGCCGCTGTTCGGCCGCGCGCTGGACTTCGTGTCGGCGACCGTCGCCGCCGGTGGCAAGGTTCTGTTCGTCGGCACCAAGCGCCAGGCGCAGGACCCGATCGCGGAAGCCGCTCGCAAGTCGGGCCAGCACTTCGTCAACCATCGCTGGCTGGGCGGCATGCTCACCAACTGGAAGACCATTTCGGGTTCGATCAAGCGCCTGAAGACCCTTGAGGAAAAGCTGTCGGGCGATACCCACGGCTTCACCAAGAAGGAAGTCCTTCAGATGACGCGCGAGCGCGAGAAGCTGGAACTGTCGCTGGGCGGCATCCGCGACATGAACGGCATCCCCGACGTGATGTTCGTGATCGACGCCAACAAGGAAGAGCTGGCGATCAAGGAAGCCAACACGCTGGGTATCCCGGTCGTCGCGATCCTCGATTCGAACGTCTCGCCCGACGGCATCGCCTTCCCGGTTCCTGCGAACGATGACGCCAGCCGCGCCATCCGCCTCTATTGCGACGCCATCGCCGCCGCCGCCACCAAGGGCAACCGTGGTGCGCAGCAGGCTTCGGGCATCGACATGGGCGCGCTGGACGAGCCGGCCGCTGAAGAGATCGCTGTCGAAGCCTGATAAATCCTTTTCCGTTCAGGCTGAGCCTGTCGAAGCCCTGTTCTTCTTTTGAATCAGGAAGGACGGCCCTTCGACAAGCTCAGGGCGAACGGAGATGGAGGACGGAGGCTTACTCCGAACTGAAAGATTGACGGAGTAGGGCGCACTCTTCTGGAGATGCGCCCTCCCGCATATTTGAACCACATCGAACAATTTAGGAGCCGAAACATGGCCGAGATCACTGCTGCCGCCGTCAAGGAACTGCGCGACCGTTCGGGCGCGGGCATGATGGATTGCAAGAAGGCGCTCACCGAAGCCAATGGCGACATCGAAGCGGCAACCGACTGGCTGCGCGCCAAGGGTCTGGCTGCTGCGCAGAAGAAGTCGAGCCGCACCGCTGCTGAAGGTCTGGTCGGCGTCGCCGTCGCCGGCACCAAGGGCGTTGCCGTCGAAGTGAACAGCGAAACCGACTTCGTCGCCAAGAACGACCAGTTCCAGGACTTCGTCCGCACCGCGTCGACCGTCGCTCTGGAAAGCGGCGCCGCCGATGCCGAAGCCCTGACGGCGCAGGCGCACCCCGCCGGCGGCACCATCGCCGAAAAGCTGGTGTCGAACGTCGCCACCATCGGCGAAAACCAGACCGTCCGTCGCGTCGCCCATGTCGAAGTGACCGAAGGCGTCGTCGTTCCTTACGTCCACAACGCGGCTGCGCCGGGTCTGGGCAAGATCGGCGTGCTGGTCGCGCTGGAAGGCAATGCGCCGGCCGACGTTCTGGAGCCGCTGGGCAAGCAGCTGGCCATGCACATCGCCGCCGCTTTCCCGCTGGCGCTGTCGGCTGCCGACATCGATCCGGCCCTGCTGGAGCGTGAACGCGCCATCGCCGCCGAAAAGGCCGCCGAATCGGGCAAGCCCGCCGAAATCGTCGCCAAGATGGTCGACGGCGCGGTCGCCAAGTTCGCCAAGGAACAGGCCCTGCTGTCGCAGCTGTTCGTGATGGACAACAAGACCCCGGTCGCCGACGTCGTCGCCAAGGCCGCCAAGGATGCCGGCGCGACCATCACGCTGAAGTCCTATGTCCGTTTCCAGCTGGGCGAAGGCATCGAAAAGGAAGTCAGCGACTTCGCCGCCGAAGTGGCCGCTGCCGCGGGCGTCTGATCGCTCGCCAAGCATTGCGAAATAAGAAAAAGGGGAGTGGTCGCAGGGGCGCTCCCCTTTTTCTTGCGCGCTGCACATATTCTCCATCGGTCGACCGGCGCAATCGGCAACAATCGCCCTTCCCATTATGCGCGCGCGCCTCTAATGTCCGGCCCGCTTTCCCTGCCACCCATATAAGGATTCTTGCCCCGCATGACCCGGCCCGCCTACAAGCGCATCCTGTTGAAATTGTCCGGCGAAGTGCTGATGGGGCAGGGGCAGTTCGGCATCGAGCCTGAAACCGTCGCCCGTGTCGCTGGCGAAATCGCCGCGGCCAAGGATGCGGGGTTCGAACTGTGCATCGTCGTGGGCGGCGGCAATATCTTCCGTGGTCTGGCCGGCGCGGCCAAGGGCTTCGACCGGGCGAGCGCCGACTATATGGGCATGCTGGCCACCGTCATGAACGCGCTGGCGGTGCAGAATGCGCTGGAAAAGCTGGGCTATGACACCCGCGTCCAGTCCGCCATTCCGATGGCGTCGGTGTGTGAACCCTATATCCGCCGCAAGGCCGAGCGGCATATGGAAAAGGGCCGGATCGTCATCTTCGCAGCGGGCACCGGCAGCCCCTTCTTTACCACCGACACCACCGCAGCGTTGCGCGCGGCCGAAATGAACTGCGACGCGCTGTTCAAGGGCACCAGTGTCGATGGCGTTTATAATGCCGATCCCAAGAAGGTGCCGGACGCGGTGCGTTATGACACCATCGGTTTCGATCAGGTGCTGAACGACAATCTGAAGGTGATGGACGCCAGCGCCATTGCCCTGTGTCGCGAAAATAATATTCCCATCGTCGTGTTCAACATCCGCGAAACCGGCAATCTGGCGACTGTGCTGGCCGGGCAGGGTGTGGCGACGATCGTGAAAAATCAGGAGCGTTGAGAAGACCATGCCGCAATATGACAAAGCTGACCTTGAACGCCGCATGGCGGGCGCGCTCGAATCGCTGAAGGGCGACCTGACCGGCCTGCGCACCGGCCGCGCCAATGTGATGCTGCTCGATCCGGTGACGGTGACGGTTTATGGCGCGTCGATGCCGCTCAATCAGGTGGCGACCGTTTCCGCGCCCGAACCGCGCATGCTGTCGGTTCAGGTGTGGGACAAGGGCAATGTCGGCCCGGTCGACAAGGCGATCCGGTCTGCGGGCCTGGGCCTCAACCCCATCGTCGACGGCCAGACGCTGCGCCTGCCGATCCCCGACCTGACGGAGGAGCGTCGCAAGGAACTGGCCAAGCTGGCCAGCAAATATGCCGAAGGCGCGCGTGTCGCCGTGCGTAACGTCCGCCGTGACGGCATGGACAGCCTGAAAACTGACGAGAAGAAGGGCGAGATCAGCGAGGATGATCGCAAGCGTCTGGAAACCGAAGTCCAGAAGCTGACCGACAGCGCGATCGCGGATATCGACGCCGCCGCGACTGCGAAGGAAAAGGAAATCCTCGGCCAGTAAGCCGGGGCTTTCCTTTCGCGGTCAAAGCACGCATTCCTTGTCGATGGCCACACACGCCAAGCCCGATCTGCCCAGCGCCGCGCCGGCCCATGGTGCGCGTCATGTCGCCATCATCATGGATGGCAATGGCCGCTGGGCGAAAAAGCGCCTGCTGCCCCGCATCGCCGGCCATCGCGCCGGGGTGGAGGCGGTGCGCAAGGTCGCGCGTGCCGCGCAGGATATGGGGCTGGAATGTCTGACGCTCTATGCTTTCTCTTCGGAGAATTGGAAGCGCCCGGCCAGCGAAGTGTCCGACCTGATGGGGCTGCTGCGCCATTTCATCCAGTCTGACATTGACGAATTTCACGCCAATGGCGTGCGGTTGCGCATCATCGGCAATTATCGCGCGCTCGATCCGGCGCTGGTTGACCTGATCGATAACGCCATGGCGCGTACCGCCGCCAATAGCGGGCCGGTGATCGCGATTGCGCTCAACTATGGCGCGCAGGATGAAATGGTGCGCGCGGCGCAGCGTCTGGCCGAACGGGTGGCGCGGGGCGAAATGGCGGCGCAGGATATTGGCATCGGCGCGATTGATGCAGAACTGGATACGGCCGATTTGCCGCCGCTGGACCTGATGATCCGCACATCGGGCGAGCAGCGCCTCAGTAATTTCATGCTGTGGCAGGCGGCCTATGCCGAACTCTATTTCACCGATATGCTCTGGCCCGACTTTGACGGGCGGGCGTTGGCGGCGGCGCTCGACGCCTTCCGCATGAGGGACCGCCGGTTCGGCGGATTGTGATTCTATGACGAGCGAATTGCGCACCCGCACCATCGTCGGCGTCGCGCTGATCGCGGTGGCGCTGGGCGCCCTGCTGTCCGGCGGGCTGCTGTTCTGGCTGCTGCTGGTGGTGGCCGGCGTGCTGATGCAGGGCGAATGGGGCAGCCTGACCGGCGCCAATGCGGATCAGCGCAAGGCCGCGATGTTCGCCGTGTCGATCCCGCTGGCGCTGCTATGCCCCTTTGCCGCAGGGATTGGCTGGCCGGTCCTGATCGCGGGGGCGGCGGCTTTCTTCTTCATATTGTTCACCAGCCGTCGGATCACGCTGGCGCTGGGCATTCCCTATATTTGCGTGCCGATCACCGCCTTGCAGTTTCTGCGTGGCGAACAGCCCTATGCCTATGGCCTGCTGCTGGCCTTCTGGGCGCTGGGGCTGGTGTGGGCGACTGACATCGGCGCCTATTTCGCCGGCCGCTCGATCGGCGGACCGAAGCTGGCGCCGCGGATCAGCCCCTCCAAGACCTGGTCGGGGCTGGCTGGCGGCGTGCTGGCGGCGCTGGTGCTGGGGTTCCTGCTGCATCGGTTCGCCGGGTTGCCGATCCAGCTGGCGGCGGCCAGCGGATTGCTGGCGGTGGCTGCGCAACTGGGCGATCTGCTGGAAAGCCATATGAAGCGGCGGGCTGGCGTGAAGGATAGCGGGACATTGCTGCCCGGCCATGGCGGGGTGATGGACCGGCTGGACGGCGTGGTCGCGGCTGCACCGCTGGCGGCCTTGCTCTATCTGGTGCTGGTGCAGGGCGGATGAAGCACGTTTCGATCTTTGGCGCGACCGGATCGGTCGGCCTGTCAACGCTGGATCTGGTCCGGCGCGATCCCGAAGCTTATGGCGTCGTCGCGCTGACCGCGAACAGCGATGTAGACAGTTTGGCGGCATTGGCGCGCGAGACGGGCGCGCAGGTCGCGGTGATCGGGCAGGATCGGCTCTATGGCGCGCTGAAGGCGGCGCTGGCCGGATCGGGGATCGAGGCGGCGGCGGGCGAGGATGCGCTGGTCGAAGCGGCGGCGCGGGGCGCGGACTGGACCATGGCGTCGATCGTGGGCTGCGCGGGCCTGAAGCCCACCATGGCGGCGCTGAAGGCCGGGGGCACGGTGGCGCTGGCCAACAAGGAATCGCTGGTGTCGGCGGGCGGGCTGATGATGGACGCGGCGCGCCAGTCGGGCGCGACCCTGTTGCCGGTCGACAGCGAGCATAATGCGATCTTCCAGTGCCTTGCCGGCAGTAGTTTAGATGATGTCGCAAGGATCATCCTGACCGCGAGCGGCGGGCCGTTCCGCACGAAGAGCCGCGTTGAAATGGCGGCGATGACCCCGGCGCAGGCGGTGGCCCACCCCAACTGGTCGATGGGCGCGAAGATCAGCGTCGACAGCGCGACGATGATGAACAAGGGGCTGGAACTGATCGAGGCGGCCTATCTGTTCCCGGTCGGCCTCGACCGGATCGAGATATTGGTGCACCCGCAATCGGTGATCCATTCGATGGTCGAATATCGCGACCGTTCCACATTGGCCCAATTGGGATCGCCGGACATGCGCATCCCGATCGCCCATGCGCTGGCCTGGCCGCAGCGTATCGCCACGCCATGCCAGCCGCTGGACCTGGCGCGGATTGGCAGGCTCGACTTTGAAGCGCCTGACATGGAACGCTTTCCCGCGCTGCGACTGGCGCGCGCGGCGGCGGGGGAGGGCGGCGCGACGCCGGCCATATTGAACGCCGCCAATGAGGTCGCGGTTGCCGCTTTCCTGGACGGGCGCATCGGCTTCCTTGATATTGCCATGATTGTAGAGGATGTGTTGCAGCGATATGGCGCTCCACGGCCCGGCACGATCGACGATGTGCTGGCCGCAGACGCCGAGGCGCGCGCTCAGGCGGGCCAAGTGATGGAAAGATTGACGGCTTGATCCATAATCCCGGTTTCCTGCTGACCGTTCTCGCCTTTGTGGCGGTCATAGGGCCGCTCGTCTTCGTGCATGAGCTGGGCCATTATCTGGTCGGCCGCTGGTGCGGGGTGAAGGCGGAAGCCTTTTCGATCGGCTTCGGGCCGGAATTGTTCGCCTGGGTCGACCGGCGGGGCACACGCTGGCGCGTCGCGGCGTTGCCGCTGGGCGGCTATGTCCGTTTCAAGGGCGACATGAACGCGGCGAGCATGACCGATCCGGCCTGGCTGGAAATGTCGGCGAAGGACCGGGCGGAAAGCTTCCCTGCCAAGCCGTTGTGGCAACGCGCGGCAATCGTGGCGGCGGGACCGGCGATCAATTTCCTGTTCGCCATCCTGATCCTCGCCACCTTTGCCTTCGTTCATGGCGAAAGCCGCACGCCGGCCATCGCAGGCCTCGTCCAGCCGGGCAGCGCAGCGGCGTCGGCGGGCATCGTTGCGGGCGACCGCATCGTGTCGCTGGGCGGGCGCACGATGACGACATTCGACGATATTCGCCTCTATGCGCAAATTCGTCCCGGCGAGCCGGTGGAGATCGTGCTGGATCGGAACGGCGACCGCATCGTCAAGCAGGGGCGGATCGGCAGCGTTGCCGAGGATGACGGGCTGGGCAACAAGTTCAACGTCGGACGTCTGGGCATCGGACCGGGTAAGCCCGTGATCGAGCCGGTCAGCCTGCTCCGCGCGCCGGTCGTGGCGATCGAACGCACCGGGCAGATCATCCGCACCATGGTCGAGACGCTGGGCCAGATCGTCAGCGGCGGCCGGTCGGTGAAGGAACTGGGTGGGCCGCTCAAGATCGCGCAGGTTTCGGGGCAGGCGGCAACGCTGGGGATCGAAAGCTTCATCTTCTTCGCCGCGCTTATCTCGATTAACTTGGGGTTCATCAACCTCTTGCCAATTCCCATGCTGGATGGCGGGCATCTGCTCTTTTACGGGATTGAAGCGGTGCAGCGGCGGCCGGTGAGCGCGCAGGCGCAGGAATGGGCCTATCGGTCCGGTCTGGCGGTGCTCATGGCGATGATGCTGCTGGTGACTTTCAACGATTTGTCGTCTTTCGGGCTGTGGAAAAGCCTGTCTGGCTTGATCGGCTGACGCGCATCGGGCAGGGATGCGCCGTTCGGCGGCGTCTGTTGCGGCAGAAACATGGAATCTGGATTTTTTGAGGTGAAGCGGGTGACAGCGATGAACAGCAGCATGCGGCAGCGTCCGGTCGTATTCGCCCTGTTGGCGACGACCATGATCGCGGGCCTGCCCATGGCGCCCGCAATGGCGCAGGATGCGCCGGCGCCCGCCGCCACGCCGACGGCGGCCTCCGCCGTCGCGCCGCAGGGCACCGTCCGCGCAATTACCGTCAACGGCACGCAGCGGCTCGAGCCGGACACGGTATTGTCCTACACCAAGCTGCGCGTTGGCCAGCCCTATACCCAGGAAAGCCTGGATCAGGCGCTGCGCGACCTGTACGAAACCGAACTGTTCGCCGACGTCCAGATCCGCAACGACAATGGCGCCCTCATCGTCGAGGTGAAGGAAAATCCGGTCATCAACCGTATCGTCCTTGAAGGTAATAAGCGCCTCAAGGAAGACAAGATTCGTCCTGAAATAAAACTGGCTCCGCGCCAGATTTATACCCGGTCGAAGGTTCGCGCCGATGTCGCCCGCATCGTGGAGCTGTATCGCCGGCAGGGCCGCTTTGCCGCGACGATCGAGCCGAAGATGGTCCAGCTCGACCAGAACCGCGTCGACATCGTGTTCGAAATCTCGGAAGGGCCAAAGTCCAAGGTCCGCCAGATCAACATCATCGGCAATGAGAAGTTCAAGGACGGCGAACTGCGCAGCCAGATGGTGACGAAGCAGTCGCGCTGGTTCCGCATCTTTTCGTCGGGCACCAGCTATGATCCCGATCGTCTGGCCTATGACCAGCAGAAACTGCGCCAATTCTACCTGACCGAAGGCTATGCCGATTTCCGCGTGATCTCCGCCGTGGCGGAACTGACGCCCGACAAGCAGGACTTCATCATCACCTATGTGGTGGAAGAAGGCGACCGCTACAAATTTGGTGACGTGAAGGTCGAATCCGACATTCGCGACCTGTCCGGCGACAGCCTGACCAAGCGCCTGCCGATGAAGAAGGGCGACTGGTACAACGCCAAGCAGGTCGAGGATACGGTCGACACGCTGAGCGAGACGGCCGGCCTGTTCGGCTATGCCTTTGCCGACGTGTCGCCGGACTTCAATCGCGACAAGGACAGCCTGACGATGGGGATTAATTTCCGCATCGCCAATGCGCCGCGCGTCTATGTCGAGCGGGTCGACATCAACGGCAACACGCTGACGCAGGACAAGGTCGTGCGCCGCGAATTCCGTCTGGCGGAAGGCGACGCGTTCAACAGCTTCCTCGTCAAGCGCTCCAAGGACCGTATCAATTCGCTCGGCTTCTTCCAGGAGAAGCTGGATATCGAACAGAAGCCCGGTTCCGCGCCCGACCGCATCGTGCTGGAAACCAATGTGCAGGAAAAATCGACCGGCGAACTCTCGCTGTCGGCCGGCTATTCCTCGCTGGAGCGCTTCATCATCGCGGCGTCGATCACCCAGCGCAACTTCCGCGGCAAGGGCCAGGAACTGCGCACCTCGGTCAATTATTCGGCCTATTCCAAGTCGGTGGAAGTCGGGTTCACCGAACCCTATTTCATGGACAAGAATATCGCGCTGGGCGGCGACATTTATCGCCGCGACCTCAACAGCTTCCGCTATCTGACCAGCAACACCCGCGACACGACCTACGAACAGTCGACCACCGGCTTCCAGCTGCGCGCGGGCGTGCCGCTGACCGAATATATGTCGCTGGCGCTGCGCTATACGCTGAACTTCGATGACGTGACGCTGGACAAGGACACTTATTACACGGACGGTTCCTGCGATCCGCTGCTGGCGGGCCGCTATCTGTGCGACGCGATCGGCAAGCGGACGACATCGATGGTCGGCTATTCGCTGATCTACGACACCCGCGACAATCGCATCCGGGCGACGCGCGGCCAGAATGTCACGCTGAGCCAGGATTTTGCCGGGCTGGGCGGCAGCGTCAAATATGTCCGCACCCGTCTGTCCGCGTCCAAATATGTGCCGCTGGGCGCAGGCTTCATCTTCTCGCTGTCGGCCGAAGGCGGCTATATCCACAGCCTGGAAGGCACGCGCCGCGACGCGACCGGGCAGGAAGTCGATCCCATTCGTCTGACCGATCGCTTCTTCCTGGGTGAACCGCAGATCCGCGGCTTCGACATTCGCGGCGTCGGCCCGCGCGTGAAGCGCTATTATCTGACGGCGCAGACCGATGCGGATGGCAACACCACCTATGTCCGCAACAACAGCAATAATAATGTGACGGACGACGCGCTGGGCGGCCGGGTCTATTATATGGCCCGCGCCGAAGTCGAAATTCCGCTGGGTTCGGGCGCGCGCGAAATGGGTTTGCGTCCCTCGATCTTCGTTGATGCGGGCGCTGTCGCCGGTCTGAAGAATCCGGGCACGATCAATTTTGCCGGCTATTGCACCGTGACCACTGGTACGGGTGACACAGCGACGTCGAGCACGGTGCGCGCGCCGTCGGTCGGCAATTGCGACACGCCGGCGGTCGGATCGACCGCCACCTATGCGGGCGGCGCATTTGAAGAAGAATATCTCGGCGACACGCTTTCACCGCGTCTGTCGGTGGGCTTTGGCGTCAACTGGAACTCGCCCTTCGGCCCGTTCCGCATCGACATCGCCAAGGCCCTGCTCAAGCAACCAGGGGACGACAACAAACTCATCACCTTCAACGTAGGGACTCAATTCTGATGAAGACGATTTTCAAGGCTGCGGCGCTGACGCTGGCGCCCATGACTGCCATTGCCATGACCGCCGTGCCGGCTGTTGCCCAGACCAAGTCGGGCATCGCCGTCGTCGACCTGGAGGAAGCCGTCGCCAAGAGCGCGGCCTTCACCACCGCGATGACCCAGATGCAGACGACCTACAAGCCGCAGCTGGACCAGATCAACACGCGTCGCACCGCGATCGAAGCCGATCTCAAGACCAAGAATGACGCGCTTCAGGCCGCTTACAAGGCCGCCGGCAACAAGCCGACCCCGGCGATCGAAACCCAGTATCAGCAGTTGCAGCAGGCCCAGCAGAGCGGCCAGGCCGAATTGCAGCGCCTGACCCAGCCGGTTGCGCTGGCCCGCGCCTATGTCGAGGAACAGGTTGTCGCCAAGCTGGACGACGCGCTGAAGGCCGCGACCGCCAAGACCAAGTCGGAAATCGTGTTCAAGAAGGCTGCGACCGAAAGCTTCGGCGCGGGCGCGGACATCACTGACGAAGTCGTGACAGAACTCAACACGCTGGTCCCCAGCGTCGGCATCACCCCTCCGGCCGGCTGGCAGCCGGGCGGTCGCCAGGCTCCGGCCGCTGCTGCTCCGGCGACCCCGGCGCAGGCGCCCAAGTCGCGCTGATCGCATGACGGGAGAGGTTGAATCGACCGCACGTGGCCCGATGGACATCCGTCGGGTCATGGCTGCGCTGCCGCACCGCTATCCGATGCTGCTGGTCGATCGTGTGGTGTCGCTGGTCCCCGGCCAGTCGATCCACGCGATCAAGGCGGTGTCGGTGAACGAGCCCTTTTTCCAGGGGCATTTCCCGACCCGGCCGATCATGCCCGGCGTGCTGATCGTGGAAGCGATGGCGCAGGCCGCCGGTGTGCTGGCGGTGGAATCGATGAACCTCGCCGACAGCGGCAAGCTCGTCTATTTCATGAGCATCGACGGCGCGAAATTCCGTTCGCCGGTGGAGCCGGGCTGCCTGCTCGACCTGCATGTCGAAGTGACGCAGAATCGCGGCGCGATCTGCAAGTTCAGCGGCAAGGCGATGATCGACGGCAAGCTGGCGTCGGAAGCCAATTTCGTCGCGATGATCACCGATCCGCCCAAAGACTGACCGGCTTTTCATTGCCGGACTTGCCAAGGCGCGCCGAAACCGCTAACGGCGCGCCTTCGCATTTTTTCGCATCCGGCCGGTCGGAAACCGGCCAATTAAGGAGCATGACGCCATGAAGGCCAATACCCACCCCGACTATCACTACATCACCGTCCAGATGACCGACGGCACCACCTTCCAGACCCGTTCGACCTGGGGCAAGGAAGGCGACACGCTGGCGCTCGACATCGACCCCAAGTCGCATCCGGCCTGGACGGGCGGCAACCGCCAGCTGGACACCGGCGGTCAGGTGGCGCGCTTCAACAAGCGTTTCGGCGGTCTGACGCTGAAGAAGTAATCGGCCTTCGATGGTTGAATAGAAAGGGCGCCCGAGGGCGCCCTTTTTGTTTGCATCGAAAATGGCTTCGTGATCCACATCTTCCCTTCAGGCCGGCAGCGCTGACCTGTTTTATGAAGGGCTAATCAGATGATTTCATTGTTTCTGCTTGCCACTGCCGTCGCCGGCATGTCGGAAATCGATGTAGGCGCAAACAGCAGGGCGGGAATGCAACTATGTTCCAATCCCGATGCTGCCACGAAAACATGTTCGGCCATTGCTTCCTATGCCGTCGCTGGAGACGGCTCGTTCGTTGAGACGACCGAAGTTCTGATCGCAGCCGACAAACCGATCACGCTTCAGATGTCCGTCCCCGTGCAGGTCGAGGGCGGGTCTATTTGTGGGCAAATGACCGAAGGCGGCCTTGAAGGCGCTATGGTGCGCGTAGGTGGCGTTCCATTGCCGGCCGACCGCAATTCCGCAGCGCTGAACAGCTTGATGCCCCAACTCAAGCCGCTTGTCGGACGTAAGACGTGCGACGGTCTTAGAGTAGAGGACGGACGGTTGATGAAGTATGGTCAGGTGGACCGCATCGACGTCAATTTGCCAGGCAAGCCGGTCGCTTGGGTAAGCGTGGGCAGTGGCTACAGAGTCGCTCCGCGCTAGGCCAAGCCCCGTTCCTCATCCAGAAACGCCGCCACATCATCCAGCACGACGTCCTTCGACAGGAAGGTCTGGCCGATGCCGCGCGCCAGCAGGAAGGGCAGGGTGCCGGCCGCCATCTTCTTGTCATGCAGCATATGGCCGACCAGTTCCGCGCCATCTGCCGTCACATGGGCGGTGGCGAGGTCATGGGGCAGGCCCACGGCTTTCAGATGGGCGGTGACGCGCGCGGCTTCTTCCGCGGAACACAGGCCAAGTCGCGCCGAATAGCGGAAGGCGAGCGCCATGCCGGCGGCGACGCCTTCGCCATGGAGCAACGTGTCGGAAAAGCCGGTGTCGGCCTCCAGTGCGTGGCCGAAGGTGTGGCCAAGATTGAGGAGCGCGCGGCGGCCCGACGTCTCGCGTTCATCGTCGGCGACGATCGCGGCCTTGGCCTGCACGCTTTTTTCGATCGCTTTGGTGCGCGCGTCGGGATCGCCGGCGAGCAGCGCGTCGGCATTGGCTTCGCACCAGTCGAAGAAATCGGGATCGTCGATCAGGCCATATTTCACGACTTCGGCATAGCCGGCGCGGGTTTCGCGCGGGGGCAGGCTGTCGAGGGTCGAGGGGTCGATCAGGACGAGGGCGGGTTGATAGAAGGCGCCGATCAGATTCTTGCCGGCCTTGGCATTGATCGCGGTCTTGCCGCCGACCGACGAATCGACCTGCGCCAGCAATGTGGTGGGCACCTGAATGAAGTGGCAGCCACGCTTCAGGATCGAAGCGGCAAAGCCGACCAGATCGCCGATCACGCCGCCGCCCAGTGCGATGACATGGTCGCCGCGCTCTATCTCCAGCGCCAGCAGCGCGTCGAGCAACTGCTCCAGATGACGCCAGCTTTTGGTCTGTTCGCCCGGCGGCAGGATGATCGGTTCGACCGCGACATTGGCGGCGCGCAGGCTGGCTTCCAGCCGGGGCAGTTGTGCGCGGGCGACATTGGCGTCGGTGACGACCACCAGCCGTCCCTTGCGCGCATAGCCGCGCAATATGTCGCCGGCGCGGTCGAGCGCGCCCTGTTCGATCAATATGTCATAACTGCGCGCGTCCAGCGCGACGTGGACTAATGCCATGCCGTCAATTGCTCCATGATCCGCTCGACCGCGACTTCGTGCGGGGCGGCGATGCTCTTCACATGAATGGGGGCGAGCGCGTAGACCGGATTGCGCACCGCCGCCAGTTCGGTCAGCACCACGCGCGGATCGCGATCCTTGAGCAGCGGCCGGGTTTCGCGGCGGCCGACGCGATCGACCAGCACGTCGATGTCGGCGTCCAGCCAGACCGCGATGGCCGCGTCCAGGATCAGCTTGCGCGTTTCATCCTGCATGAACGCGCCGCCGCCCGTGGCGATCACCTTGGGCGCGCCATCCATCAACCGGGCGATCACGCGGCGTTCGCCATCGCGGAAATAGGATTCGCCATAGCGTTGGAAAATCTCCGCCACGGTCATGCCGGCGGCTTTTTCAATCTCTTCATCGGCATCGACGAAGGTCACGCCCAGCCGCGCCGCAAGACGGCGGCCGACGGTGGATTTCCCCACGCCCATCATGCCCACCAACACGATGGGACCGCGCCTGGTCTGGCTCTCCGGGATTTTGCTGTTTCGCTGCATGGCGAGGGGGGCTATACAGCCAGCCGTCGCAGAGGCAAATCGCATCTTTTCCCCCGACGTCCGGCCTTGCAGGCCGATCAGCTTAAGCCAAGGACCTATGAAGAATAATCGCAACTTCGTCAGTTTCGAAAGCAGTTCGCGCCGTCGTGGCCGCCGGTTGCCGATCATTCCCATCGCTCTGGTCGTGCTGGTTGCGCTTTTGCTCGCCTTTTTCTGGTCGCGCGGCGGTGAAAAGCCGCAGCAGCCCGTCGAAAAGATCATCCCCGCAGAGAAGCTGGGCCAGTAAGGCGGATGCGCTGGCCGCGGGCTAACGCCAAATGGGCGCTGGGCAGCTTTGCGCTCGCTCTGACCTTGCCCGTGGTGGCGCAACAGGCGCCCGAATCGCTGCTGCCGCCCGGTTTTGGCGATGCGCCCGAAGCACGGCCCCCGGCGACGCAACCGCCGCGCCCCGCGCAAAATGCGCCGGCAGCGCCAAGTGCGCCCGCTATATCGGGCAACCTGCCGATGGTGCAGCCGCTCAATCCGGCGACGCCGCCGGATCTGTCTCTGATCGCCAATGCCGCCGAAGAGGAACTGACGCCCGAGGAACTGGCGGCGCAGAAGGCGAAATATGACCTGCCCGATACGGCGCGCCGCTCGCTCGACCGGATCGGCCCGCTGACGCCGCAGACGCGCGGGTTCGAACCGGACGCCTTCGGCCGCGAATCGGGTAAATATCTCGCCGCCCTGATGAAGGAGACGCACGCGCCGATCGTGTCGCGTTGGGCCTCCATCCTGCTGCGCCGCGCGCTGCTGACCGCGAGCGACACGCCGGGCGACATCGACGGCGCGGACTGGGCGGCGGAGCGCGCCTGGTTGCTGCTGCGCATGGGGGAGGCGGACAATGCTCGCCTGATGGTGCAGAGCGTCGATCCCGACCGCTATTCCCCACGCCTCTACGCGATTGCGATGCAGACTTATCTGGCGACCGCCGATCCGGCGGGCCTGTGCCCGCTGTCGGCTGGCGCGCTGCGCTTCAGCAAGGAACCGGGCTGGGACATGACGCGCGCCATTTGCGCCGCGCTGTCGGGGGATCAGGGCACGGCCAGCGGCGCGCTCAACCAGGCGCAGCGCAAGGGCGTGGTGCGGGGCGTCGATTATCGGCTGGCGGAAAAGGTGGTCGGCACCGGCTTCAACGCGCGCCGTTCGGTCAAGATCGAATGGGATGGGGTCGACCGGCTGACGGCATGGCGTTTTGGTCTGGCGACCGCGCTGAACGTCGAAATTCCGCAGGATCTGTATGCGACGGCGGGCCAGCATGTCCGCGCCTGGGAAGCGCGCGCGCCGGCGTTGACGGCGTTGCGGCGGCGACCGGGCGTCGACATGGCGGCGCGGTTGGGCGTGCTGTCCAACGCGGCGCTGGTCGGTTTCTATGGTCAGGTCGGCACCGATGGCGACGCGCCGGCGGATGTGGCGGACAAGGTCGATGCGCTGCGCGCCGCCTATGCCGGGGCGACCGTGGGCGATCGCATCGGCGGCATGCGCAGTTGGTGGCAGGATGAGGCCAAGCCCGATTATCTGGGCCTGATCGCGACCGCGCGCGCCGCCGCCGCGCTGCCGGTGTCGCAGGCGTCGGCGCAGGATGCGGCCAATCTGGTCGCGGCGATGCTGACGGCGGGTTATGACCGCAACGCCGCACGCTGGGCGCGGGCGATCGGCCAGTTGGATGGCGATGGCGCGTCGCAATTCTGGGCTTTGCTGGCCGTGGGCGCGCCAAGCCCGGTGGTCGACATCAGCAGCAGCCGCGTGTCGGGCTATCTGAGCGATGCCGGTGCGGCAAAGGGGCGGATGCTGATCGCGGCGCTGGCCGGCCTGTCGCGCCTGTCGGCGCAGGACACCGCTTCGCTGGCGCAGGACAATGGCGTCAATCTGACCGCCAACAGCCGCTGGGCGCGCGCCATCGGGGCTGCGGCGCAGCGGGGCGAGAAGGCGACCGTGGCGTTGCTGGCGGCGGTCGGCATGCAGGGCAGCGACTGGAGCCATTTGCCGGCCGGGCATCTTTATCAAGTGGTGGCGGCGCTGCATCGCGTGGGGCTGGACCCCGAAGCGCGCATGATCGCGGCAGAGGCGATCAGCCGCAGCTGACCATGGGGCAGGATGACGCCGCCCTGATCGACCGCTTCCTGGAAATGATGGCGGCGGAGCGCGGCGCGTCGCGCAACACGTTGCTGGCCTATCGCACGGACCTGACCGGCGCGGGCGATCTGCTGGGCGGGCTGGCGCAAGCGCACCGCGAGGCGATCGGCACATTGGCGGCGCAATGGGCGACGCTGGCGGCGTCATCGGTGGCGCGCAAGACGTCGGCCCTGCGCGCCTTCTACGCCTTTCTGGAGGAGGAGGGGCTGCGCGCCGACAATCCCTCCGCCGCGCTGCCGCGCCCGACCCGGGGGCGATCTTTGCCCAAGATATTGTCCACGGCCGAGGTCGACCGATTCTTCGCCCTGATCGCCGAGCGGCTGGCGGTGGAGCATGTCGCGCCGCTGGACCTGCGCCTGTCAGCCCTGATCGAACTTCTTTATGGATCGGGGCTGCGCGCGACCGAACTGGTTTCGCTGCCGCGCCGGGCGCTGGCCCATGACCGGCCTTTCCTGATTTTGAAGGGGAAGGGCGCGCGCGAACGGCTGGTGCCGATTTCCGATCGCGCACGCGCGGCGGTCGCCGGCTGGCTGCCCCATGTGCCGGCGGACAGCCCCTGGCTGTTCCCGTCGGGCAAGAGTCATCTGAGCCGCATCCGCCTGTATCAGCTGGTGAAAATGCTGGCCGCCGCCGTGGGCATCGCGCCGGAACGGGTCAGCCCCCATGTGCTTCGCCACGCCTTCGCCACCCATTTGCTGGAGGGCGGGGCGGACCTGCGCGCATTGCAGGCAATGCTGGGCCATGCCGACATTGGCACCACCCAAATCTACACCCATGTCGACAGCCGCCGGCTGGTCGAACTGGTCAATCAGCGCCATCCGCTGGCGACGATGCCGGGGCGCAACCCGCATCCGCGCGTTGACGGCGACGCGCCATCGCCCTAACGCCTTGCGCCATGGTAAGCTTTCTGGAATTTGAAAAGCCGATTGCGGAGCTGGAAGCGCGCATCGTCGAAGTGCGCGCGACCGCCAGCGTGGGCGACATCAACATCGATGGCGAGATCGCGACGCTGGAGCAGCGCGCGGCCAAGCTGCTCAAGGACACCTATGCCAAGCTGACGCCCTGGCAGAAGACCCAGGTCGCGCGGCACCCCGACCGTCCGCATTTCAAGGACTATGTGGCGGGCATGTTCGACAATTTCATGCCGCTGGCGGGCGACCGCGCCTTTGCCGACGATCAGGCGATCATCGGCGGCTTCGCGACGCTGGGCGAGCGCAAGGTCATGGTGATCGGCCATGAAAAGGGTGACGACACCGCCAGCCGCGTGCGCCATAATTTCGGCATGGCCAAGCCCGAAGGCTATCGCAAGGCGATCCGCCTGATGGAACTGGCCGACCGTTTCGGCCTGCCGGTGGTGACTCTGGTCGATACGTCGGGCGCTTTTCCGGGTGTGCAGGCTGAAGAACGCGGTCAGGCCGAAGCCATTGCCCGGTCGACCGAAGCCTGTCTGGCGCTGGGCGTGCCGATGGTGGCGGCCGTGGTGGGCGAGGGCGGCTCCGGCGGCGCGATCGCGCTGGCGGCGGCGAATCGCGTGCTGATGTTCGAACATGCGGTCTATTCCGTGATTTCGCCCGAAGGCTGCGCATCGATCCTGTGGCGCACCGCCGAGAAGGCGAGCGACGCGGCGACGGCGATGCAGGTGACGGCCCAGCATCTGAAAGCTCTGGGCGTGATCGACCGGATCGTTGCGGAGCCGGTGGGCGGCGCGCATCGTGATCCGGTGCAGGCGATCGCCAGTCTTGGCGCAGCGATCGAGGCGGAACTCGATGCGCTGGACGGCATGGACGCGAAGGCGCTGCGCACCGACCGCGCCGACAAGTTCCTGGCCATTGGCGTCTGATTTGCGTTTCGGCCGGGCGTAATCGACCGGCCGGAAAACGCGACTGACCGTTCCTCCCCCTTTGTTTTTCTGGAACGCCGCGCCATGGTCGCTCGTTACGTCAGGGTAACGGCAAAGGGTGGAGAGTCATGAACTGGAAGATGTCGCTGGGCTGCACGGGTGCGGCGCTGGCGGTGGCCTTAACTGCGCCGGCGGTGATCGGGCAGCAGCGGGCGATTCGCACCGTCTCCTCGATCAGCGCGCAGGACAAGGCGAGCGGCGCCAAGCAGCATCCTGAATTGCTGAAGGAATTTGGCGGCGCCTATGCCGGGCCGCAGGCGAAATATGTCGAAGGTGTTGGCCGGCGCATCGCCGTGCAGTCCGGCCTGTCCAATGCGCAGGGCGACTTCACCGTCACGCTGCTCAATTCGCCGGTGAACAACGCCTTCGCCATTCCCGGCGGCTATGTCTATGTCACGCGCCAGTTGATGGCGCTGATGAATGACGAGGCGGAACTGGCTGGCGTGCTGGGGCATGAAGTGGGCCATGTCGCGGCCCAGCATGGCCAGCGGCGGCAGCAGGCGGCGCAGCGCAATGCGATTGGCGGGGCGCTGCTGGGCGCGCTGGCGGGCGCGTTGCTGGGCGATTCGGGCTTTGCTGGACTGGTGCAGAAGGGCATCGGCACGGGCAGCCAGTTGCTGACGCTCAAATTCTCCCGCACGCAGGAATATGAGGCGGACGATCTGGGCATCCGCTATCTCGCATCGGGCGGTTATGATCCGCGCGCCTTGTCCGGCATGCTGGCGTCGCTGGCGGCGCAGAGCAATCTGGACGCGCGGGTGGCGGGCAGCGCCCGCTCCATGCCCGAATGGGCCAGCACCCATCCTGATCCGGGCGCCCGCGTCGATCGCGCGGCGCGGGCGGCCGCGGCGACCCGCGTCACCAGCACGGTGCGCAACCGTGACGCCTTCCTCAATGCGGTGGATGGCGTCCTCTATGGCGACGATCCCAAACAGGGGGTGATTGACGGCAATCGCTTCCGTCACCCGGACCTGCGGCTGACCTTCGCCGTGCCGAGCGGTTTCGGCATGGAAAATGCGTCGGATGCGGTGTCGATCACCGGATCGGGCGGGCAAGCGCAGTTCAGCGGTGCAGCCTATTCGGGCAATCTGGCCGCCTATATCGACAGCGTCCTGTCAAAGCTGGGCGGTGGGAATGGCGGCGTTCCGGCGGGCGAGGTCAGCCGCACGACGATCAACGGCCTGCCTGCGGCCTGGCGCACGGTGCGCGCGAGCAGCCAGTCGCAGCAGATCGACGCGACCGTCTTCGCCTATGATTTCGGCAATGGGAAAGCCTATCATTTCCTGCTGCTGACGCCTGCGGGGAAGGGGATTGGTCCCTTCACATCGATGATCGAATCGGTGCAGCGCCTGTCTGCGCAGGAAGCGGCGGCGATCAAGCCGCGCCGGGTGGATGTGGTGACTGTCAAATCTGGCGACACCATCCAGTCGATGGCGAAACGCATGGCCTATAGCGACTATCCGCTGGAACGCTTCCTGACGATCAATGCGCTGTCCGCAAATGCCACGCTGCGGCCGGGGCAGCGAGTGAAGATCGTTACCTGGTAGAATGCGCATATGAAAAGGGGCGGCGAACCGATGTTCGCCGCCCCTGATCTCATCAAGCGTCTGAAGCTTACTTCAGGTTGCCCGAAACATTGTTGAAGGTCGAACCCAGCTTGGTGCCCAGGCTGGTCATCGCGCCGATGGCGGCGACGGCGATCAGAGCGGCGATCAGGCCGTATTCGATCGCGGTTGCACCCTTTTCATTCTTCAGCATCTTGCGGATGAACTGCATGTGACGTCTCCCTAAATGGATTTCCGTTAAACTACCCGGCCGCCCCGCTTGGTAATTCGTGGTCAGCAAGGATCGAATTAGAGCAGCACGGTTGAAAAAGACTTAATGGCGGAAATAACTGTCAAACATTGATGGTTAATGCTTGGTAACTTCCGTGGCGACATTGTTCCACATGCCAACGGTCTTATTGGCGACGCTGTTGAGTGCGGCGAGCATGGCGAGAACGATCATCGCGATGATGAGCGCATATTCGACCGCGGTCGCGCCGCGTTCGCACCGTGCAAGCCCCCATCGGGCAATGATCTCGATAAGCCCGCGCATCATTTTCCCCAGTTCGCTACAGACAGTCCCCGTCAGACATGTAAAGCAGACGGGGTTAACAAAGCCCTCAACAACGGAACGTCATGTCGTCAATTCCTCCCCTGTTCGTGGTTGCCGTAGCGTTGATCGATGCAGACGGGCGTGTCCTGTTGCAGCAGCGCCCGCCGGGAAAGGCGATGGCGGGCCTGTGGGAATTCCCCGGCGGCAAGGTGGAGCCGGGCGAAACGCCCGAGGCGGCGCTGGTGCGGGAACTGGAAGAGGAACTGGGGATCGAGACGCACAGCAGTTGTCTGGCGCCCGCGACCTTCGCCAGCGAACCGCTGGGCGACCGGCACTTGCTGCTGCTGCTCTATGTCTGCCGCAAGTGGAAGGGCGTGCCGCAAATGCATGAGGCGACAGCGCTCAAATGGGTGCGGCCTGCGCAAATGTACGGGCTGGAGATGCCGCCGGCGGACTTGCCGCTGATCGGCCTGCTCGAAGCGCTGTTGTAGCGCAAAAAAAGGGGGCGTCCTGCCGGACGCCCCCTTCGAAATTCTACGCAGGCCGGGAAGATCAGTCTTCTTTCGCCTTGCTCTGCAACTGGACATAATTCTGGATGCCCATGCGCTCGATCATTTCGAACTGGGTTTCCAGCGTGTCGACATGCTCTTCCTCGCTTTCGAGGATATACTGGAACAGGTCGCGGCTGACGAAATCCTTGATCGATTCGCAATAGGCGATCGCGTCGCGCAGCACCGGCAGCGCCTCATATTCCAGTTCCAGGTCAGCCTTGAGGATTTCCTCGACCGTTTCGCCGATCTTCAGGCGGCCCAGCAGCTGAAAATTGGGCAGGCCATCCAGGAACAGGATGCGCTCCGCCACCTTGTCGGCATGCTTCATCTCATCGATGGATTCTTCATATTCGAACTTGGCCAGCTTCTCGATGCCCCAATGGTTGAGCACGCGATAGTGGAGGAAATATTGATTGATCGCGGTCAGCTCATTTTTGAGGACCTCGTTCAGATAGTCGATGACCTTCTGGTCGCCTTTCATGGCGCTATACTCCGGCAATGGGGGAACGGCCGGCTTATAACCCTTTGCATGCAGGCTGTTAAGCTGAAAAACCGCAGAAATCCGCCAGTTTTTCGCGCGCTATTGCGTCAAGTTCGCGTCTGCGAAATGCGCTTGATTTGCAATCCCGCTAAATTGCGGGGTCAGATCGACGCCCGTTCGGCGGCGATGATGGTGCGGCAGAAGGAAACGCACTGGCCGCATTTGGGGCGGCGGCCATATTGGGCATAGGCGCTGCAGGGCGTGTCAGCCCCATTACGCGCGGCTTCCCGTACATCTTTTTCCCGAAGTGCATTACAAACGCAGACGACCATCGAAGACACTCTCCTGACGAATCCGCAGATAGCGTGTCTGATAATGGGTCGCAATAGTAATCAACTGCTCTTGCGAATCTTTTGCGGTCGGCCGTGGCACAGGCTGCGCCAGATCCATTCGGCCGGCCCCATGGCGAATCGGGCGGCATAGGGCTGCGACCAGGCCAGCATCGCCGCCCAGCCGCCCAGAACGAACAGCGGCAACAGGGCGGGGCGGACATAAGCGAACAGGCCAAGCCCCCAGCCATAGAAGAGCGCCGTCATGATCAGACTGGTGCCCAGATAGTTGCTGAGCGTCATGCGCCCGGTGGCGGCGAGGCGGGCGACCAGCGCGCTGTCACGGTGGCGGGCGGCCAGCCACAGGATCAGCGCCGCCCAGCCGACGGTCAGCGGAATGCGGAAGGGCAGCGACCAGGCCAGCGCCACGCCATAGGTGGGCAGCGGCGCAAAGCCGCTCCACCACACCCACAGCGCCAGAGCGGCCATGGGCGGCAGGCCGATCAGGAAGCAATGGCGCGCGGTGCGGCGATATTGCTCAGCGTCCCAGCCGCCGGTCAGGAAGCCGCCCTTCAGCATCGCCATGCCCAGCAGCATGAAGCCCAGCGTTTCGAAGGCGGTGAACAGGAAGCCCCAGATCCAGTCGCCGGGGAAGGCGGCGATCTTCATGGCGAGGATCGTGCCAAAACCGCTGCGATAGGTGGCGATCTCCGCCAGCGTGCCGGGGCTGGCGGGATCGGACAAGGCGCTCATGAAGCTGGCGAAGCCGTCGCGCATCGCTGCCCCGGCGCCGGGCGCGGCGGCGCCATGGCCCCACAGATAGAGGCTGCCGATGAAGGCGGCGACCAGCAGGAACTGGAGCAGGAAGCAGAGGAAGGCGCGCTTCACCAGATCGAGCGGATCAAGCTGGACGAAAAGCATCGCGAACAGGCCGACCAGCGCATAGACGCGCAATATGTCGCCCCACCACAGCAGGAAGAAATGGGCGCAGCCCAGCATGGACAGCCACAGCAGGCGGACCATCTGCGTGCGGCGGCCATCGCGCCCCGCCATTTCCTCCCGATCGACCAGCAGCAGCATCGACGCGCCGAACAGCAGCGCGAACAGGCCGCGCATCTTGCCGTCGATCAGCAACAGGCTGACCGCCCAGAAGGCGATGTCGCCAGCGCCGGTCCAGCCCGACACCGCCGGATTGAAATAGGCGTTTTGCGGCAGGGCGAAGGCGCTGATGTTCATCCAGAGGATGCCCAGCACCGCGCAACCGCGCAGCACGTCCATGGCGGGAATGCGGGGGGAGGTCATTATGCGCTGCGTTTCCCTGAAATACTGGCCAAGCCGAACCGTCTCTGCCATGCGCCTAGCCATGATCGATGGCCGCAAGCAACGAATAAGCGACGCGTTCGGCGCAGCGGCCGGCCATTATGAGGTCCATGCCGGGCCGCAGCGGCTGGCGGCGGCGCTGGTCGCGGACATTGCCGTGCGGCAAAAGCCCGATGGCGTGGCGCGCATATTGGAAGTGGGTTGCGGCACCGGCCTGTTGACGCGCGACATTCAGATGCGCTGGCCGGGCGCGGAACTGATCGCCACCGATATTGCGCCGGGCATGCTGACGCAGGCGGCGTCCGCCGGCCGGGTGGCGGGGCGCTTTCTGGCGATGGACGGCGAAGCGCCACCGTTCGACGGGCCATGGTTCGACCTGATCCTGTCAAGTCTGGCTTTCCAGTGGTTTGATGATCTGCCGGCTGCGATCGCGCGGCTGGCCGGATTGTTGCGGCCGGGCGGCAGCCTGATCTTCTCCACCATGGGGCAGGGCAGCTTTGCGGGCTGGCGGGCCGCCCATGCCGCCTGTGGCGAACAGAGCGGCGTGCCGGATTATCCCTCGCTCGATGCGTTGCGGGCGATGCTGGCGGGGAAAGAAGACGCCTTCGCCTTTGAGGAAACGGTGGCGCTGGAGGGCAGGGGAGCGCGCGCTTTGCTGGCGCATCTGAAGGGCATTGGCGCGGTGGTGCCGGGCGAGGGGCGCAGGCCGCTCGGCCCGGCGGCGCTGCGCCGGGTGATGGCGGCCTATGATGCGGCGGGCGGGCGCGACGTCTATCAGTTGCTGCTGGGCCGGGTGACGCGCGCCGCCCAGGCATAGGGTCCGACGATCGTGCCGACGAAACCGCCGGCTTGTTTGGTGCTGAGGAAGCGTATGTCGACCTTGTCCGCCAGCAGCCGCTCCTTGCCCTTGCTGGCATAGATGGCGCGCAATTGCCCGCCATCCATATGCAGGGTCAGGGTGACGGGGTTGGCCGGATCGATCGGCGCGGTGGCGATCAGACGGTCCATGTCCGCCCCCTCCCGCGCGGTCAGGATGATATGCGGTGCGCCGTCCCGCTGCTCCACGCCGAAGAACAGCATATTGCGGTCCGACTGGATCGCCACCAGCCCGGCGCGGTCGCCAGCGGCATCGGGGCGATAGCTTAGCCGGGTCGAAATGGTCGCGACATGATGGTGTTGCCGCCGCCCGATGAAGGCCGGCGCCCCGGACAGGTCGCCGATCGCGCTGCTCCCGTCGATCACCAGCGCGCGCCCCTCCAGCCGATAGAAGGGGCGGGCCGGGGTGCGTAGGCCGATCCAGGCGGGGTCCAGCCGCGTGCCGCTGAAATCGGCGCGATAGGAAAAATCGCCACTGGTCGGCGGCGCGTCTGTCTGGCTGGTTGGCAGCTTCGGGCGCGGCGCGGCAAAGGGGATCGGCGCGCCATCGGGCAGGATATGCGGCCAGCCATCGCGCCATTGGACCGGCAATAGGAAGGTTTCACGCCCGATATTATAGAGGTCCGGGCCATAGGGGCGGGTGGCGAGGAAGGTTGCCCACCAATCGCCCGCCTGCGTCTGCACCAGCTTGGCATGACCGGCCGACGTCACCGGATGGGCGCGATCGGGGGACAGGCTGCGCTGGCTGAGGATCGGATTGCCGGCATAGGGCGTGAACGGCCCGCGCAGGTCGCGCGATCGGAACACCACTTCGCTATGCTTGTCACCGGTGCCGCCCTCCGCCGCGATCAGATAATAATAATTGTCGCGCTTCAGCAGATGCGGCCCTTCGATCCAGGCGGGTTTTTGGGCAATGTCGACGCCGCCATTGACGATCTGGGTCGATGGTCCCGTCATTTTCAGCGCGCGCCAGTCAAACTCCTGCACCCAGATGGCGCGGTGCCCATCATAGCGGGGTGTCTCATCGGGCGGACGGTTGTTGACGATGAAGGCGCGGTCGCCCTCCCAATAGATGGATGGGTCGATCCCTTCGAACGGCAACCATGTCGGGTTGGACCATGGCCCGGCCGGATCACGCGCGGTCATCACGAAATTGCCCCGACAATCGATACAGGTGCCGACCAGATAGAAAAGCCCGTCATGGTAGGAAATGTCGGGCGCGAACATGCCGCGCGACGTGCGCAGCCCGGAAAAGTCGAACTGGTTCGGCCGGTCGATCGCATTGCCGATCTGTCGCCAGTGGACCATGTCGGTCGATTGGAAGACGGGCAGGCCCGGATAATGGGCGAAGGAGGAATTGACGAGATAATAGCTGTCGCCGACGCGGGTGATCGACGGATCGGGATAATAGCCCGACAGGATCGGATTGCGATATTCGCCGGGCGCGGGCGTTACGCGCTCCTGCGCATGCCCGTCATAGCGGAAATCGTCGAACCGGGCCGGGCCGGCGAGCACGGGCGTCGCCGACGACGACATGGCCATGAGCAGCCAGATGGCGGCGCGTGATGCTGGACCCAAAATTCCTCTCCCATCCTGTTTCGACCAGCATAAGAGAGGCATTTTGATAGCGCTATCAAAAAGCGGCTATCATCGGGACGGGGCAGCGGTGGGTTGGCGTGAACGCCCTCCCACCGCCGATTTTCAGAGTTCGCTGTCCATCAGCGCCGGGAAGAAGCCCTCATGCGCGGTGCGCAGGGCTTCGACCGAAACGCCCGCGACGCTGTCGCCGCCGACGGCGCCGATCTTCACCGCGCCTGGCACGATTGCATCGGCGGCAGTGGTGACAACATAGCGGCCCTGATCCTCGCCAAAGGCCGAGGCGGTGGTGAGAGCGACGTCCAGCGTCGCGCCGATCTTGCCGGCCAGCGCCATTTCCGCGATCGTGACGATCAGGCCGCCATCGGCGATGTCATGCACGGCGGTCGCCTTGCCTTCTGCGATCAGGGCGCGGACGATGTCGGCATTGGCGCGTTCGGCGGTGAGGTCCACCTTGGGCGCTTCGCCGGCTTCACGGCCGGCGATTTCGCGCAGCCAGATGGTCTGGCCCAGATGCGAACCTTCGCCGCCGATCAGCCAGATCGCGTCGCCTTCCGTCTTGAACGCGACCGTCGCCATGACGTCCACATCCTTCAGCAAGCCGATGCCGCCGATCGCCGGGGTTGGCAGGATCGCCGAGCCGCCGCCGGTCGCCTTCGATTCATTGTAGAGCGAGACGTTGCCCGATACGATCGGGAAGTCGAGCGCGCGGCAGGCGTCGCCCATGCCCTCCAGGCAGCCGGTCAGCTGCGCCATGATTTCAGGGCGTTGCGGGTTGGCGAAGTTGAGGCAGTTGGTGACGGCCAGCGGGGTGGAGCCCACGGCGCTGAGGTTGCGATAGCATTCGGCGATCGCCTGCTTGCCGCCTTCATAGGGATCGGCATAGCAATAGCGCGGCGTGCAGTCGGTGCTGATGGCAATGCCCTTTTGCGCGCCATGGACGCGCACGACTGCGGCGTCGCCACCGGGGCGCTGCACCGTGTCGGCGCCGACCATGTGATCATATTGCTCCCAGATCCAGCGGCGGCTGGCGATGTCGGGGCTGCCCATCAGCGTGATGAGGTCCGCGCCAATGTCGGCGCTTTCGGCGATCTCGCCCAGCGCTTCGACCTTCGACCAGAGCTTATACTCGTCCTTTGGCATGGAGGGGCGATCATAGAGCGGCGCGTCGTCAGCCAGCGGCGCGAGCGGAATGTCGCAGACGATCTCGCCTTTGTGCTCCAGCACCATGCGGCCGGTGTCGGTGACATGGCCGATGACGGCGAAGTCCAGTTCCCACTTCTTGAAGATCGCCTCGGCGAAATCCTCGCGGCCGGGCTTCAGCACCATGAGCATGCGCTCCTGGCTTTCCGACAGCATCATTTCATAGGTGGTCATGCCGGTTTCGCGCTGCGGCACGTCATCCATCTTGAGGTGGATGCCGACGCCGCCCTTCGACGCCATTTCGACGCTGGAGGAGGTGAGGCCAGCCGCGCCCATATCCTGAATGGCGACGATGGCGTCCGACGCCATCAGTTCCAGGCAGGCTTCGATCAGCAGCTTTTCGGTGAAGGGATCGCCGACCTGCACGGTCGGGCGCTTGGCGTCGGCGTCGTCGCCGAAGTCGGCCGAGGCCATGGTCGCGCCATGGATGCCGTCACGGCCGGTCTTGGAACCCACATAAACGATCGGGTTGCCGACGCCGCTGGCGGCCGAATAAAAGATCTTGTCGGTGTCGGCGACGCCCACGGTCATCGCATTGACCAGGATATTGCCGTCATAGGCGGGGTGGAAATTCACCTCGCCGCCCACGGTCGGCACGCCCACGCAATTGCCATAGCCGCCAATGCCATGCACGACGCCGGCGATCAGATGCTTCATCTTGGGGTGATCGGGGCGGCCGAAGCGCAGCGCGTTCATGTTCGCCACCGGGCGCGCGCCCATGGTGAAGACGTCGCGCAGGATGCCGCCGACGCCGGTCGCCGCGCCCTGATAGGGTTCGATGTAGGACGGGTGGTTGTGGCTTTCCATCTTGAAGATGGCGGCCTGTCCATCGCCAATGTCCACGACGCCCGCATTTTCGCCCGGACCGCAAATGACCTGTGGCCCCTTGGTGGGCAGCTTCATCAGATGGATCTTCGACGATTTATAGGAGCAATGCTCCGACCACATGACCGAGAATATGCCGAGTTCGGTCAGGTTCGGCTCGCGGCCGATCGCCTTCAATACGCGGTCATATTCTTCCGGGCTGAGGCCATGTTCGGCGACGACTTCCGGGGTGATCTGGGGCGGTGTGCTGGACATGTGCGCGCCTTTAGCGAGGGCGAGACCGAATCACAATGGCGGGCGTGCGCACGAAGGCGGAATGGCCGCACCCGGACGGGCGCGGCCATGGCGGCTATTCAGACGGTCGCTTCGCCGGTTGGCATTGCGCCTGTCGCATTGCGCCGGCCGATCGGCGTGAAGCGGCCATAGGTCAGCGATCGCAGCAGCCATTCGGCCGGTCCCATGTCGAACCGCCGCAGCCAGGCCATGCTCATCATGCACTGTGCGATCCAGATGAGCAGGCACAGGCCCATCAACTGGGCAAAGCCGAAGCGGCCATAAAAGCCGAGACCATAAAAGAGGATCGAGGTGATGACCGATTGCCCGATATAGGTGGTGAGCGCCGTGCGCCCCACCGCCGCCAGCGGACTGGCTAGCCGTCCGAGCGCGCCGCTTTTCAGGAGCAGCATCACCAGCCCCAGCATGCCGATCATCATGCACAGACGCGCAGGCTGATAGAGCCAGAGTTGCAGCGTTACGCCATCGGCCGTGGGAATATAGCCATTGCGCCACAAAACGATCTCCACCGCACCGCGCAGGGCAAGGCCGGGGATCAGCCCGCCCGCCGCCATCAGGGCATAGAAGCGCGTGGATCGCCGCCCGGTCAGCACGCCGATCCTGAACAGGATCATGCCCAGCAGCATGGACCCCAGCGTTTCCAGCTGGAACCAGACGGTGAAGGGGCCGGTCAGGCTGATCTCCGACCATTTTTCCAGGCTCCATTCCGGCAGGGTCTTCAGGCTGGTGCGGATCGCGCGTTCCTTCGCCTGCGTTTGCGGCGACAGCGCTTCCCGGATCTTCTCGTCGCGGGTCTTGAGCGCTTCAGCCTCCTCCTTGCCGGGCTTCTTCCCGGCGTCTTTTGCGGCGACGGCGGCATCAGCCAGTTTAAGCATCGCTATTCTGTCCGACAGTGTATGGTGGAGGCCGATCGGCATCAGGATCAGCGACAACGCCGCCGCCATGCCGAGCAGGCGTATGTCCGCTTTACGGAACAGGAAAAGGACCAGCCCGCACAGGCCATAGGAGAAGAGGATTTCGCCCGGCCACAGAAAGATCGCGAAATTGACGAAGCCCAACAGCATCAGGGCGAAGCAGCGGGCGAAATAGGCTTTGTGCGCCGCCTCCTCGCGGGCCGGATCAGGGCGGGTCAGCATCACGATCATCCCCGCGCCGAACAGCAGCGTGAACAGGCCGCGCATCACGCCATTAAAGGCAAGCTGCTGGATGACGACGGCGATCCAGTCGGCGTTCCACTGGACCGGCAAGGGCGGGAGCGCCCTGTCCCAGGACAGGCCCATGGACGGGATGTTCATCAGCAATATGCCAAGGGCAGCAAAGCCGCGCAGGACGTCGAGCGACTGGAAGCGGGCCGCCTTGGCGATCGGATTGAGTGGAGTGTCAGTCATGATGGCCTGTTCAGGAGAGAGGAATATGGAAAGCGGCTGTCGGCATCATTCCGGCCATCGCTGCGGGGCCGGTTCGGGCGAGACGGATCGGGCGAGGGCGGCGGCACCGGCCTGCGCGAAATATTCGGCTCTTGCCGCGAGCAGGGGGAGCGCGGCGATCATCGCCCATGCCATGGCGCCAAGCGCCAGCAACCCGATGCCGCCGGTCCATAGGAGCCGGGATCGCGTTGGATGGTCTGGCGGGCGCCGATCAGGAACAGACTCGTTTTCATCATCGTCCGCCCGCATGCGCGCCAGCGGCAGGCGTAGTTCAACCCGCTCCAGCGCCTGATCGATAGCCAGATCAAAGTCGGTCGGTCCTGTTGCAGACGACTCCTCCAGCCAGCTTCCCACATCCCGTCGCCAATGCCCGTCCGCCATGTCACAATCCGCCCCAACCGCTCGATTACAGGACAGATTTTGCCGCAAATCCGGCCTTTTTGGCCAGATTGGGAACGCCGATCTTTTGCCGATGAAATGCCGATCTTTCGGCGTAGCGGCCGATGCCGCGGGGCGATTTCCCGATCGGGGGCAACGGCGCCGGGGCGATCGACTTGATCCCCCCTGACCAAAGCGCCAAGGAGGAGCGGGGGACATGGCGATGAATCCGACTGGAAATGGCGACCCGATCCTGCTCGCGCGGATAGCGCCGTTCCGGCTTGGGGCGGTGCAGGTGGAGCCTGCCCATTGCCTGATCCGCAACGATGCTGGCGCGCAGCAGGCGATCGAACCGCGCATGATGCAGGTTCTGGTTGCCCTGGCGCAGGCGGATGGGGCGATCGTCACCCGCGATGAACTGATTGCGGCCTGCTGGGGCGGGCGGCTGGTCAGCAATGATGCGGTCAGCCGGGTGATTTCGCATCTGCGCCTGCTGGCTGGCGGGATCGCGGCTGGCAGCTTCCAGATGGAGACGCTGCCACGCATTGGTTATCGCCTGACCGTGGCCGATGATCCCGCAGAGCAGGATGCGGCTGTTGATGTTGCGGAGCATCCCGCTTCGATCACGCGGCCTGACCGGCGCACGCTTCTTGCTCTGGCCGCTGGCGCTGGAGTCGCTGCGGCTGCAACGGCCTGGGGCCTGCGTGGGGCAGGTTTTTCGTCCGTCGCCGCTTCCGCCGATCGGCTGTTGGCCATCTCTGCCCTGGCGATCGATGCAGGCGACCCTGCACTGGGCATGATCGCGCGCACGACGGTCGACGCGCTGCGCGGCGACCTGACCCGCGTGCCGGGCCTGCGGGTGGCGGGGCAGGCGGCTGAGCAGGGCGCGGTTCCCGCCGATGTCACAGAGGCAAGCTATCGCGTCGATGGAACATTGGTCAGGCCCGCGCCCGATCGCCTGCGCCTTTCGCTCAGCCTGACCGATGGCGTTGGCAATCAGCAACTCTGGTCGGGCGCATTTGACGCGGCCGCATCGGCGCTGGTCGACGTGCAGCGCGACGCGTCCGCCGCTCTCATCGAACAACTGGTGCTGCGATTGCCGATCCGGCCGGTCAGTCCGACGGCCGTTGCCATGCGCGGCGACCCCGAAGCCTATCGCCTGAGCGAGGCGGCGCGCGCCTTGTGCGACGATGTGCGCGAACTGCTCCTGACGGGGCAAAAAGATCAGGCGCAGGATCTGGCCGACAAGGCGGCCGCGCTGGCCGAACGGTCGCTGACGTTGGCGCCGGACAATCCCGGCGGGCTGGTCGTAATGGCGGACCTGACCCGCAATGGCTGGTCCCATGCGATCGTCGCGCAGGCATTGACCACCCAGCAACGGGTGGACCGGGCGATGGAGTTGCTCCGCCGGGCGCTGCGGACCGACCCGGCGAACGCGGCGGTCATGACCCGGATCGCCGACATGTATCGCCGCTTCAGCTGGCGATGGGATGATGCAGCGACCCTGTTCCGTCATGCGCTGGCCAATGATCCCGCCAATATCGACGCGCACTGGGCCTATTCTCATTTGCTGGCGACGCTGGGCGACAGCGTGGCCGGCATGGATCATGCGCTGACGCTTAAACGGCTGGCGGACGTCCATTTATGGCATCGCATCACCTTGCCGCGCATGTTGTCGCTGGCCGGGCGGCATGATGCGGCGATGACGCTCTATTACAGAGAATTGGAGGTGCGGCCGGACAGTTATTTCCTGCTCTACGAAATTTATTATCTGCTGGTGGCGCGGCACGATCGGCCGGGTTTGCAAACCTATCTGCGACGGCTGGAAAGCGGAGCGCTCGCCAATGCGGCGATCGACTGGACGATCGGGCGATGCCGTGCGGCGCTGGACGCCATGGCCGGGCGTCCGCTGGCGCTGCTTGCGATTTTAGATGCGGAACTCGCCAGCTATGACGGAGCGGGCCTGAGCGGCGCCACGATCGGCGGCCGCGCGCGGGACGACATTCTCTTCATACTGGCGATCGAATATGGTTGTGCCGGCCGATTTGATCGCGCCATCGAATTGCTTGACCGGGCGTTGCAGGCCATGTCGGTTTATTGGCTGGCGTCGCTGCCCTATGGCGATGCGCCATTCCCGCCGGCGATGCAGCGCGACCCACGCTTTCGCGCCTTGTGGCGGCGCGACCCGCGTCTGGCCGATGCGGTCGATCGCCGTCGTCGCGCGGCGCAGGCCCGGCTGTCGAGCGCACACTGGCCCGATGGCGCGGTGACGCAGGCACGCCTGCCGGTGGCGCTACAGGATCGCCTGGAAGCGGTTCTCAAGCGGCCTGGCCAATCCGGGAGCGACTGGCAAAAGAAAAGGGCCGGACCCTAGGGAAGGTCCGACCCTGTTTGAAACCGAAGGAAAGCGCTGGCTTAGACGTGGCAGGCCTGCGCACCCTTGCCGGGCACGGTGATGGTGACGTCGTCGCCTGCACCCTTGACCTCGAAACCGCCTTCGGCAGTGAAGGGCTGGCCGGCTTCGGCAGCCTTCAGCGAGGTGGCGGCGCCGTTCTTTTCCGTGCGCAGCAGCGCGGTCTTGTCGTCGCTCATGAAGTCGACGAAGATCAGGCTGTTGTCCTTGCAGCGATACTGCTTGTTGGCCTTGACCGAAGGCGGAAGCTCGACCGGCGCGGCATTGGCCAGCTGGGCCGCCATCGGGTCGGCGGGGCCGCCGACGACTTCGGGTTCGTCACTTTTGTTGCAGGCCGACAGAAGGGCGATGCTCGCAACGGCGATCAGGGAGAGATATTGTTTCATAGCGGTCCTTGTTATGTGCAACTGCAACATGGGGGTCAACGCAAAATGACGCTTTTTCCGCCATGCCCCCTGATCAGACATCATGACGCCATGATGACGCGGCCGCGACCGCGCATCCTTCCCCCGGCATAAAAGCCGGGCGCGGGCTTGACCGGGCGCGTGGGCGCGGCCAATGCAGGGGCATGGCTGAGGATGTGACCACCCCCGATCTTTCGACCCTGTCCTTCGAGGATGCGCTGCGCGCGCTGGAGCAGATCGTGCGCCGCCTCGAAAGCGGGGACGTGCCGCTCGATGAGTCGATTTCGCTCTATGCCAAGGGCGAAGAGCTGCGAAAACGCTGCGCCGAGCGGCTTCAGGCGGCCGAAGCGCGCATCGCCAAGCTGACGGTCGACGCCAATGGCGCCGTCACCGGCGCCCAGCCCTTCGGCGCGGATTGAGCGACATGGCCGGGGGAGGGGGCGCCTCCGCAACCGCTCTGGTCACAGCGCGCGCCGCCAGCGTCGCGGCGGACATTGACTCGGCTTTCGATCACCTGCTGGCCGTGCCGGATGACCCGCGCCGCCGCCTCTATGAAGCGATGCGCCATGCCGCGATCGGCGGGGGCAAGCGGCTGCGGCCGTTGTTGGTGCAGGCGGCGAGCGACCTGTTCAATATCTCGCGCGATTCGGCGCTGCGCGTCGGCCTCGCGATCGAATGCATCCATGTCTATTCGCTGATCCATGACGATCTGCCGGCGATGGACGATGACGACATGCGCCGCGGCAAGCCGACGGTGCACAAGGCTTTTGACGAGGCGACGGCGATCCTGGCGGGCGATTGCCTGCATGATCTGGCGTTCGAAGTGCTGGCGGACGAGGAAACCCACCCCGACCCCTTCGTGCGCGTCGAACTGGTCAAGGCGCTGGCGCTGTCCAGCGGGCCGGCCGGCATGGCGGGCGGGCAGATGATGGATCTGGAGGCGGAACGCACCCGTTTCGACCTCGCCACCGTCACCCGGTTGCAAAATCTCAAGACCGGCGCGCTCATCGCCTTCTGCGTGGAAGCGGCGGCGATCATGGCGCGCCTGCCGCATGAGGCGCGCACCGGCCTGCATGGCTATGCCCGCGACATTGGCCTCGCCTTCCAGATTGCAGACGACCTGCTGGATGTTGAGGGCGACCCGGATCTGGCCGGGAAGGCGCTGAACAAGGATGCAGCGGCCGGCAAGGAAACCTTCGTCTCGCTGCTGGGCGTGGAGCCGGCGCGCGAGCGCGGCCATATGCTGGTCGCGCAGGCAAAGGCGCATCTGCATGGCTATGGTGCGGAGGCGGACCTGCTGCGCGCCATTGCCGACTATATCGTGGAGAGGGACCGCTAAACCCATGAGCAAGCAGCGTATCGGCGTCTATCCCGGCACTTTCGATCCCATTACCCTGGGGCATATGGACATCATCCGGCGCGGCGCGAAGCTGGTCGACAAGCTGGTGATCGGCGTCACCACCAACATCAGCAAGTCACCCATGTTCTCTGACGAGGAGCGGCTGGACATGGTGCGCCGCGAATGCGCGGGGATCGACACGGAAATCGTCGTCACCGGCTTCAACTCGCTTCTGATGGACTTTGCCGAATCGCAGGGCGCCAGCGTCATCATCCGGGGCCTGCGCGCCGTCGCCGACTTCGAATATGAATATCAGATGGCGGGCATGAACCAGCAGATTAACGGCCGGGTCGAAACCGTCTTCCTGATGGCGGACGTCTCGCTTCAGCCGATCGCGTCGCGGCTGGTGAAGGAAATTGCGCTCTATGGCGGGCCGATCCATAAATTCGTCAGCCCCGCCGTGCGCGACGAAGTGGTGGAACGGGTCGAGAAGCTGGGTCGCAAGGGCGATTAAATGCCGGCATAGCGGCATGATCCGCGCGCATTTTGCAAAAGGACTCCCTCGTTTCAGCCTGCGTTCAGTTGCCAATCGCGATCAGCGCGCTATCAGGGCGGTGCGACCCATCGGGCCAGTTTGTTTTAAGGAAAGCCTCATTCATGCGTTTGACTAGCGCGCTCAAGACCGTGGCGATCGGCTTCGCCCTCTCCGCGTCCGGCGTGGCCTTTGCCCAGGGTGGCGGGGGCGGCAATGCCGAGGAAATGAAGAAGGCGGAAGCCGCCGTGCGCGCACAGGAAAATGTGAAGTCGCTGGAGGCTGACCCGGCTACCAAGCTGCCACCGGCCACCGTGCCCGCCGATCCGCAGAATATCTGGGATCTCGACCTGTCGAGCGGCGGCCGCGTGCGCATTCAGTTGCGCCCGGACATCGCACCCAATCATGTGGAGCGGATCAAGGAGCTGACGCGCCAGGGCTTCTACAATGGCCTGAAGTTCCATCGCGTCATCCCCGGATTCATGGCGCAGGGCGGCGATCCCAAGGGTGACGGCACCGGCGGTTCGCAGCTGCCCGACCTGAAGGCGGAGTTCAATCCGATGCCGCATTTGCGCGGCACCGTGTCGATGGCCCGCGCCCAGAGCGAAGACAGCGCCAACAGCCAGTTCTTCATCGTCTTCCTGCCGCGCATGCAGCTCGACAAGAAATATACCGTCTTCGGCCGCGTGATCGAGGGCATGCAATATGTCGACGCCATCCATGAAGGCGAGCCGCCGGCCGACCCCAGCGTGATCCTTCAGGCGTCGATCGAAAGCGACGGAAAGCCGCCGGTGACTGTTGCGCCTCCGCTGCCGCCCGCGCCTGCGCCTTCGATCATCGGCACGCCGGCCCCTGCGGCAAAGAAGCCCGCCGCAGCGCCCAAAAAGCCTGCGCCGGCCGCGAAGAAGAAATAAGCCGGCTCATCCGGTCGGTCGGCGCTGCCTGACCGACCCAATGTCCGTTCGCTTCGAGCGAAGTCGAGAAGCCTGTCTCGCGCGCCATTCCATGACGCGCATCGTGTCTTGGCTTCGCGCGGCACGAACGGATGTTTTATTCAATCGGGATGCATCCGCACCATGCGCGTAGACCTGTTCGATTTCGATCTGCCGGCGGAGAATATCGCGCTCCGCCCGGCTTCCCCGCGCGATAGCGCGCGGCTGTTGCTGGTGCCCGGCGCGGACGCGATGCAGGATCGCATCGTGCGCGACCTGCCGTCGCTGCTGCGCGCCGGCGATGTGCTGGTGTTCAACGATACGAAGGTCATTCCTGCTCAGCTGGAAGGCATGCGGGGCGAAGCGCGGATCGGCGCGACGCTGCACAAAAGACAGGGGCTGCGCCAGTGGCAGGCGTTTTTGCGCAACGCCAAGCGGGTGCGCGCGGGCGACCGGATCGATTTCGGCGCGGGCGTCACCGCCATTGCCGGGCCGCGCGACGAAGATGGGGGTGTGACGCTCGACTTTGAGGGCGACGAGCCGGTCGAGATTTTGCTGGAGCGGGCCGGGCGGATGCCGCTGCCTCCCTATATCGCCAGCAAGCGCCCGACCGATGAGCGCGACCGCAGCGATTATCAGACGATGTTCGCGCGCGAAGATGGCGCTGTGGCTGCGCCCACCGCCGCGCTGCACTTCACGCCGGATCTGATGGCGGCGATCGCGCAGGCGGGCGTAAAGACCGAAACGCTGACCCTGCATGTGGGCGCGGGCACCTTCCTGCCGGTCAAGGCGGACGATACCGACGATCATCGCATGCACGCCGAATGGGGGCGGATCGACGCTGCGACCGCCGATCGCCTGAACGCCGCACGGGCGGCGGGCGGCCGTCTGATCGCCGTGGGCACCACGTCCCTGCGCCTGCTGGAAAGCGCGGCGGGCGAAGATGGCTTGCTGCGCCCCTTTGCCGACGAAACGCGCATCTTCATCACGCCGGGCTATCGGTTCCGGGCGGTGGATGGCCTGATGACCAATTTCCACTTGCCCAAATCGACGCTCTTCATGCTGGTCAGCGCGCTGATGGGACGCGATCGGATGCAGGCCGTCTATGCCCATGCGATAGAGACGGGCTATCGCTTCTACAGCTATGGCGATTCCAGCCTGCTGCTGCCCTGAAAGCTATTCATCATCATCGTCAGCCGCGTCGGCTGCTTCGATGTCGACCCCTTTTTCGGCTGCCTTCACCTCGGTCGCGGATGGCAAGCCGCAACTCGTGCCCTTGCGCGCGTCCGCAGAGGCGCGTGCTAGGCTGCCCATCAGCTTGTCCTGATCGGCGGGCGACAGGGCGGCGAATTGATCCTGCTGTTGCGGGTTCATGAAAGAAAATTCGCAGGCCTGCACCAGTGCCGGGTCGCTGCTGGCGTAACAACGCTGCACGGCATCGGTCAGTCGGTCGACATCCTTCGTTTGGGCCGCGATTGTGATCAGCGAAGGAAGGAAGCGGTTATCGTCCTGAAAGCGGCTTTTGGCCATGGCGATCACGGTCAACGCCTTGGTGTAATTCTTCATGCGCACCAGCAGTTTCACATGTTCGTCGAAGCCGTCGAGACTCTGCTGCATGTAAGGATCGGGGGTGAAAGGCGCGGCAGGCTGGGGTGAAAGCGCTGGCGCCGCGACCTTGGCCTTGGCTTTTCCCTTGCGAACGACCGGCTTGGCAGGCGCTGGCGCAGGCGGCGGCGCGGTGCCAACGCGATCAGCGATGTCATACATGCGGTCCGCTTCAGGCAAATTGCCCAGCGCGTAGTTCAGAAACGCAACGGTATTGGCAACCAGCGGCGTGCCGCGATAGCGGGTCGTCAGCGCCGGCTGCACCGCGGCCAGCGCCTTTCCAGCGCCGGCCGATACGCTTGCCTCGCATTCGGGCTTTTCCAGGTCGCACGGCGCCGCTGGAATGGCTGCGCGGGCGCTGTCGACGGCCCTGACCGTGACTTCCGCCTCCTTGAATTCAGGGGTCATGCGCACCGCGCCCAACCAGCTTTCGGTGGGATCCTTCGGCTCCATTGCCGCATAGGCATTGTCCATATATTTGGTCATGCCCGCCTGGCGCTGTTTCGCGGGTCTGTGGCTGGCGGTCAGCACATTCTTGATCTTCTTGAAGATGATGCTTTCCGCGTTGCGCATCAGCCCGTCCGTCCATTGCTGGAAAATGTTGCTGGCGTTGCCGCCGTCAGCAAACTGCGCCAGCGCCTGGCCGCTCGCGACCTTCATATAGCCGCTGAACTCATTACCGAACTGTTCGAAGAAAGTACCTGCCCGCGCTTCTTCCTGCTGAAGAAACGCCAGAGCGGTGCCGAAACCCGCGTCCGAATATCCGGCTTTGAGCGCCAGATCTATGCCAAGCGCGTCGGCCTGATCTTCATGGCGGCGAGACAGGCCCTGATTATAGATTTCCAGAAAATCATCGACGATATTTTCTTTCGCCCAGATTTGCGTGGACAGGGCTGCCAGATGCTTGTCGTTGGCCCGCTGCGCCTGGAAATTATTCCCATTCTTGGAAATGCGCACATCGGCCAGCATCAGCCCCAACTGCGCGCATCCCGTGATCCGATCCACATTGCTGCGCAACCGTCGCTGGCTGGCCGCGCGGGAAAAATGCGCCATGGCGATGTGTGCGAATTCATGGGCGACGACCCAGGCGACTTCATCGTCGGACTGCGCATGCATCAGCAGGCCGACGGGGATGACGATGACATTGTCAGGATGGGCGACCGGACTGTAGACCGCTGTACCAGTCATACGAAGCGAAATGGATGGAGGCGCGCGATATGGCCATGGCGTCCGCACCCGGTCGAGTATCTGGAACAGCGCCTTTTCGGTCAGCGGCATGGAGATGCCGGCGCCGGAATTGGCTCCCTTGTTGATGGACGCGGCGTTCAGCGTCTCGCCATTGGCAAGGTTGGTGCTGACTTCCTTATCCGCCTTGGCCAGAATGTCCGATGTCACTTCCGCCTGGACGAAGGGGCCTTTCTTGCCCTTGACCGTGAACGGACAGGCTATGCCGGGAATGCACTGGCCGATCGCCGCCGACGATGCCGATAGCGCCAGCGCTGCGGCTGTCGTCAGCGCTGCGATGCGAAGGGCCGGATGGACCGGGCCTGTCACAGGCAGGGCTTCGTATTGCCGCTCATGCCGGATCCCGCGCCGATGGAGGCGGCGATATGCGATTGCTGTTTGGAACCCGCAACATTGGCGATTTGCGGGCAGGGGTCGGTATTCATGCCTTCCGTGACGACCTCGGCAAGCCGCAGATAGACAAGCTCCCCTTTCAGTCTGATGGCGACATAGCCCTTTTTCGATATGTCCTCTATCGCAGCGCCGCCTTTCGCCAATGTGATGGGCGCGCGCTCCTTGAGCACAAGATTCTGGTCATAGATGTTCACGCTGGCGCGTGTCTTGACCACGCGGCCGTTGCTGCCGGCGGCAACAAGCAGGATTGCGCCGACGCAAAGCAGGACATGATGCCGCATAGTCATTTTCCTTTTCTCATGTGCTGGATGAAGGGGGGATCGGCCCCGAAGTGGTGATGAAGGCCCAAATGCGCCTGAGGGAGAAACGCTGGACGGCGGTCTGACGCAGGGGGGCTATCGCCGCCCAGAACAGTTCGGACAGGCCGATGATGACGATCACCGTTGCGCCGACCGCATTGAATCGGGACGGAACCCCTTTCATCGTCCAGATAGTGCGGGCATCGGGCCAGAGGGCGCATGTCAAAATGATCAGAGCCCATGCCAGGCCAAGGCAGAAAATCGCGGTGTGCCAGGTGGCGATGCGCGCGCCGCCGCCGGTTGCGAAACGCGGATAATGGCGCGGGTTCAGCCACTTCCTGCCTATCGCCAGCATCAGGGCAATGAAGAAGAAGATGGCCAGATTGAACAGGTCGCCCATGCTGAGGCTGAGATGCTCGGAAATCTGCTCAGATTGCCGGGCATATTGGTCGCCCCGTTCAATCAGATTGTCGAGCGCCATGGCATGAAAATAGACCCCCGGCATGCGGTCAAAGGGGGCTGTCGCCAGCATGTCGTTCGAATCGCTGAACTGGCCGCCGATGATGACCAGCTTGTTCGCGAACAGGGCTGATGCAAGACTTGGAGAAAACCCCTCCCACTGGACGATGTCGCTGGGATAGGCGCGGGTGTACAGGCAGGGGGCGGGTCGATCGGACCATTTGATTCCGGCGAAGGATAGCCTGATGACGCGACCCATGGCGTTCCAGAAACCGGGGGAGGCGTAGCTGCACGCTGCATGGTTGGCCAGATAACGCCAATCCTGATCCTGCGCGGCCTGCCCTGTGGACATCGTTTGCGGATCGGGTTGAATAGCCCATTCGATGTCGAGCGGTTCGGTGAAGGCATCGCTCCAGACAAACAGGCGATCTTGTGATCGCGCGGGCTTCTTGTTGCATGGCTGAGCGGCCTCTATGGCCTTCCCATTGCCCGCGATCGGCTTATCGGCGTGCGTGCACCAGATGTCATACAGAGCCGCGGCCGGGTAAAGCGCATAGCGGTGATCCCTGCGCTCCTGGGCCGTTGCCGGCGAAATCAGCGGATATTTGTGGGGTTCTATGCCCACCGGCACGGTCAGCGCTATCTGGGCCAGCGCGTCAATCAGCGGCGTAGCCGGCTTCTCGGGTGCCTGTGCGACATTGTCGCCCAAAGCGGGATCCGCCACCAGGATCGGGATGCCCTTGGATCGCCGAATGCAGTCGATCTTTGCTGCGCTGTTGATCTGGCACCAGTGATCATCACGCCACGTCTCATATTTCGTCAGTTCTGCTATATCGAAGACCAGGCACTGGACTGGCGACGCATAGGGACCATTCCGTCTTGCGCAGTCCGTTTCTACTTTCGGATCCAGCACGCCCTGTATCAATATATTGCCGTCGGTCGCCTTGCCGTTGGCGTCAGTCAGCAGCATGTCCATGAAGATGGCGAGTGGCGCCCCGTCGTCTGCGGACGTGTGGCGAATATCCTGAATCAGGTTGGACAGGTCATACAGGCTCAGGGGACGCTTCTGGTTCGCCCGCTTCAGCGAATCGTCATCATAATAGATGACGGTGATGGCGCTCCTGCCGATCGCTTGTGTGACCGTCGCCCTATCGTTCGTCGCGCCCGGATAGTCATGGGCATGCAGCCTTTCCCAAAGGAGATGGCTGCGCTCTTCGCTCCACTGGACAATTTCGAAAGGGTTGAGGATGGCGAGTAGCAGAACGATGAACGCTTCAAATAAAGCGTGCGTGACTGGACGCGCCAGCCATCTGCCTATCCCCCTCAAACCGTCTCTTATCAAGACGCAGCCCCCTGATTTCCCCGTTTATCAACTTACAGCAGGTTCATCACGAGTCCAGATAGTAGAATGATCCGATATGAGACCATAATCGAAGGATTTTGTTGGTCGTTGTGAAGGGGGAATAAAAATAATATTTGAAAGCGCATGAACGCGGCACTGGGCCATTTGTGATCCGAAAATAAATTCTGTCTAAGGATTCGCTCGCGTCACGAAAATGTGCAGTCGGGTGTTGCCGGGTTCAGCCATCGACAGACGATCGTCATCCTATGGCTGGTCTGAAGGCGCGCAGAGGTGCGGAGGCTTTCTATCGGATGGAGCCCGCCTTTTGGTTCACAAGTGAAACCTTTTGCGTCTCAAGCGTTGAATCCGCAGGCAATAGAGGAAGACGCGCATGCAGATCGCTTTCGGAAACGCCCGCCCCTCCTTCGCGAAGGGCTTCAGCCCGCTCTATCATGCAGGGGAGACCAATCGCTGTCCCTCCTGCACCCGCCAGCAATGGATCGTCGGCCGGATGGTCGCGGAATGCGCCTTTTGCGGCACGGCGCTGCCGCTGGAGCAGTTCAGCACCTACAGCGCGCGCCCGCGCATCGCGTGTCAGGGCGCCAGCAGTGATCTTATGCCTGAAGAATTGCGCGCCATATCCTGATCTGTTCAGGCGCGCCCGACGAACAGAAAACCGACCGCTCCCATGATGCAGGCAAAGGCGGCCAGATGCCGCCAGTGCAGCGGTTCGCCCAACACCGTAACCATGAAGCCGCCAAAGATGATCAGCGCAATCGCTTCCTGCGCGACCTTGAGCTGGCCCGCGCTCCAGCCATGCGCATAGCCGATCCGGTTGGCGGGCACGGCCAGACAATATTCAATCAGTGCAATGCCCCAGCTGATCAGAATGACCAGCAGGATCGGCTTTTCCATCCCGCCCTTCAGATGCCAGTACCAGGCGATCGTCATGAAGATGTTGGACAGGATCAGCAGGATGATGGTCGGCATGGCGATCTCGCGCGGCGGGACGGGGGCCTGCTTTGCAGGCTCCGTCGGGCCGGCGCAAGTTGCCATGCGAAAAGGCCCGGCGGTGATCGCCGGGCCTTCTTTTAATCAGCGTCTATCGAACCTTAACGATAGCGCGTGCCGCCATAATTGCTGGAATAGCCAGCATAGCCCTCGCGTGTCCGGTCTGAGCGATTCTGGTCGCGGTCGCCGAACAGCGCATTTTGTTCGCGCTCGGTGCGCCAGGCGTCCTGCGCCTGCTCGGCCGTCTTTTCCAGCGTCACCTTGGTCGCATCGACCGACTTGATCCAGCTCGACGGGATGGAATGATGCACGCCGCCGGCATCCTGGTCATTCTTGGTCAGGATGATGCGGTCGCCGCGCAGCTTGTCGACCGTGCCGACATGCTCGCCATCGCTGCCGACCACTTCCTGATGCTCCTGCACCTGGTTGATGGCCTGCCGCTGTTCGCCGCGACGGGTGCGCCAGGTGCCGAACTCGCTGTTGAAGCGATCGCGATTCTCCCGCTGATATTCATGATAATCGCGGTCCAGTTCGTCGATCCTTTGCTGGCGCCAGGCGTAATAGTTGCTGTCGTGATGCGCGCCATATTCCTGCTGCTGGCCATAGCTGCGGATGCGCGATCCATGATCCTCGCTGCCATAACCGCTGCGTTCGCCGCTATAGGGTACGAAGCCGCGTCCGGGCAGATAGTCGTTGCCCGACGCCGCCGCAAAGCCCAGCCGGCTCGACTGGTCGCGCGGGTCGCCATAGGGGCGGTTATAATATTCGTCATATTCGCGCCGGCGCTCCGCCTCTTCATCGCCGAACCAGCTACGAATCTCGTCGCCGGCCCGGTCGAAGAAGCCGCGATCCTCATAATCATAATCGGCCGGGGGGCGGCGCAGATCGGGTCCGCCAAATTGCCCGCGCGTGCCGTAGCGATAGCCGCGATCCTCGCGCGGGTCGCGTTGCGTGCGATACCGGTCGCCCCGGTCCCAGCCGGTGGAATAGCGATCCTCGCCATAACGGCGTCCGCCTTGATAACCCATCGTCCATCTCCTTATGTCGCTGGCGACGCATTGTCGGCGTCGTCGCTGCATCAATGGGTGGAAAGGGGCATCGTTCCGGGCGTTACGCAGGAGTAATGTCTGGCTGAAACACCGCCCTGTCGCGGCCAAAAGCCCTGCCATTTCGCGGACTTGATCGAGATTAACAAGGCCCACGCTTTTTTGCGCAAAAGACCGTTGCATGGGCCAAATTGCTCGCCTATAGGCAGCGCTCCTTTACGGGGCCTTAGCTCAGCTGGGAGAGCGCGTCGTTCGCAATGACGAGGTCAGGGGTTCGATCCCCCTAGGCTCCACCAACCTCCTCAATGAGGTTGCACCGAAGGACTTTACCGCCAGCGCCCCGAGCGCCTAGAGCGGTTTTCATGACAGAAGATGCTGATACGGGCCGTCCTGCCGCGACGGTGGTGGTCGTGCGCGATCGGGCCGATGGCTTGCCGGAATTGCTGATGGTGGAACGCGCGTCGACCATGGCCTTTGCCGCAGGGGCGCTGGTCTTTCCCGGCGGCGCGGTGGACCCGGCCGACCATGCGCTGGCGGCGCGGATCGGCGGCGCGCTGGACCAGGATGAAGCGGCCGGGCGCATCGCTGCAATCCGGGAAACGATCGAGGAAGCAGGGTTGGGGATCGGGCTGACCGGCGCGGTCGATGCGGCGAGCGTGCTGCGCCTGCGCGACGGATTGCATGACGGCAGGCCGCTCGGCGATCTGCTAGACCGCCATGGTCTTGGATTGGATATGGAGGCTCTGACGCCCTTCGCCCGCTGGCATCCTGCCCCGTTCGAGCAGGCGAAACGGGTGTTCGACACGCGCTTCTATCTCGCCCGCGCGCCGCAGCGGCAGGTGGCGAGCGTCGACACGACCGAAAATGTCCGCCTCTTCTGGAGTAGCGCCGCCGACACGCTGGCGCGGTGCGACGCGGGAGAGGGGCGCATCATCTTCCCTACCCGGCGCAATCTGGAGCGGCTGGCGGGCTTTGCCTCCTATGCCGATCTGGTCGCGCATGCAGCCGCTTTCCCGGTGGAGAAGGTGCGCCCATGGCGGGAGGAGCGGAATGGGGAGACGCATCTCTGCATCCCCGATCATCTGGGCTATCCGGTCACATCGGAACCAATGGGGCAGGCTCTGCGTGCTTGAGGGGTGAGAAAACTCCATCTGACCCTGCGCCGTCTCGTCCTGCTGGGCGGTGCGTTGATCCTCCTGTTCCTCGGCTATGCCTGGCTTCGGCAAAGGCCGCAGGATCTGCCCTGGACTGATCTGGACCTTGCCCAGCCGGTGGGCCTGTTCACCGGGCGCAAGCTTGCCGCGCTGACCAATGATGCGCCACGGTGCAAGGCGCTGCTGGATCGCGCCGGGGTCGATCATGTCGCGATGAAGCCCGGCGGCGCGGATCAGTGCGCCTATGCCGATGCGGTGCGGCTCCGGCCGGAGGCAGGCGCGATCACCCTTGCGCCGGCATCCGTCGCGCCATCCTGTCCGGTGGTGGCCGCGTTCAAGCTATGGGAATGGCAAGTGGTTCAGCCCGCCGCCCAGCGCATCTACGGCCAGCCCGTCCGCACCATCCGCCATTTCGGCAGCTATAGCTGTCGCCGCATGTACGGCCGCAGTCAGGGCGATTATAGCGAACATGCCACCGCCGATGCGATCGACATCGCCGCCTTTGTGCTGAAGGACGGGCGGCAGATCAGCGTGCTAAACGACTGGAAGGGGCAGGGGAAGGACGCCGCCTTCCTGCGCGCGGCGCGGGACGGGGCCTGCGACCTTTTTTCGACCGTGCTGTCGCCCGACTATAATGCGGCCCATCGCGATCATTTCCACCTGGATCAGGCGGAACGGGGCGCGACCGGATGGCGGGCCTGTCGGTAACGGACTTATTGCCCGAACCCGGCCTCCCGCGCCACGTTCACCGCTTCACGGGCGGCGGCCAGCAGCGCGCCGCTCTTTGCTTCTGTCTCGCGTTCTTCATAGTCGGCAGTCGAATCTGCGACGATGCCCGCGCCCGCCTGCACATGCATCACGCCATCCTTCAGCACGGCGGTGCGCAGCACGATGCAGCTGTCCATATTGCCGTCCGGCCCGAAATAGCCGACCCCGCCGGCATAGGCACCGCGCGTTTCCGGCTCCAGTTCGGCAATGATCTCGCACGCGCGGACTTTGGGCGCGCCCGATACGGTGCCGGCCGGGAAGCCGGCGAACAGCGCGTCGATCGCGTCCTTTTCCGGCGACAGGCGGCCCACCACATTCGATACGATGTGCATGACATGGCTGTAAAATTCGACGGTGTAGCTTTCCGTGACCGTCACCGATCCGGCGCTGGCCACCCGGCCGACATCGTTGCGGCCCAGATCCAGCAGCATCAGATGCTCGGCCCGTTCCTTGGGATCGGCGAGCAGGCTTTCGCGATTGGCCGCATCCTCGACCGCATTCTGCCCGCGCGGGCGGGTGCCGGCGATCGGGCGGATCGTCACTTCGCCATTGCGCGCGCGCACCAGGATTTCGGGCGACGACCCGATCAGCGCGAAGCCGGGCAGGTCGAGATAATAGAGGAAGGGCGACGGATTGATCCGCCGCAGCGCGCGATAGAGCGCAATGGGGGGCAGGGTGAAAGGGCTGGTGAAACGCTGCGCCAGCACCACCTGAAAAATATCGCCTGCGACGATATAGTCCTTCGCCTTCTCCACCATCTGCGCATAGCGGCCCGGCTCCAGCACCGGCGTCACCGCCACATCGGCGATCTCGGCCGGGGCGGTGGCGGCGGGCAGCGGCGCGGCGAGGCGCGCGGCGGCGGCGTCGATCCGCTCCAGCGCGCTGTCTATCGCCTTGTCGGCATCGGCAAAGCTGCCCTTCCACACCGGCGACACGATATAGAGCTGATCGGCCAGGCGATCGAAGATCAGGATCACGGTCGGCCGCACGAACAGCATGTCGGGCACGCCGATCGGATTGGCGGCGGGGCGAGGCAGCTTTTCCACCAGCCCCACCGTCTCATAACCGAAATAGCCGACCAGGCAGGCAAGCGCGGGCGGCAGCGCCCCGTCCATTTCCGCCCGACATTCCGCCACCAAAGCGCGCAATGCATCGAGCGCGCCGGCCTTTTCAGGGATGAAGGCGTCGCGATCGCTCGCCCAGTGGCGGTTGATCTCGGCGCTCTGGCCATTGGCGCGGAAGACGAGGTCGGGGGCAAGGCCGATCAGGCTGTACCGGCCGCGCACCGCGCCGCCTTCGACCGATTCGAGCAGATAATCGCCGCGATGGGGTTCGAACAGCTTGAGCGCCGCCGAAATCGGCGTGTCGGTGTCGGCAATCTGCCGCCGCCACACCAGCGTAGATTCGCCGCGCGCCAGCGCCGCGCGTGCAAAGTCGATCCCGTCCATGCCCCCGGTCGCCGCCATGTTACTGGTCGCTGCCGTTGTTGGTCGACAAGGCCTGACGCGCCTGCGCCACGGCGTTGGGGTTGCGGCTGACCTTCAGATCCTTCTCGACCGCGCGTTCGAACTGCTGGGCATATTCCTGGCCCACCACTTCGCCCAGCTGGGTGCGCACCTGATTGAGCAGTGCGGACTGTCCCTTGGCGTCGCCGCGCTCGATCTTGTTCAGTTGCACGACGAAATAGCCGCGATCCTGGCCGATCGGCAGCGTCTTCACACTGTTTTCGGCCATCTGGAACAGCATGGCGACTTCGGCGGGCGGACGCTGCTGGCTGCGCATGATGTCGGCGCGGCGGCCGCCCAGCGTCTGCGGCGCGGGCAGCTTGACCCCAGCCTGTGCGATCGCATCGGCCAGCTTCATGCCCTTGGCGACCTTCGCCTGAATCTGGGCGGCCAGCGCCTTCGCCTTCGCATTGCCCGCGTTCAGCTTATACTGCGCCAGCACCAGTTGCTTGACTTCGGCCAGCGGCGGCGGCGCGGCGGCGATGATTTCGCCCGGCGCGGCCAGCGCATAGCGCTTGTCGGCGGTGATCGGGATCAGCTGCGCGTCATCGTCGGCGCTCATCGCGAAGACCGGGGTCAGCAGCGGCTTGATGTCGGCGGGCGCATCATAAGCCTGATCCTTCACCTGCTTGCCGGTAGCGAGCAGGGCGGGGCTGGTTTCCAGCGTCAGGCCATTGTCCTTGACGACTTCCTGGAAAGTGCCGCCATCGGCGATCGCATCCTCGATCTTGCCGGTGAAGTCGTTCAGCAGCTGCTTTTCCTTCTGGGCGCGCAGCGTGGTGACGATCTCTTCGCGCACCGCCGTCAGCGGGCGAGCGGGCGTGTCCTTGATCGCGGTCACGCGGACCAGCAGCCAGCCCAGCGATCCACGCACCGGCCCGACCAGTTCGCCCTGCTTTGCGGCCCAGGCGGCGTCGGCCACGGCCTTGCTGGTGGATGCGGTCAGCGCGTCGCGGCTTTGGTCGGCCAGCGTCGATACGGCAAGGCCAGCACCCTTTGCGGCGTCGGCCAGGCTCTTGCCGGCCTTCACCTGATCGGCGATCGCCTTGGCGCCCGCCTGCGTCGGCAGCACCAGCTGTTCGACGCTGCGGCTTTCCTTGGCGGCATAAGCGGTCTTGCTCTGATTATAATAGGCGCTGATTTCAGCATCGCTGGGCTGCGCCGCCTGCACGAAGCGATCCGCGTCGATAATGGCGTAACGGATGCGGCGCTGCTCGGGAATGGTGAAGCGCGCGCTGTTATTCTTGTAGAAATTGTTCAGCTGCGCGTCGGTCGGGCTTTTTTCATCCAGGAAAGCGAACGCCGGGATCGCCGCCACCGTGCCCTGCCGCGCCTCCAGCAACAGCGAGGCGTAGGGCAGCGTCTGGCTGTCCGTCAGCTTCACGCCAAAGCCGACCGGCGCCAGCAGAAGGCGTTGCAGGATGCTCGCCGAAAAATCCTGGCGCAGCTGGGCTTCGGTGATACGCTGTTGCGACAGGAACTGGCGGAAGACATCCTGGCTGAAATTGCCGGCGGCGTCGCGAAAGGCCGGAATTTGCGCAATCTGCGCGTCGATCAGCCGCTTGCTGATATGCACGCCCTGCTGCTTGGCAAAGGCCTTGAGCGTGAGTTCCGCGACCAGCCCGTCATAGACCTGATCGATGCCGCCCTGCGCGATCAGCTCGCTCATCTGCAGGGTCGGGTTGGACCGGCGCGCATTTTCAAAGGCGCGCTGCACTTGCGTCTGCAATTCCGCTTCTGTCAGTTCATAGCCCTTGGCCTTCGCAGCGGCCTTGCCGCCGAGCAGCGATCCGGTGCCGAATTTGCCGCTGGTGATGTCACCCATGATGAAGGCGGATGCGATAACGCCAAGGAACAGGATCGCGATCAGCGCGCCGAACTTGGAATGGATGATGCGGCGAAAGACAGAGAGCATGAAATTGTCCGAACTGCGGGCGGTATAGGCGGCCCGCTTTAGGCGCGGATGCGCGCGGCGGCAAGGCTTGCACTGGACAAATGCGTGAGCGCCGTTCATCGGCTTATATCAGCAATCTGCGCTTTCGAAGGAGACGCCAGGGGCAATCGCCCGGCGGCGGAGGGGCAGGGGGCGACGTGCAGCAATAATCAAAAGGAAACAGATTGATGGGCAGGCGCAAGCTGGTTGTCGGCAATTGGAAGATGAACGGGATGCGCGCGCATCTTGACGAGGTGGAGGCTATCGGCCGTGTCGCGGCTGCGCATCCGTCGGTGGAGGTGGGGCTGTGCCTGCCGGCCACGCTGATCATGGCGGGATCGGAACGGCGCGGGGCGGCGTTCATCGGCGCGCAAAATTGCCATATGGACATCAGCGGCGCCTATACCGGATCGCTGTCGGCCGACATGCTGGCCGAAGCCGGCGCCACCTGGGTCATCACCGGCCACAGCGAACGGCGTGAGGCGCGTGGCGAAACCAATGCCGATATTGCCGCCAAATCGGCCGCCGCGCATCAGGCAGGCATCAACGTCATTCTGTGCGTGGGCGAAACGCTGGCGGTGCGGGACGCAGGCAAGGCCGAACAGGTTGTGGCCGATCAACTGCTCGCGTCGCTGCCCGACGATGCGGCGGCCGACTGGCTGGCGGTCGCCTATGAACCCATCTGGGCGATCGGCACCGGCCGCATTCCCACGATGGAAGCGGTAGCCTCCATGCACGCCGCCCTGCGCGCCGCGCTCGCCAGCCGGATCGGCGCAGAGGCGGACAAGGTGCGAATCCTCTATGGCGGATCGATGAACGGCGACAATGCGGCCGACCTGATGGCGATCGCGGACGTCGACGGCGGCCTGGTGGGCGGCGCCAGCCTGTCAGCCAAAAAATTCGCGCCGATCATCGAAGCCGCCGACCAGCGCATGGCGGCTGCGGCCTGATAACCCACGAAACCCGTTCGTTTCGAGCGAAGTCGAGAAACGCTGGCGCAGTGCTGGCCGCTTCTCGACTTCGCTCGAAGCGAACGGATGCCGTGTAGTTCCCGGCAGGCAGGTTGCCCCCGCGCCTCATCATCGCTATGTGCGCGCCAACGCCCTCCTTCACCGGACAGATATAACCGCAATGTTCACTTTCCTTCTTGTCGTGCAGGCGATCATCGCCGCCCTGCTGGTCACCGTCATCCTGATGCAGAAGTCGGAAGGCGGCGGTCTGGGCGTGGGCGGCAGCCCGGCCGGCCTGATGTCGGCGCGCGGCGCGGCGGATTTCCTGACCCGGTCGACCACCGTTCTCGCCAGCATCTTCGTGCTGCTGTCGATCGTGATGGCGGTCATCGCATCGGTGCGCCATGCACCCAGCGACATCGACACCTCGCTGGTGAAGCAGGCCCCGGCCACGCAGAGCGCGCCGGCAACGCCGAACGCGGATCCGCTGGCGGGTGCGGCCAGCAATGCCGCGTCCGCTCCGGCGTCCAACGGTGCGGTTCCGCTCGCCAACTAACCACTTCACCGATCTTTCGATCTTTTTTTAAGCGCGCGTGGATTCGCGCGCTTGCCCTTTGTTGTTCCGAAAGGCTAAGCCTCTCCTCCCATGACGCGGTATATTTTCATCACCGGCGGCGTGGTCTCCTCGCTTGGCAAGGGCCTTATGGCCGCATCGCTCGCAGCGCTGCTGCAAGCGCGAGGTTTCCGTGTGCGAATCCGGAAGTTCGACCCTTATCTCAACGTCGATCCGGGGACCATGTCGCCCTATCAGCACGGTGAGGTCTATGTGACCGACGACGGGGCGGAAACCGACCTCGACCTTGGCCATTATGAGCGTTTCACCGGGGTCTCGGCGCGTCAGTCGGACAATGTGACGCAGGGCCGCGTCTATCAGACGATCATTCAGCGCGAACGGCGCGGCGATTATCTGGGCGCGACCGTGCAGGTCATCCCGCACGTCACGGACGAGATCAAGGCGTTCGCCACCGCCGACACCGAAGACCTCGACTTCGTCTTGTGCGAAATCGGCGGCACGGTGGGTGACATCGAATCGCTGCCCTTCATGGAAGCGATTCGCCAGCTCCATAATGATCTGGATCGCGGCCAGTCGATCTTCGTCCATGTGACGCTGGTGCCGTACATTGCGGCGGCGGGCGAGCTGAAGACCAAGCCGACCCAGCGCAGCGTGCGCGACCTGACCTCGCTCGGCATCCAGCCGGACATCCTGCTCTGCCGTTGCGAACATCCGCTGCCCGACAGCGAACGCAAGAAGATCGCCTTGTTCTGCAACGTCCGTCCCGAAGCGGTCATCCCCGCGCTCGACGCCAGCAGCATCTATGCCGTGCCGCATCAATATCATGCCGAAGGGCTGGACGCCGAAGTGCTGCGCGCGTTCGGCATCAATGATGCGCCCGCGCCCAAGATGGACCGCTGGGACGACATCATGGATCGTCGCCAGAACCCGGAAGGCGAAGTCACGATCGGCGTGGTCGGCAAATATGTCGGCCTGCTCGACGCCTACAAGTCGCTCTATGAGGCGCTGAACCATGGCGGCCTGGCCAACCGGGTGAAGGTCAACGTCAAGTGGATCGACGCGGAGCTGTTCGAGAAGGGCGACGACATCGTCGCCAGCCTGGAACCGATGCACGGCATTCTGGTCCCCGGCGGCTTTGGCGTGCGCGGGTCGGAAGGCAAGATCGAATCGGTCAAGTTCGCACGCGAACGCAATGTGCCCTTCTTCGGCATTTGCCTCGGCATGCAGATGGCCTGCATCGAGGGCGCGCGGAACACGGCGGGCATTGCCGACGCTTCGACCACCGAGTTTGGCGAAACGTCCGAGCCGGTCGTGGGCCTCATCACCGAATGGATGAGCAAGGAAGGCCTGCAACAGCGGACCGCCGAAACCGATCTGGGCGGCACCATGCGTCTGGGCGCCTATCCCGCCAAGCTGACCGGCAACAGCGTGGTCGCGGGCATCTATGGCAGCAACGACATCAGCGAACGGCATCGCCATCGCTATGAAGTCAATGCCAGCTATCGCGAACCGCTGGAAAAGGGCGGTCTGATCTTCTCGGGCATGTCGCCGGACGGCACGCTGCCCGAAATCGTCGAACGGCCCGACCATCCCTGGTTCGTGGGCGTGCAGTTCCACCCGGAACTGAAATCCAAGCCGTTCGATCCGCACCCGCTCTTCGCCAGCTTCATTGCGGCGGCGGTCAAGCAGAGCCGACTGGTGTAAAAGCATCGTGCGGAAAAGTGGGAACCGGTTTTCCGCCTAAAACGATGCGACAACAAAAAGCTTAGAGCGCGCGACTTGCGTCAAATTTTACGCAGCGCGCTCTAAAAAAAACGGGGCCAATCGGCCCCGTTTTTCGTTTCAGGCCTTCGGCGCGTCGAACAGGTGCCGATATTGGCGCGGCTGACAACGCAGATATTGCGGCGCAGCCTTCACGCTCGCGCCCAGATGGGCGGCGGCATGCCAGGGCCAGCGCGGATCATAAAGGATGGTGCGCGCGATCGCGATCAGGTCCGCGTCGCCGGTGCCCACGATCGCCTCGGCCTGCTCATAGTCGGTGATCAGGCCCACGGCGATCACCGGCATATCGACCGCCTGCTTCACCGCGCGGGCGAGCGGCACCTGATAGCTTGGCCCCACCGGAATATCCTGTCGCGGGTCAAGGCCCCCGCTCGACACATGGATGGCGCTGCACCCGCGCGCCTCCAGCGCGTGCGCAAAGGCAATCGTCTGGTCGATGTCCCAGCCGCCTGCCACCCAGTCGGTGCCTGACACGCGCATCGTCACCGCCTTGTCCGCCGGAAAGGCCGCGCGCACCGCATCGAAAATCTCCAGCGGCAACCGCATGCGATTTTCGAGGGCACCGCCATACTCATCGTCGCGCTGATTGGAGAGGGGCGAAAGGAACTGATGCAGCAGATAGCCATGCGCGCCATGCAGCTGGATCGCATCAATCCCCAGATTGTCGGCCCGCTTCGCTGCCGCGACGAAAGCGTCGCGCAGCCGGTCGATCCCCGCTCTGTCCAACGCCATCGGCGCATGGGTGCCCGGCGTAAAGGGCAGGGGGGATGGGGCGACCGTCCGCCATCCATCGTCATGGTCGGGCGCGATCTGCGCGCCGCCTTTCCACGGCACCTGCGTAGACGCCTTGCGCCCGGCATGGCCAAGCTGGATCGCGATCGGCATGTCGCTATGGGCGCGCACGCCGTCCAGCATCCGCTTCATCGCCGCCTGCGTGCGGTCGTCCCACAATCCGACATCGGCGTAGGATATGCGCCCTTCGGGCAGCACGGCGGTCGCCTCGATCGTCAGCAGCGCCGCGCCCGATTGGGCCAATTGGCCCAGATGCATCAGATGCCAGTCGGTCATCTCGCCATCGACTGCCGAATATTGGCACATGGGCGCGATGACGATGCGATTGTCGAGGCGCAGGCCGCCGACATGGAAGGGCTGAAACAGCTTGGGACCGCTCATGATGGCTCCGGAATTAGCGATGGGACAGGCGCTAAATAGGCGTCATTGTGCGGTGCGGTAGGGGGCGTCAGGACAATAATGAAATCATCATGCAAAGGCCGACAGCCAGCGCCCCCGCACTTGCGATCAGCACCGCTCCGGCGGCCACATCTTTTGCGGTTCAACTCACAGGCGTCAGCTTCAGCATGCGGCCCTGCGATTTGCCGCCATCCTCCAGCAGCCACAATGCGCCGTCCGGTCCCTGTTCGACCTCGCGGATGCGTGCGCCCATGTCCCATTGGTCGGCCTTTTCCGCCTTTTCGCCGTCCAGCTTCACCCTTACCAGGCTCTGGCTGGAAAGCCCGCCGATGAACAAGGATCCCTTCCACATCGGGAAGGCCGCGCCGCTATAATAGAGCAGGCCGCCCGGCGAAATCACCGGGTTCCAGCTGACTTTGGGCGCTTCATAGCCATCGCCTGGCGCATGGTCGGGAATGTCGCGGCCGTCATAATGGCTGCCGTTCGACACATTGGGATAGCCATAGTTGAGGCCCGGCTTGATCAGATTGACCTCGTCCCCGCCTTGCGGTCCCATTTCCTGTTCCCACAAACGGCCATCCTTGTCGAAGGCCAGCCCCAGCAGGTTGCGATGGCCGTAGGACCAGATGGCGGGGGTGAAGCCCTTGGCGGCGAGCGGATTGCCGGCCGCCGGCGTGCCGTCCGGATTGAGGCGCAGCACCTTGCCCAAAGTCGATTTGGGGTCTTGCGCCGGATCGAATTTCTGCCGTTCACCATTGGTGAAGAACAGATATTTGCCATCGGGGGAAAAGGCGATGCGGCCCGAATAATGGCCATCGCCCTCGACATAGGGGCTGGCGCGGAAGATGATCTGCACGCCGTCCAGCTTCGTCGTCCCGTCGCTCGCCTGATGAAATGCGCCCTTGGCCAACGCCACGCCCTTCAACCCGTCGCGTTCCTCCGAAAAGCTGAAATAGACCGCCTTGTCCCTGGCGAAGGTCGGGGAAAGCACCACGTCCATCAGCGCGCCCTGCCCGGCGCTGTCGACCTTGGGGATGCCGGCAATCGGGATCTTGGTGCCGTTGCCGGGATCGAACAGGATCATCTCGCCCGCTTTCTCCGTCACCAGCGCGCGGCCGTCTGGCAGGAATGTCATGGCCCAAGGCGAATCGAAGTCGGCGATGACCGACGTCTTGAACGGCTTTTCGGCCGCCGCTGTCGTCTGGCTGTTGGCCCCATCCCCCGAGCAGGCGATCAGCAACAGGGGCAGGGCGGCAAGCGTGATATGGCGCATATATATATCTCCATCATCGGGCATTTGCGGCGGGTTAGCGCGCGGATAATGCGCGGAAAATGATTGCGGTCGAATGTTGTTGCAGATTATTCGCACCACGCCTATATCGGCAATGCTTCCTTACATCGTCAAACATGTCAGGGTCGCGGGCACCAGCTCGCGGCGCGGAAGACGCACATATCTGGTTCATGGAGACTGCATGGCGGACATCGCCGAACTGACCGCATTGATCGAACCCGAAGTGAAGGCTTTGGGCTTTGACCTCGTGCGCATCAAACTGTTCGGGTCGGGTGATGAATATACGCTTCAGATCATGGCCGAAAACCCGAAGACCAAGCAGCTGGTGATCGAAGATTGCGCCACCATCTCGCGCCGCATTTCGGACGTGATGGATGAAGCCGACCCGATCGAGGAAGCCTATCGTCTGGAAGTGAGTTCGCCCGGCATCGACCGGCCGCTGACCCGCCTGCACGACTTTCAGGAATGGGCCGGGCATGAGGCAAAGATCGCCGCGACCGAACTGGTCGAGGGGCGCAAGAGCTTTCGCGGCATTCTGAACGGCGTGGAGGGGGAGGATATTCTCTTTACCGACGCCAAGGTCGGGGATGTGTCCATTCCATTCGCTCTGGTCGGCGAAGCCAAGCTGTTGCTGACCGATCGACTGATTTCTGCTACCATGCCGCTCTCTTCCGATGGGGCGGATGAATTTGAAACCGAAGAATAAGGGTTCATAAAGTCATGGCCAACGCCATTTCCGCCAATCGGGCCGAACTGATCGCCATCGCCAATTCGGTGGCCAGCGAAAAGATGATCGACAAGGCCATCGTCATCGAGGCGATGGAAGACGCGATTCAGCGCGCCGCGCGCGCCCGCTACGGCGCCGAAAACGACATCCGCGCGAAGCTGGACCCGGACAGCGGCGACCTGCGCCTGTGGCGCGTGGTTGAAGTGGTCGAAACGGTCGAGGATTATTTCAAGCAGGTGGACCTCAAGCAGGCCGCCAAGCTGAAGAAGGACGCTGTCGTCGGCGACTTCATCGTCGATCCGCTGCCCGCGATTGACCTCGGCCGTATCGACGCCCAGTCGGCCAAGCAGGTGATCTTCCAGAAGGTCCGCGACGCCGAGCGTGAGCGCCAGTATGACGAATATAAGGACCGCGTGGGTGAGATCATCACCGGCGTCGTCAAGTCGGTCGAATTTGGCCATGTCGTCGTCAATCTGGGCCGCGCCGAAGGCGTGATCCGCCGCGATCAGCAGATCCCGCGCGAAGTCGTCCGCGTCGGCGACCGCATCCGTTCGGTCGTGCTGAACGTGCGCCGCGAAAATCGCGGCCCGCAGATTTTCCTCAGCCGCGCGCATCCTGAATTCATGAAGAAGCTGTTCGCGCAGGAAGTCCCAGAAATCTATGACGGCGTCATCACCATCATGGCCGCCGCCCGCGATCCGGGTTCTCGCGCCAAGATCGGCGTCATCAGCCGCGACAGCAGCATCGATCCGGTCGGGGCCTGCGTCGGCATGAAGGGCAGCCGCGTTCAGGCCGTCGTGCAGGAAATGCAGGGCGAAAAGATCGACATCATCCCCTGGTCGGAAGACACGGCCACCTTCGTCGTCAACGCGCTTCAGCCCGCTCAGGTCGCCCGTGTCGTCATCGATGAGGAAGAAGAGCGCATCGAAGTCGTCGTGCCTGACGATCAGCTCTCGCTCGCCATCGGCCGTCGCGGCCAGAATGTCCGCCTCGCCAGCCAGCTGACCGGTAAGGCGATCGACATCATGACCGAGGCTGACGCCAGCGAGAAGCGCCAGAAGGAATTTGTCGCCCGTTCCGAAATGTTCCAGAACGAACTGGACGTGGACGAAACCCTGTCGCAGCTGCTGGTTGCCGAAGGCTTTGGCGAGCTGGAAGAAGTCGCCTATGTCGAGGTGGACGAACTGGCCGCGATCGAAGGTTTCGACGAGGAACTGGCCGCCGAATTGCAGAGCCGCGCGCAGGAAGCGCTGGAGCGGCGCGAGCAGGCCAATCGCGAAGAGCGTCAGGCGCTGGGCGTCGAGGATGCTCTGGCCGACATGCCGCATCTGACCGAAGCGATGCTGGTCACGCTGGGCAAGGCGGGCGTCAAGACGCTGGACGACCTTGCAGACCTCGCCACCGACGAACTGGTGCAGAAGAAGCGCATCGATCAGCGCCGTCGCAAGTCTGACAGCAACAGCGACGACAAGGGCGGCATCCTGGCGGCCTATGGCCTGTCCGACGAGCAGGGCAATGAGATCATCATGGCCGCCCGCGCCCACTGGTTCGAAGAGGAAGCCTAAGTCTCCATGATTGCAACCGACACCCGTCTTGCTGATTTCACCTGGTCGCTCTGCGAGCGGCCGGGGCAGCGGACGGCTGTCGTTTCTTTCCCTCCATCAAGGGAGGACGCCTATGTTGCGGACACTCCCCGATGAGAGAATAAACACTCCAACATTGCAACCTCACTCCTCCCCGGTACGGGGAGGGGGACCGCTCGCGCAGCGAGTGGTGGAGGGGGTGTGCGGCGGGGCGAGCCCCCTCCGTCAGGCCTGCGGCCTGCCACCTCCCCGTGCCGGGGAGGAAAAATGACCGAACGCAAATGCATATTGAGCGGCGACCGCGCCGATCCCGAAACGCTGATCCGGCTGGCTATTGGCCCGGAAGGACAGGTGCTCCCCGACATCCGCGCCAAGGCGCCGGGGCGGGGCGCCTGGGTCGGCGTGTCGCGCGCGGAGCTTGAAACTGCCCTGGCCAAGGGCAAGCTGCGCGGCGCGCTGGCGCGCTCCTTCAAGGATGGCGACCTTCAGATTCCAGAAAATTTGCCGGCTCTGATCGAGGATGGGTTGCGCAAGGCGCTGCTCGACCGGCTGGGGCTGGAAGCGAAGGCGTCGATGGTTCTGACCGGATCGGAAAAGATCGACGTCGCCTGTCGCAAGGGGCAGGTGCAGTTGCTGCTTCATGCCGCCGATGCGGCGGCGGACGGCAACCGTAAACTGGATCAGGCGCTGCGCGTCGGCCAGGAAGCGGAAGGCACGGATTTGGCGGGTGTCACCTTGCCTGTGGACCGCGATGCCCTATCTATGGCAATGGGGCGCGACAATGTCGTCCATATCGCGGTGACCGACTCGCGGGCAGCTTCGCGCCTGCGCGCGGCCATAGGCCGCTTGGAAAGCTATCTGGGTTGCGCTAACGGAGCGTCCGTGCATGGGGAGCATGTCTCCGCTGATGCGCCGGGCGTTCTGGAATGAGCATATCGCTCTGACGGGCAAGGGCCGGAACGGCATCGAAGAATATAGGGCGTCGGCGGGCCTATCCGGCCGAAGCGGAAGTGAAGGGTTAAGTTCGATCATATGAGTGACAGCAAGGAAGACAAGCCGGTTCTGGGTCGCAAGCCGCTGGGCATCAAGCGGACCGTCGAATCCGGCCAGGTGCAGCAGCAGTTCAGCCATGGCCGCAAGAATACGGTCGTGGTTGAGGTGAAGCGGCGCCGCGTCCTGGGCAAGCCCGGTGAGACGACCGGTGGCGCTCCTGCGGCTGCGCCCCAGACCGAATCGGCGCCTGCGCCCGCAGCGCCCCGTCCGGCCGCACCCGCGCCGCAACAGCCGCAGGCGCGCGCCCCGCAGCCTGCGCCGGTGCGCCACACCCCGCCGCAAAGCCTGATGTCGCGTCAGGAATTGCAGGCAAAGCTGCTGCGCGAGGCGGAAGAAGCCCGCATGAACGCGTTGGAGGATGCTCGTCGTCGTGAAGACGCCGCGCGCCTTGCCGCCAGCGAAGAAGAAAAGCGTCGCGCCGAAGAAAATCGCCAGGCCGCCGAAAATGCCGAGGCGGAAGCCGCGCGTCAGGCTGAAGAAGCCGCAAAGGCCGCCGAGGAAGCTGCAAAGGCGCCCGCGCCTGCGCCGGTGGAAGAGGCTGCGCCTGTTGCTGCCGCGCCCGAAGCGGCGCCCGCTGCGCCCGCCGCTGCCGAAGCGAAGCCTGCGACCACGGCGTCCACCATGCCGCCGCCGCGCCGCTTTACCCCGGTCGCGCCGATCAAGCGTCCCGAACCGGCCAAGCCCGATCGCGCCAAGAAGGGCGAGGATAATCGTCGCCAGGCTGGCAAGCTGACCGTCACCAAGGCGCTGGCCGATGACGACAGCGCGCGCGCCCGCTCGCTCGCCGCGCTCAAGCGCGCTCGCGAAAAGGAACGTCGCGCCCATTATTCGGGCGGGTCGAAGACGCGCGAAAAGCAGAGCCGCGACGTGATCGTGCCTGAAAGCATCACCGTTCAGGAACTTGCCAACCGTATGGCCGAAAAGGGCGCGGATCTGGTCAAGTCGCTGTTCAAGATGGGCACCGCCGTCACGCTCAACCAGTCGATCGATCAGGATACGGCGGAACTGCTGGTGGAAGAATTTGGCCACCGCATCCAGCGCGTGTCCGACGCCGACGTCGAAATCGGCATGGAAGGCGAGATTGACGCGTTCGAAACGCTCAAGCCCCGTGCGCCTGTCGTCACCATCATGGGCCATGTCGACCATGGCAAGACCTCGCTGCTCGACGCGCTGCGCGGGACCGATGTGGTTGCCGGCGAGAGCGGCGGCATCACCCAGCATATCGGTGCCTATCAGGTGAAGACCAAGGGCGGTGACGTCATCACCTTCCTCGATACGCCGGGCCACGAAGCTTTCTCGGAAATGCGCGCCCGCGGCGCCAACGTCACGGACATCGTCATCCTGGTGGTGGCGGCCGACGACGGTCTGATGCCGCAGACGGTGGAAGCCATCAACCACACCAAGGCCGCTGGCGTGCCGATGATCGTTGCGATCAACAAGTGCGACAAGCCCGAAGCCAATCCGCAGAAGGTGCGTGAGCGCCTGCTGAGCGAAGAGGTCGTGGTCGAGGATATGGGCGGCGACGTTCAGGACGTGGAAGTGTCGGCGCTCAAGAAGACCGGCCTTGACGAACTGATCGAAAAGATCCTGCTCCAGGCCGAAGTCATGGAACTGACCGCCAACCCCGATCGCGCCGCCGAAGGCAATGTGATCGAGGCGCAGCTGGACAAGGGCCGTGGCGCCGTCGCCACCGTGCTGGTCCGCAAGGGCACGCTCAAGATCGGTGACACCTTCGTCATCGGGTCGGAAAGCGGCAAGGTCCGCGCGATGATCAATGACAAGGGGCAGCAGGTGAAGCTTGCCGGTCCCTCGACCCCGGTCGAGGTGCTGGGCCTGTCGGGCGTGCCGATGGCGGGCGATCAGCTCACCGTTGTCGAAAACGAAGCCCGCGCCCGCGAAGTCGCCGCCTATCGTCAGGAACTGGCGACCCGCAAGCGCACCACGGCTGCGCCCACCAGCTTCGAGAATATGTTCTCGGCGCTCAGCACCAAGGTTATCGAATATCCGGTGGTGGTGAAGGGCGATGTGCAGGGGTCTGTCGAAGCGATCGTATCGTCGCTCAACAAGATTTCGACCGACGAGATCAAGGTGCGCATCCTGCATTCGGGTGTCGGCGCGATCACCGAAAGCGACGTTACGCTGGCCGCCGCCAGCCGCGCGCCGCTGATCGGCTTCAACGTCCGTCCCAACGCCAAGGCGCGTCAGCTGGCGGAGCGCGAGAAAATTTCGCTGCGCTATTATGATGTGATCTACGACCTTCTTGAAGAAGTGCGTGGCGAAATGGCGGGCCAGCTGGCGCCCGAACGCATCGAAACGATCGTGGGTCGCGCCGAAGTGCTTCAGGTGTTCCCGGCCGGCAAGAAGGACAAGGCGGCTGGTCTGCTCGTCCTCGACGGCATCATCCGCAAGGGTCTGTCGGCGCGCCTCACCCGCGACGATGTCATCGTGTCGCGCACCAACATCGCCTCGCTCCGCCGTTTCAAGGACGACGTGTCCGAAGTACGCGCCGGCATGGAATGCGGTGCGGTCCTTCAGGACACCAACGACATCAAGGTCGGCGATACGCTCGAACTGTTCGAAGTCGAGGAACGCGCCCGCACGCTGTAATTCAATATTCCCCCTCCCGCTTGCGGGAGGGGGGTAGGGGGTGGGCTCGCCCTCTCCTATATTGTTATGGCCGGTGGGAAGAGCCCACCCCCGGCCCCTCCCGCAAGCGGGAGGGGAGGTACTATGTCGAACCAACCCGAAGGCCCCTCCGTCCGCCTGCTGCGCGTGGGCGAACAGGTGCGCCATGTCCTCTCGGACATTCTGCAACGCGGCGATGTGCATGATGATGTGCTGGCAAAGCATGTCGTCAGCGTCACCGAAGTGCGCATGTCGCCCGACCTGCGCCACGCCACCGTCTTCATCAAATCGCTGCTGGGGCAGGATGAGGAGGCGGTGCTGAAGGCGCTGCGCACCAACACCGCCTATCTCCAGCGCGAAGTCGCGCACCGCATTCGCCTCAAATATGCGGCGAAGCTCAAATTCCTGGCCGACGAAAGCTTTGATGAGGGCAGCCATATCGACAAGCTGCTGCGCGATCCCAAGGTCGCCCGCGACCTGACCCCGGACGAGGGCGAAGATTGACTTCGTTTGCGGTAAGACGCATCTTACCGTCATGAACGCCAAGACCACCCTGTCGGCCAAAGGCCAGGTCGTCATCCCCAAGGATGTGCGCGATCAGCTGGGCCTTGCGCCGGGTCAGGTGCTTGATGTCGTGCCTATGGCTGGCGGCGTGCTGCTCAAGCCTCAGCATAAGAAGTCCGGTCGCAGTTTCGAAGAGATCATGGCCGGCATCCGGGCGCGCTACCAGCATCAAGGTCCGCCGGTTTCCATTGAAGAGATGGACGAGGCGATTGCGCAGATGTTTCGCGACCGGAAGGACTGATGGCAGCAGCCATCGACACCAATGTACTGGTCCGCTTTCTGACTGGCGATGACCTCGCTCAGGCTGAATTGGCGGCTGCGCACATCAGTCAGGGATTTGTGCTGCTGCCAACAGTGGCGATAGAAACCGAATGGGTCTTGCGCGCTAGCTATAATTGGTCGCGCCCGCGGATCGAAACGGCCTTCCGGGAGGTCATAGATTTGCCAGAAGCAATCGGATTTCCGATCGCTATGCATTGGGTGCTGGATCGCTTCGCGGCCGGCGCGGATTTTGCGGACATGATGCATCTGTCGATGGCTGGCGATACCGACGGCTTTCTGACATTCGACCGGCGGATGGAAAAACTGGCGGGGGTTTCCCCGCCCGTTGCCGTCATTACCTTGATATAAAAACGGGGAATAATCATGCGGGCTTTCTGGTTGTCTTGTGCGCTTCTGTCTTGCGCAATCACGCCCGCCCTCGCCAAAGACCCCGCCATCCACCCCGCCGTCATCGCCGATCCTAGGCCCGACGCGGCTTACCCCGCCGGCATGAGCGCCTTTGTTATCCCGGTCGAGGATGGCGCCATGAACGCGGTCATGTATACCGCCGCAGGCTCCGGCACGCACCCCACGCTGCTGCTGCTCCACGGCTTTCCCGGCAATGAGCAGAATCTTGATCTGGCGCAGGCCGCGCGGCGCGCCGGATGGAACGTCCTGACCCTTCATTATCGTGGTTCCTGGGGCAGCCCCGGCACCTTCTCCTTCGGCCATGCGTCGCAGGACGCCTTCGCCGCGCTGCAATTCCTCCAGCAGCCCTCGGCCGTGGCGAAATATCGCATCGACACCAGCGCGATCGTGGTGGCCGGACACAGCATGGGCGGCTTCATGGCGGCCGATGCCGCCGCCGCCGAACCGCGCGTCGCCGGCCTGTTCCTGATCGATCCCTGGGATCCGGCGCAGACCGTCGCCGCACTCGCCACGCCGGAAGGCGAAGCGGTCTGGAAAGCCGAAGTGGCCGGCGACCTGCCGCCGCTCAACGGCGCGACCTATGACAGCCTGACCGGCGAGATCAAGGCGGACGGCGCGAAGTTCGATCTGGGCCGCCGCCTTGCCGGCTATGGCCGTCGGCCGCTGACGATGATCGGCGCGGATCGGGGCATCGGCGCCATGGCGCGCAAGGCCGCCGCCGATGCGCAGGGCGCCAATCCGGGCACGCGGCTGATGGTCTGGCCGACCGACCATAGTTTTTCCGACAAGCGTATTGCCCTTGCCGACGCGCTGGTCCGTTTCCTTGCTGGCGTTGCTCCGACAATGCGATAGTCTTTGATTGTCGCGATTTAGCTTCGCTGATCTGATGATTCCGAGTCGGCGGATGTTCCATCCGCCTCGAAATCGCTTTAGACCGCCCCAATATGGCGAAACTCTATTTCTACTATAGCTCGATGAATGCGGGCAAATCGACCACGCTGCTGCAATCGGACTTCAACTATCGCGAACGCGGCATGGACACGATGCTGTGGACCGCCGCGCTGGACGATCGTTATGGCCATGGCCGGATCGTGTCGCGCATCGGGCTGGAGGCCCAGGCGCATCTGTTCGACGCTGCAACCGACATGCTGTCCGCCATCGCCGCGCAGCATGCCGCCACGCCGCTCTCCTGCGTGCTGGTGGACGAGGCGCAGTTCTTGGGCGAAGCGCAGGTGTGGCAATTGGGCGGTGTGGCTGACCGGCTGGGCATTCCCGTCTTGTGTTATGGCATCCGCACCGATTTTCAGGGTCAGCTTTTCCCCGGCAGCGCCGCCTTGCTGGGCCTGGCCGACACGCTCAGCGAGATCAAGACGATCTGCGAATGCGGGCGCAAGGCGACCATGAACCTGCGTGTCGACGCGCAGGGCAGGGCGATCCGACAGGGCGACCAGACCGAAATTGGCGGCAATGACCGCTATGTGGCGCTGTGCCGCCGCCATTTCGTGGAGCAGATGCAGCGATGAACCGGATCGACCAGCTGCTTGCGCCGATCGACGTGCCGGGCCTTTCTCTGGAGCAATTGCGCGCAGAACATCGGGAAGAATTGCGCGCGATCTGTCCGGCTGATGACCCGGTATGGGATATTTATCCCAGCCGCTGGGCCGGCGCGGATTTCGACGCCGCCTTTGACGCGACCATCGCCAACCCGGATCGCTGCCCCTTCCTGATCCACGCCGATGGCGTTGCGGTCGGCATGTCGGGCTATCTGCACCTCCATCCCGAAGACAATGCCCTGGAATTGGGCGGCACCTATATGGCCCCCGCCGCGCGCGGCACCGGCCTGAACAGCCGGATCAAGCCTTTGCTGATCGGTCGGGCGCTGGACTGCGGCTTCACCCGCATCGAATTTCGCATCGACGTCCGCAACGTCCGGTCGCAAAAGGCGGTGGAGAAGCTGGGCGCGGTGCGCGAAGGCGTGCTGCGGAAACAACGGATCACCTGGACCGGCCATGTCCGCGACACCATCATCTATTCCATCCTCGCCGACGAATGGCGTGACAGGCTGGTCGCGCAGGGATAAGGGCCGCCGCCATGCACGGCTGGATCATCCTCGACAAACCCCTTGGCCTTGGCTCGACGCAGGCGGTCAGCGCGGTCAAGCGCGCGCTGCGCACGCAAAGAGAGGTGCTGGGGGGCGCCGAAAAGTGGAAGGTCGGCCATGGCGGCACGCTCGATCCGCTGGCGACCGGCGTGCTGCCGATCGCGATCGGGGAGGCGACCAAGCTGGCCGGCCGGATGCTCGACAGCGACAAAATCTATGATTTCACGATCGAATTCGGCGCGCAGACCGACACGCTCGATCTGGAAGGAAAAGTGATTGCGCAAAGCGACCACCGCCCCACGCTGGCCGATGTGGAGGCCGTCCTTCCGCGCTTCACTGGTCCCATCGAACAGACGCCGCCCGCCTACAGCGCCATCCTGATCGACGGCCAGCGCGCCTATGACCTCGCCCGAAAGGGGGAGGCGGTGGAAATGAAGCTGCGCAGCGTGACCATTTACAGGCTGACCTCCGTTCGGTTCGAGCTTGTCGAGAACGGCGCGCAAGGGTTCTCGACAAGCTCGAACCGAACGGAGGAGGGGGCGCTCGCTTCCATCACCCTGACCGCCCATGTTTCCAAGGGCACCTATATCCGCTCCCTCGCTCGCGATATATCGCTAGCGCTCGGCACGGTCGGCCATGTCACCATGCTGCGCCGGGTGAAGGCCGGGCCGTTCACCCTGGAAACCGCGATTTCGCTGGACAAATTGGACGAAGCTGCTAGGGGCGGCGCAATCGGCGGACTTATGCTGCCGTTGACCGCAGGGCTGGACGACATCCCGGCTCTTGCAGTCTCTCCCGATGATGCGCTGGCTCTCCGACAGGGGAAGGTGCTTGTCGGTCACGCCATTGCCACCGGCCTTCATCTGGCGTTAGACGGGGTCATTCCCGTGGCGCTGGTCGAAGCGCAGGACGGAGACATCCGGGTCGTGCGTGGATTTAACCTGATGCCGAAGGAAGAAGACAGATGACGATCACTGCCGAGCGCAAGGAAGCGCTTATCAAGGAATATGCCCGCGTTGAAGGCGACACCGGTTCGCCGGAAGTCCAGGTTGCGATCCTGACGGAGCGCATCACCAACCTGACCGAGCATTTCAAGTCGCATCACAAGGATAACCACAGCCGTCGCGGCCTGCTGATGCTGGTCAACAAGCGCCGTTCGCTGCTGGACTATCTGAAGAAGAAGGATGGGGCGCGTTACACCGACCTCATCGCCAAGCTGGGCCTGCGCAAGTAAGCCTGCTACAAAGGGACGGCCCCATTCGGGGCCGTTTCCGATTCTGGAAGGGGCGCAATCCGGCGACCCGTTTCATCTCAGGGGCCACACGATGCCCCGACACCGCAGCGGGCCGGTTAGCCCGCATCACAGGCCCCGCCCGGCAATAGGGCCAGGTGGGCGAAGGAAAATTCTATGTTCGATGTAAAGAAGGTATCAATCGAGTTGGGCGGCAAGACGCTGACCCTCGAAACAGGCCGTATCGCGCGTCAGGCTGACGCCGCCGTGCTGGCGACCTATGGCGAAACCGTGGTGCTCTGCGCCGTGACCGCCGCCAAGTCGGTGAAGGAAGGGCAGGACTTCTTCCCGCTGACCGTCCATTATCAGGAAAAATATTCGGCCGCCGGTCGCATTCCCGGCGGCTTCTTCAAGCGTGAACGCGGCGCCACGGAAAAGGAAACGCTGGTTTCCCGCCTGATCGACCGTCCGGTCCGCCCGCTGTTCCCTGAAGGTTTCTATAACGAAATCAACGTCATCGCTCAGGTTCTGAGCTTCGACGGCGAAAGCGAGCCTGACATTGTGGCGATGATCGCCGCTTCGGCCGCGCTGACCCTGTCGGGCGTGCCCTTCCTGGGGCCGATCGGCGCCGCGCGCGTCGGCTACAAGGATGGCGAATATCAGCTGAACCCGAGCCTTGACGAAGTGAAGGCCGGCGAACTCGACCTGGTCGTCGCCGCCACCGGCAACGCGGTGATGATGGTCGAATCCGAAGCCAAGGAACTGTCGGAAGACGTCATGCTGGGCGCCGTCCTGTTCGCCCATGAAGCCAGCAAGAAGGTCGTCGACGCGATCATCGACCTGGCGGAAAAGGCTGCCAAGGATCCGTGGGAAGTTGCCAAGGGCGATGATCTGGAAGATCTAAAGAAGAAGCTGAAGAAGCTGATCGGCAAGGACATCACCGCCGCCTACAAGCTGACCGACAAGTCGGCCCGCTCGAACGCGCTGAACGAAGCCCGCGCCAAGGCGAAGGCCCAGTTCGCGGCCGACGGCCTCGACGCCCAGACCGTGATGGCCGGCATCAAGCTGACCAAGAAGCTGGAAGCCGAAATCGTGCGTGGCGCCATCCTGAAGGACGGCAAGCGCATCGACGGCCGCACCACCACCCAGATCCGTCCGATCGAGGCGATGGTTGGCTTCCTGCCCCGCACCCATGGTTCGGCCCTGTTTACGCGCGGTGAAACGCAGTCCATCTGCACCACCACGCTGGGCACCAAGGACGCCGAGCAGATGATCGACGGCCTCACTGGCCTGCATTATGAAAACTTCATGCTGCACTATAACTTCCCGCCCTATTCGGTCGGTGAAGTCGGCCGCTTCGGCGCGCCGGGTCGTCGTGAAGTGGGTCATGGCAAGCTGGCATGGCGCGCTCTGCACCCCGTCCTGCCCAGCAAGGACGAATTCCCCTACACCATCCGCGTTCTTTCGGACATCACCGAATCGAACGGTTCCTCCTCGATGGCGACCGTCTGCGGCGGTTCGCTCTCGATGATGGACGCCGGTGTGCCCCTGAAGCGCCCGGTGTCGGGCATCGCCATGGGCCTGATCCTGGAAGGCAAGAATTTCGCTGTCCTGAGCGACATCCTTGGCGACGAAGATCATCTGGGCGACATGGATTTCAAGGTGGCCGGTACGGAAGCGGGCATCACCACCATGCAGATGGACATCAAGGTTGCCGGCATCACGCAGGAAATCTTTGAAGTCGCGCTGCGCCAGGCCAAGGAAGGCCGCGCACACATTCTGGGTGAGATGAGCAAGGCGCTGTCGTCGACCCGCACCGAATTGTCGGCGCACGCTCCGCGCATCGAAACGATCCAGATCGACAAGTCGAAGATCCGGGACGTCATCGGCACCGGCGGCAAGGTCATCCGCGAAATCGTCGCCGAAACCGGCGCGAAGGTCGACATTGACGATGAAGGCATCATCAAGATTTCCTCGTCCGACACCGCCCAGATCGAAGCCGCCAAGAAGTGGATCCTGGGCATCGTCGAGGAAGCGGAAGTCGGCAAGATCTACACCGGCAAGGTCGTCAACATCGTCGACTTCGGCGCTTTCGTGAACTTTATGGGTGGCAAGGACGGCCTCGTCCACGTCTCCGAAATGAAGAATGAGCGCGTCGAAAAGCCGACCGACGTTGTGTCGGAAGGCCAGGAAGTGAAGGTCAAGGTTCTCGAAATCGACCCGCGCGGCAAGGTGCGCCTGTCCATGCGCGTCGTCGATCAGGAAACCGGCGAGGAACTGGAAGATACCCGTCCGGCCCGCGAACCGCGTGAACCGCGCGGTGATCGTGGTGATCGTGGCCGTGGCCCGCGCCGTGATGGCGGCGACCGTGGCGGTCGCGGCGGAGACCGTGGTGGCGATCGCGGTCCGCGTCGCGACCGTGGCCCGCGCAGCGAAGGCGGCGACCGCAATGACGGTCCCAGCGGCGGTCTGCCCGACTTCCTGACCCAGGACTGATCGGTCGGCATCTGCTGACAGAAAAGGGGCGTCCGGTCCGACCGGGCGCCCTTTTTCGTTCCGTCGCAAAGCGACAAGCGACTGATTTCGATCAAGGCAGAGGCCGAAAGTTCTGCTACTGTAACAAAAGGCCATCCGGGGACATCCATGCACAGGAGTAACGAGCGCTTTGTCGAACGCCTGCCGCTCGTCCTCGATCGGCCGGTCTATGCTTATGGCCTGACGCTGATCTTCTGCGCCGCCGCCTTGCTGCTGCGCTGGGCGGCCGAACCATTGCTGCCCTTTGGCTATCCCTTCGTCACCTTCTTCCCCGCCGTCATTCTCACCTCCTTCCTGTTCGGCGTGCGGCCCGGCATCTTCGCCGCCATCGTCTGCGGCTTCCTGTCCTGGTATTTCTTCATTCCGCCCTATGGCCGGCTCACGCTCAATCCGGCCGTCGCCGTGGCGATGCTGTTCTACACCGGCGTCGTGGCGGTCGACATCGTGCTGATCCATTTCATGCAGCGGGCCAATTATAATCTGGCGGTGGAGCGGGAACGCAGCCGCCTGCTGGCCGAAAATCGCGAATTGCTGTTCCGCGAATTGCAGCATCGCGTGTCGAACAATCTTCAGGTCGTCGCCGCTCTGCTCTCGCTCCAGCGCCGCCATATCGACCATGATGTGGCCCGCCGCGCGCTGGACGATGCATCGGAACGGCTGGCGCTGGTCGGCCGCATCAGTCGCACCCTCTATGACCCCGAACGCACGGGGCAGGATATGGCGACCTTCCTCACCGCGCTGACCGCCGATGTGCTCGATGCATCCGGCCGCGCCGACATCCGCCTGTCGATCGATGCGCCCGGCGGCATGGTGCTTGATCCCAACGTCACCGTGCCGCTCGCGCTGGTGGTGGCCGAAGCGGTCAGCAACGCGATCGAACATGGCCTGTCCGATCGGGCCGGCAGCATCGACGTGACCCTCGCGGCGGAAGGGGATGCGCTGGTGCTGCGCGTCGCCGATGATGGCCATGGCGTCGCCGCCGATTTCGAAACGACGCAGACGGACTCGCTTGGCTTGCGCATCGCCAATGCGCTCGCGGCGCAACTGGGCGGGCGTTTCAGCCTGTCGCCGGGCCTGGTCGCGGGGGCCGTCGCCCGCCTCGACCTGCCGCTCGCGACGGCCTGTTGATGCCGCCGCATTCTGCCGCTTGGCGAGCGCCATCGGCTCGGCTATGACCGCCGCCATGCTGACGAAAACCCTGACGCGCATCGGCGCGCCCATCCGCGTTCTGGCCGCTCCGGTTCTGCTTGCTGCTCTGTTGTCGGGTTGCTCGACGTCGAAGAACAAGGCCGATACCCTCTATGTCGCGCGCGACGTCTCGACGCTGTACAACAGCGGCAAGGCGCGGCTCGATCGCGGTCAGTATAAGCTTGCCGCCGCGCTGTTCGACGAAGTCGAACGTCAGCATCCCTATTCGCCCTGGGCGCGCCGGGCGCAGCTCATGTCGGCGTTCAGCTATTATATGAACCGGGATTACCCGGAATCGATCAGCGCGTCGCAGCGTTTCCTGTCGATCCACACCGGCAACAAGGATGCGCCCTACGCTTATTATCTGATCGCGCTCTGCTATTATGAACAGATTGCCGACGTTACCCGCGATCAGAAGATCACGCAGCAGGCGATGGACGCGCTGGGCGAACTGATCCGCCGCTATCCCGACACGCGCTACGCCGCCGACGCCCGTCTGAAGGTCGATCTGGTCAATGATCACCTTGCCGGCAAGGAAATGGAGATCGGCCGCTTCTATCAGCGTCGCGGCCAATGGCTGGCCGCCACGCTGCGCTTCCGCACAGTGATCGATAAATATCAGACGACCACGCATACGCCGGAGGCTCTGGAGCGTCTGGTCGAATCCTATCTTTCGCTCGGCATCCCGGCCGAAGCGCAAAAGGCTGCCGCCGTCCTGGGCCGCAACTATCCCGGCACCAAATGGTATGAACGCAGCTACAAACTGATGCAGGAACATGGCGTCAAGGCTTAACTCTCTTTAGCCCCTCCCTTTCAAGGGAGGGGTTGGGGTGGGTCGCGACCCCGCAGGGGGCGCGTCCGGCCTCACCGTTGCAAGGCGTCGCTGTCGCGCCGCACCCACCCCCGGCCCCTCCCTGGAAAGGGAGGGGGGAGTCTGGTGAAATGCTGACCTCGCTCGCCATCCGCAATGTCGTGCTGATCGAGGCGCTGGACCTGGAGTTCGGCGCGGGCCTGTCCGTGCTGACCGGCGAAACCGGCGCGGGCAAATCGATCCTGCTCGATTCGCTGGGGCTGGCGCTGGGCGCGCGCGCAGACAGCGGCCTTGTCCGCGCCGGCGAAGCGCAGGCCAGCGTCGTCGCCAGCTTCGATCCGCCCGCCGTCGATCATCGCGCCACCGCGCTGCTGATCGAAAATGGCATCGACATCGAACCGGGCGAGCCTTTGTTGATCCGCCGCCTGGTCAAGGCCGATGGGGGCAGCCGCGCCTTCGTCAATGATCAGCCCTGCTCGGCGGCGCTGCTGCGCGACCTTGGCGGATCGCTGGTCGAAATTCACGGTCAGCATGACGATCGCGGTCTGCTTAACCCGCGCGGCCACCGCGCGCTGCTGGACAGCTATGGCCGCTGCGAAGCCGGCGCGATCGCCGCCGCCCATGGCGCATGGCGCGCTGCTACAACCGCGCTCGCCGAAGCCCGCACCATCGTCGCCAACGCCGCGCGCGATCGCGATTATCTGACCCACGCGGTCGAGGAATTGCGCAAATTCGCGCCCGAAGCCGGCGAGGAGGCGACGCTCGCCGAAGAACGCGCCACCATGCAGAAGGGCGCGCGCCTGACTGATGATCTGTCCGCCGTCAGCGATTGCCTGACCGGATCGGACGGCGGCCTTGCCCAGTTGCGCCAGGCCGCGCGCCGGCTCGACCGCATCGCCGGGGAGGAGCCGCTGCTGACCGCCGTGCTCGAAGCGCTCGACCGCGCCGTGGTGGAGGCGGGGGAGGCGGAGGATCGTCTTGCCGAAGCCGCCGAGGCGCTGAGCTTCGATCCCGCCCGGCTGGACGCGATCGAAACCCGCCTGTTCGACCTGCGCGGCCTTGCCCGCAAGCATCAGGTCGCGCCCGATGATCTTGCCGCCCTGCGCGACGAGATGGCCGCGAAACTCGCCGCGATCGAGGGCGGGGAGGAGCATATCGCCGCGCTCGAAAAGGATGTCGCGGCAAAGGCCGCCGCCTATCGCGCCGCCGCGCAAGCCTTGTCGGCCGAACGCCAACTGGCCGCCGGCCGCCTCGACGCGGCAGTCGCGGGCGAACTCGCGCCCTTGAAGCTGGACGCCGCCCGCTTCCGCACCGTGGTCGCGCCGCTGGACGAGGGCCAGTGGAGCGCGCAGGGCATGGACCGGGTGGAGTTCGAAATCTCGACCAACCCCGGCGCGCCCTTCGCCCCGCTGGCCAAGATCGCGTCGGGCGGCGAACTCTCCCGCTTCATTCTCGCGCTCAAGGTCGCTCTGGCCGAACGGGGCGGGGCGGACACGCTGATCTTCGACGAAATCGACCGGGGCGTGGGCGGCGCGGTGGCAGACGCTATTGGCGAACGGCTTGCACGCCTCGCCCAAAGCAACCAGATTCTCGTCGTCACCCACAGCCCGCAGGTCGCCGCGCGGGGCGCAGGCCATATGCTGATCGCCAAATCCAGCGACGGCACCGTAACCCGCACCGGCGTCCATGCGCTGAGCGACGCCGAACGCCGCGAAGAAATCGCCCGCATGCTCTCCGGCGCGGAAATCACCGCCGAAGCAAGGGCGCAGGCGGAACGGTTGCTGGAGGCTTGACTCTTTCTCCCGTTCGGTTCGAGCTTGTCGAGAATTTGGGCACAGGGTTCTCGACAAGCTCGAACCGAACGGGGAGGATAGGCGCATGACCCATAATCGCAGAGACATGCTCGGCCTCACCGCCGTCATGATCGCCGCAACAGCGATCCCCACCGCCGCGCAGGAGGCAAAGCCCCGCTATGGCCTGATCGGTCAAATGCTCGCCAGCCCCGGCAAGCGCGACGAACTGGTCGCTATCCTGACGGAAGCGACCGGCGCGATGCCCGGCTGCCTCTCCTATGGCGTCGCGCTCGACAGCGCCAATCCCGATGCGCTCTGGATCACCGAAGTCTGGGACAGCCGCGAAAGCCACGCCGCCTCCCTCAAACTCCCCGCCGTGCGCGCCGCCATCAGCAAGGCCCGCCCGATCATCGCCGGCTTCCCCCAGCATTTTGAAACCGTGCCGGTGGCGGGGGGCTAATCCGACTTGCTCCTGCTTCAGTGACAGTGCTTTTGATAAGGGGCTAACTTATGCCGCTTACGTTGACGCAATTCTTATTCTCGATCCCCGTTACGATGGGGGTACCATTTTTGCCATTTTTCCTCGGAGGTATGCTGAAAGGTCGCCCTCTAAAGCCGCTTTTGATAGCTTACTTGATTGTCAGCGGGTTACTGGTGGCTTTCTTTTTCCTTCTCGCCTTGTTTGAGCATCTAAATAAATGACCGATCCCGCCAGCCTTACCGAAGCCGCCAACCGCCTGATGCGCCTTGCCAGGGAGGTGGCGAAGCATAACCGCCTCTATCATGATCAGGACGCGCCAGAGATTAGCGATGCGGATTATGACGCGCTGATCCGGGAGAATAATGCCCTCGAAGCGCAATTCCCGCACCTGATCCGCGCCGATTCGCCCAATGCTTTGGTCGGCGCCGCCGCCACCTCGACGCTGAAGAAAGTGCCCCACGCGGTCCGTATGATGAGCCTCGACAACGGCTTTTCGGACGAGGACATCGCCGAATTTCTCGCCCGCGTCCGCCGCTTCCTCGCGCTGCCCGAAGCCGAGCCACTGGCGCTGACCGCCGAACCCAAAATTGACGGCCTATCCTGCTCGCTCCGCTATGAACAGGGTGAGTTGGTGCTGGCGGCCACCCGCGGCGATGGCGCAACGGGGGAGGATGTCACCGCCAACGTCCGCACCATCGCCGACATCGCCCAGCGCCTGACCGGCCCGAACATCCCCGATCTGTTCGAGGTGCGTGGGGAGGTCTACATGGCGAAGGAGGATTTCGTCGCCCTCAACGCCCGCCTGCTGGCCGAAGCGGAAGACCCGGAAAAGGCGCGCCAATTCGCCAATCCGCGCAACGCCGCCGCCGGATCGCTACGCCAGAAGGACGCCGCCGTCACCGCCAGCCGCCCGCTGCGCTTCCTGGCCCATGGCTGGGGCGCGCACAGCGCCTTGCCCGCCGACACGCAACTGGGCGTGATGCAGGCGATCGCAAGCTGGGGCCTGCCGGTTTCCGACATGCTCGCTTGCGTCGACAGCCTCGACGCGCTGATCGCCCATTATCGCGGCATTGAAACCGCGCGCGCAGACCTGCCCTTCGACATTGACGGCGTGGTGTACAAGGTCGACCGGCTCGACTGGCAACAGCGTCTGGGCTTCGTCGCGAAGGCGCCGCGCTGGGCGATCGCGCATAAATTCCCCGCCGAACGCGCCCAGACCACGCTCGAAGCCATCGACATTCAGGTCGGCCGCACCGGCAAGCTCACCCCCGTTGGCCGCCTGACCCCCGTCACCGTCGGCGGCGTCGTCGTCTCCAACGTCACGCTCCACAATGCCGACGAGATCGCCCGGCTTTGCGTGCGTCCCGGCGACCGCATCGTGGTCCAGCGCGCGGGCGACGTCATCCCGCAGGTGGTCGAAAATCTGACCCGCGACGAAGCCCGCAATCCCTTTCCCTTCCCGACCCATTGCCCCGTCTGCGGCTCTGAAGCGGTGCGTGAAGAGGAGGAAGTCGATTTTCGCTGCACCGGCGGCCTCATCTGCCCGGCCCAGCGGTTCGAGCGGTTGCGCCATTTCGTCAGCCGCGCCGCGCTGGATATTGAAGGACTGGGCGAAAAGACCATTCAGGAATTTCTCGACCTTGGCTGGATCACGGAGCCGGCCGACATTTTCCGCCTGAAAAAGCATGGCTCCGATCTGCTGGGCCGCGAAGGCTGGAAGGAAAAGTCGGTCGACAATCTCCTCGCTGCGATCGAGGCGAAGCGCGCGCCCGACGCCGCGAAGCTGCTCTTTGGCCTTGGCATCCGCCATGTCGGCGCGGTGACGGCGCGCGATCTGCTGAAGCGCTACACCACGCTGCCCGCCATCCGCACGCTGGCCGCAGAGATCATCGCCCTGCGCGCCGCCGTCGATCCGGCCGAAACGCAGGCCAGGCGCGACAAGGCGATCGCCGAACATATTGGCGTCGAAAATGTCGGCGCTGCGGTCGGCCATGCGCTCGCCGACTTCTTCCACGAGCCGCATAATGTGGAGGCGTGGGAAGACCTTCTCTCCGAAGTGTCCCCGCCCGACTATGTGGTGGAAACCACCGCCAGCGCCGTTACGGGCAAGATCGTCGTCTTCACCGGCAAGCTGGAAACCATGAGCCGCGACGAGGCGAAGGCGCAGGCGGAGCGTCTGGGCGCCAAGGCGGCCGGCTCCGTCAGCGCCAAGACCGATCTGGTGGTCGCGGGTCCGGGCGCTGGCGCCAAACTCAAACAGGCCACGGCGCTCGGCATCGAAGTCATAACCGAACAGGCATGGGCGGACATCGTGAAAGCCGCAGGGTAGCGCTTCACGCCCTTAACCCAACCCGTTCGCTTCGAGCAGGTTCGAGCGAAGTCGAGAACCGCCCGTCGAGAAGCCAGCGCGCGCGTTATCGACATGCTCGAACGTCAGGCCGCCATCGCCTCCTGCCCGTCATGCGCGCGCCGCGCCGTCATGATGTCACCGACATGGGCTTCGGCCCATCGGGTTATCTGGTCCAATATGCCGATCAGCCCGTCCGCCAGCGGCGTCAGCCTATATTCCACCGTCACCGGCACGGTGGGGAAGGCGGCACGGCTGACCAGCCCGTCGCGCTCCAGGCTCTTGAGCGTCTGCGACAGCATCTTCTGCGAAATCGCGCCGATCCGCCGCCGCAGGTCATTGAAGCGCACCGGCCCGTCCTTCAGCGTCAACAGCACCAGCACCGCCCATTTGTCGCCGATCCGGTCGAGTATCTGCCGGGTCGGGCAATCGGGATTATAGGCGTCGCCCATGCGCAGCAACTGGGGTTCGGTCATGGTCGGTATCCTCGGCGTAACCAGGTGATGGCCAAGTGCCTTCTTGTGATCCTGATACCCTAATCGCTATCTGGTTTCCATTGGTAACTATCTATGGAGCGATAGGATATGAACGTGGCGATCATCGGCGGCAGCGGCCGTGCGGGCAGGGAAATCAGCGCGGAACTGGCGCGGCGCGGGCATCAGGTGACGGCTATTTCCCGCCATCCCGAAAATGCGGTCGCGGCTGATGGCGTGACGGCGGTGGCCGGCGACGTCAACCATCCCGCTGCATTGGTCGACGCGATCCGTGGCCATGATGCGGTGGTTAGCGCCGTCATGTTCTCCGACACCGATCCCGTATCGCTGGTGGGCGTCGTACGCGCGTCTGGCGTGCCGCGCTATCTGGTGGTCGGCGGCGCGGGCAGTCTGGAGGTGGCGCCCGGCGTCCCCCTCATCACCACGCCGGAATTTCCGCAAGTCTATAAGGCCGAAGCGGGGAGGGGCGCCGACTTCCTGACCTATCTGCGCGGCGTGGATGACATCGACTGGACCTTCCTGTCGCCCTCGGCCCTGTTCTTCGTGGGCGACCGCAAGGGCAGCTTCCGCCTCGGCAAGGACCAGCTTCTGGTCGATGCCGATGGCAACAGCAGCATCTCTTACGCCGACTATGCCATCGCCCTGGTCGATGAGATCGAAAATCCGCAGCACAGCAAGGCGCGGTTCACGGTGGGCTATTGAGCTTCCTTCAATCCCCTCCCGCCTGCGGGAGGGGGAATAATCAACCCGCCCCTTCCAGCTTGTCCTGCGTCTTCGTCTCGAAATCGCTGGCGGCATGGCGTTCGTGCAGTTGCTCTTCCAGCGGCCCGTTCGCCTTGTTGACCATGCGCCCGCGCTTCACCGCCGGCCGCGCGTCGATCTGCCTGGCCCAGCGCAGCACGTTCGCATAGCTTTGCGCATCCAGAAACTCCGCCGCGCCATAGGCCCGGTTCAGCACCAGCCCGCCATACCAGGGCCAGATCGCGATGTCGGCGATCGAATATTCGCTGCCTGCGATATACTCATTGTCCGCCAGCCGCCGGTCCAGCACGTCCAGTTGCCGCTTCACTTCCATCGTATAGCGGTTGATCGGATATTCATATTTTTCCGGCGCATAGGCGAAGAAATGGCCAAAGCCGCCACCCAGCAGCGGCCCCGCGCCCATCTGCCAGAACAGCCAATTGAGCGCCTCGGTCCGCCCGGCCGGATCGGTCGGCAGGAATTTGCCGAATTTCTCCGCCAGATAGAGCAGGATCGAACCGGATTCGAACACGCGCTGCGGCGGCGATACGCTGCGGTCCAGTAGGGCGGGGATCTTGCTGTTGGGGTTCACCTCCACAAAGCCGCTGGAAAACTGGTCGCCATCGCCAATCCTGATCAGCCATGCGTCATAATCCGCCGCCACAACGCCCGCCTTCAGCAACTCCTCCAGCATAATCGTCACCTTCTGCCCGTTGGGCGTGGCGAGCGAGTAGAGTTGCAAGCCATGCTCGCCCACCGGCAGCGCCTTGTCATGGGTGGCTCCGGCGATCGGCCGGTTGATATTGGCGAAGGCGCCGCCGTTACTTTTGTCCCAGATCCAGACTTTGGGCGGGGTATAGCTGTCGGTCATGCGGGCAAGCCTCCAATGAAGGGAAATCTTGCCCGCAGGTAGGAAGCGGTTCCGCCGCCCGCAACCAAGCCTCTCTCAACGACCGATGATTATTGCGCATCCGTCCGCACCACCAGCACGCTGACCGGCGACTGGTGGACGATGGCCGATGCGTTCGATCCCAGCAGTTTGGAACTCAGCGTCGGTTGGTGCGAAGCAATGACGATCAGGTCGGCCTTGCGCCGCTGCGCTTCGGTGATCACTTCGTCCCGCACCCGCCCGCGCCGGGTGAATATCTGCGTGCGCGCCTCGTCCAGCCCAGCCTCGCTGGCCCATGTCTTCATGTCGGCGATGGCGTCCTCTTCCTCGCGCTCGTCGAAATCGCCCGACAGCAATTCGGAATAGCGGGTTGGCAGATAATAGCGGACATAGAGGATATGGACGGTCCCCTGCGCACCGGCGATTGTGGCGGCGCTGGCGATGGCGGCACGGGCCAGCGCCGGGCTGTGGACGTCGACGGCGGCGAGTATCGTGGTGTAGAGCATCATCCTCTCCTTCTGCTTATGCCGCCTTCAACCGGCGACACGCGCGCGCGATGCCCCTGTCATCAAAGATTCCCGAAACGACATATATCAGGAATGACCGCAATATCCGCGCAATCCGTCGCGTGGGCGGTGTCGATCGGGGTGGAAGCGCCTATATGCCGCGCCATGCGCTGGAAAAGCCTGTGCAGGAAACGGACGGGCGGCGTAAAAAATTCCGCTTGCCCGCTCTTGACCAGCGGATCGACTTTTCCATATGCATGCCGCTAGCACTCCCCTATAGTGAGTGCTAACAAGAAAGAGTTCATCGGGAGAAGGATAGGCGGACAGGGCATATTCGGAGCGCGACTCCGGCTTCCCGTGCGCCCTTCTGATCCCAAACGCCAAGGGAAAGGCAATCAACATGGCATTTCGTCCGTTGCATGACCGCGTTCTCGTTCGCCGCATCGAAGCGGAAGCGAAGACTGCCGGTGGCATCATCATCCCCGACACCGCCAAGGAAAAGCCGCAGGAAGGCGAAATCGTCTCTGTCGGTTCGGGCACGAAGGCCGAAGACGGCAAGGTTACGCCGCTGGACGTCAAGGCTGGCGATCGCGTTCTGTTCGGCAAGTGGTCGGGCACCGAAGTCAAGGTCGACGGTGAAGACCTGCTCATCATGAAGGAATCGGACATTCTCGGCATCGTCGCCTAAGCGATACCCAGGAATTTCGGTTTTCAGATTTCCCCATTTTTCAAAGGAATTAGATCATGGCAGCGAAGGACGTAAAGTTTTCGCGTGACGCTCGTGAGCGCATCCTGCGCGGCGTCGACATTCTGGCCGACGCGGTCAAGGTGACTCTGGGGCCGAAGGGCCGCAACGTCGTCATCGACAAGAGCTTCGGCGCGCCCCGCATCACCAAGGACGGTGTTTCGGTCGCCAAGGAAATCGAGCTGAAGGACAAGTTCGAGAATATGGGCGCCCAGATGGTCCGCGAAGTTGCTTCGAAGACCAACGACATCGCCGGTGACGGCACCACCACCGCGACCGTCCTGGCTCAGGCCATCGTGCGCGAAGGCATGAAGTCGGTTGCCGCCGGCATGAACCCGATGGACCTGAAGCGCGGCATCGATCTCGCCGTCGCCAAGGTTGTCGAAGACATCAAGTCGCGCTCGAAGCCGGTTTCGGGTTCGTCGGAAGTTGCCCAGGTCGGCATCATTTCGGCCAATGGCGACCGTGAAGTCGGCGAAAAGATCGCCGAAGCCATGGAAAAGGTCGGCAAGGAAGGCGTCATCACCGTGGAAGAGGCCAAGGGTCTCGACTTCGAACTGGACGTCGTGGAAGGCATGCAGTTCGACCGTGGCTACCTGTCGCCCTACTTCATCACCAACCCGGAAAAGATGGCTGTCGAGCTGGCTGATCCGTACATCCTGATCCACGAAAAGAAGCTGTCGAACCTTCAGTCGATCCTTCCCATATTGGAAGCCGTCGTTCAGTCGGGCCGTCCGCTCCTGATCATCGCTGAGGACATCGAAGGCGAAGCGCTGGCGACCCTGGTCGTCAACAAGCTGCGCGGCGGCCTGAAGGTTGCGGCTGTCAAGGCGCCTGGCTTCGGCGATCGCCGCAAGGCCATGCTGGAAGACATCGCCGTCCTGACCAAGGGCGAAGTGATCTCGGAAGACCTGGGCATCAAGCTGGAATCCGTGACCCTGGGCATGCTGGGCACCGCCAAGCGCGTCACCATCGACAAGGACAACACCACCATCGTCGATGGCGCCGGTGAAGCCGACTCGATCAAGGGCCGCACCGAACAGATCCGTGCGCAGATCGAAGTCACCACTTCGGACTATGACCGTGAAAAGCTTCAGGAACGTCTGGCGAAGCTCGCTGGCGGCGTGGCCGTCATCAAGGTCGGCGGCGCGACGGAAGTCGAAGTCAAGGAACGCAAGGACCGCGTCGACGACGCCCTGCACGCCACGCGCGCAGCCGTCGAAGAAGGCATCGTCCCCGGCGGCGGCACGGCTCTGCTCTACTCGACCAAGGTTCTCGAAGGCGTCACCGGCGCGAACGACGACCAGACCCGCGGCATCGACATCGTCCGCAAGTCGCTGACGGCTCTGGTTCGCCAGATCGCCGCAAACGCTGGCCATGACGGCGCCGTCGTGTCGGGCAAGCTGCTCGATCAGGCTGACACCTCGTTCGGCTTCAACGCGTCGACCGACACCTATGAAAACCTCGTCGCCGCTGGCGTCATCGACCCGACCAAGGTCGTGCGCACCGCGCTCCAGAACGCTGCCTCGGTCGCTGGTCTGCTGATCACCACCGAAGCCGCTGTTTCGGAACTGCCCGAAGACAAGCCGGCTCCGGCCGGCATGCCCGGCGGCATGGGCGGCATGGGCGGCATGGACTTCTAAAAGCGATCGTAGCGGGTGGGCATCGCTCATCCGCGGTTCGATCGCGACTTCAAAGAAGTCCGGCGCTTTGCTGATCAGGAAGGGGCCGGTGGAGCGATCCACCGGCCTTTTTCATTGGGAGCGGGGATGGGCGCGCCTGTCCTATCGCCTGCTTTCCAAGGCAGGATGACGACGCTTCTTTCTCAATCGTCGCTCTGCGCCAACGACGCTCCCGCTTTCCGATAGGATCACGCCCGCGCATCCTTATGTCGCATTTGGCGGGAAATATGCGAAGTTAAGCGCGCGCGCCGCAAGATGATCCGTTCGCCCTGAGCCTGTCGAAGCCTGTCCTGAGCGCCTGCTGCAAGCAGGCAGTCGAAGGGGGCTGCACTTTTCTCAAACGCTTCAAGCAAAGAGCGGGGCGTCGACAGGCTCAGCCTGAATGGAGGTTGGGTGACTCATGATACTCGACACGGAAGAGTCTTGCGATCAGTCGCGCTGCGTCAGCACCAGCATCGGTAAAGTCGCCCGCATCTCGAACCCCAAAGTCCGATACAGCGCGATCGTCTTGTCATGGCTGGCATAGGCGTGGAGGAAGGGCGTCTCGCCCCGGTCCAGCATCGCCTGCATCACCACCCGCATCAGCGCCCCGGCATAGCCGCGCCCGCGCCAGTCGGGATGGGTGCACACTCCGCTCACTTCGGTGAAACCGGGCATCCGCATCCGCTCGCCCGCCATCGCGACCAGCTTGCCCCCATCGCGCACGCCGATGAAGCGCCCCAGCCGATGCGTGCTGGCGCGGAAAGGTCCGGGCTTGGTCAGCAGCGCCAGTTCCAGCATCTCCGCCGCATCCTCGTCGCCCAATGGCGTCCAGTCCGGCTCCGTCCCGTCCCCGGCGCGGATGGAGGGCGCAACCATCTGCGCCAGCATCGCGCTGCGGGACAGGGTCATATTGGCCGGCGCAATGTCGGCCTCGCGCCCCACCATCCAGATTTCGCCCTCGGCGGGGATCAGGTCGGCCAGCGCGGCCAGCGCGGTCGGCCTGCTATCGGCCGGCGCGGCAAAGGGGCCATGGCCCGGCTCCAGGCGCAGAGCATGGGCGTCCCCCTCCGCCAGCGTGGACCATCCGCTGTTGAGGGCATTCCATACAGGGCGATCGAGCGGATGCATGTCAGTGGTTTCCTGTCGGGTCGAGGGCGAAACGATCCCGCGTTATCAGCGCGCCGTGGCGATGCAAGACAGTCCCGCTACGCTCCCGCCCGGTCATAATGTTAACCGAATGATAAATCGAAAATGCGAGGTAGCGGGACGGGAACCGGAGAACCGGAATTGCGCAGATTAAGGACATTGCTGGACAGACGCCGTGTGCCGCCTTCGGCGCATGATGCAGACGTGCGTCGCAGCCTTGTCGAATCGCTCTATGCTTCGCCCACTTCGCTGACGATCGGCGCAGTCACCGGCGTTGCGGTCGGCATCGTCATCAGCAGCCTGTCGGCGCCGGGGCCGATCCAGCTGGTTGTGCTGGCGCTGTGCGTCGTCGCCACGCTGCGGGTGATTTCCGCCGTCTTCTTCCACCGCCAGCTGGTGCGCGGTACGGCGGTCGCCTCGCGCAGCTGGGAACTCATCTACGAACTGGGCGCTTGGGGCTATTCCGGGCTGCTCGGTCTGATGGCCTTCGTCACCCTGCTGGGATCGCGCGATCCGGTGACGCACATGCTCAGCGTGTCGATGGCGACCGGCTATGCCGGCGGCATTTCCGGTCGCAACGCCGGCCGCGTGCAGATTGCGATCGGACAGGTGTGCCTCACCCTGCTGCCGACCGCGACGGGCTTGTGGCTTCAGGGATCGACCGGCTACCGCGTGCTTTCGGTCGCCATGGTGATGATGGTGCTGGGGCTGGCGGAAATCAGCTCCACTATTCACCGCATCGTCGTGCAGGCGCTTGTCGGCCGGCGGGACAAGTCGCTGCTGGCGGAAAAGTTCGAACGGCTGGCCCGTTTCGACAGCCTGACGGGTCTGGAAAACCGCATGGCGATGCAAATGCGCCTGCGCGAGATTTTCGACACCAATCAAAAGCGCAACGACGCCGTCACCATCCTGTGGATGGATGTCGACCGCTTCAAGGAAATCAACGATTCGCTTGGCCATATGGTCGGCGATCAGTTGCTGCGCGGCGTGGCCGAACGACTGACCGAAGTGGTGCAGGGCAGGGGGCGGATCGCCCGCTTCGGGGGGGACGAATTCGTCATCATCTGCCCGGACATGGACCGCGTGACCGCGTCTGCGCTGGCGCAGGAAATCATCTCCTACTTCGCCCATGGCTTCGATCTCAGCGACAATCATCTCCAGGTCACGGCCTCCATCGGCTACGCCGTCGCGCCACAGGACGGCCGCGACATGGACGAACTGATGCAGCATGCCGACCTTGCCCTCTATGAGGCGAAGGGGCAGGGGCGCAACCGCGCCGCCAGCTTCAACTGGTCGCTGAAAGAACGCTTCAACCGCGTGCACGAGATTGAGACGGGCCTGCGCCGCGCGCTCGACGGCGGCGAACTCAAGCTGCTGTTCCAGCCGATCGTAGATCTGGAAAGCGGCCGCATCGATGCGTGCGAAGCGCTGCTGCGCTGGGACCATCCGGTGCTGGGGCCGATCCCGCCGTCCGAATTCATCCCCATTGCGGAGGGGATGGGCATGATCGAGGCGATGACAGGCTGGGTGTTGCGCGAAGCCTGCGCTGCCGCGGCCTCCTGGCCCGGCGACGTGCGGATCGCGATCAACATTTCACCCGCCTCGCTCAAATCCAACGAATTGCCGGCCAATGTCATCGCAGCCTTGCTGGAATCGGGCCTGTCCGCGCGGCAGCTGGAGCTGGAAGTCACCGAATCCATCTTCCTGGACGATAGCGGCCAGACCAACGCCGTCCTGCGCGAATTGCAGCGGATCGGCCTGCGGCTAGCGCTCGACGATTTCGGCACCGGCTACAGTTCGCTCTCCTATTTGCGCTCCTATCGCTTCGACACGCTCAAGATCGACCAGAGCTTCATGGCAGGGGTCAGCGCCAATGCGGAGGATCGCGCGATCGTGCGCGCGATCGGCAATCTGGCCCGCGATCTGGCGATGGACACCGTGGCGGAAGGCATCGAAACGCAGGACCAGCTCGCCCATGCGCGCGAAGCGGGCTTCACCAATGTTCAGGGCTATCTGTTCAGCCGGCCTGTCCCGCGCGACAGGATCGCGGATCTGATCGCCGCCGGGCCGCTGGAAGGGGCGGAGCGGCCCGAACCGATGCGGCCCAGCCGCCGCCGGGCCTGATCCTCGTCGTTTCAGCCGCGCAGCCGGGTCTGGGCTGCGGCCAGCCGGCGCATCATCCGCAGGTCGCGGTCAGACAGCGACAGGGCGGTTTCGGTCCACATTTCGACAATGTCGGTCAGTTCGGTCAGCGTCATCGGATTGACCCGCCGGCCCGCGCGATTGATCCCGACATAGCCGGCATGATGCGCGGCATGATCTTTGATCCACTGCGCGGTCGCCGCTTCGCCCGTGCCAGTGTCGACCACCTGGGTGACGATGCCCATCTCATACATTTCGTCCGCACTATAGATGCGGCCTTCAGCGATCATCTGGCGCGCCATGACCGGCCCGACCCGCCGTTGCAGGATCGAATAGGCGCCCATGCCGGGGAACAGGCCAAACAACACTTCGGGCAATCCGAAGCGCGCCTGCCGTTCGGCGATGATGACGTCGAAACACATCAGCGCTTCCAGTCCGCCGCCCAGCGCGTCGCCCTGCGCCAGGCCGATATTGATGATGTTCATGTCGTTGCAGTGCCAGATGCGATCGACGATCTCGCAACAGGCGACGCCATATTTCAACAGCGTCTCCCGGTCGCGCCGCTGGATGCACTCGGCAAACATCTCCAGGTCGCCGCCCAGGTTGAACACGCCGGGAAAGCGCGATCCCAGCACCATGAATTTGAGCACGCCGTCCCGGTCGGCGAAGACGCGGCGGCTTTCCCGTTGCCATGCCATCGTGTCGCGAATCAGGCCCATATTGCTGTTGGGCCGCTCCAGCGGCGTCATGAACGCCCAGAGCGTTCCCAATTCCTCTTCCCAGCGCACGTCAATCTGCCCCAGGTCGAACAAGGTCGACTGGCGAAAGGCGGTGGCCAGTGGCGTTTCCGTATCGGCCAGGGGCGGATGGTCGCCAGCGTCGACGAAATGGTTTTCGTCCGCAGCCTCGACATCGTCCCGCGCCGGATTAAACCGTCCTGAATCAATCATGTGCGACCCCGTTTTCCTATTTCGCATGAGCAGAACAGGCTTGCAGGCAGCATGCAATCAACCGCCCATATATTGACAGGGCGTTAACCATTTTTATGGTTAACTGTTGCAAGGAGGTCGCCGCAAACTATGGCGTTGCGGACAGGCTGTGGCGGTTATGCCACAAAAGACGCTTTTGTACATTTGTAAAACTGATCGCGCAGGTCTTTGTTAACCTTTGTTAATTATGATCATGGGCATGACCGATCGACGTTCGCACTCTCCCCGCGTCACCCTTGGCCTGCATGATGAACAGGGCGAACCCTGGCCGCTGCGCCTTTCGGCCGACTGCCTGCGCTTCATCGGCCCCTATCGCCGGCTTGAAGGCTTCAACATCGATGCGATGGCCCTGTTCGAAGGCGTCCGCAAGGCGGGCTGAGCCCCGCCAATTCCCCTGATCCTTGTGTCCGGCCGCGTTCGCCCCTAGAGCGCGGGACATGACTAGACCCCGTTTTTCCTTCGCCATCAGCGCCACCGATGGGAAGGCGCGCACCGGCGCGATCCAGATGCGCCGCGGCGAAATCCGCACGCCAGCCTTCATGCCGGTGGGCACCGCCGCCACCGTCAAGGCGATGCGCCCGGCCGAAGTGCGCGCGACCGGCGCGGACATCATTTTGGGCAACACCTATCATCTGATGCTGCGCCCCGGCGCGGAACGCATGGCCCGCCTTGGCGGCCTTCATGGCTTCATGGGATGGGACCGGCCGATCCTGACCGACAGCGGCGGCTATCAGGTGATGAGCCTGTCCGCACTGACCAAGATGAGCGAGGAGGGGGTCGCCTTCTCCAGTCATATTGACGGGTCGAAGCATATGCTGACCCCCGAACGGTCGATGGAAATCCAGCGCCTGCTGGACAGCGACATCGTCATGGCCTTTGACGAATGCACCAAAAACGGCTGTACTCATGATGAAGCCGCCAGGTCGATGGAGCGATCGATGCGTTGGGCGAAGCGATCGCGCGACGGTTTCGACGCCGGCGGCGAGCATGCCGAACGCGCCGCCCTGTTCGGCATCCAGCAGGGGTCGCTGGATGAAAATCTGCGTCGTATCTCTGCGGAAAAGCTGATCGAGGTCGGCTTTGACGGTTATGCCGTCGGCGGTCTGGCGGTGGGCGAGGGGCAGGAGGCGATGTTCGCCACGCTCGACTTCGCGCCCGACATGCTGCCGCAGGACAAGCCTCGCTATCTGATGGGCGTGGGCAAGCCCGACGACATTGTCGGCGCGGTGGAACGCGGCATCGACATGTTCGATTGCGTGCTGCCGACCCGGTCTGGCCGCAATGGACAGGCCTTCACCTGGGCCGGTCCGCTCAACATCCGCAACGCCAAGTTCAATGAGGATATGGGTCCGCTCGATCCGCGCTGCGGCTGCCCGGTCTGCGCGACCTGGAGCCGCGCCTATCTCCATCATCTGGTGAAGGCGGGCGAGATGCTGGGCGCGATGCTGATGACCCAGCACAATATTCACTTCTATCAGGAACTGATGCAGGGCCTGCGCGACAATATCGCCGCCGGCACGCTGTCGAGCTTCACCGCCGATTTCCGTCGCGACTATCAGCGCGTCTGAAGACGATCAGGGAATAACCGTGATGGCGATGCTGTAGCGGCCCGCATCGCCATCATGATCCAGCGGTGCGCGCAACTGGCGCGACAGGCCGGTCAGCACCCGGCCATAGCGTTCGCCCAGCAATTCGGTCATCCGCTCGGACGTGCGCAGGCCGCCGGACTGGACGCTCAGCAGCGCGCGGTCGGCGCGCTCGCCGTCCTGCTGCACCGAAATCCGCATCGTCCCCTGCGGCGCCAGCACCATCGCGAGTTCGACCAGTTCGGTGATCAGGAAGGCGACGGGCACCGCCACGTCCTGACCGATGTGCAGATTGTCGCTTTCGATCTGGATGGCGAAACGGCGCGCCTGGGCCGGGGCGGTGCCGCGCAGGCTGGCGGACAATTCGCTGATCAGCGGGCGCACGCCCACGCCGCGATTTTCCTCCAGTTCGGCAAAATGATTGCGATGCACCACCGACAGCGCGTCCACGCGGCGCTGGATGGAGGCATAGGCTTCTATCGCTTCGGCTTCATGGGCGGACCGCGCGTGCAGGCTGATCAGGCTGGCGATGATCTGAAGATTGTTTTTTACCCGGTGGTGCACTTCGCGGGTCAGCTTGCGCTGCGTTTCCAGCCCCTCGGCCATTTCAGCCTCGTGCGTGGCGACATCCTCGCTGATTTCACGGAATGTCTCGCCCAGCGCCATGATTTCCTGCGCGGGCGTGCGCACCTTCTGCATCGGTTCCAGCACGGCGCCCGGCTCATAGGCGGCGACGACGCGGCGCAGCAGCACCAGCGGACGGATCAGCAGCCGGTTGACGACCAGCCAGCCGATGGCCGCAGCGGCGAACCACATGACCAGCGGCAGGAACAGCGACAGCAGGCGCGCCACCGTCGCGGGGGGATCGCGCACGGACATGGTCAGCAGAATATCCGGCGGATCGAGCCGGGCCGACAGGCTTTCCATATGGCCCTGGACGGTGGCGCCCGATCGGCTGACGATCAGCGTCCTGTCGCCCTGACGCAGGCTGAGTTGCCGATTTTGCAGCGCCGTGGCGGGATCGGCGATGCTTTCCAGATGCGCGCGCGAATAATAAGCGAGCGCCACAACCCGGCCATCCTTGCTGCGGACCCGGCTCACCAGGGAGTGGGACGCGGGAAGAAGTTCGGCGATCTTGCGGTCGAAGCGGGCGGATGCAGCGATTCCCGCCGGTTCATCGTCATCGGACTGGCACAGCCGCCGGCCGGACCGATCATAGATGAAGAAGCGCCCGCCATCCACATCATGCGACGTCAGAAAGAATCCCAGCCTTTTGCACATGCCCGGATCGGCGGCATTATTCGCCAGCGCATTGGCGGTCAGTTCCAGTGCGGTGCGATCGGACTGAAGATCTGCGGTCAGCTTGCGCGCGCTTTGCGTCACGGCGACGCGCAGCAACGCTTCCTTTTCCAGATCGGCGGTGCGGATCGCCTGCAACGACGCGACAAGGGCGATCAGTCCCAACGGAAGCAGGGCCAGCGTCAGGATGAGGAACATCTTGACGCCGGTGGACCGAAAATATCGCAGCAGAGGCTCTGTCAGGGAGCGGGCTGCCGGAGGAAGGCTGCCCCCGTTCATGATCGCGTCAGTCCAGCTTGCTCAACAGGTCCAGCATTTCGGACGGAATATCTTCGTCTACCGCTTTCTGATAGACGGTGCGCAGAGCCTGCGACACTTGTCCTTCTTCCTTTGCGGCGGCGGCGGACCGGCGCTTGCGTGCGGCAGGCGCAGCCTTCGTCTGGGTTTGTGGAACGGTCAGGCCGGCATCCTTGCTGTCGTCGGCCACGCCCCGCTCCGTCGTTGAAGAAACCAAAATCAGCCCCTCTGCAACCATCTGTGTCACGCCCGCCAGCCCGTATTTGCGGGATTTTGTCATGACGTCAATTCAGCGCTGCGCGATGTTTCCAGGAAAATCACGATATCGCCCAAAAAAACCATATGGATGCGAAACAAATCGGGTGGTCGATGGTTCCGCAATCCGAAGCATTTTTTGCGCCGACCGGCATGAGGCGGCGATGGGGGGACGGGGGCTTGCCAATATGGCATGGACATTCCATCCTTCCTGCGAACGCCGATGCTTCGGGACAAGGACGCCCGGTTCGGGCAGGGAGACGATTTGACGATGTCGCTTGGACAGCAACTGCACCCCCATCTGCCGTTTTTGCGGCGCTATGCCCGCGCCCTTACGGGCAGCCAGGGGCATGGCGACGCCTATGTGCGCGCCGCGCTGGAGGCGATCGTCGCGGCGCCGGAAGAATTTCCGACCGACGTTGATCCGCGACTGGGCCTTTATCGCACCTTTCACGCCATCTGGTCGTCAGCACATCTGGAAGATGTGCCCGCTGCGTCCGGCGGCGGTCGCGAAGCCATCGCTCAGGCGCGCCTCGCCCGCCTGACGCCGCTGCCGCGCCAGGCGTTGCTGCTGACCGCGCTCGAAGGCTTCACCATCGACGACGTATCCTATCTGATTGATATGGACGCCGGCGAAGTGGAAGCGCTGGTCGAAGAAGCGCTGAGCGAGATCGAGGCGCAGACCCGCGCCAAGGTGCTGATCATCGAAGATGAGCCGATCATCGCGATGGACATCGAAACCATCGTGCGTGATCTGGGTCATGACGTCACCGCCATCGCCGTGACCCGCGAGGATGCGGTGCGCGAAGCGCTGGCCGACCGGCCGGGGCTTGTGCTGGCGGATATCCAGCTTGCCGACGACAGCAGCGGCATAGATGCGGTGAAGGATATTCTCGCCGAATTTTCGGTGCCGGTCATCTTCATTACTGCCTTCCCGGAACGGCTGCTCACCGGCGAACGTCCTGAACCGACCTTCCTCATCACCAAGCCGTTCCAGCGGTCCACGGTGAAGGCCGCCATTTCGCAGGCGCTGTTCTTTGATGAGGCGACGGCGCCCGCCTGATTGGCGGTGATCTGACAAAGGCACGGAACCCTGATCCCAACGCTGCGTTAATGATGCGTAACGATTGGGAGAAGGGCCATGGCGGAACCGGAGAAGCATATTGCTGCCGATGAAGCTCGTGCCGGGAGCACGCCGCACATTGTGCGTTATGTTCTGGGCATATCCATGGTGTTGGCCATTATCGCGATGTTGCTGGTGCTATGGCGCTGACGGCATCGTCCCCGGTTCTTCCAGGGAGTGGATGGCGGACGCAGGAATTGGTCTTTGGTCATAAACGGTTTAGGGTACGGGCGCACATATGGCTTTGACGACGTCGATTCACGCGGCGAAGGCGGTTGCGGACACGGGGATGGAACCCATGGATGAAGCCGTTGGCGATGTCGGCGGAATGGAAGAGCGCGCTGCGCTTTCCGATTCGGATTTCAAACGGGAACTGGCGGCGGTCATTCCCCATTTGCGCGCCTTTGGCCGGTCGCTGTCCGGCAACCGGGATCTGGCCGATGATCTGGTGCAGGAAACCCTGCTAAAGGCGTGGGCGGCCCGCGCCCGGTTTCAGGCCGGGACCAACATGCGCGCCTGGACCTTCATCATCCTGCGCAACCATTATCTCTCGCAGATGCGCCGTTCGCGCTTCCGCGGCGACTGGGATGATCTGACTGCGGATCGCATCCTTGCCGCGCCGGCCGGTCAGGACAAGCATGTCGAACTGTCGGACATGCAGCGCGCGCTGCTGCAATTGCCCCAGCCCCAGCGCGAGGCGCTGATTCTGGTCGGCGCCGGCGGCTTCGCTTATGAAGAGGCAGCCGAAATCTGTGGTGTGGCGGTCGGCACGATCAAGAGCCGCGTCGCGCGCGGTCGCGCCGCGCTGGAGCAGATTTTGGAAAATGGCGACTTGCCGTCCCGCCGCAGTCAGGAAACCACCGATACCGCTGTTCTCGATGAGATTATGGACGATGTCGATCGCTTGAGCCGCGGGCGCATTGCCGGAACTGACGACGAGGAATGACCGGAACAGTCTTGTCCTGCCGACCGTTATGCATGGACAAGGAGATGGTCATGGTTGAGGAACCTTTTTCCTCGCAACGGGGTGATGCCCCGGACAGGTCCGTGGTGGAACGCTCGCGTGGCAGCGGCGTGGTGTTTGCGCTCGTCGCCCTTGCGCTCATTCTTGCCATCGGCTTTTTCTATCTGACCAATGACCGGCGCGAAGACCGTCAGGCGGACGCGGTGACAGAAGCGGCCGGTTCGGTTGACGATGCCGCTCGGGTCGTTGGCGACGCGGCGAAAAATGCGGCGGACGCGCTCCGGAATCAGAACTGATCTGCCTCAAATAGGAAATGATCGCGCCGGCGTGACGGATCATTCAGCATTTCTTTGCCTTTTTTCGGCAGGGTGCATGCACTGTCGGATTATCTTACATTCATTGTAAGGCGCATCCGATTCGAAGGAGGCGCGCCAGTCCGGCCGCCAACAGGGCGTGCGTGACGATGATCAGGTTGTTCAAACATTATGTGCCGCATGCGGTGCTGCTGCTGGGGCTGCTTGATTTTCTGCTGATGCTGGGCGCTGCGGAAGGCGGCTGGATTTTGCGCGCGCATCAGATCGGCATGGATGTCGATCATATCTCCACGCGCATGGGGCCGTTGCTCAGCTTCGCGATCGCGATCCAGACCGCGATGATTGCCGTCGGCGTCTATGGCGTGGAATCGCTTCAGTCGATCCGATTTGCCTTCGCGCGCCTGCTGGTGGCCGTATCGCTGGGTGTCATCTTCCTGTCGGTCATCTACTTCCTGCTGCCGGGCATGACGCTATGGCGATCCAATTCGCTTTACGCCATGGGGCTGGCTCTGGGCTTGCTGGTGATTGTGCGCCTGCTGCTGGGGTCGATCCTGGGCGGCGAAGCCTTCAAGCGCCGGCTGGTCGTGCTGGGTGCCGGCAACCGCGCCAATCGGATCAAGGAACTGGAGCATAAGCGCGGCGCCGGTTTTCTCGTCGTCGGCTTCATCGCCATGAATGACGGGCCGCAGGTCATCCCCGAAGCGATCAACCGCGACGCCGTGTTCAACCTGTCCGATTTCGTCGTCCGGCTGAACGCCAGCGAAGTCGTGCTGGCGCTGGAGGAACGTCGCAACGCCATTCCCATGGCCGACCTGCTGCGCATCAAGACGACGGGGGTTCATGTCAACGATCTGTCCACCTTCCTGGAGCGGGAGACAGGCCGCGTGGACCTCGCCAGCGTCAATCCCAGCTGGCTGATCTTTTCCGACGGTTTCTCCGCTGGCCGCCGCCTGTCGAGCATGGCCAAACGCCTTTTCGACGTTATCGCCAGTTCCATCCTGCTCGCGCTCACCGGACCGGTCATCCTGCTCGCCGCCATATTGGTGAAGCTCGACAGCAAGGGGCCGGCTTTCTACCGCCAGCAGCGCGTGGGCCTCTATGGTCAGGAATTTTGGATCATCAAGCTGCGCACGATGCGCCTCGATGCGGAAGTCAATGGCAAGGCTGTCTGGGCGGAAAAGGACGACCCCCGCATCACCCGTCTTGGCTATTGGCTGCGCAAGTTGCGCATTGATGAACTGCCCCAGACATGGACCGTGCTGAAAGGCGAGATGAGCTTCGTCGGCCCGCGTCCCGAACGCCGCCAGTTCGTCGAGGATCTGGAGCAGCAGCTGCGCTATTATGCCGAACGCCATATGGTGAAGCCCGGCATTACCGGCTGGGCGCAGATCAACTATCCCTATGGCGCATCGCTGGAGGATGCCCGGCACAAGCTGGAATATGATCTCTACTACGCCAAAAATTACACGCCCTTCCTTGATCTGCTGATCCTGCTTCAAACCTTGCGCGTTATCCTCTGGCCCGACGGCGCACGCTGAGGGGGGAGAGGGGCCGATGGGCGCACTCCTGCAATTTGTCGGCGACTGGGGCCATGCGCTGGCGGCGGTGCTGTTCGCTGCTCTGGGCATCTTCCTGTTGCGCCGGCGCGATGAAGCGCCCGAACCGCGCCTGTTGGCCGCCGCGTTGCTGCTCACTTCCTGCTGGGCGCTCTATGTCTCCTTCGGCGGCGTATCGAAGCCGCTGTCGGGCATTGGCGAAAGCATCCGCAACGCCGCCTGGCTGCTGGTCCTGTTCGTCATGCTGCGGCGCGGGCCGGTCGGGCGGAGCGGCGCGACGTTGGCGGTCGGCGCCGTCTATGTCGCCGTTGCCGGGTTGATCCTGCTCCAGACCTTCACCGATCTGGTCTGGCGACAATTGTCGCCGGTCAGCGATCTGCATCGCGCGCTGCTCACTTGCTCGCTGATCCTGCGGATGATGACCGCGATCGGCAGCCTGCTGCTGGTCCATCATCTCTACACCGCCTGGCCCTCGCGTGAGCGGGGCGGGGTGGCGCTGCTGCTGGGGTCGCTGGCGGCAATGTGGACCTATGATCTCAACCTCTACGCCATCTGCTATTTTGCGCCGAACCGGGTCAATGAACTTTATGCGCTGCGTGGGCTGCTGATGGCGCTGGTCGCCCCGGTGATCGCGGTCGGCCTGCGCAAGGGGATGAGCGGACGGTTGCAATTGTCGCGCGCGATCACCTTTCAGTCGCTTTCGATCGTGGCGGTGGGCCTCTATGTCGCGGTGCTGACGGCGGCGGCGGTGCTGATCGAACTGATCGCTGGCCCCTATGCCCGGCTGGTGGAGATCGCCGCCGTTTTCTTCATGGCCGTCACCGCGCTGGTGCTGCTGCCCTCGCCGCGCATCCGGGCGCTCTGGAAGGTGCAGGTCGCCAAGCACTTCTTCCAGCATCGCTATGACTATCGCACCGAATGGATGCGCTTTGGCGAAACGATCGGCCGCCCCGGCGACGATGCAGCGCCGCTGGGCGAGCGCGTTGCCAAGGCGGTGGCCGACATCACGGACAGCCCCGGCGCGATGCTGTTGCTGCGGGATGACCGGGGCGGCCTAGCCTTCGAAACGCACTGGAACTGGGGCGGCGACGCCCCCGAGCCGGTATCGCCCGCCATCGTGCAGCGGCTGGAAAAAAGCGGCTGGATCGTCGATCTCGCCCGGCTGAAGGGCGGCGAAAGCGCGCTCGACCTGCCCGGCTGGATGCTGGAGGATCGCCGCGCCTGGGCCTTGGTCCCCCTCATCCATTATGGCCGGCTGATCGGCGCGATCCTGCTGGCCCGCCCGCCCGTTGACCGCCGGCTCGACTGGGAGGATTTCGACATGCTGCGCGCTGCGGGGCGGCAGGCGGCGACCCATATCAGCGAAGCGCAGGGCCAGCAGGCGCTGGACGATGCGCAGCGCTTCGACGAATTCAACCGCCGCTTCGCCTTCATCGCGCATGACATCAAGAATCTCGTCAGCCAGTTGTCGCTCCTTTCCCGCAATGCGGAGCGGCACGCCGACAATCCCGAATTTCGCGCCGACATGGTGCTGACGCTCAGGGAATCGGTGGGCAAGATGAACGACATGCTCGCCCGCTTGTCGCAGCATAACAAGGGGCGGCCCGAAGAACCCCGGCCGATGCAGTTGCGCAGCCTGCTCGATCAACTGGCCCGCACCCGCGCCCGCCAGCATGATGTGCATGTCACCGGCGATGCGCCCCCGGCGCTGGCCGATCCCGCGCGTGTCGAACAGATTATCGCGCACCTGATGCAGAACGCCATAGACGCCAGTTCGGCCGACAGTCCGGTCGAACTACGCCTGTCCACGGATGGCGCCGACGTGCTGGTCGACATCGTTGATCGGGGCCGGGGCATGAGCGCCGAATATATCCGCCGCGATCTGTTCAAGCCCTTCTCCTCCAGCAAGGCGGGCGGCTTTGGCCTTGGCGCGTTCGAAGCGCGCACCCTGGCCGAGGCGATGGGCGGCTGCATCGCGGTGGAAAGCAAGCCCGGCGCCGGCAGCCGATTCACCCTGCGCCTGCCGCTGGCGCCCCATATCGACCATAAAGAGAAAGCCGCCTGATGAGCGACACCCGCCCCAAATTGCTGATCGTGGAGGATGATCCGGGTCTTCAGCGGCAACTGCGCTGGGCCTATGAAGATTATCAGCTTTTCATCGCCGGCGATCGTCAGGAAGCGATCGAGATGCTGCGCGCCGAAACGCCCGATGTGGTGACGCTCGATCTTGGCCTGCCGCCCGATCCTGACGGCACGACCGAAGGCTTCGCCACGCTGGCGGAGATGCTCAAGATCAAACCCGATACCAAGATCATCGTCGCCTCCGGCCATGGCGCGCGGGAAAGTGCGCTCGATGCGATTTCGGGCGGCGCCTATGATTTCTACCAGAAGCCGGTCGATATTGACGAACTGGGCCTGATCGTCCGCCGCGCCTTCCACGTCCATGCGCTGGAGCGGGAAAATGCCCGCCTTGCCGAAACCGCGCCGGAAGACGGCCGGGTGCTCGGCCGCATGATCACCGGCGCGCCGGAAATGATGAAGGTCGCCCGCACCATCGAGCGGGTGGCGAGTGCGGACGTCTCCATCCTGCTGCTGGGCGCCAGCGGCACCGGCAAGGAATTGCTGGCGCAGGGCCTGCATGACGCCAGCCCCCGCCGCAACGGCGGCTTCGTCGCGATCAACTGCGCCGCGATTCCCGAAACCTTGCTCGAATCCGAACTGTTCGGCCATGAAAAGGGCGCTTTCACCGGCGCGATCAAGATGACGCCCGGCAAGATCGAACAGGCGCAGGGCGGCACGCTCTTCCTTGACGAAGTCGGCGACATTCCGTTGCCCCTGCAAGTGAAGCTGCTCCGCTTCCTTCAGGAGCGCGTGATCGAACGCATTGGCGGGCGTCAGCCCATCGCCGTCGATACCCGCATCGTGTGCGCCACGCATCAGGATCTGGCGGCAATGATCGCGGCGGGCAGCTTCCGTGAGGATCTTTATTATCGCCTCGCCGAAATCACCGTGCGCATCCCGCCGCTGCGCGACCGGCCGGGCGATCCGGCGCTGCTGGCGCGCCATTTCCTCACCCGCTTCGCGCGCGACATGAACCCGCAGGTGAAGGGGCTGGCCCCCGATGCGCTCGCCGCGCTCGACGCATGGGGCTGGCCCGGCAATGTGCGCGAGCTGGAAAACCGCATGAAGCGCGCCGTCATCATGGCCGATGGCAAGCTGATTACTGCCGCCGATCTCGATCTGGACGATGACCGCGCCAATGGCGGCGAGGTCGTCAATCTGAAAGCCGCGCGCGAAATGGCCGACCGCCGCGCCATTCGCCGCGCGATCGCCCGCACCGACGGCAATATTTCCGGCGCGGCCAAGATATTGGGGATCAGCCGGCCGACCCTCTATGACCTGCTCAAACAATATCAGATGCAGAATTGATGCGCCGGTCCCGTATTTTCCTGATTGTCGCCTGCGCCCTGCTGCTGCTTGGGCTGGCGGGCCTGTGGCAATGGCGCGCGCATGAACGCGATGGCAGCGCGGCGCTGGCCCGTGGCGTCGCCGCGCTCGATCGGGGCGACGCCCGCACCGCGCGGGTCGAACTGATGAACGCGATCAAGGGCAGCCCCCGTTCGGGGCAGGCGCGTGCGGCGCAGGCCTATGCGCTGGCCGAATTGGGCGATGGTCCCGGTGCGCAGGCCGAAGCGCAGCGGGCGCGATCGCTGGGGCAACCCGCAGCGCAGACCCGCGCCGTCATGGCGCAGGCGCTGTTCCTGCAAGGTGACATGCAGGGCGCGCTGCGGGAGGCTGGCGCACCCGACCTGCCCGAAGCATCGGCCGTTGCGGCCGCGCGCGTCGTCGCCCGCGCCACGCTGGCGCTGGGCGACGCCAATGCCGCCCGCGCCGCGCTCGACCGCGCGCTGACGCTCGCGCCCAACGACCCGGAAAACTGGATCGATCTTGGCCGCTTCCGCATGGCGATCGGCGATCAGGCTGGAGCGATCGTCGCCGCCGACCGCGCCGTCGCCCTGATGCCCGGCAAGGGCAAGGCGCTGGCCTTGCGTGGCGAACTCACCCGCGCCCAATATGGCCTGATCGCCTCTCTGCCATGGTTTGACCGCGCCCTTTCGGCCGAACCGGACTCCGTACCCGCGCTTCAGCAATATGCCGCCACGCTCGCCGATTCGGGGCAGGCGAGCAAAGCGCTCAGCCTCACGCGTCGCCTGCTCGCGCTCGATCCATCCAACCCGCGCGCCTGGATGATTCAGGCGGTGATGGCCGCGCGCGCCGGCGAGGATGATCTGGCCCGCAAGCTGCTCGATCGCACCAAAGGCCGGCTCGATGGCGAACCGGCAACTCGTTTGCTGCGCGGCGTGCTGCATATGGATGAAGGCAATGCCGTGCTGGCGGCCGAAACGCTGCGCCCATTGGTCGATGCCCAGCTGGACAACCGCACCGCCCGCACGCTGCTGGGCCGGGCCTATTTTCTGAATGGCGATTTCGCGGCCGCCGCCACGATGCTTGCGCCCATGGTCGCGCAGCGCGACGCCGATCCCTATGCGCTGACGCTGGCCGCCCGCGCGCAGGAGGCGCTGGGTAATCGCGCTATGGCCGATGATATGCTCGCCCGCGCCGCATGGCCGGTGCGCCCGCCTGCCGATCCCTTCGCCAGCCCGCGCGACGCCGCTCTGGCCAATGGCGCGCCGCCGGCCAGCATCGCCACCGCGCGCGACAATATTCCCTATATCCGCGCGCTGCTCAGCGTCGGTCGGCCGGCCGATGCACTGGCGCGGGCGCGTCTGCTCGGCCGGGCCAATCCCGGTGCGCCCGACGCATGGCTGATCCTGGGTGACACGCTGGCCGCCGCCGGGCAAACGGGCGAAGCGGTCCGCGCCTATGAGGCCGCCGCCAATATCCGCTTCGATCGCGACGCCGCCCTGCGCCTTGCTGCCGGCTGGGCGCGCGCCGGCAATCCCGCCCGCGCCGCACAGGTGGCCCAGCTTTTCCTGTCGCAAAATCCCAATGATCTGGAGGCCCAGCGCCTTGCCGCCGGTGTCGCTGCACAGGCGCAGGACTGGCGCAGCGCGCTACGCCTGCTGCGCGCAGTGCAGGCGCAAACGGGGGATAATGACGCGCTGCTGATGGCCGACCTTGCCCGCGCCGCGCTCGAAAATGGCGATCGCGCATCGGCGCGCGCCTATGCTGCCCATGCTTATCGCCTGATGCCCGCCAATCCGGTAACGGCCGACATGCTGGGCTGGGTGCTGCTGCGCACGGGCGAGAAGGGGCCGGCGACCGTCGATCTGCTGGAAAAGGCGGTGGCTCTGGCCCCCGGCGCACCCGCGCTGCAAATGCATCTGGGCCAAGCCTATGCTGCCGCCGGGCGCAAGGGAGAGGCGAAGCTGGCGCTGCGCCGGGCCGTTGCCAATCCCGGCTTCACCGGCCGTCAGGAAGCAATGGACGCGCTCGCGGCGCTGTAACTTAACCAATAAAAACCGTTCGCCCTGAGCCTGTCGAAGCCTGTCCTGAGCGCCTGCTGCAAGCAGGCAGTCGAAGGGGGCTGTACTTTTCTAGATTGCCACAAGAAAAAGCAGGGCTTCGACAAGCTCTCCTGAGCAAAGTCGAAGGGCCGAACGGGTTGGGAATCTTTTTAAGCCTTCGCCAGATCCAGTTCGTCGATCCGCAGCCCCAGCCGCCGGATTTGCGCGGCTACGGGCGGCCATACATGTTCGATGAAGCGCTCCCGCTCCATCTCGCGCAGGCGGCGGGTCGCGCCATCGGCGACGAACATGCCGACGCCGCGCTTCACCACGACCAGCCCGTCATCCTGAAAACTCTGATAGGCTTTCGCCACCGTCAGCGGGTTGGCCCCCTGCGTCGCGGCAAAGGCGCGCACCGATGGCAACAGGTCGCCATCGGAAAATTCCCCATCCAATATGGAGGCGGCAATGATCTCACGCAGGCGGAGATAGACGGGTTTGGATTCGTCGGCCATAGTGCATCACTGCCATAATACAGCCATGGGGGCAAGCTATAAAATTTCTTATAGATTTACAGTTGCGTAATTATCTGTCCCAAGTCGACACGATGTCATCATATTCTGGCCGTGGCCGTTCTTCCTGCGGCTTACCCGGAGTCCCGATAAACACAAAGCCGGCAATCTTCTCATGCTCGCCGCCAAAGGCGTCGCGCACGTCGGCGTTGAAGCTGGGCCAGCCGGTCAGCCATCCGCCGGCAAAGCCCAGCGCATGGGTGGCGTGCAGCAGGTTCATGATCGCCGCGCCCGCCGACAATTCCTGTTCCCACAGCGGGATTTTGCTGCCCGCGACCGGGGCGGACAGCGCCACCACCAACGTCGGCGCCTGTTGCGCAAACTGGTGCATCGCTTCGATCTCCAGCCGACCGGCCTCCGGCTTTTCGGCGCGATAGGCGCGCTCCAGCAATTGCGCCAGCGCATCGCGCCTGTCCTGCGGTACGATCACGAAGCGCCACGGGGCCAGCTTGCCATGATCGGGCGTGCGCAGCGCCACCTCCAATATCTGTCGCAGCTGCGCGTCGTCCGGGCCGGGCGCGATCAGGTCGCGGGGCTTGCCGGACCGGCGGGTCTGGAGCAGGGCGAGCGGGGAGGAAAGGTCGTTGAACATCGCCGCGACAGATGGCGCGGCGACGGCTCAAGCGCAAGGGTGCGGCTGGCTTTTTGACAGGAGCGCACCAGTCGCTCTAGGCTGGCTCCATAAGCGGCCCCGCCCGACGGCGGCCGGAAACAAGATATATGTAAAGGGTGCCGAATGGCGACTTCGGACAAGATTGCGGCCGAGCCGGGAAAAACCTGGCTTGGCCATCCGCGTGGGCTGTATCTGCTCTTCTTCGCGGAAATGTGGGAGCGTTTTTCCTATTATGGCATGCGCGCCATCCTGATCTTCTACCTCACCAAACATTTCCTCTTTGGCGAAGACAAGGCGTATCTCCTCTACGGCGCCTATACATCTTTGGTCTACATCACCCCGGTCATCGGCGGTTATCTGTCGGATCGGTTCCTCGGCCCGCGCAAGGCGGTGACGGCGGGCGGCGTCTTCATCGCCATCGGCCATTTCCTGATCGCCGTGACCGAAGGGCCGGGGGGGCAGCATCCCTTCTTCCTCAACGGCTTCTATCTGGCGCTCGCCTCGATCATCGTGGGCACCGGCTTCCTCAAGGCCAATGTCTCGGTGCTGGTCGGCGAACTTTATCCCCGCGACGATCATCGCCGCGATTCGGCCTATTCGATCTTCTACATGGGCATCAACATGGGCGGCATGTTGGGGCCGATCGTCTGCGGCCTGCTGGGGGAACTCTGGGGCTGGAGCTGGGGCTTCGGCGCAGCGGGTGTGGGCATGCTGCTTGGTCTCGTCATGTTCGTCTGGCTCAAACCCTGGCTGCTGGGCAAGGGCGAACCGCCCGCGCCGCAGCAACTGCGCACGCCGACCGCCGCCGGTCTCAGCCAGGAATGGACCATTTACCTCGGCGCGGCGCTGGGCGTCATCGCGATCTGGCTGGTGATCCGCTACGCTGAACTGCTGGGTTATGCGCTGCTGATCTTCTCGGCCCTCACCGTCGTCTACATCCTCTGGCGCACGCTCGGCACGTTGGGCCGGGTCGATCGCGACCGCATGTTCGCCGCGCTCTTCCTGATCGCCTTGAACCCGCTCTTCTGGGGTCTGTTCGAACAGACCGGATCGTCGCTGAACATCTTCACCGACCGCAATGTCGATCGCGTCATATTGGGCTGGGATGTCCCTGCATCCCTGTTCCAGTCGGTCAATTCGGTCTTCATCATCCTCTTCGCGCCGTTGTTCGCGGTGGTCTGGACCTTCCTCGACAAACGCCGGCTGGAACCGTCTTCGCCCGCCAAGTTCGGCATCGGCCTGATCCTCTGCGGCGCGGGCTTTCTGGTTCTGGTGGCGGGCGCGGCGATGGCGGGCGAAAATCTGACCCCGGTCATCTTCGTCTTCCTCATCTACCTGTTCCACACCATGGCGGAACTCTGCTTCTCGCCGGTCGGCCTGTCCGCCATGACGCGCTTGTCGGTGTCGTCGATGGTCGGGCTGGTCATGGGCACCTGGTTCCTCGCCATGGCGGCGGGCAATTTCATCGCGGGCCTCATCGCCCGCGCCACCGGCAGCGGTGAAGCCGGAAATGTCGCACAAGTACTTGACGTCTATACGCAAATCGGCTGGTTTTCGGTCATCGTCGGGGGACTGGTGCTGCTCGTCTCGCCCTATGTGAAACGCATGATGCACCTCGACAGCATCGCTTCGGAGGATAAGGCATGAAGACGCACGGCAGATGGCTGCTGATCGCGGCATTGCTGGCGGGGGCTGCCGCCCCCGTCGCCGCGCGCAAGGACAAGGATGAGGCACCGGCATCGCAGGGATCGTCGGCCGAACCCGAAAATCCCTATCCCTCCACCTATAAAGCCTATCCCGGCCGCCCGACCGTGATACGCAATGCCACCATCTTCGACGGGGAAGGGGGCCGCATCGACAAGGGCGTCGTCTTCCTGTCGGAGGGGAAGATCGTTGCGATAGGCGGGCCGGACACGCCGATCCCGGCCGACATCGCCGTGTTCGACGGCACCGGCAAATATGTGACGCCGGGCGTGATCGACATTCACAGCCATCTGGGCGTCTATGCGTCGCCCGGCGTCGATGCGCTGTCCGACGGCAATGAAATGACATCGCCCGTGACCCCGCATGTCTGGGCCGAACATAGCATCTGGCCGCAAGACCCCGGCTTTGGCCGTGCGCTCGCCAATGGCGGCGTCACGACGCTTCAGATTCTTCCCGGATCGGGCAACCTCTTCGGCGGCCGCAGCGTCACGGTGAAGAATGTCCCCGCCCGCACCCAACAGGGGATGAAATTCCCCGGCGCGCCCTATGGCCTCAAAATGGCGTGCGGCGAAAATCCCAAGCGCGTCTATGGCGGCCGGGGGCGCGAACCCTCCACCCGCATGGGCAATATGGCGGTCGACCGCCAGACCTGGATCAAGGCGCGGGAGTATCAGAAGAAGCGCGCCGCCGGGAAAGATCAGACCCGCGACCTTGGCATGGAAACGCTGGCGGATGTGCTGGAGGGCAAGATCCTCGTCCACAACCATTGCTATCGCGCCGATGAAATGGCGAACGTCATCGATATGTCGAAGGAGTTCGGCTACAAGATCGCCGCCTTCCACCACGCCGTCGAAAGCTACAAGATCGCCGATCTGCTGCGCGACAATGGCATCTGCTCGGCCATGTGGGGCGACTGGTATGGCTTCAAGATGGAAGCCTATGACGGGATCAAGGAAAATGTCCCGCTGGTCCACCGCGCCGGCGCCTGCGCCATCGTCCATAGCGACGATCAGGATGGCATTCAGCGCTTGAATCAGGAAGCGGCCAAGGCGCTGGGCGCGGGCCGCCGCATGGGCATCGACATAGCGGACGAGGTCGCCTGGACCTGGCTGGCCATCAATCCGGCCCGCGCCATGGGCATTTCCGAACAGACCGGCAGCCTGAAGGTCGGCAAGATGGCCGATGTCGTCCTGTGGAACGGCAACCCGTTCAGCACCTATACGCGGCCCGAAAAAGTCTGGATCGACGGCGCGCTCCTGTACGACAGCGCCAATCCGAAACTGCGGCCGGTATCCGATTTCGAACTGGGCCAGATCGGCGCGGGAGACGTGAAATGAGCAAGACCCTACCTCTCTCCCCGTTCGGTTCGAGCCTGTCGAGAACCCTTGCCTGCGCACTGGCCATGGCGCTCTCCACTCCCGCGCTCGCCCAGTCCGTCGCCATCACCGGCGCGACGCTGGCGATCGGCGACGGATCGGAGCCGATCCAGAACGGCACCGTGGTCATCACCGCTGGCAAGGTGGTTGCGGCCGGCGCCGGCATCGCCGTGCCCGCCGGCGCAAAGACCATCGACGCCGCCGGCAAGTGGGTGACGCCCGGTATCGTTTCGGGCTTTTCACGCCTTGGGCTGGCCGAAGTGCCGGGGGTGAAGGAAACCAACGACACCCGCGCCGCCCGGTCGTCCTTTTCCGCCGCGATCGACGTCGCGCCCGCCATCAATCCGCTGGCCAATCCCGTCGCGATCAGCCGCACGGCGGGCATCACCCGCGCGGTGGTGGCGCCCGCCGCCGCCGCTGGGATCTTCGCCGGGCAGGGCGCGGTGGTCGATCTGGGGGCGGACCTGACGCCGATCACCCGGCCCCGCGCCTTCCAATATGTGGAGATGGGCGAAGAGGGGAAGGATGACGCCGGCGGCAGCCGCGCGGCGAGCATCCTGACCTTCCGCATGATGCTGCGTGAGGCGCAGGAGTTCGCCAAAGCCCCCGCCAGCTATGACGGCCGGTCGAAGGACGCGCTGCTCAACCGCGTCGATGCCGAAGCGCTGGTCCCGGTCGTCACTGGCGCGATGCCGCTGATGGTCCATGTCGAAAGCGCGCGCGACATTCTGACCATCCTGTCGCTGCGACAGGATTTTCCGGCCCTCAAACTCATTCTGGCCGGCGCGACCGAAGGCTGGATGGTCGCGCCCCAGATCGCCGCCGCCAGGGTGCCGGTCATCACTGCGGGCCTCGAAGACCTGCCCTCCAGCTTCGAAAAGCTGGCCGCGACCCAGAGCAATGTCGGCCGGCTGGTCAAGGCGGGCGTCAGCGTCTCCATGGGCATGCTGACCGGCGACGACGCGCTGCAACTGCGCGCTGCAACCCAGCAGGCGGGCAATATGGTCGCCCTGGCGAAGGTGCCCGGCGCGACGGGCCTCAGCTGGGGTCAGGCGCTGCGCACCATCACTGCTGCCCCCGCCGAAGCGATGGGCCTTGGCGACCGGATCGGCTCGCTGCGTCCCGGCCGGGCAGGGGACGTCGTGATCTGGGACGGCGACCCGCTGGAAATGACCTCCGCCCCGGTCGCGGTGTGGATCGATGGCGTGGCCCAGCCGCTGGAAAACCGCCAGACCCGATTGCGCGACCGCTACGCCACACCGGGCGAAGGCGCATTGCCAAAGGCCTATGAGTGGTAAGGGGAAGGGAAGGGGGCCACGGCCCCCTTCTTTCCGGCACAGGAAGGATCATGATCCTGCGCTGTAAATGAACTGAAGGCTGCTGGTGTCCCGTGCCTGGTCTTTGCATGCAGATGCATGGCGGGTTCGGGTGGTTAGGCGACTGTCAGGTTATCATGCGTGCCGACATGAAATTGAGCGTCATGCCAGCGAAGGCTGGCATCTCGGGGAATGGTGCGCGACAGTAGGACATGGCGCGAGGCGGCTATACCTACATCATGACCAACAAGGCGCGCGGCGTGCTCTATATTGGCGTCACGGCTGATCTCGCGGCGCGGATCGAGCAGCACCGCAGCGGGACAGGCTCTGCCTTCTGCAAGAAATATGGCCTGACATGCCTCGTTCTCGCGGAAGTCCATGATGACATCACATTGGCCATTGCTCGCGAAAAGGCGCTCAAGGCATGGAGGCGAGACTGGAAAATCCGGCTGATCGAAGAACGCAATCCCGATTGGCTGGATATTACGCACCTCTTCCTTTGATCGCCTGAGACCCCAGCCTTCGCTGGGGTGACGAATATGGAATGGCTGCTTTCGAGCAATATGAAATGCGGCTAACTGTCCGCCTCTGGCCGCTTCTGCCTGCTTGGCCCAGACGCATCGCCATCAACCCGCCTTAATCAAAAACTGACGATTGCCGGCTTACTCTCGCGCCATGCGCATTGCTCCCGCCCTGCTGGCCCTGCCGCTTCTGGCCTTAACCTCCGCCTCCGCAGCGGCGCAGGACAACATCCCGCTGGTCGCGATCGGCCTGCCCTTCGCGCCGGAAACGCCCCGCCCGGTGGCGGCCACCCATCCGCTCTATCATCGCATCGATGCGCTGGAGATCGAAGGCTTGCCGCCGACGATCAAGAGCAGCGCGCTCAACTGGATCGCGGCGGCCAAGCGGTCGAGCGTCAACGCTGCGCTGCGCGAAAGCCTCAATCGCATGAACATGCTTTCGCCCGACGCGGCGGCGGCCCGCACGCGCCTGACGGTAAAATGGATCGGCAGCGACACGCCCTTCCGCATCGGCACCAGCAACCGGACCAGCGTGACGATGCACTATCGGCTGGTGCGGATCGACAATGGCCAGTCGCTGTTCGATCGCGAAATCACGACCTGGATGGATGGCGGCGGCGTGGATGCGGGCCTGCGCGACAATGGCATCGTGCGCGCGGCGATCGCGACGAACTTCGCGTCGGCGGCCTATTGCGTCGATCGCGCCGCCTTTGGCGCAGCGCCCGCCGACTGCGCGCTGACCCCCAAATTCTCGGTATCGGTGGTGCGGCGGCGTTGACGCAAGCGCATCGAAGCCCCTTGATCCCGCACATCACCCTCCGCTAAAGCGCATTCATTCGCATGGACCCGGTGAAATTCCGGGTGGCTATTCCGGCCGCCGATCCGCCGGACAACATCCCACATGATCCCAATCGATGCGCCGCCTGATCGCGGCGCCATGTGCCTTGTTGTGGACTCTTCATGACTGATCTTCTCACCCGCTACCGTCGGCAGTGGTTTGCCGACGCCGCCTCCGCGCGGCGCGACATATTGGCCGGCATCGTCGTCGCGCTCGCGCTCATTCCCGAAGCCATCGGCTTTTCGATCATCGCCGGGGTCGATCCGCGCGTCGGCCTCTATGCCTCGGTCGCCATCGCCATCACCATATCCCTGATCGGCGGACGGCCCGGCATGATCTCCGCCGCGACCGCCGCCGTCGCCGTTCTGGTCGGCCCGCTGGTGAAACAGCATGGCGTCGACTATCTGTTCGCCGCCACCATCCTGATGGGCCTCGTCCAGATTCTCGCCGGCCTGTTGCGGCTGGACCTGCTGATGCAATTCGTGTCGCGATCGGTCATCACCGGCTTCGTCAACGCGCTCGCCATCCTCATCTTCATGGCGCAACTGCCGCAACTCACCCATGTCGGCTGGCAGACCTACGCCATGGTCGCGGCGGGCCTGGCCATCATCTACATCTTCCCGCGCCTGACGAAGGCGGTGCCATCGCCGCTGGTGGCGATCCTTGTCCTCACCGTCGTCAGCCTGACCTTCGGCTTGCCGGTGCACAGCGTCGGCGACATGGGGAAATTGCCGCAGGGACTGCCCAGCTTCGCCCTGCCGCATGTGCCGCTCACGCTCGACACGCTGCGCATCATCGCGCCCTATTCGGTGACGATGGCGGCGGTCGGCCTGCTCGAATCCATGCTGACCGCGCAGATCGTGGACGACATGACCGACACGGACAGCGACAAGCAGCGCGAAGCCATGGGGCAGGGCGGGGCGAATATCGTCGCCGCCCTGTTCGGCGGCATGGGCGGCTGCGCCATGATCGGCCAGTCGGTCATCAACGTCACCTCGGGCGGGCGCGGCCGGCTCTCCACCTTCATTGCAGGCGCCTTCCTGCTGTTCCTGCTCGCCGTGCTGGGGCCATGGGTCGGGCGGGTGCCGATGCCCGCATTGGTCGCCATCATGATCATGGTGTCGATCGGCACCTTCAGCTGGAATTCCATCCTCAATCTGCGCCGCCATCCGCCGACTTCCTCGGTGGTCATGCTGGTGACGGTGGTGGTTGTGGTCGCCACGCATGATCTGTCATTAGGCGTGCTCTCGGGCGTGCTGTTGTCGGGCATCTTCTTCGCCGGCAAGGTGCAGCGCATGTTCGCTGTCGAGCGTGGCGAGGCAGGCGGTGTCGCCACTTATCGCGTCACTGGCCAGATATTCTTCGCCTCGGTCGATCGCTTCACCCGCGCCTTCCAGCAGCCCGAAAGCGCCAGCCATGTCGTCATCGATGTGTCGGGCGCGCATTTCTGGGACATTTCGGGCGTCGGCGCGCTCGACAAGATCGTCGCGCGCCTGCGCCGCGATGGTCGCCAGGTGGAGGTGGCCGGCTATAACCGCGCCAGCGCCGACCTGATCGACCGCTTTGCCCTGCATGACAAGACCGGCGTGGAACTGGGCGCCGCGCCGCATTGAAGGGGAAAGGGCCGGCCTGTCCTACAGGCTGGCCCTTTGCCATGATGACAGGTCTTTTTCAGGAGAGATCAGCTTTATGGCTTTTGTAATTAAATGTCAGCACTTCGCACGGAAATGTCGAATCCGGCGGGAAATATGCGAAGTTAAGCCGGCGAAATCCTATTTGTCGGTCGCGCCCCACACGTCGCTGGCCTTCACATAGCCGCGCTGGCCCTTGACGTCGAACGTGCACCAGCCGCCCGAACAATCGTGCAGCCGGCCGACCACGCCCCGTTCTGCCCGAAACAATGTGCGCGATCCGTCGCTGGCGCTTTCATGCAGCGGCGCGACATCGGCCTTCACGATCCCGGTCGCGGTGTCGCTCAGCAGGCGGACATGCATCCATCCCTGCGCGCCGTCCGGGTCTTCGACCTTGCGCCACAAGCCCAGCACCTGCACCACCTTCACTGGCAGGTCGCGGCGGCGATAGACCCAGTTGGATGGGTAATCCAGGCTCGGCCCGACCCGCATCCGCGCCTCGTCCTGCGCCAGCGACGCCCAGTAAGGCACGGGCTTGGCCGGCGCGGCCCAAGCCGCCGCAGCGCCCGCCAGCGCCATGATCGCACCCGCGCCCAGACAAAAGCGCTTCATTCCAAACCCCGAACCCACAATATCCATGGTCCCGCCATAGTCGCTTGCGGCGCGTTGCGACAGCCTTTCCTGTCACGCCCGCCGCCTTATCCGCTTGACCCGCAGCCTTGCTGGGAATAGCGGCTTGACCCATGGCCAGAAAACCGCGCCCCGCCAAGCCGCGCGTCATCGTCACGCGCCGCCTGCCCCCCAATGTGGAGGCGCGCATGGCCGAGCTGTTCGACGCCAGTTTCAATGTCGCCGACATCGCGATGAGCCGGGACGAACTGGCCGCCGCGATGCAGCAGTGCGACGTGCTGGTGCCCACCATCAACGACACGATCGATGCGGCCCTGATCGCCCAGGCTGGCGACCGGCTGCAACTGATCGCCAGCTTCGGCAGCGGCGTCGACCATGTCGATCTGGCCGCCGCGCGCGGGAAGGGCATCATCGTCACCAACACCCCCGGCGTCCTGACGGAGGATACCGCCGACATGACGATGGCGCTGATCCTGTCGGTGCCGCGCCGTCTGGCCGAAGGGGAGAAACTGGTGCGCGCCGGCGAATGGCGCGGCTGGAGTCCCTCGGGCATGCTGGGCCATCGCATCGGCGGCAAGCGGCTGGGCATTATCGGCATGGGCCGCATCGGCCGCGCCGTCGCCCGCCGCGCCCGCGCCTTCGGCCTCTCGATCGCCTATCATAACCGCCATCGCCTGCCCTTCGAAGTGGAGCAGGAACTGGAGGCGGAATGGCATGCCGATCTCGACGGGCTGCTGGCGGGCAGCGACATATTGTCGATTCATTGCCCGCTCAACGCCGACAGCCGGGGCCTGATCGACGCGCGCCGGATCGCGCTGCTGCGCCCCGACGCCTATCTCATCAACACCTCGCGCGCGGAAATCACCGATGAGCAGGCGCTCATCACCGCGTTGCAGGAAGGGCGCATCGCCGGTGCGGGTTTCGACGTCTACACCCACGAACCCGCTGTGGACCCGCGCCTCTTGACCCTGTCCAACGTCGCGCTGCTGCCGCATATGGGGTCCGCGACCTTTGAAGGCCGCGACGCCACCGGCGCGCGCGTCATCGCCAATATCCGCACCTGGGTCGATGGGCATCGCCCGCCCAATCAGGTGCTGGAAGGCTGGGTTTAACCGCGGAGGGCTTCAGGCGGCCAGCTGCTGCTTGAGCGTCTCCACCACCGACCGGCCATGCGCGACCGATGCATAGGCCTGCTGCACTGCGGCGTTCGTCTCGGCGTCGATCGCGTCATCCTTGATCACCCGCTCAAATTCTTCGCGCAGATAATCCTCGCCGCGGTCGATCGCCTGGATCACCGCCTTGTCGCCGCCGCCCAGCGCCACGAAAATATCCTCCATCCGGCGATGCACCGTGCCGGCCATGGAGCCGAAATCATTGGGCTTGCCGCCCAGTGCCCGGCTGCGTTCCTGCAACAGCGCGACCGCCTGTTTTCGCTCGGCTGCCAGATCCTGGAATAATTTTTCGTGATAGTCCGACTTCGTCTTGTCGGCGCTGTGGGCATAGCCTTTGACACTGTCGATCAAAGTCGTGATCAGGTCGTCCAGCTTGCTGATGGCGTGATTGTTCGACATCGCCTTCTCCTCATCATGGGTGGGGCGACAACGGCCGCAATCAGCGTTGGTTCATTCAACCACCCGATATTCAACCTTAATTTCTGGTTATGCATGCGTGTGGCGATGATGGCGTAACGCTACGCAGGTGGAACAAGCGGACCGTTCATCGGTTGTCTGCCCATCACTTCCACATAAGGGATTGTCCCATGATCAAGCTCGCGATCATTTCGCTCGTCATTGCCGCCGTCCTTGCGCTGCTGGGCTTTGGCGGCGCGGCCGGCACCTTTGTCGGCATCGCCAAGATATTGTTCTTCATCGCCATTGCCGTCTTCGTTCTTTTCCTCGTGCTGGGCATATTGGCTGGCAAGGGCATCAAGGACGCGATAGACTGAAAGGCATGACTGACATTGGCGCTGGAGTGAATGAAACCGGGCGGTTGCTGCGCGATGAGGCCGGCTTTCTGCTCCAGCGCGATCTGGGCGGCAGCTACCGCCTCGTTCTGCTCCGCGTGCCCGTGGATCATGTCGAAAAGCGGGTGCGGGTGCAGGGCTTCTATGCCGGCGACAATGTGGTGGAGGCGGAAGGCGTAGCCGCCGCCTGACCCTCTTGCCAAAATGCGTTCGGCGCGCGATCCATTGCGCCTATGCGCAAGATTCTGTCTCTCCTCATCGCCGTCTCCGCTCCGGTTCTGGTTCCTGCCCAGACCGCGCCCCATGACCAGCTAACCAAAATCATTGATGATCATTGGGCCTGGTATCTTTCGACCCATCCGGTTGATGCCACCGCGCGGGGCGTGCGCGATTATGATGATCGCATCTATGACATGTCGCTGGCGGCGCGCGATGCTCAGGTCAAGGCGGAGCAGGGTTTCGTAACGCGGCTGGAGGCGATGCCGGCCGATCAACTGGATGCCGCCGATCGCGTCAATCGCGACGTCCTGCTCTGGATGCTGCGCGACGACATCGACAGCGACCGGTATCCGGCCGAACGGCTGATGCTCTTCACCACCTATTATGGCTGGCATCAGGGCTTTTCCGGCATGGCCGATGGCCTGCCTTTCTATAACCGCGCTGACTATGACAGCTATCTGAAACGCCTTGCTCTCTACCCGAAGCAGAATGGCGATGCGCTCGCCATCACGCGGCAGGCGATCAGGGGCGGCTATGTCCAGCCCTGTTCCGTGCTGCAAAATTACGCCGGGACGATCAGCGGCATTGTCGATGGCAAGCCGGAGGACACGCGCTTTTACGAGCCGTTCAAGCGCGCCAAACCCCGCGACATCAGCGATGTCGACTGGAGCGCGATGCAGGCGCGCGCGGTCACGATCATCCGCGATGTGCTGACGCCCGAATATCGCAAATGGCATGATCTGTTCGTGGCCGACTATCTGCCCCATTGCCGCAAGAGCGACAGCGCATCGGCGTTGCCGGGCGGCGCGGCCTGGTATGCCAGCCGGGCGCGGGCGCACACCACCACCGACCTGACGCCCGATCAGATTCATCAGATCGGGCTGGATGAAGTCGCCCGCATCGGCAAGCGGATGGACGAGATCGCGGCGAAGGCCGGCTATCCCAGCCGCGCCGCCTATATCCAGCATCTGCGCACCGATCCGAGCTATTACGCCAAGACGCCCGAAGAATTGCTGCGCGTCGCGGCGCGACAGGCGAAGACGATCGACGGGCTGCTGCCGCGCTATTTCGGCACGCTGCCGCGTCTGCCCTATGGTCTGAAGCCGATTCCGGCGGCCGAAGCGGAAGGAACGACCACCGCTTATTACGGCCCCGGCGCGCCTGAATCGGGCATATCGGGCACTTTCTGGGTGAACACGTCAAAGCTGGATCAGCGTCCCTTCTGGGAAGTGCCGGCGCTGACCGCACATGAAGCCGTGCCGGGCCATCACAACCAGATCGCGCTGCAACAGGAATTGCCGCTGCCGCCCTTCCGCAAATATCTGGCTGGCTTCACCGCTTATGTGGAGGGGTGGGCGCTCTACACCGAATATCTGGGTGAAGAGATGGGCCTGTATGACACGCCCGAAAAGATGATGGGCCGTCTGTCCTATGAAATGTGGCGCGCCTGCCGGCTGGTGGTCGACACCGGCATCCATGCCAAGGGCTGGGACAAGGCAAAGGCCGTCGCCTTCATGAAAGCGAACAGCGCCCTGTCCGACGCCAATATCGATGCGGAGGTCAATCGCTATATCAGCTGGCCCGGACAGGCGCTGGGCTACAAGCTGGGCGAAATTAAAATCCGGGAATTGCGGAAAAAGGCGGAAGGGGCGTTGGGGCCAAAATTCGACTTGCGCCGCTTCCATGACGCGGTGCTGGCGCAGGGCGCGGTGCCGCTGACGGTGCTGGAAAGTCAGATCGACGTGTGGATCGCGGTGGAGAAGGCCAAAGGATAGGCGTCCTACTTAAGGCCATCCTTATACTCAGAGTAATAGAAAAATCGCGGTTTTCGGCCAATTGTCCTGGTTGGCAGCAATATTTTGCTGCGCTGCCGCGACTTGCCAATTGGCGTGTCTTGACGTACCGGGGCGGCGTCAGCTCCCGGACCGGGCATATAAGTCGGCAAGTGGCGCTGCGCGTCGACTCCGTGCACTTTTATGACGTTGGGAACGAGATGAGCATTTACCTGGATTATCTGGCCGAAATCGAAAGCCGAAAGACTCAGGGGCTCGCGCCCAAGCCGATCGACGACGGCGCGCTGGTTGCCGAACTCATCGCGCTGATTCAGGATGCGGGCAGTGAGCATCGCGCCGACGCGCTGCAATTCTTCATCTACAACACGCTGCCGGGCACCACCAGCGCCGCGGCCGTGAAGGCCGACTTCCTCAAGAAGATCGTTGTGGGCGACGTTACCGTTGCGGAAATCACGCCGGCCTTCGCGCTGGAACTGCTCAGCCATATGAAGGGCGGCCCTTCGATCGCCGTTCTGCTCGACATCGCGCTCGGCGATGACGCAGCGCTGGCCAGTCAGGCGGGCGACGTGCTCAAGACGCAGGTGTTCCTGTACGACGCCGACATGTTCCGCCTGCGCGACGCCTATGCCGCTGGCAATGCGGTCGCCAAGGATGTGCTGGAAAGCTACGCCAACGCCGAATTCTTCGTGAAGCTGCCCGACGTCGAGGGTGAGATCAAGGTCGTGACCTTCATCGCGGGCGAAGGCGATATTTCGACCGACCTTCTGTCGCCGGGCAACCAGGCGCACTCGCGCTCCGACCGCGAACTGCATGGCCAGTGCATGATCTCGCCGGCCGCGCAGCAGGAAATTCAGGCGCTCAAGATCCAGCATCCTGACAAGCGCGTGATGCTGATCGCCGAAAAGGGCACGATGGGCGTTGGCTCGTCGCGCATGTCGGGCGTCAACAATGTGGCGCTGTGGGCCGGCAAGCAGCAGAGCCCCTATGTGCCCTTCGTCAACTATGCGCCGGTCGTCGCGGGCACCAATGGCATTTCGCCGATCTTCGCGACCACCGTGGACGTGACCGGCGGCATCGGCCTGAACCTGAAAAACTGGGTCAAGATGACCGGCCCGGATGGTAAGGCGATCCTGAACAATGATGGCAACCCCGTCCTTGAAGAGAAGTTCTCCGTTGCAACGGGCACGGTCCTGAAGATCGACGTCAAGAACAAGAAGCTGACCGACGAGGCCGGCAACGAACTGGTCGATGTCGCCGCGTCCTTCACGCCCCAGAAGATGGAGTTCATGAAGGCTGGCAGCAGCTACGCCATCGTCTTCGGCAAGAAGCTCCAGACTTTCGCCGCCGAAACGCTGGGCATCGAAGCGCCCAAGGTGTTCGCCCCGAACAAGGAAATCACGGTCGAGAACCAGGGCCTGACCGCTGTTGAAAAGATCTTCAACCGCAACGCCGTGGGCGTAACGCCGGGCAAGGTGCTGCACGCCGGCTCCGACGTGCGCGTGAAGGTCAACATCGTCGGGTCGCAGGACACCACCGGCCTGATGACCGCGCAGGAACTGGAAGCGATGGCGGCCACCGTCATTTCGCCGCTGGTCGATGGCGCCTATCAGTCGGGCTGCCACACGGCGTCGGTCTGGGACAAGAAGGCGCAGGCCAACATTCCCAAGCTCATGTCCTTCATGAACAATTTCGGCCTGATCACCGCGCGCGATCCCAAGGGCGTCTATCACGCGATGACCGACGTCATCCATAAGGTGCTGAACGACATCACCGTGGACGACTGGGCGATCATCATCGGCGGCGACAGCCACACCCGCATGTCGAAGGGCGTGGCCTTCGGCGCGGACTCGGGCACCGTCGCGCTGGCGCTGGCCACGGGTGAAGCCACCATGCCGATCCCGCAGTCGGTCAAGGTCACGTTCAAGGGGCAAATGGCGCCCTATATGGACTTCCGCGACGTCGTCCACGCGACCCAGGCGCAGATGCTCCACCAGTTTGGCGGCGAAAACGTGTTCCAGGGCCGCATCATCGAAGTCCATATCGGCACGCTGCTGGCCGATCAGGCCTTCACCTTCACCGACTGGACGGCCGAAATGAAGGCCAAGGCGTCGATCTGCATTTCGAACGACGAAACGCTGATCGCGTCGCTGGAAATCGCCAAGTCGCGCATCCAGATCATGATCGACAAGGGCATGGAAAATGCGGCGGGTACGCTCAAGGGCCTGATCGCCCTGGCGGACAAGCGCATTGCCGAAATCCGATCGGGTGAAAAGCCCGCGCTGGCGCCCGACGCCAACGCCAAATATTTCGCCGAAGTCGTGGTCGACCTCGACCTGATCGACGAGCCGATGATCGCCGACCCGGACGTCAACAATGCAGACGTGTCCAAGCGCTACACCCACGACACGATCCGCCCCGTTTCCTATTATGGCGGAACGAAGAAGGTCGACCTGGGCTTCATCGGATCGTGCATGGTGCACAAGGGCGACATGAAGATCCTCGCCCAGATGCTCAAAAATGTCGAAGCGACGCAGGGCAAGGTCGAATTCAAGGCGCCTCTGGTCGTCGCCCCGCCGACCTACAACATCGTCGACGAACTCAAGGCAGAGGGCGACTGGGACGTGCTCCAGAAATATGCCGGGTTCGAATTTGATGATGCGCATCCCAAGAATGCAGCCCGCACCGAATATGAAAATATGCTCTATCTGGAGCGTCCGGGCTGCAACCTGTGCATGGGCAATCAGGAAAAGGCCGCGAAGGGCGATACCGTCCTCGCCACCTCGACCCGTCTGTTCCAGGGCCGCGTCGTGGAAGATACGGCCGAGAAGAAGGGGGAATCGCTCCTCGCTTCGACTCCGCTCGTCGTGCTGTCGACCATCCTTGGCCGTACGCCCAACATGGACGAATATAAGGTTGCTGTCGCTGGCATCGACCTGACCAAGTTCGCGCCGCCCGCCGCGCACTGATCTGATAGGGCTGCGGCCCTTTAAGACAAATGCCGCCGCTGCACTCTCTCTGATCAGAGGAGGATGCAGCGGCGGCATTGTCGTTACAGGCATCGGAAAACGCCGTCGGTTCATCACCGATGTTGCAATGCAACGGGCTGCGACACCGTTGCGCGCAGGGCGGCTCCGCTGTCGCCAGCTTCCTGATCCGCCGATGATCAGCACCGTCGGACGCCGACAGCTTTTTCAATTAAATGCTAATGCGGATCGATAGTAAAAATATTGATTTCAAAAGAGCAAATAACTGTCTCCTTCGTTGTCTCACCTTTCTGTCCACGCCATGTTTAAAGGCGGGTGATGCATCCCTAAATAGGGGTGGCACGCTGCGTCGTCATTTGACTGGGATGCCCCAAATGATATGGCGGTGCAGCATCGGGACATACCTGCTTCGACCACGGGTTGCGGCGCTCCCTGCCACCTTGCCACTTGGCGAGCCTCTGGTGGAAATGCGCCATCCTCTGGCCGGGGCCATGTGAGGAGACGCACATCTTATGACAGCCATTGGACAGGATACCCTGGGCACGCGCGACACGCTGAATGTCGGCGGGAAGGACATCGGCTATTATTCGCTGAAGAAGGCTGCCGATAAGCTCGGCGATGTTTCGCGCCTGCCTTTCTCGATGAAGGTGCTCCTGGAAAATCTGCTCCGTTTCGAAGATGGCGTGACCGTCACCACGGACGATATTCAGGCGATTATCGACTGGCAGAATGATCGCGGCAAGGCCGAGCGCGAAATCCAGTATCGCCCCGCGCGCGTGCTGCTTCAGGACTTTACCGGCGTTCCCTGCGTGGTCGATCTGGCCGCCATGCGCGACGCGATGAATGCACTGGGCGCCGACGCCAGCAAGATCAATCCGCAGGTGCCCGTCCATCTCGTTATCGACCACTCGGTCATGGTCGATGAATTCGGCACGCCCAAGGCGTTCGAGCAGAATATGGAAATCGAATATCAGCGCAATATGGAGCGCTACGACTTCCTGAAATGGGGCAGCAAGTCCCTGGCCAATTTCTACGCCGTGCCCCCGGGCACCGGCATCTGCCATCAGGTCAATCTGGAAAATATCGCGCAGGGCGTCTGGTCGTCGGTCGATGCGGATGGCGCCACCGTCGCCTATCCCGACACCTGCGTCGGCACCGACAGCCACACCACCATGGTCAATGGCCTTGGCGTGCTGGGCTGGGGCGTAGGCGGGATCGAGGCCGAGGCCGCAATGCTGGGCCAGCCGGTATCGATGCTGATCCCCGAAGTGGTGGGCTTCAAATTTACCGGCAACCTCAAGGAGGGCGTGACCGCCACCGATCTGGTTCTCACCTGCACCCAGATGCTGCGCAAGCGCGGCGTCGTCGGCCGCTTCGTGGAATATTTCGGACCGGGCCTCGCCACCCTGTCGCTTGCCGACCGTGCGACGCTGGCCAATATGGCGCCCGAATATGGCGCGACCTGCGGCTTCTTCGGCATCGATGACAAGACGCTGGACTATATGCGCCTGACCGGCCGTCCCGATGACACTATCGCGCTGGTGGAAGCCTATGCCAAGGAGCAGGGATTCTGGATCGACCCTGACGCCGATCTGGTCTTTACCGACACGCTGGAATTGGACCTTGGGACCGTCGTCCCCAGCCTTGCCGGACCCAAGCGTCCGCAGGACCGTGTTTCGCTGCCCGAAGTCGATGATGTGTTCAACGCCGACATGGCCAATACCTACAAGAAGGCACAGACCCGCGTTCCGGTCGAGGGCAAGGATTTCGACATTGGCGACGGCGACGTCACCATCGCTGCGATCACCAGTTGCACCAACACATCGAATCCCAGCGTGCTGGTCGCCGCTGGCCTGGTTGCCAAAAAAGCGAACGAACTGGGCCTGAAGCCCAAGCCCTGGGTCAAGACCAGCCTCGCCCCCGGATCGCAGGTCGTCACCGACTATCTGGAAAAGGCTGGCCTTCAGTCGCATCTCGACGCGATCGGCTTCAATCTGGTGGGCTATGGCTGCACCACCTGCATCGGCAATTCGGGACCGCTGGCCGAACCCATCAGCAAGGCGATCAACGAAAATGGTCTGGTTGCCGCTGCCGTCATCTCCGGCAACCGCAATTTCGAAGGCCGCGTGTCGCCCGATGTGCGCGCCAATTTCCTTGCCAGCCCGCCGCTGGTTGTCGCCTATGCGCTCAAGGGTACGGTGATCGAGGATTTCATCACCACGCCCATCGGCCAAAGCAGCGACGGTCAGGACGTCTATCTCAAGGACATTTGGCCGACCAATGATGAAGTCGCGTCGACCATAGCGGGCGCTGTCGATCGTCAGATGTTCCAGGCGCGCTACGCCAATGTCTATAAGGGCGACGCGCACTGGCAGGCGATCGAAGTCACCGGGTCGGACACATATAAATGGCGCGCCGGATCGACCTATGTCGCCAATCCGCCCTATTTCGAAGGGCTGACCATGACCCCGGCGCCAGTCACAGACATTATCGACGCTATGCCGCTCGCCATCTTCGGCGATTCGATCACCACCGATCACATCTCGCCGGCTGGCTCGATCAAGGCTACCTCGCCTGCGGGGAAATGGCTGTCGGAGCATCAGGTCGCCCAGGCCGACTATAACAGTTATGGCTCGCGTCGTGGTCATCATGAAGTGATGATGCGCGGCACCTTCGCCAATATCCGCATCAAGAATCTGATGCTGGATGGCGTCGAAGGCGGCATGACCAGCTATAAGGGCGAAACCATGGCGATCTATGATGCCGCCATGGCGCACAAGGCTGATGGCACGCCGCTGGTCGTGATCGGCGGCAAGGAATATGGCACCGGCTCCTCGCGCGACTGGGCGGCCAAGGGCACCAACCTGTTGGGCGTCCGCGCCGTGATCGTAGAGAGCTTCGAGCGTATCCACCGTTCGAACCTGGTCGGCATGGGCGTTCTGCCTCTGGTGTTCAAGGATGGCCAGACCCGCGACACGCTGGGCCTTAAGGGCGATGACAGCTTCACCATCACCGATGTCGCCGACCTGAAGCCGCGTCAGGACGTGACCGTCAATGTGACCCGCGCCGATGGCTCGACCTTCAGCTTCACCGCACTGTGCCGCATCGATACCGTCAATGAGCTGGAATATTTCCTGAACGGCGGCATCCTGCAATATGTGCTGCGCAAGCTGGCTGCTTGACGGTCGTTTGTCTGTCTCTGATGAAAGGGCGTCGTTCGGTAGGACGGCGCCCTTTCATTATCCAACGCCTTCAAACGACGGAGTCTGTTTTGCAGTCGCCCGGATTAGGACCGGAGAGAGTAAAAGGCCAGCGATGAAACCGCCAAGATGGGCCTCCCAAGCAAGGCCGCCTGATCTATTGGTTAGCAGCGAAGGGAGGGTGAAGATCAGCAGGAGCCAGAAGTGGCTTTTGACGATGTCGATGGTGGCAGATGCCATGTCCCTTGACCATAGCGGAATGGGAGGAAAATTCACGGCGGGAAACCGTACGATGAGGCCGATGAGTCCAAAGATTGCGCCTGATGCACCCAGCATGGGAGTGGTTCCGTAAGGGTGAAAGGCGAGATAGGTAGCTGCTCCGACTAAGCCCGATAGCAAGAACAGGATATAGAATTTGGCCCAAGCGACGGCGTCGCCGCCCAGCCGTAATATCGTGACAGCGCTCAAACTGTATAGCGCGGTGCCATTCATTACGATGTGCATGATGGAGCCGTGCGCGAACATGTGCAGGATGATCGGCGCATATTGGCCTTGCCGCAGCTTTTGAGCCGAAATGGCCCAATCGACCATTCCATTCGAGAAAAAATAGAGGATGAAGGCCAGCGTCATCGGGGCGATGAGCAGTATGCCAGGTACATAGTGGTGCCATGGCAGCACGATCTCCTGGATGTCCAGATCATCCGTCGCTGCGACCTGGGCTTCGGGACCGTTGGTCTCGTTCAGAGACACAGGCTCACTGCTTCTCATAGCCCGTCATCGAATAGGGCCGCGCCTTCACGCCGGTTGCCCATGTCCTGTTGGGTGTCGCCTGCATCGTGAAGCGCAGTTCGCCGCCAGCCCGGATTTCCGCATCGGTGATGTAGCCCCGATCCAGCGCCTTGCCGTCCAGAGTCACCCGGCCGACATAGCGGTTCGCATCGGACAGGCCTTCGGCAATCACGGTGAAGCGCTGGCCGTTCGGTAATGTCATCTCCGCCCGCTCCACGAATGGCCGCCCGATCACATATTCATTGCTGCCCGGCGCCACCGGATAGAAGCCCAGCGCGGTGAAGACCAGCCAAGCGGACATCTGACCCAGATCGTCATTGCCCGCGAGGCCATCGGGCGTCGGCTTATACTGGCTGTCGACGATCTGCTTCAGCCGCTCCTGCGTGCGCCATGGCTGGCCGGCATAGCTGTAGAGATAGGCGACATGGTGGCTGGGTTCATTGCCGTGAATATATTGGCCGATCAGGCCGGATATATCCTCGGCATGGCTATAGTCGATCTTGCTATTGTCATAATCGAACATGGCGTCGAGCCTGGCCACGGTCTTCGCGTCGCCGCCGAGCAGGCGGAACAGCCCGCCCTGATCATGGGGCATGAACCAGCTATATTGCCAGGCATTGCCCTCCGTATAGTCGCTGCCATAGTTGATCGCGGTGGGGTCAAAGGGCGTGCGGAACGATCCGTCCGCTTTGCGCGCGCGCAGGAACCCGGTCTTCGCGTCGAAGCTGTTGCGCCAGTAGAGCGCCCGCTTCCCGAACCGTTCGGCCGTGGCCATATCGCCCAAATGCCGGGCAAGGCGGGCGATGGTCCAGTCGTCATAGGCATATTCGACCGTCTTGGATGCTGCCTCCGGCTCCCGGTCGATCGGTACATAGCCCAGCGTCATATAGTCTGACAGGCCGCCATAGGGCGCATAGTCGGCGCTGGCGACCATGGCCTTCAGCGCGCCGGCGCAGTCGATGCCCCTGATCCCCTTTAAACAGGCGTCGGCAATCACGGGAACCGCATGATAGCCGATCATGGTCCAGGTTTCCTTGCCGCCAAACTGCCAGACGGGGAGGATGCCGAACGGGCTGTTCTTCTGGCTGGCGATCAGAGAATTGACGAAATCGGCATTTTTCGCTTCGGGCTGGATCAGCGTCAGCAGCGGATGTTCGGCGCGGAACGTGTCCCACAACGAGAAGGTGGAATGCATGGTGAAACCCGCGCCGGCATGCACCTGATCATCCGGTCCGCGCCAGCGCCCGTCGGCGTCGCTCCACACGCTGGGCGCCATCAGGCTGTGATAGAGGGCGGTGTAGACATTGCGCCGCATCGGGGCAGGGGCGTCTATCTTTACCGCGCCCAGCGCCTGCGCCCATGCCGTGCGCGTCTTCGCGCGGATGATGTCGAAATCGCCCGGTTCGCTTTCCAGATTGGCGATCGCGCCATCCTCATCCACGCCCGACAGCGCGACCTTCACCTCCAATGGCTGCGTCAGCGCGCCGAAATCCAGCTGCGCCACCAGCGCGCGGCCAGCCAGCGCATCCAGCGTTTCCGGTCCACGCCCCGGTCCCTTGAACCCCTTGTAGAGTATGTCCTTCTCGGTGGTTACGAAGCGATGGCCGGTCAGCGGCGCGGAAAAGCGCATGGCAAAGAAGATGCGGCGCGGTGTTGCCCAGCCGCGCACTTCGCGCATTCCGGTGATCGTGCCGTCGGGCCGGATGCGGACCGACGACCAGAGGATCTTGCCGGGATAATCATAGATGATGGAGCGCAGGTCGATCACCAGATGCGCCGCCTTGCCCGCCGGGAAGGCATAGCGGTGGACGCCGATGCGCGTGCCCGCCGTCATTTCCGCGCGCACGCCCGCATCGGTCAGGGTGACGGCATAGTAACCGGGCGACGCAACCTCATCCGCTTTGCGGGAGCGGAAACCGGGCGTTTTTTCATCACCCGCTTCCAGCGGAACGCTGTCGCCGCTGACCGGCATGACCAGAAAATCGCCCAGATCGCTATGCCCCGCGCCCGAGAAATGGGTGTGTGAAAAGCCGAGGATCACCGGGTCTTCATGGCGATAGCCCGCTGCCCAGTTATAGGTCTGGCGCGCCGGTCCGACATGCGTGTCGGGCGATAATTGCACCATGCCGAAGGGGGCGACCGCGCCGGGGAAGGTGTGTCCTTCGCCCGATGTGCCGATGAAGGGATCGACCGCCGCAACCGGATCATGATCGGTCGTCTGAGCGAGGAGGGGCGCGGCAAAGAGGGAGCCTGCGAGCAGCGCGATGCGAAGGGCGTTCATGCGCCGGTTAGATCATGGCTGCGGCCTTTGGCCAATAGCGCTTATTTTACAGCCTCAAGAAAGGCTGGGGTGGCGGCTGGCGGCGGGATTGTCTAGCGTCCGAATCAGCAATGAAAAGAGCGTTGATCGTCCGTCATGTGCCGCGCGAGGGTGCGGCAGGGTATCTCCAGCCGATCGAGGCGGCGGGCTATCATATCGATCGCATTGATGTGGCCAGCCCGGACTTTGCCGGGGTGGATTTGTGCGATCCCGACCTGCTGATCATGATGGGCGGGCCGATGGGCGTCTATGAGCATGACCTGCATCCCTGGATTCCCGTGCAGATCGAAAAGCTGGCCGCGCGGCTGGCTGCCGACCGGCCGACCCTGGGCGTCTGTCTGGGCAGCCAGATGATCGCGGCGGCGCTGGGTGCGCGCGTCTATCCCGGCGGTCATATGGAACTGGGCTTTGCGCCGGTGACGGTCAACGGCGCGGGGGCCGGGTCGCCGCTGCGCCATATTGACGGCGTGCCGATCCTGCACTGGCACAGCGACACGTTCGACCTGCCCGACAATGTCGAACTGCTCGCTTCCACCGGCAAATATGCGCATCAGGCCTTTCGTCGTGGTCCGAACCTGCTGGCCCTGCAATTTCACGCGGAAATGGGGGAGGATCCGCGTTTCGAGGATTGGCTGACCCATTTCTGGGCCGATCTGGACGTGGCCCAGCAATGCGGCATCGCCCTGCGCGAAGATCATGCCCTGCACGGCCCGATCGCGGTGGCCGCCGGCCGCGCGATGATCGGCGAATGGCTGGCGGGGATTGCCGCCTAGAGCAGGCCTCATCGCACTCAAACTGCCGATAAAGCGACAAAAGCACCGCAAAATGCGCGTGGAATTGTCGCCTTATGTCGCTTTAGAGTTCGTTTGGAAAATGCGCGAAAGAGCGCATTTTCGGTGCGGGTGCGCCAGAGGCGCATTTTCAAACAGACTCTCAGCCGTGCTTGAGGAACCACTATACCCATGTCCTGTATCGACGATCGAAAGAGCCGATCGCAGGATGGCGGAGACCGGCGCTGTAGGACAGTAGTTGCCAGCCTGCATGGCCATTGCCGGGTGGGGAGTGACCCGCGAATGGAACCTCGCCACCTAAGACTGCTACGGCCTTGATCTTCGCGGCTGCCTGATATTAACTCCGACAAATGATGAGGATGAACTGGAAGGCCAGCCGCCGCGATATGATCGCAGGCGGCGTGGCGGGGCTGGCGGCTGCGGGCGCGGTGCGCGCGGGCGCAACATCAAGGGAAGCGGGCAAGGCGTTGCTCGCGCCACGGCCGCCCATGGGCTGGAACAGCTGGAACAGTTTCGCCACGACCATCACCGAAGCCCAGGCGCGCGAAACCGCGGCGATCATGGCGGAAAAGCTGCTGCCCTATGGCTATGACATCTTCACGGTGGACATTCAGTGGTATGAGCCGGAAGCGTCGAGCTATACCTATAATGCGAAACCCAGACCGGCGATGGACGACCATGGCCGGATGATCCCGGCGCCCAATCGTTTCCCCTCCAGCGCCGGGGGGAGGGGCTTTGCGCAACTGGCGAAGGATGTGCACGCGCTGGGCATGAAATTCGGCATCCATGTCATGCGCGGCATCCCTCGCGCGGCGGTGGAGGCGAATCTGCCGATACTGGGCACGTCCTATCGCGCCGCCGACATTGCCGACCGGGCCAGCATCTGTTCCTGGAACCCGGACATGTACGGCGTCGATATGACGCGGCCGGGTGCGCAGGCCTATTATGACAGCATCTTCCGCCTCTATGCCGACTGGGGCGTCGATTTCGTCAAGATGGACGATATGAGCCGCCCCTATGACGCGCATGCGCCGGAGATCGAGGCGGCGCACAAGGCGATCCAGGCGACGGGCCGCCCCATTATCCTCAGCCTCTCGCCGGGCGAAACGCCGGTGATCCGTGGCGATCATGTGCGGAAATATGCGCAGATGTGGCGCATCTCCGACGATTTCTGGGACGACTGGGCGATGCTGGAAGCTCAGTTTACCCGACTGGAGAATTGGACGCCTTATCGCGGGCCGGGATCATGGCCCGACGCGGACATGCTGCCGCTGGGCCGGCTGGCGCTGGGCGAGCGGGACACGCGCTTTACGCCGGATGAGCAGAAGACGCTGATGACCCTGTGGGCGATTGCGCGGTCGCCGCTGATCATGGGCGGCGATCTGCGGCATCTGGACATGGCGACGCTGGCGCTGCTGACCAATCGCGAGGTGCTGGCGGTCAATCAGGCGAGCCAGGGCAATTGCCCGCATTTCGTGGAGGATGGGGTGCGGGTCTGGTCGGCCGTGCCGGATGACGGGAAGGGGCGCTATCTCGCGCTGTTCAACACCGGCGACAAGGCGCGCAATGTTGGCGTGAAGCTGCGCGATCTGGGGATAAGCGGGCCGGTTGCGGTACGGGATTTGTGGGAAGGCAAGGCGCTGGGGCAGCAGACGGAACGGGTGTCCGCAATGGTGCCGGCGCATGGGGCGGCGCTGTATCGGCTGGGGTAAAAGGGCCGTTCGTTTCGAGCGAAGTCGAGAAACGGGAAGCGCCGTGCTGGCGGCTTCTCGACTTCGCTCGAAGCGAACGGAGATTGTTTTACTTCCGCGCCGCCGCGCTCTTGTCGCGCGCCGCCTTGAATTCCGATCCCGCTTTCCATTCGGGCCAGCGGGTCGAGTTCGCCAGATCGCGGCCGATGTCGAGCATCAGGTCCACATCCTGCGCTGCGCCGTCCAGCTTCCATGTGTCGTCCACCGCGTCGCACGCCTGATGATAGCATTTGCCGGTATAGGCATCGATCCACGCCTGACCCGCAGCGCGGCCGCCTTCGACCATGTCGGATGCGCCAGCAAGGCCCATCATCAGCAGCACGGGCACGCCGCGCTTGGCCATGGAAAAATGGTCGGCCCGGTAGAAAAGGCCGCGTTCGGGCAGACTTTCCTGCGTGATGACGCGGCCCTGCTTCGCCGCGAACTGCGCCAGATCATCCTCCAGGCTGTTCTGGCCCTTGCCGATCAAGATGACGTCCTTCGCCTTGCCGGCGGTCTGGAGCACGTCGATCGTCAGGTTCGCGACTGTCTTGTCGATCGGATAGACCGGGTTCTGGGCATAATGTTCGGACCCGAGCAGGCCGCGCTCCTCCGCTGTCCAGGCGGCAAAGACGACGGAGCGGTCGGGCGCGGGGCCAGCCTTGAAGGCGCGGGCGATTTCGAACAGGCCGGCCATGCCCAGCGCGTCGTCATTGGCGCCGGCGCGATAGATGCGGCCCTGCGCGTCGGGCGCGCCCTTGCCATAGGCGTCCCAGTGCGCGCCATACATGACCGTTTCATCCGGGCGTTTGGCGCCGGGGATGCGGGCGAGGACATTGGCGCTCTGCACGACTTCCTGCGTCACCGGGAAGGCGGCGGAGAAGGTCGCGCCCTTGAGTTCAACCGGCCTGAACCTGGCCGACCGGGCTTGCCTGCGCAGCGTTGCAAGGTCTTGCCCGGCGCCGGCGAACAGGGATTTGGCGGCTTCGCCTTCGACCCAGCCCTGTACCTGAAGGCTGGTCAGCTTGTCGGCGGGGCGGACGAGGTCGTAATTTTCGCCGCCGGGGCTGACCACCACATTCCAGCCATAGCCAGCACCCGGCGTGTCGTGGACGATCAGCGCGCCGATGGCGCCGCGCCGGGCGGCTTCCTCGAACTTGTAGGTCCAGCGGCCATAATAGGTCATGGTCTTGCCGCCGAACTTGCCGAACGGGTCTTCGCCCTTCGCCGCTTCAAAGTCCGGATCGTTGATCAGGAAGACGGCGATCTTGCCCTTGAGGTCCACGCCCTTGAAATCGTCCCAGCCGCGTTCGGGGGCGGATACGCCATAGCCGACGAAGACCAACGGCGCATTGGCCACGGCCACCTTGTCCCTGGGCTGGAGGGTGGAGAGATAGACTTGGCGGCCGAAGGTCCAGGGGGTGGCGGCGCCATTTTGCGCGACCGACAGCGTTTCCGACTGGCCGAGGCGGGTGTGGAGCAGCGGCACCGTCTGCACCCACTGGCCGTCCGGCCCGCCCGGCGCCAGACCCAGTTGTTCGAAACGAGCGACCAGATAGCCGATCGTGCGCTCTTCGCCGATCGTGCCGGGCGCGCGGCCCTGAAACAGGTCGGACGCCAGCGTGCGGACCGATTGTTCCAGACGCTGCGGATCGGTCGTCTGGGCGGCGAGGGCGGAGGGAAGAAGGGCGGCGGTCAGGCCAAGGGCCAGAGCAAGGGTGCGAATGGTCATGCCCCGTGCCTTAGCCCCCGGCCTGCGCAGGGGGAAGGGGGAGCGACCGTTTGAGAATATTGCAGGTCGGTCTGGCGGCGCTTTTGCACGCTGGCAGCGTCGCGATCTCACCACGATGTCCCGGCATCGCGGTTTCGATCGCTCCTTGCCAGCGCACAAAATCCCTCGCCAGCCCTCAACCGCACTATTCTCAAACGGTCTCTTAAAACTCGATTTCGAGTTCGACCATTTCCTCCGGCTCCGCCCGTGCGGCGTCGATCCATTCGCGCATCAGCGGCCAGCTGTTGATCGTCTGGCAATAGTCGGCCGAGGTGGGGGACACCGGCACGGCATAGGTCAGGAAGCGCTGGGCCACCGGCGCGAACATGGCGTCGGCCACGGTCGGCGTGTCGCCGAACAGCCAGGGACCGCCATAATGGTCGATACATTCCTGCCAGATCGTTTCGACCCGTTCGATGTCCGCCTTCGCGCCTGAAAAGATCGGGAAACGGGCGTGCCGCACCTTCAGGTTCATGGGCAGGGCGGAGCGCAGATTGGCGAAGCCCGAATGAATTTCGCCAGACACCGATCGGCAATGGGCGCGGGCGATACGGTCGGCCGGATACATGGCGACCTGCGGATAAAGCTCATGCAGATATTCGGCGATCGCCAGCGTGTCCCATACGCTCGCCCCTTCATGGGTGAGTCGCGGCACCAGCACCGATGGGGAGAGCAAAAGCAGCTCCGCGCGGTTCTCGGGATCGTCCAGCGCCACCAGTTTTTCGACGACCTGAAGCCCGGCAAGGCGGCATAACAGCCATCCGCGCAGGGACCAGGAGGAATAATTCTTACTGGAAAGAGTGAGTTCCGCGACCGCCATGCCTTTCCTCCCGCTTTGGACCAACGTCCCATTTATGATGATGCGGCGCAACACAAAAAGACTGTATAGCGTTTGTACAAAATACCGATTCGGTTCGCGGACACAGATTAAGGCTCAATCGTTACTATGCGCATGCTTTACAGTGGGTATCAGGCCTGGAACGACATGCTGGCTCCGGCGCGGATGGGCGCTCAATGGGCGCTGGGCATGCGGGACAAGATGGGGCCGATGGCCGACTGGGCGATGCCCCGGCGCATGTTTGCGTTGATGGATGTGTTCCAGGGCGCGAAGCTGACGCACAAGCGGCCGGCCTATGACATCCACACCGTCCAGAGCGGCAATGCGGACGTTTCGGTGCGCGAGGAAGTGGCGCTCGACCTGCCATTTGGCGACCTGCTGCATTTCGTGAAGGATGAGGTGGAGGCGCACCAGCCCAAGGTGCTGGTGGTCGCGCCTATGTCCGGCCATTTTTCGACGCTGTTGCGCAGCACGGTCGCGACGTTGCTGCGCGATCATGATGTTTACATCACCGACTGGAAGAATGCGCGCGACGTGCCGCTGGAGGCCGGGCGCTTCGGCTTTGACGACTATGTCGACTATGTGATCCGTTTCTTGCAGGAACTGGGCGAGGGCGCGCATCTGGTGTCGGTATGCCAGCCCTGCGTGCCGGCGCTGGCCGCGGTGGCGCTGATGTCGGAGGACAAGGACAAGGCGACCCCGAAGTCGATGACCTTGATGGGCGGGCCGATCGACCCCAATGCCGCGCCGACCGTGGTGAATGATCTGGCCAATGAAAAACCGATCCAGTGGTTCGAGGAGAATCTGATTTCGGTCGTGCCGTTCCGCTATGCCGGGCGCGGGCGCGAAGTCTATCCGGGCTTCCTGCAACTGTCGGCCTTCGTGTCGATGAACATGTCGCGCCATGGCAGCCAGCATCGCGAACTCTATCAACTGCTGGCCGACGGCAAGGTCGAGGAAGCCGACAAGATCAAGGATTTCTACGGCGAATATTTTGCCGTGCTGGACATGACCAAGGAATTCTATCTGGAAACCGTGGACATGGTGTTCCAGCGGACCTTGCTGTCCAAGGGCGAACTGACCGTGCGCGGCCGCAAGATCAATCCGGGGGCGATCCGCAAGACGGCGTTGCTGACCGTCGAAGGCGAAAAGGACGATGTTTGCGCCGTCGGCCAGACGTCGGCCGCCCATACGCTGTGCACCGGCCTGCGTCCGCATTTGAAGCGCCATCATCTCCAGCCGGGTGTGGGCCATTATGGCGTTTTTTCCGGCAGCAAATGGGAAAAGCAGGTCTATCCGCAGGTGCGGAACATGATCCTGGCGATGAACTGACGGCGTTTCGCCAGTCAGGCGTCCACATGCCGGTGTTTGGTGATGGCGGCGCTTAACGTCGCATATTTCCCGCCGAATTAAGGGTTGTGGGGATTTAGGATTCCCATTTATCTGGATATGTGATTCATGTTGTGGATGGATCGCTTTGTACTGACCGACGCCCAATGGGCGAAGATGGAGCCACATTGTCTGGGGAAGGTCAGCGATCCTGGACGCAGCGGCAAGAACAATAGGCTATTCATGGAAGCGGTGTTGTGGATTGTCCGAACGGGCAGTCCATGGCGCGACCTGCCAGCACAGTTCGGCAATTGGAGTACGGCGTTTCGACGCTTTCGCGATTGGCGCGAAGCGGATGTTTTCAAGCGGATTTTCGATGCTTTGTCGGATCAGCCTGACATGGAATACGCTATGATCGATGCCACCATCGTCAAAGTTCATCGTCATGGACAAGGCGCAAAAGGGGGACTTCGAGCCAGGCCATCGGCCGCTCCAAAGGCGGCATGACGACCAAGATATTGGCGCTCACCGACGCCTTGGGCAACCTGGTGCGCTTCCGTCTGATGCCGGGCAATCGCTTCGATAGCGTTGGTGTTGCACCGCTGATCGAAGGCGTCGAGTTCGGAGCGTTGCTCGCCGACAAGGCTTTCGACAGCAACGACATCATTACCGATCTCAACCAACGCGGCGCCAAGATCGTTATCTCTCAGCACCCTCGCCGCGCCATACCCATCCCGCTCGACGCCGAAATGTACAAATGGCGACACCTGATCGAAAACTTCTTCTGTAAACTCAAAGAGTTCAAGCGCATCGCCATGCGCGCATGCAAAACTGATCGCAGCTTCGAGGCCATCATCTACCTCGCTGCTGCCGTCATCAACTCAAGATGAATCCCCACAACCCTTAGAGCATCGTGCGGAAAAGTGGGAACCGGTTTTCCGCTTAAAACGATGCGACAACAAAAACTTAGAGCATGCGGTCCGCGTCGAATTTAACGCAGCATGCTCTAGACATTTTCTGGCGCAAACCGGACATTATGTTGCGCGTCGATCTCCGTTCGAAATGGGCGGTCGCGCTTTTCCCTGCTGCCATATATGCCGCCCGTAGGACAGCTGTCACCTCTTGCCCATCAACTCGCGGATCACGCCCCAATAGCCGCGGGTGACATGGGCGTCCGCCGCATAGGCCGGGTCGCGCATCAGTTCGCCGTGCAGCCGGCGGAGGTTGTGGCCGGGGACGGAGGGGAAGAGGTGATGTTCCAGATGATAGCTGACGTTGATCGGGCCGATCAGCAGGCGATCGAGCAGGGTGGGGATGACGGTGCGGGTGCCGTTGAGTTCGCGCGTGTCGGCCACGCCATTATGTTCGGCCATCGCGCGGATGCGGTTGAAGATGTTGGCCCAGAGATATTGGGGGATCAGGAACAGCCCCAATACCTGCCAGCGCCAGGGCGACCAGAGGATCAGCCCATAGACCACCACCGCCCACACGACATAGCGGATGCGCAGGGACAGCGGGAAATTATAGCCGAAGCGGCCGGGATTGTGGAAATTGGCGAGCGGCGACCAGACCCGCGCGGCGCGGGCGACGCGATAATAGTTCAACCCGAACAGGCTGCGCAGGAACAGGCGCAGCATGCCCCGGCCGCTTTTGGGAAAATGCTGGTCGGGATCCTTGCGCTGGACCCGATAATCATAGTCCTGCGGCGTGTTGGTATGGCGATGATGCACCATATGGGCGACGCGATAGAGATGGATGGAGAGGGCCAGCGGATAGGCGACGAACAGGTCGCCGATCAGATCGTTGATGCGCCGGTTGCTGAACAACAGCCCATGACAGGCTTCATGCATCATCACCGCCAGACACTGGATGCGGGTGCCGATGACAAGGCCGGCGAGCAGATAGACCGCGACATGATCGGCCCGGATCGCGACCGCGCAGGCGGCGGCCATCACCACCCATTGAAACGCCAGCAATATCGCGTTGCGCCCATTGGGTACGACCGACAAGCGCCGCACCAGCGGCAGGGCGTTGCGCCGGGCATAGCGATAGCCGGGCGGTCGTGCGCTGGTGATGTTGATCATGGGCCTGTGCCTCCCGCTGCTGCATCAGCCTGACGGTGAGGCTATGGACGGGGCAGGGCAGCGTCAACCTTGGCGCGGCTCAACTGTCTGACATTGCAGTGCTCAATAGGTTTCGCCGCCGCACAGCACGCGGCCGACGCCGCGATTGTCGACGCTGCACGCGGGTTTGCCGGCGATGGTGACATTGCCCGATCCGGTGGCGATGATCTTTGCCGTGACGTCGGTGGTCAGGGTCAGGCTGCCCGCGCCGTCATTGGTTATGGTCGCCTGCCGCGCCCGCAGCGGTTCGGCGGCGATCGTGCCGGGACCGGACAGGCGGATGGTGGCGACGCCGGCCCGGCCATTGAGCGCCACGCGCCCGCCGCCCGCCATCGTGACGCCGATCTGGTCGAGGTCGACCGCCGCCACGCTGACATCGCCATTGCCGCCGACGATGATGTCGCCGCGCAGCCCCTTCATCCGGTTGATCGACAGCGACCCGCCGCCTGCCAGCATCACCCGCTCCAGCGCGCCGGTTGACAGGCGCAGCGTGGCCGCGCCGCCGCTCTTCGTTCCATTGCGCGCGCGATCGGCGGTGATGGTGAGCAGCCGGCCCGATACGTCCAGTTTCAGCCGGTCGAGCATCGCCTGATCGCCCTCCGCCCGCGCCGATGCGCCCGCGCCGGTGGTCAGGATGATGGTCACGGGCGCTTCGACCCGGATCGCATCGAAACTGGTGATGGTGAAGCCGCGCGTCGCCGCACCGGCGGGCGCGGCGATCATCAGGCCGGCAATCAGACCCGCCGCGCTCAGGGCGCGCAGCGCGCTTCGCCCGGTCCCACACCCTTGGTCGTGCATTGCGCCTTGCCCTTCACTGTCACGTCGCCCGGTCCCATGATGCTGATAGCGACCTGGCCGTCGGAGGCAATGTCGATGTCGCCCGCGCCCAATATGTCGATCTTCGCCCGGCCGACCTTCAGCGCTTCGGCATCGATATCGCCCGCGCCGGTGATGGACAGGGTCGCTTCGTCGGCGGCGCCTGCGATCTTGACCGATCCCGCGCCGGTAATGTCGGTGCTGAGCGATTTCAGTTTCACCGCCCCGATGCGGAAATCGCCCGCGCCGGTGAGCGAGAGGGACAGGCTATCGCCTTCCGCCTTGTCGAGGTCAAAATCGCCCGCGCCGGTCAGGTCGGCGGAGCGGATGGCGGGCATGGTGACATGAACGGTCGCGCCCCGGTCGCCATCCTTGCGGTCCCAACTCCAGTTGCCCTTCGACTTGCGGCCGATCACCAGCTTGTCGCCCTGAACCTTGATGTCGAGATCGGCGACCGCCTGCGCATCGCCATCGGCCTTGACCGAGAAGGTGCTGCCGATGGTGACGGCGACATTGTCCGGCCCGGTCGCGTCGATCGCGGTAAAGTCCTTGAGGCTCGACCAGTCCTGGGCCGAACGGGCGACTTCGTCGGCCGCCGGCGTCTCGTCGGTGCGCGAACAGGCGCTGGTCGACAGGGCCATGCCGGCTGCGACCAGAGCGATCAGGGGAAGGGAGCGGGGCATCATCGGTCTCCTATGTGTATTGCGACTATAATACACATCCGGGGTGGCGGTTCCAAGCCCCTTGTTCGTCGGGCTTCTTCAAGCAAGATTAGTATATTGAAATCGCGGAGTCTCCCCCATGCGCCTGTCCCTCATCGCCCTGCCGCTGCTGGCGCTCGCCGTCCCGGCTCATGCCGAAACCGATGAAGAGAAGGGCGCGCGCTGGTGGAGCCATGTGCAGGCGATCGCCAATGACGGGATGGAAGGGCGCGGCACCGGCACGCCGGGCTATGATCGCGCGGCCGACTATGTGATCGGGCAATTGCAGGCGCTGGGGCTGAAGCCCATGGGCGTGGACGGCTACAAGCAGCCGGTCGCCTTTGTCGAGCAGGTCATCCAGTCGGACCAGAGCAGCGCGTCGCTGGTCGGGCCGCAGGGGGCGGTGACGCTGGCGGTGCCGGGCGACCTCATCTTTTCGGGCGGCGGCGGGCCGGTGCCCGAAAGCATCGACGCGCCGATGGTGTTTGCCGGCTATGGCCTGCACCTGCCCGAAGCGGGGCATGATGATTTTGCCGGGCTGGACCTGAAGGGCAAGATCGTCGTGGTGCTGTCTGGCGGGCCGGCGACGATTTCGGGCGCGCTCAAATCGCACGCCCGGTCGGAGCGGGCGCACTGGCTGGCGCAGCAGGGCGCAGTCGGCCTCATCACGCTGGTGACGCCAGGGCAGGTGGAAATTCCGTGGGTGCGCCGGGTCGCGCTGGCCAGCGCGCCGGCGCTTTATTATGCCGATGCGACGCTGCGTGATACGGGTGCGGCTTTCCTGGGCGCGCAGTTCGATCCGGCCAAATCGGCGATGTTCTTTGAAGGAACGGGGCAGGATTTCGCAAAGATCGCCGCCGCTGCTGACGCCTCCGCGCCGGTCGCCAGCTTCCCGCTGGCGCTACGCTTCAAGGCGCAGGTGGCGGCCAGGCGCCGGGATCTGTCCTCGCCCAATATCGTGGCGGTCATGCCCGGCAGCGATCCGAAGCTGCGCAGCGAATATGTCGTCCTGTCCGCCCATCTGGACGGCTATGGCGTCGGCACGCCGATGAAGGGCGACGCCATTTATAATGGCGCGTTCGACAATGCGTCGGGCGTCGCCAGCCTGCTGGAAATCGCGCGGGCGCTGAAGGCCGGGAAGGAGAAGCCGAAACGATCGATCCTGTTCACCTTCGTCACGGCCGAGGAAAAGGGCCTGCTGGGCGCGCGCTATTTTGCGCGGCGGCCCACCGTGCCGCAGAAGGCGATCGTCGCCGACCTCAATTTCGACATGGCGCTGCCCATCTTCCCGCTGACCGCCGTCACGCCGATCGGCTATGACCAGAGCAGCCTGGGGCAGGATGCGGCGGCGGTCAGCGCGGCGATGAACCTGCCGATCACGCCGGATCCCTTCCCGGATCGCAACGTCTTCATCCGGTCGGACCAATATGCCTTCATTCGCGAAGGCATTCCCGCGCTGTTCTTCAAATATGGGTTCAAGGCGGGCACGCCCGAAGCGGAGACGGAGAAGGCGTGGCGCGCCAACCTCTATCATTCGCCCTTCGACGATTTGAACCAGCCGGTTCTGCCGGCCGAAACGGCGAAGCTGAATGATTATGTCACCGCCGTCACCCTGCGCGTCGCGAACAGCCCGGCGCGGCCAAGCTGGAATGCGGACAGCTTCTTCAAACGCTTCGCTAAGTAGGGGAGGCGGACTTCACATTTAATCCGTTCGCCCTGTTCGACCGAGACACTTGTCTCGGCCGAATGTCGAAGAGCTGTACTTCCTTTCAAAGTTCAAAGGAAAACAGGGCTTCGACAAGCTCTCCTGAGCGAAGTCGAAGGGCCGAACGGGGGACTTTTGATCCGGTGTATGCCGCGTCACGCCGCCCGTTCATACAATTCCAGCGGCAGGCCGTCGGGATCGGTGAAGAAGGTGAAGCGCTGATCGGTATAGGGATCGATGCGGATGGGTTCGCACGCCACGCCCGCTGCGCTCAGCCGCGCGACCTCCGCATCGATGTCGTCGATCAGGAAGGCCAGATGGCGCAGCCCGCAAGCTTCCGGGCGGCTGGGGCGGGCAGGGGGCGTGGGAAAGGAAAACAGCTCGATCTGGGCATTCCCCGCGTCGAGATCGCATTTCCACGATTCCCGTTCGGCGCGCCACACTTCGCGGATGACGGGAAAGCCCACTATGTCGCGATAAAAAGCGCGCGAGCGTTCATAGTCGGAACAGATGATGGCGATATGATGGATGCAGCGCATGGCGGCGGCTTAGCGCAGAAGCCGGACGGTTGGAACAGGCGCGCAACCTTGCCCTTTTGCGCCCCGGCGCGTAAGGCGCGCGCGTCATGACTCGCTCCCTCACCTTCGCCATCCCCAAGGGCCGCATCCTTGATGAAGCGCTGCCCCTGCTCGCCAAAGCCGGTATCGAACCGGAGGCGGAGTTTCATGACAAGAAGAGCCGCGCGCTGCGTTTCGCCACCAACCGGCCCGATGTGTCGATCATCCGCGTGCGCGCCTTCGACGTCGCCACCTTCGTCGCCCATGGCGCGGCGCAGATCGGCATCGTCGGTTCCGATGTGGTGGAAGAGTTTAATTACTCCGAACTTTATGCGCCCGTCGACCTCGACATCGGCCATTGCCGCCTGTCCGTCGCCGAGCCGGTCGACGCCGCTGACGAAGATCAGGCGGCGATGAGCCATGTGCGCGTCGCGACCAAATATCCGCACCTCACCTGCCGCTATTATGAAGCGCGGGGGCTTCAGGCCGAATGCGTGAAGCTGAACGGCGCGATGGAACTCGCGCCATCGCTGGGCCTGTCGCGTCGCATCGTGGACCTTGTGTCGTCGGGCGCGACGCTCAAGGCCAATGGTCTGGTGGAAACCGACATCATCATGCAAATCAGCGCGCGCCTGATCGTCAACCGCGCCGCCTACAAGATGCGGTCGGCTGAACTGACGCCGCTGATCGACGCCTTCCGCGCCGCCGTGGGGGTGAAGGATGCCGTTTAAGCTCTCCACCACTGACGCCGATTTCGCGTCCGCCTTTACCGCGCTGGTCGATGCCCGGCGGGAAGCGGACGAGGATGTGTCGCGCGATGTGTCCGCGATCCTGAAGGCCGTGCGTGCGGGGGGCGACGCAGCGCTGGCCGACTATACCCAGCGTTTTGACCGGCATGACCTGAATGTCAGCGGCTGGGCGGTGACGGCGGCGGAAACCCGCGCGGCGCTCGATGGGCTTTCGACAGAATTGCGCGACGCGCTGGAACTCGCGGCTGCGCGCATCACCGCCTATCATGAAAAGCAGAAGCCGGTGGACAGCGACGGCGTGGACAGCGCCGGCGTGCGTCTGGGCGCGCGCTGGAGCGCGGTTGACGCCGCAGGCCTCTATGTGCCGGGCGGGCGGGCTGCTTACCCCAGTTCGCTGCTGATGAATGTGATCCCCGCCAAGGTCGCGGGCGTGCAGCGCATCGCCATGGTCACGCCGACCCCCAATGGCGAGATCAACCCGCTTGTCCTCGCCGCCGCGCAGATTGCGGGGATCGAGGAAATCTGGCGGGTAGGGGGCGCGCAGGCCGTCGCCGCACTTGCCTATGGCACCGACCGGATCAGGCCCGTCGACGTCATCACTGGTCCGGGCAACGCCTGGGTCGCCGAAGCCAAGCGCCAGCTTTATGGCGTGGTCGGCATCGACATGGTGGCTGGCCCGTCCGAGATCGTCGTCGTCGCCGATGGCAAGAATGATCCCGAATGGACCGCTGCCGATCTGCTCAGCCAGTCGGAGCATGATCCGACCAGCCAGTCGATCCTGTTCACCGACGATGCGGTCTTTGCCGATGCGGTGGCGCAGGCGGTGGAGCGCCAGATACCGGCGCTTTCGACCAGCGCCGTCGCCCGCGCCAGCTGGGACGCCAATGGCGCGATCATCGTCGTGCGCGATCTGGACGAGGCGATGCCGCTGGTCGACCGGCTCGCGGCCGAACATCTGGAACTGGCCGTGGACGATCCCGACCGCTATTTCGCGCAGGTCCGCCATGCCGGGTCCGTCTTCCTTGGGCGCATGACGCCGGAAGCGGTGGGCGATTATGTCGCCGGGCCGAACCATGTGCTGCCCACCGGCCGCCGCGCGCGCTTCTCCTCGGGTCTGTCCGTGCTCGACTTCATGAAGCGCACCAGCTTCCTCAGCCTGACGCCCGCCGCCATCGGCGCGATCGGCCCCGCCGCCGTCGCGCTGGCGCAGGCCGAAGGGCTGCCAGCCCATGCCGCTTCGGTGGCTTTGAGATTACAATAACCCCCGTTCGCCCTGAGCGAAGTCGAAGGGCCGTATTTTCTTCATGAAGGAAGAACGAGGCTTCGACAGGCTCAGCCCGAACGGTTTATATAGGACCGCTATGAACGACCGCTCCAAATCCCGCTCCGCCGCGCGCCTTGCCGCGGTGCAGGCGCTTTACCAGCTCGAAATGGAGGGCACGCCCGTCCATATCCTGCTGCATGAATTTCATCAGCACCGCCTGGGCGCGACGATCGAGGACGTCACCTATGCGCAGGCGGAGGAGCCTTTCTTCGACGATATCGTGCAGGGCGTGGATCGTCGTCGCGGCGAGATTGACGCGTTGATCACGGCGCGCCTATCCAGCGGCTGGAGCCTCGACCGGCTGGACAAGCCGATGCGCCAGATTTTGCGCGCGGGCGCCTATGAACTGCTGGCCCGCGCCGATATCGGCACCGGCACCGTCATCAGCGAATATGTCGATGTCGCCCACGCATTCTACGACAAGCGCGAAGCGGGCTTCGTCAACGGCCTGCTCGACGGCGTGTCGAAGGACGTGCGCAAGTAAAGCCTTCCGCCATCCGCCCGTATAGATAGGGATCATGTCCGCCGAATCCCGCTTCCTCACCTTGTTGCGCCTGCTCGCCCATGATCCGGCGGCGCAGGGGCTGATGGATGATGTCGCGGTGCTGCCCGTGGGCGACAGCCGCTTGATCCTGACCAGCGACACGATGGTCGAGGGGGTGCATTACCTGCCCACCGATCCGCCGGCCGACATTGGCTGGAAACTGGCGGCGGTGAACCTGTCCGATCTGGCGGCGAAGGGCGCGCGGCCGGTCGGCTGTCTGCTCAATTATGCGCTATCGGGCGACGAAGCCTGGGACGAAGCCTTCATTGCGGGGCTTGGCGAGGCGCTCGACCGGCACGCTATGCCATTGCTGGGCGGCGACACGGTGAAGATGCCGGCCGGATCGGCGCGCAGTTACAGCCTGACCGCGATCGGCGAAGCGACCGGCGTCGTCCCCACCCGCACCGGCGCGCAGCCGGGCGACATGCTTTATGTCACCGGGCCAGTGGGCGACGCGGGTGTGGGGCTGGCGCTGGCCAGCGCCGATCCGGCGGCGTCCGGTCCGCTGGTCGACGCCTATCGTCGGCCCCGTCCGCGCATTGCCGAAGGGGCGCTGATTGCGCCCGTCGCCACGGCTATGATGGATCTGTCCGACGGCCTGCTGATCGACGCCGCCCGCATGGCGCAGGCCAGCGGCGTCGCCGTGACCATCGACCATATCCCCCTGTCGCGCGCGCTGGAACGGGCGCGGGGGGCAAGCGTGGCGGTGCAGATTGCCGCCGCCCGCGCGGGCGACGATTATGAACTGCTGTTCGCCCTGCCGCGCAGCAAGACGCCACCGGTGCGCGCTATTCCGGTCGGCTATGTAACGCAGGGTGCAGGCCTGGCACTGATGATCGACGGCGCGGTCATGCCCTTGCCCGACCGGCTCGGCTGGGAACATGGCTAGGGCCGCTGGGACAATGTGCCCGGCTTGATCCCCCCGGCGGGCGGGCCTACACCGCTGGCCATGACCCATGCACTTTATCCGGCGCTGCGCATGCGCCGCACCCGCGCCTCGGCCTGGAGCCGTGCCATGCACGCCGAAAATCGCCTGTCGCCCAGCGATTTCCTCTGGCCGCTGTTCGTGACCGAAGGCGAAGGCGTGGAGGAACCGATCGCCGCGCTGCCCGGCGTGTCGCGCTGGTCCGTCGACCTGATGGTCGCCCGTGCGAAGGAAGCGCGCGATGCCGGCATTCCCTGTCTGGCGCTGTTCCCCAATACCCAGGCCGACCGGCGCAGCGACGATGGCGAAGAGGCGCTGAACCCCGACAATCTGATGTGCCGGGCCATCCGCGCGATCAAGGATGCGGTGCCCGACATCGGCATCCTGACCGATGTGGCGCTGGACCCCTATACGGTTCATGGGCAGGACGGGCTGCTCGATGAGACGGGCTATGTCGTCAATGATGCGACGATCGACGTGCTGATCGGCCAGTCGCTCAATCAGGCGGCGGCGGGCGCGGACATCATCGCGCCCAGCGACATGATGGATGGCCGGATCGGCGCGATCCGCGAGGCGCTGGAGGAAAATGGCCACGCCAATGTCCAGATCATGGCCTATGCCGCCAAATATGCCAGCGCCTTCTATGGCCCGTTCCGCGACGCGGTGGGATCGCGCGGTCTGCTGAAGGGCGACAAGAAGAACTACCAGATGGACCCCGCCAACGGCGAAGAGGCGCTGCGCGAAGTCGCGCTCGATCTGGCCGAAGGGGCGGACAGCGTGATGGTGAAGCCGGGCCTGCCCTATCTGGATATTGTCGCGCGGGTGCGCGATCGCTTCTCCGTCCCGGTCTTCGCCTATCAGGTGTCGGGCGAATATGCGATGATCGAACATGCCGCCGCCGCGGGCGCAGGGGATCGCGACGCGCTGATCCTGGAAACGCTGATGGCGTTCAAGCGGGCGGGTTGCTCGGGGGTGCTGACCTATCATGCGCTGCACGCCGCGCGCCTGCTGAATGGCTGAATTCCGGCTTGAAACGGATCGGCTGATCCTGCGCGGCTGGCGGCAGGAGGACGTCGATCCGTTCATGCAGGCGCTCGACACGCCCGATGTGATGCGCTGGCTGGGCGGATCGCAGCCGCGCAGCCATTATGCCGCCATGCAGCAGACTATGGCGCAGATGCAGGCGGATGCCGGCCATTGCTTCTGGATCATGGAAAGCCGCGCGGATGGCGCGATCCTGGGCTTTTGCGGCCCGCGCCGGGGGCGGCATGCCGGCACGCCCATCTATGGCGAAGTGGAACTGGGCTGGCGGCTGGCCGCCAGCCATTGGGGGCGGGGACTGGCGAAGGAAGCGGCCCGCGCCGCGATCGACTGGTGCCGCCTCAACCTGCCCGACCGGCGGGTGGTCGCCTATACGGTGCCGGGCAACAGCGCATCCTGGGGCCTGATGCGCGCGCTGGGCATGACCCGACGGGAAGAGATGGATTTCGATCATCCCGCCTTCGCGCAGGGGCATCCGCTCCGCCGCCACATCGTCTATGCGCTGGATCATCCTGACGGACACCCATCTCCCCCTTGAACCGCAGGCCATGGTTGCGGCATGACCATGGCGCAGGGGCAGGACAGGGGATGGATATTGATCGGAACGCGCGCTCGCTTCGTCCTGACCATTTGCGCGGGATCCTTCCTGCTCTTCCTCGTCCAGCCGATGATCGCCCGCATGGCGCTGCCGCGTCTGGGCGGGGCGCCGTCGGTGTGGAACTCCGCCATGCTGGTCTATCAGGCGCTGTTGCTGGCGGGCTATGGCTATGCCCATCTGCTGGGGCGCGTGCCGGCGCGGCGACAGGCGCTGATCCATCTCGCGCTGTTCCTGCTGTCCGCCATCTTCCTGCCGATCGGCCTCGCGGGATGGCAGCCGCCCGCTACGATCGAGCCGGCCCTCTGGGTGCTCTGGCTGATCGGCGCGTCGATCGGGCCGCTGTTCTTCGTCGTCGCCGCGCAGGCGCCGCTGCTTCAGCGCTGGTTTGCGATCGCCGATGGCGGCGATCCCTATCCGCTCTATGCCGCGTCCAATCTGGGCAGCTTTGGCGGGCTGATCGCCTATCCGCTGCTGGTCGAGCCGCTGTTGACGCTGAAGGCGCAGAGCATTCTCTGGTCGCTTTGCTATGGCTTGCTCTTCTTTCTGGTCTACGCCAGCGCCCGCCGCCTGCCGCCCGATAGCGCCACCGTCGCTGCGCAGCAGGATGCCGCGCCGCCGCCATCATGGCGCATGATGCTGCACTGGATGGCGCTGGCGGCGGTGCCTTCCGGCCTGATGCTGGCGACCAGCCTGTATCTCACCACCGACATCGTCGCCATGCCCTTGCTCTGGGTGGTGCCGCTGGGCCTCTATCTGCTCAGTTTCAGCGCGGCTTTCGCCAATGGGCGCGGCGTCGCCAATCTCTGCACCTTGACGGCGCCTCTGGTCCTGCTGATCGGGGCGTGCATCGCCTTTACCGGCGGGGTGCATTTCCCGGTCTTCATTGCGCTGGGCATCGTCACCGTGCTGTTCGTGGCGTCGACCGCGCTGCACGCCTATCTTTATGATCTGCGCCCCGCCCCGGCGCATCTGACCCGCTTCTATCTGATCCTGTCGGTGGGGGGCATGATCGGCGGGCTGTTCTGCGCGCTGCTGGCGCCGCTGATCTTCGACTGGACCTATGAATATCCGATGCTGCTGGGGGCCGCCGCGCTGCTGCTGCCCGCGCGCGATCCCTTCCTGCGGCTGCCGCGCCTGTTGTGGAAAAATCCGCAACGCCGTGTCTGGCTGGCCTGCGCGATGCTGCTGCTGGGCCTTGGCCTGTCGATCATCGGCGGAGGGCTGGCGCCCGGCCTTGCCTCGCCGCCGGTCAAGACCGCCTGTTTCCTGGCGATCATCGCCATGGGCGTGATGGCGCTGGGGCATCGCGCGCTCAGCGCAGGGATGCTGATCTATCTGATGCTGTGCCTTAGCGGATGGGAAAAGCTGTCCCAATCGGCCAGCGGCATGCTGACGCGCAGCTATTTCGGCGTTTATGGTGTCGCGAACAAGGGTGCGGACCAGCGCATCCTGTTCCACGGCACGACGCTGCACGGCATCCAGAATCTGAAGCCCGGCCATGAACGGGACGCCACCAGCTACTATGCGCCGCTGTCGGGCGTGGGGATGGCGATGCGCCATGCGCCCGCGCTGTTCGGGCCGCACGCGCGGGTCGATGTGGTCGGGCTGGGGGCGGGGACGCTGGCCTGCTATATCCGCCCCGGCCAGCGCTGGCGCTTTTACGAGATCGACCCGGCGATGGTGGCCATCGCCCGCAATCCGGCCGATTTCAGCTTCCTGTCCCGCTGCCAGCCACATGCCGACATCGTCATCGGCGATGCGCGCATGACGCTGGCGCAGCAGCCGGCCGGCGGCGCGGACCTGCTGGTGATCGACGCATTCTCCTCTGATTCGATTCCCCTGCATCTGCTCACGCGGGAAGCGCTGGCCGTCTATAGCCGCCGTCTGGCGCCTAATGGGCTGCTGATGATCCATATTTCCAACCGCTATCTGGACCTGCGCCCGGTGGTGGCGGGGGATGCGGCGGCGGAGGGCTGGCACGCGCGGCTGCGCCATTATGTGCCGGACAAGCGGGATGAGGCCCGCCACTATGCCGCGTCTTTATGGGTTGCCCTGTCGCGCGACCCGGCGCAACTGGACCGCCTGGAATATCTGACCCGGCCGCAGGACTGGCAATTGCTGCGCCCGCGCCCCCGCTTTTCCGCCTGGACCGACGACCATGCCAGCATCCTGCCGGTGCTGAAGATCAGACCATGAGAAAGGAAAGTGAATTGTCTGCCCCAGACTATCCAGATGTCAGCATCATCCCCTTTGGCGACAAGACCCCCCGCATCCACCCCAGCGCCTTCATCGCGCCGGGATGCCGGATCATCGGCGATGTGGAAATCGGCGAAGATGCCAGCATCTGGTATAATTGCGTGATCCGGGCCGATGTGAACCGGGTGCGGATCGGCGCGCGGACCAATGTGCAGGACGGCACGGTCATCCATTGCGACAGCCCCGGCGACCGCGCCGACGGCCGTCCGGCCGATGGCTGGCCCGCGATCATCGGGGAAGATGTGCTGATCGGCCATATGGCGATGATCCATGGCTGCGTGCTGGAGGACCGGGCGTTCGTGGGGCTGGGCGCAATCGTGATGAGCGGCTGTACGGTGGAAAGCGACGCGATGCTGGCCGCGGGCGCCCTGCTCTCACCGGGCAAGCGCGTGCTGCACCGCCAGCTATGGGCCGGGCGCCCGGCAAAGTTCATGCGCGACCTGAGCGACGAAGCGCTGATCGACATGCGCGAAGGGGTGGACCATTATGTTCATAACGCCAAAGCGCATAAGGGTGCGGTGAAGGCGATGGGGGAGTAGGGGAGACACCGTCATCCCAGCGAAGGCTGGGATCTCAAGCGAGGTAGCGCGCCATCTCATGCGACCCCAGCCTGCGCTGGGGTGACGGATATTGGTGGTCAGCCGTCAAATTGGATGCTGGATCACTTTGGCGCGCGCGTCAGAAAAATAACCTACCTTTGTTCCGGGTAACTCGGATGCCAATCGCTCAGCGAGTTCCAACCCGTCAGCATCCAAAAGCGTGACAACCTGATTGTCGATAAAGCCTACATGGTGGGCTTTGCGGTAATGGCTCCGCCATTGTTCGATGTCGGCCAGCAGCGACGGAGTTAGTGGAAGCGTCGTCAAAGTCAGGTATCCGCCTGCAACAGCATCTCTGACACCCGTTCCCGAAGCCATGCCATCGACCATCAAATATCTTGGTATCATCCGGTCAACCACCCGTTAAGGCTGCGGCAGGCGCGCCTTCATCGCGTCGATGCGATCATTCTGCTGGTCGACCAGTGCCAGCGCCGCGCTGCGGGCGGCGTCTATGTCTTCCAGGCCGCCGCGCGCCTTGCCGTCGGATATGGCGTTGATGCGTTCGACATAGAGGGTGTCGAGGCTGGCGAGGGCCGAGACGCTGTCGTTGCGGGCGGTTTCCAGCGCGCTGATCGCGACCTGTGCGGCGACCCAGGCGTCGCTCGAAACCGCCGATCCCGATGCCGCGCGCACGGCCTTGTCGGCCTTGTCAGAGGCGGCGTCAAACCCGGCAGCGCCCTTGTCCGCCTGCGCCACATGGCGGGCGATCTCTGCCGACAAACCTGTGTCAGCCGGGGCGGGGGCAGGAGGCGGCGCGACTTCGGCGACCGGCGCGCTTTCGATCGGCCGCTTGGCCAGCGACGGATAATTTTGCGGCGACCCGGCGCAACCGGACAGGAACAGGGCCAGAGCGGCAAGAAGGCGGCGCGGAGTCATGACTATCATCTAGGTGGAGGCGAAGGCGGACGCAACCGCGTCAACGCTCTGGTTGCGTCATACTATCTCCGTTCGCTTCGAGCGAAGTCGAGAAGCGGCCAGAACTGCGCTTCCCGTTTCTCGACTTCGCTCGAAACGAACGGATAGACTCAGTTCAACGCGGCAGGGCGGCGGCTTCGCGGGCCAGCGCCTCGATCTTCGCCGGGTCGATCGGTCCCTTGGGCACGACCCAGCTGCCGCCGACGCATTTGATGAAGGGCTGGGCCAGCCATTCGGGTGCGCTCTGCGGCGTGATGCCGCCGGTGGGGCAGAAGCGGGCGGTGTGCAGCGGCGCGGCCAGCGCCTTCAATGCCGGCAGGCCGCCAGACGTTTCGGCCGGGAAGAATTTGAAATGGCTAAGCCCCATGTCCATGCCGCGCATGATGTCGCCCGCCGCGGCGGTGCCGGGCAGGAAGGGGATGTTGGCCGCGATCGCCGCCTTGCCCAGCGGTTCGGTGAGGCCGGGGCTGACGATGAAGCGCGCGCCCGCCTCCATTGCTGCATCAAGCTGCGCGGGGTTGAGCACGGTGCCGGCGCCCACCACGGCACCTTCGACCTTCGCCATTTCGCGGATCACGTCCAGCGCGGCGGGGGTGCGCAGCGTCACTTCCAGCGCGGGCAGGCCACCGGCCACCAGCGCCTGCGCGATCGGCAGCGCATCTTCGACCCGGTCCACCACCAGCACCGGAATTACCGGCGCCAGTTCCATCACCTGTTCTACGGTCAGGCTCATCATCACTTCTCCCTATAAGCTGCGGCAGCGCCGAACAGCCCGATTTCATCATGGATGGCGCAGCGGATCGGCACGGTCGCCATCAGGCTTTCGAACCGGCCCTTCGCCTTGAAGCGGGTGTGGAACCCGCTCTGCTTCAAAAAGTCGTGCATCCGCTGGGTCAGGCCGCCGGCCAGCACTACCGCATGCGGGCCATGGGCCAGCGCCAGATCGCCCGCGACGGAGCCATAGCAGAGGCAGAAACGCTCCAGCGCGCGGCGGGCGAACTCGTCACTGCCGTCCAACGCCGCCTGCCACAATTCGGGGTCTTCCATCAGGATGACGCGATCATGGCCGATCGTCGCCAGCGCCTTGTAGATATAGTTGAGGCCCGGCCCGGACACGATCCGCTCGGTCGACACGCGCAGGAATTTGTCGCGCAGATAGGAGAGGATCTTCTCCTCGGTCGGGTCAAGCGGGGCGAAGTCCAGATGCCCGCCCTCGGTCGCGATGACATGGGGATGGCCTTGATCATAGGCGATCATCGCCACGCCCAGTCCCGTGCCGGGGCCAAGGATGGTCACGCCGCCATCGCTGGGGAAGGGACTGTCCTCGCCGAACAGCAAAGGCAGGTTTTCCGCCGGCAGGCGCGACACGGCGTGGGCCACCGCCTCGAAATCATTGACCAGGCGAACGGTGTCGACATTGATGTCGGCCGCCAGCGTATCGGCGCGGATCACCCAATTGCTGTTGGTCAGCTTGATCACCTCCCGCCCGATGGCGGTGGCGAAGGCGATGGAGGCGGCGCGGGGCAGGTCGCCGCTGCCCTCCTTCTTCTCATCCTCGGCAAAAGCGGCCCAGCAGCTTTGCAGGCTGGGATAGTCGGCAACCTTGTACTTGCGCACGGTGCCGAGCGTCGGCACGCCCCGTTCGTCCAGCGAGGCGCGGGCGAAGCGGGCATTGGTTCCGCCAATGTCGGCGGCGATGATGTCGGTCATCAGGGCATCCAATTCTTATTATCGTCACCCCAGCGAAAGCTGGGGTCTCAGGGAGCTGGGGCGCGCCCTGTCGCCTGAGATGCCAGCCTTCGCTGGCATGACGGATGAAAGTTTAAAGCTCGCTTTCCATCGCCGCCAGGATCGGCGATGCGCCGGCTTCGGCCAGATCGCTATGATGGCGGAACAGGGCGAACAGTTCGCGGCCGGTGTCATAGGGCGGGGGCGGGGCGGCGGGAATGTCCCGCGCGGCCCATGTCGCCGCATCGACCAGCGCGTCGACCGCGCCGGTTTCCGCGCAGACCCGCACCATGTCGCCATCGCGCAGCTTGCCGATCGCGCCACCACCGAGCGCCTCTGGCGACAGATGGATAGCGGCCGGCACCTTGCCGGATGCGCCCGACATGCGGCCGTCGGTCAGCAGCGCGACCTTGAAGCCGCGATCCTGCAGCACGCCCAGCGCCGGGGTCAGCTTGTGCAGTTCCGGCATGCCATTGGCCTTTGGTCCCTGGAAACGGACGACGACCACGACGTCACGCTCCAGTTCGCCGGCCTTGAAGGCGCGCAGCACATCGTCCTGATCGTGGAAGACGGCGGCAGGCGCCTCGATCGTCCAGCGTTCCTTGTCGACGGCGCTGACCTTCATGACGCAGCGGCCGAGGTTGCCTTCCATCAGCTTCATGCCGCCATCGGCCTGGAACGGGTTGGATGCAGGGCGCAGGATTGCCTCGTCGCGCGACGCCGGCACGTCCTTCCACACCAGCGCATCATTCTCCAGCACCGGTTCCTGCCCATAATCGGCCAGCCCCTGCCGCGCGACGGTCAGGATGTCGCCATGCAGCAGCCCCGCGCCCAGCAATTCGCTGATCACATAGCTGATGCCGCCGGCGGCGTGGAAATTATTCACGTCGCCCGATCCATTGGGATAGACCCGCGCCAGCAAGGGCACGACGTCCGAAATCTCGGCAAAGTCGGTCCAGTCGATGCTGATGCCTGCCGCGCGCGCCATGGCGGGCAAATGGATGGCGTGGTTGGTGGAGCCGCCCGTCGCCATCAGGCCGATGATCGCGTTCACGATCGCCTTTTCATCGACGCAATGGCCCAGCGGCCTGTAATCGTCTCCGTCCCAACCGATCCGCGCCAGCTGATGCACCGCCGCGCGGGTCAGTTCCTGCCGCAGCTTTGTGCCCGGATGCACGAAGGAGGCGGCGGGCATGTGCAGCCCCATCATCTCCATCATCATCTGGTTGCTGTTGGCCGTGCCATAGAATGTGCAGGTGCCCGCGCCATGATAGCTGGCGCTCTCCGATTCCAGCAGTTCGTCCTTGCCCACCTTGCCCTCGGCATAAAGCTGGCGGATGCGCACCTTTTCCTTGTTGGCCAGACCCGACGGCATCGGGCCTGCGGGCACGAAGATGGTCGGCAAATGGCCAAAGCGCAGCGCGCCGATCAGCAGGCCGGGTACGATCTTGTCGCAAATGCCCAGCATCAGCGCGCCTTCGAACATCGCATGGCTCAGCGACACGGCTGTCGACAGGGCAATGGTGTCGCGGCTGAACAGCGACAGGTCCATGCCCGCCTGTCCCTGCGTCACGCCGTCGCACATGGCGGGCACGCCGCCCGCCACCTGCGCGGTGCAGCCAATTTCGCGCGCGGCGATCTTGATCTGGTCGGGATAGCGGCCATAGGGCTGATGCGCCGACAACATGTCGTTATAGGCGGTGATGATGCCCATGTTCATCGCGCTGCCGGTGCGGATGACAGCCTTGTCCTCGCCGCTGGCGGCAAAGCCATGGGCCAGATTGCCGCAGGACAGCTGCGCGCGGTTGGTGCCGGCTTCGCGGCCGCGCTCGATCAGATCCAGATAGTGGCGGCGGCGCGGCGCGCTGCGCTCCACGATGCGCGCCGTCACTCTGGCGATTACGGGATGTAGGTCAGTCATGCCAGCTGGCTCCGTCGCGTTCGATAAGGGCAATGGCCGAAGACGGACCCCAGTTCCCTGATGAATAGGCGGCGGGCTTCACATTGGCCTCTTTCCACCCGTCGATAATGCTGTCGATCCATGTCCATTGCGCTTCCACTTCGTCGCGGCGCACGAACAAGGTGGCGTCCCCGGCCAGCAGGTCCAGGATCAGCCGTTCATAGGCGATGCGGCGGCGCTGCCCGGCGAAAGCGGCGGTCAGCGACACGTCCAGCGTCACCTCGTCCAGCTTCACCTGCCGTTCCAGCCCCGGCCTTTTGCTCATGATTTGCAGGCGGATATATTCTTCCGGCTGGAGGCGGATGACCAGGGTGTTCGGCTCCAGCCCCGATCCATGGCCGTCGCGGCCAAAGATGCTGTGCCGTACCGGCTTGAACTGGATCACGATTTCGGACTGGCGCGCGGGCATCCGCTTGCCGGTGCGCAGATAGAAGGGCACGCCCTGCCAGCGCCAATTGTCAATATGCGCCTTTAGCGCGACGAAGGTTTCGGTGTCGGACGGCTGGCCCAGCTCGTCGGCATAGCCGGTGACGATCTGGCCGCAGACCGCGCCCGGCGTATATTGGCCGCGCACGCTGTTGGTCTTGACCGTTTCGTCGGTCATCGGGCGCAGCGAACGCAGCGCCTTCACCTTTTCATCGCGCACCGCCGTCGGGTCCATGCGCGCGGGCGGCTCCATGGCGATGATCGACAGGATCTGGAGCATGTGATTCTGCACCATGTCGCGCAGCGCGCCGACCCCGTCATAATAGGAAACGCGGCCTTCCAGCCCGACCGTTTCGCCCACGGTGATCTGCACATGGTCGATCGCGGTGGCGTTCCACAGCGGTTCGAACATGACGTTGCCGAACCGCAGGGCGAGCAGGTTCTGGACCGTTTCCTTGCCCAGATAATGGTCGACGCGGAAAATCTGGTCTTCGGCAAACAGGTGGCCGATGCCGTCATTGACCAGTTTGGAAGAGGCCAGATCCTTGCCGATCGGCTTTTCCATCGCGATGCGCGTTGTCGGCGTGATCAGGCCCGCCTCGCTCAATCCCTGCGCGGTCGGCGCGAACAGGGACGGGGGTGTCGAGAGGTAGACGGACAGGCCGCGTTCCAGCCGGCCGTCGATCCGCTCCGCCAGCGCCGCGAACTGATCGGCATTGCCGGCCTCGACCGGCTGATACTGGATCATGCCGGCGAAGGTTGCGGCGGTCGTCGCGTCATAGCGGTCAGCGGGCAGGAATTGCTGGAGCGCCGCGTCGATCTCCGCGCGGAACGCCTCGTCGCTCATCTCCGATCGGGCGGACCCGATGATCAGGAAGTCGGCCGGCAACAGGCCATCGGACAGAAGATTGTAGAGCGAAGGGAAGATCATCCGGCGCGCCAGATCCCCGGTGGCGCCAAATAACAGAAACGTAGCAGACGGATCGGTCAAAGGATGGTCCTTCTCCGGTATGAAATTGTCTATGTCTGCACGAAGCCGCCCTTATAGCGAGCGCAGATCGTTACGCAAGAAGGCTATCGTCGATGGCCGTTCGTCGCAACAACATGGCGCGGATCGGGGGATTTTTCCCGGTTTTTGTTATCGGGGGACGTTAAGCCCCCTGCGCCAGTTGAGGATGTGGCCGGTCGCCAGCAACAGGCTGCCCGACACGGTCCATAGGGTTTCGGCCAGAACCCCATCCGCCGCCAGCGCCCCGACGGCCATCAGGATCAGCCCGGCAACACCTGCAACCATGGGCAAAGTGCCGCCATGCCGCCGCCATCCCTGCGCCAGCGCGAACAGGCTGGTCGGGATCGCCAGCGCCAGCATGATCAGGTGAAAGGATTCGCCCGGATCGATCCTGCTGGCCAGCGCAGGGAGCAGAGCGAACAGCAGCGGCAGGCCCAGGCAATGCAGGGTGCAGAGAGAAGAAGCGCACAGGGCAAAGCCGTCCAGCCAGCGTTCCGACGCCTTTGGCGCGCAGCTCGCGCGCTCCGATTCCATCCCGCTCATTCGGCCTCATCTTTTATGATATAATGTAACATTTCGGGCGGCATGTGGGGCGCGGGCGGCTGGCTGTCAACCATGGCGGGACAAGTTAAGCGCAATGATCCGATTTTCGGCTGGACGCCCGCCGCGGATTTTGCCATTTGGCGGCTCCACCCGATGAATAGCGGAATCACCGCCCTCATCGTGCACCGTGCGGGTGTGGTGAAACTGGTAGACGCGCCGGACTCAAAATCCGGTTCCGCAAGGAGTGTCGGTTCGATTCCGACCACCCGCACCATTATTTGCAGCCTCAGGCGCCGGCGCGGGCATCCGCCCGCTTGGCTATCCTCGCAAAAGATCGGGCGGCCGTTCGGCCCTTTGGTCGCATCGCGTGTCGCGAACTGGCTGCGGGCCTGCTATGGCCGGCTCATGAAGGTCCGCCACATATTGCCGCCGCTGCTGTTCGGCCTGCTTTTCCTGACCATCATCACCGTGGGCGACGCGCTGTTCTGGAGCGTGCCGCATGCGCTGGAGAAGCTGCCGCCGCGCCTGATAACCGTCGCCGTCCTGACCGGCCTATGGCTGGTGCATCTCTATAAGCGCACGGTGCGCTGATAACATCCGTCACCCCGGCCTTTGCCGCGCCTTATCGCCCGCCCTGCGCCTGAAACCATGGCACCATCCGCGCGATGGCGTCTTCGACCCGGTCGGTGGAGACGGCGAAGCTGAAGCGGATGAAGCGGTGGCCGTCCACAGGATCGAAATCGATCCCGGGCGCGGTCGCCACGCCGGTTTCGCGCAGCAGTCTCTGGCAGAAGCTGAGGCTGTCATTGGTCAGATGGCTGATGTCGGCATAGATATAGAAAGCGCCGTCGGGCGGGGCGATCTGCGCCAGCCCCAGCGCGGGCAGCGCGTCCAGCAGCAATTGCCGGTTGCGGCGATAGCCCTCGACATGCCCCTCCAGTTCGTCGGTGCAGTCGAACGCGGTCAGCCCCGCGCGCTGCGCCAGCACCGGCGGCGTCAGGAACAGATTGCCCATCCGCGCGCGCGCCACGCCGATCAGGTCGGCCGGCACCACGATCCAGCCCAGCCGCCAGCCGGCCATGCTGTAATATTTGGAGAAGCTGTTCACCACGATCGCGTCGGGCGCATATTCCAGCATCGAATGCGCCGGCTCGCCAAAGCTCAGTCCATGATAGATTTCATCGGAAATGATGCGGATGCCGCGTTCGGCGCAGACCTTTGCGATCCGCGCCAGTTCGTCCGCCGGAATGATCGTGCCGGTGGGATTGGCCGGGCTGGCGAGGATCAGGCCATCAGGGGCTTTGGCAGGCGCGGGATCGATCGCGGCCAGCGCATCGGCGCTGATCTGATAGCGCTCGGCCGGGCCGCAGGGCACCTCCACCGGCTCCAGATAGAGCGCCTTCAAATTGTTGCGATAGGCGACATAGCCCGGCCGCGCCGTGGCGACGCGCGCGCCGGGCCGGAATAGGCAGGTGAGCGCCAGCACCAGCCCCGGCGACGCGCCGCAGGTCAGGATGATCTGTTCGGGGTCGACCGCAACCCCGTGCCGCTCGCCATAATGGCGCGCGATTCGTTCCTTGAGGGCAGGGCTTTCCCAATAGCCCATCGGGTCGGTGTCCAGCACCTGATGCGCCACTGCGATCGCTTCGGCGGGCGCGCCGGTTGACGGCTGGCCGAACTCCATGTGCAGGATGGATCGGCCCGCGGCTTCGAGGGCATGGGCTTCGCGGCTGATGGCGATGGCGTGGAAGGGATCGATAGTGGCAACCATGGAGGCGTGCCTATTATGCCGGGGCAACCATGTCCATGGCCGCCGCGTTTCCACCGGCATGGACCCGATGCTGCTCACTGCTTTGCAATATTATGGCGCGGGGGCGGCGGCGCTCGCGGCGCTGATCGTGTCGCTCAACCTGGGCCGCCGGGTGACGGGATGGGCGTTCGTGCTGTTCGTCACCAGTTCGATCGCGCTGATCGGCTGGGGGTTCCTCGACAAGGACAGCGAAGGCATAGGCTGGCAGAATGTCGCCATGCTGATCATCAATGTCGTGGGCGTGTGGCGCTATTTGATTTCGGACCACAAGCCGAAGACCTAAAAGCTTTCCCTCCGTTTGTTTCGAGCGCAGTCGAGAAACGCCTGACGCAGCTTTCCCGTTTCTCGACACGCTCGAAACGAACGGAGGTTGGGTGTCAGCCTTCCGCGATCCACACCTCGACCGGCACGGCATCCTGCAACAGCGCCAGCCGGATCGGCAGTTCCTCGACCGCGCCGCCCGCCAGCGCACGATCATAGACGGCCTTCTTGCCCGCGCCGCTGATCTGAAGGAAGATGTGCCGGCTCTGCAAAATCCCATGCGCGGTCAGCGACATACGCTGATGGGGCGCAACCGGCGGCGTCGCCGCGATGGTCAGCGCCTTGCTCACCAGCCCTTCGGCCAGTTCCGTCCCCTCGGGAAAGAGGGAGGCGGTATGTCCGTCATCGCCCATGCCCAGCAGGATGATGTCGAGCGGCCATGGCAGCTGTGCGAAGGCCGCCTCCACCGCGCTCTGCCCGGCATAGGCGTCGGCCGCGTCATTCTTCATCGGCACGAAGCGCGCTGCGGCCGCAGCGCCCTGCAACAATGTCTCGCGCACCAGCCGTTCATTGCTGTCGGGGCTGTCGGGCGCGACCCAGCGTTCGTCCACCAAAGTCACCACGACCTTGCCCCAGTCGAGGTCGACGCCGCTCAGCGCCTCCAGCACCGGGCGCGGCGATCGGCCGCCCGAAACTGCGATGCTCGCCACTCCGCGCGCGGCGATCGCGTCGGCCAGGATCGCGGCGATGCGCGCGGCGATGTCCGCCGCAGCCTCGCCTCCGGTGGTAAACAGATGGTGGGTCGGCATGTCAGGAAACCTCTTGAGGCAATGTGCAAATATCCACCCAGCGCGCGCCGGTCAGGGCGGCGAGGCGGTCTGGCGTCAGTTCGACCGATGTGGTCCGCGATCCCGCCGCCGGAAAGACGGTGGCGAAATCCTTGAGCGACACGTCGCAATAGACAGGCAGGGGCGTGGACAGGCCAAAGGGGCAAACGCCGCCGACCGGATGGCCGGTCAGTTCCTCCACCTCATGCCCGCCCAGCATGCGCGGCTTGGCGCCCAGCGCGGCCTTCGCCTTGGCATTGTGCAGCCGGGCGTCGCCCCGCGCGCAGACCAGAACCACCGTTTCGCCCGCGCGCAGCGACAGCGTCTTGGCGATGCGCGCCGGTTCCACGCCCAGCGCCTGCGCCGCTTCCGCCACCGTGGCCGTGCTCAGCCCCTGATCGATGATCGTCACATCGGGCGCATGCTCGGCCAGGAAGGCGCGGACGCTCGCTTCGCTCATGCGCCCTGAATATCGCCCAGCTTGCGTTCCCAGGCCAGAGCATGGGTGACGATCTGGGTCAGGTCGGCATAGCGCGGCTCCCACGGAAATTCCGCCATGATCGCGCGATTGTCCGAAATCAGCGCATCGGGGTCGCCGGCGCGGCGGCCCTCCAGCTTGCGTTCGATCGTCATGTTGGTCACGCGATCGACCGCGTCCAGCACTTCCAGCACGGAAAAACCCCGGCCATAGCCGCAATTGAGCAGGTAATTCTGGTCGGGTTTCGCCATCAGCCCTTCCAGCGCCAGCACATGGGCGGCGGCCAGATCGCTGACATGGATATAGTCGCGCACACCCGTACCGTCGGGCGTATCGAAATCGGTGCCGAACACGCTGACATGGCTCCGCTTGCCCAGCGCCGCTTCGACCGCCACCTTGATCAGATGGGTGGCGCCCGCCGTCGACTGGCCGGTGCGGCCTTCCGGGTCTGCGCCCGCGACGTTGAAATAGCGCAGCGCGCAGAAATTCATCGCATGCGCCGCCGCCACATCGCGCAGCATATGCTCGGTCATCAGCTTCGACATGCCATAGGGGTTGATCGGTCGCTGCGGCGTGGTTTCGCGGACCGGGCTTTCCTCCGGTATGCCATAGGTGGCGGCGGTGGAGGAGAAGATGAAGTGCGGCACGCCAACGGCCACCGCGCTTTCGATCAGGTCGCGCGTCTTCGCGCTATTATTATGATAATATTTCAACGGGTTTTCGACCGATTCCGGCACCACGACCGAACCGGCGAAATGCATGATCGCCTTGACATCATGGTCGCGCAGCGTCGCCTGCACCAGCGGCTGATCGGCGATGTCGCCCTGCACGAAAGGAACGTCCTGCGGCACTGCCCAGGCAAAGCCCGTGACCAGATTGTCGATCACCACCACGCCATAGCCGGCGTCTTTCAGCGCCAGAACCGCATGGCTGCCAATATAGCCGGCGCCGCCCGTCACCAATACCGTAGGCTTATCCTGCATAAGAAAAAGGTCTCCCCGTGGATATGCAGGGAGACCTAGACCAGAGAGGTTACGATTTACAGTCTAATCATGCCGCAGCGCGGGATGGGGCCGGGCGGTAGAAGCTGCCGCCGCTGGCCGCCATGTCGCGCAGTTGCTGGGTGGGGGCGAAGCGGGGGCCGTGGGCCGCCGCCAGCCGATCCAGCACGGCGACGACATGGGCGATGCCGACCGTGTCCATATGGCTGAACGGCCCGCCGGTATAGGGCGCAAAGCCCCAGCCGAAGATCGCGCCGATGTCGCCATCTTCCGGCGTTTCCAGCACGCCTTCTTCGAAACAGCGGGCGCATTCGATCAGCTGGCGATAGAGCAGCCGCTCCTTCACCGCCTCCACATCGGGCTGGTCGTCGGCGTGCGGGAACATTTCGGTCAGCACGGGCGACAGATGCTTCTTCGCGTCTTCGGGATAGTCATACCAGCCCTTGCCATTCTTGCGGCCCAGACGCCCGGCATCGACCATCTTCATCATAACGTCGTCCGAAGCCTGGGGTATATAGGCGTCGCCCAGTTCCTTCTTCGCCGCCGTCATGATCTTGACGCCCAGTTCGATCGACACTTCGTCGCTGACGGCGAGCGGGCCGGTCGGCATGCCCAACTGCTTGCCGGCATTTTCAATGAGCGCCGGATTGACGCCTTCGCCGACCATTTCCGTGCCTTCCTGCACATAGGTGCCAAAGCTGCGCGAGGTGTAGAAGCCGCGGCTGTCATGTACGACAATCGGCGTTTTCTTGATCTGCGCCACGAAATCCAGCGCCTTGGCGATGGCGGCAGGCCCCGTCTTCTCACCCAGGATGATCTCGACCAGCGGCATTTTTTCCACCGGCGAGAAGAAATGGACGCCGATGAAATTCTCGGGCTTGCTCCACGCATTGGCCAGCTTGGTGATCGGCAGGGTGGAGGTGTTGGAGCCGAAGATGGTGTCCGCGCCCAGCACTGCTTCGACCTGCTTGGTCACTTCCGCCTTGATGGCGACATCCTCGAACACCGCCTCGATCACGAAGTCGGCCCCGGCCAGCGCGGCATAATCGGTGGTCGGCGTCACGCGGGCCAGGGTGGCTGCCAGCTTTTCGGGCGTCATGCCCTTGCCCAAACGCTTCTTGAGCACCGCTTCGACATGCGCCTTGCCCTTTTCCGCATAGGCCAGATCGCGGTCGAACAGCACGACCTCGATCCCCGCCTGCGCCGCGACGGTGGCGATGCCCGCGCCCATCATGCCCGCGCCCAGCATGGCGAGCTTGGTCGTCGGCGCCTTGGGCTGATGCTTGGGGCGGCGCGCGCCGCGCTCTGCCGCCTGCTTGTTGACGAACAGGGTGCGGATCATGTTCGACGCCTGCGGATCGGCGGCGACCTTGGCGAAATATTTGCTCTCGATCCGGATCGCGCGATCCATCGGCAAAGTGATGCCTTCATAGACGGCGGACAGCAGGGCGATGGGCGCGTTCATGTTGCCCTGGGTCTGCTTCAGCGTCATCGGCAGCGCGCCGATCATGGTCTGGGCGAAGGCGGGGTTGAAGCCGCCAGCGCCACCTGGCACCTTGAAGCCCTTCACATCCCAGGGCTGGGTGCTGGCGGTCGGATTGGCCTTCACCCATTCCTTCGCCGCCGCAACCGCCGTGCCTTGCGGCACCACGCCGTCCACCACCTTCAGCATGGCCGCTTCGGCCGGGCGGAACAGCTTGCCCTGCAACATGTACATCAGCGACGCCTGCACGCCGATGATGCGGGGCAGGCGCTGCGATCCACCCCCGCCGGGGAACAGGCCGATCAGGATTTCCGGCAGGCCCAGCTGCGTCTTGGGGCTGTCGCCCACGAAACGGCGATGGCAGGCCAGCGCCAGTTCAAAGCCGCCGCCGACGCAGGTGCCTTCAATGGCGCAGGCGATCGGCTTGCCGTTGGTTTCCAGACGACGGAACAGGGCGTTGAGCATGAACAGCTTGTCGAAGATCGCTGCCGGAGCAGGGCGTCCTTCGCCCTCGCTCGCCAGCATCGACCCGAAAAATTTGAGGTCCATGCCGGCCATGAAGCCGCTGTCCTTGCCCGACGCGATGACCGCGCCCTTGATGCCCTCTTCCGACGCGATGCGCGTGATCGCTGCATCCAGATCGGCCAAGAAATCCGGGCCGATGACGTTCATCGACTGACCCGGAACGTCGATCGTCAGGGTGGCGATGCCGTCGGCGTCAATGTCGAATGCGATGGTCTGCATAATAGTGCTACCTCTCAAATCCGTTCGCCCTGTTCGAACGAGCCACTTGTCTCGTTCGAATGTCGAAGGGCCGAACGGTGTTTATTCTTGTCTCAGATACGCTCGATGATGATGCCGGTGCCCATGCCCGCGCCCACGCACAGGTTGATGAGCGCAGTGCCCTTGCCCGATCGCTCCAGTTCGTCGAGCGCCGTGCCCAGCACCATCGCGCCGGTCGCGCCCAGCGGATGGCCCATGGCGATCGCGCCGCCATTCACGTTGATCTTGTCATGGTCGAGGTCCATCGCCTGCATGTAGCGCAGCACGACAGATGCGAAGGCTTCGTTCAGTTCCCACAGGTCGATGTCGGCGGCGCTCATCCCGGCGCGGGCGAGCAGCTTGCCCGCAACAAATTCCGGCCCGGTCAGCATGATCAGCGGTTCCGACCCGATCGACGCCATCGCCCTGATCTTCGCGCGGGGTTTCAGGCCATATTTCTCGCCCATATCCTTGTTGCCGACCAGCACGGCGGCCGCGCCATCCACGATGCCGCTGCTGTTGCCGGCATGGTGGACATGATTGACCTTCTCCAGTTCCGGGTAGCGGAGCAGGGCGACGGTGTCGAAGCCCGGCATGTCCTCGCCCAAGGCGGTGAAGCTGGGCTTCAGGGCGCCCAGCGACTGCATCGTCGCATCGGGGCGCATATGTTCGTCATGGTCCAGCACGATGCCGCCGATCACATCCTTCACCGGCACGATCGACTTCTTGAAGCGGCCTTCGTCCCATGCCTGCTTGGCGCGCTTCTGGCTTTCCACGGCATAGGCGTCGACATCGTCGCGGCTGATGCCGAACTTGGTGGCGATGACGTCCGCGCCAATGCCCTGCGGCGCGAAATAGGTCTTGTAGGCGACCGCCGGGTCCATTGCCCAGGCGCCGCCGTCCGACGCCATCGGCACGCGGCTCATCGATTCGACGCCGCCGCCGATCGCGAACATGGCTTCGCCCGAATAGACCTTTGCGGCGGCCATGTTCACCGCCTCCAGACCCGAAGCGCAGAAGCGGTTGATCTGCACGCCCGGCACGGTCTGCGCGTAATCGGCGTTCAGCACGGCGACGCGGGCAATGTCTGAGCCCTGTTCGCCGACGGGGCTGACGCAGCCCAGAATGACGTCGTCCACATCCGCCGTGTCGATCTGGCTGCGGTCGCGCACGGCTTCCAGCACCTGCGTCGCCAGCTGGATCGGGGTGATTTCATGCAGCGACCCGTCGGCCTTGCCCCGGCCACGGGGCGTCCTGACGGCGTCGTAAATATAGGCTTCCATGCTCATTCCCTCTCCGTGGGGGCCGTTTCGGCGCTACGCCAGCGCCATGGGTTGTGGCCCTGAATGTATTTACGTTTACGTAAAGTGCAAGCATCAATTGCAGCATCGTCGTCCCGGCCATGCTGCCGTAACGGCAATTTTTTCCGGCGTGCGCAAAATCGCAAACAACTGTCTACATCGCTGTCTCACTATCCGCTTTCCTCCGCCGAATCTCCATGCCATCCTTTCCCATGCGCATCGCCATCCTCTCCGACATCCATGGCAATATCGCGGCGCTCGACGCGGTGCTGGCCGACATTGTCGGCCGGGGCGTCGATCGCATCGTCAATCTGGGGGACATCCTGTCCGGGCCGCTCTTCCCCTGCGAAACCGCCGATCGGCTGATGGCGCTCAATCTGCCCACGATCCGCGGTAATCATGAACGGCAATTGCTGACGCTGGCGCCCGACGCCATGGGGCCATCCGACCGCTACGCCCATGCCATGCTGGAGCCGCGCCATCGCGCGTGGATCGCCAGCTTGCCCGAACATTATTGGCTGAGCGACGATGTGCTGATGGTCCATGGCGCGCCGGGCGGCGACCTCATCTATTTCCTCGAAAGTATCGAGGATGGCGGGACAAGGGCGGCGACGGCGCAAGAGGTCGAGGAACGGGCAGGGGGCGTCGCCGCGCCGCTGATCCTGTGCGGCCACACCCATGTCCCGCGCATCCATCATCGGCCGGGCGGCGGAATGATCGTCAATCCGGGCAGCGTCGGGCTGCCGGCCTATGACGATGCGCATCCCGTGCGGCACAAGGTGGAGACAGGCTCCCCCCATGCCCGCTACGCCATTGTCGATCAGGCCGAAACGGGCTGGCGGGCGGAGATCATTGCCGTCGATTATGACTGGGAACGGGCCGCACAATGGGCGCAAGCGCGGGGACGCGTCGACTGGGCGCAGGCATTGCGCACCGGAACCCTATAGAAGCGTTGCCACTTCGTCATCGGTGTCTATATCCGGACTTCATGGATAGCGTGACCGAACCCTCCCAGAAATCCCCGTCACCTTTTTCCATTCCCACCTTTCGCGCGATCTGGATCGCCAGCCTCGGGTCCAATTTCGGGGGCCTCATTCAGTCGGTCGGCGCGGCGTGGATGATGACGTCGCTCTCCGCATCGCCATTGCTGATCGCGCTGGTGCCGGCAGCGACCACATTGCCGATCATGCTGCTCTCGCTCTGGGCGGGCGCGGTGGCCGACAATCTGGATCGGCGCAAGGTGATGATCGTGTGTCAGAGTGCGATGCTGCTGACCTCCGCCGCGCTGGCGGCGACGGCCTGGGCCGGGCTGATGACGCCCTGGCTGCTTTTGTCCTTCACCTTTGCGATCGGCTGCGCGACGGCGATCAACGGCCCCGCCTGGCAGGCGTCGGTCGGCGACATGGTGCCGCGCGTCGTGTTGCCGAGCGCGGTGGCGATGAATTCCATGGGTTTCAATCTGGCGCGCAGCATGGGGCCGGCGCTGGGCGGCGTCATCGTCGCGGCGGCGGGCGCGGCGGCGGCTTTTCTGGTCAACGCGCTCAGCTATGTCGGTTTGCTGACGGTGCTGGCGCGGTGGCGGCCGGATCTGCCGCCCAAGCTGCTGCCGCGTGAGCGGCTTGGCGTCGCGATGGTCGCAGGCGTCGGCTATGTCGCTGCATCCCCCAAGATCAAGCTGGTATTGCTGCGCGCCGGGGCGTTCGGCGTCGGCGCCAGCGCGGTGTCGGCGCTGATGCCGCTGGTCGCGCGTGATTTGCTGGGCGGCGGCGCGCTGACCTTTGGCGTCACCAGCGGGGCGTTTGGCGTGGGCGCGGTTTTGGGCGCCTTGTCCAGCCGGCGGCTGCGTACGCGCTATTCGGTGGAGGCGATCGTGCGCTGCGCCGCGCTGGCGATGGCGCTGGGCACCGCGCTGACCGGGGCCAGCCACTGGCTGATGCTGGCCATGCCGGGCTATATGCTGGCCGGGGCCGGATGGGTATTGGCGCTGTCGACCTTCAACGTCTCGGTCCAGATGTCCGCACCCCGCTGGGTCGTGGCGCGCGCCGTTGCGCTCTATCAGATGATCGCCTTTGGCGGGATGGCCGGCGGCGCATGGTTGTTCGGCTGGGTGGCGGAGCATCATGGCGTCGCCACGGGGCTTTACACGGCGGCCATGGTTCAGTTCGCCGCCGCCATATTGGGCCTGTGGCGTCCACTGCCGCAGACCGGGAACGACAATCTGGATCCGCGCGGTGACTGGCATGAACCCGATACGGCCGTTCCGGTGGAGCCGCGCAGCGGCCCGATCGTCGTCACCATCGAATATCGCATCCCGGCCGGATCGATCGTTCCCTTCCTGACGGCGATGAGCGAACGCCGCCGCATCCGCCGCCGCGACGGCGCGCATGGCTGGCAATTGCTGCGCGATCTGGGCGAATCCGATCTGTGGGTCGAACGCTATCATGTGTCGACCTGGCTGGATTATGTGCGGCATAATCAGCGCCGCACCGTCGCCGACATCGCCAATAGCGACGCGATCCATGCCCTGCATCAGGGGCCGACCCCCCCGGTCGTCCATCGCCGGCTGGAGCGCCAGACCGGATCGCTGCCGATCAGCCGGGCGCCCGATGCGCGCGAAATGGGCGATGGCCTGACCGACCCGACCCGGCTGAGCTGATCCTTAGCTCGGTGTGACCGACCGGACGTTCAGCAGGTCTTCGGGCGTGTCGATGTCATGCAGGATCGCGCCCGTGGTTTCGATCTGAAGGCCATGGCTCAGCAGGGCGCGCGCGCCCTGATCGCCTTTCAGTGCGAGAAGTTCCGGGAAATGCTTGCGCCCGATGAAGGCCGGAGGCGAAGAAGAAAAGCCGTCCGTGCTGGCGACGACCGATCTTATGTCCTCCGCCGCCAGGCAGATGCGGTTGTAATGGCTGGGGGGCACGTCGGGCATGTCAGCCAGGCAGATGAGGATGCCGCGTATCTTCTGATCGGGCAGGACATGTTCGACCGCCCGCACGATACTGCCCGACATGCCTTCTTCCGGCTGGTCGTTGACCAATATCGTGTAGCCACGTCGATCAAGTTTGCGATGAATTACCGGCGCGAAGTCGATCGGGCGGACGACGGCGACCAGTTTTGCAAAGGCCATGGAGGCGACCGTCTCCAGCGTGTGCGCCGCCACCGGCTTGCCACGCAGGGGCGCCATCAGCTTGTCTTGCTCGCCAAAACGGGACGAGGTTCCGGCCGCCAGCAGGACGGCTGCGATTTTTTCAGTGCGCATGGCTATTTGATAGGAATGACATTTTTGTTGGCGACCCTGGACAACATCGATTTGCCATTGCGGCGATCTTGTGTCCAGCGGGCGCGAAAGGGCTGGCCATCGCGAAATCGAGTCGTATATGCGGGGCGGCAGAATAAGGAGTAGCCCGTTCATGGCATGTGAACTCGACGCCGAGACGGTTGGCGAAGGCAAGGAACCGGTTCCGGCCGACGTCAGCGAAGCGATCCGCACGCTGATCCGCTGGGCGGGGGACGCGCCGGATCGGGAAGGGCTGATGGAAACGCCCGAACGCGTCGCGCGGGCGTGGAAGGAATATTGCCGTGGTTATGGTGATGATCCGGCCTATCATCTCTCGCGCATCTTTCATGAAGTGGGCGGCTATGACGATGTCGTGCTGCTAAAGGATATTCCGTTCCAGTCGCATTGCGAACATCATATGGCGCCGATCGTGGGCCGGGCGCACATCGCCTATCTGCCCGGCGAATATGTGGTCGGCATTTCCAAGCTGGCCCGTGTTCTGCACGCCTTCGCCAACCGGCTTCAGGTGCAGGAACGGCTGACATCCGAAGTCGCCAACTGCATCTGGGAGCATCTGAAGCCCCAGGGCGTGGCGGTCGTGATAGAGGCCACCCATGGCTGCATGACCGGGCGGGGCGTGCGCACCCCCAATGTCATCATGAAGACCAGCCGCATGCTGGGCGTGTTCCGCGACGATGAAAAGTCGCGCGAGGAAGTGCTGAAGCTCATCGCTTCATGAGCGAAGCCGAGGAGCCGTCCTATCGCCCGCTGGGCAAGGCGCGCAACGATGCCGCGCCGGTCGGCGCGCCGCTGGCGCAAAAGCGGCTGGCGCTGGTCACGGGCGGGCATCGGCGGCTGGGCGGCATCATTGCCGCCGCGCTGGCGAAGGCGGGCCATTCGCTCGCCATCCATGGCAGCCATGATACGCGGCTCGATTCCCATCTGGCGCTGACCTTCGAGGAAGAAAAGACGCAATGGGAGGGCTTCGTCGTCGATTTTGCCGATCCCGAAGGGGCGGAGGAACTGGTGGCGCAGGTGGCCGAGCGGTTCGGGCGCCCGCCTGACATATTGGTGAACAGCGCCGCGATCTTTGGGCAGGATCGTCTGGAAACGGTCAGCGCGGACGATCTGATGCGCCATTATGCGGTGAATTGCGCCGCGCCCACGCTGTTGACCAAGGCGTTTGCGACCATTCCGGCTGGCGTTGGCGACCGCTGCATCATCAATATTCTCGACCAGCGGATCGACCATCCCCATGCCGACCAGCTGGCCTATACGCTGTCCAAGCTGGCGCTGGCGGGACTGACGCGCACCAGCGCGCATAGTCTGGCGCCCAAGGTCAGGGTCAATGCGGTTGCGCCGGGCCTGACGATTGCGACCCCCGATTATGACGAGGCGCAGATGGAGCGTCTTGGCGCGATGATGCCGCTCGCGCGGCTGCCGCAGGCGGAGGAGATTGCGCAGGCGGTGCTCTATCTGGCCAATGCGACGGCCATTACCGGCCAGACGCTGTATGTCGACGGTGGCGCGCATCTGAAAAGCTATGATCGCGACTTCATGCATTTATGCCGATAGGGATCGCATAAATCGCATGGAGGAGGGGCTGGCGGAGCGATGGCCTTATCCATAAAGCGGTCGCCAAATCTGTAATGGGAGACGGCGATGACCTATGAAACGATCCTGGTCGAACAGCGCGACGCGGTGACGCTGATCACGCTCAACCGGCCGCAGGCGCTCAATGCGCTGAACAGTCAGGTGCTGGCCGACCTGAGCGCCGCCTTCGCCGCCTATGACGCCGACCCCACTCAGCGTTGCGCCGTCCTGACCGGCAGCGGGGAAAAGGCGTTCGCGGCGGGCGCCGACATCAAGGAAATGGTCGAAAAGGAAGCCGCCGACTTTTTCCTGGAGGATTTCTTTTCCGGCTGGCAGACCGGCGTCGTGGCGACCCGCAAGCCGTGGATCGCGGCCGTGCAGGGCTTTGCGCTGGGCGGCGGTTGCGAACTGGCGATGATGGCGGACTTCATCATCGCGGGCGACACGGCGAAGTTCGGCCAGCCCGAAATCAAGCTGGGCGTGGCCCCCGGCATGGGCGGGTCGCAACGCCTGACCCGCGCGGTGGGCAAGGCCAAGGCGATGGAAATGTGCCTGACCGGCCGGATGATGGATGCGGCCGAAGCGGAGCGTTCGGGGCTGGTCAGCCGCATTGTGCCGGCGGCCGATCTGCTGGAGGAAGCGCTCAAGACAGCAGCGACGATCGCCGCAATGCCGCCGATGGCCAGCATGATCAACAAGGAGATGGTCAACATCGCCTTCGAAACTGGGCTGGCGCAGGGCCTGTTGACCGAACGCCGCCTGTTCCAGATTCTGACCGCGACGCAAGACAAGAAGGAGGGCATGACCGCCTTCGTCGAAAAGCGGCCGGGCGTCTGGAAGGGGCGCTAAGCGCTTTATAATGCTTTGATTATTTCACCATGGACTGAGAAAATCTCATTGGTCCATGGTGGAGTTCCCCGGCACTCTCGTTTCACAAGAAAACGTAGAAACGATGGCGGGCGCGGTGCAGCGCCCGTCGTTAAAATTCCGGGGAGAGGTGAGGCGCGGATAGGCGCCCCCTGATTGGCTCGTTGTGAAACAGGGAGCCTCCATATGTCCGTTACTTCGTCCATCCGCCTGTCGTCGCGCGCGGCGCTGCTGATTGCCTGCGCCGCCGGTGCGCTGGGCGTCGCCCATGCGCAGGAGCCGGTGGGGGATGGGGATGAGACGATCACCGTTACCGGCCGCCGCATCTCGCAATCGGCCGAGGCGATCGGCGAAGACAAGGTAAGCAATGTCGTGGCGGTGACGCGCGAGGCGTTGCTGTCCGCGCCGTCGGGCATTTCGGGCCTGAAGATGCTGGAGCAGCTGCCCGGCTTCAACGTGCAGACCGACGGTGCGCTGGGCCTCTATGAATTTGGCAACAGCGTCCAGACCCGCGCCTTCAATCTGGACCAGATCGGCTTCGTGGTTGACGGCATCCCCACCGGCCGCAGCGATGCGTTCGGCGGCAGCCCGGTCTTCCGCTATGTCGACAATGAAAATCTGGGCGTGGTGGAAGCGGCCGTGGGCGCGGGCGATGTTGGCTTGCCCAGCTACTCCACGCTGGGTCCGGTGGTGCAGTATAACAGCATCAAGCCGCAGGAAGAGATGGGCCTGTTCGTGTCCCAGAGCTTTGGCGACTTCAACATGAAGCGCACCTTCATCCGCGCCAGCACCGGGCAGGTCGGGCCGTTCCGCGCCTATGTCAGCCGCACAAAGCTGGACACCGATCTGTGGCGTGGCGACGGCACGGTCGATCGCGAACATTGGGAAGGCATGGTCCATGCCGATCTGGGCGGCGATAGCTGGGCCCGCTTCAAGTTCGTGTCGAACAAGTTCAACGATTTCGATTCGCCGACGCTCAGCCGCAGCCAGTATCTGACCGGCGCCGACATTGGCGGGAAGAGCGGCCGGGATCGCGGCTATATCTCGGTCGTGCCCAATACCACGCCCGGCTTCGCCCCGGTCGCTGGCGGCCCCGCCTATAGCAACGCCAACTATGCCTATACCAATACGCTGGCGATCAACGTGCGCGATGACAAGCTGTATGGCGGCACCGTCCATGCCGGCATCGCCGACGGGGTCTGGGCCGAAGCGACGGCCTATTATGAGGACAAAGGCGGTTATGGCGTGTCGCCCGACACCTATGCCAACAGCCTGCTGCAATATCAGCGTCAGACGGCGGCCGGCATTGCTCTGTTCGCGCCCAAGGGCACGCAATATGGCCTGTCGACCGTGGGCGGCGACCGCTATGGCCTGACCAGCAAGCTGCATTGGGAATTGGGCGCGCACACGCTGGAAGCCGGGCTGTGGGCGGAGGTCGATACCTATAACCGCACCCAGGCGCGCTATAATACGACTGACGGATCGCCCGCCAGCGCGCCGAACCTCAATGAAACCGTCTATGTCCGCCGTGATTATCAGAGCGAACGCAACACGACGCAGGCGTTCGTGAAGGACCGGATCGCCCTGCTGGACGACAGCCTGATCTTCGACCTTGGCATCAAGGCGCTGAATATCGACTATCGTTACAGCGGCTATCGCGATTTCAACGATTATTATCGCAACGCCGGCACGACCGCCGCGCCCGTCTGGGTCGCGGGCTGGGGACCGCAGCAATTGCGCACCAGCTATAGCGACGGATTCCTGCCGATGGCGGGCGTGCTGTACAAGATCGACAACCAGACCCAGATTTTTGCGTCCTATGCCGAAAATATGGCGCTGCCCAAGGGGCTGGACGATGTCTTCTCCGTCTCGCTCAACAGCAGCGCGGCCGGCGTGCCTGCGCCCGCGCCGGAACGGTCGCAAAATTTCGAGGCGGGCATCCGCACCAATCAGGGGCAGTTCTATGCCTCGCTGGCGGGCTATTACACCAAGTTCAAGAACCGCATCCAGTCGATAGGGTCGATCCTGCCGGGCACGACCAACGTCATCGAAACCTTCTACCAGAATGTCGGCCGGGTCAGCGCCTATGGCGCGGAGTTCAGCGGCACGTTCAAGCCTTCGGCGCTCAATGGCCTGGCCTATTTCAACCTCAACGCCACCTATAATATCGCAAAGTTCAAGGACGATATTGTCACCGCCACGACCACCTATCAGACGGACGGCAAATATATTCCCGACAGCGCCAAGTGGATCGTCAATGGCGGCGTGACCATCGAACCGGCGAGCTGGCTGGTGGGCAATTTCAGCGGCAAATATACCAGCCGCCGCTGGTCGACCTTCGACAATTCGGCCGGATCGAGCGTGAAGGGCTTCACCGTGTTCAGCGCCTATGTCGACATTGGCGACGGCTTTAGCCTGGGACCGATCAAGGGGGTGAAGGCGCGGTTCAACCTCGACAATATCTTCGACAAGGATACGCTGTCCTACATCTCGCCGGCGGTGACGGGCGACGGCAATTTCCGTCCGCTCTCTCCGCGCACCTTCCAGTTCACGATCTCGGGTGAAATCTGATGCGAACAATGTTGATGATGGGGGCGGCGCCACTTTCTCTATTTGGGGTCGCGCTGCTCCCGCTGACTGCTCATGCGGAAGCGCCCGTCGTCACGAAGAAGGATTTGTCGCTGCACCAGCGGCTGATCACGCTGGACAGCCATCTCGATACGCCGGCCTCGCTCGACCTGCCGGGCTGGTCGATCGAGGAGGAGCATGGGGTTCATAGCGACTATACTCAGGTCGACCTGCCGCGGATGAAGAAGGGCGGCCTGGATGGCGGTTTCTGGGCGATCTATACCGGGCAGGGCCCACTGACGGTCGAGGGGTTCCGCAAGGCGCGCGACTTTGCGCTGCTGCGTGGCATGTCGATCCGGTCGATGGTGGCGGCGGACCCGGACAATTTCGTGCTGGCAACCAAGGCCAGCGAGGCCGCGCCGATCGCGGCGGCGGGCAAGCGCATCGTCTATATGTCGATCGAAAATGCCTATCCGCTGGGTGAGGACATTACACTCCTCAAGACTTTTTATGATATGGGCGTGCGGGTGTCGGGCTTTGCCCATTTCGCGCATAACCAGTTTGCCGACAGTTCGACCGACCCGTCGAAGAAGCCGCGCTATGGCGGCCTCAGTCCGCTGGGCAAGGAATTGCTGAAGGAAATGAACCGGCTGGGCGTGGTGCCCGACGCATCGCACAGCAGCGATCAGGTGCTGGACGATCTGCTGGCGCTGTCCACGACGCCGGTGCTGCTGACCCATTCGGGTTGCAAGGCGGTCTATGACCATCCGCGCAATATCGACGATGAACATCTCAAGGCTCTGGCGGCCAAGGGCGGGGTCATTCAGATGAACGCCTATGGCGCCTATCTGCGCGCGTCCAAGCCCAATCCCGAACGGCAGAAGGCGCTGATGGCGCTGTACGGCCAGATGCGCGAAGACGCCAAGCTATCGCCGGAAAAGCGCGCAGAACTGCTGGCCAAAAGGCAGGAGATCGACAAGCATTATCCCGACACGGACCGGCCGACCTTTGATGATTTCATGGCGCATATGCTGCATGCCCTGAAGGTCGTGGGGCCGGATCATGTCGGCATCGGCCTCGACTGGGATGGCGGCGGCGGCGTCGTTGGGCTGGAGGATGTGGTCGATCTGCCCAAGATCACCGCCGCACTGCTGAAGGCCGGCTATAGCGAGGCCGACCTTCAGAAAATCTGGTCCGGCAATGTGTTGCGCGTGCTGGCTGCGGCTGACGCGGCCAAGGGGAAATGATATTTGCCCGTCATGCCAGCGAAGGCTGGCATCTCTCTCCTCCAAATATTTTGTCATAAGGAGGGAGATCCCAGCTTTCGCTGGGATGACGGGTGAACTGGGCGGCGGGAAGGCTATTTCCCTTCCAGCATCTCGATCATCAGGGAGAAGTCGCGCGCAGCTTCGCCCTTGTTGACGAGCAACTGGTAAAGCGATTCCGCGACATTGCCCATTGGCACGGAAGCGCCGACCAGCGCGGCGGCTTCGGTCGCGAGCTTCATGTCCTTGAGCATCAGCCCCGCGGCGAAACCGCCCTGATAGCCGTTATCGGCGGGGGTTTGCGGGCCGACGCCGGGGACGGGGCAATAGCTGGTCATCGACCAGCTCTGGCCCGACGACACGCTGCTGATGTCATAGAAGGTCTGCGGATCGAGGCCCAGCTTCTTCGCCATGGCGAAGCTTTCGCAGGTGGCGACCATGGTCGCGCCCAGCAGCATATTGTTGCAGATCTTGGCCGCCTGACCATTGCCCGCGCCACCGGCATGGATCACCGCCTTGCCCATGGCGGACAGGATCGGTTTTGCGCGCGCGAAGGCCGCGTCCGCGCCGCCGACCATAAAGGTGAGCGTGCCGCCATTGGCCGCCGCAATGCCGCCCGAAACGGGGGCGTCGACCATGTCGAACCCTTTGGCGCTGGCCGCGTCGATCACGCGGCGGGCGGTCGCGACGTCGATGGTGGAGCAATCGAGGAAGAGGGCGTCGGCCTTGGCCGCGCCGAACACATCGCCCTGATAGACGCCCTCGACATGCTTGCCGGCGGGCAACATCGTCACCACCGCATCGGCCCCGGCAACGGCGTCGGCGGCGCTGGCGGCGCGGACGGCACCATGGCTTTCCGCCTTGGCCAGCGCGTCTTCCGACAGGTCGAAGGCGCGGACGGCATAGCCGTTCTTCAGCAGATTGGCGGCCATGCCGCCGCCCATATTGCCTAGGCCGATAAAGGCGATCGTGTGGGTCATCGCATCACTCTCCTGATTAACTTCGCACATTTCCTGCAAGTTTTGACATTTCGTTGCGCGGCGCTGATCCTATCGGAAAGTGGCGCACGCAGATCAGGGGAAGAACAGGGACCAGTGTAGCGCCCGGCTTTCCCATAGGACAGGATCAGCCGCCGTCCGCCAGTTGCGGCAGCGGCGTCCATTGTTTTTCCGGCGGCAGCGGGGCGAAGATCACGTCGATCGCGGCGTCGCTGACTTCTTCCAGCGTCGCCGGGGTCCAGACCGGCGCATTATCCTTGTCGAAGATCACGGCGCGCACCCCTTCGATAAAATCAGGGCGGCGGATCATGGCGCAGGCCAGGCCGAACTCCATCGCCATATTATCGGCAAAGCTCTGCTTCTTGCCGCCTTCCACCAGCTGGCGCAGCGCGACCTTGATCGTCTGGGGCGATTTGGTGGCGAGTACAGCCAGTTGTTTCGTCGCCCACGCGCCGCCATCGGTGCGCAGGGCGGCGACGATGTCTTCCGCCTTGTCGGACGCGAAGAGGCGGTCGATCGCATCGCGGTTCGCCTGCAATGTGGAGGGCGGCGGAAGCTGCGCATTTTCGTCCAGTATCTCGCCGAGGCCCAGCGGGTCGGCGAGTATCCGCGCCTTCACCGCCTCCAGATGATCGGACTGGATATAATGGGTGGCGATACCGATTGCGGCGCAATCCGCCCCGTCGATGCGCGATCCCGTCGCCGCCAGCCATGCGCCGACCCGGCCGGGCAGGCGCGACAGGAACCAGCCGCCGCCCACATCGGGAAACAGGCCGATGCCGGTTTCGGGCATCGCGAAGACCGTCCGTTCGGTCGCAACGCGGAAGCGTGCGGGGAGGGATATGCCCACGCCGCCGCCCATGACGATGCCGTCGATGAAGGCGACGATCGGCTTTTCATAGACGAACAGCAGATGGTTCATCCGATATTCGTGGGTGAAGAAGCGTTCGGCATCGACACAATCGGCCTTGGCGCTGGTGGCGATCAGCGCGATGTCGCCGCCCGCGCAGAAACCGCGCGACAATTTGGGATCGCCATCGGCGGCGGGCAGATGATCGATCATCACCGCGCGCACGGCATCGTCCTGACGCCAAGCCAGCAGCGCCGCGTTGATCGCTTCGCACATGTCGGGCGTCAACGCATGAATGGCGCGGGGCCGGTTGAGACGGATGCGGCCGACGCCGTTTTCGATTGTGGTCAGGACTTGGTCGGTCATATCAAAGGTCCGTTCGGTTCGAGCTTGTCGAGAACTGGGGGCGCTGGGTTCTCGACAAGCTCGAACCGAACGGCCTGGGTTTACTGACGCAACATGTCTCGCGCCACGATCATGCGCATCACCTGATTGGTGCCCTCCAGGATCGAATGGACGCGCAGGTCGCGCCAGAAGCGTTCGATTGGATAATCCATCAGATAGCCATAGCCGCCATGCAACTGAAGCGCGCGATCGACCACGGAAGATCCGGTGTCGGTGGCGAAGCGCTTCGCCATGGCGGCAAAACGGGTCTTGTCGGGCGCATTGTCCGTGACCTTGACGGCGGCGGCGTAGAGCAGGGTGCGGGCGGCCTCCAGTTCGGTCTGCATGTCGGCCAGCGTGAATTGCGTATTCTGAAAGTCCGCGATCGACTGGCCGAACTGCTTGCGATCCCTGGTATATTGCACCGATTCATCAATGCAGCGCTGCGCCCCGCCGAGCGAACAGGCACCGATGTTGAGCCGGCCGCCGTCCAGCCCCATCATGGCGATGCGGAAGCCGTCTCCTTCGCCGCCGACCAGATTTTCGACCGGCACGCGGACGCCGTCAAAATTGACCTGCGCCGTGGGCTGGCTGTGCCAGCCGAGCTTGCGTTCCTGCGCGCCGAAGCTGACGCCGTCCATATCCTTGTCGATGACGAGGCAGGATATGCCCCTGGGGCCATCTTCGCCGGTGCGGACCATGACGACATAGACGTCATTTTCGCCGCCGCCCGATATGAACTGCTTGGACCCGGTGACGACATAATGGTCGCCGTCGCGGACGGCGCGCGTCTTGAGACTGGCCGCATCGGAGCCTGCCCCGGCCTCCGTCAGGCAATAGCTGGCCATGCGGACCATGGGGACGAGGTCGGGAAGATATTTGTCCTTCACGGCCTGGCTGCCGAAGCGGTCGATCATCCACGCGCCCATATTGTGGATCGAGATGAAGGCGCTGGTCGACGGGCAGCCATAGGCCATCGCCTCCATGATGAGTGCGGCCTCCAGCCGGCCAAGGCCGATGCCGCCCGCTTCCTCCGACACATAGATGCCGCCAAAGCCCAGGTCGGCGGCGGCGCGAATCGTGTCGCGCGGGAAGATATGTTTTTCATCCCATTCGCCGGCATGTGGGGTGATCGCGTCAGCGGTGAAGCGGCGTGCGAGTTCCTGAATCTCGCGCTGGTCGTCGGTCAGGTCAAACTGGGTCATGCGATATTGCCTATTCCTATACCCTCGTCAGGATGACGAAGGGGAGAGAGGCCAGGCCTCTCCCCCGCATCCTCACCCCATCGTCGGGATGACGAAGGCGCTGTCGCCGGTCGCGCCGCCATCGGGCCAGCGCTGGGTGATGGTCTTGACCTTCGTCCAGAACTTCACGCCTTCCATGCCATGCTGGTTGGTGTCGCCAAAGGCGGACCGCTTCCAGCCGCCGAAGGTGTGATAGGCGACCGGCACCGGGATCGGCACGTTGATGCCGACCATGCCGACATTCACTCGCGCGGCAAATTCGCGGGCGGCATGGCCGTTGCGGGTGAAAATGGCGACGCCATTGCCATATTGATGCTGGCTGGGGAGGGCGAGCGCTTCCTCGAAGCTTTCGGCGCGCACCATCTGGAGCACGGGGCCGAAAATTTCCTCCTGATAGGAACGCATGGTCTGCTTCACATGGTCGAACAGGGTCGGGCCGACGAAGAAGCCTTCCTCATGCCCCTGCAACGTGAAGCCGCGGCCGTCGACCACCAGTTCCGCGCCTTCATCGACGCCCATCTGGATATAGCTTTCGATCTTCGCCTTGTGCGCGGCGGTGACGACCGGGCCATAATGGGCTTCGGGATCGGTGGAGACGCCAACCCGAAGGGCTTCGATCGCGGGGATCAGCTTTTCGCGCAGGGCAATGGCCGTCTTCTCGCCCACCGGGGTCACGACGGGGAGCGCCATGCAGCGCTCACCCGCCGACCCGAAGGCGGCGCCGGAGAGGTCATTCACCACCTGGTCGAGATCGGCGTCGGGCATGACGATGCCGTGATTCTTGGCCCCGCCCATGGCCTGCACGCGCTTGCCGTTGTCGACGCCGCGCTTGTAGACATAATGGGCGATGTCGGACGATCCGACGAAGCTGATCGCGCCGATGTCCGGATGGTCGAGGATCGCGTCGACCATTTCCTTGTCGCCCTGCACTACCTGAAGAATGCCGTCGGGCAGGCCGGCTTCGCTGAACAGTTCAGCAAGGCGCACGGGCACCGAGGGGTCACGCTCCGACGGCTTCATGATGAAGGCGTTGCCGGTCGCGATGGCGACGCCCGACATCCACAGCGGGATCATGCCGGGGAAGTTGAACGGCGTGATGCCCGCGCCGATGCCGATCGGCTGGCGGAAGCTGTAAACGTCGATGCCCGGACCCGCGCCCTGCGTATATTCGCCCTTGAGCACATGGGGGATGCCGCAGCAAAATTCGATGACTTCCAGACCGCGCTGAATGTCGCCCTTGGCGTCGGCGATCACCTTGCCATGTTCGGAACTGAGCAGATGCGCCAGTTCGTCCATATTCTTTTCTACCAGCGCCTTGAAATTGAACATGACGCGGGCGCGGCGCTGTGGATTGACGGCGGCCCAAGCGGGTTGCGCCTTCTTCGCGGCCTCGACCGCCTTGTCCAGCAGAGCCGCGTCGCCCAGTTCGACGCGGGCCTGCACACCGCCATTATTGGGATCGAAAACATCGCTGTAGCGCGCCGATGCGGCGGTATGGGCGAAGGCGAGCTTGTGCGTAATGTCACGCATGGGGACTATCCTCTCCTGTGGTCGCGAGCCTTGTAGCCATGTTGCGATATTGCAAGCAACAACGGACTACTGCATGAAGTTGCTGCAATTTTGCAGTATTGGGGTGACATGTTCGATTGGGACGACCTGCGGGTGTTTCTGGCGGTGGCGCGCGCGCGCAAGGTGGCGCCGGCTGCGCGCGCGCTGGGCATTGACGCGACGACCATCGCGCGGCGGCTGGCGCGGCTGGAAAAGGCGCTGGAGGCGGACCTGTTCGAAGTGGGCGCCGGCGAGCGATCGCTGACGTCGCGCGGACAGATGCTGCTCGTCCATGCGGAGGCGGCTGAGAGCGCGACGCTGGCGGCGTTCGAACAGATGAGCGGGCAGGAGCGCAAGCTGGCCGGGCAGGTGCGACTGTCGGTGGCGGAAGGGTTCGGCACCTGGGTGCTGGCGCCGGGCATGGGCGATTTCAACCGCAGGCATCCCGGCATCCGGCTGGACCTCATCACCGCATCGGGCTTTCTCAATCCGTCCAAGCGGGAGGCGGACATGGCGGTGATGTTGGCGCGGCCGCAGCGCGGGCGGCTGACGGTGCGGCGGCTGGGCGATTACCGGCTGCATCTTTATGCCTCGCCGGCCTATCTGGAGCGGGTGGGGCGACCGGGGAAACCCGCCGACCTGCGCGATTGCACGCTGATCGGCTATGTCCCCGAATTCATCTTTTCTCCCGAACTCGATTATCTGGACGAGGTGGAGGCGGGGCTGGAGGCCAATTTACGATCGACCAGCATCATCATGCAGCAGCGCATGATTGCGGAAGGGGCGGGGATCGGCGTGCTGCCCGATTTTATCGGCCGGCGCGATCCGGCGCTGATGCCGCTGATGGCCGATCGGGTGGAGATCACGCGCAGCTTCTGGCTGGTGATGCAGGATGATATGCGGCGGCTGGCGCGCATCGCCGCCGTGGCCGATTGGCTACAGGAACGCATTGATACGTTAAAGCCAATCGACGCGGCCCGTTCCGCCCGCTAAGGGAGTCGGGATGGATAGAGAGCGGTCGCATTTCGCCCATGCAGCATAAGCCCAAGCGCAGCCGGGCCGTGGCCTTGCCGAACGGCGAGTTTCGCGCGCGCGCGACCGAATATCTGGATTTTCTGGCGGCCTGGGTGAAGAAGCCCCGGCAGACCGCATCGGTCGTGCCGTCGAGCCGCTATCTGGCGCGGCTGATGGTGGGGCAGATCGATCCGCAGGATGGCCGGGTGCTGGAACTGGGCGGGGGCACGGGCGTGTTCACCCGCGCGATCCTGGAAACCGGCCTGCCGCCCGAAAAGCTGGAGGTGGTGGAGATCAACCCCGCCTTTGCGCGCGGGCTGCGTCGCCATTTTCCCCATGTGTCGGTGCTGGAAACCCCGGCGCAGATCGTATCGACCGCCACCGCCGGCGAACCGGGCGATTATCAGACGGTGGTCAGCGGCTTGCCATTGCTGGCGATGGACCGGACCATGCATGTCGACATATTGACTGAGGCGTTCCGCATGTTGAAGCCCGGCGGCAGCTTCGTGCAGTTCACTTATTCGATGCGGCCGCCGGTCAATCGCGAGATATTGGACGCGCTGGACCTGGATGTCGTGCGCGCGGGCCAGACGGTGCGCAACTTCCCCCCCGCCACCGTCTTCCGGTTTTTTCGCCGCGGCGAATAGGTTGCGCTTGGCAATCTGCCCCCTATCTTCGCGGCAGTGCGAAAAGGGGCAGAGCCATCCATGGCATCCATCATTGAGATTAAGGGCCTGACGAAAGTCTATGCGTCGGGCTTTCAGGCGCTCAAGGGCGTCGACCTGACGATCGAGGAAGGTGAAATCTTTGCGCTGCTGGGGCCGAACGGTGCCGGCAAGACGACGATGATCTCCATCATCTGCGGCATCGCGCGGGCCAGCGGCGGCAGCGTGACCGTGGCGGGGCATGATATTGTCCGCGACTATCGCGGCGCGCGCACGGCGATCGGGCTGGTGCCGCAGGAATTGTCGACCGACCAGTTCGAACGGGTGATCGACACGGTGACGCTGAGCCGCGGTATCTTCGGCAAGCCGCGCGATGACGCCTATGTCGAGAAGATTTTGCGCGACCTGTCGCTGTGGGACAAGCGCAACAGCAAGATACTGGAACTGTCGGGCGGCATGAAGCGCCGCGTGATGATCGCCAAGGCGCTGAGCCATGAACCGCGCGTGCTGTTTCTGGACGAGCCGACCGCCGGCGTCGACGTGGAACTGCGCCGGGATATGTGGAAATTGATCGGCGAATTGCGCCAGACCGGCGTCACCATCATCCTGACCACCCATTATATCGAGGAAGCCGAGGAAATGGCCGACCGGGTGGGGGTGATCAACCGGGGCGAACTGATGCTGGTCGAGGAAAAGACCGCGCTGATGAAGAAGCTGGGCAAGAAGACGCTGAGCGTGGTGCTGACCGATCCGATCGCAACGGTGCCGGCGGAACTGGCGGACTGGAAGGTCGCGCTGGGCGCGGACGGCCATGAAATCGAATATGAGTTCGATACGAAGGCGGAACGGACCGGCGTGTCGTCGCTGCTGCGCAAGCTGGGCGACCTGGGCATCGGATATAAGGATCTCAACACAAAGCAGAGCAGTCTGGAGGATATTTTCGTGAGCCTGGTCCATCAGGAGAAGGCCGCATGAGCCTCCAGAATTTTCGCGCGATCGCGTCCATCTACAAATTCGAACTGCACCGTTTCCGCCGGACCTGGCTGACCGGGCTGCTGGTGCCGGTCATCACCACGACGCTCTATTTCGTGGTGTTCGGCGGCGCGATCGGATCGCGCATGACGCAGGTGGACGGCATTCCCTATGCCGCCTTCATCGTGCCGGGCCTGATCATGATGTCGATGCTGACCGAGAGCATCTTCAACGCCAGTTTCGGCATCTACATGCCCAAATTCACCGGCACCATCTATGAACTTTTGTCCGCGCCCATATCCGCGACGGAAACGGTGATCGCTTATGTCGGGGCGGCGGCGACCAAATCGCTGATCGTGGGCACGATCATCTTTCTGACCGCCCATCTGTTTGTGGACATTCATGTTGCCCATCCGTTTGCGATGGCGGGCTTCATGCTGCTGATCGCGATCAGTTTCTGCCTGTTCGGCTTCATCCTGGGCATCTGGGCGCAGGGATTCGAACAGTTGCAGGTGATCCCGCTGCTGGTGGTGACGCCGCTGACCTTTCTGGGGGGAGCCTTCTATTCGGTGCACATGCTGGCCGATCCGTGGCGCACGATGACGTTGTTCAACCCGATCGTCTATTTGATCTCCGGGTTCCGCTGGACCTTCTTTGGCCGGGGGGACGTGGGGATCGAATATAGCCTGTTGTTCGTGGCGGCGATGCTGGCGGTGTGCCTGACTATCATCGGCTGGATGTTCCGCACCGGATACAGGCTGAAGAAATGAAAAGGGCGGCCCATAGCCGCCCGGTCGCTCCGTCAGTCAGGCGTCGCCTTTTCAGGCGGCCTGGCTTTCGGGCGTGACGGCGAACAGGGTGACGCCCTTATATTTGTCGTCGCCGTCATTATAGAGGCCGTACATCGCCTCGAACGTCTCATCGAGCACCTGAATGTCGGACAGGCCGGCCAGTTTGAACGTGCCAAGCTTCAGCTCGCGCGGGGGCGTGCCGTTGCGGTCCGTGGTCACGGCGTCGATATACATCTCGTCGTGGCGCGTGTAGAGGATGTGCGGCGCGAGGGTGACGACCATCTTGTTATAGGTCACCTTCAGGCACTTCTGGAGCGCGATCGCTTCAAAAATCTCGGTCGGGGCTTGCATGATCGGCTTTCCCTTACCGATTTTGGCGATTCTTTCAATTGCTTTGTGCGTTGCACCATCACTGTCTGACGCAATCGGAGGCGCGGATGCGACGGGCCGTTGAATGCCGGCGCGTCAGCCGGGCATCAGGCCCAGACGTTCGCGCAGGCTCCAGCGGATGATGAGCAGCAATGCCACCGCGCCCAAGCCGCTGGCCAGACCCAGCCAGATGCCGACGCCTTCCATATGCAGCGGGAAGGCGAGCAGCGTGCCAACGCCAATGCCGACCACCCAATAGCCGACCAGCGCGAAGATCATCGGCACCTTCGTATCCTGCACCCCGCGCAGCACGCCTGCGCCGACCGCCTGCGCGGCGTCGACCAGCTGGAACAGCGCGGCGACGGCGAGGAAGCTGACGGCAAGGCTGGCGGTGCGGGCATTGGCCGGGTTCGACAGGTCGAGGAAGGCGGAAACCAATGTACGCGGCATCAGGATCAGCAGCGCGCCGGAACAGACGGCAAAGCCGGTGCCGACCAGCAGCGCCAGCCAGCCCGCGCGGCTGACGCCGGCACGATCATGGCGGCCATAGGCGATGCCCACGCGCACGGTTGCGGCCTGACCTATGCCCATCGGCACCATGAAGGCGAGCGCCGCGATCTGGATCGCGACGGCATGGGCGGCCAGCGAATCCCGGTTGATCAGCCCCATCAGGAAGGCGGACGCATTGAACACCGATGTTTCGAAACCCAGCGTGATCGCGATCGGCAGGCCCAGCGCCCAGACCTGCCGGTGCCGTTCGCGATCGTGGGTCCAGAAGCGGCCCATCAGGCGATAGCGACGGAAGCGCCGGTCGATCAGGATGACCGACAACAGGCCCAGAAACAGGAAGCAGGAGGACAGGGTGCTGGCGAGGCCGGCGCCGAACAGCCCCAGTTCCGGCAAGCCCAGATGCCCGAAGATCAGCGCCCAGCCGGCCAGCACGTTGAAGGGAATGGCCATCAGCATGATGACGAGGCCCCAGATCGGCCGTTCCAGCGCGGCGATGAAGTTGCGCAGCGTGGTGAAGCAAAGAAAGGGCAGCAGCGCCCATTGCAGGCCGCGCATCAACTGGCCCGCTTCATGGGCGAGATCCGCCTGTTGCCCCATGGCGAGCAGGATCGCCTCGCACTCCCATAATATCGCCCAGGCCGGCAGCACGAAGAAGAGGGCGGCGCGCAGCGTCTGTTGCACGGTGCGGCGCACGTCGCGCACGCTATGGCGGCGGCGGCCCCGTTCGCTGGCGATCAGCGGCGCGGCGGCCGTGACCAGCCCCATGCCGAACAGCAGCAGCGCATGGAACAGGTTGATGGCCAGCGCGCCCGCCGCCACGCTTTCCGCACCCCGGCGGCCGAGCAGCAGCAGATCTGTCGCGGCGATCGCCGACCAGGCGATGTTGCCCGCGATCATCGGCAGGGCGAGCGCGATCAGCGCGCTTGCCTCGATGCGCCAGGGGGAGGGATGGGTCACGACGTACGGTCCGAATATGCGTCCGTTCGCCCTGAGCCTGTCGAAGGGCCGTTCTTTCCAAAGGAAGGGCGGGGCTTCGACAGGCTCAGCCTGAACGGAAGGAGATGAACGGCCCTATTAGAAGCCTCAGTGCTTTTTGAACAGATGCAGCACGCCGACGATGATGCCGCCGACCACCAGCCCGACGAGCGCGCCGCCGATGGCGTTGACCAGCCAGTCGAGAAAAGCGCCGATCGCCGGTACGGCATGGGCTGCGCTTTCTGCGAGATGGTGGATCAGGCCGGGAATCGGCTCGATATGAAATTCGTGCAGTCCATGAACGATCAGCCCGCCACCGACCCACAGCATGGCGGCGGTGCCGACCACCGCGAGGATCGACATCAGCACCGGCATCGCCTTCACCAGCGCGCGCCCCAGCGACTGGGCGCCGGCGCCGTCCTTCTTGGCGAGGTGCAGGCCGATGTCATCCATCTTCACGATCAGGCCGACGACGCCATAGACGCCCGCGGTGATCAGGATGGCGACGACCACCAGGATGATGGCCTGTTCCCACACCGGTTCAGTCGCGACCGTGCCTAACGAGATCGCCATGATCTCGCCCGACAGGATGAAGTCGGTGCGGATGGCGCTCGACACCTTCTGATTTTCCAGTTCGGCCGAGCTATGCGCCTTGACCGCTTCTTCGGCCGGGTCATGGCCGCCCTGAATGGCTTCCAGCAGCTTTTCGACGGCTTCAAAACACAGGAAGGCGCCGCCCAGCATCAGGAGAGGGGGCAGCAGCCAGGGCGCAAAGGCGCTCATCAGCAGCGCGGCCGGCAGCAGGAAAAGCAGCTTGTTGCGCAGCGATCCCTTGGCGATTTTCCAGATGATCGGCAATTCGCGATCGGGGGTCAGGCCCATCACATATTTGGGCGTGACGGCTGCATCGTCGATCACCACGCCAGCCGCCTTCGTGCCGGCCTTACCGGCGGCGGCGGCGACATCGTCCAGCGACGTCGCCGCCAGCTTGGCGATGCCGGCCACATCGTCGAGCAGCGCGATCAAACCCGAAGGCATAGTTTTCATTCCCCTGTTGCGGCCGGCGACGCCGACCCTGCGACCGCCTCATAAAGAGCGCGCATCGGGGGGGCAATGGATTGAACGGAACGGAAAAATCGGGATCAGTAATTGCCGGGCGGATCGCTGGCCGGAAAACTTTCGTCAGACTGTTCGTCCACCTTGTCCCAGTTGCGGGCGGATATGCCCTGTTGCGGGCCGGCGTCGCGAATATAGCCGCTAAAGCCTGCGGCCTCCATTTCGTCCATGTCGACGATGCCGGCGTCCTTGTCGTCGCCCATCCATTCGCGCCAGCCCTTGAACGCGATCGCGCCAAGGCCCGTGACGATGGCCAGTTTCACCAGCCCTTTCATGATGGCTTCTCCTCTCCATGATGCAGATGGACCCAATCGGCCCGGTCATGGCCGACGGCCTGCGGCGTCAGGCGGATTTCGCCTTCCTCGTCCGCGCCATCATTCGATACGTCTTCCGAACTATGGGGCAGAGTCCATCGCTCGCGCAGCGCCGCGTCGATCATCAGCCCCCAATGGGTTGCATCTCCGGCCGCGCGCATAGCGCTGTCCGGCTCCTTGATCAGGGCGAGAATGCTGGCGGCGTTCGCGACATGATCGGGCCATCGATCCGGGGTCGACGCGGCGAGATGACGGGCGAGGCGCTCTAGCAGGGAACGGTCTTCCATATCGGTCCAACGCGTTCCGGCGGGCGCTGTTCCGCTGCATCGTGACGATAGCGCATCGATATGAACGCCCGGCGCGATGGCGAGTTGAGCCAGAGGTTGCACAGCAGGAGACGGGCGATGCCGCAGGGTGACAAGCGCCGCTATACCGACAAGCAGAAGCGCAAGGCCGCACATATCAAGGAAGGCTATGAAGCGCGGGGCGTTCCCGAAAAGGAGGCGCAGGCCCGCGCCTGGGCGACGGTGAACAAGGATTCGGGCGGCGGCAATCTGTCTGGATCGGGGCGGGGACAGCCAGAAAGCCATGCGGCGGAGCGGCGCAAGCGTGCGGCGCGCTCCGCCGCGGCGCGCAAGGGGTGGGACACGCGCCGGAAGCAGACCGGGGACTGAGGGGCTGTTGCGCAAATGCGACGCTGTCGCAAAATGTCGCCCGGATATGGGATGCGCATAAAACTACTATTGCGAAACATTATTATTAAGGATAACGGCCTTCGCGACCGGGACCGTAGCGCCTGGCCGGGCTGATCCTATCCCGGCCATGGATGACGCGGCCCGTGGAAATTCCATCGGGGGCCTTATAATGATCCGCAAATTTTCCTTCCTCCTGAGCGCGTCGGCAGCAGCCTTCGTCGCCATGCCCGCCGCCGCGCAGACGCCGGCCGAAGCTGGACCCAAGGAGGACGAGATCGTCGTCACCGGCACCTATACGCTGCCCAACAAGATCGACACGGCGACGGGCCTGGGCCTGACCGTGCAGGAAACGCCGCAGTCGGTCAGCATCATGACCGCGCAGCGCATCCTCGACCAGAATCTCATCAGCGTGAAGGATGTGATCGTCAACAGCGTGGGCGTGTCCGCCAACGAAGTCGATGACGTTCGCAACAATTTCTACGCGCGCGGCTTTGAAATCCGCAACACGCAGGTCGACGGCGTTCCGGCGGCCTGGACGCTGGCGGGCGGCAATGGCGAAACCAGCATCGACGTGTCCATCTATGAGCGCGTGGAAATCGTGCGCGGCGCGACCGGCCTGCTGTCGGGCGCGGGCGATCCGTCCGCTTCGGTCAATCTGGTGCGCAAGCATGCCGACGCCACGGAGTTGACCGGCTACGCCAATGCCAGCATCGGCAGCTGGAACACCTGGCGCCTGTCTGGCGACATTGCCGGCGCGCTGACCAGCGATGGCCGCATCCGCGCCCGTCTCGTCGGGCGCTATGAGGAAGGCGAAAGCTATATCGACATCCAGAAGAAGAAGAAGTGGGTGGTCTATGGCGTGGTTGACGCCGACCTGACCGACAGCACTCTGGTGCGCGTGGGCATGAGCCATCAGGACACCAAGCCCAAGGGCGCGACTTGGGGTGCGCTGCCGACCTTCTACACCGATGGCACGACCACCGATCTGGCCCGGTCGCAGAGCACGGCGGCCGACTGGACCTACTGGAACACCACCAACCAGAATATCTTCGCCACCGTGCGCCAGGAATTTGGCGACAAATGGAACCTGACGGTCAATTATAACCGCCTGAAGAACACCGGCGATACGCAGTTGCTGTATCTGTACGGTAATGTCGACAAGGCGACCGGCACCATCGAAAGCAGTAACCCCTATAAGTCGAAGGGCGACAGCGTTCAGAATAGCATCGACGCGCAGTTGAAGGGTTCGGTCAATCTGTTCGGCCGCGATCATGAGGTGGTGCTGGGCGCGCTGCATAGCGTGCTGAAGCGCCACACCGACAATTATGTCGCGCCCTACACCGAAAATAATCCGGCATGGGGGCCCGGCCTCAACAGCTGGCAGACCAATGTGCCGGTCATCGGTGCGGGCGGCGCGGACTTTGACGAGCCGACCTGGGGCACCACCGCCGTCCGCAACGAACAGGAGCGGATCGAGCAGACCGGCTATTATGGCGCGTTCCGCCTGAATGTGGCCGATCCGTTCAAGGTCATTCTGGGCGGCCGCATTTCCAGTTGGAACCAGAAGGGCTTCGCCTGGAGCGGGCCGAGCGACTATGGCGACGACAATGTGTTCATCCCCTATGTGGGCGCGCTCTATGACGTGACGCCCAACCATCGCGTCTATGCCAGCTACACCAAGATCTTCCAGCCGCAGAACCTGTATGACCGCAATCTCAATTTGCTCGATCCGCTGGACGGCAACGCCTATGAAATCGGTCTGAAGAGCAGCTTCTTCGGCGACGCGCTGCAAACCTCCATCGCGCTGTTCCGCATCGAACAGGATAATGTCGGTCAGATTGGCGACGTCATCGTCACCCCCAATGGCCCGCAGCAGACCTATGTTGCGGCCGAAGGCGTGACCAGCAAGGGCTTCGAACTGGAAGCGACCGGCCAGCCGCTGCCGGGCTGGAACGTCAACGCCAGCTATAGCCAGTTCAAGGCTGAAGATGCCGACGGCGTGGCCGCCAACACCAATCAGCCGCGCAAGCTGTTGAAGATCTTCACCACCTATGACCTGTCGGGCGCGCTGGCCGGCCTGACCGTGGGCGGCGGCATCAATTATCGCAGCAAGGCCTATTCGGAAGGGCTGAACCCCGTCACGGCCGCGCCTTTCCGCTTCCAGCAGGACGGCTATACGCTGGTCAGCCTGATGGCGCGCTATGCCGTGACCGAGCAGTTGCAGTTGCAGGCGAATGTCGAAAATCTGTTCGACAAGAAATATTATAGCCAGATGGGCTTTTTCAGCCAGTATCGCTACGGCGCGCCGCGCAACTTCACGATCAGCGCCAACTATAAATTCTGATCGGATCGCAAAGACAGAAAGAGGAGCGTCCTTCCAACGGGGAGGGCGCTCCTTTTTTCATCTGCGCGGCACGATCGGAGGCTGAATGGCAATATTCCGTGTTTTCAAGCAGCTGATGTCAGCCTTTGTCATGATTTTTTAGCGCTTCCTTTACTCCTGGCCGGCATGTCGGTCCCGCCCATCAGGGGGCATATGATTTTCAGGGGGCTATCGTGATCCGCTATCTTCTTCCCGTTCTTGGCGCAGCGAGCGTGGCGATTGCGCCGGCACAGGCGCAGGAGGCCGGCGCGTTCGGCGGTTTCAAGCTGGGCGTGGTTGCGGGCTATGACAAGGCGACGCTGGAATATGCCGATCTGGACACCAACGAAGATGGCGTCCTCTATGGCGTGAGCGCCGGCTATGACATGGATCTGGGTAGCGCGGTGATCGGGCTGGAACTGGAGGCGAGCGACAGCGCGACCAAATGGCGCGTCACCGACGCGGACTTTGGCGACAGCATCGCACTGGCGCTGGGCCGCGACCTGTATGTCGGCGCGCGCATCGGCATTCCGGTGACGAGCAACCTGTTGATCTACGCCAAGGGCGGCTACACCAACGCCCGCGCGAAGCTGAGCTATGATGATGGCGAAGGACTGGTGATCAGCGACAGCGATACGCTGGACGGCTGGCGACTGGGCGGCGGCGTGGAACTGACCAACGCCAATCATTTCGCACGGGTCGAATATCGGTACAGCGACTATGGCAATTACAAGGATGGCGGCGTCGACACCGGCCTGTCCCTGTCGCGTCAGCAGGTGTCGGTAACGGGTGGTTTCCGCTTCTGACGCGCGGATGCATAGGTGATGAAAGGGCCGGGGGAGCGATCCTCCGGCCTTTTTCGTGGCTGGGATGCGGGGGTGTGGCCTTCGTCCGCCGGCGGCCAGAAATGGACGTCGGGCGGTCATTTTGGCCTGCCCCATAGCCTTCGCTGGGATGACGCTATTTCGCGCGTCCCGCCTGAAAGCAGCTAGTCCGCCATCCACCCAATCCAGCCCAACAAAAAAGCCGCCCGTTGCGGGGCGGCTTTCTCGTTTGATCCTGTCAGAAGGCTCAGGCTTCTTCAGCCGTCTCTTCTTCGGCTTCCACGGCGATTTCGCCGGGTTCCGCGTTGGGATCATAATCTTCGGTGAAGCCGGATTCGTCCTTTTCGAACAGGTCAGCCATCACGTCCACGCCCTGCGACTGGAGTTCGGCTTCTTCCGGCGAACGGGCGACGTTGACGGTGATCGTCACGGCGACTTCGGGGTGCAGCGCAACCTTGACGTCGAATACGCCCAGGGTCTTGATCGGGCGTTCCAGCACGACCATCGCCTTGGTGACGTTGGTGACGCCATCGGCGTGCAGCGCTTCCACCACGTCACGGACGGCAACCGAACCGTACAGGTGGCCGGCGTTCGACGACTGGCGGATCAGGACGATCTGCTTGCCGTTGACGCCTTCGGCAGCCTTTTCGGCGTCCGAACGGCGCGCCGCGTTGTCGGCTTCGATCTTCGCGCGGTTGGCTTCGAAGACCTTCTTGTTGGCGGCGTTCGAACGAAGCGCCTTCTTGTTGGGCAGCAGGAAGTTACGGGCATAGCCGTCCTTCACGGTGACGACGTCGCCGATCGCGCCCAGCTTTTCGATGCGTTCGAGGAGAATGATTTCCATGGGGCTTTCTCCCTTACTTCACGATGTAGGGCAGCAGGCCCAGGTGACGGGCGCGCTTGATGGCCGAAGCCAGTTCACGCTGCTTCTTGGCCGAAACAGCCGTGATGCGGCTGGGAACGATCTTGCCGCGTTCGGACACGAAGCCCTGAAGCAGACGAACGTCCTTATAATCGATCTTCGGCGCATCCTTGGCGGCGAAGGGGCAGCTCTTGCGGCGGCGGAAAAACGGGCGTGCCATTTGTCAGATCTCCTTATTCAGCAGCCGGAGCGTCTTCACGCTCACGACGCGGGCCACGATCACCGCGGTCGCCACGGGGGCCGCGATCACCACGCTCGGCGCGTTCCTGCTTGCGCATCATCACCGACGGGCCGGTTTCCAGCTCGTCAACCTTGACGGTCATGTAGCGGATGATGTCTTCGTTGATCTGGGTCTGACGCTCCAGTTCCGCGACGACGCCGGCGGGGGCGTCGATGTTCAGCATCACATAGTGCGCCTTGCGGTTCTTGGCGATCTTGTACGCGAGCGAACGCAGGCCCCAGGTTTCCACCTTGGTCACCTTGCCAGCATTTTCCTCGACGATCTTGGTGGCGGTTTCCGCCAGTGCGTCTACCTGCGCCTGTGCCAGATCCTGGCGCGCAAGGAAGACGTGCTCGTAAAGAGCCATGTCATGCCTCATCTGTTGGCCGATCGCTGACGCGCACCCCATGTGCAGCGCCCCTCCGGCTGTCGTCTCATGCTTCGCGGCGACCCCGAGTCACCCCGGAACCGATGCGAAGGCGCGCCTATGGCGGAAAAGCGGGGGAAAGGCAAGGGCGCATCCATGCGGCGCACAGCCGCGACGATGCCGGGTGGCGCCCGCTTGCCCAATGCCGGTTTTTCTCCATAAATGACAGGCAGAAAAGATCGTAGGAGAGTGCATGGCCGTCGCAATCGCCGCCCTGTCGCTGATATTGCTGATGATCGCCGCCTATCGCGGCATGAGCGTCATTCTGATGGCGCCGCTGCTGGCGATGCTGGCCGTGCTGCTGACAGATCCGGCAGCCGTGCCGGCCGCTTTTTCCGGCCTGTTCATGGAAAAGGTGGCGAGTTTCCTGAAACTCTATTTTCCCGTGTTCCTGCTGGGCGCGCTGTTTGGCAAGCTGGTGGAGATTTCCGGCTTTTCCCGCGCGATCGTGACGGCGGTGATCGGGGTGGTCGGCGCCAGCCGCGCCATCCCTGCGATCATGATCGTCACCGCGCTGCTCACTTATGGCGGGGTGTCGGTGTTCGTGGCGGTGTTCGCCGTCTATCCCTTTGCGGCGGAGATGTTCCGCCGCGCCGACATCCCCAAAAGGCTGGTGCCCGCGACGATCGGTCTGGGCGCGATCACCTTCACCATGGATGCGTTGCCCGGCACGCCGCAGATCCAGAATATCATTCCCACCAGCTTCTTTGGCACGACCACATGGGCCGCGCCGGTGCTGGGGACGATCGGGTCGGTCTGCATCGCGGCGACGGGGCTGACCTATCTGGCCTGGCGGCGACGGGTGCTGATGGCGGCGGGGGAGGGCTATGGCGCGCCCGAAACATTGGTGAACAAGCCGGAGCAGCATGGCGAGGAAGCGCGCATAGCGCCGTTGATTGCGCTGTTGCCGCTGCTGGTGGTGGGGCTGGGCAATTTGCTGCTGACGCTGGCCATTCCGCATTGGGTGCCAGCGCAGGAGTTGATGCTGGCGCTGCCGGGGATGGCGGAGCCGGTTGCGGTGAAGGTGGCGCAAATGTCCGCGCTCTGGGCGGTGGAGGGCGCCTTGCTGCTGGGGATCGCCACGATCCTGATCTTCGCCTTCCGTACCGTGGCGCAGCGTTTTGCCGAAGGATCGAAGGCGGCGGTCGGCGGTGCTTTGCTCGCGGGGATGAACACGGCGGTCGAATATGGCTTTGGCGCGGTGATCGCGGCGCTGCCGGGCTTTCTGGTGGTGAAGGAAGCGCTGCGCGCCATTCCCAATCCGCTGCTGAATGAAGCGATCACCGTCACGTCGCTGGCCGGCATTACGGGATCGGCGTCGGGCGGCCTGTCGATCGCGCTGGCGGCGATGGCGGACCAGTTCATGGCGGCGGGCGATGCGGCGGGCATTCCGCGCGAAGTGCTGCACCGGGTCGCCTCCATGGCGTCGGGCGGCATGGACAGCCTGCCGCATAATGGCGCGGTCATCACATTGCTGGCGGTGACGGGCCTGACCCATCGGCAGGCGTACAAGGATATATTCGCGCTGACGCTGATCAAGACGCTGACCGTCTTTTTGGTGATTGCTGTCTATTATCTAACCGGATTGGTATGACGCTTTTTGAAAAATGCGCGGAAGATCGCATTTTTGCTGCCGTACCGGCCCACACCCCCGCCCGACCACCCAGACATGGTATCCTGATGGGCGGTCGGGCGGGGGTGTGGGCCGGTACGGTGCGGATGTGCGTGAGCACATCTACAAAAAAACGCTCCGGGGGGAGAGAAACCCCGGAGCGTCTGCGACCCGTCGGCTGCTGGCCGGCTGGGAAAATTTAGCGGATCGCGCTGCCGACGACGGCGCCGATGATGCCGCTGGTGATGGCGATCAGGACCGCGTCATTGCCCGAACGGACCCAGTGATAGCCACGCGGCGGGGCAGACAGGCGATAATCGCGATAATTGTTCACCACGCGGTAATTGGTGGCGTAGCGGCGATCGAAGCGCTGGCCCTTGGCCCAGCGGCGGCCAGTGTCCTTGCGCACCACGGTCTGTTTCTTCACGACGGTGCGGCCGTTCGCCTTGTGCTTAACGGTGGTGCGGCTGACTTCGTGGCGTTCCTGATGGGGGGCGGCCTGCGCCTGCGCGGTTACGATCGGGCTGGCGATCAGCGTCGTGGCGGTCAGGGCCATGATGATCTTCTTGAACATGTCTTGCTCCTTTACCTGTGTATCGGGCGCCGTTCCGTGGCGTCGAAGACAGAGATAGAAGCCGCTTGTCGCGTGAATGTGTCGCAGGCGGACGAAAAATGTCGGAAATTGTAACAAAGGGCGATTTAAGCTGAACATATGTTCAGAAATGACGGATTTTCAATAAGTTGCAGATTTCCTGACACGAAAAGCCCCGCAGCGGCGGCTGCGGGGCGTGGGATTATAGAGGGGGGAGGGGCGTGTCAGTTCAGCGGCGTCGCCGTCACCACCATGCGCGCCAGCAGGATGGGTTTGTCCTTGCCCTCGACGATCGGCGCGGGATGCTGCACGGGCGCAGCGGCCAGCGCGGACAGGCTGGCGCCCAGGACCAGCGCGCTGCTGGCGAGGCTGAGGGCGATGGTCTTCATGGGGGTGCTCCTTGCGCGCGCCGGGGTGGCGGTATGGAAGGAGCATTAGGGCGGCCATGTCGCAGGACTGTGCCGCAGGTGGGGCATCTTTGTCGGAAAATGTATCAGGAGATGGGCGGGGTGTCCTTTCGCCCTCACCCTTCCGCCGCGCTTCGCACGGCTCCCTCCCTCTCCCGGTGGGAGAGGGAAAGTTGCTCTTATTCGTGCCGCAGCGCGTCGATCGGGTTGAGCGCGGCGGCGCGGCGCGCGGGGAAATAGCCGAACACCACGCCGATCGCCGCCGAAAAGAGAAAGGCGATCAGGTTGACCTTTAGGTCGAACAGGAAGGGCACCTGCATTAGCGGGGCGATGGCGAGCGAGGCGACCAGCGCCAGCGCGAGGCCGATGAGGCCGCCAAGGCAGGACAGCACGATCGCCTCCACCAGAAATTGCAGCAGCACTTCGCGCGCGACCGCGCCGATGGCGAGGCGAATGCCGATTTCCCGTGTCCGCTCCGTCACCGACACCAACATGATGTTCATGATGCCGATGCCACCGACCAGCAGCGAAATCGCCGCCACCGCGCCCACGATCTGGGTCAGGATGGTGGTGGTGCCGGTCAGCGTGTCGCTGATCTGCTTGGTGTCGAAGACGTTGAAATTATCCTGATCGCCCGGCTTGATCTTGCGCCGTTCGCGCATCAGTTCTTCCAGGCTGTTCTGCACGGTCGCGCTGTCATAGGCGTCGTCCACCGCGACCATGATCTGGCTGATGTCGCGGTCGCCGGTGAAGCGGCGCTGCACGAATTTGATCGGCATCACGACGACATCGTCCTGATCGCCAAAGCCGCCCTGGCCGCGCGTCGCCAGCACGCCCACGACCTGACAGGATACGCCCTTGATCCGCATCCGCTGGCCGACCGGCTCGACATTCTGGAACAGGTTGGTGCGCACCGTATTTCCGATGATGCAGACGGATTTGCCCGCTTCCTCCTCATCGGGCAGGAACAGGCGGCCGTCCTGCACCTTCCACTGCTGCACCTCCGAATAGGCGGAGGTCGTGCCATAGACGGTGGTGGACCAGTTATTGCCTTCATAAATGGCGGTGCCGCTCGACTGCACCACCGGGGCGACGGCGCGCACGCCAGTCAGCTGGTTTTCGATGGCGGTCAGGTCAGCAGGCTTGAAATCGGGCGGACGCGGGCCGCCGCCGCCGCGACCAAAGCCTTGCCCTGGCCGCAGTTGCAGCACATTGGCGCCCAGCGAACTAATCTGTTCGCGCACCGCGGCGGTGGCGCCATTGCCCAGCGTGACCATGGTGACGACCGCGGCCACGCCGATGATGATGCCCAGCGTCGTCAGGAAGCTGCGCAGCTTGTGCCGGTTGATCGCGCGGAAGGCGAGGATGATGGTTGTGCCTAGCATGGTCTGCCTTTACTTCTCCCTTGAGGGAGAAGGCTGCGAAGACTTGGCAGCGTGCTGCCTAGTCGAAGCTGGATGAGGGGGGAGCGATCTGTCGAGATGGGGTTCCCCCTCATCCAACTGCGCCTAGGCTCGTTCCTCGCCAAGGCTGCGTATCCTTCTCCCTCAAGGGAGAAGGTTTGAACCATGCCACTCACGCCTTCACCCCCGCTTCGATGCTTTCCACCAGCCCGTCGCGGAAATGGACGATGGTGCGGGCATAGGCGGCCATGTCCGGCTCGTGCGTCACCATCAGCACGGTAATGCCGCTGTTCCTGTTGAGGTCGGTCAGCAATTCCATGATCTCGACCGATCGCTGAGAATCGAGGTTGCCGGTCGGTTCGTCCGCCACCAGCACGTCGGGCTGGGTGACGATGGCGCGGGCGATGGCGACGCGTTGCTGCTGTCCGCCGGACAGTTCGGCTGGCGTATGGTCCCACCAGTCCTTGAGGCCCACCTTGTCGAGCGCGGCCATGCCCATGTCATAGCGCAGCTTCTTGTCCTCGCCGCGATAGAGCAGGGGCAGTTCGACATTTTCCAGCGCCGTGGTGCGCGACAGCAGATTGAAGCCCTGAAACACGAAGCCGAGATAGCGCCGGCGCAGCAGCGCCCGCTGATCGCGGTCCAGCGTCTCCACATGATGGCCCTTGAACAAATAGGTGCCGCCCGAAGGCACGTCGAGACAGCCCAGGATGTTCATCGTGGTCGATTTGCCCGACCCCGATGGTCCCATCACGGCGACGAAATCGCCCTGTTGAATGTCGAGATCGACGCCCTTGAGCGCCTGAAAGGCGGTCGGCCCCTCACCATAGACCTTGGTCACGCCCCTCAGGGAAATGATGGGATTGGCGGCCACGGTTCAGTTTCCGCCCGGCCGGGCTGCGGCGGCTTTTCCTGCGGCCGGCGCCACGGGCGCGGTTTCCGGCGCGGCGTCGCCCGAATTGCCGAGCTTGCCGACGCTGGCGGGCGTGCCGTCTGCGGCCGGATTGGCCTGACGGCGATCGGGGGCCTTGGTGTCGCCGTTGCTGTCGGGCTTCTGGTCTTCGGCCGGGGCCTGCTGGCCCTTGGCAAGCTGGCCGGTGATGACGCGCGCTCCGGCCTTCAGGTCGCCGCCGGTGATGACCGTGCGTGATCCGTCGCTGGCGCCCACCGTCACCTGAACCGCTTTGGGATTGCCATCTTCGCCCACGACATAGACGGTCTGGCTGCTGCCTGCGCCGAAGCTGACCTGACGATTGGCGCCGCTGCGGCGCATGCGGCCGGGGCCGGGCAGGACGCTGGTGATGCCGCCGCCCTGCGCCTGGGCGCTGGGCTTGAAGCGCAGCGCGCTGTTGGGGACGAGCAGAACATCATGCAGTTCCTGCGTCACGATGTCCGCCGTGGCGGTCATGCCGGGGCGTAGCGTTTCATCCTTGTTGTCGACCGACAGTACCGCCGTATAGGCGACCACGGTGCCGGTCGACGTGCTGGTGGAACTGCTGCTGCTGGACGAGGAGGAAGTGCTCGATGCGTTCGATCCGACATTCACCCGCGTCACCTTGGCCGGAAAGGTGCGGCCGGGGAAAGCATCGACGGCGAAGTTGGCGGTCTGGCCTTCCTTCACCTGCCCAACGTCGGCTTCGTCCACCGAGACTTCGACTTCCATCTGGGTGAGGTCTTCGGCCAGGGTGAAGAGCACCGGGGCGTTCAGGGAGGCGGCAACCGTCTGGCCCGGCTCGATGTCGCGGGACAGGACGACGCCGTTCACCGGCGACACGATCTGGGCGATCGACAGGTTGGTCTGGGCCGTAGACAACTGCGCGCGGGAGACATTCACCTGCGCCTGCGCGGACCGCAGATTGGCGAGCGCGCTCTGATAGTCGGCGCGGGCCGAGTCCATCTCCGTCTTGGCCGGCACGCGGCCGCCCGACAGCTTGAACACCGTTTCCTGCCGATCCAGCGTCGCCTTCGCCAGGGCGACCTGCGCCTGCGCCTGCGCGACGCTGGCCTGGGACGAGGCGACCTGCGCCTGATTCTGGTTCACCGTGTCGACCAGGCGGCGGGTATCCAGTTCGGCCAGCTTCTGCCCCTTGGTCACGCGATCATTGACGTCGACATAGACCGCCGTGATCTTGCCCGATTGTTCGGACCCGACATCGACCTGATTGATGGGCTTCAAATTGCCCGTCGCCGACACGCTGACCGTCAGGTCGCCCTGCCGCACTTCGCGGGTCGCATAGCTGGCCTTGTCCTCGCCCGAAAAACAGCGGGCGGCGAGCAGGACGAGGATCAGCAGGAAGACGCCCGCGCCGCCCCGGATCGCCCATTTGCGATAGGGTTTTTGCGGCTTTTCGCCCAGGAAGTCGCCGAGGTCTTTATCTGGGGTCACATCATTGCTCATCATTTTGACCCTTCAGCGGGGCGGTTGTCCATGGTCTGCCAGCCGCCGCCCAGCGCATCGTAAAGCTGGGCGACGGCCAGAACTTCGTCCGATTGCGCTGAGGCCAGGCTGTTGCGGGCGTTCAGCAGGGTGGTTTCGCTGGTCGAGAGGGTCTGGAAATCGGTCAGCCCCGCCTGATACTGGCTGCGCGCCATGATGGCGGCATTGTTCGACGCTTCATAAGCGGTGGCGAATTCGACCTTGCGCCGGCGCGCGCTGTCGAGTGACGCCATCGCATTTTCCACATCTTCCAGCGCGGTTAGCACGCTTTGCTTATAGGCGGCGAAGGCGGCGTCGGTCGCGGCCTTCTGCGACCGGACCTGAGAGGCGAGCCGGCCGCCGTCGAAGATGGTCTGCGCCACATTGGCGAAGATGCCGCCGGTGATCAGGCTGAACAGATCCTTGAAGCTGTTCGATGTGGTGCCGATGTTGCCGCTGATGCCGAGCGAGGGGTAAAGCTGGGCCTGCGCCACGCCGATCCGCGCGGTGGCGGCGGCCAGCGCCCGTTCGGCGCTGCGCACGTCGGGCCGCTGGCGCAGCGTGTCGGCCGGAATGCCGGTCGCGATCTGCGTCGATGCGGTGGGGATGGGGGCGGGCGTTTCGAGCGCGCGGGTCGCATCGCCCGGCGCCTGCCCGGTCAGCACGGCAATGCGGTTGAGGCTGCCGCGCAGGCTGGCTTCCAGTTGGGGGATGGTCGCATTGGTCTGGGCCAGCTGGGCCTTGGCCTGCTGTTCATCCAGCGAGGAGACGAGGCCCGCCTGCAAGCGCCAGCCGGCGATGTTGTAATTGTCCTGCTGGACCTTCTGCGTTTCCTGGGCGACGCGGAGTTGCTCCTGCGCCAGCCGCGCCTGCACATAGTTGGTGACGAGTTCGGAAATGATCGTCAGCCGCACATTGGCAAGGTCATAGCCCGACGCGGCAAGGTCTGCGCGGGCGGCTTCCGACGTGCGCGCCAGTTCGCCGAACAGATCGGCCTGCCAGCTGGCGTTGGCGCGGATCGAATAGCTGCTGGACCAGTTGCTGGAGCCGCCGCCGATGGGATTGCCGCTGCTGTCGAGGCGGCCGCCGGCGTCCTGGCTGCTATAATTGCGGCCGCCCGTGCCAGATCCGCTTACCTGCGGCAGGAAGCTGGCATTGGCCTGACGCAGGCTCTCGCGCGCCTGCCGCAACCGGGCCTGCGCCTGCACGATGTCCAGATTGTTGGCGATGGCGCTGTCGATCAGGCCGGATAGCGCCGGATCATTGAGGCGCGTCCACCATTGCGCCAGATCGGCATCCTCCAGCGCCGGGCCGTTCCCTTGGCTATAGGCGGCCGGCACGCCCAGCGCAGCCGTCTGCGGGGCGCGATAATTCGGGCCGGCGGCGCAGGCGGACAGCATGAGCGCGCTCCCGCTGATCCATGCAAAGCGATATCGCACCTTTTCCTTGCACTCCGTCATCGTTAAAGGGGCCGCCACGCTGATCCCCCGCGAAGGGGAAGGGGCGTCCATCGCTTGCCTGCCGCAAGCGCATGTACGGCTCAACGACATTTATGTCTCAAAGTGTAACGAGTTTGAATATCGGCGCTTTTCGCGGCGTCATGGGTCTGAAGGATATAAGATGCGGGCATTTCTCTTTCCGGGACAGGGCAGCCAGTCCGTAGGCATGGGCAAGGCGCTGGCGGATGCCAGCCCAGCGGCGAAGATGTTGTTTCAGGAGGTGGATGACGCACTGTCGCACCATCTGTTTCGCCTGATGGTGGAAGGCCCGGACGATCGCTTGACCCTGACGGAAAATGCCCAGCCCGCGATCATGGCCAACGCCATCGCCACGCTGCGTGTCATGGAAAAGGAAGGCGGCCTGTCGCTGGCGGACAAGGGCGATTATGTCGCCGGTCACTCGCTGGGCGAATATACGGCGCTGTGCGCGGCCGAGGCGCTGGATGTCGCCACTACGGCGCGTCTGCTCAAGCGTCGCGGCTATGCCATGCAGGAAGCCGTGCCGGTGGGCGAGGGCGCGATGGCGGCGCTGCTGGGCGCGGACATCGAAAAGGCGCAGGCATTGAGCGAAGCGGCCGCGCAGGGCGAAGTCTGCGCCGTGGCCAACGACAATGATCCCAGCCAGGTGGTGATTTCCGGTCATAGGGGGGCGATCGAGCGCGCTGTCGCGCTGGTGAAGGAGCATGGCATCAAGCGCGGCCTGATGCTGCCGGTGTCGGCGCCCTTCCATTGCGAACTGATGCAGCCCGCCGCTGAAGCCATGGACGCGGCGCTGGCCAACGCGGCGCTGGCCACGCCCCTGCTTCCGGTCTATGCCAATGTTCTGGCGGCGCCCATTGCCGATCCGCAAGAGATCAAGGCGCGGCTGGTCGAGCAGGTTACGGGGCGTGTCCGCTGGCGTGAGTCGGTCGCGGCGATGTGGGATGCCGGCGTGACGGAATTTGTCGAGGTTGGTGGCAAGGTGCTTGGCCCGATGGTCAAGCGCATTGCTCCCGATGCTACCGTGCGCAGCATTGTGACGATGGACGATATTGAGGCCGCTCTGGCCGCGTTCTGACATATTCGGGGGAAAGAAATATGTTCGACCTTACAGGCATGACTGCGCTCGTCACGGGCGCTTCGGGGGGCATCGGCTCGTCCATTGCAAAGGCGCTGGCTGCGCGGGGCGCGACGTTGGCGCTGTCGGGCAGCAATGAAGACAAGCTCAAGACCTTTGCCGCCGAACTGGGCGGAGACCACAAGACCATCGTCTGCAACCTGTCCGATCCGGCATCGGTCGACGCGCTGGTGCCGCAGGCGGTGGAAGCGCTGGGCGGGAAGATCGACATTCTGGTCAACAATGCCGGCATCACGCGCGACAACCTGATCATGCGGATGAAGGATGAAGAATGGTCGCAGGTCATCCAGGTCAATCTGGAGGCGGCTTTCCGCCTTGTCCGCGCTGCCGCCAAGCCGATGATGAAGGCGCGTTTCGGCCGCATCATCTCGATCACGTCGGTCGTGGGCGTCACCGGCAATCCGGGGCAGGCCAATTATTGCGCGTCGAAGGCGGGCATCATCGGCATGTCCAAGTCGCTGGGTCAGGAACTGGCCAGCCGCGGCATCACCGTGAACTGCGTTGCCCCCGGCTTCATCCGATCGGCGATGACCGATGCGCTCAATGATGCGCAGAAGGGCACCATATTGGCCAAGATTCCCGCAGGCGATCTGGGCAGCGGCGAAGATATTGGCGCGGCGGTCGTCTATCTGGCGAGCAAGGAAGCGGGCTATGTCACCGGCCAGACGCTGCATGTGAATGGCGGCATGGCCATGATCTGAAGATAGGCCGATATTTCGCCCAGGCCGGGCTGCAAATCCCACCTTTCTGCGCTTCCAGTGCTCACGTGCATTTGAGCACGCTGCGCGCCGGTTCTCGAAAGACGGAATTTTCGCCTCAGCCTGAGCGAAATCTCACCCTATCTTCGGGCTGCATAATTTCCAGCGCGCCGTCCAGCCGGATGGCGCGCCGCATCGCCAGCGCCAGTATGGCAATGGTGGCGATCAGGTTGACCGGAATATGAGTCAGTTCCGACAGAGACCGGCCGAATAGCGGGGCGATCCAGGCGTAGGCAAGCCATGTCGGCTCCCACGCCAGGGCTCCCCGACTTTTCATGTCCGCCGCCAGAAAGGCGATGGCGACGCCCAACAGCACATAATCATAGTCCAGCACATAAGGGGTGCAAAGCAGGGCCGCGCTCAACGCCGCTGCGCCGCGCACCTCCATCGACCCGCGTCGTGCCGCCAATGCCGCCGCCGCGATGGCGATCGCAGTCACGATGCCTTGCGCACCATAAGCGAAGGGAATGGAGCCGCCCCACTGGCGGATGGCGGCGAAGGGGCTCTGGATCTTCTCCCACCCGGTCGCGCCGGCTTCGATGATGACATGCTGGGTCAGCGGCAGGGAATCGAGGAAGGCCCGCCATACCGGCCAGCCCCAGATCGCCAGCGTCAGCAGGCAGAGCGCGCCGACTGTCAGTCCCGCCGACAGGAAGGCGCGCAGATTGCCGCGCGCCAGCACCAGAACGGGGATCAGCACGGCAAATTGCGGCTTGTAGACGAGTGCGCCCAGCAGCATTCCCGCCACCCATGGCCGCTTGTCGAGCAGCAGCATGCCCGCGCCCAGCAGGCTGGCGGTCAGGAAGGCGTTCTGGCCATGGCCCAGGCATACCAGCACCACCGGCGCGCCCAGCGCGACGATCAGCGCGTCGCGATCATCGGGCAGGATGCGCCGCACCAGGCACAGCGCCAGGACCAGGGTCATCCCCTGCCAGATCAGCAAAGCGGCGACATAGGGAAATTGCGCCAGCAAGGTGGCGATGATCAGGAAGGGAGGGGGATAGTGCCAGCCATAAAAGGGAATGGCGGGATCATGATGGATCTGTTTCTGCACTTCATGCTGGGTCGGCCAGTCCCATGCCTGCGGCGCGCGGCCATGATCGGCCATCCAGCCCGCCGTCCAGACGTTGGAAAAATCGGTGCCCAGCGGCCGGCCGAGCGAATCCACCGTGCCATGGGCGGTCGCGAACAGCCAGGTCAGGCCGATGATCGTCGCGGCCAGCACCAGCAGCGCGGTCAGCCGAATACGCGGCCGGGTGATGAAAGAGTCGGGGGAGGAAAGGGGCACCATGCCGCTTTCCTGGCACAAAGCCGCTGAAATTTTGGTAAATCGCGCGTTATCGGCACGGAAAAGGCGGGTTTTTGTTGCCGGACGGTTGCCCTGACGCATGAAGGGGCTTGGCGGCCTTCCCTCTTGCCTCTATCGGAGCTTGGCACTAGGGCATTGCCTTAACGGTTATTCAGAACCACCAACGATACCAGTCAAGAAGGACCACTCATGAGTGAGACCGCGGATCGCGTAAAGAAAATCGTCGTCGAGCATCTGGGCGTCGAAGCCGAGAAGGTGACCGAGGACGCCAGCTTCATCGACGATCTGGGCGCAGACAGCCTGGACATCGTTGAGCTCGTCATGGCGTTCGAAGAAGAATTCGGCGTCGAAATCCCTGACGATGCGGCCGAGAAGATCGGCACCGTCAAGGACGCCATCGATTATATCGACAGCAAGCAGTAAGGCGTTTTCCGGCCTGACCCTTTCAGGGAAAGGCCGTGCCTACGCATAAGAAACGGCTCCTCTTGTCCGGCCTTTGCCGAGCGTGGGGAGCCTTTTCGTATCTGGCGCGTGGTTTGAAAACGCGCCGCAAATGGCTACATGGGCGGCGCAAAGCCCATAAGAGATTTCGGAGCTAGGATATGCGTCGTGTCGTCGTAACCGGCCTTGGCATGGTGAGCCCGCTGGGCGGGAATGTCGAAACCAGCTGGAAGAACATCATTGCGTCCAAATCGGGCGCGGCCACGATCCAGCGTTTCGACGCGAGCGAGTATAAATGCCGCATCGCTTGCGAAGTGAAGCCCAAAGACCATGAATATGGCTATGATCCTTCTCTGGACGTCGATCACAAGATCCAGCGTCAGGTCGATCCGTTCATCGTCTATGGCATTTCCGCCGCCAGCGAAGCGCTGCGCGATGCGGGTCTGGACAATATGTCGGAAGAAGAGCGGCTGCGCGCCGGCTGTTCGATCGGTTCGGGCATTGGCGGCCTGCCGGGCATTGAAAGCGAATCGCTGGTGCTGGCCAATAAAGGCCCCAGCCGCGTGTCGCCGCACTTCGTCCATGGCCGTCTGATCAACCTGATCTCGGGTCAGGTGTCGATCAAATATGGCCTGATGGGGCCTAACCATGCCGTCGTGACCGCCTGTTCGACCGGCGCCCACTCTATCGGCGACGCTGCGCGCATGATTGCGATGGACGATGCCGACGTGATGCTGGCGGGCGGCGCGGAAAGCGCGATCTGCCCGATCGGCATCGCCGGCTTCGCGCAGGCGCGCGCGCTTTCGACCGGCTTCAACGACACGCCGGAAAAGGCGAGCCGTCCCTATGACGTCAACCGTGACGGCTTCGTCATGGGCGAAGGCGCGGGCGTGGTCGTGCTGGAAGAATATGAGCATGCCAAGAAGCGCGGCGCGAAAATCTATGCCGAAGTGATCGGCTATGGCCTGTCGGGCGACGCCTATCATGTCACCGCCCCCCATCCGGAGGGCAATGGCGGTTTCCGTTCGATGCAGATGGCGCTCAAAAAGTCGGGCCTGTCTCTTGAAGACATCGACTATGTGAACGCGCATGGCACATCGACCCCGCTGGGCGACGAGCTGGAGCTGGGCGCGGTCAAGCGGCTGTTCGGCGACAATCTCAGCACCATGTCGATGTCGTCCACCAAGTCGGCGATCGGCCACCTGCTGGGCGGCGCGGGCGCAGTGGAAAGCATCTTCTGCATCCTCGCCATGCGCGACCAGATCGTCCCGCCGACGCTGAACCTCGATGAACCGAGCGAAAGCTGCAAGGGCGTGGACCTGGTCCCGCATGTCGCCAAGGAGCGTAAGGTGCGCGCGGTGCTGAACAACTCGTTCGGCTTCGGCGGCACCAACGCATCGCTCATCATGAAGGCAATCTGATCGCATTTCGCGCGCGCCGTGCTGCGGCGCGCGCGACCACCATATAGGCTGGACGGGCATGGCAAGACGATCAGGAAACCCCATGCGCCGTCTGGGCTGCATCGTTCTTTTAATCGGCCTTGCCGTGGCGGCCTTCGTCGCCTTTCGCTTCGTCCATGGCTGGAGCGAGCAGGGACCGGCCGCCAAGGACATCAGCATCATCGTGCCGGAAGGATCGACCCTGTCCGATGCGGCGGTGCTGCTGAAACAGGCGGGCGCGGTGCGCTCCGCCGATGCCTTCCTGACCCGCGCCAAGGTATTTGGTGGCGGCAAGTCGATCAAGGCGGGTGAGTTCATCATCCCTGCCGGCGCCAGCAACAGCGACATATTGTCCATCCTTCAGGGGGGGAAGACGCTCACGCGCCTCATCACCATTCCCGAAGGCATGCCATCCATCCTGGTCTATGAACGGCTGATGGCGAACGATCAGCTGACCGGCGACATCAAAGTGCCCGAAGAAGGCAGCGTGCTGCCCGACAGTTATGCCTTCGACAAGGGCGAGGCGCGGGCCGTGGTGCTGAAACGCATGCAGGACGCGATGGACAAGGCGCTGGCGAAGCTATGGGCCGAGCGCGCCGCCAACACGATCGCGAAAAGCCCGCGTGAAGCGATCATCCTGGCCAGCATCGTGGAAAAGGAAACGGGCGTGCCGTCCGAACGTCCGATGGTCGCGGGTGTCTATAGCAATCGCCTGCGCACCAACATGATGCTTCAGGCCGATCCAACGATCATCTATCCGATCACCAAGGGCAAGCCGCTGGGGCGCCGCATCCGCAAGTCGGAAATCGCGGCGGTCAATGATTACAACACCTATGCCATGACCGGCCTGCCCAGAGGGCCGATCGCCAATCCGGGGCGGTTGTCGATCCTAGCGGTGCTGCATCCGGCGCAAACCAAGGCGCTCTATTTCGTCGCGGATGGGAAGGGCGGCCATATCTTCGCCGACACCTATCAGCAGCATAATGAAAATGTGCGCAAATGGTTCGAAATCCGGCGGTCGCGCGGGGAGCTTTGAGCGGGGCGCGGCTTATCGCAGCACCCCTTTCGCCCGCTGGACTATCGCATAGCGCCACTGGATGATCGCGATCACGAAGATCAGGATCGGGAAGGCGGTCGCCACCACCACGCCCTTGATCGCGATGATGTCGGTCGCGACGAAGACATAGCCGAACTGCACAACCACGGCGATCAGCGAGAGCAGGAAGAGCGGTACGGCCGCGCGCTTGCGCAGCAGCAGGAACAGCGCCCCGCCAAGTCCGGCCAGCACCGCAACGCCATAATCGAGCCACAGCCATTCCGGCATGGCGGCAAAGATTTTCGCGCCGCCCGGATCGGTCTTTGCCAGTTCGTTCAAATCCATCAGATATTGCATGATGAAGGACGCCAGCCCCATGCAGTTCCACAGCAGGAACAGGATGGCGATGAGGATGAAGGATCGTGGTGCCGACATGATATGTCCCTCCCATGGGTGCGGCCGGACGTTGCGCGGCCGTCATGATGCCATGCTACGCCTTGTCGCGGCCAAGCGAAAGCATCTTGGATGAGTGCGCCGATCATCGTCACGGCGCTGCTGGGGGCAGGGGACTTCGCCTGGGCGGATGGCTTGCGCCGCGCGCATTTTCCGCCCGAATGCAATCTCATTCCGGCGCATCTGACCCTGTTCCATCATCTGCCGCCATCGGCGCTGGAGGAAGTGGCGGCCCGGCTGAAGCGTCTGTGCACCGGCCCGCCGCCGCCGGCTCGACTGACGGAGGTGATGCTGTTGGGGCGGGGCGTGGCGTTTCGCGTGGATAGCCCGGCATTGCTGGCGATGCGCAATGAACTGGCGGACGCCTTTGCCGGCTTGCTGACTCCGCAGGATCAGGCGCGGCCCCGCCTGCACATCACCGTGCAGAACAAGGTCGCGCCGGAGGCGGCGAAGGCGCTGGCGGCGGCGCTGCGCACGGCTTTTCGTCCCCGTCCGCTGGCGATCGCGGGCCTCGCCGCCTGGCACTATCGCGGCGGGCCATGGGAACTGGCGATGAAGGCGATGTTCAGGGGGAGGTGAAGTGGCGGATATGGGTGGATTGCCGCCATCTTTATCCCTCTCCCCCTTGGGGGAGAGGGCTGTGTAGACTTGGCAGCTTGCTGCCTAGTCGTAGCTGGGTGAGGGGGAGTCGACCTCACGACAATGCGCCAACGCAGCGCCATGTCCCCCTCATCCGACTGCGCCTAAGCCCTTCGGGGTAAGGCTTCATATCCTTCTCCCACTAGGGGAGAAGGAACGGCAATAAATGCCCGTCACCCGCCCCTTAGGCCAGCCCCACTTCCTTCAGGGGCACGCCGGCGTCGGCCAGTTGCGCGACATCCAGCGCAGCGCCCGACAACACATGCGCTCGGCCCTGGACATAATCCTTGACCATGTTGACGCAATCCAATGCGATCACCTTGCCGCCCTTGAGGTACACGATCGAAAAGCTGCGATTGGCGGTGTCGCCGCGCAGCACCGTCTGATCAAAGCCGGTCGACAGCCCCACCGTCTGGAGCTTGAGATCATATTGGTTCGACCAGAACCACGGCACCGCATCATAGGGCTCTTCCTTGCCCAATATGTGCGACACGGCGGTCTTGGCCTGGTCATTGGCGTTCTGCACCGACTCAACCCGCATCTGCGCCCCGCCGGCAAAGCGGTTGGCATGCGACGCGCAATCGCCCACGGCATAGACGTCCGGCAGGCTGGTCCGGCAAAATTCGTCCACGTCCACGCCATTGCCGCCGGCCGCGCCCGCTGCGATCAGCGGTCCGGTTTCGGGGATGATGCCGATGCCCACGATCACCATATCGGTTTCGATCCGCTCGCCATCCTGCATCAGCACGGCGGTCGCCTTCCCGTCGGTCACTTCGATGCAGTCCATCCGTGCGCCGGTGCGCAGGTCGACGCCATGGGCGCGATGTTCCGCCTCATAAAAGCGCGACAGTTCCTCACCGGCGACGCGCGCCAGCACCCGGTCCAGCGCTTCCAGCAGGACGACTTTCTTGCCGAACTTGGACAGCACGGCCGCCGCCTCCAGCCCGATATAGCCGCCGCCGATGATGGTGACATGGCTGATCGTATCGATCTTCGCCATCATCGCGTCGACATCGTCGCGGCGGCGCACGGCATGGACGTTGATCGCGTCCGCGCCGGAACAGGTCAGCGTACGGGGGGAGCCGCCGGTGCACCAGATCAGCTTGTCATAGCCAATATCTTCCTCGCCCACTGTCACGGTCTTGCCGACCGGATCGACGCTCTTCACCCGCTTGCCCAGCAGCATGTCGACCTTGCGTTCTTCCCAGAAAGCGGCCGGGCGGATCAGGATACGGTCGAAGCCCTTGTCGCCAGCGAAATATTCCTTGGACAAAGGCGGCCTTTCATAAGGCGGATAATGTTCGTCGCCGATCATGGCCACCGTGCCTTCAAAGCCCAGTTGTCGCAGCGATATTGCAGCCTGCGCGCCGGCATGGCCAGCGCCCACGATCAGAACGTCATAATAACTCATCCGCCCGCAATCCTTTTTGCCTTTGCGCCGCTGATTGGCCCGCTTTGTCCTGTGGCGCAAGCGATTTGCAATCCGCGGCGTTGATGATGTCGCGCTCAGATTGCGCTCATCCGGGCGGCCCCCTATGGGATAGGCGTGCGCGGCCGACGCCGCGAAATCCGGCTATATCCAACAAGGGGCGATGTGCATGGAGTTGACCGAGACGGACGTGCAGATGGTGTATGCCAATGACGATGTCGAAGTGAAGTTCCTGGATCAGGGCGGATCACGCCTGTTGATGACCTTCGCGCCATTGAATTACAATGAAACGATGGACCTGTTCTGGGGGCATCGCTTCGCTCGCAAGGCCGGTTTGTCGGCGATCGGCTTCGTCGCGAAGAAGCCGAACTGGTATCCTGGAATATATGTCAGGCCCGCGATCGAGGCTATTGCCGCCCTGTTGGCGCGTTTCCCGGACCGAATCGCCTATGGATCGTCCATGGGCGGTTATGGCGCGCTCAAATATTCCTCCGCGCTTGGCGCGACCGCAACGCTGGCTTTTGGTCCGCAAACGTCGATCAATCCGGCCGACGGCATTACCCAGCCCGGCTTCACACGCCATTTCATCGCGGGTCTGCATGACGACATGGCCGTTGATGGCGCCGACGTGGCCGCGAACAGCTATCTCTTCTACGATCCGCGCGAAAGGTTCGACCTCGCCAATGCCGGCATGATCGGGCAGGCGGCGCCCGCCATTCATCAGGTGCGAATTCCATTTGCCGGGCATGAATGCGTCAAAATCATTGCGGGGAGCGAGCCGGCGCTGCGCCTGATCGATCTGTGCGCGCGGGGCGACTTGCAGGGCGTCAATCGGGCGGTGCGCGCCCTGCGCGCGCCATCAGGCGTGCGGGCGACCGGCATTGCGCGGGCGCTGCTTGCACGACACCCCGATTGCGCGATCCGGATCGGCGGGCAGTTCAAGGACCGTTTTGACCGCAAAAGCCGGGCGCTGTTCGAACATGATATTGCGAAGATGCATCTGGCGAATGGAGAAGCGTTGCTGGCGATGCGGCATGTCCAGATCGCGCGGCGAATCATGCCGCGCTACATGCTGTTCATCAAGACGCATGGCGCAATTCTGGAAGCGCTGGAGCGGTGGGGATCGGCGCATCGCGTCTATTCCGAAAGCCTGGCGATCGATGATGCGGACGCTGTCACCCATTGCGTGCTGGCGCGGATAGAGGTCGAACTAGGGCGGTGGGAACAGGCGCTGGAATCCTGTCGCAAGGCGCTGGCGATATTGCCCGATCATCCGCGCATCCTGCGCCGCGTCGCCGCCATCCATCAGGCGTGCGGGGCCATGGCGGCCGCGCATTACAATAATCTGGCGCGCAAGGCGGAGGCGCGCGCCGCGTCGGTCACATGATGCAAGGGCGGCGGCTGGAGAGCCGCCGCCTGAAAAAGGCATGCCGTGCCGCCGCCGTTTCCGTCAGTGCAGCCGGGCGAAAAATTGCTCCAGCCACAGCGCGCCGAAGGCGTCATTCATATGGTTGAGGTCGGTCACGACATGATCGCCGCCGCCGCGCTGCGTGCCGATCGCCAGCGCCTTTGCGCCCTGGGCATAGTGCATGGCCGATCCCCGGCCGTTGACGATCGTCTCGGGCGGCTGGGGCAGCAGGATCGCGTCGAAGCCGCCATAGAGCGCATCGTTCAGGAAGGCGATGCCGCGCATATAATCGGATATGTCCTGCGACACGCCATTGCGCTGGTCCGCGCCGCGCATGGGATTATGGCCCAGATAGATGGGCTTGCTGGTGGCGTCGCGCAGTTTCTTCAGCGTCAGATAGGATACGCGGGGATGTACATGATCGGCCAGCGTCGCCTGCATCACCTGCTGCGAATAAAATGTCCGCCCGTCCAGAAACAGCGGCAGCGCTTCCATGCCGTAGAGGAGGAAGGCGTCATAGGCGTCCAGATCGATATGATCGAGGCCGCCCGAGGTGAAGCGGATGGATTCGAGCACGTCCGGATCGGTCGGGCGCAGCCGATTGCCGTCCAGTTCCAGACTTTTGAGGCCATCGCGGCGCGCGCCGAAGAAATCCATCTGATGATCGGGTTGCTGCGCTGAGACAATGTCCCAGCCGCGCTTGATGGAGCCGATATGGCTGTTGCCCAGGACGGCAAATCTCATTTCTTCCCTCCAAAGGCGCCGAGCAATTCTTCCTCGCACACGACATCGTCATTGCTGGCGGGCGTGGGGCCTGCCTTCACCGGGGCCTGAACCGCGCCGAATTTGGCGGTGAGGCAATTGAAGAAATGGTCCATCACAAAGGCGACGCCGCGCTTGTTGACGCTGCGCTGGTTGGGATCGAAGAAAGTGCCCTTGAACACCGCGCTGTTGATGATTTCGTAGGATGGGAAATAATCGACCAGCGGATTGCTCATCGCGGTCTGGCCGGCCACCGCGCGCAACACCGATTTGGAATACATGGTCGCGACCAGAACATGCTGGTCCGATTTGGTGGCGGTCAGCGGCACCGGCGACACCGTCAGCAGGATGCGCAGCTTCGGGTTGATCGTGTGCATCATGCGGATGGCGGCGGCCAGCGCGTTGCGCACATCGTTGAATTCCTGATTGCGGAAGACATGGACGTCGCCGTCAAACGCGCCTGCCGCCGTGCCGGGGCACATGGGATATTCATATCCCAGTTCCGCATTGAACCAGCTTTCCGTCAGGCCCAGCGTGAAGACGAAATAATGCGATTTCTCGATGCAGTCGCGAAACGCCCGGATGGTTTCCAGCCGCGACAGGCGCACTTCCTCGGGGGAGGCAAAGCCCTGTGGTTCGATCAGCGGGCGGAACGGATCATAATAGCGTCCGTCCTTTTCCCAGACTTCTTCCGGCGGCGTGGCCGATCCGATCGCCCAGGACGTCCATTGGCGCAGCAGGGAGGTCGTGTATATATTCGCCGTTCGCGCCGAGAAGATGCCGTAGTTGAACGTCCTGGCGCTGTCTGCGGACAAGCCATAGGGCGCGGTTTCGGTAATCAGCCAGTTATAGCCGCGCTGGCGCAGCGCATTGCCGATATGCTGGGCAAAGCAGGAGCCGAATGTCGAGACGCGCGAATGGGGCGTAATGTTGAACTTGGGCGACCAGAGTTGTTCGATGTCGAACATCGACTTGTCGGCGATGGAAGGCTTCCAGAAGGCGCGTTCCGGCAAGTCCTTATAGGGATTGGTGGTGCGCTTCTTTTCAGAAATATTCGCATCGTCGGGCATGATGTAACCTCGCGGACATTTTTTCCTTGATGCGGCTTTGAATAGCTAGGCTATTCTGCACGCATCGGGTCGCTGCGGATAGTGGTGCAAAGCCGGACCGATTGCAATCGCGCATAATGCGGCCTGGCCTGATGCGGCACCACGCCATCCCCGCATGGCCCGCCCGAGAATGACGGGGCGAGAGGCTGCCGCTTATTTGGGGGGACGTCGCAAAGCCGCCCAGGAATGGACTTGTGACCCCCTTGCTCCACCGATATGCCGAGGAAAATCGTGGGGGTATAATGACATATAAAGTTGCACGGACGGCGTTGCTGGCTGGGATGCTGGCGATGGTGACAGCATGTGGCGGGGGCGGAGACAGTGCAGGCGGGGCTGGCGGTTCACCCGCGCCGACGCCCACTCCCACGCCAACCCCGACCGCGGCCTGCTCCCTGCGAGAGAGGCAGGATTGGGCCGAGGCAACGCTAAAGGAATGGTATCTCTTCCCCGACACATTGCCGGCGTCCCTCGACCCCACGCCCTACGCCAGCGTCGAAACCTATGTCGATGCGCTGACCCAGGCTGCGCGGCAGCAGGGGAAGGACCGTTATTTCACCTATCTCACCTCCATTGCCGAGGAGGACGCCTATTATGATTCCGGCTCCAGCGCCGGTCTGGGCGTGCGCTTTGCCACGGACCAAACCCAGACCCGGCTTTTCGTTATCGAAGCCTTTGAAAATAGCGCAGCCTTTGACGCCGGCATTGATCGGGGCGCGGAAATCATCGCGATCGGCACGACGGCCGCCAATTTGCAAAATGTTTCGTCTCTGTTTGCATCGGGGGGAGCCGATGCTGTGATAAATGCGCTTGGCCCCGACACCGCAGGGACGACGCGGGTGCTGCGCGTCTCCGACGCGGTGGGTACGCGCAATATCTCCGTGAGGAAGAAGGCGTTCGACCTGATGCCGGTGTCCAGCCGCTATGGCGCGCGGATCATCGACGATGCCGGCCGTCGTGTCGGTTATGTAAACCTGCGCAGTTTCATCCATCCGGCGGAGCAACCGCTGCGCGACGCCTTCGCAATGTTCAGGGCGCAGGGCGTCACCGACTTCATTCTGGACCTGCGCTACAATGGTGGGGGACTTGTCTCGACCTCCGAATTGCTCGGAAATCTGCTTGGAGCAGGCCGCGCGTCGACCGACATTTTCACGCGCCTTAGTTATCGGCCGGAAAAAAGTGCGGAAAATGAGACGGCCTATTTCGCGTCCCAGTCGCAATCCGTCGCCCCGACCCGCATCGCCTTCATCGGCAGCGGCGCGACCGCATCGGCGAGCGAACTCGTCATGAATGCCTTCATCCCCTATCTTGGGGCGCGGGCGGCGCTGATCGGCACGAACACCTATGGCAAGCCGGTCGGGCAGATCGCCGTCGATCGTTCGGCGTGCGACGACCGACTGCGCGTGGTGGCCTTTGCAACTCAGAACAGCGCGGGCAATGCCGACTATTATGGCGGGCTGGCCGGCAGCATGAAGGCGACCTGCCAGTCAGTGGACGACATCGGCTATGCGCTGGGCGACCCGCGCGAGGCGTCTGTCCGGCAGGCGCTCGATTTTATCGCGGGGAGGAGTTGCACGCCCATCGGCGGAGCGTCCAGCGGGGCCAGCGCGTCGGCTGCGGCCATGCGGGTAGGGGCGCCGGCCAGCGCTGCGCGCATGCTGCTTGCGCCGACACGCCCCAGCCCAGCCCAGAAAGAAGTTCCTGGCCTATTTTAAGGGGGGGCGTGGCAGGTCGGCATCTTTTTCGGGCTGGGGAAAGGTGTCGACGCGCAAGGCGTTCGCCGGCTTTACCGCGTGTGGCGCGCATCGCCTTAACTCGCGATTTGTGTAAACCGGCTGTAAATCAGCCGAGGCAGTTGCCACTAAGTGCTTGATGAATGGTAGCGGAGGTCCGAGTTCATCAAGCTCCCTGACGCGCCGATTGCCGTTTAGGATCGCCGCTGTGGGATAGCGACTGCTAACGGCTGCCGGGGCAGCGCAGGTCCGTAGCATACACCCGCCAGCCTGCGATTGCGGCTTCACGCTCTCGATCCGAACCGCCGTTCACAATCGAGCCGAAGCTCTCGCCGGTTATCTGATTGAGAATAGCGTCGAGTCCATCGACGACCTGCTCTGGGCCGTAATGGCGCATTCCCTCAAAGGCATCCGGGGCGTGGTTGACGAGCGAGATCGCTTGCGTGCGCAAGGGGCGTCGATCATCCATCTGGGCGATGATCGCTGGCACCGCTTCTTTGCCCAGTGCTTCAAGCTGGTTGAATACGCTCTGCTGCTCGTTGCCGCCAACTCGACCGAGGCGCGAGATGAGCGCACGCACTTCCGCGAAGCGCGGCAGGGTGGTGTCCGCGCGCCACGACGAGGCTATCTGCGCCTGCCGTGCTGTTTCGATGCGCACTGCTGCCGTGGTGGTTTCGGTCGCCGACATCAGAGCGTTGGGCGTGTTGCCCGCGAAGTAGAGGCCAACCGGTCCTTCGTCCACGCGCGTCAAAAACAGAATCGCCGGTTTATCAGCCATTGCGATCATGTTCGCGTTGGACGGCTTATAGATCGCATCTTGCGGATAGAAGCGCACCGTTGCGCTAACCATTTCCCCGCCCTTTACGACGCTCTCGACCTGTATGGGGATGTCCACATAATCAGGTGATGGCTTTCGCGCTTCGTCCATGAGGCGTTGCTTGGCGACATCCATCTTGCCGATCAGGATGATCTCTGACGCGGCGATCAGGTTCGCCAACTTGGCGTCGCCGGGGCATTCTGTCTGCTGCCGCTGGATGACGGGAGAAGCAGCGCAACCTGCTGTCGCGCTTACCAGTGCTGCGCCCAAAAGCAGATAGCGCGTCATGCTGCCAGCGCCCGGTAGACGCTGGTTCGCCCAATGCCCAAAAGCCCTGCGATTTCGCTGGGGCTGATACCCTGTCCGTGAAGTTTCTTGACCTTCGCATAATCAATACTGGCAGAGCGCCCCCGATAGCGGCCCTCCTGTTTCGCACGCGCGATGCCTTCAGCCTGCCTTTCGGCGCGGAGGTCCGCTTCGAAGGCGGCAACAGCACCGAGAATAGAGAGCGTGAGTTTTCCGGTCGCGGTGGTGGTATCGACACCCACCTGTGCGAGGCAGCGGAAGCCAACACCCTTCGCCTCCAAGGTCGCGAGCAGATTGTGAAGGTCTTGCGTCGAACGCGCGAAGCGGTCGAGGCGAGTCACTACGATGATGTCGCCAGACCGCGCGGCCTTGATCGCGTCGTTCAGAGCCACGCGGTCAGCGGCGTGCCGCCCGGACTTCTTCTCGGCATAGACCTGCTCGCATCCAGCAGCGCGCAGCGCTTCATCCTGAACGGTCAGGTCTTGGCCGGTGGTGCTCACTCGTGCGTAGCCGATCAACATCGCTGTGTTCCAAATACCCTAAAGACCCAAACGGTATGTTCCAAAAGGGTCTGTGTGTCAATGTATTTGGAACAGATTTGATGCCGTTCCAAATACCCGACCGGGTATACTCAAAAGGACTCGGATCACGGCCACGACAAACGGAAGATGACGCCCTCGTAATCGCTCTCGAAGTCAAACCACACCTGATCCGGCGTGGCGGTCCACCGCTTGGCCCAGCGATGCTCGCAGTTGTCGCGACACCAGATTTTCATCTCGTGTCGTCGTTGATCGGGGTCGCAGTCTCCGGCCAGCGACAGCCTTACGGATCGCGCGACAACGAAATCCGACTTGTCATACCGGGCCTTGATGCCAGCAAGCCCGTTCACGCCAGTCGTCCTCCGTCAGTATATAGTATAGGATAACTATTAAATGATGATGTTGTATACATAGGCTCAATATACGACACATCGACGCTCGACGCATTATTCATCTCACGGGAATCGATCATGGCCCTTCCATTCATGCGGAAACGCATGGACTGCCAACCCTGTGAGAATCGATCAGCCCAGTCGTAATATTCGGCCATCCAAGAGGCGGGCCAGTAGTCGAATCCCGAGCCGATCCAGCGGCCCGCATGATACTTCGTCGCGTAGCGGACAACGCCGCCGATGTTCGCATCCACGCTCTTGCTGGCATCGAAGGGCTGAACATGAGCCCGGCGCTCTCCCTGCCACTGGGACGCGAACGCCGCCTGCGTTTCCTGCCAGTCGATCTTGGGGTGGTAGGTGATGCCATGCGCGTGAACGACCCACGCCGGTCCACCATCCGCCCGCCAGCACGGCGTGTTCAGCCCAGCGAGCATGGCTCGCTGATGCGTGCCCAGCCGCGCCATATCGTCGAAGATTATCGGGTCCGCCTCGACCCATCCGGTGAGCGCCACACGATCCCAACGCGGACTCGCCCGACGCATCGCGTTGACGCGGTTGCGAAGGTCGCGCTTGGCCTTCAGCCAGATGGGGCCGATGTCATCGGCTTCGCTCGCGACGCCGAACATGATCGTGAACATGGACAGGTCGGCGTTCGTCGTATCGCCCAGCGCGGCGGATAGCTGGCGCTCCTGCTTGCGCGTGTAGCGCCCACGACAGCGCACGCACGCGGGTGAATGGCAACGCCACTCATTCCACATCCAGTGTCCGTCCTCGCCGCACTTCGACAGTCGCTGGCGCAATGGCGACGGCCACCGGAGGGCCGCGACCATCGCCTTCTGCGCGCGCTCTTGGTCGGCGCGCCCGCCTGCTGCTCGCCCGGTCATGAGGGCTTGATCGCCGCCATTGCGTTGTCGGCACTCTGGATCGCGTCATTGGCCGAGCGGATCGTGTCCTGATAGCGAAACGCCGCATCGGTCTTCTTCTTCCGCGCGCGGTTGCGCTTCTCCGTGGCCTTGCGCCGCTTCTCGGCATCGCGACGCGCGCGCTCGGCGAGCGTCAGTTCCTCGAATAGTTCATAGTATCGCATGATCGTATTTACACGCGATGATTTGGGTTTCATTTTCATCATGACGCGATGATCTCATCGCGTCGCTGATCGCCGCAATATTTATTTTTCACATCATGTCGAAATCAAATAATGCGGCGCGATAATAGTCCGATGTAAAAATGGAGAATGAAGCGTGCGTCTCCTTCTTCGAGCATTGGTGAGAGCGAGGATTTCTTCCTCGACCTCATCCGTGCGCTTGCCCGTGAGGCAGCGAAGAGAGACCACGACTCATCTGAACCATCGAAACTGGAATCGTAATATGACAGCAACAGCTATCTACGGTCGATATTCGACCGAGCTACAATCCGAGACATCCCTGATCGACCAAGAGCGATTCAATCGCCGCTTCATCAAACGAATGGAGTGGCAAAGCCCGATCGTCGTCTACAGCGACCGCGCTATCTCCGGGGCCAGCCGCCTCAACCGTCCCGGCTTCCTCAAGATGCTCGACGACATGAAGGCGGGCCGCATCAGCCGCATCGTTGTCGAGAACCTTTCGCGACTGACCCGCGATCTGGAGGACTCCAGCCATCTCATGAAGCAGGCCAAGTTTCGCGGCGTCAAAATCTTCTGCGCGAACGAGAACGGCGCGGAACTGACAAAGATGAATGCCGCGATCAACGCCCTCATGGCCGAACAGGCGCGTGAGCAGGGCGCGGAGATGATCCGGCGCGGAATGACCGGCGTTGTTCTCGCCGGGAAGTCGGCGGGTGGGCGATCCTACGGCTACCGCTCGCTGCCGCGTCTGGACATCGAGAAGGGAAAGGGCGGGAGGATCGAGATCGTGCCCCATGAGGCCGACATTGTGCGTGAGATTTTCATCCGCTACATCGCCGGGGAAAGCCCGAAGGCCATCGCCGCTGACCTGAACCGGCGCGGCGTCCCGTCTCCGCGCGCCTCTCTCAAGGGTAAGAACGGGTTCAACACCGGCCTGTGGTCGGATTCCACGATCAACGGCAATCGCGCACGCGGCACCGGCATTCTACACAACGCGCTCTATGCCGGTCGCCGCAACTGGAACCGGGTCGGGATGCCGAAGAACCCTGACACCGCACGCCGCGTCAGCCGCGCCAACGACGAGAGCGACTGGATCAGCGTGAAGATCGACGACACGCTGCGGATCGTTTCCGACGAGGTGTTCGCGGCGGCGCAGACCCGCAAGGAGGAACGCAGCTTCAAGCAGACGAAGCGACAGGCGCAACGGCCCAAGCGGCTGTTCAGCGGCCTGCTGCGATGCGGCTGCTGCGGCCTGTCGGTGAACTCCGCTGGCTGGGACAAGAATGACCGCCTGCGGGTGAAGTGTAGCGGCAAGACCAGCCGGGGCGTCTGTGGCGATCCGGTCGGCTGCTATATTGAGGACATCGAGAATGTCGTAATGAGCGCCCTGCGGAAGCATCTCGCCGCGCCGATGATGCGGCAGGCGTATATCGACGAGTATATGGCCGAGCGGCACCGCTTCGCGTCGAGCGCAGGCAACGATCATGAGGCCATCGCCAAGCAACTCGCGGCCCTGACGGCGCAGATGGACCGGGCGCGCAAATGGGCGCGGGAAGGCATCACGGACGAGGCCGACTTCGAGCGCGACTATCCGCCGCTGGTGGCCGAGCGCGCCGCGCTGGAGGCGAAGCTGTCGGCCACCGCCGCGCCTGCGGCTGCGCCGTCGTTCCATCCCGTTGCGGTCGCCCGCTTCACCAGCGCCCTCGACGGCCTGACCGATGTTCTGTGCGAGGATGGCTCCCAGCCGTCAGCGCAGATGATCCGCGCAGTCGTGGACCAGATCGTGGTGACTCCGCTCGCCGAGAAGCCGTCGAACCCGTTCGAGCGCCGACAAATCTCGGTGGAAATCTTGGGAGGGCTGGACGCTCTGTTGAGCCGAAAAGCGGGATGGTCATCCACCACCACCCTCGTTGGGGAGGGTGTTGGTAGCGGAGGAGGGACTTGAACCCCCGACACGCGGATTATGATTCCGCTGCTCTAACCAGCTGAGCTACTCCGCCCCAAAGGGCCTCGCCGGGGCAGTGCCCTGCGGTGAGGCGGGCCTATACGCATGGCTTTTGGATCGGTCAACCGGGCTTTGCATATGATGCGGAAAAAATCCCCGGTCCGCGCGCGAACGATCCGCGTGCCGCATTCCGCCATCATGGTGACTGGCCCGGAAAGCTTTTTCTTGTCCCGCATTTTTATCTTGCAATCGCTGCGAGCCGACGCCCTAATATTGCAATGCACAACCGGCCATATTGGCTGAGGGAGGATTGTCCACTTGCCCTTCCATGAAATGTTTGAGCCTGATGGTTCGATACGCCCCTGTTACGACGAAGTGCAGAAGTGGGTGGAGCGAACCGGCATAGCCGGGCTTAACCGTCGCATGGATGAGGCCGAGGCGATTTTCCGCCGGATCGGCATCACCTTCGCCGTCTATGGCGAGGGCGGCGACCCGGAACGGCTCATCCCCTTCGATCTATTGCCGCGCATCTTCACCGCGAACGAATGGCGCATCCTGGACAAGGGCATTCGCCAGCGGGCGCGGGCGCTCAACGCCTTCCTGCACGACGTCTATCATCGCGGCGAGATTGTGAAGGCCGGCATCATGCCCGCCGACATCATTTACAAGAACAGCGCCTATCTCGCCGAAATGGCCGACTTCACCCCGCCGGGGAAAGTCTACAGCCATATTGTCGGCATCGACATCGTGCGCACCGGACCGGGCAGTTTCGAGGTGCTGGAGGATAATTGCCGCACCCCATCGGGCGTGTCCTACATGCTCGAAAATCGCGAGATCATGACGCGCATGTTCCCCGAACTGTTCGCGCAGGGCGTGGTCGCGCCGGTGGACGACTATCCCGCCGAATTGCTGAAAAGCCTGAAGGAAGTCGCGCCGCCCGCGTGCAAGGGCGATCCGGTCGTCGTCGTGCTGACCCCCGGTTCGCTCAACAGCGCTTATTATGAGCATAGCTTCCTCGCCGACCTGATGGGCGTGGAACTGGTGGAGCCGGCGGACCTGTTCGTCGACAATGACCGGGTGTGGATGAAGACCACGCTGGGACCAAAGGCGGTCGACGTCATCTATCGCCGCATCGACGACGAATATATCGACCCGCTGGTGTTCCGCCCCGACAGCCTGCTGGGCGTGCCGGGCATCTTCAACGTCTATCGCAATGGCGGCGTGACGCTGGCGTCGGCGCCCGGATCGGGCATTGCCGATGACAAGGCGGTCTATATTTACGTGCCGGAGATGATCCGCTTCTACCTCGGCGAAAAGCCGATCCTGGACAACATCCAGACCTGGCAATGCGGCAAGCCTGATGAACTCAAATATGTGCTGGAAAATCTGCACGAGTTGGTTGCCAAGGAAGTGCATGGATCGGGCGGCTACGGCATGCTGATCGGTCCCAAGTCCACCAAGGATGAAATCGCCGCCTATGCCGAGCGGATCAAGGCGAACCCGAGCGAGTTCATCGCCCAACCAACGCTGGACCTGTCGACCGTGCCGACATTGGGACCAGCGGCAGTGGTCGGCCGTCACGCCGATTTCCGCCCCTATTGCCTGGTCGGCAAGCAGATCCGCCTCGTCCCCGGCGGCCTGACCCGCGTCGCCCTGACGGAAGGGTCGCTGGTGGTCAACTCCAGCCAGGGCGGCGGGGTGAAGGATACATGGGTGTTGCAGGACTGATGATGCGTGCACGCATATTTGCTCCAGGGCGGGCTGCAAATGGCACTGTTCTCCGCTTCCGGTGCTCACGTGCTTTAAGCACGCTGCGCGCCGGTTCTCGAACAGCACCATTTTCGCCTCCCCCTGAAGCAAATCTCCGCACACTCATGTTCACGTTTGATCGGGAAATTCCCACATGCTGAGCCGGACCGCCGAAAATCTTTTCTGGATGGCGCGCTATATGGAGCGGGCCGAGGCCACGTCGCGCCTGCTGACCATGGGACAGCGTATGGCGATATTGCCGGGAGCGCATCATCGCGACGAATGGCGATCGGTCGTGCGCGCCACCGGGGCGGGGCACCAGTTTCCCGAAGGCACGATCGTCACCGAAAGCGACGCCATCGCCTTCCTGATGCTGGACCTCGACAATCCCAGTTCGATCCGCTCCTGCCTGCTCAAAGCCCGCGCCAACGCCAAGTCGGCGCGCACCATGTTGACGCAGGATATGTGGGAGGCGCTGAACGAAGGCTGGCGCAAGCTGGACAGCTATGATGTGAGCGAAGCGCGACAGCAGCTCCCGGCGCTGATCGACTGGGTCAAGACCCGCGTCATGACCTTCCGCGGCGCCGCCCATTCGGGGCAGTTGCGCAATGAAGGCCATGACTTCCTGCGCACCGGCTCCGCGCTGGAGCGGGCGCAGATGACGCTGCGGCTGCTCGACGTCAAATATTATGTGCTGCTGCCCGAAACCGAAGTGATCGGCGGCAATCGCGATCATTATCAATGGACGTCGGTGCTCTATGCGCTGTCGGGCGCGCGCGCCTATCATCATGTCTATGGCGGCACCTACACGCCTTGGCAGATCACCGATTTCCTGATGCTCAACCGGCTGTTCCCGCGCAGCGTCGCCTATTGCTACGATCAACTGGCCTATCGGCTCAATCGTCTGGCGGGCTGGCACAATGCCAAGGGCGCGTGCCACGAAACCGTGCGCGAGATGGTCGCCGGACTGGAACAGCAGGACAGCGGCGAGATTTTCCGGCGCGGCCTGCATGAAACCGTGCAGAACGGCCTGACCATGACCAACCGGCTGGGCAGCGAAATCGCCCAGACCTATCATTTCGGCTGAAGGAGGCCGGGGGAGGCTGACCGCATGAAGCTGCTCGTCCGACACCAGACCATCTATCGCTATGCCGCGTCCGCCGGGCGGGTGGCGATGCGGCTGAAGCTGATGCCGGTCGATACGCCCGCGCAAAAGGTGCTGGAATGGCGGGTCAGCGTGAATGATGAGCCGCTGACCGGATTCCACCCCAACAGCTATGGCGAAAAGGAAGCGATCTGGATTCGCCACGACCGGCTCGACAATGCGGTGATCGTGGCGGAAGGGCTGGTCGAAACCCGCGAAAGCCATGGCGTGGTCGGGCATCTGCAAAGCCGGGTCGATCCCCGCTATTTCCTGCGCGACACCCGCCTGACCCGCGCTTCGGACGGGATCAAGGCGATGGCGCAGGACTTGCCGGAAGGGGACGGGCCGCTCGCCACGTTGCACGCCCTGTCGGCGGCGGTCAGCGACGCCGTCCAGTATCGCGCCGGCGTCACCACGTCCGACACCACGGCCGCTGAATCCTTCGCGCTGGGTGCAGGCGTGTGTCAGGACCATGCGCAGGTCTTCATCGCCGCCGCCCGGTCGATCGACATCCCGGCGCGCTATGTTTCGGGTTATTTGCTGGCGGGCGATGGCGATGCGCTGCACGAAACCCATGGCTGGGCCGAAGCCTTCGTGCCCGAACTGGGCTGGATCGGCTTTGATCCGTCCAACCGCGTTTGCGTGACCGAGCGTTATTTGCGTGTCGCCAGCGGCCTGGATGCCGATGAAGCTGCGCCGATCCGGGGATCGGTCACGGTTGCGGGCGACATATGGATTGACGCCGACGTCCGTATCGCGCAGGCGGAGGATGGAGTCGAGGAACGGCAGCTGCAAAAACAGCAGCAACAAAGCACCCCGCCGCCCGACTCTGCGGGTTGAACAGCGCGATCGATCCCGACGACTCGGGCATCGCAGCAGAGAAGAAGCAGGAGGCCGGGGGCCGTGACTTATTGTGTGGCCGTGCGCGTGGACCAGGGACTGGTCATGCTGTCCGACACCCGCACCAATGCGGGCATGGACAATATTGCGCGTTTTCGGAAGAGCTTTACCTATCATGTTCCCGGCGAACGGGCGATCACTCTGCTGTGTTCGGGCAACCTGTCCATCACCCAGGGGGTGAAGGCGGTGCTGAGCAAGGCGATTCGCGAAGCTGAACTCAATCCCGACGTCGAAACCATCCTCAATTGCGACACCATGCATCGCGCCGCCCAGATTGTGGGCGACGCCATGCGATCGATGCAGAGCAAATATCGCGAAAGCATCGAAATGGGCGGATCGGGCGCCAGCGCGTCGATCATGATCGCGGGCCAGCGCCGGGGCGGCAAGCCGCGCCTCTACCTCATCTATTCCGCCGGCAATTTCATCGAGGCGACGGAGGACACGCCTTTCTTCCAGATTGGCGAGCATAAATATGGCAAGCCGATCCTGGACCGGATCATCAAGCGCGAAACCAGCCTGGAAGATGCGACCAAGGCAGTTCTGGTGTCGATGGATTCGACGCTGCGCTCCAACCTGTCGGTCGGCATGCCGCTCGATCTGACGGTGATCCCGACCGACGCCTATGATTTCCGCGTCCGCACCCGGATCGAGGCGGATAATGAGGAGTTCGCCATGATCTCCCAGGGCTGGAGCGCCGCCCTGCGCAAGGGGTTCGAAGATCTGCCCAACGTGCTGGATTAAGCGGAATCAGGCTTCCGGCCGGGTCCATATCCATGAGCCGCCGATCAGCGCGGCGGCGATGGGGACCAAAAACCATGGCCAAGGTGAAAAGATCAGCGCCAGCACCGCGCTGAAGGCAAAGGCGCCAAGCGCTGCCTTCTTGCCCCGGCGACTGATCGCGCCGCGCGTCCGCCAGCGGCGGATATGCGGACCAAAATGCTTGTGATCCAGTAATTTGGCCTCCAGTCGCGGGCTGGAGCGCGCAAAGCAGAAGGCCGCCAGAATCATGAACGGCACGGTCGGCAGCAATGGCAGAAACGCCCCGATCGCGCCAAGCCCGATCGAAACGAAACCCGCGATAAGATAGAAATAGCGCCGCATGAACTTCCCGCTGCCAATGCTATTGCTTCGCAGGCGCGAGGGTGAATGGCAAGGCGGATATGGGGTAGAGGGGATGGGTACGGTTCGGTCGGCTGGAAACGGAAGGTCTTGTTCCGCTGAAATGCGAGAGAAGAAGCGGAGCCCCCGGATCAGGTCCGGGGTGACGTAAGCTGGGAGATATTCCGGCGCGCTTAAAAGCCGGCCGGAAATAGATGTGCGCCGTCGTCGCCGAGGCGCAGGACGACCTTGCCGGCCACGGCGCTGATCGGCAGGTCGCCATAGAGGTGGGGGAAGAGCGCGCCGCCGCGTGAGACTTCCCATTTGATCGCGTCGCCAAAGGGCGCGAGGTCGATCATCAGCATGACGAGGCGGTCCTGTCCCGCGAAATGCTTGGCGACCGTTTCGGCCGCCTGATCGCGCGTGGACATGTGAATATAGCCGTCGGTCAGGTCGATCGGTGCGCCCTTGAACACAGCATCGGCCTTGAACTGGTCATATTGTTCCGCCGTCAGCACCTTATAGGCGAAGAGGTCGCTCATGCCTCCCCATTTCCCGAACCGGCTTCCGATGCGTCGGGGGTTTCGCCATCTTCGCTTTCCTCGATCTTCGCCGCGCTGACGACATGTTCGTTATCGGCGACGTTGAACAGGCGCACGCCGGCAGAGTTGCGGCCGATGACGCGCAGGCTGTCGAGGCCCATGCGAATGAGCTTCGCCTGATCGGTGACGAGCATCAGCTGATCGGCCTGGGTGGCCGAGAAGCTGGCGACGACGCGACCGTTGCGGGCGATATTGTCGATATTGGTGATGCCCTGACCACCGCGCCCGGTGCGGCGATAGTCATAGGCCGACGACAATTTGCCATAGCCGTTGGTGCAGACGGTCAGGATGAACTGTTCCGCTGCCGCAAACTGTGCGGCACGTTCGGCGGGCAGGGTGGATTCGGCTTCATTGCCCTTCCACGCGGCGGCGCGCAGATAGGCTTCGCGCTCGTCCGCAGAGGCGTCAAAACCCTTGAGGATCGAGAGTGAGATGACCTGATCGTCATCCTTGAGCGTCATGCCGCGCACGCCGGTCGCGGTGCGGCTCTGAAATTCGCGCACGTCGGTCGCAGCGAAGCGGATCGCCTTGCCCTGACGGGTGGCGAGCAGAACGTCATCCTCTTCGGTCAGCAGGGCGACGCCGATCAGGCGATCTTCGCTGCCTTCGTCGAAGCGCATGGCGAGCTTGCCATTGCTGGGCACATTGGCGAAGGCGTCCATGCTGTTGCGGCGCACCGTGCCGGTCGCCGTGGCGAACATGACGTGCAGATCCTTCCAGCTATCCTCATCTTCGGGCAGCGGCAGGACGGTCTGGATGGTTTCGCCCGGACCCAGCGGCAACAGATTGACCATCGGCCGGCCGCGCGTCGCGGGACCGCCTTCGGGCAGGCGCCACACCTTCATGCGATAGACCTTGCCGGCGGTCGAGAAGAACAGCACCGGCGTATGGGTCGATGTCACGAAGAGTTCGGTGACGGCGTCCTCATCCTTGGTCGCCATGCCCGAACGCCCCTTGCCGCCGCGTGCCTGCGCGCGGAAGCTTTCCAGCGGGGTACGCTTGATATAGCCCTGTACCGTGACGGTGACGACCATCTCTTCGCGCTCGATCAGGTCTTCGTCATCAATGCCGTCGGCCGCGGCGGTGATTTCCGACAGGCGCGGGGTGGCGAATTCGCGTTCGATCGCTTCAAACTCTTCGCGCATCACGGCGTAGAGCTTCACGCGGTCGGCGAGGATGGCGAGATATTCGGCGATGGCTTCGGCCAGTTCGGCCAGTTCCTTGCCGATTTCGTCACGGCCGAGCGCCGTCAGGCGATGCAGGCGCAGGTCGAGGATGGCGCGGACCTGAATGTCCGACAGCTTGTAGATGTCGCCGCTGATTTCCGTCTCGATCGCTTCGACCAGACGCAGATAGGGGGCGACTTCGCCGATCGGCCATTCGCGGGCGAGCAGCTTTTCACGGGCTTCGGCCGGGCTGGACGAACCGCGGATGATCTTCACCATCTCGTCCAGGTTGCTGACCGCGACGACGAGGCCGAGCAAGATATGCGCCCGGTCGCGCGCCTTGTTCAGTTCGAACTTGGTGCGGCGGGTGATGACCTCTTCGCGGAACTTGACGAAAGCTTCGATGATGTCGCGCAGGCCCAGCAATTCGGGGCGGCCGCCGCGAATGGCGAGCATGTTTGCGGGGAAGCTCGACTGGGCGGGGGTGTTGCGCCACAACTGGTTGAGGACGACGTCCGGCGTGGCGTCGCGCTTCAGGTCCATGACGATGCGCACGCCTTCACGGCTCGATTCGTCGCGAATGTCGCTGATGCCCTCGATCCGCTTGTCCTTGGCGGCTTCGGCGATCTTTTCTACCAGGCCGTTCTTGCCGACTTGATAGGGGATGGAGGTGAGGACGATGGAGCGGCGGTCGCCGCGGCCTTCCTCCACATCATGGCGGGCGCGCATGATGATCGACCCCCGTCCGGTATGATAGGCGCTGCGCGCGCCCGACTGACCCAGGATCAGCGGCGCGGTCGGGAAATCGGGGCCGGGGACGATCTGGATCAGTTCGTCGGTGGTGATGCCGGGATTGTCGATATAGGCGAGGCAGGCGCGCAGCACTTCGCCAAGATTGTGCGGCGGAATATTGGTCGCCATGCCGACCGCGATGCCGCCCGCGCCATTGACCAGCAGGTTGGGGAAGCGGGCCGGCAATACCTGCGGTTCGCTTTCCGACGCGTCATAGTTGGGCGTGAAATCGACGGTGTCCTTGTCGAGATCCTCCAGCAGCGCGGTTGCCACCTTGGCCAGACGCGCTTCGGTGTAACGCATGGCGGCTGGCGGATCGGGGTCCATCGAGCCGAAATTGCCCTGGCCGTCGATCAGCGGCACGCGCATCGACCAGTCCTGGGTCATGCGGGCCAACGCATCGTAGATCGAGCTGTCGCCATGGGGGTGATATTTACCCATCACCTCACCGACCAGACGAGCGGACTTGCGATAGGGGCGATTATAGACGAAGCCCGATTCCTGGGCCGAGAAGAGAATGCGGCGATGCACCGGCTTCAATCCGTCGCGCACATCCGGCAGGGCGCGGGCGACGATGACCGACATGGCGTAATCGAGATAGCTGGTCTTCATCTCCTCCACGATGGAGATGGGGCTGATGTCCGAAGGGTCGGCGAGGGCAGTCTCGTCGGTCAATGCGATTCTCTTTTGTGGATGGATGCGTTCTTGGCTGATCCACTAGCCCAGCGAAACAAATCTGTCACCCCTTGGTCCGGGGTGCGGGCGCGCTTCCGCGCTTGCGCGTGCAGCCGGGGCGGCAGCGCGTGTGACGAATATTTGCAGGCGGAACGAAGGGGCCGCATAACTGTTGCAAATTCCGACAAGATAGGCTTGTTCAATGGCCATTCACGCGCCGCCCCCTAATCGGCGCTTAACCGCGAAAGGTCGCCTGATCCCCCTAGTCAGGCGCGCAGAGGAGATGAGGATCATGCGTTTTGTTACCCCGGTGTCGCTCGCGCTGGCTCTGGCGTTGACCGGCGGCGCCGTTTCGGCCCCCGCCTTTGCCGCCAAGAAGGAAGAGAAGAAGGCTGGTCCCAAGCTGAACGTATCGCCCGACGTCATCAAGGCGTTGCAGGCTGCGCAGAAGGCGGCCGAAGCGCAGGACTTTGCCGGCGCGAAGGCCGCTCTGGCCGAAGCCGACAGCAAGGCGCAGTCGAACGACGACAAATATCAGATCGGCGCGATCAAGCTGAACACCTCGATCGGCGCGAAGGATGCGGCGTTGCAAGGCGAAGCCCTGACGCAGATGCTCGACAGCGGCCTGACCCCGCCCGAACAGGCCGGCCAGTTCAACGCGATTGCTGCCGATCAGGCGTTGCAGGCGAAAAATTATGATCTGGCGATCCAGCGTGGCCAGGCGGCCGTTGCGGCCGGTTACAAGGCTGAAGCCGTTCAGCCGACCATCGCCCAGGCCTATTTCGGCAAGGCCGGCACCACCAACACGTCGGCCGAGCCGGCACGCGGCTTCACCCAGCAGGGCCTGACCGCGCTGAAGGCCGCCGCTGACGCGATGAAGGCCGCCGGACAGCAGGTGCCGGCGCAATGGTATCAGATCGGCGTTGGCCGTGCGGAAGGCGCCAAGTTGCCCGACGTGACCGAATGGGCCAAGATGGCCTATCAGGCCGAACCCAGCGGCCAGAATCTGCGCACGCTCGTCCGCCTGTTCCAGCGCGCCAACCCCAATATTTCGAATCGCGAAAATCTGGACGTTCTGCGCCTGCTGGGCGCGTCGGACGGTCTGGTGGTCGCTGGCGACTTTACCGAATATGCCGAAATGGCGTCGAAGACCGGCATCTATGGCGAAGTGAAGTCGGTGATCGACAAGGGCCGGGCGAAGGGCGTGCTGAACGCCAGCGCTGGCGCGGACCTCTATTCGACCGCCGTTCCCAAGATTGCGGGTGACAAGGGTTCGCTGGGTTCGGCCGAAGCCGACGCGCAGAAGGCCGCCAATGGCAAGATCGCGGCGGCCACCGCCGACGCCTATCTGGGCTATGGCGATTATGCCAAGGCGATTTCCATGTTCGACCTTGCCAAGCAGAAGGGCGGCGTCGACGCGGATGAAATCAACACGCGTCTGGGCATCGCCAAGACGCTGGCCGGCGACACCGCCGGCGCCAAGGCCGCGTTCGAGGCGGTGCAGGCCGGATCGCGCAAGCAGGTTGCGGGCCTCTGGATCGCCTATCTGGGCACCAAGGGCGCCTGACGCCTGATTGTTCGGGCGCGCCGCTTTCGGGTGGCGCGCCCTTTTCGATTCTGATCGTAATTTTGCTGGGGGAGGCCGGGACGGCCATGCGTATTCATCATCTTTTGTCGTCCCGTCTGGTGCTGGCGATCGCGCTTGCGGCATCGGTTTCAACGCCTGCTCTGGCGAAGAAGAAGCCGGTCGTCGCCGGCCCCCCGATCATTTTGTCGGATACCTTCCGCGCCAATGTGCAGGCGGCGGAAGCGGCGCTGAAGGCGCGGGATGCCGCTACCGCGGGCGCGCGGATTGCTGCGCTTAGCCCGACGACCGATTTCGAAGCCTATCTGGTGGCGGGCCTGCAGTTCCAGCTGGCGGCGCAGCGCGGCGACGTACAGGCGCAGCGGGTCGCACTGACCGATTTGTTCAAGACCACGTCGCTGCCGCGCACGGATGCGCCGCGCCTGCGCTTCGTGGCGGGCTATCTGTCCTATCGCGTCGGCAATTATGACGATGCCACGGCGCAACTCGATTACGCAAAAACGCTGGGCTATGACGGAGTCGATGCGACGATGCTGCGTGCGGACATCGCGCTGCGGCGGAACAAGCCCAAGGAAGCCCGCCCCTATGTGCAGGCGGCCATCGCTGCACAAAAGGCGGCCGGCAAGCCGGTGCCGATCGCCTGGATCGATCGCGCCATCTCCATGGCCTATCAGGCGGGTGACTGGACTGAAGTTGGCCAGCTTTATCGCGAACGGCTAGATCGGGAGGAAAGCCGGGAGGATTGGCGCGCGGCGCTGATCAACTATCAGACCGGGGCGACCCCTGAACCACAGTTGCAACTGGACCTTTATCGTTTGCAGGCCGCCAATGGCGCGATGGCGAGCGAGCGGGATTATCAGGCCTATGCGCAGGCGGCAGAGAAGGCGGGCTGCTATGCCGAAGCCAGGACCATTATCGAGGCCGGGCGCTCCGCCGGCAAGCTGACGCCGACCCAGCCGACAACCAGCCAGTTGCTGAAATCCGTGACGCCCAAGGCGACGAAAGAAATTGCAGCGCTGCCCGCGCAGGCAAAGAAGGCGGCGGCGGCGAGCAGCGGCAAGGACGCGCTGGCCGTGGCGGACAGCTATTTCTCGCTCAGCCAATATCCGCAAGCGGTGGAGCAATATCGCGCAGCGATCGCCAAGGGCGGCGTGGACGCGGACCGCGCCAATGCGCGGCTGGGCGTGGCGCTGGCGCGATCGGGCGATCTGGTCAATGCCCAGACCACGCTGGCGCTGGTGAACGGAAACTGGGCGCCGGTCGCCGGCTTCTGGGCGGCATGGGTGGCGGAAAAAAGCCGGAAGGCGGGCTAATCCGCCTTCCAGGGCGCGGCCCCAATCCCGCGCCGCGCGTCAGAACGGCCTGTTTCAGACCGGAAGGGGCACGCCCGGCAGGTTTTTCGAGGTGCGGATGGTCAGCGACGTCTTTACGCTGACCACATTGGGCGCGGGCGTCAGCTTGGACGTCAGGAATTGCTGGAAGCTCTGCAAATCCTTGGCCACGACCTTCAGAATGAAGTCGATTTCGCCGTTGAGCATGTGGCATTCGCGCACTTCGGGCAGGCCGGCGACATGGTCCTGAAACGCCTTGAGGTCCGCTTCGGCCTGGCTTTTCAGGCTGACCATCGCGAAGACGGTGATTGTGTAGCCCAGCAATGCGGGATCAACAACGGCGTGATAGGATGTGATGGCGCCAGCTTCCTCCAGCGCGCGCACGCGGCGCAGGCATGGCGGGGCGGTCAGGCCAACCTTCCGCGCCAGCTCCACATTGGTCATCCTGCCATCCCGCTGCAATTCTCCCAAAATTTGCAGGTCGATGTCGTCGATATTGGGGCCGGCCATTAGTGCGATTATTTCCTGTCCTGTTTGAAGCCTCTATCATAATAATGTTTCAGGGCATTGCAATTGTCCCACTATGCGACGGTCGTTTTTGTTCGCGGGTTCAGGCTCTTTCCCTTTTTTCCCCAAGCGCCTATCGGTAATGATAACGGCATCGAAAGGGCGATGGATCATGGTCCGCCTGACGATGCGCAATGGGGATTTTTCGTGCGTTTCAACGATCTCATGCAGACAGTGCTGGCGGCGGAAGACCGTGGCGATCTGGGCGGCGTGACATTGTGGCGCCAGTGCGTCGACCTGCTGGCGCAGCGCGACGCGGCCGGCCGTACGGACATGGACGAGCAGGCGCGTGAGGCGTTGCTGGATCGCCTTTCCGTACTGCGCACAAGGCTGAGCGAGACGCAGCGAATCGCAACCGTGGTGGAATTGGGCAGCCGCCTGCGTTCGCCCAGCCTGATCCGCTTCTTTGCCCGGGACCGTCCATCGATTGCCGCTGCGGCGATGGCGCGCGCGCAATTGCCCGACAGCGCATGGGTGGATGTGTTGCCGCATCTGACGCCGACGGCGCGGGGCGTGCTGCGCGGCCGGCGCGACATTGGGCCGGAAACGCGCAAGGCGCTGGAGGCGTTCGGCGCTCATGATCTGGTGTTGACGACCGTTCGGCAGGACATGGTCGGCGAACCCGACATGCTGCTGACCGCCGATATGGCCGCTGCGCCGGAGGATGAAGCGCAGGCCCATGATCCGGAGCCGCCGGTCAGCCTGGCGCCGGTCAGTCTGGCGTCAGTCAGCCCGCTTCGCGCCGCGCCGGGGAACGAAGGGCAGATTCGCAATCTGGTCGATCGCATCGCCCAGTTCACCAGCACCAGAAAGGCGGCTGATCCGGCGGCCGAGCCGGCATCGTCCCAAGGTGACGATGCGATTGCCGCGCCACGCAGTTTCGCCTTCGAAACCGATTCGGCCGGCATCATCCTGTGGATCGATCAGGGGCCGCGCGCGGCGTTGATCGGCCTGTCGCTGGGCGACATCGCTCTGGAAGGCGGCAGCGGACCGGACGGCCATGTCGCCGGGGCCTTTGCCCGCCGCAGTGGTTTCCAGCATGGGCGCTACACCATCGTGGGCGGTGCCATGGCCGGGGAATGGCGCCTGTCGGCCGCGCCCTTCTTCGATGCGCGGTCCGGCCGTTTTCAGGGCTATCGGGGGCAGGCGCGTCGCCCCTATCTGCATGAAGTCGCCAGCGAACCCAAGCCGTCGGCCATGGCGATCGCCGGCCTGTCCGCGGATTCGCTGCGGCAACTGGTGCATGAATTGCGCACGCCGCTGAACGCCATATTAGGCTTTGCCGAGATCATCGAACAGGAATTGTTCGGTCCGGCGGGGGACGAATATCGGGATATGGCCGGCAAGATCACGGTCGACGCCCGCCATCTTCTGGCGGCATTTGACGATCTGGATCTGGCTGCCCGCGTCTCTCGCGGGGATGGCGCCAGCGCGCCGCAACTGGTCGATCCCGCCTTGCTGGTGACGCAGGTGGCCACGCGCTTTAGCGAACAGGGCACTGCCGGCATCGACATCGCGATGGCGCCGGGCCTGCCGCAGGTGCGCGTCGATCCGGTGCAGGGCGAACGCATGGTGCAGCATCTTATCCGCACTTTGCTGTCGGTTGCGCCCGCTTCAGAGAAGCTGGTCGGGGCCTGCTGGTTCCAGCCTGACGGCGGCAGCGGGCATGTCGTGCTGGCGATCGATCGCCCGTCCAGCCTGGTCGGGATGGAGGAAACCCAGTTGCTCGATCCGGGCTATAGCGGGGAGCGGGACTGGGCGGACGGGCCGTTGCTGGGCATGGGCTTTTCGCTGCGGCTGATCCGCGGGCTGGCCTCCACCTGCGGCGGCAATCTGACGATCGATCCGGCGCGCTTGCTGTTGGCCATTCCGGCCGTTGCCGCCGTCACCGGCCTGGCGGACCAGGCCTGACGATAGCGGGAAACTCTATCGCAACCATTATGGGGTAGCGCAGGAGCATGACCGCTTCCCTATACGACGGCAATCTGCTGCAACCGCCTGCGCCGCAGGACATGATCGCGCTCGATCCCGCATTTGGCACGCGCTTTATGCTGTTCGTGGATACCGAGGAGGAATTTGACTGGGCGGCGCCGTTCAGCCGGACCGGACATGGCGTAACCGCGCTGGCCGGCATGGCGCGCGGGCAGGCCTATTTCGCGGCCGCAGGGGTAAGGCCGGTCTATGTGACCGACTATCCCGTCATCGACAGCGACGAAGCGGCGGCGATGATGGGGCAATGGGCCAGCGACGGCATGGCGGATATTGGCGCGCATCTGCACCCTTGGGTCAACCCGCCCCATGTCGAGGATGTGAGCGCGCCCAACAGCTATGTCGGTTTTCTGCCCGAAGAAGTGGAGCGCGCCAAGCTGGAGGCGCTGTGCAGCCGGATCGAGGCCCGTTTTGGCCAACGGCCGATCGCCTATCGCGCCGGCCGCTATGGCGTTGGCCGCAACAGTGCGCGGCTGCTGGAGGAGGCGGGCTTCAGGCTGGACAGTTCGGTGCGCAGCCGATTCGATTACAGCCATCAGCACGGACCCGATTTCCATGGTCTGCCGCAACATCCCTATTGGGCGGGGCCGACGCGCTCTCTGGTCGAATTGCCGCTTTCGACGGCCTTTGTCGGCCTGTTGCGCGGCGGCGGCGAGCGGCTGTACCGGGCGACGCAGGCGGTCGGGCCGCTGGCGGGAGCCTTATCGCGCGCGCGCATGTTGAGCCGGGTTCCGCTCACGCCCGAAGATGTGCCTGCACAAGAAGCGATTGCCGCGATCGACGCGCTGATCGAAGAGGGCGTACGCGTGCTCAATTTCAGTTTTCATTCGCCCACGCTGGAGCCGGGGCATACCCCCTATGTGCGCGATGCGACGGATATGGCGGCCTTTTATGGCTGGTGGGACCGGGTTTTGGCGCATCTGGCGCTGCGCGGCGTGCAGGCCGCCAGCCTGAACCAGTTGCTGGCCGCCATCCCCATGCGCACGAAGGCTTGCAAAGCGGCGTGATGCTGCCTAATCGCCTGATCCAGGGTGGGGCCTGTAGCTCAATGGTTAGAGCTGGCCGCTCATAACGGCTAGGTTGCGGGTTCGAGTCCTGCCGGGCCCACCATCGTCCCTAAGTCGTTGAACGGATTAGAAATTATTGAAATTTAGGGACTTTTTACAGGCGTCTGTTACATATGTAACAGTGATGGAAACGCCCATGTCCTATCTCGCCAAGCGTGGCGCTGTTTACTACTTCCGACGCATCGTGCCGGATGATTTGCGGCTGGCCCTAGGCAAACGCGAAATCATGCTGTCCCTGCGGACCAAGGATCGGGAGGATGCCAAGCGGCTAATCCCGAAAGAAATCATCAAATCTGACGCTCTGTTTGCCGCTGCCCGCAAGCAACTACAGCCCAATGCCATGCCTGCGCCTGCCGATAGTCCCTTTGCCAATGAGGCAAGGCGGGCAGCGTTTGAGCAGGCCGAACGCAAGATGCTGGAGGACCAAGAGCATTGGGAACAGACGGAAGGCGCACGGCAGGACTTTGCCGAACTGGAGTTGATCGACTGGTGGGATAGCCTGCCCGATACGCCCTTGGGTAAAGCCATCAAGGCGGATGCCGGGGAGCAGGTCGCCATTGCCAAGATGGAGGGCGAGCGGGCGGCCTTGGCTGCATTGAAAAGCCAGCGCGCATCGGAAGCTGAAAGTCAGGCCGTGGACTGCGAAAGCGGCAAGCCCGTTGCTGGCCGGGGCGTATATCTTGATACCGACATTGTGGACCTATGGGCGGCGGAACGGTCCCCGGCTGCTAAGACGAAAGACAGCTATAGGCGGGTGGCGGAATGGCTGCATGAACGCATAGGCCGCAAGTCTGTGGAGCAGTTTACCCGAAAGGACATGCTGGCTTTCAAGGATCGGCTATTGGCTGACGGCCAGACGCCCCAGAATGTAAATGTCAAGCTGGGCAATCTGCGGACCTTGCTGCAATGGGCCGTCGATAACGACTATGCCGAAACCAATGCAGCTATGGGTATCGTCCTGAAAGCGCCTGCCAACAAGCGCATGACCTATGGCCTTGCCGATCTACAGTCCCTCTTTAGCAGCCCGGTCTATGCCGATGGTGCTAGGCCAAAGCAGGGCCGGGGAGAGGCGGCTTACTGGCTCCCCGTGCTGGCGCTGTTCACGGGCGCGAGAATGGAAGAATTGGGGCAGCTACGGGTAGGCGACATTAAGCAGGCTGACTATCCGGATGCCGACAATAAGATGCGGTCATGCTGGGGGCTGCATTTCGTGGCCGATACTGATGACAATGGGCAAGTGACCCGGCTCAAAAATGCTGAGAGCGAACGCTTTGTGCCGCTGCATCCTGAGTTGGAGCGCCTTGGCTTCCTGAAATATGTGAAGGGGCTAACCGACAAGAAAGGCCGGATATTCCCTGAGTTGAAAGCCGGGGCTTATGGTCGTCAATCTGCCAAGTGGGGCGAGTGGTATGGCCGCTATGTGGATAGCGATACCGGCATCACTGATAGGCGTATCACCTTCCATTCCTTCCGGCATACCTTCAAGGATTACTGCCGTCTGGCCAGCATAGAGGAACCGCTGGCCAATCGCCTGATGGGGCATAAGACGCAGGGTGTCGCGGCAAGCTATGGGCTGGGCTGTGGCCTGCATAATCTGGTGCAAGCGATCCGCCGATACAAAGTCCCCGGCCTGTCGATCCCTGCCCCAAAACCGGCAGCAACAGATACACAATAGCGCCCCATATCAGCCCGTGGAGAGCCGATAGGAGGGTTTGGGTATCTGTGTTGCCGAAAGGTGGTTTCGCGCTTCTACGGTCTGTGGTTGAGCCGTGGAGTAGCGCAGGCGACTATATCAGGGTGCCGGTCTACGTTCCGCAGGAGCGGAGCCGCGCCCGTCTCACGCTGCCAGTCTATTCCGCGCTTCCCTGATGCGGGCATCCCGATCCACTATGCCGCGATAGGCAGGGACGGGCCGGAACGGGTGGAGCGGGCAGTTTGAGCAGGCGCAATCCGCGATCTGTTCCTTCCATGATCCTTTGGCCATCGGATCAAATGAGCAGTCCCGGCACTTGGCCGCGATAGCAGCCTGCCGGGTCAGGGCCGACATTATGCTTCCGGCCCCAGCGGGACGCCTGCCGCCTGTCGGGCCTTCTCGCCTGTCGGCGCGCGCTGGTAGCCGCTGGCCGTCTTGATGTAGCCGCTGCTGCCTGTCGCTGTGTCGGACCATGCCCTTGCCCGATATTCGGTCTGGGTCTGAGGGCGTCCGCTGGGCTGCTGCTGGGCCTCTCTGGCACGGGCTGGGGAGTATCCCATGGCGTTCCAGCCGGGGGCATATTGCGATGCCTGCTGGGCCGTGTCGGGGACAAGCTGGCTGCTGTTGCCCAGTGCACCCGGCCTGCCTGCTGCGGACCTTCAAGGGCGGCTTGATATTCCGATGGCGGGACCGGACTGGCTGCATCGGGAACGTCGGGCATTTCGGCAAAGGCATCTTCGCTAAAGCCCAAGGCATCCTCTATGTCCCAACCGGCAGCATCTTCCGCGCTGACTTCGCCATTCTGGACGGCCAGAGCCTTGGCATCCTCCAGTATCATGGGGGTGATGGCATCAAGGTGCGCCGTGTCGCCCGTTTCATTGAACGCCGCCAACGCCTTATCATAGGTCGCAATGGTCGCATCATCGCTGTTCTGGATCAGGTCTAGGGCAATCTCCATCATGGGACGGATGGCCGGAACCTTGTCGGCAAATGCGTTGAGGGCGAAAGTGTATGCCAGATTTGCAGGCTGGCCAGCGGCAATGCGCTGATTGGCGACTTCCTGCACGGTGCGGGGGTTGTGGCCGTGCAGGGCAATGAGGGAGAGCGCAGCGGATACCTTGGTACGGGCGCGGGCATCTAGGGTCATGATTATCCTTTCAGAATTTGAGATTGTTGGCGAGACATGTCGGCTCCCGCATGAAGGTCTGGGGTTCGTCGGCAGGGATGGCCCGGATCGGGGGCAGCTTCCCTTGGCGGACAGCGGCGACAAGAAACTGGTAGGTGTCACCGATCAGGCGGGCAGACAGGCAGGGCCGTCCTTCCGCTATCCAGACACGGAACACTTCATTAGCCGTGCGTCCCGCCTCGTTTTGACTGGCGTTGGACAGGCCGTGGAGTAGCGGGGTTTCACTGGGGCCGTTGAGCCGGGGCCAGCCCTTCGCATGGTCCTTGGCTGCATGAACCAATCGGACGGCAACACGGGCAACTTCATAGGGGATGCCTGCCGCTTCAATGGCAGCGGTCGCTTGCCCCTTCATCATCCATGCAGAGATTGCTGACCATTCCACATGCGTCTTGGCCCGACCGAAATATTCGCCGGTCCTGCCCTGTAGCGTTTCCATGGTGGTCGGCTGGCTGTTGATCCTCCCGGCCTGATGAAACGGATTGTGCCGGGGCTGGGGAGCGCCTGTCCTGCGAGGGTTCTTCAAGTCATAGACATGGCCGTCAACAATCGGGCCATGCCGGTCATGGGCGCGGTGCATTAAGCCGCTTCCGCCCTCACATATCCCCGCTTCACGGCAAGGAAATAGCGAGACAGGGCGGCAACAGGATGGCCGGGAGCAAGGGCCATGATCCGATCCGGTATGACTTCGGGGCGGGTGAGCAGATACTCCATCGCGTCATCAGGCAGGCGGCGGAAGCCATCGACCTTTGTGACCTTGGGCGCTGTCGTCTTGGTCACGGGATCATAGGCCCGCTTGGTATAGCTGATGGTGAAATTCATGCGGAGCAGGTTGCGTTCCGGGTCATCCGGGTAGGTGACGCTGATGTCAGTGAAGGATGCCAACCGTTTATCGCGGGCTGCGGTGACTTCATCAGCCAGTGCAGCGGCATAGCGTTCCTGTGCATCGTCAATGGCGGCGGCAATTTCCTTGGCCTTGGCGGATGCAGCCTTGCCGATAGCGGGGATCGCAGCTTCAACCTTAGCAAGATCGGAGCGCAGGGCAGCAATCTCACTGTGAATATCAGCGGATAGGGTGGAATGGGTCATGATGGTTCCTTGTTCGATTAGCGATTACGGGGAGCGAATGGGCCGGTGCCTCTTTTCTCAGCCCGGTAAGTATGGATGGTGCCGCTATCGGCATCGGCCTGTGCCATCAGTTTGGCAGGGGTAGGACGGCCAGCGGGCTTGCGTTCAGCAAATTCAGGAAGCGGGATGCCAAGGACTTCCAGTGTGAAGCGGAAGCCGATCATCACACGGCGATCAGTCGATGCAAGGTAAGCGGCAATGCGGTCATTATCGACACGGCTAATATCAACGGTCATCTGAGACATGGATTGTCCTTTCTATCGGGAATTATTTGTCCCAATGATTGAGAGAGATAGGGTTTGCCCGTAGACATTATTCTGGAACGGGGATGGCTATTGGCTGCATCCCTCGGATTGATCCCGCGCACGGTGGATCATGTCATGCCCATGACCCTACAGGCATGATGGATTGGTTCCTGTTCACTGACGCCGTAAAGCGAACAGGGTGCAACGGGATCAATCGGAAGGATGTGTCTATTTATTCAGCGGAGGCTATGCCGACTGCTGGTATGTCCAGCATGGTCAAGGCTTGTTGCCATACAGTCATAACCATTGTCGCTGTCGCTCCATGGTTCATGATCTGATTTCCTACAGGTATGCTATACTGTTATCATACCCGTTCATGATCTTGTTCGATCATTATATCTATACCTGTCTATCCCGTTACCTTCATAGGCTTTCTAACCTATTCCAATCCCGGTCTATCAAGGTCTGGCAGGATCATCATTCCCGCTGCATCATCAGGTCTGGTCAGCGGAGGCTCTGCCGACTGCTGGTATTACTGTATCCATCATACTGGATCATTTCCGTTCCATTCCCTTCCTACCCCAGAGATAGATTTTGGAATGGTCCGCATCCGCGTCACGCATCTGATGCCCTCCCGGTGGAACGGGATAGGCTGGCTGGGCTGATGGATCGTATTGCGTTAAGGTACTGTATCGTTCAGGCAATACACCTGTTGATGCTATCGGATTTTTTCCATTGCTTTAAGGGACTGTATTGGTCAAGTGATACGCTGGCTTAGGCTTTCCCGATGCTGCTTTGCTCTAGGGGGATGTATTGCTCTGGCCATCACGGGCTTAACGCTAAGAACAGGGACAATCGCGGGACTAAGCCTTGCGAGTAGCATGGTCCGTGTCTTGTGTGTGCTGGCAACAATGTTCCTGTTGCGTTACGGTCCAGAATTGAAAGTCCCTAACTCAGCCAAAGAATAGGGGCTGTCCAATGCCAGTCTTAGTCATAAGGCTCGATTTATGCCGACGCTTATTCAGGCGTTTCTAGGGCTGTTACAGCGCCATTTCATCTTTGGGCAGGGTGAGTGCCGGTCAATGCCATATCGGCGCTGTAGGGTCCGCCTGCGCTATCGTACAGCATCGCAAGGGAGGGCGCGCATCGCTTCCCCGTCCCCATGCCGTCGAGTGCCGGTTATGCCGGGATGCCTGCCCGCGTCTCAGCCCGTTGGATCGACGCAATGCTGGTGCCGTATTCCTTGGCCAATGCCCGGATGCTGATGCCTGCCTTGCGCTTGTCGGCAATCTCAGCCTGTTGAGCAGCGGTTAGCGTCATGGGCCTGCCCAGTGCCTTGCCCTCAGCCTTGGCACGGCTCAATCCGGCCTGCGTCCGCTCTATCAGCAAGTCCCGCTCAAACTCAGCGACGGCAGCGATAACGCCCATGGTCATCTTCCCGGCTGGGCTGGTCAGGTCCGTTCCGCCCAAGGCAAGGCAATGGACCCTGATGCCCTCAGCGGCCAGCTTCTCGACCGTTGCCCGAACGTCCATGGCATTGCGGCCTAACCGATCCAGCTTGGTCACTATGAGAATGTCCCCAGCTTCCAGCCGGTCCAGTAGCTTGGCAAAGCCCTTGCGCTCCATAGCAGGCAGGGAGCCGGATACGGTTTCCGTCACTATGCGCTTAGGCTCGACCGTGAAGCCTGCGGCCTCAATCTCCCTAACCTGATTATCTGTGGTCTGGTCTGCCGTACTGACGCGGCAATATGCAAACGTCCTAGCCATGATGCCCTCTGTATGTATCGAATAGGTGCATCAGTAATATGCCTGTATCGTATCCATGGTCAAGCTAATTAGCGATACGCTCTATCGGTATGTATCATAAACGGTCGATTGCGATACGATATGGCGGCTGGGCGTTGGCTGGGCTGCATCCCGTTCGATCCCGATAGGGCAGGCCGTCCCGCTGCGCCGGCCGGAGCAATGCCCGCCATGGGGGAAATCAGTCACGCGCTTGTCTGAGTTGCCCTCTCGCAAATCTCTAGCAAAATTTGGGTCTGAGGGGTTCGGCTAAATCTTGCTACGCTCTGGTGCAGCGTAACGAATGAATGTTGGGGGTGATGGAATGCTGCGTAAATTCCTTTGGCTATGGCTAATGCGAGCCGCTGATAACAGCGTGATGCTCACAGATAAGTTGACCATCCTGATTGATCTGCCCCCGCTGAGTGGCCCAGAGACTATGATAGTCTGGACCACGAAAGGGACGATGAATGCCGAGCAAGAAGCACAAGCCGGAAGAGATTATCGGCAAGCTGCGTGAAGCTGAGATTGTGCTGGCGCAGGGAGCCTCGACAGCAGAGGCGTGCCGCCGGATCGCAGTCAGCGAGCAGACATACTATCGCTGGCGCAAGGAATATGGTGGCCTGAAGACCGACCAAGCGCGGCGGATGAAGGATCTGGAGAAAGAGAACCAGCGGCTACGCCGGGCGATTTCGGATCTGACGTTGGACAAGCTGATCTTGCAGGAAGCTGCCAAGGGAAACTTCTAAGCCCCGCGCGGCGGCGGCGCTGCATCGATCAGTTGCGACAAGATTTGCCGATCCGGGTGTCCGAGCGACGGATATGCCGGGTGCTAGGGCAGCATCGATCGACACAGCGCAAGGTGCCGCGTGGGGCGGATGACGAACAGGCTCTCACGGAGGACATCATCGCGTTGGCGAAGCAATATGGTCGCTATGGCTACCGCCGGGTGACGGCGTTGCTGTGCCATGCGGGGTGGACGGTGAACCACAAACGGGTCGAGCGGATATGGCGACGCGAAGGACTGAAGGTCCCGCTGCGCCAGCCCAAACGGGGACGCCTGTGGCTCAACGACGGATCATGTATCCGCCTACGGCCTGAGTATCCCGGGCATGTGTGGGCCTACGACTTCGTCGAAGGGCGCACGCACGATGGCCGCAAGTTCCGGATCCTGACCATCATCGATGAGGCCAGCAGGGAGTGCCTGGCACTTATCGTTGCCCGGCAGCTCAAACACGAGGATGTGCTGGCGGCGCTGGCTGACCTGTTCATTTCTCGCGGTCCTCCGGCACATATACGGTCCGACAACGGAAGCGAATTTATCGCGACCGCCGTCCAGAAATGGCTGGGGCAGATCGGCGTGAAGACGCTTTTCATCACGCCGGGATCACCATGGGAGAATGGCTATAACGAAAGCTTCAATGGATCGCTTCGCGACGAACTGCTCAACGGCGAGATCTTCTACAGCCTCACTGAGGCCAAGGTGCTGATCGAGGCATGGCGGCGGCATTACAACACCGTTCGCCCTCACAGTAGCTTGGGCTACCGACCGCCGGCACCGGAAACAGCGACACCGCCATATCCGGCCTCCGGTTCCGCTTCGCTCCACCTCCGTCCGGATATGGCGGCGATGGGCTTAATGCATCTGTGGATGCCCCGATTAACGCAAGTGGTATTTGGAGGTAGGCACGTAGTCGGATGCTGCCATCTGTCCGGCCTCTCTGATGCAGCGATGATAGCTGCGGGCCCGTATGGGAGTTCGCGGACCGGAACCACATCACTAACGCGTGCTGATGAAGCACGGTGGATTAACCTGGTTCTTCCGACCCCGTCTCGCCGACTGTTGTGCCATACCCTCCTTCGACCGACTACGTTCCGACGACCTCTGGCCCGCCTTGGCTTACGCCGTCGCTGCGACCGGAGCTTTGTAAACTTCATCCTTCATCATCAGCGCCCAGACGATCCGTGCCGTCTTATTGGCCAGCGCGACCGTCACCAGCATACGTGGTTTGCGGGCCAGCATCTGCTCGATCCACGATCCCTTCGCCGGGCCTCGTTTGCTCGCTTGGAGCACCACCGCGCTACTGCCGTTAATCAGCAATCGACGTAGCGTGCGCTCGCCCATCTTCGAGATAGATCCCAACTTCTGTTTACCACCCGTTGAGTGCTGACGAGGGGTAAGGCCGACCCAGGCAGCGAAGTCACGCCCCTTGGCGAACGTTCCTAACGGCGGCGCAAGTGCGGTGATCGCCGTTGCGGTGATCGGTCCGATGCCAGGGATCGTCATCAGGCGGCGCGTGACCGTATCCTCCCGAGAGCGTCGCACGATCTCCTTGTCGAGCAGGGCAATTTGCCGGTCGAGCTTAGCCAGAGTATCGAGCAAAACCACGCACACAGACCGCACCCCTTCAGGCACTGCCGTTTGATCGGAGAGCAGCGCCCTGAGCTTTTCCAGATGCGCCAAGCCCTTGGGCGCGATCCAACCATATTCTGCCATGTGCCCGCGCAGGGCGTTGCTAATCTGGGTGCGTTGGCGGACCAGCAGATCTCGACCCCGGAACACCATCGCAGCTGCCTGCTGTTCCTCAGTTTTCACCGGTACGAACCGCATGTTGGGACGCTGTGCTGCCTCGCAGATCGCCTCGGCATCGGCCGCGTCGTTCTTCTGCCGCCTCACAAAGGGCTTCACATAGGCCGGAGCGATCAACCGCACTTCGTGACCGAGCTTGAGCAACTCGCGCGCCCAGTGATGGGCTCCGCCACATGCCTCCAACACAATGAGGCAAGGCGGATGAACGGCAAAGAACGGCAGCAACTTCGAACGCGTAATCTTCTTACGCAAAATCGCATGGCCTGACGCATCTACCCCATGCGCCTGAAAAACATGCTTGGCGATATCCAACCCGATTATGGTAACTTCCGACACGGACGCCTCCCTCAAGTGGTGTTCAACACCTCCACTGTGGCACATCGATGCCGTCGGGGGGCGTCCACCCCATCACTAACAAACCAATCGGTCCACTCGGCGGGGGCAGATCACTTCATCAGCACGCGTTAGTGATGTGGTTCCGGTCCGCGAACTCCCATACGGGCCCGCAGCTATCATCGCTGCATCAGAGAGGCCGGACAGATGGCAGCATCCGACTACGTGCCTACCTCCAAATACCACTTGCGTTAATCGGGGCATCCACAGATGGATTAAGCCCATCGCCGCCATATCCGGGTGGATGTGAGTAAAGCGGAGCCCAGAGGCCGGATATGGCGGAGTCGCCGTTTCTGGACGGCGGTCGCGATAAATTCGCTGCCATTATCGGACCGTATATGTGCAGGCGGACCGCGCGAGATGAACAGGTCGGCCAAGGCCGCCAGAACATCCTCGTGCTTGAACTGCCGTGCCACGATGAGACGATGATGGTCAGGATGCGGAACTTGCGGCCGTCATGCGTGCGCCCCTCGACGAAGTCGTAGGCCCACACATGCCCCGGATACTCAGGCCGTAGGCGGAGGCGTGATCCGTCGCTGAGCCATAGACGCCCGCGCTTTGGCTGGGGCTGCGGCACCTTGAGCCCTTCGCGCCGCCATATCCGCTCGACCCGTTTATGGTTCATCCTCCACCCCGCATGGCACAGCAACGCTGTCACCCGGCGGTAGCCCCAACGACCATATTGCTTCGCCAGGGCGATGATGCCCTCCGTCCGCGCCTGTTCGTCATCTGCCCCACGCGGCCCTTGCGCTGCGTCGATCGATGCTGACACGGCATGACCGCTTTTATTGTGAGGAAAACGAAGTTGCGCCGGTTGGAAGAGGGCTGGGCGTGACGGTTTTGCCGCCGCGATCATCCCGGTTGCGATCCCAGCAGATATTCCTTGTCCAGATCGCCGCTGGCGACAATCGCGCGCGCCGACCCCTTCTTGCTGATGCGTCCCTGATTGAGCAGATAGGCCCGGCTGGACAGCGAAAGGGCCAGATCCGCCATCTGGTCGACGATCAGCATGGCCATGCCTTCATCCCGAATGGCTTCAAGCTGGTCGAAAAGGTCCGACGTCGCCTGCGGAGACAGGCCCAGCGACGGCTCGTCCAGCAGCAGGATGCGAGGGTTGGCCATCAGTGCGCGGCCGACCGCCAGCATCTGTTGTTCGCCCCCGGACAGCAGGCCGGCGCGCCGGTCGCCCATCGCGGCAAGGCGCGGGAAGCGGGCGAATATCTGCGCCATGCGATCCGCCACGCCTGCCGGACATGTATAAGCCCCCAGCCGCAGATTGTCGCGCACGGACAGTTCGGGGAAGACCTGTCGCCCTTCGGGCACCAGAACGAGACCCGCGCGCACCCGTGCCATGGCGGACCAGTCGTTGATCTGCCTGCCCTCCATGCGCAGATGGCCGTCCTTCACGGTCATCAGGCCAGACAAAATGCGCATCAGCGTAGATTTGCCCGTGCCGTTCGCGCCGAGCAGCGCGACGGATTCGCCTGGGCGCACTTCGATGTCGATGCCGTGCAGCACGTCGACCGTGCCATATCCTGCATGGATGGCATAGGCGCCCAGCGCCGGTTCGCCCCCCTTTTCAGTGGGCGGAGGGCTTTGCCGGATGCTGCGTTCGCCCAGATAGGCCCTGCGGACCAGCGGGTCGGCCTGCACCTGGGCCGGGGTGCCGGTGGCGATCAACTGGCCCGTCTGGAGCACGACCACCTGATCGGCGGCGCCCATGACCAGCCCCATATCATGTTCGACCAGCGCCACGCCGATGCCGGCTGCGGCGATCCTGCGCAACAGCGTGCCCAGCATGCGCTTTTCGCCTTGCGACAGGCCGGCGGCCGGCTCGTCCAGCAACAAAATGTCGGGATCGGTCGCCAGCGCGCGGGCGATTTCGACCAGTCGCCGGTCGACATGCGCCAATGCGCCTGCGGTTATATCCGGGCTGCCGGTATAGCCGCAGGCGCGCAGCAGGGCGTGGGCCTGGGCTGCCGCGTCCGCGCGGTCGCCAATGGCACCGGCCAGCAACTGGCCCAGACGGCCCTTGCGCCGGGCCAGCACGATATTGTCCGTCACGCTCATGCTGTCGAACAGGGCGGAGCTTTGATAGGTGCGGGCAATGCCCGCGCGCGCGGTCAGGAAGGCGCGGCCCGGCGCCAGCGCTGCGTCGCCCAATGTGCGCCCGCCTTCATCCGGACGGTAAAAGCCGCTCAGCATGTTGATGACGGTGGATTTGCCCGCGCCATTGGGGCCGATCAGCGCCGTCACGGCGCCGGCCAGGATGTCGATGTTCAGCGCATCGATCGCCCGAACCCCGCCGAAATGGATGGACAAGGCCCGGCCATGCAGGGCTGCGCGCGGACGGTCGGCCAGCAACGCATCCAGCGGAGCGGCTTCGGTATCGGGCGAGGCGGGCTGTTGGCGGACGTGCAGCAGGCCGGCAATGCCCGACGGCGCCAGCCACAGCACCAGCAGGACCAGAACGCCATAGGCCAGCACGCGATAGGCTTCGAAGGAAGACAGGATTTCAGGCAGCAGGCCGATCACTACAGCGCCCAGCACGGGGCCGGATCGCGCACCCGCGCCGCCGATCACGACCACCAGCACCAGCAGGATGGAGAAGCTGAGGCTGAAGGATTGCGGCGTCACGAAGCTGTTGAGCGGCGCAGACAGACCGCCTGCCAGCGCGGTGCAGGCGGCCGAAGCCATGAAGGCGACAATGCGGACATGGGTGGGGGCGATGCCGATCGACGCAGCCGCATGATCGCAATCGCGCACCGCGCGCATCGCCGCGCCCCATGCGTTGCGCGACAGGCGGGCATAGGCGGCCATCACCAGCGCGGCGACCAGAATGGCGACGATCGCCATGGCGCGATCGCCCAGCATCATGCCGCCGATGGACAGGGGAGCGATTTGCAGGATGCCGCTCTGTCCGCCGGTCAGGCTTTCCGCCTCGATCAGCGTCTGTTCGACGATCAGGCCGAAGGCGATCGTCACCATGGCCAGATAGGGGCCTTTCACCCGCAAAGCCGGCAGGGCGAGCAGACCGCCGATTACCGTCGCCAGTCCGACGCCCAGCGGCCATGCAAGCCAGAAGGAAAGCCACCCGCGCGATGTGCAGATGGCGACGGTGTAGGCGCCGATGGCGTAGAAGGCGGCATGGCCGAAGCTGAACTGCCCCGACAGGCCGATGAGGATGTTGAGGCCGATGCCCGCAATGACGAGCAGGGCGATCTGGCCGATGACGAAGGCATAATAGCCGTTAAGCAGCAACGCCCCGCCAATGGCGCAAATCAGGCAGAGGCACCATAAAGCGGGCGCGAGGCGACGGGCGTGGGGAAGGGCGATCATACCTTGCGAACCTGTGCGCGGCCGAGCAGCCCGTCCGGGCGCAGGGCGAGGGTGACGATGACCAGCAGGAAGGTCACGATCTGGGTATAGCCTGACCCCAGGCCAAGCGTGACGAGCGCTTCCACCAGGCCAAAGAGCAAAGCGGCGCTGACGATGCCCCAGGCGCTGCCAAGTCCGCCCAGTATCGCAACGGCAAAGGCCTTGAGGCCCAGCACCACGCCCATGCCGGTTTCGACATGGGCCAGCGGCGCCACCAGCATGCCGGCGATGCCCGCCAGCGCCGATGACAGGGCGAAGGCTGCGGCGATGATCCGTGGGACAGGGATACCGACAATCAGCGCCGCATCCCGATTTTGCGCCACCGCCAGCATGGCGATGCCGTGCAGCGTGCGGTGGCGGAATGCATCTATTCCCCCGGCCAGCAGCAACATGATGAGGGGGATGAGCAGATGGAGCGGATAGACGCCAAGATCGATCTGCCCGATATGCACCGAGGAAATGGCGAGGGCGGATGGCAGCGATCGGGGTTCCGCGCCAAAGATCAGCATCATCCCATTGTCGCACACCAGCCCCAGCGCCACGGTGGCCATCAGCCAGACGTCCGATCGCCGCGCCAGAAAGGGGCGGATGGCGATCCGCTCCACCAGCAGGCCATAAAGGGCGCACAGCGCGATCGCGGCGATCGCCGCAGCTGGCACGGGCCATCCTGCTTGCGCCAGCATCCACAATATGACTGCGCCCAGCATCGCGCTCGACCCTTGCGCGAAATTGACTGCGCCGCAGACGGACGATGTGATGTGGAAGCCCAGCGCGATCAGCCCATAGATGGAGCCGAGCGCAAGGCCGGTGAGGAGGGCGGGAACCATGTCCATGGCTCAGGCCGCGCCCGCCGGCAAAGGCACGATCCGGCCCCCGTCAAACTCCGCCCAGATATAATCCGCTTCGCCCAGTGCATCCTGCCCATGGGCGAAGGGTGCGCGATAGCTTTTGATCAGCCCGTCATAGCGGTCGATCCGCGCAAAGCCGCGCCGTACGGCGTCGCCATCGGTCGATCCTGCGGTGCGGATGGCGATCGCGGCCAGATGCATCGCGTCATAGGCGTTGGCCACGCCGACCGCCGGGGTGACGTCCTGCGGTCCCTTGATGTCGGGATATTTGGCCTTCAGCGCCGCCAGCACATAGGCCTTGACCGGATTGTCCGGTCCCAGAAAACTATATGTCTGCACGAATTTCACCCTGTTCGCATGCGGTCCGGCCAACTCGCCGAAGCGACCGCCTGCCGGTCCCCAATGGGACACGATCGGCACATCCCATCCCATCTGGTCGAGCGATTTGACCACCTGCGCCGACGGGCCGACCGTCGCCACCATCAGCAGGCAATCGGCGCCGTCCGCGCGCAACCGGCCCAGTTGCGGCGTCACATCGACATCGGCATGTTCGAACCGTTCCGATCCGGCGGCCGGCAGATGCGCGGCGGCCAGGGCCGCCTTCAGCCCCTTTTCATTGGACTGGCCCCAGGGATTGTTCAGCATGATCAAGCCCGGCCGGCGCGTATGATATTTTGCCTGGGCAAAGGCGACCATCGCCTTGTCCACCTGTTCATCGACGGCGGACACGCGAAAGACGAAATTGGGATCGGTGCCATTATGGGTGATGACCGTGCCCGCCGCCCATGGCACGACGAAGGGTGTTCTGGCGGCCGTCGCGATCTGCACGATGGCGCGGGCGACCGGCGTGTCGAGGCCGCCGAACAGGATGGATACGCCTTCCTTGTACAGCAGCTCGCGCGCGGCGATCACCCCCTTGCCGGGATTGCTCTCATCATCGCGCCGGATCAGTTCCAGCCTGCGGCCCAGCAGGCCGCCAGACGCATTGATTTCGTCGATGGCGACAGACAGCCCGCGTGAGATCGCCTCGCCCGATTTGGCCGATTGCGCCGACAAAGCGGTGATCAGTCCGATGCGGATCATGCCATCCTGTCTGGTGCAGCCGGTCAGGCCGGCAAGGATGCTGCCGGTAATGCCTGTCAGGATGGCGCGACGCGAAGAGAGAATCGCCATGGTCCACTTTCGTCCTACGGTGATGGCAATGGGCTATCATCAAAACAAAACAATTCAATATAAAAATCGTTGACGATTTATATCAAACATCGTCCATGATTTTTCTTGCAAATGGCCTTCAACATGGTGCAAGGGGGTCAGGCATAACCACCATGGTCTTGAGAGTGGGGTGCGGAGGGGTAAGGGTGGTTGCCAGCCACCGGTCTTTGAAAGGCAATGATGGACCATGAATCAGAGCGTCGACATGTCTAACGAAAGCACCGCCGCTGTTCCTCAGCGCCGCAACCGAAAGGCGGAGGCCGCCCCGGATCTGGGTGCTGGCGTCGCTGCGGCCGGCGTCGATATCGAACAGCATATCTATCAGACGGTCTTCGACAGCGTCCTCAACCAGCGGCTGACGCCCGGCACCAAGCTGCCCGAACCGGCATTATGCGAATTGTTCAACGTGTCGCGCGCCGTGATCCGCAAGGTGTTGCAGCGGCTGGAACATGACCGCATTGTGGAACTGCGCCCGAACAAGGGGGCGGTGATCGCTGCCCCGACGCCAGAGGAAACCCGCCAGATTTTCGAGGCGCGCCGCGCGCTGGAAGTCTCGATCGTGGAATTGGCGACGCGCCGTCATAAGCCGGAAGATCTGGAGGAATTGCGCCATCTTCTTGATCATGAACATGGCGTCACGCACAATCCCTATCAGCCGGCCTGGGCCGCCTGCGCGCGCGAATTTCACCTGAAAATCGCGACGGTCGCGGGCAATCCGATCCTCATCGACTATCTGACCGAACTCATGACGCGCTGTTCGCTGATCGTCGCGCTCTATCAGCCGATCGGCAATGCCGCGTGCGAACATGCCGAACATCGCCGTATCGTCGACTATATGGCCAAGGGCGATGTCGCATCGGCGCGCGCCGAAATGGGCAAGCATCTGCGCAGCCTGGAGGATAATATCTGTCTCGATCGCAAGGCGTCGGTTCAGACCCTCGCCCAGATGCTGAACATCGGATGACGCAGCCGGCCGCCGCCTTACCGCAGACGCATGTCGATTTCGACGCGATCGGCGCCTATCAGCGCTACAAGCTGATGGCGAGCCTGATCGTGCCGCGTCCGATCGCGCTGGTGACGACGGTCAATGACGACGGCGTCGTCAACGCTGCGCCGTTCAGCATGTTCGCCATGCTGGGGGAAGATCCGCCGCTGGTGATGATCAGCATCAACCGGCTGGAGGATGGCGCGCTCAAGGATACGGCCGCCAACATCCTGCAATCGGGCGAGTTTGTCGTACATATGGCGGACGAGGCGATCGCCGCGCAAATGCATGACTGCGGTCAGTCGCTGCCCCCTGATCAAAGCGAACTCGATCTGGTGGGGTTCGATGCGGTCCCCTCCGTCAGCGTGCGGCCGCCGCGCATCGTTCAGGCGCCGATCGCCTTCGAATGCCAGCTCTGGGAAAAGATCGAAACCGAAAGCCGCTATATTTTTCTGGGCAAAATCCTGCATCTCCATGCCCGCGAAGGCTTGATCGACACCCGGCTCTGGCGCGTCAACCTTCAGGATTATTTCCCCGTCGGCCGCTTCGGCGCCAGCTTCTACACCCGCACGCGCGATCGTTTCGCGTTACAGGGGGAGGCGCGGGAAACCGCCATAGACCGCATCTGACGCCGCATTAAATCGTCAACGATATTTTCAAAAGGCTTTGCCCGAACAGGGCAGGGCCTTTTCGCTTATGCATCCTGATCAGGATCATGCGACGAAAATCCGCAGAAAATTATCGTTTTCGAAAATATCTTAGATCGTTGACGATTTAATCTTGGATCATAGACGGAATTCCCCTTATGACATGATTCGCAACGGGCGATCGGGTCGCTTGCACCGGCAGGGCAAAGGCCCGCCGCATGACCGATCGATAATTCGAAACGTGGGGGTTTACGGATATGCGGATCACGAAATTTGCCGTCGGTCTTTCTCTGGGCGCGGTCAGCGTCGCACTGGCCAGCGTGCCCTCGGCGCTCCATGCGCAGATCATCACCGGCGCCATCAACGGCCGCCTGACCGATGCTGACGGCGCGCCGGTCGCCAATGTGCCGGTGACGATCGTCCATATCCCGTCGGGCACCACAACGACGGCCACGACCAGCAGCGAAGGCGTCTATGCCGCCCGCAACCTGCGCCCCGGCGGTCCCTATCGCGTCACCGCCAATTCCCCCGCGCTGGGCAGCCGATCGGTGGATATTCCCGCTATCAACACCGGCGATCCGTTTCAGGTGAATTTCGCGCTGGGCGAAGCCGAAGCGATCGTCGTCACCGCCTCCTCGGTCGGTGGCGGCGAACTCAAGACCGGTCCCAGCTCCAATTTCTCCGCGCAAAAGATCGAGGCCGCGCCGTCCATCAGCCGCGATCTCAAGGATCTGGCGCGCATGAACCCGTTCGTCGCGGTCGACCCGACCAATAATGACGCGCTGGTGTGCGGCGGGGCGAACAACCGCACCAATTCGCTCACCATCGACGGCGTGCGCCAGAATGATGATTTCGGCTTGCAGGCAAATGGCTATCCGACCCAGCGCTCCCCCATCTCGATCGACGTCGTGGAGACGCTGGGCGTCGAACTGGCCCCCTATGACGTCAACTATGGCGCCTTTGGCGGCTGCACCATGAACGCCACCACCAAGTCGGGCGGCAACCAGTTCCATGGACAGGCTTTCTACGAATATACCGGCGATCGCCTTCAGGGGAATGATTTCGCCTATACCGATTTTCAGGACGGATCGCGCCAGAGCCGCCGCCTGACCGGCAAATTCTCCGAAAAGACCTTCGGCGCCACCCTGACTGGCCCGATCATCCGCGATCGCCTGTTCTTCACGCTGAACTATGAAAAGTTCAGCCGCACCGAACCCTCGCTGGTCGGTCCCACCGGCTCCAGCTTCGCCAATCAGGTGCCCGGCGTCAGCGTCGAACAGGCCAATGCCGTCCGTCAGATATTGCAGGACGTCTATGGCTATGACCCGCTGGGTTATGAAGCGACCCGGCTGCCCTCGCGCGATGAGAAAATCTTCGCCAAGCTCGACTGGAACATCGCGCCCGGCCACCGCGCGACCGTCTCCTATCAGCGCACCAAAGGCTCCTCCATCTCGGCGAACGGCAATACGCTCACTGGCTCCAGCACCTCATTGGGCCTGCTGTCGCAATGGGTGGAACGCCAGAATAATCTGGACGTTTACAAGGCGCAGGTCTTTTCCGACTGGACCGATAATTTCAGCACCGAAATCAGCGCCTCTTACAAAAAGATGGACAATCCCGGCTATCCGCTGGCCGGCAATGATTTCGCGCAGTTCCGTGTCTATCTGAACGGCACCACCACCGGGCCGAGCATCTTTGCCGGCACCAACGCCTCCTATCAGGCGAATGAACTGACCACCTATCTCCAGCAATATCGGGCCAAGGCGACATATACCGCCGGATCGCACCGCATCACCGCAGGCTATGAGCGCGAGACGCTCAAGCTCTGGGATTTGTTCGTACAGAACGCCAACGGCTCCTACGTCTTCAATTCGCTCGATGATCTGCGCAACCGCAACGCCTCCTCGGTCAGCTATGCCAACGCCGCCAGCAACGACAAGGCGGAAGGCGGCTTCACTGCCCACACCACCACCAACACGCTCTATTTGCAGGATGAATGGGCGCTGCTGCCGGAACTGACGCTCAAGGCCGGCCTGCGCTACGACTTCTTCGATCAGTCCGATCATCCGGCCGAAAATCCGGTGGTCATGGCGCGCTATGGTCTGTCCAACACCGAAAATCTGGATGGTAAGCATCTGCTCCAGCCGCGCTTCGGCTTCAACTGGAAGCCCGATCCGACCCTGACCGTCTATGGCGGCGTCGGCCTGTTCGGCGGCGGATCGCCCACCGTCTGGACGGCGAACACCTTCTACAATACCGGCATGATGCTGGGCAATGTCACCTGCACCCGCAATGCCTCGGCCAGCGCCGCCTGCCTTGCCGGCCTCAGCAATGTCGATGGCCTCAACGTCAATCCCGCGCTTCAGGAACAGAACACCCAGAGCGCCGGGCGCGGGCAGGGCCTCATCAACGTCCTCGACAAGGATTTCAAACCGCAGTCGACCTGGAAAATGTCGGTCGGCGCGCAGAAGGAGTTCGATCTTGGCGCGCTGGGCAACAACTGGCGGGTCGCGGGCGAATTCATCCACAGCGAAGTGCAGAATGCGGTCGCATGGTATGAACTCTATGCCGGCGCCAATCAGGGACCGGCCGCGCCCGATGGTCGCCCCACCTATCTGCGCACGCGCGACAACCGCAACGACATATTGGTGACGAACACCAAGCAGGGCTATGCCAACCAGATCGGTCTGGCCGTCGCCAAACGCTGGGTGGAAGGGCCGCTGACCGGGCTGGAGACGTCGCTGTCCCACACCTATATCCGTTCGAAGGACATCAATCCGGGCATCACCACGGTCGCCGCCTCCAACTATAGCGGCGTCGCGACCTCCGATCCCAATGATCCGTCGCTGGCAACATCCAACTATGAATTCCGCAATCTCACCAAATTGTCGCTCAGCTACGAACATGCCTTCTTCGGCAATTACCGCACGCGCCTGACCGTCTTTGGCCAGCGCCGTTCGGGCCAGCCGTTCAGCTACACCTTCGATGTTGGGGCCAACGCCAATCAGGCGGCGGACATGCTGGTGGGCGAAAATGGATCGCTCGCGACCCGCAACCGGCAATTGCTGTACGTGCCAAAGGCCGACGGTGGCGCGGTAACGGCGACCAGCGATTCCATCGTCCGCTATGGCGCTGGCTTTGATCTCGCCGCGTTCAACGCCTTCCTTAAGAAGACCGGCCTGATGAAATATGCCGGCGAAATCGCGCCGCGCAACGCCTTCACCGCGCCGCCGGTGACGACTATCGACCTGCGCATCAGCCAGGAAATTCCCGGCTTCTTCCCCGACGGGGCAAAGGCGGAAATCTATCTGGACATCGAAAATTTCGGCAATTTGCTGAACCGCAAATGGGGCGTGATCCAGCAGATTCCGTCGCCCTATGTCTCGGCCAATGTCGTTGCCCGCAATTGCCAGTTCGCCGGGGTTTGCCCCACGGTCGGCGATTATTATCAATATGACAGCTTCGTGGGTCGCGCCGCGACCAGCTTCAACACGCAATCGGTCTGGCAGATGAAGATCGGCGCACGGTTCAAATTCTGACGGACAGGAAGGGAAGGGATGAACATGATCGACAGCAACAGCCCTGCGGGTCGCAAGCCGATGGACGGGCCGGTCCTGTCCCGACGCGGGGTGCTTGCTGCGGCGCTGGCGGCCGGCGCCGCCAGCGCCGCAGCCCCTGCCTTCGCTGCAAAGGGCAAGGCTCCGGCCGTGAAAGGCGACAGCTTCCTGCTGCGCAACGTCCTGCTGGAAAGCGGCTATGCCCGCGACGCGGAAGGCATTGCCGCCACGCTGACCACCAAAGCGTCGATCCTGATCCGCGATGGCAAGGTGGCGGCCGTGCTGCCCGCCAATGCGCCTGCGCCCGCTGGCGTCGTGGCGCGCGATGGCGACGGCATGTTGCTGCTGCCGTCCTTTCGCGACATGCACATCCATCTGGATAAAAATTATTATGGCGGCCCCTGGGTCGCGCCGCGCAAGCGCAAGAATGGCATTCGCGGCCTGATCGAGCTGGAGAAGATCCTCAATCCCCAATTGCTGCCGACGCTGGACGATCGTGCGGGCAAGATCATCGACCTGATGCAGCGCAACGGCACCACCTTCGCGCGGGTCCAGTGCAATGTCGATCCTTCCATCGGCACGCACTATGTGGAGATCATGCGGGCGCTGCTGGATCGGCGCGCCGACGGCTTTGGCAGCGAACTGGTCGCCTTCCCGCAACAGGGCTTCATCAGCGCCGATCTGATCCCCACGATGCGTGCGGCGCTGGCGGCGGGGGCCACCCATGTCGGCGGCATCGATCCGACCGCGATCGATGGCGGCATGGAGCGTTCCATCGACGCGCTGATGCAAATCGCGCTGGATATGAACAAGGGCGTCGACATTCACCTGCACGAACCGGGCGAAACCGGCATCGCCGCGATCCACCGCATTGCCGATCAGGTGGAACAGACGCCTGCGCTCAAGGGGCGGGTGACGATCAGCCACGCCTTCTCGCTCATGTCGCTCAATGAAAAGGACATGGCCGCGCTCGCCACGCGCCTGGCCTCGCTCGACATGGCGGTCATATCGACCCTGCCGTTCGGCGGCAGGATCATGCCGGTCCCCGCGCTGCTCGATCATGGCGTGCGCGTCTATACCGGCACCGACACGGTGCAGGGCTTCTGGGGCGTGTTCGGCAGTTGCGACATATTGGAAAAGGCCAAGCTCGCCTGCCAGCTTTATGGCTGGAGCGACGAGCAGGGCATTGCCCAGTCGCTCAGGATCGCGACCGGCGGCGTCACCCCGCTGAACGTGGCGGGCGATCAGATATGGCCCAAAGTTGGCGATGCAGCCGACATGGTGCTGGTCCCGGCCAGCTGTTCGGCCGAAGCTGTCGCCCGGCAAAGCCCGCGCAAGGCGGTGTTCCACGCCGGCAATCTGGTCGCCGGCGCGCTGGACGGCGTGACGGCCGCCTGACCCAGCGATGACGGAAGACGCTGTCCCTGTCGATGCCGAACTGACCGCTTTGTTGCGTCGGCTCGGCATCGCCGCCGATCCTGCCGCATTCCCCGCACTGGCGGGCAATATCGCTTTGCTGTTGCATCATTGGGCGATCGTGCGCGGCGATGATGAGGCGCAACCATGATTGGGGATGCCGGGGAAATCGCGCAGGCGGTGCGCGCAGGCCGCGTCAGCGCGGTGGCGATGGCGCAGGCGGCGATCGATCGCATCCGCGCCGTCGACGGTCGGATCAACGCCGTCACCCGCCTGCTCGAAAAGCGCGCATTGGCCGAAGCCGCACTGGTGGATCAGAAGGTGGCGGCCGGCATCGATCCCGGCCCGCTGGCGGGCGTGCCCTATGGCGTCAAGGATTTGTTCGATATCGCTGGCCTGCCGACCACGGCGGGGGCGGGGATGCGCCGCGATGCGCCGCCCGCATCCGTCGATGCGCAAGCGATCGTGCGCCTGAACGCGGCTGGCGCGGTGCTGGTGGCGACGCTCAATATGGACGAGTTCGCCTACGGTTTCGCCACGGTCAACGCGACCTGGGGCACGACCCGCAATCCCCATGATCTTCAGCGTCTGGCCGGCGGATCGTCGGGCGGTTCGGCGGCGGCGGTCGCGGCGGGCATGCTGCCCTTCACGCTGGGGTCGGACACCAACGGATCGATCCGCATCCCCGCCAGCCTGTGCGGCGTCTGGGGTTTGAAGCCCACCCATGGCGCCCTGCCGATGGAGGGCGTCTTTCCCTTCGTCGACAGCTTCGACGATATTGGCCCCTTCACCCGCAGCGCGCGCGATCTGGCGCTCATCACCGGCATATTGGCGGCAAAGCCGCTACAAATGGGCGCATCGCAGGATCTGCGCGTCGCCCGTCTGGGCGGATGGTTCGCGAATAATCTGGAACCGGCGATGGAAAGCGCCTTCGCGGATTTCTGCGACAGGCTGGGCGCGCTCCCGACCATCGAATTGCCGCAGGTGGAACGCGCCCGGTCCGCCGCCTTCCTGATGACCGCAGCGGAAGGCGGGCGGAGGCACCTGCCAATGCTACGCCATAACCCCGCCGGTTTCGACCCCGCCACCCGCGACCGCCTGATTGCTGGCGCAGCCCTGCCAGCCGCCGCCTATCTCGACGCGCAGGATTTTCATATATATTATAAAACCCAGTTGGATCGCATCTTCGAAACTGTCCACATCCTTGTCTCACCCGTCACGGTCGGCGTCGCCCCCCTTATCGACAATCCCGTCATTCGGATCGACGGGCGGCCTGTTCCAGCCCGCGCCAATCTGGGCCTATTCACCCAACCCCTTAATTTTGCCGGCCTCCCGGTCATATCCGCACCGCTGCCGCTGGCCGATGGCTTGCCGCTCGGCGTGCAGTTGATCGGCCCTCCGGGCAGCGACGCGCAACTCTTCGCCTTCGCCGCCGACCTAGAACAACGTGGCCTGTTGCGCGCCCATATTTGTGAGAACCCGGCATGCCCCTGACGACCGTATCGGGCCACAATGGCCTTGTGACTGCCCCGCATGTTTTGGCGAGCGATGCGGGTTTGTCGGTGTTGCGGGACGGTGGGAGTGCGGTTGATGCGTGCGTGGCGGTGGCTGCGACGTTGGCGGTTGTGTATCCGCATATGACCGGGATCGGGGGTGATGGTTTCTGGGTGATGCGCGAGCCGGATGGGCGGGTGCATGCGATCCATGGCTGCGGCGGCGCGGCGGGGGCGGCGGATCTGGCGCTCTATGCGGGGCTGGAAGCGGTGCCGACGCGCGGACCGCTGGCGGCGAACACGGTGGCAGGCACCATATCGGGCTGGGCGGCGGCGCTGGAGGGCGGAAGGTTGCCGCTCTCACGCCTGCTGCGCGATGCTTGTCGCCATGCCCGGGCCGGCGTGGCGGTGACGGCGGGCGGCGCGGGCATCGCTGCGGCCAAGGGCGACGAGTTGCGGGGGCAGCCGGGCGCTTATGCGGCGATCTTCGAACCGGAAGGCCAGCCTTTGGTTGAGGGCGATGTTCTGCGCCAGCCCCAACTGGCCGACACGCTGGAACGGCTGGCGACCGAGGGTCTGGAGAGCTTCTACACCGGCGCGCTGGCCGCCGACATCGCCGCCGATCTCGCCTTGCTGGGCAGCCCGGTGTCCGCCGCCGATCTGGCCGCGCATGTCGCCACACGCCCCGATCCGCTGCATGCCGCGATCGGGGGCGCGACCCTCTATAACAGCGCGCCGCCCACACAGGGCTTCGCCTCGCTGCTGATCCTGGCTTTGTTCGACCGGCTTCAGGCGCAGCAGGCCGATGGCTTCGACCATGTCCATGGGCTGGTGGAGGCGACCAAGCAGGCGTTCCTGATCCGCGACGTCCATGTCGGCGATCCGGCGTTCCATGATTATGACTGGCAGGGCCTGCTGGACGATCCCGCCGCCCTGGATGCGCTGGCGGGCAAGATCGATCCCGCCCGCGCGCTGCCCTGGCCGCAGCCTTCCCAATATGGCGATACCTGCTGGTTCGCGGCGGCCGATGGCGAAGGCCGGCTCGTATCCTGCATCCAGTCCACCTATCATGAGTTCGGATCGGGGCTGGTGCTGCCGAAGACCGGCATCATCTGGCAAAATCGCGGCAGCAGCTTCCGCCTGGCGGAAAGCGGCTGGAATGCGCTGAGGCCCGGGCGCAAGCCTTTCCACACGCTCAACCCCGCGCTGGCCGTCTTCGACGATGGCCGGGTCATGGCCTATGGCACGATGGGCGGCGAGGGCCAGCCCCAGACGCAGGCTGCGCTCTTCACCCGCTATGCCCGCTATGGCGTGGATGTGCAGGAGGCGATCAGCCGGCCCCGCTGGCTGCTGGGCCGCACCTGGGGCGAACAGTCGACCACGCTCAAGCTGGAGGACGGGTTTGACGAGAGCCTCTATGCCGACCTCATTGCCGCGGGCCATGATGTCGAGCGGGTCGGCCCGCTGACCGCGATGATGGGCCATGCCGGCGCGATCATACGCCATCCCGACGGACGGCTGGACGGCGCGACCGATCCGCGCAGCGATGGCGGGGTTGCGGCATGGTAGGGGCCAAAGACCAGGCCGGCGGACACCGCGCGGTCGCGCGCTGCGACGCGCTGGGCGTATCGCCCTATAGCGACATGGAGGGCGGCCTGTACCGCGCCTATCTGACGCCGGCCTATGCCGCGGCGCAGACGGCGCTGGCCGGCTGGATGGAGGAAGCGGGCATGACCGTGCGGCGCGACGCCGCCGCCAACCTCATCGGCCGCTATGCAGGCAGCGACGCCGGCGCCCCGGCGCTGCTGATCGGCAGCCATCTCGACAGCGTGCGCGATGCCGGCCGCTATGACGGGCCGCTGGGGATCATGCTGGGGGTGGAGGCGGTCGCCGCGCTGCACCGGGCCGGCCGACGCATGCCCTTCGGAATCGAGGTCATCGCCTTTGGCGACGAGGAAGGATCGCGCTTTCCCGCCGCCATGCTGACCAGCCGGGCGGTGGCCGGCACGCTCTCCCCGGACGCGCTCGACCTGCGCGATGGCGATGGCGTGGCGTTGCAGGACGCAGGCATCGACATTGATAGCTATCTCTCCGCCATGCGCGCGCCCGGCACGACGCTCGCCTATCTGGAGGCGCATATCGAACAGGGACCGGTGCTGGAGGCGCAGGGTCTGGCCATCGGAACCGTGACCGGCATCGCGGCGCAGTTGCGCTTTGCGGCGACCGTCACCGGACAGGCCAACCATGCCGGCACCACCACCATGGGCCTGCGCCGCGACGCAATGACCGGCGCGGCGCAGATGATGCTGGCGATCGAGCGCATCGCTTGCGACGACGCCTCCGATCTGGTCGCCACGGTGGGCCGGGTCGAGGCGCTGCCGGGCGCGGCCAATGTCATTCCGGGCGAAGTGCGCTTCACCATCGACGTGCGATCGGGGGAGGAAGCGCGGCGCAACCGCGCGGCGCAGGCGATCCGCGTCGCGCTGGAAGAGATTGCCGCCGCGCGCGGCCTTCGCCTGTCGGTGACGCAGGTGCACGACCTGCCGGCCAGCCCCTGCGACCCGGCGCTCATGGACCTGATGGACGCGGCGATCGCCGACGCCGGCCAGCCGCCCTTCAGCCTCGTGTCGGGCGCGGGCCATGATGCGATGGTGATGGCGGCGCTGTGCCCCACCGCGATGCTGTTCATCCGCTGCCGGGACGGGATCAGCCATAATCCGGCCGAGCATGTCGATCCCGCCGATGTGGACATCGCACTGCGGGCGATGACGGGCTTTATCGAGAAACTGGGAGAGACTTTTGCCGACGCCTGACGCCCCATGCGATCCGACCCTCTTTGGCGAGATCGATCCGCCCCAGCGGCTGCTGATGGGGCCGGGACCGGTCAACGCCCACCCCCGGGTGCTGCGCGCCATGTCGGCCGATCTGCTGGGCCAGTTCGATCCCGAGATGACCGGCTATATGAACCAGGTCATGGCGCTCTATCGCCCGATTTTCGGCACGCATAATCGCTGGACCATGCTGGTGGACGGCACCGCGCGCGCGGGGATAGAGGCGGCGCTGGTCAGCCTGGTCGCGCCGGGCGACACGGTGCTGGTGGTGAACTTCGGCCGGTTCGGGCTGCTGCTGGGCGAGATATTGGGCCGCATCGGCGCGGTGATCGAGACGGTCGACGCGCCCTGGGGCGAGGTCGTGCCGCTGGACGCCATCGCCGCCGCCATCGAACGGACCGCGCCCAAAGTGGTCGCCACCATCCATGGCGATACCTCCACCACCATGGCGCAGCCGCTCGATGGGCTGGGCGATCTCTGCCATGCGGCGGGCGCTCTGCTCTATGTCGATGCGACCGCGACGATCGGGGGCATGGAACTGGCCAGCGACCGCTGGGGCGCGGACATCGTTACCGGCGGCCTGCAAAAATGCCTGGGCGGCCCTTCCGGATCGGCCCCCATCACCATTTCCGATCGCGCGGCCGACCATATCTTCACCCGCCGCCATACCGAAGCGGGCATCCGCGCCCCCGGCATGGTCGATGGCAGCGGCCCGCGCATCGGCTCCAACTATTTCGATCTCGCCATGATCATGGATTATTGGAGCGAGAAGCGGCTCAACCATCATACCGAGGCGACCTCGATGCTCTATGCCGCGCGCGAATGCGCCCGGATCATGCTGGGCGAAGGGCTGGAGGCGCGCTATGCCCGCCATGCCGCCGCCAGCCGGGCGATGAGCGCCGGGCTGCGCGCCATGGGTCTCACCCTCTTTGGCGAGGATGCCCATCGCATGACCAATGTGACCGGCGTCTATATTCCCGAGGGCGTGGATGGCGATCGGGTGCGCACCGCGATGCGCGAGACGTTCGAGATCGAGATCGGCACCGCCTTCGGTCCGCTCGCCGGGCGCATCTGGCGGATCGGGGCGATGGGTTATAACGCCATGCAGCACAAGATATTGATCACGCTGGGCGCACTGGAAGCCTGCCTGCGGATGGAAGGCTATCGCCTGCCTGCGGGCGCGGCGGTGACGGCGGCGATAGAGGCGTGGCGCGCATGAGCGATCCCCGTGATCTGATCGGCTATGGCCAAACCCCGCCCGATCCGCGCTGGCCCGGCGGGGCCAGGATCGCCGTGCAGTTTGTCGTCAACTATGAGGAAGGGGCGGAGAACAGCGTCCTCAATGGCGACAAGGGGTCCGAAGCCTTCCTGTCCGAAATGGTCGGCGCGCACAGCCATCCTGATCGGGCGATGGCGATGGAGAGCCTCTATGAATATGGCGGCCGCGCCGGCTTCTGGCGGCTGCACCGGCTCTTCACCGATCGCGGCCTGCCGGTCACGGTCTTCGGCGTCGCCAACGCCATGGCGATGAACCCGCAGGCGGTTGAGGCGATGCTGGCCGCCGATTGGGAGATCGCCAGCCACGGCCTCAAATGGATCGACTATCAAAGCGTGCCCGAAGACGTCGAGCGGGATCATATCGCGCAGGCGATCGCGCTGCACGAAAAGCTGACCGGCAGCCGGCCGCTCGGCTGGTATCAGGGCCGCACATCGCCCAACACGGCGCGCCTGATCCGCGAGGAAGGCGGCTTTACCTATGACGCCGACAGCTATGCCGACGATCTGCCTTATTATCATCAGGGCCAGCTGATCGTCCCTTACACGCTCGACGCCAACGATATGAAGATGGTGGCCTATAACGGCTTTACCGAGGGCGAGCAGTTCTTCCGCTATCTGCGCGATACGTTCGACCAGCTGGCGCAAGAAGGCGGGCGGATGATGTCGGTCGGCCTGCATGGCCGCATCGCCGGGCGTCCCGGCCGCGCCCGCGCGCTCGCCCGGTTCCTCGATCATGTCACCGTCAGCGGCGACGCCTGGGTCGCGCGCCGCATCGACATCGCCCGCCATTGGATGGAGGTTCACCCGCTATGAAAATCGACGACCCCGATCTGCTTGCCGAAATGACCGCGGCCTTCGCCGAATATGAGCGCGCGCTGATGGAGGATGACATCCCGGCCATGGACGCGCTGTTCCACGACGCGCCCACCACCAACCGCTATGGCGTGGGCGAGGTGCTCTACGGCATCGACGCCATCCGCGCCTTCCGCAAGGGCCGCGGCGGATCCCCCCAGCGCACCCTCGGCAAGGTCGCCATCACCATATATGGCGACAATTTCGCGACGGCCGACGCAGAGTTCTTCCGCAACAACAACGACCGCCGTGGTCGCCAAACCCAAAGCTGGGTCAAGTTCCCCGATGGATGGAAGGTCGTCTCAGCCCATGTATCCCTCGAGGGAAACACACATTGAGCGCGCTGTTCGAACATAGCCCCTGGATCGAGGCGCGCGCCAACGCGCGACCGTCATCTGACGGACCGTAAGTCATTTTGCGTCAGCATGGCGGCCGGGCACCAGCAGGTTGAGGATGACCGCAATCAGCGCGGCGGGCAGCACGCCTGACGACAGGATGATGCGCGCGGCTTCAGGCAGGTGGGAAAGGGCGGCAGGCTCCAATTCCAGCCCGATGCCCGCCGACAGCGCCAGGCCGAAGATCATCATGTTGCGCTGGGTCCATTCCACCGCCTGCAACATCGATAACGCGGCGGATGCGACCATGCCGAACATTAGGATGACGCCCCCGCCCAATACCTCGATTGGCACGGTGGTGATCGCTGCGCCGACCTTGGGCAGCAGGCCGCAGAGGATCAGGAACAGCGCGCCGATCGTCACGACATGGCGGCTGACGACGCCGGTCATGGCGATCAGGCCGACATTCTGGCTGAAACTGGTATTGGGCATCGCTCCGAACAGCGCGCCAAAGGCCGTGCCGACCCCGTCCGCCGCCGTCGCGCCGATCAGTTCGCTGTCGCGCGCCGGGCGGCCGATATTGCCTTCGCATATGGCGGACACATCGGCGATGGATTCGATCGCGGAGATGAATCCCATCAGGCAAAAGCCGAATATGGCGGAGGCGGAGAGGGCAAAGCCGAAATGAAACGGATCGGGCAGCATGATCAGATCGGCTGATGCGACCGCCGCCATCGATACGCGCCCCATGGCGATCGCCACGGCATAGCCGGCGAGCAGGCCCAGAAGCACCGATGCCGTCGACCACATACCGCGCCCGAAGAAGCTGAGGCCCAGCGTCGTGACGATGACTACGCCGGCCAGCAACCAGCTTGCGCCCGCGCCATAGGCTGGCGTGCCCTGCGTCGCGACGCCGCCGGCGGCATATTGGATGCCCACCCGCATCAGCGACAGGGCGATCATCAACACCACCAGTCCCGTCACCATCGGTGGCAGGGCGAAGCGGATGCGGCCGACGAACATGCTGAGGACGCTGTGAAACAGCCCACCGCACAGCGCGGCCGCCGTCAGTTCGGCCATCGCCTCCACCCCGCGTCCGGAACAGATGGGGATGATGACGGGGAGAAAGGCGAAACTGGTGCCCTGCACCAGCGGCAGGCGTGCGCCGACGGGGCCGACGCCCACCGTCTGGAGCAGGGTGGCGACGCCCGCAAACAGCATCGCCATCTGGATCATGTAGATGAGCGCGCTCGGATCCGCCGATCCATAGCCGAAACCGGCCGCGCCCGCGATGATGATCGCCGGTGTGATGTTGCTGACGAACATCGCCAGCACATGCTGAATGCCCAGCGGGATGGCGATGGCCAGGCCAGGAAAATGATCGGGATCGCGCGCCTGCGCCGTCGTGATTCCCCCGGGCGGCGAGGGGAGGGCATCGGTCAAGGCAATCGGCGCGGCGGTCATTGCGGCGGTGCCTTCTCGTAACGGTCCCAATGGCCCAGCAATTCGTCGACTACCTTCGATCCCACCAGATACAGGCTTTCGAGCGAGGCGCGCATGCCGGAATAGCCTTCATTCTCGCGCATCAGATTGTCGGCGGCGGACACGCCATCGGGCGGCATGGAATAATTGCTGCCCGACCGCAGCACCATCACCCGGTCCATCTTCGCCCGGCCGACCCGGTCGAGATAGGTCATGGCCTGAAGCGTGCCGGTTTCCTCCATGGCGGAGGTGACGAACTCGCCCTTGCCGCTGGTGGCATAACGGGCATAGTCGTTGGCCCACTGGTTCATCAGCTTGCCATGCCAGAAGGTCATGGCCGAAAACTGGTCGCCGATCAGGACGAAGGGCGGCTTTTGCGCATTGGGATAGCCGCTATAGCTCGCGCGCTCCTTCTGGATGCCGGCGTCGTCGGGAATGGGCGTGTCCCTGGTCAGCGCGAAAGCCCAGTCGGCCAACTTGGGATTGAGTGCGAAGACCCGGCCTTCGGTGATGGGCGGACTTTTGTCATGCGGACCATTTTTGTCGAGCGGGAAGAAACCCGACGGCCAGTCCTTCGGGATTTCCCGCGCATCGACTTCATGAACCAGATCGCCATCCACGCTGTAGCGGGCCCAGGCAGCCGACCCGATCGATGCGTCTTCCGGGTCGATCCCGGCTATGCCCGCCACCAGCCAATAGGATTTGGACAGATCGAAGCGCGGGTCGAGGCCCAGCGCCATGGTCGCGGTAGCGGATCGGGCGGTGCCCACGCCCGTCACCATCGCCAATATCTGGCTGTCCGGGTTGTAATGGAGATCATGATAGCCCTGCGGGAAGGGAATACGCGTGTCGAGTTTGCGCCTTTCCTTCCAGAGCTGAAATTCGCCCGGCGCATCGCCGCTGTCCGCGCCGATTTCGAACATGGTGACGATAACCATGCGGACAGGCAGGGGGCTGGCGCAGGGGGTTGTCGGCGCGCAGGCCAGCGCTGCTTCGACATTGGGAACGGCGGCGGAGGCCGTATTGACGCCGGCCAGACAGGCGCAGGCGATCAAGAGCAGGCGACGGAATGGGGAGAGAAACAAGCAGCAACCTTCCGATAAAAAGAAAGGGGGAGCGCAGCATCGCCGCGCTCCCCCGAAGCAGATCAGAATTTATAGACGACCGACGCCTGGAAGCTGCGCGGCCGTTCCGGCAGGACGATGGTGCTGCCGAACAATTCGGTGAAGTTGGCGCGGAAATATTTCTCGTTGGTGGCGTTTTTGACCACCAGCCGGAACAGCATCGGCCCGGTTTCGAACGAAGCGCTGATGTCCGCCGTGGTGTAGGCGGGCAGCTTCACCGCCTGGCTCTGACCCGAATAAACAGAGTCGACATGGACGACGCTGCCCGACAGGGCGAGGCCGAAGTCGAAGGCGTAGGTCGCCGTCGCCGAGAACATATTTTCGGGAATACCCGCGCGCTTGGAGTCGCTCTTGCTGTTAATCGGCACCAGACCGATCGGCTGGCCGCCCAGATAGAGGGTCGGGTCGGTAACATTGACCAGATCGTCGATGCCGAAGAAGCTGAACAGCGTGCCGTCATGCAGCGCGGTCAGATTATAGACATTGGTGTGGGTGTAGGCGCCGGTGATCAGCAGATGCTTGTCCACCGCCCAGCGCATTTCCGCTTCCAGCCCCTTGGTTTCGACCGACTGGTTCACCGTGATCGACTGGACATTATAGTCGGTGCGCTTCTGTTTGTAGACCGACACGGCGGCATAGAGCGTGTTGTCCAGCCAGCTGCCCTTGATGCCGCCTTCATAGAGTTTCGAGGCGGAAATATAGGTGCCGGCCAACACGTCGGTCGGATAGATTTCCGCGCCCTGACCGGCGATGACGGTCGATTGCTTGGCGATCGTGCCATAAGGGACGAGGCCGAAGGGCAGCTTGTAATTGGCGCTGGCCGACCAGGACCATGCCCCCTTGCTGCCGCTGGCATTGTTGTTGCGCGGATCGGGATCGGGCGCTTCCAGCTTCGACACGATGTTGGTCGCCTTGACGTCCAGATGGTCGTAGCGGGCGCCCAGCGTCACATCCAGGCCGAAGGCGAAGTCGAGATCGGCCAGGCCCGCAAAGGCGAGGTCGGTATAATGGCCGACGACATTGTTGGTGTAATCGCAATCGCATTCGGTCGACAACAGACGGTCGGACAGCGCGTCATAACCGACGGTCAGGTCGACGCGGTGGAAATATTCATAGTTGAAGTCGTCGCCATGCTTGAAGCTGGTGTAGCGGACCGAGGGCGATAGCTGGAACGCGAATTTGCCCACGTCGCTTTCGAACGTCTTGGACGCGACGATCTTGTCCTCGACCACCCAACTGTCATGGAATTGCGAGAAGCCATAGGCGTTTTCGTTGAGGTTCTTGTAGCTGTCGTAGAAGGCCTGGTTCTTCAGCTCAAAGCCGCTGTCCGATGTGAAGATCGTATCGAAATAGAGCGTGGTGCCCTTGTTGTTGAGCTTGTCGTCCTTGCCGGTCAGCGTGTCACGGCGGCTCAATTTGGTGGTGCCGGTGTTGACCAGGTTCATCGCGTTATAGGGGGAGCCGGTGAAGCAGGCGTCGGTGATCGACGCGGCAAATACGCCGCCGCCGCACTGGAATCCACCGAACACCGCAAAGCCGCCGGGGATGACCGAACTGAATTCCTGTTGCGACAATTGGCCATCGCCATTGGTGTCGAGCGGCTTGGCCTGGCCGGTGATATAGGTGCCATTGTCGACCAGGTCCTGCGTCAGGCGGTTCCAGCCGCCATTTTGCTGGCCCTTGAAATTCTGATACTGGCCGCCCCATTCGATGCGGACATGATCGCTGAGGTCGGTGTCGAACGCACCCTGCAACACATATTGCTTGGTGCCCATGTTGCGATAATAGCTGCCATCATCTTCATATTGGCCGAACAGGCTGTAGCCGAATTCCTGCTCGCCAATCTTGAGCGGGCCGGACACCTCGCCCTTGAAGATGTTCATGTCCCAGCTGCCACGGGTGTAGCTGAGTTCGCCCGACGCCTTGTCGCGCAGCTTGCCGTCGGCGACGCGCGCGGACTTCGGCACGAAGTTCATATAGCCGCCGGTCTTGGATGGGCCATAGATGGGCGATGCCGGGCCGCGGACGATGTCGATGCGGTCCGATGCGGCGATCGGAGTGGGATAATTGCCCGGATTGTCGAGCCGGCGCATGCCCCGGAAGTAGACTTCGCCGGGCGTGCCGCGAATGTCGAGCGCGCCGCCGACGCCAAAGAAGCTGTTGGTGAAGGTGCCGGGAGCCTGCGCCACCAGATCATAAATGTCGGTGATGCCGAAGCGTTCGATCTGTTCCTTGGAGATGGTCGAGGCGGAGCGCGGCGTTTCCAGGATCGTCTTGTCGAAGCCGAAGATGGAGCCGACATTCTTGACCGGCAGCGCGTCCAGCGCGCCGGTGACGACGATGTCGGCCGGCGCATCCACGGCGTCGGCGGGTTCGGGCGCCTGCGCCTGCGCAACGGAACTGAGCGCCGTGCAGGAGAGAAGCGCGAGGCCGAGCGCGATGCTCCGCTTATGCTGCGCCGCAACTTTACGCGAACGACGGTAAAAAGGCAGATAATTCGCCATCTTATAACCCCCTTTTAAAGGCGGCGAAGCGCAAAACCCCACAGCTCCGCCAGCCGGTTTCCCTGCTGTCTGCCTCTCCCATGACAAATTGAAATGCTGCGATGCATCATGCTAATATTGTTGGCGCATCACCGCAAAGAAAATGTCTTATTCTTTTCTGCTATCTCTCATTGTCGCGCCATAACTGCTCAAGGTCTTGCCATATTGATCAGGGATGGAGCGGTAACATCTTCAAACTGCTTGAAATCTTCTTCCAGTTTTAGCTGGAGCGCCGCCTTCGGGCTGCGTTTCGCCAGGGCGCGGCACTCAGGCGTAGTCAGCGTGCCGGCGCAGGGGGCGACGAGGGGGCCAATCCGCCCATCGAGCCAGAGGCTTTCACCCGCGATGAACGCCTGCTCCAGGCTGGTGCGCGCCATCTCCTTGAGGTCGGCATAGGACAGGCCCTGCTCGCGCGCGGCGCGCAGATATTCGTTGGTCATGTCGGTGCGCAATATGCCCTGATCGTCGGTCGACAGCATCACCGGCACACCCATGCGCCGATACAGGCGCAGGGGATGGGCATCGCCCTTCACGCCCAATATGACATCATTGCTGCTAAGGTTGATTTCCACGCTAATATGGTCGCGCGCCATGCGCTGCATCGTTGTGGCGGCGTGATCCTCATAGGCGATAGCGGTGCCATGGCCGATCCGTTCGGCGCCGGCGTCGATCGCCTTGGCAATATGGTCGCGCAGCGCGGCGGGCGGGACCAGGCCGAACGCCAGTTCGCCGGCATGCAGCGTGCGATGCACGCGGGGATGGCGCTGCCGCAGGAAGCGGATCATCGCCATGTGCAGATCATAATCGCGCAGCGCGATCACCCAGTCTTCAGGCTGGACGATGTTGATGCCGACATAGCGCGGATCGCGATCCGCCAGCGCAAAGGCCAGGATCAGCGAGGTGAAGGCTTGCGTCGGCGGCAGGTCGCGCCATCCCCAGGCAAGATAGCGGATAGTGACGCCGCACCCCGGATCGGGCCGCGCGCCGTCGCAGGCCAATGTCTTACGCGCCGCCGCTTCATGGGCGTCCAGTTCGGCGATGGCGCGATCGATGATCGGCTTGGCGTCGCGCATCGTGCGATCGTAAAAGGCGGCAAGACTGCTGGCGTCGAGCGGCGTGGTGGCCGCGCCGAGCGTCGCAGCGATCAGCGCGGCGGGATTGTGGGTCAGTTCGACATAGGCGACCCGATCCCCCGCCGCGACCTGTCGTGCTACAACCATGCTGCCCGCTTCGGTGTTCGGCGCCTCTGGCCCGAACCGTTCGAAGCTAGAGAAAAATTGGGTATGTCCCGACGCGTCATTGGTGCCCACGCCGCGTTGCAGCCCACGTGTCGACATGGCGTCGATCAGCTTGCCAAAGGCAAAGGGTGCGCGCTCGCCCAAATATCTTAGCCGCCGATCATCGGGGCAGGGCGGAGCGACGATCGCTGTGCCGCCTTCATCGACGCACAGGTCGGCATCGGCCGCCCAGCGCAGATAATCTTCGGCATAGGGCGTGCCGCCCAGATGATTATGCAGGTCGCCGCCCTTGGGCATGGCCTTCAGGAAAACGCGCAGCGCCGGCGGATTGTCCAGCAGCCTGTTGAATAGGGCGGACGCCGTCGCCTCGCCCGACTGCGCCTGCGCAGCTACAGGCGATAGAGCCGCCAGAGAGGTGAAGAGAGCAAGGCCGGGCTTCACTGAGGCTCGGCTCCTGGCACCTGATCCTTGTAGACGTCCCAGTGGCTTAGCAATTCATGCACCACCGGCACGCCGACGCGATAATTGGCTTCGAATGCGGCGATCTGGCCAGCGCCTTCATCGGCCACGCTTTCCACGGCGGAGCGGCCGGGCGGGGGCATGGAAGGATTGCTGCCGGTGCGCAGCACCAGCACGCGTGCAGGATCGACTAGCCCCTGCTTCGCCGCGATCGCCATCGCGCCGGCCAGCGACTGGCTTTCCATATTGGTCATGGCGAAGCGGCCCTTGCCGCCGGTCCACAGCTTCACCCAATCGCGCGCCCATTGGGTGCGGCCGGGGCCATGCCAGTAGCGTACCGATCCCAGCGTCTCGCCCATCAGCACGAAAGGCGGCTTTTGCGCGTTCGGATAGCCTTTCCACGCAGCGCGCGCCTTTTGCAGGGCCGGGCTGTCGGGAATGACCACATCCTTGGTGCGGTCATAGGCCCATTGCGCCAGGCTCTGGTTCAACTTGACCGACATGGCCAGCTTGCCCGTATCGGTGAAGCCGGCGAAGCTTTCGGTATTGGCGGGCAGTTTGTTGGGGGCGTCCGCGCCGATGGCGAACAGGCCATAGGGCCAGTCTTTCGCCACTTCGCGATCGTCAAATTCGCGCAGTGTGTCGCCCTGCACCACCCAGCGCGACCAGGCCGCGCTGCCGACCGAAGCCAGTTCGGGGTCGACGCCGGAAATGCCGGTGAACAGCCAATAGGTCTTGCTGAAATCGAAGCGCGGATCGAGCAGCAGGCTCATCAATTGTTCGGCCACGCCACCCAGCATCGTGTCCGGGCTGCCCCAGCACATGCCGTAAAGCCCGTCAGCGTTGCGCCGCAACGGATGCAGCGCCCCCTTTATCGGGATCACTTCGTCCAGCTTCTCGCGCTCTGCCCAGAACTGGAATTCGCCCGGCGCATCGCCCTTGTCCTCGCCCGGTTCGAAATTGGCGACGACGATGACCTTCACTGGGATCGGTTTGACAGCGGGCAGGGCAGGAACGGGCGGCTCGGCGGCAAAGCTGCCGATTGGAGCCAGGAGCGCTGCCGAGGCGAAGGCGGCCAGCACTGTGCTCGTCCGAAACCCTCTGCCCATCTATGCCCGCGCCCCCAAATTTCCTTGCGGTGCGAGTAAGGACTTGACCTGTTGCGATCAAACGCAATGAATTAGACAGAGCGTTGCAAAAAATAGAGAGCGTCCATGCCGGCATTTTCGCGATTCCTGCGTTACTTCATGGCGGTCGGTCGGCTGGGTTCCATCCGCAAGGCGGCGGATGAACTGAATATCTCCGCTTCCGCGATCGACCGGCAGATTTTGAATGTCGAAGCGGACATCGGCATGCCGCTGTTCGAACGGCTGCCGACCGGCCTGCGGTTGACCGCCGCGGGGGAAATCATGATGGCGGCCGGCACGCGCTGGCAGAAAAATCTGACGGATGTGCGCGCCCAGATCGAGGATTTGCGGGGGCTGAAGCGCGGTCATGTCGATATTGCGATCATCGACGCGCTGGCCAAAGGCTATATCCCCAACGCCATTCGCGCGATCCAGAGCCGCTATCCGGGCATTACGATTGGTGTCCGGGTGCTGGAAAATGACAAGGTGCGTCAGGCGATCGCGGACGGGGAAGTCGATTTCGGCATATTGTTCGAACCGCAATCCTATCGCGACCTGACGGTGCGTTCCTTTGTCGAGGTGGTTCTGGGCTTCCTCACGCCTGCCGGCCATCCCTTTGGCGACCGGCGCGAGGCGCGCTTTTCCGCCTGCGCCGGATCGCCGCTGATCGTGCCTGCCGAACCGCTGGCGGTGTGCCAGCAGATTGCCGTGCTGGAAGGAACGACCGGACTTCAGATCGACCGCACCGTGACGTCGGACAATATCCAGATGATCACGTCGCTGGTGTTGCAGGGCGTTGGGATCGGCATTCTCACATCGCTCGACGTCATTACCGAAGTGCAGCGCGGCCTCCTGTCCTTCACCCGCATTTCCGATACGGTATTGCGGCCGATGACGCTGGCGCTGTGCACCGCGACGGCGCGCACATCCTCCTATGCGGCGGGCATCGTCCTAGGCGAGATTGAGAGCGGCTTCGCGCAACTCAGCTATCCCGCGTCGATCGAGCGGAACGACATCTGATCCGCGCCAGCGCCGATTGCCCCCTTGGCCCCGGCAGGATAATCGGCATGTTTATCTCAATTTCCGCCAACTGGATTCGCTTTTCATGAGCAACACCGAACAACCCGAACTTTTCTATATCGCCTATGACGCCTTCCTTGCTGATGTGCAGACGGTTGCGCGGCAGGTCGGCAGCGGCGACTGGACGCCCGACTTCATCATCGGCATCGGGCGCGGCGGACTGGTGCCGGCGGTCTATATCTCGCATCAATTGAAGCTGCCCATGCTCTCGATTGACCATAGCAGCAAGGTGCCGGGTTTTGCCGACGAATTGCTGGGCAAGGTCGCGGCCAAGAGCGCGGCGGGCGTGAAGCTGCTGTTCGTGGATGACATCAACGACAGCGGCGGCACGATCGACTATATCCGCCGCCTGCTGGCCGACAATGGCTGCGCCCAGGACAATCTGCGCTTCGCGGTGCTGATGAACAACAGCCGGTCACGCCAGACGGTGGATTATTGGGCGAGCATGATCGACCGCGACAGCGACAAGCGCTGGTTCGTCTTCCCCTGGGAATCGGTCGGCGCGAACGACGACATTGTCGAAGAAGCCCTGTCCGTGCCTGAGAGGCTGTCCTGAGCATGGAGGCTCTTGGCCGCGACGGGCGGATGCGGATTTGCGTGTTCCTGGGTTCCTCGCCGGGCCGCTCGCCCGTCTATCGCGAGGCGGCGGAAGCGTTCGGCACCTTGTTGGCGAAGCGGGGCATCGGCCTTGTCTATGGCGGCGGCACGGTTGGCCTGATGGGCGTGGTGGCCGATGCGGCCTGCGCTGCGGGCGGGGAAGTGATCGGTGTGATCCCCGAAGCGCTGCGCGCGCGCGAGCATGATCATCAGGGCATCAGCGAACTCCACGTCGTGCAGACCATGCATGAGCGCAAGGCGCTGATGGCGAAGCTGGCCGACGGGTTCGTGACCCTGCCGGGCGGCATCGGCACATTCGAGGAAATGTTCGAAGCCTGGTGCTGGTCGCAGCTTGGCTATCATGCCAAGCCGGTCGGCATGCTGGACGTCAACGGCTTCTACAGCGGCATGTCGGGTTTCATCGACCATGTCGTGGCCGAAGGTTTTCTGAAGCCCGAGCATCGCGCGATGCTGCTGGTGGAAAAAGACCCGGAGGTGATGCTGGACCGGATCGCCCAGTATCTACCGCCGCGCACCGAACATTGGCTGGGCGACAACGACGTCTGATTCAGGCGATCGACCGGACCCAGTCGGGCAGGTCACCCAGCCGGTCGAGCAGGCGGAAATGGGCATGGCCTTCGGGCACATGGCCCATTTCATGCGCCCACGCGCCTTCCTGCGGGATATAGGCGGCCCAGGCGCCGGCCTCCAGCGCGGGGTTGATGTCCGAACGCAGCGAGTCGCCCGCCATCACCGCTTCCTGCGCCGCGACGCCATATTGGGCGAAGATGCGGGTGAAGGTTTCGGGCTTCTTGTCGCTGACGATTTCGATCCCGCTGAACAGATCGCCCAGCCCAGAGGCGGCCAGCTTGCTTTCCTGATGCAGCAGGTCGCCCTTCGTCACCAGCACCAGCCGGCCGAGTTCGGACAGGGTTTCGAGCGTTTCATATACGTCGTCGAACAGTTCGACCGGATGAGCGAGCAGGGTCCGCCCGGCGGCAAGAATGTCCGCGATCAGCGATTTGGACAGATGATCGCCGGCCAGCTCCACTGCCGTCTCGATCATCGACAGGGTAAAGCCCTTGGCGCCATAGCCATAGAGTTTCAGGTTGCGCGTTTCGCAGGTGATCAGCCGTTCGCGCGTGACATGATCGTCGGCGAAGGGCTGGAGCATCGCCACCAGCGCTTCTTCGGTCGCGTTGAAATGGCGCATATTGTGCCAGAGCGTATCGTCGGCATCCAGGCAGATGAGCTTGATCGTCATAATCTTTCCATCATCAACACGCCGCCCGTTCGCCCATGACATAGGTGCTTGCGATCGCCCGGTCGTCACCCAATATTTGCAACGCAAAAAGCCGTTCGGCAAGGTCCGCGCCGGCGGTTCTGCGCGCCAGCAGCGGCGTGGCGGCCGGGTTCAGCACAACGAAATCGGCTTCCTGTCCCGGCATCAGCCCACCCACCTTGTCTGCGATATGCAGCAGCGCCGCGCTGCCCGCGGTGGCGAGGTGGAGGGCCCGGAACGGATCGAGCCGATGCCCGCGCATCAACCCGGCCTGATAGGCGACACCAGCCGTATGCAGCATCGAAAAGCTGGTGCCTGCGCCGACATCGGTGCCAAGGCCCAGCTTCAGCCCATGCCGCGCCGCCTGCGTAAAATCGAAGAAGCCTGATCCCAGAAACAGGTTGGACGTCGGGCAGACCGCGACCCCTGCGCCGCTTTCATGCATGCGTGCGCAGGCGCGATCGGACAGATGGATGCCATGGGCAAAGACGGATCGGTCGCCGACCAGGCCAAAGCGATCATAGGCGTCGAGATAGTCGGCCGCCTGGGTGAAGCGGGCCGCGACTTCCGCGCATTCCCGCTCATTTTCCGCCAGATGGGTGTGCATCAGCACATCGGGATGATCGACCAGCAATTGTCCCGCGGCCTGCAACTGCTCTTCCGACGATGTCAGCGCAAAGCGCGGCGTCACGGCATAGCCCAGACGCGCCTTGCCGCGCCAATAGCGGATCAGCGCATCGCTCTGGGCGCGCGCGCTATCCACAGTGTCCGCCAGACCATCGGGACCAAGGTCCATCAGCACCTTGCCGGAGATGATCCGCATGTTGCGGTCCAGTGCCGCCTCGAACAGCGCGTCGACCGAATGGGCGTGGACGGTGGGGAAGACCAGCGCGCTGGTGGTGCCGTTACGCAGCAATTCGTCCAGAAACAGCCCGGCGACATGATCGGCATGGGCGCGATCGGCGAACGCCTTTTCCGCCGGGAAGATATGCCGGTCCAGCCAGTCGAGCAACTGTTCGCCATGGGAGGCGATCCGGTCCATCTGCGGATAATGGATATGGGCGTCGATGAAGCCCGGTACGATCAGTCCCGGCAGCATGTCGACCGGAACATCCCCATAGCGCGGCGCGAGAGCGGCATAAGCGCCGCGATCGATGATGATGCCATCTTCGACTACCAGCATCCCGTCCGGGTCGTGGCGCACCGCCTGCGGGTCGGTCAACGGATCATGGGGAACGGACACTATTTCACCGCGAAAGGCCCGGACGGTCATGGGCGCTCCAGTTGCAAGAGTTGGGCGAGGGCGGCGATGGCGATGACGTCCGGCTCCTTGCCGGTGACGCCGGCGACGCCGATCGGACAGGTCAGGCGCGCGCGCGCCGCTTCGGATAGGCCGTCGCGCTCCAGCCGGCTGTGAAAGCGCGCGCGTTTGGTCTGCGATCCGATCAGGCCCACGAAGGCGATCGGACCACGCGCCAGCGTGGCGCGCGTGAGATGATAGTCCAGCCCATGGTCATGGGTCAGGATCAGCATCGCCGCATCATCGGGCGCTTCGGCGACGCATTGGGTGATCGCATCCTCCGGCACGATGGCGACGCCGTCGATCGTCTCGAACAGCGGTCGGGTGTCGAACCAGGCGAGGCGGAAAGGTAGCGGCTGAGTATGGCGGGCGATCGCCTGCCCGACATGGCCCGCGCCGAACAGATAGAGCGGGCGACGACGCTGGCCGATAATTTCGGCAAAGACCATGCCTTCGCGTGGACGATCGCCCCGCGCCGACAAAGCGGTCGGCGCGGCCTGCGCGCTGACATGCCGATTGATCCCGCCGGCGGTCAGGGTGGACACCAGCACCCGTTCTTCGGCTGCATCGGTCAGCCAGTCGAGCGAGGCCGGATCGACATGTTCGATCAGCAACCGCACCCGCCCGCCGCAACATTGGCCAAGTAACGGGCCGAGCGGATAATCCTGAACCCGCCAATGGCCCGGCGGCAAATCCAATATGGCGCGCGCCTGCTCTATCGCCCGATGCTCCAGCTGACCGCCGCCGATCGTACCGAACAGCCGGTCGGCGCTGACCAGCATGCGCGTGCCCGCGCCACGCGGAGCCGATCCCTCGCTCGCCAGCACGCTGACCAGCGCGGCGGGTTCCTGCGTCGCGACGTCCGTGATCCATGTCAGCCATTCGCTCATGCTGCGCGGTTGCTCGCAATCGCGCGCAATATGCGTTCGGGCGTGGCCGGCGCGTCGAGCGCGGGCAGGGCGCGCTTGTTCGGTGCGGTCGCGGCAATCGCCTGATTGAGCGCAGAAAAAACCGAATTGGCCAGCATGAAGGGCGGCTCGCCCACGGCCTTGGACCGGTTGATGGTCGGTTGCACATTCTCTCCATCCCACAGGCGGATGGACAGATGGCGGGGCCGGTCCGACGCGGTCGGGATCTTGTAGGTGGCGGGGGAGTGGGTCAGCAGCCGGCCCTTGTCGTCCCACACCAGCTCCTCGGTGGTCAGCCAGCCCTGTCCTTGCAGGAAGCCGCCCTCGATCTGGCCGATGTCGATGACGGGGTTCAGCGATTTGCCGACATCATGCAATATATCGACCGCCAGCACCTTATGCTCGCCGGTCAGCGTATCGATCGCGACTTCCGCCACCGCCGCGCCATAGGCGAAATAATAGAATGGCCGCCCCTTATGCGCGGCGCGGTCATAGGCGATGTCGGGCGTCGCATAATAGCCGGTCGAGGATAGCGAGATGCGCCCCATATGCGCCTTGCGCGCGAGCGCGCCGAAGTCGATCTGTTCGGGGCCGACCTGCACGCCGTCCGGCGTGAAATGAACGGCCTCCTCCGCACAGCCGAAGCTGCGCGCGGCAAAGGCGGTCAATCGATCCCGGATCGTCATCGCCGCATTATAGGCGGCCATGCCATTGAGGTCCGCGCCAGACGATGCGGCCGTGGCGGAGGTGTTGGGCACCTTGTCGGTGCGAGTCGCGGTGATACGCACCTGCCCGACCGGTACGGCAAATACATCGGCCACCACCTGCGCCACCTTGATATACAGGCCCTGGCCCATTTCGGTGCCGCCATGATTGATCTGGATGCTGCCATCGGCATAAACATGGACCAGCGCACCCGCCTGATTGAGGTGAGTGGTGGTGAAGCTGATGCCAAAGCGCACCGGGGTCAGCGCAATGCCTTTCTTGAGCACCGGATTGGCTGCATTGAAGGCGGCGATCGCCTCCCGCCGCGCATCATAACGGGCATCGGCGCGCAGCCGCGCGATCAGTTGCGGCGCAATATCGTCCGTAATCGTCATGCCATAAGGGGTGACGTCGCGACCGGGACCATAAAGATTGGCGATGCGGACGCTGAGCGGATCGACGCCCAGATGCGCGGCGACATCGTCCATGATCCGCTCGATCGCCAGCATGCCCTGCGGCCCGCCAAATCCGCGAAAGGCGGTGGCGGACACCATATGGGTCTTCAGCCGTTCCGACGCGATCGTGATAGCAGGCAGATAATAGCAATTATCGGCATGGAACATCGCCCGATCGTTGATTGCAGGCGACAGGTCCACGGTCGCGCCACAGCGGGAGGCGAGGCGAAGCTTGAGAGCGAGAACATGCCCCTGGCCGTCAAAACCCGCCTCATAATCGACGCGGAAATCATGGCGCTTGCCGGTCATCACCATGTCGTCGTCGCGGTCGCAGCGGAACTTGGCCGGGCGTCCGGTCTTGTGCGCGACCAGCGCGGCGGCTGCGGCGAAGAGGGCGGCCTGCGTTTCCTTGCCGCCGAATGCGCCGCCCATGCGCCGCACCTCCACCGTCACATCGGCAGAACTGCGGTGGAGCATATGGGCGACCAGATGCTGCACTTCGCTGGGATGCTGGGTGGAAGAGAGGACATGCATCTGCCCATCCTCGCCCGGTGTCGCGACCGCGACCTGCCCCTCCAGATAGAAATGATCCTGACCGCCCATGTCGAAACCGCCGGCCAGGCGCAGCGGTGCGGCGTCCAGCGCCGCATCAGCATCGCCGCGCGCCATATGCTGGGTCGGTTCGATCAAAGAGGCGGCGGCGCGCGCCTGTTCGACGCTCAGATGCGCGGGGAGGGGATCATAGTCGATCTTGCCGAGGCGTGCCGCCTGCCGCGCGGCGCGCTGGCTGGTGGCCGCGATCAGGAAAATGGGTTGCCCCACGAACAGCACCTCGCCGTCGGCCAGCAATCGGTCGTCGCCCGCGACGGGACTGACGTCATTGGCGCCGGGAATGTCGGCGGCGGTATAGACCGCCACTACGCCCGGCGCGGCGCGCACGGCCGACAGGTCGATCGCGGTGATGCGCGCATGGGCCTGGCTGCTCTGCCCGAAGGCAAGGTGCAGCATGGCTGCCGGTTCGGGCAGGTCGTCGGCATAGCGGGCGAGGCCGCTGACATGCAGCGGCGCGCTGTCATGCGGATTGGACGGCTTGGCCAGCGCTGGCCAGACGGGATCGCGCTCAGCCATGTTCCGCCTCCAGCGCCAGCAGCGACACGGCCGCGCCGGCTTCCCGGTGCCACAGTCGCCGGAACAGGCTGGCCGCCGCTTCGATGCGGTAGGCGGCGCTGCCGCGCACATCGCTCAGCGGACTATAATCCTCGTTCAGGGCCGCAATGGCGCTGTCGATGGCGGCTTCGCTGAAAGGCTGGCCGATCAATGCGGCCTCGCACGTTGCAGCACGGCGGGGCGTGGCCGCCATGCCGCCAAAGGCGACGCGCGTGTCCGCGATCCGACCGCCCTCCATGCGCAGCATGATCGCGCCGCACACTGCCGAAATATCGCTGTCGAACCGCCGCGACAACTTGCCGATCAGGATGATGTCGGTCGGTGCCGGACGGGGCACATGGATGCTTTCCATGAACTCGAACGGACGGCGATCCTGCTGGCCATAGGCCAGGAAATACTCCTCCAGCGGCATCGTCCGCCGCCCCATGGCGCTGCGCAGAGTCAGCGTCGCGCCTAGTGCGATCAGCGCCGGTGGACCGTCGCCGATCGGGGATCCGTTGGCGATGTTGCCGCCAACCGTGCCGGCATTGCGCACCTGCAACCCGCCGATCCGCCGCACCAGTTCGCCCATATCCGGGTGCAGACGGGCAAAGGCGGCATGGGCGTCGGCGTAACGCACCCCGGCGCCAATGGTCAGGCCATCCCGGTTTTCGGTCATCTGCTGCAATTCGGGGATGCCGCCGATGAAGATCAGCGTTTCCAGCGTGCGCAGCCCCTTCGTCACCCACAGGCCAACGTCGGTCGCCCCCGCCACCAGCCGCGCGTCGGGATGTTTCGCCAGCAAATCGGCCAGCGCCTCGACGGTGCGGGGGATGAACCAGCGCCGGTCGCCATACTGGCCCGACACCGTTTCATCTGACGCCAGTCTTTCCAATGCTGCGATCGTTGCGGCATCGTCGTGCGACAGCGACGGCACCTTTTCGGCCGCCTCCAATATTGGGCCATAGCCGGTGCAACGGCACAAATTGCCCGCCAGCACATCGCCGACCGGCAATTCATGCCCGCGCGCGCCGATGCAGCGGCCATGCAGCGACATGACGAAGCCAGGCGTGCAGAAACCGCATTGCGAACTGCCATTGGCCGCCATGCAGGATTGCAGGGGATTGAGCGCTTTCTCCGGCCCCAGACTTTCGACCGTCATCAGCGCCTTGCCATGCAGCATCGGCAGGAACAGGATGCAGGCATTGACCGCGCGCCAGTCGATCGCGTCGCCTGTCAGTTCGCCGATCAGCACGGTGCAGGCGCCGCAATCGCCCTCGGCACAGCCTTCCTTGGTGCCGGTGCGCCCCATGCGATAGCGCAGATGGTCCAGCAGCGTGGCCGTCGGATCGACATCCGCAATCTCGACGATCGCGCCATCCAGCAGAAAATGAACGCCGCTCATCTCAACTGCCCCGATAGGTGGAATAGCCATAGGGCGATACCAGCAGCGGGACATGATAATGGCCTTCGTCCGCGACACCGAAGTCGACAGTGACGATGTCCAGAAAGGGCGGATCGGCCAGCATCGTGCCGCGCGCCCGATAATAAGCGGCGACCGCGAAACTTATCCGATAGCGGCCCGGTTCGATCGGCGGGATGCCGGGGCAGCGGCCGTCCGCATTGGTTGTTCCGGCGAACAGCAACGCTCCGGTGTCGGACAGCAGTTGCAGCGACACGCCTTCAGCCGGGCAGCCATGGGCGGTGTCGAGGACATGGGTGGACAGGCTGGTCATTCCGCCGCCTCCTGACGGGGCCATTGGCCCAGAAATTCATTTTCGTCATAGGCGATCAGATCGGCGATCAGCGCGTCCCGATCGTCCAGAAACAGCTGATCGGTCACACCCCGGATCAGGCGGGGCAGCGCGGTCTGAAGCCCCGACAAGGCGGAGGCGGAAAGGCCAAGGCTGATGAGCGCAGAATAGTTGAAGGCGAACAGACCATGAAGCTGCGTCGCATCGCCTTCTTCACGCGGTGTCAGTTCGAAACCGGGGCCAAGATAGGGATGCGCGTCGATCAGGGCATTGGCATCGCCTGCAGGCGGTGTGTAGCGATCGGCCCAGCGCGCAATATGCGGCGCGATCTGAGACAGTTCCGGGCGCAGGCCGGGATCGCTGATCAGTCCGGTTGAAAGCACCACGAAATCAAAGTCATGATGCCCCTGCGGCGTCATGACGCGCACCTGTCCATTTCGTTGTTCGCACGCGATCCATGGCGATCCCAGATGCAGGTCGAAACCGGGCCAACTGGCCGCCCGCGCGAACGTGTCGTTGGTCGGCGGCTGGTTGTGGCCAAGGAAGCTCGCCATCACCGCATATTTTTCCGCATCCGACAAAGCGGGGTAGCGTCCGGTGAAGCCGACCCGCTCCATGAAGCGGATGGGGTTGATGCGTGGCAATATCGCGCGGCGGATGAAGACATGCGCCTGCGCCACGCCCAGCGACAGGGCATGGTTCGCATTGTCGAAGGCGGATGCGCCGCCGCCCAATATGCCGATCCGCTTGCCCGCCAGCGCGGCATAGTCGATCGCCTCGCTGGTATGGGCATAAAGGCTGCGGGGCAGGGCGTCGCGGATCATGGCAGGCGTATGCCATTCGCCCCCGCCCTGAATGCCGGTCGCCAATATGACCTTGCGCGCCAGCAGAGCTTCCTGTCCATCCAGATGCAGCCGGTGCAGGCCGTTCCCCAGCGGTTCGATCAGGGTCAGGCGCGTCTCGTTACGCACCGGCAGGGCCAGCACCCGGCGATACCAGCGCAGATACTCCATCCAGTCGCCGCGCGCGATCTTGTCCACCGCGTCCCAGCTCTGCGCGCCGTGCTGCGCCTCCCACCAGGCGCGATAGGTGAGCGCGGGCACGCCGAAGTCGATGGGATTGAGCGTCTTGGGCGTGCGCAGCGTGATCATCCGCGCATAGCTTTCCCACGGGCCTTCAAAGCCTTCGGGGCTTTCGTCGATAATCAATATGTTGGACACACGCTCGCGCAACAGGCCAAAGGCGGCGGCCAGCCCGCTCTGTCCTCCGCCGACGATGACGACGTCATGGACATGGCCTTGTGGATGGGCGCGCGCCCGCGTCCAGTCCGCGCCGCCAAAGCCGATCAGGCTCAGTTGCCGGGCGAGGTCCGTCTCCAGCGCAGCCAGCCCGTTCATGCCGCCATGTCCTTCAGGCGCAGGCGCACGATTTCGCCAATCTGTTCGATTGCGGTTGCGATCTCGGCGTCGCGATCATGGCGCAGCCGCTGTTCCATGGCCGCCAATATACCCGCCTTGTCGGTCAGTCGCACGCAGATGATGAACGGAAAATCGAAGCGATCCTGATAGGCGGCGTTGAGGTCATGAAAGCGCACATATTCCTGCGGCGTCAGGCGATCCAGCCCGGCGCTCGCCTGTTCGGCCGCTGACGCTTCGGTCAGCGTCTTGTCGATCGCCGCCTTGCCCGCCAGTTCGGGATGGGCGCGGATCAGGGCCATCTGTTCCTCGCTGCTGGCGCTGTGGACCACCGCCATCAGATCCGCCCAGCGATCGCCGGATGACGGTCGCGCGTTGGCGCGCGCCTCGATCCAGGGGCTATGTTCGAACAGCGCGCTCAATGTGTGTTTCCCTCGAGGGATACATGGGCTGAGACGACCTTCCATCCATCGGGGAACTTGACCCAGCTTTGGGTTTGGCGACCACGGCGGTCGTTGTTGTTGCGGAAGAACTCTGCGTCGGCCGTCGCGAAATTGTCGCCATATATGGTGATGGCGACCTTGCCGAGGGTGCGCTGGGGGGATCCGCCGCGGCCCTTGCGGAAGGCGCGGATGGCGTCGATGCCGTAGAGCACCTCGCCCACGCCATAGCGGTTGGTGGTGGGCGCGTCGTGGAACAGCGCGTCCATGGCCGGGATGTCATCCTCCATCAGCGCGCGCTCATATTCGGCGAAGGCCGCGGTCATTTCGGCAAGCAGATCGGGGTCGTCGATTTTCATAGCGGGTGAACCTCCATCCAATGGCGGGCGATGTCGATGCGGCGCGCGACCCAGGCGTCGCCGCTGACGGTGACATGATCGAGGAACCGGGCGAGCGCGCGGGCGCGGCCGGGACGCCCGGCGATGCGGCCATGCAGGCCGACCGACATCATCCGCCCGCCTTCTTGCGCCAGCTGGTCGAACGTATCGCGCAGATAGCGGAAGAACTGCTCGCCCTCGGTAAAGCCGTTATAGGCCACCATCTTCATATCGTTGGCGTCGAGCGTGTAAGGGACGATCAGCTGGCCCTGATGATAATAAGGCAGATCGTCGGCATAGCTGTCGGCGTCATAGGTAAAGCCGCCTTCCTCGCGGATCAGGCGCGCCGTGTTGGGCGATGTGCGGCCCTGATACCAGCCGAGCGGCCGGCTGCCGGTCAGCTTTTCGTGCAGCGCGATCGCCTGCGCGATATGATCCCGCTCGACGTCTTCGGGCACGCTTTGATAGTCGATCCATTTGAGGCCGTGGCTGGCGATCTCCCAATCGGCGGCCAGCATCGCCTCAACCGCCTGCGGGTTCATCGCCATGGCGTTGGCGACGCCGAAGACCGTGACCGGCAGGCCGCGATCGGTGAAGAGCCGGTGCAGCCGCCAGAAGCCGGCGCGGCCGCCATATTCATAGAGGCTCTCCATCGCCATCGCCCGATCAGGATGGCTGTGCGCGCCGACCATTTCGGACAGGAAGGCTTCGGACCCCTTGTCGCCATTGAGGACGCTGTTCTCCGCCCCTTCCTCATAGTTGACGACAAACTGCACGGCGATCCTGGCCCCGCCGGGCCAGCGCGGATCGGGCGGGGTTTGGCCATAGCCGATCAGATCACGGGGATCGCTCATGCGCGCCACGCCTCTATCGCCGCCGTCACCGCCGCGCCCGCAGGCAGGCGATAGCCTTCCATCCGCAGGCAGGCTTCCAGTGCGCCCAGCGTGATCAATATCTTGTGCTGCATGGCGTTATAACCCATCGCCCCGATCCGCCAGATGCGCCCGGCGAGCGGACCGAAGGCGGTGCCGATCTCGATCTCGAACGTCTCGCGCATCGCGGTGCGCACCCGATCGCCATCCACGCCCTCGGGAATATAGACGCCGGTCACATTGGTCATGCGATGGGCATCCTCGCCAAAGAGGGTGAGACCCATGGCGCGCAGCCCGGCGCTCATCGCCCGGCTGGCGGCGGCATGGCGGGCATAGCGCGCCTCCAGCCCTTCGCCCAGCATGATCCGGGCGCATTCGCGCGCGGCATAGAGCATCGAGGTCGCCTCGGTATGATGGTTGAGCCGCTTCTCGCTCCAATAATCCATGATCATGGCGAGATCGAAATAGTTGGAGCCGATGCGCGGGCCGCTGCCATCGACCATGCCGGGGGCGCGGATGCCCGCTTCGGTATGGCGGCGGGTGAAGATATGGTCGGCCGCGCGATCGGAAATGGTGATGGGGGCCGATCCGGAAGGGCCGCCCAGGCATTTTTGCAGGCCGCCGGTAACGATGTCCGCGCCCCAGCGGTCGCTGGCCAGTTCCATGCCCCCGATCGTCGCGGTCGCATCGACATAGAGCAGAGCGCCCGCCGCATGGCAGAGATCGCCCAGCCCATCGAGCGGCTGCGCCATGGTGGTGGAGGTATCGCCATGGATGGTGGCGACCACTTTGGGCGCGGTCCGTTCGATGGCGGCGGCGATGGCGTCCAGCGGCACGACCTCGCCCCAGGGCGCGTCGACCGTCTCGATCACCGCGCCGATGCGGCCCAATATCTCGCCCAGCAGCAGCCCGAACCGGCCGAAGTTCACCACCAGCACCGTGTCGCCCGGCGCGACCAGGCTGACCAGCGCCGCCTCTATCCCCGCGCGCGCGGTGCCGTCCACCAGCATGGTCCAGCGATTATGCGTGCCGAAAATCGGGCGATAGAGCGCCATGACCTGGTTCATATAGCCGGTCATCTCGGGATCGAACTGGCCCAGCAGATCGGCCGACATGGCGCGCAGCACCCGGGGGTGGGCGTTGACCGGTCCCGGCCCCATCAGCAGCCGCTGGGGCGGATCGATCTCGCCAAAGAGGGTCGGATCGCATGGGGCGTCAGGCGTCGGCAAAAGTCTCTCCCAGTTTCTCGATAAAGCCCGTCATCGCCCGCAGTGCGATGTCCACATCGGCGGGATCGACATGCTCGGCCGGATTATGGCTGATCCCGTCCCGGCAGCGGATGAACAGCATCGCGGTGGGGCACAGCGCCGCCATCACCATCGCATCATGGCCCGCGCCCGACACGAGGCTGAAGGGCGGCTGGCCGGCGTCGGCGATCGCCGCGTCCATCAGGTCCATGAGCGCCGGGTCGCAGGGGCTGGCCGGCAGGTCGTGCACCTGCGTCACCGACAGGCGAAGGCCGCGCGCGGCGGCAATCTCTTCCAGCGCGACGCGGATCGCCTGCGCCGCGCGGTTGCGCCGCGCTTCCTCCCCCGATCGCACGTCGATGGTGAAGCGCACTTCGCCCGGAATGACATTGGCCGCGCCCGGCAGCGCCTCGACCCGGCCCACCGTGGCGACCAGATCGGAGGCGTCGTCGCAAGCGATGCGCTCGATCGCCAGCATCATCTGCGCCGCGCCGGTCATTGCGTCGCGGCGCAGGCCCATGGTGGTGGTGCCGGCATGGTTGGCCTGTCCGGTGACGGTCGCCGCAAAGCGCAACTGCGCCGCGATGCCGGTCACGGTTCCGATGGCCAGACCCTGCGCCTCCAGCACCGGTCCCTGTTCGATATGCGCCTCCAGATAGGCGAGCGTCGTGCCGGGCGCGCGCATGGCGGAGAGATAGCTATCAATGTCGATGCCTGCGTCCTGCAACGCCACGCCATCGCCATCGCGCAGGTCGAGCGCGTCCGGGGAGAGCGTGCCGGCCACCGCCCGGCTGGTCAGCATGGCGGCGGGAAAGCGCGATCCTTCCTCGTCGCCAAAGGCGATGACCTCGATTCCGAAGGGCATGCGTCGGCCGGCCCGGTGCAGCGCGGCGACCGCCTCCACCCCCAGCATGATCCCCAGCGGCCCGTCATAGCGGCCGGCATCGCGCACGCTGTCGAGATGGCTGCCGATCAGCAGCGCCGGGGCGCCGGCGTCGCTGCCTGCATAGCGGCCGATGAGGTTGGCGGCGGCGTCGCGCCGCACGGTCATGCCCGCTTCCTCCATCCAGCCGGCCAGCGCCGTCTGCGCCGCGGCATAGGCCGGCGTCAGATAGGCGCGGTACAGGCCGCCCTCCATGTCGCTATAGGGCGATACGCCCAGCGCGTCGCAGCGCGCGACCGCGCGGTGTCCGCCGGCCTGGTCTTTGGCCCCTACCATGCCGCAACCCCGCCATCGCTGCGCGGATCGGTCGCGCCGTCCAGCCGTCCGTCGGGATGGCGTATGATCGCGCCGGCATGGCCCATCATCGCGGTCAGCGGGCCGACCCGCTCGACATCATGGCCCGCGGCAATGAGGTCGGCATAGAGGCTCTCGTCAAACCCGTCCTCCAGCTTGAGCGTGGTCGACTGTTCGCCCCAGGTGCGGCCCAGCAGCCAGCGGGGCCGGCTGATCGCCTCCTGCACATCCACGCCATAGCGGGCATAGCGGGTGAAGAGCGCAGCCTGCGTCTGGGGCTGGCCCTCGCCGCCCATCGTGCCATAGGCCATGACCCGGCCATCGTCGAAGACGGCCAGCGCGGGGTTGAGCGTGTGGAAAGGCTTGCGCCCGGGCCTCAGCGCATTCCAGCCGCTTTCCGCCAGGCGGAAGCTGCTGCCGCGATTTTGCCAGATGATGCCGGTCTTCGGCAGCACCAGCCCCGATCCGAACTCATGATAGGTGGACTGGATGCAGGATACGAGCCGGCCTTCGCCATCGGCCGCCGCGAACCAGCAGGTATCGCCATATTGGGAAGGCTGCGGCCAGGGCAGCGCGCGGGCGGGATCGATCTTGCCCGCCAGCGCATCCAGGGCGGCGGGATCGTCCAGCAGGCCCTGCCAGTCATAATCATGGAACGCCGGATCGCCGACATGGACGTCGCGGATCAGGAACGCCTGCTTGGTCGCCTCCACCAGCCCATGGACATGGTCGAAGCCATCGGCCTGCTGCGCCTGAAGCCGGTCGAACAAAGCCAGGATCAGCAGCGAGGCGAAGCCCTGTGTGGGCGGCGCGCTGTTATAGAGGGTCGCGCCCCCGATCGCGGCATGCAGCGGATCGGGGCGTGTGGCGACATGCGCGGCCAGATCGGCGGCGGACACCGGGCTGCCCAGCAAGGCGAGATCGGCGGCGATGTCGGCGGCCAGCGCGCCGGTGTAGAAGCTCTCCAGACCCTCGGTCGCCAGCCGTTCCAGCGTGTCGGCCAGTTGGGGCTGGCGCAGAACATCGCCCTCAACCAAAGGCTGGCCTTCCGGTTCGAAGATCGCCGCATAAGCGCCCGGCTGCCCCCGCAACTCGTCGCCCTTGGCCGCAGCGATGCCCGCGCCGCCCGCCGTCACCGCCACGCCGGCCCGGGCATGGCGACAAGCATCGCGCAGCAGGCGTGAGAGCGGCAACCTTCCGCCCTCCAGCGCCGCCGCCCAGCCCGATATGGTGCCTGCCACCGTGTTCGCCGCCAGCGGTCCGCGCGTCGGCACCGCTTCCAGCCCCGCATAGAGCGCCAGATCCGCCGCCCCCGCCGCGCCGCCGCAGCCATGGATCGCATGCACCCGCCCATCCGGCTCGCGCATCACCCAGAAACCATCACCCCCGATCCCGGTCATATGCGGATACACAACCGCCAACGTCGCAGCCACCGCCACGCACGCATCAACCGCACTCCCACCGTCCCGCAACACCGACAAACCCGCATCGCTCGCCAAAACATGCGGCGATGTGACCATGCCGTTATGGGCGGATATGGTCCTCAGGGGCATCAGTTGGGCAACTCCGCGACGAAGGCGTGGACGACATGCGCGCTATTGACCGAGGCGAGCGCCATGAAGGCGACCATCTGGTTTTCGCCCGCGTCGCCACCGGCCAGGTCCGACAGGCTGCGGAAGACGATCGTCGGCACCTGATTTGCATAGGCGACCTGCACCACCGCCGCGCTTTCCATGTCGAGCACGCGGGCCTTCCATGCCGATGCCAGATAATCGCGGAACTCGGCATTGTCGGCGAAGACGCCCGCCGAAACGCCGGTGCCGCCAACGACGATCTTGGGATCATGCGGCAGACAGGCGGAGGCTTCATTCCGGACGCAGCGTTCCAGCTTCACATCGCCCGCAACCTTCTTCGCCAGATCGAACAGGGCCGGATCGACGCCAAAGCTGTAATGGCGCTTTACCGCTTCCGTGGCATTGCCCATGCGCACGCCGCGCGGGAACATCATGCCCCAATTGGCGGGCGCATCCGCATCGACCGCTTCGGGCACTTTCCAGCTATCGCCGGTCTTGCGGGCGAAGGAGACTTCCAGATATTGCGCCCAATCCTGCGGCACGATGACGTCGCCGATCGACAGGCCGGGATCGACTCCACCGGCAATGCCGGAAAAGACGATGCGCCGCACGGTGAAGCGATCCAGCACCAACTGCGTGTTCATCGCGGCGTTCACCATCGACACGCCGCTCTGCATCAGCAGCACCGGTTTTCCCGCCATTTTGCCGGTCAGGAAGGTAAGACCGTTAATCTTGTAGCTCTTCGGCTTGTCCACGGACTTGACCAGCGCGTCCCATTCGGGGGGGAAGGCGGTCATGACGACGGTGCGGGGCGTGCTGTCCAGCTTGCGGGCAAGCGCCGGGGCGGGAAGGGCGGCGAGCGCCAGCAGAGTGAAGGCGAGGACGCGCATCAGGCGGCTCCCATCCAAACGAAGCGAATGACGAAAAGGCCGGCGAGCAGGAAAAGGAACCAGTCCTTGCGCGTGGCCGTGCCCCGCAAAGCCTTCAAGGCCGCATGGGCGGTGATGCCGAAGGCGAGGCCATTGGCGATCGAGAAGGTGAGCGGGATCATGGCGACTGTCAGGAAGGCGGGGATAGCCGACATGGGGTCTTCCCACTCGACCTCCGTCAGCGGCAGCAGCATCAGGCCGCCAACGATGATGAGCGCAGGCGCCGTCGCGGCCAGCGGCACCAGTTGCGCATAGGGGGCGACGAACATGGTCAGAAGGAACAGGATGCCGGTGACGACGGCGGTCAGCCCGGTGCGTCCGCCCGCCTGCACGCCAGCTGCGCTTTCGACATAGGAGGTGACGGTGCTGGTGCCGGCCATCGACCCGACCACCGTGGCGATGGCATCGGTGGTAAGGATGCGGTTGAGGCCGGGGATGCGCCCCGCCGCGTCCATTATCCCTGCGCGCTTGGTGACGGCGACCAAAGTGCCGATATTGTCGAACAGGTCGACGAAGAGGAAGACGAACAGGATTTCGAGGAGGCCAAGGCCATGGCTGCCGGTCAGGCCGAACACGCCGGGCAGGTCCAGCTTGAACGCCGTGCCGGTCAGCGCGTCGAGGCTGTAGGGTTCGGGTTTCACCGTCACCATGCTGGTCAGCCAGCCGACGATCGTCGTGGCGACGATACCGATCAGCATCGCGCCGCGGACATTCCAGACGGACAGGGTGCCGATCACCAGCAGCCCCAGCAGCGCAAGCGCTGCGCCAGGGGACTTGAGATCGCCCAGCGCCACGAAGGTTGCCGGATTGGCGCCGACGATCCCGGCGTTCTTCAGGCCGATGAAGCCGATGAATAGCCCGATGCCGCCAGCGACCGCCGCGAACAAATAGGTGGGGATGACGGCCACGATCAGTTGCCGGACGCCGGTTGCGGTCAGGATGAGGAAGGCGACGCCGGAAAGGAAGACGCAGCCCAGAGCGATCGGCCATGGCACGCCCATCTGGCCGACGACAGTAAAGGCGAAATAGGCATTGAGGCCCATGCCCGGTGCGAGCGCCAGCGGCACATTGGCGGTCAGCCCCATCAGGATGGAAGCGAAGGCGGCGGCAAAGCAGGTGGCGGCCGCGACTGAAGCGACCGGCATTCCGGCTGCGCCCAATATAGCCGGATTGACCAGAACGATATAGGCCATGGTAAGGAAGGTGGTGATCCCCGCCAATATTTCCGTCCGTGCGGATGTGCCCCGCTGGCTGAGGCCAAAATAGCGATCCAGCGTGCCCGCCGGCGGCGCTGGCGCCTCCGTTTCCGCGATTTGCGGCTGCATCATGCAATATCCCCCGAATATGTGCCGGTCGCCAGACTGACGCCGGTGATGCCCTTTTGCTCCAGTTGGGCCGCGAATTGAAACAGCGCCGGTTCGGTGCCCGGCTTGCCGATCAATTGCAGACCCAATGGCAGTCGTCCGGGACGATAGAGCGGAACGGCGAGCGATGGGAAGCCGGTGAAGCTGATCGGCTGGCTATGAATGCCCAGATCCGCGCGCGCCGCACTCATCGCGCCATCGATGAGGATGCGGGGATCATCGACTAAAGGCGCGGAACAAGGCGTGGCCGGGGCGATCAGCACATCATAGGGCGCTATCAGGTCTGCCACTCCGTTGATGAATCTGATACGGAAAGCCTGTGCCTTTTCATAAAGATCATGAGGCAGCAGAGCGCCCGCGATTAGGCGGTCGCGCACTTGCGGATCGAACAGCATTGCGTTGCGTGTCAAGGCGTCTTGATGCAGACGGCCGCCCTCAAATGCGGTGATCAGGAAGGCGGCGGATCGCGCACGGGCGATGTCGGGCAGAGTGATGACCGGGGCGTTGGGCGCGATGGCATCCATCGCGGCGACCTGTTCGGGATCGACATTGTCGGCGAAACGCCCACCGAGGCGCGCGATGCGCAGCGGTCGATCCTCTTCCGTAGCGGAGCGGCCGCTCAATATCTCCCAGAGGAGCGCCATGTCCGCCAACGATCCGGTAAAGGGGCCGATATCGTCGAAACTGTCGGCGAAAGGAAAGACGCCGCCCATGGGCAGATCGCGATGGGTGGGTTTCAGGCCATAGAGTCCGGTCAGGCTGGCGGGGACGCGGATCGACCCGTTGGTGTCGGAGCCGAGCGAGAAGGGCAGCAGGCCAGCAGCTACGACCGCCGCCGATCCGCCAGACGATCCGCCCGCCAGTCGCGTCAGGTCGTGCGGGTTGCGGGTGGTGCCATGCAGCGCGTTAATGGTTGCAAAACCATAAGCAAACTCATCCATGTTGAGCGTGGCGATCAGCACCGCGCCGGCATCACGCAGTTTGCGGATGGCTGCTGCATCGCTGGCAGCCGGCGGGGCGTCGGCATAGAGGCGCGACCCCGCTGTGGTCGGTAGGCCGGTGACGTCGAACAAGTCCTTCACGCCATAGGGTACGCCGGCCAGCGGTCCCGGATCACCGCCGGCCGCCACCAGCGCGTCGATCCGCTGTGCCTCCTGCCGCGCGCGATCGGCCAGCGTCCGGGTGACGGCGCAGAGCGGGGATGCGCGCTCCGCCAGCCTGATCAGGCATTGTTCGACATGATAAACCGCAGACAGGCGGCCGCTGCGTACAGCCTGGGCGATGGCGACGGTTCCGGTCATGCGGCGTCTTTCCCGTCGCTGGCCAGCATAATCCCGACATGATGATCGAGCAGTGCCATGTTAGCGACCACGCCGGGCATGCAGGCCGGATCGATTGGCAGGTCGATTTCTGCCGCAGCGCGGCTGATTTCCGCCTCTGTGCGGGGCAAGGAGGAGGGTACGATGCTTTCCTCTTGGCGGCGGAAGCGCATGGCGAGGGCGGCGCAGAGGAAAAGCTGCAACTGGTGAAAGATCATCAGCGGCAGGATCAATGGCCCGACCTGCGCAGCGGGGAACAAAGCGCCGGCCATGGGCACGCCCGACACCAGGCTCTTCTTCGATCCGCAGAAGAGCAGCACGATCGCATCTTCACGAGGCAGGCTGAAAAGGCGCGCAACACCGATATTGGCGCCCATGACGATTGCTAGAATGAGCGAACTGAGCAGCAACAGGATCAGCAAGTCACCAAAGCCGACCTGCGTCCAGATGCCGCCAACGACCGCCGCGCTGAAGGCGGAATAGACGACGAGCAGGATCGAACCGCGATCCACCGGCGCCAATATCCCCTTATTACGATCGATGAAACCGCCGATCAATGGGCGCAGCAGATGGCCGGCGATGAAGGGGAGCAGCAATTGCAATGCGATGCTCTGAACAGAATGGAGCGCTGCCGAGCCGCCGCTGCCGCCGACATGCAGCGCCAGCGCGACCCATAAGGGCGTCAGCACGATGCCGATCAGGTTGGAAAGGGACGCACTACACACGGCAGCAGCGACATTGCCACCGGCGATGGCCGTAAAGGCGATTGAGGACTGCACGGTCGATGGCAGCAAGGTCAGATAGAGAAGGCCCGACGCGAGCACGGGATCGATCCATCCCCTCAGCAGTAGCGTCAGCGTGATCCCCACGACAGGGAACAGAATATAGGTAGAGCCAAAGACCAGCAGATGCAGCCGCCAATTTCCAGCGCCCTGACGAATGGCGTCGCGAGACAATTTGGCGCCGTGCAGAAAAAAGAGCAGGGCAATGGCGCAATCCGCCAGAATATCGACGGCCGCTGCTGTCTGTCCTTCCGCGGGTAGCAACGATGCGCATCCGACCGTGGCGACCAGCCACAGCAGGAATGGGTCGATCCGCAGGGACAAGGGGGAGGGGCGCGTCATGGCGGCCTTATGTACGTCTTACCCCTACCGATCCAATAGAATGACTTCAACGGATCGTTGCAAAAAAGAGGGCGGTCGTGACGGTCGCCAGCCTGTTGTTATTACGACGCCTCTGCCATCCCCATGACCGCAGCCAATGACTCCCGAACGCGGGCCGTGGCCAGTTCCAACGGTTCGGTTTCTCCCAATAAGGCGAAACTGCCGTTAAGGGCAAAGGTGCAGTGGCCGTGAACCGTCGCGATCAGGGAGCGCGCCAGTCTGGGCGCTTCGCCTTTCCTGTTTTCAGGCAAGACGGCGGCGATCTCGCGCGTCACGACGTCGGTAAGGGTGCCGCGCCGTATTGCGAGCGCTTCCGGCATGGCCATGTCGGCTGGCAATCGATGATCATAAATGGCTGTCCACACATTATAATGGCTGACGGCAAAGCTGAAATAGCCCTCCACCAGCGTGCCGATCCGGTCGGCCGACGATGCCGCCAGCCGATCTTCCAGATGTGAGGCCCATTGTTCAAATGTGTGGGTGTTGATTGTCGCTACCAGCAGATCATAACTGCCGAACACATTATAGAGCGTGCCGACGGTATAGCCGATGCGCTTGGCGATTTCCCGCGCGGAAAAGCGAGCGAAGCCGACCTCCGCCATCAGGCGGTGTCCCTCCTCCAGAATCAATGCCTCCAGTTCGGCGCGGCTATGGTCGGATCGTCTGCCCATGGCATGGCTCTAGAAACTTAATTGAACACTGTCTAATATTTTAATTGATCAGTGTTCAATTTGAGCTTATCCAGCAGGCTCCCATGGCGAATGGAAGGTCTGTCATGCTGGCTGTGCTACTTTTGGTCCTATTGGGTGCCGTGCTGTTCGATACGCGGCGTCGCGTGATGGCGCTGGAGGCGCGCATCGCCATATTGGAAGCAGAGGCGCAGCCTTTGCCAGTACCCGTTGCGCCGGAACCTGTGCGGGTGGTGCGAGATAGCGTGGAGGTTTCGCCGCCCACGCCCACGCCGGTGGTCACGGTGCGTCGCACGCCATGGACAGAGGCGGTTGTTCAGCCGAAGGTCGAGCCGGAGCCGGAAGTCGTCAATGCCGCGTCGATCGAAGATGTTGCGTCCGCACGGCCCGCCTTCGGCTTTGAAGAGTTGTTCGGGCGGCGCCTGCCGATCTGGGCGGGCGGTGTCACGCTGGCGGTTGCGGGTGTTCTGCTGGTCAAATATTCCATCGATTCCGGCCTGTTGTCGCCTGTCATTCGCGTGTTGCTGGGCCTGATCTTCGGTGCTGGCCTGATCGCTGGCGCGGAAGTCGCGCTGCGGCAGGAAGAACGGGTGCGCGATGCCCGCGTACGGCAGTCGCTGGCGGGCGCTGGTCTTGCCACCCTTTATGCCGTCATATTGGCGGCGGCCAATCTCTATCATCTGGTCGGGCCGGGGACAGCCTTTGTCGGTCTGGCCGGAGTGACTGCGCTGGCCATGGTCCTGTCGCTGCGCTTTGGCGCGCCCAGTGCCATGCTGGGGCTGGTGGGTGGTCTGGCCGCGCCGGCGCTGGCGGGGGCGGACGAACCCAATATTCCGCTGCTGTCCTGTTATCTGGCGCTCACCATCGGCGGCCTGTGCGCCTTGTCACGGACGCAGCGCTGGATGTGGCTGGGTGTCGGCGCGCTGATCGGTGGCGCGGGTTGGGGCAGCCTGTTGCTGCTGTCGGGCGCGCTGGATTTGGCGTCTTCGCTGTCGGTGGGCCTGCTCATTCTGGCGATCGGCATCGCCTTCCCGCTGTTCGCCTTCTCAGGCAGCCGGGCCACGCTGATCCGTGCGGCGTCGGCGGTGGTGGCATCGGCGCAGATGGCGGCGCTGATCGCGACCGGTGGTTTTGCGCTGCTGCACTGGGCGCTGTTCGGCCTGTTGTCGATCGCCTTCCTCTGGCTGAGCGGTCGGGAGCCGGCGTTGCGCCGCCTAATGCCTGTCGGGCTGGCGGTGGGGCTGTTGCTGGCTGGGGCCTGGCCTGCGCCGGCGGCTTCCAGCTTCATGCTGGTCGTGCTGGGGCTGGCCATGATCTACGGCGGCGGCGCGTTGTGGCGGCTCTGGCGCCCGGCGGGTGGGCTGATCGAGGCGGGGCAGGTCGCTGGCGTGGCGCTGGGTGGCCTGGCGGTGAGCGTGCTGCATTTTTATCGCGGGTCGGCGACCGATGATCTGCGCTTTGCGCTGATCGCGCTTGTCGCCAGCGCCTTGCCTGCTGTCGCTGTGGCGATGGGCTGGCGCAATCCAACGCGGCGGGACGACGCACGGCTTGCCCTGCTGGCGACCAGCGCGGCTATCCTGCTGGCCCTTGCCGGGATTTTCGGCCTTGCCGGATGGACCTTGCCGCTGGTGGTCGGGATCGTCGCGGTTGCCCTGTTGCTGCTGGCGGCGCGGGCCGGGGACATGAGGATCGAATATAGCGGTTGGGCCTTTGCCTTCACGGCGGTCGCATCGCTGGTGTCCGGGGATCGGGGGCTGGGCGAGCTTGGCCGACTTGCCGGCCTTGGCGCGGATGCCGGGCCGGCTATCGCCCTGCTGCGCTGGAGCGGCGTGGCGCTGGCCCAGATGCTCTATGCCTGGCGGGCGCGACTGGCCGAAGGGCGGCTGGTGGCGCAGATCGTCGCGACACTGTGCGCTTATGGTGCCTTTGCGCAGGTGGTGCCGGTCCTCTGGCTTGCCCCGATCGTTGCGCTGGGTCTGCCGTTGCTGGCCGAGGGTGCGTGCCGCCTGCCGCCGTTGCGCCTGCTGCCTGCGCTGGCGACCCTGTTCCTGCTGACATTGCTCTGGGCGGCGGAACCGCTGCTGGCGTGGATCGACCCGGCGATGCTGTCGCTGCTGGGGCGGCCGATGCTGGTGAGCCTGTTGCCCGATAGGGTCGACATGCTGCTTCGCCTTGCCTTGCCGGCCGCGCTCATTGGGCTGGCGGTGATCCGGGGGAAGCAGGCGATCGGTCTGATCGGACGGAAACTGGCGGTGATCGCGGCCGGCCTGTTCGGTATGATCGCCCTGCATATCCTGTATAAGCAGGCCTTCGCCATCGCCGACCATGCCGCCTTCGTGCGGGCCGGCCTGGCCGAGCGTACGCTTTGGGAAGGCTTGTTGATCATGGCGGGCTGGGCCGCATGGCGCCGGTTCAATCAGCGGGAGATCGGCCTGACGCTGGTACTGGCCGGGATCGCGCATAATTTGCTCTATACGCTGTTGCTGCATAACCCGTTCTGGGCGGCGCAGGCGGTGGGTAGCGTGCCGCTGTTCAACCTGCTGGTGCCTGCCTTTGCCATTCCGCTGATCGGGCTGTGGCTGGTCGGACGAATGGCGCCAGAACCGGCCGAGCGTTGCATGCGCTATCGCGAAGGCGCCTATATGGTCCTGATCCTGCTGTTCGCCTTTACCATGCTGCGCCAGTTGTTCTGCGGGCCGATGCTGAACCTGCCCTATCTGTCGGCGGGTGAGGATATTGGCCGCTCCGTTCTGGCGATCGCGCTGGCCATCAGCTTCCTGCTATGGGGTATTCGGCGCGGTGGACGCGACTGGCGGATTGCATCGTTGTTGCTGATGCTGGGGGCGGTGGCCAAGGTGTTCCTGCTTGATGCATCGGGCCTGACCGGGTTGCCGCGCATCGCATCCTTCCTGGCGCTGGGCTTCAGCCTGATTGGCATCGGCTGGCTTTACAGCCGTCATCTGCGTGTCGATGCCCGGCACGGGCGGGCTGAAAGCTGAACTTTCACCCGCTTGGCAAGCGGGTGACGCCGGGTTATGCCCGGCGTCGGCCGATGGGTTCACCCATTGGCCGCCGATCGCGCCGGTGCCTCGTGAGGGGCTTTAAAAGGGAATGCGGTGCGGGGGACTCGTCCCCCAAATCCGCGGCTGTCCCTGCAACTGTAAGCGGTGAGTGCGACGCATAGGCCTTTCTGAAATAAGGAAGGCAGCCACTGGGCCGGACGCTAAATCCTGCGAGGCCCGGGAAGGCCATGCGTCAAGCGTCGACCCGCGAGCCAGGAGACCTGCCGGCGTCTGGTCGCTCTTGCCCTGGTCCAGGGGATGGCCATGGCACGGTATCACTCCGTCTGAGCGACGAAAGAGCGGCGGGGGCCGCCTTGGAACCGTGCGTCGGTCGCTGATGGCGTCCGGTCGATGCGCGCTGGCCCCTGTCTTGTCGCATGATGCCGGGGTGTTTCCTTTTCCCATGACTGACATGTCCAAATCTTCGACGCCGCGCCTGCGGCATCGCGTGACCGGGTTGATGGCCGCGCTGATCGCGGCGAATATCGCCGTTTGGCTATGGGCCTTTGCCCAATTTCATGACCAGCCATTGATGCTGGGGACGGCGCTGCTCGCCTGGGGGCTGGGGCTGCGCCATGCGGTGGATGCCGATCATATCGCTGCGATCGACAATGTGACGCGCAAGCTGATGCAGGATGGGCAGCGGCCGATCACCGTCGGCTTCTGGTTTGCGATCGGCCATTCGGCGATCATCGCTATCGCCTCCGTCACGATCGCGCTGACGGCCAGTGCGTTGGCCCGGTTCGAGAGTTTTCGCGAGGTTGGCGGGATCGTGGCGACCGGCGTGTCGGCGACCTTCCTGTTCGCGATCGCGGCGATGAACCTGATGATCCTGCGGTCGGTGTGGAAGAGCTTTGCCCATGTCCGGGCGGGCGGCGCCTATGTCGAGGAGGATCTGGACCTGTTGCTGGGCAATCGCGGGCTGTTGGCGCGCCTGTTCCGGCCGATGTTCCGGCTGGTCAGCGCAAGCTGGCATATGGCGCCGCTGGGCTTCATCTTCGGTCTGGGCTTCGATACCGCGACGGAAGTGGCGATATTGGGCCTGTCTGCCAGTCAGGCCGCCGATGGCATGGCGATCGGCACGATCCTGGTGCTGCCCGCTTTGTTCGCCGCCGGCATGGCGCTGGTCGATACGGCGGACGGGGTGGTGATGCTGGGCGCCTATGAATGGGCGTTCGTGAAGCCGATCCGCAAACTCTATTACAATATCACCATCACCCTGATTTCGGCGCTGGTCGCGATCGTCATCGGCGGGATCGAGGCGATGGCGCTGATCGGCGACAAGCTGGGGCTGGAGGGTGGCCCTTGGCGGATCGCGGCGGAACTGGGCGAGAATTTCAACAGTCTGGGTTTTGCCATTATCGGCCTGTTCATCCTCTGCTGGGTGCTGAGTTTCGGCATTTATCGTTGGAAACGCTTTGACGAGATCGAAGTGCGGACGGCTGGTTGAACAGCGTTGGCTTGGCGGCCGATTTGGTTTAGGGCGACGAACATTGATCGCGCCGGTGCCCCGTAAGGGGCTTTAAATGGGAATGCGGTGAGAGGGGCTTGCCTCCTCAATTCCGCGGCTGTCCCTGCAACTGTAAGCGGCGAGCGCGATGCGCATGCTCTCCTTGCGAGAGCGGCCACTGGACCCCAAAAGGTCTGGGAAGGCGCGCATCAAGCCTTGACCCGCGAGCCAGGAGACCTGCCGGCGTCTGGTCGCTCTTGCTCTGGTCCAGGGGATGGCCATGGCACGGTAGTTTCTTCCGTCTGAGCGACGAAATCGTGTGGCTGGGGCTACACGGTGCGGGATGCCGGGCGCCCTGTCGCGTCCGCCCGTCGTCGCGCGTCGGTCGGCGTCTCTTGGGGATGCCGGCAAGCCCCGCCTGTCGTCGTTTGGCGCGCGGGAGAATAACATGTCCGATCTGGCCAAGCTGCCGGTCACTATCGTCACCGGCTTTCTGGGTGCCGGCAAGACCACGCTGATCAGCCATCTGATCCGCAATGCCGGCGGGCGTCGGCTCGCGGTGGTCGTCAATGAATTCGGCACTTTGGGTGTGGATGGCGACATATTGAAAAGCTGCGCCATTCCCGATTGCCCGGCGGAAAATATCGTCGAACTGGCCAATGGCTGCATCTGTTGCACCGTCGCCGATGATTTCATCCCCACGGTCGAGGCGCTGCTGGCGCTGGAGCCGAGGCCCGACCATATATTGATCGAAACCTCAGGGCTGGCGCTGCCCAAGCCGTTGCTCAAGGCGTTCGACTGGCCGGCGATCCGGTCGCGCATCACCGTGGACGGCGTGATCGCGCTGGCCGATGCGGAGGCGGTGGCGGACGGGCGGTTCGCGCCCGATCTGGAAGCGCTGGAGGCGCAGCGTCTGGCTGATCCGGGCATCGACCATGAAACGCCGCTGTCCGAAGTGTTCGAGGATCAACTGGCCTGCGCCGACATGGTGCTGCTGACCAAGGCGGACCTTGCCGGGCCGGAAGGCGTCGCCGCCGCGCGGGCGGTGATTGCGGCCGAAACGCCGCGTCCCTTACCGGTGATCGAACTGGTCGAAGGGGTGATCGACCCGCGCGTGCTGCTGGGCCTGAATGCGGCGGCGGAGGATGATCTGGCTGCGCGTCCATCGCACCATGATGGCGAGGATGATCATGAGCATGAGGATTTCGACAGTATCGTCCTGACGCTGGGCGAGATTGCCGATCCGGCTGACCTGACTGCGCGGATCGAGCGGCTGGCGCGCGAGCAGCAGATTTTGCGGGTGAAGGGCTATGCGGCGGTGGCCGGCAAGCCGATGCGCCTGCTGGTGCAGGCGGTCGGCGCGCGGGTGCGGCACCAGTATGACCGGCCCTGGCGGCCTGGCGAAGCGCGTGCAACGGCTTTGGTGGTGATCGCCGAGCATGATCGCATCGATGAGGCTGCGATCCGGGCCGTGCTGGAAGGCTGAGCTACCCCGATGCACGTCATCTTCCGCGAGACCCATGGGATCGAGGAAGCGGCTGTCCCGCAGGATCTGGGGCAGACGCCTGCCGATCTTGTCTTCCTGTCCTTTTCGGACAGCGATCTGGCCGCCTTTGCGGCGGGTTGGCATGGCGCGCGCGGCGTGTTGCCGACACTGCGGCTCGCCAATCTGGCGGCGCTGACGCATCCGCTGTCGGTCGATACCTATATCGAACGGACGCTCTTCGGGGCGAAGGCGATCCTGATCCGGCTGATCGGGGGGGCATCCTACTGGACCTATGGCCTGCAACAGGTCGAGGCGCTGGCGCTGACGCGGGGGATCGCGCTGGCGGTGCTGCCGGGGGACGGGCGGCCCGATGCGCGGCTGGAGGCGGCCTCGACCGTGCCGGCTGCGACGTTGCGGGCACTTGCGCGGCTATGTGACGAGGGCGGTGCGGTGGCGGCGCAGGTGGCGCTGGGGCTGCTGGCGGGTGCTGCGGGACTAGGTGGGGCGGAGTCGCCGATTGCGTCTTTGCCGATGGTCGGGGCGTGGGATGGCGATCTGGCGTCTCCGGCGGTTTTCGAAAGCCGGACGGATCGGCCACGCATCCTGCTGGTCTTCTATCGTTCCTATCTGACGGCTGCGGATACCCAGCCATTCGAGGCGCTGCGCGATGCCTTTGCCGGGCGGGGCTTCGACATGGTGGGGCTGTTCGCGCCCTCGCTCAAACCGGTTGAAATACGGGATCAGATTGCGGACTGGGTGAAGGCCTATGCGCCCGCCGCGATCATTAATGCCACCGCCTTTTCCGCGCGGGGAGAGGATGGCACGACCCCGCTCGATGGCGCGGGCGTGCCGGTGTTCCAGCTGGCGCTGGCGACATCGGGACGGCAGGCGTGGCAGGAGTCGGCGCGGGGCCTGTCGCCCGCTGACCTCGCTATGCATGTCGTCCTGCCCGAAGTGGATGGGCGGCTGTTTGCCGGGGTGGCGAGTTTCAAGGAAGCGCAGGCGCGCGACCCGGCGCTGGAATTTGCGCGCGGCGCGCATCGGGCGGACCCGGCACGGATCGCGGCCATTGTGGACCGGGTGGCGGCTTGGGTACATCTGCGCCAGCGCCCGGTGGCGGAGCGGAAACTGGCGCTGATCCTGTCGACCTATCCCGGCAAGGCGCATCAGATGGCGCATGCGGTGGGGCTGGATGCGATCGCTTCGGCGGAGGCGATGCTGGGCGATCTGGCCGGGGCTGGCTATGCGGTCGAGGTGGCGGGCGATCTGGTCGCCGACCTCCAGCGCGAATATCTGACCTGGTCGCTGGCTGACTATCGGCGTGCGCTGGCGTCTTTGCCCGACGCGCTGCGCGATGATCTGCATGTGGTATGGGGCGCGCCGGACAACGATCCCGATTTGCGGGATGGGGCTTTCCATTTCCCGGCCGTGCGGCGCGGCACGATGATCCTCGCGCTCCAGCCCGAACGTGGTCTCACGCATGATCGCGCCGACAGCTATCATGACCTGTCGCGCTGCCCGCGCCATGCCTATGTCGCTTTCTATCTGTGGCTGCGGACGCAGGGGATCGATGCGCTGGTCCATATGGGCGCGCATGGCACGCTGGAATGGCTGCCGGGGAAGGCGGTTGCCCTGTCCGACGCCTGCTGGCCCGAAGCACTGATCGGGACGACGCCGGTCATCTATCCCTTCATCGTCAATGATCCGGGCGAGGCCGCGCAGGCCAAGCGGCGGATCGGCGCGGTGACGATCGGCCATGCGCCGCCGCCGCTGGCGCCTGCGCGACAGGGGGCGGGGCTGGGGCGGATCGAGGCGCTGCTCGACGAATTTTCCAATGCCGATGGGCTTGATCCGGCGCGGCGGCAGCGGTTGCAGGCGGACATAAGCGAGGAATCGCGCGCGCTGGGGCTGGAGGCGGAACTGGGTATCGACGCCAGCCTGTCCCCGGCGGAGGCGATCAGCCGGATCGATCGCTTCGTCTGCGACGTTAAGGAAAGCCAATATGGCGACGGCCTGCATATTTTCGGCCGGGGCGAGCAGGGCGTGGCGGAGCGCGATGGCCTGTTGGCGGCGCTGGATGGGCGGCGGGTTGCGCCGGGGCCGTCGGGATCGCCGCATCGCGGGCGGACCGATGTGCTGCCGACCGGCCGCAACCTGTTCATGGTCGATCCGCGCGCCGTGCCATCCCGCGCGGCGCATACGCAGGGCATTCGTCTGGCCGAGGAACTGATCCGCCGCCATTTGCAGGATCATGGCGATTACCCGAAGGGGCTGGTGGTCGACCTGTGGGGATCGGCAACGATGCGCACGGCGGGCGAGGATTATGCCATGGCGCTGCATCTGCTGGGCGCAAAGCCGATCTGGGATTTCGCGTCGGAGCGGGTGACGGGAATAGAAATCCTGCCGCTGGCGATGCTCGATCGGCCGCGCATTGATGTGACATTGCGCGTCTCCGGCCTGTTCCGCGATGCCTTTCCGACGCTGCCCGTGCTGTTCGGGCAGGCGGTGCGCGCCTTGTGTGACAGGGATGAGCCGACCGACTGGAACCCCTTTGCGGGAATGGCGCCCGCCTCGCGCGTCTATGGGCCGCAGCCCGGCCATTATGGGCTGAACATGGGCGATGCGGCGGAAACCTACACGGACGACGCACGCCGGGCGGCCGGGGAGGCGTGGCTCGCCGCGTCCGATCAGGCGCTGGACGTGGATGTGCGGGATGCGGATGGCCTGCGCGCGCGCGTCGCGGCGGCGGATGCCTTTGTGCATGCGCAGGATTTGCCCGAAACCGACCTGCTGCTGGCCGCCGATTATGCCGCGCATGAGGCGGGCTTCGCCGCCGCGCAGGCGGTGCTCGGGGGCAAGGCGGCGCTTTACCATCTTGACGCGCGTGATCCGGCGCGGTTGGCGGCGCGGCCGCTGACCGAGGAGATTGCCCGCGTGGTGCGCGCGCGCGCTGCCAATCCCGGCTGGGTGGATGGCATGATGCGCCATGGCTTTCGCGGCGGGGCGGAACTTGCGGCGACGCTCGATCATCTGGGTGCCTTTGCGCATCTGGCAGGCAGCGTGCCGAATCATCTGTTCGATCTCTATCATGACGCGACGCTGGGACGGGCGGAGGTTCGTGCTTTCCTGAGCGACGTTAATCCCGGCGCGCTGGCGGCGATGGAGGCGCGTTTTGCGGCGCTCCATGCGGCAGGCCTGTGGCGCACGCGGCGTAATTCCATTCTCGCCAGTTTGGTGGGGGAGGCACCATGAGCCAGATCAAGGGCTGGTGCCCCGATGCCTGGCATCCGATGGCGGCGGGCGATGGCCTGCTGGTGCGGGTGCGTCCGATGATGGGACGGATCGATGGCGCGCAACTGGCGGGCTTGCGTGACGCAGCCCTGGCCTATGGCAATGGGCTGATCGACCTGACCAGCCGCGCTAATCTCCAGATACGCGGTGTCAGCGAACAGGGCTGGGAGCCTCTTATTAGGCGGCTGATAGCTCTGGGCCTCGTCCATGCCGATCCGATCATGGAGGCGCGCCGCGCGCTGCTGGTCGCGCCGGATTGGGAAGCGGGGGATGATACGGCCTGTATCGCTGCGCAATGGGCCGATCGGCTGGCAGAATTTCCCGATCTACCGGCCAAAGTGGGCTTTGCGATCGATGCCGGCTCCGCACCTCTGTTGACGGGCAAGGCAGGCGATTTCCGGATCGAGCCGGGTGCGCAGGGCGGATTGATTTTGCGCGCGGCCGGTCGGCCGACCGGCGTGGCGGTAACGCGGAGCGATGCCGTCGATGCGCTGCTGGCGCTGGCCCACTGGTTCGTCGCCTGTGGCGGCCGTGAAGCCGGACGCATGATGCGGCACAAGGCGGCATTGCCAGACTGGGCGCAGGGAGATGTGGCGACGGCGACGCCTATCCTGTCGTTGCGGCCGGGGCAGCATGCGCTTGGCTTTATCTATGGCGTGCCGTTCGGGCAGATCGACGCAGCGACTTTGGCGGAGTTGGCACCGCACGCCATCCGGCTGACGCCATGGCGGATGCTGATCGCCGAGGGTGCGGAGGGCCGGGCGATCGAGGGGCTGTTGCAAGATCCGGCCGATCCGCTGCTGCGCGTCGATGCCTGTCCCGGCCAGCCTTCCTGCCCGCAGGCCAGTGTCGAGACGCGCGTGCTGGCGCGGCAGATCGCCCCCTATGTGAACGGCCGCCTCCATATCTCCGGTTGTGCCAAGGGCTGCGCGCGATCCGCGCCGGCGGCCCTGTGCCTGACCGGGCGCGAGGGTCGCTACGACCTTGCCCGCCATGCCAAGGCTGGCGCGCCGCCGCAGCGGGCTGGCCTCACCCATTCCGACATATTGGCCCATTTGGGAGTGACCGATGCCGCATGTCTATGAAACGGATGGCGCGGCCATCTATCGCCAGTCCTTCAGCATCATCCGGGCGGAGGCGGCACTGGACCGTTTTTCGTCCGAAGAGGAGCCGGTCGCGGTCCGCATGATCCATGCTGCCGGGATGGTCGATCTGGCCGAGCATATCCGTTTTTCTCCTGGCTTTGCGGCGGCGGCGCGTGGCGCCCTGGCGCAGGGCGCGCCGATCCTGTGCGACGTGCGGATGGTGTCCGAAGGGGTGACGCGCGCGCGCCTTCCCGCCGACAATGAGGTGATCTGCACGCTGGGCGATCCATCGGTGCCCGAACGGGCGCGCGCCATGGGCAATACCCGGTCCGCCGCCGCGCTGGAGCTATGGCGGCCGCATCTGGCGGGGGCGGTGGTGGCGATCGGCAATGCGCCGACTGCGCTGTTCCATCTGCTTGATATGCTGGCCGACCCCGAATGTCCCCGTCCGGCGGCGATCATCGGGTGCCCGGTGGGCTTCGTCGGGGCGGCGGAATCCAAGGCGGCCTTGTGGGCGGAACAGCTGGTGCCCTGCTGCATCGTGGAAGGACGGCTGGGAGGCAGCGCGATCACCGTGGCGGCGATCAACGCGCTGGCGAGCTACGCGGAATGAGCAACATGCCCGGCACCATTCATGGCGTGGGCCTTGGCCCCGGCGCGCAGGATCTGATGAGCGTGCGCACCGACCGGCTGGTGCGCGGTGCGCGCCATATCGCTTATTTCCGCAAGGCCGGCCGCCCCGGTCAGGCGCGCCGCATTGTCGAGGGGATGCTGCGCCACGACGCGATCGAGATTGCAATGGAATATCCGGTGACGACGGAAATTCCGCTGAGCGATCCGCGCTATAATGAAAGCCTGTCCGCCTTCTATGCCGATTGCACCGAACGACTGGCCGCGCTGGCGCAGGCGGGCGAGGATGTGGTGGTGCTGTGTGAGGGCGATCCCTTTTTCTATGGGTCCTTCATGCATCTGCACAGCCGGCTGACGGGCGTGGTGCCGGTGCGGATCGTGCCGGGGATCAGCGGCATGGCGGGGGCCTGGACCGCTAGCGGCGCGCCGATCACCTGGGGCGACGACGTGCTGACGGTGCTGATGGCGACTTTGCCGGAGGAGGTTCTGGTTCGTCGTATCCGCGATACCGACGCGCTGGTGGTGATGAAGATCGGCCGCAACCTGCCCAAGCTGCGCCGTGCGGTGGCGGCGGCCGGGCGCGAGGCCGAGGCCTGGCTGGTCGAACATGCGGCCATGCCGGAGCAGAAGGTGACGCCTTTGCGGGAGGCGGACAGCGTTACCCCCTATTTCTCGATCCTGCTGATCCACGGACAGGGGCGGCGGCCATGAGCGGCTGGTTGGTGGTTGCCGGGCTGGGGCCGGGCAACGAGGCGCTGGTGACGCCTGAAGTCACGACGGCGCTGGCGCAGGCGACCGACATTGTCGGCTATATCCCCTATGTCGCGCGAGTTGCGCCGCGCGACGGACTGACCCTGCACCCCACCGACAATCGGGTGGAGGGGGAGCGGGCGGCCCATGCGCTGGAAATGGCGGCGGCGGGGCGGCGCGTGGTGGTGGTGTCGTCGGGCGATCCGGGCGTCTTCGCCATGGCGGCGGCGGTGTTCGAAGCGCTGGAGGCGGGGCCGGATACATGGCGGGACATCGATATAAGGGTGCTGCCCGGCATTACCGCGATGCTGGCGGCGAGCGCACGGGTGGGCGCGCCGCTGGGCCATGATTTCTGCGCGATCAACCTGTCGGATAATCTCAAGCCCTGGGAGTTGATCGAGCGGCGGTTGCGGCTGGCGGTCGAGGCGGACTTTGCCATTGCCCTCTACAATCCCCGTTCGAAGGCGCGGCCGGAGGGCTTTGCCCGCACGCTCGGCTTGTTGCGTGAGGCCTGTGATGATGATCGGCCAATCCTGTTCGCGCGCGCCGTTTCGACACCGGAGGAAGTGCTGACTATCGTGCCGTTGTCGCAGGCGAAGCCGGAGATGGCGGATATGCGCACCATGATCATCATCGGGTCGAGCCAGACGCGGGTCATTACGCGTGCCGGTGCGCCGATCCTCTACACGCCCCGGTCGGTCATATGATCCAGCCAGTGCAGCACGGTGCGCGGATCATGGGCCTCGAGCCGGTCGGGCAGAGCGGGGCGATCGATCATCAGCACGGGCAGGCCGAGGCGACGGGCGGCGATCAGCTTCGCCTGCGCGCCGGTGCCGCCGGCATTCTTGCAGAGGATGAGGTCGATGCCATGGTCCTGCATCAGCCGCATGTCGCCATCGGCATCGAAGGGGCCGCGATCGACCAGCAGATGATGGTTGGGCAGCGCGGGAGGGATCACTGGTGCGTCGACGAAGCGCAGCAGATAGAAATGTTGCGGCTGGGCAGCGAAGGCATCGGCATGCATCCGGCCGAGCGCCAGCATGATGCGGCGGGCGGAGCCATCCAGCGCAGCGATAGCAGCGGCGATGTCGGGCACATGGGTCCATTGGTCGCCCTCTTCCGCGCGCCACTCGGGGCGCGTCAGGGCGATGAGGGGGATGCCGGTCTGTCGCGCGGCCATGACGGCATTGCCGCTCATCATAGCGGCGAAGGGGTGAGTGGCGTCGACCAGATGGGTGATGCCTTGGTGGCGCACATAGGCGGCCAGTCCCTCCGCGCCGCCAAAGCCGCCGACGCGCACCGGCACCGGTTGCGGCCGGGGATTGTCGACCCGGCCCGCATAGCTGAGCGTCGTCTGCTCGCCGCGTTCGGCCAGCAAGCGGGCCAGCGCGCTCGCTTCGGTGGTTCCGCCCAAAATCAGGATGTTGCGCATGGCTGAGCGTCCGGAAGAGCCATGGCTGACGATCGTCGGCTTGGGCGAGGATGGATGGGACGGGCTGGCATCGCCGGCCCGCGCGGCGATCGAGGCGGCGGAACTGGTCATGGGACCGGCCCGGCATCTGGCGCTGCTGGGGGAGCATAGGGGGCAGGCGGTCGAATGGCCAGTCCCCTTCGCCGACGGCATTAATTTGCTGCTGGCCGCGCGGGGCCGGCGCGTCGTGGCGCTGGCGTCGGGCGATCCCTTTTGGTTCGGCGCGGGGAGCAGTCTGACCCGGCATCTGGAGCCGGGCGAGTGGGTGGCGCATCCCGCGCCCTCGACCTTTGCGCTGGCGGCGGCGCGGCTGGGCTGGGCGGTGCAGGATATAGCCTGCACCGCACTTCATGCCGCGCCGGTGCCACGGTTGCGGCCGCATCTGGCGCCGGGGCGGCGCATATTGGCGCTGCTTCGGGATGGCGCGGCGGTGGGGGAGGTCGCTGCCTATTTGGGCGATCAGGACTTTGGCGCATCGACCATACACATATTGGAAGCGCTGGGCGGTCCGCGTGAACGAGTCCGGGCCATCTCGGCCGACGGTTCGATCCCGGATGATGTCACCCATCCGGTCGCGATCGGCATCGATACTGCGGGCGAGGGGCGGGTGCTGCCCAGTGCTTCAGGGATCAGCGACGACTGGTTCGAGCATGATGGCCAGATCAGCAAGCGTCCGGTGCGCGCGCTGACGCTGTCGGCACTGGCACCTCGTCCCGGTGAATTGCTTTGGGACATTGGCGCGGGGTCGGGATCGATCGGGATCGAATGGCTGCTCGCCCATCCTGCCAATCGGGCAGTCGCCGTGGAGCATGATCCGGTGCGCGCCGCGCGGATCAGGACCAATGCCGATGCGCTGGGCGTCGACCGGATCGCGGTCCTGACCGGCAGCGCGCCGGAACTGCTGCCAGACGGCGTGCCGGATGCGGTGTTCATCGGCGGCGGGCTGTCGCAGGCCTTGCTTGAAACGCTCTGGGCGCGATTGCCCGCCGGGCGGCGGCTGGTGGCCAATGCGGTGACGCTGGAGTCCGAAGCGCTGCTGGTGCGCTGGCAGGCGGAGAAGGGCGGGCATCTGCTGCGGGTCGAACTGGCCGAAGTCGCGCCGATCGGGTCGCGGCGGGGCTGGCGCGCCAGTTATCCGCTGGTGCAGTGGAGCGTCACCCTATGATCGTCGCCGGTTTCGGTTTTCGTACAGGGGCGACGGTCGAGTCGCTGCATCTGGCGCTGGAGGGTGCGCGGCATGGCCGCCTGACGATCACTCATCTGGCCTCGCCGCAGGACAAGCTGCCGTTGCTGGAGGCTTTGGCGACGGAACTGGGCCTGTCTGTCATCGGTGTGGTGCCCGACGTGTTGACCGCCATAGTCACGCCGACCCGATCGATCGCCAGTCTGGCGGAACGTGGGGTAGGCAGCGTCAGCGAAGCCGCCGCGCTGGCCGCCGCTGGCCCCGGCGCGCGGCTGATCGTCCATCGCTGCATTTCATCCGATCGCATGGCGACCTGCGCCATCGCCCAGGGAGCGACCTCATGACCATCCACTTCATCGGTGCCGGCCCCGGCGCGCCCGACCTGCTGACCCTGCGCGGGCGTGATCTGATCGAGGGATCGCCGGTCTGCCTCTATGCCGGATCGCTGGTCCCGGCGGCTCTGCTCGACCATTGTCCGCCCGGCGCGCGGATCGTGAATACGGCGCCACTGTCGCTGGACGATATCATCGCCGAAATGGCCGCCGCCCATGCCGATGGCCATGATGTGGCGCGGCTCCATTCGGGCGACCTGTCGATCTGGTCGGCGGTGGGCGAGCAGTTGCGGCGGCTGCGGGCGTTGAACATCCCCTTCGACGTGACGCCCGGCGTGCCGTCCTTTGCCGCTGCCGCCGCTGCGCTGGAGGCGGAACTGACCCTGCCGGGCCTAGCCCAGTCGCTGGTGCTGACGCGCACGCCCGGTCGCGCCAGCACCATGCCATCGGCCGAAAGCCTTGCCGCCTTTGGCGCGACCGGCGCGACGCTGGCCATCCATCTGTCGATCCATAATCTGGCGCAGACGGTGGAGAACCTGATCCCGCATCATGGCGCAGATTGCCCGGTGGCGGTGGTGTGGCGGGCAAGCTGGCCCGACCAGCGCATTGTCCGCGCCACGCTTTCCACTATCGAGCAGGCCGTCGCAGGCAGCATGGAGCGTACCGCCCTGATCCTTGTGGGGCAGGTGCTGGGATCGCCCGACTTCGGCGAAAGCAGCCTTTACGCGCCGGATTATGACCGCCGTTTCCGTCCGCAATCGGCGGATTCGCGCTTTGCGGAGTCCAGCGAATGAGCGCCCCCGGCCTGATGATCGCCGCGCCTGCTTCGGGCACCGGCAAGACCACGGTGATGCTGGGGCTGCTGCGGGCGTTGTCCGAAGATGGCCTGACCGTGCAGCCCTATAAGAGCGGGCCGGACTATATCGATCCCGCTTTTCACCGTGCCGCCTGTGGAAGGGCGTCCTTCAACCTTGATAGCTGGGCGATGACGCCGGGCCTGATCGACGCCATCGCGGCAGAGGCGACTGGCGCGGACCTCGTCATCGCCGAGGGATCGATGGGGCTCTATGATGGCGTCGCCAGCATCGGTGGGACCGGCCATGGCGCGAGCGCCGATATTGCAAAGCGCATGGGATGGCCGGTGGTGCTGGTGATCGATGTATCGGGGCAGGCCCAGTCCGCGGCCGCCACTGCGCTGGGCTTTGCCCGTTTCGATCCCGACCTGCCCTTTGCCGGAGTGATCCTGAACCGGGTTGCCAGTCCGCGCCATGAGCGGCTGGCGCGGCGGGGCATGGAGGCGGCGGGGATCAGGGTGCTGGGCGCGCTGCCCCGGCGTGGCGACCTGACGCTGCCGGAGCGGCATCTGGGGTTGGTGCAGGCGGTCGAGCATCCCGATCTGGATCGCGCCATCGCCGATTATGCGGCTTTCCTGCGTGACCATGCCGATTTGGAGGCTATTAGGCAGGCGGCGCAGGGGAATGTGCTGGGGCAGGGCGATGGCCTGCCATTGCCGCCCGCCCAGCGCATCGCTCTGGCGCGCGACGAAGCCTTTTCCTTCACCTATCCCCACCTGCTGGAAGGCTGGCGCCGGGCCGGGGCGGAGATACTGCCCTTCTCGCCATTGGCCGACGAAGCGCCTGCGGCCGATGCCGATCTCGTCTGGCTGCCGGGCGGCTATCCCGAACTCCATGCCGGGCGGATCGCTGCGGCGTCGCGCTTCCTCGCCGGGCTGCGTCGCCATGCGCAAAGCCGCCCGGTCCATGGCGAATGCGGCGGCTATATGGTGCTGGGCGAAGCGCTGATCGACAAGGCGGGCGAACGTCATGCCATGGCCGGGCTGCTCGGTCTCGTCACCAGCTATGCGCAGCGGCGGATGCATCTGGGTTATCGCCATGCGGCGCTGCTCGCCCCGGTCGCGGGCATGGCGGCCGGTACGGCGCTACGCGGGCATGAATTTCATTATTCGACGATCATTGAGCAGCCCGATGCGCCGCTCGCCTATGTCACGGATGCTGATGGCACCGCCGTTCCCGAAACCGGATCGCATCGTAACCAAGTGACCGGCACTTTCTTCCACATGATCGCGCCCGCCCGATGATCGACCTTACCCTCATCGGCATAGGCACCGGCGATGCACAGCAACTGACGCTGGCGGCGATCCGGGCGATGAATGCCGCCGACCTGATCCTGCTGCCGCGCAAGGGCGAGGAGAAGAGTGATCTGATTGCGGTGCGGCGGCAGATATGTGCCGATATGCTGACCAGCGCGACCAAGGTGGTCGAATTCGACCTGCCGGTTCGCCGCGCGCAGGGCGATTATCTGGGCGCAGTGAAAGACTGGCATGACGCCATCGCCGCTTGCTGGGCCGCGCAAATCGCGCACCATCTGCCGGATGGCGGCAGGCTCGCCTTGCTCGTTTGGGGCGACCCGTCCCTTTATGACAGCACGTTGCGCATTGCCGAGCGGCTGCGCGGGCAGGGCATGGACCTGTGCGTCACTGTGGTGCCGGGGATCAGCAGCCTCCAGGCGCTGACCGCCGCCCATGCCATTCCCCTGAATGCGCTGGCCGAGCCGGTCATCATCACCACGGGTCGGCAATTGCGCGACCATGGCTGGCCCGTTCAGGCAGACAGTGTTGCGGTAATGCTGGATGGTGGCGGCGCGTTTCAGGCGGTCGATCCGGCCGGCATCACCATCTGGTGGGGTGCCTATCTGGGCATGGTGCAGCAGGCGCTGATTGCCGGGCCGCTTAGCGAGGTCGGCCCCCGCATCATCGCCGAACGGGCGGCGCTGCGGGCGCGGCATGGCTGGATCATGGATGTCTATCTGATGCGGAAGGAAGCGAAATGAGCGAAGCGGACGAAGCCCGCCACGCCGAAAAAATGCGCAAGAAACAGGCGGCGCAGGCAAAGATCATGGCCAACAAGACCCAGGAAAAGGGGCTGCTGATCGTCCATACCGGCAAGGGCAAGGGCAAGACCAGCGCCGCGCTGGGCATGGTCGTGCGCGCCATCGGCCACGACATGAAGGTCGGCGTCGTCCAGTTCGTGAAGGGCGCGATGGCGACCGGCGAAAAGGCCGTGTTCGACGCCTTCCCCGATCATGTCGAATTCCAGCCAATGGGCGAGGGCTTTACCTGGAACACGCAGGATCGCGCCCGCGACATCGCCACCACCCGCGCCGCCTGGGATGAGGTGAAGCGGATGATCGCCGATCCCAGCTATGCTATGGTGCTGGCCGATGAACTCAATATCGTGCTGCGCTATGACTATCTGCCGGTCGATGAAGTGTTGACGGCGGTGAATGCGCGCGATCCGATGAAGCATGTGATCATTACCGGCCGCAATGCGCCCGACGCGCTGATCGAGGCGGCGGACCTTGTTACCGACATGGTGATGGTGAAGCATCCCTTCCGATCGGGGGTGAAGGCGCAGAAGGGCATCGAATTTTGACCAATGGCCCGCCGGATTTCGATGCGGCTTTTGTGGAGCAACTCGACGCCCTGATGCGCTGGCGGCGGGACGTGCGCCATTTCCGCACGGACCCGGTGCCGGAGAGCGATATACAGGCGCTGCTGGCCAGCGTCAGTCTGGCGCCCTCGGTCGGTCATGCCCAGCCTTGGCGGCTGGTGCGGGTGCGATCGGGCGCGCGGCGCGTGGCGATAGCCGAGCATGTCGATGCGCAGATAGTGGCGGCGGCGGAGCGTTATGCCGATCCCGCCCAGCGCGATCAGTATAGCAGGCTGAAATTGCATGGCCTGCGGGAGGCGCCGGAAATCCTCGCCGTCTTTTCCGATGATCGGCCGGTCGCGGGGCATGGGCTGGGCATCGCCACCATGCCGGAAATGCTGCGCTATTCGACGGTGATGGCGATCCATGGCCTGTGGCTGGCGGCGCGGGCGCGGGAAATCGGCATGGGGTGGGTGTCGATTGTCGATCCGGCAGCGCTGGCGGCGATGCTCGATGTGCCGGGCGAATGGACGCTGATCGCCTTGTTGTGCATCGGCTATCCGGCCCAGCCGTCCGACACGCCGGAACTGGAACAGCGCGGCTGGCAGGCGCGCGAGCCGCTGGCCGATCGGCTGTTCGAACGGTAAGGACGGCCCGGATCGCCGGGCCGTCCCATCATCCGATCACACCAGCTTGTTGGTGCGGACCAGTTCGCGATACCAGTCCGCGCTGAGCTTGGGCGTGCGCTTCTGGGTCTTGAAGTCGACATGGTGGATGCCGAACAGCTTGGTATAGCCATCCTCCCACTCGAAATTGTCCATCAGGCTCCAGACGAAATAGCCCTTCACCGGGATGCCTTCGCGGGTCGCGCGCTGAAGATGGGTGAGGTAGTTGCGCAAATACATGACGCGGTCGGTGTCATAAACCTTGCCGTCCGCTGCGACCGTATCGTCGGCCGAGCAGCCATTTTCGGAGATGTAGAGGCCCTTGGGCTTCCAGTTCTCGCTAATGGCGCGCATCCCCCAATAGATGACCTCCGGCGTGACGTAGAGCCAGGGGGAGGGCATGCGCGGCGCCTGACCCGGATGGGGCAGGATCTTGTAGCCCGACGGCGCAGTTTCGTCGGCGCGGACGGTGTTGCCGGTATAGACATTGACCGACAGGAAATCGAGCGGCGCGCCGATCAGCTTCATGTCGCCTTCCTTGACCACCGGCGCATCCTTGCCCTGCGCAGTCAGGTAGCTGTCGATGTAGCGGCCTTCCATGATCGCGGTCAGGAACATGGCGTTCTCTTCGCGCACGGCCTTCTTCACCGCCTCGATATGCTCGGGCGTCTCGATCGCCGGCACATAGATGTTGGGATTATCCGCAATGCCGACCTGCGTGCCCGACTTGGTCGCGGCGCGGATCGCCTGCACGCCCAGGCCATGGGCCAGCACGCCATGGTGGCGCACCTGATTGACGTCCTTCATCGGCAGCTTCAGGCCCGGCGCCTTGCCGCCGGTCATGTAGCTCAGATCAGTGAAGCAGCGCAGTTCGTTGAGCGTCATGAAGTTCTGCACGCGGTCGCCCAGCTTGCCCGCCGTATAGCCGGCATAGTCGGCGAAGGCATAGCTGGTGTCGCGGTTCTGCCAGCCGCCCGGCAGGGCATGGGGCAGATCCCAGTGGAACATGGTGACATGGGGGGTGATGCCCGCCGCCAGCAGCCCGTCGACCAGCCGGTTATAATAATCCAGCCCCTTGGCATTGGGCTTGCCCCGGCCATTGGGGAAGATACGCGACCAGGCGATCGAGAAGCGATAGGCCTTGACGCCCAGCGCCTTCAGCAGGGCAATGTCGTCCTGATAGCGATGATAGCTGTCGCAGGCGACGTCGCCGGTGTCGCCATTGGCGACCTTGCCGGGGGTGTGCGAAAATACATCCCAGTTGGTCTGGCCCCGGCCATCCTCATTCACGGCGCCCTCAATCTGGTAGGCAGCGGTGGCGCAGCCCCAGAGGAAGTCGGAAGGGAAGGCGAGATTGCCTTGCGGCGCGCCAGCGGCGGCGGTCTGCGCAGAAGCGCTCGTCGAGCCGGCAAGGCCCGCGCCCAGCGCTGCGGCGCCAAGCCCCATACCCAGTTGGCGGCGGTTGATACCCGTCATGTCTTCTTGTCTCCTTATTGACCGACGATCTGCACCAGACCGGCGATTGCCTGACCGGTGGGCAGCTTCGTCTTGCTCGTCAGCGTCTTTGCCTTGTCGTCCCAGACCAGTTCGGCCTTCATGCCGCCCTTGCGATAGGCATTGGTCGTGCCGTCATCGTCATAAAGGGTGAAGCGCGCGTCGGCACCCGGATAAACCCGGATGCTTTCCAAGGCCTGCTTCTCGGCCGTGCTCTTCACCTGCACACCCATCGGCACGATCGACCCGGCTTTCACGAACAGCGGGATGCGGTTGATCGGGGTATCCACCTCGATCGTCTGGCCGCCTTCATATTTCTGGTTGGTCCAATAGTCATACCAGGCGGTGCCGGCGGGCAGATAGACCGACCGCTTGGTCTGGCCCTGCTTGGTCACTGGGGCGACCAGGAAGGCGGGGCCGAACATATATTGGTCGCCGATGTCCGACACTTTGGGATCGTTCGGGAAGTCCATGAACAGGCCGCGCATGAAGGGCGCGCCCGTATCATAGGTGTGGCGGCCCAGCGCGTAGATATAGGGGACCAGCGTGTAGCGCAGGCGCAGCCAGTCGGCCAGAATCGGCTCAGCCGCCTTGCCATATTCCCACAGCGCCGTGCCTGGGCGCTGGCCATGGATGCGCAGCGTGGGCGTGAAGACACTATATTCGAACCAGCGCACGAACAGTTCGGGATAGTCGGGATAGTCCGCGCCCATCGCTGTCGCGCCTGCCGGATCGACCAGGATCGGATTTTCCGCCTTCGGGCCGCTCGGCCACTGCCAGCCGCCAATGTCGCTGCCCCAATAGGCCAGGCCTGACGCGGTGAAGTTGAGGCCGGCGGGCACCTGCCGCTCCAGCGCTTCCCAGGTCGATTTGACGTCCGACGACCAGAAGAGGCCGCCATTGCGCTGCGATCCCAGATAGGCGGCGCGGGCCAGGATCATGTTGCGGAAATTGGGCCGGTCCCGCTCCGATCCTTCGGCGACACCGGTGGTGTGCACCAGCGGGAACAGGTTATGGTAACGGTCGCCCGATCCGATCGAATATTGATAGCCGTCGGGGATCAGATCCGGTTCCGTTTCGTCCAGCCAGAACCAGTCGAAGCCCTGGCTTGCGATATTGTCGCGGATCTTGCCCCAGAACCATTCGCGCGCCTGCGGATTGGTGCTGTCGATCAGCGCGCCGGCACGGTCGGATCGCATCGGCAGGCCGTCGATCAGATTGCCATCCTTGTCATGCAGGAACCAGCCCTTCGCCTTCAAATATTCAAAATAGCGGCCTTCGCGCTCGAAACGCGGCCACACGCTGATGATCGATCGCATGCCCATGGCGTTGAGCGTGTCGTTCATCCCCTTGGGATCGGGATAATAGGTGTGGTCGATGTCAAGCTGACCCATGCGGGTCCAGTAGAACCAGTCGAGCACCATGACGTCGAGCGGCAGATTGCGCTGGCGATAGCCATTGGCGATGTCGAGCAGTTCCTTCTGGCTCTCATAGCGCGCCTTGCTCTGGATCAGGCCGAAACCGGCCTTGGGCGGCAGCGGCGTGGCGCCGGTCAGCTTTGCGTAACCGGCATAAAGTTCGTCCGTGCTCTTGCCGGTGATGACGAAGAAGGAGACGCGCTCGCCGACCTGGCTCTGGAAGCGAGTGCTGCTGTGCAGGCCCGGCCATACCAAAGTGCGGGCCGGATTGTCCCAGACGATGCCATAGCCCTTGTTGGTGACGAGGAAGGGGACGCAGACGGTTTCGCCGGCCGGCGCATCATAGCTGTGCGAACAGTCGATCTGCTTGCCGCGCAAATCCATGAAACCTTCCTGGTTCTGGCCCAGACCATAATAATGTTCGTCGGCCGGGGAATCGAAGCTGGCGCCCACCTTGAAGGTCTTTTCGCCATTCACCGTCACCGGTGCCATTTCCCAGCCGGTCATCTTGGTGAGCAGCGTGCCGCTGGCGTCCTTCACCGACAGGCTGACCGGCGGCAGGGCGGGCGCGAAATAGCGCTCCATCTGGGTCGGTGCCTTGGGCCATTCTTTGGCGTCGATGGTCAGGCTGATGGCAGAGGAGGTGAAGACATCGCCAGTCGCGTCGGTGCGGTGGGTCCAGCCGCTCGCATCCGCCTTAGCGTTGGGGCCTTCGCCCGGCGCGGCCGAGGCAAGGTCAGGATCGACCGCGATCGTCACGCGCACGATGTTGGGCGCATAAGGCTCCACCGCGACCCGGCTGCCATGACGGTCGAGCAGCGCCATCGGTTCGGCAAAGGCGGGGGCAGCCATGGCAAGGCAGGACGCGCCAAGCGCGAAGGCGGTGAGTTTTCTTGCGATCATCCCTGTAAATCCCTGTTCTTAAACGAGGCCATGGCCGTCGATGCGGACGGCCGGCACGAAATTGACGCCATGCGGCATGGTGAAATGAAGGCCCGCGCTATCCTGCCGGAAGGCAAGCGGGCCACCGCCGAGCAGTGTCACCCGTTCGATCTGGCCGCCCGTGCGGCCGCGCGCCAGTGAGCGGATAGTCGTAGATCCCTGCGCCCGGCCCAGGAACAGCGCATAGAGCGCTCCCTTGTTGGTGGTGAAGCGAATGTCCTGAGCGGTGAAGGGCTTGGCTTTCTCTTCATTCTGCATGCCAGCAATCAGCTGCGTCGGCCCTTCGCCATAGATGCGCCAGGGCCGCGACCCGAAGATCGCCTCCCCGCCATGGGTCATCCATCCGGCCATGCCGTCCAGCACCTTCTCCGTCTCGCTGTCGATGGAGCCATCGCCCGGTTGCGGGATGGAGAGCATGAGATTGCCGTTTTTCGACACGACGTCGGCCAGCCGCTGGATGACTTCCTCCGCGCTCTTGTAACTTTTGTCGTGCAGCCGGGCTTCATTGTAGAACCAGTCGCCGATGCAGGTGTCGGTCTGCCAGGGTTCGTCCCATAGATGGTCGGTGAAGCCGCGCTCCACATCCTGCACCATGCCGAACCGGGCATAAGGCTTCAACTGCTTGCCGGTCAGCACGACGTCGATCTTGCCGTGCCATTCGATCGACCGGTTATAATAGTCCGCCGCCGCTTCCAGCCCTACGGGGCCGAAGGGCAGTTCATGATCGTCCATATAGACCATGTCGGGCTTGTACTTCGCGACCAGATCGGTCTGGCGCAGCAGCCAGCGGGTGACATAGGCCGGATCGTCCTTCGGCCCGGTTTCGATCCACTGGCCGTTATTCGCGTCATGCCATTTGTCCATCGCCTCGATCGTGTCGATGCCGTCGGGCAGTACGGCATGGCCGCCGGTATAGAGTTCGCGCGGATCGAGACCGTCCCACCATTTGCCGACGCCATCGGCCTTACGCAGCGTATAGGCGTCGTAACGCACGCCCTTCTTCGGGCCGATCGGGTCATAGCCATAGGCCGGCTGATACCAGTGCCAGGCATGGGCGGCATGGTTGGACACGCCGAACTTCATGCCCGCCTTGCGCGCCGCTTTTTCCCAGATGCCGACAATGTCCTTCTTCGGCCCGACGCGCAGGCTGTTCCAGGCATGATAGCGGCTGTCGTAGCAATCGAGATTGTCATGATGGCAGGCCAGCGCCATGAAATATTTGGCGCCCGCCTTCTGGTAGCGGGCCATCAGCGCATCCGGCTCCCACTTGTCGGCGGTCCAGAGATTCTGGATGTCCTTCATCCCCGCGACCGACGGATGGCCGTAGGTCTTGAGGTGATGCTCGTACATGGGGTGGCCCTGCATATACATGAAGCGGCCATACCAGTCGCCCTGCGCCGGCACCGATTGCGGGCCCCAGTGCGACCACATGCCCAGCTTCGCGTCGCGGAACCAGTCGGGATAGCGGTAATTGTTGACCAGCGAAGGCCAGCTTGCCTGCACCGGGCCTTTGGCGGTGCCCATAGGGCTGGCCGCGCGGGCGGCATTGGCAAGGCCCAGCGCGGCCGCGCCCGCCAGGAAGGATCGGCGTCCGAAATCCTGCATCACTTTTCCCCCAAAGTCTTGGCGATCGCGGCTTCGGCCAGCGGGCGCATGATGGCATAGCCTTCCCTGGTCGGATGGACGCCGTCGCTCGACAGGCCCGGCTTCATCGCGCCATCGGGTTGCGCCATCGCGCTATGATAATCGACGAAGGTGAAGCCGTTGGCGCGAGCATAATCGGCCAGCCATTTGTTGATCGCGGCGACCTGCGGCGCGGGCGTCATGCCCGGGCTCCAGGGGAAGGCGGCGGCGGGCGGGACGGAGGCGATGATGACCTTGATGCCATGGGCGCGGGCAAGATCGGCCATGGTCTGGATGTTGCCCAGCACGGTTTCCATCGTCGCCGCGCCGGTATTGCCGGCGATGTCGTTGGTCATCGCCATGATGTGGACCGCCTGCGGCTTCAGCGCGATCACGTCATTGCGGAAGCGCACCAGCATCTGTTGCGTCGTCTGGCCGCTGATGCCGCGATCGACCAGCCCGTTCTGGAACATCGCAGGGTCCAGATTGATCCAGTTGTCGGTAATGGAATCGCCCATGAAGACGACGCGCACCTTCTGGCCTTCGAACGCCTTGTTGGCGGCGGCATAGCGGCACAGTTGCCCGAAATCGCGGGTCAGCATGTGCAGGTTCCAAAATTTCCAGCCGGCCTCGTCGGTCGGCTTGGGATGGACTGGGCAGGGGGCGGCGACGATGCCAACCGGATCGTCGGCATGGGGATCGCCCGGCACCTTGGTTTCCGCATGCGCGGCGCCAGCGATAGCCAGCGCGCAAAGAGCAGCCGTCAGGCGAAACATCCGCATCTCTCCCTTTCTCAGTTCTTTCGCAGCGCCCGGTCGATCGCCCGCTGCGCGATCGGGGCCATCACCGCATAGCCACTGTCGAGCGGATGCACGCCGTCCTGCGTATAAGCGGCGGTCATCAGGCCGTTCGGATCGACCATCGCGCTATGATAATCGGCGAAGACATGGCCATGCTGCGCACAAAAGGCGCGCAGCCACTGGTTGAGCGCCACCAGTTCGGCCGGCTTGCGCTCCTTCACCACATCCTTGGCGGCGTCGGTATAGTTGTTGACCGGCAGGATCGATCCAAACACGACCCTGATATGATGGGCGGTGGCGATGTCGGCCATCGCTTCCCAATTGGCCTCGATCTGGTCGGGCCTTTCCTGCTGCAGGAAACCTTGCACATCGTTGATGCCCGACAGGATCACCACGACCTTGGGCTTGAGCGCCACGACATCCTGATGGAAGCGCAGCAGCATTTGCGCCGTCACCTGACTGCCGATGCCACGATTGACATAGGGTTTGCCGGGGAAACTGGCGGCCAGGTTCCAGCGGTCCGTGATGGAATCGCCCAGAAAGACGACGCGCTGCTCGCCCGGCTTGGGCGCGGGCAGGGCGGCGTTGGCGGGCGCGTAAAGATAGCGTTCGCCGAAATCCTGCATCATGCTGGGCACCAGCTTGGCGCGGAACGGACCAAGCCATGGCCCCCAGTCCTTTTCCACTACGGTTCGCCGCTCGGGCGAGCTTTGGTAGTCGCCGGGCGTGGCCAGTGCGCCGCTGGCGCTGAGCGTTAGCAGCAGGGCGATCAGCCGTTTCATGCCGGGATCAATCCATGCTTTGCGGCGAAAGTCGTCAATAATTCCGGCCAGACCGCTGCCTGCATCTCCTTGGGCAGGCGCACGCCGAAGCCATGGCCGCCATCTTCGAAAATATGCAGCGCGACCGGGCGCTTTGCGGCCTCCATCGCCTGAAACAGGGCGATGCTGTTGGCCGGCGGGACCAGCCCGTCATCGCTGGCATGGACAAGGAAGAGGGGCGGGGTGGCGGCATCGACCCGCAACTCGACCGATCGGCTGCGGCGCACCTGCGTATCGGCGCCTTCGCCCAGCAGCATGTCGCGCGATCCGCCATGGGTGAAGGGCGCGTCGAGGCTGACCACGGGATAGATAAGAGCGGCCAGATCGGGCCGGGCAGTTTCGCGGTCGGCTGCATCGACGGAATCATAGACTTTTTCGCCATGACGGGTGGCCAGCGATCCCGCCAGATGGCCGCCGGCGGAAAAGCCCAGCACGCCGATCCGATCCTTTGAGACAGCGAATTGGACAGCTTGGGCGCGAATGATGCGCATGGCGCGTTGCGCGTCCTGAAGGGGGACATCTTGCCGCTGTTTCCAGCCTTCGCCGGGCAGGCGGTAGAGCAGGATGAAGGCGGTGATGCCGCGTGCGTTGAGCCAGGCGGCCTGACTGGTGCCTTCATTGTCGTAGGACAGGAAGCCATAGCCGCCGCCGGGCACCACCAGCATTGCCGCGCCATTGGGGCGGGCGGGGCGGCGCACCACCAGTATCGGGCGTTCGATGCCGGTGATCCAGCGATCGGGCTTGGCCGGGTCTTTCGACTGGTCGTCGATCTTGCGGATGATGCGCGCGTCGGTGCTGCCAGGGGGCGGGCCGGGCCACAAATCGATGATTTCATCGGTGGGGGTGATCTGGGCGGCGGAAAAAGAGGGGAGGGCGGCAAGCCCGGCAGCGGCGATCAGGGCGGCGCGGCGATCGAGCAGGGTCATTGGGCGTCCTCGCCATTTCGTATCGGTATCGTAACTATTGGCGACATGGCCGTGCCGATTGCGTGGGCGGCGTCGCGGACCATCTGGCCGCACGCCTCCAGCGTCGCCCGGTTCGCAGCGCCATCGACAAAGGGCATGGTGAGCGCGGCGCGCGCGACGCCGCCGACCAGTATCGGGGCGGACAGGTCGGTAATGCCCGTGAGCATCGGACTGGGGGAAATGGCGCCGCCGGCGGCGACAGCCGCATCCAGCCGCGCGATCAGTTCGGCTTCGTCGAACAGGTCGCCGGTCGCGCTGATGTCCGCCAGCATGGCGGAGCGCGCGTCGGGCGACTGGAAGGCGAGCAGAATGCGGCCGCTGTTGGAGCGGTGGAGCGGGCGACGATAGCCGATGCGCACGGCAAAGCCGGACAGGCCGGGCGCTTCGATCGCGATGATGACGACCATTTCGGCGCCCGATGCGACGGCGAGGTGGCAGCTTTGCCCGGCCCGACGCGCGAGATCCTGCATCACCGGCAGGGCGGTGGAGGCGAGATCGCGAATCGGCGGCTGGCTCATGCCCAGCGCGAACAGACGGTTGGTCAGCCGATAGCCTTCTTCGGCGCGGGCAATATAGCCATGCTCCTCCAGCACCTGAAGCATGCGGAATATTTCACTGACGGATCGGCCCAATGCGGTAGATATGTCAGACATGATCAACGGTTCGCTGGCGGAAGCGAGAAGCTCCAATATTTCCAGCCCCTTCGTCAGCGCCGGCGCCTGATAGCGCGTCTTGCCGGTCATGCTGAGCCTCCCCTTTTGTTTTCGCTACCATCGCTGGCCGCAGCCACCGTTGCCGATAAGCCTCTACTAAGCTCCATCCACCCATGAAATCAATTTTTATATTTCATAATTTGAAATGTGGGAGTAATGGGAGCGCGTCTTGGTATCGCTCCCAATGCGGGCCGGGACATGAAAGGGAAATGTTTTTGGCCGCTCTGTGCGGTCTCGAATCGATCAGCGCTCCGACCCAGGGGCCAGGGAGAGGAAGGGTTCCATGACCAAGATGATTCACATGCCGCGTCGCGCCGCGTTGATGGCGGGGATTTCGATCGCCAGCGTCGCGCTGGGATGCAGCGCCCATGCGCAGGACGCCGCCGCGCCCGAACAGGCAGCGCCCCCGGCCGAAGAGGGCGACATCGTCGTCACCGGCGTGCGCGCCAGCCTTTCCAGCGCCCAGTCGATCAAGCGCAACAGCGATGTGATCGTGGATTCGATCGTCGCCGAAGACATTGGCAAGTTGCCCGACCGCAATGTCGCCGAAGCGTTGCAACGCATCACCGGCATTCAGATCCAGCGCAGCTTTGGCGAAGGTTCCTCCGTCGCCATTCGCGGCCTTAGCCAGGTTCGCACCGAAATTAACGGTCGCGACGTGTTTACGGCCAATGGCGGCCGCACGCTGAGCCTGGAAGATGTGCCGTCCGAATTGCTGGCGGGCGTCGATGTCTACAAAAATCCGTCGGCCGACCTGATCGAAGGCGGCATTGGCGGCCTCATCAACCTGCGCACGCGCAAGCCGTTCGATTTCGACGGGTTCAAGGCGTCGGCCAGCGCCAGCGTCAACTATTATGACATGTATGGCAAGTCGAAGCCGCAGGCGAACCTGCTGCTGTCGAACCGTTGGGACACGGGCATTGGTGAAATCGGCGTGCTGGTCGACCTGGCCTATCAGAAGACCGCCTTCCGTCAGGATCAGATCAGCAGCCAGCCCTTCTTCCTGCTGGACCAGTCGTTGAAGGCCGATGGCACCCCTAACAATGCCACCGATTATGCGACCGCGCAGGGTCTGGGCCGTCTGGGCAAGCCGACCTATCTGCCCCATGGCGTGGGCATCGGCCAGTATCTGGGCGATCGCCAGCGTATCGGCGCGGACGTTGCGGTGCAGTGGAAGCCGACCGACACGCTGCTGGTGACGGGCGAATATGTCCGTTCGGATTACAAGTTCCAATATGGCGACTATAGCTTCTTCGCCTATACCGGCACCAATTCGATCACCCCGGATTACACCGCGCCCTTCACCTTCGACGATGACGGCAATTTCCGCAGCGGCACCTTCGTCAACGTGCCGATCGATTCCAACACCAGCCTGGAACGTCGCAAATCCGTCACCAACGACTTCTCGCTGAACGTGAAGTGGAACCCGACCAGCAACCTGACCGTCACCGCCGATGGTCAGTTCATTCGCGGCGTGACCGATGGTCAGCGCTCCATCGTCATCCTCCATTCCAATGCCGAACGCCTGTATCAGGTCGTGGGCAATGGCGTGCCGACCATGGACATCCTGCCCGACAGCAACCCCGCCAACGGCAATGGATCGGTCACGGACATCGCCAACTACGCTCCGCTGGGCGGCGGCTATCTGGACCATATCGATCATTCGGTGGGCAAGGAATATGCCGGCCGTCTGGACGCCGAATATAAGTTCGATGCCGGCATCATCCGCTCCATTTCGGGCGGTCTGCGCTATACGGATCGCACCGCCGTGACCGACAGCAGCACCTATGCCTATTATGGCACCAGCGCGCTGGCGGACAATCTGTATGAAGTGCATCCCTTCCGCGGCGATCTGTATCGCGGCTATCAGGGCGTACCCGCCGGCGGCGTGTTCTTCAGCCGCGGCATCGTGCTGGATTATGACGCCACCCGTCAGGCGTTGGCCCCTTATGTCGATGCGTCGCAGCGCCAGTCCCTGCTGGACGGCGTCAGCTATGTGCCCAGCGATCGCAACACCCAGGGCGAAAAGACCTATACGGCCTATGGCGTCGCAAAGTTCGACTTTGAGGAGGCCGGCTTCCCGCTGGACGGCAATATCGGCGTGCGCGTGATCAAGACCAAGGTCGCGACCGACGGCTTCAGCGTCCAGACGCCGCAGGCTGAATTGCCCAATGGCGAACCGACCAATGGTGCGATCAGCTATGTCCCGATCAGCGTCAATTCCAGCTATACCAAGGCGCTGCCCAGCCTGAACCTGCGCTATCACTTCACCGATCGTCTCCAGCTGCGTCTGGCGGCGTCGAAGGGGCTGACGCGGCCGGACTTTTCGCAGCTCAACCCCAACATCAACATTGTCGAATTCAACCCCGGCAACGGCATCCGCACCTCCAGTTCGGGCAATCCCTATCTGAAGCCACTGGAAGCCAAGCAGTTCGATGCGTCGCTGGAATGGTATTTCTCGCGCACCGGATCGCTCTATGCCGCCGGTTTCTACAAGAAGGTGGATGGCTTCATCGCCAACATCGCCACCGACGAAACCTATGATTTCGGCAATGGTCCCTTCACCGTGTCGGTCAGCCGGCCGCTCAATGGCGACAATGGCAAGATCAAGGGCTTCGAAGTGGGCGGCAACAGCTTCTTCGACTTCCTGCCGGGCCTGTGGTCGGGCTTTGGCGTGCAGGCCAACTTCACCTATGTCGACAGCAAGGCGCCAAGCCCGGCTGCCACCGACAATGAAGGCAATGCGCTGATCGTGCCGCTGGAGCAGCTGTCCAAGTACAGCTACAATCTGATCGGCTTCTACGACAAGGGACCGCTTTCGGCCCGCGTCGCCTATAACTGGCGCAGCAAATATGTCGTCACGACACGCGGCAATGGCAGCGGCGAATTGCCGATCTTCAATGCGGCGCGCGGTCAGCTCGACGCATCGCTGACCTACACGGTCAACGATCATTTCGGTCTGACGGTCGATGGCGTGAACCTGACCAACACTGAAAACCGGACCTATTACGGCATTCCCAGCCGTCCGCAGTCTTCGGTGCTCAACGATCGCCGGATCAGCATCACCGCGCGCCTGACCTATTGATCCATGGCGCGGGCGTTCATAGCGTCCCCCTCCTGGCGGGCCGGACCCATAAAGGGCCGGCCCGCTCTTTCAGGAAACAGAGAGGATGGCCTGATGCATATGCCGGGAGCCGGTATCGAACGGAGTAGCAAGCGGGCCATGGTCCTGACCACGGGGCTGTTTTTCCTGTGGGGCGTGGCCAATAATCTCAACGATGTGCTGATCGCCCATTTTCGGCATGTTTTTTCGCTGACGGATTTTCAGTCGGGACTGGTCCAGTCGGCTTTTTATCTGGGCTATTTCTGCTTCGCCATTCCGGCCGCGCTGGCGGCGGAGCGGTTGGGCTATAAGGCGACGATCATCCTCGGCCTGTTGCTGTTTGGCGCGGGTGCGCTGCTGTTCCTGCCGGCTTCGATCCAGCTGAGCTATGGCTTCTTCCTATTCGCCCTGTTCGTGATCGCCAGTGGCCTTGCCTTTCTGGAAACCGCCGCCAATCCGATGGTGGCCGCGATGGGGGCGGCCGAAGGCGCGGCGCAGCGGCTCAATCTGGCGCAGGCGTTCAACCCGCTGGGGTCGATTGCCGGCGTGGCGCTGGGCGCCAGCCTGATCCTGTCCGATGCGCCACAGCAGGGCGCGGCCGGGGCCGCCGCCGTGCAGCTTCCTTATCTGGCTATTGCGCTGATCGTTCTTGGCTGGGCGGTGGTGCTGGGCCTTACTCGTTTCCCCAGCGCCGCGACGGAGGCTTCGCATGGCGGGGGGGCGGCGCTGGCGGGCTATGGCGCGCTGTTGCGGCGGCCGCGCTATCTGGCGGGGGTGGCAGCGCAATTTTTCTATGTGGGCGCGCAAGTCGGCGTCTGGAGCTATCTGATCCGCTATGCGCAGCAGGCGATGCCGGGCATCGGCGCGCAGAAGGCGGCCTGGCTGCTGACGCTGTCGCTGGCGATCTTCATGATCGGCCGTTTCGTCGGCGCGGCGTTGCTGGCCCGGTTCGACGGGGCACGGCTGATGGCGCTGTTTGCAGGCATCAACATCGCGTTGTCGCTGGTTGCGGCATTGGTTGGCGGCGTCGTCGGCCTTGCTGCGCTGGTGGCGACCAGCTTCTTCATGTCGATCATGTATCCGACCATCTTCGCGCTGTCGTTGCGGGGATTGGGGCCGCTGACCAAGGCCGGGGCGTCGATGATCGTCATGGCCATTATCGGCGGCGCAGTGCTGACCATGGCGATGGGGCTGCTGTCAGACATCAGCGGCACGATCCGCATGGCGATGCTGGTGCCCGCTTTCTGTTTTGCTGTTGTCGCTCTCTATGCCCGCGCCGCGCGACGGGAAGGAACCGCATGATCCCATTTCCCACCCTTGGCATGGGCACAGCGCCCATAGGCAATCTCTATCGCGTGGTGAGCGATGAGGAAGCGCGCGCCACACTGGACTCTGCCTGGGATGCGGGCATCCGTTATTATGACAGCGCCCCCCATTATGGCTTTGGACTGGCCGAACGGCGGCTGGGCGCGATGCTGGCGGAGCGTGACCCGGCGGGCGAGGCGATGGTGTCGACCAAGGTCGGGCGCCTGCTGGTGCCGACCGATGCGCAGGGCGAACGACACGGCTTTGTCGATGCCGATCCGTTCGAGCCGGTCTTCGACTATGGCTATGATGCGGTGCTGCGTTCGTTCGAGGGCAGCCGCGAGCGGCTGGGGCGGGACCGGATCGATCTGTTGCTGGCGCATGATCTGGGCCGGCTGACCCATGGCGATGCGCATGACGATCATCTGCGCGCTTTCCTGAACGGCGGCTATCGCGCGATGCGGGATTTGCGCGATATGGGCGCGATCGGCGCGATCGGCATCGGTGTGAATGAAGTCGCGGTCTGTGACGAACTGCTGGACCATATCGAACTGGATATGATCCTGCTGGCGGGGCGTTACACGCTGCTCGACCGAAGCGGTGAAAAGCTGCTGGCGCGCTGTGCGGAACTGGGCGTGCAGGTGATTGTGGGCGGCCCCTATAATAGCGGCATATTGGCCCGCGACCTGCAAGGCCCGCTGCATTTCGATTATGGCGCGGCCAGCGCGGAAATCGTTGCGAAGGCGCAGCGCCTGTCCGACGTTTGTGCGCAACATGGCGCGGCATTGCCTGCCGCCGCGCTGCAATTTTCGCTGCGTCACCCGGCCGTTGTCAGCATCATTCCGGGGCTGGTCGGTGTCGATCAGGTGGCCGACACGATGGCGCGTCTGGCCATGGCGCTGCCCGAACCGCTTTGGCCGGCACTCGACGCGGCCCTTATCAGGAAAGATCCTTCCATGCTTCAGGATGATGCGCGGCTGATCCTGCTGCATCCTAACGATAATGTGCTCATCTGCGTCCGCGCGATCGAGGCGGGGGATATATTGCCGGCCTCTGGCGGCACCATCCCGGCGCGCGAGGGCATCGCCATCGGCCACAAGGTCGCCCGCACGGCCCTGCGCGCCGGGGACAAGATCATCAAATATGGCGCGCCGATCGGGTCGATGACCGCAGACGCCGCCACTGGCGACTGGGTCCATATGCACAATATGAAGAGCGACTATATCAGCAGCCATACCCGCACCGCGCTGGAGCCGGAGGCATGATCCGCGCCTGGCAGAGACAGGATGGGCGCAAGGGCATCCGCAATGTCGTGGCGGTCGCCTATCTGGTGGAGTGCGCGCATCATGTCGCGCGGCGGATCGTGGACAAGGCGGACGATCCCGATGTCCAGTTGATCGGCTTTCCCGGCTGCTATCCCAACGCTTATGCCGCCAAGGTGATGGAGGCGATCGCCACCCATCCCAATGTCGGCGGGCTGGTGATCGTGTCGCTGGGTTGCGAGAGCTTCAACCGGGAACGGCTGCTGGCCGTGGCGCGGGCGAGCGGGCGGGCGGCCGAATTGCTGGTGATCCAGGAGGTGGGCGGCACGGCGGCGACGATCGCGGCGGGGCTGGAGGCAGTGGAGCGCGTGCGCGCCGCCATCGCCGATGTGCCGCGCGTCGATATGGGCGTGGAGGAACTGGTCGTTGGCACCATTTGCGGCGGGTCGGACGGAACCAGCGGCATCACTGCAAACCCGGCGGTGGGGCGCGCTTTCGACCGGCTGGTGGCCGATGGCGCAGCTTGCATCTTTGAAGAGACGGGCGAACTGGTCGGCTGCGAGACGATCATGGCCGATCGCGCCCGCACGCCCGAACTGGCGGTCGCGATCGAGGAATGCGTGCAGAAGGCCGAGCGCTATTACACGATTATGGGCTTTGGCAGTTTCGCGCCGGGCAATGCGGAAGGCGGGCTGACGACGCAGGAGGAAAAGTCGATGGGAGCTTATTCCAAGTCCGGCTCCTCGACGATCGACGGCATATTGAAGCCGGGCGACGTGCCGCCGACAGGTGGCCTCTATCTGCTCGACGTCGTGCCCGATGGCGAGCCGCGTTTCGGCTTCCCCAACATCTCCGACAATGCCGAGATCGTCGAACTGATCGCCTGCGGCGCGCATCTGACTTTGTTCACCACCGGGCGTGGATCGGTGGTGGGATCGGCCATTTCGCCGGTCATCAAGATTTGCGCCAATCCCGACACTGGCCGTCGCCTCGCCGCCGACATGGACGTCAATGCCGGCCGCATCCTGGAAGGCGAAGCGACGCTGGAACAGGTCGGCACGGAGATATACGACAGGGTGCTCGCCGTCGCGGCGGGTGAACGCAGCATTTCAGAATCCCTTGGCCATCAGGAGTTTATTTTGACCTATAAGGCTTTCGATCCCATCGGCCCCGAATGTCTCCCCACGAGTGTTCGCGCATGAGCGGGCGTCTGGCAGGCAAGGTCGCGCTGATCACGGCGGCGGCGCGGGGCATCGGCCGGGCAAGCGCGCAGCGTTTCGTGGCGGAGGGCGCGCGGGTGATCGCGACCGACCGCGATTTCGATGCGCTCGAAGGGCTGGACGGCTGCGAACTGCGCGCGCTCGACGCGACCGATGGCGCGGCGGTGCGGGCGCTGGCGGCGGAGGTCGGCCCGATCGACATTCTCGCCAATATCGCGGGCGTGGTGCATGCCGGCAGCATACTCGAATGCTCGCAGGAGGATTGGGACTTCGCCCTCTCGCTCAACATGACCGCCATGTATCACACTATCCGCGCCTTCCTGCCCGCCATGGTGGAAAAGGGCGCGGGATCGATCGTCAACATGTCCTCCATCGCCAGTTCGGTGAAGGGCATCCCCAATCGCTTCGCTTATGGCGCGAGCAAGGCGGGCGTCATCGGCCTGACCAAGGCGGTGGCCGCCGATTTCGTGGGGCAGGGTGTGCGGTGCAACTGCATCTGCCCCGGCACGATCGACACCCCTTCGCTGCAACAGCGGTTGCACGATACCGGCGATTACGCAGCGGCGCAGGCCGCCTTCGTCGCGCGCCAGCCCATGGGGCGGCTCGGCCGGGCGGAGGAGATTGCCAATCTCGTCCTCTATCTCGCCAGTGACGAGGCCGCCTTCACCACCGGCGCGGTCCATGTGATCGACGGCGGCTGGGTCAATTGATGCGGCATGTTCTGCTGATCGATCTGGCCGACGATGCGGAGGCCATCGCCCATTATGAGGCGTGGCACGCATCGGGCGCGCTGCCCCGGCGATCGGCGCCAGCATCCGCAATGCCGATGTGACGGCGATGGAAATCTATCGCAGTGGCAACCGGCTGGTCATGCTGATGGAAACCGGTCCCGCTTTCGACCCGGCGGCCAAGGCAGCGGCGGATGCGGCCGATCCGGCGGTGCAGGTGTGGGAGGCGCAGATGGACGGTGTCCAGCGCCCGCTGCCCTGGGCCGTGCCCGGTGCCAAATGGACCGAAACGACCCGCATCTTCTCCCTCGACGAACAGCCCTGAAAGGCCCTTTCATGACCCTTGCCCGGCTCCTGCTCGCCGCTACCCTTTTGACCGCCACGCCCGTTCTGGCGCAAAGTGACGTCCCCCATCTGGAAACCAAGGCAGGCCGCCATGCCCTGATCGTGGACGGCGCGCCCTTCCTGATGCTGGGCGGACAGGTCAACAACAGCAGCAACTATGCCGCCCCGCTGGAAAAGGTGTGGGCGACGCTCGACCGGATCGGCGCCAACACGGTCGAAGTGCCGATCGCCTGGGAGCAACTGGAGCCGAAGGAAGGGACGTTCGACTATAGCTTCGTCCAGACCCTGCTCGAAGAAGCGCGCAAGCATGACAAGCGCATCGTGCTGCTATGGTTCGGCGCATGGAAGAATACGGGGCTGGCCTACACCCCCGACTGGGTGAAGCTGGACAATCGCCGCTTCCCGCGCATGAAGACGAAGGACGGCAAGGATCATGGCGTCCTGTCCCCCCATGGCGCGGCCACGCTGGAGGCGGACAAGCGCGCTTTCCTGAAGCTGATGAGCTATGTGCGCGATCATGACGCCCAGAATACGGTCATCATGGTGCAGCCGGAAAATGAGGTCGGCAGCTACAAGAACCCGCGCGACTATGCCCCGGCCGCGCAGAAGCTGTTCGACGGCCCGGTGCCTGCCGCGTTGACGAAGGCGTTGAAGAAGCCGGGCGGCACATGGGCCGGCGTCTTCGGCGATCAGGCCGATCGCGCGTTCAACACATGGTATACCGCCCGTTATATCGAGGCGCTGGCGGCAGAGGGCAAGGCAATCAAGCCGCTGCCCATGTATGTGAACGCATCGCTGGGCGATCCCTTCGCCAAGCCCGATCCGATGGCGCTGTCCAGCGGCGGGCCGCAGGGCGACGTTATCGACATCTGGAAGGCGGCGGCCCCCTCCATCGATATTGCCGCGCCCGACATTTATGATCGCGCCAGCCGCAACGTCTTCAAGCATCTCGATCTCTACACACGGCCGGACAATGCGCTGATGGTGCCGGAAATCGGCAATGCCCGCGAATATGCCCGCTATTTCTGGGCAACGCTGGGGCGCGGGGCGATCGGCTTTTCGCCCTTTGGCATGGATGACACCGATTATTTTAACTATCCGCTGGGCGCCAAGAGCTTCGATGATGCGACGCTCCATGCCTTCGGCCAGAAATATCGCATCCTGGCCGCTGCGCCATGGGCCAAGATCGCCTTCGACCATCCGGTCTGGGGCGCGGCCAAGCCGGATGACGGCACCCCGCTCAGCACGACGATGGGCGAGTGGACGATCACGGCCAGCTTTGGCCAGTGGCAGTTCGGCCAGCGCGAATGGTTCCCCAAGGCGGACCTGCCCGCCTGGGCGACCGAGTCGACTGGCGGCATGGTGGTGGCACAATTGTCCGCCAATGAATTCCTTTTCACCGGCGACCATGTCCGCGTGGAATTCGCGCCCAAGGAAGGCAGCGCGTCGGGCGGCATGATCGTCAAGGTGGAGGAAGGCCATTTCGACAAGGGCCAATGGGTGATGGACCGCATCTGGAATGGCGACCAGACCGATTATGGCCTGAACCTGATCGACAAGCCGGTCTGGATCAAGGTGACGATGGGCCGCTATCGCTGAATATCATCTGATCCATCTTTCAATTTTCTATCCAATGCAGGGGGCGGTCCGGGGCAATCGGGCTGCCCCTTTTGCTGTGCAGGCGGTAGACATAGGAATAATTAAAGAACATAAAGAGAACAAATTGAGCGAATCGAGATATGGCAGGCAATATTTCCCTTTGGGGCGGCCGTTCGGTGGGGCGGGACACGCCACTGGCCCAAGCGTCGATGCCGGCGCTGGCGAAGGGACAATTGCATGAAATCCATGCGCAGGGCGCGGACTGGGCGGCGGCGCTGGCCTTCGCGCTGACCATGGGGGAAAAGACGCGGCACGGAGCGATCTTCGCGCTGCGCACGCCGCGCCGCCATCGTCTGCCCATGGTCTTTTCCGGGGACGGGCTGGCGTTGCTGGGCATCCGGCCCGACCGGCTGACGATCATCGAGGCGGGTAATGAGAAGGACATGCTGCGCGCCGGGCTGGAGGCGGCCCGTTGCGCCGGGGTGGCGGCGGTGCTGATGGAAAGCGAGGGTCGCTTTGCCGATTATGACCTGACCGCCAGTCGCCGGCTGGTGCTGGCGGCGGAAGCCTCGCGCGCCTGCGTGCTGCTGCTGCGCGGCGACGCGGAACCCCGGTCGAGCGGGGCGCAGACTCGCTGGTCGATCCGCAGCGCGCCTTCGGAAGCGTGGGAGGCGGAGGCGCCCGGCTGGCCGGCGATCGACGCCGAACTGCTCCGCTATCGGGGCGGTCCCGCCGGGGGACGCTGGCGGCTGATGTGGGACGAGGATGATGGACGATTTCGGGATTCAGCCCGGCCCCAGACGCTGTCTGGCGCTGTGGTTCCCCTTTCTCGCCTGCGAACGGGCGCAGATGGGGATGCCCGGCGACATGTCGCCTGAACCTCTCTCGCCTGAAACTGCGCCTGAACCCTTTGCTCTCGTGGCGCGGGTCGGCAATGCGTTGCGGTTGGCGGCGGTCGATCGGTTGGCGCTGGCGCAGGGGCTGGCGGTGGGCATGACGATGGCCGATGCACGGGCGCGTTGCCCGGCGCTGGTCACTTTGCCGGCCGATCCCGCCGCCGATGCGCGCGCACTGGACCGGCTGCTGGAGGGGATGCGCCGCTTCACCCCCATGGTCGCGCTCGATCCGCCCGACGGGCTGGTGCTGGACATCAGCGGCTGCGCGCATCTGTTCGGCGGAGAGGCTGCGCTGGCCGATGCGGCGCGGCGGCAGGCGGGTTTTGTCAGCCATATCGGCTTTGGTCCCAACGCCATGGCGGCGCGCGCCTTGGCGCGGCATGGCGGCAGTGGCGAAGATGTGGCGATGCTCCCCGTCGCGGCGCTCGATCTGGACGATGGCGCGCTGGCGGCATTGCGGCGGGCGGGGCTGCGCACGATCGGCGATCTGGCGCGCCGGCCGATGGGGATGATCGCTGCGCGCTTCGGTGAGCAGGCCGTCACGCGGTTGCGGCAGATATTGGGCGAAGCGCCCAGCCCGATCGCCCCGCGTCGCCCGCAGGCGCCGATCCGCGCCGACGCCCGCTTTCCCGAACCGATCGGCCGCACCGACGATGTGATGGAGGTGATCGAACATCTGCTGGCGCAGGCCGCGCGGCAGATGGAGGCACGCCATCTGGGCGGGCGGCGCTTCGTCGTCCAACTGGTGCGCAGCGATGGCGCGCGGCAGGGGCTGAGGATCGAGACGGGTCAACCGGTGCGCGATCCCGCTGCCGTGTTGCGCCTGTTGCGCGAACGGATTGACACGATGGCCGATCCGCTCGATCCCGGTTTCGGCTTCGATTCCGTGCATCTGACCGTGCCCTGGACCGAGGCGCTGGTCGAACGCCAGCCGACATTGGAGGGCGAAGCGCAGGCGCGGGGAGAAGCGGACGTCATCGCCCTGATCGACCGGCTGGGCATCCGGCTCGGTCCCGATCGGGTGCGGCGGCTGGATCCGTGCGACCGGCATCTGCCCGAGGGGACGCAAAGGCTGGTCCCGGCGGCGCGGGCCTCAACCGCCGATTGGCCCGCCGATCCTGATCGTCCGCCCCGGCCGTTATTGCTGTTCGATCCGCCGCAAAGCGTCGATGTGATCGCCGGCGTGCCCGATGGCCCGCCGCAGCGCTTTCGTTGGCGCGGCGCGCTGCATGAGGTGCGGCTGGCCGAGGGGCCGGAGCGGATCGCAGCCGAATGGTGGCGACGGCGCGAAGGGCATCAGCCCGGCGGCGCAGGGCGGACGCGCGACTATTACCGGATCGAGGATGGAGACGGCCGCCGTTACTGGATGTTCCGCCACGGCCTGTTCGGGCAGGAAGCGGATATCCACTGGTATCTGCATGGCCTGTTCGCATGAACGCGCCGCCCTTTGCCGAAATCGTCGCCGCGACCAATTTCAGCTTTCTGCGCGGGGCATCGCATCCGCGCGACATGGTGGTTCAGGCGGCGCATCTGGGCATGACCGGCCTTGGCGTCGCCGATCGCAACAGCGTGGCGGGCGTGGTGCGCGCGCATCAGGCGATGAAGGATCTGGGCGCTTTGGCCGGGGGGATGCGCCTGATCGTCGGCGCGCGGCTGGTCTTTGCCGATGAGACGCCGGATATCGTCGCCTATCCCGTGACCCGTTTCGGCTGGGGGCGGCTGACCCGGCTGCTGACGCTGGGCAATCGCCGCGCGATCAAGGGGGAATGCGAACTGCGCCTGCCTGACCTGATCGATCATGCGCAGGACATGGCGCTGATCGCGATGGATGGCGACGCGGCGTTGCTCACGATATTGCGCGGCCTGACCCCGCATTGCTGGCTCGCCGCGACCATGGGCCGGGCGGGGCGCGATGCGCGGATGCTGGCGCGGCGTCAGGCATTGGCGGCGCAGTATGGCGTGCCGCTGATCGCCACCAATGACGCGCTCTATGCAGAGGCGGACGACCGGCCGATGCAGGATGTGCTCACCTGTATCCGCGAAGGGCTGCGCGTGCAGACCGCCGGCCGTCGCCTGGCCATCAATGCCGAACGCCATCTGAAGGAGCCGGCCGAAATGGCGCGCCTGTTCGCCGCCTGCCCGGAAGCGATCGCCGCGACGCAGGATCTGCTTACCTGCATCGACTTCACGCTCGACCAGCTTGTCTATGAATATCCCCATGAGCCGGTGCCGGAGGGATGGCAACCGCAGGACTGGCTGGAGCATCTGGTGCAGGACAAGGCGAAGGCGCGTTTCCCCGACGGCCTGCCGCCGCGCTATCGGGAGGTGCTGGACGAGGAATTCACCCTGATCCGCAAACGCAACTATGCTTATTATTTCCTGACCGTCCACGACATCGTCGCCTATGCGCGCAGCCTCGATCCGCCGATATTGTGTCAGGGGCGCGGATCGGCGGCCAATTCGCTGGTCTGCTATCTGCTGGGCGTCACCCCGATCGACCCGGTGGAGCAGAAACTGCTCTTCTCCCGCTTCCTCTCCGAAAACCGCGACGAACCGCCAGACATCGATGTCGATTTCGAACATGAGCGGCGCGAGGAAGTGATGCAATATATCTACCGCCGCTATGGCCGTGATCGGGCGGGCATCGCCGCGACCATCATCCGATACCGTCAGCGCAGCGCAATCCGTGAAGTCGGCAAGGCGCTGGGCCTGACCGAAGATGTGACCGCGCGCCTCTCCGGCACCGTCTGGGGCAGTTGGGGCGGGGAGGAAGTGCCCGAAAGCCGGGTGAGCGAAGCGGGCTTCGACCCCGCCAATCCCGAACTTGTCCGGTTGCGCGACATGGCGAGCCGACTGCTCGAATATCCCCGCCACCTCTCGCAGCATGTCGGCGGCTTCGTGCTGAGCCATGGGCGGCTCGACGAACTGGTGCCGATCCACAATGCCGCCATGCCCGACCGCACCTTCATCGAATGGGACAAGGATGATCTCGACACGCTGCGCCTGATGAAGGTCGATGTGCTGGCGCTCGGCATGCTGACGGCGATCCGCAAGAGCTTCGACCTGATGCGCCGCCACGACCTTGGCGACCTGACGCTCGATCGGGTGCCGGTGGAGGATCGGGCGACCTATGCCATGCTTCAGACGGGCGACAGCATCGGCACCTTTCAGGTCGAAAGCCGGGCGCAGATCGCCATGCTGCCCCGGATGAAGCCGGCCTGTCTCTATGACCTCGTCATTCAGGTCGCGATCGTGCGGCCGGGGCCGATCCAGGGCGGCATGGTGCATCCCTATCTGCGGCGGCGTGCAGGGGAGGAGGCCGAAGACTATCCCGGTCCGCCCGGCAACCCGTTCGAACTGAAGGAGGTTCTGGAAAAGACCAAAGGCGTGCCGCTGTTTCAGGAGCAGGCGATGCGCCTCGCGATCGTCGCCGCCAAATTCACCCCGGCGGAAGCGGACGGACTGCGCCGCTCCATGGCGACCTTCCGCAATCGCGGGGACATGCATAACTGGCAGGAAAAATTCATCACCGGCATGACCAAGCGCGGCTATCCGCAGGATTTCGCCGAACGCTGTTTCGAACAGATCAAGGGGTTCGGCGAATATGGCTTTCCCGAAAGCCATGCGCAGGCGTTCGGCTGGCTCGCCTATGTCTCCTCCTGGCTGAAATGCCATTATCCCGCGGTCTTCACCTGCGCCCTGCTCAACAGCCAGCCCATGGGATTTTACGCCCCCGCGCAACTGGTCCGCGATGCGCAGCAGCATGGGGTAGAAGTGCGGCCGATCGATGTGCAGGCCAGTGACTGGCATAGCAGTCTGGAGGGCGAACGCATCCTGCGCCTCGGCCTCAAGCAGGTCGACGGTTTTCGCGAGGAATGGGCGAAGGCGCTGATGGCGGCGCGTACCGATGCACCGATCCGCGACATGGAGGATCTGGCGCGCCGGGCGGGGATGCCGGCCCGCGCGCTCCATTTGCTGGCCGATGCCGATGCGCTGCGATCGATCGGGCAGAACCGGCGCGAGGCGGGATGGGAAGCGAGGCGCGTGCCGCCCGCGCAATTGCCGCTGTTCGCCGCGCAGGATTTGCCCGAACTGGGCAAGGAAGCGGACGCCGCGCTACCCGCCATGCCTTTGGCCGAGGAGGTCGCGATCGACTATGTGACCCACCGCCTGTCGCTGAAGGGGCATCCGATGCAATTCCTGCGCGCCCGTTTCGCGCGCGCCGGGGCGGTCGACTGCGCGGCGGTCAATGCGGCAAAGGACGGCGCGAAGGTCCGGGTGGCGGGCGTGGTGCTGACCCGCCAGCGACCGGGCAAGGGCAATGCGGTCTTCATCACGATCGAGGATGAAAGCGGCATCGTCAACGCGCTGCTGTGGGCGCGCGACATGGAGAAACAGCGCCGCGCGGTGATGGCCGCCCGACTGATGCTGATCGACGGCGAAGTCCAGCGCAGCAAGGAAAATGTCGTCCACCTGATCGTCGACCGCGTAACCGACGCCAGCGCTGCACTGGATAACCTGCACCACCCCATGGCGCGCGGCGACGAAGTAACGCATCCGGGGCAACCACGCGGCAGGCCGTCATCACATCGGCATCCGCGTGATGTGCGGATATTGCCGAAGTCGCGAGATTTTCATTGAGTGGCGACGGGTATTGATGGGCGGGAATGGATGGGTAGGAGACAATCCGCCCTCAGTTGCAGGCGAGGGAAAGCGGTCATTGCGCCATGGCCCGAGATACGGCACATCATGGGCCATGAACGACTTCAATATCGTTGACGTGCCGGGAATTCTGTCCACCCCAGTTGCCACCTACGATGGCGACGGAAACCAAATCACAAACGATGGCGAATGGCACCGGCAGGCTGCTGAGACGCAGTATGTTCTTGCCGAATTCCTTGCCGCCAAGGGAATGGTAGTGGGCCGCACAGCTATTGATCGGTCGCCCACGCTGACCATTAAGTTTTCTGCGCTTACACCCGAGGGGCAAGTGTTCGCGCGTGAGGCAGTCCACAAATGGTTAGTTTCGATGGATAGGCCGACCGCGAAAATCAACGACAGCGGATTAGAAAAGCGCTGGCAGAAATTCAAAGCCAAGCCAGCCTAACGGCTGCTTTGCGGATCACTTGGCACTTCAAAGCACGGCCGCAACTGGTCGTTTTCGCCTGCCTGCTACCTTGCCCTCAAGCATAACTGCTGCGGATCACCCGGCGTTATGGACCCAGTCCTCGACGCGCAGGCCGGGCACGCGGTCGAATTCGTGCAGATTGTTGGTGACGAGGATCATGCCGCATGAGCGGGCATGGCCTGCAATCATCTGGTCATAGGCGGCGATCGGCGTGCCTGCACGCGCGAGTTCCGCGCGAACCTGCCCGCTATGGGCAGCGGCGTCCCGACCATAGTCGAGCACATCCAACCGCGCTGCGAAACCTTCCACATCCATGAGATTGCGTTCAGGATTGGCGGATTTCTCTGCGCCGTAGATCAGTTCCATCAAGGTGAAGGAACGGATCACATCTGCCCATGGCGCCGCTTGAAGGCCGCACGCAACGCCTGCGGCCGGTTCTTGATGGTGAAAATGCAGATATTGGTATCGAGCATATATTTGAGCATCAGAAGGTTTCGCGTTCCTGATGATCCGGCTGCTCACGGTCCGTCATGAAATCGGCGGTCACGCCTTCGCCGTCAAACCAGCTATCCCATGCTTCGCCCGCAGGGGTGAGGATGCGGGTCCGCCCCAGAGCGTTTACGTCGACACGCTTCACATCGTCGGGCAGGGCGACGGCCTTGGGCAGTCTCACGGCCTGACTGCGGTTGCTCTGAAATATAGAGGCTTGCTGCACGACATGTCTCCTCGACCCTCACATAGGAGAGCATGGGATATACCCTCTTCGGCCGTTTGCGACCATCCCCTAGCGCCCTACCGCTTCGTCGCGAACCAGATCACATGGCGCGGGCCTTTGCCATTGTCGCGCGCCTTGACCGCGACTTCCTCGACCAGAAAGCCCGCATTATTGAGCCGCCGGGTGAAAGCGTCATCCGACCCCGCCGACCACACCGCCAATATGCCGCCCGGCTTCAATGCCGCCTTGGCTGTTTGCAGGCCCGCCCTTGAATAAAGCCGGTCATTGGCCGCCGCCGTCAGCCCATCCGGTCCATTGTCGACGTCCAGCAAGATCGCGTCATAGGTGCCATGCCCCGCCTCGATAATCGGCACGACATCCTCGATCAGCAGATGTACGCGCGGATCGTCCAGACATCCGGCCATCAGGTCGACCATCGGCCCGCGCGCCCATTCGATGATCTTGGGCACCAGTTCGGCCACCGTCACCTTCGCCGCCTTGTCCAGCACGCCCAAAGCCGCGCGCAGGGTGAAGCCCATGCCATAGCCGCCGATCAGCAGATGCGGCGCCTTGCGCCCGCGCAATCGATCGATCGTCATCAACGCGAGCTGCTTTTCCGACCCGCTCATCCGGCTGCTCATCAATTCGTTGCGGTCCAGCACGATCATATGATCGGCGCCGCGCCGATAGAGTTTCAGTTCCTGGCCGCCCGGCACTTGCGCGCAATCCAGATATTCGCGGGGGATCATGTCACGTCCTTCCATTCAGCGCACAGCCTGTCGCGCCGGGAGCGCATGGCAGCTTGGCTTCCGTCGCGCAAATGCTACAGGCAGCAGCAATCGCGTTTCATCCTATCACGGCAGGCAGTTTCCCCCTTCATGCGTTATTTCCTCGATACCGAATTCAATGGCTTTGGCGGCACGCTGATCAGCGTGGCGCTGGTTCCCGAGCATGAAGGGGACGAGGAATTCTATGTCTCCCTGCCGCTGCCCGACGCGATCGAGCCGTGGGTGGAAAAGCATGTCGTCCCCTATCTGCGCCATGTGCCGCCCGCCATCGACCTGCAACTGAACCGGATCGACGCGGCCGACCATGTCGCCGCCTATCTGGAGGGGGACAGCGATCCGGTCATCATCGCCGACTGGCCGGAGGATCTGGCCCATTTCTGCGCGCTGCTGGTGACGGGGCCGGGCCGGATGGCGGGCGTGGATTTTGGCCTGCGGCTGGAACTGATCAACGCGGCGGGCTTCAGCGCCGCGGCCAACAGCCGCGTGCCGCACAACGCCCTGCATGATGCGCGGGCATTGCGTGACTTTTACATGGCCGACTGAGACGTTTCGGCTGGCCCGCTGCGGCGGCCGAGGCGGGAGCGCTCCAGCCACCAGAGCAGCGCGCTGACCGCCAGCCAACCCAGCCACCAGAGCCATGCCGTGCCGGACCGGCCGGGCAGAGCGGCGGTCGCCTGTTTCCCTTCGCCAGCGGAGAGCAGCGCCATCGCCTGTCGATCACGCGCGGCGCGCATGGTCGGCAGGGTGCCGGCAGGCTGGACATGGAAGGCGCTCGCTGCGTCCTTGCTGCGCAGCATGTGCCATCCAGCCTGTGTCGGCCAATAGCCGCCACAGCCGTTGACCGGCAGCACGCGCACCCGGCCGTCCACCTGCGCTTCGCCGGTCAGACCGCACAGCGTCATCCGTTCGCCGACCCAGCCCGTGTCGGTCAGGACGCGGTTGCCGGGTGCCGGACGCGCGACGGTGTTGAGCAGGGCGCTCCACCAGTCGCCGTAAAGGTCACGCCGCCCCGTCAGGGTCAGGCCATAGCTGTCGATGCCGGTGAACAGCGCAACCCGCCCGGCACCCAACGTCCGCCATGCGCCCAGCGTTGCGCCGCCGGCATCGCGGAGCAGCGGGACGGCGTCATTGCCGCCGGGCGTCAGGCTCAGTCGGCTGATGTCGGGGAGATAATCGTCGGCCGTGGCGATGTCGATCGGCGCCTCTTCGCTGCCGATGCCCTGACGCGTGCGGGCGACGGGTTCGGCATCGACCTTGGGCAGGGCCAATGGCGCGACGCCGCCGGGGCCGCTGAGGCCAAATCCAAGCGCCTGCCATTGCGATCGCGTCGCGCCGTCGATCGGTCCGCCGGGCCGCAGCACCAGCCCCATGCCGCCGCGTGCCGCCGCCAGCAAAGCGCCGCGCGCGCCAGCCCAGCTTCGGTCATCGACAATAGCGGCGTCGAAGCGGCGCAGGCTGGCGGCATCCAGCGCGACCGGCGCATCGCCCAGAGTCACACCGCCGCCCGCGCGCATCTGCGTGGTGACGTCATAGCCGGCGTCGATCGCCCAGCGGCGCAGCGTCTTGACCTCGGCGCCCGGCGCGCCAGCCAGGATCAACAGCTTGGGGCGGGCGCTGTCCGCCACCCAGACTGGCACATCGGCTTGTTCGATGATGCGCTTGCCCTGCCGCACCCGCAGCGTGAAGGTGGTGGCGCCTGCCGCGCGGGCCGTGCCGGCGAGGAGAAGATGGCCGCCCTTGTCGGGCATGCCGCTATCGGTCACGCGGCCGGCCGGATCAATCAGTTCCGCCGTCGCATTGGGCAGGCCCGCCAGCGTCACGCCAACGGTAAAGCGCGCGCCCGGCGCGACGACCGGCGGCGGCGCAAGATGCAGGATGCCGGGATGCGGCGGCGGATCGAAATACACCGCCAGACCGCGCGCGGCATCCATGTCACGCGGGCCAAGGCCTTCGCCCAATATCGTCAGGCTGGTGACGCGGGGATGGCGGCGCAGCGCGGTGGCGAGATCGGGCACGGCCTCGCCGCCGCCGATGGCGGGCGCTTCGGGCAGCAGGATCAACGGCGATCCGTCAGCCGCCGCCAGTCGGGAGGTATTGGCGGTAGCGATGCGCAGGCTGGATGCACCGTCCGCCATGGAAGGCGGAAAAAGCGCCATATAGAGCAGCCCGGCCGCGATCGGCTGCAACAGCAGGAGCAGGCCCGTCCGCAGCGGCGAAGCCAGCGCTCCGGCGGCGCGGTGCCAGATCAGCAGACGGCCGCCACCGACCAGCACGGCGAGGCCCACGATCAGCGCGACGATATAGTGCGGGGTCATTGTGCCGCTCCGATCCGGTCCAGATAGCGCGCGCCGGTGGCATCGGCCGGGCGGCGGCGGACGAGGCGGCCGGAGGGGCGCTCCATTGCGGCCCAGAGCAAGGCCCGCAATTTGGTGCGGCAGGCGGCGCAGCCGGGGGCCTGGCGCACCGCGTCGATTGCGCCCGACAATGCCAGCGCATCGGGCAGGCGGGCGGCATTGGTGCGAACCCAGCCGTCCAGCGGCGCAAGGTTTATCGCGCCCCGGATCGCATCCGGCCCGTCACCCAGCGCCCGCCATGCGGCTGCTGCCGGGCCGTCCTGCTGCTCGATCGGGGTGATTTCCAGCTGACGGCTGGCCAGCCCCTCGCGCTTGCCGGTCATGCGGCGGCTGGCGTCGATCGGCGGCAATTCCGGCCCGACCCGCGACAGGAAAATGCGGGTCGCCTGCTGGACCTCCTTGATGAAGCGCAGCGCCTTATAGGCATAGGGCAGGGCGGCGTCGGGATGGCCGGTCTTGAGTTCCCGTTCGGACTGCCACATCTCGTCTACCGCCTGTTTCAGAATCGCGCGGGTTTCTGGGTCGAGGCTGGAGGCCGGGCTTTCATCATGGGGATGGCCAAATTCGGCCAGCACATCTTCCTTTTCGCCGAAGACATTGGGCGTCGCGACGGGCGGGCCGCCATGATCGTGGCCGTCGCCATCGCTATGCGCTTCGCCGTCTGCGGTGGGCAGGTCTGGCGCGCCCTCATTTTCGCCGCCCAGAAACTGGCTGTAGCGGCCGCGCAAAATCTGCTGGTCGCCGCCGATGGAGGCGGAGCGGGCAAGATAACGGTCGGGAGCGATGCCGCGCTTTTCCTTCAGCAGCTTTTCGATGTCGATGATGATCTGGCGCTGGCTGCGGAAATAGGCGGGCAGGGTGGTGTTGACCATGCCGGTGAGGCCGCTGCTTTCCGGCGCTTTGGGGGACGGCCAGCGCAGGATCAGGCTGGGGCCGCGCACTTCCTGCGGATTGGGGCTGCGATTGTCGCGGACGATGAGTTGCACGACCATGTCACCGCCCGCAGCAAAGCCGAAGGTTGAGAAATCGAGGCGCGGGGTGAAGCGGCGGTCGCGGGCATGGCCGTTGCCGCTGACCGGGATTTCGCGTTCGGAGAAGGTCACATTCTCGCCCTCGCCGATCGCCAGCGTGATGCGCAGGCGCGCGCTGGCGGCGACGCCATAATCGTCGGTGGCGGCGAAGGCGGGGGACCAGTTGCGCTGACCCGGTTTCACGATGGTCAGGCTGTCGGTCAGTGCTTTCACCTGCGGCGGGGCGTCGGTGATGGCGTCGATGCGGTGGAGCGGCGGTGTCGGCCCGCGCCCGGCGGCGGGATCGACGCGGTAGAGGAAGGCAGCGTCGGCCGTGCGGCTGGCGATCCAGTTGGCGCCGTCTTGACGCAGGGTGATGGGCTGATTGCCTAGCATCAGCAGCTTGGGGGCGGTGGCCTGTGGATCGAAGCGCAGAGTCCATTCTAGGCGCGATCCTTGCGGAACGCGGGCGTCGAGGGTGGCGGAATCGCGCACTGGCAGGCCGGTATAGGCGGGCGGAATGATGCGCAGATTTTGCGCGACGAGGCGGGGGATGCCCGGCTTTGCGGGCAGGCCTTCGCTGCTGGGGGCAAGGGTGGGCGGACCGTCGCTGGCGCGGGGCCAGAGCAGGGCGGCGGCGATCAGGGCGAGGGAGGTAAGGCTGACGATCAGGAGCGCGCGCTTCGACCATGGGGGGGCGAGGTCTTGCGGATTGCCCTGATCGAGGCGGGCGGCGATGCGGTGGCGCTGGAGCGACTGGAGTGGGGAGGCGGGGGCTTCATCCGTGAAGATGAGTGCGCTGCTATCCTCCAGTTCCGGCCGGGTGGAATCGAGGGTGCGGATCAGCCAGAGGCGGTCGAAACGGAGGCTGCGCTGGCGGGCGAGGACGAGTGAGACAAGGAGGGAGACAGTTGCGGCGCATAGGGCGAAAAGCAGTGAAATCGTTAGCAGGCTAAGGATCGTCAGGGCGAGGATCGGCGGCAGGGCGAGCGCCAGCGTGTCGGCGAAGTGGCGGCGGCGTGCGGGCGTAACCCATTGGATAAACAGGGCTTCATCGCTCATGGCGCGATGTTCCGGCGGCGGCTGGTGGCGAGCCAGCGTTCGGCCAGCAGCAGCAGCGCGATCAGTATGGCGAGCCAGGGGCGCAGTTGTTGCGGCGGCTGATCATAGGCGCGGCCGCCGGTCAGGGGGGCATAGTCTGTCGCAGCGACGCGGGCCGGGCTGGGCGTCGGCGTCAGCAGCGCGCGCAACTGGGTCGGGAAATCGGCGTCCAGCAGGATGGGCATCTGGGCGGGGACCAGCGGGCGGGTGAGGCGGATGAGGCGGCCTTTGCCCAGCGTTGCCGCCTGAGCCAATGGCTGGCCGTCCGCATCGCGCCAGAGCGGGACCATCGGCTGATCGGCAGACAGGCGGGTGTCGCTGGCGGCCAGCAGCGTGCCGCCTTGCCTGACCCAGTCGACGGCGCTGGCGGGCAGGGTTCCGCCGGCCAGCCAGACGAGGATATGGGTCTTGTCCGGCAGGGGGGCATCGGTCGGGGCGCTGTCCGGCTCGACGGTCCGCCATGCCAGCGCGGCAGCGCGGATATAGCGCAGGGCGGCGCGATGATCGGCGTCGGAACGGATGGCGAGGATGGGCGGGGTCGTGGGCTTGTCGGGCGCTGCCGTGGTTTCGCCACTGACCCGCCAAGCCACCTTGCGCGACAGGCGCAGGCGGTCGGCGTCCGCGCCGTCGAGAATATTCGGGGTGACGATGGTGAGCGGGGTTTTGGGCGGCAGTTCAGCGTCCAACTGGCGGATCAGGCTGGCGACGGGCAGCGGGCCGGTCGGCCGGGCAGTGTCGATCTTTGGGAAGCCGGGGGCGAGCCAGTGGAGGCGGGCGTCGGCGAAGGCGGCCTGATCGACCTGCGCGCCGGGAACCACCGCCACATAGGGCCGTTCATCGCCCGCGCCGAACAGGACCGGCTGGGCCAGCCAAAGCGCGGCCAGCGCCAGCAGCGCGAGGCGGAGCAGCAGCAACGGCCATTCGTCGAAGCGCAGGCGCGACCGGGGCTTTGGCCGGGAGCGCAGCCAGCGCAGCGCGGCGAAATCGGTCGGCAACTGTTCGCTCTTGCGCGCGATGTGCAGGATCAGCGGTATGATCAGCGCCGCGAGCGCGGCGAGCGCCGCCGGGAAGAGCAGGCCCATGCTCATTGATATTCCGCCGCGCCCTGGGCCGCGAACAGACGGCGCAGGGGCAGGTCGACTGGTTCATCGAGATAATGGGCGGCGTGGCGGATGCCGATCGCGTCCAGCCGGGCATGGAGGGCGGCGCGGGCTTCGGCAAAACGGGCGAGAAATTCCGCGCGCAGGGCGGCGCCGTCAGCCAGCAATTCCTGCCCGGTTTCCGGGTCGCGGAAGCGATAGCCGCCGTCGAAGGGGAAATCCCGTTCGGCAACGGTCAGCATTTCGACCACCAGCGTTTCGCGTCCCGCCGAAGACAGTTTCTCGGCCAGCGCCACCGCGCCTTCATCGAAACAGTCGGAGAGCAGGAGGACGAGATCCTGCGCGCCGATCCGTTCCCAGACCGGACCCAATTGGCTTTCGGGTGCGAAGCCGCGCGCCGGGCGGACGGTGAGCAATTCGAGCAGCAGCCGGTCGCGCTGGCGCAGGCCGGTGGCGGGCGGCAGCAGCGTCAGGCCATTATCGCCCAGCGCCATGAAGCCGAAACGGTCGCCCTGTTGCATCGCCAGTTCGCCGATGGCGGCGGCCATCGCCTTGGCGGCGTCGAGGCGGCTATAGTCCGGGCGTGTCGCGTCGCACTGGCCCATGGAGGCGCTGGCGTCGATCAATATCCAGACCGCGACCGGGCTTTCGCGCTCTGCCTCCCGCACGAAAAATTTGTCCGATCGGGCGTAGAGTTTCCAGTCGATCTGGCGCAGTTCGTCGCCCGGTTCATAAGCGCGATATTGGGCGAATTCGAGGCCCGCGCCCCGGCTGTGGCTTTGATGCAGGCCGATGCCATGCGACCCCACCGCCCGGTGCGTGACGAGGCGCAGGCCGCGCAGGCGGCTGCGCACATCGGGAGGGAGAAGATCGACCATGGCGGGCCGGGTCAGGCGAGCGGAACGGCGCGGACGAGGGCGGCGACCACATCATCGGCGCTGCGTCCTTCGGCTTCGGCGGCGAAGGACAGGAGCAGGCGATGGCGCATCACCGGCACGGCGAGCGCGGCAATGTCGTCGCGGGTGGCGGCGAGGCGGCCATGGAGCAGGGCGCGCGCCTTGGACGCCAAAATCAGTGACTGGCCGGCGCGCGGACCTGCGCCCCATTTCACATATTTGCGGATGTCTTCCGCCATGCCTTCGCCGGGGCGGCTGGCGCGGATGAGGCGCGTGACCCAGTCGAGCAGATCGTCGCTGAAATGCACGTCGCGCACCAGTGCCTGAAGCGCCAGCACTTCCTCCCCCTGCATCACGGCGGGGACGGCGGCGGGTCTGGAGCCGGTGGTCTGGGCCAGAATGGCGCGTTCTTCCGCCTCGGTCGGATAATCGACGCGGATATGCAGCAGGAAACGGTCAAGCTGGGCTTCGGGCAGGGGATAGGTGCCGGCCTGCTCCAGCGGGTTCTGCGTCGCCAGCACGAAGAAGGGCCTGGGCAGGACATGGGTGACGCCGGCATAGCTGACCGTCTTTTCCTGCATGGCCTCCAGCAGGGCGGCCTGCGTCTTGGGCGGGGTGCGGTTGAGTTCGTCGGCCAGCAGCAGGTTGGTGAAGACCGGCCCCTGCTGAAAACGGAAGCTGCGATGGCCGGTGCCATGATCCTCCTCCAGCAATTCGGTGCCCAATATGTCGCTGGGCATGAGGTCTGGCGTGAACTGGACGCGGCGGAAATCGAGCTTGAGCGCTTCGCCGAGCGAGCGGACGAGCAGGGTCTTGCCAAGGCCCGGCACGCCCTCCAGCAGGCAATGGCCGCCCGCGAGCAGGCCGATCAGAAGCTGTTCGACCACATCGCCCTGCCCGACGATCGCCTGTCCGATCGCGGCGCGCAGCCCGGTCAGCGCGTCAAGGCGGGTCTGGATTTCGGCTTCGGTGAGGTTGGTCATGTCATGTCCCTTGCTGGACGAAAGGCGGGAAAGAGGCGGGGGGACGGCATCACACCGACAGCGCGTACATCACGATATTGACCGCGAATTTGGTATTGTCCTCGGCCAGGAAACGCTTGTTGCGCCAGTCATAATCCCATTCGCAGCCATAATCCTTGTTGCTGTAGAGAACGCCCAGCCGTCCGTTCACCTCTATCCCTTTCAGATATTCGTGGACGAGGTCGTCGCCCCAGCCATTGAGTTCGAGGCCGGTGTTGGGCGGGCCATCGAACTTGAAGAAGCTGCGGTAGAGGCCGTGGCTCTTGGGCAACTCCTTCAGGGCCTTCGGGCCAAAAATCCTGGCCATCTGCGCTTCGAAGGAGCGGGCGAACAGGCCGTCTATGTCATGGTTGCAATCGTCTACCATGACAAAGCCGCCATTGCGGACATAGCGTTCGAAATTGCGCCGTTCGGCCGGGGAAAACTCCACCAGCTTATGCCCCGCCATGTAGCAGAAAGGCGCGGTCAGCATCTTCGGGTCCGAAAGGGCGATGACATGCTCCTTCGGATCGACGCGCAGCGTGGTGTAATCGATCAGCGAGGTGATGATGTTGGACGGCGTGCGCTGGTCCACATCCCAGTCGCCACTGTCGTAGCGCAGGCGGGTGAACCAGAAGTCGTAGCCCCCTGCTGCGGCGAGTGGCCGGGCCAGCATCGTGCTGGCTAGACCACCCGCCATCAACCGAAGAAATTCGCCGCGTGTCATGCAGATCGGATCGGCGTCACACCGCGTCCGACAGCGAGGTGAAGGTGAAATCGCGCAGCTTCATGGGCGGCACGACGATGTTCATCGACACTTCGTCCGGCGGCACGCGGACCGGCTTGCCCAGTTCCTCGACATTGTTGAGCATGATGACCGGGCTTTCGTTGAACCGGAAATTCTTGATCGGATATTTGATCTGTCCGTTCTCGATATAGAAGGTGCCGTCGCGGGTCAGGCCGGTCAGCAGCACGGTCTGGGGATCGACCATGCGGATATACCAGGTGCGGGTCACGAGCACGCCGCGTTCGGTGGAGCGGACGAGATCAGCGGTTGACTTGTCGCCGCCCGTCATCAGAATATTGCCCATCTGCCCCGCGGCGGGCTTGCCCTGCTTGCTGGCCCAGTAACGGCTATAGTTGAGGTTCACGACCTTGCCGTCCTTCACCATGTCCATGCGCTGGCGGGCAAGGCCGTCCTCGTCCCACGGTTCGCACGGGGCGACCGGGTCCCAGGGATCGGTGTAGAAATTGACCTGCGGTCCGAACACCTGTTCGCCCAGCTTGTTGCCGCCGCCCTTTTTCGACAGGAAGCTGCGGCCTTCATCCGCTTCACGCGCGCCGAAGAAATAGAACATGAAGCCGATCAGGCCCGCGGCCGCCATCGGTTCCAAGATCACGGTATATTTGCCCGGCTCCAGCGCCTTGGCTTCCGAAGACGCCGACGCCTTGCGCATGGCGATCTGGATGTCGCTGTCCGCCTTGAAGCGGGTGGCGTCCTGCGTGTCGGTGCCGACCCAGCCGGAACCCCGGCCGTCTTCGGTGCGGACGGTGCAGGTGTAATCCAGCATGGTCGAGCGCTGATAGCCGAAATTGCCCTTGCTGTTGGCGATCGCCTTGAAGCTCTGATTATCCTCCAGATAGCCCGCCGCGATCAGCTTTTGCGCCTTGCAGGCGTCGATCGATGTCTTGGCAACCTGCGCACGGTAGGCCGGGGTGATGTCGGCGGTGGACTGCGCAAAGGTCGGGCTGGGCTTGTACGCCTGCTTGTCGACGGCGGGCATGAATTCGGGGTTGTCGGGGGCCAGCTGCGCCAGCGTTTCGGCCCGGCGCACGACCCGCTCCAGCGAGGCGTCGTCAAACTGGTTGATGGTGGCGGTGCCGACCTTCTTGCCGAAAGCGACCTGCACGGCGAGTTCGATGTCGTCGGTCAGGCCGGCGGTCGACACGTCGTTGCGGGCGAAACGGACATTGCCCTGAATCTTGCCGGTGAGTTGTGCGGTGCATTCGTCCGCCTTGGAGAGCGCGACGACCTTCGTCAGGATCGCCTTGGACTGCGCTTCGGTGAGGATGCTCATTATAGTGTCTCCCTGAACGATCAGCCGAGCGAACGCGCGGTGTTGATGACGTTGATGCCGTTGAAGCGCGCGGTCGATGACCCGTGCGACACGGCGGAGACCTGGGCCGGCTGGCCCTTGCCGTCGAAGAAGGAGCCGCCCAGACGATAATCGCTGCTGTCGCAGACGCCGGTGCAGGCGTTCCAGAATTCCGGGGTGCGGATCTGATAGGCGACATCCTCGATCTGCTGGGTGATCTTGCCCTGCTTGATCTCGTAGAAGAGCTGGCCGCCGAACTGGGCGTTATAGCGCTGCTGATCGATCGAGAAGCTGCCGTCGCCGATGATGTAGATGCCGTCTTCGACACCCGCGATCATGTCCGCGACGCTCTTCTTGGTCTTGCCGGGCTCCAGCGACACATTGGCCATGCGCTGGAATTGCACATTGGACCAGCTGTCGGAATAGGCGCAGCCGTCCGATTCCTTCTTGCCTTCGATATGGGCCTGATCGCGGATCGCCTGATAGCCGACCAGCTTGCCGTCGCGGATCAGATCCCACTTCTTGGTCTTCACGCCCTCATCGTCATAGGCGACCGCGCCTAGGCTGCCGACCTGCGTCTTGTCGGCGACGATGTTCACATTGGGGCTGCCATATTGGAAATGGCTTTCCAGCTTGTCCATCGTGGCGAAGCTGGTGCCGGCATAATTGGCTTCATAGCCAAGCACGCGGTCCAGTTCGAGCGGATGGCCCACCGATTCATGGATGGTGAGCCAGGTGTGCGACGGGTCGAGAACAAGGTCGTACTTGCCCGGCTTGACCGAAGGCGCCTTCAGCTTCGCGCGCGCCTGCTTGGCGGCGGCGATGGCGTCTTCCTTCATGTCATAGCTGTTGCCATAGACGACCACGCCATTGGGCAGCACGGTCTTGCCGCTGGCCGCGCCGTCCAGATATTCAAAGCCCATGCCCATCGGCGCGGACAGGCCTTCACGGGCGCGGAACTTGCCGCTGGTCTTGTCGACCGCCGTGATGGTGGTCGGCGCCCAGATGCGGTGCACGTCCTGATCGATATAGCTGCCGTCGGTGCTAGCGAAATATTTCTGTTCATTGACCAGGAACAGGATGGAATTGATGAAGTCCGCGCCCGCATCCATGGCGGCGGCGTTGACGTCCATCAACAGGGCGACCTTGTCCTTGATCGGCACGTCCATGGCGTTCTTGACGATCGGCGTCTTCCAGCTGACTTCGCCCACGCCCTTCGTCGGGGCGAGCTGGACTGGTGCGCTCTGGGTCGGGGCATTGGCCTTGGCGATGGCGACGGCCTGCTGCGCGGCCTTGGCCACGGCGTCGGCGGTCATGTCATTGGTGGCGGCAAAGCCCCATGCGCCATTGGCGATCACGCGGATGCCGACGCCCGACGATTCGGTGTTGACGATATTTTCGACATTGCGTTCGCGGGTGATGACGAACTGGCGAAGGTAGCGGCCGACGCGCACGTCGCAATAGGATGCGCCCGCGCTCTTGGCGGCGTTCATCGCGGTGTCGGCCAGACTCTTCTTCACCGCCACGTCGATGGCGTTGTTCAGTTCCTCGGCGGCGATGGCCCTGCCGAACATGGCGGGGAGGACAAGGCCGCCCATGCCTGCGGCCCCGAGGGCCAGAAAATCGCGTCTGTGCAAGGTAAGTCTCCTGCCTGACTATGCCCGCATGGCGCGGGTCGGATTGTGATTGGGTGACGGCGCTGGGGCCGGACCGGTGTGATGGCGGGGATCATTGCGACCCGGACAGGCGGGGTCAAACATCTTTTACGGATGCACAAGAAGCGGCCGTATACTTTCGACAAATGTCATCTGTCGAAAAATTGTGTCGACTGGACGGAGCGCAGACGCAAAAAATCGGCGGTGATGGCTGTGCCATCCCGCTGATAATTCGCTTCTTCCCATGAAGAAAGTTGGTCGGGGAAAGAGGATTCGAACCTCCGGCCCCTGCCTCCCGAAGACAGTGCTCTACCAGGCTGAGCTATTCCCCGACCGATGCCGAAGCCGCTTTCTGGGCGGCCCCGTAAGGCAGGAGTGCGCCTATAGAGAGGGGTTTGAGGGCTGGCAAGCGGCAATGACGCTTTTTTTGCACAGGCTATAAAAGCCCCGCCGTGCGGAAGCTGAAACGCGCGGGACCGGCGTGGATGACATGGTCGGCCAGCCGCAGGTCGAGGGCGCGCAAGTGCCGCGCCAGCGCGCGGGTCAGCGATATGTCGGCGGACCGGGGCAGGGCGGGGCAGTCCGCCCGCCGCCGCTGGATCAGCGCCAGCCAGCGCGCCTCGTCCGCCAGTGCGCAGTCGATCAGGCCGCGCCAGCCTTCATCCATCGGGCGGGCATGGCGCGGCCGCCACTGATGGTCGAGAATGGCGATCGTCAGTCCGTGCCCCTGCATCATGGCGGCAGAGTGCGAAGGCCGGCATGATCCGCGCCATCGCAACTCTATCCATTATGGTGGGACCGGGGCGGAGATCGCACCATAATGGCTGGAGGATTTGGCCTGCCGTGCGCGCTCGGCTACAGCCGGGCCACCGGATTCGTGATTTCAGGACTGTAGCTTTGACCGACACCCAGCCCCATTATGAAGACCAGTATCTGAAACTGATGCGGCATATCTGGCGGCATGGCGATGAGCGGATCGACCGCACCGGGGTCGGCACGCGATCGGTGCTGGGGGCGAGCATGCGCTTTTCGCTGGCGGATGATGCGGTGCCGCTGCTGACCACCAAGCGCGTCTATTGGAAGGTCGCGGCGCGGGAGATGCTCTGGTTCCTGACCGGGGACACCAATATCCGCGAACTGGTGAAGCAGGGCGTCCATATCTGGACCGACTGGCCGCTGGACGCCTATCGCCGCGCGACTGGCGAGGATCTGGACCGGGATACGTTCGAAATGCGGATCGTGGGCGATGATGATTTCGCGGCGCGCTGGGGCGATCTTGGCCCGGTCTATGGCGCGCAATGGGTGAACTGGCCGATTTATGAGCCGGCGGGCGAGGGCCTGTATCGCAAGGCGGAAAAGGGCCGCAACCAGATTGCAGAGCTGGTCGAGGCGATTCGCACGACTCCGGGATCGCGCCGGTTGCTTTTCACCGGCTGGAACGTGGCGGAAGTGCCGCAAATGGCGCTGCCGCCGTGCCACATGACCTATCAGTTTCAGGTCGCGAACGGGAAGCTCAACGGCCTGTTGTTCCAGCGCAGCTGCGACCTGGGGCTGGGCTTTGCCTTCAACATTTTCGGCCTGTCGATGATCACCCGGATGCTGGCGCAGCAATGCGATCTGGAGCCGGGCGAGGTGGTCTGGCAGGGCGGCGACGTCCATCTGTATCTGAACCACGCCGAACTGGTGGAGGCGCAGATGAGTCGCGTGCCCGCTGGCGCGCCAAAGCTGCGGATCAATCGGCGGCCTTCAAGCATTTTCGATTACAGGATCGAGGATTTCGAGGTGGTCGATTATGCGCCACAGGCCCATATTTCCGCGCCTGTCGCGGTCTGATGCGACAGCAGTTGCACCAGTAGAAAGGAATTTGGGACAGCAAGGCTTGCCTTGTGGGGCGTTGAAATATAATATCTGCGTCAAGCAATATTATTGCAATGCACCATAGGAGGCAGGATGAGCGATCCCGATGGAATCGCGGGCATGGAAGGGCAGGCGGGGCGCAATTTGCCGCCGCTGAAACTGCATGTGCCCGAGCCGCCGGCGCGGCCGGGCGAGAGCGCCGACTTCACCCATTTCGACATTCCCGCCGCTGGCGCGCAGCCACGCCCGGATGAGGCGGCGCAGCCCGCCGACATGCGCGACATGGCCTATGGTCTGGTGCGGGTGCTGGATGACGAAGGGCAGGCAGTCGGCCCATGGAACCCCCGGCTGCCGGCCGACATGCTGCTGGCGATGCTGCGATACATGGCGCTGACCCGTGCGTTCGACGGGCGGATGTTCCGGGCGCAGCGGCAGGGCAAAACCAGCTTCTACATGAAGTCCACCGGCGAGGAGGCGGTGTCGATCGGTGCGGCGCTGGCCCTGTCGCGCGATGACATGTGCTTTCCCAGCTATCGCCAGCAGGGCATTTTGATCGCGCGCGACTGGCCCATCATCGACATGATGAACCAGATTTATTCCAACAAGGGCGACCGGCTGAAGGGCCGCCAATTGCCGATCATGTATTCGGCGCGGGAGGCCGGATTCTTCTCCATCTCCGGCAACCTGACCACCCAATATCCCCAGGCGGTGGGATGGGCGATGGCGAGCGCGGCCAAGGGCGACACCCGGATCGCGGCGACATGGTGCGGCGAGGGATCGACGGCGGAAGGCGATTTCCATTCGGCCTGCACCTTCGCCAGCGTCTATCGCGCGCCCGTCATCATGAATATCGTGAATAACCAATGGGCTATCAGCAGTTTTTCAGGTTTTGCGGGAGCCGAATCCACGACCTTTGCCGCGCGCGCGATCGGCTATGGCATTGCGGGCCTGCGGGTCGATGGCAATGATGTGCTGGCGGTCTATGCCGCGACGCGCTGGGCCGCCGACCGGGCGCGGGCCAATGGCGGGCCGACGCTGATCGAGCATTTCACCTATCGCGTCGAAGGGCATAGCACATCGGATGATCCGACCGCCTATCGCTCCGCCGAGGAAAGCAGCCTGTGGCCGCTGGGCGACCCGATCGCGCGGTTGAAGGCGCATTGCATTGCGCTGGGCATCTGGGACGAGGAACGCCACGCCGCGATGGACAGGGAACTGGCCGAACTGGTCCGCGACGCCGCGCGCGAGGCGGAGAAGAACGGCATCCTTGGCCATGGCCTGCATCACCCGATGGAAAGCCTGTTCGAAGATGTGTTCGAGGAGATGCCCCGGCACCTGAAGGAACAGCAGCAACAGATGCTGGACGAATGGAAGGCGGCCGGGCTGTGAGCGTGACCCGCATTCTTGCCGTCATCCCAGCGGAAGCTGGGATCTCATTTTTCTTCTGCCCGACCTCTCAAGAAAGAGAGATGCCAGCCTTCGCTGGCATGACGGAGGTTTTTCATGGCTGACAGCATTGTTGAGGCTCAAGCAGACACCAGCCAGATGAACATGATCCAGGCGATCAACAGCGCCATGGATGTGATGATGGCGCGCGATCCCGATGTGGTCGTGATGGGAGAGGATGTCGGCTTTTTCGGCGGCGTGTTCCGCGCCACGGCCGGGCTGCAACAGAAATATGGCAAGAACCGCGTGTTCGACACGCCGATCACCGAATGCGGGATTATCGGCGTGGCGGTGGGCATGGGCACCTATGGCCTGCGGCCGGTGCCGGAAATCCAGTTTGCCGACTATATCTATCCTGCGCTGGACCAGTTGGTCAGCGAAGCGGCGCGGCTGCGATACCGTTCGGCGGGCGAGTTCATCGCGCCGATGACGGTGCGCTCGCCCTTTGGCGGCGGCATTTTCGGCGGCCAGACGCACAGCCAGTCGCCCGAAGGCATCTTCACCCATTGTTCGGGAATCAAGACGGTGATCCCGTCCACCCCCTATGACGCCAAGGGGCTGTTGATCGCGGCGATCGAGGATAATGACCCGACGCTCTTTTTCGAACCCAAGCGCATCTATAATGGCCCGTTCGACGGCCATTATGACACGCCGGCCAAAAGCTGGGCGGGGCATGCGGATGCGCAGGTGCCCGCCGGCTATTATCGCATCCCGCTGGGCACGGCGCGGATCGCGCGGGCGGGGGAGGCGCTGACTATCCTCTGCTATGGCACGATGGTCCATGTGGTCGAAAATACGGTGGCGGCGATGGGCATTGATGCCGAGATTGTCGACCTGCGCAGTCTGGTGCCGCTGGACATCGACACGATCGAAGCGTCGGTGAAGAAGACCGGCCGTTGCCTGATCGTGCATGAGGCGACGCGCACGTCCGGCTTTGGCGCGGAATTGCTGGCGCAGGTGCAGGAGCGTTGCTTCTATCATCTTGAAGCGCCGATCGAGCGCGTCACCGGTTTCGACACGCCTTATCCGCACAGTCTGGAATGGGCCTATTTCCCCGGCCCGGTGCGGATTCGCGAAGCCATCATAAAGATCATGAAGGATTAAGGGCTATGGTTGTTACACCTCCCTGTTCCGTTCGTGCCTCGCACGACGTTTACGAAATCATTCTTACGCCCATGCACGAACGGGGGAGGATGTAATGGCGCTGTTCACGTTCAAGCTGCCGGACATCGGCGAAGGCATTGCACAGGCCGAAATCGTTGGCTGGCACATCAAGGTCGGCGATCGGGTCGAGGAAGACCAGCCGATCGCCGACATGATGACCGATAAGGCGACGGTCGAAATGGAAAGCCCGGTCGCAGGGACCGTGGTGCGGCTGGCCGGCGAACCGGGCGATCAGGTGTCGATCGGGTCGATGCTGGTGGAGATAGAGGTTGAGGGCGAAGGCGAGGGAGCGGTTGCTGTTGCAACTGTGCTGAGTGACGCGGATATTGACACTGAGGTCGAGGCGGCGGCGGAGGTTCTGGATTCCGGTGCTCCTGCGCAAGCAGGAGCCCATGGTTCCAGCGTGGAGGCAGGCGACCCTGGGCTCCTGCCTTCGCAGGAGCACGTCTCTCTGCAACCCATCCTCGCGTCCCCTGCCGTGCGGGCGCGGGCGAAGGAACTGGGCGTCGATCTGGCGCAGGTGAAGCCGGCGGGCGATCATGTGCGCCATTCGGACCTCGACGCTTTCCTGCTCTATGGGCAGGGGCAGGGCTATCGGCCCGCCGGGCGCAGCGCCAGGCGCGCGGACGAGCAGATCAAGGTCATCGGCATGCGCCGCCGCATCGCCGAAAATATGGCCGCGTCCAAACGGCATATCCCCCACTTCACCTATGTCGAGGAAATCGACGTCACCGCGCTGGAGGATCTGCGCGAGCAGCTCAACGCCGGGCGGGGGGAGCGGCCGAAGCTGACCATGTTGCCGCTGCTGATCGTGGCGCTATGCAAGGCGCTGCCCGATTTTCCGATGCTCAACGCGCGTTATGATGACGAGGCTGGCGTGGTGACGCGCCATGGATCGGTGCATCTGGGGATGGCGACGCAGACCGACGCCGGGCTGATGGTGCCGGTAATCCGTGATGCGCAGGATCGCAATGTCTGGCAACTGGCCACCGAAATCCGCCGGCTGGCCGACGCCGCGCGCAGCGGCAAGGCGAAGTCGGAGGAATTGTCCGGCTCGACTTTGACGCTGACGTCGCTGGGGGCGCTGGGCGGCGTTGCGACCACGCCGGTCATCAATCGGCCCGAAGTCGCGATCATCGGTCCCAATCGGGTGATCGAGCGGCCGGTGTTTCGCGGTAAGGACGTTGTCGTGGCGAAGCTGATGAACCTGTCGATCAGTTGCGACCATCGCGTGGTCGACGGCTGGGACGCGGCCAGTTTCGTTCAGGCGGTGAAAAAGCTGCTGGAGGCGCCGGCCTTCCTGTTCGTGGACTGATGACGGGAAGGGCGGGGGGCGGACAGCGCCCTCTCGCCCTGCCTCATTTGGTCATGACGACGATCGAACTGAGGCCCGGATCAGGATCGAACAATATTTTGAGAACCCGCCGGATCATGGTCCAGCGACGCTTGCTCAGCAGCCTGTTGGGATAATCCCGCTGCTTGTAGAACAGATCGTACAGATAATGGGGAATGGGCAGCACGCGATGATCGGTGAATCCCACTTCCCGGCCGCGCTGCATGATGAGGCGCGGGGGCATGTCGCGCTCGGTAACGCCATAGAGGCGCATGGCTTCGATGGACTCCGGCGCGGTTGCATGGCCATCGCCCGGCTCATGGGTGATGAGCAGGCCGCCGGGCTTGAGCGCGCGATGGGCCGATCGGATCGCCAGCAGCTCATCTTCGGCATGATGCAGCGAATCGAAGAAGATTGCGGCGTCGAAGCTGCCGTCCAGATCAAGCGATTCATAATCGCCGCACAGGAAGGAGAGGCGGTCGGTAAGGCCGTGCCGCTCCGCATTCTGCCGGGCGACGTCGATCATGTCGGGCGCGATGTCCTGCCCCACCACGTCATAACCACGCTTGGCGAAGAAGATGCTGGTCCAGCCGCCGCCGCATCCCAGATCCAGGATGCGGGCGGGCGGCGGCGGCAACAACGTCATGATGAAGCCGATAGAGGCCAGCGCGATGCCGCAATAGGGATCGGAAAAGGGCTTTTCCAGTGAATGGGCGCGGCCCATTTCGCCAAGATTGGCGAGATAGGTCAGTTCCCCGGCTTTGGGCATTAGGCGTCTCCGTACAGGCTTGTGCGTGTAGGGAGGGGCGGCCCCGAACTCAAGCCCGGTGCGGCGGCCGTTCAGCCCAAACCGTTCAGGCCAGGCAGGTCAACGCAGCGTCGCGCGATAGCTGATGCGGCCGGTCTGGCCGGCGGCGGCCCGCGGCAGGGGCCAGCGCATATGGGTGATGTCGGCCGCCACGGCGCGGCGCGTGCCGCCAAGTGGAGTAGGCAGCCATAGCTGGTCGATCCGCCCCCAATGGGCGCCGCCATCGACGGACACCTGCATCGCCGGGTCGCTGAGGTCCGGTTCCTGCCCGCGTGGCATGGCCCGCACGATCGCGGCGTCGCGCAGCGGCGCGCTGCCGTCGTTGCGCCAGTGGAGCAGGACGATCAGCTGATCGCCGGGCGACAGCCGGGCGGGGCTGGCCAGGGTACGTCGGGGGCGACCGTTGATGTCGGTGCTGACCCGTTCGACGAACATCTGCGTATCGAGCCGCAGCGGCTGCTGCGCGCCTGCCGCCTGCGCCGCCAACAGGCCGGCCAGCGTTACAAGCACCCCCTTCATGCGTTTCCCCGTTCCTGGCGTCCCCGTCGGCTTCTTTACCGGCAGAGCGCGAATATTTGGTTAAATTGCCGTTTTTCCTGTTCTGGCCTGATGAGGACGGCTTTGCAAATTGACGCTGGATCGCGGCGCGCGCACATCGGACGGGACAGAAGGGGGAATCGGCGCAGCGTGACAATGAATGACCAGCAGGAAATCAACCGGCGGCGCGACCGGCTGCTGGCGTCGATCGCGCTGACGTCGGGCATCGGCCTGATGCTGGCATTGCCCTTTGCACTGCGGGCCGGGGCGGAATTCTTCCTGCCGCTGACGGCCGCGCTGGTGATCGCCATTGCGCTGGTGCCGCTGCTGGAATGGATGGAGCGGCGCGGCATTCCGTCGGGCCTGTCGGCGCTGATCGCGGTGGGGGGTTTCCTGCTGGTGGCCAATACCGCGCTGGTGCTGATCATCGTGCCAGCGACCGACTGGTTCCGCATCCTGCCCCAGCGCCTGCCCAAGATTCAGGCGAATCTGGCGCCGCTGATTGATTTTTATTCCAACCTTCAGCGATTCGTGGATGAAACGGTGCAGATGCTGGCGACCGGGCCGGTGGCGGCGGCGCAGGCGTCCGCCGTGGAGGCGCCGCGATCGCTGCTCCAGTTTGCCGCCACATCCGCGCCGTCGGCGATCATCCAGATGGTGTTTGCGCTGCTGATCATCTATTTCTTTCTGGCTGGCTGGACGAAATTGCGCCGCCGCACGATCAACAGCCGGGGCAGTTTCGACGGGGCCATGGCGGTCGCGCGGGTGATCCAGAATGTGGTCGACGCGACGTCGGCCTATGTCATCACCATCGCCACCATCAACCTGTGCCTGGGGCTGGCCGTGGCGATCGCGCTGTGGGTGATTGGCATGCCGTCGCCGCTGATGTGGGGCGGCATCGTCGCGCTGCTGAACTTCGTGCCCTATTTCGGGCCGATGCTGGCGGCGGTGCTGCTGGGGCTGGGCGGCCTTATGGTGTTTGACGACGTCTATGTCGCGCTGTTGCCGGCCGGATTGCAGGTGGCCTTCCATCTGGTGGAGGCCAATGTGGTGACGCCGCTGCTGCTGGGGCGGCGGCTGACGATGAACCCGCTGCTGATTCTCGTGTCGCTGACCTTCTGGGGATGGGTGTGGGGCACGCCGGGCGCGCTGCTGGCGGTGCCGCTGCTGATCATCATCCAGACCGTGGTCGGCGCGGCGGGAACCCCGGATATTGCCGGTTTCCTGTTCGAGCAGGGGACGTTGACGGTGCCGCGCCGCAAAGAAAATGCGGAGAATGGCGAAACTGATGTTACGGACGGTTGACAGCATCGCAGGACGCTCATAGACGGCGGCTCCACACCAAACGCGGGTGTAGCTCAGTTGGTTAGAGTGCCGGCCTGTCACGCCGGAGGTCGCGGGTTCGAGCCCCGTCACTCGCGCCACTTTCCTTGCAGGAAGGTGGATATGGTGTAGAAGATACGCATCGTCTGGCGGCCAAAGGCTGCGAAAGATGCCACCCTGCGCGGGTGTAGCTCAGTTGGTTAGAGTGCCGGCCTGTCACGCCGGAGGTCGCGGGTTCGAGCCCCGTCACTCGCGCCACCTTCCTTGACCGGAAGGTGAATTTTCCCAGATATGCATCGTCTGGCGGCTTTCGGGTCGGAAGGATGCAAGCGCCTACGCGGGTGTAGCTCAGTTGGTTAGAGTGCCGGCCTGTCACGCCGGAGGTCGCGGGTTCGAGCCCCGTCACTCGCGCCACCGCTCATGAAGAAGCGGTGGGAATTAGATTCAGCGCCAGCGCCCGGTTTCCATCCAGGCGAGCAGCCGTTTGAGCGGCAAGATCCAGATCCACACGATCCCCAGCACGACATAGACGGGCACCTGCGCCCAGACCGGCAATGTGCCGATCCATGGCGACAGGCTGCCCACCAGCACCGCCCATGCGATGATCAGGCCGACGATCGTCAGCATGCCCACGGGCTTGCGCCAGCTGGGCTGGTGGTAATGGCGCGGGTCGATGCTCATGCGTTCTCGCCTTCGCCCTCGATCAGTTCGACTTCGGTCATGATGATGTCGAGCGGCAGATCCCACGGATCGGCGGGCACCGTCTCCATCTCCTGCACCGACCATGCCACGCCTACGCGCAGCGCGTCGGGGAAGCGGGCAAAGGCGCGGTCATAATAGCCGCCGCCCTGACCCAGCCGGTTCATGTCCCGATCGAAGCCGACCAGCGGCGCGATGATGACGTCCGGCGTCACCGGGCCGTCGCCGGGTTCAGGATGGCTGGTGCGGAACGGGCCGGGGATCAGCGTGTCTTCGGGCCGCCAGTTCAGGAAGTCCATGCTGCCCAGCCGGTCAAGGACGCGCGGCAGTGCCACGCTCTTGCCCATCGTCAGCAGTTGCGCGGCCATGCGCTGGGCCGGCGCTTCATCGTCCAGCCCCATATAGAGCGCCACGACATTGGCGTCCGCGATTCGCCGGGCGAGGGGGGAGGGGATCACCTTGAACGCCAGCCGGTGGGCCAGCGGATCGAGCGTGGTGACGAAGGCGCTGCGCCGTTGCCGCGCAAGGGCGCGCAGGCTGGTCTTGTCGGGCGCTATGCTGTCGTCGCTCATCAATGGTCCGCTTTGTCTGGCAATGATGCACTTCTGCGAAAGCAGAAGCTCAGGATATAGGGTAGGGCGTTCCACCCTAGGCTCCTGCTTTCGCAGGAGCACATCCTTATCGCAATCCGGCTTACCGCAATCGGGGTGCTGTAAAAGAAAAAGCGGGTGACGGGACCGCCTCGGTCGTTTGCTGGAATATCCTCTGACGCCTCAACGTCAGGTGGGGACCATGTAGAACGGGCCTGAACCCGCCCAGGGACAGCCCCCTTGGATGTGATTATCGCCTCAGGGATGTTCGCTAAAGCTCGTGCCGCGCAGTGCCCGTCGCCGCCAATCTAGGCGTCCGGGGCGCTCGCGGCAAGCCGGTCGCGCAGCTTTTCTATCCGGCCGGCCAGCGCCTCGATCGCGCGGGCGCTGGGTTCATCGTCGCCGTCCAGCGGCAGGCGGGTCTGTCGCCCGGCCGCTTCGCGCTTCAGATCATTGAGTTCGTCCGCCAGAAACAGCCCGGCGAACAGCAGGGCGCGGACCTCCGTCAGGCCCGGCGTGGCCTGTTGCGCCTGGCGCGCCTTCTGATCGATCATGCTGGCCAGATGCGTGATATGCGCCTCCTCCCCGTCGCGGCAGCGTATCGGGTAGGGGCGTCCGGCAATCTGTAGCATGATTTCAGCCATGGGCATGTCCCTTCAGCGTGTCGATCAGATCGTCCAGCGATCGCAACGCAGCGCGCGCGGCCATGGGATCAAGGGTTTTGGAGGGGTTAGTCGGGGGCGTCTCGACGAGACGGCCCACATCCTGTTCAAGCCGGCTGACTGCACGCTCCAGCGTGCCGATCGCCTGCATCATGCGGTCGCTTGCCATCGTCCATTCATAGCGAAACTCTGCGCGCCGCAAAAGCGGTCTTTGGTGCAGGCGACCGCTGTTTTCCGGCCGTTCAGGGTGACATGCGGTTGACGCATGGGGCTTGACGCGACAAAGGGGGCGCGATCTCGACTCGCCTGCACGCGCGCGGGCACTGTCCTTATGCATGCTTCAGGAAAGACGCTCGCTCCCTATGACCGTTTCGGAAAAGTCGCTCGCCAACGCCATTCGGGCGCTCTCCATGGACGCGGTGCAGGCCGCCAATAGCGGCCATCCGGGCATGCCGATGGGCATGGCGGACGTCGCGACCGTGCTGTTCGGCGATTATCTGAAGTTCGATCCGACCCAGCCGAAATGGGCCGATCGCGACCGTTTCGTCCTGTCGGCCGGCCATGGATCGATGCTGATCTACAGCCTGCTGCACCTGACCGGCTATGCCAAGCCGACGATCGAGGATATTGCCAACTTCCGCCAGTTGCACAGCCCCTGCGCCGGCCACCCGGAGAATTTCGAGCTGGCGGGCGTGGAAGCGACCACTGGTCCCTTGGGTTCGGGTCTGGCCACCGCGGTCGGCATGGCTATTGCCGAGCGTCACCTGAACGCGCAGTTCGGCGACGATCTGGTCGACCACAAGACCTGGGTCATCGCCGGCGACGGCTGCCTGATGGAAGGCATCAACCATGAAGCGATCGGTCTGGCCGGCCATCTGGGTCTGGGCCGCCTGAACGTCTTGTGGGACGACAACAAGATCACCATCGACGGCGCCGTCGACCTGTCGAGCAGCGAAGATGTGCTGGCGCGCTATGCCGCCACCGGCTGGCATGTCGTGTCGTGCGACGGCCATGATGTCGCGGACGTCCGCCGCGCGCTGGCCGAGGCGGTCGCCGATCCGCGCCCCTCGATCATCGCCTGCGCCACCAAGATCGGCTATGGCGCGCCGAACAAGGCCGGCACGTCGGGCGTCCACGGCTCCGCGCTGGGCGAGGCTGAAGTCGCCGCCGCGCGCGAGTTTCTCGGCTGGACCGCCGAACCTTTCGTCATCCCGGCAGACATTGCCGACGCATGGAAGGCGATCGGCGCCAAGGGGCGCGACGTTCGCGCCGCATGGGAAGGTCGCCTGGCAAGCAGCGACAAGGGCGCGGAATTTTCCCGCCGCATGGCTGGCGAACTGCCGGCCGACTTCTCGCTGTCGGCCTATATCGACACGCTGATCGCCAACCCGCAGAAGGTCGCCACCCGCAAGGCGAGCGAACTGGCGCTGGGCGCGATCAACGATCTGCTGCCCGAAACGCTGGGCGGATCGGCGGACCTGACCGGCTCCAACAACACCAAGACCAAGTCGACCGGTCCGCTGACCAAGGACGACTATTCGGGCCGTTACGTCTATTATGGCATCCGTGAGTTCGGCATGGCCTGCGCCATGAACGGCATGGCGCTGCATGGCGGCGTAATCCCCTATGGCGGCACCTTCCTCGTCTTCTCCGACTATATGCGCGCGGGCATCCGTCTGGCGGCGCTCCAGCAGCAGCGCGTGATCCATGTTCTGACCCATGACTCGATCGGTCTGGGCGAAGACGGCCCGACCCATCAGCCGATCGAACATGTCATGTCGATGCGCATGATCCCGAACCTGGACGTTTATCGCCCGGCTGACATTGTCGAGACGGCGGAATGCTGGGAACTGGCACTGAAGGATGCGACCGGCCCGTCGGTGCTGGCGCTGACCCGCCAGAACCTGCCGCAGCTGCGCACGGAAAAGAGCGAGAACCTGTCGGCCAAGGGCGCCTATCGCCTCGTCGCCGCCACCGCCGCGCGCAAGGCGGTGATCCTGGCCACCGGTTCCGAAGTCGAAATCGCCGTCGCCACCGCCAAGGCGCTGGAAGAACAGGGCATTGGCGTCGACGTCGTCTCCATGCCCAGCTTCGCCCATTTCGATGCGCAGGACGCCGCGTACAAGGCCGACATCCTGCCCGCCGACGTGCTGCGCGTTTCGATCGAAGCGGGCACGACTTTTGGCTGGGAACGCTATACCGGCCTTAATGGCCTGCGCTTTGGCATCGACAGCTTCGGCGCGTCGGCTCCGGCGGAAGACCTGTATGACCATTTCGGCCTGACCGCCGCCAAGATCGCACCGCAAATCGCGGCCGCCCTCTAAAAATCCTTTGCGCGCCGTCTCCGAACCCGGATGATGGCGCGCAACAGGCTGACATTCACGATAACCCAACCGAACAACACACCTCAGGAGGCTAGTGCAGTGGCAACGAAGGTAGCAATTAACGGTTTCGGACGCATCGGCCGCCTGGTGGCGCGCGCAATCCTGTCGCGCACCGACCATGATCTGGAACTGGTCAGCATCAATGATCTGGGGCCGGTCAAGTCCAACGCCCTGCTGTTCAAGCGCGATTCCGTGCATGGCAACTGGGCCGGCGACGTCAGCGTCGATGGCGATTTTCTGGTCGTTGACGGCAAGAAGATCAAGGTGACGGCGGAGCGCGACCCCGCCAACCTGCCGCACGCCGAACTGGGTGTCGAAATCGCGCTGGAATGCACCGGCATCTTCACCACCAAGGACAAGGCCAGCGCCCACCTGACCGCCGGCGCCAAGCGCGTGATCATTTCCGCGCCGGGCACCAATGTCGATCGGACCGTCGTGTTCGGCGTCAACCATGACGCGCTGACCGCCGACGACATCGTCATTTCGAACGCCAGCTGCACCACCAACTGCCTGGCTCCGCTCGCCAAGGTGCTGAACGATGCGATCGGCATCGAAAGCGGCTTCATGACGACGATCCACAGCTACACCAACGACCAGAATACGCTGGATCAGCTGCACAGCGACATGCGCCGCGCCCGCGCCGCCGCCCTGTCGCAGATCCCGACCTCCACCGGCGCCGCCCGCGCGGTGGGTGAAGTTCTGCCTGAACTCAAGGGCAAGCTGGACGGGTCTTCGATCCGCGTGCCGACCCCGAACGTCTCGGTCGTGGACCTCAAGTTCATTCCCAAGCGCCCGACCACCAAGGATGAAGTCAACAGCCTGCTGAAGGCCGCGTCGGAAGCCGGCCCGCTCAAGGGCGTGCTGGGTTATTCGGACGAACCTCTGGTGTCGATCGACTATAATGGCGATCCGCGCAGCTCGACCGTCGACAGCCTGGAAACCGCCGTGGTCGATGGCAAGCTGGTCCGCGTGCTCAGCTGGTACGACAATGAATGGGGCTTCTCGAACCGCATGATCGACACCACCGGCGTCGTCGCGAAGTTTCTGTAAGACAGTCTCACTCTAAATATATGCCGTTCGGTTCGAGTAGCCGTCGAGCGAAGTCGAGACGGCGTATCGAGAACATGTTCTCGACGGACGCTTCTCGACAGGCTCGAAGCTGCTCGAACCGAACGGTTTTTTTATGCGTATAATCAGGGGAAAAGACATGACCAAGCCCTTCAAGACGCTCGATGACATGGGGGACATCACCGGCAAGGTGGTGCTGGTGCGCGAAGACCTGAACGTCCCCATGCAGGATGGTTCGGTCAGCGACGACACCCGCCTGCGCGCGGCGATGCCGACCGTGCTGGAACTGGCCGATCGCGGCGCCAAGGTGCTGATCCTGGCCCATTTCGGCCGCCCCAAGGGGCAGAAGAACCCGGAATATTCGCTGTCGAAGATCACCCGTCCGCTCACCCAGGTGCTGGGCCGTGAAGTCCAGTTCATCCCTGACTGCCAGGGCGAAGCGGCCGCCGACGGGATCAAGGTGATGCGCAACGGCGACATCGCGATCCTGGAAAATACCCGCTTCCATCCCGGCGAGGAAAAGAATGATCCGGCGCTGGTGGAGGCCATGGCGGCGATCGGCGACCTGTACGTCAACGACGCCTTCTCCGCCGCGCACCGCGCGCACGCCTCGACCGAGGGGCTGGCGCACAAGCTGCCCGCCTTTGCGGGTCGTTCGATGGAAAAGGAACTGGACGCGCTGGCGGCGGCGCTGGGCGCGCCGGTGAAGCCGGTCGCGGCGGTCGTGGGCGGCGCGAAAGTGTCAACCAAGCTGGACGTGCTCAACAATCTGGTCGCCAGGGTCGATCATCTGATCATCGGCGGCGGCATGGCCAACACCTTCCTCTATGCCCGCGGCGTCGATGTCGGCAAATCGCTGTGCGAAAAGGATCTGAGCGAGACGGCCGAAGCGATCTTCGACAAGGCGGAAGCCGCCGGCTGCATCATCCATCTGCCCTATGACGTTGTCGTGGCGAAGGAATTTGCGGCGAACCCGCCGTCTGTGCGCACCTGCAACGTGCATGAAGTCGCCGAAGACGAGATGATCCTGGACGTCGGTCCGTCTGCGGTCGAGGCGCTGGGCGATGCGCTCAAGAACTGCCGCACTCTGGTCTGGAACGGCCCGCTGGGCGCGTTCGAGATCGCGCCGTTCGACACGGCGACCGTGGCGCTGGCCAAGACGGCGGCGGCGCTGACCAAGGAAGGGCAACTGACGTCGGTCGCTGGCGGCGGCGACACGGTGGCCGCGCTCAACCATGCGGGCGTGGGCAGCGACTTCAGCTTCATCTCGACCGCCGGTGGCGCGTTCCTGGAATGGATGGAAGGCAAGGAGCTGCCGGGCGTGAAGGCGCTGACGATCTGAATATGAAATAATCCGTTCGTGTCGAGCCCTTCGACTGCCTGCTTGCAGCAGGCGCTCAGGACAGGCCAAGGTCGAGAAGCGTGTCTCGACTTCGCTCGACACGAACGGAGGTTATTCCAATATCTTACCGGGCAACGCTAGCGCCCCGGTCGAACAACAGGAAGCCCAGCGTGGCGACGCTGCCGATCGCTGCGCCGGCCATGGCGCTGGCCGACCAGCCGCCCGCTTCGAACGTGACGGAGCCAATCACCGATCCCAGCGCGCCGATGACGAACATCACCGTCACATAGGCCGCGTTGATCCGGCCGCGCGCATGCGGATCGAGCGAGAAGATCAGCTTCTGCCCGGTGATCTGGCTCATCTGCACCGCTGCGTCGATCAGCACCGCCATGATGGTGAAACCGATCAGGCTGCCCGCCGCCACCGTCCAGTCGGCCAGCAGGAATCCGATCGTCAGGCCCGCAAGACCAATCAGCGAGGCCGGCCGCGTCAGCTTGCGATCGGCCAGCCAGCCCGCGACCGGCGCGATGAGCGCACCGCCGGCCCCGGCCAGCGCAAAGGCGCCGACGCCGGTGTGGCTCAGGTGAAAATCATGGATCAGCGCCAGCGGCGCAGCGGTCCAGAACAGGTTGAAGGCGGCGAACATCATCGCCTGATAGAAGGCGCGCAGCCGCACCACCCGATGCTGCACCAGTTGGGCGAAGGTCGACGCCAGCACCGCGCCATAATGCATCCCGCCCTTGGGCGTGCGGCGGGGGCAGGCGGCCAGCAACGCGACGGCGACGATGCCCATGGCCACGGCCGACAGGATGAAGGTCGCGCGCCAGCCGACCGATCCGGCGAGGAAGCTGGCGATCGGCCGGGCGAGCATGATGCCGAACAACAGGCCGCTCATCACCGTGCCGACGACGCGACCCTGTTTTTCGGGCGTGGCGAGGTGCGAGGCGAGGGGGACGATCACCTGCGCGCCGATCGCGCCGATGCCGGTGACGATCGATGCGATCAGGAAGCTGGTTGGGCCGGCGGACAAAGCGATGCCGGTGCAGCCCGCAATCGTGAGCAGGATCGACCCCAGGATGATCCGGCGATTTTCGAACAGGTCGGCGATCGGCACGATCAGGAACAGGCCGAGGCCATAGCCCAGCTGCGTCAGGGTGGTGATCAGTCCCGCGACGCTGGCGGACATGCCGATTTCCGGGCCGATCACATCGATCAGCGTCTGGGCATAATAGAGATTGGCGACGATCACGCCGCACGCCACCGCCATCAGCAGGATTTTTGCAGAAGAAAGATCGACGGCGGGCGCGGGGGAGGCGGGGGAGGCAAGGCTGCTGGTCATGGCTGGCCTAATGGGTCTTGAAGCGCAACCTTTCAACCCTGCCTCGGGGTTTGATGGGCTAAGAATTTGTTTGAAAAATGCGCGAAGGGCGCATTTTCTTGGCGGTGCGGATGCGCCGGAGGCGCATTTCCAAACAGCCTCTATGACGGGGCCTTTTCCTTGAGCAACGGCACCAGCAGGCTGTTGAGCGCGTCCAGATCGAACGCGCCGGACCGGGCGTAGCGCAGCACCCCGGCGCGATCGATGATGAAGTTGGTGGGCACGCCGGTCAGCGGACCATAAGGCCCCTTGATGCGCCGGGCGGACGGGATCGCCATGGCCGCGAACAGCTTTTTGAGCTGGCCGATCGGCACCGAACCCTGCGTGGTGATGGCAAAGACTTTCAGCCCATATTTTTGCTGCGCCGCATAATAAGCGTCGAGCGTCGGCAATTCCTTGCGACAGGGCACGCACCAGGTCGCCCAGAAATTGAGCAGCACCACCTGTCCCTTAAGGTCCGCCAGCGCCACCTTGCTGCCGTCGATCAGCGTGAGTTCAAAGGCCGGCGCCGGCGCTCCAATGGCAGGCTGCGTCGCGGCATTGGCGGGCGCAGCGGTTGCTGTAAGCCCCGTCAGCCAGCCCGCCATGGCGATGGTCCACAACCGTCCGGTCGATTTCGTCATTGTCTGCCCCCCCCACCCTTAACGCACATGCTGCATGACCCCATGGACATGGATAGCATCCCGCCGCAGATATGCCAGTTCCCGTTTCGGGACGCCCCGATGTTTCTTGCGGTGCGGCATGGGACTAGCTAACAGCGCGTAGACCGGCGATCATAACAGGATGTCGCTCCCGGCCGGCAGATGATGGAGCATCTGCCGAAACTCCATTTTTCCGCGCGCCCGTGCAGGGATGCGCCGCAAGCAAGAGAAGGTATGTGCAGATGCTGGATCAGGACATGAAGCAGAAGATCGCGGACGGCAACGGCTTCATCGCCGCGCTGGACCAGAGCGGCGGTTCGACGCCCAAGGCGCTCAAGGGCTATGGCATCGAAGAAGGCGCCTGGGGCAGCGAAGAGGAAATGTTCGGCCTGATCCACGCGATGCGCAGCCGCGTCATCACCGCGCCGCCCTTCACCGGCGACAAGGTGCTGGGCGCGATCCTGTTCGAACGCACCATGGACGGCACCGTCGACGGCAAGCCCACCCCGACCGCGCTGATCGAACGCGGCGTCGTGCCCTTCATCAAGATCGACAAGGGTCTGGAAGACGAGGCCAATGGCGTTCAGCTGATGAAGCCCAATCCGGGCCTCGACGCGCTGCTGGCCCGCGCCAAGGGGCTGGGCGTGTTCGGCACCAAGGAGCGTTCGGTGGTGAACCTGGCCAACGCCGAAGGCATCGCCGCGGTCGTCGCGCAGCAGTTCGAAGTCGGCAAGCAGGTTCTGGCCGGCGGTCTGATGCCGATCATCGAGCCGGAAGTGAACATCAAGTCGCCCGAACGCGCCGAAGCGGACGCAATCCTGCTTGCGGAAATCCTGAAGAATCTCGACGCCCTGCCCGAAGGCGAGCAGGTGATGCTGAAGCTGTCGCTGCCCGCCAAGCCCGGCCTGTTCGACCCGCTGGTCGATCATCCCAAGGTGCTGCGCGTCGTGGCGCTTTCGGGCGGGTTCAGCCGCACCGAAGCCTGCGCCGAACTGGCCAAGAATCGCGGCATCATCGCCAGCTTCAGCCGCGCGCTGCTGAACGATCTGCGTCACCAGATGACCGAGGATGAGTTCAACGCATCGCTGGGCGAAGCGATCGACGAAATCCACGGCGCATCGGTCGCCAAGCAGCCGGTCGCGGCCTGAACATCTGACTGACTGACGGCCGGCGCAGCTCTGGGGAGGGCGGCGCCGGCTGATCGCTTCTGGGGGAAGAGCGAAACATGCATGTTCTGCGTCGCGCGCTGATGATCGGCGCGCTGGGTCTGTGTTCCGCGCCTGCCGCGCAGGCTGCGCCGGTGCGCGACACGATGCTGCCGACCGCGCAGGAAGACGCCACGCTGACGGCGCTCAACAGTGAAATGGCGGCCTATGGCCTGTGGATGACGCAACTCAACGCCATCCAGTTGCCGGTCCTTGGGCAGTTGTCGGCATTGCAGCCCGCATGGGACAGCGCCATGCGGCAGGGGCCGGCGAAAGGGGCGCTGACCTTCCGCCCGATCGTGGATCGCATGGTCGTTTCCATCGATCAGGCCAACCGGCAACTGGCCGCGCTCGATCAGCCGGATTTCCCAAGCCTCGCCCTGACCGACGACATCAAGACGCCCGGTCTGGTCGCGGATGCCGTCCATCTCAACGGACAGGTCAAGGCGCTGATCCAGAGCTTCATTCCGCTGATGGACGCGATGAAGCGCAATGACCAGAAGGCCGGCGCTGCCGCCGGGCGGCAGATGATCGGCAGCATGAAATTGCTGCTGGCCGCGCAGGAAAAGAGCGCACGGGCGGCGCTGGCCGCTACCCCGCGGGAAGAAGGCGCCTGGCATATGGCCAATGCCGAATTGCTGCTGGCCGAAACCATGGCGCTGATCATTTCACCCGTCGATCTTGATCGGCCAGCTAAGGTGGATACCGTCTTCGCTACCCGATTGTCCGCGATGGCCGACAAGATAGCGATGGCGATGGACGATGGTGACAAGGATGCCGATGCGACACTGGAGCGCTGGCATGCGGTGGCGGCGGAACTGGACCGCACCAGTCAGGCCAATGGCGCCAGCGCCATGCAGCGCGCCATCCGGGCCATCACGGTCGGTCGGGAAATTTTTGCCACGGTCCGATCCACCGTGCCGATCCTGCGGGATGCGGCGACCCGTTTCCGCACCCAGCCGGTTTCGATCTTCACGCTGGGCGCGCTGCTCAAGCAGTTCCGGCCGATCCGCCAGCAGGCCAATGATATTTCGGTCCGCGCGGCGGAGGGAATGGCGGGGGTCTGAAATATAATCCGATCATTCTGAATCGGATTATATTCTATTTCTCTTTTGTTTGCCGCATTTTCCGAGTCAGCAGATGACACCATCTGCTTTGAAAATGCTCAATCTCCCGCCTTCAGCATCGGCAGCACCTTGTCGAGCGGCAGCGCCTGCGCCGTGCCGCGATGCCCTTCGACCGTCTGCGCCTTGAACAGGGCGTTCAATACCGCTTCCTCGGTCGCCTCGATCGTCGCCTGAAATAGCGGCGACATGCGGTCATTGGGCAGATCCTCCACCGCCGCGACGGCATTGCGCTTTGCCGCCGTGCGCCGCACCGTCGGGTTGGTGGAAAAGGCGATGGCATAGTCGCCCGATCCATTGGAGAAGCTGGAGCCGGTGCGCGCGATGCCGCCGAATGCGCGTTCGGCCACGCGGCGCAGATTGCGGTCGGACAGCGGCGCGTCGGTGGCGATCACGATCACCACCGATCCGTCCGCCTTCTTCTCTTCGACTTGCTGCCGATAATCATATTGGCCCAGTTTCACGCCCACCGGCACGCCCGATATGGTCAGCACCCCGCCATAATTGGCCTGCACCAGCACGCCCACGGTCCAGCCGCCCAAAGAGGAGGGCAGTTTGCGCGAGGATGTGCCGATCCCGGCCTTGAAGCCGAAAGCCACGGTGCCGGTCCCCGCGCCGACCGCGCCTTCCTCCACCGGGCCGGGCTTTGCGCTCTCGATCGCGCGGCGGGCGTCGGCGATGGCGACATGGCGGCCGCGAATGTCGTTCAACATGCCGTCATTGGTTTCGCCCACCACGGCATTGACCGACCGCACCTCTTCATTGCCCGGCTGCGCCAGCGTCCATTCGACCGATGCGGCGGCGGCTTCGGCGACGCTCAGCGTATTGGTCAGCAGGATCGGCGTTTCGATCTCGCCCAGTTCGGCGACCTGGGTCGATCCCATGAACTTGCCGAAGGCGTTATAGGCGACGAAGCCGGCCGGCGCCTTGTCCTGAAACAGGTTGCCGCCATGGGGAAGGATGGCGGTGACGCCGGTGTTGACGTCATGGGTGCGCGGCAGCGTCACCTGACCCACGCGCACGCCGGCGACATCGGTGATGGCGTTGAGCGGGCCGGGGGAGAGGATGCCCACGCTGACACCGGCTTCCCGTGCGCGGGGGCGGGCGGCCTCCTTCGCAGCCAGCGGCGCACCGGACAGCAGCAACAGAAGGGCGATGGCGTGGCGCATAATGCTTTCCCCAATTTTATGAGGGCCTTCGTCTATCAGCCCGGCAGGCCGGCCGCCATGGTCTTGGCGCGGGCGACAGAGTGGCTATAAGGCGCGCATGACCGACTTTACCGATGAAGAGCTGGCGCTCGATCCGCATTTTGCCGACCAGTTCGAACAGGGCTTTCGCCCGGCATGCCAGCTTTACCTGATTTCCCCGCCGACGATCGACGAGACGTTCGTCGATGCGCTGGCCGCCGCCTTCGATGGGGGGAAGGTCGCGGCGTTCCAGTTGCGGCTGAAGGGGCTGGATGAAGAGGCGATCGCGCAGGCGGCCGCCCCGCTGCAAAAGCTGTGCGCGGATCGCGACGTCGCCTTCATCATCAATGACAGCGCCGCGCTGGCGCACCGGCTGGGCGCGGATGGCGTGCATCTGGGGCAGGGGGACGGCGATCCCAAGGCGGCGCGCAGGCTGCTGGGGCCAAAGGTGCAGATCGGCATCACCTGTCATGACAGCCGCCATATGGCGATGGAAGCGGGCGAGGCGGGCGCGGACTATGTCGCGTTCGGCGCCTTCTACCCCACCACCACGAAGGAAACGACGCATCAGGCCGATCCGTCGATCCTGGGCTGGTGGACGACGCTGTTCGAACTGCCCTGCGTCGCGATCGGCGGCATCAATGCGGACAATGCCGCGCCGCTGGTGGCGGCCGGCGCGGATTTTCTGGCCGTCAGCGGGGCGGTGTGGAACCATCCCGAAGGGCCGAAGGCGGGCGTGGCGGCCTTTGCGGCGGTGCTGGACTGGGAGAACGAGGGATAAGCCCCTCCCTTTCAAGGGAGGGGAGAATATGTGTCCGCCTCCTGCTTCAAACATCCTATGCGCCGCCCAAGGCAGCTTTCTGCGCGTCCGTGCGTTGTCTCTTCCTGATCCGGGAGAGTATCGCCTTGAAATATCGCCTTCTTGCTCTGACTTTGTCATGCGCGGCCTGCAATGTGAACGTCACCGACGCCAATGACAGCGCGCCGGCCGCGCCGGTCAATCAGATGCCCGGCAATCAGGCGCAGGCCGCGCCCGATCCATCCGCCGATTATGCTTTCCAAATTGTGGCAGAGCCGGGCGGTAAGCCATGGCAACCTAACCAGATTTTGCAGGCGCAGGTGGCGCTTGATCGCGCCGGCTTCTCGCCCGGCGTGATCGATGGCAAGGATGGCATGAGCTTCAAGGCGGCGCTGCGCGGCTTTCAGGAAGCGAATAATCTGCCCGTAACCGGCGTCTATGACCAGAAGACCTCCGTCGCTCTGCTGGAGGGGGAGGCGCGGCCAACCACCTGGCTGGTGAAAATCCCGGCCGGTTTTGCCCGTGGTCCCTTCTTCACGATTCCCAGGGGACTGAACGAGCAGGCGAGCCTGCCCGCGCTGACCTATCGCAATCTGCTGGAGAAGCTGGCGGAGCGGTTCCACACCACGCCCGAAGCGCTGATCGCGCTTAACCCGCCGAACACGAAGGCGGCTGCCGGCGCGACGATCCGCGTGCCCGCGATCGATAATCAGCCGGTCGCGCGGATTGCGGGGGATGAGCGCGGCTGGGGCGAAACGCTGGCCAGTCTGGCGGTTGCGAAGGATCAGCCGCAGGCCGATCATCTGGTGGTGGACAAATCGGACGGGCTGCTGCGGGTCTATAATGCCGACAACCGCCTGATCGCACAGTTTCCGGTGACGACAGGCTCGCAGCATGATCCGCTGCCGCTGGGCGAATGGACCATCAAGGGGGTTAGCCGTAATCCCGATTTTCACTATAATCCCAATCTCTTCTGGGACGCTTCTGCCACCGACAAGAAAGCGTTGCTGCGCCCTGGTCCCAATGGTCCGGTCGGCGTGGTGTGGATCGACCTGTCGAAGGATCATTACGGCATCCACGGCACGCCCGAGCCGCAGACGATCGGCCGCACCGAAAGCCATGGCTGCATCCGCCTGACCAACTGGGACGCCGCCCGTCTGGCCCAGATGGTGAAGAGCGGGGTCAAGGCGCGGTTTCAGGCGTGAATGGGCGGTTGTGGAGCGGGGGCGTCGTCGCGCTGCTGCTCTGCGCCGCCTTCGCCCATTTTTGCGTGCGCATCGTGCCGGCCGACCCGCCATCGGCTCCGTTGCAGCAGGCGGCGACGCGCCCTGCCGACGCTGGCCCGCTGCTGATCCCGGTGGAGGGCGTGCCGGCATCCGCGCTGACCGACAGCTTCACGCAGGCGCGGGCTGGCGGCGCGCGGCCGCATGACGCCATCGACATCATGGCTGCGCGGGGCAGGGCGGTTCTGGCCGCCGCTGACGGTCGCGTCGAAAAACTGTTCTGGAGTGAGGAGGGCGGCCGCACCCTGTATCAGCGCTCCGCCGATGGCCGGATCATCTATTATTACGCTCATCTGGACGGCTATGCGCCGGGCCTGCGCGAAGGGCAGACGCTGCGTCGCGGGCAGCGGATCGCGACCGTGGGCAGCACCGGCAATGCCGATCCCGCTGCGCCGCATCTGCATTTCGCGGTCAACGTCATGGCGGCGGGCGACCCCTGGCATGGCGGCCGGCCGGTCAATCCCTATCCGCTGCTGGTGCGCCGCTAATCTGTCCTGCAGGTCAGAGTTTATGCTAGCTCCGTTCGTTTCGAGCGAAGTCGAGAAACGCGCGCGCCACCGTTTCTCGACTTCGCTCGAAACGAACGGAGATGGGTATGGGCGGCTTTGCGAAAATGTCCTGTATAGGAAACGCGATTTCAGGATATGCGGGAAAAGTGCGAAGTTAAGCGCCGGCGGGCCTGCCTCTTGCCCTTGGCCCCGTAGCGCTGTAAAGGCGCGGCCAGCCTCAAGAGAGGCCGGCTCTTTTCCACATTCAGACATATAGGCAGGCTCTTCCCATGAAGATCAGCGGCGTGGACATTCGTCCCGGCAACAATATCGAATATGAGGGCGGCCTGTGGCGCGCTGTCAAGATTCAGCACACCCAGCCCGGCAAGGGCGGCGCCTATATGCAGGTGGAGCTGAAGAACCTGATCGACGGCCGCAAGAACAACGTCCGTTTCCGCTCCGCCGAAAGCGTCGAGCGCATCCGTCTCGACACCAAGGATTTCCAGTATCTCTATGCCGAAGGCGATATGCTCGTCTTCATGGATCAGGAAACCTACGAACAGATCAACCTGCCGTCAGAATTGCTGGGCGAGGCCGCAGCCTTCCTTCAGGACGGCATGATGGTCGTTCTGGAAATGTATGAAGAACGCCCGATCAGCGTCCAACTGCCCGAAACCATCGAAGCCACCGTCGTCGAAGCCGACGCCGTGGTGAAGGGGCAGACCGCATCGGCCAGCTACAAGCCGGCGATCCTCGACAATGGCGTGCGTGTCATGGTGCCGCCGCACATCGTCAGCGGCACGCGCATCGTGGTGGACGTCTATGCCCGCGAATATGTGAAGCGGGCCGACTGATGCGGTCGGGGCGCAGCGCGGCGGCATGGGCCGTCCTTGTGGCGATCGGCACGCTGCCGGCTGCGCTCCCCGTTGCGGTGTCCGCCCAGACGCCGCCGACCAAGGCGCAACTGGACAGCGCAGCCCAGACGCTGCGCATCATCATGAGCGCGCTTCAGTCGAGCGAGGTCGAACAGCCGGTCAAGAGCGCGCTGTTCGATTGCCTCTATTCCAATTCGATCGGTGAGATCAGTGCGGCCACGGACAAGGTGATCGCCGCAAATGCCGGCAAGGTCGATCGCAAGGATGTGTCGCAGATGCTGGCGGTGATCGCCGGCACATGCGGCTATCGCCCGAAAGCGCCGGCCGCCAAGCCCGCACCGAAGAAATAACCCAGCAGGCCGCCCGGATGCGGGCGGCGGAGAAAAGAACATGGTATCGCATTCCGGCCTTCTCACCGTCATGGAGCGCGCCGCGCGCAAGGCAGGCAGCAAGCTGCGCCGCGACTTTGGCGAGGTCGAGCATTTGCAGGTCAGCCGCAAGGGACCGGCCGACTTCGTGTCCAAGGCCGATCAGCAGGCCGAGCGCACCCTGGTCGAGGAATTGCAGAAGGCGCGCCCCGACTGGGGCTTCCTGCTGGAAGAAGGCGGGGTGATCGAAGGCGATCCGACCAAGCCGCGCTGGATCATCGATCCGCTGGACGGCACCACCAACTTCCTGCACGGCATCCCGCACTTCGCCATCTCGATCGCGGTGGAAGAACCGCTGTTCGGCGGATCGAAGCGCGAAGTGACCACCGGCCTTATCTATCAGCCCGTCACCGACGAAAGCTATTGGGCGGAAAAGAGCCGGGGCGCCTGGCGCCATGACCAGCGGCTGCGCGTGTCGGCCCGCCGTGACCTGGCCGATTGCGTGATCGCGACCGGGATCCCGTTCATGGGCCATGGCAATATGGCCGAATGGACCCGCATCTTTGGCGCAGTGGCCCCCTCGGTCGCCGGCATCCGCCGTTTTGGCGCGGCTTCGCTCGATCTCGCCCATGTCGCCTCTGGCCGCTATGACGGCTATTGGGAAAGCGGGTTGCAGCCCTGGGACGTCGCTGCCGGCCTGCTGCTGGTGCGCGAAGCGGGCGGCTTCGCCAGCGACTTCCGCGGCGGCGATCAGGCGATCGAGCGCAAGGAAGTGATCGCCGGCAACGACGCCATCCACAGCAAGCTGCACAAGCTGGTGGCCGGCGCGCTGCGCTGATCGCCAGATTGTTGCAATTAAAGAGGCTCATGGTTCGCCATGAGCCTTTTTTATGTCTGCGTAGGCCGCCTATGATGCGGATTTATGTAAAAGTTGTAACTTGACACGGCTGGAAACGGGCCTTGCCGCCGCCAACTCCGGCGCTGCCGCGCTGCGGCTGTAAGTGGCGGATTTCTTGCGAATCATTCTCACATCCCTGGCCCCTTGCTTCGCATATGCAGCAGGCTTAAAGGCCCCCCAGAACAAATTTTCGCCCAGGGGATTCCATTGGTCGATCTCGCCCAATATCTGCCGATCCTGATCTTTCTCGGGATTGCCTTGTTGCTTTCCACGGCATTCGTCTTTCTGCCGATGCTGGTGGGCCGCCTGACCGGCGCGCACAAACCTGACCCTGCCAAGCTCTCTGAATATGAGTGCGGTTTCCCCGCATTTGAAGAGCCGCGCAGCCAGTTCGACGTGCGTTTCTATCTGGTCGCCATTCTCTTCATCATCTTCGATCTTGAAGCGGCGTTCCTGTTTCCGTGGGCGGTTAGCCTCGACCAGATCGGCTGGGCCGGCTGGGCGACGATGATGATCTTCATAGCGGAGCTGGTGCTCGGCCTCGTCTATGCGTGGAAGAAGGGAGCACTCGATTGGGAGTAGAACTGACCAGCCCCATGCCCGGCACCATGCCGCCCATGGGGACGCAGCCCGACCAGGCCTTTTTCGACTCGCTGAACAGCGAAGTGAATGACAAGGGCTTCCTGATCACATCGACCGAGGAATTGTTCCAGTGGGCCAGAACCGGCTCGCTGTGGTGGATGACCTTCGGCCTGGCCTGCTGCGCGGTGGAGATGATCCACGTCAACATGCCCCGTTACGACATGGAGCGTTTCGGCGCTGCGCCGCGCGCCTCTCCGCGCCAGTCGGACGTCATGATTGTTGCGGGCACGCTCTGCAACAAAATGGCCCCGGCGCTGCGCAAGGTCTATGACCAGATGTCCAACCCGAAATATGTGATTTCGATGGGCAGCTGCGCCAATGGCGGCGGCTATTATCATTATAGCTATTCCGTGGTCCGTGGCTGCGACCGCATCGTGCCGGTCGACATTTATGTGCCGGGCTGCCCGCCGACCGCCGAGGCCTTGCTCTACGGCATCATGCAGTTGCAGCGGAAGATCCGCCGGATCGGGACGATTGAGCGTTAATATGGGCCATTCTGCACCCAAGATCGTGAACCCTGAAGGCATTGCCGAGGAAATCGGCGCGCTGCTGGGTGGCATGCTGATCGAAACCGTCGATCATGCTGACGAACTGACCTTTACCGTCGTGCGCGAGGATCTGGCCAACGCCATGGTCGCGCTGCGCGACATGGGCCATTATCAGCAGTTGATGGAAATTGCGGGCGTCGATTATCCCGATCGCCCTGAGCGGTTCGAAGTCTGCTATCATCTGCTGAGCGTTACGCGGAACCATCGCGTTCGCGTGAAGGTGTCGACCGACGAAGATACGCCGGTGCCCACCGTCACGCATCTCTGGCCGGTCGCCGGCTGGCTGGAGCGCGAAGTGTTCGACATGTATGGCGTCGTGTTCGACGGCAACAAGGATCTGCGCCGCATCCTGACCGACTATGGCTTCAAGGGCCATCCGCAGCGCAAGGACTTCCCGCTGACCGGCTATGTCGAGCTGCGCTATTCCGAAGAGGATAAGCGCGTCGTCTATGAGCCGGTGAAGCTGGCGCAGGACTTCCGCAGCTTCGACTTCATGTCGCCGTGGGAAGGCGCGCAATATGTGCTGCCCGGCGACGAAAAGGCTGCTGCCCCTGCGGCGCCTGCCGCTGCGCCTACCCCCAAGGTGACGGAGAAGAAGGGCGTGAGCGGCGCCGGAGAGCCGACCGACAGCGCGGCGAACAAAAAGTCCGAGGACAAGGCCTGATGTCCGACTATCTGGAAAAGCTGGACCATATCACCGATGCGGCCGACCCGGCCTATGGCGATACGGAAATCCAGAATTACACGATCAACTTCGGCCCGCAGCACCCGGCGGCACACGGCGTTCTGCGTCTGGTCATGGAACTGGACGGCGAAATCGTCGAGCGCTGCGACCCGCATGTCGGCCTGCTGCATCGCGGCACCGAAAAGCTGATCGAGCACAAGACCTATATGCAGGCTTTGCCCTATTTCGACCGGCTGGACTATTGTTCGCCGCTCGGCATGGAGCATAGCTATGTTCTGGCGGTCGAAAAGCTGCTGAACCTGGAAGTGCCGCTGCGCGCGCAATATCTGCGCGTGTTCTTCGCGGAACTGACCCGCATCTGCAATCACATGCTGAACCTGGGTTCGCACGTGATGGACGTGGGCGCGATGACGCCGAACCTGTGGCTGTTTGAAATCCGCGAGGATTGCCTCAACTTCTTCGAACGGGCATCGGGCGCGCGCATGCACTCGGCCTATTTCCGGCCGGGCGGCGTGCATCAGGATGTGCCGCTCAAGCTGCTGACGGACATTGCCGAATGGCTCGACACCCGCCTGCCGCGTCTGTTTGAAGACGCGATGAGTCTGGTCGTCGACAACCGCATCTTCAAGCAGCGCAACGTCGACATTTCGGTGGTGAGCAAGGAAGATGCGCTCAAGTGGGGCTTCTCCGGTCCCATGCTGCGCGGTTCGGGCATCGCCTGGGATATCCGCAAGGCGCAGCCCTATGACGTGTATGACCGCATGGACTTCGACATTCCGGTCGGCACCGCCTATGACTGCTATGATCGGTTCATGGTTCGCGTTGAGGAAGTGCGCCAGTCCGCGCGCATCATGAAGCAGTGCCTCAATGAAATGCCCGAAGGGCCGATCGCCAGCTTCGACCGCAAGGTCTCGCCGCCCAAGCGCGGGGAAATGAAGCGGTCGATGGAAGCGCTGATCCACCACTTCAAGCTCTATACCGAAGGCTTCCATGTCCCGGCGGGCGAAGTCTATGTGGCGACGGAAAGCCCCAAGGGCGAATTCGGCGTCTATCTGGTCAGCGACGGCAGCAACAAGCCCTATCGCTGCAAGATCCGCCCGACCGCTTTCTCGCATCTGCAAGCAATGGACTTCATGATGAAGGGCCACATGCTCGCCGACACCACCGCTGTACTGGGCGCGATGGACATCGTGTTCGGAGAATGTGACCGATAATGGCTGACGCAGTTCATATCCCCGATGAGGCCGAAACCCGCGCGCGCTGGGGCGCGTTCGAGTGGACCGCCGAAAATGCCGAACAGGCCAAGAAGGTCATCGCGCGCTACCCCGCCGGTCGCCAGCAGTCGGCGGTGATGCCGCTGCTCGACCTGGCCCAGCGTCAGGTTGGCGCCGAAACGCAGACCAATGGCTGGCTGCCCGTGCCGGTGATGGAATATATCGGGCGTCAGCTCGATATGCCGTATATGCGCGTGTACGAAGTCGCGACCTTCTACACCATGTACAACCTCGCGCCGGTCGGCCGCTATCATGTGCAGGTGTGCGGCACGACGCCGTGCATGCTGCGCGGGTCGGACGATGTGTTCGCCGCGTGCAAGAACAAGGGTCTGGTCAAGGGCGGGACGACCCCTGACGGCCTGTTCACCCTGACCGAAGTCGAATGCCTTGGCGCCTGCGCCAACGCGCCGATGGTCCAGATCAACGACGATAATTTCGAAGATCTGACCTATGACAGCACGGTCGCGATCCTGGAAACGCTGGCCGCTGGCGGTCAGCCCAAGATCGGCCCGCAGATCGACCGTCAGACGAGCGCGCCCGAAGGCGGCCCGACCACGTTGAAGGACATGGTCAGCGACAATCACGACTATCGGGGGGATTGGGCATGACCGACGCACCCGCTACACCGGCTCCCTTCGTCGGCCCGCTGGCCGACAAGGACCGCATCTTCACCAACGTCCACGGCTTCCAGGATTGGGGCATCGACGCCGCCATGAAGCGCGGCGATTGGGACAATACCAAGAAGCTGATGGAGATGGGGCAGGACGCCATCATCGACACCATCAAGGCGTCGAACCTGCGCGGCCGTGGCGGCGCCGGCTTCCCGACCGGCATGAAGTGGAGCTTCATGCCCAAGGAAAGCAAGGATGGTCGTCCCAGCTTCCTGGTCATCAACGCCGACGAATCCGAGCCGGGTTCGTGCAAGGACCGCGAAATCATCCGTCACGATCCGCACAAGCTGATCGAAGGCGCGCTGATCGCCGGTTTCGCGATGCGGGCGCGCGCCGCCTATATCTATATTCGCGGCGAGTTCATCTATGAGGCGAAGGTGCTCTTTGCCGCCGTCGAGCAGGCCTATGAAAAGGGTTTCATCGGCAAGAATGCTTGCGGTTCGGGCTATGATTTCGACGTGTTCGTCCATCGTGGCGCCGGCGCCTATATCTGCGGCGAGGAAACCGCGCAGATCGAAAGCATCGAGGGCAAGAAGGGCCAGCCCCGCCTGAAGCCGCCTTTCCCGGCGGGTGCGGGCCTCTATGGTTGCCCGACGACCGTGAACAATGTGGAATCGATCGCGGTTTCGCCGACGATCCTGCGGCGCGGTGCGGCCTGGTTCAACGGCTTTGGCCGTGAGAATAACCGCGGCACCAAGCTGTTCCAGATCAGCGGCCATGTGAACAAGCCGTGCGTGGTCGAAGAAAGCATGTCGATCCCGTTCCGCGAACTGATCGACCGCCATTGCGGCGGCATCCGGGGCGGCTGGGACAATCTGCTGGCGGTCATCCCCGGCGGTTCGTCGGTTCCTTTGGTTCCTGCCAAGGAAATCATGGACGCGCCGATGGACTTTGACGGTCTGCGTGCGCTGGGTTCGGGCCTTGGCACCGCCGCCGTGATTGTCATGGACAAGTCGACCGACATCGTCCGCGCCATTTCGCGTCTCTCCTACTTCTACAAGCATGAGAGCTGCGGCCAGTGCACGCCGTGCCGCGAAGGCACCGGCTGGATGTGGCGCGTCATGGAACGTCTGCGCACCGGCGACGCCGACCAGAGCGAAATCGACATGCTGTTCAATGTGACCAAGCAGGTCGAAGGCCATACCATCTGCGCGCTTGGCGACGCGGCGGCATGGCCGATCCAGGGGCTGATCCGGCACTTCCGGCCGGAAATCGAGCGCCGGATCAACGAGAACAAGGGTAGTGCCCCCGTCATGGAGGCAGCGGAGTAACCATGCCGAAGGTCAAAGTAGACGGCGTAGAACTGGAAGTCCCGGCCGGGGCGACCGTTCTTCAGGCTTGCGAGCAGGCGGGGAAGGAAATCCCCCGTTTCTGCTATCATGAGCGCCTTTCCATCGCGGGCAATTGCCGCATGTGCCTGGTCGAGGTGAAGCCCGGACCGCCCAAGCCGCAGGCTTCGTGCGCGCTGCCGGCCACCGAAGGTCAGGAAATCCGCACCGACAGCGAAATGGTCAAGAAGGCCCGCGAAGGGGTGATGGAGTTTCTGCTCATCAACCACCCGCTCGATTGCCCGATCTGCGATCAGGGCGGTGAGTGCGACCTTCAGGACCAGTCGGTCGCCTATGGCCGTGGTTCGTCGCGCTATGACGAAAACAAGCGCGCCGTGACCGAGAAGAATATGGGTCCGATCGTCAAGACGGTCATGACCCGTTGCATCCAGTGCACCCGCTGCGTGCGCTTTGCAGAGGAAGTCGCGGGCGTGCCGGAAATCGGCGCCATCTATCGCGGCGAAAATATGCAGATCACCACCTATCTCGAACATGCTGCCAAGAGCGAGCTGTCGGGCAATGTGGTCGACCTGTGCCCGGTCGGCGCGCTGACCGCCAAGCCCTACGCTTTCGAAGCGCGTCCGTGGGAATTGAAGAAGACCCATGCGATCGACGTGATGGACGCGCTGGGCACCAACATTCGCCTCGACAGCCGTGGTCGTCAGGTGCTGCGCGCCGTGCCGCGCATCAATGACGATGTGAACGAGGAGTGGGCGTCAGACAAGACCCGTCACAATGTCGACGGTCTGGTCCGCAAGCGCCTCGACAAGCCGTTCGTGCGCAAGGATGGCAAGCTGGTTCCTGCCACCTGGGCGGAAGCCTTTGCCGCCGTCGCCGCCGTCCAGCATGGCGGCAGCGTCGCGGCGATCGCGGGCGACCTGCTCGATTGCGAAACCATGTTCGCTGGCAAGGCGCTGGTCGAAAAGCTGGGCGGCACCATGCTGGAAGGTCGTCAGACCGGCCTGTCCTATGATGTGTCGAGCCTGTCGTCGGTGGTGTTCAACACGCCGCTGGCTGATCTGGAAACCGCGGACGTCATCCTGCTGGTCGGCACCAACCTGCGCTGGGAAGCGCCGCTGGTGAACACCCGCATCCGCAAGGCGATCAAGAAGGGCGCGAAGGTCTTCGCCGTCGGCCCTGAGTTCGACCTGACCTACAAGGTCGAATGGCTGGGCAATGACGCGTCGCTGCTGGCCAAGCTGCCGGAAGCCGTGCTCGAATCCTTCAAGGGCGCTGCCCGTCCGGCGATGATCGTCGGTGGCGGCGTGCTGGCCAAGGACGGCGCGCATGGTGACACGCTGGCGCTGGTCGAGACGCTGGGCCTGATCAAGGATGGCTGGAACGGCTATAATGTCCTGCACTTCGCGGCGGCGCGCATGGGCGGCCTGATGCTGGGCTATGCGACCCAGGGCGGCATCAAGGCGGTGGCTGAGGCCGCCCCCAAGCTGCTCTTCTCGCTGGGCGCGGATGAAGTCGATTATTCGGCCTTTGGCAGCAGCTTCAAAGTCTATGTCGGCCATCATGGCGACAAGGGCGCACATGCAGCCGACGTCATCCTGCCGGGCGCGACCTACGCCGAAAAGGCGGGCACCTACGTCAATCTGGAAGGCCGCGTGCAGTTCGGTGAAAAGGCCGTGTTCGCACCGGGCGACGCCCGTGAGGACTGGTCGATCCTGCGCGCGCTTTCCGACGCGCTGGGCGCCAGGCTGCCGTTCGACAGCTTCGAACAGCTGCGCGCCGAAATGGCGAAGGCGGTTCCGGCGCTGGGCGTCGAAGGTCTGGCCGACTATGGCTGGTCCGTGCCTTCGCTGCCGACCGGCGCGACCGGCGAGCTGGGTTCGCCGATCAAAGATTTCTACCTCACCAACGCCATCTGCCGCGCCAGCCCGACGATGCAGCAATGCTCGTCCGAACTGGTCCACGGCGTTGAGTTTGCGGAGGCCGCAGAGTGACCGCTTTCTTCCAAGGCCTTGGCCTGCCATTCGAGGGCGCCTGGCTGCTCTCCACCATCATCGGCATCCTCGTCATCGCGCTGCCGCTGATGCTGGCGGTCGCTATGATCATCTATGCCGACCGCAAGATCTGGGCCGCCATGGCGCTGCGCCGTGGTCCCAACGTCGTTGGTCCGTTCGGCCTGCTTCAGTCCTTCGCGGACGGCCTGAAGGTTTTCCTTCAGGAAACCATCATTCCTTCGGCCGCGAACAAGACCTTGTTCCTGATCGCGCCGATCATCACCTTCACCGTGGCGCTGATGGCCTGGGCCGTCATCCCCTTCGGTGCGGGCGTGCTGGTGTCGAACATCAACGTCGGACTGCTCTACATTCTCGCCATCTCGTCGCTGGGCGTGTACGGCGTGGTGCTGTCGGGCTGGGCGTCCAACTCCAAATATCCCTTCTACTCCGCGATCCGCGCCTCCGCGCAGATGATCAGCTATGAAGTCTCGATCGGCTTCATCCTGATCACCGTGGTTCTGTGGGCCGGCAGCTTCAACATGTCGGCGATCGTGGGAAGCCAGAAGGGCTATTACGGCTTCGTCAACGGCAACTTCATCAACCCGTTGCTGTTCCCGATGGCGATCATGTTCCTGATTTCGGCCATGGCGGAAACGGCGCGCGCGCCGTTCGACCTGACCGAAGCGGAGTCCGAACTGGTTGCAGGCTATCAGACCGAATATTCGTCCATGGCCTTCGCCCTGTTCTGGCTGGGTGAATATGCCAACGTGATCCTGATGTGCGGCCTGAACGCGATCCTGTTCTGGGGTGGCTATCTGCCGCCGTTCGACTGGGCGCCGCTCTATCTGGTGCCGGGCATCATCTGGTTCCTGCTCAAGATCGCTTTCTTCTTCTTCGTCTTCTCCTGGGTGAAGGCGACGGTGCCCCGCTACCGCTACGACCAGCTGATGCGGCTGGGCTGGAAAATCTTCCTGCCGACCTCGCTGCTGTTCGTCTTCCTGGTTTCGGGCTTCCTCATGCTGACAAGGTATTCGTGACATGAGCCTTGGCTATTACGTCAAAAGCTTCACCCTCTGGGAGTTTGTGAAAGCGCACTGGCTGACCTTGAAGTATTTCTTCAAGCCTAAGGCGACGATCAACTATCCCTATGAGAAGAACCCGATTTCGCCGCGTTTCCGTGGTGAACATGCGCTGCGCCGTTACCCCAATGGGGAAGAACGCTGCATCGCGTGCAAGCTGTGCGAGGCCATTTGTCCGGCGCAGGCGATCACCATCGAGGCGCAGCCGCGCGAGGATGGCAGCCGCCGTACGACGCGCTACGACATCGACATGACCAAGTGCATCTATTGCGGTTTCTGTCAGGAAGCCTGCCCGGTGGATGCCATTGTCGAAGGCCCGAACTTCGAGTTCGCGACCGAAACCCGCGAGGAACTGGTCTATGACAAGGCCAAGCTCCTGGAAAACGGTGACAAGTGGGAGCGTGCCATCGCTGCCAATCTTGCTGCCGATGCCCCCTATCGTTAAGCCGCCGGCGTCAAAGGGAATATGAACCTGTGATCCACGTCCTCGCCTTTTACCTGTTCGCCATTTTGGTGGTGAGCAGCGGCGCGCTCACGATATTGTCGCGCAACCCGGTCCATTCGGTCCTCTGGCTGATCCTGGCCTTCTTCAACGCCGCCGGTCTGATGATCCTGCTCGGCGCCGAATTCATCGCGATGCTGCTTGTCATCGTCTATGTCGGCGCGGTTGCGGTGCTGTTCCTGTTCGTCGTCATGATGCTCGACATCGACTTCGCCGAACTGCGCGCCGGCTTCGTCAGCTATCTGCCCTTTGGCCTGCTGATCGCGGCGGTGCTGCTGGCGGAAATCATCCTGGGCATTGGCCTCTGGAGCGTCGGTCCGATCGAACTGGCGCAGCGCGCCGGCCCGGTGAACCCGGAACTGAGCAATATTCAGGCGATCGGCGGGCTGCTCTATACCCACTACATCTTCCTTTTCGAGGCGGCGGGCATCGTCCTGCTGGTTGCGATGATCGGCGCCATCGTGCTGACGCATCGTGCCCGTGGCGGCGTGCGGCCGCAGAATATCGCCAAACAGAACCGTCGCCGTCCGCAGGATGCGACGCGGAACATCAATCAGCCCGTGGGGCAGGGGGTGGAGCTGTGATCGCGACCCTTTTCGTCATGCCAGCGCAGGCTGGCATCTCATGCGCCCGTGCGCAAACGCCTGAGACCCCAGCTTTCGCTGGGGTGACGGCCTCTCTCATGGGGGTGGAGCTGTGATCGGCCTTCAACATTATATGGTGGTCAGCGCCATCCTCTTCGTAATGGGGGTGCTGGGCATCTTCATCAACCGCAAGAATGTCATCATCATCCTGATGGCGATCGAGCTGATCCTCCTCAGCGTGAACATCAACCTTGTCGCCTTCAGCGCCTTTCTGGGCGATCTGGTGGGGCAGGTGTTTTCGATGTTCGTGCTGACCGTCGCGGCGGGTGAAGCGGCCATCGGCCTCGCCATCCTCGTCATTTACTTCCGTGGTCGCGGCACCATTGCCGTTGACGATGTCAACCGGATGAAGGGCTGAGACTGACCCCATGATCCAGTTCATAGTTCTTCTTCCGCTGCTGGCGGCTGCCATCGCCGGCCTTGGCAACAAGGCCCTTGGCAAGCTGCCCGCAAAGATCGTCACCACCGGCGCGCTGTTCGCAGCCTGCGCCATGAGCTGGGCGATCTTCATCCCCTTCGTCACCGGCCATGCCGAAGCGTCGGTCACGCCGCTGTTCACCTGGATCGAAAGCGGCAGCTTCGACGCCCAGTGGGCGCTGCGCGTCGACACGATGACGGCGGTCATGCTGGTGGTCATCACCAGCGTGTCGAGCCTCGTCCACCTCTATAGCTGGGGCTATATGGACGAAGAGCCGGATCAGCCGCGCTTCTTCGCCTATCTCTCGCTCTTCACCTTCGCGATGCTGATGCTCGTGACCGCGAACAATCTGTTGCAGATGTTCTTCGGCTGGGAAGGCGTGGGTCTGGCTTCGTACCTGCTGATCGGTTTCTGGTTCCGCAAGCCCAGCGCCAATGCGGCCGCGATCAAGGCGTTCGTCGTCAACCGCGTCGGCGACCTTGGCTTCATGATGGGTATTTTCGGCACCTATCTGGTGTTCAACACCATCTCGATCCCGGAAATTCTGGCCGCCGCGCCGTCTATGGCCGGTTCGACCATCGGGTTCCTGGGCTATCGTTTCGACACGATGACCGTGCTTTGCCTGCTGCTGTTCGTCGGCGCGATGGGCAAGTCGGCGCAGCTTGGCCTCCACACCTGGTTGCCCGACGCGATGGAAGGCCCGACCCCGGTGTCGGCGCTGATCCATGCGGCCACCATGGTCACGGCCGGCGTCTTCATGGTCTGCCGCCTGTCGCCCATGTTCGAAGTCAGCCCGACGGCGCTGACCGTCGTCACCTATGTCGGCGCGGCCACCTGTCTGTTCGCGGCGACCGTTGGCACGGTGCAGACCGACATCAAGCGCGTCATCGCCTATTCGACCTGTTCGCAGCTGGGCTATATGTTCTTTGCGGCCGGTTGCGGCGCTTATGGCGCGGCGATGTTCCACCTGTTCACGCACGCTTTCTTCAAGGCGCTGCTGTTCCTGGGCGCCGGCTCGGTCATCCATGCGATGCATCACGAACAGGACATGCGTTACTATGGCGGCCTGCGTAAGAGCATTCCGATCACCTTCTGGACGATGACGCTGGGTACGCTGGCCATCACCGGCGTGGGCATCCCGCTCGTCGGCGTGGGCTTTGCCGGCTTCTATTCAAAGGACGGCATCCTGGAAGCGGCCTTTGCTTCGGGCGGTGCGGGCGTCGGCGCTTATTATGTCGGCGTGTTCGCCGCGCTGCTGACCAGCTTCTACAGCTGGCGTCTGGTGTTCCTCACTTTCTTCGGCAAGCCGCGCTGGACCCAGTCCGAACATATCCAGCATGCGCTGCATGACTCCCATGGGCACGACGCCCATGGCCATGGTCATGACGATCATGGGCATGACGATCACGCGCACGCCGCGCAGGGTCACGGCCATGGCCATGACGATCATCATGCGCATGATGCAGGCGACGGCACCGGTGGCTATCACCCGCATGAAAGCGGGCTGGTCATGCTGATCCCGCTGCTGGTGCTGAGCATGGGCGCAGTGTTCGCCGGCTTCATCTTCCACGACCAGTTCATTGGTCCGGAAGGCGGCATCGAATTCTGGAAGGGCGCTCTGGCGTTCAACAGCCACCTGATGCACGCGGCGCATGAAGTGCCGACCTGGGTCAAGTTCGGTCCGTTCACCGTGATGCTGACCGGTCTGGTCATTGCCTGGCTGGCTTATATCAAGAACACCGACTGGCCGCAGCGCTTTGTCGCCACCTTCGGCGCGCTGTACCAGTTCCTGCTGAACAAGTGGTATTTTGACGAGCTGTATAACTTCCTGTTCGTCAAGCCTGCCTTTGCCATCGGCCGGTTCTTCTGGAACTTCGGTGACATCGGCCTGATCGACCGCTTTGGCCCCAACGGGCTGGCCGCTCTGGTCGTGCAGGGCAACAAGATCACCCGTCGGCTTCAGTCCGGCTACCTCTACACCTATGCGCTGGTGATGCTGATTGGCCTCGCCGCGGCTGCAACCTGGGCGATGACACGATAATGGACGGCTTCCCCATCCTTTCCCTGATGATGGCAGTGCCGATGGCTGGCGCCATCGCCTGTCTCTTCGCGAGCGCCAACAGCGCGCGCTGGATAGCGTTGATCGCCACGCTGGTCGATCTGGTGCTGGGCATCGCGCTCTGGACGAATTTCGACCAGGGCGGGCTGCAATGGCAGTTCCAGGAATATTATCCGGTGTTCGGGCGTTTCGCCTGGGCGCTGGGTATCGACGGCATCGCCCTGATGCTGATTGCGCTGACCGTCTTCCTGATGCCGATCTGCATCGGCGCCAGCTGGGAAGCGATCACCAAGCGCGTGCCGGAATATATGGCGGCGTTCCTGTTCATGGAGGTGCTGATGATCGGCGTCTTCGCGGCGCAGGATCTCTACCTCTTCTACATCATGTTCGAAGCCGGCCTGATCCCCATGTATCTGGTGATCGGCATCTGGGGCGGCGCCAACCGCATCTATGCTTCGTACAAATTCTTCCTCTACACGCTGCTCGGCTCGGTCCTGATGCTGATCGCGATGATGTGGATGGTGCATGAAACCGGCACCACTGAAATTCCGGCCCTGATGGCCTATAATTTCGATCCGCATGTCCAGACCTGGCTCTGGCTCGCCTTCTTCGCCAGCTTCGCGGTGAAGATGCCGATGTGGCCGGTCCACACCTGGCTGCCCGACGCGCACGTTCAGGCGCCGACCGCAGGGTCGGTCATTCTGGCCGGCGTGCTGCTGAAGATGGGTGGTTATGGCTTCATCCGCTTCTCGCTGCCCATGTTCCCCGAAGCATCGGCCCAGTTCGCCTGGCTGGTGTGGGGTCTGTCGATGGTCGCGGTGGTCTATACCAGCCTCGTCGCCCTCGTTCAGTCGGACATGAAGAAGCTGATCGCCTATTCCTCGGTCGCGCATATGGCGATCGTGACCGTCGGCCTGTTCGCCTTCAACCAGGCGGGCATCGAAGGTTCGATGATGGTCATGTTGGGCCATGGTCTGGTGTCGGGCGCGCTGTTCCTGTGTGTCGGCGTCATCTATGACCGGCTGCACACCCGCGAGATCAACCGTTATGGCGGCCTCAGCATCAACATGCCCAAATATGCGGTGCTGTTCCTGCTGTTCACCATGGCGTCGGTCGGTCTGCCGGGCACGTCCAACTTCGTCGGCGAATTCCTGTCGCTGATGGGCATTTATCAGGCATCGAGCTGGGTCGCGCTGGTCGCCACCACCGGCATCATCCTGGGTGCGGCCTATATGCTCTACCTCTATCGCCGCATCTGTTACGGCGATCAGGTGAATGCGGATGCGGCCGCCATGTCCGACCTGTCGGTGCGCGAAATTGCGCTGCTGGCGCCGATCGCGGCGGCGGTTCTGTGGATGGGCGTCTATCCCGAGAGCTTCCTCGCGCCGATGCGGGCCGACATTCGTGCGCTTGAAGCGCGCCTCGCCCCTGCGGCTCCCGCAGGAGATTCCAAGATCAAGATGGGTGCGCCCAAGCCTGCGGGCGAGGGCCACCATGAAGAAGCACCGGCGCACGGGGAGGCGCACTGATGATTGACTCCGCTTCCCTTCTGGCGGTCCTGCCGGAACTCATCCTGACGGCGGGTGGGCTTGTCCTGATGCTCGTCGCGGCTTTCGGCGGCGACAATAGCGCGCGCGTCATCAATTGGCTGTCCGTGGTGACGCTGGCGATTGCCGGCATCTCGCTGTCCTGCTCGCTGGCCCACGGCCCGGACGCCTTTGACGGGCTGATGCGCGCAGACGCCTTCTCGGTCTTTGCCAAGGCGCTGATCTATGGCGCGGCGGCGGCGGCCATCCTGCTTGCGCCGCGCTTCTTCTCGGTCGGCGGCAAGCCGCGCCCCGAATATGCGGTGCTGATCCTGTTCGCCGCCATCGGCATGGGCATGATGGTGTCGGCGGGCGACCTGCTGACGCTGTATGTCGGGCTGGAGATGAACAGCCTTGCCTCCTATGTGCTGGCCAGCTTCATGCGCCAGGATGAAAAGTCGTCGGAAGCGGGCCTGAAATATTTCGTGCTCGGTTCGCTGGCGAGCGGCATCCTGCTCTATGGCTCGGCGCTGCTTTATGGCTTCACCGGCACCACGGCGTTTGACGGCATTGCGGTCGCCATGGGCGACGGCGTGTCGAACGGCGAACTGTTCGGCATGGTGTTCCTGCTCTGCGGTCTGGCGTTCAAGATCAGCGCAGTGCCGTTCCACATGTGGACGCCCGACGTTTATGAAGGCGCGCCGACCCCGGTCACGGCCTTCTTTGGCAGCGCGCCCAAGGTCGCCGCCATGGCGCTGACCGTGCGCGTCGCGATCGAAGCGCTCGGCCCGGCGGGTCTGGACTGGCAGCAGATCGTCATCTTCGTGGCGCTGGCGTCGATCCTGTTCGGCGCCGTGGCGGCCATCGGCCAGACCAGCCTGAAGCGCCTGATGGCCTATTCGTCGATCAACAATGTCGGCTTTGCGCTGATCGGCCTTGCCGCCGGCACGCCGGCCGGCGTTGCGGGGACGATGAGCTATATGGCCATCTATGTCCTGATGACGGTCGGCGGGTTTGCGTGCATCCTTCAGTTGCGCGATGCCGACGGCAAGCCGGTCGACACGATCGCCAACCTTGCCGGCCTGTCGCAGTCGCGCAAGGGCCTGGCTGCGGCCTTCGCCATCTTCATGTTCTCGATGGCTGGCATCCCGCCGCTCTTCGGCTTCTGGGCGAAGTTCCTGGTGTTCGATGCCGCGGTCGCCGCGAACCTGACTGCACTGGCGGCCTTCGGCATCGCCATGTCGGTGATCGGCGCCTTCTATTATCTCAAGATCATCAAGACGATGTATTTTGACGAGCCGGTCATCGCCTATGAGGCGAAGGGTGGTCCGGTCGAAAACATCATCCTGACGGCCTGCGCCGTGGTGATCGTGCTGGGTTATCTGCTCAACCCCGTACTGGATCAGGCGAGCGCCGCCGCTGCGGCGTCGCTGTTCTGACACTTCTTCGCTTCGTCGAGGAAACTGGCTCCACCAACGCCGATATGCTGGCGTTGGTGGAGCAAGGCGTTCCAGAGGGCAACTGGCTGCGCGCCGGCCGCCAGACCGGGGGCAGGGGCCGCATGGGCCGCGCGTGGGAAAGCCCGGTCGGCAATCTCTATTGCTCCACATTGGTCAGGATCGCGCCGGGCGATCCGCTGCCCCATACGCTGGCGCTGGTCGCCGCCAATGCGGTGCATGCGCTGATCGCGCCGCTATGCGCCGGGCAGGCGCGGATCAAATGGCCCAATGACATATTGGTCGATGGCGCGAAGATCGCCGGCATATTGCTGGAGCGGTTCGGCGATGCGATCATCATCGGCATCGGCATCAACGTCACCCATCATCCGACCGGCCTTGATCGTCCCGTCACAAGCCTTGTCGCGCAGGGAGCCGCCGACGCGGAAGCCGGCGCGCTGATGGAGCGGCTGGCGCAGCTTTTCGCGCATTGGCTGGGTATCTGGCGGGCGCAGGGGCTGGACCCGGTGCGCGCCCATTGGCTGATCAACGCCCATCCGACCGGCACGCCGATGCGCGTCGTCCAGCCCGACGGCGAAGTGGTGGAGGGCGCGTTCGACACGCTCGACCGCCAGGGCATGTTGATCCTGCGCTTGGCGAATGGCGAAAGCCGTGCCATTCACGCCGGCGACATCATTCTGACCTGAAGGACGGGCCATGCTTCTCGCGATCGACGCGGGCAACACCAATGTCGTTTTCGCGCTGCTGGAAGGCCGTGAGATCAAGACGCGCTGGCGGATTGCGACCGACCCACGCCGCACGGCTGACGAATATGCCGTCTGGCTGCATCAGCTGTTGCAGCTGGAAGGTTATGGCATGGCGGATGTCGACGCCGTCATCATCGCCACCGTCGTACCCCGCGCGCTCCATAATCTTCAGGTGCTGGCCGACAAATATTTCAAGACGCCGGCGCTGGTCGCCGGGCAAGCTCCTGTCGATTGGGGCATCGAACTGGACGTGGCGGAGCCGGCATCGGTCGGCGCGGATCGGGTTGTAAACGCGATTGCCGCCCACCATCTCTATCAGGACGACCTGATCGTCATCGATTTCGGAACGGCGACGACATTCGATGTGGTCGATTATAGCGGCGCCTATAAGGGCGGGATCATCGCGCCGGGCATCAACCTGTCGCTCGATGCGCTGGTCGCAGCCGCAGCCAAGCTGCCCAAGATCGCGATCGAGCCGCCAGAAAGTCGTTCGGTGATCGGGCGGACTACGGTCGACGCGATGCAGATCGGCGTCTTCTGGGGCTATGTGGCGATGATGGAGGGCCTGGTCGCGCGCATTCGTGCGGAAATAGGCCGCCCCGCCAAAGTGATTTCGACCGGAGGACTCGCCGTCCTCTTCAATGACAATAGCGATATTTTCGATGCGATCGCGCCGGACCTGACCATTCAGGGGCTGGCGCTGTTGTACGAACGGAGTTTGAAAACAGAATGACACCCAAGGACGAACTGCTCTTCCTGGCCCTGGGCGGGTCCGGTGAGATCGGCATGAACGTCAATCTTTATGGCTGCCAGGGCAAGTGGGTCATGGTCGACCTGGGCCTGACCTTTGCCGACCCCGCCTATCCCGGCGTGGAGCTGGTGCTGCCGGATCTCAGCTTTATCGAGGATCGCAAGGACGATCTGCTCGGCATCGTGCTGACCCATGGGCATGAAGACCATATCGGCGCCATCCCCTATCTGGCCGCCGATCTGGGCGTGCCGCTCTATGCGACGCCCTTTACCGCGGGGCTGATCCGGCTGAAGCTGGAGGAAGAGGGGCTGACCAAGGAGGTCAAGCTGCACGTCATCGAGAATGAAGGCAGCTTCAACCTCGGCCCGTTCGGCTTCCGTTATGTGCCGCTGGCGCATTCGATCCCCGAAGGGAACGCCGTTCTGATCGATACGCCGCATGGCCGCATCTTCCACACCGGCGACTGGAAGCTGGATGAGGCGCCGCTGCTGGGCCAGCCATCCACCCCGGAAGAATTGACGGCTATTGGTGACGAGGGCGTGCTGGCGCTGGTGTGCGATAGCACCAACGTCTTCAATTCCGAAGCCAGCGGGTCCGAAAGCGATGTGCGCGACGGGCTGATGCAGACGGTGAAGGGGGCCAAGGGCCGCGTGCTGGTCACGACCTTCGCCTCCAATGCCGCGCGGGTGCAGACGCTGGGCGAAGTGGCGGTGGCGACGGGGCGCAAGCTGTGCGTGGCGGGCCGTTCGCTCGACCGGATCATCAGCACGGCCAAGGCTGCCGGTTATCTGAAAGATTTCCCGCCGATGGTGGACTGGGACGACGCCATGGCGCTGCCCCGCAGCGATGTGATGATCGTCGCGACTGGCGGTCAGGGCGAGGCGCGCGCCGCCCTGTCGCGCATCGCGTTCGACAGCCATCCGATCAAGCTGGCGGAAGGCGACATGGTCGTTTTCTCCTCCAAGCAGATCCCGGGCAATGAAATCGCCATCGGTCGCATTCAGAATGCGCTGGCGGCGAAGAATATCGTGATGGTCACGGATCGTCAGGCCGAAGTCCATGTGTCGGGCCACCCCGGTCGCCCGGAACTGGAAGCGATGTATCGCTGGATCCGCCCCGAAATATTGCTGCCGGTCCATGGCGAGCGCCGCCACATGGCGGAACAGGCGCGGCTTGGCATTGCCAGCGGCCTGCGCCATGCGGTGGTCCAGTCGAACGGCGATGTGCTGCGGCTGGCGCCCGGCGCGCCGACCATCATCGGGCAGGAGGATACCGGGCGTCTGGTGCTGGACGGCGACGTCATCCTGCCGGCCGACGGATCGACCATGAACGAACGGCGCAAGCTGGGCCTGCATGGCCAGATCAGCGTCGCCGTGGCGCTGGACCGCAAGGGCAAGCTGATTGGCGAGCCGGCATTGCGCACGCAGGGCGTTCCGGTCGAGGAAGACAAGGCGACGTTTTTGGCCGAAGCGGCCGAAGAAGCGGCGATCGTCGTTCCCAAGGGATCGCAGGAAGAAGATGCGTTGCGCGAGCGTGTTCGGCTGGCCGTGCGGCGTGTTGCGACCCGCTGGACCGGCAAGAAGCCGATAGTGGACGTATTGCTCATCCGCGCCTAATCAGGTCGTCATGAACTGGTATGCGATCTTCGCCATCTATTTCCTGATGTGGGTGATCAGCGCCTTCATCATGCTGCCCTTTGGCCTGCGCACGCCCGATGAAACGGGCGAGGCGTTGCTGAAGGGACAGGCGGACAGCGCGCCCAGCAATTTCCGGCCTGGCGTCGTGGCGTTGCGCGCGACAATCCTGTCCACGCTGATCTTTGGCCTCTATTACGCCAATTATGTGCAGGGCTGGGTGACGTTGGACATGTTGCCGGGCTATCGCGGCGGGCAGTGACGGGCAAGGTGCGCATCGTTCGCGCCGAGGCCGCCCACAAGGCGCGATGGGCGGCGATGCGCAGCACTTTGTGGCCGGATGCATCGGCCGATGCGCATCACGAAGAAATAGCGGCCATGCTTCAGGATGGGGGCGACGATAGCGTCGCCTTCATCGCTGTCGATGCGGCGGGCGAAGCGATCGGCTTTGCCGAAGCGGCGCTGCGGCATGATTATGTAAATGGCTGCGATACCAGTCCGGTCGCGTTTCTGGAGGGCATTTATGTGGAGCCTTCGGCGCGATTGAGCGGTGCGGCCCGTGCACTGGCCGATGCTGCGATGGATTGGGGCAAGGCGTTGGGCTGTACCGAAATGGCGTCCGATGCTGATATGGCCAATCAGGCCAGCCATGATTTCCATGCCGCGATCGGCTTTGTCGAGACGGAGCGGGTCGTCTATTTCCGCAAAATGATCCCGTAAATCAAAGCGGCAGGACCGTCACCCGATCGCCGGGCGCAGCGGCGGGCGAATTGGCGGGGCGCAGGATCAGGCAATCGGCCTGCGCCATGGCGGCGGTGGCGGCGCTGTCCTGTGATGTGACGGAGACGATGCCGTCGGGGCTGCGGAAGGCGCGGAGGTAATCGTCCCGCTCCGCCGTGGCGGGCAAAGGAGAAGCCAATATCGCGTCGCCGATTGGTGGACGCGGATCGGCGGCGCCGGACAGATGGCGGACCAGCGGCAAGAGGAACAGGGTTCCTGTGACGAAAGCCGATACCGGATTGCCCGGCAGGCCGAGGAAGAGCGCATCGCCCAGACGACCGGCCATCAACGGCTTGCCGGGACGCATCCTGATCTTCCAGAAATCGAGCGATCCGCCGGCCTGAAGAAAGGCGGGACGCACCAGATCATGGTCGCCCACGGATGCGCCGCCGGTCGAGACGATGATGTCGGCCTGTGCCGCCTGTTCCAACGCGGCGACCATCGCGTCCAGATCGTCGGGCACGATGCCCAGATCCATGACGTCGCAGGGCAGGGTGGCGAGCATCGCCGCCAGCATCGGGGCATTGGATGATGGCAAGAAGCCCGGCGGCGTCGGCGCACCCGCCGGCACCAGTTCATTGCCGGTGGAAAGCAGCGCAATCTTCGGGCGAACTGCGACCGGCAAGGCGCCATGGCCGGCGACCACGGCAAGGGCGATCTGCGCGGGGCCGAGGCGCGCACCGGCTTTCAGCAATAGGGCGTTGCGGGCAAAGTCGAAGGCGGCGGGCCGGACATTGCGGCCGGCGGGGAGCGGATCGGCGTTGGCGGTCAGAATATCGCCGTCCCTGACGGCATTTTCCTGGATCAGAATGGCGTCTGCGCCGGGCGGCAAGGGCGCGCCGGTGAAGATGCGCATCGCTTCGCCAGCGCCAAGCGGCGGAAGGTGGGCGGATCCTGCCGCGCTTTCGCCGACGATGCGCCAGGGGCCGGGATATTCGGCGGCGCGCACGGCATAGCCATCCATGGCGGAAAGATCGGCCCAGGGCTGATCGCGAAGCGCCAGCACATCCTGCGCCAGCCAGCGACCGGCGGCCTGGGCAATCGGCATGGTTTCTGCCGGAAGCGGGCGGGCGAGGGCGAAAAGGCGCGCCTGCGCGTCGGCGACCGGCAGCAGGCTCATGCCGCGCGCCAATCGCCCGATTTTCCGCCGCTCTTGGCGATCAGGCGGACGCCGCCGATGACCATGCTCTTGTCCAGCGCCTTTGCCATGTCATAGACGGTCAGCAGCGCGACCGAGGCGGCGGTCAGCGCCTCCATCTCCACGCCGGTCTGGCCGGCGGTGCGGGCGGTGGCGGTGACGGTGACGCCATCCTCGTCGAGGTTGAAGTCGACCGTTACGGCGCTCAAGGCGATCGGGTGGCAGAGCGGGATCAGGTCGGCGGTTTTCTTGGCCGCCATGATGCCGGAAACCCGCGCCACGGCGAGCACGTCGCCTTTCTTGACCAGCCCATCGGCGATCGCTTTGGCGGCGTCCCTGCTCATGTCGATGCGACCGGCGGCGACGGCTTCCCGCGCGGTCACGGCCTTGGCCCCCACATCGACCATGCGCGCGGCGCCATCGGCGTCGAGATGGGTGAGGCCGGTCATGCCCCGGTCAGCAGGTTGCGGGTTGCTGCTTCGACATCGGTTTGGCGCATCAGGGTTTCGCCGACCAGGAAGCAGCGCACGCCATGATCGGCCATGGCGGTGAGGTCGGCATGGGAGCCAAGGCCGCTTTCGGCGACGAAGGTGCAGCCTTCGGGCGCCTTGCCCACCAGTTCATAGGTGCGGGCGAAATCGACGCTGAAGTCGCGCAGGTCGCGGTTGTTGACGCCGATCAGGCGCGAGCGGAGTTTGAGCGCGCGCTCCAGTTCGGCCTCGTCATGCACTTCGATCAGGGCGTCCATGCCAAGGCCGAGGGCGGCGTCCTCAATCTCCTGCATCTGGCCGTCGTCCAGTGCGGCGACGATGATCAGGATCGCGTCGGCGCCGAGCGAGCGGCTTTCCAGTACCTGCCAGGGATCGACCAGGAAATCCTTGCGCAGCACGGGAAGGGCGCAGGCGGAGCGGGCGGCCATCAGATAATCGTCATGGCCCTGAAAATAGGGTTCGTCGGTGAGGACCGAGAGGCAGGCCGCGCCGCCGGCGGCATAGGCCTGCGCATGGGCGGGCGGATCGAAATCGGCGCGGATCAGACCCTTGGAGGGGCTGGCCTTTTTCACTTCCGCGATCAGGCCGAAGCCCGAACGGGCGGCATCGTCCAGCGCCTTGCGGAAGCCGCGCGGGGGTGTCTGTTCACTGGCGCGGGCGTGGAGCGCGGCGATGCTGGTCGCGGCCTTGCGGCGGACAACATCCTCCCGCTTATAGTCGCAAATTTCGATGAGCTTGTTGGTCATGAATAGGCAATCCAGCAATTGAGCAGCGCATTGGCAAGGCCGCGGTCGATGGTTTCGGCGGCTTCCTCCACGCCTTCGCGAAGGTCGGGGACGGCGTCGGCGACGACGAGGGCGGCGGCGGCGTTGAGCAGCACCGCGTCGCGATAGGGGTTGGCCTCCCCCTGAAGAAGGGCGCGCAGGGCGGCGGCATTATGGGCCGCGTCGCCGCCCCGGATCGCTTCGACCGGGTGGGTGGAAAGGCCCAGTTCCGCGGCGGTCAGGCGGTGCATGGCGACCAGATCATGGCCCTTCACTTCGGCCATGTCGTTGCCACCGGCGAGCGAGAGTTCGTCCAGTCCTTCGTCGCCGGAGATGATCATGGCGCGATCGACGCCCAGTTCGGCGAGCGCTTCGGCATAAATGGGGACATAGGCCGGGCGGGCGATGCCGACGAGTTGACGGCGGACATTGGCCGGATTGGCGAGCGGCCCCATCAGGTTGAAGATGGTGCGTTCGCCGATCGCCTTGCGGATCGGGGCGAGGCGCTTGAGCGCGGGGTGATAATTTTGCGCGAAGAGGAAGCAGATGCCGAGATCGGCAAGGGTTGCTTCGGCGGTGCCGGCGGCCTTGTCGAGATTGAGGCCCAGCGCTTCGAGCGTGTCGGCAGCGCCCGCCTTGGACGAGGCGGCGCGGTTGCCATGTTTGGCGACGGGAACGCCGGCCGCTGCGACGACGAGGGAGACGGCGGTCGAGACGTTGAGCGTGTGGTGGCCATCCCCGCCGGTGCCGCAGACGTCGATCGCGCCGGCGGGCGCCTGAACCGGGATCATCCGGGCGCGCATGGCGCGAGCGGCGGCGGCGATTTCGGTCGCGGTTTCGCCGCGCCGGGCCATGGTGACGAGGAAGGCGGCAATGTCTTCTTCCGGCAGATCGGCGTCGAACAGCAGGTCGAAGGCCGTGGCGGCGGCGTCGGCGGAAAGCGGTGCGGAAGGATCGGGCAGGCTGGTCATCGCCCTCTGCCTTAGTCGGCGGGGGGCGGTAGTGTCGAGGGGCCCTGCACGCTTAACTTCGCATATTTCTCGCAAGTTTTGACATAAGATTTCCTATTCCGGTCATTTTCGGAAAGCGGCTGGAGCATCATGACCGCACCGCCCGGAATAGGACAGATGTCAGGCCGCTTCGCGTTCCCGCACCGGCAGGCCGGCGATGCGCAGGAAGTTGGCCAGCATGTCATGGCCATGTTCGGTGGCGATGCTTTCCGGGTGGAACTGCACCGAATGGATCGGCAGGGTCGCGTGGCGGAAGCCCATGACCGAGCCGTCTTCGCTGGTCGCGTTGACGACCAGCGTATCGGGGATATTTTCCACGATCAGCGAATGATAGCGGGTGGCGGTGAAGGGCGAAGGCAGCCCTTCGAACAGGCCAGTGCCGTCGTGGCTGACGGGCGAGGTTTTGCCATGCATCAGGCCGCCACGGACGACCTTGCCGCCGAAATGCTGGCCGATCGCCTGATGACCCAGGCACACGCCCAGCAGCGGTGCGCCGGCGTCGGCGCAGGCGGCGACGAGATCCAGGCTGACGCCCGCTTCATTGGGGGTGCAGGGGCCGGGCGAGAGCAGGAAGGCCTTCGCCCCGGTGGACAGCGCCTGTCCGGCGGAGATGGCGTCGTTGCGGACGACCTCCACCTGTGCGCCAAGCTCCATCAGATAATGGACGAGGTTCCAGGTGAAGCTGTCATAATTGTCGATGACGAGGATCATGACAAAGCCTTAGCGCGACATGCGGGCGGGGGGAAGGGGCAGCGCCCTTTTGGCGTATAATGGCAAAAGGGCCAGCCCGCACATGGCGGACCGGCCCTTTTTTGGGAAAATGCCCATGTGGGCATTTTCGAAGCGGCACCGGCCCGCTCCCCCACCCGGCCACCCATAGAATACTGCCGTTGGGTGGCCGGGTGGGTTCAAACGAGTCACGTGCCTCGATTGAAGCGCCGGTGCCGTTAAATTCGCATTCGGCGAATTTCCAAAAGGAAAATCAGAAGGCGACGGTCAGCGAGGCGGCGATGGTCGTGCCCAGCTTATATTTGTTATAATAGACCTTCGTGCCGCCCTGTTCCTGGAATTCCTGATATTTGCGGCCGGTGATGTTGCGGGCTTCAAATTTCAGTTCGCTGTTGATGCCGCCGGGCAGGGTGATGCCCTGACGCGCGACGAAATCCAGTTGCAGGCCCGGCTTTTCCTTGATGTCAGGTTGCAGGTTCGGGCCGCGGCTGGTGACGCGGGGGCTGGCATAGGTGAGCAGCAGCGTCTGCTGCGACAGCTTGTCCGTATCCTCCAGACCCAGTTGCAGGTTGACCAGATGGTCCGACTGCCCGGTGAGCGGCGCGCCATCCACGAAATAGTCCGACGCCGCCGGCAGATCGCCGGTGGTGTAGGTATAGGGGATGGTGGTGTCGCCGTCGCTGACCTTCAGTTCCGACTGGGTATAGGTGTAGTTGGCGATCAGCGCGATACGGCGGCTCTGGAAGAAGGGCGAACTCCAGCCGTCGAGCGGGATATATTTCTGCGCTTCGATTTCCGCGCCATAGAGCGTGGCTTCCGGCGCGTTGGCGAAGCTGGTCGTCACCGAATAGGTGTCGCTGATCGTGGTGTAGGTTTCGATCGGGTTCTTGATCTTCTTGTAGAAGGCCGAGGCGGTCAGCCGTTCTTCACGACCCATATACCATTCGGCGCGGATGTCCGCATTCCAGAGTTCGCTGTCCTGAAGGAAGGGATTGCCGCGATAGAAACGGTTGGAATCGGTGTCGATGAACGGCTGGGCGATCAGTTCGCGGAACTGAGGACGGGCCAGCGTCTTGGACCCCGATGCCCGGAATTGCAGGCCGCCGCCGGCATCATAGGTCAGGGTGACGGCAGGCAGCCAATAGTCGTTCTTGATCTGGTTGAACGGGGTGACGCCGGTCGAATAGACGTCCACGCCCGTCACCGACTGACGGCCGCTTTCATAGCGGACGCCGGCGTCGATGCTGAGACCGGGGAACAGTTCCGCCTTGACCTGACCATAGCCGGCATGGACGCGCATCGCGGCGTCATAGACCGGATAATTGCCCGAGAAGTCGAGCAGGGTCATGTCATACAGCTGGATCGAGGCGTCCGACAGCAGATAGTCGGGGCGCAGCTGCTGTACGGCGATCGGCAGGTTGGTGGCGTCGAAGTGGAGTTCGTAGCGCGACGAGGTGCGCTTCGTGTCGGTGTACGCATAACCGCCGGTGATCGTGAACTTGGGCGAAATCTTGTAGCTGAGGTCCGCGCCGCCCGACCACAGGTCTTCTTTCAGGTCGCTGAACGTGACCGATGCGTCGCCGCGCTGACGGTTGAGCGCGTTGACGAAGCGGTCGCCGACCGGATCGGTCGCCAGATCGCGGTTTGAGCGGACATAGACAAATTCGCGCTCATAGGGGGCTTCGCGCTGCGAATTGGCGTAGCCGCCGCGCAGATCGAGGCTGAGTGCGTCGTTGAACTTAAATTCGCCGGTGAGCTGGGTGTCGATCAGCTGACGTTCATACCAGGCGGTCTGCTGAGTCATATAGTCAGCGCCCTGGATCAGGCCGTCATTGGTGCCAACCGCCAGCGCGCCGCGCTTCAAAGTGTCGCGGATATAGAGGTTGGTCCAGCGAACCTTCTGGTCGCCCCATTCCAGACCGAAGCCCAGCAGGCCGTTGACCGTGACCTGATTGTCGGTGACGACCTGATGATAATCCTTGCCCGCGCCTTCCGATACGGTGAGCGAGGCCTGCTGGATATTGTCGCGGGTGCGCCATTTGTTGCTGTAGCCGGCGGTGGCGATGATGCCGAGGCGCGCGTCGCCAATGTCGAGCGCGGTGCCAGCGTTGAGCGAGCCGGAGAAGTTGAAGGGCAGGCTGTTGGTGCGTTGCAGGACGGAGGTCTTGCTGTTGAGGAACTGCATCGACATCGCCTGAAGATCGCTGCGGTCCATATTGGCGAAGGGCGTGCCCGAACCGAAGGCCTGCTTCAGCAGCGGCGGCACGTCGCGCGAGCTGTCGTCAAAGCCGGTCCAGTCCGACTTGCTGCCATAATAGGTATAGCCCATCTGGCCCGAGCTTTCGGTGTTGCCGGCAACGCCGCCGCCGATTTCCAGATAGGATTCGGTCGGAATCGCCTTGGTCGTCAGGTTGATGACGCCGCCGCCAAATTCACCGGGGAAGTTGGCCGAAAAGCTCTTTTGCACCAGGGTCGATGCGATGACGCTGGTGGGGAAAAGATCGAGCGGGACGACGCGCTTCAAGGGTTCGGGGCTGGGCAGGGGCGAGCCGTTCAGCAGCGCGAGCGAATAGCGGTCGCCAAGGCCGCGAACATAGACATAGCCGCCCGACACGACCGACAGGCCGGTGACGCGCTGGAGCGAGCCGGCAATGTCGCCTTCGCCCGTGCGCTTGATGTCGGCGGCGGACAGGACGTTCACCACCTGCGGCGCGGACTGCGAGATATTGCTGGTGCGGCGGCCGGTGACGATGATGTCGGAACCGGGGATCGACACATCGACATTGCCTTGCTGCGCGGCGGCCTCATCGGCGGCGCTGGGCGTGGTCGACAGGCCGGCGTCGCCGGCGGGCGTGGCAGCGGTGTCGGTTTGCGCCATCGCCATCGGAGCGACAAGAGCGCTGGAAATCAGGAGCAGGCGCGCCAGGCTGAGCGGCTTCGACATGCTATTAGTCCCCCTTGGGAAGAAAATCAGTGCAAAGAAGGCGGGGAAGCGAGTGCACGCTCCCCCGCCCCTGTTGAGGTCGTGGGTCCGATCAGGTCGTCGGAATGGCGGTGCAGGCCTTGCTGGTGCTGCCGAAGCTGGCGCTCACCGAATTGCAGGTCCAGCCGGCGTACCAGGTGTCGCTGCTGTCCTTGACCGCGCCGACATAGTTGGTCGTGGTGAAGGCGGCGTCGATGGTCTTCGGGTCGATCGCGGCCACGGCCGTTTCGGTCGCGCCGTTGATGAACAGGTTGGTCAGCGACGGGGTGTAGGTGTAGCTGCTGTTCGCGCCGGCGGTGAAGATCGACTGGACCAGAGCGGCGTCGACGCCGGTGCCGGTGCCCTTGAACGGGGTGGCGTTGCACTGCATCACCACCGACAGGTAGCGCGGCTTGCCGGCGTCCTGAAGCGCGGTGTCAGCGTCACGAACCGCAGCGGCGCCGTTGATGCGCAGGCAGCTCTGGTTCGGGCTGATGATGATGCCGTTGACCAATGCCAGATCGGCGCCGCCGCGCAGCAGCATCGACGCGCCGTCGTCGCCGGTGTTCGAACGCTGGATGTGCGTGAAGTTGGCGACCTTCAGATACTGGCGCGGCAGGGCGTCTTCGCTGGCGTTGCTGTTGGTGGCCGAACCGTTCGAGTCGGTTTCGAGGAAGGTGTCGCCGATATTGTTGCCTTCGCGCTGGGCGGAGATCACGAACTGGGCGGTGCCGCGGAAGCCGACGTCGGTGTCGAGATTATCGTCTTCGTTGCCGGTGAAGACCAGATACTTCATGTTCGCGGTGCCGCCGAAGGCTTCGATGCCGTCGTCCGAGCTGTTGTGAACCTGAATATGGTCGATGACCGTGCCGGTGCCGACGCCCGAGGGGGTCAGGCCCTGCAGTTCCTTGCCGTCGGCCAGGACGAAGCCCGAATAGCGGATCTGGACATAGCTGAGGCGACCCGAGCTGTCGGTGTCGGTCGCGCCGCCATAAAGGGCGTTGCTGGTGCCTTCGGTGTCGCGTTCGCAGGCCGTGGTGCCCGGCGCAGCGGCAGGCGCCTGACAGTCGGTAATCTTGGCGCGGCCGAGCAGCACGATGCCGCCCCACTGGCCCGACGACTGGTCGGTCGCTGCGCCGGTGACGTTTTCACGGCTGGTGAAGATGATCGGCGCGGCGGCGGTGCCGACGGCGTTGATCTTGTTGCCGCGATTGACCGCCAGATAGGCGTTGCCGGTGCTGGCGAACACGACCACGCCCGGATCGATGCTGAGCGTGGCGACAGTGTTGGTGCTGGCGGCGCCCTGATCGGTGCCGACGTCAACGCGGCCCGGCAGCGAGTAGATCACGCCAGCGGTCTTGGCGATCGCCGTCGTGCTGTTGAAGCGCGAAGGGAAGCCGCAGTTGCGCCAGGTGTTGGTGCCGTCCGTGATGGTGCCCAGATTTTGCAGCTGGTCCGAACCGGCGATGGTTGGGCAGTCGGCGGCCGGCGTGACGGCCGTCGGGGTGGGCGTGGGGGTCGGCGTCGGGGTGGGGGTCGGCGTGGGCGTCGGGGTCGGGATGACGATCGTGCCTTCACCCGGCGAAGCGATGTCGTCGGCGCCGCAGGCGCTCAGGCCCACGCAAGCGCAGCTCGCCATCAGGATGGTGTGAATACGGTTAATCTTGGCCATGTCGTCTCCGCTCCGGCCGCGGGCCGGGAATGTTGAAGTGCGGAGCGCAGGGGAATTTTCGACTCGGACAACGCCCCCTGTCGCCCTCGGGAGCGGCAGGTAGGCGCGGCAAATGACATGGTTGTTTTGCTTCTGTGACGAAATGGCGTCTCTAAAATGACAATCGGATGACTATCATTTCAATTGCATGACGTCGGGCGGGCGCGGATGCGCGAAGGGCGCCGTCCTTGTCGGACGGCGCCCTGCTCCCTGCACCTTGTTTATGGATATTATGTGCGGTGATCAGCGCATCGCGTAGCTGGGATTGAGTTTGCTGAGGGCGCGCTTTGCGACGTCGCGCGACGATTCTTCTGTGCCGTTGGCCAGCGCCAGGGTGGTTTCCGGGGCGAAGCGGGCCGAGCGATAGGCTTCGCGCGCATCGGCCATGCGGCCGAGGCCGGCATAGGCATTGCCGAGGTTGATGAGGCGGGCCGCGTCATTGGCGCCGTCGGGCCACATCGCCTTGAGCTTGTTGGCGGCGGCGTCATAATCGCGCGCGACCAGCGCCTTGGCAGCCAGATTGCCGTCCGGCACGCCCAGCACGACGACGTCGTCAGCCGCTGCGTGAGCGATCCCCGGTGCGATTGCAGCCAGTGCAAGGCCCATCATGACAGCGACTTTTTTCATCAGACATCTCCTGAAAAAACTTCCTACTATAGCCGGAATTATTTCACTTAGATGACATCTGGGCAAGTGTGCGCGAGGTCGTGAAAAACGAATTTCTTTCGTTTAAATTCAATATCATATAATTTTTTCATGAGAGTGTCATAAAAGCGTAATCGAACGAATGTGCGAATTTCGCTCCGATTCGAATCGCGGTGGGCCGGGGCAGCTTCGATGCGTCGGCGCGGACAGGCGGCATGCGGCTCCGCCCTCGTCCGAGGGGCAGCAAGGTCCGATCGTGATGCAGGAAGGTCCAGAGGCTTCTGTTGCCCGGCGCCCCTGGAAGCCGCTGAATTCCCTTCTGTTGCCCGGTGGGTTCAACCGCGCTATTTTAGAGTAATGTCAGGCCGTGAGGCCCTCAATTACGCTGCAATGGCGAGTGCTTCGTTATCGTTGGCACTTGTGAGTTTTGCACAGTTTAACGGCTTACACGGGCCGGGTAAAAGCATCGCCTTTGAACACACGTCGATCCTAGTTCGGCCCCGTCAGACACCCCGTCATGCCGCCCAAAGGCGCGAAACGGGGTATGTGGTGGAACCGCCGGGTACTGCCCCCGGGTCCGCTGCGTCTATTACTCGACACAATTTATCACCATAGCCGGGCGAACCCGGCAGCCTCTATATGGCGCGGGGCGGGCGATTTATCAAGTCATTGCAGGCAGGAGCGGGAAACGGAATGTGCATCATGGCGATGGCGTGGGACGCGCATCCGCGCTGGCGGCTGATCCTGATCGGGAATCGCGACGAATATCATGCCCGGCCAGCCGCGCCGCTGGCCCAGTGGCAGGATCGGGACGGGGTGATCGCCGGGCGCGACCTGCAATCGGGCGGGACATGGCTGGGCGTATCGCAGGCGGGGCGCGCGGCGATCGTCACCAATTTGCGCGGCTTTGGCGGGCCGCAGCCGGACCGGGCGTCGCGCGGGGCGCTGGTGACGGACCTGTTGGCGGGCGACGGGCTGTACGCCGATCCTGCGCGCGCGTCGTTGATGGATTTCAATCCGTTCAACCTAATCCTGATCGATGGGGCGGGCGCGCATTTCCTGACCAATCGTCCGGAAGCCGTGCGCACGGCGTTGACGCCGGGGCTGTACGGATTGTCCAACGGAACGCTGGACGCCCCCTGGCCCAAGACGTTGGCGCTCAAGGCGGCGCTGATCGACTGGCTGATGGCGGGGGCGGGCCGGCCGGAAACGCTGTTCGACGCTCTGCGGCAGGAAAGCCTGCCCGATGCCGGGATCGTGCCCGACATGCCATCCGATGCGCCGGACGAGGCGGCGATGTCGCCGATCTTCATCCAGAACCCCGTCTATGGCACGCGATGCAGCAGCATCGTTGCAATCGACCGGGATGGGCGGGGGCAAATCTTCGAGCGGCGTTTCGATCAGCGCGGCGCAAAGGTAGGTGAAACCGTGTTAGCCTTCAACTGGTCGAACGGGGATTAGCCCCAGGGGCGTTCGCGATACCATTTGGTGATGACATGCTTCACGCCGCTGCGCACCTTCATGCCATGATGGATGCTGGCGGGATTGGGCTGGCCGTCCGTCAGCCGGTTGTTCCAGGCGAGCAGCTTGCCGGTTTGCGGCTGCACCGTCTTGCCGATCTTTGTGAAGCGGGTCGCGCCGCCGGCTGTGGGTTCGTTGAGATAGATCATCAGCGTCCAGGTGCGGTTGCCCGCGACGCCGCAATATTGCGGATAGTCCGCGCCCTTGGGATCGAAATAGTCGGTATGCGCCTTAAATTCCTGCCCCACGGCATAGCGTTGCCCCTGAATGGGTTCGCCATGGGCGGTGGCGATGCCGGCGAAGCTGTCCAGCCGGGCGTTGATCGCGGCGACGAACGGATCGCCATGGTCGAGATCGCACGTCTCGCTGGTGCGGAAATAATGATCGCCATTGGCGTCGGCGATGGTCGAGGGGCGGCGCTGCGCATCGATTCGATCAACCAGAGCAGCGCATTCCTCCACGCTTAGAAAGTCGCGCTGAATGAAAAGCGTCAGTTCCTTGCTCGGGACTCGCTGAATGCGGGGATGCGCGCCGATCAGGGCCGGATCGCCGTCGGTGGCGGTGCATAAAATGGCGGTCATTGCATGTCCTGGCAGGGAAATATGCGGCTGAGACGGCGTCCCTGCTAACTTCCAGTCCCGTAAATGCAAGCGACTGCATGACACGTCATATTTGTGTAATATAAATGTCATTCGGCAGTAAGAACATCTGCCTAGCAGGCTCGCAGATCATAGGGGGTTGGGTCGCAATCATGCGGGTGCCGTTTGGCGACAGAATAAGCGGATGGCGTCGCGGGACCAGTGGGTCGCTGCGCGGCGTAGGCTCGGCTGGCTGGGACTGGCTGGGTTGGCTGGAGCGCGGGCTGCTGGGCCTGCTGGCGCTGGCGATCGGGCAACTCGCATGGGCCATCGTGACGCCGACGGGCAGCTTTGGCCCGTGGGAGGGGCGGCAGGCGCAATTGCTGTCCGCTTCCGCGCGACAGGCGCTGTTCGCCAGCTTCGATCCCTTTTTCCGCACCGGCGCGCCGCAGCAGTCGGGCGGCGTCGTCACATCGCTGGCCCTGACCGTCTATGGCATTCGCCTGAATGAAGGGTCGGGGCTGGGATCGGCGATCATCGCCGGACCGGATGGCGTGCAGAACAGCTTTGCCGTGGGCGATGAGATATTGCCCGGCGTGGTGCTCAAGTCAGTCGCCTTCGATCATGTGACGATCGACCGGGGCGGCGCGGAGGAACAGGTGTTCTTGGACCAGTCCACGCCCGCGCCCGACGCCGCGCCGCCGGCCGGAAACGCAGGGCCGGGGTGGCAGAGCGCCGCGCCGCCGCCGCAACCCGCGCCGGGCGTGGGGACGGGCATCGGACCGAATGTCGACAGCCTGAAGAAGGATATTGGCTTTGCCCCGCGCATGCAGAATGGCCGCATCACCGGCCTGGCCGTCAGCCAGCGCGGCCCGGCCTTCGCCAGTGCGGGTTTCCGCCCCGGCGACATCATCAGTCAGGTCAATGGCCAGCCGGTCAGTGACCTGACGTCGCTTCAAAACCAGATCGCGCCCGGTGCGCGCCTTTCCCTGACCGTAGAGCGCGGCGCCGCCGTCGCATCGGTCAACCTGATAGTGCAAGGCCAATGACCCGCAAATTCCTGCTCTCCGCTGCCGCCATGGCGCTGGTTCTGGCGACCCCGATCGCCGCCTCCGCGCAACAGACATTGAATGTTCGCGATGCCGACATCCGCGCCTTCATTCAGGATGCCGCGCGGGTGACGGGCCGCACCTTCATCATCGACAACAAGGTGCAGGGGAAGGTTTCGGTCGTGACCGACCGGCCGCTTAGCCGATCGGAATATTTCGAGATTTTCCTGTCGACCCTGCGCGCCAACGGGCTGGTCGCGGTGCCCGCGCCCGGCGGCGCCTATCGCATCCAGCCGGTCGACGGCGCGGCGGGGCAACCCAGCGGCGTGGGCAGTGCGGCCAATCGCAACAGCTTCGTCACCGAAGTCTTCCGCCTGCGGTCGATCGACGCGGCGAGCGCGCTGGAAACGCTGCGCCCGCTGGTGAGCAAGGAAGGATCCGTCACTGCCAACCGGGCGGGCAACAGCGTGGTCGTGGCCGATTATGCCGACAATGTCGCGCGCATCCGTCAGGTGATCGCGCGGGTCGACCGGGACACGGCGGCGACGCAGATGGTGGTGCTGAAAAATGCCGGGGCGCGGGAAATCGCGACGTCGCTTCAGGCGCTGGTGACGAGCGGGGGCGGCGGGGAAAATGCCGCGCCTTCGGCGGCGACGGTGGTGCCGATCGACAGCAGCAATTCGGTCGCGATCCGGGGCGACGCCAATACGGTCGCGCGGCTGGCCAATATGGCGCGCGAACTGGACCGGCAGGCGGCGAGCGGCACGGAAATCCGCGTCTACTGGCTGGAGCATGCCGATGCCGAGAAACTGCTCCCCGTGTTGCAGCAACTGGTCGGCCAGTCGAGCAGCCAGCCGGTCAGTTCCGACACGCCGGCCGCCAAGGGCAGCGCCGCGCCCGCTTCGCAGGCGGCGGCTCCGGTGGCGGCGGCTTCATCCTCCTCCGCGTCTGGCGGCGGGATCAATACGCGCGGTCCGGCGATCGTCACCCGCTATGAGGGCGCGAACGCCATCATCGTGGCGGCGAACAGCGACGTGCAGCGGATGCTGGGCGAAACTATTCGCCAGATCGATACGCGGCGCGAGCAGGTGCTGGTGGAGGCGATCATCGTCGAGATCAGCGATGCGGCCGCCAAGAAGCTGGGCGTGCAATTCCTGCTGGGCAGTACCTCTACCGGCTTTGCGGCGACCAATTACAGCAATGCTTCGCCCAATTTGCTGACTCTGGCGGGCGCTTATGGCGCGGACAAGCTTGGCACCACCAAGACGACGGTGGTGGCGGCCGACGGCACGACGACCACGACCGAGACGCAGACCAACAGCGATCTGGCCAGCACGTTGCAGTCGGCGGCGCTCAGCAGCCTGCAAAGCGCCACCGGCGCGATTGCGGGGCTGGGCGGCAGCATCGGCAAGAATGGCATTTTTGGCGCGATCATCAATGCGGTGAAATCCGACACGAAGAGCAACCTATTGTCCACGCCGTCGATCATGACGCTGGACAATCAGAAGGCGTCGATCCTGGTCGGGCAGCAGGTGCCGGTGACGACAGGCGAGGCGCTGAGCCAGAATTTCGACAATCAGTTCCGCACCGTCCAGCGGCAGGATGTCGGCATCAAGCTGGAGGTGAAGCCCCAGATCAACACCGGCGGCGCGATCAAGCTGTTCCTGAAGCAGGAAGTGTCGAGCGTGGCCGGTCCGGTCAGCAACGACAATAGCGACCTGATCATCAACAAGCGCGAGATCGAGACGACGGTTACGGTCGATGACGGCGAGATATTGGCGCTGGGCGGCCTGCTGGACGACAATGAACGCCGCACGATCGAGCGGATTCCGTTGCTGTCCGATATTCCGGGCATTGGCGAATTGTTCAAATCGCGCAGCAACAGCCGGTCCAAGACGAACCTGATGGTCTTCATCCGGCCGACGATCCTGCGGTCGAAGGAAGATGCGCAGAAGCTGACGCAGCAGCGTTACGGCTATGTGCGCGGCATGCAGTTGCAGCGCGATCCGCAATCCGAACCGACGATCGACGAACTGGTGCGCGATTATATGGGGGCGACCCCGCCAATCGCCGCGCCGCAGCCGGGCGATGCCGTGGCGCAACCGGGCGCGGCGGCCGATCCGCAGGTGATCGAACCCACGGTGCGCCAGTCGAGCGGGGTCGTCCGTCCGGTCGAAATCCCCGCCAGCGGAGGCCGCAAGTGAGCGACGAAACGCCCGCTGTTGCGGCGAACCGTCCCATCGACATACCCTATGGCTTTGCGCGCAAACATGGCGTCGTGCTGTTGCCGCCTGAGGGCGAGCGGCTGACTATTGCGGTGCGCGAAGGCAGCGATCCGCGCGTGCTGCTGGAAGTGCGGCGGCATCTGGCGCGCAGTTTCGACGTGCGGTTCGTGGAGCCGGCGCAGTTCGACCGGCATCTGTCAGATCATTATGCGATGGAGGGCAGCGCGGCGGCGATGGCGGGATCGCTGGAGGTCGGCGCGGACGAGCTGGACATATTGGCCGCCGATATTCCGACCGCCGACGATTTGCTGGACAGCGCGGATGATGCGCCGGCGATCCGCCTGATCAACGGCATCATTGCCGAAGCGGCGCGGCAGGGCGTGTCGGACATCCATATCGAACCCTATGAAACCGGGCTGATCGTGCGGATGCGGATCGACGGCGTGCTGCGCGAGACGCTGCGCATGCCGCCGCATGTCGCGCCGGTGGTGGTGAGCCGCATCAAGGTGATGGCGCGGCTGGACATTGCCGAGCGGCGCGTGCCGCAGGACGGGCGTATCGGCCTGACGCTGGGCGGGAAACTGCTCGATGTGCGCGTCTCTACCTTGCCGAGCCGGGCGGGGGAACGGGTGGTGCTGCGCATCCTGGACAAGGAAAATGCCGGCATTACGCTGGATCTGCTGGGCATGACGGGCGCGCCGGACCGGATTTTCCGCGAAGGGCTTTCCGAGCCGAACGGCATCATCCTGGTTACGGGGCCTACGGGTTCGGGCAAGACGACGACGCTTTATGCCGGCTTGCGCACGCTGAACGATGGCAGCCGCAATATCCTGACGGTTGAAGATCCGGTCGAATATGCGATCGAGGGCGTGGGCCAGACGCAGGTGAACGCCAAGGTCGGGCTGACCTTCGCGGCGGGGCTGCGCGCGATTTTGCGGCAAGACCCTGACGTCGTGATGGTCGGCGAAATCCGCGATCGCGAGACGGCGGAGATTGCGGTGCAGGCGTCGCTGACGGGGCATCTGGTGCTGTCGACCGTGCACACCAATGACGCCGTGGGCGCGATTACGCGGATGCGCGACATGCGGGTCGAGCCGTTCCTGCTGGCCTCAACCTTGCGTGCGGTGATCGCCCAGCGGCTGGTGCGGCGGCTGTGCCAGAGCTGTCGAGAGCCGGTGCAGGCGGACAAATCGGCCAGCGCGTTGCTGGGCTTTGATCCGGGCACGATCATCTACAAGGCGCGGGGCTGCGACCAGTGCAACGGCACCGGCTATAAAGGCCGGATCGGCGTGTTCGAGGCGATCCGCGTGGATGACACAATCCGCCGGCTGATCAATGACGGCGGCGATGAATCGCTGATTGCGCGCCATGCTTTCCTGAACGCGCCCAATCTGGGATCGGCCGCGCGCGCGCTGGTGCGCGACGGGCAGACCACGGCGGAAGAGGCGATCCGCGTGTCGCGGCGCGACGCGGTCGAGGCGGAAACCATCGCCGATGGCTGATTTCGATTATGTGGCGATCGACCCGGCGGGCAAGGAGCGTGGCGGCCGGATCAAGGCCGATACGATTGACGACGCGCGCGCGAAGCTGGACGCGCGCAAGCTGTTCGTCGTCCGGCTGGAGCCGGGCGTGGTTGAGGCGGCGCGCAAGCGGGCCGGCCTGTCGCTGCGCGCGCCCAAATTATCGTCCAAGGAACTGACGCTGTTCACCCGCCAGCTTTCCACGCTGATTCAGGTCAGCCCGCTGGAGGAATCGCTGCGCACCATCGGCAAGCAGAGCGAGCAGGACCATGTCCGCGCCATCGTGGGCAAGGTGCATGGCGGCGTGCTGGAAGGGCGGCGGCTGGCCGATGCGCTGGGCGCGGAGCCGAAGAGCTTTCCGCCGCTCTATCGGGCGATGATTTCCGCCGGTGAAAGTTCGGGCAGCCTGCCCACGATCATGGAGCGGCTGTCCGACCTGATGGAACGGCAGGCGGTGATGCGGTCCAAGGTGCTGACCGCGATCGCTTATCCCTCCGTGCTGGCGACCTTCGCAATCTTCGTGGTCGCGGCGCTGATGATCTTCGTCGTGCCCAAGGTGGTGGAGCAGTTCGACACGGTGGGGCAGGAACTGCCCTTCCTGACGCGGATGGTGATGGCGATTTCCGCTTTCCTTGCGGGTTACTGGTGGTTGCTGCTGATCCTGATGGCGCTGGCGGGGTTCGGCTTCTGGCGCGCGATGAAGGTCGAGAGCTTCCGTTATCGGTTCGACGCGATGTTGCTGGGCCTGCCGCTGCTGGGGCGGCTGATCCGCGATCTGCATGCGGCGCGGATGGCGCGCACATTGTCGACCATGATCGCGAGCCGGCTGCCGTTGATGGAGGGGCTGTCGCTGACGGCGAACACGGTCCATAACCGCGTGCTGCGCAAGGCGTCGGACGAGATTGTCGAGGCGATCCGGGGCGGCGGCAGCCTGTCCGCCGCGCTGCGCCGGGCCGGGGTGTTTCCACCCCTGCTGGTCTATCTGGCGGCGAGTGGCGAAAGCGCCGGGCGGCTCGATACGATGCTGGAGCGCGCCGCCGACTATCTGGAACGCGAATTTGACAGCTTCACATCGGCCGCGCTGGCGATGCTGGAGCCGATCATCATCATATTGATGGGGGGCATCGTCGCCGTCATCATCCTGTCCATCCTGCTGCCGATCCTGCAGCTGCAAAGCCTGACCGGGGCTTGAAGGAGTGCATATGAAGAATATTTTCGTCCACCGCTGTTCAGTGCGGTGCTCCTGCGAAAGCAGGAGCCCAGAGCCCGAGGCGCAGCATCAGGAACCTTGGGCTCCTGCTTTCGCAGGAGCACGATCAGATGCTGATGTTGGGCATTCCGGCGAAGCCGGATTCACGCTTGTGGAACTGATGGTCGTGATCGTCATCATCGGCCTGCTGGCGACGATCGTGGCGATCAATGTCATTCCGGCTACCGATACGGCGCGTGTCGAAAAGGCGAAGGCGGATATTTCGACGATTGAACAGGCGCTGGAGCAATATCGCCTCGACAATCTGACCTATCCGGCGGCGTCGGACGGGTTGCAGGCGCTGCTCAATCCGCCCGCTTCGCTGGCGCAGCCGCAGCGTTATCGCCGGGGCGGCTATATCAAGAAGCTGCCGCAGGACCCGTGGGGCCGCGCCTATGTCTACACCGTGCCGGGGCGCAAGGGCGCGTTCGACATCAGCTCGCTGGGCGCCGATGGCCAGCCGGGTGGCGACAATGAAAATGCCGACATCTTCTCCAGCGAGCTTTGATCTTTCTTCCGCGCAGTTCGAGCCGGTCGGGAAGCGTTTCTCGACTGCGCTCGAAACGAACGGAGGCGAGGAGGGCGGATTTAGCTCTATGCGTTCCGCCCAACAGGGCTTCACGTTTTTTGGACGTTCCGCCCAACAGGGCTTCACGTTGATCGAACTGATGGTCGTGCTGACGATCATCGGCTTCATTTCGGCTGCCGTCGTGCTCGCCATTCCCGATCCGCGCGGGCGCGTGATCGAGGATGCCGACCGCTTCGCCGCGCGCGTTGCCGCCGCGCGCGACGAAGCGGTCGTGACCGCACGGCCGATGGGCCTGTGGGTGTCGGCTTCCGGCTATGGTTTCCAGCGTCGCGAGGGCGACCAATGGACGCCGGTCGAAGAAAAGCCCTTCATCACCGCCAACTGGAAAGGCGGCACGCGCGCATTGGTGGGCAAGGATGGCCGGCAGCAGATTGCGTTCGACGGCACCGGCCTGCCGACCGATCCCCTGACCGTGACGCTGGCCCGCGAAGGCGAGCGCGTGTCCGTGACCGTCGACATGGCGGGGAAGGTCATGGTCGGTGGCTGAGATTCGCAAAACAGAACGCGGCTTTACTCTGTTGGAAATGCTGGTCGCGCTGGCGGTGTTCAGCCTGGCCGCGCTGGCTTTGGTGCGGTTGCAGGGGGTGACGCTGCGCACCGCCGCCGATCTGGACAGCAAGGCGCTGGGGCAGATCGTCGCGCGGAACCTGATGGTCGAGGTGCAGAGCGATCCCGTGCCGCCCTCGATCGGCGAGGAGGATGGCGAGGTCGAGAATGGCGGGCGGCGCTGGCACTGGAGCCGCAGCGTCAAGGCGATGGAAGACAGGCGGCTGTTGCAGGTCGATGTGACGGTCGATGGCCAGCCCGGCGCATCGCCCGTGGTGCTGAGTTTCGTGCGGGTGGTGGAGTGATGGTGGATTCACCGACCCCGGAATGTGCCCAGTCGCCTTCGGTCCCCGCCTTCGCGGGGACGCGATCGAGTGTCAACGATCGCGGCTTCACCATCTTCGAGCGTTCCGCCGAACACGGCTTCACGCTGATCGAACTGCTCGTTGCGCTGATGATCTTTGCGATGTTGGCGGCAGCGGGTGTGCTGTTGCTGGGCAATAGCGTGTCGGCGCAGGCGCAGATCAAGGCGCGGCTGGACGATATGGCGGCGGTGCAGCGGGCGGCCGGCGCGCTGGCCGGTGATCTGGGGCAGGCGGTGCCGCGCATCACCCGCACCGAAGCGGGCACTAATGCGCCGGCCTTCTGGGCGCATGATGACGGCGAAGGCCAGCCGGTGATGCAGTTGGTGCGCGGAGGCTGGGACAATCTGGGCGATTTGCCGCGGCCATCGCTGCAAAAGGTCGAATATTGGGTGCGGCAGGGGCGGCTGGAGCGGCGGACCTATGCGCAACTGGATGGCGCGGCGGGGGATGATCCCGCCGCGCTGCTGGAGAATGTCGAGGCGGTGACGCTGCGCTTTCGCGACGCGCGGGGGGAGTGGCTGGAGCAATGGACGCCGTCTCAACCCGACCTGTTGCCGCTTGCTGTGGAAATGACGGTGAAGCGCACCGGCGAACCGCCGGTGACGTTGCGCTTTCTGGTGGCGCCCGGCCCGATCGAGAAGATGGAGGGCGCGGCCGGTGCCTGATCCACGGAAGAACAAGGAGCGCGGCGCGGCGCTGCTGACCGTGCTGTTGCTGGTGGCGGTGATGGCGGTCGTGGCCGCCGGCGCGCTGGAGCGGGTGGCGCTGGCGACGCGCATGACCGGCAATGGCGGCGCGATCGATCAGGCGCGGGCCTATGCCGATGCGGGGGCGGAGATGGCGCGGATGCGCATCGCCGATCTGACCGCGTCCAACCCGGCGAAGATCACACTGGCGGGCGGATGGATGGGAACGCCCCAGAGCCTGCCTGTGCCCGGCGGCGTGGCGACCGTGAGCGTCAGCGATGCCGGCAATTGTTTCAACCTGAACAGCGTGGTGAGCGGCGAAAGCGAGGCTGCGCTGAAAGTTCGGCCGATCGGCGTGACCCAGTTTCAGGGGCTGTTAGAAGTTTTGGGGGTAAATGTGCGGCAGGCGCAGGCGGCCGCCGCAGGGCTGGCGGACTGGATCGACAGCGACAGCGTGCCGCAGCCGGGTGGGGCGGAAGATGAGGTCTATGCCGGCTATGCACGGCCCTATCGCACGCCCAACCGGCTGATGGTCGATCCCAGCGAATTGCGCGCGGTCGCGGGCGTGACGCCCGCCATCTATGAGTTGGTGAAGCCGTGGATTTGCGCGCTGCCGGTCACGGATTTGTCGCCGATCAACATCAATACGCTGCTGCCCGAACAGGCGCCCTTGTTCGCCATGTTGTTGCCCGGACAGCTGACAATCGCGCAGGCGCGGCAATTGCTGGCGCAGCGGCCGGCGGACGGCTACGGCAGTACGGTGCAATTCTGGGCCTTGCCGTCTCTGGCGGGGCTGTCGCCGGCGACCGAGGTGGCCGAGCAGGTGAAGTTGAAGACGGGATTTTTCGGAGTGAATGTCGCGGTGGATGTCGGGGGAACCCAGGTGGTGGAGCGGGCGCTGATCGACGCGCGGGAAAGCCCGGCGCGGCTGGTGCGGCGCAACTGGGGGGCAGGCGCATGAGCAGTCGGGATGCCCTGATCGTCGTGCTGCCTGAAGGCGACGCCGAGCCGATATGGATGCGGGTGGTGGACGGCGCGCCGATCCAGTCGGGCGCGGGGGCGAACTGGCTGGCGGCCTGTGGCGTCGCCGCCCTGCCGGACAAGGCGCGGGTGATGCTGGTGCCGCCGGCGGCCCAGGTGGCGCTGCACTGGATCGCGCATCCCGATCTTCCCGCGCGGCAGGGGCGGGCGGCGGCGCGCCTTGCCGCATTGGCGGCCAGCATCCTGCCCGCCGACCAGTTGTTCGCCGCGACCGACAGTCAGGATGATCCCGCCCGGCCGCATATCGTGGCCGTGGCCAGCCGCGCGGACATGCAGCATTGGCTGCTCTGGGCGCAGCATCATGGGCTGGACCCGGATTTGATTGTGCCTGCGCCCTTGCTGTTGCCTGAGCCGGAAGCCGGCTTCGTGCGGGGGCAGATCGGCGGAGAAACGGTGCTGCGCGGCACGGATTTGGCGCTGACGGCGGACATGGCGTTGCCTGCGCTGATCGGCGATGCGCTGGTTGCCGATGCGACGCCGGGCATGGTGGAGGGGCGAATGATGGCCGTGCTGGACGCGCCGCCGCTGGATTTGCGGCAGGGCGATTTCGCCAAGCGAGTGCGGCGCGCCGTCGACAAGCAGGCGCTGGGCCGGGTGGCGCTTTGGGCCGGCCTTATCATGCTGACCTGTTTTACGATCGCGCTGATCGGGATCGTGAAGCAGCATATGGCGACAAGCCGGCTGGATCGTGAGAGCGTGGCGCTGGCGCAGCAGGTGCTGCCGGGCGCCAGTGACGCGGCGCAGGCGCAGGTCGAACTGGAAGGGCGGCTGGCGGCGCGTGGCGCGGGGGGGCGGGCCTTTACCGCGCCGGTTTCCGGGCTGCTGGCGGCAATGCAGGATGCGCCCGGCGTGGCGCTGACCAGCCTGTCGCGCGACCCCGACGGCATGATCCGCGCGACGCTGGCGGCGGCGAAGGCGGAAGACATCAACGCGGTGCTGCTGGCGCTTCAGGCGGCGGGCTTCACCATTACGGCGACGCCGTCGCAAGACCCGGGCGGGCGCACGCTGGCGGATATTACGGTGCGATCATGATGGAACGGATAGCAACCTATTGGGGCGAACGGTCGCCCCGCGAACAATGGATGCTGGGCGTGATGTTCGCGCTGCTGGCGGCAACCCTGTTGTGGTTTGGCGTCGCTGTGCCGCTGGATCGGGCGCAACGCAGCGCACGGGCGGCGCTGGTGGAGGCGACCGATCGCAATGCGGCCATAAGGGCTGCGGTGAAGCAGTTGAAGACATTGCCGCGCACGCCGGCCGCCACGGGCGCGACCGCGCCGATCGACCAGTTTGTCGGGCAGGGCGCGGGCGAAGCCGGACTGACGCTGGAGCGGGCGCAGGCGCAGGGCAATGACCGGATGGAGATCGCCATCGCATCGGTGCGGCCGGTTGCGCTCTTTTCCTGGCTCGCGGGGCTGGAGGCGCAGGGCGTGCGGGTGGAGACGATGAGCGCGCGGCCATCTCCGACGGCGGGCAGCGTTTCGGTGCAGGCGGTGCTGGTGCGGGGAGAAGGGCAATGATGGGCCTCCTATTGTCGCGCCGGATGCGCATCATCCTGATCCTGCTGCTGTTGTTCGGCCTGTTGCTGTTCCTACCGATGCGGGTTGCGCTGGGGCTGGCGGGGCTGGAGCGGATCGGCGTTGCCGCGCGCGAGGTGCGCGGGACGGTGTGGAGTGGCCGGATCGACCAGTTGATGCTCGGCAATATGCCGCTGGGCAGCGTGCGGGCCGGGCTTTCCCCCATTTCGTTGCTGATGGGCCGCGCTCGGTTCGATGTCGCCCGGACCAAGGGGCTGCCCGACGATGTGAAGGGCGCGCTGACCGTTGGGTTCGGCCGGATCGGTGTGGATGACGTGACCGGCGCGGTGCCGCTGGGGCGGACATTCGCGCCCTTGCCGGTGGGCGGCCTGATGCTGGAGGATGTGAGCGCTTATTATAGCGGCGACACCTGCGGCCATGCCGAAGGGCGGGTGCGGGCGCGGATGGCGGGGCAGTTTCCGGGACTGAATCTGACGCAGGGGCTGTCGGGCACGGTCGCTTGCGATGGGGATGCGTTGCTGTTGCCGCTGGTCAGCCAGTCAGGACTGGAGAAGATCACCCTGCGGATCTGGCGATCGGGTCGTTATGTTGCGGAAATGCGGGTTGAAACCGCCGATCCCGCGCTGGCGGCGGTGCTGGGGCAGGCGGGCTTTGCCGGGGTCGGCAATGCGCAGTTTCTGAAGGTTGAAGGGACGCTGTGATCCAGCCGGTTGCGGCGCTGATCGGCGCGCTGGCCGGGGCGATCCTGGGCAGCTTCCTTGCGACGCTGATCCTGCGCTGGCCCCAGGGGCGGGGCGTGATGCGGGGGCGGTCGGCCTGTGATGGGTGTGGGCGCACGCTGGGCGCGCGCGATCTGATCCCGATGCTGAGCGCGCTGATGAGCAGGGGACGTTGCCGCACCTGCGGTGGCCTGATTGATCCGCTGCATGGGCGGGTGGAGGCGGGCTGTGCGATTATCGGCGCGCTGGCGATCGGATTCCGGCCCGATCTGGGCGGGATCGGCTGGGCGCTGCTCGGCTGGATGTTGCTGGCGCTGGCGGTGCTGGACTGGCGGCATTTCTGGTTGCCCGATGCGTTGACGCTGCCGCTGGCCTTTCTGGGCTTCACCATCGGAATGTGGGCGAGCGATGTGACGCTGATCGACCGGGTGATTGGTGCGGCGGTGGGTTATGGCGCGCTGCTGGGCATCGCGCTTGGCTATCGGACGCTGCGCGGGCGCGACGGGCTGGGGCTGGGCGACGCGAAGCTGCTGGGCGCGCTGGGCGCGTGGCTGGGGTGGCAGGCGCTGCCCTTCCTGTTGCTGATCGCGTCGTTGATGGGGCTGGCGGTGATGCTGGTCACAGGACGGGCGAAGCATCGGACTGCGCGCGTGCCGCTGGGCACATTTCTGGCGCTGGCGGCCGCGCCCGCCGCTTTGCTGACTGATCGCCTGATCGGATAGGCAGCCAGCGCGCCAACAGCGGGCGATCCCGATCCCCGGATCGTCATCCAATGCAGGAAATTCAGCGCTCGTTTACCGTACCGTTACCACTCTCGACTAGGCTTCAGCCCATTATCGTCGGGAATGAAGATCATGCAGACCAACATCGCCGCCAAAATCTATCCGCTGGAACGGACGGTTGACCGATTCGTCGTCAATCGCCCGTCCACGATGCGCGATCAGGAAGGGGCGCCGATCGATGTCGTGATCGAGGATATTTCCGAAACCGGCTGCCGCATCCGATCCGACGCGATCCCGGCGATCGATGATGAAATCCGCATCGGCATTGCCGGCATCGGCATTCGCAACGCGCGGGTGATCTGGAGCGACGATCGCAGTTTTGGCTGCACGTTCGATGATGCGCTGAGTGCGCATAATGTGGCGATGACGATGGAAGCGGCGACGCTGGTTCAGGGCGTTTTTGAGAAGCCCGGCATCGGTCCCGCGCCGGAGGCAACCCCGGACGGCGCGCTTGGCCCGCGCAGCAAATTGCTGATCATCGTTGGCGCCGCAGCCTTTTCCTGGCTACTGTTCCTGGGCGCGGCGAAGCTGATCCAGTTCCTGCTCTGAAAAGGTCGGTCGCTGCGCCGAACGTCAGTAGGCGTTCTTGTGCAGCACGACCTTCACGGTGAGGAACAGGATACGCAGATCGCGCAGCAGCGTCCAATCCGACACATATTCCAGATCCGCCGCCAGCCGCTTTTGCAGGTCGCTCATTTCGTGAGTCGCGCCGCGGAAGCCGCGCACCTGCGCCAGGCCGGTGATGCCGGGCTTGAGCGCGTGACGGCGCCAATATTGCCGGTCGACCTCCCAGAACAGCTGATTGCCCGCCAGTGACCCCAGCGCATGGGGGCGCGGCCCTACCAGGCTCATATCCCCCAGCAGCACGTTAAAGAGTTGCGGCAGTTCATCAATGCTGGTGCGGCGAATCAGCCGGCCGACGCGGGTGACGCGATCATCATCGCGCGATGCGGACCGGTTGCCGCTATGATCGTTCAACTCCTCGCGCATGCTGCGAAATTTGTAGATGTCGAACAGGCGGTTGCCCCGGCCGACTCGTTTCTGGCGGAAAAGGATGGATCCGGGGCTGTCGATCTTGATCGCCAGCGCCACCAGAATGAGCAGCGGCAGCAGGGCGAACAGCGCCGGCAGGGTGAAGGCCAGATCAAAAATCCGCTTCTGGAGCCGATCGGGCAGGCTGAGCGGCCCCTTGGCGATGACCAGCGTCTGGGCGCCGGCAAAATAGCCGATGCCCAGAGCGCCCAGTTCGCGCAATCCGGGCTGCGCGATTTCGCCAATGACATTGCCGCCCTTGAGGATCAGCGCCCAGTCCGACCGGCGCTCAGGCTCGCAATGTACGATGACCCGGTCATAATTGGCCAGAACCAGCCCGATTTCGTGCATTTTCATCGGGTCGTTGACATTGGCCTGCAATCCCGAGGCGTTGACGTCCAGCACGTCATGGTGCGGGCTGGGCATATGGGTTGCCGCAGGACTGTCGATGATGACCAGAACCGATTCGGTGGACGGATAGCGGCTGCGGACTGCCCGGGTGAAATAAGCCCTTGCGAGGAAAAGCAATGCTGCGGACAGGAGAATGCTGATCGAAACATTCAGTCTCGACAAATCCCTGCTCGCGCCGAGCAGGAAGACGGAGGCCATGATTACCGCGCCCGTCACGCCGATGGCGATGAGCGAGCGGCTGACGCTATATTCGATGCTTTCCAACGTGGACCGCGAATAGCCGCTGCTCATCAGGCATAATGTCAGATAGAGCGGCGCGGCCAGGAAGATGATGTCGATGCCCAGCGGCCCGGCAAAGCCCTGACGCCGCACGACTTCAGCAATGCCAAAGCCCAGCATGAGGCAAAACTGATCCATCAGCATCATCAGCAGGTACAGGCGGACGCGAAGACGATGAGTCCGGATTTTCCGCCACGGGTCGGGCAAGGCGCCCATCTGGCTTATATCGCTGAGCATCATGAGAAATCGCATCGCCCCCTGCGGAAATATCCTGGCGTCGTTGCGCCAACAGCAATCAGCGCCCAAATCCGAGAACCGGATTTGACTGAAATTTCCTCGCCGTTGCAAGTAGCTATTATTTATCCCCTTCAAAAGGCACAGAACAGCCCCAATAACCCGGCCTGGCTCACAAATGTTTCATAATCGGTCACATGCTGGTTTGACAGGGTGAAACGATCGGAAAAACAGATATGTCTCTGTCCGGGATTTGCGCCCCTATCAATCGGTCGTAGTGGCGATGGCGTTGGTGATCTCCAAAATCCATCCGCTGTCGTTCGACAGGTGAAATGTGTTGGTGAAAGACCAGGCGCAACTTTGTATCCCGATCGATGCGAAGGCGTGGCTGACCGCGCCATAATAAATGGCCCGCTGGCTGACCGATGCATAATGGATGGCGCCATATTCGCCGACGAAGGGAACGCGGCCGGTGCGGGCCATATAATCCCGCACCGTCTGTAAATCGCTGTCCAGCCGCGCATAATCCGCGGCGCTGCCGAAGGTGGCGCCCAGAGGCGGTGTTGGCGTGATATATTCAGCGCCCTGATGCGTGAAGGCGAAGGGCTCATAATAATGGAAGGTCGGCACGACATAGGGATCGTCCGGCATGGGCATGTCGCGCAGCGAATCGATATGAGAGGTGCCGCCGCCGCCGATGATGACCGGACGGGCAATATTGGTGCGCCGGATCGCGGCCAGGGCGGGCACATAGATGTCGGGCAGAGTCGCATTTGTCAGGGCGATATGGGGTTCGTTCAGCAGTTCGAACCAGACGCTGCCCGGAGCATTGAAGAATGTTTCCGCGATCTGCGCCCACATTGCGACGAATCGGTCCTTCTGGCCCACGGGGTCGGTCTGGATTTCGTCATAATGATGCATGTCGATGATGACGTTCAGGCCCGCGTCGGTCGCCCATTGCGTAACCTGGCGCACGCGCTCCATGAAACTGCTGTCGATCGTGTAGGGTGCGCGGTTGCTGGCATGCGCGGAAAACCGCGCAGGCAGGCGGACGGTGCTGAACCCGCCCGCCTTGATCATGGCGAAATCGGCCTGCCTGATCCTGCGCCCGCCGCTTCCTTCGGTCTGCAATTCCAACTGGTTGCCCATGTTCACGCATTTTCCGATCGGCAGCGCAGGTCCGGTGGTGGCGCGGGCCGATGCGATCGGGACATAGGGGAAGCTGTGGGTCGGCGTAGGAGTCGGCGTTGGTGTGGGTGTAGGCGGTGGCGTCGTTTCGGTGCCGGACGTCGATCCGCCGCCGCATCCGGCCAAAAGCAGGCTACAGACGCATAGAGTGAGGATGGAAGTGCGCAATTGTCCCCCGAACCGATTTGCGGATGCCGCCAAGCACCCTAGGCATTGTCATAATGACCCTCTATGCTTTGCTATCTCAACGAGGGCAACGCATGAACCCAATCGTATCGGTCATCATCCCCGCCTATAACGCGCAGGCGACGATTGCCGCGACCATCGGCTCCGTTCAGGCGCAGACGCTGCAAGATCTGGAAATCATGGTCGTTGACGACGGGTCGACAGACGATAGCGCTGCCATCGTGGAGAAGATGGCGGCCGGGGATCCGCGCATTCATCTGATCCGTCAGGCCAATGCCGGTGTGGCGGCGACTCGCAATGCGGCGATGGCGCGCGCGTCCGGGCAGTTTATCGCGACCCTCGATTCTGATGACATCTGGCACCCGAAAAAGCTGGCGATGCAGGTCACTGCCCTGACTCAGGCGCCGGCCCATACTGGCCTTGCTTATTGCTGGTATCGCCGCATCGATGCGATCGATCATGTCTTTCCGGGCTCATCCTCGCCTGTCATCGAAGGGCCGGTGCTGCACCAGCATCTGGAATGGAACTTCATTTCCAATGGCAGCGCGCCGATGATGCCGGCCGATCTTGCCCGATCGGTCGGGTATGACACGGTGCTGCTCCAGGGGTGCGAGGATTATATGTTCCAGCTGCGGATCGCGCAGACGCATCGTTTTCTGTGCGTGCCGGCCTATCTGGTGGGGTATCGCTACCGGCCCGACAGCCTGTCGCGCGCGACCGAAAATATGCTGCGCGGCCATCTTCAGATGTATGGGGTGCTGGACGCCGAAATGTCGAATAATGACGCCGCGCGCCGGATCATCGCATGGCGAAAGACCAAATTATTTGTCGAACTGGCGCGCAATCAGTTGCGCAAGGGCAATGTCGGATCGGCCATGGCGGCCTTTGCCAGCGCCGTTCGCATCAGTCCGCGCCATGTACCCGGCGCCCTGTGGGTGGAGATTCGCAATGCGCAGGCGATGTTCGCTCCGCCGCGCCAGCCTTTGCTGCCAACACGGCCCTTTTTGAGCTATGGCATCGATGAACCCGACGGCGCATGGGCGTCGCGCCGGTCGAAGGCCTATCTGACGCGGTTGCGCAAGCTGGATCTGGCCGGCGCCGTATAGCGCTGACCCGTGATCCTATCGATCGTACTCGTGGGTGTGTCGCGCTTCTTACGCGGTAGAGCATTTTCGAAGCAGATGGCATCATCTGCTGGCTCGGAAAATGCGGAAAACAAAAGAGAAATAGAGCATGATCCGATTCAGTATGAACGGATTATGCTCTGACCTTCGGGTCGGCTGGACAAGCTGATCCCGATTGATCGGGACTCGCCATTCATCAAGTTGCCGATCGTTGAACCTGACATAGAAAGAGCGTCGATCGAAAATGTCGATCGACGCTCTTTCTATTCCAAGTCTGGCCATGCCGCGTTAGGCCGATCCCCCCGAACCGGCCCGGACCTCTTTTAGTCAGCCCGCCAGGCGCACCGGATCCGGCGCGTCGGAGCTGGCGCCGCTCATCAACGTGTCGCGGAACCATTCCAGCGTGCGGCGCACGCCTTCCTCATAGGAAATCTTGGCTTCCCAGCCCGGCAGGATTTGACGGCAGAGCGTCAGGTCCGGGCGACGGTTGGTCGGATCCTGCGGGATGGGCGGGCACATCTTGATGCTGGCGCCCGGCACGATGTCGGCGATGAATTTCGCGACGTCCAGCACCGAAATCTCCCGGTCATTGCCGACGTTGAGCGGACCCGGATAGTCAATCTGGTCCAGCCAGAAATAGCGTTCCAGCGCATCGACAATGTCATCGACATAGCCCCAGCTGCGCGACTGAAGGCCATCGCCATAGACGGTGAGTTCGCCCGTGGTCAGCGCCTGGCTGAGGAAGTTGGACACGGCCCGTCCGTCATCGGGGCGGGTGCGCGGGCCATATACATTGAAAAGGCGTACGATCCGCAGATCGATGCCGGCGGTGCGGCGCATTTCGAACAGCAGCGATTCGGTGCAGCGCTTGCTTTCATCATAGGAAGAGCGCGGCCCGGTGCAGTCCACCTGGCCCCGATAGCTTTCGGGCTGCGGCGTGATCAGCGGGTCGCCATAGACTTCCGACGTGGAGGCGAAGCTGATGCGCCCGCCCGGCTGGATCATTTCGATGAGGTTGAGCGCGCCCACCAGGTTCGCCTTGATCGTGCGCACTGGCTCACGCATATACCATGGCGGCGAGGCGGGCGACGCCAGATGGATGATCTCGTCGAACTTCTCGGACGTCTGGAAATTTTCGACGTCGCATGTTTCGAGATGCATGCGCTGATCTTTGATATGCGTCAGATTCTGTTTCAGGCCGGTCCAGAAATTGTCGACGATGATCAGTTTTTCCATGTCGCTGCGGTTGAGCAGGCGATCGACGATGTGAGAGCCGATGAAGCCGGCCCCGCCCGTTACAAGAACCTTCTTTCCCACGTGCTACTTCCCCCTACAGAATTACACTCTATCCCCCGAGAATGCGGGTGAAGCCCACATGCAAAGAAGAGTTCCCTAAAATGCGGGCACTTCACATGTCCGTCGTGCAACGATGAATATGATCCATTATCCCAATTGGCGGCAATCCAACAATTTGAAAGATATTTGGAAACAATCTCTCATGCAAAGAGAATTTTATGCGTACGCATTGTTGTTCGGTTTTGGGGCAATTTTATAAAAAGTCGCACCAGATCAGTTCAGATGCGAAACAATATATCCAAAGGAGGGAGAGCGCTGGCGCTGATCCATTCAGGCAGAATTGCACTGTCGGCGATTTCTCCTTTCCTCCCGATATTTTTCCACTGGCCTGAAGCGACTGTCCATGGCCGGATCGCGTCCGTGATCGCCAGGGTGCCGCTGTAATGCCATGGCCTGGACATCATGGATTGCGCGGTGTCCGGTGATAATATTGCGATGCAGCATGTCGCCGCTGTCATGAGCGACTGTTGGCGCATGCTATGCGCCTGCGAAGGCAGATCGTCCTGGTCGAGAAAATGGTCGGGGAGACAGGATTCGAACCTGCGACATCCTGCTCCCAAAGCAGGCGCGCTACCAGACTGCGCTACTCCCCGACCGGCGGATTTCCGCCATCGCTGGCCGATTGCCTCCCAAGTGGAGAGGGCAATCCATTCGTCAGCTTCGCCGCCTCTTTCAAGAGGCTGTTTTATCCGGAAATTCGCTGGAATTCCTGGACGTTCCTTCATGGCCGGAGCCGGGCAAGCTGACGATTCGCCAGAGAGGGAGGGCTATAGCGATGGAGTTGATGTGCGTCTCCCCAAAAAGGACGAACGAGGATTTTTTGCCGTGGCCGGCGAAAGCCAGCGGCGAGGGCGGCTCGCAACATCCAGAGAGGAAAATCTCATCCGAAATCGGAATCCTTGCAGCGTCCCGATGCTGGCCTTGGTTTTTACCCCGGCGCTGCGTGTCTTTGTGACGTCCTGAAGACCGCGCAGCGATCCCCGTGCAACCGTCCCCCGATGGTCGCAACGGGACGAGAGAGGGATCGGTGATGGCTGCTGAGATTATCGACAAGTCGACTGGTGTGGTTGCGCAGGCTCCGGTCGAGGCCATCAGGCTGGAGCGGCCCAGCATCGTTCGACTGGATTTGAGCCCGGAGGCTGTTTCTGCTTTCGAACGGAACGGGGAAGATCTGCTCATCCGCTTGAATGACGGGCAGGTCATCAAGATCGAAGAATTTTACGCGCATTTCGACGGCGTCGACAATAATCTGGTGCTGCGCGACACGGAAGGAACCCAGTGGCTGGCCCGATCCGGCAGCCGCTTTCCCAGCTTCTCCATCCTCAATGAGATTGACGATCTTATCGCCGCAGCGGGCGCGGGCGGCGCCGGATCGTCCCTTGCCATCCCCGCTCTGATCGGCGGCATTGGCATAACCGGCATGGTTGTCGCCGATGACGACTGGGTTGATGGCGATAGTGATGCCGACGCCGATGCAGATGCAGATGCAGATGCAGATGCAGACGCTGACGCTGACGCTGACGCTGACGCTGATGCCGATGCAGATGCTGATGCAGATGCTGACGCTGACGCTGATGCAGACGCCGATGCAGATGCAGATGCAGATGCAGATGCTGATGCAGATGCTGATGCTGATGCTGATGCTGATGCTGATGCAGATGCCGATGCTGATGCGGATGCAGACGCCGATGCAGATGCAGATGCAGATGCAGATGCCGATGCTGACGCAGACGCAGATGCTGATGCTGATGCGGATGCGGATGCAGACGCTGATGCTGATGCTGATGCAGATGCTGATGCTGATGCTGATGCTGATGCAGATGCCGACGCAGATGCTGACGCTGATGCAGATGCAGATGCTGACGCGGATGCAGACGCAGATGCAGATGCGGATGCAGACGCCGATGCAGACGCAGATGCAGATGCAGATGCAGATGCAGACGCTGATGCAGATGCAGACGCCGATGCTGATGCAGACGCAGACGCTGATGCAGACGCAGACGCTGATGCAGACGCTGATGCAGATGCAGACGCCGATGCTGATGCAGACGCAGACGCTGATGCAGACGCAGACGCTGATGCAGATGCAGACGCTGATGCAGATGCAGACGCTGATGCAGATGCCGACGCAGACGCTGATGCTGACGCAGATGCCGACGCAGACGCAGACGCAGACGCAGATGCTGATGCGGATGCCGACGCAGATGCCGATGCAGACGCCGATGCAGATGCAGATGCAGATGCCGACGCCGATGCAGATGCAGATGCAGATGCAGATGCTGACGCCGATGCAGATGCAGACGCTGACGCCGACGCAGATGCTGACGCTGACGCTGATGCAGATGCAGATGCAGATGCAGATGCTGACGCCGATGCAGATGCAGACGCTGACGCCGACGCAGATGCTGACGCTGACGCTGATGCAGATGCAGATGCAGATGCAGATGCAGATGCTGATGCAGACGCGGATGCAGACGCAGATGCAGATGCGGATGCAGACGCCGATGCAGACGCTGATGCAGATGCAGATGCCGATGCCGATGCCGATGCCGATGCTGATGCAGATGCCGATGCAGATGCTGACGCAGATGCCGATGCAGATGCCGATGCCGATGCAGATGCCGATGCAGATGCTGACGCAGATGCCGATGCAGATGCCGATGCTGATGCTGATGCTGATGCTGATGCTGATGCTGATGCTGATGCTGATGCTGATGCTGATGCTGATGCTGATGCTGATGCTGATGCTGATGCTGATGCTGATGCTGATGCAGATGCAGATGCTGACGCTGACGCTGATGCAGACGCCGATGCTGATGCAGATGCAGATGCAGATGCAGATGCTGATGCAGATGCAGATGCGGACGCAGATGCAGACGCAGATGCGGATGCAGACGCTGATGCCGACGCAGATGCTGACGCTGATGCAGATGCTGACGCTGATGCTGACGCTGACGCTGATGCAGATGCGGACGCCGATGCTGATGCTGATGCTGATGCTGATGCTGATGCTGATGCTGATGCTGATGCTGATGCTGATGCTGACGCAGACGCAGATGCAGACGCTGATGCAGATGCAGACGCTGATGCTGATGCTGACGCAGACGCAGATGCAGATGCGGATGCAGACGCTGATGCTGATGCAGATGCCGACGCAGATGCTGACGCTGATGCAGATGCAGATGCAGATGCAGATGCAGATGCAGATGCAGATGCAGATGCTGACGCAGACGCTGATGCAGATGCAGATGCAGACGCTGATGCAGATGCAGACGCTGATGCAGATGCAGACGCTGATGCAGATGCAGACGCTGATGCAGATGCCGACGCAGACGCTGATGCTGACGCAGACGCTGATGCAGATGCCGACGCAGACGCTGATGCTGACGCAGATGCCGACGCAGATGCTGATGCCGACGCAGATGCAGACGCTGATGCAGATGCAGACGCAGACGCAGACGCAGACGCAGATGCGGACGCAGATGCCGATGCAGACGCAGACGCAGACGCAGATGCCGATGCCGATGCAGACGCAGACGCAGATGCAGATGCTGACGCCGATGCTGATGCTGATGCTGATGCTGATGCTGATGCTGATGCTGATGCTGATGCTGATGCTGATGCTGATGCAGATGCAGATGCAGATGCAGATGCAGATGCAGATGCAGATGCAGATGCTGATGCTGATGCGGATGCTGATGCAGACGCTGATGCTGATGCAGACGCTGATGCAGACGCGGATGCCGATGCCGATGCAGATGCAGATGCTGATGCAGATGCTGATGCAGATGCTGATGCTGATGCAGATGCTGATGCTGATGCTGATGCTGATGCAGATGCTGACGCGGATGCAGATGCAGATGCCGATGCCGATGCCGATGCCGATGCCGATGCAGACGCAGATGCTGATGCGGACGCCGATGCAGATGCAGATGCAGATGCAGATGCAGATGCAGATGCAGATGCTGACGCCGATGCAGATGCAGACGCTGACGCCGATGCAGATGCAGACGCTGACGCAGATGCCGACGCTGATGCGGATGCCGACGCAGATGCCGATGCAGACGCCGACGCCGACGCCGATGCAGATGCAGATGCAGATGCAGATGCAGATGCAGATGCTGATGCTGATGCTGATGCTGACGCAGACGCAGATGCAGACGCTGATGCAGATGCCGACGCAGACGCCGATGCTGATGCTGATGCTGACGCAGACGCTGATGCAGATGCTGATGCCGATGCTGACGCTGACGCTGATGCTGATGCTGATGCTGACGCAGACGCAGATGCAGATGCGGATGCAGACGCTGATGCTGATGCAGATGCCGACGCAGATGCTGACGCTGATGCAGATGCAGATGCAGATGCAGATGCTGACGCAGACGCTGATGCAGATGCAGACGCTGATGCAGATGCAGACGCTGATGCAGATGCAGACGCTGATGCAGATGCCGACGCAGACGCTGATGCTGACGCAGATGCCGACGCAGACGCAGATGCTGATGCCGACGCAGATGCAGACGCTGATGCAGATGCAGACGCAGACGCAGATGCGGACGCAGATGCCGATGCCGATGCAGACGCAGATGCCGATGCAGACGCAGACGCAGACGCAGATGCCGATGCCGATGCAGACGCAGACGCAGACGCAGATGCAGACGCAGATGCAGATGCTGACGCCGATGCTGATGCTGATGCTGATGCAGATGCAGATGCTGACGCCGATGCTGATGCTGATGCTGATGCTGATGCTGATGCTGATGCTGATGCTGATGCTGATGCTGATGCTGATGCTGATGCTGATGCTGATGCTGATGCTGATGCTGATGCTGATGCTGATGCTGATGCTGATGCTGATGCTGATGCTGATGCTGATGCTGATGCTGATGCTGATGCTGATGCTGATGCTGATGCTGATGCTGATGCTGATGCTGATGCTGATGCTGATGCTGATGCTGATGCTGATGCTGATGCTGATGCTGATGCTGATGCTGATGCTGATGCTGATGCTGATGCTGATGCTGATGCTGATGCTGATGCTGATGCTGATGCTGATGCTGATGCTGACGCAGACGCGGATGCCGATGCCGATGCAGACGCAGATGCCGATGCAGACGCAGACGCAGATGCAGACGCAGATGCAGACGCAGATGCCGATGCCGATGCTGATGCTGATGCTGATGCTGATGCTGATGCTGATGCCGATGCAGATGCTGACGCGGATGCCGATGCTGATGCCGATGCCGATGCAGATGCGGACGCAGATGCCGATGCCGATGCAGATGCCGATGCTGATGCTGATGCTGACGCAGATGCTGACGCCGATGCTGACGCAGATGCTGATGCAGACGCAGATGCCGATGCCGATGCAGACGCAGATGCAGACGCCGATGCCGATGCCGATGCCGATGCCGATGCTGATGCCGATGCCGATGCTGATGCTGATGCCGATGCCGATGCTGATGCTGACGCGGATGCCGATGCTGATGCCGATGCAGATGCAGATGCAGATGCAGATGCAGATGCAGATGCAGACGCAGACGCAGATGCTGACGCAGACGCGGATGCCGATGCCGATGCCGATGCCGATGCCGATGCCGATGCAGACGCAGATGCCGATGCAGATGCAGACGCAGATGCAGACGCAGATGCCGATGCTGATGCTGATGCTGATGCCGATGCAGACGCGGATGCTGACGCAGATGCGGACGCGGACGCAGATGCTGATGCCGATGCTGATGCAGACGCCGATGCAGATGCAGATGCAGATGCAGATGCGGACGCAGATGCCGATGCAGATGCCGATGCTGATGCTGATGCTGATGCTGATGCAGATGCTGACGCGGATGCCGATGCCGATGCAGACGCAGACGCAGACGCTGACGCTGACGCAGATGCTGATGCAGACGCCGATGCAGATGCAGATGCGGACGCAGATGCCGATGCAGATGCCGATGCTGATGCTGATGCTGATGCCGATGCAGACGCGGATGCTGACGCAGATGCGGACGCGGACGCGGACGCGGACGCAGATGCTGATGCCGATGCAGATGCAGATGCAGATGCAGATGCAGACGCTGACGCTGACGCTGACGCAGATGCAGACGCTGATGCAGATGCTGACGCGGATGCCGATGCCGATGCCGATGCCGATGCCGATGCCGATGCCGATGCCGATGCTGACGCAGATGCAGATACCGACGCGCCGTCGCCGCCGACTGCCCGGTTGAATGCTGTCGGGACGATCCTGTCCGGTACGGCTGAGGCCAATGCGACGATCGAAATCCGCGATGCGGACGGCAATCTGTTGGGCAGCGGCTTAGCGGATGGTGATGGAAATTATGCGATCACGCTGGATGTGGCGCTCGACAATGGCGAGACGGTCAGCGTTACGCAGATCGATGCGGCCGGTAATATCTCGTTGCCGACACTGGCTGTCGCGCCCGACCTCACTTCGCCGACCGCGCCGGACGCTGCACTGGATGGCGTGAACAGCGTTATCGGCACGGGCGAGCCTGGCGCGTTGGTCACGGTCTATGATGCTGCGGGTGCGGTGTTGGGGACTGCCCGCGTTGGCAGCGATGGCAATTTCCAGGTAGCGCTGAGCAGTCCGCAGAATAATGGCGAGACGCTGACCGTGCGTCAGACTGACGGGGCGGGCAATGTTTCCGATCCTGTCCAGTTGATCGCACCAGACGGCACGGCGCCGCTGGCGCCGACGGCCCTGGTGGCGGTTGATGGGCTGACGGTGACCGGCACGGCCGAAGCCGGGGCGACTGTTCGCATTTTCGATGCGGCAGGCGTTCTGATCGGCACGGCAATTGCGCTGGGCGACGGCAGCTATGCCGCCACATTGGATATGGCGCAAACCAACGGTCAGTTGCTGAGCGTTATCCAGTCCGATGCGGCGGGCAATTCGTCTGCGCCAACCGTGATCAGCGCACCTGATCTGGATGCGCCGATCGCGCCGGTCGCAAGCGTGACGGCGGACGGCCTTGCGGTCATCGGGACGGGCGAGGCTGGCGCCATTATCGAAGTGCGTGACGGGTCGGGCGCGTTGCTGGGCAGCGGCGTTGTTCGCCCTGACGGCGGCTTCAGCATCACCCTCAATCCGCCCCTGACCAATGGCGAAGCATTGGCGGTGACGCAGGTGGATGGGGCGGGCAATGTGTCCGATCCGACGCCGATCGTTGCGCCCGACCTGACGGCGCCCGATGCGCCGACCGGGGTGATCGCGGCCAATGGCGGGTCGATCAGCGGCACGGGCGAGGCTGGAGCCACGATCAGCGTCACGGATGCGAGCGGTGCGGTGATCGGCACGGCGATCGTGGATGGTGACGGCGATTATGTCGTGCTGTTCGATCCGGCGCTGGTCGATGGCCAGGTGCTGGGGATCGTGCAGAGCGACGTGGCCGGCAATGTGTCGACCGGGATCAGCGTGATTGCGCCCGACTTCACCCCGCCGCCTGCGCCCACGGCCACGATCGATGGCACCGGCACGGTGGTGACGGGATCGGTGATCACGGGCGAGGGTGTTGCGGGATCGACGATCGAGGTGCGGGCGGCTGATGGAACGCTGCTTGGCACCGGCATTGTCGATGCGCAGGGCAATTATACCGTGACGTTGAATGCGCCGCAGGTGGATGGCGAAGCATTGGCGGTGACGCAGGTGGATGGGGCGGGCAATGTGTCCGATCCGACGCCGATCGTTGCGCCCGACCTGACGGCGCCCGATGCGCCGACCGGGGTGATCGCGGCCAATGGCGGGTCGATCAGCGGCACGGGTGAGGCCGGTGCGACGATCAGCGTCACCGACGCGGGCGGCGCGGTGATCGGCACGGCGATCGTGGATGGTGACGGCGACTATGTGGTGCTGTTCGATCCGGCGCTGGTCGATGGCCAGGTGCTGGGGATCGTCCAGAGCGACGTAGCCGGCAATGTGTCGACCGGGATCAGCGTAATCGCGCCCGACTTCACCCCGCCGCCTGCGCCCACGGCCACGATCGATGGCACCGGCACGGTGGTGACGGGATCGGTGATCACGGGCGAGGGTGTTGCGGGATCGACGATCGAGGTGCGGGCGGCTGATGGAACGCTGCTTGGCACCGGCATTGTCGATGCGCAGGGCAATTATACCGTGACGTTGAATGCGCCGCAGGTGGATGGCGAAGCATTGGCGGTGACGCAGGTGGATGGGGCGGGCAATGTGTCCGATCCGACGCCGATCGTTGCGCCGGACCTGACGGCACCCGATGCGCCGACCGGGGTGATCGCGGCGAATGGCGGGTCGATCAGCGGCACGGGTGAGGCCGGTGCGACGATCAGCGTCACCGACGCGGGCGGCGCGGTGATCGGCACGGCGATCGTGGATGGTGACGGCGATTATGTGGTGCTGTTCGATCCGGCGCTGGTCGATGGCCAGATGCTGGGGATCGTCCAGAGCGACGTGGCCGGCAATGTGTCGACCGGGATCAGCGTGATTGCGCCCGACTTGACCCCGCCGCCTGCGCCCACGGCCACGATCGATGGCACCGGCACGGTGGTGACGGGATCGGTGATCACGGGCGAGGGCGTTGCGGGATCGACGATCGAGGTGCGTGCGGCTGACGGAACGCTGCTGGGCACCGGCATTGTCGATGCGCAGGGCAATTATACCGTTACCTTGAATGCGCCGCAGGTTGATGGCGAAGCGCTGGCGGTGACGCAGGTGGACGGGGCCGGCAATGTGTCCGATCCGACGCCGATCGTTGCGCCGGACCTGACGGCACCCGATGCGCCGACCGGGGTGATCGCGGCGAATGGCGGGTCGATCAGCGGCATGGGCGAGGCCGGCGCGACGATCAGCGTCACCGATGCGAGCGGCGCGGTGATCGGCACGGCGATCGTGGATGGTGACGGCGATTATGTGGTGCTGTTCGATCCGGCGCTGGTCGATGGCCAGGTGCTGGGGATCGTCCAGAGCGACGTAGCCGGCAATGTGTCGACCGGGATCAGCGTGATTGCGCCCGACTTCACCCCGCCGCCTGCGCCCACGGCCACGATCGATGGTAGCGGCACGGTGGTGACGGGTGTTGGCGTCGCGGGATCGACGATCGAAGTCCGCGCGGCCGACAATAGTCTGCTGGGCAGCGGCATCGTCAACGCCCAGGGCAATTATACGGTCATGCTGACGCCGCCGCAGGTGGATAGCCAGCCCTTGACCGTGACCCAGATGGACGCGGCGAACAATGTCTCTGCGCCGATCAACCTGACGGCGCCGGACCTGACCGCGCCTGAACCGCCGACGGCGATCATTGCGGGCGACGGCGCGTCGATGACCGGCACGGGCGAGGTGGGCGCGACCATCAGCGTCCGCGATCCGGCAGGCGTGGAGATCGGTACGGCGATAGTGGATGCCGACGGCAACTGGAGCAGCGTGCTGACGCCTGCGCAGGTGCATGGCGAGCCGCTGACGGTCGTGCAGAGCGATGTTGCGGGCAATATATCGGCAGAATTGCCGGTGACGGCGCCCAATCTGAATACCCCCGATGCGCCCGATCCGGTGACGGCCATCGTGACGGCAGGCGGCGTGGCCGTGACCGGAACCGGCGAAGCGGGGGCGACGGTGACAGTCACCGGCCCCGGCGGCGTGCCGCTTGGCTCTGCGATCGTGGAAGGCGACGGCACTTATTCGGTGACGCTGAACCCGGCGCAGGCCAATGGCGAGAAACTGGTCGTCATCCAGACCGATACGGACGGCCTTTCGTCCGTGCCGGTCATCGTGACCGCGCCTGACATCACCCCGCCCGCGATGCCGACGGCGCAGATCGATGCGACGGGCGCGGCCGTGAGCGGATCGGGCGAGAAGGGCGCGACCGTGACCGTGCGGGATGCCGACGGCGCAGTGATCGGCACGGCGACCGTCGACGGGCAGGGCCATTTTGTGGTGATGCTATCGCCGGCGCAGATCGACGGCGCATCGCTGAGCGTTACGCAGAGCGATGCGACGGGCAACGAGTCCGATCCTGCGATCGTGGTGACGCCCGACCTGACGGCGCCCGATGCCCCGACGGGAACGGTGGCCGGCGATGGTGCGACCGTGACGGGCAATGGCGAGGCAGGGGCCACGATCACCGTGACCGATGCCGCCGGAATAGTGCTGGGCACGGGGACGGTCGCCGTCAATGGCAGCTTCACCGTCGCCCTGACGCCGTCGCAGGCCAATGGGGAAGTGCTGACGCTGGTTCAGGCGGATGCCGCCGGGAATCTGTCTGCCGCCACCACGATCACCGCGCCTGACACCACGGCGCCTGCTGATCCGAATGGCAGCGTAACGTCTGACGGCACGGCCGTGATCGGATCGGGTGAGGCGGGCGCAACGATCAGCGTCACCAATGCGGCCGGCACCGTGCTGGGCACGGCGATCGTCGGCGCCAATGGCAGCTTTATCGTCACATTGGCCAGCCCGCAGGTGAATGGCGAGACGCTGGGTCTGATCCAGACGGACGGGGCCGGCAACGCATCGACCCGGGTTGACGTCGTTGCGCCTGACATCACCGCGCCCGATGCGCCGACCGGCGCGATCACGGCGGACGGCACGACGGTCAACGGTACGGGCGAAGCCGGGGCGATGATCAGCATCACTGGCGTCGGCGGCGCTTTGCTGGGTACGGGCGTCGTCGCCGCGAATGGCAGCTATTCGGTGACGTTGACCCCGACGCAGGCCAATGGACAGGCGCTGACCCTGGTTCAGGTCGATGCGGCAGGCAATATATCGCCGTCCCTGCCGATTACGGCGCCCGATATTACGGCGCCCGACGCGCCGACCGGAACGGTGGCGTCCGACGGGATATTGGTCACTGGCACGGGTGAGCCCGGCGCGACGATCAGCATCACCGATCCGGCCGGCCTTGTCATCGGTACGGCCATAGTGGCCGCCAATGGCAGCTATGTCGTGTCGCTGGCGACGCCGCAGCTCAATGGGCAGATGCTGGGCATCATCCAGACGGATGCTGCCGGCAATGCTTCGGCGGAATTCGATCTGATAGCGCCCGACAGTACGGCCCCCACGGCGCCCACGGGCACGATCCGTGGCGATGGCGCGGTGATCACTGGCACCGGCGAAGCCGGCGCCACCATCACTGTCACCAACGCAGCCGGAACGGCGCTTGGAACGACGATCGTGGCGGGCAATGGCAGCTATAGCGTCACCCTGACACCGGCGCAGACCAATGGCGAAGCGCTGACGCTGGTCCAGTCCGACGCTGGCGGCAATGTCTCTCCGCAACTGCCAATCATAGCGCCTGACATCACCGCTCCAGACGCCCCCACCGGCACGATCACGGCGGACGGCTCGACCGTCACCGGCACGGGCGAAGCGGGCGCGACGATCAACATCACCGATCCGGCCGGCGCCGTCATCGGTACGGCGATCGTCGGCACCAATGGCAGCTATGTCGCGACGCTCACCACGCCGCAGCTGAATGGCGAGACTCTGGGCCTGATCCAGACCGATGCGGCAGGCAATATATCGACCGAGGTCGACCTGATCGCGCCGGATGTCACGCCGCCTGCTGCGCCGACTGGCACTGTCAGGGCGGATGGCGCTGTCGTGACCGGGACGGGTGAGGCGGGTGCGGCGATCAGCATTACCGATCCCGCCGGGATTGTCATCGGCACCACGACCGTGGCGGGCAATGGCAGCTATAGCGTCACCCTGACGACGCCGCAGGTGAATGGCGAAACGCTGGGCATCGTGCAGGCGGACTCTGCTGGCAATGTGTCGCCGCGTGTGCCCGCGATCGCGCCCGACATCACGCCGCCGGCTGCGCCTACCGGCGCTGTCACGGCCGATGGGGCTATCGTGAACGGCACGGGCGAGGCGGGTGCGACGATCAGCATCACGGACCCGGCCGGCAGCGTTATCGGCACGGCGATCGTAGCATCCAATGGCAATTATAGCGTCACGTTGACGACGCCGCAGGTGAATGGAGAGACGCTGGGCATCACCCAGCGGGATGCGGCCGGCAATGTGTCGCCGGCGGCTTCGGCCGTTGCGCCGGACGTCACGCCGCCGGCTGCGCCCACCGGCAGCATCTCGATCGGCGGAACGATCGTGACCGGCAGCGGGGAGGCGGGCGCGACCATTCGCATCAGCAATGCGGTCGGCGTGCTGCTGGCCACGGCGATCGTGGCGGCCAATGGCAGCTATAGCGCCACATTGCCAACGGCGCAGACCAATGGAGAGAGGCTGACCCTGATCCAGGTGGATGCGGCGGGCAATGCGTCGTCCCAGGTGCCTTTGATCGCACCGGACACGACGCCGCCCGCTGCCCCGACCGCCGCCATTTCCGCCAATGGCGGAACGGTGACGGGATCGGGTGAGGCCGGTGCGACGATCACCGTGCGTGGGGCCGACGGGTCGGTTCTGGGCAGCGCGCTGGTTGCCGCCAATGGCAGCTATAGCGTGGCCCTGAACGCTGCGCAGCTGAACGGCCAGCAATTGAGCGTCAGCCAGTCCGATGCGGCCGGCAATGCGTCGCCCAATGTCGGCCTGACTGCGCCCGATCATACGCCGCCTGATGCGCCGACGGCGATCATTTCGGGAACCGGCGCCGTTATCACCGGCACGGGCGAGGTGGGCGCCACCATCACGATCACCAATGCCGCCGGCGTCGTGATCGGCAGCGCGATCGTCGCGGCGAATGGCAGCTATAGCGTCACGCTGACGCAGGCGCAGGCCAATGGCGAAACCGTCGGCATCATCCAGACCGATCAGGCGGGCAATGCGTCGGCGCAGACCAATATCGTGGCGCCGGATATTACCCCGCCTCCCGCGCCGGCCAATCTGGCGGTCGATGCGAGCGGGACGACGCTGACCGGCATCGGCGAAGCGGGCGCGACGGTCCGGGTGCGCGACGGCAACGGCACGCTGATCGGTACGGCGCAGGTCGGGGACGACGGCCGTTTCTCCGTCATCCTGTCCAGCCCCCAGATTGGTGGCGAGAACCTGACCGTCACGCAGACCGATCTGGCGGGCAATCCGTCCATCGCCGCCACTGTCGGCGCGCCATTCGACATTGCCGCGTTCGACAATAGCGCGATCGCCCTCATCGACCTGCTGCCGGTATCGACGGCGGTCAATCATGGCAGCGCCAATTATACGGCGCTGGTGTCGCTGGACCTGCTGAACCTCAACCTGCAGGTGCTGGGGACGCCCAGCGTCGGCTTCACCGTGGCGGACGGACACAGTTTCAACGCGGTCTTCACCTATGATGCGACGCTCACCATCGGCGCGCTGAGCGGCTATACGGTTGCGGTGCAGCGCTGGAACGGATCGCAATGGGTCGCTGTGGACGGCGGCAGCGGCGTATCGCTGGTGCAGCTCAACCTGCTGAACGGCAATCTGGTCAGCACGGAGACGCTGGGGCCGGGGCAATATCGCGCCTTTGCCGCCTTTGAAGGCACGCTGGGCCTGGGCCTGTTGGGCGATCTGCATGTGACGGGCACCGATGTCGACTTCACCGATATTGGCGGGGTCGTGCCGCAGCAAATCCATGGCAATGTCATTACCGATCCCAGCGCGGACGGGCATGTCGACATTATCAGCCCGCAGACGCAGATTCAGAGCGTCACCGTCAATGGCGTGACCACAGCGGTCAATGCGAACGGTACGATCGTGAACGGCGCCTTCGGCCGGCTGGTGATCAATCTGGACGGCAGTTACAGCTATACGCCGTCACCCAGCGCAGCATCGATCGGCAAGAGCGACATTTTCCAATATCAGCTGATCGACCGGAGCGATGGCGAGACGGAGACGGCCAATCTGATCATCTCGATCGGTAGCGACGACATTAGCGCCGCCCCGGTCGCCAGCCATGACAGCGCAACGGCGGCGGTCCAGTATCACAATGTCGTGACGACTGTGCCGACGGCGCAGGAGTTCAGCTTCAGCACGCCGATCCTGTCGACCAGGTCGGGCAGCGACACATTCTCGGTTGCCGCCAACAGCCAGGCCGACATCACCATCACGGTGATCCGTGCCGGTACGATCGCGGTGCTGCCCAGCTACACGATTACCGTGCGCAATGCTGCGAACGTCGTTGTCGGCACACACACCGCCACGGCCATTGCCGGATTGCCGCTGGGATCAGGCATCAGCCACACGTTCGAGGATCTGCCTGCGGGCAATTACAGCTATACCGTGTCCAGCACGAACACGTTGGGCCTGGCCTATAATTCGACAGTCTATATCGGCGAGACGATTACCCATCTCGACCAGTATAGCGTGTCGAGCGTCACCGGCACGCAGGGTGAACTGCTGGCCAACGACACGACGGGCACGCCCTTTGTCGTGGTGAAGGTCGGCACGGGCAGCGGCTTTGTCGAAGTGGGTGAAACGCCCATTACGGTCAACGCGACTTATGGCACGCTGACGGTGAACGAGACGGGGCATTACAGCTATACCCCAGGCACGGCGATCGCACATTCCACGGTCAATCTTGTCGACAGCTTCACTTATCAGATCGTGCAGCCCAATGGCGTATCGGCCACCGCGACGCTGGACGTGACGATCAACGTCGCCACGGGCGCTGCATCGTCGCTTCTGTCGGTCGAGCAGGCGAGCCTGCTGGTCGAGGATGTCGTCGTGCCAACCGAGGACACGCATGCCGCGGCCAGCCTGATGTCAAATCAGGCGGCGTCCGAACCGGATGATGGGGCGTCGCCGGCAGTCGAGATTGCATCGCTGTCGAGCGGCGACCTGATCCTGGCGGCGACGCAGTCTGATGCGGTCGATCCATCCGATCCTATGGCTGACAGCATGACGCCGGACACAGGCCAGGCTGGCGCCATTGTATCGGACGAGGTTCTTGGCGAACTGGCCTATCAGATGTTCGAAGGGCAAGGGGCGCTGGAGGATGTGCTGTCGGCCTATCTCGATGACCAGCCATCATCGGAACAGTCCGGGCCGGTCGAAGACGCTGCGCCGGTTCGGGACAGTGTCGACCTTACGCCGGTTGATCTGCCGCAGGATCCGCTATCCTATCTTGCGTCGCCCGACGATATTGAGAAAAGTCAAAATAACGGACACCAGTTCTAATGTAACTTTTAAGTAATTTATGTAATTTCCATCATTACGATGGCGGCATAATAATAAAATACATGCGTTAGCTTGTTCGTAACCAATGGAAATCATTCTGGTCATAAACGGATGAGGATATGACCGGGATGGAAACATGCTTCCATGGCGGCAAATTCTGTCTACTGGCTTTCGGCGCGATGCTGACCATGTCTGCGTCTGCATCGGCCGAAGCGGTAGCCAGCCCTGCCGATCGGGTGACGCTGGAAGAAGCCGCCCGCGAGGCGGTCGCCTGGCACCCGGTGCTGAGCGAGGTCGCTGGCGAATTGCGGGCGCGCGGGACCGAAGTCGATGTCGCACGCGCAGGCTATTCACCCCAGATCAGCGCGGGCATCGCCACCGGCTTTGACAGCCGTCTGACCGGCGACTGGCGGCCCCGGCCCCAGATCAACGCATCGCAGATGATCTATGATTTCGGCAAGGTGTCGAGCGCGGTCGATTCCGCCTGGGCCGGGGTGCGGATCGGACAGGCGCAACTCTTGCGCGCGGTCGACGATCTGGTCCGCGACACCGGCTATGCGATGATTGAAGTGCAACGCGGCGAAGCGCTGCACAAGATTGCGCTGGAGCAGCTGGATCGCGTCCGCGCCATCAGCGATCTGGTCGACAGCCGCATGACCAAAGGCGCGGCGACCCAGTCCGACGGCTTGCAGGCGCTGGCCCGCGTCGAGGCGGTGATGGCCACGCTGTCGCAGATTGAGGCTGTCCGTCGTCGCTGGTCCAGCAATCTCGCCTTCCTGCTCGGTCGGCCGGCACCGGCGGGCACGGTCGACCGGGACGTGCCCGGTTGGCTGATGGCGGCCTGTCGCCAGCCATCTATCGACTGGAAGGATGTGCCCGCGGTCATGGCCGCCGAAGCGCGCAAGAATCAGGCCGCCGCCGATCTGCGGCGCAGCAAGGCCGATCAATTGCCGACCATATCGATCGGTGGAACTGGGACGATCGACGTGTCCGATCCGCTGTCCGACCGGCGCAGCGCCTATACGATCGGCCTTAACGTCACCAGCAATGTGTTTGGCGGCGGGATCAGCAAGGCGCGGGTGCGCGGCGCGGAATATGCGCTGGATGCGGCGCAGGCGGCGACCGACCGGGTGCGCAATGAAACCGCGCAGCGCCTGTCGGAAGCGCAGCAGCAGATCGAAAGCCTCAATGCGCTGCTCAAGACGCTGTCTTCGCGGGAGGGCAATATGAGCGAAACCGGCAAGCTGTATCGCATGCAATATCTGGAAATGGGCACCCGCACGTTGGTCGATCTGCTCAATGCCGAACAGGAATATCAACAGGTTCGGATAGAGGCGGCCAATACCGTCCATGATCTGCGCCGGCTGGAGCTGGATTGCCTCTATAGTTCGGGACGGGTCCGGTCGGCCTTTCACCTGACCGGCATGGTGGTGCGGGGGGTGACGCTGTGAACATGGCCCCGCCCGTCCAGCCCGTCGCCAGCGCGGTGCCGGTGGATGCCTGGCTGGACCTGCTGCAACAGGTTGCGCGGCATTATGGCCTGCCCAACAGCGAACAGGGCGCGCGGCTGGCGGGAATGTGGGCCGGGGCGGGCGCGGGCGCGCAGGACGAGCATGCCCGCGTGCGCGGCATGGCCCGCGCGCTGGGGCTGTCGGTCCGCTTCCGGGTGCCGGCCGCCGGCGAAAAGCTGTTGTCGGGCTGGCGTTTGCCGATCATCGTGCGGATGGACGATGGCGGCATGGCGTTGCTGACCGCCATATCCGAAGACGGCGTGGCGACGCTGTCGCTGGCGGGCGATGGCGGCCTGCACATTCAACTGCCGATCGCGGATATAGCGCAGGGACTGGCCCTGCTGGTGATCGCCCGGCCCAGCCGGTCGGCCCCCGACGCCCGCGTCGATCCCTATATTCACCGCCATGACGAACATTGGCTGCGCGCGATCCTGCATCAGGACAGTCGGTCCTATGTGCCGGTGATGGTGGCGTCCTGCATCGCCAATATGCTGGGCCTGTCGGGCGTCATCTTTTCGATGCAGGTCTATGACCGGGTCGTGCCGGCGGAATCCTTCCCCACCCTCTATATATTGGCGTTCGGTGTGGCGATGGCGATCGGCTTCGATTTTCTGCTGCGCCGGCTGCGGATGAACATCGTCGATATATTGGGAAAGCGCGCGGATCTGCGCATGTCGGACAAGGTGTTCAGCCATGCGCTGCGCGTGCGCAATCGGGCGCGGCCGACATCGACCGGCACCTTCATCGCGCAATTGCGCGATCTGGATCAGGTGCGCGAACTGCTGACGTCGACCACGATCGCGGCGATCGCGGACCTGCCTTTCTTTCTGATCTTTCTGGCGATCCTCTGGTCCATTGGCGGCCCGCTGGTGCTGGTGCCGCTTGCCGCGCTGGTGCTGCTGATCCTGCCGGGGCTGCTCGTCCAGCGGCGCCTGCGCGCCTATGCCACCGCATCGATGCGTGAATCCTCGTTGCGCAACGCCATGCTGGTGGAGGCGGTGCAAGGAATAGAGGATATAAAGGCATTGCAGGCCGAGGAGCGGTTCCGCCAGCATTGGAACCGCTATAATGCCGAAGCGGGCGAGGCGCAGTTGAAGCTGCGCGGGCTGACCAACAGCCTGACGGTCTGGACGCAAAATGTGCAGAATGGCGTCTACGCCGGCATCATCTGCGCCGGTGCGCCGATGGTGATGGCCGGCGACATCACGACCGGCGCTTTGGTCGCCTCCTCGATCCTGGGATCGCGGATGATGGCGCCGATGTCGCAGGTGACGTCGCTGCTCAGCCGGTTCCAGCAATCGCGCGTGGCGATGGGCAGCCTGAACCAGATCATGGACCTGCCCGTCGATCGGCCGGATATGGAGCATCGAATTTCGGTCAACGCCATTGCCGGCGCGATGACGATTCATGACGGCCTGTTCAGCTATGGCGACCCGAACAGCCTGCCTGCGCTGACGATTCCCAAGCTGGAGATCGCCGCTGGTGAGAAGGTCGCGCTGCTTGGCCGCAATGGTGCGGGCAAATCCACCCTGTTGCAGGCGCTGTCGGGCATGTTGCCTCCGATTTCGGGTGAAGTGCTGGTCGATCATCTGGCGATGCACCATGTCGATCCTGAAGATTTGCGCCGCGACGTCGGATTTCTGTCGCAGAACAGCCGGCTGTTCCATGGCACGATCCGCGAAAACCTGACTTTGGGCGCGCCGGATGTGTCCAGTGAGGAAATCCTGTCCATGCTGGCGATGACCGGCGCGGCGGAATTTGTGCGTCGCCTGCGCAGCGGGCTGGAGCATGTCATCCTGGAAGGAGGCCGGGGCCTGTCGGGCGGCCAGATCCAGTCGCTGCTGCTGGCGCGCCTGTTGCTGCGCCACCCGACTGTCGCGCTGCTGGATGAGCCGACCGCATCGATGGACGAAGTGTCGGAGCGGCATTTCATCACCGGCCTCAAGACATGGGCGCAGGGGCGGACGCTGATCGTGGCGACCCACCGGATGCGGGTGCTGGAACTGGTCGACCGGGTGATCGTGATCGACAATGGCAAAATCCTGCTCGACCAGCCCCGCGATGCGGCGCTGCGCACGATGCAGAATAACCGGGTGAGGGCGGCATGAGCATCGCCCTGACTGATCAGGAATGGCGGTTCGATGATGAGGGGCGCAGCCGCCTTATCGGTGCGAAGCGGCTGCTCTGGCTGGTGGTCATCCTGTTCGTTGCTGGCTTTGCCTGGGCCTGGTTTGCGAAATTGGACGAGGTGGCCAGCGGCAGCGGGCGCGTGGTGCCGACCAGCCGGGAACAGGTGATACAGTCGCTGGAAGGCGGCATATTGGCCAAGTTGCTGGTCAAGCAGGATGACATTGTCCGGCCGGGTCAGATATTGGCGCAACTGGACCCGACGCAGGCGGGATCGACGGTGGACGAGAGCGCCGCCAAATATCGCGCCGCCCTGGCCAGCGCAGCCCGGTTGCGGGCGGAAGTCGGCGGCACGGCGATCGTCTTTCCGCGCGAACTTGATCCTTATCCCGACCTCAAGGCCGCTGAAACCCGCCTCTATCAGGACCGACGGCAAAGTCTGGCCAGCGCCGACAAACTGATCGATGAATCGCTGGCGCTGATCAGTCGGGAAGTGGGGATCGGCGAATCCCTGATCTCCGTCGGCGCGGCCAGCAATGTCGAGGTGCTGCGGTTGAAACGTCAGCGCGCCGAATTGGCGCTGAAAAAGGCCGATCTGCGATCGCAATATCTGGTCGAGGCGCAGCAGGATCTGGCCAAGGTCAGCGAGGAAGTGGAGGCGCTGGCCCCGGTGGTCCGGGGCCGGTCCGACACGCTCAATCGCCTGACGCTGCGTTCGCCGGTGCGCGGCGTGGTGAAGAGCATCGAAGTGTCGACGATCGGCGGGGTGGTGTCGCCCAATGGGGAGATTATGCAGATCGTCCCGCTGGACGACCAGTTGCTAATCGAGGCGCGGATTGCGCCGCGCGACATCGCCTTCATCCATCCCAACCAGCGCGCCACCGTGAAGATCACCGCCTATGACTATGCCATCTATGGCGGGCTGGAGGGCGAAGTGTCGAGCATTTCGCCCGACACGATCAAGGATGAGGTGAATCCGGACATTTATTATTACCGCGTGTTCGTGCGGACGCGGTCGGTGTCGCTGGTCAACAAGGCGGGCAAGCATTTCCCGATCGTGCCGGGGATGATCGCCACGGTCGACATCCACACCGGCAGCAAGACGGTGATGCAATATCTGCTCAAGCCGCTCAACCGCGCGCGGGAAGGACTGCGGGAACGATGAAGGTGTCGTTGGAGGAAAGGCTGGCCGCGATCGGCGAACAAATGGACAGGGTTCCCGCCATCCTGATCGACGGCAGCCCCTGTGTCGTCCTGTTCCTGTCTTTCACGGACGGTATGACGCGTGCCCGCACGCTGACCATTACCGGCCCGGACGGGGCATCCTGCTGGCAATCGGCCCTGCCGCATCTGATGCAGGCGGCCGACCGGCTGGACTGGCTGCGCGTCGATTGGGTTCGGGCGGTCGAGCGGACCGACTGGCATGGCCTGCGCCAGCGACTGGCGGCGACCAAGCGCAATTATTTCCGCCTCGGCATCGCGCTGGACGAGAAACTGGAACGCGCTTTTCTGGAAACGGAGATCAATGCGAACGCCATGCTTTATGGCGGCAAAGGCCATCCGACGGCCGTCGTCAACGAAGGCAATTTCCGGCGCTATGCCCGGCTGCGGCATGGCATCAGGGCGATCGACTTCAGTGATGATCACCCGATATGGCTGTTTTCGACCGGGGGATTGTTCATGGACGGCGATGGCGTCCTCCATGTCATTCGCCAGCAGGGGCGCAATGCCGGGCGTCGCACCGTCGATCGGCTCGATCCCGACCTGTTGTTGCGCCTGATCGATGACGGCAGCCGCTATCTGGCGTCGCAGGTGCAGGCGGACGGGCGTTTTCATTATGGCTGGCATCCTTGTTTCGACCGGCCGATCGCCGCCTATAACAGCCTGCGCCATGCCAGCAGCTGCTATGCGATGCTGGAAAGCTGGGAAGTCACGCGGGATCCTGATCTGCTGGTCGCGATCGAGCAGGCGCTGGCCTATCTGGAGCAGGAACTGATCCGGCCCGCAATCTTGCCGGACGGGACGCAGGCCGCTTTCCTGATCGATCCGGGCAATGAGATCAAGCTGGGCGGCAATGCCGTCTGCCTGCTGGCGCTGGTCAAATATAGCGAATTATGCGCGATCGATCGCTATCGCGACCTTCTGGACCGGCTGGCGGCTGGCATCCTGCACATGCAGGATGCGGATAGCGGCGGCTTCGTCCATGTGCTCGATTATCCGTCGCTGGCGGTAAAGCAGGCTTTTCGCATCATCTATTATGATGGCGAAGCGGCCTTTGGTCTGATGCGCCTTTATGGCCTGACCGGCGACAGCCGCTGGATCGACGCGGTGGCCCGCGCCTTCGATCATTTCATCGCGGCGGGCCATGCCTGCGCCCATGATCATTGGCTGGGCTATTGCGCGAACGAACTGACCCGGCATCGCCCCGCCGAAGCCTGGTTCCGTTTCGGGCTGGACAATGTCCGCGACTATCTGGATTTCGTGGAATATCGCATCACCACTTTCCCGACGCTGCTGGAACTGATGATGGCGGCGCAGCAGATGATCGCGCGTCTGGCCACTGACCCGGACCACCGCCATTTGCTGGACAGCATCGACCTTGGCCGGTTCGACCGCGCCCTGCATGCCCGCGCGCATTATCTGCTCAACGGCCATTTCTGGCCGGAACTGGCGATGTTCTACGCCAATCCTGCGCGCATCGTCGGCAGCTTCTTCATCCGGCATCATGCCTTTCGGGTGCGCATCGACGATGTCGAACATTATCTGTCGGGACTGGTTTCCTATCGCCGCCATCTGATCGAGCAGCAGACGGCGCAGGACGTGCCGGAAGAACAGGGCTGGACGCCGCGCAGCGTGATGCAGGCGACGGGAGGGCGCTGGGTCGTACCGCCGCCGGCAGACTGGCGCGCGCAGGGGCTGTGCGTCCATCCGCCCAGTCAGAGGCCGGGCGACATGGTGGTGATGCGCGGCCGGGACGGAGAAAAGGGGATCGCCCCTCTTCTGATCGCGCGGGTCAAGCCGCAGGCTGCCGCGATCATCACCAGCGCACCCGATCGCTATGCCGACAGCGGCCTTCCGGTGCTGGCGGTGCCGGACAATGATGCGGCGATGCTGGCGCTCGGCCGCCATGCGCGTGAGATGATCGCGGGCAAGCTGATCGGCGTGACCGGCAGCGCGGGCAAGACGACGATGGTCGCCATGCTGGCTCAGGCGCTGCGGCCCTGGGGCCCGGTTGGCGAGACGCGGATGAATGCAAATCTGCCTCATGGCATTGCCTGGAATCTGGCTTCCATCCCGTGGGATACGCCGCACGTCGTGATGGAGCTGGCGATCGGGCGCATGAAGCAGAATACGCAACTGACCCGCCCCGATGTTGCGATTTTCACCAATATCGCGGCTGCGCATCTGGAATTTCATCGCGACCTTGCCACCGTCGCGCGCCGCAAGAGCGCCATTTTTGAAGGGATGGCGCCCGGCAGCACTGCCATATTGAACGCCGACATGGCGGAATTGCCATTGGTGCGCGCACTGGCGCAGGCCCATGATCTGCATGTCGTCACCTATGGCGAGACGGCGGATGCCGATTTTCGCCTGATCGACCGTCAGGATGGACAGTTGTGCGTGCGGACACCCGCAGAACCAGTGCGTTATATGTTGCAGGCGCCGGGGCGGCATATGGCGCTCAACAGCGTGGCGGTGCTGGCGACCCTGTCGGCGCTGTCCCTGGATATTGGGCGCGGCGTCGCGGCGATTGCGGATTTTCGCCCGCTCGCCGGACGCGGCGAGGAAGTGCCGCTGACTATCGGCGGACGGCGGATCAGGTTGATCGACGAAGCCTATAACGCCAACCCTGCATCAATGACGGCGGCGCTGGAACTGCTGGGCGCTCAGGTCGGTGGTCGGCGGATCGCATTGTTGGGCGAGATGCTTGAACTGGGGCAGGACGCAGCGGGCTATCATGCTGCGCTGGCGCCGTTGATAGCCGATCAGGCGATCGACCGGGCGCATGTGATGGGCGGCCTCTACACATCTTTCTGGGCCGGGCTGCCGGCGGCCTGCCGGGGCCTTTATGCCGATCATGTGGATCAGCTTTTCGATCATCTCGTAGCGGGCTCGCAGGATGGCGACATCCTTCTGGTCAAGGGATCGCATGGCAGTGGCCTGCATACTCTGGTCGGTCGCCTGAAGACCCGCGCGCAGGAGGAGGAAAGGGCCGGGCTGAAGATGGTCGGGGGCATGTGACCGCAGAAATTTGCCTTCTTTGGTAATTTGTTAACGGGACAGGCGCAGCATCGGGCTGCTCCACGAGAACGCAATGCAAGGAAGACTGCATGGGCTCGCGCGAACGACATATGGAGGGATCACCGGGCCGGGATATGCCCCGTGCGTCGTTGCTCGCCCTCGCTCGCCAGACACAACAGGCGCGGATCCACTGTTCCGCTCATTTTCCCAAACATGTGTTTCGCGATTCCGCCTGGGACATCATGCTGGAACTGTTCATCACGGCGGAGGAAGGGCGCACGCTTTGCGTCAAGGACATCATGGCGATCTCTGGAGAGAGCGCCACAGGCACGGTCCGCCGGATCGAAGGGCTGGAGGAAGCGCAACTGGTGGTCCGGCGCTATGATCCGCGCGATCATCGCCGCATGCTGGTGGAACTGAGCGGGAGAGGGCGGCACGCCATGATTTCCTTTCTCCAGCATCTGTTCGAAGCGGGGGAGGCGGCTTCGCGGGACGGCGTGTCGGTCACGCCGATCTCCTTCGTTCCCATTGCGCCGCGCCAGCCCCAGCGGGGGCTGGGCGACGCCGGTTGAGCGAACCGCCATGGCCCGCACCTCGCCAGGCGTGGCGGGCCGCTTCATGGCTGGCGTGCCGATTTTGGCGTTGGCCACCGCACCTTTTGCGCCGATGCGTCCACCCGGACCATCGTCCGCTTTTCTGGCATCTGACCTTTCGGCATCGGATCTGCCGACGCGCGCATCGTTCGCCAGAGCCATGCCATCAATCCGGCCGCCCGTTGTAGAAGCAGGAGAAAACCATATACTGCCGACCGACAGGGCGCGGGCGATGAATGCGGCCATTCCTTTTTCTGCGCGCGCTAATCCGGCAGCCAGCCCGTTCCACTTCGCTGGCGACGGAGGCAATCTGTTGCGCGCGGTCGATTGTCTGGCGGCGGCGCAAATCTATGAAGCAGGCGATGATGCCACCGGTGAACAGGCGGTCGCGCAGGTGGTGCTCAACCGGGTGCGCCACCCCGCTTTCCCCAAGAGCATATGCGGCGTCGTCTTTCAGGGGCAGGAACGCGCGACCGGCTGTCAGTTCACCTTTTCCTGCGACGGTGCGCTGGCGCGAACACCATCTCCAGCGGCATGGGACCGCGCCCGTACGATCGCGCGCGCGGCGCTGAACGGCGCCGTGTTCAGGCCCGTTGGCCTGTCGACCCACTATCATACCGACTGGGTCGTGCCCCACTGGAGCGCCAGCCTAGACAAGACCGCCAGAGTCGGCACCCATCTCTTCTTTCGCTGGACCGGGGAGTGGGGCACTGCCCCGGCCTTTCAGAATGCGGAGACCGGCGCAGAGCCGGTGATTGATCGTATTGCGCGGCTGTCGCTTGCGCACAGAAGCGCAGGCAAGTCGCCCGTTCTTCCTTCCGCGCTCAATGCCCAGGCAGAAGCATCCCGCAGCGAAATGGCGCAGGCGCGGGTCATGTCGCCTGTCAGCAAGAGTTGGACTGCCTCGCCTGCAACGCCATTGTTGCTTGTCGCCCCACAGGCTCGGGAAGGAGAGATGGGCGTTGAGGCCGGCAAAGGGAGTGGAGTGCGCATGGCGCTGCGGCCGGAGAGCCGAGCGGTTATATCGCAGGATAAAGGTCAGCCGTGATGGAAAATGTCCGCAAAGGCGAAACATGCCCCAAGTTATTGGCTCTTTATGGATAAGGCCGGCATCTAGCGCAGCGGCTGTCTGGTGACCCCTACGGGAATCGAACCCGTGTTTCAGCCGTGAGAGGGCCGCGTCCTAACCGCTAGACGAAGGGGCCTTGGGGCCGCTTGGGCGGCCGGCAGGCGGTGGGCTTTAGCAGGCCGGGCACGCGCGTCAAGCGAAAGCGCCGGCCCCTTCCTGTCCACCCCATAAAAAACCACCCCATGCAAGCATGGGGTGGCCAAGGTTCAGGGAGGAGACGCTTCCAAAGGGGGAAGCGCCCATATGACACACCCGAAAGGGGGGCAGGTGCGCCATATGTTTGGAAGATAGGACAGGGCGCACCGCCTTTCAAGGGGGGATGCGCCCTGCCATCTATCAAATTTTTCAACCCTTTCGGGTTAATTGCTCATTCAGGCTGCGGTCGGCTCCGGGGCCGCTTCTGCTGCGGCGGGAAGGGCGATCGGCCCCTTGCCCTGGGCGACCTGCGCTTCGAAGATGTCGCGCATCAGCTGAAGCGAGAAGAGGTGCGCATGGATCAGCGGCAACATGCCGTTCTGGTTGATCTTGCGCAGCTGGTCGCCACGCAGGTCGCGCAGCTTTTCCTCGTTGATCATGCGGAAACCGCGATAGACGAAGGGCTGTTCGGCAATCGGCGTCTGGATCGCGACTTCGCCGTCCATCAACAGATCCATGTCCTGAAGATCCTTCACGAACTGGCCGGTGCGGGCCGCAGCCTGTTCGAAATCCTCGCAGAATTTCAACACGCCCTGCGTCAGTTCGCTGGGCTTGCCCTCTTCGAACAAAGGCTGGCCTTCTTCGAACGCGCCCACGGCCGGGCTGGTCGGATCGAAGCAGAGCGACAATTCTTCGCTGTCCGGGCGCAGCTTGGCCAGCATCCAGGGATAGCGGCGGACATAGGCCGGCACATAGGCGGGGCCGCGCAGCTTGCCTTCGTCATCGACGAAGATGTTGACGCCTTCATTGAGACCCATCAGCAGCAGCGGCACGGAATCGGCGCCGGCCGAGAAGATGATCGGCGCAAAGCGCTGCGCAGGCACGAATTCGTCGATCGTCAGCGGTACGGCGTGCTGCGTCGTCAGGAAAGGGGCGGCTTCGACCGAGCGGACCTTGTAGTCGGCATGGTCTGCGGAACTGAGCGGCAGCAGGTCGTTATAGAAGATCGGCAGGGAGTTTGCGGGCGCGCTGGCCATGATCAGTCCATTCTCTCTCAAAAATGCAGCGCACCGGGGCACGCTGCGGTCGGCACATTGGGGCAGGGCGATATAGGCCTTGCCGGCCGGGCGCAATCGCTTTGTCGGCGGCTCGCGCCCGGCGCGGGATCAACCCTCGTCCGGGAATGGGATGAGTTTCCCCGGATTGAACAGCCCCCTGGGGTCGAACGCCGCCTTGATCGCGCGCAGGGCGCCGATTCGCGCCGGGCCGGCCAGCCGCCCCAGTTCCGCCCGCTTCATCTGGCCAATGCCATGTTCGGCCGAAATGGAGCCGCCCGCCGCCACGACCGCATCATGGACGAAAGCGTTGATCGCCTGTCCCCGTGCCGCGATCCAGGCCGGCCCGTCGCTGGTCCCTTTGGGCGCGCGAACATGGAAATGGACATTGCCGTCGCCCAGATGGCCAAAGGAGGAAGCCGTCGTGCCGGGGAAGCTCGCTTCCGCCGCCGCCGCCGCCTCGACCATGAAGGCGGGCATTTTCGCCACCGGCACGCTGATGTCATATTGCAGCGCCGGTCCCTGCGCCTTTTCCGATTCCGACAGGGATTCGCGGATGCGCCAGAAGGCGTCGGCCTGCGCTTCATTGGCGGCAATGGCGGCGTCCACCGCAATGCCCCGCCCGAACGCGTCGGCCAGAGCGCCCTCCAGCCGTTCGGACGGGCCGGGTTCGCGCAGATCGGCATGGTCGACTTCGATCAGCACATGCCAGGGCGTGCGCGTTTCGATCGGGCTGCGCGTGCCGGGGATATGGCCCAGCACGAAACCCAAGGTCTCGTCGGCGATCACCTCAAACCCCTCGACGCTGTCGCCCAGTCTCTCCTCGATCAGGCGCAACAGGCGCAGCGCATCGGCCGGCGTCTCCACCCCGACCCAGCCAACCGCCCGCGCCGCGATCGCCGGGGCGAGCCGCAGCGAGGCTGCCGTGACGACGCCCAGCGTGCCTTCCGCCCCGATCAGCAACTGCTTGATGTCATAGCCGCGATTATCCTTCTTCAACGCGTCCAGTCCATCGAAGATGCTGCCGTCGGGCAGCACCGCCTCTATCCCTTCGACCAGCGCGCGCATCGTGCCGTGACGCAAAACCTGCGTGCCGCCCGCATTGGTCGACACCAGTCCGCCGATCGTGGCGGAGCCTTTCGCGCCCAGGCTCAGCGGAAACCGCCGTCCCGCCGCCTCCGCCGCGTCATGCAGCACGCTCAGGATCACGCCGGCTTCGCAAACGGCCAGATTTTCATCGGGTGACAAGGCGCGAATCCGGTTCATCCGGCGCAGCGACAGGATCAGCGCAGAGCCGTCCGCCGGTGGAGTTGCGCCGCCGACCATCGACGTATTGCCGCCTTGCGGCACCAGCGCCACGCCCAGTTCCGCCGCCAGCCGCACCGCATCGGCCACTTCCTGCGTGGAGACCGGCGACAGGATCGCGCTCGCCGCGCCATGATAGCGTCCGCGCCAGTCATGCACCCATGGATCAACATCGTCCGGGTCGGTGATGACGCCCTTTGGTCCGAGCAGGGCGACGAAGCGTTCGATAATCTGCTGTTCAATCATGAGACAATGCTATGCCCCGGAATTCATCGACTGTTCAACCATCAGGCGATAGCGTGCCATTCCCAAAAGGGGTCCGACTTGCTTCCATCTGTCCTGCTGCTGTTGATCGCGCCCGGCGCTGAGCCTGTGCAAATGGCGCAGCTCACGATTCAGCAGCGCATCATCATTCGCGTGCCGATGGCGAAACGGGGCAAGGCGCCGGCGCGAATCACGCCTGAAGCGCGTGGGGCATGGGAAGAAAAGAAAGGGCCGCGCTGCGTTGCGCTCCGATCGATTCGCGGCGCCAGCATCGTCGTGGAAAATGGCGTCGATCTGATCCTGGCCGACAATCACCGTTACCGCGCCCGGCTGGAGCGGGGCTGCGACTCCGACGGCTTTTATTCCGGATTTTATGTGGAGCCGGACGAGGATGGCTCGCTCTGTTCGGGCCGGGACGAACTGCAGGCGCGCAGCGGGCTTAGCTGCGCGATCGACAGCTTCCGACGGCTGATCCCGGTCGACGAAGAAGATTAAAGCGGCCCGATAGGCCTTGAAATACGCGAATTTCTTGACAAGTGGCCGATATTTCCGCAATGCGCGGCCGATTTTCCGTCGCGTGGACGCGCGCGCCGGCCACCTCCTGTCCCGGACGATTGAATGACTTTTGCCGATCTCGGCCTTTCCGACGAATTGCTCAAGGCCGTAACCGAGGCCGGCTATGACACGCCCACGCCTATTCAGGCGCAGGCGATCCCGCCGGTGCTGATGATGAAGGACATTATCGGCATTGCGCAGACGGGCACGGGCAAGACCGCCAGCTTCGTGCTGCCGATGATCGACATCCTGGCCCATGGCCGCGCCCGCGCGCTGATGCCGCGCAGCCTGATCCTGGAGCCGACCCGCGAACTCGCCGCCCAGGTGGCGGAGAATTTCGAGAAATACGGCAAATATCACAAGCTTTCCATGGCGCTGCTGATCGGCGGCGTGCAGATGGGCGATCAGATCAAGGCGCTGGAAAAGGGCGTCGACGTGCTGATCGCGACGCCGGGCCGCCTGATGGACCTGTTCCAGCGCGGCAAGATATTGCTCAACGGCTGCAACATGCTGGTCATCGACGAAGCCGACCGCATGCTCGACATGGGCTTCATCCCCGACATCGAGGAAATCTGCACCAAGCTGCCGGCGCAGCGCCAGACGTTGCTGTTTTCGGCCACCATGCCGCCGGTGATCAAGAAACTGGCCGATCGCTTCCTGTCCAATCCCAAGTCGATCGAAGTGGCGCGGCCCGCAACCGCCTCCACCAACATCACCCAGCATCTGGTGAAGGTCGATTCGCGCAAGAAGCGGGAGGCGCTGCGCGCGCTGCTCGACGCGCAGGATGTGCAGAGCGCGGTGATCTTCTGCAACCGCAAGACCACGGTGCGCGAACTCAACAAGAGCCTGCAACGCCATGGTTACAGATCGGGCGAAATCCATGGCGATATTGACCAGTCATCGCGCATCGCCGAACTGGAGCGCTTCCGTGACGGCAAGGTGAATATCCTCGTCGCGTCGGACGTCGCGGCGCGCGGTTTGGACATTAAGGGCGTCAGCCATGTCTTCAACTTCGACGCGCCCTGGCACCCGGACGATTACGTCCACCGCATCGGCCGCACCGGCCGCGCGGGGGCGAAGGGCGTCGCCTTCACCTTCGTCACGAACGAGGATGCCGAGGCGATCGACAATATTCAGAAGTTGATCGGCACCAAGATCGCCTATGCCGATCTGCCGGCTGGCGCGGATGCGCCGCAGGCGGAAATGCGCGGCGAAGGTCGATCCGAAAACCGTGATCGCAAGGATGGTCGCCGCCGTGACGATAAGCGCCGTGCCGATGGTCCGCGCGAGGACCGTCCCCGTGAAGATCGTCCTCGTGCTGATCGTAAGGACTCGCGCGCCGTTCCGCCGCCGCCGCGTCGGCGCGACGCTGCGGAAGACGGTCCGGACGAGGGCTGGAATGGTCCCGTCCCCGAATTTCTGTCGGTCGGCTTTAGCGGCTGAGCGGCAGCGGGAGGCCGTCCGGATGCAGGGCTGTTCTCCAATATTCTTCTCTATCAGGCCCTGGATGTGATGGCTTTGTGGCCATTCTCGTCACCCTAGGCATTGGTGGGTTGAAGGAAGCCAGCTCTTAAAGTCCGCGACTGTCGCTCAGCGCTTCTTGCGGCTCGTCTTTTTCTTCGTTGCCGGCTTGGCCGTAGGGCAGGGCCATGCCTTGCGCGTGGCGGCGAAGACCTGAGAAGACGCCGATTTCTTGCGGTCGATCGGGTTTTTGCTGAGATAGGCGACGGTAGTGTTGCGTAACTGGTTGATGGTCACGTCGCCGGGGATGCAGCTTTTGAGTTTGTTGGCTTCGCGCGTTGTGTTGAACGCGTCCACCGCGCCGCTGATATAGCCAAGGCACTCATAGCTTTTTTCGAAATAGTCCTTGCCTTCCTTGTCCGCGGTGCAGACGGCGTAGAGGTCGTCGCCCGAATAAAAGCCGGCATGGGCGGTGGCGGGCGCCAGCGCAGAGGCGGCGAGGGCAAGGGCGATGTTATAATAAGTCCGGCGCAGCATTGTCTCACTCCATCCCGGCGACCAGGCCGTCGATTGCGCCCTGCAAAATATAGCTGGCGGCGAGTTTATCGACCAGTTCGTCGCGGCGGGCGCGGCTGGCGTCGGCCTCCAGCAATGTGCGGGTGACGGCCTGGGTCGACCAGCGTTCGTCCCACAGCAGGATGGGATAGCCAAGATCGCCCAGATTATGCGCGAAGGCGCGGCTGGACTGGCTGCGCGGGCTATTGGTGCCATCCAGGTTCAGCGGCAGGCCGATGACGATGCCCTTCACCTGCTGCTGTTCGATAAAGCTGGCGAGCGCCGGTTTATCCTTGCTGAACTTGCCGCGATTGACGGTGTAGGCGGGGCTGGCGATGGTCCAGTGGGCGTCGCACAGGGCCAGGCCTATCGTCTTGGTGCCGACATCCATGCCGATCAGCCGCCCGCCCTGCGGCAAAGCCTCCCGAAAGGCGACGCGATCCGTTGTTACCAGTGTCATGGGGTGCCCCCCTGTCACTTTTCCGGTCGCAAGTCACTTCTTCATGAAGGCCGCCAGTCGTTTCTGCGCATCCTCGCGCACATTGCCCCAGAACAGGCTGTAGTCATAAACATGATAGTTATTGCCCGGCAGCGTGAACGGACCCATGTCGACCGGCTCCCCGATCATCAGCACGCCGCTGGTATCGCAGCGGGCGGGCACGACGCCGGTAACGAGCTTGGGCGGTTGACCCTGTTCGCGCGCGTCGAGCGTGCCCTTGTTGGCGCTGGCCGGGGCCTTGCCATTAAAGGCACCGGTTATGGGGTTGGTGCAGAGCATGTGGGTGCCCTTGCGCGGTCGTCCGGTATAGCCGGTCTTGCGCTCGAAGCTTTCGAGCACGGCGGACGGATCGGCCGGTTCGGCATAGCTTTGCCAACTGACGATGCAGTGGGCCTGCGCCTGTCCAGCGCAGGCGGGCAGGCCCAGCGCAGGCAGGTCCGCCTCCACCGAGACAGGCCAGCCGACCACATAGGCGGCGACGACCCGGTCAGCGACAGGCTTTCCCGCCACCTGTTCGCGCAGTAGTTGCAACAAATGGCGCGACCCCTGGCTATGCCCGGCCAAAATGAGCGGGCCGTTCGGGTTGGCTTTAAGGAAAGCGGCGAAAGCCTGCGCCACATCGCGATAGGCGGCGTCCAGCGCCTGATCGCCGGCGGGCTTGTCGGTCAGGAAGGCGCCATAATTGGCCTGGCGATAGCGCGGCGCCCAGATGGCGCCGGCGGCGTTGAAAGCGCTGGCCTGTCCCATGACGAAACGGCGGGCGGTGGCGTCCGCCTCCTTGTCGTCCAGCCGAGCGTTCCAATGGGAATCGCCGAATGTGGTGATGTAGCTGGTGGGATGGATGAAGAAGATCGCGGCCTTGCCCGGGGTCGCGATCTTCGCGACGCCGGCCGGAGTCCAGAGTGCAGCATTGTCCTTCTCTATATCCGGTCGGGCGATCCACATCTTCGCGTCGATATAGGCATCGGCGGGGAGCGGCTGAAGCTGGGTGAACGGCTCGCGCGGCACCATGACCATGCGGATGAGTTGCATGCCCCAGACGCGATAGACCAGCAGCGCGGCGATCACCAGCACCACCAGGGTCGCGATGACGTAGAGAAATTTGCGCGCCACCCATGCTCTCCGAAATTGTCGCCCCCTGTCTGGCGCATGGATGGAACCGAAGCAAGGGGAAGAGGCGGCGCGCTAAACCCGCTTGAAGCGGGCAGGTGCGGGTGCTAGCGGCTTGGCCCATGTCGATAGACCTTCAGACCGTGAAAAAGATCGCCAGCCTTTCGCGCATTTCGGTGACGGATGCAGAAGCGGAAGCCATGGTGCCCGAACTCAACAACATCCTTGGCTGGGTGGAGCAACTGGGTGAGGTGGACGTGACCGGCGTGCAGCCGATGACGGCCGTCATCCCCAACCATCAACGCCTACGCGACGACGTCATCAACGATGGCGATGTGCGCGACAAGGTGCTGGCCAATGCGCCGCAGGCCGAACATGGCTTCTTCGCGGTGCCAAAGGTGATCGAGTGACCTTTTTTATTCCCGTTCGGGCTGAGCTTGTCGAAGCCCAGTCCTTCTTGAAAGAAAAGTGCAGCCCTTCGACAGGCTCAGGGCGAACGGAAGTTGGGGCATGACCAATTTAACTGATCTTACCGTGGCGGAAATCCGCGACGGCTTTCGTGCAGGCGATTTTTCGGCGCGCGAAGTGGCGGAAGGCTTCAACGCCAATGTCGCCGCGGCCAAGGCGCTGAACGCCTTCATCGTGGAAACGCCCGAAAAGGCGCTGGAAGCCGCTGACGCGGCCGACAAGGCGAAGGCCGCCGGCGAAACGCTGGGTGCGCTGGCCGGCGTGCCGATCGGCATGAAGGATTTGTTCTGCACGCAGGGCGTGCAGACGACCGCCGCGTCGCACATGCTGGAAGGCTTCACGCCGACCTATGAATCGACCGTGTCGGGCAAGCTGTGGGCAGCCGGTGCGGGGATGCTGGGCAAGCTGAACCTCGACCAGTTCGCCATGGGTTCGTCCAACGAGACGAGCTATTTTGGCAATGTGATCTCGCCCTGGCGGCGGAATGACGGCGGCAATGCCGCGCTGGCGCCGGGTGGCTCTTCGGGTGGTTCGTCTTCGGCGATTTCCGCGCGGCTGTGCCCGGCGGCGACCGGCACCGATACCGGCGGTTCGATCCGTCAGCCGGCCGCCTTCACCGGCATCAGCGGCATCAAGCCGACCTATGGCCGTTGCTCGCGCTGGGGTGTGGTGGCGTTCGCCTCTTCGCTGGATCAGGCCGGGCCGATGGCGCGCACGGTGCGCGACAATGCGATCCTGCTGGAGGTGATGTCGGGCTTCGATCCCAAGGATTCGACCTCGCTCGATCTGGCCGTGCCCCAGTGGGAAGCCAATTTGTCGAGCGATCTCAAGGGCAAAAAGGTCGGCATTCCCAAGGAATATCGCCCCGATGGCCTGAACGCAGAAATCTCCGCCATGTGGGATCGCGGCATCGCCTGGCTGAAGGACGCGGGTGCCGAGGTGGTCGAAGTGTCGCTGCCGCATACCAAATATGCGCTGCCGACTTACTATATCATCGCCCCGGCCGAGGCTTCCTCGAACCTCGCCCGCTATGACGGCGTGCGCTATGGCCAGCGCGACCTGCCCGATGGGGCGGGATTGCAGGACATGTATGCCGCGACCCGCGCTGCCGGTTTCGGGCCGGAAGTGAAGCGCCGCATCATGATCGGCACCTATGTGCTGTCGGCGGGCTTCTATGACGCCTATTATACGCAGGCGCAGAAGGTGCGGGCGCTGATCGCGCGCGATTTCGAGCAGGCTTTCGAAAAGTGCGACCTGCTGCTGACGCCGACCGCGCCGAGCGCGTCGTTCGCGCTGGGCGAGAAGCAGGCCGATCCGCTGGCCATGTATCTGAACGACGTCTTCACCGTGCCGGCCTCGCTGGCGGGGCTGCCAGCGATGGCGGTGCCGGGCGGGCTGGATTCCGCCGGGCTGCCGATCGGGTTGCAAATCATCGGCAAGGCGCTGGACGAACAGACCGTGCTGAACGCGGCCCTCGCGATCGAGGAGCGTTCGGGTTTCACGGCGCGGCCGGACAAGTGGTGGTAAATAATCATCGTCATGCCAGCGAAGGCTGGCATCTCAGGCGATGTGGCACGACATACGAGAAAGATCCCAGCCTTCGCTGGGATGACGGTGTGAAAAGATGACTGAATCAACCTATCGCATTCAGGGCGCAACCGGCGAGTGGGAGGTCGTGATCGGCCTGGAAGTCCATGCGCAGGTGACGTCGAACGCCAAGCTGTTTTCGGGCGCGGCGACCGCTTTTGGCGCAGAGCCGAACACGCAGGTTAGCCTGGTCGACGCGGCGATGCCCGGCATGCTGCCCGTGCCCAACCGCGAATGCATCCGTCAGGCGGTGCGCACCGGCATGGCGATCGACGCGCAGATCAACAAATGGTCGCGCTTCGACCGCAAAAATTATTTCTACGCCGATCTGCCGCAGGGCTATCAGATCAGCCAGCTCTATCACCCGATCGTGGGTGAAGGTGCGATCGACATCGTATTGGATGAGAAGAACCCGCAGGCCAGCACCAAGCGGATCGGCGTCGAGCGCATCCATGTCGAGCAGGATGCCGGCAAGCTGATGCATGACCAGCATCCGACCAGCTCCTATGTCGACCTCAACCGTTCCGGCGTGGCGCTGATGGAAATCGTGTCGAAACCGGACATGCGTTCTCCTGCCGAAGCAGGGGCTTATCTGTCGAAGCTCAGAACGATCCTGCGCTATGTTGGGTCGTGCGACGGCAATATGGATCAGGGCTCGATGCGCGCCGACGTGAACGTTTCCGTGCGTCGTCCGGGCGAGGAGTTCGGCACCCGCACCGAAACCAAGAATGTGAACTCGGTCCGCTTCGTGATGGCCGTGGTCGAGCATGAAGCGAACCGCCAGGTCGACGTGCTGGAGGCCGGTGGCAAGATCGTGCAGGAAACGCGCCTCTATGACCCGGATCGCAACGAAACGCGATCGATGCGGTCGAAGGAAGATGCGCATGACTATCGCTACTTCCCCGATCCCGACCTGCTGCCGCTGGAACTGGACGACGCTTTCCTGGAGGCATGCCGCCAGTCGCTGCCCGAACTGCCGGACGCCAAGCGGGCGCGTTACGAAGGCGCTCTGGGCCTGTCCGCCTATAATGCCGCGACTTTGACGGCCGATGCCGACACGGCCCGCTGGTTCGAGGCGCTGCTGGCTGAAGGCGCGCGCATCCAGAAGAAGAGCGAGGGTGACGTTGCCAAGGCTTCGGCCAACTGGCTGTTGTCGGAGCTGTATGGCGCGCTCAACCGTATTGGCAAATCGTTGGAAGATAGCCCGGTAAGCCCCGAAGAAGGCGCGGAATTGCTGGCGCTGGTGGCCGACGGCACGATCAGCGGCACGATCGCCAAGCAGGTGTTCGAGATCATGCTGGAAACGGGCGACAAGCCGGGCAAGATCGTCGAGGAAAAGGGCCTGAAGCAAACCAGCGACACCGGCGCGATCGAGGCGGCGGTGGCCAAGGTGCTGGCCGACAATGGCGACAAGGTCGAGCAGTATCGTGGCGGCAAGGAAGCTTTGTTCGGCTTCTTCGTCGGCCAGACGATGAAGGCGATGCAGGGCAAGGCCAACCCGCAGGTCGTCAACGAACTGGTGAAGAAAGCGCTGGCGGGCTGATCAGGCCGCCAGACTGGGATCAATCTATCAAGACCCGTTCGTTTCGAGCGAAGTCGAGAAACGAAGCAGAGCCGAGTTCAGCGAAGCTAACTATAGGCGCTGCTCTATCCGCTTCTCGACTGCGCTCGAAGCGAACGGATGTTTTCCATCAGTCTCACTTAAATCCTGCTCCAGGCTGCAGCTGATCTGGCTTGAGTAGAGGGATGATCCATGTTTCATGGCCTTTCGAACGGGGGCCATAAATATGCGACCGGATCATCGCATGCTGATCGGCGGCATTGTCGCCATGCTGTTGCCCATTTTGTCGCAAGCCGCTGCGGCGTCGGCAGCCCCGCGCGCCTCGATTGCCTTTCCACTGTCGGACGTTGTCGGCCCGGTGCGCGCCGGGTTGCTGTGCCTGCCCAATGGCAATTTGCACGGCAGGGATTTTCTGCGGTCGGATGCCGATCTTGCGGTGCGGCTTCAGGAGGTGATGGCTGAAGGCGATCAGACGGACCACGGCACGCTTACCGTCCGGCTTCAGTCATTATCCGTCAGCCTGTGCGCGAAATCATGGGGTGTCATGGGCATGGGGGACAGGAAGGCGCTGTCCGGGAAGGCCGATTTCGCCTTTGCATGGTCCACGCAAGCGGAGCATTCACCCGATAAGGTGGCGCGCGTCACCATCAAGCTGGGCAAGGATCAGGCGATGCCGCCTGATGACATCATGCAGGAAGCGCTGCGGCGACTGGTTGCCCAGATCAGGCAGCAACAGCCATGAAATAAGGGGCGCCGCCGGGGGGACCAGCGACGCCCCTCTTTTATGCCCGGCGCCCTTGGGGAGGGATTATTGCCGGAGCGGAAGGGACGGACCGGGAGGGTCTGTGGGGTGTGGCCCGTCCTTTCATCTTCAAGACGTCACAGGACGAAATTAACCGTCGCCCTAAATGAGATGGCGACGTGATTTTGTTGTTCCTCCGCGCCGAATTCACCGCCGACGCGGAACGTGTCGGTGCCGCCATAGAGGCGTGCCCGGCCGGTCCAGCCGCTGGTGCGGTCTTCCGACACCAGGGTGAACTCGTCACCATCCTTGAAATAGGCGGTGGTGTCGCCCAGTCCGCCGCCGATGATCTGGCGGCGTCCGCCTTCCAGTTCCAGGCGGACCCAGCCATTTTCCTGGTCCATGCTGCCGAAATCATAGCCGGCGGTCATGGTGCCGTTGACCGTGGTTTCGTCGCTGGTGCGGCCCAGCACGGTCAGGTTGAAGGCATCGCCGCCGCCGGTTTCGGCATAGCCGTCTTCCTTCAGGCGATAATAGTCGATGCCAACAGCCGGGCGCAGGCTGAAGCGACCGATCTGCTTCTGATAGGAGGCGCCGGCCGTGGCGGAGTACAACTGGCCATCCCATTTGCCATAGGCGGTCCGGGTGACGTCACCATTGTCGAAATGACGCGATCCGTCGAAGTTGATCATCGCGGCGGACAGGCGGGCGAACGCCTGCAACGGCCCCCATTGACCGCGCCAGTGCGCCGCCAGTTCATATTGGTCGGAATCGACCGCATTGTTGGAGCCGCCGCTGCTATCGCTGCCATGGACATAGGCGAAGGAGCCACCGAACGCGCCCAGATCGGTCAGATATTCGACGCCGCCACCTGCGCCCCAGCCGTTGATGTCATAGGAGTCGGTGCTGCCCACACTCTTGGCGCTGCCAAAGGCGACCTGTTGCAGCCAGAAGCCCAGACGGCCATCCTTGGTGCGATAGATGCCGTTGGGATCGGACAGGATGCGTGCCGTCGCCCGCGACCCGGCCGTGACCGCTTCGAACGTGCCGCCGGCATGGTCGGGCAGCATCTGGCGCAGATTGGCGGTCAGCGCTTCGCCGGTGGAGACGCCCAGATAGGCGTTGGCGATGTCGCTGTCATTGTCCAGCGCGTTGAAAACGGCCGAATAGGCGCGCGCCAGCGATCCGGTCAGGCTCAGATCTGATACGGTCTTAGCCGCGACGGACAGGGTGACGGTGCCGGCGGCGGCATCGCTCGCCACCGTTCCCTTGAACATATAGGGCAGGACGGTGGCGGTGCCGAGCGTCGGCGATCCGCTAAGCGATCCGGCACGCACGATCACATAGTCGCCTTCCGATCCGCTGACCTGGGTCAGGTTGACCTTCACCTGCGATCCGCTGGCGAAGCTGGCCGCGCCGGCAACGTCATAGGTCGTATGGGCACCAGTGTCGGCATTGATGGTGACGCCGATACTGGAGGTTGCCCCGGCCGAGAGCGAGGCGAGCGCCACCGATCCGGTGTTGGTGGCATTGAGCGTGCCGCCGTTCAGCACGACATTGGTGCTGCCTGCATTGCTGATCGCGCCCGACAGGGAGGAGGTGCCGCCCAGCGTCAGCGTGCCGGCGCTGCTGCCGAAATCGACCCCACCGCTGATGCTGGCGGTATCGGCCAGAGTCAGGCTATTGTTGCCCGCCCCGAAAGCGATGCTGCCGGTCAGCTTGGATGTGCCGGACAGCGTAAGGCTGTCATTGCCGGCGCCGGTGCTGACGGCGCCGGAGACGGTGCCGGCCGACACGGTCATGACGTCATTGCCCGATCCCAGCCGGATGTCGCCGCCGATCGACGGAGCGGTTGCCGTGGCGGAAGCCAGCCCCTGCGTCAGGGTGACGCCGCTGCTGTTGGCGCTCAGATCAATGGCGATGTTGGTCGCGCCGCCCGATGCCGTGATGGTGCCACTGTTGCTGAGCGAGGAGACGGTGCCCGAGGAATCGAGAATGGCGATCGCCGCGCCCTTTTCCGTGCTGGAGGCCGTCGCGACCACCCGGCCGCTGACCTTGAGCGCGTCAACCGATGCCCCGGCATCGATCACCAGACCCCGCGCAGTGGTGCCGGTCAGGGCCGATCCGGTCGCGCCCACAGTGCCGCTGACTTCGATCGCGCCGGTCGAAGCGCCCGATCCCAGACGCAAGCCAGTGGCGCTGCTGTCGTAGGAGACGGCGGCCACGCTGCCGCTAATCAATATGCCCTTGGCGATGGTGACGTCGCCGCCCAGCCCGCCAAGAACCATGCCGTTGGCGGCAACGCCGTCATAGATGCCATAGCCCGCGACGCTGCCTTTGACGATCAGGCCATAGCCCGAACTGTCGGCCGCCACCACGCCGATGGCGGTGTCCTCGCTGGCCGAACCGACCTGTACTGCTGCGGCCGAACCATAGGTTACGACGGCGGCCGTGCCTTCGGTGCTGTCGGTCAGGCCATCGTCGTCAATGTCGGTATCGTCTTCATCATCATCGTCGCTGGCGGTAGGGGGCACGTCAAAGATGATGCCGCCGGTCACATTGCCGGCGATGACCAGCGCCGACCCACCCTGAAGCAGATCGTCCCCATCCAGTTTCGATACGTCGGTGGGACGCGACGTGCTGCGATAGCCGGTGCTGACGATGGAGCCTTGAATCTTCACTGCGCCGGTGACATCGCCCAGCAGCGCTGCGCCAATGCTGTTGGCGCCGGTGGCGACGGTCGCCCCGCGCAGCGTGACATTGCCGGTGACGTCGTTGGCCACGACGCCATAGCTGTTGTCGCCGATCACGTTGGTCGAACCGCTGGTGGACAGGTTGCCGGTCAGCGTGCTGTCGATGCGGATGCCCGCCGACTGATTGCCCTCGATCGAAATGGTGCCGCTGTGGATGATGTCGCCGCTATGGCCTGCGCCCGACTGCACCCAGATGGCGTTCCGACCGCTCCCCTTGGCGAAGGCGCCGTCGACATCGCCATCGCTGTCCGTGTCGGTGGCGGTGTAATTTTCCGTCAGGGTGATGGTGCCGCTGTTGGTCACGATCCCACTGGTGCCAGGCGACACCAATATGCCGGTGGCATTGTCGGCGTCGTTGATCGTGATGGTGCCAGCGTTGGTGACGGCATGATTGCTGTCCATCGTGACGGCGGTGCCGCTGGTCAGCGTGATCGATCCGGCTGATGTGATGTTGATGGAATCGGCCGCCCCGCTGGCCACTGTGGACGTCTTGACGGCGGCGGTCGTGGCTGTGCTGATACTTGTCTCGGCAGCCGCTTCGGCCACGGTCAGCGCCACCAGGACGGGGGCGATGGCCGTGCAGGCCAGTAGATGTCGCATGATGTCTCCTCTGCGTGTCGCGCTCGGTTTTATGTGCGCGCGTGCGCTTGGGACGACGCCAGGGCGGGTCTTCCGTCAGGTAAAGCGATGAATAGATGTTCAGAAAGCGAAATCGACGCCGATGCGGACGGTCCGGGGGCGCAGCGGGGTGTAATAATCGGTGCGCAGGTCGAACGGCGTACCCAGTGAGAAGCGATTGCCGTTGCTGTCGAGCAGGTTGGTGATCGACAGCGAATATTGCACCGGCCCGCGGGTCAGCGCGGCGGACAGGCTGGTGTCGACATAATCGCCCTGCGTCTGGCCCAGGATCGGCCCGACGCCCAGCCGCGACTTGCCGACATAGCGGGCCGAGCCGGACAGGGTGAAGCGCATGGCGTTGCCCAGCGTCGCGCGATAATCGAACGCAAGCCGGCCGCCCAGATTGGCGACATTTGGCAGGCTGAGCGAGCGGCCGTCATAGGAAAGAGCGCGGACGAAATCGGTCGGTTGGGTCAGGCGGCTGTCATTATAAATGACGCTGCCGTCCAGGGTCAGGGCAGGGATCGGCCGCAGAACGATGCGCCCCTCCACCGTATAGATGCGCCCGTCGCCGATATTGGCGGTGGTGGGCAGGCCGATGCGGTCGGTGACGTCGGCCTGAATGTTGCGCCAGTCGGTATAGGCGACATTGGCGCTGGCGGCGAACATGTCACGACCGGGCACGCCCTTGCGCGCGCCAATTTCGAACGTGGAGGCGCGGTCATTCTGGAAGCGGCGGACGCGCTGGTCGTCCACCGCCAGCCCGCCGGGGCGGAAACCCTGCTGGAAACGGGCATAGAGGGTGATGTCGGCGATCGCATCAGTCAGCAGAGAAGCGGACGGCAGGAAGATGGTTTCGCTGCGGTCGGCCTGCGCTTCGGCGCGGGCGAGATCGACCGACGAAGAAAGGGCGGCGACCGGATCGAGCGCCTCGCCCGACAGGCGGCTGTTGGTCAGGCGGCCGCCGATCGTGCCGATAAGTCCCCGGATCGGTTCGAACGAGGCTTCGCCGAACAGGGTCGCTTCCTTGACCATGTTGCGCACGCCAGTCGCCGGCGCAGCGCGGCCAAGGCCATAGAGCGGGACGCCGGGCAGGATTTCCGGCTGCATCGGCGCGACCGTGCCGAAGGATGTGAGCGATCGGTTGAGGTTGGATGTGCTCTGAAGATAAGAGGCGCCCAATATCCAGCCCAGGCCATTGTCCAGATCGCGCACCAGACGATTTTCGGTCGAGAAAATGTCGACCTTGTTGCGCTGGCGGAACAGGGCGGGGGCGCCGCCGGGCTGGGTCGCGTCATAGCTTTCGGTCAGGATGTTGCGGACATAGCCGGTGGAGGACACGAAGCGCAGCGTATCCCATTGCCGTTCGATCCGCAGATTGCCGAGCAGATAGTCGGAATAATAGGGCTGGGCGACGGCCGAAGCGCGTTCCAGCCGACCGACCGACCGGCTGGCATATTGGGCGTCGTCGCCGTCGATATGCTGGTAGACGCCGGTCAGGTCGATCGTCCAGTTCTCGTCAGGGACGAAGCGCAAGGCCGCGCGGCCGCCATAGGTGCGGGTGCGGTTGACGTCATCCTTGCCGCGATTGACGTCGTCAATATAGCCGCCATCCTGCATGCCATAGCCCACGACGCGCAGCGCCAGCTTTTCCGAAACGATCGGCAGGTTGAGTGTGGCGGACAGGTCGCCGCCCGGATCGCCATGCTGGGTGGCGGACAGGCCAGCCGACATCTGCCCGCCAAATTCGGCAAGGTTGGGGGCGTTGGGCATGACGCGGATAATGCCGCCCAGCGATCCCGCGCCATAAAGCGTGCCCTGCGGTCCTTCCAGCACCTCGACCCGGCCGACGTCGTAGAGTTTGAGGTCGGGATCGGGCGCGGCATAGTTGAGGCGCATGTCGCCCAGATACTGGCCGGTGGTCGCCTGCGTCGGGCCGGCGACGCCCGAATCCGCGATGGCGCGGATGAACAGCTTGTTGCGGCCCGCGCCGGCATGGGTGGAACTGAGGCTGGCGACGCGGGACAGCAAGGTGGCGGTGCCGCCCGCCGCTTCGCCGGTCGTGAAGGCGCCGCTGCCTAGGGTTTCGACCATGCCGGCATAGCGCGGCAGGGGCGTGTCCCGCTTCGAGGCGGTGACAATGATCTCGGCGGGGGGCTGGTCCGGCGCGGGCGCGGCTGTGATCGGGGCGGGGGCTGTTGCGGGAGACGGCGCGCGGGCAGTGCGCAGGATCCGCCAGCCATTGTCGCCCACGCGCTGCGCCTTTGCGTCGCTGCCCTTCAGCATCCGTCGCAGCGCGTCCTGCGTGGTCATGCGCCCCCGGATTTCGGGGGTGCGGATGCCGGCCAGCGACTGGTCCGACATGCCGATGCTGGCCCCGGTCTGACGGCCAAGCGCAATCACCGCATCCCCGAGCCGGCCGGGGGCGATACTGATGTCCTGTCTGTCCGCCGCTAGAGCGGGAGTCGCTGTTGCTGTTGCCAGGGCGGTGACGATCAGAAGGTCAGTTCGGCGACCCATTGCCCTCCTTCAAAAGCCACCCGTCCCCCTGACGGACGGCGGAAAGCCCCATCAGCGGCGCCGCCTCCGCAAAGAAGCGCACGGGATCGCGATCCAGTCGGATCGTGCCGGTAAAGCGCATCGCCTGCGCCTGTGGCGTGAAATGCACGGTCAGGCCCAGCGAACGGGCGGCGTCTTCGGCCACCTGCGTCACGGGGGCGTTTGCGTAGACCAGCTGTCCCTGTCGCCAGCTGGCGACGGCGGCGGGCGCGACGTCCATGACGCGCAGCCCTTGCGCATCGTCGGACAAAGCGCGGCCGGCGGGCAGGGCGATCGCTTCGGCCTGCGGATTATAGATCACCTTGCCTTCCGAAACGCCGATGCGGGTCGCGGCGGCGGTGCGGACAATGTTGAACACCGTGCCGGCATCTTCGAATATGGCGTCGCCCACGGTCACGCGGAACGGGTTGGCGACGTCATGCCGCACGGTGAAGGCGGCCTCACCCGCATCCAGCGCGGCGAAGCGCGCATCCTTGCGATCGAAGCGCATGGTGGTGCCGCCGTTCATTTCGACCGTCGTGCCGTCGTCCAGCGCAATGGTGCGGATTTCGCCGGGGCGGGTGGTGACGCTGTAGATGTCGCTGCGGTTGAAGACGGCAATGGAGACGGTTGCGACCAGCGCCGCCGCCACAGCGCCGCCAGCGATCCAGCGGAGCGGCCGACGGGAGCGGACGCCCGGATCATTCGCAGCGACCGGCATGGCGACGGGTTCGACCGGAACGATGCTGTCCAGTTCGTTGTCCGCCGCCATCAGCGCATCATAGGCGGACGCATGCGCGGGATCGGCCTCCAGCCATAGGGTGAAGCCGTCCCAATCGGTAAATTCGGGATCGCGGGTGCGGATGACCCAACCCAGCGCCTCCTCGTCAATCATGGCTCCAGCCCTGTTCCTTTTTGCCCCTTGCAGAGCCTGACGCCGCCGACCGCATCATTCCGTATCCATTTTTTGCTTCAGGCTCAGCATCGCCCGATAGGCCTTTTGCAGATCCTTCTCCACCGTGGTCAGGCTGACGCCCAGTTCCTCGGCAATGACGCGCTGGCCCACCCCTTCGATGCGGAAGCGGCGGAACACCAGTTCGACCCGCGGCCCCAGATCGCGCAGCACGGCGCGCGCCTGATCCAGTTTCTGATTGAGGATCATGCGTTCGTCGATCGCAATATCTTCGCTGGGGTCGGCCATGACGCCGCCGGCCCCTTCGGCCCAGTCCTGTTCGCGCCGTTCGCGCCGGCTGGACGAGCGATAACGGTCCAGCATCAGATTATTGGCCATGCGATAAAGATAGGGCAGCGGATCGGACACCGGGCCAAGATCCTTGGCTTCCAGCTTCATCCACATATCCTGCATCAGGTCTTCGGCATCGTCGCCCGCGCCGCGCGCACGCACGAAGCGCAGCAGGGCAGGGCGGTTCGCCATGAAGATTGCGGAGAGGCCGGTGGCCATGCCTGTGAGGTCCGTTATGCGCTGGTCTGGCGCGTTGCCATAGAGGGGCGGGCGGGGTCTTGGCAACGGCCAAGCTGTTTACCTGCGCGCGTCGCTGCTTTAGCGCTGTGGGCAAGGACGAGATCGGAGCGGCGCAAGAGCATGACGGCAGGCGTGGATAGGGTAGCGGCGCAGGCGGCGGGGATGGACGCGGACCGGCTGGAGGCGCTGGTCGCGCATCTTGACCACGCTTACCTGTCGACCGGCAAATTGCCGCATATGCAGTTGCTGCTGTCGCGCGACGAACAGACCATTTTGTCGGTGGCTAAGGGACAGGCGCGCGCCAGCGGCGAAGCGTTGCAGGCGGATGCGCTCTATCGCATCGCATCCATGACCAAGCCGGTAACGTCCGTCGCCTTCATGATGCTGGCGGAGGCGGGCAAGGTCGCGCTGGATACGCCGGTGGCGGATGTGATCCCCGAATTTGCCGACCTGCGCGTGGGGCGCGGCAACAGGGCCAAGCCGGCGCGCGCGATGCTGATGATCGACCTTCTGCGGCATACATCGGGCCTGACCTATGGCCTGCAACATCAGACGCCGATCGACGCGCGCTATCGCAAGCTGGGGCTGGACGAATTTCAGCAGCCGCGCACATCGGACCAGTTCGTCGCCGATCTGGCGACCCTGCCGCTGGAGTTTTCGCCCGGAGAGCGGTGGAATTATTCGGTGTCGACCGATGTGCTGGGCGTCGTGGTCGAGCGGCTGATGGGCGCCGATCTGGAGAGCGTCTTCCGCGAGCGCATCTTCGAACCGCTGGGGATGACGGACACGACCTTCATGCTGCCCGACGACAAGGCGCATCGCATGACCGACGCCTGGAAGCTGACCGGCAAAGGCGGCCTGAGCATCGCTGACCTTGGCGCGCGCAGTGGATGGCGGCGCAAAGGGCGCTTTCTGTCGGGCGGTGGTGGACTGGTGTCGTCGCTGGCGGATTATCACCGCTTTGCCCGGATGCTGCTGCGCGGGGGCGAACTGGATGGCGTGCGGCTGCTGGCGGCGGAAACGGTCGCGCAGATGCGCAGCAACCAGTTGCCGGGCGGCGGCGATCTGGCCAGCATGTCGAGCGCGATGTTCAGTGAAGCGGATTATCAGGGCGTCGGCTTTGGTCTGGGCTTCGCCATGAACCTGGAGAAGCAGGAATTTTACTGGGGCGGGGTGTTTTCGACCTATTTCTGGATCGATCCGGTCGAACGGCTGATCGGCCTGTTCGCGACCCAGCATCTGCCGTCCAGCACCTATCCCGTCCGGGCGGAATTGCGCGCCGGGGTGCGGGACGCGCTGCTACGCCGAAACGGGTAAAGAATGGCTTAGAAAACTGGCTGAAATCAGCCGATATTTCTTGCTGCGCCGCAAAAATCCCTTTGGCGTGAAGACAGGGGCTGTGTCATCATCGCGTTCGACTCAACAGGGGGAACAGCGCCGATGAACCTCAAGGGCCAGACCGAACTTCCCAAACCCGCGCCGCGACAGTTCGACCCGGAAGTCCTTGCCCATGAGATTGTCGAGCGGCTGACCTATCGCATCGGCAAGAATGCGGCCGCGGCCAAGCCGCATGACTGGCTCTATGCCGTCATCCTGTCGATCCGCGACCGGGTGATCGACGCCTGGATCACCTCCACCCAGAAAACCTATGAGGAAGAAGGGCGCAGGGTCTATTATCTGAGCCTGGAATTTCTGATCGGCCGGCTGATGCGCGATGCCGCGTCCAACATGGAAATGCTGGACGATATGCAGGCGGCGCTCAGTTCGCTGGGCGTCGACATCGACATCATCGCCGCGCTGGAGCCGGATGCGGCGCTGGGCAATGGCGGCCTAGGCCGTCTGGCGGCTTGTTTCATGGAAAGCATGGCGACGGTGGACGTGCCGGCCTATGGCTATGGCATCCGCTATGTGAACGGCATGTTCCGGCAGGAAATCAGCGACGGCTGGCAGGTGGAATTGCCCGAAACCTGGCTGGCGCACGGCAATCCCTGGGAGTTTGAGCGGCGCGAGGCGAGCTATGAAGTCGGCTTTGGCGGGCGCGTCGATCCGGCGGAGAGCGAGGATGCCGGGCCGCACCAGATGCAGTGGAAGCCCAGCGAGCGCGTGATCGCCACCCCCTATGATACGCCGATCGCGGGCTGGCGGGGCAAGCGGGTCAACACGCTGCGCCTGTGGGAAGCGCAGCCGATCGACCCGATCCTGCTCGACAAGTTCAATGCCGGCGACCATCTGGGGGCGCTGTCCGAAAGCAACCGGGCCGAAGCGTTGACCCGCGTCCTCTATCCGGCGGACAGTTCGCCGGCGGGGCAGGAATTGCGGCTGCGGCAGGAATATTTCTTCTCCTCCGCATCGTTGCAGGACATTGTTCGCCGGCATATCCAATATTTCGGCGATGTTCGCTCGCTGGCCGCCAAGGCGGCGATCCAGCTGAACGACACCCATCCGGCGGTCGCGGTGGCGGAGCTGATGCGGATATTGATGGACGATCATGGCGTCGATTTCGGCGAGGCATGGGATGTCACCCGCGCCACGTTCAGCTACACCAATCATACATTGTTGCCCGAAGCGCTGGAAAGCTGGCCGGTGCCCCTGTTCGAACGGTTGCTGCCGCGCCACATGCAGATCGTCTATGCGATCAATAGCAAATTGCTGGGCGAAGCGCGAAAGTCGGGTCAGTTTGATGATCAGTCGATTGGTGCCATATCGCTGATCGACGAAGGCGGCGAACGGCGGGTGCGCATGGGCAATCTGGCCTTTGCCGGATCGCACAGTGTCAATGGCGTGTCCGCGCTGCACACCGACCTGATGAAAGTCACGGTCTTTGCCGACCTGCACAAGCTCTATCCGGCGCGGATCAACAACAAGACCAATGGCGTCACCTTCCGCCGCTGGCTGATGCAGTGCAACCATGGCCTGTTCGAACTGATCCGCGAGGCGATCGGCGACAGGTTCATGGACGATCCAGAAGCGCTGCGCGATCTGGACCCCTTTGCCGACGACAGCGGATTTCAGGAGAAATTTCTGGAGGTCAAGCGCTCCAACAAGGGCGCGCTGTCGGACCTGTTGCGCCGGCGCGTAAATGCCCGGATCGATCCGGCGGCGCTGTTCGACATTCAGATCAAGCGTATTCACGAATATAAGCGGCAGCTGCTCAATATCGTCGAGACGGTGTCGCTCTATGACCAGATACGGTCGCACCCGGAAAAGGACTGGGTGCCGCGGGTGAAGCTGTTCGGGGGCAAGGCCGCGTCCAGCTATCATAACGCGAAACTGATCATCAAGCTGGCCGGCGACGTCGCCCGCGCGGTCAATCATGATCCGGCGGTGCAGGGACTGCTGAAGGTGCAGTTCGTGCCCAATTACAATGTCTCCATGGCGGAAATGATGATCCCCGCCGCCGACCTGTCCGAACAGATTTCGACGGCGGGTCTGGAGGCTTCAGGCACCGGCAACATGAAGTTTGCGGTCAATGGCGCGCTGACCATCGGCACGCTGGACGGCGCGAATGTCGAGATGCGCGACCATGTGGGCGATGAGAATATCATCATATTCGGCCTGACCGCGCAGGAAGTGAATGAGCGGCGCGCCAAGGGCTATACTCCGCGCGACGTCATCGGGCAGAGCCGTGAACTGGGGCAGGCGCTGGATGCGATCGCCGGCGGCGTCTTCTCGCCCGACGATCCGGATCGGTACAAGGGGCTGATCCAGGGCATTTACGACCATGACTGGTTCATGCTGGCGGCCGATTTCGACAGCTATTCCGCCGCGCAGCGCCGGGTCGACGCGCTGTGGCTGGACCAGTCCATCTGGGCGAAGAAGGCGATCCACAATGTCGCGCGCATGGGATGGTTCTCGTCCGACCGGACGATCCGGGAATATGCGACCGACATCTGGAAGATGCCCGGATGATGGGGAGCCAGGAATAGGTGCTGGACGCGGAGCGGATCGATCGGCTGGTACAGGGTCTGGATGACGATCCCTTCGCCACGTTTGGCGTGCATCCTGCCGAGAAAGGCTTCACCGCCTGCGTTCTTATGCCCGAAGCGGTGAGCGTGCAGGCCCAGACGCTGGCGGGCAAGGCGGTGGGTGCGCTGGAACGGGTGCATGAGGACGGGCTGTTCTTCGGACCGGTCACGATCCGCAAGCGCCAGCCGCTGCGCTATGTCGCGGCCTATGGCGATGGCAGCGACTATGCGTTGATCGACCCCTATGGCTTTGGCCCAGTACTGGGACCGATGGACGATCATTATCTTTCCGAAGGATCGCACGGCCGGCTGTTCGACAAGCTGGGTGCGCATGTCATGACCCATGAAGGGGCGACGGGCACGCATTTCGCGGTGTGGGCGCCCAATGCCCGGCGCGTGTCGGTGGTGGGCGATTTCAATCGCTGGGACGGGCGGCGCGGGCTGATGCGGCATCGCGCCGATGCGGGCGTGTGGGAGATTTTCCTGCCCGAAGTCGGGCCGGGCAGCGCCTATAAATATGAGATTGTGGGCGCAGATGGCGTGGTGCTGCCGCTCAAGGCCGATCCTTTCGCCTTTCAGTGCGAATTGCGCCCGTCCACCGCCTCCATCGTCGCGGCGCCGCCGGATCACATATGGGGGGACGATCGGCACCGTGAGCATTGGCGCGTCAGCGATGCGCGCCGTCAGCCCGTGTCCATCTATGAAGTGCATGCCGGGTCGTGGCAGCGGGACGATCAGGGCGAATTCCTGAGCTGGGACGGGCTGGCCAACCGCCTGATCCCCTATGTCGTCGGCATGGGTTTTACCCATATCGAATTTCTGCCGATCAGCGAATATCCCTATGATCCCAGTTGGGGTTATCAGACGCTGGGCCTTTATGCGCCGACAGCGCGGTTCGGCGATCCGGCGGGTTTCGCCCGCTTTGTCGACGGGGCGCACCGGGCGGGGATCGGCATCATTCTGGATTGGGTGCCGGCGCATTTCCCGACCGACGAACATGGGCTGGCGCGGTTCGACGGCACGGCGCTGTATGAACATGCCGATCCGCGCAAGGGGTTCCACCCCGACTGGAACACCGCCATCTATAATTTCGGGCGGCGGGAGGTGGCGCAATATCTCACCAACAACGCGTTGTTCTGGGCCGAGCGATACCATGTCGACGGGCTGCGCGTGGATGCCGTCGCGTCGATGCTGTATCTCGATTATTCGCGCCAGCCCGGCGAATGGATCCCCAATGATCATGGCGGGCGGGAGAATGTGGAGGCGGTCGGTTTCCTCCAGCAGATGAACAGGGCGCTCTATGGGACGCATCCTGGCGTCATGACGATCGCGGAGGAATCGACCAGCTGGCCCGGCGTGTCACAGCCTGCGCATGCCGGGGGGCTGGGCTTTGGCTTCAAATGGAATATGGGCTTCATGCACGATACGTTGCGCTATCTGGCGCGCGATCCGGTGCATCGCGCCCATCATCATGACGACATCACCTTTGGCCTGATGTATGCCTTTAGCGAGAATTTCGTGCTGGCGCTCAGCCATGACGAGGTGGTGCATGGCAAGGCGTCTCTGCTGCACAAGATGGCGGGCGATGACTGGCAGAAATTCGCGACGCTGCGGGCTTATTATGGCCTGATGTGGGGCTATCCCGGCAAGAAGCTGCTGTTCATGGGGCAGGAATTCGCCCAGCGCGGCGAGTGGAGCGAGGAGCGCGCGCTCGACTGGGAACTGCTGGAGCATGCGCCGCATCAGGGGGTGCAGCATCTGGTCGCCGACCTTAACGAGCTCTATCGCTCCCGCGCGGCGCTGCATGCGCGCGATTGCGAGGCGGAGGGGTTTGAATGGGTGCTGGTGGACGGCGCGGCAGATTCGGTCTTTGCCTGGCAAAGGCGTGCGCCTGGCGCCCGGCCGATCGTCATCATCAGCCATTTTACCCCGGTGTTGCGCCATGGATACCGGATGCGGCTGCCCTCGGGCGGACGCTGGCGCGAAATATTGAACAGCGACGCCACCGTCTATGGCGGCAGCGGCGCGGGCAATCTGGGCATGGTGCATGCCGATGAGGAGGGGTGGGCCAACATCACCATCCCGCCCTTCGCAACCTTGATGCTGGAACTGGATTATTGATTACCGACGGGGCGCGTGCAGGCGAAACGCGGGCAAAGTGAGGAGAGGCCCAGAAGTGCAGACCAAATATCAGCCGATCGCGCGTGACGCCATGGCCTATGTTCTGGCCGGGGGACGCGGCAGCCGCCTGTCCGAACTGACCGACCGACGCGCCAAGCCTGCGGTCCATTTCGGCGGCAAGGCGCGGATCATCGACTTCGCCCTATCCAATGCACTGAACAGCGGCATCCGCCGCATCGGCGTGGCGACGCAATATAAGGCGCATTCGCTGATCCGCCATTTACAGCGCGGCTGGAACTTCCTGCGTCCCGAACGCAACGAGAGTTTCGACATATTGCCCGCCAGCCAGCGCATTTCCGAAAGCCAGTGGTATGAAGGCACCGCTGACGCCGTGTTCCAGAATATCGACATCATCGAAAGCTATGCGCCCGAATATATGGTCATTCTGGCGGGCGACCATGTGTACAAGATGGACTATGAACTGATGCTCCAGCAGCATGTGGATAGCGGTGCGGATGTGACCGTGGGCTGTCTGGAAGTGCCGCGCAAGGAGGCGGTCGGCTTCGGCGTCATGCATGTGGACGAAGCGGACGTCATCACCGCCTTTGTCGAAAAGCCCAAGAACCCGCCGGCCATCCCCGGCCAGCCCGACATGGCGCTGGCGTCGATGGGCATCTATGTCTTTCGCACCCGCTTCCTGATCGAACAATTGCTGCGCGATGCCGACGACCCGAACAGCAAGCGCGATTTTGGCGGGGACATCATTCCCTATATCGTCAAGCATGGCAAAGCGGTGGCGCATCGTTTTTCCAGCAGCTGCGTGCGGGCAGAAAGCGAACTGGTGCCCTATTGGCGGGACGTCGGCACGATCGACGCCTATTGGCAGGCGAATATCGACCTGACCGATGTCGTTCCCAGCCTGGATCTGTATGACCGCAGCTGGCCGCTATGGACCTATTCGGAAGTCACCCCGCCGGCCAAGTTCGTGCATAATGAGGATGGCCGGCGCGGATCGGCCACATCGTCGCTGGTGGCGGGCGGCTGCATCGTGTCGGGATCGTCGCTGCACCGCAGTCTGCTGTTTTCAGGTGTGCGCACGCACAGTTTTTCGTCCGTCACGGAGAGCATCATCATGCCCAATTGCGAGATCGGGCGTGGTGCGCGGCTGCATAAATGCGTGGTGGATTCCGGGATCATCATTCCGCCCGGCCTGATCATCGGCGAAAATCCCGATTATGATGCCCAGCGTTTCCGCCGCACCGAAAGCGGCATCTGTCTGGTGACGCAGGCGATGATCGATCAACTGGCGGCCTGACCTGACCCATGACCATCAAGCTGCTGTCCGTCGCATCCGAAATCTATCCGCTGATCAAGACCGGGGGGCTGGCAGACGTTGTCGGCGCGCTGCCCGGCGCGCTGGCTGGCCATGGCGTGGCGGTGCGTACGTTGGTCCCGGGCTATCCGTCCGTCATTGCCCGGCTCGGGAAGGCGAAGGCGGTGCGCCGTTATGACGATCTGTTCGGCGTGCCAGCGACGATCCTGTCCGCGCAGGTCGAGGGGCTGGACCTGCTGGTGCTGGACGCGCCCGACTTTTTCGCGCGCGAAGGCGGTCCCTATGGCGATCATGGCGGCAATGACTGGGCCGACAATTGGCGGCGCTTTGCCGCTTTGTCGCGCGCCGGGGCGGATGTCGCCGAAGGGGCGTTGAAGGGATGGCGGCCCGATATTGTCCATGTCCATGACTGGCAGGCGGCGATGACCGCGGCCTATATGCGCTTTGGCCCGGCGGCATCCGTGCCCAAGCTGGTGACGATCCACAATCTGGCCTTTCAGGGGCGGTTCAGCGCCGGGATTTTCGGCGGACTGGGCCTGCCGTCCGAAGCCTGGGGCGTGGATGGCGTCGAATATTATGGCGGCATCGGCTATCTGAAGGCGGGCCTGGTTTCGGCGGATGCGATCACCACGGTCAGCCCCACCTATGCGCAGGAAATCCGGTCTTCGGTTCATGGCATGGGGCTGGACGGCCTGATCAATGGCCGTGTCGACCGGCTGCACGGCATATTGAACGGGGTCGATATCGACATTTGGAACCCGGCCGCCGATGCGCTGATCCCAAAAGCCTATGGCGCGCGGACGCTGGGCGAGCGGGCGGTGAACCGGCGCGCGCTGGAGCGGCGCTTCGGGCTGGATCAGGACGATGCGCCGATCTTCACCATCGTCAGTCGCCTGACATGGCAGAAGGGCATGGATTTGCTGGTCGAGGCGCTGGATCATCTGGTCGGCGCAGGCGCGAAGCTGGCGGTGCTGGGATCTGGCGATCATCCGCTGGAAGGTGCGCTACTGGGCGCGGCGGACCGGCATCGCGGGCGAATCGGCGTGCAGATCGGCTATGATGAGCCGCTGTCGCATTTGTTGCAGGCGGGGGGCGACGCGATCCTGATCCCGTCGCGCTTTGAACCCTGCGGCCTGACCCAGCTTTACGGCCTGCGCTATGGCTGCGTGCCGGTGGTGGCGCGGGTCGGCGGGCTGGCCGACACGGTGATCGACGCCAATGAAGCGGCGGTGGCGGCGGGCGCAGCGACGGGCGTGGTGTTTACGCCATCCGACCTGCTGGCGCTGCATGGCGCGATCAACCGGGTGGTCGACCTGTATCGCGACAAGTTGGCCTGGCAGGCGATGCAGCGCGCGGGCATGCGCGCCGATTTTTCCTGGACGCACAGCGCGGCGCGCTATGCCGCGCTCTATCGATCGCTGATCGCGGAGGCGGCATGACGCCGGGGCCGACGGTACAGGCGCAGGGGACGCGCTTTACCGTCTGGTCGCCTGACGCCAGCCAGTTGTGGCTTTGCCTGTTCGATGCGCAGGATCGCGAAACCCGCCTGCCCATGCTGCGCGATGCCGAGGGATATTGGCATGTCGAAGCGGCGGGCGTGGGTGTGGGAGCGCGCTATGGGTTGCGTGCCGATGGCCATTATGATCCAGGCGCGGGCCTGTGGTTCGATCCCGACAAGCTGCTGATCGATCCTTATGCTCAGGCGACCGACCGGGCTTTTGTCTATGATCCGTTGCTGGCCGCACCACGGGGCGAGGGCGTCGATACGGCGTCCTTGATGCCCAAGGGGGTGGTGATGGACGCCCTGCCGCCCATGCCGATGGCGTCGCCGTGTTTCGACCCTGGCGGGCTTGTCTATGAAGTGCAGGTGCGCGGCTTCACCATGTTGCATCCCGATGTGCCGGAAGCGCAGCGGGGCACCATCGCCGCGCTCGCCCATCCGGCGGTGATCGCGCATCTCAAGGCGCTGCACGTTTCCGCGATCGAACTGATGCCGATCAACGCCTGGATCGATGAGCGGCATCTGGGACCGTTGGGGCTGACCAATTATTGGGGTTATAATCCGGTCAGCTATTTCGCGATCGACCCGCGTCTGGCGCCGGACGGCCTTGCCGAGCTGCGTAATACGGTGGCGGCGCTGCACGAAGCGGGCATCGGCGTGATCCTGGACATGGTCTATAATCATGACGGGGAAAGCGACGCGCTTGGCCCGACGCTGTCGCTGCGCGGGCTGGATGCGCGCAGCTATTTCCGGCATGAGGCCGACGGGCGGCTGATCAACGATACCGGGACCGGCAACAGCATTGCCTGCAACCATCCGGTGGTGCGTTGCCTGATCCTCGATTCGCTGCGCCATTTCGTGGAACAGGCGGGGATAGACGGTTTTCGCTTCGATCTTGGCCCGGCGCTGGGGCGAATGGAGCATGGGTTCGATCCGGCTGCGCCATTGTTGCAGGAGATACGGGCAGACCCTGTGCTGGCAGACCGCATCCTGATCGCCGAACCTTGGGACATAGGGCCGGGCGGCTATCAACTGGGGCGTTTTGGCGAAGGCTGGCTGGAATGGAATGACCGCTATCGCGACGATATGCGGCGCTTCTGGCGCGGGGACGCCGGGATGATCGGGGCTTTCGCCACGCGGCTGACGGGATCATCCGACATATTCGGCGGATCGGCGGCGACCCGCAGCGTGAATTTCCTCGCGGCGCATGACGGTTTCACGCTGGCCGACGTCACTGCCTATGAACAGCGGCACAATAACGCCAATGGCGAAAATGGCCGCGATGGCCATGGCGAGAATTTCAGCTGGAACAATGGCGTCGAGGGGGCGTGCTACGATCCACAGGTGCAGGCGGCGCGGCAACGCGACGTTAAGGCGCTGCTCTCCACCCTCTTCTGTTCGCGCGGGGCGATTATGCTGACGGCTGGGGACGAATTTGGCCGCAGCCAGCAGGGCAACAATAATGCCTATGCGCAGGATAATGCGATCAGCTGGATCGACTGGACAAGGCGCGACCGGGAAGTGGAGGCTCATGCCTTCGCGCTGGCGGCCTTGCGGGCGGAGGCGGCGGAGTTGCGAGGAACGGCCATATTGTCCGATGCCGGTGTCGAGTGGCTGAACGAGGATGGCAGGCCGCTGGATGCGGGGCAATGGGAAGACATGGACCGCAAGCGTCTGGCGCTGCGCTATCGGGCGAGCGGCCTGGCCATCTGCGTCAATGGCAGCGATGCTGCCTGCCAGTTCCACTTGCCCGACGGCGCAGTGGAGGTGCCGGCCCGCGCGATCGAAATCAGGCGACCGGCACGCTGAACAGGTCCGGGCGCCGCAGCCGTAGCGCCATCAGCGATATGGCGAGCTTGCCGTCATGGATCCGCTTTTTGGCGAACATCGTCCATAGATCATCGAGCGGGAGTTCGTGGACGGTGATATTCTCCTGCTCATCGTCCAATCCGCCGCCGGCCGCGATCCGGTCGCTCGCCTGATATTCCGCGAGAAAATAATCGATCTTCTCGGTGCTGACGCTGGGGATGCTCCAGATCTGGCCGATGTGCAGCAGGTCGCCCAGTTGCACGCCGGCTTCCTCCAGCGCTTCGCGACGGGCGCATTCGGCTGGTTCATCCTCCAATATGCCGGCGATCGCCTCCATCATGTCGGGAAGGCCCGCGAGCATGACGGGGGTGCGCGGCATCGATACGGTCAGCGCCACGCGCCGCACCGGATCATAGGGCAGCACCGCGACGGCGCGATTCATTTCGACCACATGGCGTTCGAACTCGTCGCCATTGGCGGCGCGCAGATCGACCATCAACAGGTTGAGCCACCCCTGATAAATGGGGCGGGATGTCAGGATGACGGTCATGCACTATTCTCCATATGGTCCGCCTTGCGTAGCGGACGCGCATCGCAGCGCCAATGGAGGAAAATGGTGAGTCCAACTGGGTTCGAACCAGTGACCTACTGATTAAAAGTCAGTTGCTCTACCGACTGAGCTATGGACCCTTCCGTGCGGTGGAGGTCGCCCTAATGGCGCGGGGGCGGATGGTCAACCTTGGCTTTTGCTTTTTTGTAGCCGGGCGTGAAGATGGCGAACGGCGAAGCCGGTGATTGGGTCGCGCCAGTCGCCAGCCACGGCCAGCAACGGGGTCAATACGAAGGCGCGTATGCGAAAGGCTGCGTGGGGGATAGTGAGCGTGCGGCTGCGCCATTGGCCGCCCGACCAGAGGATGATGTCGATGTCGATGCTGCGCGCGCCCCAGCGTCGGTGGCGGCGGCGGCCGAGCCGGCTTTCGATCGACTGGAGAAAGGACAGCATGGCAAGCGGCGGCAGCGCGCTTTCCACCAGCAGCGCGCCATTGGCGAAGATGCGGGATGATGGGCCGAGCGGTGGCGTCAGGATCATGGGGGATACGGCAATCACCCGCGCTTCATCGCCGATCAGCGCAGCGGCCTCTGCCAGCAGGCGCGTGGGCGTGCGGCGTGCGGAGAGGGGCCGGTTCGATCCCAGCGCCAGAGCGTAGAGATGGGGGCCGTTCGCCACGTTATCGCGTCTTGTCTTTGACATGCGCCTTCATGACGGCATAGGCGGCCTCCCGCGCATCCACCGGCAGAGACAGAAGATAGCGCGCGGCGTCGCGATAGGCGAGGAACGCGCGATCATCGACCAGGATCGGAACGGTGCGGGCATTGTAGAGCCGTTTGAGCATGCGCTTCTGCGGTCGGCTCAGGTCGGAGTTGCCCTCAACGACGGCTTCTTGCGCGATGATGGGGGATTCTTCGGTCGTCAATTGCGTGTCTTTCGGGGTTTGGCGGCATTGTGGGCCGCCGCAGCCAATATCAGGGCGATGAAGGCGGGCTCGTCGATCCTGTCGCCTTCATGCAGGTCGATGGCGCGGCGGACATTGCCGTCGAGGCTGGCGTTGAACAGGCTGGATGGATCATCCAGCGCCGCGCCCTTTGCGAAGGTCAGCTTGACCGCGCTCTTATAGCTTTCGCCGGTGCATATTATGCCGTCCTTTTCCCAGACCGGCACGCCGCGCCATTTCCACGTTTCCACCACATCGGGGATGGCGCGGTGGATGAGCGCGCGGACCTGCGCCAGCATATCCCTCCGCCAGTCGCCCAGCGCAGCGATGCGCGCGTCGATCAGGGCGGAGGGGGTGTCCGTCATGCTCAGATGTCCTGTGCAATGCGGCCGTAAAGCTCAGGGCGGCGATCGCGGAAGAAGCCCATGCCGGCGCGGTGGATCTTCGCTTTGGCAAGGTCCAGCGTGGCGACCAGCGCGCCGCTGTCTTTCGCGTCGGCATCGGCCAGATAATCGCCCCATTCGTCGCTGATGAAGCTGTGGCCGTAGAATTTCTGGCCTTCTTCATCCCCGATCCGGTTTGCAGCGATCACTGGCATGCAGTTGCTGACCGCATGACCGATCATCGCGCGGCGCCACATGCGGCTGGTGTCGAGGTCCGCATCATAGGGTTCGGAGCCGATTGCGGTCGGATAGAATAGCATTTCCGCACCCATCAGCGCCATGCAGCGCGCGGTTTCGGGATACCATTGGTCCCAGCAGATGCCGACGCCGATGGTGCCATATTTCGTCTTCCAAACCTTGAAGCCGCTGTTGCCGGGGCGGAAATAATATTTTTCCTCATAGCCCGGACCATCGGGAATATGGCTCTTGCGATAGACGCCCATAATCTCGCCCGCATCATCAATCATGGCGAGCGAGTTGTAATAATGATGGCCGTCGCGTTCGAAGAAGCTGGTCGGAATATAGACGCCCAGTTCCTTGGCCAGCTTGCGCATTTCCTGTACGGCAGGATGCTCGTCGGTGGGCAGGGCGTTATCGAACAGCGCCTCATCCTCGACCCGGCAGAAATAGGGGCCTTCGAACAATTCGGGCGGCAGGATGATCTTTGCGCCGCGCATCGCGGCCTTGCGCACATGATCGGCCACCATGGCGATATTGTCGGTCCTGTCGTCCGAAAAGGCGAGTTGGAGCGCGGCGACGGTCACTTTGGTCATGGTTCGTTTCTCTCACCGTTCGCCCTGAGCGTGTCGAAGGGCTGTTCTTACAGAAAATTGCCGGGCTTCGACAGGCTCAGTCCGAACGGAACAAGGGTTACAGGCTGGGCATTTGCTGGCTGCAGCAATGGAAGCTGCCGCCGCCCGACAATATGGCGTCGCTGCGCAATCCGACAATCTCCCGGCCGGGGAAGAAGGGGCGGAAGGCGTCGAGCGCGGCCTGATCATTGGGCTGGCCATAGATGGGCACGATGACGGCGGCGTTGCCGACATAGAAGTTCATGTAGCTGGCCGGGATCGCTTCGCCGTCCACGATGACAAGGCCGGGCGAGGGGATGTCGACCACCTCCACGCCATGCGCCTTCGCGCGGGCGCGGGCGTCGGCATAGATGGCGGTGTTGGGATCGTCGTCCGTCGTGGCGATCGGCAACGCCAGCTTGCCCGGCGCCACAAAGCGGGCGAGATTGTCGACATGACCGTCGGTATGATCATTGAGCAGGCCGTCGCCCAGCCACAGCATGTCGCACAGGCCCAGCGCGCCGGCCAGCAAGGTTTCGATCTTGCCGCGGTCCAGATCAGGGTTGCGGTTGGGATTGAGCAGACATTGTTCGGTGGTGACGAACAGGCCGGTGCCATCGGTGTCGATCGCGCCGCCTTCGAACACCCAATGCTGGGTGGAGGTGGGCAGGCCGGTGGTTGCGGCAAGGCGCGCGCCAATATCCTCGTCGCCGGGCATCTGATATTTGCCGCCCCAGCCGTTGAAGCCGAAATCGACAAGCGCCCGGCCGCCCGTGCCGTTCAGCACGGCGATTGGCGCAGTGTCGCGCAGCCAGACGTCGCCCAGCTTATGGACGGCGATGGAGACACCCGGCGCGGCCAGCGTGCGGGCGGCGGCGGCATCATCTTCGTTGGCGACCACCAGGCGGACTTCCTCACCCTTGCCATCGGCGTGGAGGGCGCTGGCGAAATCGGCGATCTGTTGCCGGGCGCCATCGAACGCGCCGGGCCATTCGGCGGGGTTGGTCGGAAAGCCGATCCAGGTCCAGTCGTGCGGCGCCCATTCGGCGGGCATGCGGAAAGTCATGGCTTTTTATCCTTGCTCGGCGGAAGCGCCGATCCGTAAAGTGCGGGAATGATGCGCGCTCCATAGCGTGCCGGATCGCATGTGGACAGAGGGCGAAAGCCATGAAGACAAGAGTTTCCGCCATTGCCGCCGCCATGCTGTTGATGCTGGCGCCCGGCGCGCAGGCGGCGGAGTTGCCGGATTGGTTGACCGGCGAATGGCAGCAGCAAAATGGCGATCGGTGGAGCGAGGAAGTGTGGACGCTGCCGCGTGGCGGCACGATGATCGGCGTAGGGCGCACGGGACGGGGCGAAAGCCTGCGGAGTTGGGAAGTCATGCGGATCGTGCGGGCGGCGGACGGATCGCTGGCTTTTCATGGCGCGCCCGAAGGTGGCGCGGCGACCGTCTTTCCTGTTGTCGAACAGGGCGTTCGCGACGTGACCTTCGCCAATCCGGCGCATGATTATCCCCAGCGCATCCGTTACTGGCGCGAAGGGCGGTTGCTGATGGCGGAAACGGCGATGATGGACGGCAGCGGGGCGCAGAACTGGACCTATTCGCCGGCCGGGCAATGACGGATCAGGGGCGGCGCGGCTGGCTGCGCTGTCCTTCGGTCAGGCTTTGCAGCGCACGGCCCTGCATATCCAGTTCGCGTTGCTCCGAATAGCTGAGGCCGTCGCGCCCGTTGCGGTCGGCCAGCGCCTGTGCCCGGTCGGCTTCACGGCGCAGGCGGCGCGCCTCCTTCCTGTCCAGTGCGCCGCTCTTGCGCGCCTTGCGGATGACCGCACGGGCCTGCTCCACTTCATGGATGCCGATGGCGGATGGTTCGACCCGAATGGTGACAGGGGCGGGCATATCGTGCGGCGGTGATCCGGGTGCGTTCCGCGCCATGGCGGCGCCACCGATCAGCATGGACAGGAACAGGAGGGCAGGATTGCGCATCGTCAGGCTCCCATGAAGGCAAGACCGGATCATTTTGAAGTCATCCAAAACAGATGGCAAATCCCGTAAAGTGACAAAAGAGACGCAAAATGCGCGTGGAATTGTCACCTTATGTCACCTTAGGGCGCGATGCGATTAGATTGAACCGCACCACGCCCTAAGAGTCTTTTTTCCGCATTTTGCGAGCCATCATCTGTTCCAGATGACTTCAAAATGCTCCAGCCGGGCCGGCGCGGGAAGGTTGCCAGCGCGTCCTTGATCGACAGTGGAAGGAGCCGATCGCAGGATGGAAGCGCGCGACGCTGTAGGACAGGCAAAATGCCCGGACGGTCAGGTCGCTTTCCTGCATCGCCCCTGTCCTGAACCGGCCGGCGGCGGACCTATCCGCCGCCGGCCGCAATCTTATTTGCCGGCCCGGTCCTTGTCGCGAATGGGGCGAAATTCGTCGCCCTCCACCCAGTTGGGCCAGTCGGTCGTCGTCGCGAGCGCGCGGCCGACATCATAATAGAGTTTCAGGTCAGCGGAGATGCCCGTCCAGTCCCAGTTGGGATCATATTCGTCCTTGGGGCCGTGATAGCGATGTTCGGTATAATCCTCCGCGGCGGCCATGCCCGCTGCGGTGCCGCCCTTCACCAGATCCTCGCCACCTTCGAAATAGAGCATCGGCAGGCCATGCTTGGCGAAGCTGAAATGGTCGGAGCGGTAATAATAGCCCTTTTCCGGGGTGGGTTCGAGCGTGGCGACGCGGCCCTGTGCGGCAAGGGCGCGGTCGAGATAGCCGTCCAGTTGCGACTTGCCCTTGCCGATGACCACGACATTCTTCGCAAGGCCAGCGACCGACAGGGCGTCCATGTTCACGCCGCCTACGGTCTTGCTGAACGGGAAGACCGGGTTCTTGCCATAATAGTCGGAGCCCAGCAGGCCCGATTCCTCGCCGGTGACGGCCAGAAACACCTGGCTGCGGTCGGTCGGCCCGGCCTTCACATTGGCCTGGGCCAGTGCAACCAGCGCGGCGGTGCCGGTGGCGTTGTCGACGGCGCCGTTGCAGATGTCGTCGCCGTCGGGCGCGGCTTCACAATGCCCCAGATGATCCCAATGGGCGCTGTACAGCACATATTCGTCGGGGCGCGTCTTGCCGGGAAGCAGGGCGACGACATTCTTCGAGCTATGCCTGCGCAGATCATTGTCGAAGGAGACGTTGGCGGTGATGCCGGTCAGCGGCACGGCCTTGAAACCAGGCTTCTTGGCGGCGGCCATCTGCGCGTCGAGGTCCAGCCCTGCGCTGGCGAAGAGGGCGGCGGCCTTGTCCTTCGTTACCCAGCCGATCGCCTGGCTCTGCCCGGCATTGCCGTCGGCGCTGTCGGCGACATGCTGCGCGCCGGTCCAGCTCGACTGCACGACGTTCCAGCCATAGGCGGCGGGGACGGTGTCATGCACGATGATCGCGGCAGCGGCGCCCTGCCGCGCGGCTTCCTCATATTTATAGGTCCAGCGGCCATAATAGGTCATGGCGCGGCCGTTGAACGGGCCGGTCAACCCCTGCGTCTCATAATCGGGATCGTTGACCAATATGACGACCGTCTTGCCCTTCACATCGAGGCCGGCATAATCGTTCCAGCCCTTTTCCGGGGCATTGATGCCATAGCCGACGAAAACGACCGGGCTGTCCTTCACGTCGATATGCTTTTCCGTGGTGCGATAGGTGCCGATCACCATTTCCGGGCCATAGGCGGCGGTGACGGGCGTCTTTCCGCCGGTAAAGCTGAGCGCGGACACATTTTTCGCGTTGATTTCGACCAGCGGCACATCCTGGAACCAGCTGCCCTTGTTGCCGGGCTTCAGGCCCAGCTTGCCAAATTCGGCGGCGAGGAGCGCCAGCGTCTTTTCCTCGCCCGCCGTGCCGGGCGCGCGTCCTTCAAAGGCGTCGGACGACAAGGTCTGCACCAGCCGCTTCATCGTGTCGACCGAAGGCTGGACGGATTTGGCGGGGGCTGCATTGGCTGCGGCCGACGCCGACAGGGCGAGAATGGCGGCGATTGCCGCAAAGGACGTGCGCATGGGATTACCCTTTATTTTACGAATGCGCAGGTGAATGCCACCAGCCCAAAGGGTGTGCAAGAATGTTGCGGGCGTAAAGAAAAAGGGCGGTCCCTTGTGGGGCCGCCCTTCTTTGTAACTGGATCGGAAAACCGATTAGCGCGAATAGAATTCGACGACCAGATTCGGTTCCATCTTCACCGGGTAAGGCACTTCGTCCAGCGTCGGAACGCGGACATAGGTGATCTTCGCGGCGCCATCGGGCGACACATAGTCGGGGATGTCGCGCTCGGGCAGGCTCTGTGCTTCCAGAACCAGCGCCATTTCCTGCGCCTTCTTGCCCAGGGTGATTTCGTCGCCCGGCTTCACCAGACGCGAGGCGATGTTGCACTTCACGCCGTTCACATAGATGTGGCCGTGCGAAACGATCTGACGCGCCGAGAAGATGGTCGGCGCGAACTTGGCGCGGTACACGACGGCGTCCAGGCGGCGTTCCAGCAGACCGATCAGGTTCTGGCCGGTGTCGCCCTTCATGCGGCTGGCTTCGAAATAGTTCTTCTTGAACTGCTTTTCGGTGATGTCGCCGTAGTAACCCTTCAGCTTCTGCTTGGCGCGCAGCTGGATGCCATAGTCCGACATCTTGCCCTTGCGGCGCTGGCCGTGCTGACCGGGACCATATTCGCGCTTGTTGACGGGCGACTTGGGGCGACCCCAAATATTCTCGCCCATGCGACGGTCGATTTTATACTTGGCGCTGGAGCGCTTCGACATAGGTAATTCCTTACAACTGCTACTACGTTATCCGCCCTCCTGATCCGAAAACCGCCTAATTCCAAATCAGGGGTCCGCAAATGCGGAGGGCGAAGGCTTCCCGGTCATCGCCTGTTTCCATATTTCAGGGACAGGGCCACCGCTTCACCGGGATGCGGGGCCAATCGCGAAGGCGCGCCTATGGCCATGTGACGGGGATATGTCAAGCGCGGACTGGGCCTCGACAGGGATGGCGCAGCGGCTTAAATCCCGCGGGCATGAACCCAGACAGCTATACCAGCATGACGCAGGTGCGCGCGGGCGTCGACGAACTGGATCGCCAGATCGTCGCCCTGCTCGGCCAGCGTTTCGCCCATATGCGCGCCGCCGCCCGGATCAAGCCCGACCGCAGCGCCGTGCGCGACGAAGCGCGCAAGACGCAGGTGATCGATCAGGCGCGCGCAGAGGCGGAGCGGATCGGCGCGCCCGGAGACGTGATTGCCGACCTCTGGGAGCAACTGGTCGAAGCGTCGATCGCCTATGAAATGGCGGAATATGACCGGACGCGGGGATAGGCGTCTCTACATCCGTTCAGTTCGAGCTTGTCGAGAACCCTTGCGCGAGGGTTCTCGACAAGCTCGAACTGAACGGAGAGGGGCGTTTCAGCGTTCGCGCGGGCGGTTGAGGTGGGATAGCACGCCGCGTAGTGTGCGCACCTCCAGATGGTTCCAGCCCGGCTTGGTCAGCAGGTTGCGCAGCGTCAGCCTGGTCGCTGGCGCACGGTCGGGCGGGAAGAAATAGCCGACCTTCTCCAGCAGCGTGTTGAGTTGCTCAATCATGCCTTCCAGTTCGACCTGCGGGGCGGGTTCGCCAAGCTCGGTAACGGTCGGTTGCGCCAGATCGGCATTTTTCGACCATTCATAGGCGCACAGGATGACCGCCTGCGCCAGATTGAGCGATCCGAATTCCGGGTTGATCGGGACGGTGAGGATCTTGCGCGCAACGGCGACATCCTCCGTCTCCAGGCCTGAGCGTTCGGGGCCGAAGACATAGGCGCTGCGGCCCTGTGCCGTATGGATTTTGCGCGCGGCTTCTTCGGGTGTGACAACCGGCTTGGTGACGCCGCGCTTGCGGACGGTGGTGGCGTAGACATGGGCGCAGTCCGCGACCGCATCGGCCAGCGTTTCATAGACTTCCGCCTTGTCGAGGATGAAGTCTGCGCCGGCGGCTGCCGGACCCGCATCGGGATTGGGCCAGCCGTCACGCGGGGTGACGAGGCGCATTTCGGTCAGCCCGAAATTCAGCATCGCGCGCGCAGCCTTCCCGATATTCTCGCCCAGTTGCGGGCGGACCAGAACGATGACGGGGGGGAGGGGGGAGTTTTCTTCTGCCATATTAACACCGTTCGTCCTGAGTAGGGGCTGAGCCTCTAGCGCCTCCGTTCGGTTCGAGCCAGGGTCGAGCGCGGGCTGCATCGGAAACGGCGTTCCAATCGCCGCGGATCAGCGCTTCCTTCTTCTTGCGGGACCAGTCCTTTACCTGACGTTCGCGTTCCAGGGCGTCGATCCTGTCCGTGAAAGTCTCACTGAAAACCAATTCGACCGGGCGTCGGTCATGGGTATATCCCGGTAGCTCTCCGGTCTGATGCTGTGCGAAGCGCCGCTCCAGATCATCCGTGTGTCCGGTATAATAGGTGCCGTCCGAGCAGCGGAGGATATAGACCCAAAAACTCATGGCGCGCGAGGTTCTCGACAGGCTCGAACTGAACGGAGGTAGAGATAATCAGCTTATCTCGCTAATCCGCTAGAAGGTTCTCGACAAGCTCGAACCGAACGGCGGAGGGACCATCACTCCCGCCCGACTTCCTTCACCGTGCTGGCGAATTCCTCGAACGCCTTTGCGTCGGTGAAGTCCTTATAGACGCTGGCGAAACGGATGTAGGCGACGCTGTCGAGGCGTTTCAGCCCTTCCATCACCATTTCGCCGATCGCGCGGGCCGGCACTTCGCCGTCGCCGCTGGTCTCCAGCTGCCGCTGAATGCCGGAAATCAACTTTTCAATGCGGCTGGGATCGATCGGCCGTTTGCGGCAGGCGATGCCGATGGAGCGGGCCAGCTTGTCCCGCTCGAACGCTTCCTTGCGGCCTTCGCTTTTCACCACCCAGATGTCGCGGAGCTGGATGCGCTCGAAGGTGGTGAAGCGCGCGCCGCACGCTTCGCACTGGCGGCGGCGGCGGATGGCGTTGCCATCTTCCGTGGGCCGGCTGTCCTTCACCTGGCTGTCTTCATGGGAACAGAAGGGGCAGCGCATTCAATAATCTCCGTTCGCTTCGAGCCGGGTCGGGAAACGATGTCGTGGAACCCGTTTCTCGACAAGCTCGAAACGAACGGCTCTTGGTCTTAGTAGATCGGGAAGCGCGCCGTCAGGCCCAGCACCTTTTCGCGGACATGCTGTTCGACCTGGCCGTCGCCTTCGTCGCCATTGCGCTTCAGGCCTTCGACCACTTCGGCGATCAGCCGGCCGATTTCGCGGAATTCTTCCTCGCGGAAGCCGCGGGTGGTGCCGGCCGGGGTGCCGAGGCGGACACCGGAGGTGACGAACGGGCTGGCCGTGTCGAAGGGCACGTTATTCTTGTTGCAGGTGATATAGGCGCGATCGAGCGCCTTTTCCGCTGCCTTGCCCGTGGTGTTCTTGGCGCGCAGGTCGACCAGCATCAGATGATTGTCGGTGCCGCCCGACACGATCGACAGGCCGGCGTCGCTCAGCGTTTCAGCAAGCGCGCGGGCATTGGCGACGATCTGATGGGCGTAGGCCTTGAACTCGGGCGTCAGCGCTTCCTTGAACGCCACCGCCTTGGCGGCGATGATGTGCATCAGCGGGCCGCCCTGAAGGCCGGGGAAGATCGCGCTGTTCAGCTTCTTGGCGATCGCCTCGTCGTTGGACAGGATGATGCCCGAACGCGGACCGCGCAGCGACTTGTGGGTCGTGGTGGTGGTGACATGGGCATAGGGAACCGGCGAGGGGTGCGCGCCGCCGGCAACGAGGCCGGAGAAGTGCGACATGTCGGCCAGCAGATAGGCGCCCACTTCGTCAGCGATCTCACGAAAGCGCTTGAAGTCCCAGACGCGCGAATAGGCCGTGCCGCCGCAGATGATCAGCTTGGGCTTGCACTCGCGGGCGATGCGGGCGACTTCGTCCATGTCGATGGTGTGGTCATCTTCACGCACGCCATAGGCCACCGGGTTGAACCACTTGCCCGACATGTTGACCGGCGACCCATGGGTCAGGTGGCCGCCCGACGACAGGTCGAGGCCCATGAAGGTGTCGCCCGGCTGGAGCAGCGCCAGGAACACGGCCTGGTTCATCTGGCTGCCGCTATTGGGCTGGACGTTGGCGAAGTTGGCGCCGAACAGCTGCTTGGCGCGCTCGATCGCGAGGGTTTCCACCACGTCGGCATATTCGCAGCCGCCATAATAGCGCTTGCCCGGATAGCCTTCGGCATATTTGTTGGTGAAGATCGAGCCGGCGGCTTCCAGCACGGCCTTCGACACGATGTTTTCGGACGCGATCAGTTCGATCTTGTCCTGCTGGCGCTTCAGTTCCTTGCCGATCGCGCCGAAGATTTCCGGGTCCGCGCTGGCGAGCGATTCGCTGAAGAAGCCGTCCTGACGGATGGCGGGGGCTAGGGTGTCAGTGCTCATCGAAACGTCCTTTCAGAGCGCGGGCTGGGATAGTTTTTCGACGCGGCCGGCATGGCGGCCACCGCCGAACTCGGTGGAGAGGAAAGCCGTAACGCAGGCCTTGGCCATGTCCACGCCGGTCAGGCGCGCGCCCATGGCCAGCACATTGGCGTCATTATGCTCGCGCGACAGGGCAGCGGAAAGCGGTTCGCCCACCAGCGCGCAGCGACAGGCCGGGTTGCGATTGACCGCAATCGAAATGCCGATGCCGGAACCGCACAGGGCAATGCCCCGTTCGGCCGCGCCCGAAGCAACGGCCGTCGCAAGCTTGTAACCATAATCGGGATAATCGACCCGGTCGGCGGTCGCCGGGCCAAGGTCATCGACCTCATGCCCTTCGTCGCGCAGCCATTGGGCAAGTTCCGCCTTCAGGTCTACGGCGGCATGATCGGAAGCGATGGCGATTTTCATAGGTGCGGCCCCTGCGTCCATGGGGTGATTCGTTTCTGCGGGCCTCATAGGGGGAGAGGCGCGCAATTGCCACCATGGAGCGCGCCCTCTATGCCAAGCGGCATGGCTGGAACGATTTTATCCATTTTGATGCTGGCGGGCGCGCTGCTGACCGGGGGCGGCATCTATACGATCGCGAAGAAGGGCGACCGCAAGCGGGGCGTGCTGATGATCCTGGCGGGACTGGTCATGTTCGCCAATGTGGCGATCACGGCGATTCCGGGGCCTGACCTGTCGGTGCTGGAGCAGCGCTGATAGCGGATATGCGGAGCAGGTAGGCTGAGTGAATATAGCCTTTGCCAGGTCCGCCGAATGTGCCCGTCGAGAATGTCAGTCCAATTTTGGCGAGCGCGTCTGATAAATCCTGCCCCTGCAAGTCTCGTGTTAGTCTGGTCGTCTTATCGTCCGACAGGTTTAGCTTCATAGCGACTTCGCAGGTCATTTTGCCGCAAAGCGCCCGGACAGGCTGTCGAACGCCATATTTTTGCAGCAGGACGGCATAGCTGGCAACCAGTGCCTTTTCTGTTTCATCGGCCCATGGCGCATCACGCTTTTCCTTACGCAGCATGACGTAGCGATCCGAAGGCATGGGGCCAAAGAAAGAGCCAGCAAGCAAAGGATCATCCTTTGCCGGACTACTATAGCTTTCCTCAACCGGCGCTTTCGGCGCGGATGGCGCGTTCTGGAGCAGATAGGCACCCGCGGATAGGGCGATGGCGGCGACGATGGTCATGGCAACTCCTCGAAACAGCGCGGACCGGGATGGTCCGACCGCTTCGGGCAGGTCTGACGCAGGGCCTTCTGTCGGGTCTATATCGATTAAATCGTCCCGATTTTCTTGGGCCACGAAGGCGCGGGACAGGGCACGGCTGCTGCTGACACCAGTCTTGCGCCGCGCGTCGCGCAATCGTTCATTGACCGATCCGACGGACCGGCCTGTCAGGTCCGCTACACTCTTGGCGGTATGCCCCTGCGCCAAGAGCCGTAATATCTCGCGCTCGCTGTCGTTGAGGCGCGAGAGGTCCATTATGTCATCCTGCATGGCCATGATCCTGTCATGCGGGGTGACAGGTGCAATCCCAAAAAAATTGTGGTGGCGTCAGCGCGATAATGTGTCGTCGATCTGATCGGGCGAATGTAGCAGGAACAGCGCGAGCAGATCGGTCTGGGTGATCAGGCCTTGCAGCCGGTGATCAGCGTCGATCACGATCGCTTCGCGTCGGGGGCCGTTGCTGAACGGCGCGATCAGTCGGGCGACCGGCGTGTCGGCATGAACGAGCAGCGGACGGCGGGCGATGTCGGCGGCTTGCGCACCGGGCCGGGCGAGATCAAGCGCCCCTATGATGCCCTGTATCTGGCCGGAATTACTGATGACCGGCAGGGACAGCAGGCCACGATCCTGCATCAGGTCGCGGACCTGCGCGATGGAGGCATGTGCAGCGACATGCATAATGTCGCGCGACATGATGTCGCCGCAGCGCACCGTGCCCGTCATTCTGGCGGCGGCGCGCAACTCAGCGTCCGCGAGCAGGGCATGCAGGTCGCGTTCGTCCACATCCAGCCTGTCGCCGAAATCATGGAGGGCATCGGCGATGTCCTGATGGCTGGGGCCGGCGCGGAGCAGCGGCGGCGGATCGGCCGTATCATGGGGTGTTACGGCTTTGGGTGCGACATGGGGGTAATTCTGTCCGGCGATCCGATGGAAGAGGATGGCGACGACCAGCAGCAGCACTGTATTCACGCCAACGGGGACGAGGGCGAACATATAGCTGCTCGCCACTGTTTTTGCGCCCAGCGCGGCGGACAGGGCGACGGCGCCGCCGGGCGGGTGAAGGCAGCGCAACAGCGACATGATGGCTATGGCCGCGCCGACGGCCAGTGCGGCGGCAATGGTGGGATCGGGTACAGCCTTGGCCACGAAAATGCCGACCAGCGCAGAAATGACATTGCCGCCCAGGACCGGCCAGGGCTGGGCGAGCGGGCTTGCCGGGACGGCAAAGAGTAACACCGCAGATGCACCCATCGGCGCGACCAGCAACGGATGCGCTAGGCCGCTGCCCAGCATCAGGCCGCACAGCAGGCCGGTGATGGCGATGCCGCCGATGGCGCCGCTTGCGGCCTTCAGCCGGTCGAGAAGGCTGGAGCCAGCCGGCGCGGGAATGAACGCGCTATAATAGCGGCTCCAGATCAGGCGGACGTCGTCTTTGGGGGCGTCGGACATACAGGCGCCGCTAGGCGGCAACGATGGAACGACCAAGCGGGAAAAATTTCGGGTCGGCTAAGCGTAGCTTTGCCGATTCCCATCGACGACAAAAAAACGGCGCCCGATCAGGGGCGCCGTTTCTTCACTGTCCGTGGTGCCGTCGCTTAGCGCGCGTCGACCGGAACATAGTCGCGCTCGGTCGGGCCTGTGTACAGCTGACGCGGGCGGCCGATCTTCTGCGCTGGGTCCGAAATCATTTCGTTCCACTGCGCGACCCAGCCCACGGTGCGGGCGAGGGCGAAGAGCACGGTGAACATTTCGGTCGGGAAGCCGATGGCCGACAGGATCACGCCCGAATAGAAGTCCACATTGGGGTAGAGCTTCTTTTCGACGAAGTACGGATCGTTGAGCGCAATCTGCTCCAGTTCTTTGGCGACATCGAAGATGGGGTCGTTGACGCCCAGCTTTTCCAGAACATCCTTCGCGGTCTTCTGCATCACGGTCGCGCGCGGATCGTAATTTTTGTAGACGCGATGGCCAAAGCCCATCAGGCGGAACGGATCATCCTTGTTCTTGGCGCGGGCGATATATTCCGGGATGCGATCGACGGTGCCGATTTCGCGCAGCATGTTGAGCGCGGCTTCGTTCGCGCCGCCATGCGCCGGACCCCACAGGCAGGCGATGCCGGCCGCGATGCAGGCGAACGGATTGGCGCCCGACGAACCGGCAAGGCGCACGGTCGAGGTCGACGCATTCTGTTCATGGTCGGCATGGAGGATGAAAATCTTGTCCATCGCGTCCACGATCACCGGATCGGGAATATAGTCTTCCGCCGGGACCGAGAAGGTCATGCGCAGGAAGTTGGCGGTGTAGGACAGGTCGTTGCGCGGATAGACGAAGGGCTGACCCACCGAATATTTGTGCGCCATCGCGGCGATCGTCGGCATCTTGGCGATCAGGCGGTGGCTGGCGATGCGGCGCTGTTCGGGATCGTTAATGTCGGTCGAATCGTGATAGAAGGCCGACAGCGCGCCGACCACGCCGACCATGATCGCCATCGGGTGCGCGTCACGACGGAAGCCGCGGAAGAACGCCGTCAGCTGTTCGTGGATCATGGTGTGGCGGGTAATGGTGTTGGTGAAGTCCGCCAGTTCGCTCTTCGAAGGCAGTTCGCCGTTCAGCAGCAGGTAGCAGACTTCCATGAAGCTGGACTGTTCGGCCAACTGGCCGATCGGATAGCCGCGATGCAGCAGCACGCCGGCGTCGCCATCGATATAGGTGAGGCCCGATTCACAGCTGGCGGTCGAGGTGAAACCCGGATCGTAGGTGAACATGCCGGTGTTGGCGTAGAGCTTTCGAACGTCGATGACCTGGGGACCGACCGTACCATCCATGATGGCGTAGTCTTTCGCCTCTCCCCCAACGGTCAAACTGGCTTTGTTATCCGACATGTTTTTCTCCTTGTATGCCATCAACCGGCCGTTGCGTGCCCTGCAGCGGTCAGTCGTTCCAAGCTCGCCTCTTTCCCAAGCAGGAAGAGGACGTCAAAAATGCCCGGCGAGGTCGTTCGGCCGGTGAGCGCCGCACGCAGCGGTTGCGCCACCTTGCCAAGGCCCAGGCCCGCATCCTCTGCCACGCGGCGTATAACGTCTTCGATCGCTTCAACCGTCCAGGACTGGACGGGCTGGAGAACGTCGGCTGTCTTGATCAGCAGCGCGCGCGCGGAATCGTCTAGCAGAGCGGATGCCTTCTCGTCAAAATCGAGCGGGCAATTTTTGAACAAAAATTCGGCGCCTTCGGCAATTTCGTTAAGGGTTTTGGCGCGCGGCTTCAGCGACGCCATCGCCTGTGTCAAAATGCCAAGTCCGTTTTCAGGAAAAACCTTTCCAAGCCGCTGCGCGATGCGCGGCGCGACCAGTTCGGCCAGTCGCGAGTCGTCGGCTTCGCGCAGATAATGGCCGTTCAGATTTTCCAGCTTCTTGATATCGAAACGGGACGGGGAGCGGCCCACGCCGCTGATGTCGAACAGTTCGATCGCGCGATCGAGCGGGATGAACTCCTCATCGCCATGACCCCAGCCCAGACGCAGCAGATAGTTCAGCACCGCTTCGGGCAGCATCCCCATGTCGTCGCGATAGGCGTCCACGCCCAGCGCGCCATGCCGCTTGGACAATTTCGCGCCGTCCGATCCGTGGATCAGCGGGATATGCGCATAGGTGGGTTCTTCCCAGCCCATGGCTTTTATGATGCTAAGCTGACGGAAGGCGTTGTTGAGATGATCATCGCCGCGGATGACATGGGTGACGCCCATGTCATGATCGTCAACCACAACCGCTAGCATATAGGTGGGCGTGCCGTCGGACCGGAGCAGGATCATGTCGTCCAGTTCCGCATTCTGCACGACCACGCGGCCCTGCACCGCATCCTCGATCACGGTTTCGCCTGTCTGCGGCGCCTTGATGCGGATGACAAAGGGCGCGCCTTCGGGCGCTTCTGCCGGCGAACGGTCGCGCCAGCGGCCGTCATAGCGCATCGGCTGCTTGGCGGCGCGCTGCTGTTCCCGCAATTCGGCCAGTTCTTCGGGCGTCGCATAGCAGCGATAAGCGTGACCAGCCTCCAGAAGCTGGTTGGCGACTTCCGCGTGGCGCGGGGTGCGTTCGAACTGGAAGACGGCCGGCTCGTCGCCGCCCAGACCCAGCCATTCCAGGCCGTCGAAGATCGCGGCCACGGCTTCCTCGGTGGAGCGGGCGCGATCGGTATCCTCGACGCGGAGCAGGAACTTGCCGCCATGGTGGCGGGCGTAGAGCCAGTTGAAGAGCGCTGTGCGAGCGCCGCCAATGTGGAGGAACCCCGTGGGGGACGGGGCGAAACGGGTCACCACCTGCTTGTTCATTCCCGTTGCACTTGCCGTCATATTCTCTGACATTCGCCTTTGCTGACCCATGGATGCGCCGCCCCCTAGCACGGCTTTTGAGCCACGACAAACCTCCCTTGGAGCAAGGGGGGCGCTGTTGTTCCAGACGGGGATGGAAACAGTTGAAAGCTGGCTGGAACGGGAGCGGGAACAGGTCGGGCTATGGGCGCCGGTTGCGCTGGGCGGCGGCATTGCCGGATGGTTTGTGCTGCCGCACGCCATGGCCTGGCTGGCCTTTTGCTGCGTGGCGCTTGGCCTAGCCTGCATGGGGGCGATGCTGCCCGTTGGCGGGCGGTTGCGCCATATGATTGTCGCTGGCGCAATATTGCTTTGTTTTGGTTGCATGCTGGTGTGGGGCAAGGCCACCCTGATGGGGCAGCCGCCGCTGGCGCGGGCGATGTTCGTGCGATTGACCGGGGATGTTGTCGGCGTGCGGCCGGTGCCGGCGCAGAAAATGGTGCGTGTGATGCTGCGGCCGGTCGAAGCGCCGATGCTGCCGGCAATGGTGCGGGTGAATATTGCCGACGCCGATGTGCCGAAGGGATTGGGGCAGGGCGCTCGCATCCGGTTCCGGGTGCGGTTGATGCCGCCCGCGCCGCCCAGTGTGCCGGGCGGCTATGATTTTGCCGCGCGCGCCTATTTTCAGGGGATTGGCGCGACCGGCAAGGCGCTGAAGCCGGTCGAGATGCTGCGCCCTTCGTCCGCCGGACCATCTCTGCGCGCGCGCCTGTTCGGGCATATTGTGGATCGGGTCGATGGCCCGGCCGAGGGGATCGCCGCCGCGCTGGCGACCGGCGATCAGGGGGCGATCCCAGAAAGCGATGCGGAGGCGATGCGGCGCAGCGGGCTGGCGCATCTGCTGTCCATCAGCGGGTTGCATGTCACGGCGTTGATCGGTGCGGTCATCTTCCTGTTGATGCGGGTGATGGCGCTCAGCGCGCGGGCGGCGCTGGACTGGCCGCTGATGCTGATCGCCGCCACCGGCGGCGCGCTCGCCGGAATTGGCTATACCTTGCTGACCGGGGCGGAGGTGCCCACGGTGCGCTCCTGCGTCGCCGCGCTGCTGGTGCTGGGCGGTCTGGCGATGGGGCGGGATGCGGTGACGCTGCGACTGGTGGCGACCGGCGCGCTGATCGTGCTGCTGTTCTGGCCCGAAGCGCTCGCCGGGCCGAGTTTCCAAATGAGCTTTGCCGCCGTGACGGCGCTGGTCGCGCTGGCCGAGCATCCCCGCTTTCGCGCCTTTGCGGTGGCGCGCGATGAAAGTGCGATTCGCAAGGCGGGCCGGATGCTGGCGGTCATGCTGGCGACCGGCATCGCCGTGGAACTGGTGCTGATGCCGATTGCGCTGTTCCATTTTCATAAGGCGGGATTGCTGGGTGCATTCGCCAATCTGATTGCGATCCCGCTGACGACCTTCATCATCATGCCGCTGGAGGCATTGGCGTTGCTGCTGGATGTGATCGGGCTGGGCGCGCCCTGCTGGTGGCTGACGGAGCAGACGCTTAACCTGCTGCTGGGACTTGCCCATGGCGTGTCGGCCAGTCCGATGGCGACGCTGCTCGCGCCGACGATGGGCATGGGTCTGTTCGGCGTCGCGATGGCGGGGTTGCTCTGGTGCCTGTTGTGGCGGACGCGGGTGCGATGGCTGGGGCTGGCGCCAGTGGTGACGGGCGTGGCGATGACGTTTTTTGCATCGCCGCCAGACCTGCTGATTACCGGTGACGGGCGACATGTGGCGGTGCGCACCGATAGGGGCATGGCCATATTGCGCGATCGGGCGGGCGACTATGTGCGCGATGTCCTGTCGGAAAGCGCGGGCTATGACGGGGAATTGACGGCGATTGCCGACCTGCCCGACGCGCGCTGTTCAACCGATCTGTGCGCCGTGCGGGTGAAAGACCAAGCGGAGCGGATCTGGCGATTGCTGTTCACGCGCAGCGATGCGCTGATTGCGCGGCGCGACTTTGCGCGCGATTGCGCAGCGGCCGATATTGTAGTCAGCGACCGCGGGTTGCCGCGCTGGTGTCGGCCGCGCTGGATGAAGATCGACCGCCGGCTGCTGTCGCGCACCGGCGGCCTGTCCATCACGCTCGAAACGGGCGAAGTTCACACCGTCTTCAGGCCGGGCGACGCGCATCCCTGGATTGCGCGCCGCCGGTTTCGAACGCCTTAATTATAGCGGCGCAGCAGGCCGGCGAGCTTGCCCTGAATGCGGACCTGGCGGGGATCATAGATTTGCGGTTCATAGGCCGCATTGGCCGGATCGAGCCGGACCTTCGCGCCTTCACGGCGGAAATATTTGAGCGTCGCTTCCGCCTCGTCGATCAGCGCGACGACGATCTGGCCTTCGCGCGCGGTCTCGGTGCGCTGAATGAGAGCGAAGTCGCCGTCAAGAATGCCGGCTTCCATCATCGAATCGCCTGACACTTCCAGCGCATAATGATCGCCGGCGCCCAGCAAAGCTGCGGGCACGGAGAGCATGGCGTGCCCCTCCATCGCCTCGATCGGCACGCCCGCCGCGATGCGGCCATGCAGGGGGATTTCAATGACGTCATTGGCGGCGGTCGGCAGCATGGGCGGCTGAACCGGCGGCGCGACCTTCGGCTGAAGCGCAACGACCGGCGCAGGCACGCGATGCATGGCGTCGGGCAGCTTGAGCACTTCGAGCGCGCGGGCGCGGTTAGGCAGGCGGCGAATGAAGCCGCGTTCCTCCAGCGCGTTGATCAGGCGATGGATGCCCGATTTGGAGCGCAGATCGAGCGCATCCTTCATTTCCTCGAACGAGGGCGAGACGCCGCCCTCTTCCAGTCGGGTCTGAATGAAGCTCAGCAATTCCTGCTGCTTGGGCGTCAACATCGCTGCGGTCCTCCGTGGAACGTATGAGGAACGCATAGGAAACACATCGGGGTTAGTCAAGCGTTTGCGGGCCTATCTGCGGCCCGCCATCCGACCTTATTGCCGCAACCGTTCGATCGCCTGGGCCAGCGCGACATAGAGCTTGCCCATGTCGGACGAGAGGATGGCCACGCCCAGCGCATTGCCGTCCCGTGCAGACAGGATGATCCGCAACATCGCCTCGAAATCGTGGATGTAGCGGTTCACATGGTCGCGGAAGTCGGCGTCATTGTCATAATGCAATGCGATTTCGCGCGATTCTCCGGCATCCAGCAACTTGACTGCGCGCCGGGTGAACACACCCCGATCGCCCTTCAGATAGGCCGACCAGGCCGAATCGGTCACATCGTTGGACAGGATCTTCGCCACGTCGATCGCGGTGCTGTTGAGCGATTCGATCAGCAAGGCGGATCGGCGGGCGAAATGGTCGCGGTCTCGATCTTCGGACGCCTGCTGCGCCTCGACGATGCGCTGTTCTACATTGGCGCTGGTGTCGGCGATGGTCAGCAATTGGCGGGTCAGTCGTTCTGACGCCTGATGCGCGGCCTTGACCGCTTCTTCGGCGACACGGGCGACCTGCTCGATCTGCGCCGTCACCTTTTCGCCGATCACGCCTTCCAGCGCAGCATCGCTCGCCTCGGCCAGCTGTTGCGCGGCCTCCGGAATGGCGCGGCCCAGCGCCTGTCGCGCGCGTTCCGCCGCCTGATCGGCCGTGTCCTTGACGCGCAGTAGAGCCGTGACCAGCAGCGGCCCTGCGCCTTCGGTGATGCGGCGCGCATCCTGATCGGCGGCATCCAGCGCCGTGCGCAGGCGATCGACGAGTTCGCGATTGGCGGTAAGGCCGCCCTGCGTGCTTTCCAGCCATTCAGTCAAACGGCTGCCCTGGCCGCGCAGCAGCGATTCGGCCTCCTCGGCGCGGCCGACCAGCGCTTCGGAAATCGCCTCCAGCCGCTCCATTTCGGGCGTCGTGCTGCCCAGAAGGGCGCGGCTTTGCGCCATGCGATTGTCGAACCGGGTCAGTGCGCCGGGATAGGTTTCATCCAGTTCGCGCACGCTGGAATCGAGCGCAACCATCAGCGTTTCGGCGGCGCCGATCAGCTTCTCGGCGGTCAGGCCGCCGGCCGTGAGCGCATTGTCGATGCGCTGCGTCTCCTCGGTCATGCGGGCCAGCGCGGCGGTCAGCCGTTCGCTGCGGGCCAGCGCATTGTCCTCCAGCGCGGCGAACCGGCCTTCGGTGGACGCAATCGTATCATGCAGACCCGCGTGCAGGCCGGACATCAGGCTGCGCTGCCCTTCGACCATCGTGTCGAGCTGATGCAGGCGGCTTTCAATATCGCCGATCATGTCGCTGAGGCTGGCGACCGTTTCGCCGCCAATGGCGTCCAGGCTTTGGCGCGACCGGGCGATCAGCGCGTCGAGCGAATCGGCCTGCGTCGAAAGCCCGCCGCTGGTGATGGCAAGATTTTCCTGCGCCCGTTCCAGCGCGGCCTCCAGCCGGCGGCGCAAATCGCTGTCGATCACTTCCATATCGCGCGACAGGGCGGCGATCGCCTGCTGGCTGGTCGCATCAATGCCCTTTTGCGCGCCGGACAGCAGCGTTTCGAGCGCTTCGGCCCGGCGGGACAATCCCTGATCGGTGGTGGCGAAGCTGTCCCGCGCAGAATGAAGGATGCTGTCGATCCGGGCGCGCAGGGCGCCGCCGATGGCGTCAAGATCGTCCGCCAGCGACGCGCGCACCTGATCGCTGGTGCTGGCGACGCCGGCCTGCGCCGCTTCGATCGTGGTGGTCAGCGCGACGGCATGCGCCTCCATATCCTGGCGGCTGCGATCCATCGCCTGACGGGCGCTTTGCGCGGTCGCATCGATCCGACTGGAAGCAATGTCGGCCAGGCCGGTGACTTCCTGCGTCGCGGCGCGGGTGTTTTCCTGCAACTGGGTGAGCTGGCTCGACAGGCTTTTGGTGGCAGCCAGCGTGCGGGTGCGCGCCTCGTCCGACACTTCGGTCAGCGCGTGCAGTCGGGCCTCCAGCATGTCGATGCGTTCGGCAAGCGCATGGCCATCGTCCATGATCCGCGCGCTCATGCGGCCGGCGCGTTCCTCCAGTTCGGGAATGGAGCCGATCAGCGTTTCCATCCGCTCGACCAGCGCCATGCCGGCGCGCTCGGCGCTTTCGGCCAGTTCGGTGGTGGAATGCGCGCGCGCGGCGATCAGTTCGGCGGACGCTTCCATATTGCTGCTGGCGGCCGCGCCATAGCTGTCGAGCAGTTCGGCCTTGTCCTGCATCGTCTGCCGCGCGCTTTCCAGCTGGGCGCTGATGCGGCCAAGGCGCAGTTCCAGCAGATCGGCTTCGGTGCGCAGCGCGCGGGCCGTATCGAGATAGCGGCGCGATTCGGTGCGGCTGTTGCGCACCAGCAGCAGATAGGCGAGCGCCAGCAGGATGAGCGGCGCCGTCAGCGTGGCGACAGCGCTGGCCCAGGCGGACGGCCCGGCCAGCAGATCGCCCGACATGATCATCGCCCAGAGCGCAAAGCCCGTCCACGCCACGCCCAGCAGCGACAGGCCGATGCGCACCCGTCGGACCATCGTTTCGCCAGCGCCATCGGCCGGATCATCCAGATCGTCGATTTCCAGAACAGCCTGTTTCAAAAGTAAAATATCATCCGCCTGCGACTCGTTAACGGTCGCGCCCGGTTCGTCTCGCCAAAATTCGACGATTTTGCTGTTGCCCCCTGTCATGCCCGCATCCTAGCAGTTTTTCCGCCCGCGCAAATGCCCTGTTACCAAAACTTAACGCACGCCAGATAGCGTCCGTCGCCATGTCTTATGATTCCGGCGCCCTTCACGCAGCCCTGGCGGCAGCCGTTGGCGAAGATCAGGCGCTGATCGCCGATCTGCGCATCGCCTTCATGGAAAGCGCCACGCATCATGTCGACCTGCTCAGCCGGGCGCGGTGCGACGCCAATTGGGAACTGGCCGCCTGGCGGCTCAAAGGGCTGGCGGCGAGTTTTGGCCTGACCGCACTGATGGTACTGGCGGATGAGGCGGCGCAATCGGCGCCGGGCGATCCGCGCATCGTGCGGCAATTGCGCGCCGTGCTGGACAGCCTGCGCCAGGACTGATTCGCAATCATCGGGCCGGCGCTGCTTGCGCTAATGCGTCCGCCTTGCGAAAAGGTCGCCCGCACAACAATCGGGTCACAAGCGTAACGACATGAGTTTCGCCGCAATTCTCAGCGCCAGCAGGCCATCGACCGATTCGCCGCCCGGATTGCGGGCAAGCCTGCATTTCGCCGGGCAAACGCTGGTCGAATATCAGGCGCGCCAGGCGGTGCAGGCCGGCGCGGACCGCATCCTGATCTTGGTCAGCGTCATCACGCCCGCCCTGTCGCAGGCTGTCGATCGTCTGAGCGCGGACGGCATTGCGGTCGCACTGGTGCGCGACATGGTGTCGATGGTGCGGGATGCGCCGCGCGACGGCGACGTTCTGCTGGTGGCGGACGGCGCCGTCGTGGCGCAGGCGCATTTCGACAATATCGGCGCGAACGAAGGCAATGCGCTGCTGGTGGCGGACGACAGCCGGGCGAGCGGCCCGCTGGAGCGAATCGACGCCGGGCAGCGCTGGGCCGGGCTGGCGCGGGTCGGCCCCGACCTGTTGTTCGGCACGCTGGACATGATCGGCGACTGGGATCTGGCGCTGACGCTGGTGCGTGCGGCGGTGCAGAAGGGCGCGCGTCGCGTCACCGTGCCGCAGGACGATCTGCTGGAAGGGCGCGTTGCTCTGGTCGAAAGCCAGGAGCAGGCGGATCTGGTGGCGCAGGCGGTAACGGCCGCCGGCGCATCGAGCGTGCGCGGGCGCGGCGGGATCGAACATTATCTGCTGGCGCCGCTGGCGCGCCGGATCGGCCCGGCGCTGATGCGGATGCAGGTGCCTGCGGTGCAGGTGCGGATTGCCGCCATGGCGCTGGGCGCGATCGCGCTGGTGCCGATCGAACTGCAATGGATGCTGACCGGCTTTGGCATCCTGATCGGGGCGCTGTTGCTGGCGGAGACGGCTGATCGGCTGGATGAACTGGCGCTGCGGCCGCCGCCGCTTGGGTGGACTGCATTTGTCACGCCGGGCTTCGCGCTGATGGGTGTGGCGCTGGCTGGAGCGGACGCGCTATCCACCTATCTGGCTCTGCTGCTGGCGGTGATCCTGACGGCCGATCGCTGGGGGCGCACGGGCGCGGCCCGGCCATGGATGGTCGCAACCCCCGGCGGCGTGCTGCTGCTGTTGCTGCTGGCCGGGCTGATCGGCGCGACAGAGAGCGGATATGACGTTGCGATGGTGATGGCCATCGCGTCGGTCGCAGCCATATTGCTCCGCAAACCCGGCTGATCTGGATCGGGGCTGAATTTTGTTTCGACCCCGGATTTTCGCCGTCAGGGTTTAGTGCATTTTAACGACGTGCGATTATGCTGCACCGCATGAACGCCCTTTCGTCCCTTACCGGCACGGTCATGGCGGGCGGCTGGCCAATGGCGCGCGTCATGGCCGGCATGTCCGCCGTGCCGGTTGGCCATGCGATCGATCTGGCCCTATTCTTTCCGAACGATGATCTGACGCGGCACGATGCGCTGATCGCCGAAACGCGGCGCCATCTGGGCGGCTGCGTGGCGGCGGTGGAAATGGCCATGCGCCTGTCGTTCGACCATGCGCCCCACATCGCGGCCGCGTTGGACCGTTGGCCTGAGCCGCTGGTCTGGCCGATGGTGCGGGCGCAACCGACTTTGCTCGGCCCCGGATTGCTGGCGCATATGCAGATGCGCGCGGGCGTGACGCTGATGCTGCGGCAATCTGGCGAGGCGGATTTGGAACGGCCGGGGGAGGCCGCGTCCGACCTGCCTACGGCCGATGATCCCGATCTGGGCGACGCGGTGTCGGCGCTGGCGCTGACCGAAGGACGCTGGCTGATGCTGGGGGGGGAAGACCGGCCGATGCGGCCCGACCTGCCGGCCGAACATTATGCCGAACTGGTGTGGACGGTCGCGGCCTGCCTGGCGGCGGTGGCGCAGCGCACCATGCCCGATGGGGGCGATGCGTTGCTGGGCGCGTTCGAACGATCGGGCTGGGCGTTGCTGACCGATCATGACGAAGCGGCCGGGCCGATCGCGCAGGCGGATCAGCTGGTGCGCCGGATGGGGGACCGCGCCGATTCGCTGACGCTGGTTGGTGCCGCGCTCGACCAGAGGCGCTTCCTGTTGTTCACGGCGCTGGCGGCGCGCCGGCTGCGGCTGGATAGCGTGCAGGTGGCGGACATGCTGGTGCTAGGCCCTCTGTCGGACGTCGCCCTGCTATGCCGGGCGCTTGGGGGATCGGACAGCGATTATCGCCATCTGCTGATTGCGCTGCGGCCGGTGCGCCCGGCCTTGTCCGATGTCGCGATCGTCGCGGAGGCCGAACGCTATCAGATGCTGAATGATGGCGACGTCGATCTGGCGATCGGCGCGCTGCGCACGCCGGCCGCTTTCCGCGCGAAGCTGGATCATCTCCGGGCGGTCTGCCCGGCATGAACAATCCGGCGCATCCCGCCATTGTCCGCGCCACGCTGGCCACTGATGGCCGGTTGCTGGAGGCGGATGCGCCATTGCTGGCGTTGCAGCGGGAAGCCGGGGCCGATCTGGGAATGGTGATCGCGGTGCCGCAACTGGCGGCGATCGTCAGACTGGCGGCGCGATTGAACGTCACATTGTCGCGTCCGGTGGTCGCAGCGGCGGAGCGGGGCGACATCGACATGTGGGTGCGCGCCCGGCCCGAAGGCAATGGCGTCACCCTGTCCGTCGTCGACTGGCGCGAACGGCCGCCACTGGACATGCCGGCCGACAATGGTCAGCGCGACGCCGACATTGCCGCCCTGTCCGAAGGATGGACCTGGCAAATCGACACGCAATTGCGGTTCGAAATGGTGCTGGAGGGCGAAGGGCAGGATGGCGCGCTGCCGCCGGAGCCGCCCGTGCCCGGCAGCCGGTTTTCCAGCTATTTTCAGCTTCAGGCCAATGCCGACGGCGACATGGCGATGCTGCGCGGCTTTGCCCTGCGCCGCGCCTTTCGCGATCAGCAGGCGGTGCTGGCGAAGGATGCCGCCAGCCGCTTCAGCCTGTCGGCCTTTCCGATGTTCGATCAGGCGGGGCAGCTGAAGGGCTATCGGGGCACGGCCTTCCCGATGGTGCGCGCGGTCGTGGCGCCGATGGCGCAGGAACCGCAGTTGACGCTCTATCCCGCAGAGTTCGGGCGGCGGCTGGACCGATCGCTGCGTCAGCCGCTGGGCCGGATCATCGCCAATGCCGATACGATCAGCGCCCAGCTGGAAGGACCGCTGCGTCCCGACTATGCCGGCTATGCCAGCGATATTGCGGTGGCCGGCCGGCATCTGATGGCGCTGGTCGATGATCTGGCGGATTTACAGGCGATCGACCGGCCGGACTTCAGCGTGGTGGCCGAACCTGTCGATCTGGCGGATCTGGGCCGGCGGGCGGCCGGGCTGCTGGCGGTCAAGGCGCTGGATCGGCGGATCGCCATCGTCGCGCCGTCGCCTGACGCCTCGCTGATGGCGACTGGTGAGTTTCGCCGCGTGCTTCAGATATTGGTCAATCTGGTCGGTAATGCCGTGCGCTACGCGCCCGAAGGCAGTGAAGTGCGGATCGCCACCGAATGGGAAAGCGGACAGGCCCGCATCGCCGTGATCGACCAGGGTAGCGGCGTCGACCCGGCGAATCGCGAACGTATTTTCGAAAAGTTCGAACGGCTGGGCCGGGACGATGCCGGCGGCAGCGGTCTTGGCCTCTATATCTCGCGCCGGCTGGCCCGCGCCATGGGCGGCGACATCGTCATTGGCGGCGCGCCGGGCGAAGGCGCGCGCTTCATCCTGTCTCTGCCGGTGTCGGGCTGACGGACACAAAAAAAGGGCCGCCTTTCGGGCAGCCCTCCTTTCAATGTCAGCCAGCGATCAGCGGATCGGCGAGTCCGGCGACAGGCGCATGTCGAGATAATTGTCGACCGACTTCATCAGCTGATCCAGCTCATGCTCGAAAAAGTGGTTCGCGCCCTTGATCTCGTCATGATGGATGGTGATGCCCTTCTGCGTGCGCAGCTTGTCCACCAGCTTCTGCACGGCGCTGGCCGTCACCACTTCGTCCGACGTGCCCTGCACGATGATGCCCGAAGAGGGGCAGGGGGCCAGGAACGAGAAGTCATACATGTTGGCCGGCGGCGCGACCGAGATGAAGCCACGGATTTCCGGGCGGCGCATCAAGAGCTGCATGCCGATCCACGCGCCGAAGGAGAAGCCGGCAATCCAGGTGGTCTGCGCTTCGGGGTGGAAGCTCTGCACCCAGTCGAGCGCGGCTGCGGCGTCGCTGAGTTCGCCAATGCCATTGTCGAACGTGCCCTGGCTGCGGCCGACGCCCCGGAAGTTGAAGCGCAGCACGGCAAAGCCGCGCTTCACGAAGGTCTTGTAGAGCGCCTGGGTGATGCGGTCGTTCATCGTGCCGCCGCCCTGCGGATGCGGGTGCAGGATCATGGCGACCGGCGCGCGCGGGCGGGGCGGGGGGCTGAAGCGGCCTTCGAGGCGGCCTTCGGGTCCGGGGAAAATGACGTCGGGCATGGCACCTGTTATCGTTCTGGGCCGCGGGAATGCGGCGGGGATAGGATCGATGCGCGCGCCGGCGCTGGGCACAGGGGCTTCACGCTGGCGCTGCGCGGCAGACCGCCTATATAGAAGTCGCCGCCATTTCCGCAATCAATGAGTAACGCCCGCTTGGCCGCCGACCGTCTTTATCTGGATCATGCCGCAACCACCCCGATGTCACCTGCCGCGCAGGCGGCGATGGTGGGGGCAATGGCTGGCTGGGCCAACCCATCCAGCCCCCATGCCGATGGCCGCGCCGCCCGCGCCATGCTGGAGGATGCGCGCAGACGCATCGCTGCGGCTTTGGGCTGGGACGGGCATGTCATCTTCACCTCCGGCGCGAGCGAGGCGATCGCTATCGGCCTCCAGCGGGCGAAGGCGGGTCGGATCGTCACGTCTCCGGTGGAGCATGACGCGGTGCTGCGGGTGACGAAGGGCGCTGATCGGCTGGCGGTGGATGGGGACGGTATCGTTCAAGGCCCCCGAGATCCCAGCCAGCGCTGGGATGACGTCATTCTCGCCATCCAGCACGTCAATAACGAAACCGGGGTGATCCAGCCGCTTGATCGGATTGATCGCGAAGGCGCGATCCTGTTTGCCGATTGCGCCCAGAGCGCGGGCAAGCTGGCGCTGCCCGATGCCGACATGATCGCGATCAGCGCCCATAAATTCGGTGGGCCGCCCGGTATCGGCGCATTGCTGCTGCGCGATCTGGCGCTGGTCGAGCCGAGCGGCGGGCAGGAGCAGGGCTATCGCGCCGGCACCGAAAATCTGCCCGCCATCCTCTCCATGGCCGCTGCGCTGGAGGCGCGGGAGGACTGGCTGGGCCGGGCAGCGGGCATGCGCGCGCGTCTGGACGCCGGCATAGAGGCGGCGGGCGGGATCATCGTCGCGCGCGATGCGCCGCGCCTGCCCGTCATCGCCAGCTATCGCCTGCCCGGCCTGTCCGCCCGCGCGCAACTGATCCAGTTCGACCTTAAAGGCATATCGGTGTCTGCGGGCAGCGCCTGTTCGTCGGGATCGCTCAAGACCAGCCATGTGCTGGGCGCGATGGGGTGGGAGGATGATGCGGCGGGGCAGGTGGTGCGCGTCAGCTTTGGCCCGCAGACCTGCGACAGCGATATAGACAGGTTCCTGTCGGTGTGGACCGCCATGGCGGAAAAGGCGCAGCCATGATCTATCTGGATTATCAGGCGACGACGCCGCTGGCGCCCGAAGCCTTTGATGCGATGATCCCGCTGCTGCGCGACCAGTTCGCCAATCCGCACAGCGCCCATCGCCTGGGCCGGGCCGCCGCCGCGCAGGTGGAAGTGGCGCGGGACGAAGTGGGCAAGCTGTTGCCTTCGGGCGGGAAAACGCTGTTCACCTCCGGCGCGACCGAGGCGTTGAACATCGCCATTCAGGGCGCGCCGGCCGGCGGCATCGTCACCATCGCGACCGAACATGCGGCCGTGCTGGACACGGTGGAGGCGATGCGGCGGACCGGGCGGGCCGTGACTGTCCTGTCGGTCGGCGCGGATGGGCTGGTCGATCTGGACGCGGCGCGGCAGGCGATCGTTCCAGGCGTCTCCCTCGTTGTCGCGATGCTGGTGAATAATGAAATCGGGGTGATCCAGCCGGTCGAGGCGATGGCGATGATGGCCCATGATGCCGGCGCGCTGTTCCTGTGCGATGCGGTGCAGGGCTATGGCCGGGTGCCCATCCCGCAGCAATGCGACATGGTGGCGGTCAGCGCACACAAGATCCACGGTCCCAAGGGTATCGGCGCGCTATGGCTGCGCGACGGGGTGAAGCCCATGCCGCTGATCCATGGCGGCGGGCAGGAGGGCGGATTGCGGTCCGGTACGCTGTCGCCGGCTTTGTGCGCCGGGTTCGGCGTCGCCGCCCGGTTGATGCGCGAGCGGGCGGACAGCGATCGCGCGCATGTCGAAAGCCTTGCCGCGCTGGCCCGCGCCCTGTTTGCCGACTGGACGCTCAACGGCAGCGCCACCGCCCGTTATCCGGGCAATCTGAACCTGCGGCGCGACGGGATAGACGGCGCGCGGCTGTTGTCCCATTGCCGCACTGTTGCTTTTTCGTTGGGAAGTGCTTGCGCAAGCGGGTCCGGGCGGCCTAGCCATGTGCTGCGTGCGCTGGGTCTGACGGATGGGCAGGCGCGCGGATCGGTGCGGATCGGCTTTGGCCGATACACGGACCGGCAGGAACTGGAGAGGGCAGCCGAAGCATTGCAGGAAGCGGCAGCCGCACAAGCGGCGCCGTGACAAGGGAGCGCACGCAGTCATGACCAGAGTCACCTTCATCAGCGCTGATGGCGAACGGCGGCAGGAGGTCGACGCGCCGGCTGGATCGGTGTTGCTGGACGTCGCCCAGGGGGCCGGCCAGCCGCTGGAGGGGACATGCGAAGGGCAGATGGCCTGCTCCACCTGCCATGTCATCGTGGATGCGGGCGATTTTGGCCGCTTGCCGCGCGCCAGCGAGGATGAGGAAGATATGCTCGATCTCGCCGCCGCGGCCACCCGGACCAGCCGGCTCGCCTGCCAGATCATCCTCGACGGCAAGCTGGAGCAACTGACCGTCCGTATCCCGAGCGAAGCCTATAATATGCAGGGCATGTGATTTCCCGATGACGATGTTGACCGCAAAGACCCTGACGTCCCTCGCCGCGCTGGCGCTGCTGGCTGCGCCCTCTATCGCGGCGGAGAAGAAGAAGGCGCCGGCCAAGGAGCCGGTGCCGACCGGGCGGCTCGATTCGTTGATGCCGGCCGCGCCGCGCTATCTGGTGCCGCAATCGGTGCTGGAGCAGGTGCGCAATCCGGCCGAGATCGAAAAGGAAACGGGCGGGCGGCTGGGCGTCGCGCTGGTGGACAGCAAGGGTGCGTTGATCCTGGGGTTCAACCGGGACGAGCGCTTTGCGATGTGCTCCACCTTCAAGGCGCCGCTGGCCGCCGCCGTGCTGATCGGCGCGGAGGCGGGCAAGTTCGGGCTGGAGGGCGAAATTCCCTTCAGCGGCGACGACATCCTCGATTACGCCCCGGTGGTGAAGAAGAACAAGAGGCGCGGCCGGATGAGCATGGGCGAACTGGCGCGCGCGGCGGTGGAGGTGAGCGACAATAGCGCCGCCAACCTGCTGTTGCCGATGCTGGGCGGGCCGGAAGGGCTGACGTCCTTCATGCGCGCGCATGGCGACAGTGTGACCCGGCTGGACCGCAACGAACCCAAGCTCAACGAAAATGCGGAAGGGGACGAGCGCGACACCACCACGCCGGCCGCCATGGCCGGCCTGATGGGGCGGTTGTTCTTCCGCGACATGAAGGGGCAGAGCGCCGACACGCTGCGCGCCTGGTTCAACGCCAGCAGCACGGGCGATCATCGCATCAAGGCGGGCCTGCCCGAAGGCTGGACCTCTGGCAGCAAGACCGGCACCTGCGGCAACGCCTATAATGACGTGGCGCTGGTGAAATCGCCGGCGGGCGACGAATATATATTGGCCATCTATATCGACCGGCCGACCGTGGACGCGAAGAAGGCTGAAGCCGCGATTGCCGAAACCGCGCAGGCGGCGCTCGCCTTCGTCGCGAAGGCGCAGAAGAGCGGGCTGGAATAGGGCGGCTATTTATCGTGGACTGGGTTATGCTCCTACTGTCCACTTCGAGGTGAACATGGTCGATCTGCGTTGCTTTCTTCTGATCGCCACTCAGCATTTGAAGCGCCCGATAAAAACTACATCAGGAGAGTGCAGTGACGAAAGTGGCATTCCACAGCGTCGATCTTGGTGTTCATGGACTACCTATGGCAGACTCTCGCGAGATGCGGGGTATTGGACGGGTGAACTCCCGTTGGAAGCCGAGTTGGGCGATAATTCCGTCTCGGATGGCGGGACTTGGGTGCAGCCATTTTATTACAAGGATAATCTCGCCCATATCATTATCCCTCGGATTTTTACTGAAGAACATTATGGCATTGGTGTGTTCCGTCAATGGCAACATGAGCAAGACATCGACGGCCTATCGTTACTGCTGCACGCCGCTGGTATTGATCATTATCTGTCCCAATATGCGCTCGAAGTGAAACTGTTCTAAGTCAAACATAACTTAAATTTTCTTCTTGCAGGCAGTCTGCTCTTCACTCTCTTTTACCTGTATTCGGCCGAAGCCTTGATCGCGCCGACGAAATCCGAACCCCCTTGCCAACCCGGCATGACTTCGCCATATGCCGCGCCGGGAGTCGGGCGGACGTGATCGTCGCGAACCGGGTCAGGTCCTGACGGAAGCAGCCACAGTGATTTCGTCACGGGTCGTTCCGGCTCCTACTTTCCAGTCATCCTCCAGACCGGAACCTTCCGGCTTCGACAATGGCCGCATGAGCGGCTAGGACAGGGTCATGTCCGATTCACCCCAGCCTTACCGCGTTCTTGCGCGCAAATATCGACCGCGCAATTTTCGCGAGCTGATCGGTCAGGACGCCATGGTCCAGACGCTGGGCAATGCGATCCGGCGGGGGCGGCTGGCCCATGCCTTTTTGATGACCGGCGTGCGCGGGGTGGGGAAGACCTCCACCGCGCGGCTGATTGCCAAGGCGCTGAACTGCGTCGGCCCTGACGGGCAGGGCGGCCCGACGATTGATCCATGCGGTGTGTGCGAACCCTGTCTGGCCATTGCCGAGGGTCGCCATATCGACGTGGTGGAAATGGACGCCGCCAGTCATACCGGCGTGGACGATGTGCGTGAGATTATCGAGGCGGTGCGCTATGCCGCCGTGTCGGCGCGGTACAAGATCTACATCATCGACGAAGTCCATATGCTGTCCAAAAACGCCTTCAACGCGCTGTTGAAGACGTTGGAGGAGCCGCCGGCCCATGTGAAATTCCTGTTCGCCACGACCGAGGTGAACAAGGTGCCGGTCACGGTGCTGTCGCGTTGCCAGCGGTTTGATCTGCGCCGCATATCGGCCGAGCTGCTTGCGGCCCACTTCGCCCATGTGGTGGAGGCGGAGAGCGTGGCGGCCGAGCCTGACGCGCTGTCGCTGATCGCGCAGGCGGCCGAAGGGTCTGCGCGCGACGGCCTGTCCATCCTCGATCAGGCGATTGCCCATGCCGAAATGGGACCGGGCAGCGAAGAGGCTGCGCCGGTCGTCACGGCGGCGCAGGTGCGCGACATGCTGGGCCTGTCCGATCGCGGCTCCACGCGCCGCTTGCTCGGGCTGTTGCTGGAGGGCGACACGGGCGCGTTGCTGGGCGCGGTGCGCGACCAATATGCGCTGGGCGTCGAGCCGCTGTCGCTGATGCGCGGCCTGATGGAACTGACCCATGCGGTGACTTTGGTGAAGGCCGGGCGGGACATTGCCAGCCCCGGCCAGTCCGCCGAAGAACGCGAGGCGCTGGCCGACTGGGCGTCGCAGCTGGGCTTCGCGCCGCTGCATCGGCTCTGGCAGTTGCTGGTCAAGGGGCATGAGGAAGTGGCGAACGCCGTCCTGCCGATCGAAAGCTGCGAAATGGCGCTGCTGCGCGTCATGCACGCCGCGACCATGCCCGATCCGGGCGAACTGGCGCGGATGTTGCGCGAAGGCGGCGTGCCAATGGCGGCGCCCGTGGCCGGTAATGGCGCGCCAGCGGCGGCGTCTTCCGCGCCGGTCGCACGCCTGCCTGCGACCTATGCCGACCTGATCGAATCCTTCTGGCAGAAGGGCAAGGGGCAGCTGGCGCAGGAACTGCATGATTGCGTGGGCGTCGTGCGCTTTGCGCCGCCGCAGTTCGATTATCGGCCGACGCCGCAATTGCCGGCCGATTTCACGGCGCGGCTACTGCCGGCGCTGCGAGAGCTGACCGGGACGGTGTGGCAGGTGGCGCAGGCCGATGGCGGCGAGCCGACCCTGCTGGAGCAGGAACAGAACAAGGCGGCGGACGCCCGCGCGCAGATTTTGGAAACCCCGGTGGTCAAGGCGGCGATGGCCGCCTTCCCCGAAGCCGAGCTGGACGACCAGCTCGAACCATGGAGTGCAAAAGCATGAAAGATTTGAATGAAATCCTGGGCATGGCGAGCCGTGTTCAGGAAGAGTTGCAGCGGGCGCAGGACAATCTGGACAAGCTGGAGGTCGAAGGCGCGGCCGGTGGCGGACTGGTCAAGGTGAAGGCGTCGGCCAAGGGGCGCATTTTGGGCGTGTCGATCGACGACAGCCTGCTTGCCCCGTCGGAAAAGCAGATGCTGGAAGACCTGATCACCGCCGCTTTCAACGATGCGCGCAAGAAGGCCGACGAAGTCAGCAATGCCGAAATGGGCAAGATGACCGCCGGTCTGCCGCTGCCCCCGGGCTTCAAGCTGCCGTTCTGAGATCGGGCTCGGGCGACGGGATGGCTGGGGCCGGCCGTCGCCCTTTAAGGAAGCGATCCGTCAGTTTCCGGCGGAACGGCACGTCCCAGTGGAAATGCAGAAGCCATGCGAGCGCCATCGAAATCGGGATGGTGATCGCCCAGGTCGCGCCGGTGGGCACATAGGCGCTGGCGACGCCTCCCGTCATGAGGAAGCGCAGCCCTTCCACGATCATGATGATCGGCACATGCAGCACATAGACCGGATAGGATAATTCCCCGCTCAGGGCGCAGAGGCGCGCGGTCCGGCCGCTGGCGGTGGCGCACCCCCCCAGCCAGATGAGCAGCGGATTGACGACGAACAGCACCGCCGCGAAGTAGATGCGGTGCTTGGGCGGATCATACATGCAGATCGCCGCGACGATCGCCAGGATCAGCAGCGCGGGCACCCGGATGCGCGGCAACAGGCCATTGCTCCACAGCCGATAGATCAGCACGCCGGTAAAGAAGGAAAAGAAGCCGCGGGCGAAGGCGCCCCAGAGGCTGTACCATCCGGTCGGCCCGCCCTGATAGGCATAGACGCCATAGAGCAGCAGCGGCCCGGCCAGCGCGAGGATGAACAATGTGGGCTTCAGCCGGGTGGCGGTGAAGAGGAACACCGCATTGGCCAGCAATTCGAAGCAAAGCGACCAGCCCGGCGGGTTCAGCGGAATGGAGAAGCTGTCATAGGGCAGCAGGATGAAGAAGGGGGCGGTCACGATCGACAGCGCCAGAACCTCGAAATTCCAGAAGGACCAGTTGAACAGCGCCATGCCGATCGCCGGCGGGATCGCGATCAGGCAGCCCAGCAGATAGAGCGGCCACAACCGGATCAGCCGGGCGATGACGAAGCGCTTGCGTTGTTCGCCATTGTCGAGTCGCGCGCCATAGCCATGGGCCAGCACGAATCCGCTCAGCATGAAGAACAGGTCTACGGCCAGCGATGCGGAGGGAAAGATGAAGGCGCTATGCAAGATGAGGACCATGAGCGCCGCCATGCCGCGCACCCCGTCCAGCACAATGAAGCGCGCGGATGATCCGCCTGTTATCGGGGCGGCACCATGATCCACCCGGCTTATGCTATTCTCACCCATATTTGTCGCCCCCACGACGCCTGTTCGGCCCCGCCCGATTTTTATTGTAAGAATGTAAAGAAATAAATGGGCATGGCAGGCGGTAAGCCAGTGAAAATCGGTTCTAACGGCCTTTTATCCCGATTTGGAACAGGGCGGGGCATGGCAGCCTGCCGTACGATGTGGCGCGCGCGACATGTTCATCCTGCGCTCATGGCAATTATGGTCCTGTAGACGTTCGACAAGGGCTGTGGTCGTCGGCCTTCCGACCTGTCGCCGCCATATTTGGGATTTCCTCGACGATCGGTCATTGATAGTGGGGACGGCTACGCCATATTAGGGCGAATGGACCGCCCGGTGCGGCCGGTGGAGAATTTCTTTTGACCGAACGTTTCCCTTTGCTTCCCCTGCGCGACATCGTCGTCTTCCCGCAGATGATTGTTCCGCTGTTCGTTGGCCGTGACAAGAGCGTCGCTGCGCTGGAAGCGGCGATGGAAGGCAATAAGGAAATCTTCCTCGTGTCGCAGCTGGACCCGGCCGAGGATGATCCGGGCCGGGATTCGCTTTATGACACCGGCGTTGTCGCCGTTGTGCTTCAGTTGCTCAAGCTGCCCGACGGCACCGTGCGCGTGCTGGTGGAGGGTAAGCATCGCGCCCAGCTTGACAGCATGGAGGCCAATGACACGCATCTGATTGCGCATGTCGCGCCGGTCGCGGATATTCCCGCCGAAGGGCCGGAAGCCGCTGCGCTGATGCGGTCGGTTGCCGAGCAGTTTGAAAATTACGCCAAACTCAACAAGAAGCTGCCGGCCGAAACGCCGGTGCAGTTGCGCGAGATCGAGGACGCCGGGCGCCTGGCCGACGCCGTGTCGGCGAACATCAACGTCAAGGTGTCCGACAAGCAGTCGCTGCTGGTAGAGGCTGATCCGGTCAAGCGTCTGGAAATGGTGTTCGCCTTCATGGAAGGCGAACTGGGCGTGCTCCAGGTCGAAAAGAAGATCCGTGGCCGCGTGAAGCGCCAGATGGAAAAGACCCAACGCGAATATTATCTGAACGAGCAGTTGAAGGCGATCCAGCGCGAGCTGGGCAATGGCGAAGGTGAGGAAGGCGACGAACTCGCCGAACTGACTGAGAAGATCGCCAAGACCAAGCTGAGCAAGGAAGCGCGCGCCAAGGCGACGGCGGAGTTGAAGAAGCTCAAGGGCATGCAGCCCATGTCGGCCGAAGCGACGGTGGTGCGCAACTATCTGGACGTGCTGCTGGGCCTGCCCTGGGGCAAGAAGGGGAAGGTCAAGACCGACCTCAAGAAGGCGCAGGCGATCCTGGACGAGGATCATTTCGCGCTGGAGAAGGTCAAGGACCGGATCATCGAATATCTGGCGGTGCAGGCGCGCACCAACAAGCTGAAAGGCCCGATCCTGTGTCTCGTCGGCCCGCCGGGCGTCGGCAAGACTTCGCTGGGCCGCTCGATCGCCAAGGCGACGGGCCGCGAGTTCGTGCGCCAGTCGCTGGGCGGCGTGCGCGACGAGGCCGAAATCCGCGGTCATCGCCGCACCTATATCGGCTCGTTGCCGGGTAAGGTCGTGTCGAACCTGAAGAAGGCGGGGACGATGAACCCGCTCTTCCTGCTCGACGAGATCGACAAGCTGGGCCAGGATTTCCGGGGCGATCCGGCGTCGGCGCTGCTGGAAGTGCTGGACCCCGAACAGAACAGCAAGTTCCAGGATCATTATCTGGAGATTGACGTCGATCTTTCGGACATCATGTTCGTGACGACGGCCAACTCGCTGAATTTGCCGCAGCCTTTGCTGGACCGGATGGAGATCATCCGGCTGGAAGGCTATACCGAGGATGAGAAGGTCGAGATTGCCGAGCGACATCTGCTGCCCAAGCAGATCGACGCCCATGGCCTGAAGGACGGGGAGGTCGAAGTGACCGAACCGGCGATCCGCGACCTGATCCGTTATTATACCCGTGAAGCCGGCGTGCGTACGCTGGAGCGCGAGATGGCGCGTTTGGCCCGCAAGGCGCTGCGCAAGATCCTGGAAGGCGAATATGACAAGGTCGTCATTACGCCCGACAATCTGGCCGACTATGCCGGCGTGCGCAAATTCCGTCATGGCGTGGGCGAAGAAGAAAACCAGATCGGCGCGGTGACGGGCCTGGCCTGGACCGAGGTTGGCGGCGAGTTGCTGACGATTGAGGCTGTCACCGTGCCCGGCAAGGGCGCGATCAAAACGACCGGCAAGCTCGGCGAAGTGATGAATGAGTCGGTGCAGGCCGCCTTCTCCTATGTGAAGGCGCGGTCGCCCGGCTATGGCATCAAGCCGAGCCTGTTCAACCGCAAGGACATACATATCCACCTGCCCGAGGGCGCAGTGCCCAAGGATGGCCCGTCCGCAGGCATCGGCATGGTCACGACGATCGTGTCGACGCTGACCGGCATCCCCGTCCACAAGGATGTGGCGATGACCGGGGAAGTGACTTTGCGTGGTCGCGTGCTGCCGATCGGCGGCCTCAAGGAGAAGCTGCTGGCGGCTCTGCGCGGCGGCATCAAGACGGTGTTGATCCCGCAAGAAAATGAGAAAGACCTAGCGGAAATTCCTTCCAACATCCGTGAGGGGCTGGAGATCATTCCGGTGTCTCATGTGGATGAGGTGCTGGCCCGCGCGCTGGTGTCGAAGCCGGAAGCGATCGCCTGGACCGAGGAAGATGATCTGGCTGCGCAGCCGTCCGCCGGGGCGGGGCGCGACGGTGATCCTGCACTGCGTCACTAAACCGGAGCGGCAAAGCGAAAAGGCCCGGCTTTCAAGCGATTTGCGCCTGAGGATGCAAAATTGACTTGGGGCCGGGGTCTTCGTCGCTTTCTCTTTGACAGCCGTCGGAAACCGCGCCTTATTGCCGGCCCTACGCCGCGATTCCTAACGAACAAACAGCACAAGGGGGTTCCCAAGGCATGAATAAGCAGGATCTGATCAGCGCGGTCGCTGAAAGCAGCGGCCTTAGCAAGAATGACGCGACGAAGGCTGTCGAGGGCGTGTTTGACGCCATCACCGGCGCGCTGAAGAAGGGCGACGAAGTGCGCCTCGTCGGTTTTGGCACTTTCTCGGTTTCGCAGCGCAAGGCTTCGACCGGCCGCAACCCGCGCACGGGGGAAACCATGACCATCAAGGCTTCGGCGCAGCCGAAGTTCAAGGCCGGTAAGGGTCTGAAGGATTCGGTCAACTGACGGATCGAGCGCTCGCGATATGCGGGCGCTCGCCGTTTTTGACCTTCAGCCGGCGTCGCGGTCGGAAAGTTTTTCAGGAGAGTGGCGCGGATAGGGGAACAGACCCCACCTGCGCATGAATGCCAAAGGCGGAAAGGGACGGAGGCGCATCATGCCCTTCGTCCCTTTCTTTTTTCTGTCCGTTGGGGGCAGGACGGCAGCAGCGATTTGGGAAGCGGCATGCACAGCGCAAGACGGACCGGATGGACAATGGCGGGGTTGCTGGCCCTGACGGCCTGCGGCGGTGGGAATTACCGGCCGGTGAGCGACACGCCAGTCAAGCTAGGGCGTCCCTATGCGGTGCGCGGCATCACTTATGTGCCAGCGGCCGATCCCGGCTATGACATGCTGGGCTATGCCAGTTGGTATGGATCGGAATCGGGCAATCGCACCGCCAATGGCGAGCGGTTTCGCGCAAAGTGGGTGACGGCCGCCCATACCAGCCTGCCGCTGCCCAGCTATGTCGAGGTGACGGCGCTGGACAGCGGGCGAACGATCCTGGTTCGCATCAATGATCGTGGTCCTTTTTCCGGGCGTGGCCGGATCATCGATCTGTCGCGCGGGGCGGCTGAGGAACTGGGCGTGCGGGCGCAGGGGCATGTCGCGGTGCGCGTGCGCATCGTCGCCCCGCCGGAAAAGGACAGGGAACGGCTGCGCCATGGCAAGCCGGCGCGGGAGCGGCCGCGCGTGCCGGAGGGGACGTTGGTCAATCTGCGCGCGCAATTGCAGGCCGCCGGTCAATGAGCGGGGCGGCCGCGACGGAGCAGGCGGTGCGTCGTCTGGCCGCCGACCATCCCGTCACCGCCACGATCCTGTCTCGCTGGCATCATGTGGCGTTGCCCGATGCTTGGTTGTCCGGCAGTTTGCTAGCGCAAGCGCGCTGGAATGAGGCATTCGGCTTTCCGCCGCTTCACGGTATCGCTGACGCCGACATCATCTATTTCGGCTCCACTGATCTGTCCGAAGCGGCGGAGCAGGCCGTCGCGCAAAGGGTGCAGGCGCTCTATGCCGACCTGCCGGTGCGGCTGGACGTCAAGAATGAGGCGCGGGTCCATCTCTGGTATCCCGACCATTTCGGGAAGGCGATAGCGCCCTATCATTCGGCGGTTCAGGCGACCACGACTTTCCCGACCACCGCTTCGGCCGTCGCCATCACGCCCCATGCCTTGTCCGCGCCCTTTGGCCTCGATGATCTGATGCAGCCGGTGGTGCGGGCCAACGCGACGCAGATCGACCGAACCTATTATGAGGCGAAGGCCACACGCTGGGCGCTGCACTGGCCCGATCTGGTGATCCTGCCCTGGGATCAGGCGGGGCATTATCCTCTCTAAAATGGAGCCGCGTCATAAAGTCGCAATTGTTCGCTTGACGGGGGCGGATCGGCCGCATATGTGGCCCTTCTCGCAGGGCCAAGCGCCCTTGTGGCGATCGTAGCTCAGTTGGTTAGAGCGCTGGTTTGTGGTACCAGAGGTCGCGGGTTCGGATCCCGTCGATCGCCCCATTTTTCCGTGAAATCATAATATTAGCCGCCTTGCGGCGCCGCATGGCTTGCTTGCGGCTGCGCGCGCCCGGTCGCTGCGCCGCGCCTGCATGGGCCAAGAAAAAGGGCGCCCTTTGCCGGGGCGCCCTTTCCTGTTTCATGCTGGCTTCCGACGGGATCAGAAGCTGGCCTTGATCATGCCGCCGATGATGCGCGGCTCGTTGATCATGCCGGTCAGATTGTTGAAGTCGATCGCGCTGACGGCGCGGATCTGGTTGGTGATGTTGCGGGCGAAAGCCGCGATCTCATAGCCATGATCCGACTTGTAGCCGAGCTTCAGGCCTCCCTCCAGCGACGACCGGCCACGGAATTCGGCAGCCGAATAGAGGAAATAGTTGATGCTGCTGCGATAGGCCCAGTCGGTATAGGCGAACACTTCGCCCGATCCGACGGGAATGCCATAGCGCAGCGTCGCATTGCCGATGTAGCGCGGCGCCTGGGGCAGGTCGTTGCCGTCCAGATAGCTGTAGGTGGTGCCGCCATCGACGAAGGTGTTGCCGGTCGGCGTGCACATGCCCGAACCGCAGACTGCCACGAAGGCGTCCTTGTCGCGGATTTCGGTAAAGTTGTAGCTGCCGCCGACGGTCAGGGTCAGGTTGGGGATAGGCTGCGCTTCCAGATTGCCTTCCAGGCCATAGCCCACCGCCTTGTTGACGTTGATGAGACGCGCGGAGTTGCCCACGCCGCCCACGGCGGTCAGTTGCAGGTCGTCCGTGTTCCAATAATAGGCCGACAGGTCGAAACGGACCATGTTGGCGATCGCGCCCTTAATGCCGCCTTCATAGGAAATGGTCGTCTGCTTTTTGGCGACCGAAGGCGTGCTGAAGAAGGTGACGCGATCCTGGATGGCCGGACCCTGATAGCCGGTGGCGATGCGGCCATAGAGGTTGACGTCAGGGCTGAGCGCATAGGTGGCGCTGACGTCCCAGGACAGATTGTCGCCCTTGGCCGTGTTGCTGAGCGGCAGGTCGACTGCGATCAACTGCGAGGAAATGCTGCTCGCGGCCAGCGCCGGGTCCAGCGTGATCGTGTCGCGCTTGTTGTCATGCGAGTAGCGCAGGCCTGCGCGCAGCGTCAGGGCTGGCGTCACCTTGGCTTCGCCCGATGCGAACAGGCCGATATTCTCGTTGGTGTTGTCGTGCAGGATCGCGCTGACCGGTTGCCAGCGAGATCATAGGCATATTCGTTATAGTTCAGGCGCTGGTGGAAGAAATAGGTGCCGGCCTGAAGCCGGATGCCGTTCATGTCGTCGGTTGCGAAGCGGAATTCCTGGCTGAACTCTTCCGGCTTCGTCACGCCGCCCGTATTGGAATCGAAGCTGCCCACGCCCAGCGCGCCGGCGGTGCAGCCGGTATAGGGATAGCAGCCGCCGCCATCGATGTCGCCCGTGCTTTCGACGCTGGCCTTTTCATAGCCGGTGGTCGAGAAAAAGGTGCCCAGGCCGTCGAGATGCACCTGCATGCGCAGATTGCCGCCGCCCTGCTTCATCGACTGGCTGGTATAGCCGTCGAGGTTCACATGATCCTTGTCGAAGCCGTCGACGAAATGATTGCTGCCCTGCTTGAAGATATTGGCGCGGAACACGCGCGGGCTGCCATCCAGATCGCGGTAATGACCGCTCAGCACCGCCTTGAAATCCCCCGATTCATAGGCGATCTGGAGGCGGCCGGCGAGGTCGCGATACCCCTCCAGCTCGCTTGCGGCGTTGCCGCCCTGATTGTCGTTCTTCACCCAGTCGTCACGACGCTGGAGCATGCCCGACAGGCGGAAGCTGAGGCCATCGGCGATCGGGCCGCTGATCGCGGCTTCGGCATTCACGGTGTTATAGGTCGCCCAGGATGCGCTGGCATAGCCGGTATAGTGGTCGGTCGGCGCGGCGGAGGTCAGCTTGACCACGCCGGCGGGCGTGTTGCGGCCGAAAAGCGTACCCTGCGGCCCGCGCAGCACTTCGACGCTGGCAAGGTCGAACACCGGGAAGCTCTTGAGCATCGGATTTTCGAGCGCGACATCGTCCAGCACGACCGAAACCGGCTGGGCCGCGTTGGGATCGAAATCGGTGTTGCCAAGGCCGCGAATGTAGAAACGGGGGAAGGTGCGGCCGAAGGAGCTTTCGACCTGAAGGCTGGGGGTGCGCGCCGCGAGGAAGCGAATGTCGAGGCCGCTGCTGTTGAGCGCGTCCAGCTTTTCCCCGCCGATCGCGGTGACGGCCACGGGCACATCCTTCGCATTTTCGGCGCGGCGCGAGGCGGTGACGACGATTTCGCCCAGTCCTTCGCCGGCGGTTGCGGCCGGATCAGCCTGTGCATGGGCGGCGACGGGCGCCAGCGCGGCAGCGAGCGAGACGGCGAGGGCGCCGCGCGAAATCATCGTGAAAATCGGTAGTGAAGACATGATAAGACCCTTTATTCCCTGGCCCTGCATCCGCTCCCGGCGGCATTCCGCTTTTGATTGTCGGGCGGGACGCTATGCGCGCTTTTCATCAGGGGCAAGAAATGCCGACGCGAATTTGTCGCCATTTTGCAACGCTCTTGCCAAAAAGCGACAGGCGGTTCGTCGCGCCTTTGTTGCGCATGGCCGCTGGAAAAGGGCTTCGCAGCGGGCGTCCTCCCCTCTATATCGCGGCGATGGACGATGTGCGCGACAAGGGGCTGACCCTCAATCCGAAATTTGACCGGGACGGCCTGATCACGGCGGTCGTTACCGATGACGCCAGCGGCGACGTGTTGATGGTCGCGCATATGAATGCGCAGGCGCTGGACCTGACGATCGAAACCGGCCTTGCCCATTTCTGGTCGCGCAGCCGTCAGTCGCTCTGGAAGAAGGGCGAAACGTCCGGCCACATGTTGCAGGTGCGCGACCTGCGCATCGATTGCGATCAGGATGCGGTCTGGGTGAAGGCGGTGCCTGCCGGTCCAACCTGCCACACCGGCGCGCGCTCCTGCTTCTTCCGCCGGATCGGGTCGGAGGGTCTTAGCAGCGTCGATGCGGCGGACTAGCCTTGCGCTCCTGATCCTGCTCGCCGCCTGCCAGCGCACGCCGGCGGGAGATGCGGCTGCGCCTGACGGGCGCGATACATCGGCATCAGGATTGGAGCGCGCCGCAATCGCGAGCGGGGCGATCGCCGACGCCAGCAAAATATCCCCCGTCGGCCTGTATCAGCGCAGCCATGAAGCCGGGCGCGACGCGCTGTGCGTCATTCCGGGCAAGGACGGGCAATATCGCTTCGGGTTGGAGGCGGTGTTTGGCGAAGAGCCGAATTGCCGTGGCCATGGCGCGGCGCGGCGCGCGGGCGACAAGTTGATCCTCAGCTTCAAGGGCGGGGATCGCTGCATCATCGTCGCCCAATATGATGGCGACCAGATTGCCTTGCCCGGCGTGGTCGACATGGCCTGCGCCGACCTGTGCGAAGGGCGCGGATCGTTGGAAGGCGTAAGTTTCCCTCGCATCGCCAATGACGCGGCAGCGGCGCTGCGCGCGCGCGATCGCGGCAACGACCCGCTGTGTGATGCTTAATAGCCGATATAGCGCCCCGGCCGGTGGTTCACGACCAGCACGGCGTTCATCGCGGCGGCGGACAGGATCGACAGGCCGAAACGATCGAGGCTGAGCACTGGCAGCGACAGCGCCAGGATCATGATGTCGCAGATCATCTGCGTGCGTCCCGCATTCCAGCCGCGCGACTTTTGCAGGATCAGCGCCACCACGCCCACGCCGCCTACGCCCGCGCCATGGCGGGCGATGGCCAATATGCCGAAACCGATGATCGATCCGCCAAACAGCGCAGCGAACAGCGGGCTGATCTTTGCGATCTGCATCGCCCAGGGCATGGTCAGGCCCAGCGCCATGATTGCGACATTGGCGAACAAGGTCTTCAAGCCGAAGGCCGGTCCCATCGCCTTTCCGGCAAACAGGAAGAAGGGGATATTGATCAGGATGAACAGCGCGGCGGGCGACCAGGGGATGAAATAGGAGAGCAGCAGCGCGATGCCCGCCATGCCGCCCGTCACCAGACTGGCCTGCTTCAACAGCATGATGCCCATGGCGATGAAGGCGCAGCCGATCGCGATGGCATAGCCATCTTCGGCAAGGCTGTGGGGACGGGCAGAGGATGTCTGCGACGGGATGACAGGCGGCATGGGCGAAATCCGTAAAGCGGGAGCGCCCCGGTCATCCTCCTGTTATTTTATTGCGCTCCTCAATAACAAACTTGCGGCCCTCTGCAAAGTCCCCGGATGCGATCGAAGCTGTTGATCCGGTTTAGCCGCCCATGTCGATCTGGGCCGGACCAAAGGCGTCGATCGCTTCGAACAGGCGAGTCAGCGCCTCCCGTTCCTCCACGTTGATTTCCGGCCGCCATATCTCGAACAGCAGGACGACGCGGGTCTGCGCGCTGCGATTCCATGCCTCATGCTCGATACTGTCGTCGAAGATCAGAAGCTCGCCCTTGCGCCATTCCCGCGTTTCCGCGCCGACCCGCAAAGCGCAATCGCCCGGCGTCAGCAACGGCAAATGACAGATCAGCCGCGTGTTGAGCAGGCCATGATGCGGCTGGATATGGGTTCCGGGCTTCAGCAGCGACCAGAGCGCGGACGGGGAGCGGCGCTGGATCGCCGGCATGGGCGCATGGGCCAGCGCCGCCATCACAGCCGGGCAACGCCGCGCATTCTCTTCCACCGGAGCGCCATTCTGCCAGAAATAGAGCGCCCCCCAACTGTCGTCGTCGCGCAGCGGATTGTTGGGCGCGGGGCGATCGACCGACGTCTGGACATAAGGCGCGAAATCGCCTGCCTGTGCGCGAATGGCGGTCAGTTCATCGACGATGGCGTCGGTCATCGCCTCGACCGCCGCGACCCAGCCAAACTCCGACCGCTCGTAAAAGGCGCGCTGGGGCAGGCCGGGGAAGTAGAACATGCTGGGCTGTTGCAGGTAAAGCTCGCTCTTGCCCAGCAGCAGGTCGGTCGCCTGCGCGATGCGGGGCAGGGGCGGCAGGTCGCGGATCGCGGCGCTCAGATGATCCTCGAACTTCCGGCTCGATTGCGCGACGCTGGCTTGCGCCTGTTGCAGCAGGGGTTGCACCTGCGGCGGCGCGCCGGTCGCCGCCGCCTGCGCGAGGGCGGCGCGAAACCAGCTGATCGATCCGCGCTCGTCACCGCGACGCAGCGCATTCTGGCCCATGCCCAGCAGCGCAGGCAGGTTGCGCATGTCGCCGTCCAATATATGGCGCAGCGCTGCCGCCTCACCCTCCAGATCGCCGCAGCGGTGGCAGGCCTGCGCCAGAAGCATGGGCGGCGGCGCAGCCATTTCGCGCAGGGTGGTCAGCGCCGTCGGCCCATCGCCGCGCCGCAGGGCGGCGATGGCGGCCTCGGCCAGCGCCTTCTCTCTCGTCTGATCGATCATGCCTTCCGCCTTATCGGGCGAAGGGGCAGGGCGAAAGCCGCTTATTCGGCGGCGGCCGGAACCATGTCGGGACGACGATCCAGCGTGATGGCGATCAGGAAGATCACAAGGCCGCCCAGCGCCAGCGCGCAGCCGATCCAGCCGGTCGACACCAGGCCATAGCCGGCCGCGATCGACAGGCCGCCCAGCCAGGGGCCAAGCGCATTGGCGATGTTGAAGGCGCTATGGTGCAGGGCGGCGGCCAGCGTCTGCGCGTCGCCCGCAACGTCCATCAACCGCGCCTGCAATGGCGTGCCCATGCCGCCGCCAATGCCGATCAGGAAGACGATCAGGCTGAGGCTCCAGATATTGCCCGCCATGAACGGGAAGAGGGCAAGCGCCGCCGCGCTCCACAACAGCACGCCGATCACCGTCCGGTTGAGCGCGCGGTCGGCCAGCCAGGCGATGGCCAGATTGCCCAGCGTCATGCCGAGGCCAAAGACGATCAGGACCAGCGGAACATAAGTTTCGGCCACATGGGTCACTTCGATCATGGTCGATGCGACATAGGTATAGACCGCAAACAGGCCGCCAAAACCGATCGCGCCGGTCAGCAGCGTCAGCCACACCTGCGACTTGCCGAGCGCGCCCAGTTCGCGCATCGGGCTGGCCTTGGGATCGCCGGCGTCGCGCGGCGCATAGAGGGCGACGAGCGTCATGGTCAGTACCGCCAGCGCCGCAACCACGAAGAAGCCCGACCGCCAGCCGAGAATCTGGCCCATCCAGTTGGCGACGGGCACGCCCAGCACCGTCGCGATGGTCAGGCCCGACATCACCTTGGCGATGGCTAGGGTGCGCTTTTCGATCGGCACCAGGCTGGCGGCCACCAGCGCAGCGACGCCGAAATAGGCGCCATGGGGCACGCCCGACAGGAAACGGAACAGCAGCATCCAGTGATAGCTGGGCGACAGCGCCGACAGGGCGTTGCCGATCGCGAACATCGCCATCAGCCCAACCAGCAACGTGCGGCGGGGCAGGCGCGCGGCAAAGGCGGCGATCACCGGCGCGCCCGCCACCACGCCCAGCGCATAGGCGCTGATCGCATGGCCAGCGGTCGGCGCGTCGATATGCAGGTCGCGCGCGAAGAAGGGCAGCAGGCTCATCGACGCAAATTCGGTGGTGCCGATGGCAAATGCGCCGACCGAAAGCGCAAACAGGACGAGCGCGGGGTGCGCTTTATGAGGCTGGGCGCCCATGGCAAGCTCCATGCTGCAATGCAAAATATACGGAAGTCCCGCAAATGGCCCCGCTGACAGCGTTGGTCAACCCTGCATTCGTATGAGATTTTTGCAGTTGCAGGCGCAATTCTTGCAAACCTTATCTTGAACGAATGGGTCGCCTGCGCGGCGCAATCGGCTATAGCGCCGACATGAGCGGGAAAATCAGGCAGGATGGGCGTGCGACCATCATCGGGGCATGCGCGGTCCTGGCGTCGCTGACATCGGTGACGCTGGGCGCGGCAATTGCCAAGACCCTGTTTCCGGTGGTCGGCGCCTATGGCATCACCAGCCTGCGGGTCGGGCTGGGCGCGATCCTGCTGTTGCTGTTCCGTCGGCCCTGGCGGCGGCCAATTCCATCGCGATTGCGGTGGCCGCTGCTTGCCTATGGCGCGGTGCTGGGGTTGATGAACATCCTGATCTATCAGGCGTTCGCCCGCATTCCGATCGGCATTGCCATCGCAATCGAAGTGATCGGCCCGTTGGCGGTCGTGCTGTTCGGATCGCGCCGGCCGCGCGATTTTCTGTGGCTGGCGGCGGCAGTGGCGGGATTGCTGTTGCTATTGCCATTGCGCAGCGACGCGGCGCTCGATCCGGCGGGGGTCGGCTTTGCGCTGGCGGCGGCGGCGTGCTGGGCCACCTATATATTGACGGGCAAGCGGGTGTCGGGCGCACTGGGCGGCGATGCTGTCGCCTGGGGGATGCTGGTGGCGGCAATAGTGATCCTGCCCGTTGGCCTTGCCGAACAAAATGCCGCGCTGTTCAGCGCCCATGTGCTGTTGCTGGGCATCGCCATCGCCATCCTGTCCAGCGCCTTGCCCTATTCGCTGGATATGGAGGCGATGCGGCGATTGCCGGCGCCGGTGTTCGGCCTGATGGTCAGTTCCGCGCCGGCGGTAGGCGCGGTGATCGGCTTCCTGCTGCTGGGCGAACGTCTCAGCCCGCTTCAGTGGATCGCGATCCTGTGCATCATGGCGGCATCAGGCGGCAGCGCTTTGACCGCCGGGCGCAAGCCAGCGATCGAAGAAACGCCGCAATGATGCGCGTCAGCCGTTCACCTTGGCCTGGCTGACGTCCAGCATCTTGCCGTCGGTGATGACGACGAGGTCGCCGATCTTGGTGACGCCGAACAATTTCTGCGCGAAGGGCGTCGGCACGCCGATGCAGCCATGGGTGCCGCGGCCCCATTGCACGTCGCTGCCATGGATGAACACGCCATCGCTGGTCAGGCGCTGGGCATAGGGCATGGGCGCGTTGTTGTAGGTGCGCGAATAATAGTCCGCGACCTTCTGGGTGATGGGGAATGCGCCTTTCGGACTGGGCTTGTCGGTCGCGCCATAGAGGATCACGGCCGCGCCAATCTCATAACCGTCGCGAAAGACCGACAATGTCTGCGCGCGCAGGTCGACGGTGATGATGACGCGTCCGGCCTTGGGCGCGCCATTTTCGTCCCAAGCATAATCGCCATGGCGGAATGGCCCGTCGATTTTCAGCACGCGCTTGACGCGCAGGGCATTCGGATCGACGGCCATGCCCTGATCGCTGCGGAGTTCGGCGGGCTTTGCAGGGCTGTGTGGCGGCGCGGCGGCTGAGGCGGAAGGCGCAGCCGCCGCCGTTTCCGCCGCGGTGGCGGCTTCAGGCGCTGCCTTGCCGCCAAAGCCCTGCCGGCCGATCGACACGCCGACCACCAGAATCGTCACGGCCACTACGCCGCCGATCGCCGCTTTGGTTCCGACGCCTTTCGGAAAACCCGCCATCTTTGCCCTCATGCCTTCCTTTGCCGCGCAGCATAGGGCGGAAAGGTTAAGCTCAGCCTTCCCGCGCCACTTCCGCTGCCGCGATCGCCGTCAGGTTCAGGATGCCGCGCGATGTCACGCCCGGCGTCAGCACATGGATCGGCTTGGACAGGCCCATCAGCATCGGCCCGACCGTGGGCGAACTGGACGAGGCGGACAGGGCGGTCAGCGTGATGTTGGCCGCATCCAGATTGGGCATGACCAGCAGGTTGGCCGGCCCGTCGAACCGCGAATCCGGGATCAGCCGTTCGCGCAGCGACTGGCTGAGCGCGGCGTCGGCATGCATTTCGCCATCCACCGCCAGTTCCGGCGCTGCCGCGCGGACCAGTTTGAGAGCCCTGCGCATCTTGCGCGCGCTGTCGGTATGCGAAGCGCCGAAATTGGAGTGCGACAGCAGCGCCACGCGCGGGGCCAGGCCGAAATGCTGCAATTCGGCCGAAGCCGCCAGCGTCATTTCCGCAATTTGTTCGGGCGTGGGGTCGGGCACCATATGGGTGTCGGTGATGAACAGCGCGCCTGCATCCAGGATCAGGCCCGACAGCGCATAGACGCGGCTATGGTCGGCATCGCGATCGATGATGCGCAGCACATGTTCGACCTGCCCCCAATATTCGGAGCGGCCGCCGACCAGCGCAGCGTCGACCCGGCCGGTGTGCAGCAGCATGGCGGCGGTGACGGTGGGGCGGCGATAGACATGGCGCAGGATTTCGTCGGCCGGCACGCCCCGGCGCGATGCGACGGCGCGATAGGCCTCCACCAGTTCGCCCATGATCAGATGATCGGTTTCCGGGTCGACCACCACGACATCCTTGTCGAGGTTGAGGTTGAGGCCCAGTTCGGGCAGCTTCTGTTCTAGGATGCGGCGACGCGCGACGATGGTCGGCTGCACGATCCCTTCGTCCAGCGCATCGCGGATGGCGCGCAGCACGCGATCATCCTCACCCTCGCCATAGACGATGCGGCAGGCGCTGCCGCGCGCGGCTTCGAACACCGGCAGCATCAACTGGCCGGATCGTGTGTTCTGGCGGGTCAGGCTGCGCTTGTAATCGTCCAGATCCAGCGTTTTCCTGGCGACGCCGCTGTCCATCGCCGCCTTTGCGACGGCGACGGCGATTTCACCAATCAGGCGCGGGTCGAACGGGGTGGGGATGATATAGTCCGCGCCGAAGACCAGCTTTCGGCCGCCATAGGCCTGCGCCACGCTGTCATGCGCGGGCATGCGGGCCAGCGCGGCGATGGCGTCGGCTGCGGCAACCTTCATCGCCTCGTTGATCTGCGTCGCGCCGACATCCAGCGCACCGCGGAAGATATAGGGGAAGCAGAGGACGTTATTGACCTGATTGGGATAATCCGATCGGCCGGTGGCGATGATCGCATCCGGGCGCACTTCGCGGGCGGCCTCCGGGCGGATTTCCGGTTCCGGGTTGGCCAGCGCGAAGATCAGCGGATTGGGCGCCATCAGCGGCAGCCATTCCGGCTTCAGCACGCCCGGCGCGGACAGGCCCAGGAACAGGTTTGCGCCCGGCAGCACGTCGGGCAGGGTGCGCGCGTTGGTGTTGCGGGCATAGCGCGCCATGTTGGGCAACATGCCTTCGCGACCCGAATGGATGACGCCGTCCTTGTCGGTCATCGTCACATTTTCGATCGGCAGGCCCATCGACACCAGCAGGTCGACGCAGGCGAGCGCAGCGGCGCCCGCGCCCGACGTCACCAGCTTCGCATCGGCCAGCGTCTTGCCCTGCAACACCAGCGCATTGCGCACCGCCGCCGCGACGACGATGGCGGTGCCATGCTGATCGTCATGGAAGACCGGAATGTTCATCCGCTCTTTCAGGCGCGCTTCGATCTCAAAACATTCGGGCGCCTTGATGTCTTCCAGATTGATGCCGCCAAAGGTCGGCTCCAGCAGGGCGACGGCTTCGACGAACTTGTCCGGGTCGGTCGTGTCGACTTCGATGTCGAACACGTCGATGTCGGCGAATTTCTTGAATAGGACGGCCTTGCCTTCCATCACCGGCTTGGACGCCAGAGCGCCGATCGCGCCCAGGCCCAGAACGGCGGTGCCGTTGGAGATGACGGCGACCAGATTGCCGCGCGCGGTATAGTCCATCGCCTTGTCGGGATCGGCGGCGATCTCGACGCAGGGCGCGGCCACGCCCGGCGAATAGGCCAGGGCAAGGTCGCGCTGGTTCACCATGCGCTTGGTCGGCTCTATGCGGAGCTTACCGGGCTGGGGATAGCGGTGATAGTCTAGGGCGGCGCGGCGTGTGTTATCGTCCATGCGATGGGCCTTAGTGACTGCTTTCCGCTAGGGCAAGACGGTCCGTTCCCCCAATGCCTCCCAGGGCGGGCTTGGGACATAAAGTGTAACAAGAAAATCGACGAAAGCGCTGATCGCGCGCGGCGGATTGGCCTGCGGCAATTGTACGGCGAACAGCCCGACGTCGCTGGACCCTTCATAGGCGGGCAATATCTGCTGCACATCGCCGCGCAACAAAGCCGCGCTGATGTCCCACAATGACCGCAGCGCTATGCCGCCGCCCGCCAGCGTCAGTTCTCGCACCAGTTCGCTGCTGTTGGTGCGGACATGGCTATGCCCTTCCACCTTGGTCGGCCCGCTTGGTCCGATCAGCCGCCAGGGCATCTGGCCATCGGCGGCGAGCAGGCGATGGTTGCCAAGGTCCGCGATGGTACGGGGCGCGCCATGCTGCGCCAGATAGGCGGGCGACGCGCACAAGATGCGCCGATTGGTGGCCAGCCTTTGCGCGGTCAGCCCCGCGCCCGGATCTGCGGTGATGCGGATGGCCAGGTCCGCCCGGCTGTCGATCAGGTCGGCGAAATCGTCCGACAGGTCGATGCTCAGTTCCACCTTGGGGTGATCGTCCAGAAAGCGCTGGAGATAAGGCGCCAGATGCATGCGCCCGAAAGAGGTCGGCGCGGTGATGCGCAGCGGCCCGCTGGCCACGGCCGACGCGCCCGACACCCGCCGTTCCGCCTCGTCCAGCGCCGCCAATATGCCGCGCAGGTCCGCATGCAACTGTTCGCCAGCCGGGGTCAGCGCCAGCCGCCGCGTGGTGCGGTGAACCAGCTTCGCGCCCAGCCTCTCCTCCAGCCGGGCCAGCCGCTTGGACATCATGGCGGGGGAAATGTGCAGCCGCCGTCCGGCCGCCGCCAGTCCGCCCTCGTCCACGACGGTCACGAACAGTTCATGGTCGGGATCCATCATATTCGTTCACCAGAGGAATGACTGTCTTCGAATAATAGCGTCTACACTGCATAATGCGAACAGTCTATGAAGGGCGCAACCAATGGAGTGGATAGCATGACCGACCGCATGATCGACAAGGCCGGCCTTCACGTCGCAGAGCAACTGGCCGATTTCATCGAAACCCGCGCGCTGCCTGGCACCGGCATTGGGCCCGACGCCTTCTGGACCGGCGCGGCCGCCATTTTTGCGCGCTTCGCCCCCGAAAACACCGTCCTGCTGCGCAAGCGCGATACATTGCAGGCGCAGATCGACAGCTGGCATGAACAGCGCCGTGGACAGCCGCATGATGCCGCTGCTTATCAGGCTTTTCTGCGTGAGATCGGCTATCTGGTCCCCGAACCTGCGCCCTTCACCATCGGCAGCGAAAATGTCGATGATGAAGTCGCCCGCATGGCCGGGCCGCAGCTGGTTGTCCCCATCCTCAACGCCCGCTTTCTGCTGAACGCCGCCAATGCGCGCTGGGGCAGCCTGTATGATGCGCTCTATGGCACCGATGCGATTCCCGGCGCGGCCGCAGGGAAGGGCTATGACGCGGCGCGCGGCGCGCAGGTCATCGGCTGGGCCAAGGCGTTTCTGGACGACGCCATCCCGCTGGCGAGCGGCAGTTGGGCCGATCTGGCGAGCGAGAACATCGTTCTGGCTGACCCGGCGCAGTTCGTCGGCACGAGCGAGAAGGGCAAGCTGTTCCGCCATAATGGGCTGCATATCGAGGTTGTTTTTGACAAGGCGCATCCGATTGGCGCGACAGACCCGGCCGGCATTGCCGACGTCATTCTTGAATCCGCGCTGACCGCGATTTGCGATCTGGAAGACAGTGTCGCGGCCGTCGATGCGGAGGATAAGGTCGCCGCCTACGCCAACTGGCTGGGGCTGATGCAGGGCGACCTGACCGACACGTTCGAAAAGAATGGCGCGATGATGACGCGCGCGCTCAATCCCGATCGCGCCTACACCGCGCCGGACGGCAGCGCCTTCACCCTGCCGGGCCGCAGCCTGTTGTTCGTCCGCAATGTCGGCCATCTGATGACCAATCCGGCCATCCGCCTGTCCAATGGGGAGGAAGCGCCCGAAGGCATATTGGACGGCATCGTCACCAGCCTGATCGCGCTGCATGACCTGAAGCGGAATGGCGGAAATAGCCGCGCGGGCAGCGTCTACATCGTCAAGCCCAAGATGCATGGTCCGGCAGAAGTCGGTTTCACCGACAGCCTGTTCGACGCGATCGAGGATATGCTGGGCATGGCGCGCCATACGCTCAAAGTCGGCGTCATGGACGAGGAGCGCCGCACCTCTGCCAATCTCGCCGCCTGTATCGAGGCCGTCCGCGACCGCATCGTCTTCATCAACACCGGCTTCCTCGATCGCACCGGGGACGAAATGCACACGTCGATGCAGGCCGGGCCGATGATCCCCAAGGGCGAGATGAAGACCAGCGACTGGATCGCGGCGTACGAAGATCGCAACGTCCAGATCGGCCTCGCCTGTGGCCTGTCGGGCCGGGCGCAGATCGGCAAGGGCATGTGGGCCGCGCCCGATCGCATGGCCGACATGCTGGAGCAGAAGTCGGGCCACCCGAAAAGCGGCGCCAACACCGCCTGGGTGCCTTCACCCACGGCCGCCACCCTGCATGCGACCCATTATCACCGCATCGACGTCTTCGCCCGACAGGCGGAGCGCAAGGCGGAGGGCATTGCATCGCTCGACCGGCTGTTGAGCATCCCCGTTGCGGTTGGCCGCAATTTCTCCGAGGAAGAAATTGCGCGGGAACTGGATAATAATGCGCAGGGCATTTTGGGCTATGTTGTCCGCTGGGTCGATCAGGGTGTCGGCTGCTCCAAGGTTCCCGACATTCACGACATTGGCCTGATGGAGGACCGCGCGACGCTGCGCATTTCCTCGCAGCATATGGCCAACTGGCTGCTGCATGGCGTCTGCACGTCCAATCAGGTCGACGCCGCGCTGAAGCGGATGGCCGCGAAGGTCGATGCGCAAAATGCCGGCGATCCGCTCTATCAGCCGATGAGCGGCCGGGAGGCCGAAAGCCTGGCTTATCAGGCGGCGCGCGCGCTGGTGTTCGAAGGTGTCGAGCAGCCGAGCGGCTATACCGAGCCCTTGCTCCACGCCTTCCGCGCAGAGCAGAAGGCAGAGGCGCTGGAGGCCGCATAAAGCGCTAACCTCCGTTCGTTTCGAGCGAAGTCGAGAAACAGGAAGCGCAGTTCTAGCGGCTTCTCGACAGGCTCGAAGCGAACGGACATTGTGGTGGTCGCTGTGCTGCTTTACGCCCGCATCGGCGCGCAGCATGGGAGGTCCGCTTTGACCATCATCGTCCATCATCTGAACAACAGCCGGTCGCAACGCATCCTCTGGTTGCTGGAGGAACTGGGCGAAGCCTATGAAGTCTGTCGCTATGAGCGGGACCGCAAGACGATGCGCGCGCCCGCATCGCTGCGCGCCATCCATCCGCTCGGCCGTTCCCCGGTGGTGGAGGTGGACGGCCATCGCCTGATCGAAACCGGCGCGATCATGGAGCATCTGGTCGCCCGCGCTGGCAACCGCTTCGGCCCGCCCGCCGATGCGCAGGGCGCCATCCTCTACCGCCAGTTCCTCCATTATGCTGAAGGCTCCATGATGCCGCCGCTGCTGGCGCTGCTCGTCGTTGGCAAGCTGGGCCTGCTTGGCCGCCCCGCGCGCCCGACGGTGCAGCGCATGCTGGACGATCATCTGGACTGGCTGGAAAGCGAACTGGAGACGCGGCCCTATTTTGCGGGGGACATCTTCACCGCTGCCGATATGATGCTGAGCTTCCCGCTGGAAGCGTCCCGCGCACGCGGCGGCCTTGACAGCAGCCGCCCGCATCTGATCCGCTGGCTGGAAGAGATGCATGCGCGGCCCGCTTATCAGGCTGCGCTGAAAACCGGGGGATATTATGCCTACGCCTGATCGCCGCACCGTGCTGCGCTATGCTGCCGCCGGCCTTGCTACGTCGCTGATAAGCCCGCGCCTGTTCGCGCAGGAGAAGGCGGGCGAGGCGCTCCAATCCCTGACCGGCGGCGTCACGCCGATCGGCAAGGCCGAGCGCGCCGATCGCCTCGCTCGCGCGCAGGCGATGATGCAGGCGCAGGGCATCGACGCGCTGCTGGTCGAACCGGGCGCCAGCCTCATTTACTATAGCGGCATCCGCTGGCATCGCTCCGAACGCCTGACCGCGCTGGTGATTCCGGCCAGCGGCGCGCCTCTGGTCGTCTGCCCCTTTTTCGAAAAACCCTCGATCGACGAATCGCTGGCGATCCCGGCGGAAGTCCGCGTCTGGCAGGAGCATGAAAGCCCCTATGCGCCGATCGCCGACTATCTGACCGCGAAGGGGCTGGCCAAGGGGCGCATCGGCATCGAGGAAACCGTCCGCTATTTCGCGGTCGACGGGATGAAGGCAGCGCTGCCCGCCGCAAGTCTTGTGAAAGACCCCGTCACCCGCGCCATCCGCATGCGCAAGACGGCGGCGGAGATCGCCCTGATGCAGACGGCCGCCGATGTCACCATGGCCGCCTATCGCTGGACCTATCCGCAGGTGAAGGCCGGCATGACCCCGGCTGACATCGGCGCGCTGATGAGCGCTGCGACTAAGCAACTGGGTGGGCAGGTGGAATTCAACCTCATCCTGCTGGGCGAGGCCGCCGCCTATCCGCATGGCTCCGGCAAGCCGCAGGCGGTGCGCGCGGGCGAGGTGGTGCTGATGGACTGCGGCTGCACGGTCGAGGATTATCAGTCCGACATCAGCCGCACCTTCGTCTATGGCGCGGCCCCCAGTGCGCAGCAGCGCAAGGTGTGGAACGACGTGTCGCAGGGACAGAAGATCGCCTTCGCCGCCGCGAAACCCGGCGCGCCTGCCGGTTCGGTCGATGACGCGGTGCGCGGCTATTATCAGTCACTGGGCTACGGCCCCGGCTATGCGCTGCCCGGCCTGTCCCATCGCACTGGCCATGGCATTGGCATGGAAGGGCATGAGCCGGTCAACCTGGTCCATGGCGAAACGACGAAGCTGGACGTCGGCATGTGCTTCTCCAACGAACCGGGCCTGTACCTGCCCGGCACCATGGGCATCCGCATGGAGGATTGCTTCCACATGACCGCGCAGGGGCCGAAATGGTTCTCCAAGCCTCCGGTGTCGATTGAGGAACCGATGGGGTAGGTCAACTATGACCGCAAAAAGCGCGATATGTCCGATTTGGGCTTTATGTATTGCTGCGGTAATTTCTGGGTGTCAAAGCGCTCCACCTATGTCGAAGGCCACCTTTTCTGACGCCGCGACGAGATGTAATTTACACGCTACCACATATACATATCGTGACGGTATCTTCGTTGATGAGCCGTTAATAGACTTTTCGCGCGAAACAGACCCGTTCAAAGCCCGTAATTGTTTCGATGCAGCATTGGAGAAAATCGGTAGAGAAATGACGGAGCGTGGCGTGACTCACGTCAGTTATATTTGGGAGTGGCGATCGTGAGGCTGTCCCCCGGTCCGTCATCCCAGCGAAGGCTGGGATCTTACTTTTCTTGGAGGCGCGGGAAGAAGGAAGAGAGATGCCAGCTTTCGCTGGGATGACGGATGTTGTACCACGACCAAATCCCCCGCTTGTGCGGCGGGCCGCTTCCCACTAAATCGCCCCCATGACCTCGACCAACGACATTCGCCGCTCTTTCCTCGACTATTTCGGGGCCAACGGCCACACCATCGTTCCGTCCGCGCCGCTGGTGCCGCACAACGATCCGACGCTGATGTTCGTGAACGCCGGCATGGTGCCGTTCAAGAATGTCTTCACGGGTCTGGAAACGCGCCCCTACAAGACCGCGACGTCGAGCCAGAAGTCGGTCCGCGCCGGTGGCAAGCATAACGACCTCGACAATGTCGGCTACACCGCGCGCCACCACACCTTTTTCGAAATGCTGGGGAATTTCAGCTTCGGCGACTATTTCAAGGAACAGGCGATCCATCATGCATGGACCCTGCTGACGAAGGAATGGGGTCTGCCCGCCGAAAAGCTGACCGCGACCGTCTACCACACGGACGATGAGGCGTTCGATCTGTGGAAGAAGATCGCCGGCCTGCCCGATCACAAGATCATTCGCATCCCGACCAAGGATAATTTCTGGGCGATGGGCGACAGCGGCCCCTGCGGTCCCTGCTCGGAAATCTTCTACGATCATGGCGACCATATCTGGGGCGGCCCTCCCGGATCGCCAGAGGAAGATGGCGACCGTTTCGTCGAAATCTGGAACCTGGTCTTCATGCAATATGAGCAGGAAGCCAACGAGATTGTCGGCGAGCTTCCCAAGCCCTCGATCGACACCGGCATGGGGCTGGAGCGCATCGCAGCCGTCATGCAGGGCGTCCACAACAATTATGACACCGACACGTTCAAGGCGCTGATCGCGGATTCCGCCGCGCTGACGAAGACGGCGACCGATGGCGAGTTTCAGGCCAGCCACCGCGTCATCGCGGATCATCTGCGCTCGACCAGCTTCCTGATCGCGGACGGCGTGCTGCCCGCCAATGAAGGCCGTGGCTATGTGCTGCGCCGGATCATGCGCCGCGCCATGCGCCACGCGCACATCATCGGCGCGAAAGATCCGCTGATGTATCGTCTGGTGTCGAGCCTCGTGTCGGAAATGGGCGGCGCCTATCCCGAACTGGTCCGCGCTCAGCCGCTGATCGAGGAAACGCTGCTGCGGGAGGAAACCCGGTTCCGCAAGACGCTGGAAAACGGCCTCAAGCTGCTGGACGAAGCGACCGTGGGTCTGGGCGAGGGCGGTACGCTGCCCGGCGAAACCGCGTTCAAGCTCTACGACACCTATGGCTTTCCTTATGACCTGACCGAGGATGCGCTGCGCACCCAGGGCCTGTCGGTCGACCGCGCCGGTTTCGACGCCGCCATGGCCGAGCAGAAGGCCGCCGCGCGCGCCGCCTGGAAGGGATCGGGCGAAAAGGCTTCCGACGAAATCTGGTTTGATATTGCCGAAAAGGCCGGAAATACCGAGTTTATCGGCTATTCGTCGACCAAGGGCGAAGGTGAAGTTTTGGCCCTCATCAAGGACGGTGTGAACTTCGACAGTGCGACCGCCGGCGACACGGTGACGATCATCACCAACCAGACGCCTTTCTATGGCGAAAGCGGCGGCCAGAATGGCGACGCTGGCACCATCAGTTCGCTGGGTGGGCTGGTGGCGGACGTGGCCGACACGTCCAAGCCGCTCGGCCGTCTGCATGCGCATCAGGCGACGATCAGCGCGGGCAGCGTCAAGGTTGGCGATACCGTCAACCTGTCGGTCGATGTCGAACGTCGCGACCGCATCCGCGCCAACCATAGCGCCACCCATTTGCTGCACGCCGCTCTCCGCAAGGAACTGGGCGCGCATGTGACGCAAAAGGGCAGCATGGTTGCCGCCGAGCGTTTGCGCTTCGACTTCAGCCATCCCGAAGCGCTGACCCATGCCCAGATCGCGAAGATCGAGGCCGATGTGAACGCGCAGATTCGCCATAATGAGGATGTCACGACCCGCCTCATGACCCCGGACGACGCCATTGCGGCAGGAGCCATGGCGCTGTTCGGCGAGAAATATGGCGATGAAGTCCGCGTCCTTTCGATGGGCAAGGGCGACGAACATAGCTATTCGGTCGAACTGTGCGGCGGCACCCATGTTCGCGCCACCGGCGACATCGCCCTGTTCAAGATCGTGTCGGAAAGCGCCGTCTCTTCGGGCGTCCGCCGGATCGAGGCGCTGACCGGCGAAGCCGCGCGCCTGTGGCTGATCGACCGCGACGACAAGCTGCGTCAGACCGCCGCTGCGCTCAAGACCTCGCCCGATGAAGTCCCCGCACGCATCGCCGCGCTGGTCGAGCAGAGCCGCAAGCTGGAGCGTGACCTCGCCGACGCCAAGAAGGCGCTGGCCCTTGGCGGCGGTGGTTCCGCGCAGGCGGCCGGTCCTGAAAAGGTCGGCGCCATCGATTTCCTCGGTCAGGTCATCGACGGCCTCGATCCCAAGGAATTGCGCGGCATTGTGGACGGCAACAAGAAGGCGCTGGGCAGCGGCGTTTCCGCCGTGCTGGCCGTGGTCGATGGCCGCGCCACCATTGCCGTGGGCGTTACCGATGATCTGACCGGCACGTTCAGCGCGGTCGATCTGGTGCGCGCCGGCGTGGAAGCGCTGGGCGGCAAGGGCGGCGGCGGCCGTCCCGACATGGCGCAGGGCGGCGGTCCCGAAGGCGACAAGGCGCAGGCGGCGATCGATGCGGTCAAGGCGGCGCTGGCGGCGGTGCCGGCCTGATCGGCCGGTACGCCCATAACTGAACTACAATAAAAAAGCCCCGGATCGCTCCGGGGCTTTTTCTCATTCTTGATCTGCCGGATCAGGCGGCGGCCAGGCGCGCCATCTTTTCCAGCTTGCCGCCAGCGATGCGCATCATCGCCTTTTGCAGCTTCTCGAATGCGCGAACCTCGATCTGGCGGACGCGCTCGCGCGACACGCCATAGACCTGGCTCAGTTCTTCCAGCGTCTTCGGCTCTTCGGCCAGACGACGCTCGGCCAATATGTGCTTTTCGCGGTCGTTCAGATCGTCCATCGCCTCGACCAGCATTTCGTGGCGCATCGCGCTTTCCTGCTGCTCGCCCACGCGCTCGTCCTGCAACGGATCAGTGTCCGCCAGCCAATCCTGCCACTGGCCCTCGCCATCCTCGCGCATCGGCACGTTCAGCGACGTGTCGCCGCCCATCGCCATGCGGCGGTTCATGGACACGACATCTTCTTCCGACACGCCCAGATCGGTGGCGATCTTGTTGACGTCGGCCGGCTTCAGATCGCCATCCTCGAACGCATCGATGCTATTCTTCATCCGGCGCAGGTTGAAGAAGAGCTTCTTCTGCGACGCGGTGGTGCCCATCTTCACCAGGCTCCAGCTGCGCAGGATGAATTCCTGGATCGACGCACGGATCCACCACATGGCGTAGGTCGCCAGGCGGAAGCCGCGATCGGCCTCAAACTTCTTCACGCCCTGCATCAGGCCGATATTGCCTTCGCTGATCAGTTCGCTGACCGGCAGGCCATAGCCGCGATAGCCCATGGCGATCTTTGCCACCAGCCGCAGGTGCGACGTGACAAGCTGCGCGGCGGCTGCGGGGTCCTGATGTTCCTCGTAGCGCTTCGCCAGCATATATTCCTGTTCAGGCGTCAACAGCGGAAATTTGCGGATTTCCGACAGATAGCGGTTGAGGCTGGCTTCACCGCCCAGCGCCGGAACCGCGGGGACATTGCTCTTGGCCATGTCGTCACCTTTCCCTTTCATTGCGCGGCGGGACCCAGAAGAGGCGTCACAGGCGCCGTCGCAAACTTGTTTGAACCTATACGTGAAGCTCGCTTAACAGTTCCTGCATGTCGGTCGGCAACACACTTTGAAACAGAAGGGGCTTGTCCGTTGCAGGATGTATGAACCCCAGTGTTTTCGCGTGCAATGCCTGCCTTTTGAAACCCAGCGTTTCCAGTATTGATTTGAAACCTTTTCTGTCTCTACCGTAAACCGGGTCCCCGATCAAGGGGTGCCCCAGATGCGCCATATGCACACGGACCTGATGGGTTCGGCCGGTTTCCAGCCGGCATTCCACCATTGCCGCGCCCTTCAGGCGCTCTACGGTGCGGTAATGGGTGACGGCATGCTTGCCGCGTCCTTCCCGATGAACCGCCATCTTCTTTCGATCAGCGTCGGACCGGCCGATCCAGGTGTCGACCGTGCCACTGGCCGGAACCGGAACCCCATACACTACAGCGGCATAAAGCCGGTCGATACTATGATCCTTGAACTGCCGGGCCAGCCCTTCATGCGCCCGATCCGTCTTTGCAACGACCAACAGGCCCGAAGTATCCTTGTCGATGCGATGAACTATGCCCGGCCGCGCCACGCCGCCAATGCCGGACAATTGCCCGGCGCAATGATGCAGCAGCGCGTTGACCAGCGTTCCGTCCAGATTGCCGGCGGCGGGATGGACCACCAGACCCGCAGGCTTGTCCACCACGATCAGTTCGGCGTCTTCATGGACGATGGTCAGCGGAATATCCTGCGCCACCGTATCCAGCGGAACCGGCGGGGGCAGGGTGATGCTGTATGTCTGACCGGCGCTGACTTTCAGCGACGCATTGATCTTCGTCGTTTGCGGGCTGCGCACCTGACCCTCGCCGATCAGCGCCTTCAGCCGCTCACGCGACATGTCTGGCAGCAAATCCGCCAGCGCACGATCCAGCCGCAGCCCATGCTGGGCTTCGCCGATCGCCGCTTCGATGATGGAATCCCCCGGATGCATCAGGTAGGGATGTAGGAATGACGGTAGCAATATCAAGGGGACTGTTGGAACAAATCGTGGCCCTGGCTGCGGATAGTCCGCTTGAAATATGCGGTTTGTTGCTGGGGCGGGGCGGCGTGATAGAGGCGATCGCGCCCGCCGCCAATGTCGCACCCGACCCCGCCCGTCATTTCGAACTGGACCCGACCGTGCTGATCAGGGCGCACCGCGCGGCCCGATCGGGCGGGCCTGCCGTCCTTGGCCATTATCATTCGCACCCGTCAGGTGTCGCAATTCCTTCCGCCACCGACGCCGCCTGCGCCGCGCCCGATGGAAGTTTGTGGATGATCATAGGGGGCGGCGAGGTCACTTTATGGCGCGCCGGGCCGGATACGGCAGTTAACGCCTATTTCACCAAAGTTCAGCTCGACAGTCGGTGACACAAAGGCGGCAGGCCGGGCTTGCATCATGGGGCAGGGCAGCGCATTAGCCGGGAACCGCGCTTTTTCTGACCTCCAATCCGGCGACCCTCAACGGCATGACCAATCCCACCGACAGCATCGAATTTGCCAGCCTGCTCTGCTCGCGCCTGTGCCATGATCTGCTCAGCCCCGTCGGCGCGCTGAACAATGGTCTGGAACTGATGGCGGATGAGACGGACCCGGAAATGCGCGAGCGCTGTCTGGACCTGCTGGGGGAAAGCGCGCGGACATCCGCCAACAAACTCAAATTCTTCCGTCTGGCCTTCGGCTCGGCGGGGGGCTTCGGCGACGCCGTGCCGCCGCACGAAGCGCGCGTCGCGATCGAGGGCATGTTCGCCACTGCCGGCCGGGTGAAGCTGGGCTGGATGGTCGAGGAACAGTTGCTGGACAAGCTGGCGGCCAAGATCCTGCTCAATCTGGCCCTGATCGCCGGCGACGCGCTGGTGCGCGGCGGACAGTTGGACATCGGTACGGAAACCCGGCCCGGCGTGATCGAAATCGTGGTGCGCGCCGAAGGGCCGAAGGTCGTGCTGGACCCCGATCTGCGCGCTGCCCTTGCTGGCACCCTGCCGATCGAAGGGCTGGCGTCGCGCACCGCCGCCGCCTGGATGATCCGCCAACTGGTGCTGGAGGCCAAGGGCGACATCGCCCTGTCGCCGCCGGGCGAGCCGGTGCTGCTGTTCGGCGCGTCTATTCCTGAGCGTCGGCCAGGTTGATCGCGGCCAGGCGGTCGCGCAGACAGGCGTCGCTTTCGCTGTCCAGTTCCAGCAGCGCCGCATAGGGATCGCCCGCCAACCCCAGCAGCGATGCGAAGGCTGGCTCGGTCTTAAGGCCGCTATGGCGCAAATCCACGATCGCCGCGCGCAATCGCGTTCCGCCGATCCGCAGCAACCGCTCTTCTATCTGAAAATGCCGCCAGCCATCTTGCCGGGCGATCGGGCGGTTCTGGCCGAAAATCTCGAACGGCCAGCCATGGGCGGTGAAGCTCGCAATGACGGCGTCCAGATCCGGCCGTTCGTGCAACGCAAAATCCGCCTCATCGCAAAAAGCCGCTCTCAAATGGGCGGCAAAGGCGGGCAGGTCAGGCGCTTCGCAGACAATGTCGATGTCGCTCGCAGGCAAGTCGATGCCCAGCGGCGGGGTTCCCACGACATGGGGATCGAAGAGCGCCAGTCTGGCCAAAGCATCGGAGCGGGCCAGCGCCTGCGCGTAGGAAGGACGGGTCACGCAGCCTGCATTTCAGCGACAAGCGCGGCGATCAGCTCTGCTGCCGGTAATGATCGGGCGAGCGGTGCGCCTTGACCCGCCCATTGCGCGCCATAGCCGCCTTCGCCCATCGCTTTCGCCGCCTGATGCAGGGTTTTTCCCGCATCATAGGCAATCGGATAGTCGGGTATTTTCTCTGTGTTTGATGCCCCCCAGCCGGTGAATCGGTTGGGCAGGCAGCGGGCCGGCCGGCCGGAAATCACGCTGGTCATGGTCGTATGGTGCGCCGCTGCGCTCAGGAGCGTGGAACGATAAACCTCGTCCGCGCTGCTTTCGGGGCAAGCGATGAAGGCCGTGCCAAGCTGCGCGGCAATCGCGCCCAGGTCGAGCGCTGCCCGAACGCCCCGTCCATCCATGATGCCGCCCGCCGCTATCACCGGCAGGCCGGATCGTTCGACCAGCAACCGGGTGAGGGCGAAAGTTCCAAGGCAGGCGTCCGGCGCATCGGGATCGAACATGCCCCGGTGCCCGCCCGCTTCATAGCCCTGCGCAACCACTGCGTCGATCCCGGCCTGGCGGGCGGCCAGTGCTTCATCCAAGCTGGTGGCCGTAGCAAGTAGCACACATCCAGCCCGTTTCAGCGTTGCGATGCGGGCAGCGTCGGGTAGCCCGAAATGAAAGCTGACGACGGCAGGCCGGGTTTCCGTCAGAACCGCCAGCATGGCGTCATCCACGACGAAGCTGCGATAGATTTCCCGCAAGATCGACGGTGGTTGCGCGCCATAGGCGACGAACAGCGGTGACAGCGCTTCGATCCAGTCCCGCTCGATCTGGGGCCGCGCTGTCGCTGGCGGGTGGACGAAGAGGTTGACGTTGAACGGCCGATCGGTGCGCGCCCGCACCTGCATGATCATCGCGCGCGCGGCGTCTGCATCAATGGCTCCGACGGCGATCGAACCCAGCGCGCCCGCATTGCTGACGGCGGCCGCCATCTCCGGCGTGGAAACGCCCGCCATCGGCGCCTGAATGATCGGAACGGGCAGGGCGAGCGAGTCGAGGCTAAGCATGCTCCCCATGTGGGCCTCGACGGCGCAAAGGAAAAGGCCCGGCCGCTCGATGGAGCGACCGGGCCTTTTCCATAATCAGACCTAAAAATCAGGCCCGAACAAATCAGGCGCTGTAGTACATGTCGAATTCGACCGGCGACGGCGCCATTTCCCAGCGATACACTTCGGGCCACTTCAGTTCGATATAGGCATCGATCTGATCCTTGGTGAAGACGTCGCCCTTCAGCAGGAAGTCATAATCGGCTTCCAGGCTGTTGAGCGCTTCACGCAGCGAACCGCAGACGGTCGGCACCTGGCTCAGCTCTTCGGGCGGCAGGTCATAGAGATTCTTGTCCATCGCGGCGCCCGGATGGATTTTGTTCTCGATGCCGTCGAGGCCGGCCATCAGCAGTGCGGCGTAGCACAGATAGGGGTTGGCCATCGCGTCGGGGAAGCGGAATTCCACGCGCTTCGCCTTGGCGCCCGCGCCGTAGGGAATACGGCAGGAGGCCGAACGGTTACGCGCCGAATAAGCCAGCAGAACCGGGGCTTCGAAGCCCGGCACCAGACGCTTGTAGCTGTTGGTGGTCGGGTTGGTGAAGGCGTTCAGGGCCTTGGCGTGCTTGATGACGCCGCCGATGAAGTAGAGGCAGGTGTCCGACAGGCCGGCATAGCCGTCGCCCGCGAAGAGCGGCTTGCCGCCTTCCCAGATCGACATGTGGGTGTGCATGCCCGAACCATTGTCCTGCGCGATCGGCTTGGGCATGAAGGTCGCGGTCTTGCCATAGGCCTGCGCAACCATCTGCACGACATACTTATAAATCTGCATGCGGTCAGCGGTCTGGACCAGCGTACCGAAGGTCAGGCCGAGTTCGTGCTGCGCGGCGGCGACTTCATGGTGATGCTTGTCGCAGGGCAGGCCCATTTCGAGCATGGTCGAAACCATCTCGGCGCGGATGTCGGTGCACGGATCGACCGGCGCGACGGGGAAATAGCCGCCCTTGGCGCGCGGACGGTGGCCCAGGTTGCCGCCTTCATATTCCTTGCCGGTGTTGGTCGGCAGTTCGATGTCGTCGATCTTGAAATAGCTCTGCGAGTAATCATTCTCGAAGCGCACATCGTCGAACATGAAGAATTCGGCTTCCGGGCCGACATAGATGGTGTCGCCAAAACCGGCCGACTTGACGAAGGCTTCGGCGCGCTTCGCACAGGAGCGCGGGTCGCGGCTGTACAGTTCGCCGGTGTCGGGCTCGACGATGTCGCAGAAGATGATCAGCATCGGGGTGGCGCTGAACGGATCGACATAGACGGCGTCCAGGTCGGGCTTCAGGATCATGTCCGATTCGTTGATCGCCTTCCAGCCTTCGATCGACGAACCGTCGAACATCAGACCCTGGGTCAGCTCATCTTCACCAAGCACGCTCGACACCATGGTCAGGTGCTGCCACTTGCCCTTGGGATCGGTGAAGCGGACATCGACCCACTCGATCTCCTTTTCTTCGATCATCTTCAGGATGTCTTTTGGCGTGTTGGCCATGTGCAGTTGCCCTTCTCTAGAAAAACCCCCCCGAAGGGGTCGTTGAAGTTCTTGTCCGCCGGTCCCCTGTCAACCAGCGGGAAAACGGTCAGATGGCGTCGCTGTCGCGCTCGCCGGTGCGGATGCGGACCGCACCTTCGATATTGGAGATGAAAATCTTGCCGTCGCCGATGCGGCCGGTCTGGGCGGCGGCGCAGATCGCCTCGACCACCCGGTCGGCCAGCGTATCGTCCACCACTACTTCCAGCTTCACCTTGGGCAGGAAATCGACGACATATTCGGCGCCCCGATACAGTTCGGTATGGCCCTTCTGACGTCCAAAGCCTTTCGCTTCGGTGACGGTGATGCCCGAAACGCCGACTTCGTGCAGCGCTTCCTTGACCTCGTCCAGCTTGAACGGCTTGATGATGGCTTCGATCTTTTTCATCACTCGTAATCCCAACCCATGACGCACGAAAGAATGCGGCGCGTCCGCATCCTTCTCCTTCGAGCGACGATCGTCATGCCCCCCGAGGCACCCGTCGTCTCCCTTGGCAATCAATTACCGTGCCAAATGGCGAATCGCTACAACTGCTTTCGGCGATGCAGCAATCTTTGTCCATATTGCCCGGTTTCCGGGCAATATCGTGACTCTCTGCCCGTTTTTTGGGCAGCGTTTCGATGATCAGAGCTTATAAGGCGGGCAATCGAAACCAGCCGGGCTTTTGGTGAAAATCTCACACCCGGTTTCGGTGATACCGATGCTGTGTTCGAACTGGGCGGACAGGGTCCGGTCGCGCGTCACGGCGGTCCAGCCATCGTCCATCATCTTCACGCCGGGCTTGCCGATGTTGATCATCGGCTCGATCGTGAAGAACATGCCGGGCTTCAGCTCCGGGCCGGTGCCGGGACGACCGACATGCACGACTTCCGGGCTGTCGTGGAAAACCTGCCCCAGTCCATGGCCGCAGAAATCGCGCACCACGCCATAACGATGCTTTTCAGCGTGCTTCTGGATCACATAGCCGATGTCGCCCAGATGATTGCCGGGCCTGGCCTGCTCAATGCCCATCATCAGGCACTCATAGGTCACTTCCACCAAGCGGCGCGCCTTGATGGATGTTTCGCCGACGATGAACATGCGGCTGGTATCGCCATGCCAGCCATCGACTTGCGGCGTCACGTCGATGTTGAGGATGTCGCCGTCCTTCAGCCTATAATCACCGGGGATGCCATGGCAGATCACGTTGTTGAGCGAGATGCAGCAGCTATGCGCATAGCCGCGATAGCCCAAAGTCGCCGGCACGCCGCCGCCGTCCAGCGTCATGCGGCGGACTATGTCGTCCAGTTCGCCGGTGGTGACGCCCGGCACGACATGCGGGACCAGCGCGTCCAGTATCTCCGCGGCTAGACGACCTGCCTTGCGCATGCCGGCAAAACCGCTTTCGTCATAGAGTTTGATTGCGGTCGATCGGGTGGTCGGCGCGTCCGCCGTCATCGTCATATATTCGGTCATGATCCGATTATAGGCGCAGCCCGTCGATAATGCGAGGGGGCCTAGGCATGGATCGCGGCGCAGGCTATGGGCTTTGGCCATGGCCGATCCCACACGCATCTGGACCGCAGCGCTGATCGTGATCGGCGACGAAATTCTTTCCGGTCGGACGCAGGACAGGAATGTCTCCCAGATTGCGACCTGGCTGAATGTGCAGGGCATCCGGCTGCGTGAAGTGCGGGTGATCGCCGATGACAGGGACGCGATCATTGAAGCGGTGAACCTGCTGCGCGTGCGCAACGATTATCTGTTCACCACTGGCGGCATCGGCCCCACCCATGACGACATCACCGTTGATGCGATCGCGGCGGCGCTGGGCGTGGAGGTGGAAATTCATGAGGCGGCGCGCGCGATCCTGGCCGATTATTACGAAACGCGCGGCGGACTGACCGATGCGCGCCTGCGAATGGCGCGTGTGCCGGCGGGCGCCAGCCTGATCGAAAACCGCATGTCCGGCGCACCGGGCATCCGCCACGGCAACATCTTCATCATGGCGGGCGTGCCGCATATCACCGCTGGCATGCTCGATCGGCTGACCGGCACGCTCGAAGGCGGTCTGCCGCTATTGTCCGCCACCATCGGTTGCTGGGTCGCCGAAAGCGAAATCGCCGATCTGCTGGGGGCTACGGAAAAAGCCCATGATGGCTGTCAGATTGGCAGCTACCCCTTTTTCCGCGAAGGGCGGACCGGCGCCAATTTCGTGATCCGTTCGACCAGTCAGGCGGGACTGGACGCCTGCGTCAGCGACCTCAGCGCCGGGCTGGAGCGCGGAGGCTGGGCCGTGACGGCGGGCGGGATCTAGGGCATTTTGTGAAGTTATCTGGGACGGATGACTTCACAAAAATGCGACAAAAATGACTTTCAGAGCATGATGCGATGCAATCCAATCGCATCATGCTCCAGGCGCTTACTTGGCTTCCGCCTTCAGATAGGCGAGCAGGTTGGCCCGATCAGCCGGGTTTGGAACGCCCGGAAAGGCCATCTTCGTTCCGGGAACCATCGCGGACGGCTTGGTGATGAAGCTGTCCATGCTTTTTACATCCCAGCGGATCTTCGCCTTCTGCATTGCGGGCGAATAGGCAAATCCGGCTGATGCGCCGGATGTGCGGCCAAAGATGCCGGCAAGGTTCGGACCCATTTTCTTCGGGCCAGGCTTTACGTCATGACACAGGGCGCAGCGGGCAAAAACTATTTTGCCCTTCGTTGCGTCTCCGGCCTGCGCCAGAGCGGGCGCGCTCGACGCGCAGAGAAGGAGCAGGGAAAATCTACTGGCGACCGATGCAAACGACATGAATGGATACCCCTTGGAGAAATGGCGACATTGTTGCCAGGCTTTTGCCGGTCTGCATGTCTATGCCGTGCCAAGTGAATGGGGCTTTAAGCGTATGGACGTCAATAGAGGACAGAAACTCATGTGCTCGCGTCATTTTTGATGCGGCCTCATGGCGGCGATCGCGGATGTCGGAAGGCATCAGCATCATCGGCCTATCAGATTGTCTGATGTCGTTCGCGCGGGCTTTGGCCTCGCGTCATCCCGCTTGTAACTGATGGAGCCAGCGGCCAGCAAAGCTGGCTCCCCGAGTAGGATTCGAACCTACGGCCATTCGATTAACAGTCGAATGCTCTACCGCTGAGCTATCGGGGAGCAGCCCGACTTCCGCCGGGCAGGCCGCGCCTATGCAATGGCGCGACGGAAATGGCAAGGGGCTGATGGCCTTTGAAAGGGAAAAAAGTCATCCGGATAAAGATGAATGGATTCCGCCCCTTGCCAAATGATGTGGTGGCCGTGGCAGGCCTATTTCTGTGGCGCACACCATGTCCTTCGATCGATATGAGCCGTTAAGATCGGTGCGGCCCGCTGTCTCCTTGCGGAACAGTCTGTCGCAAACAGCCGGATGGCGCAGATGAAATGGGCGCAAACAAAAGCGCCTGTCGCTTCAGGCAAAGGCCTAATATCGCTCCATATTGGCGATGGGGTCTTTTAATCTGGCGTGCGTTCGACAACTCATCTATATTCCCGTGCAATTTCCCGCTGCGGGATTTGGAACGGGAGGATCAGGCGATGGCTTCAGCAGCGAATGTAAAGACAGAGCAACGCCATCTGGCGCTTCTGATGCTGTCGCTGGCTGTCGGCGGCGCCGCCATATTCAGCCTTGGCGGGCTGATGCGTGCGATGTTCCTTCCTTCCGATGTTGCTGCGGCCGTTCGACAGGGTGCAATGGCGTCCAATAGCGCGCTCGCCGCGCCGGAAATGTTCGGAACCGGGCGAATGCTGAATGGCGGGACCGGGCGTCCAATTGGCAGTGCCTATCGGCCGCTGGGTTCGCCGGATGCCGCCGGGCAGCCTGCGGGCGTCGCGCCGCCCTCGGTCGGCCAGGGCACGGAATCAGCGCCGGACGGTGGCGTGAACGGGCAGCAATTTGCGCTTGGTTCGCCATCGGCCTTTGGACCGGCCGGTAACGGCAACGGTGCCCCCGGCGGTTCGAACGGCGGCGCAGCCGGTGGTGGCGGCTCCAGCGGCGGCGGTACATTGCCCGGCACAGTGGGCGTTGAACCCACTCCGACCGGATCCGACACCAATGTCAATAACCCCGGTGGCGGGGATGGCGGCGTAACGCCGACCGAGCCGTTGCCGGAGCCGGAAACCTGGGCAATGATGACGGCAGGGCTGGCGGTTGCAGGCTGGCTTGCGCGGCGTAAGCGGCGGCAGGCCGCTGCCGCCTGACAATTTTTGGCGACCCTGTGCTTGTCAGCGCAGGGTCATCTGGTCGTTGGCAAAGAGGATCGGGCCGAGCTTCGACAGGGCGTTCTGGCCCAGCAGAGACACGTCCATTTCCGAATCCATGATCGCCACCCGCAGCGGCGGCAGGCGTCGGCCCGCGACGACCAGATCCTTCAACTCCGCTTCCTGAACGCGTCTGGCGCCGCCCACGGTCATGAGCTGACCCGATCCGCTGGTCGGCACAAGATGATCGCCAAAAGCGGCCGCATCATGCGCGGTGAGCACCGTCACGCTAGCGCCGGTGTCGACGATGAAGCGGATGCGTGCGCCGGCGCTGGCGCCATGAATATAGAACATGCCGTCGGCCGACCTGTTGATGGTCGTTTCCGTGCTGCTTTCCACGGCTGGTCCCAATCCGGCCGACGGGGTTGCAATCGCGGCGTGCGCCGCCGGTTGCATGGGCGAAGCGTCATCCGGCAGATCCGCATGCGCCACGCACAGAAAGCCCGCAGTGCCGATCATCGATAGGGCGGCCAGCCAGCAGCGCATGTCCAGTGAAGCGATCATGCGCTTTCGATGGCATGGCAGCCGTCAAGAAGCGGTGCCTCCGCTTGGTTGAGCGCACATTAACCAGAATGAAATCGCCGCGATTCGCCGCAGTGGGACGGGCTGTTCTACGATCAGGGCGCGCTGCATGCGGCTTGGGATGTAGTCAAGGACTGGAGCCTGCTGGACCGGCGGGGGGGCGGTCGTCGCTGCTCTCGGGTCTTGGGAGGCGGACGGGACATAGGACAGGTGTATGCTCGCTGACAGTTATCCCAATTGGTTAATAGCGTGGGGCGGTCGCGACCGTCAGCCGCAGCCTAGCTCTTTGTGTCGGTCACTTCGTATTTTGCCGCAGCTGAGGTGGTGACTTTATAGCCCTTCGGTGTCCTTACGAGGTCCCCGTGTAAAGGTATCGCTCCGGTCGGCATGATCGGAAGTATCAATGTGTCGGGCCATCGAGCGAAAATCGCTCGAACTGCTTTTTCGCGGAATTGGCTAGCTAGGCGAGGATCCTCGCCTTTGGAGAACATGATCCAGACCCGCCCTAGATGGTCAGCCTGGTCCATTATGACCGCTTCGGATTCGTTGTCATCAGTTCCGCGCCAGACTGCGGCGTGGAGTGTCATCTTTGCTGCTGGGATATCCCTGCCTGTCTGTATCAGCCGCTGCTCATCTGCTGCATCAACATGAAGGCCTTCAGCTTCCGCCTCTCTGCGCAGCACGGCGAGAAACTCGTCTCGCTCGTCTTTTGTCGGCAAGGAGATTTCAAACGCAGCAACCGTTTTCGCGCTCTCGGGCTGCTGTGCGACTCCGCAGGCGACGCACATCGCTGATGCTAGTTGAAGGAGGAGCCATTTCATCTGTGCAGACTAACCCACCTGCCTGCCCGGTAAAAGGCTCAGTCGATGCCAGCGCACTCTGGCAATGCTTTTACTCGATGCTTACGAGCGGCATGTAAGGCCCAACCCGTAAGGGTGCAGGTCAGTGTATTTCCTATGGCAATTTGGTGGACGCACTTGGGCTCGAACCAAGGACCCGCTGATTAAGAGTCAGCTGCTCTACCAACTGAGCTATGCGTCCATGCCGTGGCGGTTAACCGTCTGGCGTGGCCGGGCTGTTAGCAGCCGCATGATGATTTGCAAACATTAAATCGCCCTGATTGGCATTTTTTTCGCAAGTCGCGAATTTCAGTGCCAGTTTCCCATGCCTGCGCGCTTTTTCCCGGCGCGGTCGATGGCCATGATGATGCCCACGCACAGCATCACCGTCAGCATCGACGATCCGCCATAGGACATGAAGGGCAGGGGAATGCCCACCACCGGCGCCAGGCCCATCACCATCATCAGGTTGATCGCGACATAGAAGAAGATCGTGGTGGTCAGGCCCGCCGCCGTCAGCCGTGCAAATTTGTCCTGCGTACGCATCGACACCCGGATGCCCCAGCGAAACAGCAGCATGAACGCCAGGATCAGCATCGTGCCGCCCAGCAATCCCCATTCCTCCGCCATGGTGGCGAAGGCGAAATCGGTATGGCCTTCGGGCAGATATTGCAGATGGCTCTGCGTGCCGTTCAGGAATCCCTTGCCCCAGACGCCGCCGGAGCCGATCGCGATCTTGGACTGGCTGATATGATAGCCCGCGCCCAGCGGATCGCTTTCGGGGTCCAGGAAGATGAGAACGCGGTTCTTCTGATAATCATGCAGGAAACTGAAGGCGATCGGGATCAGGGCTGCGACGGCAAGGCCCGACCCGATGAACAGCCGCAGCGGCAGGCCGGCCAGGAACATGACGGTGATGCCCCCCGCCAGGATCATGGTTGCGGTTCCCAGATCCGGCTGGATCAGCACCAGCGCCCAGGGAAAGCCGATCAGCACCAGCGCGGGCCAGATGGCATGCCAGCCGCGAATTTCGCCCACCGGCAACATGGCGTAGAAACGCGCGATGGTCAGGACGATGATCGGCTTCATGAATTCCGACGGCTGGAGTTGCATGAAGCCCAGATTGATCCAGCGCTGGCTGCCCCCGGCCACGCCGCCGATCAGTTCAACCACGACCAGCGCCGCCAGCACCGCGCCATAGGCCGGGAAGGCGTAGCGGGCGAAAACCGACACCGGAATGCGGCTGAGACCCAGCGCCATCGCGGAGAAGACGCAGAAGCGCACGCCCTGATTGACCGCCCAGGGAAAGATGCTGCCATTGGCCGCACTGTAGAGCACGACCGTGCCAAAGCCGGCGATCGCCAGCAACAGGCCCAATATGCGCCAGGGAAAATCGGTGATGGGCTTGGGAACGATGCTCATGGCGCGGCCGTGCTGTTGGCGGGGGGGGGAACATCCTCTTCCTCCGCGGCGGATGATTGGGGCGCGGCCTGCGCTGCGGGTTGCGCGGCATTGCTGCTCGCCGCATTCATCGCATTGTCGGCGGGGGGCGGCACCTCGCCCTTCTCGATCGCCTTGGCCAGACGGAAGGCCGCCATCTGCCGCGCCTGCCGCTCTCCGGGCGTGCCGCCCCAGCCCTTCTCCAGCGTCTCCAGCTTCTCCATCGCCTTGGCCGGATCGAACAGATAGGACAGCGTGTCGCTGGCGATCATCGGCGCGTCTTCATTGCGAATGGTGTGGCCGCCATGTTCGATGATGCAGGCGATGGCGTAGCGCGGATTGTCGAACGGCGCGAACCCCTGGAACAGGGCATGGTCGCGCAGCTTGAAGGGCAGGCCGGCATTGCCGCGCACGCCGCCCGCGCGTTCGGCCATGGTGATGCGGCGCACCTGCGCCGTGCCGGTCTTGCCCGCAATCATCACACCGGGAATGGAACTGCGCGCCGCTCCGCCGGTGCCGCCGCCATTGACCACCGCGTTCATCGCGTCGCGGATCACGACCAGATGCTCCTCGGTCGATCCGACCGGCGCGGGATCGGGCCGTGGCGCACCATGAATGAAGTTGGGCATCAATTGCTTGCCGGTGGCCAGCCGCGCCGCCATCACCGCCATTTGCAACGGGTTGATCAGCATATAGCCCTGACCGATGGTGGCGTTCACCGTGTCATAGACTTGCCATTTCTGGTTATATTTCCGTTCCTTCCACGCCGGGTCTGGCACAGTGCCATAACTCTGGCTGGGGAAGGGCAGGTCGAATTTCTGACCCATGCCCACGCGCCGCGCCATGCTGGCGATGCGATCCATGCCGATGCGCTGGGCCATCTGATAAAAATAAATGTCGCAACTCTGGGCGATAGCCCCGCGCATGTTGAGCGGCCCGTGGCCGCGCTTCTTGTGACAGTGGAACAGCGTGTTGCCGACCCGGATCGCGCCCGGACAATTGACCGATTCGGCCGGCGAAACACCCGCCTCCAACAGCGCCAGCGCCACCATCGGCTTGACTGTCGATCCGGGCGGATAAAGCCCCTGCAACGTCTTGTTGCGCAGGGGGATGTGATCGTCCTTCGACAGCATTTCATATTCCAGATGGCTGATGCCGTCGGAAAAGCTGTTGGGATCGAAACTGGGCATGGACGCCAGCGCCAGCACATCGCCATTGTGGCAATCGAGCACCACCACCGCGCCGCTCTGCGTGGCGAGGCGGCGGCCGGCATATTCCTGCAATCCGGCGTCGATGGTCAGCTTGATCGTGCGCCCCGGCGTATCGGTGCGGGTGGTGAGTTCCTGCACGATCTTGCCCCGCGCCGTCACCTCCACGCGCTTGGCGCCGGGCTTGCCGGTCAGGTGACGATCAAACGCCTTTTCAAGGCCATCCTTGCCGATCTTGAAACCCGGCGTGATCAGCAGCGGGTCCTTGCGCGCCTTATAATCCTCCGCCGTCGCCGCGCCGACATAGCCCAGCAGATGCCCCACGGTCGCGCCGGCGGGATAGTTGCGCGAAAAGCCCTGGCTGGGCGCCACGCCCGGCAGGTCGGGCAGGCGCACGCTGATCGCGGCATATTGGTCATAGGTCAGCTTGTCGGCCACCTGCACCGGGCGGAAGCCGGCCGACTTTTCGAGATCCTCGCGGATGCGGTCGACCTCGTCCGGCTCCAGCTTCAGCAGGCGGGCCAGTTCGGTGATCGTCGCTTCGGGATTGATCACCCGTTGCGGGATCAGGTCGACGCGAAAATCGGTGCGGTTGTCCGCCAGCGCCTTGCCATGGCGATCGAGTATCCAGCCCCGGCGCGGCGGTATCAGCGTCATGTTGACGCGATTGCTCTCCGACAACAGGCTGTATTTTTCATTCTGGACCACGCTGATCCACGCCATGCGCCCCACCAGCATCGCGCCGACAGCCCCCTGCAACCCGCCAACCACCATCGCGCGGCGCGAAAAGGTGAAGGACTGGGCGGCTTCGGTGACGATCTTGCGCTTGGGCGTCAGAAACTTCATGCCATCACGCGCCAGCGGTCGATCCGCGCGCATTGGCGGACGACAAAGGGAAATAGCAGGATCGTCCAGACCATCTGGGGCGCGACCAGGGAAAAGCTCACATGACCTCCGCCGGTGATCCGTGCAAAGAACCAACCACCGGAAATGCAGAAGATAGTCGCGACGGCGGCAATTAGCCAGTCCTGCCGGTATCCCCGCCACACCATGCGATGTTCGATCCAGTCGATGCAAACCAGCGCTAGCGTCCAGAGGAACACCGCAGAGCCGATCGGCTGGCCGCTCATCATGTCGTCGAACAGACCCAGCGGCAGCGCGATCCACGCGCGCCACAATTCAGGACGCAGCAGTCGCCAGGACAGCAGGATCAGCAGGCCGAAAGGCGGCAGAATCGCGGACTGGGCGATCACCGGCAAAGCGGTCAGGAAGGATCCCAGCATGACGGTGATGACCGGCGTGCCGGCCAGCCGGAACCGGGAAGGGTAACGGCCCAGGCGCGGCACATGGTGCAGATGCGGGTCGATCATGGCGCGGCGGCGTTGCCCGGCGGCGGCCCTTCCGCAATCGGGGGGGCAGTGGGACCGGGCCGGGTGACGGCCTCCTCGAAAATGCGCTCCACCACGACGGCGTCGACGCGTGCGGGGTTGGCGAGCGGCACGCCATAGGCGATCTCACCCTGCGCCCGCACCACAACGGCGACCGGGATATTGGGCTGATAAACGCCGCCAATGCCCGACGTCACCAGCAGGTCGCCGGGCTTGAACGGATTGCGGCCCGCTGTCAGCGCGCGCACTTCGACCGATCCGTCGCCCATGCCGGTGGAAATGGCGGGAATATTGTCGCTGGCCCGGCGCACCGGCACGATATTGCTGGTGTCGGTCAGCAACAGCACGTCGGCGCTATTGGGGCTGGTGATGTGGATGCGGCCGATCAGCCCTTCGGGCGCGCGCACCGGCATGCCTGCGCGGACCCCCTGCCAGCTTCCCGCGTTCAGCCGCGCAAAGCGGCGCGCGCTGGACGAAGAGGAGGCGATCAGCCGTGCGGTCAGCAGGTCGCTGCTATCCTCGTCCACCAGCTTCAGCAATTTCTTGAGGCGGATATTTTCCTGCGCCACCGCCTTCGCCTCGATGATGCGATTACGGTCGGCTTCCACCTGTCGACGCAGGCCAACATTTTGCGACCCGGCGCGCCAATAGGCGACCAGCACTTCGTCGATCGAACTGACGCCGCTCACCATGGACTTCATCGTCACCGATGCCGGACGGCTGATTTCGGCGGCGGCAATGCGCAACGCCGCAAAGCCGGTGGGGTCGAAGATTGCGACCACCACCAGCAGCAAGCCTACGACAGCCCCGGTGAGCGCCACGACATAGCTGGCGAACAAGCTATATTGCGCCCTCCGGTTGATGCCGGGGCGTCGGCTGGGTGGCCGCGCCATATCTCAGGCCCCTTCGATCAGGCGGTTTGCAGCACGCCCCGGAAGATCGGATCCTCCATCGCGCGGCCGGTGCCGATCGCGACGCAGGTCAGCGGATCTTCCGCGATGGTCACGGGCAGGCCGGTCTCGTCGCGCAGTTCATCGTCCAGCCCCTTGAGCAGCGCGCCGCCGCCGGTCAGGACGATGCCCTGATCGACAATGTCGGCCGCCAGTTCGGGCGCCGTGTTTTCCAGCGCGATGCGCACGCCCTCCACGATGGTGCCGATCGGTTCGGCCAGCGCGTCGGCAATCTGACCCTGATTGATCGAGATTTCCTTGGGCACGCCGTTCACCAGATCGCGACCCTTGATGTGGATCGTTTCGCCAACGCCGTCTTCGGGCGGCTGGGCGACGCCGAACTGCTTCTTGATGCGCTCGGCCGTGGCTTCGCCGATCAGCAGATTATGGTGACGGCGCACGAAGGACACGATCGCTTCGTCCATCTTGTCGCCGCCCACGCGCACGCTGGTGGTGTAGGCCAGGCCGCGCAGCGACAGCACGGCGACTTCGGTCGTGCCCCCGCCAATGTCGACCACCATGGAGCCGATCGGCTCGGTCACGGGCATGTCGGCGCCGATCGCGGCGGCCATCGGCTCCTCGATCAGGAAGACCTGGCTGGCACCAGCGTTGCTGGCGGCGTCGCGGATCGCGCGGCGCTCGACGCTGGTCGAACCACTGGGCACGCAGATCACGATTTCCGGCGCGCGCCAGGGGCTATGCTTGCCGCCATGAACCTTGCGGATGAAATGCTTGATCATTTCTTCGGCGACATCGATGTCGGCGATCACGCCGTCGCGCAGCGGACGGATGGCTTCCACCGAATCCGGGGTCTTGCCCATCATCAGCTTGGCGTCGACGCCAACGGCCTTGACCCGCTTGATGCCGTTCAGTGTCTCCATGGCGACCACCGACGGTTCGTTCAGCACGATGCCGCGACCGCGCACATAAACCACCGTATTGGCCGTGCCCAGATCGATGGCCATGTCCTGTGAGGAGAATTTGAAGAGACGCGAGAAGATCGACATGCCTTATCCTGTTTCGCCCGCCGTCCCCGCGACGCGATAAGGGGATCGTCGGAAAGCTGTTCTGCCCGACCGCTGGTTCGTCCTTCTTGCCCCTTGCAGTGCAAAAAATTCGGCTTCGCGGCTCGCGGAAAGCGCTCGCTTGGGCTAGTCCCTAATCAATGTCAATACGCCGTCTGCCCGAACATCTGGTCAATCGTATCGCCGCCGGTGAAGTGGTCGAAAGACCCGCCAGCGCGCTGAAAGAGATCGTTGAAAACGCTTTGGATGCGGGCGCGACTCGCGTCGCCGTTCGCCTGTCCAATGGCGGCCTCGACCGGATCGAGGTCAGCGATGATGGCTGCGGCATGGATTCGGCCGACATGGCGCTGGCGCTGGAGCGGCACGCTACCTCCAAAATGCCCGACGATGCCATTGAAAATGTGGCTACTTTGGGCTTCCGGGGGGAGGCGCTGCCGTCCATCGCCAGTGTCGCCCGCCTCTCCATCGACAGCCGCCCGCGCGGGGCCGATGGCTGGAACCGCACCGTCGACAATGGCCAGCTGGTGGCGGAGGGACCAGCCGCCCTGCCGCCGGGCACCCGCGTCGCCGTGGACCAGCTGTTCGGCAAGGTGCCGGCCCGGCGCAAATTCCTGCGGTCGCCCAAGGCGGAATATGCCGCCTGTCTCGATGTCGTACGTCGTCTCGCAATGGCACATCCGGCCGTCGCCTTCTCGGTCGAACATGATGGGCGGCGGGTGCTGGGCGTGCAGGGCGACGAAGGACGGGAGGATCGCGTCGCGTCGCTCACCGATCGGCAACTGGCCGACAATCATGTGATCGTTAGCCTTGAGCGGGACGGGGTGCAGCTTTCGGGCGTCGCTTCCCTGCCGACCTACAACCGGGGCGTGGGCGATCATCAATATCTGTTCGTCAATGGCCGCCCGGTGAAGGACCGCCTGTTGATCGGTGCGCTGCGCGGCGCCTATGCCGACATGCTGGCGCGCGACCGGCATCCGGTGGTCGCCCTGTTCCTCGATGTTCCGCCGCATGAGGTGGATGTGAACGTCCACCCCGCCAAGACCGAAGTTCGCTTTCGCGATCCGGCGCTGATCCGGGGCATGATCGTATCCGGCCTGCGCCGCGCGCTCGATGCGGAAGGCTTCCGTTCGGTGCAACAGGCCGATGCGGCGGGCCTCGCCGCATGGAAGCCCGAACCCCTGTCGCCGACGCCGATCAGCGCCATGCCGATCTTCGAGGCGGGGGCGTCATCACCCGTCAGCTACAACCAGTTCACGCAATCTTCCTTCGCCGATCGCCGCCCCTCCTTCCTGACGCCACCACCGCAGGCCCGCGCCGAACCGGCCGCCGCGCCCGCGCCGGAAGCGCACAGCTTTCCGCTCGGCGTCGCACGCGGACAGGTGGCGCGCACCTATATCGTCGCCGAAGCGGAAGATGGCCTCGTCATCGTCGACCAGCATGCCGCGCATGAGCGGCTGACGCTGGAACGCATGCGCCGGGCGATGGAGGGGCAGGGTGTGGCCTCTCAGGCGCTGCTGCTGCCCGAAGTGGTCGAACTGGACGAACCGGCCTGCGACCGTCTGGAGGCGCGCATCGCTGAACTCAAGGATTTCGGCCTCGATCTGGAGCGCTTCGGTCCTTCCGCCATGCTGGTCCGCGCGGTGCCGGCGATGCTGGGTCAGTCGGATGTGCAGGGGCTGGTCACGGATCTGGCGGACGATCTCGCCGCCTATGACAGTGCCCTGTCGCTCAAGGAACGGCTGGACCTCGTCGCCGCAACCATGGCCTGCCACGGCTCCGTCCGCGCCGGCCGCGTGCTGAGCGTCGCGGAAATGAACGCCCTGCTGCGAGAGATGGAAGTCACGCCCCGCTCAGGCCAGTGCAATCACGGGCGGCCGACCTGGGTGAAGCTGGGCCATGGGGATATTGAGAAGCTTTTTGGTAGAAAGTGATGTGTAGATCGGCAATTCCGTTCTTATTGGTAGCCATCTTCGCATTGCCGGGCTGCAAAGAAAGCTCGAAGCGGGAAGGCGAAGAGATGATGGCGAAAATAGAAGCGAAAATTGCCATGCCGCAAAGGGCTTGGCCACTGAAGGACTATAGCCGTTATTATTATTGGGCTTCAGATACCGACCATCGCAAGATTTATGGCGTGCTTTCTATAGATCAAAAACCGGGGCGATGGTGGGTTGAAGTCGATGAAGCGCCACAAATCATGGACGGCGGGTGCAGCGTCATCTCGTTGACCTATGATGTTCCATCGGATCGTGTAGTTTCAATTATTTGTAACGGCGAAGCCTGACGTAATTCCTACCGCTCCACCGCCATGCGCACGGCCAGTCCGCCCAGCACCGTGCCCATGAACCAGCGCTGGATCGTCAGCCAGCGCGGGCGGCCGTGCAGGAAGCCGGCGATCGATCCGGCGAGGCAGGCGATGACGGCGTTGACGGACAGGCTGATGACGATCTGCGTTGCGCCCAGAACCAGCGACTGGCCCAATATATGGCCGCGCGCTGGATCGACAAATTGCGGCAGCAGCGACAGATAGATCATCGCGACCTTGGGATTGAGCAGGTTCGTGACCAGCCCCATGGTGAAGAGGCGGCGCGGACTATCCTGCGGCAGGGCGCGAACCTGAAAGGGCGATCGCCCGCCGGGCCGCACCGCGCTCCACGCCAGCCAGAGCAGATAGAGCGCTCCACCAATTCGCAGCACATCATAGGCGAAGGGCACTGCCATCAGCAGCGCGGTGATGCCGAACGCCGCGCTCACCATGTAGAACAGAAAGCCGCAGGCCACACCCAGCAGGGAGATCATGCCGGCCGTGCGCCCCTGCGCAATGGAGCGCGAGATCAGGTAGATCATGTTCGGGCCGGGCGTCAGCACCATGCCCAGCGAGATCAGCGCGAAGGCGAGGAGATGGGCGGTGCTGGGCATGGGCGGCTTTCCCCGATTGCTGGCATGCCGGTCCCTACCGCCAACCATCCGGGCCGCGCAGAGCCACTATGCAGAATTTGGCCCTGATTATGCGGGCCGTGTCCGCCACATGGCGATCGGGATCATGGTCAGCACCGGCTTGTCGTCCTGATTGAAGATCGTCACCTTGTTGTGGACGATGCCCATTTCCGGGCGGCTTTGCGATGCTTTCTTGGCGATGACTTCGTTACGCCCACGCAGCGTATCGCCGGGGCGCACCGGGAGCAGCCAGCGCAGTTCGTCCACGCCCACCGCGCCAAGGCTGGCGGCCTGCCGTCCCGGACGCGCCTGCATTTCCGCCACGAACATCTTCATGAACAGGGCGGTCGTGTGCCAGCCGCTGGCGGAAATCGTGCCGAAATGGGTGGTCGCCGCCGCTTCGTCCGACAAATGGAAGGGCTGGGGATCGAACTCTGCGGCAAAGGCGACCGTCTCGTCGCGCGAGACGGTCAGCGGCCCGAAGTCGAAGCTGTCGCCGATCGCAATATCCTCGAAATAGACAATCTCTTCCATCCTCACCCAACTCCGATTTTGCAATGAATGCGGATGTAGGAGCCGTTTCCGTTTACGTCAATGTTAGGGCTTGACCAGTCCCCGCAATGCCGCCGCATTGCCGTCCGACGCGACCGGAGTCACGCCCAGCAGGCGGGCGAGCAGCGGATAGACATCGACATTGGTGAAGTCCGCAGACGGACGGAAGCTGGTGTTGAAGGCCGGCCCATTGGCGATGAACAGCGCCTGCATTTCGGGCGCACGATCGTCCCAGCCATGGTCGCCGCCGCTGATCGGCTTGGATGGCGTCGTATTCTGAAACACCCAGCCGGTCTCGGCCAGACAGAAATAGGGCGGGATGCGGCGATGCGTGCCATAATGGAAACGCGCCGGAATCTCCCCCTTGCGCCAGCATTGCATATGGTCGCGCGGCTTGAACAGCGCCGCTTCCAGCGCCTTTTCATGGCCCGGAATGGCGGCCAGGCTGGCATAGGGGCCAGTTTCGACGGTGCGATAATCGGCCGGATCGGCGATCTTGTCGAGTATGATCACCCGGTCATTCGCTTTGGCGGCCATGCCATGGTCGGACACGATGACGATATTCGCCGGCTGACCCAGCGCCTTGAGGCCGACAATAAGATCGCCGATATGCGCGTCGACGTCTGCGACCGCCTGTGTCGTCTGCGCCGCATCCGGCCCGTTGACATGGCCGGCGGTGTCGACCTCATCGAAATAGAGGGTGACGAAGCGTGGGCGAATGTCGGCCGGGCGGCGCAGCACGTCCAGCACCCCATTCACGCGCTGCGTCGGGCTGATCGCTTCATTGAACTGCGCCCAGTCGCTGGGGCGCGATCCGTTGCTGATGACATGGGGCCATTCCGCCGCCTTGGTGCCGCCCCAGGCGACATTGGAGCCGGGCCAGAACATGGTGGCGGTGCGCACGCCCTGCTTTTCGGCGGTGATCCAGATCGGCTCGGCCTCGTTCCACCAATAGGGATCATCGCTGGCCATGGTGAACTTGTCCTTGGGCCGGCTGTCATCCTCCATATTATTGGCGACGATGCCGCTGCGATCGGGCCGGTCGCCGGTGACGATCGCCCAGTGATTGGGGAAGGTCTTGGTCGGGAAAGAGGGACGCATCGCGGATTCGACGCCGCCCGCCGCCAGCGCATTGAGGTTGGGCGACACGCCGCGCTTCAGATAATCGGGGCGAAACCCGTCGATCGACACCAAAATGGTCACGGGCGCGCGTTGCTCCGCCTGCGCCGTCGTCGCTGCGGGCGCGGAACGGACGGTCTGGACGGACACGCAACCGCTCAATGCGGTGACGGCGAGCAGGGCGGCGGCAAGGGATCGGATCAGCATGGCGACTCTTGTTTTCAATCTGTGCAATAAACCTCGCTTAGCAGCGATGCTATGACGGTAAAGTGACGTTTTGGTAGGGTTTCATGCCAGCGCGTCGCGCAGCACCATCCACGCCTGCCGCTTCGCCTCGCGCGACAGGCTGGCATAGGCGCCGCTGGAGGAGGGCAGGTCGATCAGCGTCAGGCCGGGCCGCTCGCCCAGTTGCCGCCGCCCATGGGTGGCCGCCGTCTTCCCGTTGAAGCCGATCGCGCGCAGCGCCGGCAGCCGCTCCACGAACAGGCCCAGATCCCGCAACTCCGCGCCCCTTATGCTGCTGTCCAGACTGCCGGGCCGCTCGGCGCTTTCGATCACGTCCCACAGGCCAATGCCCAGCGCGCGCAACCGCTTCAGCCGCATCGCATAGGGCTGTCCGCGCAAGGCTTCCCCCAGCACATCGCCCAGCAAGTCCCAGAAGGCATTGCCGCGATGCGCATAATATTCGCCCTGCTTGATCGAGGCATCACCCGGCAGGCTGCCCAAAATCAGCAGCTTCGTATGCGCGTCCACGCTGGGCGGAAAGGCCGCCTTGCGCTGCGCAGACATTTGTCCCGGACGCAGCGCCATGGGGAGATCAGACGTTGAAGCGGAACAGCATGATGTCGCCGTCCTGCGTCACATAATCCTTGCCTTCGGAGCGCCACTTGCCCGCTTCCTTGGCCCCGGCTTCGCCATTGAATTGGACATAGTCGGCATAGGCCATGGTTTCGGCGCGGATGAAGCCCTTCTCGAAATCGGTGTGGATCGCACCGGCCGCCTGCGGGGCCTTGCTGCCCTTGTGCACGGTCCAGGCGCGGGCCTCCTTCGGCCCGACGGTGAAGAAGGTGATGAGGCCCAGCAGTTCATAGCCGGCGCGGATGATGCGGGCGAGGCCGGCTTCGGTCAGGCCCAGCGCTTCGAGATATTCGGTGCGCTCCTCGATCGGCATCGTCACCAGTTCCGCCTCGATCGCGGCGGACACGATCACCGCCTTGGCGTTTTCGGCGGCGGCCTTCTCGAACACGCGGGCCGAATGAGCATTGCCTTCCGAAGCGGCGTCTTCCTCGACATTGCAGACATAGAGGACTGGCTTGGCCGTCAGCAGTTGCGCCTGCGCGAACAGCCGTTCTTCCTCCACGTCGCGCGGCACGGTGAGGCGGGCGGGCTTGCCGTCGCGCAGCAGGTCGAGCGCCTGACCCAGCACGGCGGCCGCCGCCTTGGCTTCCTTGTCGCCCTGCGCCGCCTTCTTGGCGAGGTTGGGGACGCGCTTTTCCAGGCTTTCCAGGTCCGCCAGCATCAGTTCGGTTTCGACCGTCTCGGCGTCGGCGATGGGATCGACCTTGCCCTCGACATGGGTGATGTCGCCATCCTCGAAACAGCGCAGGACATGGACGATAGCGTCCGTCTCGCGAATGTTCGCGAGGAACTGGTTGCCAAGGCCTTCGCCCTTGGATGCGCCTCGGACAAGGCCGGCAATGTCGACAAAGCTCAGCTGCGTTTCGATGATCTTCGCGCTGCCGCCGATCTTCGCGATCGTCTGGAGCCGGTCGTCGGGCACGGCGACCCGGCCTTCGTTCGGCTCGATCGTGCAGAAGGGATAATTGGCCGCCTGCGCCGCCTGCGTTTCGGTGAGCGCATTGAACAGGGTGGACTTGCCCACATTGGGAAGACCGACGATACCGCAACGAAAACCCATCTGACTGCCTTACAAGATCGAAATGAAGAATTGCCGCGCCCGATAGCGCTTTGTCGCGCGAAAGGCCAGCCTTGGACAAAAGGCGCAATCGACACGGGGCATGACCGGGCGCAAGAGATGCGCAGACAGGAGACGACATGGAAGAGGATGGTCACGCCTATTGGACCGACGAGGCCGGCGGCCGCTGGAAAAAGCGCCCGGCGCACGAAACCGGCGTCCTGGGCCGTTGCCCCCGCTGCGGCGAGGGGCATATCTTCACCGGCTTCCTCACGCTGCGCGACCATTGCGAAGTGTGCGGCCTTGATTACAGCTTCGCCGACCCGGCCGACGGCCCGGCTGTCTTCGTTCAGCTCTTCGCCTGCGTGCCGGGCGTCATCTTCATCCTGATGCTGGAAATCATGGCGCGGCCGCCGCTCTGGGTGCATCTGGCCGTGGGCGTGCCAGTGCTGATCCTGACGACGGTGCTGCCGATGCGCCCGATCAAGGGCTGGCTGGTCGCAGCACAATTCACCACCCGCGCGCAGGAGGCCGGGACGAGCGCCCTCTGGGCGAAACTGCACGAGAAATAGGCCTCACCCCAGGCATCGCAGCAGCGCCGCCCGATGTAGCCGGCGCAACTCGCGATCGGGCGGACGCTGCACCGTCACCTGCGCGCCGCTTCCTTTCGGCGTGATCGTGATCAACAGGCGCTGGACGATATTGGTGACTATGATCCCGTCTCCGGCCTGCAACTGGTGAAGGTTGAGCAGGCTGGGCGGGATCGCCAGCATACAGTCCCTGATCGCTTCGGGCTTGGCGGTGGATGCACGCCGCATCACGACCTGCGTGCTGATGGCCGCCAATGCGCGATAGTCCTGCTGGTCCTCATCTTCCCACGGCCCGGTCGCGATGTGAAAAGCGGAAAAGACGCCGATAAAGGCCAGCGCCGACAGGGTTCTCGATCGCCACGACATGCCTTGTCCTAGGACAGGCCGTCCGCGCCCTCAATGGCGGAAAAACAATGTCACCGACGCCACATGATTGACGCGCGTGTTGCCGCCGCGCTGATTGATGAGCTGATTGAGATAGCCGACCTCCAGTGTGGAGGCGCCGGGCAGACCCAGTTCCGCGCCAACGAAGCTGCGCAACTGATCGAAGCCGCTGCGCGCGCCCCAGTCGGTGTCGTTGAGTGCGGCAAAGCCTTCGGCATAGACCAGCGCATTCACCGCATCGCTATTCGCCTTCAACGGCTTTTCGTAACGGAGCATCTCGCGCACCCGCCATCCCATATCGTCGCCATTGGACCGCCAGCGTTGCTCCAGCCGCGTGCGGGAGGACAATTCGCCGCCCAAAGGCTTGCCCATGATCCAGCTGATCTGCTGGAAACTCCGCTCTTCATTGGCGTCCTTGCCGCCCTCGATCGGCACGACGACATGGGCGAAGCCCTGATACAGGGTCAGAGAGGGTGAGAATTTCCATCCCAGCGCGCCGCGAAACAAAGCCTGATCGACCCGCGACACGCCGTCGCCGATGCGTGGCTGGATTTCTGCGAAATAGACGATCTTGTCCTTCACCGATCCCATCGCCGTCAGGTTGAGCCAGAATTGCTCATCCTCGCTGGTGGCGGCATGAACCGGGACAGCAGACAGGGCGAAACAGGCGGACAGGCAAAGGGCGAGGCGGCGCATGGAGTTCCCGGAAACAGAAAAGGACAGGCAACCGACGCGTGCGGCTGCCTGTCCCTTCTACGGCGGATGCGTTTCCGCCTTGTTTCCCGGTTGTGAGTTTATGTCCTCACGCAACCGATCCTTGCATCAGGTGATGACGCTGGGCTGATCCATTCCGGTATAGCCGGCAATGTCGGCCACTTCCTGCGCCGCGGCGATCAACGGCGCGAGCGCCACCTCCGTTTCCAGTCCCAGTTCGCCGTCCGGCCCGACATAGCGTTCGATATAGACGCGCAGCGTCGCGCCCTCCGTGCCGGTGCCCGACAGGCGGAACACCACGCGCGACCCGTCCGTAAACAGGATGCGCACGCCCTGATTTTTGCTGACCGACTGGTCGGTCGGATCCGTATAGGCGAAATCGTCGGCGCTCTTCACCACGCCGCCGCTGTTGGTCGTGCCGGGCAGGCTGTCTAGTTTATCACGCAGCGCCGCCATCAGCGCATCGGCCTTGTCCTTCGCGATCGCTTCATAATCATGGCGCGCATAATAGTTGCGGCCATAGGTTGTCCAATGATCGGCCATGATCGTCGCGACGCTCTGCTGGCGCACGGCCAATATGTTGAGCCAGAGCAGCACCGCCCAGATGCCGTCCTTCTCGCGCACATGGTCGGACCCGGTGCCTGCGCTTTCCTCGCCACAGATGGTCGCCATGCCGGCGTCCAGCAAATTGCCGAAGAATTTCCATCCCGTCGGCGTTTCATACAGCGGCAGGCCCAGCTTCTCCGCCACCCGGTCGGCCGCGCCGCTGGTCGGCATCGAACGCGCAATGCCCTTGAGGCCCGCGGCATAGCCCGGCGCCAGATGCGCATTGGCCGCGAGCACGGCCAGCGAATCCGATGGCGTCACATAGCAATGCCGGCCGATGATGAGGTTGCGGTCGCCATCGCCATCGGACGCCGCGCCGAAATCGGGGGCGTCGGCCGCCATCATCCGGTCGTACAATATTTTGGCATGGACCAGATTGGGGTCGGGATGATGATGGCCAAAGTCGGGCAGCGGGGTGCCGTTCATCACCGTCCCGGCCGGCGCGCCGAGCCGTCCTTCGAAAATCTCGACGGCGTAAGGCCCCGTGACGGCGCTCATGCTGTCGAAGGCGAGGGTGAAGCCGCCTGCGATCATCGCCCGGATCGCGCCGAAATCGAACAGGCTTGCCATCAGGTCGGCATAGCCGGCGACCGGATCGACCACCTCGACCGTCATCCCGCCCAACAGGCTGCTGCCGATCGCGTCGATGTCCACGTCGGGCCCGTCGAACAGCTTGTAGCTGTCGATCGCCAGAGATCGGGCGGCGATGGCGTCCGTCACCTTCTCCGGCGCAGGGCCGCCATTGCCGATATTATATTTGATGCCGAAATCCTCGTCCGGCCCGCCCGGATTGTGGCTGGCCGACAGGATGAGGCCGCCAAAGGCGCCCGATGAGCGGATCAGATGCGATGCCGCCGGCGTCGACAATATGCCGCCCTTGCCCACCAGCACCCGGCCAAAGCCATTGGCCGCCGCCATCTTCAACACGGTCTGGATCACTTCGCGGTTCAGATAACGGCCGTCGCCGCCCACAACCAGCGTCTGCCCTTCATAGCCGTCCAGGCTGTCGAACACCGACTGGACGAAATTTTCGGCATAATGGGGCTGCTGAAAGACGCGGACCTTCTTGCGCAGGCCCGATGTGCCCGGCTTCTGGTCGGTAAAGGGTTGCGTCGCAACGGTCTGGATCACCCGATTTTTCCCCTCTGTGGCAAGAACGCCCGCGCCTCTATGCCCCGGCAATGCGACGCGGGGCAATGCACTAGTTTCAACTGGTCGCACGCAAGCAACCGATGATCGCTCATCTTGCATCTTCTGTCATCGTCATCATCCTGCATTTGCGAAATAATTTTCGATGGCGGAGAATATTTGCCGAAAATCGGGGCTAACAGCCTTTGTGTCTATGCTGCATTGCGGCGTCATGTTGTTATCATGGCGTATCGATCAGGAGATTCGTCATGCCGACAGGGGACAATCACTCCAAATCTTCCGACATGCCGCTCACCGGCTTCGAACTGCCCAAATGGCTGGTTGAACCATCGGTGCGCGCCTGCCGCCTGTTCAACACGATGCTGGACAATATCTTCTACGACGTGCCCGGCCTTCAGTCCGAACTGGCGGAGAAGGATCGCGTCGCCGCCGGCATGGGGGAAAAGCTGCCCTCGCGCATGGTCAGTTTCGATGCGCTGTCCGATCCGGAAGGATCCTTGCTGCTGATCGACGCCAGCACCGCGCCCTATGTCCATAAATATAAGGATGTGGAGCAGTTTCTATCCTCGCCTTATGAAGAAACGCGACAGGTGATGATCGCCACCATCACCGGCGTTGGCAGTTCCGCCCTGGGCAGCGCGGCGCTGGCATGGGATATATCGGTCGCCCTGCAACAGCCGGTGCTGGCCATCGTCCCCGGCTATGGCGTGGCGGATGTCGTACTGCAATCGCTGGGCGGCTGGTTCGGCTATGGCTTGTATGACTGGTTGCAGGCCAAGAGCCTGGTGCAGAACAGCCTGGCCAATGTCGCGCCGCAAACCGCCAGTATTGGTCGTCAACTCGCAGCCTCCACGCCCGAAGCCAAGACAGTGCATGGCGGCCCGGTGTTCCGCCACGGATCAGGATCCGCCGATGTGCTGCACGCCATATTGAAGGATCGGGATCGGCCGCTGCGGCTGCTGATCGGGCATAGCAAGGGCGCATTGCAGATCGGCAACGCCATCCAGTCGCTCTCGCCCGATCGGGTGCACGGGTTGAATGTGGTGACGCTGGGCTGCCCGATCGCGGAAAATGTGACGGGCGTCGCCTATCACCAATATCTGGGTTTGTTCGATGCGCTGGGCCAACTCAACATGTGGGGCCATATGCCCAGCAAATGGGTGCCGACATGGCACAGCACCAACCCCATGCTGCCGCCCGCCATGCAGGCGGGGCCGCTGACGCAACAGGCTCTGGCGAACTGAGCGATCAGTCGGCCAGCCGGCGCGACACCTCGTTCATGAACCGCACGTCGTCATTCTTCGCCAGCCATTCGGCCTCCGCGCCGATGGCGGCCAGCATGTCGGTCAGCGCGTCCATCTCGCTCTTGGCGTAATTGCCCAGCACATAGCCATGGACCTTGTCCTTGTGCCCCGGATGGCCGATGCCGATCCGCACCCGGCGGAAGTCCGCGCCGATATGCGCGTCGGTCGACCGCAGGCCATTATGCCCGGCATTGCCGCCGCCGCGCTTCACCTTCACCTTCATCGGCGCCAGGTCCAGTTCGTCGTGGAACACGGTCACGTCCTGCGGCGTCAGCTTGTAGAAGCGCATCGCCTCGCCGATCGACCGGCCGCTTTCGTTCATGAAGGTGGCGGGCTTCACCAGCAGGACTTTCTGCGTGCCGATGCGGCCTTCCTGCACCCAGCCCTGAAACTGCTTCTTGGGCGGGGAGAAGCGATACATGTCCGCGATCAGGTCTGCGACCATGAAGCCGACATTATGCCGGTGCATCGCATATTGCTGTCCCGGATTGCCCAGGCCGGCCCAGATTTGCATCGGTAAAGCTCCAAAGAAAAATCCCGCCCGCCGGGTAGGCGAGCGGGATCTGAATTTCCAGCCTGTAAAGGCTTGCCGTCGAAAGGCTTATTCGCCTTCGGCCGGGGCTTCCGCGTCGCCTTCGGCGCTCTTGAGAGCCGAGGGAGCAACGATGGTCGCGATGGTGAAGTCACGATCGTCGATCGCGGTCTTCGCACCCTTGGGCAGGGTCACGGCGCTGATGTGGATCGAATCGCCGACTTCGAAGCCCTTCAGGTCGACAACGACGTCTTCGGGGATTTCAGCGGCGTCGACGACCAGTTCGACTTCGTGACGGACGACGTTCAGCACGCCACCCTTCTTCAGGCCCGGCGAAGCGCCTTCATTTTCGAAGCGCACGGGGACTGCGACGGTCACGGTGGCATGTTCCGAAACGCGCAGGAAGTCGGCGTGCAGCGGACGGTCGGTGACGGGGTGGAAAGCCACGTCCTTGGCCAGGGTGCGGACGGTCTTGCCGCCGATTTCGACCATGATCACCGAATTGAAGAAGTGGCCGGTGCCGAGCTGCTTGTTGAGGAGCTTTTCCTCAACGTGGATCGACTGGGGTTCTTCATTGTTACCATAGATGACGGCGGGTACGCGGCCCTCACGGCGGAGAGCGCGGGAGGCTCCCTTGCCTGCCCGATCGCGTGCCTCTGCCGACAGCGTAAGCTGCTCGCTCATTGCGTGTCTCCAAAAGCTAATTGATGTACTTTCCCGCCACGCCTCCAGGGATGACCATCGCGGGAAGGCGGCCCTTTAGCAGAAAAGGGCGGAAAGGCAAGGGGCGGGAAGCGCGATGGCTTCGCCTCCGGCCGAAACCCGTGCGCAGGGCGCGCCGCCGCAAAGCTTCAGCGCTGCTCAACGATCCCGTAGCACAACTCGATTGTCGAAATTGTCTATCTAATTAGTAGGCATTTCAAAGGGCCGCGAGGGGCGGGCCGTCCGGGAACCAGCATGAAATCTTTCTCTCACTTCTTGGCGCATGGCGCATCGGCGGCCATCGCGGCAGCCGCACTTGTTCAGGTCGCACAGGCGCAGGACGCGCCGGCCGACGATGCGGCGGGCGGCGGCGAAATCATCGTCACGGCCGAACGCCGCGCCACCGATCTTCAAAAGACCGCGATCGCCATTTCCGCCTTCACGCCTGACCTGCTGGAACAGCGCAACATCACCAGCGTGCGCGATCTGGCGGGGCAGGTGCCCAATTTGTTCGTGGCGCGCACCTCGATCAGCCACACGACGCAGACCTTCTCGCTACGCGGGGTGGGGGAGAGCGATCCCATTCAGGAGCCGGTGCTGGCCGTCTATGTCGATGACGTCTATGTCCCCCGCCAGATCGGATCGATGAGCGAGTTTGTCGATCTGGAGCGGGTGGAGTTGCTGCGCGGGCCGCAGGGCACGCTTTACGGTCGCAACAGCAGCGCGGGCGCGCTGCGCCTCATCACTCGCGATCCCGACGATACGACCCATGTCACCGCCGAAGCGGGCTATGGCAGCTATAATGATGTTCAGTTGCGCGCACTGGTCAGCGGCCCGATCGTCAAGGATGCGCTGTCGGCCAGCATCTCCTACATTCATCGTTCGCGCGACGGCGTGACCTATAATCCCACGCTTGGCCATGATGTGAACCGCATCGATCTGGACGGATGGCGCGGCAAGCTGCGCTTCACCGGCATTAACGATCTCGACGCGCAACTGACGGTCAATGTCATCCGCGACCGCAGCGACAGCCGCTCCTACATCCCGGTCAATCAGCCCGGCGGCACGTTCAGCCGTCGCCGCTCCTATTCGGAGGTGGAGCCGCTTCAGCATCTCGACGCGCTCAACGGATCGCTGCGCCTCATCTACACCCTTTCGCCGCAGCTTTCGGTCAAGTCGATCACGGCGGCGGGCGGCTTCAACCTCAACCCCGTCTATTATGAAAATGACGGACAGGCGGCGCTGATCCAGAAAAACCTGATCCATTATAATGACAAGTTCATCAGTCAGGAGGTGCAGCTGAACGGCGATCTGGGCGACGTCAGCTTCACCAGCGGCCTCTTCTACTTGCATGAACGCTTCTTCGTGGAGCGTGACGGTTTCAGCCGCACTGGCACGGCCGCGACCGCGCCGGTCAATAAACAGCGCGCCCACAACATCACCTATACCGACGCCTATGCCATATTTGGCGAAGGCACATGGCAGGCGAACGCCATCTTCAGCCTGACCGCCGGCATTCGCGGCACGATCGAGAAAAAGCGGTTCGTCTTCGACAACAAGGTGATCGACGACGATCGCAATGTCGTGGCGCAATCCATCGCCGGGGAGGCGGAAAAAACGTGGAAGGCGCTGACCCCCAAAGTCTCGGTGCAGGCGCAATGGACGCCCAACCTGCTCAATTATCTGACTTGGTCGCGCGGCTTCAAATCCGGCGGCTTCGACAATCGGGCCACCCGGCTCGATCTGGCGACGCTACCCTTCAACCCGGAGAAAGTGACCACCTATGAAGGCGGGTTGAAGGCCAGGCTGTTCGGCCGCGCGCTGCGCAGCAATCTGGCGGTCTTCTATAATGATTATAAGGATCTTCAGGTGTCCTTCTACGACCCTGCCTATGTCGGCAGTCGTCGCGGCAATGCGGGCAAGGCGCATAGCTGGGGCGTGGAACTGGAAAACGACCTGCGGCTGACCGATGCGCTCAGCCTTCAGGCATCGGGCGGCTATCTGAAAGCCGTCTATGATGATTATAAGGGCGCGGGCGGCAATGGCGTGGATGCCGATGGCAATCCGCTGACCAACGCGCCCAAATGGTCGCTGTCGGGCGGCGCCACCTATGATCTGCCATTGGGCGCCAGCGGCAGCCATCTGCGCCTGTCGGCCAACGCCCAATATCAGAGCAGCTTCTATTCCAACGCGCTCGCCCGCGCGCAGGATCGGGTGCCGGGCCAGACTTTCGTCAACGGATCGATCAGCTGGGTTTTGCCGGACGATCGCTTCCAGTTCGCGCTGACGGGCAAGAACATATTGGGCGCAAACAAGCCGGTCAGTTCGACCTGGATCCCCTCCACCGGCGTCTATTATAAAAATTACGCCGATCCCGCGACCGTGCTGGCCAGCATACGCTTTGCCTATTGATCGGCCATGGGGCGGGGCACATAAAATGGCCCCGCCCATAGTCTTTACTGAACCCGCGTCACCGTAAAACCCTTGGCCTCCAGCAGGTCGATCAGATTTTCGCGCCCCGTCAGATGCCCGGCGCCCACCGCGATGAAGGGTTTGCCCGTCATCGGCTCGATCGCCTTCACCCAGTCGCGGTTGCGCTGCACCAGCACCGCTTCCTCGACCATCGGGTCGGGCTGCTCGCCAATCTGGTCTTCCTTGGCGATCGCCTCCATGTCGCCTTTCAGCCAGGCTTTGAGGATGCGGTCATACAGCGCCTTCATCCCCTTGGCCTCATGGATGGTCTGCACCAGCAGGCGCGATTGCGCCGCTTCGGGCAATGTGTCGAACGCGCCGAACTGCCGCTCCACCGTCTCCAGCCCCCCGATCGGCTTCTTCGCCTTCTTGAACGTGGCGATCAGCACCGGCTCCACGCCATCGCTTTGACTGACGCCCAGATCCTGCTGGCTGGCGGCCGACAACAGCATCGCCGCCGCCCAGCTTTCATAGCCGGACAGCAATTGCGAACTGGTGCCGCCGTCGCTCATCGCCTTGAGCAGCGGCGCTTTCTCCTCTTCCGGCACGCGCCGTTCCAGCGGCGGCAGGCCGGGGCTGCGCCCCATCTTCTCGAACAGGCCCAGCGTCTTCTGCTCATCCTGAAGGTCCGCCGCTTCCAGCACCAGCCGGTCGGACCCGGCCATGGCCTCCTTTATCGCCGGCGTGTCCCAGGCGACGCCTTTGGGCAGCACATGGATCGTCCCGAACAGCCATCCCTTGAATGCGCCGCGCTGCACCTGCCACAGCGCCGGGCCGCCCTGCGCAGGCGCTGGTTCGGGCGCCTTGCCGCAAGCCGCCACCAGCACCAGCGCGAATAGTGCAAGAAAGCGTGTCATCAGGCGCATCATCCCCTTACTCCTTCACGCGGCGGGTGCGGATGCCCAGCGCCTTCAACTGATTCTGCACGCTGCCTTTGCCGGCCAGATGGCCCGCGCCCACCGCAATGAAGACGCTGCCCGGCTGCTCCAGCCGCGCCTTGATCCACTTGGCCCAACTGGCGTTGCGCCCGGTCAGCAGCACCTGCGCCAGTTCCGGCGTGGTCTCCAGCGACTCGTTCATCGACTTCGCCAGCCTGTCGGGCTGCCCCGCCTGCCAATAGGTCAGCAGGTCGGCAAATTCCTTCTCCATCTCCGGCAGGCCGTCGACGGTCGCATTCAGAAACTCCACCTGCTGCGCCATCGGCAGTTCGGCGAAGAAGCCGACCTGCTGCTCCACCGTCTCCAGCGCGCCCAGCTTTTTGCCGGCATCCTGCGCCGCCTTGCGCAAAATCTTCTCCGCGCCCAACTGGTTGCTGTAGCCCAGCTTTTCCAGCGGCGCGACGGACAGGGCCATGCCGCTCATCCACGGATTGAACATGTCGAATGTCCGCCAGGGCAGGCCGTTCGCATCCATCGCCGCCTGATATTTTCCCCGCGCATCCGGCTCCAGCCGGTCGGACAATGTCACCCCGTCCTTGGCCAGCGCCATCTGCGCCATGGTCGCGCCCATCGCGCTTGGATCATCCGGCTCGATAATCTCCAGCACCAACTCGTCCGATCCGTCGAAAGCCGCCTTCACCTTGCCGTCGAACCAGTCGATCCCCGGCTTCATCACATGGACCGTGCCGAACAACCATATGGTCGTGTCGGCATCCTTCACCTGCCACAAAGCAGGGGTGGCCGTGGCGGCAGGCCGGGCTTCAGCCGCGCCGCCGATCATCAGCAACGCGGCGCTTAAAGCCCGCAACAGGGCAGGGATCATCTTCATGCCTCCCTCAATGGGGAGCGGGCGGGCCGACGGCAAGCGACTTAACCCTGTTTCCCGCCGCTTTTCCTTGACCACCCGGCGGCCATGCGCCAAGGCGCGGACCAATCAAAACCGTCATATTCGAAGGACCATCCGTGGCCGAAGGCAAAGTGCTTTCCTTCCAGGACCTGATCCTGACCCTCCATGCCTATTGGGGGAAACAGGGCTGCGTCATCCTCCAGCCGCTCGACATGGAAGTGGGCGCAGGCACCTTCCACCCGGCGACCACGTTGCGCGCGCTTGGTCCCAACGCCTGGAACGCCGCCTATGTGCAGCCCAGCCGCCGCCCGACCGACGGTCGCTATGGCGAAAATCCCAACCGGCTTCAGCATTATTACCAATATCAGGTGATCATGAAGCCCTCGCCTGCAAACCTCCAGGAACTCTATCTGGGTTCTCTGGTCGAAATCGGCATCGATCCGCTGGTCCACGACATCCGCTTTGTCGAGGATGACTGGGAAAGCCCGACGCTGGGTGCCTGGGGCCTTGGCTGGGAAGTCTGGTGCGATGGCATGGAAGTCACCCAGTTCACCTATTTCCAGCAGATGGGCGGCTTCGATTGCAAGCCGGTCGCGGGCGAACTGACCTACGGCCTTGAACGGCTCGCCATGTATATTCAGGGCGTCGACAGCGTCTATGACCTCAAATTCAACGATGCCGGCGTCACCTATGGCGACGTCTTCCTCGAAAATGAGCGGCAGATGTCGAAATGGAATTTCGAGGTCGCCGACACCGAAAAGCTGTTCCGCTGGTTCCGCGATTGCCGCGCGGAATATGATCGGTGCATCGAAAATGGCGTGCCGCTGGCGGCCTTCGAACAGGCGATCAAGGCCAGCCACACCTTCAACCTGCTTCAGGCGCGCGGCGTCATCTCCGTACAGGAACGCGCCAGCTATATGGGCCAGGTCCGCGACATGGCGAAGGGCAGCTGCGAAAAGTGGATGGAAGTGAACGGGTGGGCCGCATGAGTGGGGAGGGCGCTCTTATCCCACAGCCGTTCGTGTCGAGCGAAGTCGAGACACGCGCGCGCCAACTGCCCTCCACGTCTCTCGACTTCGCTCGAGACGAACGGAAGAATTGATCCATGACCGATTTCCTCCTCGAACTGCGCTGCGAAGAAATTCCCGCACGCATGCAATTGAAGGCGTCCGAAGACCTCGCCCGCCTCTTCACCGAAGAACTGGCCAAGGCCGGCCTCAAGCCCGCGTCCATCGACAGCTTCGTCACGCCGCGCCGTCTCGCGCTGATCGCGCGCGGCCTGCCGCTGGAAACAGCCGCAGTCAGCGAAGAATTTAAAGGCCCCCGCACCAGCGCGCCGGCGCAGGCGCTGGAAGGCTTTCTGCGCAAGACCGGCCTGACTCAGGATCAGCTGGAGGATCGCGACGGCGTCTGGTTCGCCGTGGTGAACAAGCCCGGCCGCGCGACCGCCGACGTTCTGGCGCAGGCTGTCCCCGCCGTCGTCCGCGCCTTCCCCTGGCCCAAATCGATGCGCTGGGGCGCCGCCAGCCAGACGACCGAAAGCCTGCGCTGGGTTCGCCCGCTCAAGGGCATCGTCGCCATCCTTGGCGAAGAGCTTGTCGAGATTGAGATTGAAGGGCTGCGGTCGGGCTACGCCACGCTTGGCCATCGCTTCCACCATGCCGGTGAAATCACCATTGGCGGCGCGCATGACTATGCCGAAAAGCTGCGCGCCTGCCATGTGATCGTCAGCCATCAGGAACGGCAGGCGATCATCGCCGCCAGGGCGGACGAAGCCGCCGCCGCCCATGGCTATAGCGTGATCGAGGATAAGGGCCTGATCGCGGAAAATGCGGGCCTGACCGAATGGCCGGTGCCGCTGCTGGGCGATTTCGACCCGGCCTTCCTTGAGGTGCCGCCTGAAGTCATTCAGCTAACCCTGCGCATCAACCAGAAATATTTCGTGCTGCGCGACGCGGCTGGCAAGCTGGCCCCCGCCTTCATCTGCACCGCCAATATCGAGGCGAAGGATGGCGGCGCGGCGATCGTCGCCGGCAACCGCAAGGTGCTGGCCGCGCGTCTCTCCGACGCCCGCTTCTTCTGGGAACAGGACCGCAAGACCAGGCTGGCCGACCATGCGCAAAAGCTGGAGCGTATCACCTTCCACGAGAAACTGGGCACCGTAGCCGACAAGGTGGAGCGCGTCGCAAAGCTCGCCCGCTGGCTGGTGGAAGAGGGGATCGTCGGCTCCAGTGCTCTTGCGAACGCAGGAGCCCAGGGCGACGAAGCGCAATCTGGCACTAGGCTCCTGCTTTCGCAGGAGCACAAGGAAGAATTGGCGGATTTGGCCGAACAGGCCGCCCGCCTCGCCAAGGCCGACCTCGTCACCGAAATGGTCGGCGAATTTCCGGAATTGCAAGGCGTGATGGGCGGCTATTACGCCCGTGCAGAAGGCTTGCCCGATGCCGTGGCGGACGCCATCCGCGACCATTATAAGCCGGTCGGGCAGGGTGATGAAGTGCCGACCGCTCCGCTGACGGTGGCGGTGTCTCTGGCGGATAAGCTGGATACGTTGACGAGCTTCTTTTCGTGGAGCTTGTTGCCAACAGGTTCCAAAGATCCCTTCGCCCTTCGGCGAGCGGCACTTGGGATCACCCAGTTAATATTGGGTAATAATCTAAAAGTTCCACTCTCGCCAATTTGTCACTACCATGCAATGACAGTTGCATTGCAGGTGACACGTGCTGATTTGGATCATTGGCAAGGGGTTTTGACGGATTATCCAGAATTGTCATTCGAGAAATTGAACGAATTGAACCAGCGATTATCGAAAGATAATCCCGAAAAATGGAAGGACTTCAAACTTCCGCAACAGACGACAGATGCGCTTCTCGATTTCTTCGCCGACCGCCTCAAGGTCCAGCAGAAGGAAGCCGGCGTCCGCCACGACCTGATCGACGCGGTGTTCGCACTTGGCGGCGAAGACGATCTCGTCCGCCTGCTCGCCCGCGTGAAGGCGCTTCAGTCCTTCGTCGCGACCGACGATGGCGCGAACCTGCTCGCCGGCTACAAGCGCGCCGCCAACATCCTCAAGAAGGAAGGGGTGGACAGCGCCGACGCCATTTCGCTGTCCTATGAACCGGAAAAGGCGGAGGCTGACCTGATCGCAGCGCTGGACGCTGCCGAACCCCGCGCGGCACAGGCGGTCGCGGCCGAGGAGTTTGAGGGCGCCATGGCCGCGCTCGCCACGCTCCGCGCGCCGATCGACGCCTTCTTTGACGCTGTCACGGTGAATGACGCCGATCCGGCGAAGCGCACGACTCGCCTCGCGCTGCTGGCGCGGGTGCGTGATGCAGTGCACAATGTTGCCGACTTTTCGAAAATTACGGGATAAGGAAACGAAATTACCAGTTTGGCGGGAAATATGCGAAGTTAAGCGCGTTATCTCCTGTTCTAATCTATCGTAAACCGCTAATTGCGGCATTATTATTGCAACGCACAATCACGGCAATTCAGTGCAGGGAGAGCCGGTACTATGGTTATGACGGAAGAGGCCCAGATGAGCAGCACCACGCGTTATGTCTATCGTTTCGGCGGCGGCGTGAATGACGGGGGCAAGGGCGACAAGAATCTGCTGGGCGGCAAGGGCGCCAATCTGGACGGCATGGCCGCCATCGGCCTGCCGGTGCCGCCGGGCTTCACCATCACGACCGAAATGTGCACCCGCTATTACACCGATGGCGGCGTCTATCCCGACAGCCTGAAGGCCGAAGTCGCCAACGGCATTGCCCATATCGAAGCCGTCACTGGCAAGGCGTTTGGCGATGCGGCCGATCCGCTGCTCGTGTCGGTCCGGTCGGGCGCGCGCATCTCCATGCCCGGCATGATGGACACCGTCCTCAACCTTGGCCTCAACGACGAAACCGTGCTCGGCCTTGCCGCCGCATCGGGCGACGAGCGTTTCGCCTGGGACAGCTATCGCCGTTTCATCCAGATGTATTCGGACGTTGTTCTGGAACTGGACCATGGCGCGTTCGAGGAAGCGCTCGAAATCGCCAAGGAAGATAATGGCTACACCCTCGACACCGAACTGACCGCCGACGACTGGAAGGCGCTGGTTTCGGAATATAAGGCGTTGGTCCAGAAGCTCTGGAACAAGCCCTTCCCGCAGGACGTGCATGATCAGCTCTGGGGCGCCATTTCGGCCGTGTTTGGTTCGTGGCAGGCCGACCGTGCAAAGGTCTATCGCCGCCTGAACTCGATCCCCGGCGACTGGGGCACCGCCGTCAACGTGCAGGCGATGGTCTTCGGCAATATGGGCGATACGTCGGCCACCGGCGTCGCCTTCACCCGCGATCCCGCCACCGGCGAAAACGCCTATTATGGCGAATATCTGATCAACGCCCAGGGTGAAGACGTCGTCGCGGGCATCCGCACGCCGCAATATCTCACCAAGCAGGCGCGTGAGCGGGCAGGGGCCAAGCCGCTGTCGATGGAAGAAGCGATGCCGGAAACCTACGCCGAACTGGCGCGGGTGTTCGACATTCTCGAAACCCATTATCGCGACATGCAGGACATTGAATTCACGGTGCAGCAGGGCAAGCTCTGGATGCTCCAGACCCGCTCGGGCAAGCGCACTGCCAAGGCCGCGCTCAAGATTGCGGTCGAAATGGCCAATGAAGGCCTGATCACGGAAGAAGAAGCCGTCGCCCGCGTCGATCCCGCCGCGCTGGACCAGTTGCTCCACCCGACCCTCGATCCCAAGGCGCCCCGCGATGTGCTGACCAAGGGCCTGCCCGCCTCGCCGGGCGCGGCCAGCGGCCTCATCGTGTTCGACGCCGACACCGCCGAACGCCGCAACGAACTGGGCGACGCCGTCATTCTGGTGCGCGTCGAAACCAGCCCGGAAGACATTCATGGCATGCACGCGGCCAAGGGCATCCTGACCGCGCGCGGCGGCATGACGTCGCACGCCGCCGTGGTCGCGCGCGGCATGGGCCGTCCCTGCGTGTCCGGCGCGGGCAGCCTGTCGATCGACAATGCCAACAAGATCCTGCGCATCGGCACCCGCGAACTGAAGGAAGGCGACATCCTGACCATTGACGGCGCCACCGGCGAAGTCATGGCGGGCGAAGTGCCGACCGTGCAGCCCGAACTGGCTGGCGATTTCGGCATCCTGATGGCCTGGGCCGACAAGGTTCGTCGCCTGAAGGTCCGCGCCAATGCGGAAACTCCGCTCGACTGCCAGACCGCGCGCGATTTCGGTGCCGAAGGCGTGGGCCTGTGCCGCACCGAACATATGTTCTTCGACGCGGCCCGCATCACCGCCGTCCGCGAAATGATCCTGGCCGACAGCGAAAAGGGCCGTCGCGCCGCGCTCGACAAGCTGCTGCCCGAACAGCGGGACGACTTCGCGCAGATCTTCATGGTGATGGCCGGCCTGCCCGTGACCATCCGCCTGCTCGATCCGCCGCTGCACGAATTCCTGCCGCATGGCGAGGCGGAGTTCGAAGAAGTGGCCAAGGCAGCCGGCGTCGGTGTCGAGGCGCTCAAGCGTCGCGCAGCAGAACTGCATGAATTCAACCCGATGCTGGGCCATCGGGGCTGCCGCCTTGGCGTCACCTATCCCGAAATCTACGAAATGCAGGCCCGCGCCATCTTCGAAGCGGCGCTGATCGTGAAGCAGCGCAGCGGCGAAGCGCCGATCCCCGAAGTCATGATCCCGCTCGTTGCGACGAAGAAGGAGCTGGAACTGATGAAGGCGATCGTCGATCAGGTCGCCAAGGATGTCTTCGCCGAACAGGGCGCATCGGTGGACTATCTGGTCGGCACCATGATCGAACTGCCGCGCGCGGCGCTCAAGGCCGGCGAGATCGCCGAAGTCGGTGAATTTTTCTCCTTCGGCACCAACGATTTGACCCAGACCACGATCGGCATCAGCCGTGACGATGCCGGTCGCTTCCTGACCCAATATGTCGACAAGGGCATTTTCGCCCGCGATCCGTTCGTCAGCATCGATGTGGAGGGCGTTGGCCAGCTTATCGAACTGGCGGCCGAACGCGGCCGGGCGACCCGCCCCGGCATCAAGCTCGGCATCTGCGGTGAACATGGCGGCGATCCGGCCTCGATCGCCTTCTGCGAACAGACCGGCCTCGATTATGTCTCGGCCTCGCCCTATCGCGTGCCGATCGCCCGTTTGGCCGCAGCGCAGGCGGCTCTGGCGAAGAAGTAGAAGGAAAGGGCGGGAGGCAACTCCCGCCCTTCTTCGTTCAGTGGCTATCCGTTCAGGCCGATCCGGTCAGCCGGCTGAATAGACCCGGCTTATGCCCGCGTTCCAGTTCCGCCGCCTGGCCACGCCAGTCTTCATGCGCGATCGTACCGGGCTTCAGCCCCAGCCGCGCCTCCAGCGTCGCCTCCTGTTCTGCATTGATCGCCGCAATCTGACCATAGCGGTGATAGCCGGCCTCGTTCAGCGCAACCTCCTGCGTCTGGCTTATGCCATTGATTCGGCTCAGATCATCGCGACCATGCACGGCGCCTCCAACGGCGGTAGCGGTGCCCGCACCGATCGGGCCGGACTGGCGTTCCAGTTCGGCGATGCGTGCATTGGCGGCCTCGATCCGCGCATCGCGATCCTTGATGGCGGCCCGTTGTACAACCTGCTCGTCGCGCCAAAGCCGTCGATATTTGCCGCGTCCGCTCATCATCAGGCCCAGCAGCCAGCCAACCGCCAACGCGATCAGCAACAAAGCCAGTTGGTTCAGGGTGAAGCTCATTTTCCGCGTCCTCCTGACCGATTGAACGTGGAAAGGGCAATAAAAGTTGCCCCGCCAAAAAAGTGCAAAAAAGGAGCTTGCCCAATCGTCCGGTCGCTTCTATCAGCGCGTCTCCAACGCACCCGTAGCTCAGCTGGATAGAGCATCAGACTACGAATCTGAGGGTCGGACGTTCGAATCGTTCCGGGTGCACCATTGGAAACAGTGTCGGAGGACAGGGCTTATAGCCTTCTCTCTTGCAAGCAATATGCACCCGTAGCTCAGCTGGATAGAGCATCAGACTACGAATCTGAGGGTCGGACGTTCGAATCGTTCCGGGTGCACCATTGCAAGCAGTGTCGGAGGACGAGGCTTACAGCCTTTTCTTTCGCAAGCAATATGCACCCGTAGCTCAGCTGGATAGAGCATCAGACTACGAATCTGAGGGTCGGACGTTCGAATCGTTCCGGGTGCACCATTCTCCAGAAATCAGGCGGCCATTGGTCGCCTTTTTCTTTGCCTGCAAGTCTGTGCCTTCATCCCAGCGCCAGTGCGATCATCGCATCGATGTCGACATGCTTTTCCAGCAGCGCAGCGATCTCATCCAGCGCATCTTCGACCGATCGATCATAGTCGTCGCCAGCCGATTCGCCGCCCACCCGCCGCAACAGCGCATCGCGCAGATCCGTACTGGCCAGCAGTCCGTGGACATAGCTGCCCATCACCCGCCCGTCACGGCTGACCGCGCCGTCCGGCCGCCCATCCAGCAGGGAAAAGGGCCGCTCGCAATCCGGGCCGCTCGTGCGCCCCATATGCATTTCATAGCCGCCAAACGCCGCCTCAAACGCGCGGCCCTGCACGGCTTCCAGCGTCTTCGTGCCGCTCAATATCGTTTCCACATCCAGCAGGCCCAATCCCTCGATCGTGCCCGCCGGCCCCTCCAGCCCGTCGGGGTCCGCAATGGTGCGGCCCAGCATCTGGTATCCGCCACAGATGCCCAGCACTGCGCCGCCACGCCGATGATGCGCCTTGATGTCTATGTCCCAACCCTGCGCGACCATGGCCCGCATATCGGCCACCGTCGCCTTGGAACCGGGCAGGATCACCAGTGCCGCCTCCGCCGGGATTGGCTGTCCCGGCCCGATCATGCGCAGGTCGACCGCCGGTTCCAGCTTCAGCGGATCAAGATCGTCGAAATTGGAGATGCGCGGCAACACCGGGCAGGCGATCACCAGCGGTGACTGCGCGGAAAAGCGCCGCTGCTCCAGCACGACGGCATCCTCGCTCGGCAGGCGAGCGACCGCATCCAGCCATGGCACAACACCAAAACCGCGCCAGCCCGACAGCGCTTCGATCTGCGCATAGCCATCTTCGAACAGCGCCGGATCGCCCCGAAACTTGTTGATCAGGAAACCCTGGATCATCGCGGCATCCTCTGGATCGATCACCGCTCGTGTGCCAACAACGGCCGCGATCACGCCACCCCTGTCTATATCGCCGACCAATACCACTGGCACGTTGGCGGCGCGGGCGAAGCCCATATTGGCGATGTCGCCGCCGCGCAGATTGATCTCCGCCGGCGATCCCGCGCCTTCGACAACCACGATGTCGCACTGGGCCTTCAACCGTTCATAGCTTTCCAGCACCGCGCCAAGCAACTGGCCGCGCGCCGACCGAAAATTGCCGGAGCCCAGCGCCCCGCGCACCTTGCCATGGACGATCAGTTGCGACGTCCGATCGGCCTGCGGCTTCAGCAGCACCGGGTTCATATCGGTATGAAGGGGCACGCCACAGGCGATCGCCTGCAACGCCTGCGCTCGGCCAATCTCTCCGCCGTCGCTGGTGACGGCCGCATTGTTGGACATATTCTGCGGCTTGAACGGTCGCACCCGATAGCCCCGCTGCACCAGCGTCCGGCATAACCCGGCGACCAGCACCGATTTGCCCACGTCCGATCCGGTTCCCTGCAACATGATAGCGCCCATATGCTGCTCCTGACGGGGCTTGCCCAACAGCGCAAGGGGCCAGGCGTCAGGCGACGATGGAGGCGATGCCGCAGCGGCGCTGGTGGACGCGCACTTCCGCGGTGCCCACGCGCACCCCCAAAGTGGCGGTGACGCTGTTCAATACTCCGTCCAGCAGCGGCGCGGTGGTGCCCAGAAGAGCGCCGACCAGCGGGCTTAGCGGGCTGTTGCTGACGGTTATGCCCAATACCGACACCTGAACCTGCGTCTTGCTGGTCAGGCTGGCGGCAATGCCCTGGGTCAGATCCTGGGTGCTGACGGTCTTGGCCTGCTGCGCGCTGATTTCCGAAGGAGAAAAGAAGACAGTCTGCGCATGCGCGCCCCCCAATGCTATGTTGGTGTAGGCCGTGATGCGCGTGCCCAGCGTCTGCGCTAGAAGCGCTGCGCGCGGATTGGCGGGCGTCGAGAAGTTGGTAAGCGCGTTCACATCGACATCGGCCAGCGCGGCCGATCCCACCGATGGCGTCACCGCCAGCGTCACGCCGCCATTGTCGCCACATGTGATGTCCGACAGGCGCGCTTCAGCGGCCGCCAGTTCGACATAGAGCGGTATCCTGACAGACGCGATGCCGGCCAGAACGGAAGCAACCGTGCTTTCCAGATAGATGCGAGTTTGCGCCGTGCGCAGCACCACATCCTTTTTCGACGTGACGCTGATCAGCGGCGATCGGCTCTGGCCTTCACCCGTCACCAGCATCAGCCGCGTGCTGGTCAGGCCAGGCACGCCCACATGCAGGTCCATGGGAACGGCCGTGCCCGAAGGCGGGCTGAGCACCATGCGCAGCAGGGAAAAGGCATCGAGCAGGATGTTGGGCTGGCCAGCGCCACTGGTCGCATTGCGCATCGGCCCCAGATCGACAATGTCGCTCAGCCTGACCGTTCGCCCCGGAATGCGATTGGCAAGCGTCAGCAGCGTCGTGGCGGCCGGACTGCCGGCCACCGTATCGGCCATGGCGGATAACAGAACGGACAAGGGAATTTGCTGATCGAACAGGGCGCCATAGGCGTCGCCATCACGGCCGGTCCGCACCTTCAGCGCGTCTGCAATGCGGAGCAGATCCAGATTGGCGCTGACCAGCCCATTATAGTCCATCACCGACAGGTTAAGCTCGGTTCCGGCCAGATTGGACAACAGCATATTGGGCACGCCGCCGCTCAACGAAGCGAGGCCAGTGCCCAGCGAGAAAGCGGCGGCATCGCTGCGGGCGGCCACTGCTCGGGCGGCCAGATCGACCCCGTCGCGACCGACCAGCAATCGCCCGAAGAAAAGCGGCGCGCGCCGTTGCACTTCCACCCGCGTCGCGCCTCCGGTGACGCCAGCCTGAAAGCGATTTTCCACCGCGACGGTTGAATCGGCGACATAAGCGCCGCTTTCCAGGCGGGAGAGTGCGACGCCATTAACGCCGCTCTGGCTGACGAGCCGTTCTGCCGCCGTGCGGCCGCCTTGGGCGGCGGCAAGGGCCGTGGCGTCGGCAATGCCCTGCAATTGGCGGCGGGCGAGATAGACTGATCCCAGGTCGACGGCGACGGTCGCTGCGCCAGCCAGCATGAACAGCGATCCGGCGATCAGCACCGTGGCGCCACCGCGTCGACTGGTAAGAAGTTTCCTGTGCATCAGGGGGTGCTCATCAGTACAACAGCGCTGCGTTGCAGAACGCCGCCCGGCAAGCGGAAGGGAATGGCGGAAAAGAGCGGAGCATTGGACAGGTTATAGCTTAGCGTCACCGTATAATGGCCGCTGCTTTCCGTCGTGCTGACGCTGATCGTCTGCGCGGCCGGGGCGGGAAATGCGCTGCGACTGACAGTCAGGCTTTGGTCGACCAATGCGCGGCGCTCCGTCGTGGTAAGGCCGGCCACCGAGGCTCGCGCCGCATCATTGGCTGCCTGTTGCAGGCTGTGGGCGGTCATGAACCAACTGCCAAAACCCAATATGCCCATTAGCAGGGTGATGAGCATCGGAACGGCAAAAGCCGCTTCCACCAATGTGCTGCCACGGCGGTCACGAGCCAATCGCGACAGGCTGAGTGGCAGAAATCCCCTGCAATGTTCGTTTTCCCATCCCATGCCAGCAGACTAAAGCCCGTCGGCCAACAATCCATGTTCGGATGTTCAAAAATAAACTGCGCAATATACGCAGCAATTGCCGATCAATATGATCGAAAGGCCATGTTAGTGGAGGAAAATCTGACAGCTATGCATTGAGCCTGTCATGTCGATACATATTTTACATGTCAGCAGGGCGAGAATTGGCAATTGGGATTTGGATTGAAAGGCTCAGGATGTCGCCGCAATGTCGGCATTGGGGATGATCACCATAACGGCTCCCTCGGTTCCGTAAGTTCCCTGAAGCTGCACCAGGCTGGCATCGACGGATACAAAATCCCCTCGATTGCTCAGAAACTGGGTCGCGATCCGGCGGTCGCCCTGACCATTCAGCACCTGTTCCAGATTTTCGCGAAGATCACGTCGCGCGGGCATGGCGATCAGGTCGGCCAGGGGCACGCCGATCAGCTTTTCACACGGCAATCCCATCATCGTGCAGAAGCTGTCATCGACGGATTCGACAAAGCCTCGCATCGATATGCGTACATAGCTGACCCCGTCATGCAGAGCCATGGCCTTGAGCAGCGCGGTCTTTATGTCCGCCAACCGATGATGCTGCATATCGTCGGTAATGTCGCGCAGCAGGATCGCTATGCCGGCCCCAAATGGAAATGTTTCGAAATGAAGCCAGCTATCCTTGCGGAACGGCGATGGAATATCCGCCGCGCTCGCTTCGCCAGATGCCAGCGTATGGCGGATATGAGCCTCCGTCACCGCTCCGGCAAACTCGGGAAATGCTTCGAACAGCGACTTGTTTTCCAGTTGCCGATCCCAGCGCTTGGCCATGGAAAGGGCGACAGGGTTAGCGAAGTCGATGACGAGATCATTTCTACAGAGGATAAGGCCCTGATGAATTCGGTTCGCCAGATCCTGCGTGCGGTCGCGGACATCGGTCGGGCCGGTTACGCCGGTCAGTTGGGCATAAGGCTCCATCCCCATCAGGATGTGCGTCTCACGACCATGATGCGTAACCAGCACCGGCTCCCTGGCGCCGATTTCCCGCCAGTGCGCAAAATTCCGCACCAACTCTGCGGCAGTCACGCTTCGACTCCGTCGAGAGTCCGGCATCCGCGAATCCCCTTCTAAATTTCTTGATCTAGATTAACATGTTAATGCATTTTGTTGTCAAGCCGTAGCATGTCCCCCAACAGCTACTGCTGTTGAACGCGCAAATGACTGCATTGTTTCATCCGCTATGGATGAAAGAAGATATGGATTAGCAATCGCGCAATTCAGTCAGATGCCGCGCTGATATTCGATTGCGTCGATGATCTTGCCACCCGCCATGAATACGGCGCCGGAACAGGCCAAAGCCAGTAATTGCCCGCCAATGCCGGGATATTGCTGCATATAGACAGCGCCCCTCTCCGTCGCGCCCAGCGCCAGCGCATAGATGACCATGAACGCCTCGAACTTGGTCTTGATGATGAAGAGGCTCTTGATGCGTTCCATGGGTGTCCGGGGCCCGGCTGTTGTCAGGGAGACAAGTCGCCTGAAAGTTGCAGATGGTCAACAAGAGTTAACCATGCCTGCTCGATCCGCGCAATCAGGCGCGTGTCGCCAAGATCCTCTGGCGCAATGGTTTCTGGCCAGAAATCGGACACGATTCGGGCAATGCCGTCCAACCGTTCCTCATCCACCAGAAAGCGCGGGTCGATGTCCGCCGGATCGGCCACCACCCGTAAGCGAAGGCAGGCAGGGCCGCCGCCATTGGCCATCGACTGCCGCACATCCACCGGCGCCAGCCGCCGGATCGGTCCATTGCCCGCGACCATCTGCTCCAGCCAAGCCCAGACGGCCGGTGTCTGCTGCGCCTCGGTCGGCAGCACCAGCGCCATGCCGCCGCCATCGGGCAGGGTGACGAGTTGCGCATTGAACAGATAGGATTTGATCGCATCGGTCAGGCTGACCGCGCTAGCCGGCACTTCTACGATCTCTACGCAGGGCAGGATGGCCCGCAGCGCGCTATAGAAAGCCGCCTTGTCCGCAAAGGCCAGTTCATGGGTGAACAGGACATGCTCATTGGCTACTGCCACCACATCATTGTGGAAGGCCCCGGCGGCGATCGCCTCCACCGATTGTTCGACAAACAGGGTGCGCGCCGGGTCAAGGCCATGGATACGCGCGATCGCCTTGCTCGCCTCCACATGCTGGCGTGCCGGGAATGCGCCGCCAGACCGGCCATAGACAAAGATTTCAACACCTTGTTCGCCATGGTTTTGCGTCAGTCGCATATGATTGGCCGCGCCCTCGTCGCCAAAGGGCGCGGGGATCGGATCATGCACGGCAAAGGCGCGTTCATCGGAAAAGGCGATGCGCAACTGCGCCAGCGTCTGCGGCCATTCATGGCTGCGATGCGGCATGGTGACGAGGTTCGCGACGGTCAGGTGGGTGCGCCCGTCCGCCGTATCACTTGCGGGAGAAACGGTTGCGGCATTGGCCGCCCACATGGACGAAGCCGACATGGCGGCCGCGCGAATATGCGGATCGGCATTGCCGACATCGGTGCCCAGCTTGCTCAACCAGGTGACGTCCGGCCGCCATTGCGGCAGGAAAACGCCCTGCGTCAGCCCAAGCCGGATGTTGCCGCGCATCTTCTCCAGCCCTTGCAGGGCGGCGGCGCGGGGATAGGAGGCTGCGCCCGCATTGCGCGCTGACGCCAGATTGCCCAGGCTCAACCCCGCATAATTATGGCTAGGGCCAATGATGCCATCGAAATTGATTTCCCTGACGCTCATGCCCGCCCCGCCATGGTGAAGCTGTCCCCGATCTCGATCTTCAGTCGCGCGGCGCTGGCCGCATCGAGCGACACGGCGCCATCGCCATCCTCCTGCACGAAACCCCAGGTGCAGCGATAATCCGCCAGCGTGCCGGTGGCGATCAGCATCCGATCGCCGCCCTTGTCGTGGGTGGCGGACAGCGTGATGTCACGCGCCGCCGCGATCGTCTTCAACTGGTCGATCTGCCCCACCATCGTCGGCCCGCCATCGAAAATGTCGACATAGCCGGCATTGTCGAAGCCTTCGGTTTCCAGCATCCGCATCGCCGCCCGGCCATTGGGATGGGGCAGGCCGATGACGGCGCGCGCGCTGTCGGTCAGCATCGCGGTATAGATGGGCGTCTTGGGCATCAGGTCAGCGATGAACTGATTGCCGTTCACCGCATTAAACTCGTCCGCCTCCTGGAAACTCATGCCGAAGAAACGCCCGGCCAGCCCGTCCCAGAAGGGCGATCCGCCCGCTTCGTCGATCACGCCGCGCAATTCGGCCAGCACCTTGTCGCCAAAGCGGCTGCGATGGGCGCGGATATAGAGATAGCGGCTGCGCGCTAGCAGCAGCCCCAATCCTTCCGCCCGTTCGCGCGGATGCAGAAACAGCCCGCCTACCTCCGCCGATCCTTCCAGATCGGTGGTGAGCGACAACATCTGCGCGCGGAAGGTGCGGCCCAATTCCCGGCTATGCTGGGTCAGAACGCCCAGCCGATAGGAATAGAAAGGCCAGCTTTGCCCGACGGTGGAGAATATCTGGCATGTGCCGCGCACCTGCCCGGTTTCGACATTTTCCAGCACCATGACGATCAGTTCGTCCTCAATGCCGTTGCCCTGCCGCGCCAGCGCGGTTTCGGTCCGTTCCAGCTTGGCGGCCAGCGCCTTTCGGTCAGGCGGCAGATTGGTGAAGCCACCGCCGGTCAGCTTGGCCATTTCATACAGCGTCTGCAAATCGTCTGCGCGCGCGATGCGCATGATGAAGCTCAAGTGGTCATCCCCTCTATCTTGTCCTGCCCTGATTGAAATTGGCCCGGCCGAAATTGCCCCTGCGCAATCCGCCATATGGCCAGCGCCGACAATTGCGCCCGTTCGGGCAAGCTGTCCGTCAATAGAAATTCGGCATCGCTATGGATGCTGCCGCCGCGCACCCCCATCGTGTCCACCACCGGCACGCCGCAGGCGGCGATATTATTGCCGTCGCACACGCCGCCCGTATCACGCCAGCCAATGGCCAGCCCCAGATCGGCGCCGCATTGCCGGACCAGTCCGAACAGGCGCTCGGCCTTTTCGTCCATGGGCTTGGGCGGGCGACCAAAACCGCCGTGCAGATGCAGGCTGACGTCATGATTGCGCGCGACGTCCGCCATCTCTCGATCGATCAGCGCCCGGGCGACGATCTCGTCCTCCGGCGTGCGCGGGCGGAAATTGACTCTCAGCACCGCATGATCGGGCACGACATTATTCGGGCTGCCGCCGTCAATCCTGGCGGGGTTGCAGGAAAAGCCGATCCCGCTCCCGGCTTTCAGACGCAGCGCCAGATCCGCCGCCGCCAGCAGGGCGTTGCGGCCTTCTTCGGGATTGCGGCCGGCATGGGCGCTGCGGCCGATGACGATGATCGAAAAATTGCCGCTGCCTGCGCGCGCACCGGCCAGCGTGCCATCGGGCAGGGCCGGCTCATAAGTGAAGGCGGCGATCTTTCCGGCGGCTGCCTCCCTGAGCAGCGCGGCAGAGGAGGCGCTGCCGACTTCCTCATCGCTGTTGATGATGACGTCATAACCGATCTTCACCGCCGCGTCAGACGCTTCGATCGCTGTCAGCGCCGCCAGCATGACGGCAATGCCGCCCTTCATGTCGGCGACGCCGGGGCCATTCAGAACACCCGGTTCCAGCCATTGCTGCTGCTGAAAGGGATGATCGGCGGCAAAAACCGTATCCATATGCCCGGTTAGCAGCAAACGGATGGGGGCATCGGGCCGCACCGAAAGATGAAGGTGGCGGCCATGGATGATGGTCTGGATGCGTCCATCGGCCAGCACGGTGTCGACCGGGGCAGGATCGATCAGGCGCAACGCGCCGGGCAAGGCGGAGAAGGCGTCCGCCAGATGGTCCGCCATCTGGGCCAGCCCGTCCAGATTGCGCGATCCGCTATTGATCGCCGCCCATTGCTGCACCTGCCGCAGCATCGGCGCCGCCGCTGCACGGTCCAACAGGCTCTGTTCGGCAGGGGACAGAATAGTCATGAGGAAGGTCTAACAGAGGCCAGTCGCGGCCTCCACCCCTTGCGACAGCTTCTTGCACGATCGTGTAACTTTTGTTCGCAAGGGCGGCGACGGTTCAGGCGGTCGCCCGCTGCGCAAATCCGCTCATTCCCTCGACGGGTGCATCTTCGACATCGATCCGCGCCACATTGGCGGCCGGCGGGCCTTGCTGCGCCAATGCGACGAAGCGGTCGATTATGTCGGCATCCCCTTCCAGCATGGCTTCAACGCTGCCATCCATCCGATTGCGGACCCAGCCGGCCAGCGCCAGATCGCGCGCGGTCGCCACCGTCCATCCGCGATACCAGACGCCCTGCACCCGGCCATGGATCATCAGGTGGCGTGCGATCATCACTTGATCCGCTTGATCCAGGTCTGGCCGCCCTCGCGGACTTCGGTGATGAAATTGGGAATGGCGGCCACCAGATCCGACAGGCGCTTGAAGCCATAATTGCGCACGTCGAAGCTGGAGCGATTGCCCACGCGCTGCCCGACTGGACCCAACGCCACAAAGCCCCGCTCGTCGCGCTTGGCTTCGTCATAGGCGTCGATCAGCAGGCGCACGACTTCGGGGTCGACTGCCGGCTCCTGCTGCGCCTTGGCCGGGGCAGGGGCGGCGGGGGTAGCCGTCTTGGCGGCAGGCGGCTTCGCCTTCGTCACCTTTGCCGCCGGCTTGGCAACCGCCACTTGCGCCGTCTTTAGCGCGCCGACGTCAATGAAGCGCGTACAGGCGCGGCGGAATCCCTCCGGCGTATTGGCCGTGCCAAAGCCATAGACCGGAATGCCCTCTTGCCGGATGCGTGTGGCCAGCGGGGTGAAGTCGCTGTCGCTCGACATCAGGCCAAAGCCGGTGATCCGTCCCGACGCCATCAGGTCCATGGCGTCGATCGTCATCTTCATGTCGGTGGCGTTCTTGCCCTTGGTCAGATCGAACTGCTGCTGCGGCTCGATCGCCTGCGCGATGGAGAGGGCCGCCCAGTTTTTGAGCGTCCCCTTGCTCCAATTGCCATAGGCGCGGCGGACATTGACCGTGCCCAGTTCCGCCAAAATGGTCAGCACCGGGTCAAAATAATCCGCCGATGCATTGTCGGCATCGATCAACAAGGCGACATTGCCGCTCTGGATGCCGGCCATGGGTTCAGGTCGCTGCGGGGCTGAAGGCGCCGGTCGATTCGTCCAGCAAATGCAATTGCCCGTCCGCGATCGCGAAGAAGGAGCCGATCAGCTTCAACTCGCCCGTCTTTTCCTTCGCCCGCACGCAGGGGAAGCTGCGCAGATTGGCCAGGCTGACCTTGACGCCTTCCTGCTCCATCGCGCGCTCGGCATCGCGGTCGCGCCGCTCGCCATATTCGCCGATCACCACTTCGCGCGCGTCATCCAGCAGGCTGATCCAGTTATGGACGAAACCGCCTTCGCCCGGGGCCGCATCCTTCAGGTCATGGCTCAGCGCCGCCTTGCAGCCGCCGCATTTGCCATGGCCCATCACGACGATTTCGCCCACCTTCAGCACCTGCACCGCAAATTCCAGCGCCGCCGACACGCCATGATGGCCCGGCGTCGTTTCGAACGGAGGCACCAGCGCGGCGACATTGCGCACGACGAAGATTTCGCCCGGCGTCGTGTCGAATATCTGGGCCGGGTCGACTCGGCTGTCGGAACAGGCGATCACCATCACCCGCGGGCTTTGCCCTTCATTAAGTTCATCCCAGCGCTGGCGCTGGCGCGCCCAGCCGGTTTCACGAAAGCGGCGATAGCCTTTGAGCATGTCGGTAAAGTCGGTCATGGGCAAAGATGTGCCGCACAAAGTCAGGACTGGCAAGAGCGGCCCGGCATCGCTATCTGGGGCACATGAACGACATCAGCCCGATCCCGACGCCGGAAAAGCCCGTCAACACCCCGGAGCGCGCCCGCAAGCCCGACTGGATTCGCGTCAAGGCGCCGACCAGCAAAGGCTATAATGAAACGCGCCAGCTGATGCGGTCCAAAGGTCTGGCGACGGTGTGCGAGGAAGCGGCCTGCCCGAACATCGGCGAATGCTGGACCAAGAAGCATGCCACGGTGATGATCCTGGGTGATGTATGCACCCGCGCCTGCGCCTTCTGCAACGTCAAGACCGGCATGCCGCGCAAGGTCGACGTCAATGAACCGCAGAATCTGGCCGATGCCTGCGCTGAAATGGGGTTGGAACATATCGTCATCACCTCGGTCGATCGCGACGACCTACCCGACGGCGGCGCATCGCAGTTCGTCAAGGTGATCCAGGCGCTGCGCCGCACGACGCCCAACACGACGATCGAAATCCTGACGCCCGATTTCCGCAACAAGCATGAGCGCGCGGTCGAAATGATCGTCGCCGCCCGGCCGGATGTCTATAACCATAATCTGGAGACGGTGCCGCGCCTCTACCCGACCATCCGCCCCGGCGCGCGCTACTACGCCTCGCTGCGCCTGCTCGAATCGGTCAAGAAACTCGATCCGTCGATCTTCACCAAGTCGGGCATCATGCTGGGGCTGGGCGAGGAGCGTCTGGAAGTCCATCAGGTGATGGACGACATGCGCTCTGCCGACATCGATTTCCTGACCATGGGGCAATATCTTCAGCCCACGCCCAAGCACGCCAAAGTCATGGAGTTCGTCACCCCGGCCGCCTTCAACGCTTATGCGGCGATCGCGCGGGCGAAGGGCTTCCTGCAAGTCGCGTCCAGCCCGCTGACGCGCTCCAGCTATCATGCCGGCAAGGATTTTGCCGAAATGAAGGCGGCACGCGACGCAAAACTCGCGAAGGCGGCGGCGAAGGTCTGATCTTTCCATGCCCAGGCATCAAGAGACCCGCCAGCTTCCCTATACGCCGACCCAGATGTTCGACCTTGTGTCGAATGTCGCCGCCTATCCGCAGTTTCTGCCCTGGGTGAGCGCGATCCGCGTCCGCTCGGATGGCGAGAGTGAGATGATCGCCGACATGATCGTCGGCTTCAAGGGCGTGAAGGAAAGCTTCACCTCGCGCGTGCACAAGCATCGCCCCGACCATGTCCGCGTCGATTATCTCGACGGCCCCCTGAAGCATCTGCACAATGAATGGCGCTTCCGGGACGACGGGCAGGGCGGGGTGCTGGTCGATTTTGAGGTCGAGTTCGAATTCAAGAACCGGCTGTTCGAAATGCTCGCTGGCCAGTTTTTCGACAAGGCGCTGCGCAAGATGATCGGCGCGTTCGAAACCCGCGCCGCCGATCTTTACGCCCCTTCGGGCAGCAGCAGTTCCAACGCACACAGCGCCGCCTGAAGGCGCACGCCGCCCCGGCCGTTATTTTCGAAATGATGCATGTCGGCCACGACCTTGTCGGGGCTGGCGCCGCGCTCTGCGCGCGCGAAGACGACGGTGCCGACCGGCTTTTGCTCGCTGCCGCCGCCCGGCCCGGCAATGCCGGTGATGGCGACCGCGACATGGGAATGGCTCTTGTTGAGCGCGCCCTGCGCCATGGCCCATGCGGTGGCGATGGACACCGCGCCGAACGTATCCAGCACATCATGCGAAACCTTTAGAAGTTCCGCCTTCATGTCATTGGAATAAGTGATAAAACCGGCATCGAATACGTCCGATGAACCCGCAATTTCGGTAAGCGCAGCCGATACAAGGCCGCCGGTGCAGCTTTCCGCCACCGACACCGTGCGCCCGGCGCGGCGGTTGGCGATGATCACCTTTTCGGCGAGTGCGACCAATTCGGCCGGTAGGACAGTGTCGATCATCGGATCAGGATAGCGCGGGAAGGGAGAGGGTGGCAACCGCCTGCGCGGCAATGCCTTCGCGGCGGCCGGCAAAGCCCAGCCGCTCGGTCGTCGTCGCCTTCACGCTGACCCGGTCGACCGACACCGACAAAATTTCGGCGATCCGCGCGCGCATGGCGTCGCGATGCGGGCCGATCTTGGGCGCTTCGCAGATGATGGTCAGGTCGATATGTTCGATCCGGCCGTCCCGCGCCGCCACCCGGTCGCGCGCATAGGCCAGGAAACGGTCGGACGATGCGCCGCGCCATTGCGGGTCGGATGGCGGAAAATGGCTGCCAATGTCGCCCTCCGCCAGCGCGCCCAGCATGGCGTCGACAATGGCATGGATCGCCACATCGGCGTCGCTATGTCCGGCCAGCCCCCGGTCATGCGGCACCAATATGCCCGCCAGCCAAAGCTCTTCATTCGCAGCAAGTCGATGCACATCATAGCCCATGCCCACCCGCGTCGAACGCGGCGTCGCATGGCGCGCCTCCGCCCGGTCGAAATCCTGCGGATAGGTCAATTTCTCAAGCCTTTCATCGCCTTGCACCAAAATGACGTCATGGCCCCAGGCGCGCAATATTTGCGCATCGTCGGTCGCCTCGCGCCCTTCGTCCCAACCGCGATGGGCCGCCAATATGCTGTCGAAGCGAAACGCCTGCGGCGTCTGGACGCGATGCAGATCGGCGCGGTCCACGCCATCATGCATGACATGGCCCGTGCCGCGCACCAGCGTATCGGCGACGGGCAGGGCAGGGATCGCCCCTTCCGCAGCGTCCAGCGCCTTGAGCAGCCTGTCGATCACCACGCCCGGCAGGAAAGGGCGCGCCGCATCATGGATCAGCACAATATCCGCGCCGTCAGCCGCCGCAATCGCCTCAAGCCCCGCCCACACGGACCCGCGCCGGCTGTCCGCTCCGGTGACGAACATCGCTGCCCGATCGCCCAGCAAAGCGCGCGCTGTCGGCTCCTGCCCGTTGCTCAGCACGATATGGATCGCATCGATGGCGTCATGCTTCGCCAGCGCGTCATAGGCATGCGCCAGCACCGCCTTTCCCGCGATCATCCGAAATTGCTTTGGCGCCTCGCCACCGGCCCGGCTTCCCTGGCCAGCGGCGACGATCAGCGCGACGATCCTGCGGTTTGCTGTCATGGCCCGGCGCATAGCGGGTCATGGGACGGACCGAAAGGGGGCATGCCTTGCCGCCATCGTCCTTTTCCGCTAAAGGCTGCCTGTTTTTTAGGCAGTATTTCGAAACACACTCATGCGCACCCTTGCTCCCATCGCCATCGGCCCGATCACCATCGACATGCCGGTCGTCCTCGCCCCGATGACGGGCGTCACCGACATGCCCTTCCGCACGCTGGTCCGTCGCTATGGCTGCGGCCTCAACGTCACGGAAATGATTGCGTCGGCCGCGATGATCCGCGAAACGCGCCAGTCCCTGCAAAAAGCCGCCTGGCATCCGCTGGAAGAGCCGGTGTCTATGCAATTGGCGGGTTGTTCGCCCACGGAAATGGCTGAAGCCGCCAAGCTCAACGCCGATCGCGGCGCCGCGATCATCGACATCAATATGGGCTGCCCGGTGAAAAAGGTCGTCAATGGCGACGCCGGCAGCGCCCTGATGCGCGACCTGCCGCTCGCCGCTTCGCTCATCAAGGCGACGGTGGAGGCGGTCGATGTGCCCGTCACGGTCAAGATGCGCATGGGCTGGGACCATAGCAGCCTCAACGCCCCCGAACTCGCCCATATTGCCGAGGATCTGGGTGCAAAGCTCATCACCGTCCATGGCCGCACCCGCAACCAGATGTACAAGGGGTCGGCCGACTGGGCGTTCGTGCGCACGGTCAAGGATGCGGTGAATCTGCCGGTCATCGTCAATGGCGACATCTGCTCGATCGAGGATGCCGACGCCGCCCTGGAACAGAGCGGCGCGGATGGCGTGATGATCGGTCGCGGCGCTTATGGCCGGCCCTGGCTGATCGGTCAGGTCATGGCTTGGCTGACTGATGGGACGCGCCTGCCAGATCCAACGCTGTCTGAACAATATCAGGCGATTATAGGGCATTATCATGCAATGCTCGAACATTATGATAATTACACGGGCGTCAACATGGCCCGCAAGCACATCGGCTGGTACACCAAGGGCCTGCCGGGATCGGCCGAGTTCCGCCATGCCGTGAACCAGGAGCCGAGCGCCCAGACCGTGCTGGACATGCTCGCCCGCTTCTATGAGCCGCTGATCGCCACCGGCCTGCATCCCGCGGAGCTGCGCAGGGCTGCATGAGCGGCGCTCTGACGTCCGTTCCGCCGCTTCGCATGCAGCAGGACGGACCATCGCTGGGCGAACAGATGACCGCGCTGCCGGTCGCCACGCTTATCGTCAAGCCGGACAACAGCATCGCGGACGCCAATGTCCGCGCCGAAACCCTGCTCAACATGGCCCGTTCGGCGATTATTGGCAGCGATGTTGCCCGCACTATCCGCATTGCGGAGGCAGGGGCGCGTTTCGACATCTGGCATAATAATAAGCCGATCGCAGCCTATGACATCAAGGTCCATGCCGGCCGCACCGCCGAAATGGAGGTGGACCTGATGATCGCGCCGATCGTGGATCATGATGGCTGGCGCGTCGTGTCGCTCCATGCCCAGAGTCAGGCACGCAAGATCGGCCATCGCGGTTCGGCCGGCGGCGCGCGATCGGCCATGGGCGCCGCCGCCATTTTGGCCCACGAAATCAAGAACCCGCTGTCGGGTATCAGAGGCGCGGCGCAGCTTCTGGAATCCAGTCAGGGTGGGCGTGACGCAGCTTTGACCCAATTGATCTGCAACGAAGTCGACCGGATCGCCGCCCTGATCGACCGGATGCAGGATTTTACGACCGATCGCACCCTGGAATGTCGGCCTGGGAACATCTATCCGCTGATCGACCGGGCGGCCGGTATCGCTGCTGCTGGATTTGCAAAAAATATAAAGATCATAAAACATTATGATCCATCATTGCCATTTTCCAACATCAACGATGATGCGTTGGTGCAGGTGATGATAAATCTCCTGAAAAATGCGGCAGAAGCGCTTGATAATACGGACAAGCCCCGTATTCGCGTTGAAACCGCTTTCCGCCACGGCGTGTCCGTCGTGGTCGGCGACGGCAAGGGCAGCGCGGTGCTGCCGATCGAAATTCTCGTCATCGACAATGGACCCGGCGTGCCCGAACATATTCTCGACCATTTGTTCAATCCCTTCATCACCGGCAAGCGCGACGGGCAGGGGCTGGGGCTGGCGCTGGTGGACAAGCTGGTCCGCGACATGAGCGGCTTCGTGCAATATTCCCGTGATGTGGAGGCAGGCGAATCCACCTTCCGCATCCTGCTGCCGATGGGTATGGCCTGATGGCGGCGACCGGCACGATCCTGGTCGTGGACGACGATCCCGCCATTTGCGTGGTGGTGGGCGAAGCGTTGCGCCGGCAGGGCCATAAGGTGAAGACCGCCGCCTCCATCCGCGAGCGGGCGACCCTGATGGAAAGTTTCGCGCCCGATGTGCTGATCACCGACGTCATGCTGCCCGATGGCGACGGACTGGACGGCGTGGCCGACATTATCGAAACCCGGCCCGACCTCAACGTCATCGTGCTGTCGGCGCAGAACACGCTGAACACCGCGATCCGCGCCACCGAAAAGGGCGCGTTCGAATATCTGCCCAAACCCTTCGACCTTAACGAACTGACCCGCGCCGTGGCGGATGCGCTCGGCACGCGCCAAAGCGCTGGGGAGGCGGGTGAGGAGGGCGGCCTGCCCCATGACGGCCTGCCACTCGTTGGCCGCTCGCCGGCGATGCAGGAAGTCTATCGCACCATCGCCCGCGTCCTTTCCAATGATCTGTCCATATTGGTGTTGGGCGAATCGGGCACGGGCAAGGAATTGGTGGCCGAAGCGATCCACAGTCTGGGCCAACGCCGCACCAAGCCTTTCGTGCCGATCAACATGGCCGCCATTCCGCGCGAACTGATCGAGGCGGAACTATTCGGCTATGAAAAGGGCGCCTTCACCGGCGCCCATGCCCGCACCGCCGGCAAGTTCGAACAGGCGCAGGGCGGCACTTTGTTCCTCGATGAAATCGGCGACATGCCGATGGAGGCGCAGACCCGCCTGCTCCGCGTTCTCCAGTCTGGCGAAGTGACAACGGTCGGCGGGTCGAAGCCGGTGCGGGTCAATGTCCGCATCATCGCGGCCACCAACAAGGATTTGCCGCAGTTGATCGAGGAAGGGCGCTTCCGGCAGGATCTTTATTATCGCCTCAATGTCGTGCCCATCGCTCTCCCGGCGCTGCGCGAACGGCGCGAAGATGTGATCCTGCTCGCCCGACATTTTCTGGAGCGCGCCGCTCAGGAAGGCTTGCCGCGCAAGGCGTTGGCCGATGACGCCGCGCAATTGCTGATGGTCTGGCACTGGCCGGGCAATGTGCGCGAATTGCAGAATATGATGCAGCGCCTGTCGGTGCTCAGCCGCGAAAATGTCATCACGGCGGACATGTTGCGAAACATGCTGCCGATTGATGCCGTGCCTGCCGACTATGCTGCTCCCGCCGATCAACTGGCGCATGCAGTGCGCGACTGGGCGAAGCGACAGGTCGGCATTGGGCTGGGCCAGCCGCAACGCAGCCTGCACGACGATTTGCTGGCCGTCGTCGAGCCAATTCTTTTGCAGGAAGTGCTGGCGAGTGTGGACGGCAACCAGATTCGGGCCGCCGGTCTGCTGGGCATCAACCGCAATACCCTGCGGAAAAAGCTGACCGACTATGGGCTTGATCCGTTGCAGTTGCGCCTGAATGATTGATCCTGATCAGTCGCAAATCAGGACGAACCGACGGACTGCGTCGACCAACGACATGCCTGACTATAAAATACTGTGTTTGAACGGGCACGGGGTTGTTGTAACAAAGCCACTATGAGCGGCGCGACGACAATCCCCCGGCGAGCATCGGCATGGCGGAGGCATATTCCGCTTTTCCTGCGCAAGGGACGCCTGGCTGCGCTTGCGGAAGGAGTGACGCTGGCGGTGCTGCTTGCGATGGCGGCGCTGACCTATCACCTCCTGTCTGGCGGTCGGCAATCCGACACGCTGCTGACGCCGCCCATCGTCGCCCTGTTGCTGGTGGCCAACCTGTTGCCGGCGATCGCTCTGCTGATGCTGGTGGGGCGCCGCGTGGCCAAGCGTCGCGCCGCGCAATCCGCCATTGGCAGCGACGGCCAATTACACGTTCGGCTGGTCGCCATTTTCTCGATCGCCGCCAGCGTGCCGACCATATTGGTCGTCATCTTTGCCTCGCTGCTGTTCCAATATGGCGTTCAATTCTGGGCGTCGGACAGCGCGCGCGGCATGCTCCAGAACGCCAGCGACCTTGCGCGCGGCTATTATGAGCAGAATTTGAGCGAGGTGCAGGACGAAACCATCACCATGGCGGGCGACCTGCGTGCCTATCTGGGCCAGTCCCCGGTCTCCAGCCCCAAATTCGCCGAAGGCTATCTCTATCAGGTCGTCACCCGGAAACTGAACCGCTCCTCCATCATAGAGGTTGGCAAGGACGGCATTGCCCGCACCGCCGCCGCCGTGGAGCCGGACAAGCGCGCCGCGTCGGACATATTGACCCCGGAAATCGTCCGCCGTCTCGCATCGGGCGAAGCCGCGGTAGTGCAGGCCCGGCCCAACCAGATCGAAGCCGTGACCCTGCTCTATCCGGGCAGCAAGATTTACCTCTACGTCACCCGCAGCGCCGACACATCCTCCTTCAGCAACGTCGCGCGCGCGCAGAAGGTGATTGCCGACTATGACGTCTTCGCCGCCCAGTCGCGCGCCTTGCAGTTGCGCTTCAACATCGCGCTATTCCTGGGATCGCTGCTGCTGGTCGGCATCGCCGTCTATATTGCGCTGGCTGTCGCCGACTGGATGGTGCGCCCGGTCAATGAACTGGTGACGGCCGCCCGGCGCATTACCGCAGGCGATCTGTCCGCCCGCGTCACCAGTCCCCAGACCCGCGACGAAATCGGCACGCTCGCCTCCGCCTTCAACCGCATGACGCAGAGGCTGGAGGCGCAGACCGGCGCGCTGGTCGCCGCCAACAGTCAGCTGGACGAACGCCGCGCCTTTATCGAGGCGATCCTGTCGGGCGTCACCGCCGGCGTTCTCTCCGTCGACCTCAAGGGCGAGATCCTGCTGCTCAACAGTTCGGCCGCCGCCATATTGGTGGAGGAGGGGAACGATCCCGTCGGTCGTCCGCTCGCTGAAGTGTCCCCGGAACTCGCGGATTTCGTCGCATCGGACGAAGATTCGGGCATCGTGCAGGTACGCGCTCATGGCGATCTGCGCACGCTTGCGGTCAAATTGTCGCAGGACGGCTCGCGCCATATTCTGACCTTTGACGACATCACCCAGCAATTGTCCGATCAGCGCCGCGCCGCCTGGTCTGACGTCGCACGCCGCATTGCGCATGAGATTAAGAACCCGCTCACCCCGATCCAGCTCGCCGCAGAACGGCTCCAGCGCCGCTATGCCGAGGAAATTACCAGCGACAAGGCGACCTTCACCCGTCTGACCGGCACGATCGTCCGTCAGGTGGGCGATCTGCGGCGGATCGTCGACGAATTTTCCTCCTTCGCGCGGATGCCCAAGCCCGTGTTCCGGCGTGAGGCGATCGGCGACATCGCCCGGCATGCGCTGTTCCTGCATGAGGTCGCGCATCCCGACATCCGCTTTGAATATCAGGCCGACGCGCCCGATCTGGAACTGGTCTGCGATCGCCGCCAACTGGGGCAGGCTTTGACGAACATTGTCAAGAATGCTGTGGAAGCCATTGAACCAAAAGGACAACCGGACGAAGGTGGTCCGCGCGGCCATGTCCGCATGACGCTCGCGCAGAAGGAAGGCGATCTGATCATCACCGTGCGCGACGACGGCATCGGCTTGCCGCCCGAACGCAACCGGATTTTGGAACCTTATATGACGACGCGGACCAAGGGGACGGGTCTTGGCCTCGCCATCGTCAAGAAGATTGTCGAAGAGCATCTGGGGGAGATACGCTTCGACGATGCGGAAGGGGGCGGCGCATGCGTCACCCTCCGCTTCGCAGCGGGGGCGCTCGAAAAAATGGAAGAGGGACAGGTAATCGCCATGCCCCAGGGTAAAATGACGGGAAAAGTGACAGCCAATGGCGCTTGATATTCTGATAGTCGACGATGAAGAGGATATTCGCGATCTGGTCGCGGGCGTCCTTGAAGATGAAGGCTTCACCACCCGCACCGCCGCCAACAGCGACAGCGCGATCGATGCGCTGGACTCGCGCCGCCCCTCGCTGGTGCTGCTCGACGTCTGGCTTCAGGGGTCGCGCATGGACGGGCTGGAATTGCTGGACGAAATCAAGCGGCGCGACCCCAGCGTGCCGGTGCTGATGATTTCGGGTCATGGCAATATCGACACGGCGGTCGCCGCAATCCGCAAGGGCGCGGCCGATTTCATCGAAAAGCCGTTCGAGGCTGACCGGCTGCTTCACCTCGTCGCCCGCGCGACCGAGACGGAGCGGCTCCGCCGCGAAAATCAGGTGCTGCGCGCCCGCTTCGGTCAGGATGATGAACTGACCGGCACCTCCGCCTCGATCAATGGCGTGCGCGCCACGATCAAGAAGGTGGCCGGCACCGGCAGCCGCGTCCTCATTTCCGGCCCCGCCGGCGTCGGCAAGGAAGTCGCCGCGCGCATGCTCCACAGCTGGAGCGGCCGCGCGGATTCCCCTTTCATCATCGTCGCCGCCGCGCGCATGGACCCCGATCGGGTGGAAGAGGAGCTATTCGGGATAGAAGACCCCAGCGGCCTCGTTCGCCCCGGCTTCCTGGAGCAGGCGCATGGCGGCACCCTTTATCTCGATGAAATCGCCGACATGCCGCTGACCACGCAGGGCAAGATATTGCGCGTCCTCACCGATCAGAGCTTCACCCGCGTCGGCGGCCAGCGGCAGGTGAAGGTTGATGTTCGCGTCATTTCCTCGACCGCGCTCAACCTTTCGGCCGAAATCGAGGAGCGTCGCTTCCGCGAGGATCTCTTCTATCGCCTCAACGTCGTGCCGCTCGCCATCCCGCCCCTGTCGGAACGGCGGGATGACATCCCGCCGCTGGTCGAACATTATCTGGCCCGCTTCGCCGCCGATCGTCGCGTGTCGCCGCCCGAAATCGCCAGCGACGCCATGGCCGCGCTTCAGGCCAATGAATGGCCGGGCAATGTTCGTCAGTTGCGTAATGTCATTGAACGCACGATGATCCTGGCGCCCGGCGACCGCATCGGCCGGATCGAACTCGACATGCTGCCTTCTGAACTCACCAGCGGCGGCGGCGGGGAGGGGATTGGCCAGTCCGCCATCATGGGCGCGCCGCTCCGCGAAGCACGGGAAAGTTTCGAACGCGAATATCTGCGCATCCAGATCCGTCGCTTCTCCGGCAATATCTCGCGCACCGCCACCTTCATCGGCATGGAACGGTCGGCGTTGCACCGGAAGCTCAAATTGCTGGGCATTACCGAAGGCAAGGAATGACGGCTCTTCTGCAAGGCTTTGATGGCAAAGCTTTGCAGAAATGCGCCGAAACCTTTCTCCGGCCATGGACGCCTCTTCGCAATTGCGGTAGAACTGCCCCGCGCCTCCGGTCCGCGGAGGCAGGCAAGACACCCTGCTTAAGGGTGCGAGAGCGGGTAACGTCCCGCCAAGAATATAGGACTGGCGAAGACCATGGCCGATAAAGTGAACAATCTTCAGGACATTTTCCTGAACAGCCTGCGCAAGAGCAAGACCCCCGTCACCATGTTCCTGGTCAAGGGCGTGAAGCTTCAGGGCATCATCACCTGGTTCGACAATTTCTCCGTGCTGCTGCGCCGCGATGGCCAGTCGCAGCTCGTTTACAAGCATGCGATTTCCACCGTCATGCCGGCCCAGTCGATGGACCTGACGGAACTGCGCAAGACCAGCGACGGCAACGGCCGCTCCAAGCTGCTTCAGGAAATCTTCCTGTCCGCCGTCCGCAAATCGGGCAGCCCGGTGACGATGTTTCTGGTGAACGGCGTCATGCTTCAGGGCGAAATCGCCGCCTTCGACCTGTTCTGCATGCTGCTCGAACGCGACGGCATGGTCCAACTCGTCTACAAGCACGCCATTTCGACGGTCCAGCCGCTCCATGCGCTCGACCTGACTGGCGAGAACGAACAGGACGATTGATCGCCTGCGTTGCCGGTCCGCTGATCCAGTGGACCGGCGCGTCGCGAGATGCTTTAAGCCGCCATGGCCATATTCAACCGCGACTCCGATGATGAAGTGGCGCGCGGCGCGCGCGCCGTCGTCGTTCATGCCGAAACCCATAATGCCGACCGTCGGGATAGTGACGCCCGGCTGGAGGAAGCGCGAGGCTTGGCCCTCGCCATCGGCATCGATGTGCGCGCGGCGCAGGCGTTCCGCGTGCGCGATCGCAAGCCCGCCACCCTGTTCGGCAGCGGTCAGGTGGATCAGATCGCCACCCTCGCCCGGCAGGAAGAGGCCGAACTCATCATCGTCGACAACAGCCTGTCGCCGGTGCAGCAGAGCAATCTGGAAAAGGCGTGCGAGGCCAAGGTGATCGACCGCACCGGACTGATCCTGGAAATCTTCGGCGAACGCGCCGCCACCAACGAAGGCCGGTTGCAGGTCGAACTTGCCCATCTCGATTATCAGGCCGGCCGCCTTGTCCGCAGCTGGACCCACCTTGAGCGGCAGCGCGGCGGCTTCGGCTTCCTTGGCGGCCCCGGCGAAACCCAGATCGAGGCGGATCGCCGCATGATCCGTGATCGCATGGCCAAGATCCGCCGTGAACTGGATCAGGTCACGCGCACCCGCGGTCTGCACCGCGCCCGCCGGCAACGTGCGCCTTGGCCGGTGATCGCGCTGGTTGGCTATACCAACGCGGGAAAATCCACCCTTTTCAATCGCCTGACCGGCGCTGACGTCATGGCGGAAGACCTGCTCTTCGCCACGCTCGATCCCACCATGCGCCAGATTGCGCTGCCCGGCCTCGACAAGGCGATCCTGTCCGACACGGTGGGTTTTGTGTCCGATCTGCCGACCCAACTCATCGCCGCCTTCCGCGCCACGCTGGAAGAGGTGCTGTCCGCCGACCTCATCGTCCATGTCCGCGACATTGCGCACCCGGATACGGAGGCGCAGCGCGACGATGTGCTCGATGTGCTGGGTGAACTCGACGTCGTGGGCGAAAATGCGGACGAGGAAGCCCCGACCATCATCGAGGCATGGAACAAGCTCGACCTGCTTGGGCAGGAAGAGGAAGCCCTTGTCCGCGAGCAGGCGGCACGCCGGGATGACGTCATCATCCTGTCCGCCCTGACCGGCGAGGGGGTGGAAACGCTTCAGCGCGCGATCAGTGACCGGATGACCCGCGGCGCAAAAGTCTATGGCCTACGCCTGCCGGTGGCGGACGGGGCGGCGCTCGCCTGGCTGCATGAGCATGGCGAAGTCCTGTCGACCACCATCGAGGAGGAAGAAACCCGGGTGGAAGTGCGCCTGTCCGACGCCGCCTTTGCTCGCTTCGCCAAGCGCGGACAGGGTATAAATCACGACGCCTAACGGCTATTCTGGCTCCCACGCCATGGGAGCCAGATCGTGAAAGTCGCTGTTTTCAGTACCCATCCCTTCGACCGCCGCTTTTTCGATGCGGCCAACGCCGCATCGGGCGACGCGCAAAGCTTCACCTATCTGGAAGCCCGGCTGGACATGCAGTCCGCGCCGCTGGCCGCCGGGCATCAGGCGATTTGCGCCTTCGTCAACGACCGGCTCGATCGTCCGACGCTGGAGATATTGGCCGGGCAGGGCGTTCGCCTGCTGGCGTTGCGCAGCGCCGGCTTCAACCATGTCGATCTTCAGGCCGCCGCTGAACTCGGCCTCGCCGTCGCGCGCGTGCCGGCCTACTCGCCCGACGCCATCGCCGAACATACGGTGGCGATGATCCTGACCCTCAACCGCAAGATCCACAAAGCCTATAATCGGGTGAGGGAGGGAAATTTCGCGCTCGACGGCCTGCTGGGCTTCGATCTGCGCGGGCGGACTGTCGGCGTCGTGGGGACGGGCAAGATCGGCCTCAATGTCGCCCGGATCATGCGCGGTTTCGACTGCACCGTGATCGCGCATGATCCTTATCCCGATGAAGCGGGCTTGTCGGCGATTGGCGGCGCCTATGTCGACTGGCCGGACCTGCTCGACCGTTCCGACATTATCTCGCTCCATTGCCCGCTGACGCCCGGCACCCGCCACCTGATCGATGCCGCCGCGATCGCCCGGATGAAGCCCGACGTCATGCTCATCAACACCAGTCGCGGCGGCGTGGTCGATACGCGCGCTTTGATCGACGGGCTGAAAAATGGCCGGATCGGTTATGTCGGCCTCGACGTTTATGAAGAAGAGGAGGGGCTTTTCTTCTCCGACCTGTCGGATCAGCCGATCCGCGACGACGTCTTTGCCCGGCTGCTGACCTTCCCCAATGTGCTGATCACCGGGCATCAGGCCTTTTTCACGCGGGAAGCGCTGACCGGCATCGCCGAAACCACCATCGCCAATATCGCCGCGTTTGAAACTGATGGCGCGCCGCTCTATCCGGTCACGGCGCAGGGCGGTTAATCACCCCGCCTTTTCCTGCACTTTCGCCCGTTGCCACAACTCTTCCTGTTCATCGAGAGAAAGGGCCGCAAATTGTTCGCCGGCCATGTCCTCCATCGCCCGGAACCGCCGGTCGAATTTGTGATTGGCCTTACGCAAAGCCGTTTCAGGGTCGATCTTCAGATGCCGTGCGAGGTTGACCACGGCGAAAAGCAGGTCGCCGACTTCTTCTTCGCGATGCTCCTGGCTTTGCGCCTCGCGCACTTCGTCCAGTTCCTCGATGACCTTTGCAATGACCTGGGCCGTATCGGGCCAGTCGAAGCCGGTGCGCGCCGCCCGCTTCTGCAATTTCTCGGCGCGCAGCAGGGCGGGCAGGGCGCTCGCCACGCCGGCCAGTGCGCTCGGGTCCGGTTCCTTCTCGGCGCGCTCGGCCGCCTTGATGGCCTCCCATTGGGCATGGCCATCCTCGCGGCGCGCGCCTTCGTCAAAGACATGCGGGTGACGGCGGATCATCTTCTGCGTGATCGCGTCGATCACATCCTGCAACGCGAAATGGCCGGCTTGCTCGGCCATGCGGCTGTGGAACGCCACCTGAAGCAATAGGTCGCCCAGTTCGTCGCGCAGGTCGGCCATGTCATTGCGCTCGATCGCATCAGCAACCTCATAGGCTTCCTCGATCGTATAGGGCGCGATGGACGCGAAATCCTGTTCGATGTCCCATGGACAGCCCGTATTGGGATCACGCAACCGCGCCATGACATTGGCAAGCGGCATGATGTCGGCGGGACTGGCTTTAGACATGGTGGAAACCCGAACTGAAATGGACGTAACGCCGCGATAGGGGCTGCGCGGAGGGCTGAACAGCCCCTATCGGCATCCCTTATATAAAGTCCGATAATAAGGATTATGTTAAACTTATATCCCTATTACGCATGTACGTCAAACTGTCGCTTTCGCTGTCTCACCGCTCAATCCTCCCGGATCAGGCTGTGCTTTCCCGTGTCCCGCATCTTCACATAGACGATCAGCGAAATGGCGATCATCACCGTGACATAGATATAGAAAGCCTGCTCCATACCGGCCTGCTTGAACCACAACGCCACGAACTCCGCCGTCCCGCCAAACAGCGTATTGGCCAGCGCATAAGGCAGCGCCACGCCCAGCGCCCGGATATGCGCGGGAAAGAGTTCAGCCTTCACCACCGCATTGATCGATGTATATCCGGTCACGATCACCAGACCCGCCATCACCAGCAGACCGGCGATCAACGGATCCTTGGTCGTCGCCAGCGTGGCGAAGATCGGATAGGTGCAGACCATTCCCAGAACGCCGAACCCGATCATCAGCGGCTTGCGCCCGATCCGGTCGGATAATGCGCCCGCGACCGGCTGAAGCAGCATGAACAGGAATAGCGTGACGGCATTGATCTGCGACGCCGTTTCCCGGCTCAGGCCGCTCGTATTGACCAGGAATTTCTGCATGTAGATGCTATAGGCATAGAAAGCGATCGTCCCGCCGGCCGTGAGCAACATCACCGTCAACGTCTCGCGCGGATGGTTGGTGATCAGTTCGACAAAGCCGGATTTCGGCGCGCCCTCGGCCTTGGCTGCCGTAAAGCTCTGCGTCTCGGCCAGCCCCCGGCGCAGCCAGAAGACGATCACCGCCAGCGCTCCACCGATGAAAAACGGAATGCGCCAGCCCCACGCATCCAGTTGCGCCTCGCTGAGCGTCGCCTGCAACAGCAGCAGCACGCAAATCGCCACCAATTGCCCGGCGATCAGCGTCACATATTGAAAGCTGGAGAAAAAGCCGCGCCGGTTCTTGCCCGCCATTTCCGACAGGTAAGTGGCGCTCGCGCCATATTCGCCGCCGATGGAAAGCCCCTGCATCAGCCGCGCCAGCACCAGCAACAGCGGCGCCGCCACGCCGATCGTCTCATAGCCGGGCGTGATCCCGATCAGCAGCGATCCCGCGCACATCAGCGCCACCGACAGCGTCAGCCCGCTCTTGCGTCCATGACGATCGGCATAGACCCCCATCAGCCAGGCGCCGATAGGCCGCATCAGGAAGCCAACGGCAAAAATGCCGGCCGCGCTCAGTAACTGCGCGGTGCGGTCTTCGCTCGGAAAGAAATGCGGCGCAAAATAAAGGGTGAAGGCGGCATAGGCGTACCAGTCATACCATTCCACCAGATTGCCGGTGGACCCGCCGATAATGGCCTTCAGCCGCTGCGCCTGCGTCGGCGCGCCCGAATTCATCGAGGCCGTCATGGCGTCAGCACCATTTCCCCATTTTGCACGCCCCAGCTTTTCAGCCGGGACAAAGTGTTCATGCCGATCACATTCACCTCACCAAAGGCTGGCGAAACGACCACCGGCAAATCCCTGACGCGGATCGGGCCAATGGCCAGCGTAGCAATATTGGATCGCCGCGCCTCCACTTGCCCATTGGCGGTGGACATGATGACGGCAGGCGCGGCGACGTCATAATTCAGCCCGGCGGCGCGGGCGGTGGTCGCCGACAAAGCGGTGAAGGTCGCGCCGCTATCGATCAGGAAGCGCGCCGGCGTGCCGTTGATTGTGCCCTCCACCCAATAATGGCCATCGGGCGCAACCGGAATCCGCAGCACCTGCCCGTCGGCCCGCGCCTTTGGCAGTATTTCGGGGCTATCCTGCGGCGCCGCGACGCCGCCCTGCTCCGCCCAGCGCCCGGTCAGCCACCCCTGCCCCTGGGCGAACTGAAAGATGAGCAGAAGGCCGGCAAAGATCGCAACCCATATCGCCACCATGCGCCACAGGCTGCCCCAGGGCAAACGCCGGCCGATCAGAGAGGATGCGACCAGCAGGATCGCCAGCACATACCAGATGGTGGATGCCGCCTGATCCGTGCCGCCCATCAATCCCCCCGCTCTTTCGCATCCAGTGTCACGACCATGCCGTCATAGCCCGGCTCCACGCCTTGCGGTAGAGTGCGCCGCAATGTCGCATAGTCCATGCTTTGGTCCATATGGGTCAGGATGGCGCGACCGGGGCGGGTCGCGGCGATCCCGTCCAGCGTCAGCGCCAGATGCGGATGGGTCGGATGCGGTTTGGCCCGCAGCGCATCCACCACCCACACGTCCAGCCCATCATACAGCGCCAGCATATCGGGCGTCAGCGCATGAAAATCCGTGGCATAGCCGATCGATCGTCCGCCATGGGAAAAGCGAAAGCCGGTCGACCAGATATCGCCATGGGGCTGGTCGACACAGGCAATGTCGATATCGCCGATCCGCAATTTGTCGGGCAGGACATGCGCGTCGATCGTGGGATGATAGCCATTGGCGCCCTCGAACGCATAGCTGAAGCGCCGCTGTAACAGCCGAAGCGTCTGGATACGCGCATAAGCGGGTACGGGGCTGCGACGGTGATGATAAAGTTGCCGCACATCATCCAACCCATGGGTGTGATCGGCATGATCATGCGTCCAGAGGATCGCGTCGATATGGATGACGTCCGCCGCCAGCAACTGCGCCCGCATGTCGGGCGAGGTGTCGATCAGGATGCGGGTCGTGGGGCTTTCGACCAATATGGAAACGCGGGTCCGCCGGTTCTTAGGCTCGGTCGGATCGCAATCGCCCCAATCATTGCCGATCCGGGGCACGCCCGACGATGTGCCGCTGCCCAGGATCGTGAGCTTCAGGCTCATGCGACCTTGGCAAACAGGGTGCGGAAATTGGCGGAGGTCGCCGCCGCCAGTTCTTCCATGCTTTCCCCGCGCAGATTGGCCAGGAACTGCGCAGTGTCCGCGACAAAGGCCGGCTCACAGCTTTTCCCCCGATGCGGTACAGGCGCCAGAAAGGGCGAATCCGTTTCCACCAGCAGCCGGTCGATCGGCAATCGCGCAGCGGTGTCCTGCAAATCCTTCGCGCTCTTGAAGGTCACGATGCCCGAAATGCTGATGTAGAAACCCAGTTCCATCGCCCCATCGGCAAAAGCGCCGCTGGCGGTGAAGCAATGGATTACGCCGCTGTAGGCGCCCTTCTCCATTTCCTCGCGCATGATGCGCAGCGTATCTTCTTCCGCTTCGCGCGTATGCACGATCAGAGGCAGGCCCGTCTCGCGGCAAGCGGCGATGTGGGATTGGAAGCTCTTCTGCTGCCGTTCCCGATCGCTATGGTCATAATAATAATCAAGGCCGGTTTCGCCGATGCCCACGACGCGCGGATGCGCCGCGCGCTCGACCAGCTTGGCGGTGTCGACATGGGGATGCTCGTCCGCCTCATGGGGATGAATGCCGACTGTCGCCCATACGTCCGGTTCGCGCACGGCGGTATCCAGCACCGCATCCCATTCGCTTTCGCGCGTGGCGATATTGAGCATCAGCCCGACGCCGCGTTCGCGCGCCCGGATCAGCACATTGGCCTGATCCTCGATCAAACCTTTGTAATTCAAGTGACAATGGCTGTCGATCAGCATCGGTTCAGACTTCCGCTTCCGCCAGTTCAAGACGCGGGAAGAGCGGCTTGGGCGCGGCAAGCACGAAACCGCTTTCGGCCAAAGCCGAATACCAATGACCGCCGATCGCCTCATAGCTGCGCTTGTCCGTCGGGACGCCCATATGGTCGAGCAGCGCGGTCGCGCTGGCAGGAATGACCGGCAGGATCGCGACCGCCAACTGGGCGATGGCGATATAGAGCGTCGCCAACACCGTCTCCATCCGCTCGGCATCGGTCTTGCGCAGCGCCCAGGGCGCCTGCGCATCGATATATTGGTTGCAGGCAAAGCAGGCGCGCAGCCATGCCTCGATCGCCACGCTCGGCGCCAGTTCGGCGAAGGCGGCGGGCATATCGGTGCGGATCGTCTTGTCCAGCAGCGCGAAAAGCTCATTGTCCGCCGCATCATGGCCGTGGATGGCCGGCAGAAGACCGTCCAGATTTTTGGCGATAAAGCTCAGTGTGCGCTGCGCCAGATTGCCAAACGCATTGCCCAGATCGCTGTTCGCGCGCTGGACGATCGCTTCCGCGCTATAGCTGCCGTCATTGCCGAACGTGACTTCCGACAGCAGGAAATATCGGAGCTGATCCACGCCGAACCGATCGGCCAGTTCCATCGGATCGGCGACATTGCCGACCGACTTCGACATTTTCTCGCCGCGGTTCAGCAGGAAGCCATGGCCGAACACCTGTTTGGGCAAAGGCAGCTTCGCGCTTATCAGGAAGGCCGGCCAGTAAACGGTGTGAAACCGCACAATATCCTTGCCGATAATGTGGGTGATGTCGCCACCTTCGGCCCAATAGCGCGCCATCCGATCCGCATCGTCGGGATAGCCGCAGCCGGTCAGATAATTGGTGAGCGCGTCGACCCACACATACATGACATGGCCGTCCGATCCCGGCACCTTCACCCCCCAGTCGAAACTGGTGCGCGATACGCTTAGGTCGCTCAGGCCGCCTTCGACAAAGCGCAATATTTCATTGCGGCGGCTGTCAGGCTGGATGAAATCGGGCTGGCTTTCATACAGCGCCAGCAACCGATCCTGATAGGCCGACAGGCGGAAGAACCAGCTTTCCTCGATCGTCCATTCGACCGGGGTGCCCTGGGGCGAAAGTTTGACGCCCCCTTCCCCCTCGGTGATTTCCTTCTCGTCATAGAAAGCTTCGTCGCGAACCGAATACCAGCCTTCGTAACGGCCCAGATACAGATCGCCATTGGCCTCCATCGCCTGCCAGATCGCCTGGCTGGCGGCGTGATGATCCGGCTCGCTGGTGCGGATGAAACGATCATGGCTGATGTTAAGCCGCTCGTTCATCTGCTTGAAATATCCGGCCATTTCATCGGCCAGTTCGCGCGGCTCGATGCCGCGGCCCCGCGCAGTCTGCGCCATTTTCAGCCCATGCTCATCAGTGCCGGTCTGGAAAAAGACGTCGCGGCCCATCATACGCTGGAACCGGGCGACCGCGTCGGTGGCGATCACTTCATAGGCATGGCCGATATGCGGACGGCCATTGGGATAGGAAATGGCGGTGGTGATGGTGAAAGGCTTCGACATGCCGCCTCCCTACCCGCTGTTGCCGGCCGCGCAAAGCCGCTTTTATGCGTGGGTGGGCGCGAGCGCCGCGACATGCCCCGCCAGTTCGAACACGACCGCCGCCGGATCGAGCGACAGCACCACTGCCCCGCCGGCCAGATGCCGCGCTTTCTCCCAATGATCGAGCGCCAACCCCAAGGCCGGCCCCTGCCGCGTCCGCGCCGCTTGCGCAATGAAGGCGGGCGCGCGTTCCAGAAAGGCTTCGTAACGCGGCTTTGCCGATTTGAGCGCCAGCGCCTTGGCCAGCGCCAGCCGCTGGCGATTGCCCGGATCGCCCTGCGTCGCCAGCATCCCCAGCACCTGCTCGATATCGGCCAGGTTCAGGCCGGCAAAGCGCAACGCCTGCCCCGGCGATCCCTGCCCCGCCAGCACCAGCGCGTCGACCTCCTGTGGCGACAGGGTTTCGTCGGTCGCTTTCAGCACCGCCCGCATGGCCGCGGCATCCAGGGGATCGAAGCGCAAAGTGCGGCAGCGCGACCGGATCGTCGGTAGCAATCGTCCCGGCGCATGGCTGACCAGCAGGAACAGCATGTCCGCCGGCGGCTCCTCCAGAGTCTTGAGCAGCGCATTGGCCGCGCCCCGCTCCAGATCGTCCGCGCTGTCGATCACAACCACCCGCCGCGATGACAAAGAGGGTGCAGACTGGATCAGTCGCCCAAGCCCGCGCACCTGATCCACGCTGATGTTGCGCGCCGTGCCCGTTTCCTTCTCCAGCGGCGCCAGTTCGGCATAATCGGGATGAGCAGCCGCCTCGATCAGGCGACGGATCGGATGGCTTTCCGGCACGGACAAGCCTTCGCCATCAACAACTGGCCCGGCCGCATCGGCCAGCAAGCGCATCGCCATGGCCCGCGCAAAGCTGCCCTTGCCGATGCCCCTGGGTCCGGCCAATATCCAGCCATGATGCATCCGCCCGCTCCTGGCGGCGTCGATCAGCGTGCGGGCCTGTGCGTCATGCCCCAACAATGACGTCATGGCAGCAGGTCTTTGATCGCGTCCATCAGGCGCGCCGTCACGACGTCCGCCGTGCCGCCGGCATCGACGGCGCGAACGCGATCGGGTTCGTCCATAGCGAATTGGGCAAAGGCGTCCGCCACGGCCCGATGAAAATCGCTCGCCCGCCCGCCGATCCGATCTTCCGCATCGCCGTCCCGCGCCTTGGCCCGGCCGGTGGCTTCCGCCTCGGGCAAGGTCAGCAGCAATGTGCGGTCGGGCAGAAATCCCGCGCTGCCGATCCGATGCAATGTCAAAATATCGCTATCGCTCAGCGCGCCCTGCCCCTGATAGGCCCGGCTCGAATCCAGAAACCGATCGGACAACACCCATGCGCCGCGCGCCAAAGCCGGCCGGATCGTCTTTTCGATATGATCCGCCCGCGCCGCCGCGAACAGCAGCGCTTCGGCGCGCGGACTCCAACGGTCTGCGCCGCCGGTCAGCAACAGGGTGCGGATCGCCTCCGCCCCTTCGCTGCCCCCCGGCTCGCGGGTTTCGACCACTTCCAGTCCGCGCGCGCGCAGCCCAGCCGCCAGCGCGCGAAGTTGCGTCGATTTGCCCGCCCCTTCGCCGCCTTCCAGCGTGATGAACCGCCCGCTATCTGGTATTTTGGGCGTCAAGCGAAGAGCGACTTCAGGCCGTTCCACAACCGGCCGAAAATGCCGGCCTCGGCCACATCTTCACCCGCCACCAGCGGCAGCACCTGCGGCGGCGTGTCGGGGGTCTGGACGATCAGCTGGGCGATCTGCTGCCCCTTGGCGATCGGCGCCTTGATCGGGCCGGTATAGACGACCTTCACCTGCACATTGGCCGATGCCGTGCGGGGCAGAGTGACGGCCATATTCTGCGGCGCCACCAGCGGCACGCTCGTCGCGCTGCCCAGTTGGACTTCAGCCGTCTCGACCGTCTGCCCCTTCTTGAACAGCGGCTGCGCCTTCCACGCCTTAAAGCCCCAATCCATGAAGCGCACAGATTCGGTGATGCGGCCGTTGAAGGTCGGCAGGCCAGCGACCACCATCACCAGACGGCGGCCATCCTGTTCGGCCGAACCGGTAAAGCCGAAACCGGCTTCTTCGGTATGCCCGGTCTTCAGGCCATCAGCGCCAGGGATCTTGCCCAAAATGGGATTGCGGTTCGCCTGATTGATGGCGGAGCCGCCCATCGTCTTGCCCCAGGTGAACTCCCGCGTCGCATAGAAGCGCTTGTAGAGATCGGGCGTCTCCACGATCGTCGCTTCGGCCAGCTTGGCCAGATCCTCGGCCGTCACATAGGTCACGCCTTCGTCCGGCCAGCCATTGCTGGTGCCGAAATGGCTGTTCTTCAGGCCAAGCCGCTTGGCTTCCTCGTTCATCGCCGCGACGAAAGCCTGCTCCGTCCCGGAAATGCCTTCCGCCAGCACGACGCAGGCGTCATTGCCCGACAGGGTGACAATGCCGTGCAACAGATTTTCCACCGACACCTGCTCGCCGGCCGACAGGAACATGGTCGATCCGGCCTGCGGCCCATGCCATTGCTTCCAGGTTTCGGGGCGCACGGTAAATTTGGTGTCGAGCTTCAGCTCACCCTTCTGGATCAGGCGGAAGGCGACATGCGCCGTCATCATCTTGGCCAGTGACGCCGGCGGCATGCGCGTTTCGCCGCCCTTGTCATACAGGACAGCGCCCGACGACAGGTCCTTCATATAGGCGATCGGCGCTTCGCTGGTGTAGGGCGGCGCGGCGGCGATCAGCGGCTGGGCCAGCAGCCCGGCGGCAAGGAGGACTGCAACGCTTTTCTTCATCGGAAAACTGCCTTCGACTTGGGATGGAATCGCTCTCGAACCGCGATCATTATTGCGCGTCATTAGCCATGATGCGGGCATTCTCAAAGCCCTTGGCTGCGGCCGACCGCACACCGGCCTGCGCAGCTTGCTGGGTGGGATAGGGGCCAAGCCGCACGCGCCAGAGGTTGCCGGCGGCTTCGACACGCCCGCCGACATTTTTTGCCGCCGCTTCGGCGCGGGCCTGCGCGGAAAAGGCGCCAACCTGGACGACGTAGCCGCCCTTGCGTGACGGCGCGGGCGAAGGCGCCGTTGCCGTCGGTTTCGGCGCTGGCGATTTTGGCGGCAACGCCGGTTTGGCGGCGGGCGGCGCTGGCTTTGATGTCTTCGCGGACGCAGGCTGGTCAAAATCCGCCCCCGGACGCGTCGTCGCGATCGGCTTGGCTGGCGCAGCCGATTTGGCCGGCGTCGCTGGCGCCTTTGCCTTGATGGCCGCGGAAGCCGGCGCAGAGGGACGGACTGCCGGCAATTTGCCGCGCAATACCTTCAACACATTTGCTGGCGTCTCCAGCCTCTCGGCAGCGCGTCCCTGTCCGCGCAGCGCCGCGCGTTCCTGCTCGGGCGGATTGACCCGGCGCACCCGCACGGCCACAGGGCCTTGATCGCTAACACCCAGTTGGGCGATGGCGCCTGGCGACAGCGCGATCAGCTGATCGTTTCGCATCGGGCCACGATCATTGACCCGCACCAATATGGTCTTGCCGCTATCCAGCGCCGTCACCTCGACATAGCTGGGCAAGGGCAGCGTCTTGTGCGCGGCGGTGATCGCGGACGCGGCAAACACCTCACCTGTGGCGGTGGCGCCGCTCTGACTGCCATCCGCCATCACGCCGGCATAGCCGACCTCATCATAATAGACCGGGTCCGCCGGCGTGTAGCTTGTGCCATTGACAGTGAAAGGCGCGCCCAGCAGCGCCGGCCCATCCGCAACCATCGCAGCGGGCTGGCGCGGCTGCGCCATCAGCGCCCCGCCCCCGGGCAGCGCCATTATCACGGCAGCGATCGCCACCCGCTTATTGTTTGACAGCATCCGCCAGCAATCCCACCGACAAGGCATAGAAGTTGGAGCAATTATAATCCAGGATCACCCGATAGTTGCTGGTGAGCAGATAGGCGGTCTTGCCCGGCCCGTCCGGTTCCAGCAGCGTCGCCAGCATCGTGTCGGCCGGCCACACGCCGCTGCTAGGGAAAATACCCAGTTTGCGCCATTCTGCCATCGTCAGCCAGCGGCTGTGCCGGTTGAACACCCGCGGACAGCGCGCCGGCTCGGTCTTGGCCGTGACAGCCGCGCGATTGAACCCGGACGGCACATTGACGGCGATGCCCCATGGCTGGCCGCGCCGCCAGCCCGACTGGACGAAATAATTGGCGATGGAGGCCAGCGCGTCGGCTTCACTGGTCCAAATATCGGCCTTGCCATCCCCATCGCCATCCTTGGCAATGCGCAGATAGACGGACGGCAAGAACTGGGGGTAGCCCGTCGCCCCCGCCCAGCTGCCGACCAATCGGCTGCGCGGCACGCCATTGTCCAGCATCTTGAGCGTCGCCAGCAATTCCGGCTCGAACAGCGATCGCCGCCGACCTTCCCAGCTGAGCGTCGCCAGCGACCGGATCAGGTCGAAATCGCCGGTATAGGAACCATAGTTGGTTTCATGACCAAAAATGGCGACCATGATTTCCTCGGGCACGCCGGTTTCCGCTTCGATCCGGGCCAGCCGCGCGCGGTTCGCCTGATAGGCGGTGCGCCCCCGGCTGATACGCGCGGCGTCGACATGTTGCCGGCGATAGGGTTCGAAATTCGGAATGGGGGAATAGGCGCCGCCGCCCGGCTGGCTCTGATCCAACTGGATGACGCGCTGATTGGGCGTCAGCGAAGGAAAGACGCTGTCCAGCGTCGCATTGCTGATCCCCATGGCCCGCGCCTTGGGCCGCAGGCTCTCCAGATAGCTGCGGAAATCCGCGCTATCCTGCGCCTGCGCGGGACCAAGGGCCAGGCTCCCGACGGTAACGGTCGCCACTCCGAGCAACAAAGACAGGACGGATGTACGCAAAGAATCTCCCATATCCTTTTGTGGCACAGGCAATATGGCAGATGAAACCCCTTCTTGCCGTGCCCGGTCAAGGAAGGCGACGAACCGATCCATCGGCGATTTAACGCTTGGCAACCGCGCCAATGACGCTAGGAAGCGGGCAACGGAAGTGTGGCCGAGTGGTTTAAGGCAGCGGTCTTGAAAACCGCCGTGGGTTTACGCTCACCGTGGGTTCTTATCTGAACCGACAGCGCCTGCGGATTAACTACCGCCTTCTTTCACAGCGGCTTATGATTGCGCCAGCGCGAACTCCGGCAACCAGAAACAGGTACTCCTGTGTCAACAAAGGAATCTGCGGCCCGACCGCCGGCCTGACTGCGGTATAGGCGTGATCAAAACCCTTAGAGGCTGTTTGGAAAATCGCTGGCGGGGGTTGTCGCGAGGCTCTGCGCCTGATTCAGGCTCTGGATGTGGACCCATCAGAGCCGAGGGCGCATGGCTCAGATTGCCAAGAAGACGAAGCGCTATCCCAGTGACCTAACCGATGAGGAATGGGATCGCCTAGCGCCCCTGATGCCCAAGCCGGGGCGCCGGGGCCGTCCACGCGAGGTGGATTTTCGCGAGGTCATCAATGCCGTGCGCTACCTTGTTCGGTCGGGCTGTGGCTGGCGGATGCTTCCGATCCATTTCGGGGTATGGCAGACAGTTTATGGCTGGTTCCGGGAACTGGTTCGCAGGTTCCTGTTCCAGACAATCCACGACATCGAACTGATGCTCGATCGCGAGCACCAAGGGCGCGAGGCCAGTCCGAGCGCAGCAGTGATCGGCAGCCAGTCGGTCAAGGCGCCATCGGCAGAAAAGCGTGGGTTCGACGCAGGCAAAAAGGTTGTCGGGCGCAAGCGGCATATCGCCGTCGATACCGATGGACGGCTGCTGATGGTCAACCTGACCACTGCGGACATTTCGGACAGCGCAGGTGCCCAGACCATCCTCGATGGCATCCACAAACGCTGGCCCTGGATCAAACATCTCTTCGCCGATGGCGCCTATGACCGCCTCAAACTCATGGACAAGGCAAGCGATCTGGATTTCGTCGTCGAGGTCATTCGACGCAGCGATCAGCAGCAAGGCTTTAAAGTTCTGCCCCGACGATGGGTCGTTGAGCGGACCTTTGGCTGGATGATCCGATGGCGCCGATTGGTCCGCGATTACGAGAAGCGCATCGACGTCTCGCACGCCATGATCCTCGTCGCCATGGGCGGGAATCTCCTACGCCGAAACGTTCACCCCTGATTTTCCAAACGGACTCCTAGAACTACCGGCCGAACGCTAGCACACCATGCAGATCCCACTTGGTTTGAAATTGCCTGCCTTGCGAGCCTTCGACGTGCGAAACCCGGATTATGGATCCTGAGACCGCCCGCCAGCGCAACGGGTTGTCGTGCATTATGGGGGATTGGCCGCAAATATGAAAAACCCTCCACCAAGGCTTACGGAATTCTTGATTGGTAATTGCGGTTATTCCAGAGATATTTGCAATGGCTCATGAGGAAATTTTGCGCAAAATTCCCTATTAGTGAAATATTAAAATCCCAAATTCTGGAACAATTGCAAAATAACTATTTAGAAATTTCAACATTTATTCCTTAAATCGCAAACTTGACATTGAACGATAAAATATATTATCGATCCCACTAAATTTCTGATGGATTATTTATGCGAAACTTCAGCAAAATAATAATAAATCATCATGGACATTTCAAAATTATCGGCGACGATGGAAGTGTCGACGCGAGCTTCAACCGGTACCTTGAATATCTGATATCGCAGAAATATTCTGCGACAACTATTAAGAGGTACCTTGAGGTTGTATCGGTATTCTTGGATTACTTAAGCGAACTCGGTGTATATCCTGTCGCGCGAGACATTATAAAATTAAATAACGCAATCCAAATTTACTGTGCAATTCGACAGAATCCGGCGTACTTCAGATCCTTCAAAAAATCGTCTGAAATTGATGGCCACGATATCGCAGATTGGGCGCCAAACATCATTTCGACATTTGGCTACACGCCGATCGAGTCTCAACCTCTAACTGCACCACTCAACCTATTTCTCAGGCTCTCCAACTCCACGCAAAGGATGGATCGCGAGCCTTTCGACATCTCGCAAGCCAAAGGCGGCATCGTTCCAGAGAATGCTTTCGAGCTCAGTCCGCGGCAGATGTATGCGCGACGTTCGAAATCCATAATTGCTGGAAACATTAGAACCTCGGCGCTGAGCAGTGGGGGGCGGATCTCTGCAATAGGAGGGCGTGCGAAGCGCACCGGTGGCTACGACAAATACCTCGACTTCCCTGTTGAACGGCTTCCAGCCTTACTTAATGAAGCACGGAGTCAGCGCGATCGGCTGTTTTGGGTTCTGCTTGCGTCTACCGGGCTGCGCTCATCGGAGGCGCTGAACATAACTTGGGCAGAGATTAGCTTTGAGCGGCAAGCAATATCAGCTCCGGATTTGGATCGATTAGCAATGCTCGGCGTACCTTACCTAGAGCGCGATAAGGGTAGAACCACGAGAAATGTGGCTATCATCCCCGTTTTGAAGAGGCTGTTATTCGACACGTTAGTGGCCTATCGCCAGACCGAGTATCAGCACCATGCGGGGCACCCTTTTGTCCTTCAAGACATCCTGCCTGGGATGCAGGGGCGTCCATATCATTTGGTATCTGACACCGGGCGCCTGAAGTCGTTCAAGGCGGCCTGCAAGCGCGCAACTATAATCCACCCCAGCCCGGGAGGCACCTGGGTGCTGCACTCACTGAGGCACCTCTTCGGGGTCTACATGCTCAATTATATGCCAGTCCCGGGGGGGTACGGCCTGTCAAAGGCCGAGGTCCAATACCTGATGGGACACCAATCAATCACTTCTACCGACCACTATGCACGTGAGGACCGGCTCATTCTTGAAGGGAAACTGATCTTCGCTGAATTGCAAGCCGACCCAGCGCGCGATGGGTGGCGATCACTGCCCGAGCATATTGCAGCCCGCTATATCGCCGAGGCCGCAAGATTGACCGCGTCATGATCAACGTGGGCAATACCGTGATCGTCCACGATCCAAGTGCGCTCGATGCCCACATTTCATGGGTGGCTGCGACACACGCCCTGTTTCTCGAAGAGCGCGCTCAAATCTTATGCGATCGTGAACATGCCTCATTCCTCACCATCGCATGCGCGTTCAACGATAGCGATGCGCATGGATTCCAACCGTCCGACTTAGATGATATGATAAGCTTCATTCTCACACCGATGAACGAACCGGACCAGGCGGGATTTGTACATAAAATTTGCGTAAAGCTTGGTATACAAAATATTTTTAGCGCTCAATATCGCGATCACTTTAAGAAATTCTGCCGAATATGCCTATATGGATTGTGGGCAAACGGAAACATAATACTTCCAAATAGACTCAATAAATCATGGCAACTATCAAATTCTGATATAGAACCTTATCTAAACGAAATTGGTCGTTTCTGTATATATTTCAATGGTGATGAATCAGAGTACATTTCTACTGCAAAGTCAAAATATGGACGAGATCTTCTTTCGAATTCCAAGAAGCGCAGATCTCTGGTGCATCGAATTAGGTATAACGTTCACAGATGGCTACCATCAACCTCTTGGCAAAATTTTTCTGACATTTCTGAAAAGGATTGTTTCGATATAAGGTCAATTGAATCAGGATTTCTTGATGTTGGAAAGAATTGCTTCAAAGATGTTATGATATTTCTGCATACGTTAGTTGGCAGAGATGGCCATGATGAAATTTTATCTACAGACTACGTTTACAGATTGGCCCTATATTTTTCTGATCCGTTCTTCAAAGCGCGGTCATTTGAAGAGGTCGAAACCGCCTTCGATGAAAGGGCAAAACTGAGAAGGCAGAGAATAGCTACGGCCGACAAAAATCGATTGAAGCTTCCGCGCATAAAGCAAGCAAGGTCTGCCCCAGATACTTTGGGTATAGGAGAATACGCCAACATTCCACGGATTGGTTGGTTCAGGGATATGAACTACTACCAATGGCTGCGAGTCAGAATGTCTGAGGAATCTCAACGGTGCTGGGCGATGCTGTTCGATAAATACGCAGAATATCGAAAAATTATCTTAGGCTTGGAGTCCGGCGCGGAGACAGGCCCCTTGCGGGTTCTGTCGGATTATCTGACCGTATGTATTCCAATGTACCTCGATAATTCATTAGATATAAATTGCACATCCGCAGATATCAAAGAACTTTCAAGTAATATCCCCGCATCTCCAAAATATATGAATCGTTCAAAATTTATTGCAAATATGGATGATCGCGGATCACTGTTTCCAACCCTCCTGCAGTTTATTTCTGGAAGACAGAATTCCGTGTCGAGTGATAAGGCCGTCATTCTAGGCATAAATAAATTCTTTGAGTTCATAGAGATTAATTACGCGGACGATTCATATTCTGATATTGCAGGTGGATCATTTCGCAATCCTATCAATATTTCTTTCGATAGCCCCCGTGACGTTGGAAGGCGTTCACAGAAAACGACCAAAAAAATTATCTCCCAAAAAACTGGATCTGCGATAAAAAATTGGTTGTACTGCGCAGAAGCGCTTGTGAGTTTTATGGATGAGAAACGACTTTATCGAAAGTTCATGGGGTTAAAGGGTAAGGTAAATAAAATTATTGATTCTGAGGAGTTTGGATTTGTTCCATTTTATTACGATGGGAAAAAGTGCATTGCAGTAAAATCATTTCCGTTCGATATTTTAACTCCTCTGCATAAAGAGAATAGGATTTCGGCATCAATTTTGCGGATGATTATCCTTTCTTTTGAGACAGGATTGCGTTTACAAAGCTCGCAATGGTTATGTCGTAGAAATTTTTCGCGTTATTTCGGTAGTAATTCTGGATTGATTTTTCCTTTGTACGTTAATACCGACAAGGTAAATGATGGTTTTGTAGTACCCGTAATACATCGTGTAGCAGATATGCTAAAACGAGAGTCCGAATTTCAGGCTTCGCTTGAGGTCGACGATGTAGATGTTACTTATGAGGGGCGCGCTTTCACTCGTTTCGAGCACTTGCTCCCGCTGTTTCGAAACCCAGAAACGAGATTGCCGTTCAACGACAGTTCTTACGCCCTGAAATGGATCGGCTTGTGTGCTCATATGGAGCGCTTTCATCCAGTAATTGGCGGCGATGTTGAACTGACAACATCTTCCTCGGTGAATAGCCCAGGGAAGCTTAGGGCGATACATACTCCTCATGCGCTTCGGGGGTCCTTCGTCAGCAATATGTCAAAAGTGCTTGATATAGCTGATATTGCGAAGCTTGTAGGCCATGAGAGTGTAGCCTCAACTTGGTACTACAACAAACCAGACACCAACGATCTAGATGACAAGCTGTTATTTGCTAATAACGCGGTAGAAACTGGTAACATCCCGCCACGACCAACAATCGACAGCGGACCAGCTTACCTGCATGCAGCAAGCAAAAACTCGGCCTTGAGCCAAGCGTTTAGTAAGGACCTCGGGGAAGCTCTCCATAAATTTGGGGTGATATCCTTGATGCAGCTCAAGCGCGCGGTCGAAGGCGAATATGAAGGCCTGGCGCTGCTAAGAAAAAGCCCCGCGGCGAGATTGGTGTTTCGGGAAACCCACATTTGCCCTGTTGGCGAGCAATGTCCCGAAGAAGTGATTGTGGCCGCGAGGGGGAGATTGAGGTGCGGCTCCTGCCCGCTAGCCTGCAAATCCGTGGACCATCTTCCAGCGATTGCTGCAAAGATCCGCCAGATGTTCCGCTCCGCCGAGTTTCTCTACGACAAGTATGACAAACTGAGATTGCGGACGGACAGTGTCACTGATGCCCAGAATGCATATGATGAACTAGCTGTTGTGGCGGATGAGCTTGTTGGCTGGATTTTGACGGAAGATATGCTCTGTGCTCATCTCCATGCAGTGAGGGCTAATGGCAAGTTCATCGAAGCAGGCGACCCGGATCTCGTTCGCTTACATCTCGAGCGGGTAGTTGGGCCATCGTCGGCACGAGACAAGCTGTTGCTATCCATCATCGAGGCACATGAATATCCGGCTTTGGAAGACGAGTCGCTGCGACTTCGCGCAGAGTTATTTCGGCAAAAAATTATGTCATCCGACCTATTGAAAAATATCGTCGAAGAAATTTCGGAATTGTATCTCGATGATCCAATTCGGTCGGTTTCGGGATTCCTCGCCAGTTACTCTCGAATGTCAGGAATAACGATGCAAGAGGTCGTAGCACGATGCAGCGAGATATTGATTGAAAACAACGCTGTTAGCCCCCTAAAACTTCTCGAGCGTTATTAAATATGGGTGCCCCTAAGGGATCTTCGAACGGCGCGAGCTACCGTGAGGCGATCATGTCTGAGGCACATGCAAAAATCCAGTTTGAGCTCGACTCTTGTCGAGGCCGCAGATGGTTTTCGCCAACGGAAGTCGCCGCTTTCCTTGCGCCCCAGGTTGGCGTTAGTGTGGGCCGTCTGATGCGAAACAAAAGATACAGGGCCCTGATTGACGAACACGTGCTTCAACAGCCCGGACTAGGAGTGCGAGCAATTGATCAGTCTGACCAAGGAAAAGATACCCGCATCGCAGCGTTGGAAACGGAAAATGCCAACTTGCGCCGCGAGATTTGCCGTCTGACGCAAGCTATCTCAAATGGCAGCATTTCCGACAATCGTGAGCGCTTGCCTAGCAAAACTTCCCAGAATCACGATAACGAAGACGAGTTCAAACCAATACTTATGGCGTTTTCTAACGTTTTGGATGAAGTCGGCAAGATCGGGATAGAAGTAAGGGCGGAAGGTATATTTAATCGAGCTCGTAGACCGGGTGGTGACAAAATTGTTGATAGCAAAAATATAGAAGATTTCATCAGGTATTACCTTGAATCCTCCAGATGAACCGGGCGGGGTGGGATTCGAACCCACGGTAGACTTGCACCTACGGCGGTTTTCAAGACCGCTGCCTTAAACCACTCGGCCACCCGCCCAGGGGCGCGCATCTAGCTTAGACTAGGGTTGCTTTCCAGCTCTTTTTTAAGATTGGCTCGCTCAGTTGCAGTCACTGTTTGAGAGTGACGTGCCCCCTGAGTTGCCACCAATGGGACATCGCCAGTCGAAAGCGTTTATGGACGACTGGTTTCCAGGAGCCAGGAATACGACATCTGGCGGCCTGCCATCAGGGCGTGAAATCAAGGCCTCACCATCTCATCGGGGTCGAAGCGAGAAGCGGAGTCTTTGACGGCCCCGCCTCTAATTTTCATGCCGCGACCGGGATCGGATTATCCGCAACGCTCTGATTGAAGGCGTGGACGAGCGCATGTTCCTGCGCGCCCGGATTGTCACGCAGCGGCTTGACCGCATCGACGAGAATTTCGAAATCATCGCTGCCAAGCGCCACCATTGTCTGTTCGATGAAGTCGTCCAGCGGCACCGCGCGCGGATCTCCGCTCCTGTAGATAAGATCAGTATCGACCCATGGCGGGGCGATCTCCTGGACCCGCACGCCGGTGTCACGAAGCTGGAACCGCTGGGACAGGGCGTAGGAATGCAGCGCAGCCTTGGTAGCCGAATAGATGGCGTTGGTCGCGAGCGGGACAAAGGCAAGCACGCTGCTGGTATAGAGGATGGTCGCCTCAGGCTGAGCCTTGAGATGCTCGATCAGCGCCGACGTCATACGGATCGGCCCCAGCAGATTGGTGGTGAGCAGGCCCTGCGCCATATCATCGTCGATTTGCGCAGCCGCATCATCGAACGGCATGATCCCGGCATTGTTGAGCAGCACATTGGTTGCCGAAAAATCGCGCATGATCGCTTGGGCTGCACGGTCGATGCTGATGGGATCGGTGATGTCCAGTTCGATCGCAGCCATGCCGGGATTGGCAGCCGTGACGGCATCCAGCAGCGCACGGCGCCGCCCGGAAATGATGACCTGGTTGCCGCGCTTGTGCAGCGCCTCGGCGAGGGCCCGACCGATGCCGCTGGTGCCGCCCGTGATGAAGATGGTGTTGCCGGTGAGTTTCATGGATCTTGTCCTTGTCTCTAATGTTCAGGATCGGGCGTTTCAGGATCAGGCGCCGACCGTTCCGACGCGTGCGACGCGCGGGAAATCGAGGCTGGTGCCGACGATATTGTTGATGCTGTTGGTGAGGATGCTGATCGCGACATGGGCGATCGTCTCCAGTATCTCGGCGTCGTTCAGGCCCGCAGCACGGGCCTGATCCAGAATATCCGGGCCAGCGCGACCATGAGCAGCGTTCACGTCCAGCGCGAGCGCCAGGATCGCCGCTGCATGGCCATCACTGGCCTCGCCACGCTGTGCATCGGCAAGGTCGACCGCAGACAGGCCCGCCGCGCGTCCGGCCCCGGTGTGTGCCGCCAGACAATAGTCGCACCCGTTGGCCGCCGCGACGGCAATGGCGATCTGTTGCTGAACCTTTGCGGGAAGCACGCCCTGACCAAGCGCGCCGCGCCCATCCCAGTAGACATCCAGCACGGCAGGGGCCTGCGCCATGACGCGCAGGAGGTTTGGCACCTTGCCCATGCGGGCCTTCGCCTCGCGGAAGATGGCGGCGGTGTCGGGCGTGACATCGGGGTCGGCAAGAAGAGCGATGGTCGACATGATCTTGTTCCTTTGGGAAAGAGTTCAGGTGGGAAAATTCAGGCCGCTGCGCGCCCGGCGAGGCCGAAACGGGCGGCCGGCGCGCTGGCGGACAGTTGGGGGGCAAGGGCGGCACGGGCGGCTTCGAACGCATCCCACAGAGCGATGTCCGCGAGCGCAGGGATCGTGCTGGTCTCGCCGCGGTCGAACCCGACCAGCGCAGCATCGACCATGTCCTCGGCCCGCATGACGATTTCCGTGGGCAGATTTTCGACCGGAAGGCCGCCAATTGCCCAGAAGTCGGTGGCAGTCGCGCCAGGCAGGACCGACTGGATACGGATGCCCTTGTCGGCCAGTTCCTTGTGGAGCGACTGACTGAAGGCCTGAACGAACGCCTTCGAACCGCCATAGACGCCGTTCAGTGTTTCAGGCGTAATGGCCACGATCGATGCGATGTTGATGATCGCGCCCCGTTCGCGCGCCACAAAGGCGGGCGCGATGGCATAGGCCAGCCGCATGGGGGCAGTGACATTGAGGCGGACCATCGCCTCCATGCGATCCACATCGCTTTCGAGCAGGCTGCTGTGCGTGCCTACCCCAGCATTGTTGATCAGCATCGTGATGCTCGCGTCGCTGCGCAGCACCGCCTCGACCCGGGCAAGGTCGGCGCTGTCGCCAAGGTCGGCCGCGATAATCTCGACCGCGCGGCCGGTTTCGTCCGAGAGCCTGGCGGCAAGCGATTGCAGCTTGCTCTGATTGCGGGCGACCAGGATCAGGTCATGACCGCGGCGAGCCAGGCGATCGGCATAGATGGCGCCGATCCCGCTGGATGCGCCGGTGATGAGGGCAGTGCCATGGGACATGGGATGGTTCCTTTTGCAAGAAGCAGTCGGTGGCTTTCGACACCCCCTTTATGGATAGGATGGACCTTGTCTTAAATGACGTATAACGACATGATTCAGGACATAGGGAGATGAAGAGATGCCGCATGTCGCGATGGTGCTGACGCCGGGCTTCCAGTTTCTGGCCCTGGGCGCGCAGGCCGCGTTCGAACTGGCCAATGTGGTGGTGGAAGACGCTTTCTATACGCTGGGCATCTATTCGGTCGGTGGCGGACCGGTCGCATCGTCCAGCGGGTTTGAAATCCCCACTGTCCCGCTTGGTGAGGCCGGGCCGGTCGACACGCTGCTGCTGATGGCGGGGCTGATGCCGCCGCCCCCCCAGGACGCGGAGACCCTGGCAGTGCTCCAGGCCACCGCCCTGCCCGCCCGCCGTATTGCGGGGCTTTGCACCGGTGCCTTTCTGCTCGCGCAGATGGGCCTGCTCGATGGGCGGCGGGCCACGACGCACTGGGCCTATGCGCGGATGATGCGTGACGGCTTTCCCGATGTCCGGGTCGAGGAGGATCGCATCTTCATCAATGAAGGATCCGTCTGGACGTCGGCCGGGCTGACGGCGGGCCTGGATGTCGTGGTCGCCATGGTGGAGAAGGATCTGGGGGCTGATGTGGCGCGATCGGTAGCGCGTCGCCTGGTGATGCATCACCGCCGCGCAGGCGGACAGTCGCAGCATAGCGAGATGCTGGACCTCGCTCCCAGCAGCGATCGCATCCAGAAGGCGCTCGTTCATGCCCGCAGCCATCTGCAAAATCCGCTGACGGTCGAGGAACTGGCGGATGTCGCGGCCCTTTCCCCTCGCCAGTTCAGCCGCGCCTTCCGCGCAGAGACCGGTCAGTCGCCGGCCAAGGCGGTTGAACAGCTGCGGCTCGAGGCCGCCCGGCTTCTGCTGGAGGACACGCGCCACAGCCTGGAAGCGGTGGCGCGTGAGGTCGGGTTCATCGATCTGCGCCGCATGCGCGAGGTGTTCATGCGCAATTATGGACAGCCGCCCCAGGCGCTGCGTCGGCTGATGCGCACGGCCTGAGGCTTCCGTTCAACCGATGTGCTGCAACCGTTCCAGCGATGGCGGCGCGCCGAGCAGGTCTGCAAACCGAGCGGCAAGTCCGGTAAAGGCCGGAGCGGTGGCATGGCTGTCCAGCGCGGCCTGATCCGCCCATGTCTCGATCATGACAATCACGCCCGGCTCATCCCGGCTCGCATGGGCAAGATAGGCGATGCAGCCGGGTTCTGAACGGACCTGTGGCAATATCGCCAGCACGGCTTGCAGGAGGTCATCCGCCTTGCCGGCCCGCGGCACCAGGCGCGCGACGAGGTGGACGGTGGCATCGCCAGCCGCATCAGTCATGATCCCATCCCTCCAGCACGATCTTGCCCCGCGTGGTTGCGCTTTCGATCTGACGATGCGCCGCGATCAGATTGGCCGCATTGATCGGTGACATTGTCTGCGTCAGCGTCGTGCGGATCGCCCCTTGATCCACCAGCGCAGAAACCGCCTCGAGCAGCTGTCCCTGTTCTGCGACATCGGCTGTGTCGAAGAGCGACCGGGTGAACATCAGCTCCCAATGCACCGACACGGCCTTCCGCTTGAAAGCGATAATGTCGAGGCTTGCAGGATCGTCGATAAGCGCGAAGCGCCCCTGCGGTGCGATCAGATCGGCAATATCGGCCAGATGCCGGTCGGTATGGGTGGTCGAGAAGACGAAGGCTGGTGCATCAAGCCCGAGAGCCGCGATCTGCGCGGCCATGGGCTGGCTATGGTCGATGACATGATGCGCGCCAAGGCTGCGGACCCAGTCCTGCGTTTCGGGACGTGATGCCGTGGCGATGATCGTGAGATCCGTGCGCGCCCGCGCGATCTGGATCGCCACCGACCCGACGCCGCCCGCGCCGCCGATGATCAGGATGGCGGCAGGCTCTGTCCCGGCCTTGTCCTGCACCCGCAGCCGATCGAACAATGTTTCCCAGGCAGTGATGGCCGTCAACGGCAATGCGGCCGCCTGTGCTGCCGAGAGCGTGGAAGGCGCGTGGCCAACGATGCGCTCATCGACAAGCTGATATTGGGCATTGCTGCCGTCGCGGGCGATATTGCCGGCATAGAAGACGCGATCGCCGGCCTTGAACCACGTGACACCGGGCCCGACGGCTTCGACGATGCCTGCCGCGTCCCACCCCAATATGCGCTCCGCCCGGCCATCAAATGGCGGAGCGCCGGCGCGGACCTTGGTATCAACGGGATTGACCGATACCGCCTGCACCGCAACCAGCAGATCGCGACCAGTGGCAGCGGGACGAGTAAGGTCGACATCCAGGAGGGCGTCGGACCGATCGATGGAACCGGGATTATGATAGGCGATGGCACGCATGAGAATGCTTCCTTTTGCAGTTGCCGTCCCTATGTGGTGGCAGTGCCGTTTCATGCGATACGCACAAAATCTGCCTATAGTATCAAAAAGGATACCGTAAATTGGTCAAGTCCCGCCATTCTCGCCTCGATTGCGCGCCTGGCTGCGCGGTGGAGGCCGCCATCAGCCTGATCGATGGCAAGTGGAAAGCCGTGATCCTCTATCATCTCCAGGACGGGCCGGTTCGTTTCAACGAACTGCGTCGACGCAGTGGGAGCGTGACGCAGCGCATGCTGACCAACCAGCTGCGCGAACTGGAAGCGGACGGACTGATCGAGCGGGAGATATTCGTGCAGGTGCCGCCTCGGGTGGAATATCGTCTTTCCGAGCGTGGAGGCACCCTTCTGCCGATAATCGAGGCACTCAAGGCATGGGGCGATGCGAACATGGATCTGTTCGCCCGGCGATAGACGAACGGCGCATCTCGAAATGTACAGGCGGACAATCGTCAGCCGGGAAGGGAAACTCGTGCCTGAGCCTCGCGGAAGCCTAAGAGCAGCAACAGCATCGACGCCCGCAACTGGCGATGCAGCGCTGGACCATATAGTTCCAGGACCGGTCAAATCGCATGAACGAAATGCCCCCTCAGATAGCGCTCCATGCCCGCTTATGCGCTTCCTATTTTACCTGGAACATCAGTTTGGGGGCCTCTGGCCACCCAGTTTCTGTGGTCCACGACTTCGGTGGTCCACGACAGGCAAGCTCCACCAGATCGGCATTGAGCTGATCACAATGGATAATGGGCAAGCCGTGCGCCGCGCCCTCGTGAACCTTGAGCCTGGCAGATCACCCCCATCAAGATCGGCGGCAAGAGGCGATTGTCGCGGCTTGCACCGGAACGCACAAGGCCAGCAGCCTGTCTCTGATGCTCAGACGGATTCGATCCGTTCCACGTCTAGCATGTCGAAATCGGATCTCATGCCCACGACCCGGACCCGCCGGCCAAGAAGATGGCGGCAGGATCTGCTGCAATCGAGCCGCCATTCCCCGCCATCAGCGACACGCAGCACGGGATAAGGATCATCGCCAAGCAGGATGCCGATGAGTTCGTGCCGCGTGGCATGTCATTTGCGCCTTGCGGGCTTGTGCGCGGATCGGGCCTCGCCCCGGTTCTGGTCCTGAGGATTTTCGAAGATCCAGTTGAGATAGGCGGCGATGCGGATACCGGCATGTTTCAGCCGATCATCAAGCGCGAGCCGGTGCTGATAGGCATAGTCCCAGGACAGGTTGGTATCGGTGGGATAGATGGTCTTGCGCAGCGCGATGCTCTCGCGGATCCAGGTCTTGGGATCGCGATCATCCCAGGCAATGATCTCACGCGGCGTGATCGCCCGCGACAGCCAGTCGGCAAGTTCGGAATAGGATAGCGATCGCTGCTCGATCATGGCGCTGTCCCAGACCGAATGGAGATTGGTCGGGCGGCCAAACCAGCTCAGCTTCACGTCATTGCCGCCCCGGTCATTGCCAACGCCTGCATGAAGCGGCTGGTGGAGGTCACCGATGATATGGACAATGAAGCGCAGGGCGAGGCGCTTGTCGTCCATTGAGGCCGCAAGATCACGCAGCGTCGCCGTGAAGCGAGCAAGGCCCGTCATCGCATCGCCTTCGGGCGGCGCGTCGGCGCTCATATAGGCGTCGCCCTCGCGGACGGTCACATAATGCCAGGGGCTGGCCTGTTTCTGCCAGAAATCGGCCGGGTCGGATTTCATGTCGTCCGGCCAGGTCGCCGCCTGTGCCAGATCCTCCTCGCCCAGCAGAAGCTCAACATTGGCGCGGGCCAGGCCGCTCAGGTTCCGATCGGCGATCGCGCCGGTCACCCGGTGGCCGATCGGTCCCCAGGCATGGGCCGGAACCGCAGGGTCACGGCCGTGAGCGCGGCGTCGCGGCGCGGCGCGCGAAAGGCAAGCTGTCCGCCGGCTCTCCAATGGGCCCCGAAATCACCGCTGCGCACATGCTGGCGCTCCACCGCGCCATCGGCATAGGTGAATGCTACGCCGAGATGATCGAAACGCGAACTATGGACGATGAGCGACAGGTCGTCGGGCTGCCCTGCGCGAGCGGGCAGCGTCGCCCGAAGCCAGAGTGTTCCCTTCTGATAAGCTGACAGATGCTGTTTCGGCGAGATCATGCCAGCAGCTGTCGGCTGCGCCGGGGGCGAAGCACGCGCAAAATAGGGCACTGGGTCAACCGCCCGTCCTCCGATCCAATATTCAAAATGCAGATGTGGTCCGGTTGACCTTCCACTCGACCCGACAAAGCCGATGACGGTCGCTGCGCTGACGCCCTGCCCTGGAACCGCAGCAAGGCGCGCGAGATGGGCATATCTCGAAAGGCGATGTCCAGGATGCGTGATCTCCACCGTGAAGCCGTAACCCTGCCGCACGCCGGCAAAGGCAACCACCCCGTCAGCGGCAGCAACGACCGGCGTACCGCTCGCAGCCGGTATATCGATCCCCTTATGAAATCGCGCCTCATGCCTGATCGGATCGCCCGATCGCATCGCTTGGGACACAGTTCATGGCCCCAGCCCAGCGTGGCGCAATCCATGCGGAGGCGGCCCGGCTGTTCGACCTCGAGCCCATTCCGCGATGTGCGGCCGAAAGCTATGCGCGGCTGGTGCTCGGGCGCAATGATGCTGCCCTCTTCCAGCGCATCCTGCCCTGGGATCATGCCGCAGGCATACTCTTCCTGAGCGAGGCAGGCGGTGTCGCGACCCATTGGGACGGGAAGCCCTTTCGCGTCGGCTCCCCCTCCCCGGGCGTTCTGCTCGCCCATTCAGCGCAGACCCATGCCCTCATGAGCAACGCCCTGTCTCCGCTGCTTCTCGATGATCTCGTCCGGCCGGAACTCCAGACCGCATGACCCTTTCTCGTTCTCTTCTGCTTGCGAGCGCACCCCTGTCCCTTGCGATCGCGGCCCTGCCGGTTCAGGCCCAGCTCACTTCTCCAATCGGCGGAGGCGCGCAAGGCGACGGCACGGCAGGCGCCGCACGCGCACGGACCGACGTGTCGGTGCCTGCCGCATCGTCACCCGCGCCGTTCCAGCCCGCCATCATCGAGCGGACACGCCCCGAACCTGCGGCGCCCGCAACGGGGCCGATCCCCAATCGTACGGCTTCTGACCAGCCCCAACCTTCGCCGCCAAACGAGTTCGAGACCTATGTGTCCGATATTGTCGGCAAGCCGCTGCACCGGTTTGGCGCCGATCTGCTGGTGCCCGAGGCCCGTGATTTCACGGCGCCCACGACCAGCGCCATTCCCGACGATTATGCCCTGGGTGCCGCAGCCTGCGCGCTGCTCAGCGTCCTTCCGCAACCCTATGTCGCCCGCGCCAAGATCGTACCTCAGGACAGCAGCAGCATCGGCCTCAACTCGATGATGAACGCACTGGGCGGACAGCTTGGCAGTTTCGCCTCGCTACTGGGCGGCGCAAAGCAGCCGATCGACATGTATCTGGCCGTATCGCGGACCCCCGAAGTGACCGACATGGTCATCGGCTTCCTGAAACTCGACGCCCCCCAGGCCTATGGCTCGGTTCGCGCGGCGCGCAAGGCGCTGGCGCACAAGGTCGACATTCATTCGCTGACCGGCGGCATGATCGAGATCGAGGTGCGAACCCATGATGCCGCTGAGTCCGAACGGCTGACCCGCGCCTATGTCGCGGCGATCACCACACGCCTCAACGCGCTCGGCAATGATCGCGTGCAGCGCAAGCGCGGCATTGTGGAAAAGCGCTTCAAGGAGGCTGCACAACGCGTGACCAAGGCCGAAGCTGCGCTTAACGCCTTCCGCCAGAGCAACAATCTTGCCGCACCCGAAGCGCAGCTTGGATCGGAACTGTCACTGCGCGCAGGCCTCCAGGCGCAATTGCAGGCCAAGCTGGTCGAGCTCCGGACCGCGCGCCAGTTCCAGGGCGATGAAAATCCCGCACTCAGGGCGCTCCAGTCGGAGGTGGCCGAACTGCGCGCCCAGATCGCCCGCAGTGCTGCGCCGAGCACCGGGGCTGCCGGCCCCAATGTCGCGGGCCTGTCGCAAGTGTCGGGTCGCTATCTCGACCTGTATCGCGACTATCGCTTCGCGCAGGCCCTCTATGAGGTCTACGGCCTGCTCGGCCGTTTCGCCGACTATCCCGTCATTCCCAATGCGACCGGCTTTGGCCTGTTCGATCGGGCAGTCGTGGAGTCGCTCAGGCGCTGGAACGAGCCCGAGCCCTTTTTCCGCGGCATGGTTGTGGAAAGCGGCTTTTCGCTCGCGCTCATCCCGTTCGACCGGCCTGAACGGGCCGCAGGGGAAACGAAGAACGGCTTTCGCACCCTCCTCTCCTTCGCGCTCTCGGGCCTTGCCGGCTCGGCCAAGGGCCTTTTGCGCCTGCCGATCCTGCTGTCGGCCTGGGCAGGCAACTGGGTTGTCTTCCAGAGCGGCCAGGTCTGGAACGAGGTCAATTATTCGACCAGCTACGCGCGGCTGCTGACGATCCGCAAGGCCTCGCCGATCCCGTTGCTCGATCTGGTGCCTTCGCGCCTGGTCGAGGGGATCGAATATGCCGTCCCGCTGCTGATCCGTGCCAGTCAGCTGATCGCCCTCCTCGCCCTTGCCGGTGCCTGGCTTCAACCCACGGCACTCAGCCGCGCACGGATCGGCATCCTCCTCCTGGGCGCCTATCTCGTCACCCAGTCGCCCGGCGGCTATACCCAGCTGTTCCTGCTCTTCCTCGTCCTCCTGGAAAAATGGGAGGGCGCGGGTCCCAGGATCGCGATCACCTGCACCTATCTGCTATGCCTGGTGGGCGACATTCCGATCGCCACGATCATCGAGATCAGCACCAATGGCTGGCTCAGCGGCCGCCCGGTGACGCCGAGCTTTGGCCTTACGGTCGGCCATTTCCTGCGCCCCGGCCTCATCTTCCTCATCCTGTGGGCATTATGGCGCCTATGTCGATTCCATTCCGATGCTGGTGATTTCAGGTCAGGTAAAGCGCGAAACGACCGTGCGCTCGACCGGCCTGCCCCTGCGCCAGCTTGGCGACCAGGAGCTCGATATCGAGGAGCTGGTGCGTCCCGTCACGAAATATGCCGTGATGGTGAACGACCCGCAGTCGATCCGCTATCATATGGAAAAGGCATTGCATCTGGCGACCAGGGGCAGACCCGGCCCGGTCTGGATCGATATCCCGCTCGATGTGCAGGCCTCGAAGATCGATCCCGACAGCCTGGCGGGCTTCGACCCTGCCGAACTGGACGAACCCTGGCGCGCCGCCAATCTTGACCAGATTTCCCGCGACATTCTGGACCGCCTGCAAAAGGCGGAACGGCCAGTGGTCTTTGCTGGCGGCGGCGTTCGCCTGTCAGGCGCCCATCGCGACTTTCTCGCTCTGATCGAACGACTGGGCGTGCCGGTGGTGACCGGCTGGAATGCCCATGACGCGCTCTGGAACGACCATCCCCTCTATGCCGGCCGTCCCGGCACGGTCGGAGATCGCGGCGGCAATATGGTGACGCAGAGCGCGGACCTGCTGCTGGTGCTGGGCATCCGGCGGAACATCTGGCTGATTACCAGGGCTATCTACAGGCAGACGGCTTTGCCGGATACAATGCGCTTTACCGTGACCCCAAGACCAAAGCGCCCAGGGACATCGTCGAAGTAGGATGCTGGAGTCACAGTCGCAGGAAATTTACCGACATACTGGAAAAGAGCCCGTCACCGATTGCGGCGGAGGCGGTCGTGAGGATCGCCGAACTCTTCGCCATCGAGCGCGATATCAAGGGTGCGCCACCCGATGAGCGAAGACGTATCCGCCAGATCAAGGCGGTGCCGAAGCTGGAGGCTTTGCGCGCCTGGCTCGAAACCCAGAACCGAGGTCTGTCTTCCGACAGCAATCTGGCGCGTGCGTGTCGCTATCCGCTCAACCGCTGGCAGGCCATGATCCGTTACTGCGATGACGGTCGGCTCGAGATCAGCAACAATCTGGTGGAAAACGCCCTGCGCGGGGTCGCTCTAGGTCGCCGAAACTGGTTGTTCGTCGGCTCTATGAAGGGTGGAGAGGCCGCCGCGCTCTTTTACTCCCTGGCCGGCACATGCCGGCTCAACGGCGTCGAGCCTGAGGCGTGGTTCACAGACGTCATCGAGCGCATCGGTAACTACCCGATCAATCGGATCGATGACTTTTTACCCTGGAGATGGCAGGCATCAAAGCTGAGCAACGATCTGGAGAAGGCTGCGTGAGCAACGGCACTGTGGTGCGGATAAAGATTACGCTGGACGATGTCACGCCGGCCGTCAGCCGAACGCTGGAGGTGCCGCTCAATATCCGCCTCGACCGTCTGCACACCGTCATCCAGACCGCCTTCTCGTGGACGGACTTTCACCTGTGGGAAATGAGCTTCGGGCAGACCGGCTTCGGCATCCCTGATCCTGAATATGGCTTCGACGGGCCGCTCGACGCCCGTAAGGCCACTCTCGCCCAGGTCCTGGCGGATACGAGGCGCAAGACCTTCCGATATCTCTACGACTTTGGCGACGCCTGGGAGCATAGCGTCAAGATCGAGCGCGTCAGCGCGGCCAGCCCGCACCTGACATATCCACTCATCCTCGATGCAGTAGGCATGCGCCCGCCTGAGGACTGTGGCGGACCATGGGGCTATGCCGAAAAGCTCGAAGCGCTCGGCGACCCCCAGCATGAATATCATGAAGAAGCGCTCGATACCCTCGGCGACGACCATGATCCCAACGCCCAGCCCGATATCCCCCTGATCGAGGCAAGGCTGGAAGCACTCGCGAAAAAATGGGCGCCGCGGACACGCCGGAAAGCTTGACAGGCCGCGTCAACGCCACCTTCCGTCGGCGCTTACGCTGCTTCAACCGACGCGACAAGATCACCCGCCGGGACAGTTGCTGTGGCAAGGCCCCAGGCGATAGCATCCTGTGCTCCAACCATTTCACCCAGCGCGAGCATAGCAAAAGCGCGAAGATGACCGATACGGGCCGGAAGCAACAGGCTAGCCCCCGCTTCGGGAACAAGGCCCAGGTTCACGAAGGGAGTAGACAACACAGCGTCATCGGCGAGGATGACGTAATCGCAGTGCAAGAGCATGGTCGTGCCGATGCCCACAGCCCGTCCCTGAACAGCCGCGATTAGCGGCTTGTCCGTCTCGGCAATCGCCTGAATGAAGCGGAGGACATTGGTCAGATTACCTGGCTTGCTCGATGCAAATTCCATCACATCGTTGCCGGCGGTGAATATGTCGCCCTCTCCACGTAGGACGATAACCCGGATGGCCGGGTCGTTGCGCGCCGCATCGATCCGGTCGGCGAGCACGCCGTACATGACGTCCGTCAGCGCATTCTTCTTGTCGGGGCGGTTCATGACGAGCGTCAGAATACCGCCCGCCGTGTTCTCCGTGATATGGTCCGTCACGCATTGCTCCTGATTTGGGTCCTGGCGCCGCAGCGCCGGTTCAGTCGGAATATTGGCCTTGCGTTCGCTCAGGCATGCCCTGTTACCGAGCGCGGCGCGAAGATGACGATCCGGAGATACGCGAGCGCGGAATAGCCGATGGCCAGCGCCACCAGCATCAGCAGCGGCAGTGCGACGTCTCCAAGCGTGGCGCGCATCTGGTTGAGAGGGACAAAGGTGTGCACCCCCGACGTCGAGGGTATCAGGTGGGAAAAGACTGACACGAAACCCGGCATCTGATCGAGCGGATAGGTAGCGCCGGTGAGGAAGAAGAACGGAACCGAGGTTGGACCAAGCATGTATGTCGCCCGCTCGCCCCGGTCGAATACACTGCCCACCAACAGTCCCAGCGCAGCGACAGCTACGGCGAAGATCGGCACGACAATAATCATACCTAGGACGTTGCCGTCCACCGGAACTCCTTGCAGCCAGAAGATCAGACCGAACAGGAAGTAGCAGCCCAGAATGCCGACTGATGAGAAGGCCGCCAGGGTACCGCCGAACTCCGACGCCTCCATCCGCCATGCCCCCGCCCGTCGGCGACCGCCCATGAAGGTCGCGACACCGAAGAGCAGGGTCTGCTGGATGATAATGACCGCCACGGACGGGAAGACGTAGCCCTTGTAGCCGCCCGTTCGATTGAAAAGCGGTTCTTTGACGACCGTGACGGGCGGACCGCCGCGACTGGCCTGCCCGCCCGGTATAAGGCGAGTTTTCGCGATATTCTGGATAACTGCGGTCACCACCTCACCGATCGTGCTCGCGCGCAGCAGATAGGTTGCATTGACCCAAACGGCGATCCCGGAGCCAGGCGTTCCGGCACGCAGCTGGCGCTCCAAACCGTCGGAGATCAGGATGACCCCATCGGCCTTACCCTCCCGCATATCTGCCTTGGCGGTAGCAAGATTGCCGACCACATTCACGACACCGATCGCGCGGGTGGCATCCAGGTCCAGGATCATGGTTCGGCTGAGGGCGCTGTCATCCTGATCGACTACGACCACGGGCAGCTTGCGCGGTGCCTCATGGGAATAAGGCGCGGGATAGTAGAAGGCATACAGGACGACCGCGAGCAGCATCGTACTAAGCAGCGTTTTCGACGTAAGAATGGTGTGCCACGTCGAGAGGAAGGCCCTATCGAAGGTCATACCCGCCGCGCCCTTACCATGATGAAAGCCAGCGCCCCGCCGCCCGCGATGACGACGTAGGCCATCAGCGAGACCATCGGCGCGACGGCTGCCGCGACCGCCTGACCACTGACCTGCCCCATCTGAAGCGCGATATAATGGGTGAGCGGCAGCACGTTACTCCAGGTGCGGGCGAATGCATTTCCGCCGTTCAACGGCAGCGTCGCGCCCGAATAGGCAAGGGCCGATCCGGCATAGACGGCGCTGGCAGACAGCGCCGTAGCTGTCTCGCTCGTCACCGCCACGAGGAGTGCGGCGACGGCAGCCGTCGCGGCGTAGAACAGCGTCTGGCCGCACGCGATCAGAAGGATGCTCCCCTCAATACGCCAACCGCGCGCAAGGGTCAGGTAGAGGAGCCAGGCGAGGCCCCAGCCGCTAATTGCGAGGACATAGGGCAGCATTTTGCCGGCCATCGCCGGGGCAACCCCGCCGCTTGCCCTCGCCCATTCGGACAGCGACTTTCCCTTCAGTTCGCGGCCAATCGCCATGGCGCAAACGCAAGCCGCGATCAGATGCAGAACCGCCGGGAAGATCAACAATCCTAAGAACCATTCAAAGCTCGACGGCGCGTTGCCCAGCGGCGTCGCCTCGACGGCGAGACGCCGGACGCGGCTCGCTGGTACCGCATGATTGGGCAGCTGATTGGCGGCGATCTCAGGGAGCGCTTCGGTCACCGCCTCTTCAGCCGCACGAGCGACCTGCCCCCCTGCGGTCAGGAAACTTCCGTTGTAGAGGATGCGGACGACTGGCTCGCGGTGCCGGGCCACGCTTTCGCCGAGCCCCGCCGGGATGTGTGCAAACCCCATGATCTTGCCGGAGCGGACCGCACGAACGGCGTCGACCTCCCCGGATAATACCCGCCGAACCGAATGAGGGGCGAGGCGTCGAGCGCCCGGATGACTGCTCGGCTGGCCGTGCTACCGTCGCCGTCCACGATCCCCAGCGGCACCTGGCGAAGTGGGCCCTGCCAGAACAGGGCCGCGACGATGAAAATGAGGAATCCGGGCAGCAGCGTAATCCCTGCAAGATCCCAGCGGTCGCGGCGCAGATGATGCACCTCGCGCGTCAGAGCCCGGCGAAAAGCGCTCATTGTGGCCAGTCGAACAGGACGCTCATTCCCGGACGAAGCTTTTCGATCGGACTGACCGGATGCAGCCGGATCTCGAAGGTTCGCACGTCATAGCCGGACGCTTCGCGCGTGGCGCGCCAAGTCGCGAAGTCGCCGCGCGGCGCAACCAGATAGACCTTGAAGTCGGCATCGCGTTGCAGCGCAGGTATGTGACCGTGCAGCACGGAGCCAATCCCGAGACCATGGTAACGGTCCTCCCGCAGGTTCAGCGCGACCCAAGGGTGATCGATGTCGATGACCTGATAGGCGGGGATGACGGGGCTGACGACTTCGCCTGGCTGCACCAGCTTGCGGGCAACTTCACCGGCAATCGGCGAGAATAATTGCGTTTCACGGTCCAAGGCGTTGGCGGTGCGCAGTGCGGCTTCGGCAATGCGCACCTGAGCGTTCGCCGCCTGTTTATTCTGCGGACGTGCTCCTGCCAGCGCCTTCAAATATTGCTGACGCGCAGCTTCGGCGTTGCGGGCGCTGCTGTCGCGCGCTGCCGCTGCCTCATCCCGGCGCTGGGCTGCCACCACCCCTTGCGCATATAGATTGGCGGTACGCCGGCTCGTCACCGCTGCCAAATCCGCGGCCGCCTGAGCGGCCTGCCATGTCGAGCGCAGCGTTGCGATGTCTTCCGACCTCGCGCCCTCGTTCGTCTCCGACGCAACCGCGCGTGCGGCATCGAGCGCACCTTGCGCCTGCGCCTGTCCGCCCGCGATCTCAGGGCTCGACAGAGTTGCGAGCAGCGTGCCGGGCTGAACGCGCTGCCCCTCCTCTGCAATCAAACGCTCGACGCGAGCGAGCGCTTTTGTGCCGACATTCACCTCGTCCGCGTCGACCATGCCCTGCAGTTGCTCCGGCGCCGGACGGCTCGCCAGCCACAGTCCCAGGACGATGACCACCACCACGATCACACCCGCGACGATCGCGATAGGCCGCGTGTTGCGCCTTGCCGGGGCGGCTGTTTCTTCGTTCACTTCTCGTCCCCCAAACGTCGATCGGCACGCGCCAGATAGGTGGTGAAATCGTCAACCCGGTGGCTGGTCGCGAGCAACCCCGCCAGCGCGAGGTCATATTCATAGGCCGCCGCAATCCGTTGGGTTTGCGTCGAGGCCAGCGTCGCCTCGGCATCGACAAGCGACGAGGATGGGGCTTCACCCTCGAAGAATGAAACCCGTTGGACCCGCAGGTTTTCCCGGGCTGCGGCAAGGTTACTGTCGAGCAGCAGGAAAGACCGCCGGGCGGTTTCGACCAGATTCCAGGCACGAACGATTTCGCTGGCCACGTCCTTACGCGCCTGCGCAGCGGCATCGGCCGCCGCACGCTCCTGCTCGCGGGCCGCATCGAGCGACTTCTTGCGATCGAAGTTCGACAACAGGGTATATCGCAGGCTGACGCCAGCCACCCAATCGGGTTCAGTCGGCAGTGCGTTGTCGCGGTTGGCATTGTAGCTACCGAACGCAAAAGCCTGGGGGCGGTAACGAGATTTCGCCAGGCCCACGCCCGCACGGGCGATGTCGCGGGCGGCATCCGCGCCGCGTGCTCGCGGTGTTGCATCGATGCCGTCGATAAACACACTGACCGGCGGTAGTGGCGCCGAATTGACGAACAGCGGTGTCAGGGCATTCACACCCCCGGGCTGATCCAGCAATCGCGCGAGCGCATCGGCGGCCGTCGCTTCTTCAAGCTGCGCCCGCACATAAGCGCGCTCCGCGGCATCGCGCGCGACCTGGACCTGAAGAACGCGGGCATGCGGGATGACTCCGTTCTGCTCGAGCTTCTTCGCATCGGACAGATGCCGGTCGAACCCCTCAAGGGTTTCACGCGTGGAGTGCGTCAGTTGTGCAGCGACCTGCTGTCCGAAATAGCCCCGAACAAGGCCGACACGAGACACGTCGTGCCCGCCGGCCTTTTTGGCGCGCGCCACATCGACCGCAGCGTCTGCTCCTGCCTGTATCGCCGGGATCGCTCCGCCTGTATAAAGCGGCATCGCGACGGTGATCGCCGGCCGGAACACCGTGTCGCGCGTCTGATATTGCAGCGTGTCCGGGATCGCGCCGAATATTGTAGGCAGCGCGGCACCGACCCGCTGCGTGACCTGGCCGACGATCTGCTGCAGCCCCGCCGGAAACTGGCCGGGTAACTGCGACAGAAAATCGGTTGTGGCATTTTGGGCATTATCCTTCGGCCCGGTAAGGTCGACGGATAACGTTTTCTGATACTCGATGACGCTGGCCGAAGCGCTGACGACCGGGCGACGAAGGCTACGGGTAGCACCAGCAATCAGCTCACTTGCACGGACGGCATGATCCTCACCGGATAGTCCCGGCGAGGCATCATCTATGCGCGCAAGTGCGGCATCGAAACTTAAAGCTTTGACCGTCTGGCCGGACTGACTTTGCGCTTGCGCGGTTGTGGCACATACGAGCGCAGCATATCGCACGCTGTGGCGCGTTAAGCGACCTATCATCTCGCCGCGTCCTCCTGCTTCCCTGATCGCTCTCACCGGTACGCCATTACGATGGCCCATCCGCGGGGCCGGCTTTTGCCGTTGTCGAACATGTGACCCATCCCGTGGAAATCATTGACAGCCATCAAAGTATCTCACATATTGTCATTGATGACAATAGTGACCGCTCCAGCGCGGCGCCGGCGCCGCCAGCCTGACGAACTTCGTCACGAGGCGATCATCGCGGCACGTGAGCTCCTCGTAACGGACGGGCCGAGCTCAATCACGCTTCAGGCTGTTGCTGCAGCTTTAGGCATGACCCATGGAAGCATCACTCATCATTTCGGCGCCGCAGCCAATCTGCAGGCGGCGGTGGCAGATGGCCTGATTGAACAGCTTCTGACAGAGGTGCGAACGGGAACATCCGCCTTGAAAGCCGGCGTGATCGCCGAAGCCGACCTGGTCGATCTAGTCTTCGACACCTTCGAACAAACCGGCATCGGCAAGTTGATCGGATGGCTATCAGCCACGCATAGCCCGCTTTTGCAGCCACTATTTGAACGATTTTCTCGCCTGTCTGGCGAGATTGCAGGCGACCGTGAGGAAGGATCTGCCTTCACACAAACCGAGCTTCCTATGATAATCGAAAGTGTCGTCATTCCGGCATTAGGTTCAGCCTTAATCGGTTCAGGACTGTTACAAGCCCTTAATATCTCACCAAATTGCACTCGGCATCGTGTAGCTCGGGACCTCGCCGTGGCGCGTGAACTCCGCATCGCGGTGTCTCGAGCGAACTTGCCAGATTAAAGATTGGCCCATTAATCGGGGCCGGCTGGCCCTGCTCATATATGATCGGAGCCACCCCGATGTCTAAAATTGCGAAGCTCTACGCGTTTATTCTAACTATAATTGGCTTAGCCTTGGCTGCATCTGGTCTCTGGTTGATTGCGCTCGGGGGATCCCTTTATTATACGATCTTTGGCGTTGCATTAGCCGCGTCAGCTATTCTGGCGATCAAGGGTCGGCGCGAGGCTAATTGGATTCTTGCGGCCGCATTGGCGGGCACGGTGATCTGGTCGATCGTCGAGGCCGGTTTCCGGTTCTGGGACCTCTTTCCTCGCCTACTCGCCCCCATTGCACTCGTTGGTCTGGGCTTCGCACTGTTTCCCTCAATTATAACGGGGGCAGCTCGCAAGGGGTTTCGATTGAGCGCTGCGGCATGCGGTGTCGCATTCATCGTCTTATTCGGATTGGCGTTTGTGCCGCATCCCACCGTGTCCGCCATCGCAGCAGCAGACTACTCGCCGGGCGCGGGCAATAATGCGCCGCAGGATTGGACATCCTACGGTGCGACGACCGCAGGGCTCCGGTATGCGACCTACAACAAGATCAATCGGGACAATGTCACGACGCTGAAGCCTGCCTGGACGATCCGAACCGGCGACAAGGGCCCGGGCATCGACCAGAACACGCCGCTACAGATCGGGGACACCCTCTACAGCTGCACTCGCAACAACATCATTGTTGCTCTCGACCCAGACACCGGTGCGACCAAGTGGCGTTTCGACCCGCATGCCAAGGCGCCGTTTTGGCAGCGGTGTCGCTCGCTTGGCTTCTACCAATCGGCGAGCATGACGGGCGAATGCCAGCAGCGTCTCATTGCGACCACCATCGACGCACGTCTGATGGCGCTGGACGCCAGGACGGGCAAGCTTTGCCCCGGCTTCGGCAATGGTGGCACCGTGTCGCTCGCCGAGGGCATGGGACCGGTCAAGCCGGGCTTCTACTTTCAGACCTCCGCCCCGCTCGTTGCGCGCAACATCATCGTGATCGGTGGCTGGGTGGTCGACAATGAACAGACTGGTGAACCCTCCGGCGTCATCCGCGGCTTCGACGTAATGACCGGCAAGCTCGTCTGGGCATGGGACTTGGGCAACCCGGCGATCACGCGTGAGCCTCCTCCCGGCCAGACCTACACACGCGGTACGCCGAACATGTGGACCACTGCGGCCTATGACGACAAGCTCGGCCTGATCTATGTCCCGCTCGGCAACGCCACGCCTGACTATTACGGCGTGCAGCGCAAGCCATGGGCAGACCAGTACAATTCGACGCTTGTCGCGCTCGACGTGACCTCCGGCCGCGAGCGCTGGAAATTCCAGACGGTGCATCACGACCTGTGGGACTATGACCTTCCCGCACAACCCGCCCTCGTCAATCTGCGGGGCAATATTCCGGCGCTCCTGCTGTCCACCAAGCGGGGTCAGCTATTCCTGCTGAACCGAGCCACTGGTCAGCCGCTGAGCCGCGTGGTGGAAAAACCCGTGTCGTCGGCGGGCAGCGTGCCGGGTGAGCGGATGTCGCCGACCCAGCCTTATTCGGTTGATATGCCGGTGATCGCGGAGACGCTGAACGAACGTCGCATGTGGGGCATGACCATGTTCGACCAGCTCGCCTGCCGCATATCCTTCCGTCAGTCGCGTTACAGCGGCGATTTCACGCCCCGGGCATGACCCTGTCGATCGAGCATCCGAGCAACCTCGGTGGTCTGAACTGGGGAAGCATGTCGGTCGACGTACCCAACAACCGGGTGTTCATGAACGACGTCCGCGTGCCAATGACCGTCCGCCTGATGACCCGTCCGGAATTCACGGAGTTCGCCAAGAAAAACCATCCGGATGGCACCGGCCACGGACCATCGCCGCAGCTCGGCACGCCGTATGGCGTCAACATCCAGATGTGGATGACGAAATTGGGCGTCCCCTGCTCCCGCCCCCCGTTCGGCACGATCACCGCGATCGACCTCAACACGCGCAAGATTGCGTGGCAGGTGCCGGCCGGAACCGCCGAGGAATTGGGGCCGCTTGGGATCAAGTCGCACCTGCCTATGCCGATCGGTATGCCGACCTATGCCGGCACCAGCGTGACCGCTGGGGGACTGCTCTTCTTCGCGGGATCGCAGGACTACTATCTCCGCGCTTACGACACATCGAATGGCAAGGAGGTCTGGCGCTACCGGCTGCCGGTAGGCTCGAGCGCGACACCGATGACCTACATTTCACCTAAAACCGGACGCCAGTACGTGCTGGTATCGGTCGGCGGAGCTGCCCATTCGAAGGACATCGGCGATTACGTCATCGCGTTCAGTACACCCAAAGCCAACTAAAACATCAAAGCCTTAGGAGAGGTTATGACGCAGCTAAGATTGCTCGAGACGGTCGCTGCAGAGGCATATGACTATCCCCTCCTCATCCGTCGATTGCTCCCCCAAGCGGAGACGACGAATGAGGAGATCGTCAGCGACGGGCGGCGATTTCGTTACGCCGAGTTCGTCGAGCGGGTTCACCGCCTGGCATCAGGTCTCTCCCAGCTGGGTGTTCAGGCAGGGGATACGGTCGCGGTGATGGATTGGGACAGTCACCGCTATCTCGAATGCTATTTCGCCATCCCCATGCTTGGCGCGATCCTGCAGACCGTCAATGTTCGCCTAGCACCCGCCGCGATCGGGCTACTCGCAGCAGCACGCTTCCGATGCGCTGTGGGACGGCGGACGCCTTCATACCGGCGACATTGCCGAGATCGATGCCGACGGCGCGGTTCGGATCGTCGATCGGTTGAAGGACGTCATCAAGACGGGCGGCGAATGGGTCTCGTCGCTTGAATTGGAATCGCTCCTGATGGACGTCCCCGGCGTGGCAGAGGCGACCGTTGTCGGTATTCCAGATCCCCGTTGGGGCGAGCGGCCGATCGCGTTCATCGTGCGCAGCACAGGTCCGGCGGTGACGGAAGCATTGCTGCGGCAAGCGGTTTCCGAACGCGCACAGACGGGCGCGATCTCGCGCTACGCCATCCCGGATGCGATCCACTTTTGTGAGGTTCTACCGAGAACGAGTATCGGCAAGGTCGACAAAAAAGCGTTGCGGGACACGGCCATCGCGTCCGCTTCGCTCCCGACTGCCTGATCCCGCGATTACCTTTGAAAGAACCGAAGTATGGCCCCCTCCTCATCCGCGACCGCCGAGATCCGGTTCGTCCTCGACACGATCGCTCGCATACACGACCTTGCTCAACACGACCGATTTGCCGACGCCCGCGATGACGTCGTTGATGCCGTCCTCGAGGGAGCCGGGGAATTCTCCGCTGGCGTCTGGGGTCCCATCAATGGGATCGGTGACACCGTTGGCGCGCGGTGGACTGACGATGGCGTCGTCATGCCCGATGGGTGCTTCCGCATATCAGGCCTATGTCGAGGGCGGATGGGGGACCATCGGCGTTCCTATAGAACATGGCGGCCAGGGAATGCCTTTCGTGCTGCAGACCGCCGTGCTTGAACTGCTCGGAACAGCCAATACAGGCTTCGCGCTTTGCCCGACGCTAACGGTCGGTGCAATTGAGGCGCTGGTCCATCATGGGTCGGCCGACCAACAGGCACTGTATCTGCCGCACCTCGCAACCGGGGCCTGGACCGGCACGATGAACCTTACCGAGCCGCAGGCTGGATCGGATGTCGGCGCGCTCCGCACGCAGGCTCTTCCTCGCGGCGACGGGACGTGGTCAATCAAAGGCACCAAAATCTACATATCGTACGGTGACCACGACATGGCCGAGAACATCGTCCATCTCGTTCTCGCGCGGACGCCAAACGCACCGGCGGGGACGCGCGGCATCTCCCTGTTCCTCCTGAACAACGCCGGCCGGATGATGACGCGCTCCGGCTTCGAATACATCCTCGAAAAACACGCCGCAGCCGCGGCCAGAGTCGCGCCCACGCTGGCGACAAAGTCGATATCACCCCGTGTACTACGACACAGCTGTGCCATGCACATGCTTCAGGCGACGCGCGACATTCACAAGGTAGCGCTGTGGCTCGGTCATGCCACGCTCCAGAGCACAGAGATCTGCCTGCGCGCTGACCCGACCGAAAAACTCGAGATGCTCGACGCTTTGGCGCCGCTCGGCATAAAGCCAGGCAAATTCCGCCCGCCGGACAAATTGATCGCGATGCTGGCGTCGTCGGAATAGTTCATAGTTATGCGGAGTTGATCGGCGCCCTCAGGCCAGAAACTGGTTCGCTAGCGCCCTGAGCTCCGCATAATCATGGTCGCCGCATAGTTGCGCTTATGTGGTGCACCACATAAGCGCAAGGGATTTGACGGGCTGTTGGCGCAAGTGCGCAATATCCTTCAGCTCGATCCATTCTCGGGGGCGGTCTTCCTGTTCCGCGGCAAGCGGGGCGACAGGTTGAAGGCCTTGGTGTGGGACGGCTCCGGGCTATGCATGTATGCAAAGCGTCTCGAGCGCGGAAAGTTCGTGTGGCCCCGTGCTCATGAGGGCGCGCTCCGGCTGTCGGCCGCCCAGCTTGCGATGCTCGTCGAAGGGCTGAACTGGAAGCAGGCGATCGTCCACGACGAGGTGATCACGCCGAGTCTCGCATAGCCAAAAAGATCAGGAAAACCGCCATTTTATGTAGGTCTTACCGTGGTCTTTCGCTATGATTGAGGCCATGCGGTTCGCCCTTGATCGCCTTCCCACAGATCCGGTTCTCCTGCAGAAAATGCTGCTGGAGATGGCCGATGCCATGGAACAGGAACGGGCCGAACGGAGGGCCGCGGAAGCCACGGTCAAAGCCCAGACCTTGCGGATCGAAAAGCTCGAGCATCGTGTCGCGCGGCTGCTGCGTGTCCAGTTCGGCCGCAGCTCCGAGAAAATGGATATCGCTCAGCTGCGGCTGATGTTCGAGGAGGTCGAGGCACCGGAACCCGCCAACGATGAGGTGCCGGCGGCGCCGGTAGCAAAATCGGCCCGCAAACCTGGCAGCCGCGCTCCGCTTCCGGCGCACTTCCCGCGTCAGACCGTCGATCATCAGCCCAGCCCATGCAGTGGCGGTTGTAACGGACCGTCAGTCCAGATCGACGAGACCGTCACTGAGGTCCTCGATTATGTCCCGGCGCGCTTCCGCGTCATCCGCCATGTCCGGCCCCGGCTGGTGTGCCGGTACTGCGAGCAGATCCGCCAGGCGCCCGCGGTCGATCTGCCGCTGCCCAAGGTGGTGGGAGGCGAGAGGTGCGGCGGAGAGCATCGCGACGCCTCCTCGAGCTCAGGCCGCGACTGCCTAGACCGGCATCGGGAGAAGCTTGGCCGCAGCGGAACCAATTTAAGTCTATGGTTCGAATATTAGTACCGCTCCACCAGAAGCCGCGAGATCGATGGATATGCTATCGGCAACAGTGCGGCTCGCTTGCACGATATCCCTCGGCTGCTCACCGTCCTGCCACATCGTCATTTTGAAAGACGATCCAAGCTTTCCGATTGGCAACTCGACCTGGCGGGCCTGACTGTTGTTGAGCACGCCGACATACCAGCGCTTGCCCTTGCGCCGGGCAATGGCGACATAGTCCCCCACATCCCCCGCAAGGAAACGGGTCTCGTCCCAGCTTGTGGGTACCATGCGGATGAAATCAAGCCCTGCAGGGTTGGCAGCATAGCTGTCGGGGCTGTCGGACACACAGGCGAAAGGACTTTCATAGACCACATAAAGTGCAAGCCCATGCGCACGGGTCGTCTGGACGAAGGGCAGATCGTTACGGATTGCAAAGTCGGCGGGCGCGACATTGTTGAAGCCCCCCGGCGTATAGTCCATCGGCCCCAGCAAGCCGCGCGTATAGGCGAGCATCACATTGTGATCGGCGGTGATCCGCCGGCTCCATTTATTATATTCCGCGCCCATCACCCCTTCCTGGGTCAGGAAATTGGGATAGGTGCGCGTCAGCCCGCGCGGCACATAGGCACCGTGCAGATTGACCATCAGCTTGTGGCGGGCCGCAACTTCCAGCAGGCGATGATACCAGGCGACCATCGCCTGATCATCGCGGTCCATGAAGTCGACCTTGATGCCGGCAATGCCCATACGCGCATATTGGGCGAGCGCCGCTTCCATATCCGCGTCCAGCGCCCGCCAGTTGAACCAGAGCCAGAGGCGCACCCCCTTCCGGCCAGCATAATCGATGAGGCCGGGCAAATCGATGTCCGGTGTCCAGTGCATAACATCAGCACCGGGGCGCACGTCGCCGCCACCACCCGCGCCCTGATACCAGCCCTCGTCGATCAGGCTGTATGGGAGGCCATTGGCAGCGGCGAAATCAATATAGGCCTTGGCCGTGGCGGTGTTGGTGCCGGCTTTGTCGACCCCCTTCAGGCTGGGGCCGTTCCACCAGTCCCAGGCCGACAGGCCCGGCCTGATCCAGTCGGTCTGCGCCACTCGCGACGGTTCGGCGAGGCTGGTGACCAGCGTAGAGGCGGCCAGGTCCCCCGCCCGGTCCGCCAGCATGACGAGCCGCCAGGGACTGGCGAGCGGCGCCCCCACCTTGCCACGGACCGCGACCCTCGGATCGTCGAGCGCCGGTGACAGGCGCGCCGCAAAGCCCGGGCCGCCATCGCCGCGCCCGGTCAGATAAAGGCCGGCATAGTCGCTCAGCCCAGCTTCAGTGATGGCCAGTGCCTTGCCGCCACTTTCGCACAGCATCGGGAGGTCGAACAGATTGTGCGGTCTTACTTTGGCGGGTTCGACCGGCTCATATTCGCCCTCATGGCTCTTGCCGAACGATCCGATGTTGAAACCCCAGCAACGGCTGTCGGCCGCGACGCGAAATTCGGTCCGCTCCTCACGGATGACCGACACGGCAATCTGCGGCTGAACCGGCAGGATGGTGCGAAAGGCCACACCATCATCATAGGCACGCAGTTCCACCGTCAGCGCGCGGTTCGCGCCATCCTTTTGTGTCAGCTCCACGCGCAGCGCGCGATAGCGATCGGCGGCGGAAGCCGCCTTGCCCGCGACGATGGGATAGCGATCCTCCCCGGACGACGCCTGACTGGCCGTCAGCGCCAGATTGGTCGCCAAGGGGCCGTCGTCCAATGTCAGCCCCAGCGGCGAGGGGTCGACCAGGCGGTGCCCATCCCGATCCACCGACCAGAGCGGCTGCCCCTGCGCATCCAGAGTGAGGCTGATCCGGTTATGCCCGTCGGGCGACGCAACGACCCGCGACTGGGCGGCGGCCGGCAGTGCATAGCCCAGTGTGAACAAGGGTAGTGCCAGCAAAGGCAACGCCCGACGTCCCCGCATCACAACGCCCCTTCTACGGCAGCCAGGACCATAGCATCGGCGGACAGGCACAGGGATGCCGGGCTGTCGAGATAGAGGCATTCGCCCACGCCCGCGCTGTCGCCGTCGGCCGTGGCGAAGCCGGCCAGCGGGATGATCCAGACCGGCTGCTGCCCCAGTCGTGCGCGCAGCCCGTCGGCATCGGTCGCCCGCAGCACGGTGAAGATCGGGCAGCGAGCCAGTATGCGCTCGACCGCCCCCCCCTGTGACGCCCGCACCGCCTGGGCCATGTCATAGGGCAAGGCGCGCGACACCGCTGTGCCATCCGCCAGATGCAGTTCGCGCGGGCGACCATAATCATAGAGGCGATAGGTCACGTCGACATTCTGCTGAATTTCGACCAGCATGATCCCCGCTCCCACCGCATGGACGGTGCCGGCGGGAATGAAGAAGAAGTCGCCCGGTGCGACCGGATGCCAGATCATTTCCCGTTCGATCGATCCATCCAGCGCGGCGTCACGCAATTGCTGCGGATCGAGTGGCCGCCGCACGCCGATGCCAAGCGTCGCGCCGGGCTGTGCATCGATGATGTACCAGCATTCACTCTTGCCGCTGGCCAGTCCCCGCGCCCGCGCCTGCACATCATCGGGATGAACCTGGACCGACAGGCGCTCGCTGGTGAAGAGATATTTGACCAGCAACGGCAGATGCGCGCCATCGGGCGGCGTGAACCAGAGTTCACCGATCGGGTCTTTCAGGTTCGCTGGCACCGCCGCCCAGTCCGGCAGGTCATGGCGCCCCCAAGGCTTTTCGACAAAATTCGCGACGAGCTTCATGCAATCATCCTTGTTTCAAAGCTGCTGGGCGGCAAGGACCGGAGCGATCAGACGCTCCATCAACTCATAGCCCGCCTCGGTGGGGTGGACGCCGTCTTTCGCCAGCCCCGGCTTCATGCCGCCGGAGCCGTCATCCAGGACGGCATGATAGTCGATCCAGGTCGCACCGCCCTGCTCCGCATGACTTTTGAGCCAGCGATTGAGCGAGGCGATTGGCGTGCGCGTGTCCAGGCCTGGCCGCCAGGGAAAGCTGGCCGCTGGCGGAATCGCGCTCAGCAGCACCTGCACATCGTGCGCGCGGGCAAGCGTTGTCATGGCGGCCAGATTGTCCCGGCTCATCGCTTGGGTCATGGGCCCGCTATTGCCAGCAATGTCGTTGGTCCCGGCCATGATATGCACCGCGCGCGGCTTCAGCGCGATGACATCCGCCATCATCCGCAACAGCATCTGCGGCGTGGTCTGCCCGCTAATGCCGCGATTGACCCGGCCGGGCGTGAAGAAGGCCGGTCGCTTGTCCTTCCACCCTTGAGTGATGCTGTCGCCGATGAAGACGATACCGGTTTGCGTACCGCTGTCGATCAGCACGCGATTGTCGGCGGCGTAGCGATCCAGCCAGGCGAAATCGCTGTGCAGCCGCCTTTCTGCGTCATTTTCCACCCGACAATCCTGCGCCATGGCCGGCATCGCCGTCCCCAGCGGCAGCGCCGCCGCCATGCCCATGATTGCGCGCCGCGTGATTTCACCCGTCATATCCGGTCCATCCAATCGCACGGAATTGCCGCCAGCGATGTCTCGGGCGTAACGCCGCGCGCATCGAAGGTCACATGGCGGCGGCCTGGCGCATAGCGGGGCCACGCGGGCTTGTCGGCCGGCGCGGGCACGCCGCTGTAGGCAAAGGCCAGCCAATAATCCTGCATCGAGAGTGCCAAGCCTATCGGCTGGTCTGCCATTACATAGTCTATATCAGCGCCATGGAAGCTGCGCCCACCATCGGGTGCCAGATCGAATTCATAGCGCCATACCGGCCAGCCGGATTCCGCCAGAAGATCAGCCAAGCGACCCGAAGGACAGCGAAAGAGAATGTCGGTCGCGATCCGCAGGTCTCGATCGCCCAGCCGCGGGTCGGGGGTGGGATCAGGATCGTCGAGCCGATAGAAGGCGCGCGCCTTGCCGGCATGGGCGCCAAAAGCGGCATCGACATTGGCGTCGCGATGGGCGCGACCGCCGGGCAAGCCGAACTCGGCACGATTGGACCCGATGATGACCGGTCGCGCCGGCCCCTGCCGTAACAGACTGCGCGGATCATCCGGCAGCACGGCGCCGTCGATAGTCGGCCGCAGCCACAGGAAATCATCACTTTCCAGTCGCTCGTCATGCAGGCGCAGGTCCGCTGCCAGCACGGCGGCCGACGATGCCCCACGCAGCAGCCCGGCATTGCCGCCACTGCCAAGCAGCGCGTCAAGCTGATCGCCGATGCGCAAGGCGCGATCGAGCGGACGGGTGGGCAATCCGAAATTGGGGGTTCCGCTTTGCAGGATGGCACGGGCGAATAGCCGGCGGGCCGTAGGCGCTGCCAGCAGCAGGCCGACATCCTGGGCGCCGGCGGATTCGCCGAAAATGGTGACATTGGCGGGATCGCCACCGAAACGCGCAATATTGTCCTGTACCCAGCGCAGCGCTACAATCTGGTCCATCAGCCCATAATTGCCGCTGGCGCCATCCGCTTCCGCCGACAGAGCACGATGGCTCAGAAAGCCGAAAATACCTAGCCGATACTGGATTGCGACCAGCACGATGCCGCGTAGCGCCAGCGCCGCCTTGACCGTGTCGCCTGCCGATCCGGCCCGGTTGCTGCCACCATGGATCCAGACCATGACCGGACGATGTCCAGCCAGCCCGGGGGTCGCCACGTCCAGCGTCAGGCAATCCTCGCTCCCCGCGACATGATCGCTTCGGTTCCAGCCATAATCATTCTGCAGGCATGCCGGCACCCGCGTGGTGGCCATGCGCACGCCGCGCCAGGGCGTGACCGGCTGCGGCGCCCGCCAGCGCAATGCCCCCACCGGCGCAGCGGCAAAGGGGATGCCGCGAAACAGCAGCGGATCATCCGATGCGCCTGCGATCCCCTCGATCACGCCGCCGGTCACCGCCACCTGCGGCGGCGCGGCCGCCGCCAGCAACAGCGGCGCAAGGAAGAGGGCTAAATGCCGCTTCATCTCACTGCCCGGCGGCGACGCTCTGCGGCACGACATTCCATCCGCGCAGGGTGACGGACGGGACACCGCTCTGGCTGGCGGGATAACGGATGGTGACGCTGCGCTTTTCTCCCGGCAACAGCGCGAGATAATTGTCGCTATAATAGGCCGGCAGGATGCGGGTGCCCCGCGCATCGAGCAGGGTCAGCTTGGCATTGAGCACCGGCACCGCCGCGTCATTGGCCAGGGTGACGGTCAGCATCTGCTCGCCATCCACCTGTGCAGGCACGCCGACCTGCATGCCGAGCCGCACCTGTTGCAGCCCGTCGAGCGCGCGATAGGCCGCCTCATCCTTGCCGCGCCAATAGAAATTCTCCGACAGCAATTTGCCTGCCTTGTCGGTCAGACGCAGCGACACCAGCAGCATCGGATCGCTGGCGAACAGCCGTTCAAGCGGGACGGCCGCCAGTTCCACACGCTGGTTGGCGGGCAGGTCCAGCCGGTCGCTGCGGCTGAACAGCGTGCGGTTGTCAAGGCTGACCACCTTCACGCTGGCGGTGAGGCCGGGCAGTGCATTGCGCGTGGTGTTGAGCGCGATCAGTTCATTGCCCGGCAGGTTGAGCTGGACGTGAACCGGCTCGACCGCCTTCTTCGCCCCATAATAGGCGCCATGGGTGTCATAATCCCAGCTATGGATCTGCCAGGCGTTCGACGGCCAGGCCGGATGGGTCATCCACAGAAGCCGACCGCTATTCTTGGTCCAGAGATGGCCCAGAAAGCCCTCATACATGGCCTTGTGGGTTTCGAGGTTCATCATCTGCGCCTTGCGCTCGAAATCCTCGAAACTGGTTGCCGGGCCGAACATGTTCGCCAGCGTCGACATGAAGGTCTTCGTGTCGCCATTCCCGCTGAAATGCCAGTCATGATAGGCAAGCGTGTCACTGAGCGGCCAGAGGTCGGCCTGGGGCACGGACGCCGCAACCGATTCCAGCGTGGACAGGGATGGCGTGCCGGTCTCGACCGAAAAGCCGGAGGCGAGATCGGTAAAATAGCCCTCGGGCGCGCGATAATTATAGGGACCAGAACCCTGCAGATTTACCGTGTTGGAACTGCCGGTGAACCAGCGCGTGCCGTCCAGTTCGAACACCAGATCGTCAAGCTTCTCGTTCAGCAGCGGATAAGGCACGCCTTCGTTGCGACCGAACCACAGGATGATGGAGGGATGGTTGCGATAGCGACTGACCGTGTCGCGGGCATTGGCCAGGAACAGTTGCGGATCTTGCGGCTCGACCTGGAAATTCTGGGTCGACTGCCAGAAGTCATTGAGCACCATCATGCCATATTCGTCGGCCAGATCGTAAAATTCCGGCTCCGTATTGGTACCCATCCAGTTGCGGATGATGTTCATATGCGCTTCTTTTTCGAGGCGGAAATAGGGCTCCAATCGGTCGCGCGAGATGCGCTTCATGGCATCGTCCATGCCCCAATTGCCGCCTCGCGCCGCGATCTTCACGCCATTGACCCGGATGGTGAGATGCGGTTCGGGCAATGTATCGGCAGCGCCCAGCGCGGTGACAGCGGGGGAAGCCTCGCCCGCCGCAGTCAGCGATTCCGCCCAGCCCTTCGGGCTCTGCTTGATCGCTTCATGCCGGACATCGATCAGCTTCTGGCCCGCCAGCCCGCCATTGGTGGTCTGCACATTGACGCGGCGCAGCGCGCCCTTCGCATCGAACAGCGAGAGGTCGTAGCTGACTTCGCGGATGCCGAAACGGGTCGATCGATAGTCCGACGCGGCGCCATCGACGCTGGCCGTCAGATCCAGTCTGTGAAGCGCCGGATCGCCATAGCCATTGGGCCACCAGAGACGGGGATTGCGGACCCGCAGCGCCGCAAACTCGGTGGGGGCAAAGCGCACTTCGCCTGCGCCCGGGGCCAGATCGATCGCCTTTTCCACGACCACATCGTCGAACGCCGCGCGTACCGTGACGCGGCGACTGGCTGTGCCGTCATTACGCAACGGCACGGTGATGAAGATGTCGGCACTGTCGGTGCGTGGTAGCGGCAGATCGGTCACGACATGCGGATCGAGTATGCGGACTTCGCCATGCGCCTGCAATTCAACGCCCTGCCACAGACCGGTATTGCGATCGCGAATACCCGGAATCCAGTCCCAGCCCTCGGTCGCGACAAAGGTCGGCCCGTCGATCGCGAGCTGGCCGCCATTTTCGCCGACGCCCGCCTTGATCGACTGCTCGTGTGGAATGCCGGGATGAGGCGGTGGCGACACACGGACCGCCACGACATTTTCGCCCGGAACAGCTGTGAAAGCGAACTGCCCGCGCGTGAAGGCGCCGATCGTCGCGCCCAGACGCTGGCCATTGGCCCAGGCCTCGCCCGCATAATTAATGCCGTTGAAGAGGATGGTGAGCTTCTTGCCTGCCACGTCGGCCGGCAGGATGAAGCGAGTGCGATACCAATAATCCTGTCGTGCCAGGCTTTCCGGAATCGCCATATTGTTGAGGCCATAATAGGGGTCGGGATAGACGCCCCGGTCCACCAATGTCGTCAGGACCGTGCCCGGCACGGTCGCGACGCGCCATTCCCCCGACGGATTGCCCGGACGCGACAGGGCCGCACCATCCTGCTTTACGCCGGGAGCCGCCGCCAGTTGCCAGCCATTGACGCGCCAGCGATCAGCCGCGACCGCTTCCAGGGCCGGCGCATCGGACGCGGGCCTGGCGACGGGGCTGGAATAGCCGCCCCTGCCCTGCGGCAGAGTCCAGGCATCCTGCTGTTTCCACAGGCCGGTATTGGCGCGGCTCTGCCATTCCCATCCCGCGCCGACATGCCAGAACTGGATGAGATCGAAATCCGGCCGCGCAGCCGCAGCGGCGGCGACCTGCGCATCGGTCAGCGGTTCGCTCGCAACCCCCGCCCCGGCCAGTGCGCCGCCGAAATGCGCGGCGCCTGCCTGGGCCGGCACGACATGGATCTGGGGCGAGAAAGGGACGATTTGGGCCGCACCGCGCGCTACCGCGCGGCCATCGACATAGAGTATCGCCTGGCCATGATCGATCGTCGCACTGACATGCGTCCACCGGTCGGCAACCAGAGCCTGCGGCGCTGCCACCATGGCGCCAGCCATCTTCACCGCCGGTCGGCCATCGCGGAGCAGCAATTGCGGCCCCTGCCCGGCCAGCGCGCCGAGCTGGAGCAGGGCAATGTCGCCCTTCGCGATGTGATCCGGCCGGACCCAGGCGGTCAGGCTGAGCGGCGCGCCCGCCGTCGCCAGGGCCGATCCCGGCGCGATCGCGCGGTCGATGCCGATGCCGCCTTCCAGAAAGATCGCATTGAAGGTCGCGCCCGATCCATAAGGCGCCGCGGCGCTATCCCCCTGCTGAGCGATCGCCATGCCGCCCAGCGCAATGAGGGACGATCCCAGCAGAGCCTGAATGATTGCGCGCATGAAATCCTCTCCCCGTTCTTCGTCAAAATCCGGTCCGGTCTTGGCCAGCTTCCCTTTGCGTTCTGCAATGAACTGATTTAATAAGTCAAATTGAAATATTCATTTGGAGGGTGATGATGGACAGGCAAGCGGGTGCCATGCCCGTGCGTTTTGCGGCTTCGGCCGGCCTTGCCGGGCTATTGTTCGGTTTTGACACGGCCGTCATTTCCGGCGCCACCGATTCGCTGCGGACAGCCTTTGCCCTGTCACCGACAGGCCTGGGCCTTGCCGTTTCCGCCGCCCTGTGGGGGACGCTGGTGGGGGCTACCTGTTCCGGGCGCCCCGGCGATCGCTGGGGCAGCCGCACCCTGCTGATCTGGATCGCGGCGGCCTACCTCCTCTCCGCCCTTGCCTCCGCCATGGCCCCCAGCTTCTGGTCCTTTTCCCTCGCCCGTTTCATCGGAGGCCTCGCAATAGGCGGCTCCTCCGTACTGGCGCCGGTCTACATATCGGAAATCAGCCCGGCCCGGCGACGCGGCCTGCTGGTTGGCCTTTTCCAGTTCAATATCGTGGCCGGGATCCTGCTCGCCTATCTCAGCAATTTCCTGATCGCCATGCAGTTTCCTGAAGCGATCGCCTGGCGCTGGAAACTGGCAGCTGCCGCCCTGCCATCACTGTTGTTCCTGATCCTGATGTTCGACCTGCCAGCCAGCCCGCGCTGGCTGGCCAGCAAGGGCCTTATGGTCCAGGCTCGGCTGGCGGCAAAGCGACTGGGCATGGACAGCGGCGACTGGCCCGATGTCACGCCGCCCTCGCCTGGCGCGCGCCTCAACTGGCATCAGCATGCCCGGCCGATCCTGCTGGCGCTGGCAATCGCAGCTTTCAACCAGTTGTCGGGGATCAATGCGATCCTTTATTATATCAATGATATATTTGCAGCGGCCGGGTTCAGCCGCCTGTCCGCCGACATGCAGGCAGTGGCCATCGGGCTCGCCAATCTTGGCGCCACCCTGTTTGCCATGGCGATCATCGATTCGGTCGGACGACGACCGCTGCTGCTCATTGGCGCAGCCGGCACCTGCCTGGCGCTGAGCGGCGTTGCCGCCATTTATGCCACCGGCAGCGGGGCCGTGTTGCTGCTGCCACTGCTGATCCTTTTCATTGTCAGTTTCGCCGTCTCGCAGGGGGCAGTGATCTGGGTCTATCTCTCCGAAATATTTCCCACCCCGGTCCGCGCCCGTGGGCAGGCCCTGGGCAGCGCCACCCATTGGGTACTCAACGCACTCATTTCCTTCGCCTTCCCCGTCATCGCCGCGTGGAGCCATGCCTGGCCATTTGCGATCTTCGCTGCTGCGACGGCTGCGCAGCTGCTTGTGGTCTGGTTCTTCTTTCCCGAAACCCGTGGCGTCGCGCTGGAGGATATTGACCTTGCAACAGGCCTGTCACGCACTCCGCACCCTCATTAAGGAAAGTGATTTAATGTTCCCGCCTTGCCACATGGCGGCATCCGCCCGTAGCGAAACAGGAAAGGCCCGTCGTCGACGCGCCAGGGATTAGGATGTCGGCCGTTTGCGCGCCGCAGGATGGATGGACAAGATGCCACAAAATAAGATCCGGCTTTCAGGAACCAATCTGGAACGGGCCGCCGACCATAATCAGCGGGTTACCTTGCATGCCATCCGCGTGAAAGGGCCGCTGACCCGCGTCGATCTGGCCCATATCACTGGCCTGACCCCGCCCGCGATCGCCAACATCACGAAAAAGCTGCTCAGCGAGGGGCTGATCGAGGAAGCCGGCCAGAAGCGTGGCGGCCGGGGGCAGCCGGCCACCAAGCTGGTGATCAACAAGACCGCCTGCTATGCCATCGGCGTCAATATCGACCGCGACCATGTCACCATCGTGCTGGTGGACTTTGCCGGCCAGACCCTGGCGCGGGTCTCGCGGGAAATCCCCTTTCCATCGCCCGAGGATGTCCAGTCCCTCTATCTCCGCTCGATCGACAATCTGATCCAGGAAGCCGGCATCGATGCCAGCGCACTGGTTGGCATCGGCGTGGCCAAGCCCGACGACATGGGACTGGTTGACCTGCCCGGCCGTCCAAGAGATTATGACCGGTGGGAAGACACCGACATCGCCGCCCTGTTCGAACGGCCGATCGCGCTGCCGATCTTCATCGAAAATGATGCCGCCGCCGCCGCGACCGGCGAGTTGCAACTGGGCCATGGGCAGAAGCATCCCAGCTTCTTCTACATCCTCATCACCTCGGGCCTGGGCGGCAGCCTGGTGCTCGACAGCACCTATTTCCCCGGCGCTGATGGCCGCAGCGGCGAAATCGGCTTTCTGATGGTCGATGACGGAGCGGGTGGACGCGACCAGTTGCAGAATATCGTGTCGCTGTCCGGTCTGACGGTCGAACTGGCCAGCGCCGGCATGACGCTGGGCGACCTGTTTTCGCACCGCGCATCCGATCCGGCATTGACAGCCATTGTCGAACGGTGGATCGATCGATCGGTCGAGCGGCTGGTCGATCCGTTGATCGCAGTCAACTGCCTCCTCAATCCCGGCACGATCCTGATCGGCGGCCGCCTCCCCGGCCCCTGGGTCGATCAGATCGCCCTGCGCCTCAATCGGCAATTGCGCCAGCGGGCGCCCCATGTCCCGGTCCTGGCACCGGTCAGCCGTGCCTTCCTGGCCGAAGACGCGCCGGCCGTGGGCGCCGCGATCCTGCCTTTCAGCCATTTTCATCTGCCCAAGCCGACCGCACTATGGACCACCGATGTGGTGGAGGGCGCGGCCACATAGCAAGGGCACAACAAGCCCGGAGAGACGAATGCAACCGCCTGAACGCGGCACGACCAGTGCCTTTCTATCTGTCACCACCCTGTTTTTCGCCTGGGGTGCGATCACATCGCTGATCGACCCGCTGGTCGCCGCGGTGAAGGGGATATTCAATCTTTCCGACCTGATGGCGCAGCTGAGCACCTCCGCATTCTTCATCGCCTATGGCCTAGTGTCGCTGCCCGCCGCCGGACTAGTGCGCCGGCTGGGGCCGGCCAATGCGATCCTCTCTGCCCTTGCGATGATGATCATCGGCTGCCTCACCATGCTGAGCGCAGCGAATATGGCCATTTACGCGCTGGTCCTTGCCGGCCTGTTCATCTTGGCCAGCGGCATCACCATCCTTCAGGTCTCGGCCAATCCGCTGGCCGCAGCCTTGGGCGCGCCGGAGCGCAGCCATCTGCGCCTGACGCTGAGCCAGGCATTCAACTCCTTTGGCACCTTTCTCGGCCCGATCCTGGGCGCCCATCTCTTCCTTAATGGGCTGGAAGTAAAGCAGGGCGCCACCGTCACCCCAGAAGCCCGTGCCGATGCCCTCGCTGGAATCGACACCGCTTATTTCTGGATCTGCGGCCTGATCGGCCTGTTACTTGCCTATTTCCTTTTTCGGCGTCGCCTGATCCAGCAGGTGCTGGTGAGCCGCGCAACGGCGGCAAACGAATGCGTCGGGGGCGGCGGCTTGCTGCGCGACGCACTGTCATCGCCCTGGACACTGGTCGGCGGGCTCGCGATATTCCTCTATGTCGGGGCCGAAGTCGCCATCGGATCGCAAATGGCGCTGTTCCTCAATTCCGACGCTGTCTGGGGGCGATCCGACTTGCCCTTCACCATGCCGCTGATCGGCGCGATCATGGGCGATGACGGACAGGCCGGCGTGTCGCTGCAGGAAGCTGGCAAGGCCGTCGCCCTTTACTGGGGCGGCGCAATGATCGGCCGGCTTGCCGGGACCGCCCTGCTGATGCGGATCAGCGCAGCCCGACTACTCGCCTTCGCGGCGGGCATCGCGATGGCCTTGTGCCTGTATGTCGCGCAGATCGGTGGCGTCAGCGCAGGCTTCGCCGCCCTTTCGATCGGCCTGTTCAATTCGGTGATGTTTCCGTTGATCTTCACCCTCACACTGGAACGCTCCAGTGCCAGCGCCGAGGCTACGTCCGGTTTCCTGTGCATGGCGATAGTCGGCGGCGCTGCAATCCCGCCGCTGGTCGGCCTGGTGTCGGGCATCCATGGCTATGGCCCGGCGATGATCGTGCCGGCCGTCTGCTACGCCCTGTTACTGCTGTTCGCGCTGGTCGCTGGCGCCCGTCCAGGTCAGGCTGCGCACCGAGTCAGCCTGGCCGCGGGGCACTGACGTGAGAAAAGCCCGGCACCAGTGGTCCCGGGCTGTTTCTCCAAGCAGCAAGGAAGTCAGGCTGGTTCGGGAATGCCCAGCAGCGACAGTCCCATGGCGATCGGCCCCAGCGGGCCAGCCCGATCGCCCAGACCCGCCAATTGCAGGAAAGGCTTGTCCCCTGCCAGCGTGACATAACCCGCCAGGCTGTCGCGCAGCATGGCCTCGGTGCGGGACAGAAGGTGCGGCTGCCCCTTGATCACGCCCCCGCCGAACAGGATACGACGCGGCCCGCTGGCCAGCACCATGACATGGCACATCTGCGCCAAAGCATAGGAGACGCTTTCCCACATTGGGTCTTCCGCCGGAACGGCCGAGACATGTTCGGTCTGCTTGCGCGCCTTGAGCGCCGGGCCGGCTGCCAGCCCCTCCACGCAATCGCCATGATAGGGACAACTGCCCGGCCAGTCGTCCCCGCGCAGGCGTGGCACGCGCACATGGCCCAGTTCGCAATGGCCCAGCCCCCGCGTGGGAAGCCCGTTCACGATCAGCCCGACACCGACGCCAGTGCCCACCGTCACATAGGCATAGTCGCTCAGGCCGCGCGCACCGCCCCAGCAACCTTCCGCGATTGCCGCACCATTGACATCGGTATCGAATGTCATCGGAACGGGAAAGGGCGCGGCCAGCCGCCGTGCGACATCGACATCGCACCAGCCGGGCTTGGGCGTTGAGGTGATAAAGCCGAAGCTGGGAGATTGCGGGGTCAGATCGACCGGACCGAAGGACGCGATGCCCAATGCAGCAAAGCGATGCCCATTCCACCAACGATGCAGGCAGATTTCCAGCGCCCTTAGTGTTTCGTCGGGCGTCGTGGTGGGAAATTGCGCCTGATCGACGATCTCGCCCCGGCCATTCGCCAGTGTCGCGATGCATTTGGTACCACCAAGCTCGACCCCGGCGATCAGCAGATCTTTCATGAACATTCTCTCTTCCGGCCCAAGGCCCTGCCTAAGATATTATGCGTTCGACGCCAGCCTCCCGGCGTGGCTTGATGCAAGATGGGTTCGCCGACCCGCGTGCAGTCGGGCCGACGAACCCAGGGGAGAGCGCTTCAGACCTCAAAGGCCTACACCGTCCCTACCCCAAGGCGTTGAAGGGCCACCTCTGTTTGCCATTTCTGAGCAGCCAAAGGCCGCCTTTGATGACAACAGGAGTCCAACATTCGCGATGCGGATCACCCTTTGAAACCCGATGATCGATGGAGTTTACCGGACACATATCCGCACCCCCTCCGTCGTCACGATATTAAATATATTTGTTTTATTATTTGCCAGCATCCCGTCTCCCGGTCAATGGCGGAGCGAGGATTTTTCGCGGGCGCGCCCCTCGCCTCGCCAATCAGTCGGCGTCGATGAAGCAGGTGATGGTCAGTCGGCCTGTCGCAGGACATGCACTCAGTCCCTCCGGCAAACGCAACATGGCTGAATGCAGCATGTTTCCGCGATAGAGGATCATCCGGTTGAAACGGGCGGAGCTGACAGCAATCCGCTCATAGATAGCCGTCGACTCATCGATATATGAAGGCTTTGGTCGCCCAAAACGCTCCAGGTCAGAGCGAAGTGCCGCGAAATATGACAGCTCCCGCTCCGGACCGATTGATTCGTAGCCAGTCGACCGGTGGCGGAAAAAACCCGTCCCACCAAGATCGTCAAACCCCAGGTGAATGAGGGCAGCGAACTGGCTGTCGCTGGTACCGTCATAATGCGGAATTCTCTGCGGCGGCCTCAGTTGGGCTGGTGCTGTCACGGTCAGCGCAAAGCTCGCATTTTTGATATTCAGTCCGCGTCGACAGCCAAAATGCTCCGCCAGCACCGGCCATGACAACCGCTCTACTTCTGCCGCTACCCCCTGCGGCAAAGGGGCACGCACACCTGGATAAAAAGGCGAATCGACCGCGAAACATGCCACGGAGGCCATTGCGCGCACGCGCTGCGGATCAGACAGCGCGTCATCAAGGCTGACGAGCAATGCCCGCTCCTGCCCGATATGACTGGTCACAGGCGCGCCGCGCTCTTTCCTCACCCGTCCCTCTCCTTGTGCGCGATGTCAGGCACCCACCTGGCTAGAGCGATATCAACTTGACACCGGCACGAAGGCAGGCCTAAAACGATTAAGCAAATCAAATATATTTAAGTAGACCGGCACACAAGCCAATTTGCGCAAATGCGATGGCCGCCAGGAGGCGCCCACATCAAGGGGAGGATTGCTCATGAAATCCATGATATTTCTGACGCGTGCGCTGCTGCTGGGCAGCGCGCCCATATCGGCGTTCGTGCTGGCCGGTGCCGCCCAGGCACAGGAAGTGGCCCCGGAGGCCACGACCGGCGACATCGTCGTCACCGGCGTTCGCGCTGCCCAGGAAAAAGGCATTGATCTCAAGCGTCGCTCGGCAGAAATCGTCGACGCCATCGTCGCGGAAGATATCGGCAAACTGCCTGACGTGACTATCGCCGACTCATTGCAGCGAGTTCCCGGGGTCCAGATTTCGCGCACCGCGGGCGAAGGTGGCCGCGTCGTCATTCGCGGCGCGCCGCAGGTGCTGGGGACGCTTAATGGCGAACGCTTCATCAATGCCGAAACGATCGTCAACAGCGAAGCGAATTTCACTGACATCCCCGCCAGCCTCGTCAATGGCGTGGTCGTCTACAAGTCGCAAAATGCCAGCCTGACCGATGGCGGCGTCGGCGGCGTGGTCGATCTCCAGACCATTCGCGGCCTGACCCTCAAGGGCGGTCTGACCGCCAACATCCGTGGCGAACTGGGCTTTGGCAGCATGGTCGGCGGCGTCGACAAGAAGATCGACGGGCTGATCGGCTACAAGCCGACCGATGATATCGGCATGTCGCTGGGCTTTTCCTATGGCAAGAGCCGCCTCGCCAGTTCCTTCCAGTCGGTCGAACTCGACCTAGTCGACGAATATTCCACCTGGTTCACGCCCAACAGCGTGGACCTGAACGGCGATGGCGATCTGGCCGACGATTTCCTGATCCCCAATGGCTGGAACACCTATGTCAATTCGCGCGAGACCAATCGCGAACGTTTTGGCCTCGCCTATAATTTCAACGCCCGCCTGAACGACCAGTTGGAACTGGTCGCCGACGTGCTCTACAACAGCATGGACGAGAAGGCCTTTGGCCAGCAATTGTTCGTCAACGGCAATTTCGGTGGCCGCTCATCCCTGCCTGCTTATTCGCAGGCGACCGGCCTGCCTTCGGTCCTGTCATCGGTCGATATTAGCGACCTGACCGAATATCGGCATAATCTGGTCACCTCCTTCAACGGGCTCACCAATGGTCTGCGCGCCGGCGTCCAGTCCAACCTGCGCAAGACCGAAGCGATCAACACCAACCTGGAGCTGCGCTTCAAGAATGATGATGGCTTCAGCGGCAGCGTCCGCTGGGTCTATGGCCATGGTACGCGCGATTCTCGCGACATGACGGTCGCCCAGCAGACCAGTTCTGCCCAGATCGCGCAGACAGAAGGCGGCGAGGCGATCAATATCAATCCGGGCTCGATCCCCGAAACGCTTAGCTATCCCTTCTCGATCGGCATGGGCAAGAATGCGCTCTACTACAATATCGGGGACGAGCTTGCTTCGCTCGCCTCCGATCCGGCGGCCTGGTATGTCCATTCATCCTGGCTGGAGCGGACCAAGACCAAGTCTACCCAGAATATCCTGCGGGGGGACGGCAAATGGGAAAATGAGGATGACACCCTCTCGCTCTCGTTCGGTGCGCGCTATTCGAACCGCGACATGGATGTTGTGCGCGAGGATTATTTCTCGCCCTCCGGTTTCGGAAACGGCGTACTGACCAAATATGGCGAAGCGGGCTATGCCATCGGCAAGTTCATCGGCGGCACTGGTTCGGCTCTTACCTATGACCCGCTGCCTGTCTATGGTCTCGACAGCAGCACGCTGGCCTCCTACGTCAAGAATGTCTCCGACTTCGGCCCCGTCGGCGGCCTGAATGTGACGCTGCCCCTGATCAACGCCAAGGCGCTGACCGATCCGGAAGCATTCCGCGACATGCTCTATGGTGAGGGGCAGTATATCGTGGCGCCCGATCGCACCTATGGCGTCAAGGAGAAGCAGCTCTCCGCCTATATGCAGGTCAATTTCAAGGGAGACCTATCCGACACGATCGCGATGAGCGGCAATGTCGGCGTGCGCGTAGTCAATACCAAGCTCAATGTCCAGCAGAATATCGTGCAGAGCGGCCTGCTGAACCCCGACATCATCGTCGGCGTCGACCCCAACCACTCCGCCTATGTCGATCTTGGCGACCGGAACACCAAGACCAGCCGAACCAAGGCGCTGCCCAGCATCAATTTCAACGTCGATGTCGGATCGAAGCTTCGCCTGAAGGCCGCCTATTATGAGACACAGGCGCTTCAGCCACTGGAGAACCTCGGCCGAAGCGAGATCACCTTCTACAATACCGAACAGATTGGCGAGGATTTCCAGCGCGTCAGCAGCGTACAGCGGCTTGGCAATCCCGAGCTCGACCCCTGGTTCGCCCGGTCCGGCAGCATCGCAGCCGAATGGTATCCCAATGGCAATACCATCCTGTCACTGGGTGCCTTCAAGACCCAGATCGAAAGCTATACCTATCAGAATCAGTCGAGCATCATGGTGCCGGACAGCGACGGCGTCATTCGTAACGGCGCAACCCTGCTGACCATCGCGCAGGGCAAGGGGGCCAGCTATTATGGCGTCGAGTTCGGCTATCAGCAGAGCTTCACCTTCCTGCCAAGCTTCCTCAAATATCTGGGCACGTCGATCACCTACACCTTCTCGCCCAGCCAGGCTGGTCGCGACGCGGCCACAGGTGAAAAACTGATCCTGGCAGATGGTTCGGACGCGCCGTTCAACGACACTGCAAAGCATCAGGTGAATGCCGTGCTCTGGTATCAGGACAGCAAGTTCCAGGCCCGTATCGCTGCCAACTATCTGAGCAAACTATATCAGGGCACCTATGGCCATTGGTCGTTCACACCGACCACGGGCACGGCCGGTGTCGCCAATTGGCAGCGGCCGACCCTCTATCTGGACTTCGGCGCATCCTATGATGTGAACGAGAATCTCCAGATCTTCGTCAATGGTTCGAACCTGACTGAAGAGGCGCCGGTGAACTATGCATTCAACAAGGCCTTCAAGCATACCTATAACCAGTTCGAACGGGTCATCACGGCCGGTTTCCGTGCCAAATTCTAAGGCTCTCCATCCCTTACCCTCCTACTGAGAGCCTTCTTCTCTCGCCTTTCGAGACCAAGATTCTCGAAAGGCGAGAGATTTTTTTAGCGCCGCACGCAGCCGGTGGCGGCCAAGCTGTTCCAAAAGGAGTGCCTCATGCGCATCATCACTGATGAGTTCAGCGATATCGACCTTGCCGCTGGCGGCACAATGCGAATGCACATCACCCGCCCCTCCGCGCCTGGCCGCTATCCGGCTCTCCTCCTCTTCTCAGAAATTTATCAGGTCACCGGACCGATCCGGCGACTGGCAGCGAGCATCGCCGGGCATGGCTTCCTGGTGGGAGCGCCTGACGTCTATCACGAATATCTGGCTCCGGGTCTGGCTCTGCCCTATTCGTCCGAGGGGACAGCACGCGGCAATGATCTCAAGATCGAAAAATCGGTCGACGCCTATGACCGAGACGCTCTTTGCGCGATCGATTTCCTCACCAGTCATCAGCTCTCTACCGGCAGCATCGGCACGATCGGCCTGTGCCTGGGCGGGCATCTTGCGTTGCGCGCGGCGTTCGATCATCGCGTGGGTGCCACTGCCTGTTTCTATCCCACAGATGTGCATAGTGGCACGCTGGGCGCGGGCCGCGCCGACGACACATTGGCGCGCCTGGATGATCTCAAGGCCCAGGCACTCTTCATCTGGGGACGGCAGGATCCTCATATTCCTTTCGCCGGCCGCGAACGGATCCGTTCGCGGCTGGAAGAGGTTGGCGCCAACTATGAATGGCAGGAATATAACGCTGAGCATGCCTTCATGCGGGATGAGGGGCCGCGATATGATCCCTTTCTTGCACGCCAAACGCTGTCTGCAGCCCTGAACCTCTTTCGACAAGCGTTGTAGGCGCAAAAGCAGACTATGAGGTCGCGAAAGGCTATGAACACCAAAAAGCATCAATCCGCGCCTGCGATCACGCAGAATCCCGACATCCGTTATCTGGGACGCCTGCTGGGCGATGTCATTCGGGCCTATGGCGGGGAGAAACTCTACAAGCAGACCGAATATATCCGCTCCGCCTCGGTCGACCGCGCGCGCGGGCTGCAGGGCGCCGACCTGACCGACACGGGCCTCGATGCCCTCAATCTCGACGACACGCTTAACTTCACCCGCGGCTTCATGCTGTTCTCGATGCTCGCCAATCTGGCCGAGGATCGGCAGGGGGTGGCGGCGGAACCCGGCGCCGATGTCGCGTCGGCGGTGGCGAAGCTCGAATCGCATGGCATCGGCAAGGATGCGGTGCTGGAATTGCTGTCGCACAGCCTGATCGTGCCGGTGCTGACTGCCCACCCGACCGAGGTGCGGCGCAAGAGCATGATCGATCACAAGAATCGCATCGCCGACCTGATGCAGCTCAAGGATGCCGGACGGACCGAGACGGATGATGGCGAGAATCTGGACGAGGCGATCTTCCGCCAGATCGCGCTGTTGTGGCAGACGCGCCCGCTGCGCCGCAAAAAGCTGTTCGTGCAGGACGAGATCGACAATGTCCTGACCTATTTCCGCGACATCTTCCTGCCGACGCTGCCGGCACTTTATGGCCGGTGGGAACGGGTGCTGGGCGCACGGCCGCACAGCTTCCTGCGGGTCGGCAACTGGATCGGCGGCGACCGTGACGGCAACCCGTTCGTCCAGGCGCCGCAGCTGCGATCGGCGCTGGGCCGCGGCTGCGAGGCGGCGCTGGCCTATTATATGGAATCGATCCATGCGCTGGGCGCGGAATTGTCGGTCTCGACCGAACTCGCCCATGTGCCCGAAGCGGTGCTGGCGCTGGCGGAGGCGAGCGGCGATGCATCGCCCAGCCGCCAGGACGAGCCCTATCGCCGGGCCATTTCGGGCATCTATGCGCGGCTGGCGACCACCTATGTCCATCTGGTCGGCAAGGCCCCGCCGCGCCCGTCGGCGCTCAAGGGCGAGCCTTACGCCGCGCCGGGCGATTTCCGCCGCGACCTCGTCACCGTGGCGCAGGGGCTGGCGAGCGAGGGCGATGGCGCGCTGTCGACCGGTGGCGCGCTCGGCCGGCTGATCCGCGCGGTCGAAACCTTCGGCTTCCATCTCGCCACCCTCGACATGCGGCAGAATAGCGACGTGCATCAGCGCGTGGTCGCCGAACTGCTGAAGGTCGCCGGGGTCGAGGCGGATTATGCCGGGCTGGACGAATTTGCCCGCATCGCCCTGTTGCGCAAGGAGCTGGCGACCAACCGGCCGCTCGGCACGCGCTTTTCGGAATATTCCGAGGAAACGGCGTCGGAGCTGGCGATCGTCCATGCCGCCGCCGAGGCGCACCGCACCTATGGGCCGCAGTGCATCACCCATTATATCATTTCCAAGGCCGAAAGCGTGTCCGACATGCTGGAGGTCAATATCCTGCTGAAGGAAGCGGGTCTGTGGCGCGCGCCGGAAAATGGCGACCCGGCCAAGGCGGCGATCATGTCGATCCCGCTGTTCGAGACGATCGGCGACCTTGAGGCCGCACCCAAGATCATGACCGCCTATTTCGGCCTGCCCGAAATTGCCGGGGTGGTGCAGGCGCGCGGCCATCAGGAAGTGATGATCGGCTATTCCGACAGCAACAAGGATGGCGGTTACATCACCTCGACCTGGAGCCTCTACAAGGCGAGCCAGGCGCTGGAGCCGGTCTTTGCCGAGGCCGGGGCGGCGATGCAGCTGTTCCATGGGCGGGGCGGCGCGGTCGGGCGTGGCGGCGGCTCCGCCTTCAAGGCGATCCAGGCGCAGCCGCGCGGCAGCGTGCAGGGACGCATCCGTATCACCGAACAAGGCGAAGTGATCGCCGCCAAGTTCGGCACGCGCGACGTGGCGATGACCAATCTGGAGGCGATGACCAGCGCGACCCTGCTCGCCAGCCTGGAACCCGAGGGTGTGTCGGCGAAGGATGCCGCCCGCTTTGCCGCGGCGATGGACGAGCTGTCGAAGAACGCCTTCACCGCCTATCGCGACCTGGTTTACGGCACGGAGGGGTTCAAGGAGTTCTTCCGCCAGCTCACCCCGATCCAGGAAATCTCCGGCCTCAAGATCGGGTCGCGTCCGGCGAGCCGGACCAAGAGCACCGCGATCGAGGATCTGCGCGCCATTCCCTGGGTGTTCAGCTGGGCGCAGGCGCGGGTGATGCTGCCGGGCTGGTATGGTTTCGGCCATGCGATCGCCGCGTTCGAGGACAAGGCGCTGCTGGCGGACATGGCGCAGCACTGGTCCTTCCTGCAGTCGGCGCTGGCCAATCTGGAGATGGTGCTGGCGAAGTCGGACCTGGGCATTGCGGCGCGATACCTGCCGCTGGTCGAGGACCAGGCCAAGGCGGAAACGCTGTTCGGGCGTATCCGCGAAGGCTGGTCGCTGACCCATGATGGGTTGCTGGCGGCCACCGGCCAGTCGCGCCTGCTGGAACGGAGCCCGACGACCGAGACGTCGATCCGGCTGCGGCTTCCCTATATCGAGCCGCTCAATCTGCTGCAGGTCGAACTGCTCAAGCGCTATCGCGCTGGCGAGGATGATGCCCGGATCAAGGAAGGCATCGAACTGTCGATCAACGCGATCGCAACCGCGCTGCGCAACAGCGGCTGAAGATCCGTCCAATCAGGACAATGGTGGAGGTTTAACAAGTACGGATATCTGAAATGCGGGAGCAGCCCGGCCACCTTGTCCAACGGAATTCTTGTCCTCCGCTTTTACCGGCCATGAATATTGAGGCCCATTGCCGTCCGATCCCTTACGCGTGAGCGCCGTGTAAAGGCCGACCATCGGCCCAATGGGCAGATTGTCACTTCCGAACACCATCTTGACGTCAGCCTTGAGAGGGAGAGCAACCGGATTATTGTGCTCAAGGCGATAGCCATCGAGCGTCTGCTCGTAGCGTCCTTCCAGATTGTAGAGAAAATTGGGCTGCGCCGCCACCCAGGTTCCGTTCGCGGCCATCATCTTCACGGTGTCAACGGAAGGGATCATCGTGAAATGAGACAGGAACCAGCGATGAAGGCCATGATACGGCCGGATCGCGCGCCATCATTGAAGCAGTGGATCGGGCCGACAATGGCCGCCCGGTCTGGGTATCGATCTGGGGCGGGGCCAATGTTCTGGCGCAGGCGCTTTGGCGTGTGTCGCACGACCGTCCGCCCGAGCAGGTGGCCGACTTCGTCTCGCGATTGCGCGTCTATTCGATCTCGGATCAAGACGACAGCGGCCCCTGGCTCCGTCAGACCTTTCCCAAGCTGTTCTGGATCGCAAGTCTGCACGCCTTCAACCATTATGAGCGAGCGACCTGGACCGGTATTTCCGGCGAAGCTTTCTACAAGTTCGAAGGAGGCCCCGATGCGCGTCTGGTATCGAAGGAATGGCTGACGCAGAATATCATCAAGGGTCCGCTGGGATCGCTCTATCCCCTGCCCGCCTTCGTCATGGAAGGCGACACACCCGCCTTTCTCTATCTCATCCCAAATGGCCTTGGGGTTCCCGAAGCACCCGATTTTGGTAGCTGGGGCGGTCGCTATGGCAGACTTGGCGCCGGACAGAGCATCTGGACAGATGTGTCGGATACAGCGCTTGGTCAGGATGGGCGCCAGCATAGCCAAGCGCAGGCAAGCATCTGGCGGTGGCGCGATGCCTATCAGGGCGATTTCGCTGCACGCATGCAATGGACTCTCGCCCCGCAATATAAGGCAGCAAATCATGCTCCGATCATTCGCATCGAAAAAGATCACGGCCTTGTGCCGGTGGAGCGGGAATTGGTTGCCGGACAGCAACTCAGGCTCAATCTGTCAGGAACGCGCGATCCGGATGGAGATGCTGTCAACCTTTAATGCTGGCAATATAAGGAACCGAGCACGACATCGGTCAGCACGGCGAGAGTTCCAACGCTCTCGATCGAGAAATGCACCGATCGGGAAATCGTCCTGACAGCACCTGCGGTCAAGATGCCGACCCTGCTCCATCTGATCGTCGAAGCCCGCGATGATGCGCAATTGACCATGCGCAGCTATCGCCGGGTCATAGTGCGGGTTTCGCCTGAATAAATGGGGATTGTGATGCTCAGGAGGCAGACCTGATTATAGTGAGTGGGGGCCGGCAGACCCAGGGACTGCCGGCCCTCCCACCTTTGTCAGATGCTGCCAACCGAGCTTCCTTCACTGACCGCCCCGATCACCGCAATTTCCTTGAGCGGAATGCCGGCATCGGCCAGCTGCACCGGGTCGAGATGGGCGGCCGAGAGCACATGGGCGCGGCCCTGGACATAGTCCTTGACCGCATTGACGCAGTCGAGCGCGATCACCTTGCCGCCCTTCAGATAGACCACCGAGAAGCTGCGGGTGGCGGGGTCGCCGCGCAGCACCGTCTGGTCGAAGCCGGTCGAGAGGCCCACGGTCTGGAGCTTGAGATCATATTGGTTCGACCAGAACCAGGGGACGGCGTCATAGGCCTCTTCCTTGCCGAGGATATGGGCGACGGCGGTCTTGGCCTGGTCATTGGCGTTCTGGACGGATTCGAGGCGCATCTGCGCGCCGCCGGCAAAACGGTTGGCATGGGCTGCGCAATCGCCCACGGCATAGATGTCGGGCAGCGAGGTGCGGCAATATTCGTCGACGTCGACGCCATTGCCCCCCGCGGCGCCCGCCGCGATCAGCGGGCCGGTTTCGGGCACGATGCCGATGCCTACGATCACCATGTCGGTTTCGATCCGCTCGCCATCCTGCATCAGCACCGCGGTGGCCCGGCCATCCTCGACCGCGATACAGTCCATCTTCGCGCCGGTGCGCAGGTCGACGCCATGGGCGCGATGCTCCGCCTCGTAGAAGCGCGAGAGATCCTCGCCCGCGACGCGGGCCAGCACCCGGTCGAGCGCTTCGAGCAGCACCACGGTCTTGCCGAACTTGGACAGGACGGCGGCGGCCTCCAGCCCAATATAGCCGCCGCCGATGATGGTGACATGGCTGACGCTGTCGATCTTCGCCATCATCGCGTCGACATCGTCGCGGCGGCGCACGGCATGGACATTGGCGGCTTCGGCGCCGCTGCAGGTCAGCATCCGGGGGCTGCCGCCGGTACACCAGATCAGCTTGTCATAGCCGATTTCCTCGTCGCCGACGGTGACGAACTTGCCGGCCGGATCGACGCTCTTGACCCGGCGCCCCAGCAACATGTCGATCTTGCGCTCGTCCCAGAAGGCGGCGGGGCGGATCAGGATACGGTCGAAGCTCTTGTCGCCGGCGAAATATTCCTTGGACAAAGGCGGGCGCTCATAGGGCGGATCCTTCTCGTCGCCGATCATGCCGACCGAGCCTTCGAAGCCGTGTTGCCGCAGCGAGATCGCCGCCTGCGCGCCGGCATGGCCGGCCCCCACGATCAGAACGTCATAGCGAGTCATTCGCTCAATCCTCCGGCGCGATCACAACCTGGAGGCCCTCATGTTCGGCTCCGAGCGAGATCTGGCAAGACAGACGACTGGCATCTTCCCGCGCATCGCTACTGTCGAGCAGGTCATTTTCGTCTTCGCTCATCGGCGGCAGCGCATCCGATATCACATAGACATGGCAGGTGGCGCAGGAGCAACAGCCTCCGCACAAGGCCATCAGCTCGTCAAAGCCGTTTTCCCGCAGTGCCTCCATCAGAGAGAGGCCCTCATCGGCCTGAATGATCCTGCTCGAACCGGCACGATCGGTGACATGAATTGCGGGCACATGGCCTCCGTGAAAATAAATTGTTGATAGAAAGAATCAGGCGCGGCCGAGGGGTACAGCGAGGCAGTCAATTCTGCCGAAGCGTCCGAAATCGGCGACACAGCGTTGGCCTGCCCGGATCCAGTGCATGCCGGTCACTGCGCCGGTTGATACGAACTGCCCCGCCTTGAGCGGGAAGCCCAGTCTCGCGCACTGATCAAGTGCGAAGGCGAGTGCAGTCAAGGGGCCGCCAGGAAGCTCGGCAGCCGTTGCGCTACGCATCAAAGTGCCGTCTATGCGGGTAGTACAGGTCATGCCGCGCGGATCGCCGAGTACCTCAAGAGGAATGGCCGGCCCGAAAATCTGACCATTATTATTGCCAAGATCTGCAATAGACGCCAGCGCATCGAGATCCGGCATGACGGCAAGTGGACTTCCAGCCACCTCCACGCCAATCCTTACCTCACCCACCAGACGCCGAGCCTGATCGATATCGACCCCTGTCTGCAGCGGCGGCTGATCTTCACCCAGGACCATGACATATTCCGCTTCGAATGCAGCAGATCCGCCGACGAAGACCGGAAAATCTGCTTCCTCGCCTCCATCAAGATGGGTAACGCCGCCGGCAAAGACCGGTCCTACGAAGCGATCCATCCCGAAGCGATCGGCCAATGCCGGACTGAGGCGTCCGACCTTCCAGCCGGCAATAGCGTCGGGCCACAGATCGATGGCGGCCAGCTGGATCGTATAGGCATCGTCGAGGTCAGAGGGGAAAAGGCCCGGAAATTTCGCCAGACCATGGCCACGCCTGCGGGCAGCAACGAAGCTTGCCGCTATTTCGACCGCAACCATGTCAGGCAGCAGCCCGCATCGGCAGCGCGTGATATTGGCGGTCGAAATAGACCAGTCCCGGCTCTTCCCCACCAATCAGCAAATGCTGCACCTCGCACAGAAAGATGCTGTGGCTGCCCATCTCCACGACCGAAGCAATGGTACAGCCAAAGGCTGCCAGCGCTCCGGTCAGCGCCGGCACGCCATGGCCCAGCATGGTCCAGTCTGCCGCCGCGAAACGTGCGTCCATATCGAGGTTCTTGTCGGCAAAGGTGCCAGACAATCCGGCCTGCCCGCCCGCCAGCACATTGACCGTCAGTTGGCCATTATCTTTCAGCACATCATGCATTCTCGCCGACTTGTTGATGCATAGCAGCAGCGAGGCTGGGCTGTCGCTGACGCTGCACACAGCCGATGCGGTCATCCCATGTCGTCCGGCGGCGCCATCTGTGACAATGATGTTTACAGCAGCGCCCAGACGCGCCATCGCGGCGCGAAATAACTGTGTCTCGATCATGTCGCCCTCAACGCATCAGCAAGCCGCCATTGATGTCCCAAATGGCACCATTGGCGAAAGCAGCCTCGGGAGAGGCCAGATGGACGGTGGTTGAAGCCACGAAATCGGGCGAGCCCAGATGACGGACGGGAATGCCCGCAACGATGCCCTCCAGCTTGTCCTCGGGTACCAATGCCCGGACCGACGGCAGGTCGAGCGGACCCGGCGCGATCGCGTTGACGGTTATGCCGAACGGCGCGAGATCCCGTGCAAACACCTTGGTCAGGGTGATGATTCCACCCTTGGATGCGGCATAATGAGCGCCCGTCGCCGTCCCGCCATTTTGCCCCGCGAGCGAGGCAATGTTGACGATGCGGCCATGGCCCTTGTTCTTGAAATAGCGGCCCAGGACCTGGCAGCCAATGAAGGTACCCCGCAGATTGACCGCCAGCACCTTGTCGAACTCGTCCGGACTGATCTCCAGTACCGGGCGAACGATGGTGACGACGGCATTGTTGACCAATGCCTCGATTGATCCCCAGCGCGCGATGAGCGCGTCGCGAGCAGCCTCGAACGCAGCCTCGTCGCGTACATCGAGTGTAAGGCCCAATGCGGTTTCACCGCTTGGATCAAGCTCCAGCGCCAGTGCGTGGGCCGCAGCGCCGTCAATGTCCGAGATCCCGACATTGTAGCCCGCCTCGTGGAAGGCGCGTGCAATAGCGGCGCCCAGCCCTTGCGAACCGCCGGTGATGAGCAGCGTCCGCGGATTTTCCGGGCGGCTCACAGCAGATATCCGATCCCAAACTGGAAATCGTCGGCGTTGATCAGCGCCACAACCTTCTCATCAAGGAGGAGCGAGCCATCCTCCGCCCGAACGATGCGATAACGCGTGTCGGCGGGCAGGAAGCGCATATGCTCATATTTATATTCGGCCAGCATCTGCGCCCCGCGCAGCGTGATCGAGCTCTCGTCCCGTGCCTCAAGCACGAACCGCGATACCGTTCGCACGGTCCGAGCCGGCGGCGCCGATGACATGGAGAAACCCGACAACAGTCGCTTGGCGCGCGCCTGGCGCATCTCCTGGTCGTCATAGACGATGTTGAGCGCGTCGACATAATCGGCATCGCGCTCAACCGGGATAATATATTTGCCGGTCTGCGTCCAAAGCTTGAGCCAGGGCTTGTAGTCCAGCCGGTCAAGCATGTCGGCTTCAGCCCAGATGAAGGCGATCGCCTCCTCGAACGTCGGCGCCCCCGTCTGCAAATCCGTCACGACATTTTTCTCCTGAAGATCGAAGCTCATGCGCTCATCATCCGCTTCCACTGCTGATAGGCAGCCCTCATGCCGGTCTCAGCACTGACGTCACCCGCATTATGGCCGACCTCGGCCACGCCATCGGGCGCATCAACGCCGCGATTGAGCATGATCCAAAGATCATCGCCCGTCCGCGCACCGCGCTGCACCCGCTCCCAGCCCTCGGCATCGTCGGGCGTGCCAAAGCCCATCGGCCCCTGGAAATGCTCATGCAGCCGCAACCGCGCTCGGTTGCCCGCTGCCGGGCCGCCGTCCATGCCGATAGCGACGTGGGTAATTTCCGTCTCATCGACCGCCACCGGGCGCAGCACGCGGAAAAAGGCCATGGAACAGGCGACATTGGGGAACAGGTTCAGGTTGAAGCCCGAACCGCCCACGGCGCGCACCACCTTGCGCACCGTCGCATCGTCATGCCCCTCGTCGCGCAATTCCTGCGCCAGATCGGCGAAACGATCAGGGATCGGCGCGTCGAGATTATCTTCGAGGTCGATGAGGTCGGGGATCATCACCATGACGCTGTGGCCATTGCCCAAATCCTCGACCCAGCCGCCCTGCCCCAGCACGTCGAAGACATTTTCCGTCTCCGCGTCGAGACTGTCGAGAAAGGTCTTGTGGACGATCGGGAAATGATAGGCGTCGGTGGTGTTCTCTAGCTGGATTTTCCAGTTGCCCGGAAAGCGGAACTTGTGTTCGCCAAGCGTCTTCACGCCAAAGCCAGCACCCTGTTTCATGAACAGGTCCATCCACTTCTTGGCCGGCCCCAGGAAATCCACCAGCGGTTCGATATCGCTGTTGAATGTGGCAAAGATCATGCCCTGATAGATTTCGACCCGCAGCGAGATCAGCGGGAACTCCGTAGTGTCGAACGCCTCGTCATAGCCCTTGGCATGGGGCACCTTACGCAAGCGGCCGTCGGGATCGTAGCTCCAGCCGTGATAGGGGCAGACGAAGACGCTGGCCTTGCCCTTCTTCTTCTCGCACACACTTGCCGCGCGGTGGCGGCAACGGTTCAGAAGGACATGGACTTTGCTTTCCTTGTCCCGCGTCACGATCACGGGCTGGTTACCAACAAAACTGGTCTTGAACGTGTTCTTCGTTGGCACGTCACTTTCATGGGCGACCCAGACCCATGTATTGTTGAAGATCCGGTCCATCTCTTCCTCAAAGATAGCGGGATCCTTGTAGAGCGCGGTATGGACGCGATCGTCCTTCACCAGCGCGGCGAAATCTGTGGTGCTCATGCGCCCTCCTCGGCGTCTTGCTGGGGGACGGAAATGTCGGCCTCGTCATTCCACGGGCCGACATCCCGGGAGAAAATATTCTCGGTCACGAAACGGGACATCCGCCACGCACCGTCCTCGAAAACACAGTCGATCGTCAGAGCCGCACTGCGGCAGTCAGATCGGCCGTCGCGATAGGTCGATACCTGCAACATCATCCAGCGACCGGTGGCATGCCCCGCATCCGCGACGTCGATCGTCTCGGACGAGAGATAATGGCCGTTCAGTCTGAAGTGCAGCGGGCTGGTATAGCTGGCCAGCATGGCGACGATGGCGTCGCGCCCCTCATGCCGGCCGAAAGCCTTGCGATAGCGCCCCGTGCCCTCCCAGACAGCATCGCGGGTGAACAGCCCGCCCAGCACATCCATCGGGGTCGACGGCCCCAGCGTGTCGCACAGACGGAAATAGTCCATCACGACGCGCCGGACCGCCGCCTCTGCTTCCAGCAATGCGATCCGCTGGCTCAACAGGGCAAGGGCGCCGGCTTCTGTCATGCGGGGATGACCAACTCCCGGCCGACCCGGGCTTCGACGCGCATATATTTCCAAAGTCGATACTCGCCGACCTTGATGGTGCGGAACAGGTTGCAGGCGGCGACCACCGTCGCGCGATCGGGCACGTCCGCCATGACGTAGAAGGTCCAGGGCCAGCCATTGGGCGAGGTGCCGACCATGGTTTCGTCATCGTCCAGCGTACCCAGCACGGTCACGCCCGGCAGGTCACGAATGCCCTTGAGCATCTCGCCAGTGGCGGCCCAGACCTTGCCGATCTCGGTTGCGGGCAGATCGAAGAAATTCTGGAGCACGGCAGCGCAGAAAAGGACGCGCAGGGGTTTGGCAGGTGTGTCGGTCATGAATGCGATCCTTTTGTCGATCAGGGAAATCCGGGCGGGTTGTCGAGCCCGAGCAGCACCCGGCCCGCGCTGGCAAACGTGCCTTCGGACAGGAAGGCATGCTGGGCCACCACCATCGCGTCATGGACATAGGCCGCAAGCGGATGGTCGTTGTAGATGCCGGTTGTGCCCGACAGCATGAAGGCGGTCTGGGCGACTTCACAGCCGATCCGCGCAACGTGGCTCGAGGCGAGGCGCAGCAAGCCCGTTTGCTTGAGTGATGCCGGATCGCCCGCGCACAAGGTAGCCCAAACATCCTCGGTCGCCTCGTAGAAGAAGGCACGGGCAGATCGGAGTTTGGCTTCTGCCTTGGCAATCTCGGTCTGCACATAGGCGCGGTCGGCCAGCACCGGCGCTCCAGTGATGGAGGCGCGCCCTCCCGCCATCTGCGTGATTTCGTCCAGTGCGGCGCGCGCTACACCCACACCAACGATCGCCAGTACCTGCGCGGCGAAGGCCATGGAGGGATAGCGATAAAGCGGCGTGTCGAGTGTCGGCGCGCCGCCCCGGATGAAGGTCCATTCTTCTGGTACGACGACCTCGTCGACGACCAGGTCATGGCTACCCGTGCCCTGGAGGCCGATCACATCCCAGTTGCGTTCGATCGCGACCGACGAGGCGGGCATGACCGCCATGCGCGGAAGGCCGCCTTTCTCGCCTTCCACTTTGACGCCGACGCCGATGATATCGGCCCCGGTCGATCCGCTGCCGAACTTCCAGCGCCCCGACACCTTGAGGCCACCCTCGACCTTCGCCGCTGCCTGCGGCGGGAAGAGCGCACCTGCAAAGATCACGTCCGGCCCATCGGCATAGACCTTGGCCAACGTCCCCCTCGGCAAAGAGGCCAGATACATGGACGAGACACCGAAGCTTGCCACCCAGCCTATCGAGCCGTCAGCCTCGGACAAGCGCTCGATCAGCTTCAGGAAGGTCGCAGGCGACACCTCCAGACCACCATAGCGGGTCGACACAAGCGCCCTGTAGACGCCCAGGCGGCGCAGCTCGGCGACTATGTCGGCCGGCAATTGGCCAAGGGCCGCAATTTCCTGCCTTCTTGCGCGGAAAGAAGCGATCAGCTCTTCGCCAATGGGGGCGATGCCGGGCGTTTCCGCGGCGCTCCGCCCGGAAAGGGCGTTCAACGCGTTCATCAGCAAATTTCCTTATGTTGTAGATTCTGGTCAGAATGGGCGAACAAGCGCGCGATGGCGCAGAGCCGTGCATCATCTCCCCGGCGCGCCACCAGTTGCAGCGCCGCCGGTCGCCCTGACGGCGTTGTCAGCGGCAGCGAGATCGCAGGATGGCAACTGAGGTTGAAAGGACGCACGAGAGAGGACAGCCGCAGGATCGATGCCGCGTCACCCATTGCGTCGACGTGCGGCGGAAATCCTGGCAGTGTCGGCAACGCCAGGACGTCAAAGCGCTCCAGCAAGGCATCAACCTGCGCAATGAAGCTGGCCTTGACTTCTTGCGCCCAGACCATGCGTTCCACCGTTGCAACCGTGGGTGCTGCGCGCAAACGTTGTTCGACATCAATGCCAAGCAGACCTGTGTCCACCAGATGACCGTAAGCGGCAGAAGCCTCTGCTGCCATTTTGACGACGCCAGCCTGGAAAGCGTCCTCCAGAAGCGGCAGGGAGCAGGTTTCGACGGCATCCCAAAGCGAAGCAAGCGCAGCGGCAACAGCGCCCGCCACCTCTTCATCAGCGATGACTTCTACAAATCCTATGGCGGGCCGAGCAACTGGGTCAGCGACCGCAAAATCAGGATCCATCTGTTCCATGGCACCTTCGATCAGCGACATGGAGCGGGCGAACAAGCCGACACAATCCAGGTCGCTGTCGCTTGGCGTCAGGCCATCGCGGCTTAGCCGTCCAAAGCTCGGCTTGAAACCGATAACACCGCAACAGGCTGCAGGCATGCGGACCGAGCCACCCGTATCTGTGCCGAGCGACAGGTCGACCAGTCCGGCAGCGACTGCAGCGGCAGAACCGCTGGATGATCCGCCGGGCATAAGGCCGGGATAGAGCGGATTTTCGACATGTCCCGTCCAGTCGTTGAGGCCCGTCATGCCGTAGGCCAATTCGTGCATGCTCGCCTTGGCAATGATCCGATAGCCGGCCTCAACCAGAGCCTGCACCACGTGGGCGTTACGCTGTGCAGGTGCGACATCGGCAAAGGCCCGGGAGCCGCAGCAGGTGCGCGCGCCCGCAATATCTATGCAGTCCTTGACTGCGACGGACGGACCACTGCCCGGCACGTCATAGCTTTCAATCAGGATAGCAGACATCCCCGATTTCCCTTGATGGCTGATATCAGAAAGCTGGATCATATTACGTGAATAGTCAAGTAATTTTCATTCATTCTCTTGCTTGAACATGCCCCGGTCTCCCGGTAGGGATTTTGGGGCGGGAGAGATGCGGGCCATCTGGGTGCCGGAGCCCGCGCAAGCAGGGATCACAGATGGTTGAAGAGGTACAGGAACCCGAAATTGCAGGTGACGCCGCCCCCTTCAACATGGAGGAATGGCCCTTCTACTGGCTCACCCGCTTTACCGGCCGCTACCTGCTGCAAATGGAACTGGCACTTAAACCGCTGGGCCTCGACATCCCGCGGTGGCGTGTGCTCATGACATTGCGCAACCGCGAGACGATGAGCGTCAGCGAGATTGCCGACCATGCGATCGTCAAGTTGCCGACCATGACCAAGATCGTGAAGCGCATGCAGGCCGACAATCTGGTGCATTGCAGGCAGAGTGCGGCAGATGGCCGAGTGACCGAAGTCTCGCTGACCCCTGAAGGCGTTGTCGCTGGTCGCAAGGCCTGGGAAGCAGCGAACAGGATTTACGAGCGCGCCTTTGAAGATCTGTCGAAAAAGGATGTTTCGACGCTCAACAAACTTCTCCGGACAATAACGCGCAGCCTGGCTGGCTAACACAGCCCACAAAGTCATAGCCGGCAAACAGTGCCGGCTTTCAGCCTTCCAACGCGACAGAAGACCGCCGATGCTTTCGCATCGGCGGTCTCTCCTGCGAACGCTGCCTCTATTTAGAAATTATAGGTCAGCTTGGCGCCATAAGTACGCGGCGGCGCCATGCCGTAACTGTAAGTGCCAAAGCGCGTGCTAGCGACAGCGCTGGTAATGACCGTTTCATCCTCGATGTTGCGGACGAAGCCCTGCAGGCTCCACTTCTTGCTTTCCGGCGTGAAGGTCACGATCAGGTCGCTACGCGAATAGCTGTCCTGCTTCTGATAGGCGAAATTCTCGATCCCATAGAAGGACGAGGTTTCGATATGGGTCTGGACACGCGGGGTCAGCGTGCCGCCGAGCAGCCCGAAGCTGTGCTCATATCCCATATTGAACGACCAGCGTGGCGCCTGGGTCGAGCGGTTGCCCGAATAGTCGGTCACGCAGGTACCGTCAGTCGCGATGTTGAGACAAAGCTCGGTATATTCCGAATGCAGGAATACCGCGCTGGCATCAAACCGGTCGACGTCGCTCGGCTGGAAGACGGTTTCCGCCTCAAGTCCCCAAATGCGCGACTTACCAGCGTTGAATACCGCCGAAAGACCGACCGTCTGGTCACGCACCGAAATCTGCTGATCCTTGTAATTATACAGGAAGGCCGACAGGTTCAGTTGCAGGCTGTTATCGAGGAAGCGATTTTTCGAGCCGACTTCCCAGGAAGTGATGGTTTCCGGCTGATATGGCAGGGTATTCTGCCCCGGCACAGTATTGAAGCCACCCGCCTTATAGCCGGTATCAAACTTGGCGTAGACCATGTTGCGCGGGCTATAGTCGTAGGTCAGGCCAGCATGATAGGTGGTCTTGGTGCTCGAGGCATCATCGTCCTGCGCAACATTGCCACTGCCGGTGTTGCTGTAGCCCGTGCGGCTCTTATAGTCGTCCGAATAGCGGATACCAAACTCCGCCTTCAGCCCGTCGATCACTTCATAGCTTGCCTGCCCGAAGGCGGCCTTCGACTTCGCCTTCACATTATAGGAGAAGGTGAAGATGTTCGACGGCGGATTGGCCACCGCATAGCTCTGGAACAGGCTGAACAGGTCCGAGGTTTCGCGGAACAGATAGCCGCCGATCTGCCACTTGAACCGGCCATTGCCGTTAGAGACCAGGCGGACCTCGTGGGACCAGTCATGCACCTTCTCGGTTGGCTGAATATAGGCCGCCTGGCTGGTAGTGCCGTCCAGATCGCGCAACTGCGAATAATCGGTGTCGCGGAAGCCACCCAGATAGACCAGGCTCGCAAAGCCCAGATCATATTCGCCGTTCCACTGGATCGTGCGCAGTGTCGTGTCGATATACTGGTTTGGCAGGCTGTGCGGTGTGCCGTCGCCATCCACGTCCGGCCGATAGCTGGTGTCGATCGCACCCGAGGAGGTATAGCGCAGCGGCGTGCCCCACATCGTCGGACCGACGCCGCCGATTTTGGTCAACTGGCCGGTCAGCAACAGCTTGAGGCGATCGGTCGGTTTCCACTGAACGTGAAGGCGCACCGACTGGGAGTCAGCGTCGTCGCCGGCGCGCGCAGGCGCCTCATTGACGCGATAGCCGTCATGCTTGCTGGTCGAGAACGCCGCGCGAACCGCCAGCGTGTCCGTGACCGGCAGGTTGATCATGCCCTCGGTCGTGATCTGGTCGTAATTGCCCACGCCGACCGCAACCTTGCCCTCGAACTCGTCCTTGGGCTTTGCGGTGATGACGTTGATCGCGCCGCCCGTGGCATTACGGCCGTAGAGCGTACCTTGTGGGCCACGCAGGACTTCGACGCGCTCGAGATCGAACATCGAATCGCCAAAGCCGAAGGGCTTCTGGATGTAGAAACCATCCTGCGCGATCGAGATGGCCGGATCGCCGATTTCATTGGTGTTCTGGCTCGAAACGCCGCGCACCGCGATGATGACGTTGGCGGAGTTCTTGGAGATGCCCACCCCCGGCGCGATCGCCGCGATATCCGTCAGCGTGGAAACACCATTCTTTTCCAGCGCCTTTTGATCGAAAGCGGTGATGGCGATCGCCGTCTTCTGAACCGATGTTTCCCGCTTTTCAGCCGTAACGACAATTTCGTCGATACCGCCAGAGGACTGCTCGGCCGTCTGCGCCATGGCCGCACTTGCATGGAAGCCTGCCAGCACGACCAGACTCACACTGCTCAAACGCTTGAACTGTTTCATCGCTAAAACCCCTTTCGCTCTTGTTTTGTTACCGAACGACATCAATTTTTTATGTCATTATATCGTAATCTTCAAGTATTTTTATTGCACTTTACGCTATCACCACGCAACGACGTTTCATTAATTCGCTACGCCGCTAATCACCGGTAGGGATCGTTTAAAATCTCTTTATTTTCAGCATTTTGCGCAATTTCACGGTCGGAGAACAGCATCGGTTTGTACTGAAATTCCCGGAACAGGCCGACCTGATCGAGGACATGTTGCGCGCCCTCTTCGGCCTGGCCCGGCGCTACCACATTACGGCCCACTGCCCCGGTTGGGCGCAGTTCAATAAGGTGATTCTGAGTACCCCGTTCCGCAAGCGGGACGATAACTGGCTCGCGCGAACCTTGCGGCACATTATGGGCGTTGGCGGTCGCGAACTGGGTTGTCAGGATCGGGTCGGACCAGCGAGCCATATCCGCCCCGCGCGCAGCCGCGAGCTTCGCCAAGACCAGCCGCAACGTTTCGACCTGGACCGACGTAGCATCCCGCCCGCCCAGATAGTCCGCCTTGACCGGCAGCGACGCCGTCTTGCCGGCCAATATCCGCGCCAGCAGCTTGGGACCACGCCCAATGTCATAGGTATCGCTGCGCTTGTAGCCGAGCGATTTGGACAGCGACGGCCCGACGACCTCGGGGGCAAAAAGACGCGCGGTCATCGCCGCCAGCCAGGCATCATAGATGACCAGCGCCGGGCTGTCATAGCGGCCGTCGCCATCGGCATCGATCCGCCGCCTGTCCCATCCGGCCAGCAGGTCGCGTGCCTGCTGTAATTGCGGATCGCCGGGCGCCTGCTGCCCGATCGCGGCGATCAGGCCGGGGATGAAGAAGTCCGCCGTCTGGCTCATGGTGCTGGCCACTTCGACCAGTTTCTCCATATCGGCGGCGGACAGCCGGTCATGGCTCTCGACGAAATTCTGGAGCAACCGCGCGCGCTCCACCGAACTCCATCCGGTATCGGGGAAATACCATCCCTTGATCGGCTGCTGGTTCCAGTTGGTGAAGAAGCCGCGCGACGGGTTCAGGCGATAGGGCTGCTGCGACGACGGCAGGAAACCACGCCAGTCGCTCGCCCCCGTGCCGTCGGACGGCAAGCGGGGGTCCTGATCGGCGCCGCGGATCGGGAAACGGCCCGGATAGACCATGCCGATATTGCCCTTCCGGTCGGCATACCACCAGTTGATGCTGATCGCCGATCGCAGTGCCGCCTTGTGGAACTGGTCGAAATCCTGCGCCAGCGTCGAATCGAACCAGGCCATTTCGGTGTCCAGTTCATGCCCTTCCCACGCCCGCGCACGGGCATATGCCCGGTGATTCTGCGCATCGACCTGCAGCACCGGTCCATGGACCGTGCGATAGAAGGTGGCGGTCACGGGGGGAGCACCCTTGACCCTGATCGTCTCGGTCCGCGCCTGCATCCTCTTCCACTGGCCCTTGTGGAAATAGCGGGTCGGATCGGCCGGATCGAGCTGCTCGACAAAGCTGTCGACGGCATCGCCCCGGCCCACCGTGCTCGACCATGCCGTATTCCCATTATGGCCGAAGAAAATCGGGATGAAGCCGATCGGCGTCGTGCCGACCACGTCCATGCCCCCGCCGTGCAATCCCGCCTCATACAGGAAGCCCGGCATGGTGAAGCCCATTTGCGGCCCGCCCATCAGCATCGGATAGCCGGTCGCCGACTTGTCCTTGCCCACGACCCACACATTGCTGCCGCCATGATCGTTGAGCGCCAGCGACGCCATTCTGGCGCCCAGCATGGTATCGGCCTTGCCGACCCCTTCCGCCGCCGCCGCGACGCCCGGCCCGCCAGCCGCAACATGCGGCTGCCCCACGACCGACCGGGCGCGCAGGCTCTTGCCGGTCCAGTCGCCCGCCGCCAGCGACGTGACCGCTTCCGGGTCTTCCTCCAGCGGCACCAGATCATCGAACATCGCCCGCGCCCGCGCGGCACCGAACTGACTGGTTAGCTGGTCCAGCATCGCCGCATTGTCGAGTTCCTGTGTCTTGTCGGTGAAGCGAACCGCAACATTGCCGATGAAGATCTGCGCCAGATCCTCCGCAGTCCATGGCTTTGGCGCAAAGCCTAGCGCAGCGAACTGGCTCGGCAGGCTACCCTTGGCGATCCAGGCATTCAGGCCGTCGGCATAGGCCCTGAACAGCGCGCGTTCGGCCGGCTTCAGCGCCGCCAGCCGCGCCGTGACTTCGGCGCGGGTATAGCCGCGCTGGCGCGTCTCGCGATCAAAATCGACGAAGGACGGCCCCAATATCTCGGCCACCTCACCCCAGACGGACCGGCGCATCATTTCCATCTGGAACAACCGGTCCTGACCGATTGCATAGCCCAGCCCATAATAGAGCGCCGGCCGGCTCTGCGCATGAATATGCGGCACGCCATAATGGTCCCGCTCGATAATGATGCCTTCCTGCACCGCCGGCTTGGGCGCGGCATGGGCCGATACGCCGGCCAGCATCGTGGCGCCGATCAGCTTGCGGCAGGAAGAACGGAACAGGGATGTCATGCGACCTCTGGATTATCGGAAGTTATAACCTGTTTTCAACATAGCGGCGGAACGGCACCAGACCACGGCTCAGCACGGGCACTGCCAGCAGCGCCGCACCGGCGGCGACCAGCGCGAGCGAATGCCCCGTGCCTTGCGGCCCGCCGAACCATCGGTCGTTCGCCATCCCCACCAGCGCGCTGCTCAGCCCCATGCCGATCAGCGAATTGACGCCCAGGAACAGGGCCGACACGCGCGATCGCATCGCAGGCGGCGCGACGATCTGCATGACGGCGGTGGACGGCGGCATGGGGAATGAGGCGAAGAAGAAGGCGATGGCCAGCAGTAGCGTCGCCTGATCGACGCTCCCCGCCCAGGGCAGCAGGGCGATCGGCGGCACCGCGCCCAGCGCGCCGATGATGCCGGTGCGGAACGGCGCATCCTTGCTGCCGGACCGGGTCAGCCGGTCCATGATCGCGCCGCTCGCCAGCACGCCGCCACCCGCCGCGAAGATCGCGACCCAGCCCAGACGAAGCCCGCTCTCCCCCGGCGTCAGCGCGAACACGCGCATCAGATAGGCCGGCGACCAGGACAATAGCGAGAACAAGGTCATCGCCGCCAGCGTGTAGCCCATCATGTGCGGCAGAAAGATCGCCCGGTTGCGCGCCAGGAAGCGCATCACCTCCACCACCGAGGGAACGGCCTTGGCTGCGGATGCGCCCGCACCCTGCCCGGCCCGGCCGGCCTGCCGCACACGCGGGTCGCGGATCGTCGCCAGCATTACCAGCGCCAGCAGCAGGCCGGGCGCCCCCACGATGATGAACGTCATCTGCCAGGCGGCAAGGCGCAGGCCCAGCCAATATTGCGGCCCGCCCGCGCTGACCGCGCCGATCACCCAGCCCCCCAGCAGAAAGGCGATGCCCGTCCCCATGAAGGAACCGAGCGAATAGACCGCCACTGCCCGTCCCAGCTTTTCCTTGGGGAACAGGTCGCTGATGAGCGAATAGGTCGCCGGCGACAGCGCCGCCTCCCCCGCGCCGACGCACACCCGCGCCAAAAACAGTTGCAAGAAGCCGCGTGCCAAGCCGCACGCCGCCGTGGCAAGGCTCCAGAAGGCGACGCCGACGGCAATGATGACCGGCCGCGACTTGCGGTCGGAAAGGGCCGCGATCGGTATCCCCATCGTCGCATAGAAGATGGAGAAGGCGAAACCGTGCAGCAGCCCGAACTGGGTATCGGAAATGCCAAGGTCGGCCTGGATCGGGCCGATCAGCAACGCCATGATCTGCCGGTCGATGAAGGAGAATATATAGGCGATCATGCACAGGATCACCGCGATCCAGGCGCGCCGGTTCGTCAGGTCATGATCGATCATGCGGGCAGCCTGTTGAGATAGGCCATGCTGTCGCGGATCGCCGCCATCGGATCGTCCGACCGGTCATATTCGACGAAGAAATGCTGCGCGCCGGCCTTGCGTGCGGCGGCGATCAGGCGGGGCAGGTCCAGCCGCCCGGTGCCCACCACGGCAAATTCGCCGGCGGCGTCCACATCCTTCACATGACAGCCGAAATAACGGCCCGGATTATTCTCGAAATAGGGGATGGGGTCCTGCCCCGCCTTGGTCACCCAATAGAAATCCAGTTCCATCTTTACCAGTTCCGGGTCCGTGCCCTTCAGGATCAGATCGTAGATCATGTCTGGTCCCAGCCGCTGGAATTCGCGGTGATGATTGTGGAAGGCAAAGGTCAGCCCGGCATCCCGGCACATCCGCCCCGCCTGATTGAAAATGCCGATATAGCGGTCCAGGATCGCGCGATCGGCCAGCATGCGCGGCATCAGGATCGGCCAGGTCACATAGCGCTGCCCCAGCAGCTTCGCCTTGCCGATGCCATCCTCAACCAGCGCCAGCGCCTTTTCCGGCAGGAAGGCGCGCTCGTAATTTTCGCGATTCTGCTCGGTCGTGATTTCCTTGCGCGTCCAGGCGCCGAAGGAAGCATAGACTTCGTCGGACGCGATATGCTGGGACGGGGAAACCAGCCCGAACCGATCCAGTTGCCCTCGCAGCCAGGCAGGGTCGCGGCCGAAGCTGCCGACCGTTTCCACTTCCCTGTACCCTAAATCGGCAACCTGCCTGAGCGTGCCTTCAAAATCCTGTTCGAGCAGCGCGCCTACTGTGAAGAGCTGCAATCCCCAGGCCGTTTTTCGCGACACGCCAACTTTGGGAACCGTGGAACAGCCCGCCGCTGCCATAGCGATCGTTGCTGCCAGAAAATCTCGACGATTCATTCACTCCCCCTTCCCGCCCCTTTGAGGTCGACAAGACCAGCAATGATCACTGGATTAGTTGAATGTTCATTTATTACGCAAGCTTTGTCAACGAAATTTCACATTTCTCGGAACGATCCAATACCCATGGAAATGCGTAAGTTTGTCGCGATAAAACTATAGAGAAATGCGCATGAACGAATGGCGTTGGAAAAGCCTCAACCGGCGTCAAAAAAATTGAAACCCCCTCTAAAAAGCATCAAAGATTAATTGACATTTCAATTAAATTTGCTTTGCTGGCGCCATCAACGGAGGCAGAATTGAACACAGAATCGCGCAGCGCCGCCAAGGGGCATTTCCACATCCATCGCCACGGGCGGCAGGCCCTGCTCCATACGAGCGCCATCCTTCTGGCCGCCATGGGCATGCACGCCCCGCTCCACGCCCAGCCGATCGCCCCCACCGCCGCGCCCGCGGCGGAAAGCGGTGACGACCAGCGCGCCCGCGATCTGGTGGCGAAGATGACGCTCGATGAAAAGATCGACATGATCCGCGGCGCGCAGGAAGATGCGAAGACCGATCAGGCCGCCGCCGGCTATCTCCGGGGCGTGCCGCGCCTCGGCATCCCCTCGATGCGCTTTGCCGATGGCCCGCCCGGCATCCTGACCCGCGAACCTTCAGTCGCCCTGCCCGCGACCATGGCGCTCGCCGCGACCTTCAGCCGGGAGGATGCGGAACAAAATGGCGCGGTGGTCGGCCTCGAAGCCCGGCGCCTCGGCGTAGACGTGGCGCTGGAGCCGTTCGTCAACATCATGCGCGACCTCAATTTCAGCCGCGGCTGGAACACCTATGGCGAAGACCCCTATCTGTCGGGCATCATGGGCGCGGCGCAGGTGCGCGGCATCCAGGGCCAGGGCGTGATGGCGCAGGCCAAACATTATCTCGGCTATGACCTGCGCGGCTACAAGACGGTCATGGACGAACAGACCATGCATGAAGTCTATCTCGCCCCGTTCGAGGCGGTGATCGACGCCGGCGTCTCCTCGCTGATGTGCGCTTATAATTACACTAACGGCAAATATGCCTGCGCCAATGACGATCTGCTCAACGTCACCCTGCGCAAGGAACTGGGCTTCAAGGGCTTCGTCACGTCCGACTGGGGCGCGGTGCACAAGCCGACCGACATCAACACCGGCCTCGACATGGAAATGCCCGGCCTGATGCCAAAGGGCAGCCCCTGGCTCACCATCACCCGTTCCTATTTCGACAATGACAAGGCGCCGGTCGAACCACTCAAGATGACCATGGACGTGCTCGGCCGCGTCTTCGGTCGCGCCGTGCCGGAAGAGGGCAAGGGCGAGCGCGCACCGATCAAGTCGGTGATCTTCCGTGGTCAGTTCCCGGACGATCCCGCGCCGGTCAACATGGCCTCCGCGCTGGCCGACGGCACGGTGCAACTGGCGCAGATCGACGAAGCGGCCTATCGCGTGGTGCATGAAATGAACCGCTTCGGCCTGCTCGACCGGGGCAATCACCAGCCCACCGGCGGCGCGGTCGATCCCCGCATCGCGCCCATCATCCGCAAGACCGCCTCGGATTCCGCCGTCCTGCTGAAGAATGACGGCGCCGCCCTGCCTTTGAGCCAAACGGACATGGACGATCTGGCGCTGATCGGCCCCGGCGCGGGTCAGGTCGTGGCCCTGGGCATCAATGCCGAACATTCGCTCGGCCTTCCCGAAACCCAGAACAGTGTCGCCGCCCTGCTCCAGCGTGAGGTGGGCGGCCGCGCCGGCGCCCATGTCGCCTATGCCGTCGCCAACGACATGACCGGCACGCCCATCCCCGCCGACCGCTTCAGCAGCGACGGCGCGCCGGGCCTCGCCCGCTATGTCGACGGCAGGAAGGTCGCACAGGACAGCGCCCTCAACTTCACCGACGGCAACGCCAATGCCCTCCCCGCCGACGTCCAGCCGGGCTGGAAGGGTGAGATCGACATCCCCTCGGCCGGCACTTACGGCATCTATCTTCAGATGCTGGGCACCCATGGCGAGTTGCTGATCGACGGCAAGCTGGTCGGTCGCTCCAGCGGCATGACCGGCGCACGTCATGGCGACACGGTACAGCCGGGTCAGGACGCGCTGCTGTCCACCACCGACAATCTCAACAATGTCCGCCGCGACGTCGAACTGACCGCCGGCAAGCATAGTATCGAGGTCACGACCGGCGCTGACACCTCGCACGCGCCGATCCAGATCCGCCTGAACTGGGTCACGCCACAGCAGCGGGAAGCCAATTACCGCCACGCCGTCGAAACCGCGGCAAAGGCGAAAAAGGCCGTGGTTTTCGCCTGGGCACGGCAAAGCCCGATCTTCGGCCTGACGCCGGAGCAGAACAGGCTGATTGAGGATGTAAGCGCCGCCAACCCCAACACTATCGTCGTACTCAACACCAGCTATCCCGTCGACATGCCCTGGCTGGGCAAGGTGAAAGCGGTGCTCAACATGTGGTGGGGCGGTGACAAGGGGGGCGAAGCGACGGTCGACATCCTGACCGGGCGCGTCAGCCCGGCGGGTCGCCTGCCCTTCACCTGGGGCAAGGCACTGGAAGATTATCCCGCCACCGACCCGCGCTATCCCGAGCGTGGTGCGCAAGAGGACGGCGTCGTCACCTATTCGGAGGGGCTGGACGTCGGCTATCGCTGGTTCGACCGCCAGAACAAGGCGCCGCTCTACGCCTTCGGCCACGGCCTCAGCTACACCAGCTTCGCCTATTCGGGCCTCAGCGTGAAGCCCGCAGCCGACGGCGGCCTTGACGTCCGCTTCACCGTCGCTAATACCGGCCAGCGCGCGTCGGACGAAGTGGCGCAGGTCTATCTCGGCGCCCCCGCCAAGGCGCCGAAGGGAATCGCCTTCCCGGTACGCGCGCTCGCCGGTTTCGATCGCATTCATCTGGCGCCATCGGAACGCAAGACGATCTCGGTCCATGTCGCACCGCGCAGCCTGCAATATTGGGACGAGAAGGCCGGACGCTGGACCACGCCCAAGGGCACGCGCATCGTCCAGGTCGGCGGCTCCTCGCGCGATCTGCCGCTGACCGGCAAGAGCCGCTAAGGGGCGACGCGATGCAGAAACACGCGCCTGCCATCGGCAGACGGCAATTTCTGGGTGGCGCCGCCGGCGTCACCCTATCCGCCCTGTTGGCCGGGCCAGACGCGCTGGCGCAGGGCAGCCGTTTCGCGCCGGCCATCGCCGGCGAACCCCATGCCGAATGGGCGCGCAAGGCGCAGGCGTTGATGCCGGCGCTCCAAAGCGTCGAGCAGCAACCGCTTGCGCTGGTGAAGATGATCCCCGACCCGGCGCAAATCTTGCGTTTCCGGGTGGAAGAGGATGCCAGCATCACAGACTTTGCCACCCGCAGCTTCCGCAAGGGCGACAGCTTCATCCTCGACTTTGGCGGGCATCGCACCGGCCATCTGTCCTTCGATCTGGAAACCGTCGGGCGTGAACCCGATGCCCCGGCCCGGCTGAAGCTGACCTTCGGCGAGGTGCAGCCCGATGTCGCCGAACCGCTGCACCCCTATAAGGGCAAGATTAGCGAGGCGTGGTTGCCAGAAGAGATCATCACCGTCGATTATCTGCCGCAATCGGTGAAGATGCCGCGCCGCTACGCCTTCCGCTATGTCCGGGTCGATGTGATCGACACCTCACCCGGCTTCGCGGTGAAATTCGGCAATGTCCGCGCGCATGCAATCACTTCAGCCGGTCCGATGCCCGTGCCGATGGGGTCGACCCCGCGGCTGCGACGGATAGACGAGGTTGCGATGGCGACTCTGCGCGACTGCATGCAGACAAGTTTCGAGGATGGCCCGCGGCGCGACCAGCGTCTGTGGGTCGGCGACCTGCGGCTTCAGGCCCTCGCCAACTATGCCAGCTTCCGCAACAATGATCTGGTCAAACGCTGCCTCTATCTGTTTGCCGCCTATCGCGACAAGGACGGGCTGGTCGCCGCCTGCGTCTATGAAAAACCCTATCCGCGCTATGGCGGCATGCACATTGTCGATTATGCGGCGCTTTTCAACGTCACCCTGCGCGACTATCTGGACGCGACGGGCGATGTGGCCACGGCGCGCGACCTGTGGCCGGTGGCTCAGCGCCAGCTGGAGTTGATCGAACGCTGGATCAGTCCAGCCGGGCTGTTCATCGATCCGGGCAATATGTGGATCTTCATCGACTGGTCGAACAAGCTGGACAAGGGCTCCGCCATCCAGGGCTTGCTGACCTTCGCCTGGAAAGCCACCGCCGATCTGGCCCTGCAACTGGGGCTGAGGCATGAGGCAGTTCGCCTCTCCCGCCGCGCCGCCATGATGACCACTGCCGGGCGCGCCGCTTATTGGGACGCCGCCAGCGGCCGCGTGCTCAGCGGCACGGCGCGGCAGGTCAGCTGGGCCGGCGCCAGCTGGATGATGCTGGGCGGCCTGCTGTCACCGCGCGAAGGCCGCAGAGCCCTGCGCGCCGCACTGGCCGACCCCGCCGCGATCAGGCCGTCCACCCCCTATCTCTATCATTATGTGATGGAGTCCCTGATCGCCTGCGGCGAAAAGTCCCGCGCGCTGGCACTGCTCGAAAGCTATTGGGGCGCGATGATCGATGCGGGCGCCGACACGTTCTGGGAAGTGTTCGATCCGGCCAATCCGCTCTCTTCCCCCTACGGCGACATCCACATTAACAGCTATTGCCATGCATGGAGCTGCACGCCCTCCTATTTCCTGAGAACATAACCCTTGAGCGACTCAGTGGGGACAGATCAGCATATACCGAAAGCAGAGGAATTTACCTTGCCCATAAAGTCGATCGAGCCTGTGCCCATTTTTGGGCCAAGCACTAATGCCGCACGTTGAAGTTCGTTGTAGCACATTGGATAGCGGCTCGAAGACGGATGCAGTCAAGTACCTGTTTTTGCTAAACAATGTGCTACAACTTCCGCTCTTTTAATAAGTCAGATGATCCAACATGGTGCCGTCATCAAACAGTCCTCGGCACGCTGAGATGAATGCTTCCACCTTGGCTTGGCGCCGTGCATATTTGCGCTTCACTGAAGAGATCACCAGCAAGGGCCCACGCTCGATATCCGACACCGGAACACAGGCGAGAGGATCGCCCAATGGTGAAACATTTTGAGCCGACCGAACGTAACGCAGATAGACACTATCACATCGCCCCACGACAGCCTGCGCGCAGGCGCTAGTATTACTACCCACATTGTAGGCCGGTGAAAGCCCTTTATCTTGGAACATAGCTTTGAAGAGCTCTAGGGCGGGACCGTCCTGAATAAACAACTGCTGGTACTTGGCCAGCTCCGCAATGCTAATGGCCCTGCCTAGATGGACAAGTGGGTGATTGGCGCGCATTAATGCATATGGCTTTGGCTCACATAGAATCTCAGTCTCAATGTCCGAATTTGTTGAAACGCACAGCACAAAAGTAACAAGCAAGTCAACCGATGCAGATAATATTGGATTTACGCCATCCTCCATAAAAACCGTTTTTTGTGAAATAATTAGATCAGGATACTGTTTCCTAAGACGATCTATCGCCAAAGGAACCAGAGACCAACTTAGCCCCTCCTGGCAACCAACCACTAAATCGCCATGGATGCTTCGACCTCGCCCAGGGAATAGCTGCTCTATTTCAATTGCCTCTTGAACAAACGAACGAGCGCGCTCCAGTAGCCGCGCTCCATCCAGCGTTACAGAAACGCCTGAAGAGGCGCGTCGAATTAAGAGACGCGTGTCGAGCAGTTTTTCAAGCGCTTCGATATTATAGGCAACGGCTGAGGAAGACATGTTCAACATTCGCGCCGCCTCGACGAGGCTGCCCTTGTCCGCGGCCGTGGCGAAGCAGCGCAATTGTTCTATTTTGAGCATTTGCCGCTCCCACTCCGGCCATATGTAAGAATCATGTATCGCAACAGATATTATTAGGCTTCTTTAAGGAAGCCCATCATCCAATATCCTATCTATCAATTATCGAATGTCTCGTGCGAGCATCAGACGGACAATTCCTCGGTATTCAGGTCATAAAGCCCCTTGCCCCCCTCTGACACAGAAACAGCAAGGCCTGTCGCTTCGGGCACGATATGCGCAAGATACCAATTCACAGTGGCAATCTTAGCTTTGAGAAATGAGGGGCTAACTTGTCCGTTTGCAATCAGTTCGGTTGCTGCCGTCCTTTGGCGTTCCATCAGCCACCCGCAGGTCATTACCGACACCATCGTAAGATAAGGCGCGCTAGCAGCCAATCTATCGTCAACTGACGCTTTAACGAGAATTTCGGTGAGACTGGAGATTTGATCAGCTAAAATGAGTAATCCGGCATTCTTTGTTTCCAACCGGACGTCCCCAATGAGCGCATGCATCTGCTCGCCTTCATCTCCAACGAGTTTGCGGCCCACCAGGTCGGCAGCCTGAATACCGTTGGTTCCTTCATAAATGGGGGTTATGCGAACATCTCGATAGTGCTGCGCGGCACCAGTTTCCTCAATGAAGCCCATGCCCCCGTGGACCTGAACACCCAAGCTTGCCACTTCACAGCCGACGTCTGTACCATGTGCCTTGGCAAGAGGAGTGAGCAGATCCAGCCGCTGCTTTGCCCCTTTGATTCCAAGATGGGCACGATCAAGTTCACCGGCCGCGGCATATACAAGGGAACGAATGGCCTGGGTCTGCGCCTTCATACGAAAAATCATCCTTCGCACGTCGGGATGCTCTATGATGGCTACCGGTCCGCCCTCGGGGTTGCTCGCCCTAGACGACTGAACTCGCTCAAGCGCATAAGCGACGGCCTGTTGGGTCGCTCGTTCAGCAATCTGGACACCTTGAAGGCCAACATTGAGGCGCGCATTGTTCATCATCGTGAACATCGCCCGCATTCCGCCAAATTCAGGCCCGATCAACCATCCGCGACAATCCTCATTGTCGCCAAAAGACATAACGCAGGTGGGAGAGGCGTGAATGCCAAGCTTGTGCTCGATGGAGGCACAATGAACATCATTCCTGCTTCCGTCGGGCAGAAATTTGGGAACCAGGAAAAGGGATATTCCTCGCGTACCTGCCGGCGCATCGGGTGTCCTAGCAAGCACCAGGTGAATGATATTCTCTGCAAGATCATGCTCGCCGAAGGTAATGAAGATCTTGTTTCCCTTTACCCGCCAGCTGCCATCTCCGACAGGCGTTGCGCTCGAGCGAAGAGCCCCCACATCCGAACCCGCATTGGGCTCGGTGAGGTTCATCGTCCCGGTCCACTCTCCCGTGACCAGCTTGGGAAGATAGGCGGCTTGGAGTTCAGGGGAGCCATGCTTCACAATGGCTTCGATCGCCCCCTGTGTGAGCATCGGCCCAAGACTGAATCCAAGATTTGCCGCCCCCAGGCTTTCGGCAACGGCGAAGGCGAGCGTACTAGGCAGGCCTTGCCCTTCAAATGCGGAGGGGGCTGCAATAGTGCCCCATCCGCCCTCGACATATGCCCGGTAAGCCTCGCGAAAGCCGGGCGGCATTGTTACGACAGTGTCGTCCCACCGTGGCGGATTGGTGTCACCGACACGGTTGAGCGGCGCCCACTCATTGGCCGCCAGGGAGGCGGCCCCATCGAGAATGGCGTCGACCATGTCAGACTCCGCAGCGGCGAACTGGTCCTGCGAGGTAATTTCTGCCATCCGCACGACGTGATCAAGTACGAAGCGCTGCTCGGCAACTGGAGGACGGAAAGTCACGATACGTTCCTTTAGCGTATAAGAGATCTATGACCGGCGGTTGTGTCACAATTTGCCGGTCAGTTCCGGCACCACCTTGAACAGATCACCGACCAGGCCGATGTCGGCCACCTGGAAGATCGGCGCATCCTCGTCCTTGTTGATAGCGACGATGGTCTTGCTGTCCTTCATGCCGGCCAGATGCTGGATCGCGCCGGAAATGCCGACGGCGATATAGACTTCCGGCGCGACGATCTTGCCGGTCTGGCCGACCTGATAGTCGTTGGGGACATAGCCCGCGTCAACCGCAGCGCGCGAGGCACCGACCGCCGCGCCCAGCTTGTCGGCCAGCGGCATGATATATTCCTCGAAGGTCGGACCGTCCTTCAGCGCGCGGCCACCCGACACGATGATCTTGGCGCTGGTCAGTTCGGGGCGTTCTAGCTTGGCGATCTCGGCACCGACGAAGGAGGAAATGCTCTTGTCGCCGGTCGAGGCCACGGCTTCCACCGCGCCATTGCCGCCGTCCTTGGCCGCCTTTTCAAAGGCCGTGCCGCGAACGGTGATGACCTTCTTGGCGTCCTTCGACTTGACGGTGGCAATCGCATTGCCGGCATAGATCGGGCGCGTGAAGGTATCCTCGCTCTCGACCGACAGGATGTCGCTGATCTGCATCACGTCCAGCAGGGCGGCGACGCGCGGCGCGATATTCTTGCCGTTGCTGGTGGCCGGCGCGACGAACGCGTCATGATGGCCCATCAGTTCGACGATCAGCGGCGCGACATTCTCTGCCAGCGCATGGCCAAAGGCCGCGTCGTCGGCGACATGGACCTTGCCCACGCCGGCGATCTTGGCGGCTTCGGCGGCCACGCCGTCGACGCCCTGGCCGGCAACCAGCAGATGGACTTCGCCCAGCTTGGCGGCGGCGGTCACGGCGGAAAGGGTCGCGTCTTTGACCGCGCCGCCCTCATGTTCAACCCAAACGAGCGTCTTCATCATGCTGCAACTCCCAGAGCCTTAAGCTTGGCCACCAGTTCATCGACATCGGCAACCTTGATGCCGGCCGAACGCTTGGGCGGTTCGGAGACCTTGAGCGTCTCCAGACGGGCGGCGATGTCGACGCTGTAATCGGCCGGGGTCTTGTTCGCCAGCGGCTTGGACTTGGCCTTCATGATGTTCGGCAGCGACGCATAGCGCGGCTCGTTGAGGCGCAGGTCGGTGGTGATGATCGCCGGGGTGTTGAGCTTCACCGTCTCCAGGCCGCCATCGACTTCGCGGGTGACGTTGACCTTGTCGCCCTCTACCTCAACCTTGCTGGCAAAGGTGCCCTGCGGCAGGTTCAGCAGCGCGGCGAGCATCTGGCCGGTCTGGTTGCTGTCATCGTCGATCGCCTGCTTGCCCAGGATGATCAGGCCAGCGCCTTCCTCTTCCTGAACCTTGGCGAGCAGCTTGGCGACACCCAGCGGTTCGACCTCATCATCGGTCTGGATCAGGATGGCGCGGTCCGCGCCCATCGCCAGCGCCGTGCGCAGCGTTTCCTGCGCCTTGGCGACGCCGATCGATACCGCCACGACCTCGGTCGCCGCGCCCTTTTCCTTCAGGCGAATGGCTTCCTCGACGGCGATTTCGTCGAACGGGTTCATGCTCATCTTGACATTGGCCAGGTCCACGCCCGTGCCATCCGCCTTCACGCGCGGCTTTACGTTATAGTCGATAACCCGCTTCACGGGCACAAGGATCTTCATTTCTAATCCTTCCAGATATTCAGATACGTTCCCAAATCGCGGCGATCCCTTGGCCGCCGCCGATGCACATGGTAGCAAGGCCAAAGCGACCACCGGAGCGTTGCAGCTCGTAAACCAGCTTGGTTGTGATGATCGCACCGGTAGCCCCAACCGGATGTCCAAGGGAAATGCCGCTGCCGTTGGGATTTACCTTCTCGGAATTGAATCCGAGTTCCTTCGAAACAGCGCACGCCTGGGCGGCAAAAGCTTCGTTCGATTCAATGACATCCAGAGCATCGATCGAGAGACCTGCACGTTCAAGTGCCTGTCGCGTGGCTGGTACTGGCCCAATCCCCATAAAAGCTGGATCCACGCCGGCATGGCCATAGGAAACGAGGCGAGCAAGGGGCGCGAGTCCATGCTCTCTGACTGCAGCTTCCGATGCCAGGAGGACAGCTCCCGCACCATCGTTGATACCCGAGGCATTGCCTGCGGTGACCGTTCCGTTCTCTCGCTGGAAAACAGGCTTAAGACTTCCCAAATCCGAGGCTTGCGCGTCCATGCGGACATGCTCGTCCGTGTCAAAGACCACAGAGCCCTTGCGCGATTTGATCTCTACCGGAACGATCTGATCACGGAAACGTCCTTCCGCAATCGCCCGGGCAGCCCGTTGCTGACTCTCGAGTGCCAAGGCATCCTGGTCAGCGCGACTGATCTGATATTCGCGGGCCACATTTTCCGCCGTCACTCCCATATGAATTTTGTGAAACGGATCGGTCAGGGCACCGTTGAGGCCATCAAGCATCACTGTATCGCCCATTCTTTGTCCCCAGCGCGTGCCAGGGGAATAATAGGCTGCCCGGCTCATCACCTCGACGCCACCTCCAATCGCAACATTGCAATCTCCCAACATAATCGACTGGGAAGCGCTGATAATGGCCTGCAATCCCGATCCGCAAAGCCGATTGACCGTCAGTGCAGGAACCTCCTTAGGTATGCCTGCGGTAATGGCAGCGACCCGGGCCACATAAGCATCACGCGGCTCGGTAAGCACCACACTGCCCATCACGACATGTTCGATTAACTCGGGCGCCAAGCCGCTCCGCTCAATAGCGGCTCGGATCGGAATTGCTCCGAGTTCACCGGGTTGCTGATCCTTCAACGCGCCGCCAAAAGACCCAATCGCTGTTCGCGCAGCCGATACAAGATAGACATTGGTCATGGAATTCTCCGCAGAATTTATGAGATTACTGATTGAGAGATTCAAAGCTTTCGCCACTGGCAGCCAAGCGCCCGATCAGCGGAGACGGCGTCCAAGTCCAGCCATTGCGGCCTTGCGCAAGAGCTTTGAGTTGCTCGAACACCGACGGCAGACCAATTAGATCAGCCTGGAACATTGGCCCTCCGCGCTCACGTGCGAACCCATATCCGAGCAAATAAGTCATATCGATATCGATCGGACGGTAGGCGATACCTTCCTCAAGGATTTTTGCACCTTCGTTGATCATTGCAAGGAGGCTGCGGTTTATAATTTCATCGTCGCTGATTTCGCGCCGTTCGATGCCGAATTCATCAGAGTAGTCTACAATGAGCTGTTCTATTTCCGGATCAACCCGCGCCGTGCGGCCATCGGCATAAAGATAGAATCCTTTACCCGACTTTTGCCCGAACCTGCCCCGTTCGCAGATGCGATCTGGAATACCCGAATAGGGGCGTTCAGGATTTTGAATTGCCCTGCGCTTGCGAATGGCCCACCCGATATCCTGACCGGCAAGGTCCATGGTGCGGCATGGCCCCATGGCCATGCCCCATTTTTCCATTGCCGCATCGATTTGCTGTGGAAGTGCGCCTTCCTCGAGCATGAAGTAGACTTGACGAAGATATTCTTCGAATATCCGGTTGCCGATAAATCCGTCACACACGCCCGATATAACACCGATCTTACCAATACGCTTTGCGAATGCCATGGCAGCCACGAGCAATTCCGGTGCCGTTTCACGGCCTTGAACGATCTCAAGCAATTTCATGATGTTGGCGGGCGAGAAGAAGTGCAGCCCTATGACGCGTGAGGGATTCTTGACGAATCCTGCGATCACATCCAGGTCAAGGGTGGAGGTGTTACTGGCCAGAATAGCGTCCGGACGCGTGTGTTGCTCAAGAGCGGTAAAGACCTTCTCCTTGACCTTTATATCTTCGAAAACGGCTTCGATAACCAAGTCGACCCGGGACATAGCTGACAGATCATCGGCAATGCAAAGGGCAGCAAAACGTGCATCCGCGATCCGCTGATCAATCCGGCCTTTGTTCACATCACGCTGAATGGTGGCGCTTATGGTGCCTTCGGCCCTGGCCCGTACTTCCGGCTGGAGATCAACGATCGTTACGTCCAGTCCAGCATTGAGAAGAGCGATAGCGATCCCGGTACCCATGACGCCGCCTCCCACTACTCCGACGCGCTTGATGTCGCGCTGATTGATCTCCTTGGACAATCCGGGAATCCGGGCGACCTTGCGCTCGCCAAAGAATGCATGGCGCAGCCCGCGCGAGGCTTCGGTTGCAAGGAGCGCTGTAAACAGTCTGGCTTCGACCGCCTGTCCCGCACTGAAGAGTTCATCCATTACAGCAACGCTATCGATGATATACGCTTGCGCAGGACTAAGAGACCTTGTTGACAGATTTTCTCGCGCATCCAGAACCGCCTCGCGCAAGTCTTTGGGCAGGGGCAGATCGCCTGTGCGCCGGATCTGATCCGTGGCCACCTGGCGTGCCATCTCCAGTGCAGCGACAGCAAGATCACCGGCGATCAGATCCACCAAGCCCAGTGCCAGGGCCGTAGATGCGTCCACCGGCGCCCCTTCCAGCATCATCTTGAGCGCAGCCCTTGCTCCAATAAGGCGGGGCAAACGTTGCGTTCCACCGGCACCGGGCAGAAGTCCAAGCAGCACTTCAGGAAGCGCCATTCTGGCTGTAGGCGATGCGATGCGCCTGTGGCACGCGAGGGCAAGTTCAAGGCCGCCACCGTAGCAAATGCCATGGATGGCTGCGACTACAGGCTTGTGGCAGCGCTCAAGACGGTCGGCAAGGCCCGGAAGGCTGGGCTCAACCCAAGGCTTATCAAACTCGGAAATATCCGCGCCGCCCGAGAACAGGGCCCCCCCCCCCGAATGACAATTGCGCTTACACATGAATTGGCCTCGGCACTGTCCAAGGCCTCGAGCAACTGGCGGCGCGAAGCTGCGCCAAGGGCATTGACCGGTGGATTGTCCAGAACGATTTCAAGAATATCCTGATGGTAATTCAACTGCATAATGCGGCTCCGATTAGGCCGGTGAACGGACAGGGCGTCAATGCACGCTTCTAACCGTTGCCTCGCCATCAATGATGATTGATTGACCTGTGATGTAAGCTGCTGCCTGAGACGCGAGAAAAACGGCAGCACCGCCGATACCGGCCGGCTCACCGATCCTGCCGAGGGGCAGTGCTTCGCAAAGGCTGACCTCGGCAGCCGGATCTTCCCAAAGTGCTTTGGCGAAATCAGCATGGATGACCCGGGAGTAATCGCGTTAATGCGGATATTGGAATCCCCCGGCTCGACAGCGAGGTTGCGGACCAGCTGAAGATCTGCGACCTTCGACATGTTATAGGCGCTGATCTTGCCGGCTCCGATCATGGCCCCGATCGACGAATCCACATTGATCTTCGCGACTACTTCTTCGCGCGCCGCCTGCGTCCCGCTCGAAACCACCACCCGAGCGCCAGCCTTTGCCGACGCTTCCACGACAGCCCTGCAGATCCCACGCGACGCCCCCCCCCCCCCCCCCCCCCGTCTCACGCGCTACTTTGCCGGTAAGATCAAAAAGCGACACCATTTACTCCCTCCAAGGCTCAAACCCTGTACGAGTCGTCGAACTCGCAGCCCTTCGCTGTCCACATCAGCAAGTCCTGCTTACGTAGTTGCGAAAGAAGCAGCCAGCAAACCGCCTGGACTCTCGCCCTGTACGATCACTCAAAAATCAGATATGCAGTTTCACGTCAAGGCAAATCGACATGCCGTGGGTTGTGTTGCTCAATCGAACCGCCGTGCTAGGAGAGAGAGAATGAATCACAGCAAGGCCAGACAAGTCTCCGCCCTTGGCGAGCGCGCGGTATCCGGCGCCGACGAATCTGATCGCGACGCGCGCGCCCGCATCATTCGCGCAACTGTGACGGTCATGGCTGACAGGGGCCTCGCCGGTCTTAGCTACCGCCAGGTTGCCTCGCGTGCCAAAGTTAGCCTTGCGCTTGTCAACTATTATTATCCCAGCAAATTTGGCCTCGTGGCCGCCGCATCCTCAGCGATCCTGGAACGCTATACAGACGCATTCGCGCGCGCAGCATCCCGCTTTAGATCGGGCGCGGCCCCCAGCTTTCGTGACTTCGCCTATCGGCTCGTTGGAAATGCAACAGGCAGAGATCGGACGCTCACACTTGCCTGGGCGGAAATCTCCCTCGACGCCGTGCGCCATGAGGAAAGCCTTTCTCTCGCCCAAGCCTGGAACGTCAGCATTTCAAAATTATGGTCTGACATCGCTGAGGCTACTGGAGAGCCCAATCCTCACCGCATAGCTCGTTCCGGGATCGATCTGGTCATGGGACTGCTGTTTTTTGTCACGGCACTGCGACTGGATCAGGAGCAAGTCGACCAGGTCCTGAACCACGAAGGCCAACCCACGGACCTTTGGCCCCCCTCGACATGTTCCTCTCCCTCGAAGCCTCCAGCGGCGACGAACAAGGCGCAGCGTACCCGTAATCTGATCCTCGGAGCTGCAATCGACCTTCTGATATCAGAAGGCGCAGCAGAGGTCAGCTTCCGAACAGTCGCGGAGAAAGCCGGCCTGACATCAACGGCGCCCGCATATCATTTCCGGACAACAGATGCACTGCTTGCTTCGGCGGGCATGCTTCTCGTGGAGAATTCCAAGCAGCGTTACCGCGGGGTGATGCAAAGCCTCGATCGTCAAGCTGTGACCTTCGAAAATCTGGTCGAAGTGACGACGACCATTTTCATCCGCGAAGCCACTGAATTTTCAGCGCTCAACCTCGCATTTTTTTCGACCTGGATCGAAGCCTCGCGGCGACCAGAACTCCGGCAAACCATCTGGGGCTTCATTCGCGATATCTATCGCGGTTGGCAAACTGTCTTTGAACTTGCGGCGAAGCGAAGCTTGCCCCCCGTTACCGGCATACTTGGCTTTGCATTGTTCGTCGGCAAACTTGTGAGAATTCTTTCGACAGGCTCCAAGACAATGGACCTAGCCTCCATCCGGAGAGAGTTTACCGAGGATTTCCACAAGCTATGCTTCGAGAGTTTCTGGAAGCCTGACGCCAATCGCTCTCGATCTTAGCCAAAACCGAATTCGCCTTCAGCAGCACCCGACTTATTCAACTTAGCTTTCTTCCATAACTTTTCCATGGATCAACCGGTCGCGAAGTTCGCGTCGCAAGATCTTCCCAACGCTCGATTTGGGCATTTCCTCGATCATATGGATATGACGTGGCACCTTATAGGCCGCGATATTTTCTCGGCAGTGAACACGAATGCGCTGCACATCAAAGTTTGGCGTCCTACCCACAACAAACAGCACAACAGCTTCCCCGGTGTTTTGGTCCGGAACGCCGACACAAGCGCACTCGACCACCTCAGCCAGTTGCGAGACGGCAGCTTCCACCTCATTGGGGTAGACATTGAAGCCGGACACGAGAATCATGTCCTTCTGTCGGTCGACAATATAGTAGCGGCCGTTTTCATCCTGCCGCGCAAGGTCTCCAGTCCGAAAATAGCCATCGCTCGTCAAGACTTGCAATGTCGCCGCCGGTTGTCGCCAATAGCCCTGCATTACCTGGGGACCGCGCGCGCAAAGCTCCCCAACCTCTCCCCTTGGAACATCGGCGCCATTCTCGTCGCGAATAGCCAGTTCGGTCCCCGGGACCACCTCGCCAATGCTCCCGAGAAACCGTTCCTCGGCAAACGGTGTGCAAGTCAGAATAGGCGATGTCTCGGAGAGGCCATAGCCTTCTCGAATATGTCTGCCGGTCAATGCCTTCCAACGTGAGGAGACCACCTCCTGCACCGGCGCGCCGCCGCCCATCGCCAGCAGCTTGGGATCAAAGTCCAATTCCGCAAAGGAAGACTCCGCAGCAAGCGCCTTGAACAACGTGTTTACCCCAGTCACAAAGTTGATCTTGTGACGTTGCCAGAGCGCAGAGATCTCCCCCAGATCGCGCGGATTGGGAATGAGGACATTCTTCGCTCCTAGCGAAAGCATGCACATCATGTTCACGGTCAGCGCAAATATATGGTAAAGTGGAATGGCTGTCAGGACGTTGATCTGCCTGTCGCTATCCTCCTCACCCCAAATCGCTTGAAACTGCCGAACATTCGCCATGATGTTGCCGTGGCTAAGCATCGCCCCTTTGGGCAGCCCAGTTGTCCCTCCCGTATATTGAAGGAACGCCAAATTCTCCTTCCCCTGAAGATCGACGATATCCGGCGCCTGGAACTTGGAGCCGAGGGCATCTTCGAAATCGGCGACCTGCCAGATAGCCGGTAGAGAGAGCAAGTCTTCTTCATGCAAATTGTCGACCAAGATGACCGATCGTATCGAACGGACATCGGCCCCTCTGATCGCAGGCAGGGAAAGCGACGTTGTGATGATAACGTCGGCCTCGGAATCATTTAGCAGATGCTTCAACTCATGCGCGGTATAATAGGGATTGATATTCACCTGGACTGCGCCCGCACGCACGATCCCCGCAACGGCGATCGGAAAAGCCATGATGTTAGGCAGCATAACGGCGACCCGGTCGCCCAGGTTTACTGAGCATTGCTGGCGCAAGAAACCCGCGAGCGCTCCGGCTTTCAACCACAGGGCTTCATAGCTAAGTTCGCGATCCCCCTCAACGAACGCCACGCGCCCGGAAAATTCCGTGCAGCAGTCCCGCAGGTAGACGGCAAGATTGCCGGTTCCGATTTGGAGGGGCATTTTCAACCATCCTATGTCTGATTTTAAATTGGCATGGGCCGGCAAAATGCCGGCCCAAGATTCCATCCTGTCACTTAGTTCGAGAAGCGAAGCTCAACACCAAACACGCGCCCTTTTGAGAGCGGCGAGAATGTGCCACCAAGGGGGACAGGTCCGAGCCGTGCCGGCAACTGCGTATCCCCGCCGATCTGCACGTCGTTTGTGAGGTTTTGACCGAATATTGTAATGGTCCCCCTGTCATCGAGAACGTGGAAGGCCAAGCTCGCATCGATCCGGTCGGCAGCATTGAGTTGACCGCGATTGTTATCGGTATAAGCCGAACTGTCGCGATGCGAATACCCCACCCGGAGCGTTGTCGTCCCAACTGCTGGCAGATCTCTTTCCACAGAGAGGCCGATATTTGCCGTGAAAGGAGCGAGACGTGGGATATCGAGATCCTTGTCCGCCCTGTTTACGAGACCGTCACCGTTGAGATCGAAAATGACATTAGTATATTTTCCGTCCGTGTAGCCGGCAGATCCCTCAAGAACAACGCCCTCCGCAAGTGGGATCGTCGCGTCGGCTTCGATACCCATGATTCTCGCATCAGCCGTATTTTTGATGACCTGCACCACGCCCGAAACAGGATCTGACAAATTCACCTCGCGCTGCATGTCGGCAATTTTCATGTAGAATGCCGCGACATTGAAGCGCGCACGACCGAACGGCTCCGTCTTGAAACCCAGCTCCCAGGAATCGACTTTTTCGTCGCGGAAGGGCCCAGGGCCGAAATTCGCCAGATCGGTTGCGGTGTTGCGAAAGTTGAAGCCGCCGGCACGATATGCCCGCGCATAGTTGGCATAGCTTCTAACGGTCGGCGAAATTTCATATTGGATACCCAAGCGAGGGGACCAACTGCCCTTCGAAACCTTGCCCGTAAAGTCGTAAGGGCAAGTACCATCGATGATGTCGCAGGGCTTGTTTACATTCGCTGAAAGCGAAGCGATCTTGTCGTCCTTTCGTTCATGGGACCAACGCAAACCGGGGCTGATCGTCAGTGCATCTGTGAGCTTGAAATCCACATTAGCGAACAGACCAAATGTCTCCTGGTCCTGATACCCCCCACCATATTGGTGACGGGCGCCTCCAAGGAGCCGGCGATGTTCGTTATAATAAATCTTCTGAGTGAAGTAAAAAAATCCAGTCGTGAGTTCGATATCGTCTGCAACATCTCCGTTGAAACGTAGCTCATCCGAAAATTGGTGCTGCTTAACGTCGATATTTGCGTGAAAAAGATCCCTCGGACTTGAATCGATGTCGGACAGAGCCTCTTGCTTGTAGCGGCGATAACCGGCTATGTTCGTGATGGTACCGGGACCGACATCAAGATTGATCTCGCCGCTCACCTGATCCCATTTGGAATCATAGAAGCCGGGTTCATCAATCGAGAAGCCGAAGCTATCGCGGCTGAAATTACCCCATGCTCCCGGAACCCCATCCCCGTTCGTATGGGATTGGCCTGCCGGCCCGTCGCCGTGCGAGTCACCATGCTCATATTTGACCAGCACCGATAGATCGCTCGATGGCGTGAACTTGAGGCCGCCCCTCAACAGCCAGGTGCGGGACTTGCCAAAATCCTCCTTGGCCGCGCCGACGGTACGCTCGAACCAGCCATCATCCTTGTTATAGTAAACACCCAATTTGGCCGACAACACATCTTTTACCAACGGTCCACGCACCACGCCGGACACGGTATAGCTGCCGCCGGTCCCTCGCAGGCCCGACGTGGCAGAGGCCTTGAATTCATATTTCAGTGTGTCGGTGGGATCTGTGGTGTTGACGAGAACTGCGCCGCCCGTGACATTTCGACCGAAGAGAACCCCCTGGGGGCCACGGAGCACTTCGACCGATTTGAGGTCAAAGGCGTCGAAGACGACACCGCCATTGATGCCCTGATAGATACCATCCACGAAGGTGCCCACGGCCGGATCGATGGAGGGGATCGAGGAATTTACGCCCAGGCCGCGGATGCTGAAGTTCGCAACACCCTTGGTGGTTCCGACGTCATCCATCGAAACATTGGGGGCCTTGAACGCGATCTGGGAAATATCCTTGATCTGCATCGCACGCAGCTGATCTTCACCAAAAGCCGAGATCGCCACAGGTGCTCTCTGGGCGTTGGTCCCCCCAGCCTGTTTTGTTGCCGTCACAACGATTTCGCCGAGCAGGGCATCGGTGTCGCGACCGCGCCCCGCAGCCTGAGCGTCTTCCTGAGCAAATGCAGGTGCTGCGCAAAGACTTATTGTCAAGCCGAGGCCTGATAGGCTGGAACATAGCATCTTTTTCATGATTTCCTCTCCCCGTTAGGATTGCGAGGATTTCCTCGTCTGCGGTAGGAATAGGATGTTCCAATTCCGAGTAAAAACGCTATTATTCGGACAAGAACCCCAAACAAATTGAGGATCGACCATCGTCAGTGCTGATGGAATAATATTGCGCGAGGGCTTGTAGACGGCTTCGGGCAAGAGCGAGGGCTTTGGTGCCGGAAAAAAGCGTCCTGCAGTGACGATGAGCAATCAGTCGCCGTTAATCCGAAAGACACACGAAAGCTGGCAGTTCAACTGAATGAATGACATCTGACACGAGGCGAGCTAGCTTCCTTCGTCAACCGATGGCGCAAATCTGCCAAGGAAATCCTGGATGATTTCTAATGCCTCAGGTTCGTCAAGCAGCGGCGCATGACCAACCCCAGGCACTTCGGCAAACCCCATCTGAGGTGCCATTCGGCACATTTTTGCGGCGATTTCAGGCGAGAGCAGATCGGACACACCGCCTCGCAGAAAACGCGTCGGCCGGCGCCGAGCCAATCGCTGGAATAATAGCCAGCCAATGATCGACCGGCGGGACGGCGGCTTGCCGCCGAACTGTCGTACGATCGCACGATCATAATCGAGACACGGTCGTCCCTCCTCGTTAGGCGAGAATGTGCGCGCGTGCTCAGGCAGCAGGTCGGCGTGCTGTCGCATGCGATAGCTCGAGCCCTCGATCTGGACGACTACAGCATGGTGAAGGAGGCGGTCTAACAAGGCGGTGGCCACCACAGGATCGCCAAAGACCTCGCCCCATTCGGCAAAGCCGCGGTTGGATGTGAGGATCATGGCGCCCTTTTCGTATCGGGCGTTGACGAGCTGGAAGAACAAGTTGCCGCCGCCTGGCGTGACAGGGAGATATCCGATCTCGTCGACGACGAGCAGGGAGGAGCGGCACAAGAAGCGGATCCTTTCGCGCAACGTGCCCTCGCGTTCAGCCTTGGCCAGCGCCGCGATCAGATCGGCGAGCGGGATGAAGTAGACGCTCTTGCCTGCCTTCACGGCTTCGACTGCGAGGGCGGTCGCGATGTGGCTTTTCCCGGTGCCAGGCGGCCCCAGCAGATGCACGACCTCGGCCCGGTTGATGAAGTCGAGGCCGGCTAGCGCCAGGATCCGGTTGCGGTCGAGCGATGGCTGGAAGGAGAAGTCATATCCGTCCAGCGTCTTGGTGATCGGCAGCCTGGCCATGCGCAGGGCCGCCTTGATCCTGCGGTTCTCCCGCAGCGACAGTTCTTCGTTCAGCAATATGTCGATCGCCTCAACGCCATCGATCTTGCCCTGCTCGATTCCGCGCAGGGTGGCGTCGAGCATTTCCAAGGCGCGCGGCATTTTGAGATGGACCAGACTGCGGCGGATATTATCGACGCGGGACGCGGCACCGCCATGGTTCATGGCCGCTCTCCCCGCGCCAGTTGGCTGCCGATCGCCTGATAGATCGCCAGAGAGCGCACAGCGACATGCTCGCCGATACGGCCAATGGTGATTGCATCCTTTGGGTGGTGACGACGCTTAGCGCCGCTGCCATTTGTCCGATGCGCAGGATCGATCCTGTACTGCCGGCGCCCCTCCAGGACAGGATGCTCGGCAATGACATTGCCCAGGTCGATGATCCGGATCTTGTCAGGCAGTTGCTGGATTTCGACGACGCGCCGGGAGCAGCTGCAACTCAGGCTGCTCGGCGGCAAAGGCATCGGCGATGATCCGCTGCGTGGTGCCGTGGACACGGACGTTGGCGACGGTATCGAGCCAGTCGACCAGCTGGACGTTGAGATCTTCCAGATTGCGGAAGCTCCGCCCCAGGAAGAAGTCCTTGCGGATGTAGCTGAACGGCCGCTCGACCTTTCCCTTGGTCTTGGCCCGATAGGGGCGGCAGGCGCGTGGAACGAAGCGATAATGCCCCGCCAGAGCCAGCAATGATCGATTGTAGATGATGTGACCCTGATCGTCTTCCCCGGTCACGGCGGTTTTCATGCGATCGTAGAGGATCTCGATCGGGACGCCGCCGATCGTTTCAAAAGCCTGCATATGACAGCGCAACAGAGTTTGGAGATCCTGATGCATGACATAGCGCGCGAACAGGAAGCGCGAATGCCCCAGCACCAGGCTGAACAGCCAAACGATCCGGCTTACGCCGGGCTCATCGGTAAAGTCGACCACGAACCGGGCGAAGTCGACCTGCGCCTGTATACCAGGCGGCGTCTCGAACCGAACCTCGAAGGGCTTGGGGCCATTTTCTGGTCGGATCGCTGCCAGGAACCGCTTCACAGCGGTATAAGCACCCATATAGCCCAGCTCACGGATTTCACGCGTCAGGCGCGCTGCCGTCAGATCAGGAAAGGCCGTCACCCGCTCGCGTAGAAATTCCAAATAGGGCGCCAGCTTGTTCGGCCGCCCCAAGGCGCGTGGGCCATACACCGGAGCTTCGACGCCCCGTTCGATATATTTGCGGATGGTCTTGGGATCGCGACCAGTGCGTCGGGCGATGGCGGATATCGATACGCCCTGCCGATGTAGCTCGAGGATCATCATCAATTCTCCAAGTCGGATCATCGGCCCCGTCTCCGCGTCTGCAAAGGAGATGAGGACGATGTCGGCTCATCTCATTCTGCCGGGGCTAGCCCCGGCAGAATGAGATGAAGGGGCCACCAACTAGGGAATTTTCAAAGCCCACTTTTGCGGAGAATTGCAGGACCGATGACAGGCGCCTGACCAGCGGCTGTTCGTCAACCGCTATGGCGAACCCCTCAGTGCCTCGGGGGTCCGGTTCAAGCTTGCTGCCTACGTGAGGACAGCGGCCGAAACCATGCCAACGCTATGTGCCAAGCATGTGACGCCACATGCCTTCCGCCACGCCACCGCCGTGCACCTCATCTCGGCGGGCGTCGACGTTACAATCATGCGCTTCCTACTCCACTCCGGACCCTGGAGGGCTTTGTCTATCTGGCCGTCGTGATTGATCTCTATTCCCGCCGCGTGGTGGGTTGGTCGATGCAGAGCAGGCAGACCACCGATGCGGTGCTGCAGGCGCTGCACATGGCGGTACTGAGCAGGACTTCCCATCCCCCTTTGATTGCCCGGTTGAAAACGCTTTCGCCAATCGACGATGATCTTTGGCCTATTCTCGATCTATATCCGGATCTCCAAGATCCGGCACGTGATCGGAAAAATCCAATCTGGCCTTCGAAAAATCGACATGCGCAAAAGCGAAATTTCGGGCATTAAGCTGTTCAGGAGTAACATCTCCTGCTTCGAGTGCATCATCATCCGCTTTACGCAACGCAGCTTTCTGCGCGTCAAGCTGAACTGGATCAAAATGACGTTTAACCACCGGGCACATCTTCAATGAACATGTTGTTTTTCCCATAATCTTTCTGTTAATTGTCACGAACATAGTGGCGATATTTCTCTCATCTCTATACCGTGAGCCGTAGTCGGTTCGGCGCGGCGTTTAGCCGTTGGTCAGACACCTGATCGCATTGGACAGTGTGGTACATCGCATTTGGAGCGAAGACGAGGTGCAGGGAACATGGGGAGCTCTGGTAGCTCGGACCATCCGCGACCATCAGCTGCGCATCTGACCTGAAACTGCCCAAAACGGTTCTGTCTAAGACGCCCGCGCTCTCCGCATAGCTGGCAGACTGTTCTGGATTCCCTCGCGGCGTGAGCGATTAGTTCTTCAGAGTGCAGGCCTCCACGCGCGACATAAACAAACAGTGCGCCAGATCTTTCCCGAGCATCGAGAAGGAGTACGGACGGGTTGTCATGCTTCAGTTCGCGGAGAAGCCGCTTGAAGATGCTGCCCCATCCAGGAGAAACGCCTCGGTAACGGTCAGCGGCATAGCTCTGCGACTGGTATAGTCCGGCGCCAAGCGACTCTACTTCAGGGACCTTGTTCATCTAATTCCCCACGATCCAATCCGGGCGTGGTTAGTCCCTGCGCGCGTGTCGCAGGCGCTGCACCTTTAGGCAGAACCTTGGACATAGCGCAGCCACCCGGACGAGAGTATCTCGTCGGGCACGCGGCAGTTGAGGTAACCAGCCTCACTCATCCGATTTTGCGGACAAGCAATGCAGTCGATAGCGTTGCTGCAATTTTTCTTCAAGACCGCGAGAGGCCTTTAGGAACAGGCTCATCTAATGAACGGTGAATTGCGGTTCGGCGTTTCCCTCCTATCAACCGCCTTCGGCGGTGGTGAATGACCGAGTTCGAAGATGAACTTCGAACTCGGTCATTCACTCGATAAGATGGAGTAATATTGGACAAATCGCGTTTTAAAGCGCGCGCGGAATCGCTTTAAAGATTAGACAAATATCTTGAAATGCTTATGGAATGTGAGTTGAAGGACGAAAGGCGGTTCAGATAAGGGTTCGAATCCCACCGCTTCCGCCACCTTCCCAAATCATCTTGGCGCATGATCATATTCGCGGTACAGCGCGTGTCGTGCGGCGCATCCTCCTCATCCTCGCCTCTGTCGGCCTGCTGCTTTCGCTTGGCGTTGCGCCCGTTGCGCATGCGGTCGAGAAGCTGGGCTGCGTGGAACTGGCGGACGACGGGGCGTATCATTCCGATAATGACGGGGATCAGGTGCCCGGCGATGCCGACAATGGCTATCCGCATCACCATGGCGGCTGCCATGGCCATCATGTCGCGCCGCCGCTCGCCCATGCCAATGCGCCTGAAGAGGTGGCTTTGAACTCTCAGCATGACGGCCGCGCCACACGTCATCTGACGCCTGCGCCCGTCGGCACGACCCTGCGACCGCCCATCGCCTGACCCAAGCCATAGGCCGTCCGCAGCGCCCTGCGCGCAGCGGACATCCATGACTCCGGTTCAGGATTTTCTCCATGCATCGTTTCCATGCAGCCTTGTTGGCTGCAACCGCCTGCGTCCTTCCGGCGCAGGCGCAACAACCGCCGACGGCCATTGTCGCCGGTCCGCTCTTCACGCTCGATGACGCCATTGGGGCGGCCGGCGGCGCAGCGCCCTCGGCCGAGGCTGCACAGGCCGCCGTCAGTGCGGCTCAGGCCGCCCGCACGGTGGCAGGGCTGCGCCCCAACCCCACATTGCAGACCCAGGTCGAAAATATCGCAGGGTCCGGCCAATATCGGGCGCTGGACAGCGCCGAAACGACGGTCGGCCTGAACGTCCCGATCGAACTGGGCGGCAAGCGATCCGCCCGCATGGCCGTGGCCGATGCGCAAATCGTCCGATCGCAACTGTCCGCCGCCATGACGCAGGCCGATATTCGCCTGCAAGTCACGATACTCTATATCGAAGCCATCGCCGCCGAACGCCGGCTGACAACGGCGCAGGATCAGGTGCGGATCGCCGGCGAAGCCCTGTCCGCCGCACAGTTACGGGTTCAGGCGGGCCGCGCCTCGCCGATCGAGGAGCAGCGCGCCGCTGTCGCTCATATCAATGCGCAGGCGGGCGCCACCCGCATGATCCGTCTTGCCGAGGCCACTCGCGCCAATCTGGCCCGGCGGATCGGCAGGCCGTTGAACGGCGCGCTCGATCTTGGCTGGCTGGACCGGGTGCCCGATAGTTATGGCCCCGCCCTGCCCCCGGATGTTGCGGGAACGCTGGCGCTGGCGGCGGCTGAAGCCGATCTGGCAAGCGCCGACGCCAATGTTCGACTCGCCCAATCCCAGCGTGTGCCGGATCTGGAAGTCGGGCCGGCGGTCCGCCGCCTGTCCCAAACCGGCGATACGGCCATGGTCTTCTCCGTGTCGATGCCGATCCCGTTGTTCAACGCGGGCAAGGCCGCCGTCGCGCAGGCCAGCGCCCAGCGCAATCAGGCCGCTGCCCAGCGGCGCATGACGGCGCTGGATATCGAACAGGCGATGACCGACGCCATGGCGCAGGCGGACAATGCCGCCATTCTCGCCCGCACCGCCAACGGCCCCGCACTGGCCGCCGCACAGGAATCCGTTCGCATCGCCCGCATCGGCTATCGCGAAGGCAAGTTCGGCCAACTCGACCTGCTCGATGCAGAGCGCACGCTGGCCGACACACGCCTGTCCGCCATCGATGCGCTTGCCGCCTATCACCTCGCCCGCGCGCAACTGGAGCGCCTCACCGCGCCCGCGCCGACACAGGGAAACTGACCCATGCGATCCCTTTCTACGCTTCATGCCCTCCCCCTCCTGTTCCTGCTAGCCGCCTGCAATGGCGACACACCCAAGTCAGACGCGCCCGCTTCCGCCGAAGAGCATCATGAGGATGACGGCAAAATCCTCCTCAACGCCGATCAGATTGCCGCCGCCGGCATCCAGATCGCACGACCAACGGTCGGCGGTGCGGGCACGATCGAACTGCCGGCAACCATCGATGGCGATCCGCAGGCGACGCAGGTCGTATCCGCCGCCATCGGCGGCCGGGTCGTGGCGCTGATGCGCAATCTGGGCCAGTCGACCGGTCGTGGCGACACGATCGCGATCATCGAAAGCCGCGAAGCCGCGTCGCTCAACGCCGAAGTGCAGGCCGCCGGCGCCCGTCTGGCGCTGGCGCAAAGCAATCTGGCGCGCGAACAGCGCCTGTTCGCGCAGCGCGTGTCGGCCGAACAGGATCTGATCACCGCCCGGACCTCCGCGACCGAAGCCCGCATCGCCCTGCAACTGGCGCAACAGCAACGATCGGCCGCAGGCGGCGGCGGCGGCGCGCTCAACCGGATCGCGATCCGCGCGCCCCTGTCTGGACAGGTCATTTCCCGCAGCGTCGTGCTGGGGCAGACGGTCGCGGCCGATGCGGAACTGTTCCGCATCGCCAATCTGGGCAGCTTGTCGCTGGCGCTGAACTTCCAGCCTGCCGATGCGGGGCGGATTCGGGCCGGCGCGCCGGTACAGGTGCAGGCGGCAGGCCGCACCGGCGCCGCCCGGATCAGCTTCGTGTCGCCCGCGCTCGATCCCGCCACCCGCCTGATCCCGGCGATCGCGACGATCGACAATCGCGCCGGCCAATGGCGCGTCGGCGAACCAGTCACCGCGTCCGTGTCCCTTTCCGGGCCGGGGACAGACAAGGCCATTCGCGTACCCTCCACTGCGGTTCAGTCGCATGAGGGCAAGACCGTCATCTTCGTGCGGACGCCTACCGGCTTCATCGCCACGCCCGTAACGCTGGGCGACAGCGCCGGCGATCAGGTCGTCGTACGCTCCGGCCTGACCGGCAGCGAACAAATCGCCACCATCAACAGCTTCACGCTCAAGGCCGAACTCGGCAAGGGCGAAGCGAGCCACGAGGACTGAGCCGATGATCGCCTCCATCGTCACATGGGCGGTGCGGCAGCGCCGGCTGGTCCTGCTGCTCACCCTTCTTGCCGCCATCATCGGCGGCGTCGCCCTCTATCGCCTGCCGATCGACGCCGTCCCCGACATCACCAACAATCAGGTGCAGATCAATGTCCGCGCCCCGGCCTTGTCCCCCGAACTGGTGGAAAAGCAGGTCGCCTTCCCCATCGAAACCGCGCTCGCCGGCATTCCCGGGCTGGATTACAGCCGGTCGCTCAGCCGCAACGGCTTTGCCCAGATCACCGCCGTCTTCACCGAATCCACTGATATTTACTTCGCGCGGCAACAGGTCGGCGAACGGCTGGCCGGGGTGGCGGAAAGCCTGCCGACCGGCGTGTCCCCGGAAATGGGACCGATCGCCACTGGCCTTGGCGAAGTGTTCATGTGGACCGTCCGTCTCGACCACCGGGCCGATGACAAGCATCTGCCCGGCGAACCGGGGATGCAGCCCGACGGCAGCTATATCACGCCCGAAGGCGAACGGCTGACCGACGACACCGCCAAGTCCACCTATCTGCGCACGGCGCAGGACTGGATCGTCACCCCCCTGCTCAAAAACACCCCGGGCCTTGCCGGGGTCGATTCGATCGGCGGCTACACCAAACAATATTTGGTGGTCCCCGATGTGCAGCGGCTGGCGTCGATGGGCATCACCCTCACCCAACTGGCCGAAGCGCTGGAGCGCAACAACAGCAGCGTGGGCGGTGGCTTCGTCAATCGCAATGGCGAAGGGCTGGCCGTGCGCGCCGACGCGCTGATCCGCAATGCGGCCGAACTGGCGCGCATCGTTGTGGCCACGCGCGAAGGCGTGCCGATCACGCTGGATCAGGTCGCTTCCGTGCGCACCGGGCAAGCCGTCCGCATGGGATCGGCATCCGAAAATGGCAGCGAAGTCATCGTCGGCACCGCCGTCATGCGCATCGGCGAGAATAGCCGCACCGTGGCCAGCGCCGTCGCCGATCGCTTGAAGCAGATCAACGCCTCCCTGCCGCCCGACGTGGTGGTGCAACCCGTGCTGGACCGCACCGCGCTGGTCAACGCCACCATCGGCACGGTCGCCAAAAACCTCACCGAAGGCGCGTTGCTGGTCATCGTCGTACTGTTCGCGCTGCTCGGCAATTTCCGCGCCGCGCTGATCGCCGCCATGGTCATTCCCGTCACCATGATGCTGACCGGCTTTGGCATGTTCCACGCCGGCGTGTCCGCCAATCTCATGAGCCTTGGCGCGCTGGATTTCGGCCTGATCGTCGATGGCGCGGTCATCATCGTGGAAAATGCGCTGCGCCGCATCGCCGAGCGACAGCATGGCGCCGGCCGGTCGCTGACGGCGGAGGAGCGCCGCTTCATCGTCGCCGCGGCCGCGCGGGAAATGATCCGCCCGTCCGTCTATGGGCAGGCGATCATCATCCTCGTCTATGTGCCCCTGCTCACCCTGACCGGGGTGGAGGGCAAGACATTCGTCCCCATGGCCTTCACGGTGATGATTGCGCTCGTCTGCGCCTTCATCCTGTCGCTGACCTTCGTACCGGCCGCCATCGCGGAATGGTTATCCAGCCGCGTGGACGAAAAGGAAGGCCGCGTCATGCGCTGGCTCAAGGCGCGCTACGAACCCGGCCTCGACCGGGCGATGCGCCGCCCCCGCGCGACCATAGGCATCGCCATCGGCGGTGTCGGGTTGGCGGTTCTGGCCTTCCTGTCGCTGGGGCAGGTGTTCCTGCCGCAACTGGACGAAGGCGATCTGCTGATCCAGGCGATGCGCATCCCCGCGACATCGGTGCAGCAAAGCCAGGACATGCAGGGTCCGATCGAACGGATGATGGCGAAACAGCCCGAAGTGCGCTTCGTCTTTTCCAAGACCGGCACGGCGGAACTGGCGTCCGACCCGATGCCGCCCAACGCCACCGACATGTTCGTCATCCTGAAGGATCGCAGCCAATGGCCCGACCCAGCCCTGCCAAAGACCCAACTGATCGAGCGGCTGGAGGGCGAACTCGCCCGCTTCCCCGGCAACGCCTATGAAATCACCCAGCCCATCCAGATGCGCTTCAATGAATTGATCGCAGGCGTGCGGGGCGATGTAGCGGTCAAGATATTCGGTGACGATTTCAACGCCATGACCGCTACGGCGGAAAAGATCGCGGGCGTTCTGCGGCGCACGCCGGGCGCGGTGGACGTAAAGGTTGAACAGACCACCGGCCTGCCCATGCTCGACATTCGCGCCAATCGGGACGCCATGGCCCGCCTCGGCGTCTCCGCGCAGGATGTGCAGGACGTCGTGACCGCCACCCTTGGCGGGCGACAGGCCGGCATGATCTTCGAAGGGGATCGCCGTTTCCCCGTCGTGATCCGCCTGTCCGACAGCCAGCGGGCCGATCTCGTCGCCCTTCAACAGGTGCAGGTGCCCGTACCCGGCGGCCAGTTCGTGCCGCTCGCCAGCGTTGCCGATCTGCGTATCGTGGATGGTCCCAACCAGATCAGCCGCGAAAACGGCAAGCGGCGGGTGGTGGTGCAGGCCAATGTGCGCGGCCGCGACGTCGCCACTCTGGTTCAGGAGGCGCAGGCCAGCATTGCGCAGCAGGTGCGCCTGCCGGCGGGCAGCTATCTGGAATGGGGCGGCCAGTTCGAAAATCTCGCCGCCGCGCGCGACCGGCTGCAACTGGTGATCCCGGCCTGCTTCGCGCTGATCCTGCTGCTGCTCTATGGCGCATTGGGATCGGTGCGGGATGCGGCGATCGTCTTTACCGGCGTGCCGCTGGCGCTGGTCGGCGGCGTTCTGGCGCTGTTCCTGCGGGGGATGGATTTCTCCATCTCCGCCGCCGTGGGCTTCATCGCCCTGTCGGGCATCGCCGTGCTGAACGGTCTGGTGATGCTGTCATCGATCCAGGATCTGATGCGATCGGGAATGGAGCCAGCGCTGGCCGCCCGAACCGGCGCGCTCCAGCGCTTGCGGCCGGTGGTGATGACGGCGCTGGTCGCAAGCCTGGGCTTCGTGCCCATGGCGCTCGGCAGCGGCGCGGGCGCGGAGGTGCAAAAGCCGCTGGCGACGGTGGTGATCGGCGGCCTCATATCGGCAACGCTGCTCACCCTGTTCGTCCTGCCCACCCTCTATGCACGCTTCGGCGTGCAGCGGGCAAAGCCGCTCGACCAGCCAGAGCCGGTTCAGGCGTAGCGGTCGGGTCCGACACGTTGCAGGGTGATGGTCGGCCGGTCTTCGGACTGGCCGCCCGCCTTGGCGATGACGGCGACGGGATCGACTTCGCTGGTCAGCAACAGGCCGCACCGATCCGGCCCTTCCCAGATCACCGTTCCGCACACCTCCAGTCCGTCGGCGATCAGCGTCGTGCGTTGGCCAACCGGCGGCAACCAGCCGCCGATGATCAGTGCGCCATAGATGGAAATATTGCGGATGATGACCGGCTGGCTGACGCCGTCCCAACACAGGATCGCGTCAATCTCGGCGGAAAAACGGCTCTCCCGCCGTTGTTCCGCGCGCGCGCGATAGGTCCAGCTGTCCACATTCTTCTCCGGCCCTGCCCCCGGTAGATTGCGGCAGGGTGATCGGAGTTGATTGCCAAAGACCTAAAGACTGCGGTTAACGCAATTTTAACAGCGTACCGCCGGCCTCGGCCGGCGGCTCCGCCTCGTCAGGCCAGCGCGCCGTGGCAGTGCTTATATTTCTGGCCCGAACCACACGGGCAGGGCGCGTTGCGGCTGATTTCCAGATTGGCGAACTCACCCGCCGGCGCTGCGCCGACCGGCCCGCGCGGAAGGGTGGTGGTGATGCCGGCCGTCTGACCGCCATCAATGTCCGCGCTGTTGTCTTCCCCGGAGAAGGGATCGATGTGCGTCGTGATGAAGTCCGGCAGCACCGGCAGGCCATAATCCTGCAAGGGCGGCTGCTCCATGCGGAACTGCACCCGCGCGATCGATCCGGTCACATCCTCGCGAATATTCTCCAGCATGCGCTCGAACAGGGCGAAGGCTTCCTGCTTATATTCGTTGATCGGAGTCTTCTGGGCATAGGCGCGCAGGTGAACGACCTGGCGCAGCGCGTCCAGCGTCGCCAGATGCTCCTTCCAGTGATGGTCCAGGCTCTGGAGCAGGATCGACTTTTCGATCATGTGCCAATCGGTCGCCTCGACCTCCTTGACCTTTTCCGCCACCGCTTCGTCGGCCAGCGCGGTCAGACGCTCCTCGATCAATTCGGGGTCGACGGCATCTTCGGCCAGCCAGGCGTCGAAGTCCGGCTCCAGACCCAATATTTCGGCCGTGCGCGCCTTCAGCCGCTCCATGTCCCACTGTTCGGGATAGGTGCCCGGCGGGCAGGATGCGCCGACCAGATCATTGACCGTCTCGTGCCGCATGTCGATCACGACATCGTCCACCGTATCGGCGTCCATGATGTCGCTGCGCTGTTCATAGATCACCTTGCGCTGGTCGTTCATGACATCGTCATATTCCACGACCTGCTTGCGAATGTCGTAGTTGCGCGCCTCGACCTTCTTCTGCGCCGTCTCGATCGCCTTGCTCAGCCAGCGCGAAGGCGGCAGAGCCTCGCCATCTTCGAGGTTCGACCGGATCATCTTGGCGAACATCGTGTCCGGGCCAAAGATGCGCATCAGATCATCGTCAAGGCTCAGGTAAAAGCGCGACAGGCCCGGATCGCCCTGGCGGCCCGAACGGCCGCGCAGCTGATTGTCGATGCGGCGGCTTTCATGCCGCTCGGTCGCCAGCACGAACAGGCCGCCCGCCGCCAGCACTTCCTGCTTCTCGGCTTCGATCTCGGCTTCGATGCGGGCGATCGCGGCGTCGCGTTCCGGCCCTTCGGCCATGTCGCGCAGTTCGTCCTCGACCCGCATCTCCAGATTGCCGCCCAGCTTGATGTCGGTGCCGCGGCCGGCCATGTTCGTGGCGATCGTCACCGCGCCCTTGCGGCCCGCCTGCGCCACGATATGCGCTTCGCTATCGTGGAAACGCGCGTTCAGCACCGCATGGGGCACGCCTTCCTGCGTCAGGAATTCGGACAGCATTTCGGACTTTTCGATCGACACGGTGCCGACCAGAACCGGCTGTCCCTTTTCGGCATGCACCTTGATGGTCTTGGCGATGCCGCGGAACTTGTCGTCCAGATTCTTGTAGAAACTATCTTCTTCATCGATGCGCTGCACCGCCCGGTTGGTCGGGATGGTGACGACGTTCATCTTGTAGATTTCGAAGAATTCGGCCGCCTCAGTCGCCGCCGTGCCGGTCATGCCGCCCAGCTTGGGATACATGCGGAAATAATTCTGGAAGGTGATGGAAGCCAGCGTCTGGTTTTCCGGCTCGATATTCACGCCTTCCTTGGCTTCCACCGCCTGATGCAGACCATCGGACCAGCGGCGGCCATCCATCATGCGGCCGGTGAATTCGTCGATGATGACGACCTTGCCGTCCTTCACGATATAATCGATGTCGCGGCGGAACATCACCATCGCGCGCAGCGCCTGATTGACGTGGTGGACGACCTGCGTGTTCTCGAAATCGTACAGATTGTCGCCCTGCAACAGGCCGGCCGCCTCCAGCAGACGCTCGATCTTTTCGGTGCCGTCCTCTGTCAGCGTGACGCTGCGCTGCTTCTCGTCCTTCTCATAATCGGCTTCGGTGATCTGCTTCACGATCGCGTCGACCGCGACATACAGCTCCGACTTGTCGTCGGTCGGGCCGGAAATGATCAGCGGCGTGCGCGCTTCGTCGATCAGGATCGAATCGACTTCGTCGACGATCGCATAGTTGAACGGCCGCTGGACCATCGATCCGCGGTCATATTTCATATTGTCGCGCAGATAGTCGAAGCCCAGTTCGTTGTTCGTCGCATAGGTGACGTCGGCATTATAGGCTTCGCGGCGCTGGTCTTCGGTCAGGTTCGGCACGATGACGCCGGTGGTCAGCCCCAGGAAACGATAGACCTGGCCCATCCATTCGCAGTCGCGGCTGGCCAGATAGTCGTTCACGGTGACGACGTGGACGCCCTTGCCCTCCAGCGCGTTGAGGTAAGTCGCGACCGTGGCGACCAGCGTCTTGCCTTCACCCGTGCGCATTTCGGCGATTTCGCCGCGATGCAGGACGATGCCGCCGACCATCTGCACGTCGAAATGGCGCATGCCCAGCACGCGGACGGACGCTTCACGCACCGTGGCGAAGGCTTCGGGCAGCAGGTCGTCCAGTGTCTCGCCAGCGGCCAGTCGTTCGCGGAAGCGCACGGTCTGCGCCACCAGTTCTTCATCGGATAGCGCCTGAACAGCCGGTTCGAACGAAGCGATCTTGTCGACGATCTTCCCCAACGACTTCACATAGCGTTCGTTGGACGATCCGAAGATGGACTTGGCAAGTGCGCCGAACATGAGCTCTCCCTGAGCGAAAAAACAGACGGCGTAAGGACCGACGCCATAATGGAATGTGCGGCAAATAGGGATCGGTCGGGCGAACGTCAATTCGGCGTTCTGCCCGACCGGTGCGGCAGGCCGCTATATGACCGCCGCAGCCGCCTTTTGCCGCGCCAGTTCCTCGAATATCTCCACCCAGCGTTCAGCCACGCGGCGCCGGCCATAGTGCGCGTCCAGATGCGCGCGCGCCTGCGCCAGTCGTTCCTGCTCCGCGTCCCAGCCATATGCATAGCGCGACAATCCATCCTGCCAGTCGTCCAGCACGATGAAAGGCCGCAACTCCTCATAGGATTCGATCGAATCCGCGATCACGCCCAGCCCCGCCATGATCGCCGTCGCCGGCCGGTTGATCGACTTGCCCGCCGTATAGGCGTTACGCGCTACCGGGATGATCGCCACCCGATGCAGCCCCAGCGCTCCGGGAAAGCTGGCCAGCGACCAGGGCATATAGACGCTTGGAATGCCCCAATTGGCCGACGCCTTGCGATAAGCGGCGGGCTTGTTGGTGATGATCGTCAGGGTAACGGGATGGTTTTTGGCAAAGACGCGCAGATGCGCCACCGCCTCCTCCATTTCCCCCACGCCCGAAATACCGGCCATATTGTTGCCAAACCACACAACATGCAGCGCATCAGGGTGCCCCGCCAGAAAGCGGCGCAGGCGCGCAAGGCGAAATCGCTCGATCAGGGATGGGCGCTGCGCCGACAGGCTGGACATATCCTCCAGCATGTCGGGAACCACGCGGATGCGCCCCTCAATCTCGGGCGTGGCGGCTGTCAGCAACTCCCCCATCGTCTGCGTCGGCACCGTCACCAGATCGGCCTGCGACAACAGGCTGATGGTGCGCTCGCCATGCCGCGCCGATGCCTTGACCCGGTTATTGGCGAACCGATTGTCGCAAATGTCGAAGATCAGCCCGCATCCCGCCTGCTGCGCCGCCTGCGTCGCCTTCACCGCGCCGCGCCCAAACGCCTTGGATATGACCACAGCGTCGCATCCTGCCGGTCCCGTCAATTTGGGATAGCGCCGCACATCGACGCCGGCCTCGCGCAGCGCCGCCATCGGCTCCAGCACGCGCAACCGGATGCTGGCTTTCTTGCGCGAATAGCGCTTGGCGTAGAAGGCGAAACGGCGATCGCCGGAGACTGTCATGGCGCAATGGGACCTTTGTTATGGCGCTTCCTCACCATGACGGTGACGGCAAGGCAAGTCCGCATGGGCAGCTAATCATCAGTCAGGCAGACGCCACGTCACGCGGCCATTATAAGTATCGCGCACCGGCACGCCATCGGCATCCCGCGCGGGTTCGAACCGGGCATTGCGGGTCAACACCGTACAGGTCGCCTCATCCAATATCTTGTGCCCCGAACTCTCCGTCACGGCGCATCGCTCGACCTTGCCGTCCGTGTCGATCACCAGTTGAAATCCCGTGGTCCCGGACCATTCATTCCGCATGACTTCAGCCGGATAATCATTGTCGCTCAGCCAGTTTCCAGGGCTTTCCGCAGGCGTGGTGCGCGTGGCAGGCTTTGGTGGCAGAGAGAGGCGAGGTTCGGGCGTCGCCGGACCGGCATTGGCTTCCTGCGCAGGCATTGCAACCGGCAGGTCGGGATCGAACTGCCGCTGCCAGAGGGACACCGTAAAAGCCAATAGCCCCGCGACGCCACATGCAATGATTGCTTCTCTTACCCGGCGTCCGTCCATCCGCGCCTCTATGCCATGATCGCCCGCATGCGCCATCATAGATTGTTGCGCGATCGGATTGACGGAATCGCGCTTTTCCCCCATCCCGCCGCCATGACAGACCGTTCCCCCCTCGCCCCCGCCGCCTTCCCGTCCCTGCCCGCCATCGCCGGGGTGACGCTGCGAACCGCGCGCGCAGGCTATAAGGCGTGGGAACGCTGCGACCTGACCTATGTCGAGCTGGACGCAGGCACGGCGATCGCCGGCGTCACCACCCAGAGCAAATGCCCCTCCCCCGAAGTGGAATGGTGTCGTGACGCCATTCCGCTGGGGTCTGCCCGCGCTTTGGTGGTCAACGCCGGCAATGCCAACGCCTTCACCGGCCATCGCGGCCGCGCCGCAGTCGAAGCGATCGCCGCCAAGGTCGCCAATCACCTGTCCTGCCTGCCGTCGGACGTCTTCGTCTCCTCGACCGGCGTGATCGGCGTGCCGCTGCCGATCGACAAGGCTGAAGCGGGCCTCGAAGCCGCTTTCGCCGCTACGCCCTGCGACTGGGAAGCGGCGGCCACCACGATCGGCACCACCGACACCTATCCCAAGGGCGCCTCCGTCTCCGCCATGATCTGTGGCGTGCGGGTCGAACTGTTGGGCATCATCAAGGGATCGGGCATGATCGCGCCCGACATGGCGACGATGCTCGGCTATATCTTCACCGACGCGGCGATCGATCCGGCCCTGCTGCAACAGATGCTGTCGGCCGCCAACAAACGCACCTTCTCCTGCATCACGGTGGACAGCGACACCTCCACCAGCGACACGGTGCTGGCCTTCGCCACTGGCAAGGCGGGCAATGCGCCGCTAACGTCGATGGACGATGACGGCGCCGACGCCTTCCATGCGGCGCTGCGCGATCTGTGCCGTCAACTCGCCCATCTAGTGGTGCGCGATGGCGAGGGCGCGACCAAATTCGTGGAAATCACCGTCGAAGGCGCGGAGAGCGACGAGAGCGCCCACCGCATCGGCCTGTCGATCGCCAACTCCCCGTTGGTCAAGACGGCGATTGCCGGCGAAGACGCCAATTGGGGCCGCGTCGTTGCCGCCATCGGCAAGGCGGGCGAACCGGCCGATCGCGACAAGCTCTCTATCCGCTTCGGCGCGACGCAGGTGGCCACCGGCGGCCTTGCGGTCGAAGGCTATGACGAAGCGCCCGTCGCCGCCCATCTTAAGGGACAGGACATCGTCATCGGCGTCGACTTGGGGCTGGGCGAAGGGCGTGCGACAATCTGGACCTGCGATCTGACGCACGGCTATATCTCGATCAACGCGGACTATCGCAGCTAAGGAAACTTCGCCGATGCTGCTCGAACTCCATGAACCCGTCGTCGCCCTGATGCGGCAGGTCGGGCGTGACATCGTCATGCCGCGCTATCGCAACCTCACTGCGGATGAGATCAGCGAGAAGGCCGCCAACGACTTCGTCACCATCGCCGACAAGGAAAGCGAAATCCGCCTTGCCCAAGGGCTGACCGCGATCTTGCCCGATGCCGGCGTGATCGGGGAAGAAGCCTGCGCCGCCGACCCCACTATCCTGGAACGCGCGGGCGAAGGATTGAACTGGATCATCGACCCGATCGACGGCACCGGCAATTTCGCCTCGGGCAATCCGCCCTTCGGCATCATGGTGGCGCTGGCCGATGGCGGCGCGACGCTGGCGGGCTGGATATTCGATCCGCTGACCGGACGGCTGTGCCATGCCATGCTGGGCGGCGGTAGCCATGTGAACGGGGAACAGGTGCAGGCGCGCGAAAGCGATGGCGACCTGCCGATCGCGGCCATCTCCACCATCTTCATGGCGGCGGAGGAACGCGCTGACATGGAAAGCCGGTCGCAGTCCATCTTTACCCTGGTGGATATTCCCCGCTGCGCCGCCGAACAATATCCCCGGCTGGTGCTGGGACAGAATGATGTGTCGGTCTTTGCCCGCGTCCTGCCCTGGGATCATGCCGCCGGGGCGCTGTTCGTCAACGAAGCGGGCGGCTGCTGCCAGCGCCTCGACGGATCGCCTTATGTCGTGGGCGATCTCAGCCGGGGCCTGCTCGGCGCGTCCTCGCCCCGTCTGTGGGACAAGGCCGCCGCCACCTTATTTGCATAAAGGGATTTGCCATGTTGACGATCTGGGGCCGGCTGAACTCGCATAATGTGAAGAAGGTCGCCTGGTTCGCCGACGAAATCGGCCTGCCCTATGTCCGCCATGACGTTGGCGGCAAGTTCGGCATGGATGCGGCCTATCTGGCGAAGAACCCCAATGCGCTGATCCCCACGATCGAGGATGGCGACGTCATCCTGTGGGAATCCAACGCAATCCTGCGCTATCTCGCCGCCCGCCATGCTCCTGCCTTATGGCCGGCCGATCCGGCCGAGCGGGCGCAGGGCGACAAATGGATGGACTGGCAATTCGCCTTCGCTGACTTGCAGCGCGACGCCTTCCTGCAACTGGTGCGCAAGACGCCCGACCAGCGCGATGGACAAGTGATTGCAAAATCGGCCGAAGCGACCGGCAAGGCCATGTTGATCCTGAACGACGCGCTCGCCGCCCGCCCATGGTTGTCAGGTGTCGATTTCGGTGTCGCAGACGTGCCGATGGGCGTCTACGCCCATACATTCTTCACGCTCGACATGCCGCGGCCCGATGTGCCGCATGTGCGCGCCTGGTATGACCGGCTACGCGAACGGCCGGCCTATGCCCAGTCGGTGATGATCCCGCTGACATAGGCCGGCCCGATCGACCAGTTACAGGACGCTTTCGATCCAGCCCTTGAGCGCGCTCTTGGGCGCAGCGCCAACCTTGGTCGCGCTGACTTCGCCATTTTTGAACAGGATCATCGTCGGGATGCCGCGCACGCCATATTGGCCGGGCGCATCAGGATTTTCGTCAATGTTGATCTTGGCGATCGTCACCTTGTCCGCCAGTTCTTCGGAGATTTCCTCCAGAGCCGGGCCGATCATCTTGCACGGGCCGCACCATTCGGCCCAGAAGTCGACAAGCACGGGCTTGTCGGAATCGATTACATCTTCCTTGAAGCTGACATCGGTAACTGCCTTGGTGGCCATAGCGTAAAACTCCTTTGTTGAGCGGTATCTAGGATGGGTGCGCGTCCGGCTCAACGGGCCAGAGCGGCAAATTCTCCTGCGCAGGCACAAAGCCGGGCTTGTTCGCCGCCAACAGCGCAGCCGGCAAGGTGATAAGGCGCGGCGCACTGGTGTAGAGCAGCCCGGCATCAATCACGCGATCCGGGAAGATCACGGCCAGCGCGGCGGCATAGGCGGCCATCTGGCGAATATGCGCACCCGGCACATCCGCCAGCGTCAGCGGCGCGAACCGTCCGGTCTTGAAGTCGACAAACTGCACCCGATCCGGCCCGATCCGCAGCCGGTCGACCGTGCCGGCGATCACCGCTTCGCCCACCACCGCCGCGATCGGCGCTTCGGGCAGGGCGTCAGGACCAAATAGCGCGGCATAATCGGGCGCGTCGATAACGCGGAGCGCCTGGCCGATGACGTCATGACGCACCGCTGCGTCCTCCGCCCCCTGCTGGATCAACCAGCGATCGGCCGCATCATGGCGACGGTCGGTTGGAACAGCCGGCAGACGCTCGAACAGGGCATGGAGCCAGCGCCCGCGTTCGGCGGCGGCCCGCATCGCCGGCGTCGGCGGCGGATAGGGCACATCATCCTCCACCTGTGCCGAGGGCGCGAGCGGGCGCGGGGGCCGCGCCTCGGCAGGAGCCGCCTGCCGCAGCCAATCCGGTTCGACCAGCACAACCCGTTCGGCCGCCGTTTCCGGCTCGGCCTTCCTCGCCGGCAACTGCTCGCTGCCGCGCCAGTGCCGGGCTGCGTTCCACAGCGGATCGGCCTCCCATTCCGCGCCCAGCGACGCCATCGCGCCTTCCACTGCGGCAAACCAGCTTTCGGGCTTCACCTCGCCCTTGGCGCGCGGTCCCAGCGATCCGGCAACCACCAGCTTTTCCTCGGCCCGGGTCAGCGCCACATAGAGTAGCCGCCAATGCTCCTCGCGCTCGACCTGCGCCGCCGCCGCCGCGACATCGCCGATTGGACCCTGCTTTTCCGCCTTGCGCGGGGCCAGGATTGGCAGGCCGTTCCACACCAGCGAATCCGCCCGATTGCCCGCATCGGGGTCCAGACAGGCATCGGCCAATATGACGATCGGCGCCTGCAATCCCTTGGCGCCATGCACCGTTAACAGGCGCAGCATGTCGCCCGCCGCCGCCGCATCGCGCACAATCTCCACCTCGCCCCGGTCGAACCAGTCGATGAAGCGCTGGAGCGAGGGATGATCGTCGCTCTCAAAAGCCAGCGCGGCGTTCAGCAATTCCTCGATCGGGTCGGCCGCTTCCGCCCCCAGTCGCGCGATCAGCTTGCGCCGTCCATCCATCGGGCCGGACAGCATCGCCTCCAGATAGCGATAGGGCGTCGTAAAATCCGCCACGCCCAGCAGAGCGCGCAACGGCGCGAGCAGCCCGGCGTCCAGCGTCTGGTTCAGATGCCGCCACAGTCCCGTCCTGCGCCCGATCAGCCGGGTCATCAATTCGTCCTGCGTCCAGCCGATCAACGGCGACACCAGCAGCGCGGCGAGATTGAGTTCATCCTCCGGCTGCACCGCAAAGCGCAGTGCCGCCAGCAGATCGCGCACCGCCAGCGGGGCGTTCAGCCGCAGCCGGTCGATCCCGGCCACCGCCACCTGCTCCTCATACAGGCGCGCGACGATCAGCCGCGCCAGTTCGCTGCGACGACGAACAAGGATCATGATGTCGCCCGCCCGCACCGGCCGGCCCCGGCTTTCCAGCATCAGGCCATCGTCGATCCATTGCTTGATCTGGCGCGCGATCCGCTGGGCCAGCACCCGTTCCTGATCCTCGGCCCAATCTTCCTCGCCCTCCGCCTCTTCGGAAAGATTGGCGATCACCGGCTTCCACAGCATCACCTCGCCGGGGTGGCGATTGGCGCTGATATGCCGCACCTCCCCGCCATCAAGCCCCAGCCGTTCACCGCGCAAGGTCGCGATCGTGCGGTCGACCACATCCAGCACCGCCGGCGTGGACCGGAAACTCTGGTCCAGCGACAAAGTGAAGAAATCCTGTTCGGCCGCCTCGGCATGCCGCTGAAACGCGGTGTGCGCGACCCGGAACGCTTCGGGGCTGGTGCCCTGAAAGCCAAAGATCGCCTGCTTGAAATCGCCGACGGTGAAAATCGTCCGGACCTTGTCGCCCTTCGCCCCTTCGCCCGCGAAAAATTCCGCCGTCAGCGCGGCGACGATCGTCCATTGCCGGACGTTCGTGTCCTGCGCCTCATCGACCAATATATGGTCGATCCGCTGGTCCAGCTTATAGCGTATCCACTCCGCGATGCCGTCCTGCGCCAGCAGGCTGGCGGCGCGCGCGATCAGATCATCGAAATCCACCGCCCCAGCCAGCCGCTTCGCGTCGCCATAGTCGCGCGCATAGCCGCGCCCGGCATGCAGCGCCTGCGCCAGCAAGGCGGCATACTCCGCGCGCAGCTTCATCGCGATCAGATCGCCGCAGCGCTCATAGAGCCGCATCGCCATGTCGGCATAGCCATCGACCGGCGGAACGAAGCCCTTGCTGTCCAGGAAATCGCCGTCCGCCTTGGACCAGGCGCGGTGCAGGTCCGCCAGCCCCGCCGCCCTGCCCGCCGGGTCCAGCGCCCGCCATGCCGCAATCCGGTCACACCGCTCCAGCGCGCGGCTTTTGCCCCAGTCGACATTGGCGCGCACGATCCAGTCCAGCGCGCGCATATCGAACATATCGTCCGAACATTGGTCGGCAAGCCATTGATCAATATCGCCTTCGGGCAGGCCAAGCTCCGCCCCCAGCCATGGCGCGATCCATTCGGGCAGCCCGTCCAGCGCTTCCCCCCGCGCGGCGCAGCGTAGCAGAAACTGTTCAGCGCCGCCTTCGCCCAGCCGCAGGCTCAGCGCCTGCAACGCCGCCATCAGGGTCGTATCGTCCCGCTCCTGCGCCCGCACCACCAGATCGGCGAGCGCCTGCCGGGCCAGGCTGGATTGTTCGCGCTGATCCAGCGGCCGAAAACCGGGGGCCAGGTCCGCCTCCAGCGGAAAGGCGGTCAGCAATTGCTGGCAGAAACCATGGATGGTCTGGATGCGCAGGCCCCCACCGGTCGATTCCAGCACTTCGGCGAACAGGCGGCGGGCATGGTCCTGCATGTCCGGGCCATGATCCTCGCCCAGCGCCATCAGGTCCTTCGCCAGCGCGGGACCGTCCATCTGCACCCATGCCGCCAGCCGGTCGTGAATGCGATCGGCCATTTCCGCCGCGCCCGCCTTGGTAAAGGTCAGGCACAGGATATTTTCCGGCCGCACCCCCTGAAGCAACAGGCGGAACACGCGCGCGGTCAGCACATGGGTCTTGCCGGTGCCCGCCGATGCGGACAGCCAGACATGCGCGTCGGGCGCAGCGGCGCGGGCCTGATCGCCCAGCAATTTCTGGAGCGCCCTAGCCATCGTCGCGGCCATACCATTCCTCCAGCCGCATCAGCTGGTCATAATCGCCATAATTGGCCACTTCGGGATTAAGCTGCGCCACGAATGGCGCCGATCCCAGCATATAGTCGCGCGCCAGTTCGGCGAACTGGTCATAGGCATGGGCAGTGAAATCGGCCGTCACGATCTTGTCGCGCTTGCCCATCGGGTCCACCGGCCGTTCACGATAGCCGAACTGGTCGCCCTTCTTGGCCAGCGACCAATATTCGAAATCGCCCGCCAGCGGCCGGTCGCCCAGGCCAGTGAAACCCTCATGCTCGGCGATCAGCCCCAGCAGCCCCAGTTGCAGCGCATAGCCGGCCTTCACCTGCTTGGCGCTTGGCGGCTTCCCGGTCTTGTAATCGATGATGCCCAGCGTTCCGTCGGGCAGGCGATCGATCCGGTCGGCCTTGCCCATCAGCTCGACGCCGGCGATCTCCGCCCGCCCTTCCTGCTCGACCGCCAATATGCGGCGTCCCTCGGCGGTGTCGCGCATCACTTCGCCCGCAATCCAGCGGATCGCCTCGATCAGGCGGGGCTGCCACAGCGCTTTCAGCAGAGGATGAACCTCCGGCCGGTCGAACATGGCCCGGGCGCTCGCCTCCAATGCGGCGGGATCGAGCCGATCGCCCTCGGCCCAGCGTTGCAGCACATCATGCACCGCCGTCCCGCGCCAGGCCGGGCCGGCATCGGCATCCACCGGATCGAGCCGCGCGAGTTTCAGAACCCGCCGTGCATAGAAGGCGAAGGGATCGGCCTTCAGCCGGTCGACATCGGTGACGGGAATGACGCGCGGCCGCGCCGTCACGGGCGGCACGGGCGCAGGGCGCTTGGCGGGATGATAAGCGGCCGGCGCGTCGATCGCGCGGGCAAGACCGGCATAGCGGTCCGCCGACTTCCATTGCGGCCCGGCCATCGCCTTCAACCGCAGCCAGAAGCGCGAAGCGACCGCCGGCCCACCGCTGCCCCGCCGCGCGCGTGTTATCAGCACATGCGGCGCGCCCAGCGCGCTCGCAAAATCATGCGCGGCAAGGCCGATCCGCATTTCAAGCCCCGGCAGCCTCAGTTCGCGCCGGATGCGCGGCGCCAGCCAGGGATCGGGCGATGGCAGGCCGGGCCATGTGCCTTCATTCAGGCCGCCCAGGATCATCAGGTCCGCCTGCGTCAGCTGCGCTTCGATCAGGCCAAGGATGGAGATACGCGGATGGCCGCCCTGCGGCGGACGCACCGACACCCCGCCCAACATGGCGTCGAGCAGCGCCGGCAGCGCGCGCGGATCGGCCTGACGCGGGCCTTCCGGCGCGGCAGCCTCCATTTCGGCGAACAGATCGGCGGCGGCACGCCCCTGATGCCCGGCCCAGACGGCATCGCCGGTCAGCGCGCTGGCGCACTCCCGCAACACCGCCAGCTGCCCGCCCAGATCGCCCGCATCGGCAAAACCCGTTTCCAGCGGCTCCAGCAGCGCGCGCGCCGTCGGCCACCACTCACTGACCTGTTGGCGCAGCACGCGCTGCCGGTCGTCGGCACGCGGATGCATCAACAGGTCGATGCCGATCAGCCCCGCCTGCGGCCTTGGCCCGCGCAGCAACAGGTCGAGCGCACGCACCCCCTCCAGCCAACCGAGCCGCCCCGCGCCCTTCATCACCAGCGGATGCTTCAGCAGGGTCAGCAGCGGCACCGGCGCAAAGCGTTCCGCCACCACCTCCGCCATCGCGATCAACAAAGTTCCGGGCAACAGGCGCGACAGGGGCTGCCCCGCCGAATCGTCCGCCTCAATCCCCCAGCGGCGCAGATGTGCCGATACGCGGGTCGCCAGCTGCCGGTCGGGCGTCACCAGCGCGGCGGTGCGTTCGGGTGTCTCCAGCGCCTCGCGCAGCGCGATGGCGATGGCCTGCGCTTCCTCGCCCGGCGTCGCCACCTCCAGCGCCTCGACCCCGGCGAGCGATCGATCCGCCGTCTTCAGGTCGCGCCAGCGGCTGGTCAGCCTGGGCGGCAACATCGCGTTGGAAATATTGCGCCCCCGCACAGCGCGCGCATCATGTTCGCTGCCCCAGCGCCAATTGGCGACATCCTCGCGCGTGGCGCTCATGCCATCCAGCAGCCGCTTGAGCGCATATTGGGGGTGGCTTTCATGGCCGGGTTTGCGCTGGCCGGTCACCGGATCGGGATCGAACGGACCGATCGCGTCCCATGCCTCCGCATCCATATTCTGGTCGAGGCCGGCAAAGACCACCATGCCGCCCGGCATCATGGCGATCCGCCGCAGCAGTCGGGCGACAGCCGGCGCAGTTGTCGAAATACCGGCTGCGACGACGAACCCCGCCGGCGGATGCGCCGTCCAGCGCGCCGCCAGCCGCGCGAACAGCCGGTTGCGCCGCTCCGCCAGATCGATGCAGCCCGTCCGGGCCAGTTCATCCGGCCAGCGCGCAATCAATATCTCGAAAATCCTGAGCGACGTCTGCCAGTGGCGCGACAGTTCGTCCGACAGCGTCAGGTCGCGCAGCGCCGTCAGCGGAACCTGCTCGACCTGCATCTGATCCAGCACCGCGCCCAGCGCCTGCCCCAGCAACAGCGCCTGCCCGGCATCGACTTCGGGCCGCGCCTGCTGCACCATCCGCGCCAGCATCATCTGTCGCCGCATCGGGGCGATGGCGGGCGGAACGGCGTCTTCCTCGCCCAGCGGGTCCAGCGCCCCGCCCACTTGCTCGCCCAGATCAGGATCGCCGATCGCTACCAGGCGCGGCAACAGCAATCCGCCGCCCGATTGCCGCACAAAGGCATCGCTCACCGCCCGGATCGCACGATTATTGGGCAACAACACCATGCCCTGCGCCAACGCCATCGGATCGCCGCGATGCTGCGCCAGCAATCCCGTCACCAGCGCGTCGGCGAAAGCCCGATGGGCCGGAATGCTGTACAGGGCCGGATGGCTCCGATCACCCATGGGCGATCATCGACTCCACCACCGGAATGGCTCTGGGCGTGCCGACGTCGAACCACATGCCCTGATGCGATACGCCGTACAGGCGGCCCTTTTCGATCGCCCGGTTCCAGAAGACATTGGTCGAAAACACATCGGCCGGCGGATCGACCAGCAGATCGGCCGAAATGATCTGGATGCCGATATAGACGAAAGGCGCCACATGCCCCGGCTTGCGACGGGTCAGGCGGCCATTGGCGTCCATATGGAAATCGCCCTGCCCGCTGTGGCACATGGCGCGCGCCTGCGGGATCAGCAGCAACAGCGCATCCATCCTGGCCGGGTCCCATATCCGGCGCATCATCGCGAACGTCTCGCTGGGTCCATCGACCCAGTAATTGTCGCTGTTGACGCAAAAGACGGGTCCATCGCCCAACAGCGGCCGGGCCTTGATCAGCCCGCCGCCCGTCTCCAGCAGCTTGGCGCGCTCGTCGGAAATGACGAAATCCATGCCGCCCTTGCGCGATTTCAGATGCGCCTCGACCGTGTCGGCCAGATAATGGACGTTCACCACCACCTTTTTGACGCCGCCCGCTTCCAGCCGGTCGAGCGCATGGTCCATCAACGCCTTGCCCGCCACCTTGACCAGCGGCTTGGGCCGCGTGGCGGTGAGCGGCCGCATCCTTTTGCCAAGGCCGGCGGCCATCAGCATGGCGGTGTCGATCATGCTGTCGCGAACTCCTTGAGCGCATCATGGCGCTTGTCGGCGGGAATATTGGCGGCGAACCAGTCCGCCACCGGGGCCAGCGCGGGATGCGCAAGATCGCGTTCCAAAAGCCCCCACATGCGCGGCAGGTAGGACAGATAACGCGGCTTGCCGTCACGCTTCCAAAGGCGGGTGAAGATGCCGATGATCTTGGCGTTGCGCTGCGCGCCCAGCACTGCATAGGCCGCATCGAAATCACCGGGCGGCGATGCGATCGCCTTATAATGGGCCAGCATAGCCGCTTCGACCTCGACAGGAACGTCCCGCCGCGCGTCCTGCAACAGCGACACGAGGTCATAGGCCGGGTGCCCCGCCAGCGCGTCCTGAAAATCGAGCAGGCCCAGGCCGTGGGACTCCGCCCGGTCGATCAACATGATATTTTCGGCATGATAGTCGCGCAGCACCGTCACTGTCGGGCTGGCCGATCCCTCGACCAGCGGCAACACCGCATCCCACGCCGCAATGTAGGCGTCGACATCGACCGGCAGGTCGATCGCCGGGCAATACCATTGCGTCAACAACCCGACTTCGCGCTGATAGACCGCCCGGTCATAGGCCGGCAGGTCGGCGGGCGGCAGGCGATGCAGGTCGGCGATCAGGTCCACGGCACGGCCATAGACCGCCAGTTCATCGGCCGGATCGGCCTCCATATGCTCCTTGATGCGCAGATCGCCGAAATCCTCGATCAGCACCAACCCCTGATCCAGATCGCGCGCCAATATGCGCGGCGCGGCGAAACCCTCTGCCGTCAGATGTTCGGCAATGGCGATGAAGGGGCGGGGATCTTCATGCGGCGGCGGCGCATCCATCAGCACGGCGCGACGGCCGCCATCCAGCACGCGAAAATAGCGGCGGAAGGACGCATCGCCGGCCAGCGGAACGACAGCCGCGCCGTCCCAGCCGGCTTTGGCGAGGAAATCGGGCGTCGTGGCGGGGGGGATCATATCTGTGACCATCGATCCGTCCAAGCCGCCGACACGTCCGCTGTCAAGCGCCGTGCGCCATCATCCAATATCTCGATGCTCAGCCGCAGTGCGTGGGACCATAGTCCATCCCCCAGCCGGTCGGGCCATTCCACTATCAGCATGCTGTCCATCAGATAGTCGCCCAGCGCCAGCTCCTCCGTCTCCTCCGGCCCATCCAGGCGATACAGATCGACATGGGCGACTGGAAGGCGGACTTCTGGTACGTTATAAGGCTGGACGATCGCGAAGCTGGGGCTGGGCGCCTCGCCCTCCAGCCCCAGCGCCTCCAATATGCCGCGCGCCAGCGTGGTCTTGCCCGCGCCCAGCCCGCCTTCCAGCGCGATGACGTCGCCGATCCGCGCATGGATGGCGATGCGGCGGCCAAGATCCAGCATCGCTGCTTCACCCGTCAGGTCCATCACCGCCTCAGCCACGCGGCAGCTCGATCGTCGCCATCGTCCCCTGCCCCGATCGCGACACCAAAGTCAGCGTGCCGCCATGCGCTTCGGCCAGTTGCCGCGCCAGCGGCAGGCCCATGCCCGCCCGACCATGATTGCGCGCCTGATCGGCCCGTGCGACCGGATCGAAAATCGCCTTCTGCTGTATCGGGCTGATGCCGGGGCCATTGTCCGACACCACGATCCTGGCCTTGTCCGCCGTGCCATCGCCATGGAGCAGGATGCGCGCGCCCTTGCCCGAATAACGGACCGCATTTTCCAGCAGATGGTCGATCGCCTGCCCGATACGCCGCGCATCGCCCTGCGCCATGCCCAGCCGGTCCTGTAGCGTAACGGCCAGTTCGATGCCCTTTGCGGCGGCCTCCGCTCGCGCCCGATCGGCGCAGCCGCGCGCCACTTCCACCAGATCGACGGGCACATGGTCGATCGAAAGCGTGCCGACTTCCCCCTGGGTCAGGTCCAGCACATTATCGACCAGCATCGACAGCCGCGCCGTGCTCTGGAGGATGCCGTCGACATAGCCCTGCGCCGCTTCGCTCAGCGCCCCGGCATAGCCAGCGCTCATCATCTCGGCAAAACCCGATATAGTGGTCAGCGGCGTGCGCAACTCATAACTCATATTGGTGACGAAGGCGGTCTTGACCTTGTCCGCCTGCTCCAGCGCCTCGTTGCGGTCGCGCAATATCTGCTCCACGCGCCGGCTGTCGGTCACGTCCAGCATGGTGAACAGCGCATTGCCATCCGGCAAGGGCATGGCCGCAAATTCGAAGATGCGCCCGTCGGCAAAACCGACATGGCCGGTGCGCTGCTTGCGCTCAACCGTGGCGGCGCGCACCAGTTCGCGCACCAGATTGCCCTGTTCGGGCTTGGCGAGCTGTTTCTGGACCGCGCGCATGAAATCGTCGATACGCGGATGGGACGCCAGCAATTCCTCCGCCGCGCCCCAGATCATGCGGAACCGGCTGTTCCACATCTGCAAGCGCCCATCTGCGGAAAAGACGCCGATCGATTCGAACAGATTGTCGAATGTCGCGGTGCGAACGCGCAGCAGCGTGTCGCGCGCGCTCGACAATTGCACCTGCTCGGTGCGGTCTTCAAAGATCAGCAACAGGCCGCCGTCCGGCAATGGCTGGGCATAGACGCGCAGATGCGTGCCATCCTGCAACAGCCAGTTTTCCTCCTGCGGATTGGGCGACAGGAACCAGGCGCGCCGCTCCGCACGCCAAGCGGGAAAATCGCGATGTTCGGGCAGCCGGCGCGCGTCCCGCATCTGGTCCAGCACCCGTTCGAACAACGGCGCGTCGACCAGAGCGTCCTGACGCAGGCCAAACAGGCTGATGAAGGGCTGGTTCCAGAAGCGCAGCGCCCGATCCGGCCCGAACCGCGCCACGCCCGCCGACAGCCGATCGAGCAGATCGCGCTGCGCCGCCTCCAGCCGGCGTTGTTCAACCCGCGCGGTTTCCAGCTCATGCTGGTCGACCGCGTAACCGGCGACGCCTGCTGGCCCCAACGGCACGTCGACCACGCGCATGGTGCGGCGTTCGCCATCGATCGTTGCGGGAACCATCCGCTCCACCGGCGCATCCTGCGCCACGGCTTCGGCGGCGGCGGCCTGCGGACTGACGCCGCCGGCCATTTCCACCAGTTCAACGCCGTTGGCGATCACATCCCCGGCGTCTTCGCCATCGACCGCACGGACATAGGCGCTGTTGACCAGGCTTAGCCGCAGGTCGGGCGTACGGTGCCACATCGGGAAGGGCGCGGCCTCGACCAGCCCGGCCAGCGCCTCCAGCGCCTCCCGCAGCTGTTCGACATAGGCTTTAAGGTCCTGAATTTCGGCCTGACTGTCGGTCGCGTCGAAAATCCAAAGGATCACGCCGCCATTTTCGGCCAGTCCCGGTCCCGCCGGCGCGCCGCGCACCAGCAACAGGCGGGAGGAGCCGACGCTGCGCACCGGCAAGGCAAAGCTCTTGCCCGCCCGCTGCGCCGAAGCGATCTCGCGCGCCAATGCGGCCGCATCCTCCGGCTCCAGCCCCCCATCGGGATCGGTCAGCTCCGAAACGAAGGTCGGCACCCGCGGCTTGCCCAGCCATTTGGCCAGCCGGTCGGCGGCTTCCAATCGACCATCGGGGTGGATCACGATCGGCGCGGCCGGCGCGGACGCCAGCAACAGCGCCAGCCGATCGAGCTTCCCCTGCGCCTGCGTGCCTTCACGCCGCATCCGCTGGCCGCTGAGCAGCGCCCATATGGCCGCCCCCAGCCACACGGCCAGCACCATGCCAAAGATGATCGCGGCATAGGGCGACAGGGTCGTCATGCCCCTTCTCCTCCGACCCGCAAAAGCTGACTGTCCCTGTTCATAAGCCGGTCGGGCCTAAACCAGTTCTGGCCCATCGGAAAGGCGGCACAAGAAAAAAGGGAGGCGTTTCCGCCTCCCTCCATAAACTTTGCCTGACGGCCTTCCGCTTAGTAGCGATAGTGATCCGGCTTGAACGGGCCTTCCACCGGCACGCCGATATAGTCGGCCTGACGCTGGCTCAGCTGGGTCAGCTTCACGCCCAGCTTTTCCAGGTGCAGCGCGGCGACCTTTTCGTCCAGATGCTTGGGCAGAACGTAAACGTCGTTCTTATACTGCTCGCTCTTGGTCCACAGTTCGATCTGGGCCAGCGTCTGGTTGGTGAAGCTGGCCGACATGACGAAGCTGGGGTGGCCGGTGGCGTTGCCCAGGTTCACCAGACGGCCCTTCGACAGGACGATGATCTTCTTGCCGTCGGGGAATTCGACTTCGTCGACCTGCGGCTTGATCTCGGTCCACTTCATGTTGGCGAGGCCGGCGATTTCGATTTCGCTGTCGAAATGGCCAATGTTCGACACGATCGCCATATTCTTCATGGCGCGCATGTGATCGACGGTCAGAACGCCTTCGTTGCCGGTGGCGGTGACGAAGATGTCGGCGCGCGGCGCGGCTTCTTCCATCGTCACGACTTCATAGCCTTCCATCGCGGCCTGAAGCGCGCAGATCGGATCGACTTCGGTCACCAGCACGCGGGCGCCGCCATTGCGCAGCGATGCGGCCGACCCCTTGCCGACGTCACCGAAGCCGGCGACGCAGGCGACCTTGCCGGCCAGCATGACGTCGGTGCCGCGGCGGATGGCGTCGACCAGCGATTCCTTGCAGCCATAGAGGTTGTCGAACTTCGACTTGGTGACGCTGTCGTTGACGTTGATCGCCGGGAAGGGCAGCTTGCCCTTCTTCGACAGTTCGTACAGGCGATGAACGCCGGTGGTGGTTTCTTCCGACACGCCCTTGATCGACTGGACGGTCTTGGTCAGGAAACCGGGACGTTCGGCCAGAACGCGCTTCAGCACCGAACAGAAGATTTCCTCTTCCTCGTTCGACGGCGTGAACAGCTCTTCGCCGGCTTCGACGCGCGCGCCCCACAGCGCGAACATGGTGGCGTCGCCGCCATCGTCCAGGATCAGGTTGCAAACGCCGCTGTCATCATTGTGCCAGTCGAAAATGCGCTCGACATAGTCCCAATATTCCTGAAGGCTTTCACCCTTGATCGCGAAGACCGGCACGCCCGACGCGGCGATCGCGGCGGCGGCATGGTCCTGCGTGGAAAAGATGTTGCAGGTCGCCCAGCGGACCTGCGCACCCAGCGCAGTCAGCGTTTCGATCAGCACGGCGGTCTGGATCGTCATGTGCAGCGAACCGGTGATGCGCGCGCCCTTCAGCGGCTGCGACGCGCCAAATTCGGCGCGCAGGGCCATCAGGCCGGGCATTTCGGTTTCGGCGATCTCGATTTCCTTGCGGCCAAAGGCGGCAAGGCCGATGTCGGCGATCACATAATCCTGCGCCTGGGTGGCGGGTGCGGTGGCCACGAGCGTATCTCCGTCAGCTTGATTGGGGCCTCCCCCGAACAGGATCGATGGAGGCGATTGGCCCGCATTACCAACCGCCGCTTGCACTGGCAAGCCTATATAAAGTTTTCTTTATGTACCTCGCCCAACATCACGCCGATCCGGCGCCGCTGACCAGATGGCTCGAATCGACGCCGGCGGCCGCGAAGATGGCCGACCATTTGCTGCGCGTCGGCGTGTCGAACAGCAGGCCGGCGTCACCGGGCGCCAGGAACCAGCTTTCCCCCGCCATTTCTTCCTCCAACTGGCCCGCGCCCCACCCGGCATAGCCCAGCGCAACCAGATAGCGGCTGGGGCCGCGTCCCTCCGCAATCGCCTTCAATATGTCGAGCGATCCCGACAGGCCCCATAATTTGTCGACGTGCACCATGTCCTGCCCGGCCCAGTCGAGCGAATGGAGCACGAAGCCGCGGCGCGGTTCCACCGGCCCGCCGCGCAGCACCGGCACATCGCCCACCTTGCTACCGTCTATGTCGAAACTTTCCAGCAGGTCGCGCAGCCGCACGCCCTCCATTTCCTCGCCCACGGCGATGCCCAGCGCGCCATTGGCGTCATGCACGCACATGGCGATGACAGAATGATCGAAGCGCATGTCCTGCATGCCCGGAAGAGCGAGCAGGAAATGCCCACCATAGAAACGCGCCTGGTCCATGTCCTGAATATAGCCCGTCGCAGCCCCTTGCCAAGGACGAGCGGTCGCATGGGGAAGGCGGCGCGACATATTCCTGCCACCCGGTCTTGACAGGAAAGCCGCCAGCGCCGACCTCCGCCCGCGTTACAGGCCAGGAGAAAAGCCATGACCATCACCAAGGGCGATCGCCTTCCCACCACCACCTTCACCAAGATGACCGAAAACGGCCCCGAAGCCGTCGCATCGGAAGACTATTTCGCCGGCAAGACCATCGCCATCTTCTCCGTGCCCGGCGCCTTCACGCCGACCTGCTCGGCCAAGCATCTGCCCGGCTTCATCGACAAGGCGGAAGAACTCAAGAGCAAGGGCGTGGACGACATCGCCTGCACCGCCGTCAACGACGCCTTCGTCATGGGCGCATGGGGCAAGTCGGCCGGCGCGGACGGCAAGGTCACGATGCTTGCCGACGGCAATGGCGATTTCGCCAAGGCCGTGGGCCTGACCATGGACGGCAGCAAGTTCGGCCTCGGCACGCGCGGCCAGCGCTTCTCGATGATCGTCAAGGATGGCGTGGTCGAGGAACTGAACGTCGAAGCCGCCGGCGACTTCAAAGTCTCCTCTGCCGACTATATGCTCGGCCAGCTCTAAAAAACCGATTTATCGCGCGCCGGAATATCTTGTCCCGGCGCGCCATTCGCCGTCTTCCTTCCGTCATGCAAACACGGTAACAGGGGGCGATGACACAAAGCATCGGCAGCGCAACGGTCGCGCAACTGGACCGCATCTATCAGACATCCATTGAAAATCTGCGGGACGCCATGCGCGCCTACGCTCGCGACGGCAGCCTGCCGCCGCCCGAAGCACGCGCCGACCGGCGCTATTGCTATCCCGAATTGCGGATCACCTATCGCGATGACAGCGGCGCGCCGCCTCCGGGCCGCTCCTTCGCCCGCCTGTCAAAGCCGGGCCGCTACGTCACCACCATCACCCGCCCGGCCATGTTCGCCGATTATCTCTGCGAACAGGTCGATCTGCTGGTGCGCGACTATGGCGTCGAAGTGGAGGTCGGCCTGTCCGATCAGCAAATCCCCTTCCCCTATGTGCTCGACGGGCTGGACATCAACGCGCTGGATGGCACGCCGCCAACGGAACTTGCGCGCCATTTCCCCGCGACCGAACTGGCGGAAATCGGCGACGAAATCGCCGACGGCCTGTTCATTCCCGATGCGGAGGGCGACCGGCCTCTGGCCCTGTTCGACGGGCTGCGCACCGATTTCTCGCTGGCGCGGCTGAAACATTATACCGGCACGCCGGCTGAACATGTGCAACGCTACATATTGTTCACCAACTATCATCGCTATGTCGACGAATTCGTCGCCTGGGCCTGCGCCGAATTGCAGCAGGAAGGCAGCCGCTTCACGGCCCTGTCCGGCGCTGGCGGAGTCTATGTGACGCCCGAAACCGCCGATCCGCACGGCATGATCGCCGACAGCGCCTGGCGCAAGCATCAGATGCCGGCCTATCACCTGATCGCGCCCGACCGCAGCGGCATCACCCTGGTCAATATCGGCGTCGGCCCGTCCAATGCCAAGACGATCTGCGACCATCTGGCCGTGGTTCGCCCCGAAGCCTGGCTGATGATCGGCCATTGCGGCGGCCTGCGCCCCAGCCAGCGGATCGGCGATTATGTGCTGGCCCATGCCTATCTGCGCGACGATCATGTGCTGGACGAAATGTTGCCGCCCGAAATCCCGGTGCCCGCCATCGCCGAAGTACAGGTCGCCATGGCCAGCGCGGCTGAATCCGTTCTGGGCGGCGGCGACCCGGAGGATTTCAAGCGTCGCTTGCGCACCGGCACCGTCGTCACCACCGACGATCGCAACTGGGAACTGCGCTATTCCAGTTCGGCCCTGCGTTTCAGCCTGTCCCGCGCGGTCGGCATCGACATGGAGTCGGCCACCATCGCGGCGCAGGGCTATCGCTTCCGCGTCCCCTATGGCACGTTGCTCTGCGTGTCCGACAAGCCGATCCATGGCGAACTCAAACTGCCCGGACAGGCCAACCGCTTCTATGAGGAAGCCATCGCCGGCCATCTGCGCGTGGGCCTGATGACCTGCGAACTGCTGCGTCAGGAAGGGGCGAAATTGCACAGCCGCAAGCTGCGCGCCTTCAACGAACCGCCCTTCCGTTAAGTTAACCGCCTTCGATCAGGCGGCGTCGCTCCAGATGCTGATGCGGTCCTTGCCGTCCTTCTTGGCGGCGTAAAGGGCCGCATCGGCGCGGGCGACCATATCCTCCAGCTGCCGGTCGGTGGCGATCAGGTCGGCCACCCCGAAACTGGCGCGCAGCCCGGTGACGGGAACGCCGGGCAGCACGAGATGCGCCAGCTCGATCCGCACCCGCTCCATCACATCGGCCGCCGCCGACGCGGCGCTGTCCAGCAGCAGCAGGCCGAACTCATCGCCGCCCATGCGGCCGACTACGTCGCCCCGGCGCACGGCGCTGACCAGCAGTTGCGCAAAGCCGCGCAACGCCTGATCGCCGGCAATATGGCCATGGCCGTCATTTAGCGCCTTGAACCCGTCCAGATCGCAGACCACCAGCGCCAGCCGCCTTTTGTGTCGGCGGGCCTGCGCGATCGCCTGCACCGCCGCTTCATCCAGCCCTCGCCGGTTGAGCACCTGCGTCAGCGGATCATGGCGCATCTGCCGCCGCAATTCCTGGGCCAGGTCGCCCGCCACCACCAATACGGCCGTAACGGCGGTGGCGACATAGATGGTCGGCATGAAGATGCTGAAGATCAGCCGATACAGATCCTTGCCCAGTTCCGGGCCACGGATCAGCGTCGCCGATCCGGCAAGCGCAAGCTGAACGACGACGAAGGCAGAAAGTGCGATGAAGAAAACCAGTTCGGGCGGCGTGAACCGGCGCCCCTTGGGCCAGAGCGACGCCGCGCTAACCGCCAGCAACACCCCGACATAAGCCGGGATGATGAACCCCTGCATGATCTGACTGGCCAATGGTCCGATCGCCAGCGCCATTCCCAGCGTCGCCAGCGCAGCGGGTATCGCGAATGCCGCCAGGCGCAGCGGCTTGCCCGACCGCTGCCGCACGCCGATCGCCAGCAACGATCCGCTGATGATCAGCCCCACGCCGGTCAGGATGAACCAGCCGGGACTTTTCAGAAAAAAGCCGCCGGCATTGGCCATCCATTGCAGCATGCCGACTGCATAGGATGCGGTCCAGGTCAGGACATGGCGCTGTCGGCCAAAATGCAGCCAGGCCACGGTCAACGCCACCGTCATCACGGTGGCGGTGCCAAAAAGCAGGGACAGGAGAATGGCTGGCGCGTTCATGGGCCAGCCATTTACCAAGATTTACTGCAACTTACCAGCCGCAGGACTTGCCTTTATTCTGCGCAATCAACCACTTCTGCAATGGCGCGAAATAATTGACCAGCGCCTTGCCGGACATGTCACGGCTGCCGGTGAAGGCTTGCAGCGCATCGGGCCAGGGCTTTGATGCGCCCATTTCCAGCATGGCGTTAAGTTTGGCCCCTACTTCCTTGTTTCCATAGAAGGAGCAACGGTGCAGCGGCCCCTTCCATCCGGCCTGCTTGCACGCCGCCTCATAGAATTGGAACTGAAGAACACGCGCCAGGAAGTAACGCGTATAGGGCGTATTGCCCGGAATATGATATTTGCCGCCGGCGTCGAACTTCGTCTCGTCGCGGGACACAGGCGGAATGATGCCCTGATATTTCAGGCGCAGGTCGGTCCAGCTCTTTTCATACTGGCTCTGCGGAATCGATCCGTCGAACACGCCCCAGCGCCATTTGTCGATCAGCAGGCCGAACGGCAGGAACGCGACCTTGTCCATCGCCTGCCGCAGCAACAGGCCCAGATCCTTGTCCGCCCCCGGCACCTTGGCGGGGTCGAGCAGGCCGATCTTCACCAGATAGTCGGGCGTGATAGACAGCGCCACGAAATCGCCGATCGCCTCATGGAAACCGTCGTTTGCGCCGTCCAGATAAAGCGGCTTCTGCACCTGATAGGCGCGCTGATAATAATTATGGCCCAGCTCATGATGGATCGTCACGAAATCGTCGCCATTGACCTTCGTGCACATCTTGATGCGGATGTCGTTCTTGTTGTCCAGATCCCAGGCCGACGCATGGCACACGACTTCGCGGTCGCGCGGCTTGGTGATCTGCGAACGATCCCAGAAGGTCTGCGGCAACGCTTCGAAGCCCAGCGAGCTGTAGAAGCCCTCGCCCGCCTTCACCATCTTGACCGGGTCATATCCCTTGGCCTTCAGCAGGTCGGTCGTGTCATAGCCCAGGTCGCCCGCGCCTTCGGGGCGACGATGCTGTAGATATTGCCCCATTCCTGCGCCCACATATTGCCCAGCAGGTCGGCGCGGATCGGTCCCGTCTTCGCCTGCACCGCATCGCCATATTGTTCATTCAGCTTGGTGCGGGTGTAGCAATGCAGTTCGTCATACAGCGGCTTCACCTCCGCCCAGATCTTGTCGGTCAGCTTGGCGAAATCATCGGCCGGCATGTCATATTTGGACCGCCACATCGCGCCCGTATCGGCAAAGCCCAGTTCCTTCGACCCGGCATTGGCGATGCTGACCAGCTTGGCGTAATCCTGTCGCATCGGCGCGCCGACATTGTCATGCCAACTGACCCACATTTCCTTCAGTTCTTCGGGGTTGCGATTTTCCCCCATCTGTTCTTCGATGTCGCTGCCGTTGATCGGCTGCCCTTTCAGCGTCCCCTTGCCCTTGCCATAGGCCGACTGGAGCCGGGTCGCGAGATCGTTCAACTCTTCCGCCGCCCCCGGCGTCGTCGGCGCAGGCAGGGTCAGCGCGGTGCGCAACAGCGTCAGCCGGCGCTTCGTCTCTTCGCTCAGGCCCGGCGCGGCCGCATATTTCGCCGCCTCCAGCGCATAATCGACCCGCTGCTTGGTATCGATCGCCCCGAAATAGGATGCGATCGCATCGGTATCGTCGGTGATGTAGGTCGCGTTGATCCATGCTGCCCGGCCGCTCACGATCGACTGGTCGAACAGGCTCTTTTCCGCCTTGGCCAGGAAATCTTCTGCCTCGGCAGCGGTCGGCACAGCCGCGGAATTTGCGGACGCCGCCTGCTGCGCCATCACCGGCGAAGCAACGATGGCAACGGCAAGCGCAGCCATGGAAATAGCGATTTTCATGATGGTCCCCTATTGGCTTATAGGGGAAAGGTGACTTGGTCTGACGATACAGTCAAGCGGTCAGAAAATCGACCATCGCCTGTCCCAGTTCCTTGCGCGTCACGGCATTCATATGATTGCCCGGCACCTCGACATAGCGACCGTTCGGCAATGTTTCGACCAGTTCCTGCGCAATGCCATTATCCTGATCGTCCGCGCCGCAAATCACCTCCGTCGGCTGCTGGAAACCGGCGATCACCTCTTCGGGCGTATCGACAAAGGTGTTCAGGATATTGAGCATCGCCACCGGATCGCCCTTGGTGGTCTTCAAAAACGCCTCGGTCATCCATTCGGACGTGCCACGCTCGAACGTGCCCAGGTTAGTGAGAACATTCTTGTAATAGCCACCCTTGTCGAGCGTTTTTGTGAGGCCCCGCAGCCCCATGCCGGCCAGGATCACGCGACGTGGCGTCGCCCCGCGCGCCAGCATCCGCACCGTCGTCCGCGCGCCCAGCGAATAGCCGCCCAGATCATAGTCGGTCAGCCCCATCTGCTCGACCAGCGCCAGATTGTCATCGGTCAGCGCGTCGGGCGGATATGCGGCGGCGTCATGCGGCTTGGCGCTTTCGCCATGGCCGCGCAGGTCCGGCAGGATCAGGCGAAAACCGGCCGCCACCAGCTTTTCCGCATGGCCATAGCGAATCCAGTTGGTCCAGGCGTTCGAAAAATAGCCGTGGATCAGGACCAGATCGCGAGTTTCATCGGTCTTGGCGCCCACCACATGCACCGCGATCGGCAAGCCATCCCGGCCCTGAATGTCATGGCGTTCGATGTTGAGGTCGGTCATCGGGGCAATTCCTTGTAACGGCGTGCTTCGCCGATATGGCGTCAGTCCCCACGGCGCAAGAGCATGTCCGCAGAATCAAAAACGCCGCCGCAACATTGGGTTGCGACGGCGTCTTGACGAATTAAGCTGGGATCAGCCCTTCTTGAGGTGGCGTCGACCCAGCAGTTCGGCGATCTGCACAGCATTCAGCGCCGCGCCCTTGCGCAGATTGTCGCTGACGCACCACAGGTTCAGACCATTGTCGATGGTAGAATCTTCCCGCACGCGGCTGATGAAGGTCGCGAAATCGCCGACGCATTCGATCGGGGTGATATAGCCGCCGTCCTCGCGCTTATCGACCAGCATGACGCCCGGGGCTTCGCGCAGGATATTCTGCGCTTCCTCGGCCGACAGTTCGTTCTCGAACTCCAGATTGATCGATTCCGAATGGCCGACGAACACCGGCACGCGCACGCAGGTCGCCGTCACCTTCACCTTGGGATCGAGGATCTTCTTGGTTTCCGCGACCATCTTCCATTCTTCCTTGGTCGAACCATCGTCCAGGAAAACGTCGATATGCGGGATCACGTTGAAGGCGATCTGCTTGGTGAACTTCTTCGGCTCGGCCGGATCGCCGACGAAGATGTTGCGCGACTGTTCGAACAGCTCGTCCATGCCGGCCTTGCCCGCGCCGGACACCGACTGATAGGTCGACACGACCACGCGCTTGATCTTCGCGGCGTCATGCAGGGGCTTCAGCGCCACGACCATCTGCGCGGTCGAGCAGTTGGGGTTGGCGATGATGTTCTTCTTCGTATAGCCGTCGATCGCGTCCGGGTTCACTTCGGGCACGATCAGCGGAACGTCCGGGTCCATGCGATAGAGCGAGCTATTGTCGATCACCACGCAGCCGGCCGCCGCCGCCTTGGGCGCATATTCGGCCGTCGGGCCGCTGCCTGCGGCGAACAGGGCGATGTCCCATCCGGTGAAGTCGAAATGTTCAATATTTTTGCATTTGAGAATCTTGCCGGTGTCACCGAACTCAATGTCGGTGCCCTGCGACCGGGGCGATGCAACCGCCGCGATCTCGTCAATCGGGAACTCGCGTTCGGCGAGAATGGTCAGCATCTCGCGGCCCACATTACCGGTGGCACCAACGACGACGACCTTGTAACCCATGACTAAAGTCTCCACTCCAACGCAATATTGCGGAGTGCGCGCCATAGCGATACTGCCGCGTTTGTCCAGAAAGAAGGGCTTTTGCGGCAGAAAGTTGCGCGCATTGCCACACGGGGCCAGCGCAGCTAGGGAAGCCCCTCATCCTCCATGAATGGAAACATGCCCCTTTGATGCAGTCCGCCATGTTGCCGCCCCAGCCCGACCAATGGTTCCACAGCTTCGCCTTTCCCGATGGCGAACGGGTGGATGGCATCAAACCGCTGGAATCGCTTCAGGAAGAAGCCGATCTGATCTTCCCGACGCCGCTTGCCGGCAAGAGCGTGCTGGATATTGGCGCGTGGGACGGCTTCTTTTCCTTCCAGGCCGAAAGGCGCGGCGCGGCAAGCGTGCTGGCGACCGACCATTTTTGCTGGTCGGGCGAAGGCTGGGGCGACAAGCGCGGTTTCGACCATGCCCATGCCCGCTTCGGCTCGCAGGTCCGGTCGCTGGATCTGGACGTGGCCGATCACCGGGTGGAGGATCTCGGCCAGTTCGACATGGTGCTGCTGCTGGGCGTGCTCTACCATGTCACCGATCCCTATCGCACGCTGGAGGCCGCCGCCGCGATGAGCCGCGATCATCTGGTGATCGAGACGGTGACGGCGCTGCGCCATGAGCCGGTGCCGGCAATGCGGCTGTTCACCGAACTGGAACTGGACCGCGACTCCACCAACTATTGGGCGCCCAACATCCTGGCGCTGCGCGAAATGTGCCGGCGTTTCGGCTTCACCCGCTTTCAGGTGCTGCCGGAGGCGCTCGACAATCAGGGCTGGCGTAAATGGGCCATGCATTTCCGCAAGAAGGATCGGTATCGCCGGGCGATCTTCCACGCCTGGCGATAAAGGTCATTCCGGCCCCCTGCGAAAGGGCTGGCGCCGCCAATAGGCAAGCGAACGCCAGGCCCATTCCATCGGCCCGCTGATGAAATAGCGGGTCCAGATATTGGCCAGCAGCAACAGCAACAACGCTATGCCCGTGGCCCAGCCCCATAATGTCGCCCAGCCGAACACCCCCTTCAATCCCAGCGCAGCCGGAGAGAAGAGGAGGTTGATGCCGATGATCTGCTCCAGAAAATAGAGCGAGAAGGCGACCTGCCCGGCCGCGACGAACGGCTTCAATATCGCATGGCTGACGCGGAACCGCACCAGCAGGTTGACCAGCGCCACATGGCCCAGCGACACGGCAATCCGCGCATATTCGTTGGTGATCCAGATTGTCTTGGGGATGGGCTGAAACGCCAGCATTTCCGTCACGCCCAATGCGCGGGCGCCCAGGCCAAAGCCATAAGTGACCAGCGCCATGATCAGGTAAAAGCGGGTCGATCGCTGCCCCTGTATGATCCCCATTTTCCATAAGGCGATGCCGATCAGCATCGCGCAAAAGGCTTCGGCCACGCCCATGTAAATGGCGCCCTTCCCCGCGAAGGTCAGCCAGGCGCCCCACAAATAGGTCGCATAGCCGACATAGTCGCCGCTGCGCGCCTTGCTCTCCGCCTCAGCCTTCTCCCGTGTTTCCTTGTCGATCTTGAAACGGTCCAGCTTCTTCTGCCATTCCTCCATCGCCTTCTTGTCCGCCTTGTCGAGCGGCTTGCCCTGCGCCTGATGCTGCTGCGCCGTCTGGACGCTGGCGACCAGCGACACGCGCTCGGCATATTGGAATCCGGCAAAGACCGCGATGGCGGTGGCAAAAATCAGCCCCAGCGGGATCAGCACCCGCGGCCGCAAATGGCGGAAAGGAAACAGGAACAGGGCGGCCAGCGCATAGACATGCAAAATATCGCCCGGCCAGAGCAGAATGAAGACATCGACCAGCCCGAACAGCAACAGCCACAGCGCCCTGCGGATATAGAGGTCGGCGACCGCCACCGGCCCGTCGGGCTTCATCGCCTTGGCCGCCAGCATCATCAGCGCCGCGCCGAACAGGAATTCCAGCAGCCCGCGCTGCGTCCCTTCCCAGAAGATCTGGATGATGCTCCACGCGGTTCGATCCGCCGGTTCCCAGCCGATCTGCCGAAAATCGCGCAGCATCAATTCGCTTGGTCCCGCCATGAAGGGCAGGTTCATCGTGAAGATGCCCAGTATCGCGATGCCACGCAAAATATCGAGAACCTCGATGCGCGCCTTGCCGCGCACCGGATTGAGCAGGACTTCCCCCGTCGTCGTCATGCATAGCCTCCCCCCGGAAGATGGAGGGAGGCTATGCCTGTTGCATCAGGCCGTCAATCGGCAGGACCACCGGCATGTTCGGCCAGGAAATGTTCGATCGTCTTCCACAGATGGACGCTGATGCCGGGGCCGCCGACCCGGTGGGTTTGCCCTGGATAGGCCATCATCTCGAACGGCACCGCCGCGCCTTGCATCTTCGCCATCAGCGCGGTGGCATTGTCGAACACCACATTGTCATCCGACATGCCATGGATCAGCAACAGCGGATCGGCGATCTTCGTCGCCTCATCAATCGCACCCGACGCCGGATAGGCACTCGCCTTGTCCTGCGGCTGACCCAGATAGCGTTCGGTATAATGGGTGTCATACAGCTGCCACTTCGTCACCGGCGCGCCCGCGACCGCCGCGGCAAAGACGCCCGGCGCCTTTTCCAGCAGTTTCAGCGACATATAGCCGCCATAGGACCAGCCATAGGTGGCGATCCGCTTGGGATCGACAAAGGGCTGCGCCTTCAGCCATTCCACGCCCTTCAACTGGTCATCGACCTCCACCGTGCCCATGGCGTGATAGATATGATCCTCGAACGCCTTGCCGCGATCAGGCGTGCCGCGATTGTCGATCGCAAAGACGATCCAGCCGCGATCGACCAGATATTGGTTCAGCGCCCCGGACCATGTGTTCGTCACCTGCCGTCCGCCGCCGGGGCCGCCATAATGGATCATGAACACCGGGTATCGTTTCCCCGGCTCCATCTTCGGCGTCATGATCTTGGTATAGAGCGTCGTGCCGTCCGCCGCCTTCACCGTGCCGAATGTCGTCTTCACATGATCCGCGACATAGGGGGCATAGGGATGGTCGCCCGTCAGCGCATTTTGCGACAGCCATTGCAGTTGCTTGCCGCCATTGTCCGCCAGATAAACCTGCTTTGGCTGATCCACATTCTGGCGCGTCACCACCACCCGGCTCGCCGCGCCGTCCATCACGGCGTCATTCCACCAGCCCTGCTGCGTCAGCGCGCTGGCCTTGCCGGGCTTGCCCAGCGGCGCGACATAAAGCTGCTGCTCCAGCGGCGTTTCCCGATTGCCGGTGAAATAGACCAGCCCCTTGGCCTCATCCACGCCCACGACATCGCGCACTTCCCAGTCGCCGCTGGTCAGCGCCGTCCATTGCTTACCCTTCACCCGATAGAGATGGCCATGGCCGGTCTTTTCCGACCACCAGAGAAAGCTGCCGTCATCCAGCGCATGGAAATTGTTCGACAGGTTGATCCAGCTTTTCGCGGTTTCAGTCAGCACGACCTTCGCCTTGCCTGTCGCCGGATCGACCGCCAGCAGGTCGAGCGTCTTCTGATCCCGGCTTTCGCGCTGGACATAAAGCGTCCGCCCGTCCTTCGACCAGTCGACGCGCGCCAGATACATATCTTTGTCCGCGCCCAGATCGACCTGCACCTGCCCAGACCCATCCGGCGTCATGACATAGAGGTCGACGATGGCGTTGGGCGTGCCGGCGGCGGGATAGCGCTGCTGATAGACCTTCGTCCCCTCCCCGCCGATCGCGGTGCGGGTGACGATGCCGACCGGGCTTTCATCGACCCGGGCGACGGCAATGCGTGCATCATCGGGCGACCACCAGTAGCCGGTGCGCCGGTCCATTTCCTCCTGCGCCACAAATTCGGCCGTGCCCCAACTGACCGTATCGCTGGCGCCCTGCGTCAGTTGCCGTTCAGCGCCGCCCATGGCCTGCACGAACAGATTGCCGCCGCGCACAAACGAAACGAAGCCCCCCTTTGGGCTGACCACGCCGTTCAGTTCGCCGTCCGGCGTATCGGTCAGCCGCGTGACCTTTCCGTCCAGCCCCGCCAGATACAGGTCGCCATCCACCGGCACCAGGATGCTCTTGCCGTCGGGCGACCAGTCATAGCTGGTGATGCCGGTGCTGCCCGCGACGGAGCGATCGCGCTCGCGCTGCATCTTTTCCGCTTCGCTCAGGTCCGCACCGCTGCCGGTCTTCTTCGAATCGACCAGCATCCGCTCGGCGCCGGTCTTGCTGTCGATCGCCCACAGGTCCAGCCGCTCCTTTTCATCGGCGCGCGGTTTCAGCAGCGTCACCAGCGACCCGTCGGGCGACAATTTCAGCGCGCGCGGCTGCGGCCCGGCCAGATCGGGGCTGGCGAAGACACGCTCCAGCGTCAGCTTTTCCTGCGCATGAACGGAAATGGTGGAGGTCAGCAACAACGCGCCAAGAGCTGCGCCGGCTTTCAGATAGGGGGGCATGATCATCCTTTCCGGTCGGCGCGCGAACGCACCGCTTCATGGCGCGCAGGCTTAGCGCGTCGAACAAGAAAAGATCAATGCCGGGAAATAATCTATCCAGCCATCCTCTCTGGAGGATGGTGGGCGCGACAGGGATTGAACCTGTGACCCCACCCGTGTGAAGGGTGTGCTCTACCGCTGAGCTACGCGCCCCCTGTAAGGAGGAGGCGGCCTTTGGCATCGGTCGCGCGCCCTGTCAACACATGTCCATCAATTTGATGCAAAATGCTTTCGCGGATGGCCAAAGCAGGCCTATGGAAGGCGGGTCACAATCTTCCGGAGACTGAAATTTCATGCGCCACACCCTTGCCCTGCTGATCGGCGGACTGCTGCTCACCACCCTCGCCGCCTGCAACACGGTGCAGGGCGTCGGCCGCGACATCGAATCAGTAGGACGCGCCGGCAAGGACGCCATGCACTAAAAACAGTCAGTTACTGGAGAACGCGGCCGATGGCGGTCGCGTTCTTGCGCAGGCGCACGCCGTCACATTCCGGCTCGCCGCATTCGCACACTTCGATCGTGTAGCGATGGCCGCACATGACCAGAACATCCTGATCAAACGAATAGTTGGAGATGCCCGCGCGCTCGACCTTTTCCTGTGCTCTGGCCTTGAGAGACATAATAAGGAAACTCCTTCGCGACTGCGCACCGGCATCATTCGTTTTGCAGTGCACAATGTCAATTATGTACCATTTGTTCCTGAATAAAATGTAAGAATATTGTCGTCAAAATGACACGCTCCGCCGTACGGGCCGGAGTGACTTGCGCCCGGCGATGCTGCGTCCCATATGCCGCCCATGAACGACCAACGCAGCTCTTTCGCCATGCCGGTCTGGCACGGCACCACCATCATGTCCGCCCGCAAGAATGGAAAGGTCGTCGTCGCCGGCGACGGTCAGGTATCCATGGGTCAGACGGTGATGAAGCCCAACGCCCGCAAGGTGCGCCGTCTGCATGACGGCAGCGTCATCGGCGGCTTCGCCGGCGCCACCGCCGACGCCTTCACCCTGTTCGAACGGCTGGAGGCCAAGCTGGAGCGCCATAATGGCCAGTTGATGCGCGCCGCCGTGGAACTGGCCAAGGACTGGCGCACCGACAAATATCTGCGCAATCTGGAAGCGATGATGATCGTCGCGGACAAGGATGTGACCCTGATCCTGACCGGCAATGGCGATGTGCTGGAGCCGCTTGGCGGCGTGGCCGCGATCGGCTCGGGCGGCAATTACGCTCTCGCCGCCGCCCGTGCGCTGGTGGACTATGAACAGGACGCCGAAACCCTGGCCCGCAAGGCGATGGCCGTGGCGGCCGACATCTGCGTCTACACCAACGACCAGCTCACGATCGAAACGCTGGATAGCGCGAACTAATGTCCTCTCTCCCGCTTTCGCGGGAGAGGGAGGGGCCCGCCGCAAAGCGGTGGGAGGGTGAGGGCCTGACGGCCCAACTCAACCCCGAAGAAACAAGACCCTCACCCAACCCTCTCCCGCAAAGGCGGGAGAGGGCTTAGGAAAACGCCATGAACGACAATCTGACCCCCAAAGCCATCGTCGCCGCGCTCGACGCGCATATCATCGGCCAACATGACGCCAAGCGCGCCGTTGCAGTTGCGCTGCGCAACCGCTGGCGCCGCCAGCATCTGCCCGCCGATCTGCGCGATGAGGTGACGCCCAAGAATATCCTGATGATCGGGCCGACGGGCTGCGGCAAGACAGAGATCAGCCGCCGCCTCGCCAAGCTGGCCGACGCGCCCTTCGTGAAGGTGGAAGCCACGAAGTTCACCGAAGTCGGCTATGTCGGCCGCGATGTCGAACAGATCGTCCGCGATCTGGTGGAAGAAGCCGTGCGCCTGGAGAAGGACCGCCGCCGTGAAGCCGTGCGCGAAGCGGCCTCCGAAGCCGCCATGGCCCGCCTGCTCGATGCGCTAACCGGCAAGGAAGCGAGCGAGGCCACCCGCCTTTCCTTTCGGCAAAAGATCGAAGCCGATCAGATGAACGAGGTCGAGGTCGAAGTCGAAGTCGCCGACGCCCCGTCAATGCCGATGGAAATCCCCGGCATGGGCGGTCAGGTCGGCATGATCAACCTGTCCGACATGATGTCCAAGGCGTTCGGCCAGCAGCAGAAGAAGCGCCGCAAGATGCGTGTCGCCGACGCCTGGGACAAGCTGGTCGAGGAAGAACAGGACAAGCGGCTGGATCAGGATGATGTCGCCCGCGTCGCCATCACCAGCGCCGAACAGAATGGCATCGTCTTCCTGGACGAGATCGACAAGATCGCGGTCAGCGACGTGCGGGGCGGTTCCGTCAGCCGCGAAGGCGTGCAGCGCGACCTGCTGCCGCTGATCGAGGGGACGACCGTATCGACCAAATATGGTCCGCTCAAGACCGACCATATCCTGTTCATCGCGTCGGGCGCCTTCCATGTCGCAAAGCCCAGCGACCTGCTGCCCGAACTCCAGGGCCGCCTGCCGATCCGCGTCGAATTGAAGGCGCTGACCGAGGAGGATTTCGTAGCGATCCTCTCCGACACCAAGGCCAGCCTCGTCGCGCAATATCGCGCGCTGTTGGCGACGGAAGAAGTGACGATCGACCTGACGCCAGAAGGCATTCGCGCGGTCGCGAAGATCGCAGCCGAGGTGAACAGCGAGATCGAGAATATCGGCGCCCGCCGCCTCCAGACGGTGATGGAAAAGCTGCTGGAGGATGTGAGCTTCGAGGCCGAGGATCGCCGCGGCGAAACGCTGGTGATCGACCGCGCCTATGTCGATAAGCAATTGTCGGCTGTCGCCCACGACACCGACCTCAGCAAATATGTGCTATAACTTCTAGTTCCCCCTCCCGCTGGCGGGAGCGGGCTAGGGGGTGGGCCTGCGCAGCTTTGCTAACGCCCACCCCGCTGGCAATAAATCTTATCAAGTCTCGACGCCGCTCCGGTTCACCAGAACGGCGTTTTCAATCTCAGTAGCTCCGCCCCACCAGCACCCGCTCAACCGCCGTACCGCCGGTGAAGATGCACGCGCCATCCGCCGCTTCGGCGTCGGTCGGCACATTGCGCAGGGTCAGCTTCTCGCCCTTCAGCCACTGCACCACCTTTTCCAGCTCCGCGCCGGTCGGCTTGGCCCATTGGACCAGCGCCCAGCCGGGCTTCTTGCTGGCGTTGAAATAGGTCTTGAGCGCGTCGAGATTGGTGATCGACTTGTCGATATTGCCATCCAGCCGCGCCTTGGCGTCGGCGAACAGCGACGACTGAATATCCTCCAGCATCGCCGTCGCCTGCGCCACGAAATCACCCTTGGCGACGATCTGGCTGTCGAGCTTGCCATCCTCGCGATAGAGACGATCGCGGCGGATGACCGAAACATTGCCGCCGGCCACGTCGCGGCCGCCCACTTCAATCACGATCGGCGCGCCCTTCTTGACCCAGCCCCAGCGCTTGTTCGCGGCCTTGGCCGGGCGCTTGTCGAGCAGCGCGCGCACCGGTTCGCGGAACACGTCCAGCCCGTTCAACTGGTTCACCAGATCGGTGCAATAATCGACGATCGCGGCGTCTTCCTCGCTATCGCGCAGCATAGGCACGACCACGACCTGATAGGGGGCGACGCGCGGCGGCACGCGCAGCCCGTCATCATCGCCATGCACCATGATCAGGCCGCCGATCATCCGGGTCGATACGCCCCAGCTGGTCGTCTGCGCCAGTTCCTGTTGCCCTTCGGCATTCTGGAACTTGATATTCTGCGCCGAAGAGAAGGTCGTGCCCAGGAAGTGCGATGTGCCGGCCTGCAACGCCTTGCCGTCCTGCATCATCGCTTCGATCGAATAGGTCGCGACCGCGCCGGGGAAGCGTTCATTTTCCGGCTTCTCGCCCGCCACCACGGGCAGCGCAATGCACTCTTCGGCGAAGCTGCGATAGACTTCCAGCATCTTGAGCGTTTCTTCCATCGCCTCATCGACGGTGGCGTGCGCGGTATGCCCTTCCTGCCAGAGGAACTCTGCGGTGCGCAGGAACATGCGGGTGCGCATTTCCCAGCGCACGACATTAGCCCACTGGTTGATCAGCACCGGCAGATCGCGCCAGCTCTGCACCCAGCGGCTGAACGCCGCGCCGATCACCGTTTCGGATGTCGGGCGCACGACCAGCGGCTCTTCCAGCTTCGCTTCGGGGTCGGGCACCATCTTGCCGTCCTTCTGGATCAGGCGATGATGGGTGACGACCGCCATTTCCTTGGCAAAGCCGTCGACATGCTCGGCTTCCTTCTCGAAGTAGGAAAGCGGAATGAACAGCGGGAAATAGCAATTTTCATGGCCGGTCGCCTTGATGCGATCGTCCAGCAGCTTCTGGATACGCTCCCAGATACCATAGCCCCACGGCCGGATGACCATGCAACCACGCACGCCGCTTTCCTCGGCCATGTCGGCTTCGGTGATGACGGCCTGATACCAGGCGGCGAAATCCTTTTCGCGGGTGACGTTGAGAGCGTGCTTCACGGGGTACGGACCTTGGCTAGCAAAGAAGAATGGCGCGCCATAGGCCAAGCGCGCCGTTCCTGTCGACCCCCTGAGCGTTTAGCCAGATCCGTAATCAGGCAGTCGCGCCCATTCGCTCCAGCCAGGCCATCGCCTGCTTCGGCTCCCCCACCGCATCGGCGACGGCCGGTCCGCGCGCCGCCATGAAATCGGCATGCAGCGCAAAAGGCTCCAGCCCCAGCGTGTCGCGCATCGCGTCAATCTCGTCCGCCATTTCGGACAAGGCCGCAATCACCGGCGCGGTGCGCGCGATCGCCGCCTTGTCCTTCTGATGCGCGAACAGCCCCCATCGCCCGCCAGCCGCCACGCGCAGCGCAGCGATCAGCGCGTCGCGATATTCGCTCTCCAGCTCCTCGCGGCGACTGTCGAGACGTTCCAGCCGGTCAGCCTTGGCCATGATGGATCAGCTCAGCTTGTCGATCTTCGCGTTGAGCGCCGCAAGCTGGGCCTTGAGATCGCTAATCTCTTCGTCCTTGCTGCCTTCGGGCGCTCCGGTCGGCGGCGTCACGCCGGGCATGCCGGGAACCCCGTTGCCAAAGGCGCTGGCCGCAGCCTCGAACATCTGCATGTTGCGCTTGGCGATCTCCGCCAGCGGGCCGCCGCCAAAGGCGCCCTTCATCGCTTCCTGAAACTGCTGCTGATTCTTGCGGAACGCATCCATCGACGCTTCCAGATATTGCGGCACCATCGACTGCATCGAATCGCCATACATGGCGATCAACTGACGCAGGAAGTTGACGGGCAGCATATTCTTGCCGCGCTGTTCCTCTTCCATGATGATCTGGGTCAGCACATTATGCGTGATGTCTTCGCCGGTCTTGGCGTCGACCACGATGAACTCCCGTCCCTCGCGCGTCATCTGGGACAAAAGGTCTAGTGTGATGTAGCTGGAAGTTTCGGTATTATAGAGCCGCCTGTTGGCGTACTTCTTGATGACGACCGGCTCAGATTCATTGACGGTCTTGGATTTGGTCATGGATTCCTCTCCCACACCTGCACTTACCGCATTAGCACAAGGCGATGCCGCACCGCAACATGGCCCGCGCCCTTTGCCCCTTTTTCTCAATATTTTATGGCGCGAAACGGAGGGAAAACCCGAACTGCGCCGCCGTGCCTTTGCCGGTTTGCGCAAATATCAGGAGGCGCAGCGTCCCGTTCCGGCACAACCGCGCGTCCGCCTGGCCAGCGCCGGGCCGGCCCGCTTGCTGCAATATGGCGCGGCAAGCGCCCGTCATCCCGTGGTTTTCATCCCCTCGCTCATCAATCCGCCGCAGGTTCTGGACCTGTCCGAAAGCCGATCCTTGCTGCGCCACATGGCCGCAGCAGGCCATGACGCCTATCTGGTCGACTGGGGCGCGCCCACTCGTGCGGATGCGACGCTGGGATTGGACGGGCATGTCACTGATCGCCTTTTGCCCCTGCTCGCCGCGCTGCCGCGCCCGCCCATATTGGTCGGCTATTGTCTGGGCGGCACGCTGGCGCTGGGGGCGGCGGCCTTGCGGGATTTTCCGGCCGTCGCGACGATCGCCGCCCCATGGCGGTTCGACGCCTTCGCCCCCGCCGATCTGGACCTGATCGGCAATTTGTGGCGCAGCGCAAAGGCGATGTGCGAACGGATCGGCTATGTGCCGATGGAGGTGCTGCAATCGGGCTTCTGGGCGATGGACCCCGCCCGCACCATCGCCAAATATGCCGCCTTTGGGGACATGGAAGCCGGATCGGACGCAGAGCGCGCCTTTCTGGCGGTCGAGGATTGGGCCAATGGCGGCGCACCGCTCAGCTTCGCCGCCGGCCGCGACCTGTTCGAATCCTTCTATGCCGGCAATGCCAGCGGGGCGGGCCGATGGCGCATCGGCGCGCGCATTGTCGATCCTGCTGCGCTGCAATGCCCCACCCTGTCCGTCGCCTCCCGCACCGACCGCATCGTGCCCGCCGCCAGCAGCCCGCGCCTGAAGCAGGAACGCCGCCTTTCGCTAGGGCATGTGGGCATGGTGGTGGGCGGCCGCGCGCGCGAAATGCTATGGAACCCGCTCTCCCTTTGGCTTTCCAGCCACGGAGGTTGATGCTATTGCGCTTGCGAAAACACAATCAACCAACATGAGGATAAAGGCTTTGTCAGACATCGTCATTACCGCCGCCAAGCGCACGCCTGTCGGCAGCTTTCTGGGGGCATTCGGTTCGGTCCCTGCGCACGAACTGGGGCGTCAGGCGATCCTCGCCGCGCTGGCCCAGGCTGCCGTCGCGCCTGAAGAAGTGGATGAAGTGATTCTGGGTCAGGTTCTGGCGGCCGGTCAGGGGCAAAACCCCGCCCGCCAGGCTGCTGTCAATGCCGGCATCCCGGTCGAACGCACCGCGATCGGCCTCAATCAGCTCTGCGGATCGGGCCTGCGCGCCGTGGCGCTCGCGGCTCAGGCAATCCGCGCCGGCGACGCCGACATCATGGTCGCTGGCGGCCAGGAAAGCATGTCGATGGCGCCCCATGCCCAGTTGCTGCGCCCCGGCGCGAAGATGGGCTCGGTCACGCTGATCGACACGATGATCCATGATGGCCTGACCGATGCCTTCAACAATTATCATATGGGCATCACCGCCGAAAATCTGGCCGAAAAATACCAGATCAGCCGCGAAGCGCAGGACGCGTTCGCGGTGTCCAGCCAGAATAAGGCGGAAGCCGCGCGCGCATCGGGCCGCTTTGTCGATGAAATCGCGCCGGTCACGATCAAGGGCCGCAAGGGCGATGTCGTCGTCGATCAGGACGAATATATCCGCGCCGGCGCCACGATCGAGGCGATGGAAAAGCTCAAGCCCGCCTTCAAGAAGGACGGCACCGTCACCGCCGGCAACGCCAGCGGCCTCAACGACGGCGCGGCTGCTCTGGTGCTGATGACGGCGGACGCCGCCGCCAAGCGTGGAGCGACTGTTCTGGGCCGCATCGCCGGCTTCGGCACCGCCGGCGTCGATCCGGCGATCATGGGCATCGGCCCGGCCCCCGCCAGCCGAAAGGCGCTGGCCAAGGCTGGCTGGTCGGTCGCCGATCTGGATCTGATCGAAGCCAATGAAGCCTTTGCCGCGCAGGCTCTGTCGGTCGGTCAGGAACTGGGCTTCGATCCTGAAAAGCTGAACGTCAATGGCGGCGCGATCGCCATCGGCCACCCGATCGGCGCGTCGGGCGCGCGCGTGCTGACCACGCTGCTCTACGAAATGGCCAAGCGCGACGCGAAGAAGGGGCTTGCCACCCTGTGCATCGGCGGCGGCATGGGCGTCGCCATGTGCATCGAGCGCTAATAGAGCAGAGATGAAGAAAAAGGGCCGCCGGTCGCAGGACCGGCGGCCCTTTTCGTGTCAGTCCCAGACCCGGTCGTAACGCGCGCCAAGGCCAGTCAGCAGTTCATAGGGCGACAGGCCCGAAGCGGCCGACGCCTCGCCCAGATCATAGGCGATGTCGATCCAGTCGCCTTCCGCCACATCCGGCTGCGCGCTGACGTCCACCGCCAGCAGGTCCATCGACACGCGCCCCAGCACCGGCAGCTTTGCGCCGTTCACGATAGCAGCGCCCCGGCCGGAAAAGCCGCGCAGATAGCCGTCGGCATAGCCCAAGTTCAGGATCGCAACCTCATGGTCGCGCTGCGCCGTGAAGCTGGTGTTGTAACCGATGCTGTCCCCCGCCAGCAGCAACCGGCGCTGCACTATCTGCGCCTGCGGCTGCACGACGGGCCGGATATGCCCAGCCGCCGCATCGCGCGGAATGCCGCCATAGAGCGCCAGCCCCGGCCGCGTCAGATCGAAATGATAGTCGCCGCCCAGGCAAATGCCCGCGCTGTTGGCCAGACTATAGCGCTGGACGGAAATCTGGCTCCGCAGCACCGTAAAACGCTCCAGTTGCGTGGCGTTGAACCCCACCTCTTCATCGGCCGACGCCAGATGGCTGAGCAGCGTCACAATCTCCAGCCCCTCGACCGCCGCCGCCACATCGCCGCGCCAGTCCAGCCCCAGCCGGTTCATCCCGGTGTCGATCATCACATCGCAAGCGCCACCGCCCGCCGCCCGCCATCGTGCAATCTGGCCCGGGGTGCAGAGCACCGGCCGCGCCCGCGATCCCAGCGCCTGCGCCATATCCTCGTCCCGCACCCCATGCAGCACCGACAGACTGACGCCATCCTCCAGCAACGGCTCCACCGCCGCCGCCTCGCCCCAGTTGGACACAAAGAAATCGCGGCACCCCGCCTGCATCAGTCGGCGCATCACCTCCGCCGCGCCCAGCCCATAGCCATTGGCCTTGATCGCCGCGCCGCATGCCGCGCCGCCGCTCATGGCCGCCAGCCAGCGCCAGTTGGACATCAGCGCATCGCCATTCAGGCGCAGGCGCAACGGAGCGGTATAGGCGTGCATGCCGGTGCCGATAGCCTCCCATGGATCAGGCGTCGAGGGGCCGGTCCTTCGTTTCGGGCAGCGCCACCAGACAGGTGATCAGCGCCATCGCCACCACCGCCAGCGTATACCACAGGCCCGCATAGGGATTGCCCGTGCGCGCCACGATATATTGGCTGACCAGCGGCAGGAAGCCCCCAAAATAGCCGGTGCCGATATGATAGGGGATGGACAGCGACGAATAGCGGATGCGCGCCGGAAAATATTCCGACAAGAGCGCCGCCACCGGGCCATAGGTCGCGCCCGACAGCGTCCAGAGCAACAGCAGCGCGCCGAACAGCGCCAGCGCGCGCGGCCAGTCCGGCGTCACCGTGCCGAAATCATAGCCCGCACTATTGAGCGCCCGGTCCAGCCCCGCCGGGCTGAGATCGCTCACCGGCACACCGCCGATGCTGACGGCCGGCATGGCCGCAATCTGCTTCTCATAGGGGATGCCGCGCTTGGACAGATGGTCGAGCAGCCTGCCGCAGGCGGTCGGCTGCACCTTGGCAAAGGGATCGAAGCGGCAATCCGGCCCGCTCACCACCACCGGCGCGCGCGCGGCCGCCGTCTCCAGTTCCGGGTTCGCCGTGCGGCCCATGAACTGATAGAGCGGCAGCGCCAGCAGCAGCACCAGCGCATAGCCGATGATGATCGGCTTCTTTCGCCCGATCCGATCCGACAGCCAGCCAAAGAAGATGAAGCTCGCCACCCCGAAAAAGGCGCTGCCGCCCACCAGCAACTGCGCCAGCCTCGGCGCGACATGCAGGCCATTTTGCAGGAAATAGAGCGCCTGAAACATCACCGTATAGGCGATGACGGTGAAGCCGGCCGCAATGCCGATCATGGCGACGAGCATCCGCTTCTTATTGCCCGGCGCGGTGAAGGCTTCCTTCAGCGGATTTTTCGCCTGCGCGCCCGCCTGCTTCATCGCCAGAAACACCGGGCTTTCGCGCAGCATCAGCCGCATCCAGAGCGATATGCCCAGCAGCACGAGCGACAGGATGAAGGGGATGCGCCATCCCCATGCATCCCACACCGCCTTGCCCACGATCGCCTGCGTGCCCACGACCACGATCAGCGACAGGATGAAGCCGCCGATCACGCCTGCCTGAATGAAGCTGGTGTAGAAACCGCGCCTGCCCGCCGGGGCATGTTCCGCGACATAGATGGCCGCCCCGCCATATTCGCCGCCCAGCGCCAGCCCCTGCGCGATCCTTAAGCATATCAGGATCACCGGCGCGGCCATGCCGATGCTGGCGACCGACGGGGTCAGCCCCACGCCCGCCGTCGCCAGCCCCATCAGGATGATCGTCGCCAGAAACGTATATTTGCGCCCCAGCCGGTCGCCCAGATAGCCGAACAGCATTGCCCCGATCGGCCGGAAAGCGAAACCGATGGCAAAGCCCGCCAGCGTATAGAGCAATTCGACGGTCGGATTGTCGGTCGGGAAGAAGGTGCGGCCGATGATTGGCGCCAGCACGCCATAGATGTAGAAATCATACCATTCGAACACGGTGCCCAGCGCCGACGCGGTGATGACCATCCGGTCCCGCCGCGCGTCCATGACATAATCCGCCCCCACCGAATCCGGCATCCTTCCCCCTTAACTTCGCATATTTCCCGCAACTTCTGACATGAAGATGCGGCGGCGGGAAAGATAATTTCCTACATGGCCTGCCCATTATGCCCACCACGATCATAGCATTGCAGCAGCGTCATAGGACAGGATCAGAACAGCCGCGACCCGTTGGGCACGGGCCGGTCGGGCGCGAACAGCATCACCGCGCCGTCCGCATCGGCGAAGCCCAGCGTCAGCACTTCGGACAGGAACTTGCCGATCTGGCGCGGCGGGAAATTGACCACCGCCGCCACCTGTCGCCCCGGCAAATCCACCAGCGCATGATTTTCCGTGATCTGGGCGCTGGATTTCTTCTGCCCGATCGTCGGACCGAAATCGATCAGCAGCTTGTAGGCGGGCTTGCGCGCCTCGGGATAGGGATCGGCGCTGACGATCGTGCCGACACGAATATCGACCTTCAGAAAATCGTCGAAGCCGATCATGTCGGCGGCGGGCGCGGCGGGATCATGGGTCAGATGCATGGGCGGACCTTATGCAGGGATGCGCGCAGACCATATCCAGGCGGCGGCCGGAAAGTCCACATGTCCGTCGGACAGGCGCGCCGCGCAGAGCGCCCGCACGGCCGCGACAATCGCCGGCCGCTCCGCCGGGTCCGCCATTTTGAGCGCGCGCGCCGCCGGGCCGATCCGGCTGAAAAAGCCGACCGCATCGGCCACCGGATCCTCCCCGCTGCCCGCGCGATAGAGGAAGTCGACCGGCCGGGCCTCCACTTGAACCCAGCCCGCCTGCGCCAGCAGTCCGCGCACGAAATCCGCGTCGGCAAAGGCGAACGGCCCCGGCGCATAGCCGTCCGCCGCTGGCGGCGCTTCGCCCACCGCCGCCATCGTCTCGCGCGCCCAGACATTGTCCGCCGGCGCGCGGAAGCAGGAAAAGACCAGCCGCCCGCCCGGCCGCGTCCCCGCGCGCAACCGGGTGAAGGCGTCGACCGGATCGGCAAAGAACATCACGCCATGGCGCGAAACGATCAGGTCGAACGGCCCGGCCGCGCCGATCGCCTGCTCCACCGGCGCTGCAATGAAGCGGATATTGGCGTTCGCCCCCGCCCGCTCCCGCGCCACCGCGATCAGCGCTGCGGAAATGTCAATCCCCGTCACCTGCGCGTGGCGGTTCGCGTCCGCCGCCGCCAGCGCCGTCCCGCCCGCGCCGCAGCCAATATCGGCCACGGCGACCGGGCCTTCCCCCATGACGTGCGCAATCGTCCGGTCCAGTTCCGCCGACAGCGCGGCAAAGCTGCGATCGGTCCGTCGCCATTCCTGCGCCCAGACATCGCCATTGGGGCCGGTCCAGCCCGCCGCGTCCAATATTGCCGCCTGTTCCATCGTCACGCCTTTCCTTTTCGCATGTCGCCCAAAATGACGGCCCCATGCGAAAAGGCAAGACTATTGCGATAAATTCGCAATAAGGCGGTTATTCCAGTTCCAGGATCACCGCGTCCACCGGCAGGCTTTCGCCCTGCGCGGCCGACACGCTCTTGACCGTGCCCGCCTTGCCGGCGCGCAGGATATTTTCCATCTTCATCGCCTCGATCACGGCGAGCGGCTGGCCGATTTCGACCTTATCGCCTTCCTTGACGTTCAGCGCGACCAGCAGGCCGGGCATCGGGCAGATGAGATATTTGGAAAGATCGGGCGGGATCTTTTCGATCATGTGCGCGGCATAGGGCGCGGCATGGGCGGGCAGGATGCGCAGCTTATGGCTCGCGCCATGCGCCGTCAGCACGAAGCCCGACCGCACCGGCGCAATCCGCACCGCCAGCGCGTCCTCGCCAAACTCCGCCTCGATCAGGCGATCGCCCGGCGTATATTCAAGCGCCATGTCGAGGCTCTCGCCATCGACCGTCACCTCATCGCCGTCGATCACGACGTCGTGGATCGCGTCCCCGATCTTCACCTGCCAGCCGGTGGGCGGCGACAGGCGACGGCCAAGCTGCCCGTCGATGCGGCGGGCGCGGTCGGCCTGCGCCATCGCGGCAAAGGCGCCGATCGCGGACAGGCGCTGGAGCAGCTCGGCCGACGCGGGTGCGCCGGTGAAACCCTCGGGATATTCCTCCGCGATAAAGCCGGTGGTGATGTTGCCGGAGCGGAAGCGCTCATGCTGCATCAGCGCGGAGACGAAATCGATATTGTGGCCCGGCCCCTCGATCTCGAACTTGTCGAGCGCCTCGATCTGCTTGTCGATCGCCTCCAGACGGGTCGGCGCCCAGGTGATCAGCTTGGCGATCATCGGATCGTAGAAGATCGACACTTCGCCGCCTTCCTGCACGCCATCATCCACGCGGATCAGCGCGCCGCTCTCATCCGTGCCGGTTTCGGGTGGATTATAGCGGATCAGGCGACCCGTCGACGGCAGGAAGCCGCGATAGGGATCTTCGGCATAGACGCGGTTCTCGATCGACCAGCCGTTGATCTTCACATCGTCCTGACCGAAGCTCAGCTTTTCGCCATTGGCGACGCGGATCATCTGTTCGACCAGATCGACGCCGGTGATTTCCTCGGTGACGGGATGCTCGACCTGAAGCCGGGTGTTCATTTCGAGGAAGTAGAAGCCGTCGCCGGTCTTGTCCTCACCGCTGACGATCAGTTCGACCGTGCCGGCGCTGAAATAACCGACTGCGCGGGCGAGCGCGACGCACTGTTCGCCCATCTTCCTGCGCATTTCGGGGCTGACGAAGGGCGACGGCGCTTCCTCGACCACCTTCTGGTGGCGGCGCTGGATCGAGCATTCGCGTTCGTTGAGGTAAACGATATTGCCATGCTGGTCGCCCAGCACCTGAATTTCGATGTGGCGCGGGCTTTCGATGAACTTTTCGATAAAGACGCGGTCGTCGCCGAAGCTGTTCAGCCCCTCGCGCTTGGTCGCCTCAAAGCCTTCGCGCACGTCCTGCTCGCTATAGGCGAGGCGCATGCCCTTGCCGCCGCCGCCGGCCGATGCCTTCATCATGACCGGATAGCCGATCTCGTTGGAGATGCGGACGGCATGTTCGGTGTCGTCGATGACGCCAACGAAACCGGGGACGACATTGACGCCCGCTTCCATCGCCAGCTTCTTGGATTCAATCTTGTCGCCCATGGCGGCGATGGCATTGGCGGGCGGGCCGACGAAGATGATGCCCTCGGCGTCCAGCGCCTTGCGGAAGCTTTCGCGCTCAGACAGGAAGCCATAGCCCGGATGGACCGCGTCGGCGCCGGTCGCCTTGCACGCTTCGATGATCTTGTCGGCCAGCAGATAGGATTGGGCGGCGGGCGGCGGGCCGATATGGACGGCTTCATCGGCCATCAGCACATGCGGCGCGCGGGCGTCGGCATCGGAATAGACCGCGACGGTCTTGATGCCCATCTTCTTCGCCGTGCGCATGACACGACACGCAATTTCGCCACGGTTCGCGATCAGGATCTTGGTGATTGCCATTCTACTTCCTGTCCCAGTCCTTATTCAATGCCTCTCACCCCGTTCGGGCTGAGCCTGTCGAAGCCCCGTTCTTGTCTTCAAGAAGAAGTACAGCCCTCTGACATTTCAACGAGACAAGTGGCTCGTTGAAACAGGGCGAACGGGTGTTGATCTATTGCTTATCCACTCCCGAGAGTCGGGCCTTGAAATAGGCAAAACTAAGTCCTGCAAAAATCAGGAGCGACAGCGCTCCCGTAATAGCTGGCGAAATGCCATCGCAGTCCGCCGGAGCATCCGGCCCCATCCCGCAACTACCAATGGAGGCCAACAAAATGACAATCACCGCGATCAGCCAATAGGCTAGGCCAAGCACCACAAAGAGTCCGATCTTCATGGCGCTCGGCTTACTCACTCCGCCGCCTCCAGCTCGACCTTCACTTCGGCCTGCATCGGCACGACGCCGAGCTTCGCGAAGAGCGCCGCATCGGCATTGTCGCCGGCGTTCGCCGTGGTCAGCAGCTTGTCGCCGGTGAAGATGCTGTTCGCGCCGGCCATGAAGCAGAGCGCCTGGCAGCTATCCGACATGCTCTCGCGACCCGCGGACAGGCGCACCATGCTTTCCGGCATCACGATCCGCGCGACCGCGACGGTGCGGACAAACTCGATCTCGTCGATCTTGGCGAGTGGGGTGTCGGCCAGCATATTGCCCAGCACCGTGCCCTTGACCGGCACCAGCGCGTTGATCGGCACGCTCTGCGGATGGACCGGCAGCACGGCCAGCGCATGCAGGAAGCCGACGCGATCCTCGCGCGCCTCCCCCATGCCGACGATACCGCCGCTGCACACGTTGATGCCCGAATTACGGACATTTTCCAGCGTCACCAGACGATCGTCAAAGGTCCGGGTGGTGATGACCTTCTCATAATGTTCGGGCGAAGTGTCGATATTATGGTTGTAATAATCGAGGCCGGCATCCGCCAGCATATCTGCCTGGCTTTCGCTCAGCATCCCCAGCGTCATGCAGGTTTCCATGCCCATCTGGCGCACGCCCTTCACCATCTCGACAATGGCGGGCATGTCGCGATCCTTGGGGTTGCGCCAGGCCGCACCCATGCAGAAGCGCGAGCTGCCCGCGTCCTTCGCCTGCGCCGCCGCCTGCATCACCGCCTGCACGCTCATCAGCTTTTCGGCCTTCAGGCCGCTTTCCGCCGACGCCGACTGATTGCAGTAACCGCAATCCTCCGGGCAGCCGCCGGTCTTGATCGACAACAGGGTGGACAGCTGCACCTCGTTACGCGGGAAGTTCGCGCGGTGGATCGACTGCGCCTCGAACATCAGGTCGCCAAAGGGCAGGTCGAACAGCGCGGCGATTTCCTCGCGCGTCCAGTCGTTGCGGGCGGTCAGGGTGCAGGGGGTATTCATTTACGCAGCTTCCTCTAGCCCCGCCGGGGGCATGTTGTGGCCGAGCAGGCGCAGCACATCGGCGGCGCACTCCACGACATTGGAACCCGGCCCATAAATGCCCTGAACCCCTGCGTCACGAAGATAGTCATAATCCTGCGGCGGGATGACCCCGCCGGCGATCACCTTGATGTCGCTGCGTCCCTTTTCGCGCAGCCGGTTGATCAGTTCGGGGATCAGCGTCTTGTGCCCGGCGGCGAGCGACGAGGCGCCTACCACGTCAACCCCGCTGTCGAGCGCCAGCACCACCGTTTCCTCCGGCGTCTGGAACAGCGGCCCGGACACGACATCGAAACCCATGTCGCCAAAGGCCGACGCGATGATGTTGGCGCCCCGGTCGTGCCCGTCCTGCCCCATCTTGGCGACGAGGAGTTTGGGCTTGCGGCCGAGGCGCCGTTCGACGGCCTGCACCCCGTCGAGAACCTGTTTCCAGCGGCTGTCATCCTTGTAGGGCGCGCCATAGACGCCCTTCACCGGCGTCGGCTGGGTGCCATAGCGGTTGAAGCTGTCCTCCATGGCGGCGGAGATTTCGCCCAGCGTGGCGCGCGCGCGGGCGCACTCGACGGCGTGGGCGAGGAGGTTCGTCTCGATGGACTGCGGCGCGGCGGCGGCCTCGCGCAGCGACTGGAGCGCAGCCTGACAGGCATCCTCGTCGCGCTCCGCCTTCACCCGGTTGATGCGGGCGATCTGCGCTTCGCGGACCTTTGTGTTGTCGACCTCCAGCGTTTCGAGCAGGTCTTCGTTGGCAAGGCGATATTTGTTGACGCCGACGATGACGTCGTCGCCCCGGTCCACGCGCGCCTGACGGGCGGCGGCGGCGGTCTCGATCATGGCCTTGGGCCAGCCGGCGCCCACGGCCTTGGCCATGCCGCCTTCCGCCTCCACGCGGTCGATGATTTCCTGCGCGGCGTCCACCAGCTGCTGAGTCAGGCTCTCGATATAATAGCTGCCACCCAGCGGATCGACGACATTGCACATGCCCGTCTCTTCCTGGATCACGATCTGCGTGTTGCGCGCGATCCGGGCGGAAAAGTCGGTCGGCAGCGCGATCGCCTCGTCCAGCGCGTTGGTGTGCAGGGACTGGGTGCCGCCCAGCATCGCCGCCATCGCCTCGATCGTGGTGCGCATGACGTTGTTATACGGGTCTTGCTCGGTCAGCGACACGCCGCTGGTCTGGCAATGGGTGCGCAGCATCTTGCTGCGCTCATCCTGCGCGCCCAGCTTGGTCATGACCCGGTGCCAGAGCACGCGCGCCGCGCGCAGCTTGGCGATCTCCATGAAGAAGTTCATGCCGATCGCGAAGAAGAAGCTCAGCCGCCCGGCGAACTTGTCGATGTCGAGGCCGCTCGCCACGCCATAGCGCACATATTCCGCGCCGTCGGCGATGGTGAAGGCCAGTTCCTGCACCTGCGTCGCGCCGGCTTCCTGCATATGATAGCCGGAGATGGAGATGCTGTTGAACTTGGGCATCTCGCGCGACGTATAGCCGAAAATGTCGCTGATGATCCGCATCGATGGTTCGGGCGGGTAAATATAGGTGTTGCGGACCATGAACTCCTTGAGGATGTCGTTCTGAATGGTTCCGTCGAGCAATTTGCGCTCGACCCCCTGCTCCTCGCCCGCGACGATGAAGAAGGCCAGGATCGGGATGACCGCGCCGTTCATGGTCATCGACACGCTCATCTTGTCGAGCGGGATGCCGTCGAACAGGATCTTCATATCCTCGATCGTGTCGATCGCCACGCCCGCCTTGCCCACGTCACCCACGACGCGCGGATGATCGCTGTCATAGCCGCGATGGGTGGCCAGATCGAAGGCGACGGAGAGGCCCTTCTGCCCGGCGGCCAGGTTGCGGCGATAGAAGGCGTTGGATTCCTCGGCGGTGGAGAAGCCCGCATATTGGCGGATGGTCCAGGGCCGGCCCGCATACATGGAGGCGCGCACCCCGCGCGTGAACGGCGCAAAGCCTGGCAAGCCCGGATCGACCGTGACGTCATCGGCCGTGTAGAGCGGCTTCACCACGATACCTTCCGGGGTATCCCAGTTCAGATCCTTGCCCTTCACTTCCCTGGCGGCAGCGGCGGCCCACTGGTCCAATGTCGGCTTCTCGGTCATCTTTGCTCTACCCCAGCTTCTACCCCTCTCCCGCAAGCGGGAGAGGCAACGAGACTTAGGACCGCGCAGCGGGCCTTAGTCGCAGTGGTGAGGGTCTTTCGCTACCCATGCCCTCACCAACTTCGGCTGGCGAGCAAGCTCGCAAGCCTTCCTATCCTCTCCCGCCTGCGGGAGAGGAGTTACCGTCAATGCGCCTCCTTCGGCGTCTCCATGATCTCCGTCAGCACCCCGTTCATGTCCTTGGGGTGGACGAAGAAGATCGGCGTGCCATGGGCGCCGATGCGCGGTTCGCCCAGCACCTTCTTGCCCAGCCCCTCGAACCAGGCCTTGGCCGCCATGATGTCGGGCACTTCATAGCACATATGATGCTGCCCCCCGGCCGGGTTCTTGGCGATGAAGCCGTGGATCGGCGAGTTCTCGCCCAGCGGCTCGATCAGTTCGATCTGCGTGCCGGCCGTGCCGCCTTCACCCGGCGTATCGACGAAGCACACCTTCACCCCCTGCGCCGGCAGGTCGAACGGCTCGTGCGTCAAGGTCGCGCCCATGATGTCGCGATAATAAGCGAGCGAAGCCTCCAGCGAAGGCGTCGCAATGCCGATATGGTTAAGACGGCCGAGTTTCATAACATCCTCATAACGTCACCCCAGCGCAGGCTGGGGTCTTATGCCTTAACAGACCAGACAATCCGCAAGAAATCCCGGCCTCCGCCGGGATGACGCCCCTGCGGGCCGTCACAGCGGAATATTGTCGTGCTTCTTCCAGGGGTTCTCCAGCGCCTTGTTGCGCAGCTTGCGCAGCCCCAGCGCGATCCGCTTGCGCGTCGAATGCGGCTGGATCACCTCGTCGATGAAGCCCTTGCTCGCCGCCACGAAGGGATTGGCGAAGCGGTCTTCATATTCCTTGGTCTTCTCCGCAATCTCTTGCGGAGTCTTGCCGCGGAAGATGATCTCCACCGCACCCTTCGCGCCCATCACCGCAATCTCGGCGGTCGGCCAGGCATAGTTCAGATCGCCGCGCAGATGCTTGGAGGACATGACGTCATAGGCGCCGCCATAGGCCTTGCGCGTGATGACGGTGATCTTCGGCACGGTCGCTTCGGCATAGGCGAAGAGCAGCTTCGCGCCATGCTTGATGATGCCCGAATGTTCCTGCGCGGTGCCCGGCAGGAAGCCCGGCACGTCGACAAAGGTCACGATCGGAATTTCGAACGCATCGCAGAAGCGCACGAACCGCCCCGCCTTCTTGGACGAGTTGATGTCCAGCACGCCCGCCAGCACCATCGGCTGATTGGCGATGATGCCCACCGTCTTGCCCTCGATCCGGCCGAAACCGCAGAGGATATTGCCGGCATGGGCGGGCTGCACCTCAAAGAAATCGCCCTCGTCCACGACCTTGCGGATCAGCTCATGCATGTCATAGGGCTGGTTCGCATTGGCCGGGATCAGCGTGTCCAGGCTCTCCTCGATCCGGTCCCATGCGTCCGCACTGGGGCGTTCGGGCGCCGGTTCCTTGTTGGACGCGGGCAGGAAATCCACGAAATCGCGCACCGCCAGCAGCGCTTCGATGTCATTCTCGAACGCCACGTCCGCCACGCCCGACTTGGTCGTGTGCGTCACCGCGCCGCCCAGTTCCTCCTGGGTGACGACTTCGTTCGTCACCGTCTTGACCACATCCGGCCCGGTCACGAACATGAAGCTGCTGTCCTTCACCATGAAGATGAAGTCGGTCATCGCCGGCGAATAGACCGCGCCGCCCGCGCACGGCCCCATGATGACGCTGATCTGCGGCACCACGCCGCTGGCCAGCACATTGCGCTGGAAAATCTCGGCATAGCCGCCCAGCGACGCCACGCCTTCCTGAATGCGCGCGCCGCCGCTGTCATTGAGGCCGATCACCGGCGCGCCCACTTTAAGCGCCATATCCATGATCTTGCAGATCTTCATCGCGTGTCGTTCCGACACCGCGCCGCCATAGACGGTGAAATCCTGGCTGAACAGGAACACCAGCCGGCCGTTGATCGTGCCCGATCCGGTGACGACGCCGTCGCCGGGAATATGCTGTTCGCCCATGCCGAAATCGATGCAATTATGCTCGACATACATGTCCAGCTCTTCAAAGCTGTCCTCGTCCAGCAACACTTCGATCCGTTCGCGCGCGGTCAGCTTGCCCTTGGCATGCTGGGCGTCGATGCGGCGCTGGCCGCCGCCCAGACGCGCTGCGTCGCGCTTGGCCTCCAGCTGTTCGATGATGGCGAGCTTCGACATGATGGACTTCTCTCCGGTTCTGGCGAACGGTTGTTATGCCTTCCCCTACCCAGCGAACCGCAAAATTCGCAAATGTAAATTTGCTAATTTGCAAATCGCGACTTCGCAAATTAGGGTAAGGATTATGGCACGCGGCAACCGTATCTTTGCAGGTCCACGCCTGCGCCAATTGCGTCTGGACCATCGGATGGACCAGGCCGCGATGGCGCAGGCGCTGGGCATATCCGTATCCTATCTCAGCCAGATGGAAAATGACGATCGCCCCCTGACCGCCAAGGTCAAGGCCGCGCTCGCCAACGCCTTTCCGACCGACTGGGCCAGCTTCGACAGCCGGGAGGAGGAACAGTTGCTGGGCGCCTTCGCCTTTGCCCTGTCTCATCCAGAACTGCCCGGAACGCAGATGGAGCCGGAGCGGATCGAAAAGCTGCACCTGCAATTCCCTGAATTTGCGGCGCGCTATGTCGATCTCTACAACGCCCATATGCGCGCCAACGAACGCATCAACATGATCGAGGAGGCGATCGCCAACGATCATGAAGTGCAGGCCCGCCTGCCATGGGAGGCAGCGCGCGACTGGTTTCATGAGGCAGGCAATTACGTCCATGCGCTCGATTGCCTGGCGGAGGATATGGCCGACAGCTTCACCCAGGGACAGGTGCTGGATGAAGGCATGCTGGTGGAGGCGCTGGCCCGCCGTCATGGCATCGAAACGCTGATCGCCGAAACCCCCGACAGCGCGCTGCGCGCCTATCGCGCGGCCGAACGGCAATTGTTCATCAACGCCGCGCTGCCGACCGAAAGCCGCAAATTCATGCTCGCCCATCAGCTGATGATGCTGGAGGGGCAGGCGGTAATCGCGGACGTCGTGCGCAAGGCCGCCCTGCCCGTCCCCGGCGCCGACCGGCTGCTGGCGATCGGCCTTGGCAATTATGCCGCCGGCGCGCTGCTGCTCCCCTATGCCGCCTTCCGCGAAGCGGCGCGGACGATGCGGCATGATATAGACCGGCTCGCCCGCACCTTCGGCGTCAGTTTTGAACAGGCCTGCCATCGCCTCTCGACGCTCCAGCGACCGGGCCTGCGCGGCATCCCCTTCTTCTTCTGCCGGGTCGACATGGCCGGCAACATCACCAAGCGGCACAGCGCCACCCGCCTGCAATTCGCCCGCTTCGGCGGCGCCTGTCCGCTCTGGAACGTGCATGAAGCCGTCGCCGTGCCCGACCGCATCAATGTGCAACTGGGCGAAACCCCCGATGGCGTGCGCTATGTCTCCATGGCGAAGGGGCTGGTGAAGCCATCGGGCAGCTACAAGCGCACCCCGCGCCGCTTCGCCGTGGTGCTGGGCTGCGAAGTCACCCATGCCGCCAATTTCGTCTATGCCGACGGCCTGCATCTGCAGGAGGAAGGAGCGGCCACGCCGATCGGCATCACCTGCCGCCTCTGCCCCCGCCAAAGTTGCGACCAGCGCGCCTTCCCCCCGCCGACCGGCCCATCCATGTCGACCCGGACAACAGGCAGATCGTGCCTTACTGGATTGGGTGAAGCGCCATCGGGTGGTCTGTGGTCAGGCGACGGACGGCTTTTCTTGGCCCTCTCCCGTCTTCACGGGAGAGGGTTGGGTGAGAGACATGTTCAGGATGGTTCGTCGCCCAGCAAAGTTTCAAAATCCTGCCCGCCATAATAAAAGCCGATGATCACGACCGCTTCCGCCTCCACCATGAAGGCTATGGTCACACGCCGGCGATGCGTCAGCGTTCTCAACCCGCGCCGCACATCATCCCGCGCCGTCCCGATCAGGGGATAGTCGGCCAGCATGTCGAGATGCGCAAGAATGGCGTCCGTGAAGCGTGTAGCGATCTGCGGGGAACCAGCATCCGCAATATAGTCCTGAATAGCGCCAATCTGCTCCTCCGCCTCGGGCGTGAAGACGATCCTGCGCGTCACAATCAGCCTTGCTTGAGGCGATCGGCCAGAGCAGCCCGCACGTCCTTCAGCGGGCGTCCTCGTGACGGGTCAGCCTTGTAAGCATCATATGACGGCAATGCGCCATGACGCAGCCAATCTTCCATCGCCCGCTCCCGCGCCTGCAACGCGCGCAACCCTTCACGGATAACCTCGCTTTCGCTGGCGTAGGCCCCTGAAGCGACCTTCGCGCGCACATCATCCGCCATGTCATTGGGCAATGTCACGCTAAACTGCTGCGTCGATCGCATGGCGCACCTCCGGCAATAGGATTTAATCCTGTTGGAGAAGCGTTGCAACCACTGCCATCACCCCGCGTAACGCGCGAACTTCGCCGCCATGTCCGCGATCGTCAGTCGGGCGTCGATCGTGCGATAGACGCGCATCGGGCGGCCATTCGGCCTGTCCCGATAGCGGCCATCCGCCTCGATGAAGGGCGTGGGCTTGCGGATATAGGTGCTGGATGCCGCGTCCGGCTGCACCGGCGTCATCAGCGCGGTCAGCGTCACCAGCGGACTGTCCCCCAATATGAAGACTTCCGTCTCAGGCATCGCCGCAAAGGCGGGGATCTTGGCCAGCATCGCCGCCATCTCGTCCATCTGGCCTTTGAGATAGCGGCCGATCGGCCCGACCTTCGCCAGCGCCTCCATCTCGGCGGCCGAAAACAGCATCTGCCGATAGGCGTCGCGCGGTGCCTGCCAGATGGCGATGTCGCTTTCGTTGAAGATGATCTGCGCAGCGATCGGGTCGATCGACAGGTTGAACTCGGTTTCAGCCGGGCCGGGCGGCGGCAGGGCCAGTTCGGGATGCTCGCCGCCGCCGATCCACACCAGTTTTACGCGCGGCCCGATCCGGGGTTCGGCCAGCCAGGCCAGCGCCAGTTCGGTCAGGCCCGCGCCGGCGGCATAGACCAGCGGCGCCGTGCGATCCTCGCGCATCGCCTCCCGCACGATCGCCGCCGTTGCCGGGCTGGTCGTCCAGTTGCCGCGCGACGCGATCGACCGTTCCGCCCCGGCGATCGGCGCGGGACGATCCGCCATCCCCATCACCCCCAGCAGATCGCGCGCCTTGGCGACGCCGGCGGCGGCCGATGCCGGCCCGCCAAAGGCGATCGGCAGATGCGATCCGACGATCAGGGGTATCTCGACAGACGGGCACAGAAGATGATGCGCCAGCTGAAACAACCCGTCGGGGTCGCCGGCAAAATCATTGTCGATGATCACGCGCGCCAGCGGATTGCGCCTTGTCAGCGCGGTCCCGGCCCACCCGCCGGTCGCCATGCCCGCCATCAGCACCGCTGCGCCTTTCAGAATATGCCGCCGACCCGGTGTGATGATCATGCCGTCCTCTCCGTGTCCTTTGCCGCGTCATTGCGCAGACGGGACGGAAGGTAAAATAGCATTATCATGGCGGTTCATAGGGCAGGCCTATGGATGCCGCCTTACCCCTCCACCACCATCGCCTCGTCCAGAAAGTCCAGAAAGGCGCGGATGCGCGCCGCCGACTTGTCTTCCGCCGCATAAAGGGCGTGAATATCCTCGCCATCGCCGGCATCATAATCGGCCAATATCTCCACCAGCCGCCCCGCCTTTATATCGCTCGCCACATGGAACCGGCCATGGCGCGCAATGCCGCATCCGGCCACCGCCATCTGCCGCACCACCTCGCCGGAATTGCCGAAGAAGCGCCCCTCGACCGGCCGCTGCCCCCGCCGGCCATCGATGCGGAACGGCCAGCTGTCCACCGACCGGCGGAAACTGAAGCGCAGGCAGTCATGATCGTCCAGATCGTCCGGCGTCTGGGGCACGCCCCGCCGCGCCAGATAATCGGGGCTGGCCACCATCACCATGCGGCTATGGCCCAGCTTCCTGGCGCGCAATCTGGTGTCGCGCAGCGGCCCGATGCGGATGGCGATGTCCGCCCGTTCCTCCACCAGATCCACGATCGCATCGGTCAGCGTCAGGTCCAGCGTAATCGCCGGATGCCGCTCGGCAAAGCGCGGCAGGATGGGGATCAGGCATTCATTGCCGAAGGAGGGCGACGCGTTGATCCGCAACAGTCCGCGCGGCCCCTGTCCCGCTTCGTTCAGCCCCATTTCCAGCTCGATCATGTCGGTGACGATCACCGCCATGCGATCGCGATAGGTCACGCCCGCGCGCGTCAGCGCCAGCGACCGGGTCGTGCGCCTTACCAGCGCCACGCCCAGCCGCTCCTCCAGCCGCGCGATCGACCGGCTGACGGCAGACGGCGTCAGGCGCAATATCTTGGCCGCTGCGGCAAAGCTGCCCTCGCCCGCAACCATCAGGAACGTCTCTATGTCGCCGAACCGATTATCCATGATTTCAATTCACTTCTGAAGTGATGACGTTCCATCTAATCATCAATCGCAAAAAGTCTATCTATGTGTCGCATTCGCTGTCTCACCCAATGAAAGGACCGCCCCCATGGACCTCAAACTCACCGGCAAAAGCGCCATCGTCACCGGATCGACCGCCGGCATCGGCCTCGCCATTGCCAAGCGCCTCGCGCAGGAAGGCGTCGCCGTCACCATCTCCGGCCGCAGCCAGGCCAAGCTGGACGCCGCCGCCGACGACATCGGTCTGCCCGTCAACGCCGTCCTGGCCGATCCCGCCACGGCGGAAGGCGCCGCCGCCCTGATCGCCGCCGTTCCGGCGACCGACATCCTGGTCAACAATCTCGGCATCTATGAGGCGAAGGACTTCACCGACATCAGCGACGAAGACTGGCACCATCTGTTCGAAGTCAACGTCGTCAGCGGCGCGCGCCTCTCGCGCCATTATTTCCCGAAGATGCTGGATCAGAATTGGGGCCGGGTGATCTTCATCGCCAGCGAAAGCGGCCTGCTGCCGCCTGCCGAGATGATCCATTATGGCATGACCAAATCGGCCCAGCTTTCCATTTCGCGCGGCCTTGCCGAACATACGCGCGGCACCGGCGTCACCGTCAACAGCGTGCTGCCCGGCCCGACCCGTTCGGAAGGGATCGTCGATTTCATCCGTTCCGTCGTGGACAACAAGGACGCGCCCGAAGCCGAACGGGAAGCCGAATTCTTCACGAAGTTGCGCCCCCTGTCGCTCATCAAGCGCCTGATCGAGGCGGATGAGGTCGGCGCGATGGTCGCCTATCTCGCCAGCCCGCTGGCCGCCGCCACCAATGGCGCGGCGCTCCGCGTCGAAGGCGGCATGGTCCCCACCATCGCCTGACGCTCTTGCGGGAATGGGGGCTTGCTCCCATTCCCCAACGGATCGGCCCTACTCCCCGTCGCGATCATAGACATCGGGCAGGAACTGCACGCCCTGCGCGGTCGGCACAGCCGTCAGATAGGTCAGATACACCGGCACCGCCTGCGGCAGGGGCACATGCTGTTCCGGCTTATCGCCATCGGCCGCCAGCGCCTTGCCAAAGAACCAGCGCCCCAGCCGCTGCGCATCCTCCAACCGGACGCAGCCATTGCTGTAATGCCGATCCTCCCTGGCGAACAGATCGCGCTGCGGCGTATCGTGCAGATAGATGCCCAGATCGTTGGGGAACATGAACTTCACCTTCCCCATGGCGTTGCTGCCGCCGGGCAATTGCCGCACCCGCACCTCCTGCCGCCCTGCCGCCACCGCATCCCAGTCGATCGCGCTTTGCGCCAGCGGCGCGGGATTGGCGCTCCAGTCGGCCAGCGCCTCATAACGCAGCCCTTTCAGCGTCCCGCCGCCCAATATCCTGGGCGCGACCTTGCGCTCGACCAGATCGGGCGGGATGTTCCAATAGGGGTTCAGCGTCGCATAGCGGATCATTCCCGCCATCAACGGCGTCTGCGTTTCCTTCGCCCCGGCGACGACCTTCATCGTTCCGTCCAGCGATCCCTTGCCATAATAAAAGAGCCGCGCCGAAGCGGCGTCCACCACCACATGCCGGATCCACGGCCCCGGCAATAGCCGCGCCCGCTCCAGATTGAGCGCCAGCAGCCGCTCATAGCGCGCCGGCCCTTCGTTCAGCGCCGCAACCGTCATAGCACCGGCAACGCCATCGGGCTTCAGTCCATGGTCGGTCTGGAACGCCTTCACCCGTGCAGCCAGCGCCTTGTCATAATTCGCCCCGTCGGCCAGCCCCAACCGATGGCGGAGCACGGCGATCGCCTCGCCCTTGCCGCCCGGCCGCATCTTCACGCCTTCGGGCACGGCGCTATCGGGCAGGTCGGCCCATGTCTTCAGATAGGTCGCCCGCGCGCTTCGCAACCGCATGTAAAGCGGGCTCATCCAGCCCGCATTCTGGACATAGTCGGCCAGCGACGGCGCCAGCGCGGCGCCGCGCAATATGTCGGACGGATCGGCGTCACGCGGTTCCACCTCCTTGTCGAGATAGCGGATTTTCACGCCCTTGGCCGGCCGCCGCATATCGGCGACCAGACTGGCCAGAGCGCGCGACAATGCCAGATCGGCGCGCGCCAGCGCTTTGGGATCACCGCCGGCGTCGGCCTGCTCGATCAGCCTGCGCAAGTCGCGCGCGCCATAATCGCGCGGATCAAGACCATCCGCCTCGCTATCCTCGATCAGGGCCAGGAGGGCGTCGGCTTGCGGCCCGATCCGGTCCTTGTCGACCCACAATGGCCAATAGCCGCGCGGACCATAGAAATCCTTATATTTGCCGCCGACCTGCGCCCGGATTTCCGCCGCCACGCTGGAACGCGCGGCTTGCGCGGCGTCAGGCTGCGCCACCGCCGTCGTGGGCAGCGCCGCTGCAATCAACAGGCAAGGAAGGATGACAGCGCGCAGCGAAGGGGCGCGGCGGTTGCGCCGCGCCCGACAGGTCAACTGGTTCAGCCGCGTTCTCCTGCGCGCGGCGGAGGCGGCGGGGGCGGCGGCGGACAGGGCGGTCCCTGCACGGCATGATAAATGCCATCGGCAGTGTAATAGCCATCGACATAGCCATCGCCATCCCGGTCCGCCGCCACGGTGCCGGCGATCGCGCCGGGGCCAACCGGCGGCGCGGTCGTGACAGGCGCTTCATTCTTGGAGCAGGCGCTCAGCGCCAACAGCCCACCAGCGGCCAAAGCCAGATATTTCCGTTGCATAACATCTCCCTGTGCGCCCGGAGGAACCAGCCGCCGCACGCCATTAGACCTCTCGCCGCGACCCATGCGGCTCGACGCTAACGATCCAGGAAGCGTAACGAATCCATTACCCAATCGAAATGACGACAGAGCGTGGCCGATCAGCGCCAGACCGTTATTCGCTCACCCATTGTGCCGACGGGATGCCCTGCGCATAGAGCAGCACCGACAGGTCGCCATGCACGATTTCGGCGGAGGCGGCTTCGCGGGTCTTGGGCTTGGCATGATAGGCAACGCCCAGCCCCGCGCCCTGGATCATCGGAATGTCATTGGCGCCGTCGCCCACCGCCATGGTCAGCGCCCGGTCGATGCCGCCCGCGATCGCCGCCTCCAGTTCGGTCCGCTTGCGCGCCGCATCCACGATCGGCGTGGTGACAGTGCCCAGCAGCGCGCCGTCGGCAATCTCCAGCACATTGGCGACATTCGCGTCGAAACCGATCTCTTCCGCCACCGGCCCGGTGAAGCGGGTAAAGCCGCCCGACACCAGCAATGTCGTCGCGCCCAGCGCCTTCATCGTGCGGACTAGCGCCTTGGCCCCGCCCATGATGACGACCCGCTCTTCCCGGCACTGATCTATGGCGCTGTCGGGCAGCCCCTTCAGCAGCGCGACGCGCCCATGCAGCGCTCCTTCGAAGTCCAGTTCGCCGCGCATCGCCCGTTCGGTAATCTCCGCGATTTGCGGCTTGATCCCGGCATAATCGGCCAGTTCATCGATGCACTCGACGGTGATCATGGTGGAATCCATGTCGGCGATCAGCAGTTTCTTCTCGCGGTCGACGACCGGCTGCACGATCACATCCACCTTGTCGCCGATGCCGGTCAGCGCCGCCCGCGCCGCAACCGGATCGACGGCGAAGAAAAGATCGGCCGCCTTGCCCTCGTCCAGCCATGCGACATCGCCCGGCTGGCAGCCAGCATCGCGCAGTCGATCGACACCCTGCGCAATATCCCCCTGCCCGATCGAGCCACTTGCCACTAAGGTCGCGACGAACATGTCAAACTCCGAACCAGAAACAGGCGAATCCCGCCCACGGGTCGCGCTTATTGCCGGGCCAACCGCCAGCGGCAAGAGCGCGCTGGCCATTGCGCTGGCCAAAGCCACCGGCGGCATCGTCATCAATGCCGACGCCAGCCAGGTCTATGCCGATCTCGCCATCCTCTCCGCCCGCCCTTCCCCGGAGGAAATGGGCAACGTCCCTCACCGCCTGTTCGGCCATATCGATGGCGCGGAAGCCTGCACCGCCCCCCGATGGGCGGCCGAGGCGAAGGCGGAAATTGCCGCCGCCCATGCAGTGGGGAAACTGCCTGTGCTGGTCGGGGGCACCGGCCTTTATATCCGCACGCTGCTGGACGGCATCGCCCCGGTGCCGGAGATCGACGCCGCTATCCGCGCAACCGTGCGTGCCATGCCGGTCGCCGAAGCGCATGAAGCGCTCGCCCGCGAGGACCCGGAGGCCGCCGCCCGCCTTGCGCCCGCCGACACCACCCGCGTCGCCCGCGCGCTGGAGGTAGTGCGCTCCACCGGCAAGCCACTCAAGGCATGGCAGGCGCATAAGGAAGGCGGCATCGCGGATCAGATCAGCCTCGCGCCGATGATCCTGCGCCCGCCGCGCGACTGGCTGATCGAACGGTGCGACCGGCGCTTCGTCCAGATGATGGAAGGCGGCGCGATCGAGGAAGTCGCTGCCCTTCTCCCTCGCAACCTCAATCCCGACCTGCCGGTGATGCGGGCGATCGGCGTGCCGGAAATCGCGGCCTTCCTGCGGGGAGACAACGACATGGACATTTGCATCGCAAAGGGCAGCCTTGCCACCCGCCAATATGCCAAGCGGCAATATACATGGTTCACCAACCAGCCCCCACCCGGCTGGCCACGCGAAGAACGCGCAATAGATGACAAAATTATCTCTGAATTGGTAATTAAATTACAACGATAGGGGTTGACCCGTCATTTTCTGTCCACTAGAGGCAGTCACCTTGCCAAGGATGAAGGTAGGGCGCAAAGCACGCCCCATATCTGCGGATTTGCATCAACGGAGGAGTATCATCGTGGCCGAAAAGAGCGGCGCGGACATTTTGGTTCAATGCCTGGTCGATCTGGGCGTCGAAGTCGTGTTCGGCTATCCGGGCGGCGCGGTGCTGCCTATTTATGACGCGCTCTATAATCACCCCACGATCAAGCATGTGCTAGTCCGCCACGAACAGGGCGCGACCCACATGGCGGAAGGTTATGCCCGCTCCACCGGCAAGCCCGGCGTCGTCCTGGTGACGTCCGGTCCCGGCGCGACCAATGCCGTCACCGGCATCACCGATGCGCTGCTCGATTCGATCCCGATGATCGTCATCACCGGGCAGGTTCCAACGCAACTGATCGGCACCGACGCTTTCCAGGAAGCAGACACGGTCGGCATCACGCGCCACTGCACCAAACATAATTATCTGGTGAAGTCGCCGGCCAAGCTGGCCGAAGTCGTTCATGAGGCTTTCCACATCGCCACCACCGGCCGCCCCGGCCCGGTCGTCGTCGACATCCCCAAGAATGTCCAGATCGCGACCGCGCCTTACACGAAGCCGGAACTGAAGGTTCACGCCAGCTATCATCCGCAGACCAAGGCGGATGCTGCAGCGATCGACGCGGCGGTCGAAATGCTGGCGGCGGCCGAACGGCCGATCCTCTACACCGGCGGCGGCGTCATCAACTCCGGCCCGCAGGCGTCTGCACTGCTGCGCGAACTGGCCGCCCTGACCGGCGCGCCTGTCACATCCACCCTGATGGGTCTGGGCGCCTTCCCCGCGTCTTCCGATCAGTGGGTCGGCATGCTGGGCATGCACGGCACCTATGAAGCCAATTGGGCGATGAACCGGGCGGACCTGATCCTTTGCGTCGGCGCGCGCTTTGACGATCGTGTCACCGGACGCCTCGATGCCTTCGCGCCCAACAGCAAGAAGATCCACATCGACATCGACCGCAGTTCGATCAACAAGATCGTCGATGTCGACGTCGCCGTGGTCGCCGATGTCGCCAGCGCGCTGGACGACATCATCGCCCTGTGGAAGCAGCGCAATCATCAGAAGTCGGACCTGACCGAATGGTGGGCGCGGATCGCCGACTGGCGCGCGAAAAAGTCGCTCGACTATGCCGAAAACGGCACGGAGATCATGCCCCAGCGCGCGATCGCCGATCTGTACAAGGCGTGCAATGCAACCGGCAAGGATGTCATCATCACCACCGAAGTCGGTCAGCATCAGATGTGGGCGGCGCAGCATTTTGGCTTCGAAGCGCCCAATAAGTGGCTGACCTCCGGCGGTCTTGGCACCATGGGCTATGGCTTCCCGGCCGCCATCGGCGCGCAGATGGGCAATCCCGACAGCATCACCATCTGCATCGCGGGCGACGCCTCGATCCAGATGAATATTCAGGAAATGGGCACCGCCAGCCAATATCGCCTGCCGGTCAAGATTTTCATCCTGAACAATGAATATATGGGCATGGTCCGCCAGTGGCAGGAACTGACCTATGAAAGCCGCTATTCCAACAGCTATTCGGACAGCCTGCCCGATTTCGTGAAACTGGGCCAGGCCTATGGCTGGACCGGCATTCGCATCGAAGGCCCGCAGGAACTGGAAGCCGGCATCCGCCAGATGCTGGAAACCGACGGCCCGGTGATCGTGGATTGCCGCGTCGCCAAGCTTTCCAACTGCTTCCCGATGATCCCGTCGGGCGCGGCGCATACGGACATGCTGCTCGATCCCAGCCAGGTCGAAGGCGTCATGTCCGATGAGGCCAAGGCGCTGGTGTAGGGAACGGTCCGGTGACTGGGCATCTGAAGCTTCGCATCCATGTGACGGAGCCATGGGATTTCGAAAGGATCGCGGGCACGGCCGAACTCACCGGCTGGACCATCGATCATGCCGACCCGGAAAACGAGGAATGGGAAGTGCATCTGGACGCGGGGTTCGACTTTAACGATCGGCATATCGGCACATTGCTGATCGGCCCTCGCTATGTCGGCGAACATCTATCCCGCATGTTCGATGCCGTGGCGGGCTTTCCAGTCCGCCTCGCCCACCGACAGGATGGCGGATGGCAGTTCGCCTTCGCCGCAATGATTTCGCAGCGCCACGACACGCCCCAGCATGATGGGGACGGGCGCGAAGACCAGGATAATGGGGCCATCTGATGCATATTCAGGAAGAATTGAGCCAGCGGCATGTTCTGTCGCTGACCGTCTCCAACGAAGCGGGCATATTGGCGCGCATCGCCGGCCTGTTCACCGCGCGCGGCTATAATATCGACAGCCTGACCGTGGCGGACATTACCGACGATCATGCGATCAGCCGCATCACCATCGTCACCAACGGCCCGCCCAAGGTGATCGATCAGATCATCGCCCAGCTCGACCGGCTGGTGCCGGTGCACAAGGTGACCGACCTGACCGAGGCCGGTCCCTTCGTGGAGCGCGAACTGGCGCTGGTGAAGGTTGCGGGCGTTGGCGAAGACCGGATCGAGGCGCTGCGCCTGGCCGATGTGTTCCGGGCCAAGGTGGTCGACACCACGATCGAAAGCTTCATCTTCGAAATCACCGGCACGACGGAGAAGGTCGACAATTTCGTCGGCCTGATGCGCCAGATCGGTCTGGTCGAGGTCGGCCGCACCGGCGTCGTCGGCCTGATCCGGGGCAAGGAAGCGAACTGATTTTTCCCTCTCCCCTCAGGGGAGAGGGAAGCGAGACTTGGCGGCGAAGCCGCCTGGTCGCAGCTAGGTGAGGGGGCGCTGTGCCACTCGACCCCTCTCCAACTTCATCTAGGACCGGCTACGCCGGCCCGAGATTTCGTATCCTCCCCCCTCTCCGGGGGGAGGGAGGTATTGGACGGTTCGAGGAAAAACTCTCATGAAGGTTTATTACGATCGCGACGCGGACATCGGCCTGATCAAGGGCAAGAAGGTCGCCATTCTGGGCTATGGTTCGCAGGGTCACGCCCATGCGCAGAATCTGCGCGACAGCGGCGTCGCCGAAGTGTGCATTGCCCTGCGCGCCGGTTCGCCCAGCGCCAAGAAGGCCGAAGGCGCAGGCTTCAAGGTTCTGCCCAACGCCGAAGCCGCCGCATGGGCCGACGTGTTCATGATCCTGGCCCCCGACGAGCATCAGGCCGCCATCTACTCTGCCGACGTGCATGCCAATCTGCGGCCCGGCGCGGCGCTCGCCTTCGCCCATGGCCTGAACGTCCATTTCGGCCTGATCGAACCGCGCAAGGACGTGGACGTCATCATGATCGCGCCCAAGGGTCCGGGCCACACCGTTCGCGGCGAATATCAGCGCGGCGGCGGCGTGCCCTGCCTGATCGCGATCCATCAGGATGCGACCGGCAACGCCCATGACATCGCCCTGTCCTACGCTTCGGGCGTCGGCGGCGGCCGCAGCGGCATCATCGAAACCAACTTCCGCGAAGAATGCGAAACCGACCTGTTCGGCGAGCAGGCCGTGTTGTGCGGCGGCGCGACCGCGCTGGTCCAGGCCGGTTTCGAAACCCTGGTCGAAGCCGGCTACGCGCCGGAAATGGCCTATTTCGAATGCCTCCACGAACTGAAGCTGATCGTCGACCTGATGTATGAAGGCGGCATCGCCAACATGCGCTATTCGATCAGCAACACCGCCGAATATGGCGACATCAAGACCGGCCCGCGCATCATCACCGAAGAAACCAAGAAGGAAATGAAGCGCGTTCTGGCCGACATCCAGTCGGGCCGCTTCGTCAAGGACTTCGTGCTCGACAATCGCGCCGGCCAGCCGGAGTTGAAGGCCAGCCGCATCGCCGCCCAGCGTCACCCGATCGAAGAAACCGGTTCGAAGCTGCGCGCCATGATGCCCTGGATCAGCGCCAACGCGCTGGTGGACAAGGACAAGAACTGATCCGGCTTCCCCTTCCCTGACAATGGGAAGGGGGCAGGACAGCAAAAGGGGCGCCCCGCAACTGCGAGGCGCCCCTTTTTACTTGGAAATATAATCCGTTTGCCCTGAGCGAAGTCGAAGGGCGCGACTGAGGCGTAGGCCAAGTCCCTCGCTTCGCTCGGGCAAGGGCTTCGACTTCGCTCAGCCTGAACGGTATAGATTTAAAAGCACGATGCCCAAAGTGTTCAGGACCGCCCGCTGTCCTTCTGCGCCAGCCTCTGCCCCGTCACCAAAGTCTGAAGCACGAACAGGATGATCAGGATCGCGCCCGCCGTCCCGACGAAAATGTCGAAGCCGGAAAACGCACCGAACAATCCCGGCCCCGTGCCCAGCACCATCATCATCACCGTCAGCGCGATCAGCACCAGCCGCAATTCGGTCGGCCCCGCCGACAGATAGGACAGCTTGAATTCGCCAATCACCCGCGCCGACAGATAGGCGTGGATCGACAGCAGCAGATAGCCCGCCAGCGTGATCAGCGCGACGTCCATCGTCACGAACGGGCTGAGGCCGATGCCCGCCAAAATCAGCAGCGTGGCCAGCCCGTCGCAGCTATGATCGATGAAATAGCCATAGGATGGCCGCTCGACATGGCGGAACCGCGCCAGACTGCCGTCCATCGAGTCCCCGAACCATTGCACCGCATAGCCGATGATCGACAGCAACAGCCATGCCGGGCCGATATTGCTGGCGACATAGCCTACAAAGATCATCAGCGCGCCCACCATGCCGGTGCTGGTCAGCACATCGGGCGTGATCCAGGCCGGCATGCGCGCGCACAGCCAGTTGAGCAGCCGCCGTTCGCTGGCCGCCAGCCAGTTCTGCTGGATGCGGTCGAGTTGATTGGTGGCCGGCTGATTTGGTGATGGTCTTGGAAGTGTCATAATCTCCCATGCAGAAATGCGACCGATCCGGCAAGCGATACCATCGGGCAGCCTGCCGCCGGGCTGCCGAAATGCGGTGAAACGCTGGCCATATCCGCGATCGGAGGCGCCAAAACCGTTTCGTTGCAGGGAACGATCCGTTTCCGGTTACGCCTCTGGAACAATCACGGGACGTGGCATATTCTCTGCGTCGTTCCTTATATGCTTTTGGAGAGCGTTTCCCATGCGCAAGTTTCTGATTTCCGCCGCCGCCCTGATCGCTGTCGCCGGCGGAACCGTCGTCATCGCCCAGGGCGCGGCCACGCCCGGCACGAAGGACGTGGCCAAGGTTACGGGCGGCGCCTACACCGTCGAACCCAGCCACACCCAGATCGTCTTCGCCTATGATCATATGGGCTTCACCAACAATCTGGGCGTCATCACCCAACCGACCGGCACGCTGACCCTGGACAAGGCGAACCTGTCCGCGTCGAAAGTGTCGATCGAACTGCCGATCGCGAACCTGACCACCGGCATCCCGGCGCTCAACGAGCATCTGGCCAAGCCCGAATTTTTCGACGCCGCCAAATTCCCGACCGCAACCTTCGTGTCGACCAGCGTGAAGCCCGAAGGCGCGACCGGCGCGACGATCACCGGCAACCTGACGATCAAGGGCATCACCAAGCCGGTGACGCTGGACGCCGAATTCTATGGCGCGGGCGCCAATCCGATGAACAAGAAGGAAAATGTCGGCTTCATCGCCACCGCCACGGTCAAGCGCAGCGATTATGGCATGTCCATGGCCGTGCCGATGGTCGCCGACAATGTCGAGCTGAAGATCATCGCCGCTTTCCAGAAGTAACGCCCATGCGCCGTCCGGCGCGCGCGATCCTGCTTGCGGGCATGATCCTGTGCGTGCCGGCAATGGCCGCGCCGGCTGACGGCCCTGCGCTCTATGCGTCGGGCCGTTATCTGGTCGATGGCGGCGCGACCAAAGTCCATTTCCATGTGAAGGCGCTGCTGGGCAGCTATGACGGCGACTTCCTTGCGCCCGAAGGCGCCGTGACGATCGACGCCGCCCGGCCCGATCGCGCCGCCGTCGACATCGTCTTTCCGGTCGAAAAACTCACCTCCGGCGACGCATCGATCGATGCCATGCTGAAGGGCGGCAGTTTCTTCGACGGCGAACATTTTCCCACGGTCCGCTTCGCCGCGACCGACGCCCCGCTCGCTGGCAGCCAAGCCGACACCGCCATCCCCGGCGAACTCACCATGCATGGGCAGACGCGCCCCGTCATCCTGTCCATCCGCCTGATCGGCGTGACGTCCGATGAAGCCCCCGGCCTGTCAGTGCTGCACTTCGCCGGCGCCCTGTCGGTCGAACGCAGCCAGTTCGGCATGGGCTTTGCCCGCCCCTTCGTGTCCGACAAGGTCGATCTGACCATCGACGCAATTTTCCGTCGCCCCTGAACCCCGACGCGAAAGAAACATCTTTACCCCTTCCCCCCAAAGAGGGTAAGGGGCGGCTTATGCAGAGCATCGCGCTTCTTACCCTGCTACGACTTACACGCCCTTAGGCGTGGCTTTTGTGCTGCCTTCCGGCTAAGGGCAGCGTCGATCCGCCTAAGGGCATTCATCACAGTCAAGTCGTACACCGGGAGCGCCCGATTGCGCCCCGTTGCAGGAAGTAGTTTGATCCCATGATGCTGACCGATCCTTCGCAGAAATATCGCGCCTTTCCCCAGGTTGATCTGCCCAACCGCCAATGGCCGTCGCAGGTCATCACCAAAGCGCCCCGCTGGCTGTCGACCGACATGCGCGATGGCAACCAGTCGCTGATCGACCCGATGAACGCGGAAAAGAAGCGCCGCTTCTTCGATCTGCTGCTCAAGGTGGGCGTCAAGGAAATCGAAGTCGGCTTCCCCAGCGCCGGCGCGACCGAGTTCGACTTCATCTCCGGCCTGGTCAAGGAAGGCGCCATCCCCGACGACGTCATGCCGCAGGTGCTGACGCAGGCGCGCGCGGACCTGATCGCCACCACCTTCGAAAGCCTGCGCGGCGCGAAGCAGGCGATCGTCCATGTCTACAACGCCGTGTCCCCCGCCTGGCGCGACATCGTGTTCCAGATGAGCCGCCCGGAAATCCGCGACATCGCGATCAACGCCGCCAAGCTGCTGCGCGATCATGCCGCGGCCCAGCCCGACACCGACTGGCATTTCGAATATTCGCCCGAAACCTTCTCGACTGCCGAACTGGATTTCAGCCTGGAATGCTGTGAAGCGGTGATGGAGATTTTGCAGCCGACGCCGGAACGTCCGCTGATCCTGAACCTGCCCGCCACGGTCGAGTGCGCCACGCCCAACATCTATGCCGACCAGATCGAATGGATTTGCCGCAACATCTCCAAGCGCGACAGCGTGGTGATCTCGCTGCACACCCATAATGACCGTGGCACCGGCGTCGCGGCGGCGGAACTGGGCATCATGGCCGGCGCCGACCGTGTCGAAGGCTGCCTGTTCGGCAATGGCGAACGCACCGGCAATTGCGATCTGGTGACGGTCGCGCTGAACATGTACACGCAGGGCATCGACCCTGAACTGGATTTCAGCGACATCGACGAAGTCATCCAGACGGTCGAATATTGCAACCAGCTGCCCGTCCACCCGCGCCATCCCTATGCCGGCGAACTGGTGTTCACGGCCTTCTCCGGCAGCCATCAGGACGCGATCAAGAAGGGTTTTGCCGCGCAGGAAGCGCGCAACGACCTGATCTGGAACGTCCCCTACCTGCCGATCGATCCCAAGGATCTGGGCCGCGACTATGAAGCGGTGATCCGCGTGAACAGCCAGTCTGGCAAGGGCGGCGTCGCCTGGGTGCTGCAACAGGACAAGGGCTATAAGCTGCCCAAGCGGATGCAGGCCGATTTTTCGAAGGTGGTTCAGGCGCTGGCCGACAGCAGCAGCCGCGAACTCAACGCCGCCGACATTTCGGCCGCGTTCGACAGCCATTATTGCGTGACCGGCGATCAGCCCTATGCGCTGATCGACTATCATGAAAGCGGCGCGGCGGGCGACCGCATCTTCACCGGCAAGATCGCGCATGAAGGCGGCGAACGCAGCATTTCCGGTCGCGGCAACGGCCTGCTCTCCTCGGTGCTGGCCGCGCTGCGCGACGAACTGGGCATCAGCCTGGAAATCGCCGATTACAGCGAACATGCGATCGGCGCGGGCAGCGACGTGAACGCCGCCGCCTATGTCGAATGTCGCACTGCTGACGGCCGCACCGTCTTTGGCATCGGCACCGACAGCGACGTCGCCACCGCCTCGGTCAAGGCCGTGCTGTCGGCCGCCAACGGGATCGCGGTGCGGGGTTAAGCCCGCCTTCCCCCTCCCCGTTCGGTTCGAGCTTGTCGAGAACTATTCTCGACGGACGCTTCTCGACTTCGCTCGAAGCTGCTCGAACCGAACGGATGAGGGTAAGCCAGTGTCTTACCTCGCCAAAGCCCGGACCACCCGGTCCCACTGCTCCAGCGATTCCGCAATGCCCGCCACCGGCACCCGTTCATTCAGGCCATGGGCAAAACCGTCCTCCGCCTTCATGAACAGGCTGGACACGCCAAAGCTGGGCACGCCCAAGGCCCGGAAATAGAGGCTGTCGGTCGCCCCGGCCGACATGCCCGGCATCACCGTCACCCCCGGCGCGCGCGCGGTCACGGCATCCTTCACCGCCTTCATGACGTCCGCCCGCAGCGGTGAAGCGTCACTCGCCAGCGGATCGCCCAGCGTCTTCACCGTGGCGCTGGGATCATTCACCACCTTCACCAGTTGCGCCTTCACCTGATCGATCGTCACGCCGGGGAAGATGCGGCAATTCACATCCACCTTCGCGCTTTGCGGCAAAGCATTCAATGCATGGCCCGCCTGCGCCACGGTCGCGACGCAGGTGGTGCGCACCTGCCCGATAAATTCCGGCCGGCTCGACAGCAATTGCGCCGCCGCGCCGTCGCCCGTTTCCGCATAGCGTCGCATCGCCTGCCCCACTTCGCCGCCGATCCGATCGGCCGACAACGCCAGCGACGCCTTGGTCAGTTCATTGCGCATCGGCGGAAACTGATAGGCCGCAATCGCGTCGATCGCCTTCGCCAAGCGATAGATCGGATTGCCCGGCGTCGGCGCGCTCGAATGGCCTCCCGCATCGGTGAAAGCGAATTCGAAATCGGCATAGCTCTTTTCGCCCGCCTGCAACTGATACAGCACCGGCTTGCCCTCATCATTCAGCAACCCGCCGCCGCCATCGCCGTTCAGCAGCAATTCCAGATCCTTATATTGCTGCGACAGCGCCCTGGTCGTCACCATGTCGGTTTCTTCATCGCCCGACAGCAGCAAGATGGTGGTGCGGCGCGGCTTCCATCCTTCCTTCTTCAACTGCGCCATGGTCGCGACCATCATCGCGACGTCATATTTATTATCTTCCGACCCGCGCCCGAAGATGTAGCCATTCTCCTCGACCGGGACGAAGGGGTCGCGGGTCCAGTCCGCCCGGTTTGCCGCCACCACATCCATATGGCCGATCAGCGCCATGGGCTTGAGCTTCGGGTCGCTGCCCCAGATCGTCGCCGCCAGCGTCGCCGTTTCGCCCATCGGCGTAATCACGATATCCGCGTCGGCGAAGCCCGCCGCCTTCAGCACCGACGCATAATAGGCCGCCAGCTTTGGCACATTCCCCTCACCCTGCACCGTCTTCATCGCGATGGAGCGCATCAATATGTCCTTGGCCGCGCCCGCATCGGCCGCCGCAAAAGCCCCCTGCGGCACGGCCAGCAACGTAAGCCCCAGAAACACGCCCCGCATCGCCATATATTTGCACTCCCTGATGGACCTATGCCGTATCTGTGGCATAGCGGATCGGCCCGGCCAATCCGTTTGACGGGCTGCACGGAAAGAGGGCCACCTCATCCCTGTTATACACCCGTCAAGAATTGCTTGCGCGCAATTGGATGATCGCCATCCGATATAGGCCGCAGGTCGCTTACAGGAACATATCATGGCCCTCCATTATCGCAGTTTCGGATTTCAGGTTTTGGTCGGCATGGCCGTGGGGCTGGCGCTGGGCCTTGCCGCGCGTCAGATCGGCGCAGGGCCGGATGGCGACCTCAACTGGCTGGCGACCGCGCTCAAGACGACGGGATCGATCTTCGTCTCCCTGCTGAAGGCGATCGTGCCGCCGCTGGTCTTCGCCGCCATCGTCGCGTCGATCGCCAATCTGCGCGCGCTGGACAATGCCGCGCGCCTCGCCGGGCAGACCCTGCTCTGGTTCGCCATCACCGCCCTGATCGCGGTCGCCATCGGCATCAGCATCGGCGTGATCGTGCAGCCGGGCATTGGCCTCAGCAGCGCGGCGCTGGCCGCCAAACAGCCGGATTCGGTCGGCGGCTGGCTCGATTTCCTGAAAGGTCTGGTCCCCGGCAATAGTCTGGCCCTGTCCGCCGGCACCAAGATCACCGACGGATCGGCCACCACCACCCTGTCCTTCAACATCCTGCAATTGCTGGTCATTTCGATCGCCGTCGGCCTTGCGACGCTGAAAGTCGGGGACAAGGCGGACGCCTTCCTCGGCTTTGTTCGCTCGCTGCTCGCCGTCGTGCGCGCCATATTGGGCTGGGTCATCCGCCTGACGCCGATCGGGTCGGCCGCGCTGATCGGCACCGCCGTCGCCACCTATGGCTGGAGCGCGCTGGCCCAGCTTGGCACCTTCACCGCCGCCATCTATCTCGGCCTCGCGCTTGTGCTGCTGGTGGTCTACCCCACGCTGCTGATCGCCAATGGCCTGAAGCCCGGCCCCTTCTTCGCCAAGGCATGGCCGGCGATCCAGCTCGCCTTCGTCTCGCGCTCCTCGGTCGGCACCCTGCCCGTCACCGAAGCCGTGACCGAGCGGCTGGGCGTTGACAAGGGCTATGCCGCCTTCGCCATCCCGCTGGCCTCCACCACCAAGATGGACGGCTGCGCCTCCATCTATCCCGCGCTGGCAGCGATCTTCGTCGCGGGCTTCTACGGCATCCCGCTCCACTTCATCGACTATGCGCTGATCGTCTTCGTCTCGGTCATCGGATCGGCCGCCACCGCTGGCCTGACCGGCGCGATCGTGATGCTGACGCTGACCCTCTCGACGCTGGGCCTGCCGCTGGAAGGCGCCGGCCTGCTGCTGGCGATCGACCCCATCCTCGACATGGGCCGCACGGCGGTCAACGTCGCGGGGCAGGTGCTGGTCGGCGTGATCGTCGCCAAGCGCGAGGGCATTTTGGACGAGAGCGCTTATTATGGCGATGGGGCGCTGGCGACGGCTTAGGAGCGCGGAACCTATCCCCGCCGAAAATGGACGCAGCGTCCACAAACCCTTGAAATAGCCTGCCACTTCGGGCGACGATCGAACCCACAAGGTTCCGGCCGTCGCCCGATCCGCATTCATGCCTAACGACGTTGACCCGGAACGCCGTTACTTTCTAATGCGTTATGTGCGTGTTTGGGGCGAAGAGGGGGTCGGCAAAGAGCATTATGACGTCTTATTATCAAGAAGCGCGAAGCGCTCTGGATTTTCTGGAACATCATCGGCTCGATCCATCCGTCAAAAATTACGATGTTGCGCTTCGCTATGTGATGGAGCCCGCATCCAAACTGGCGCGCGACATTGATGATCTGACATCCGGTGGGCTGCGACTGACGGTGAATGCAATGATGATGCTGATGCAGCGTCATGGCACAGAAGATGCCAGCATTGCGATCGACCATCGGGAACGCACCGTCGCCCGCCAGGCCCAGGAACTGGGGTCATTAACGTCCGATGCGCATGACCTGACCGAAGCGCTCGGCCGCGATGTCGGCGAGATCGTGAACCAGCCCGACCGCTCCCTGATCAATACAGACAATCTCGTCACGCGCCTGTCTGCGGCAGAGCGCGAACTCGCCGAACTGCGCGACGAATTCGTGGCGTTGCGCAATGCCATCAACCTGCCCGGCCAGCCCCGCGCCGATCTCGGTCAGGACGAACTGACCAAGGCGCTGAACCAGACGGGTGCCTGGCGCATCCTCGAACCCCTTTTGAAAGAGGGTCACAGCTATGTCCTGATCATGTTCATCATTGACGATCTGGTCAGCATCAACGCCAGATTTGGACGGGATGTCGGCGACAATGTGCTCAATGCCTTCGCCGCGACCTTGCGACAGTTATTTCCCAAGGAGGATTTGATCCGCTGGAACGGGAATGAATTTCTGATCGTCGTCACCGATGCCTCGGCCATGGCCGCCCGCATACAGGCGGACGAAGCCCTGACCGCCTTTGCGGCGCGTCGCCTGCGACTGAGAGGGACCGGCGAATGGATCGGCACCGTCACGGCATCGGCGGGCATCGTGACGAGCCGGGGCGAAGAACCGGAAGCCATATTGGAAATGGCCCGCTCCAGCGCGCTTGAGGCGGCCGAACAAGGCGGCAACCGGACATTGGGATAGTCGCCAAGCGCGAGGGGATTTGGGACGAGGGCGGTTTTATGGGGGTGGGCGTTAGCTGCGGCTTAGCGCCCTTCCCCGCCACCCGATGCTCCGATAGTCACGCTCCAAACCGGACGATCGTTCGTAGCTTCCGTTTACCTTGTTTTTGTGGTTATCCGGTATCTATGAATAGGGGCGACACTCGATCAACCAACTCCCAAACGCGGCCCAGCCTTACGGGGGCGCTTGGGGTTCTCCGTCACTGGATTGCAGTGCGGCCATTGTGCCAAGCCAGTCAGGAAGCCACACAGCAACTCTTTTCGTCCGAGTTGCGCGGTGCATGATACATCAAGCCAACGAAACTGGTCAGTTTCTGGAGATTTTCAATGAAGGCTTTTGCGCTTCATCTGTTCAAAACAAATGCAGACCTCTCAAATTTCGTTCGCAGCACGTCAAATTTGCAAGACTTAAAGTCTCGTCGAGCTGCAGTACGGATTGCCGTAATTGACGATCAACCGTTCCTGCCGCATATGATTCTGGAAACTTATGGCTATAAAGTTGCGCAGATCGGTGATCTTAAGAAAGTAGAAGAAGTAAAAGATTATCACTTAATACTCTGCGATGTTATGGGCGTTGGAAGGCATTTTGGCGCCAAGGCACAAGGCGCTACGTTAATCTCTGAAATTAAAAAAGTTTATCCAGAGAAAATTGTGATCGCTTATACGGGCGGCGCCGCTGGAGACCCAGCAGTTCAAACGGCTACAGAACGCGCTGATGCCTTAGAGCGGTTTTCGATCAATCTGGGTCATATCCGCACGAACTGAAGTAGTTGGCGCATTCCTTGGGCTGGAAGATGTCGACGAGCTTGCCGATGAGGCTCCACAAGCCGCTGACGGTTCTCTCACCTGCCTTGCGGAGCATGGCCTTGAGGCGGGAGAAGGCCTTCTCAATCGGGTTGAAGTCGGGGCTGTAGGGTGGGAGGAAGCGCAGCGTTGCTCCTGCCGCCTCGATCCGGTCGCGGACTGCGGGACGTTTGTGGCTCGACAGGTTGTCCATGATCACGACGTCGCCTGGCCGCAATTCGGGCACGAGTACCTGCGCCACATATGCTTCAAACCAATCACCGTTGATCGGGCCGTCTAGCACCATCGGCGCGACCATGCCGGTCATGCGTAGGCCGGCGACCAGCGTGGTGGTCTTGCGGTGACCATGCGGGAAGCCCATTCGCAGGCGCTGACCTCTGGCGCAGCGCCCATGACTACGGGTCATGTTCGTGGCAGTCCATGTCTCGTCAATGAAGACCAGGCGTTCCGGATCGAGATCGATCTGGCCGTCAAACCAGTCGTGGCGCTGCCTCAGGACGTCGGGCCGGTCTTGCTCGATGGCATGCCCAGTCTTTTTTTGCGCGTCATGCCCCGCCGCGCGAAAAACCGATGCAGCCCGGCAACCGAGATGGCGAGCCCCTCCTCGACCAAGGCGAGGCGCAGTTCTTCAAGCGAGATGTCCTTGCGCGCTTCCCAGAGGGCGAGAATGTCGGCAGATCGCTCCTCGACACGGCGCGAGCGCATATCTCCGCCTTGAGGTTTGGAGGCAACGCTGCCGGTTCCGCGCTGCTGCGCATGCCACCGGATCGCCGTCGACGGTGCTACGCCGAAACGCGCCGCCGCTGCCCGGCAACTCAGCCCGCCTGCAATCGCAGCCAGAAGCCGAACCCGCAAATCCATCGAGAGAGCGTGACCCATCCATGCCGGCCTCCTTCACCAGCACGGATTCTGAATCAGAAATCACGCGGAGAGGGAATCCCTCATCGATTCAAAGCGGTCGAAAAACGCTCTAATCCGTAAGGATGTGGACGGCGAGGAATGGGCGGCAAAGCTAGATGAACTCGGCGTCGCCGCAATCGATCCGCATATTATATGGCAAAAAGTCCGAGCGCGTTTCGTAGAGCTTGATGTTGATACTAAAGATATTTTGATACTTGAGGATGCATTTGTGCGATCAGTGCTTTCACAGCAGGCGGATTTGGCAACGCTTACACGGATCTTGTCCACGATAAATGTTGGTCCAGACGTTCGGGCTATTGTTCAGGGCTTGGCAAGCTCAGTTATCTTCGCCGCGATCGTGGGACATACCTAATTGTTCTCTCTTCCAACTCTAATAAAATTCGCTTCCGGCGACGTGAAGTTCACGGACGGTGCCATCATCAATTTGCCTATAGAACTGCGTGATAAGCATCGCCTTGAAGTCTACAAAAATATCTCGACGACCGGTTGGGGACTGTCTGAGTTCAACTATCGATATTATGCCTCCTATATGCCATCTGGCGATTTTGTTGTTATTCCTGGTCTAGCAATAATAGACGACCCGATAAAACCGTCAAAAAGGTTCCACGGTTACTCTGCCCAGCTGACGCGGCAACAGGTCGAGCGGACCGTTTCGGGTATGACCTTATACCTCGCCCAAGCGGTAGGGGGAGCTCAACGTGACCTAGCCATGCTGATCCACGATCTGCGGGCGCTATCGAATGCGATCTATAGCCCAGCAGAAGAAGCCAGAATTCAGTTAGAACAAGGTGATACTTTTGAGGCTCGCAAGCGCATCGAAACGGTTATAGCCGCTCAAGGCATTTTGAAAATGCGGACCGACGCATTGGATTTTGCAGGCAATGTACTCGACTCTTCGGGGACATCCATCATTCCTATCTTTCGCAAAATTGACAAAGTGCAAAGATGCTTCAAGTCACTAGCAATCAGCCAAGGGAAATCTGTGACGCTGAGCGGGAACTCATTTCGAAAAACTCGTGGACATGATGTATTTGAACTAGCCCCATACACGTTACTTGACAATGCCGTTAAGTATTCACCGATCGGATATAACGTAGATGTCAATGTATCAGATCATAATGATTTAACTCGACTTGAAGTTAGATCATATGGACCTAAGATACTTGATGGTGAGCGGCAGGCCATATTCGAACAGCATGTTCGAGGCGCAGCTGCTGTAGAATCGAAAATCCCCGGAACGGGCGTTGGTCTGAATATGGCAAAGCGAATTATTGAGCAGGTTTTCGGCGGCAACATTGTGTGCGAACAAATCAATACACCAGTCCAGATCGCGGGCGTAACCTATTACGAAACAGCGTTCATCACGACCATCCCATCGTTCCTCTAAAGCATACGTCGCGAAGCGACCTATGCCTGCTTGGAAGATAACAGCACGCCACCGGCAGCTTTGGCGCATACCCGCTCCAAACCGGATAGTCTCTATCGGCCGATTCCTGCCACGCCACTTCACCCAACTTCGCAAAAATTCTCCTATTGCGAAGCCCCTCTTCCAGTACCCCACCCACGCAAAAATGCGGCCTGCGACAGTGTGAACTTCGCAGCCTTCGCTTGATCCCCCGCCGCCCCAGCCCCGCAACGCCCCTGTCCTACCCGGCCCTGCTCCGCTATACGCATTGCATCCCGCGCCAATATATCCCACTGGCGACCGGAAATTCCCGATTCCACGGGACAAATGCGAAGTTAAGGCGAAGCGCGTGTCTAATCATCAGGTTCATATCATCGGCGGCGGCATGGCGGGGACGGAGGCGGCCTGGCAACTGGCGCAGGCCGGCATCCGCGTCCGCCTGTCCGAAATGCGCGGAGCCGGGGACATGACGCCCGCCCACCAGACGGACGGCCTTGCCGAACTGGTCTGCTCCAACAGCTTCCGTTCCGATGATGCGGACAAGAGCGCCGTGGGCCTGCTGCATCAGGAAATGCGGCGGCTGGGGTCGCTGCTGATGGCGCAGGCGGAATCGGCCAAGGTGCCGGCCGGCTCCGCGCTGGCGGTCGACCGTCATGTCTTTTCCGATGGCGTCACCCGTGCGCTGGCCGAACATCCCAATGTGGAAATCGTGCGCGAGCGGATCGACACGCTGCCGACCGAGGGCATGACCATCGTCGCCACCGGCCCGCTGACCGCGCCCGCGCTGGCGCAGAGCATCGGTCAGGCGGCGGGGATGGAGCATCTCGCCTTCTTCGACGCGATCGCACCGGTCATCCATCATGACAGCATCGACATGGAGCAATGCTGGATGGCCAATCGCTGGGACAAGATCGGCCCCGGCGGTGGTGAGGGCAAGGATTATATCAACTGCCCGATGGACAAGGAGCAATATCAGGCCTTCGTCCAGGGGCTGCTCGACGGCGAAAAGACCGAGTTCAAGGAATGGGAGTCGAGCACCCCCTATTTCGAGGGCTGCATGCCGATTGAGGTGATGGCCTCACGCGGGCCGGAAACGCTGCGCCACGGCCCGATGAAGCCGATGGGCCTCGACAATCCGCGCACCGGCCGCTGGCCCTATGCCGTCGTGCAGTTGCGGCAGGATAATGCGTCGGGCACGCTGTGGAACATGGTCGGCTTCCAGACCAAGCTGAAGCATGGCGCGCAGGTCGAATTGTTCCGCACCATTCCGGGGCTGGAGAAGGCGGAATTTGCGCGGCTGGGCGGCCTGCACCGCAACACCTTCATCCAGAGCCCCAAGCTGCTCGACCCCACGCTGCGCCTGAAGAGCGCCCCGCATATCCGCTTCGCCGGGCAGATGACCGGCTGCGAAGGCTATGTGGAGAGCGGCGCCATCGGCCTGCTCGCCGGGCGCTTCGCTGCGGCGGAGCTATTGGGCCGCGAACTGACCCCACCGCCTGCCGACACGGCGCTGGGCGCGCTGCTCGGCCATGTGACGGGCAATGTGGCGACCGCCGACTATCAGCCGATGAACGTCAATTTCGGCCTGTTCCCGACGCTGGAGGATGTGAAGAAGAAGAGCCGCAAGGAAGCCTACACCGCCCGCGCCCGCGCCTCTCTGGGCCAGTGGATCGGCGCGATGGAGATCGCCTGAACACTCTGCTCCGGCCTTGAAATGTTAAATACTCCCGTTCGCTTCGAGCGAAGTCGAGAAGCCGAAAGCGCGATGCGACGTTCAGAGTCGCTGAACTCGGCTCTACCTCGTTTCTCGACTTCGCTCGAAACGAACGGATCAGGGTAAAATCATCCTATTCTAACATTTGCACTTCGCCTTCGCCGCCCGCTTGGGCGCGGTGGCCGCAAATTCCGCCGGGGTCAGCCTGCCGTCCTTGTCGGCGTCTGCCGCGCCGAAACGGTCGGCGGTCGCAACCGCCCATTCCTCGAAGGACAAGAGGTTGTCGCCATCCTTGTCCAGCGCCTTGAACGCCTTCGTCCGGCTGCCCAGCATTTCGATCCGGGTAATGACGCCATCCCGGTTCCGGTCGTAACGAGCAAAGCGCTTCTCCTCCCGGCTCTGCGGGCTGGCCTCGCCGGGCATGGGCGGCGCATCGCCCACCGCATCGGGATCGCCCTCCGGCAGGCTCTCGACGGCAGGCGGAGGCGGCGTAGCCAGCGCCAGTTGCGGCGCGGGCGCTATATCGGCCCGCCCCTGCCACCAGAACAGCCCGCCCGCGACCAGCAGCAGCGCCGCCATACCGCCCGCCAGCATTCGCCCCATGCCTTGCGCCCCCTTCAACCGCGTGAAGGGGAACTATGCCGATCCGTCAGCGCCCGACAAGCGCGATCCGTAGCAACCGCCACGCCAGCGTCCGCGATATGCCCAGCGGCGCGCCCTGCCCCGCCAGCACATCCTGCCGCGCCAGGGTAAAAGCGATGCGCAGCGGCTTCCACTCCTTCAGCCAGCGCGCCTGCTCCGTTGCCGGCAACAAGTCCCGCGCCATCGTCAACGCCGCATCCCGCAACGCCGGATCATCGACATGACCGATCAGATCCCACAACGCCCAGAGCTGCCCTGCCGCCACCAGCCATTCGGGCGCATCTGCGGCGTCCGCCAGCGCCCGGAACAGCCCGCCGCCGCGCCCGACCGCATAGTCGCGCAAACCCTGCGCGTCGATCTCCGGCTCGACCACCAGCACTTCCCAGCCGTCAATCATCGCCACCAGTCCCGGCGCGGTCATAGCGCCGCTGGCGCGCATCGCATCGACCACCGGTTCGCCCCGCCCCTTGCGCCCGTCCGCATCCTCGACAACGTCATTCCACCAGGCAAGGCGCATCTGTCCGATCGCCGCTTCGCTGGTGGTGCGGGCGACCTTCGCCAGCCGCGCGTCGAAGGCCCAGATCGCGCGATGCCGCTCCGCATCGCGCCCGGCATGCGCGCTCAGCAACAGCGCCAGCGGCGCGACTTCGCTCTCTGCAATCATTGCGCCCGCCCGCGGATTTGGGCGGTGACGCGGATTATCGGGAATTTAACCATCTTCCTCATACACATTCTAACGAGTGGAATTGCATAGCCGTTCGGCTGCCCAAATCAGATGCACGGGGCGTCGGGCGCGACATGAGTGATTGCGAGCAAATGGGCAAGGCAAAGGATCGGCAATTGGGCTTTCTGGGTCGGCTGGCGAAGAATCAGGCGGGCAACACCATGGCGATCGTCGCCGCGGCGATCATCCCGCTTGCCGCGCTGATCGGCGGCGGTCTTGACATGGGGCGCGCCTATATGGCCCGCGCCCGCTTGCAGCAGGCCTGCGACGCCGCCGCACTGGCCGGACGCCGCGCCATGACGACATCGTCGATGACCACGTCCGACATTGCCGAAGCGAGGAAATTCTTCGACTTCAACTTCCCGCAGAACACGTTCCAGGCGGCGACCTTCACGCCCGTTATCCAGAGCAAGCCGGGCGAAACGACCACGGTGCAGGTGACGGCCGAAACCACCATGCCGACCACGGTCATGAAGATATTCCGATATGAAACGCTGCCGCTGTCGGTGACATGCGAAAGCCGGTTCGACATCGGCAATACCGACGTGATGCTGGTGCTCGATACCACCGGATCGATGGCCTATTCCATTTCCGACGGCAATGGCGGCACCACCACGCGCCTGGCCGCCCTGAAACAGGCGGTGAAGGATTTCTACGACACGCTGGGCGCTGGATCGGACCTGACAGGCCGCATCCGTTATGGCTTCATGCCCTATAGCTCGACCGTCAATGTCGGCTATCAATTGCCATCGACCATGCTGGTGGGCGGCCGCAGCGGCGAGACATGGACCTATAACAGCCGCCGCATGACCTATTATAACAATACGGCGCTGACGACGAGCGTCTGCTACCGCAAATATAACGCCAACAACTGCCGCACCTCGCTCGCCACGGCGGAGAATGACAGCGGAACCAACCGCACCCAGACCCAATGCTATAATTGGGGCAATACGGCCGCAGCGTTCAGCGGATCCGCGCCAAACACCGTCACCAAGATCACATATAGCCCGGAAACCTATAACGGCACATCGCCGGTGCCGTCGTCCGGTTCGACGTCGCGCTCGTGCGTGCGGCGCGAAACGACCACGACGCATAATAGCGGCTATGTCGCCCAGAACGGATGGTCCGAGCTGAAAATGGAATATGGGGATTATGACTTCCCCGTATCCGCCTATATCACCGGCAATCAGGTCGCCAATCCGGCCTATTATACGAGCACGCCCAATGACGTGGACGGCGAACCCGTGCCGTCCACCGCCACCTGGTCCGGCTGCATCGAGGAACGATCGACCGACAACACGATCACGGCGACCTCTTCGAACGCAACGGTCCCCGCAGATGCGCATGACCTCAACGTCAATGAAGCGCCGACGGATACAGACACCAGATGGCGGCCGCATTGGCCGGAGGTCGAATTTAGCCGTGCCGGCGAATATCTCAATGACGCCACGCGCATCAGTGGCGGCTGGAACGCCTGCCCCAGCCAGTCGCGCCGCCTGACCAGCTATGCCAACCGCACGACCGCGCCGACGGGTCAGTCGAGCAGCTTCAACAGCTATGTCGACGGACTGATCGCCGTGGGCGGCACCTATCACGACATTGGCATGCTCTGGGGCGCGCGCTTCCTGTCCCCGAACGGCATCTTCGCCAGCGACAATGCCGCCGCGCCCAATGGCTTCAACATCGCGCGTCACATCGTCTTCATGACGGACGGGGACATGAGCGCCTATCAAGGCGTCTATGGCGCCTATGGCTATCAGTTGCTGGACGGCCGCGTCGCCGCAACCAACACCAGCGACACCAGCCTGACCGCAATCCATAACAACCGCCTGACGATGCTGTGCAACTCCATCAAGGGCATGGGCATCACCGTATGGGTCATCGGCTTCCGTAACCAGTCGGAAGGCGACATCCAGACGCCGCTGCAAGGCTGCGCCTCCTCCTCCAACCACTGGACCATGGCCTATACCGCGTCTGCGCTCAGTCAGAAGTTCAAGGACATCGCCAAGAATATCGGCGGGCTGAGGCTGTCGCAATGATCGGGACGATCGCCGCCTTTCTTGGCCGCCTGCGTTCTCATGTGCGCGGCGCGACCCTGCTGGAGTTCGGGCTGATCTCGCCGGTCCTGATCCTCACCATCATGGGGATCGGCGACCTCGCCTATCAATCCTATCTGCGCGCGGTGACGCGCGGGGTGCTGGAGAAGGCCGCGCGGGCTGCATCGGTTGGCACGCTCAACGCCACCCAGATCGACGCCTATATCGAAGCGCAGATGGCCGCCATCAATTCGAAAAACGGCACCACGTCGACCACCAAGAAAAGCTATTACAACTTCTCGCGCGTCGGCAAGCCGGAGAAGATCACGACCGACACTGCGCCGCTGGGCAGCTATAATAGCGGCGACTGTTATGAGGACGCCAATAACAACGGCACCTATGACACGAACAGCGGCGCCACCGGCCTGGGCGGCGCCGACGACATCGTCTATTATGAAGTGACGGTATCGATGCCGCGCATGTTCCCCATGGCCAAGTTGCTGGGATGGAGCGCCACCCAGACGGCATCCGCCACCACCATGGTCCGCAACCAGCCCTGGTCCAACCAGAGCACGCCAACGATCCGCTGCTCATGAACTGCATCCGCCTGCTAGTCGCCCGCCTGCGCCGCGACGATCGCGGCCTCGCCCTGATCGAGTTCGCCTTCTCGCTCCCGGTGCTGGTGATATTGTGCATGGCCGGCCTTGAGTGCGCCAACCTTGCCCTGGCCCACCTGCGCGTCAGCCAGGTCGCCATGCTAGTGGCCGACAATGCCGCGCGCGTACGCACATCCATTGACGAAGCCGACGTGAACGAGATCATGACCGGCGCTGACCTGTCGACGTCTTCGCTGAAGCTGAAGGACAATGGCCGCATCTTCCTGTCCGACCTGGAACCTAACGGCAAAGCCAGTCCGAACACCGGCCAATATATTCGCTGGCAGCGCTGCTGGGGCAGCGGCGCCTTCACGTCCAGCTATGGCGTAGCGGGCAATGGCCAGAATGACGCCAGCATGGCGCTGGGCATGGGGCCGGGCACCACTGCCGCGACCAAGGTGATGTCCGCCAGCGGCACGGCGGTCATGTTTGTGGAAGTCGCCTATAATTATCAGCCGCTGATCACCAATGCGATCTTCGGCAACAGGGTGATCCGTTATTCCAGCGCCTTCAATGTGCGTGAACGGACCGATCAGGCGATCAAGAATGCCGGCGGTTTGGCGACATCGGCAACAGCCGCCTGTAGCTGATGGCAAAAGGGCGGCTGATCCAGCCGCCCTTTCCTTTTTCTTATTTGTAGCAGACCTTCTTGGCCGCTTCGACCACGCGGGCCGCGTCGATCAGGGCCGCCTTTTCGAGGTTCGCGGCGTAAGGTAGCGGCACATCCTCGTTGGTGACGCGCAGGACCGGAGCGTCGAGATCGTCGAAGCCCTTTTCCATCACGACGGCGGCGATTTCCGACGCGATCGAGCAGGTCGGCCAGCCTTCTTCCACCACGACCAGACGGTTGGTCTTCTTCAGGCTTTCCAGAACCGTCGCGGTGTCGAGCGGGCGCAGCGTGCGCAGATCGATCACTTCTGCGTCGATGCCCTCTGCCGCCAGCGTTTCCGCCGCGTCGAGCGCCAGACCCACGCCGATCGAGTAGCTGACCAAAGTCACGTCCTTGCCCGGACGCATGATCCGCGCCTTGCCGATCGGCAGGACATAATCGTCCACCTTGGGCACGTCGAAGCTGCGGCCATAGAGAAGTTCATTCTCCAGGAACACGACCGGGTCGGTCGATCGGATCGCCGCCTTCAGCAGGCCCTTGGCGTCGGCCGCGTCATAAGGCGCGATGACGATCAGGCCGGGAACGGCGGCATACCAGGGACCATAATTCTGGCTGTGCTGCGCGCCGACGCGGCTGGCCGCGCCGTTGGGACCACGGAACACGATCGGGCAGCGCATCTGGCCGCCGGACATATAGTTGGTCTTGGCCGCCGAGTTGATGATGTGGTCGATCGCCTGCATGGCGAAGTTGAACGTCATGAACTCGATGACCGGGCGCAGACCGCCCATGGCCGCGCCGGTGCCGATACCAGCAAAGCCATATTCGGTGATCGGCGTGTCGATCACGCGCTTGTCGCCAAACTCGTCCAGCAGGCCCTGCGTGACCTTGTAAGCGCCCTGATATTCGGCGACTTCTTCGCCCATCACGAAAACGCGCTCATCCTTGCGCATTTCTTCGGCCATCGCGTCGCGCAGCGCTTCGCGAACCGTCGTCTTGACGAATTCGGTGCCGGCTGGAAGGTCCGGATCCTGCACGGTCGCCCTGGCTTCCGACGCCAGCTTGGACGTGCCGCTTTCAGCCTTCTTGGGCGCTTCTTCAGCCTTGGGGGCTGCGGCCGCCGGGGCTGCTGCGGCAGGCGCCGGAGCCGCTTCGCCGCCTTCGCCGGCCATCGTCGCGATGACCGTGCCGACCTTCACGCCTTCGGAACCTTCCGCGATCAGGATCTGGCCGATCTTGCCTTCATCGACGGCTTCGAATTCCATCGTCGCCTTGTCGGTTTCGATCTCGGCGAGAATGTCGCCGGACTTCACCTCGTCGCCTTCCTTCACCAGCCACTTGGCCAGCGTGCCTTCTTCCATCGTCGGCGAGAGCGCCGGCATCTTGATTTCGATACCCATTAATATTGCTCCACCAGCACGTCGGTATAGAGTTCAGCCAGTTCCGGTTCGGGCGAGGTTTCGGCGAAGTCGGCGGCCTCTGCCACGACCTTGCGAATGTCCTGATCGATCACCTTGATTTCGTCTTCGCTGACGCCGGCTTCGATCAGATATTTCTTCACGCCCTCGATCGGGTCGGACTTGTCGCGCATCGCCTGCACTTCTTCGCGCGAGCGATATTTGGCAGGATCGGACATGGAGTGGCCGCGATAGCGGTAGGTCTTCATTTCCAGCAGGATCGGGCCATTGCCTTCCTGCACCCATTTCAGCGCTTCCTCGGTCGCGCCGCGCACAGCCAGAACGTCCATGCCGTCGACCTGAAGGCCGGGGATGCGGAAGCTTTCGCCGCGGCGATACAGTTGGTCTTCCGACGAAGCCCGATTGACGCTGGTGCCCATGGCGTACTGGTTGTTTTCGATCACGAAGATGATCGGCAACTTCCAGAGTTCGGCCATGTTGAACGATTCATAGACCTGGCCCTGATTGGCCGCGCCATCGCCGAAATAGGCAACGCAGACGCCGCCATCATTATTGTACTTGTGCGCGAAGCCCAGGCCAGCGCCCAGCGAAACCTGCGCGCCGACGATGCCATGACCGCCGTAGAATTTATGCTCGACGCTGAACATATGCATCGAACCGCCCTTGCCGCGCGAGATGCCCGCTTCACGGCCGGTCAGTTCGGCCATGATCACCTTGGGATCGATGCCATAGGCGAGCATGTGGCCATGATCGCGATAGCCGGTGATGACGCTGTCCTTGCCGGGCTTGAGCGCCGACTGGATGCCGACCGCAACCGCTTCCTGGCCGATATAGAGGTGGCAGAAGCCGCCGATGAAGCCCAGACCATAAAGCTGGCCTGCCTTTTCCTCGAAGCGGCGAATAAGAACCATTTGCCGATAAAATTCCAGCAACTCTTCCTTGCTGGCCTTGTAGTCAGTCGGCGTTTCCGGGCGCGGCCGATTATGGTCCGCACCGGCAGCGGCGGGTGCAGCCGCCTTTGCCTTTGCGCTCGCAGCGCGCGGCGTGGTTGGTTTCGCCAAGGCTATTATCCTTTTGCGTGGGGTAGGATGGAAGGAAGCCCGATATAAGGGCAGAGTTGCATATATTGCAACTGCGCGCCCCCGGAATCCGGGCAGAACCAATAGCTTTTACCGAAAATTGATGGCCCGGGACAGGATGGCAACGGGCCAGCAAAAGAGACCCGCAGCAAAATTACGAGGACGGCGATTTTTGCGCAAAATCCTTACGCAAACCTTCCGTATCCGTAAGGTCAGTTCAGCGGAACAATGACCTCGTCATGGTGAATCACCCCCAACTGCCGCCGGATCAACTCATCACTCAGATCAGGGTCGACGCGGCGGGGATTGAGCAGGTCGACGCGGTTGCGCAATTCGCCGCGCGCCAACTGCACCTTCTTCAGTTCACCCTTGGCCTCATGCAACTGGCGCGAATAATCGCCCCATGCCAGCACGCCGTTTGAGCCAAGCACGACATAGCCTGCGAAGAACAGCAGCAAGAGCAGCGCAATCGCAGGGCCAAGGGCCGAAAACAGAAGCAGACGAAGTTTAGCGATATGCGCCATGGACCAGATGAATCACAGCTGTCGGCTGGCCGCAAGCAAAAAATTGCAGACTTGCGGCCAGCCGGTTCAGACAGGCTTAACGAAAGATCGAACGCCCGGCGTAAACAGCAATATCGCCCAGCTCTTCTTCGATGCGGATCAACTGGTTATACTTGGCGAGCCGGTCCGAACGGGCGAGCGAGCCGGTCTTGATCTGACCGCAGTTGGTGGCGACGGCGAGGTCGGCGATGGTCGCGTCCTCCGTCTCGCCCGAACGGTGCGACATGACGGCGGTGTAACGCGAACGATGCGCCAGATCCACGGCGGCCAGCGTTTCGGTCAGCGTGCCGATCTGGTTCACCTTCACCAGCAGCGAATTGGCAAGCCCCTTGCCGATGCCCATGGCCAGGCGTGCCGGGTTGGTGACGAACAGGTCGTCGCCGACCAGCTGCACCTTGTTGCCGATCTTGTCGGTCAGCGCCTTCCACCCTTCGAAATCATCTTCGCTCATGCCGTCTTCGATCGACTTGATCGGATAGTCGGCGCACAGCGCAGCGAGATAATCCGCCATTTCCACCGGCGAGAGAGACAGGCCTTCGCCCGAAATCTCGTACTTGCCATTCTTGAAGAATTCGGTGGCGGCGCAGTCCAGCGCCAGCACGACGTCGTCGCCCGGCTTGTAGCCCGCCTTCTCGATGCTCGCGAGGATGAAGTCCAGCGCGTCGCGGGTCGATGCGATGTTAGGGGCAAAGCCGCCCTCGTCGCCGACCGAGGTGGCCAGACCCTTGTCGTGCAGGCCCTTCTTGAGCGTGTGGAAGATTTCCGAACCGATCCGCACGGCGTCGGCGATGCTTTCGGCACCGACCGGCATGATCATGAATTCCTGGAAATCGATCGGGTTGTCGGCATGTTCGCCGCCGTTGATGATGTTCATCATCGGCACCGGCAGAACGTGCGACGAAACGCCGCCGACATAGCGATAGAGCGGCAGGCCGCGCGCGTCGGCAGCCGCCTTGGCGGTGGCGAGCGACACGCCCAGGATCGCGTTAGCGCCCAGACGCGACTTGTTCTCCGTGCCGTCGAGCGCGATCATCGCGGCGTCGACTTCGGCCTGGTCTTCGGCGTCGATGCCGATGATCTGCTCGACAATTTCGTCATTCACGGCGGCAACCGCCGCCAGCACGCCCTTGCCCAGATATTTGCTCTTGTCGCCGTCGCGCTTTTCAACGGCTTCGTAAGCGCCGGTGGACGCGCCCGACGGCACGGCGGCGCGGCCAAAGCTGCCATCTTCCAGCATGACGTCGACTTCGACGGTGGGGTTGCCACGGCTGTCGAGAATCTGGCGGGCGTGAATGTCGAGAATGGCGGTCATGATCGCTCCCTGAAAGATGGCCTGCACGGCGGCTGGACGGCAATTTTCGCGCTCCGCTTAGCCAGCACCATCCGCCTTGGCAATGCAGGGGGTTGCGCGATCGGAAAAAATGCCGATGCTCAAAATGTAACGGCAACGGAACTGTAGGCTGCCGCCAAGCATTTGGAGCATGAATGGTTGCCGCGCGCAGCGGTCGACATGCTGCATCGAAGGGAGACTGAGGACGATGGCTGACACCCCCGAAACCCCGCCCGTCAAGCGCGGCCGCAAGCCCGCCGCCGCCGGGGCCAAGCCGGTGAAGGCGAAGCCCGCCAAGGCGTCCGCCGCCCCTGCGCCGGTGAAGATTGCGGCCGTGAAGGCGGCTCCGGTTAAGAAGGCGGCCACGCGCAAGGCGCCCGCCGCCAAGAAGCCCGGTAATGGCGCTGCGGCGCATGGCTGGACCGCCCAGATCGCCCCGATCAAGGCGCAGGCGGAAAAAGCGGCTAAGGTCGCGACCGACAAGTTCAATTCGGTCGACTGGAAAGCGCATATTGACCCGATCAAGGAGCAGGCCGGCAAAACCGCCAAGTCCGCCGCTGGCGCAGCCAAGGACAAGACCGGCACCGCCATGCAGAGCCTGGCCAAGCTGATTTCGGACACCGCCGGCACGGTCGACGCAAAGCTTGGCCCGCAATATGGCGACTATGCCCGTCAGGCCGCCCAGCAGGTGGCTGGCGCGGCTGACACGCTGGAAAGCAAGGACGTCGACCAGTTGATGGACGAAGCGCGCGATTTCGTGCGCAAAAGCCCGGCGGTCGCGATCGGCGCGGCAGCGGTTGTCGGCTATGTGCTGATGCGTCTGGCGAAAGGGTCCGACGACAAGGCGTGACTGATCGGCCCCGCCACCGGGGTCGACGCTGATTTTCGGGCGGCGGGTCGGCCTGCCGCCCTTCCCACGCAATAGCCCGCATGGCGGGGCGGAGGGCCATCTTGATTGACGAGCCAGCGGAAACGGCGGTGACGCCGCACACCGACGGGCAGGATGACGCCGCGCCCGACGAATCGGTGCGCGACACCTTCTCGCGTCTCTACGCCGATGCGCGCGCCTATGCCGGCGCAGAGGCGGAAAAGCAGAAATTGCGCGCCGGAATTGTTGCGACCGGCGTGCGCAATGCGGCGATATTGGGCATTGTGGCGCTGATTCTGGTCTTCGCCAGCATCGTTGCACTGCTGATCGGCCTGATCATCGCCCTCGCCCAGCATGTCGGGCCGCTCTGGGGCACGCTGATCGTGGTGGGCGGCGCATTGCTGATCGCCGTACTGCTGCTGTTGCTGGCGAAGGGATGCATTGGCCGGATGATGAAGGCGATCAGACCATGAGCAAGGAAGCAGCCTATCACGCAGCCTGCGTCCGCGCCGATGAGACGCGCGCCCAACTGGCCGTCAGCGCGCAGGCGGCAAAGGCGCGGATCGCGCCTGCCCGCCTGAAGCAGGATGCCGTGGCGAAGATCACCGCATCCGCGCTGGATGGCGTCGCCTATGCCGCGGCCAAGGCGCAGCAGCGCCCTGTCGCAATCGGCGCAGCGGCCGCCGCCTTTGGATTATTCCTGGCCCGTCGCCCACTGGCGGCACTTTTCGGACGTTTATATGTTCGTTTCAGGAAGCAAGACACTGACTTACCGGAGATTGATGATGGCTGATATCCGCGCTCAACTCACCCGCGTCCGCGAAGCGGCCAATGATGTCGCCGTGACCGCGACCGACCGGATCAAGGACACGACAGAAAAGGCGCGCGAGGGCGCTGGCGACCTGATCCAGACCGGCGTGGACAAGGCGAGCGACGCCTATGTCGACGCCCGCGACAAGACCCAGCGCGTCGCCGCCCGCGCCAATCAGATCGTGCAGGAACATCCGGTGATGGCCGTGGCCGGCGCGGTCGCCGCCGGCGCGGTCATCGCCTGGATGTTTCCCAAGAGCCGGCGCGCAATGAAGGCGCTGCCGGGCATTGCCGCTTCAGCCGGTGCAAAGGTGGTGGAAGCCGCCGTTGCAGCGCGGGCCGCTGCGGCGGAAAGCGCCGAAACGGTGAAGCAGGGCGCAACCACGGCGCTCAGCGCCGCTGGCGATGCGGCATCCAGCGCCAAGGACAGCGTGGTCGCGGCGGAACTGCCTGCAAAGGCGTCGAAACTGGCGGATGATGTCGCATCTCTGGTCGCCGCACGCGTCGATGCAATCAGCAGCGCGATCAAGGCGCGATTGCCGAAAAGCTAATCGCGATTGCGGGATACGCAATCGAACCGACCCTACCCCTCCTTGGCTGATCGCGGACGCGATGCTAAAGCCCCGCTATCAGCCAAAGGAGAAAATATAAAACCATGAGCAAGATGCATCTGGTGATGGGTGGCCGCGTCACCAACCCGCAGACGCTGGATTTTCAGGATCTGAGCAAGGTCGATTTCGTCGGCGTGTTCCCTGACTATGCCTCAGCCGAAAAGGCCTGGCGCAGCGCTGCGCAGCGCACGGTGGACGACGCCGAAATGCGCTATGTGATCGTGCATCTGCACCGCCTGCTGGAACCGGAACTGCCCAGCGCCTGATCCGGCGTCGATCGCGTAGGGCGAAATCATGGGATGCAACAGATGCTTCCCGGTTTCGCCCGAAGCGACCGGAAACAGGATCAATCCCAAAGTGCGTTAGAGCGTCGCGCTTTAAATATGATCCGTTCGCCCTGAGCCTGCCGAAGGGCTGTACTTTTCTTAGCGTGTTCAAGGCAAAATGCAGGGCTTCGACAAGCTCAGCCCGAACGGAGGTTGGGTGATCCAGGTTTCACGCACGAGGCTCTAATGCACGGCCCGCGGCTTTTTGCGGAACCGCCAGCGCAGAAGCGGGCGCGTCGCCGCCAGCCCGGCCAGAAAACCGCCAATATGTGCGGCAATCGCAATCTGCCCCAGATCGCCAAGTCCGCCGTCCATTCCGCCGGATGAGGCCAGACCGATCATCAGTTGGATCGCGATCCACGCCGCCGCCAGCCACAGCACGCGCACCAGATTGGCCGACAACGGCCCAATGCGGCGCACCTTCTGCTGGCTGTAGAGCAGCGAATAGGTCGCCAATATCGCCGAAATCGCCCCGCTCGCGCCGACCATCGGATTGGTCGACGCCGGATCGACCAGCCATTGCGCCAGACAAGCGGCATAAGCGCCGACGCCGTAGAGAAACAGCGTCCCGCCCCAACCCAGCACATGCTCCACCTGCCGCCCGCAAAAGAGCAGCATGAACATGTTGAAACCGATGTGCAGCCAGCCGGCATGGATCAGCGTGCAGCTGACCGGGGTCAGCCACGCCGGCACTGCCAGCATGCCCTGCAACAGCGCCGGATCGCCAAGGCGCGCGGGTATGAAGCCGCCAATGATGGCGGCGTCCGTCACCTTTCCGGCCAGATACAACAGCAGGAAGGCGGCGACACTGATCGCCGCGATCCCGTTGGTGGCGCGTCCGGCTGGCAGCTTCACGGCGTTCAGATGAACTGGATCTTGTCGACCAGGTAGAATTTGTCGCCCGACGGGACCGACACTTCGACCTCGTCACCGACCTCACGGCCGATCAGCGCACGACCCAGCGGGCTGTTATAGCTGATCATGCCGGCCTTGGCGTCCGCCTCGGCCTGACCCACGATCTGATATTTGACCGGCTTGTCGTCTTCATCCAGCAGCGTCACGGTCGCGCCAAAGATGATCTTGTCGCCCGACAATGTTGTCGGATCGATGATCTGGGCGCGCGACAGCTTGTCTTCCAGATCGTTGATCGTCGCCTCGACCTGACCCTGACGCTCCTTGGCGGCATGATATTCGGCATTTTCCGACAGGTCGCCATGCGCGCGCGCTTCCTCGATGGCGTCCACGATCAAAGGCCGCTCGGCCTTCAGTTCGCGGAGCTGCGCATTGAGCTTGTCATAGCCCTGTTGCAGCATCGGCATCTTCTCGACGGTCGCCATTCCCTAAAAATCCTTCGTCAAAACTTCCCTCTGGCGGCCCTTACTCAAGGGCCGCCCCGCAGCATCATTCCTTGGGCAGGGGTTCAGGCTTGCGACAGGGGATAATAGGACTGGAGCGAGCGTACTTCAAGGGCATGCCCGCGAAGCGCCTCGATCGCGTCCGCCGCGGCGACGCTCGCCGCCGCCGTAGTGAAGCTGGCGATCTTCCCGCGCAGCGCCGATGTGCGGATCGCCTTGCTGTCCTTCAGCGACTGCCAGCCTTCGGTGGTGTTGAAGATCAGCTGCACATCGCCATCGGTAATCCGGTCGACGATATGGGGGCGCCCTTCGGCCACCTTGTTCACCGTCTCCACCGCAATGCCATGGTCCGCCAGATAAACGGCCGTGCCGCCGGTGGCGATGATGGTGAAGCCCATGTCCGACAGCTTCTGCACCGCCGGCAGGATCACCGGCTTGTCGCTGTCCTTGACGGAAACGAACACGGTGCCGCTGGTGGGCAGCACGGTGGCTGCGCCCAACTGCGCCTTGGCGAAGGCGGTCGCGAAATCGCTATCGATTCCCATAACTTCGCCGGTGCTCTTCATTTCCGGTGACAGCACCGGATCGACGCCGGGGAAGCGATTGAACGGGAATACCGCTTCCTTGACCGCGACATGCGAAATCGCATTGCGATCGATCTTGGGCAGATCCTTGATCTTCTCGCCCGCCATCACGCGCGACGCGATCTTGGCGATGGGCGTACCGATCGCCTTGGCGACGAAGGGCACGGTGCGGCTGGCGCGCGGGTTCACCTCGATCAGATAAACCACGCCATCCTTCACCGCGAACTGGATGTTCATCAGGCCGCGCACCGACAGCGCACGGGCTAGCACATCGGTCTGACGCTCAATCTCTGCAATGATCTCGGCCGACAGGCTGTAGGGCGGCAGCGAGCAGGCGCTGTCGCCCGAATGCACGCCCGCTTCCTCGATATGCTGCAATACGCCGGCCACGACCACATCGTCGCCATCGCACAGCGCATCGACATCGACTTCCACGGCATCGCGCAGATACTGGTCGATCAGCACCGGGGAATCGCCCGACACCTGAACGGCGGTGGTGATATATTCCTCCAGTTGGGCCTGACCGTCGACAATCTCCATCGCCCGGCCGCCCAGCACATAGCTGGGACGCATCAGCACCGGATAGCCGATGCGGTTGGCGACAGCGATCGCCTCTTCGCGGCTGCGGGCAATGCCATTGGCCGGCTGCTTCAGCTTCAGCTTGTCGATCAGCGCGGCGAAACGCTCGCGATCTTCCGCCAGGTCGATGGCGTCGGGCGATGTACCCAGGATCGGCACGCCGGCATCCTCCAGCGCCTGCGCCAGCTTGAGCGGCGTCTGCCCGCCAAACTGCACCAGCACGCCCGCCAGCGTCCCCTTCGACATTTCGACATGCAGGATTTCCAGCACATCTTCCGCCGTCAGCGGCTCGAAATAGAGGCGATCGGACGTGTCATAGTCGGTCGACACCGTCTCCGGATTACAGTTGACCATGATCGTCTCATAGCCGGCCTCGCTCAGCGCGAAGCAGGCATGGACGCAGCAATAGTCGAACTCGATGCCCTGCCCGATGCGGTTGGGGCCACCGCCCAGGATGACCACCTTCTTTCGGTCGCTGGGCTGCGCCTCATTCTCCGCCTCGCCGAACAGCGGCGCTTCATAGGTGGAGTACATATAAGGCGTCTTCGCCTCGAACTCGGCAGCGCAGGTGTCGATCCGCTTGAACACCGGACGCACGCCCAGACGATGGCGCAGCGCGCGCACTTCATCCTCGGTCACGCCGCCGGTCATGGCGACGACGGCATCGTGGATCAGGCCCGAACCGCGCGCGATGCCGCGCTCATTGCCGCGCAGGTTCGCGGACTTGAGCGCCAGCCAGGCAAGGCGCTTGTCGGAAAAGCCCATGGACTTCAGGCGGCGCATGCCGTCCGTATCCTGCGGCAGGCCATTGGCCAGCACCTCGGCTTCCGCGTCTACGATTTCCTTGATCCGCTCCAGGAACCAGGGGTCGAACTTGGCGATGTTATGGATTTCCTGAACGGTCAGCCCCTCACGAAGGGCTTGCGCTGCGACCAGCAGTCGGTCGGGCGTCGCTGCGGCAAGCGCCGCGATGATGTCGTCCTTGGGCGCGCCGACCAGATGATCGACCTGATTGAAACCGGACAGACCCGTTTCCAGACCGCGCAGCGCCTTCTGCATCGATTCATGGATGTTGCGGCCGATCGCCATGACTTCGCCGACCGACTTCATCGCCGTGCCCAACAGCGGTTCGGCGCCCTTGAACTTTTCGAAGGCGAAGCGCGGAATCTTGGTCACGACATAGTCGATGGTCGGCTCGAACGACGCCGGGGTCGCGCCGGTAATGTCATTCTCGATCTCGTCCAGCGTATAGCCCACGGCCAGCTTCGCCGCGACCTTAGCGATCGGGAAGCCGGTCGCCTTCGACGCCAGCGCCGAGGAACGCGACACGCGCGGGTTCATCTCGATCACGATCAGGCGGCCGTCCTTCGGATTGACCGCGAACTGCACGTTCGAACCGCCTGTTTCCACGCCGATTTCACGCAACGTCGCGATGCTCGCGTTGCGCATGATCTGATATTCCTTGTCGGTCAGCGTCAGCGCCGGCGCGACGGTGATGGAGTCGCCGGTATGGACGCCCATCGGATCGACATTTTCGATCGAGCAGATGATGATGGCATTGTCATTGCGGTCGCGCACGACTTCCATCTCATATTCTTTCCAGCCGATCAGCGATTCCTCGATCAACACCTCGGTCGTCGGCGAAGCGTCCAGGCCGCCGCGCACGATGTTGACGAACTCTTCGCGATTATAGGCGATGCCGCCGCCGGTGCCGCCCATGGTGAAGCTGGGCCGGATGATCGAGGGAAGGCCGGTATATTCCAGCGCCTCCAGCGCCTCTTCCATCGTGTGGGCGATGCGCGAGCGGGCCGATTCCAGACCGATCTTGTCCATGGCGTCGCGGAACTTGATCCGGTCCTCCGCCTTGTCGATCGCCTCGGCATCCGCGCCGATCATCTGCACGCCGAACTTCTCCAGCGTGCCGTCATTATAGAGCGCCAGCGCCGTGTTCAGCGCCGTCTGCCCGCCCATGGTCGGCAGCACCGCGTCCGGGCGTTCCTTCTCGATGATCTTCGCCACGATTTCGGGCGTGATCGGCTCGACATAGGTGGCGTCGGCAAATTCCGGGTCGGTCATGATCGTGGCCGGGTTGGAATTGACCAGGATGATGCGATAGCCCTCTTCCTTCAGCGCCTTCACCGCCTGCGTGCCCGAATAATCGAACTCGCACGCCTGGCCGATGATGATCGGACCAGCGCCGATGATGAGGATGGAGGAGATGTCGGTGCGTTTGGGCATCTTATTTCTTCTTACCAAAAATCTTGGAAAAAAAGCCGGTTGGCTTCGACGGTTCCGGCGCTGAAGGCTGACGCATCATGGCCGCCTCCCAGCCGTCATATTCGACACCGTAGCTGTCGCAGAGATCACAAAGCGCTACTAAGGTCGTTGTTCGCCATTCTTCGCCGATGGGTTCATGGCGCTCAGCGATAATCCCATCTTCGTTGACGGTCGGCTTGACGGCGTACCCCAACTCACGGAGCGAGGCGCCCAATGCTTCGAAATTCCCGCCGTACATGAAATGGAGGACATGGCGAACGTCACTGAAATCTTCGCCGCGATCGGCGAACACCTTCAACGTTTCCTTCGCCAATTCTATCTGATCGCGATTGCCGCTCAATGCACGCCCCCCGCCTGCGCCTCGCATCCCCAGCCGTCATATTCGACGCCGCAGAGGATTTCGATCTGGAGGCACTTCTTGGTCAGCGCGCGGATCGATTGTTCATCGACCGGCTGCACGCATTCCAGGAACAGAAACAGGTCGCCATCCTCATCTTCCTCCCGGTCCAGTTCGACAAAGCCGAACTGGCTGGCGATGATGAGGACGCGCTCGAAATCCTGCTCGCTGCCCCGGAAGCTGACGTCCACAGGCCGCGCGATGCGCGCGACGTCGCCATTGCGCTTCAGGTTGGCGAGAACCTCGCGGTCCGCCTCCCACTCTGCGGCAAGGCGCGCTTCGTCAACGGGGGGCAGGTTCTGGCTCACGCCGCAACCGCGCCCTTCAGGCCGTCGACGAACTTGCGGAACAGATAGAAGCTGTCCTGCGGCCCCGGTGAAGCTTCGGGGTGGTACTGGACCGAAAAGGCCTGCTTATCGGTCAGTTCGATGCCGCAATTGCTGCCGTCGAACAGCGACACATGGGTCGATCGTGCATTGGCGGGCAACGTGTCGACATCGACCGCAAAGCCATGGTTCATGCTGGTGATCTCGACCAGACCGTCCGACAGGCGCTTGACCGGATGGTTCGCGCCGCGATGGCCCTGATGCATCTTGATCGTCTTGGCGCCCACGGCGAGGCCCAGCAACTGGTGACCCAGGCAGATGCCGAACACCGGAATGTCCGCCGCCAGCACGCTCTGGATCACCGGCACGGCATAGTCGCCGGTCGCGGCCGGATCGCCAGGGCCGTTGGAGAGGAACACGCCGTCCGGCTTCTGCTCCATCACCTGATCGATGGTCGCCGTCGCGGGCAGCACGGTCACGCGCGCGCCGGCCTGCACCAGATTGCGGAAGATATTATTCTTCGCGCCATAATCGATCGCGACGACATGCGGGCGCTCTTCACCGGCCTCGTTCAGGCCATAGCCAAAGCCCAGCTTCCACACGCCATCCTTCCACAGACGGCTTTCCTTCCCCGTGACTTCGATGGCGAGGTCCATGCCCTCCAGGCCCGGCCAGCTTGCAGCCTTGGCGGCGAGCGCCGCGATGTCGAACTTGCCGTCTGGATCATGGGCGATCACGACATTGGGCGCGCCCTTGATGCGAATGAGGCGGGTCAGCGCGCGGGTATCGACGCCGGCGAGGCCAATGCGGCCATTTTCCCGCATCCACCGATCGAACGGTTCGACATTGCGGAAATTGCTGGGCGCGGTGACGTCCTGCCGCACGATGCAGCCCAGCGCATGGGGCGACATGGCTTCGACGTCATCCAGGTTGGTGCCGACATTGCCGATATGGGGGAAGGTGAAATTGATGATCTGCCCGGCGTAGCTGGGATCAGTCATGATTTCCTGATAGCCGGTGATCGATGTGTTGAAGCACAGTTCGCCCACCGCGTCGCCGACTGAGCCAAAGCCGCGGCCGAACACGGCGCTGCCATCGGCAAAAACCACGACCCCTGTCGCTCCTTTAGGCACAATGAGGGTCTTGGCGTCTGCCATGGTCTGCGGTCCTTTATGCTTTTGCGGGAACCCGTCTGGTGCGGGTTAAACGGCCGGTCACCTAGGCGCGGAGCCTCCGCAGGTCAACGTCTGTTAAAAATCTCTTTTGCCGCTATATCTGCTTCTTTCCCGAAGAGACAGGATAGATTCGCCATGATTCGCGAGCAGGTAAAGAGCGCCCAGGTCACCGCCATGAAGGCCGGCGACAAGGAACGGCTGGCCGCCGTGCGCCTGATCCTGGCGAAGCTGAAGGACCGCGACATCGAACTGCGCACCGCCACCAGCGTGCCGGACGATGATGTCGTGGTCGTGGACGTGCTCCAGAAGATGGTGAAGCAGCGCCGCGAATCGATCGACATGTTCAAAAATGGCGGCCGCGACGAGCTGGCGGCCAAGGAACAGGCCGAACTGGACGTGATCGAAAGCTTCCTGCCGACCCAGCTGACCGAGGACGAAACGAAGGCCGCGATCGAGGGCATCAAGGCCGAAGTCGGCGCGGAAAGCGTCAAGGACATGGGCAAGGTGATGGCGGTGCTGAAGGAACGCCACGGCAGCGTCATCGACATGAGCAAGGCTAGCGGCCTTGTGAAGGCGGCGCTTTCCTAAAATCCTCCTCCCGCTTGCGGGAGGGGTCAGTCACCACCTCCGTTCGTTTCGAGCGAAGTCGAGAAACGACAGGTACTACGCTCGACTCAAGCGCGAGTTCAGGCATAATTGTCTGATGGCGTTCTGGACCTACATGCTCAAATGTTCAGACGGCCGCTATTATACCGGCCATACCGACAATCTTGACCATCGCATCGGTCAGCATCAATGCGGTCAGGGCGGTCAATTCACGCGCAAACGCCTGCCGGTCACGCTTGTCTGGAGCGAAACTTTCGGCACCCGCATCGAAGCGCTGGAAGCCGAACGCATCATCGGCGGCTGGTCCCGCGCCAAAAAGGAAGCCATTATAGCTGGCAACTGGTCGTTGGTGTCATATCTCGCGAAACCGCCAAAAGAACGGCTGACAAAAGGCCCGTTCGTTTCGAGTTCTTCGGCCGCCTGTCAAGGCAGGCGCTCAGGACAGGCCAAGGTCGAGAAACGAGAAGAGTACGCTAGCCGTTTCTCGACTACGCTCGAAACGAACGGATGTGGTATGCCTGATCCCGAGCAGCCCGCATGACCCTCACCCCGCAATGGCTGGACGAACTGCGCGCGCGCACATCGCTGTCGACCCTCATCGGCAAGAGCGTGAAGGTCATAAAGGCCGGCCGCGAATATAAGGCCTGCTGCCCCTTCCATAATGAGAAGACGCCCAGCTTCACGATCAACGATGAAAAGGGCTTCTACCATTGCTTCGGTTGCGGCGCGCATGGCGATGCGATCCGCTGGATGACCGATCAGCGCGGCCTCCCTTTCATGGAGGCGGTGAAGGAACTGGCCGCCACCGCCGGCATGGACGTGCCCGCCGCCGATCCCCGCGCCGCCAAGCGCGCCGAGCAGACTAAAGGGCTGCACGACGCCATGGGCGCGGCCCAGAGCTTTTTCGAGGATCAGCTTGGCGGCATCGATGGCGGAGAGGCGCGCGCCTATCTCCAGAAACGCGGCATTACCGACGCCACCCGCCGCGCCTTCGGCTTCGGCTATTCGCCGGATTCTCGCGGAAAGCTAAAAACGGCCCTGCGCGATTTCGGTGATCCCATGCTGGTCGAGGCCGGCCTGTTGATCGATCCAGACGGAGAACGCGACACCTACGACCGTTTCCGTGGCCGCCTCATGCTCCCCATCCGCGACATTCGCGGCCGCGTCATCGCCTTTGGCGGCCGCATCATTGGCTCTGGCGAACCTAAATATCTCAACTCGCCCGACACGCCTCTCTTCGACAAGGGCCGCACCCTCTATAATATCGACAAGGCGTCCCCCGCCAGTCGATCGACCGGCCGCGTGATCGTAGTCGAAGGCTATATGGATGTGATCGCGCTGGCGCAGGCCGGCTTTGGCGAAGCGGTCGCCCCGCTCGGCACGGCGCTTACTGAACATCAGATCGAGCGCCTCTGGAAGATGGTGGAGGTGCCCCTCCTCTGCTTCGACGGCGATTCGGCCGGGCAGAAGGCGGCGATCCGCGCCGCCACTCGCGCCCTCCCCCTGCTGCGCCCCGGCCACAGCCTCGCCTTCGCCACGCTCCCCAGCGGCCAGGACCCCGACGACCTGATCCGCGCCAGCGGCCGGCAGGCGATGGAAGCGGTGCTGACCGATGCAGAACCGCTGATCGAACGCCTCTGGAAGCATGAAGTGTCTTCCGCTCCCCTCGCCACGCCGGAGGAGAAGGCCGCCCTCAAACAGAGGCTCCGCGCCATTTCGGACGCGATCGCTCACCCGGACGTGCGCGCCCACTACGCTCATGAATTTCGCGAGCGCTATGACGCGCTCTTCTTCGCCCGTCGCGACGCCGCGCCTCAACAGCGCGGACAGGGCGGCGGCAATTTTGGCGGCGGCGGGCAACGCTGGCAACGCGACAAGCGCGGCAACTGGAAGCCGCCCATCGCACCCGCCGGGGCAGAAGCGCGCGCGATCGGCGCCAGCGGCATGGAGCAGCGCTTGCTGCGCGCGATCCTCGCCGCGCTGCTGCGCCACCCCGGCCAGATCGCCCCCCATCGCGAGATGCTGTCGGCGCTGCAAATCGGCGATCCCCAGCTCGCCCAGCTGCTTGCCGCGATGATCTCTCTCTCCTTCCGAAAAGAAACAGTTGAAACGCAGGCCCTCCTTACCATATTGGGGCAAGGTGAGTTGTATAATATGGCCAAGGGGATGCTCCGGGCCGATGCGTTCACACTCACTCCCGACAGGATAAGCACCGATCCTGATCGCCTTTCGCGCGATCTGGAGGAGGCCGTTCGGGTGATGGCGCAGGGACCGGAGCTGGAAACGGCATTGGTGGAAGCCACAAGACGGTTTGAAAGCGACTTCAGCGAGGAAAATTTCGCTGAGCAGCAGCGCATTCGCGCTCTGAAAGCCGATCATGATCGTCGACTGGCGGAACTGGCGCAGTCCGAAGACATTGTTTGATTGATGTTAGCCCTTTCAAAAGGGCGACGAGGTTAAGGCGAATAGATGGCGACCAAGGCAAACAGCAAGAATGGCGGTGCAGGCGATGGAGAGGATGGCGGCGACGCCCCCCTGCTCGACCTCAACGAAGCCTCCGTCAAGAAGCTGATTTCCCGCGCCAAGAAGCGCGGCTACATCACCTATGACGAGTTGAACGACGCCCTGCCGCAGGACCAGATGTCCTCCGAGCAGATTGAGGACATCATGGCGGCGCTCAACGAAATGGGCGTCAACATCGTCGAGAATGAAGAAGCCGGCGAAGACGGCGACGAACAGCGCGAGCGGGACGATGCCGACGACGCCGACGATGATTCGGGCGACGATGACGGTTCGCCCAAGCTCGTCACGGAAAAGAAGAAGGAAACGGTCGATCGCACCGACGATCCCGTTCGCATGTACCTGCGCGAAATGGGCGCGGTGGAACTGCTCAGCCGTGAGGGCGAAATCGCCATCGCCAAGCGGATCGAGGCCGGTCGCGACACCATGATCCTGGGTCTTTGCGAAAGCCCGACGACCTTCAACGCGATCATCGAATGGTCGACCGCGCTCAACAACGGCGAAATGCAGCTGCGCGAGATTCTCGATCTCGACGCCATGCTCTCCAAGGATCCTGCTCCTGAAAATATGGAGGAAGGCGCCGAGGATGATGATGGCGAGATCAGCGAAAAGACCGCCGGTCCCAGCTTCAAGGAAGAAGAAGAGCCGGAGGAGGAATCCGCCGACGGCGACGAGGATGAGGACGGCGCGCCCCGCGCCCGCCGCAATGAGGAAGAAGAGGAAGAGGACAACACCCTCTCCCTCGCCCAGATGGAAGAGACGCTCAAGCCGATGGCGCTTGAGAAGTTCGCGACCATCACCGAAATCTTCCGCGCTTTCTCCAAGGCGCAGGAATCGCGCATGATCGCCATGGCCAATGGCGAAGTGCTCAGCCAAAAGGCCGAGGATGATTATCAGGAACTGCGCGAAAGCCTGACCGCGCAGGTCGAAAGCGTTCAGTTCCACCAGCAGAAGATCGAATATCTGGTCGATCAGCTCTATGCCTATAACCGGCGCCTGACCGCGCTGGGCGGCCAGATGCTGCGCCTGGCCGAACGGCACAAGGTCAGCCGCAAGGACTTCCTGGACCGCTATGTCGGTAACGAGCTGGACGACGCCTGGCTGGAAAAGGTGCAGGGCCTCGACAAGAAATGGGCCGCCTTCGCCGCTGCCGAAGCGCGCGCGGTCGAACGCATCCGCAACGAAGTGAACGAAATCGCGCAGGCGACCGGCATGTCGCTGAGCGAATTCCGCCGCATCGTCAACATGGTGCAGAAGGGCGAACGCGAAGCGCGCATCGCCAAGAAGGAAATGGTGGAGGCCAATCTGCGCCTCGTCATCTCCATCGCCAAAAAATATACGAACCGCGGCCTTCAGTTCCTGGACCTCATTCAAGAAGGCAATATCGGCCTGATGAAGGCGGTCGATAAGTTCGAATATCGTCGCGGCTACAAGTTCAGCACCTACGCCACCTGGTGGATCCGTCAGGCGATCACCCGGTCTATCGCGGATCAGGCGCGGACCATCCGCATCCCGGTCCACATGATCGAAACGATCAACAAGCTGGTCCGCACCAGCCGCCAGTTCCTGCACGAGCAGGGCCGTGAACCGACGCCGGAGGAGATGGCCGAGCGTCTGTCGATGCCGCTCGAAAAGGTCCGCAAGGTGATGAAGATCGCCAAGGAGCCGATCTCCCTCGAAACGCCGATCGGCGACGAGGAAGACAGCCATCTGGGCGACTTCATCGAGGACAAGAATGCGATCATCCCGGTCGACGCGGCCATTCAGGCGAATCTGAAGGAAACCGTCACCCGTGTTCTGGCGTCGCTCACCCCGCGTGAAGAGCGCGTGCTGCGCATGCGCTTTGGCATCGGCATGAACACCGACCATACGCTTGAGGAAGTCGGCCAGCAGTTCAGCGTGACCCGCGAACGCATCCGTCAGATCGAGGCGAAGGCGCTGCGCAAGCTCAAGCACCCCTCGCGCTCGCGCAAGATGCGGTCCTTCCTGGATCAGTAAATTTTAATGGATCGGTAAAGCTAAATTAACCATCCTTGACGAAAAAGGGCGGCTTTCACGGCCGCCCTTTCTGATTCCGTAAACCCGACGTTTACCCGGACGGCCTATGCCTTGAGTTCCACCCTGCATGTGCAGGGCAGTACAGGGGTCAGGCATGAGCGAAGCGGCACCGCGATATCAATTTGGCGACATAGCCCGTGTGCTGGAGGCGCTGGTCGTTACGGATGGCACGGCCTCCCACGCCTATGCCAACCGCGCCAGCACCGGCGTATCGCGTGAAACCCTGCTGTCGCTCGCCGATCTGGCTGATGCGGCTTATTATCTCTGCCTGCTTCACGGCCGTCACCCCGGCGTCGTCGATCATGCCGCCACCCGGTCCGCCGACAATGCCGCGCGCCAGTGGCTGATCGGGGCGGCGGATGGCTTTGCGCGCGAACGCGCCTATCTGACGCAGGTTACGGTTGCCGCCGGCCCTGCCCCCAGCACAGCGGGGCAGGCGGATTGCGAAACGGTAGTCAGCCAGCAACGCCATGCGCTCGACATGCTGGCCCAGTCGGACCGGCGCGGCTGCGCCATGGGCGCGGCCATGGCGCTGGTGCTCGACTGGCGCGCCGTGCGCCATGTGCTCGACATGGCGGCGATCCGCGCCGGCATGGAACCGCATCCCTGCGCCCTGCCCGACCGCGCCGCCACATTGGCCGTCGCGCGCGAAATCGGCGGCGATGACGCCATCGACCGCGCCATCCAGTTCGGTGCGCGCCAGTTGCTGAACCAGCATCGCGGCTTATGGGATTTGCTGGCCGCCCGCGCCGACGTGCGCACCCGCAACAGCTGATCGCTTCACCCATTACCGATTGCGCCGCGCCGCCGCTTTGCCTAGTCGATGATACAGGCAGCGGAGAGACGATATGCGCTTTGAAGGCACACAGGACTATGTCGCCACCGACGATCTGAAGGTGGCGGTCAACGCCGCCGTGCTGTTGCGCCGACCGTTGCTGGTGAAGGGGGAGCCGGGCACCGGCAAGACCGTCCTTGCCCAGGAAATCGCCCGTGCGCTGAACGCACCGCTGATCGAATGGAACGTCAAGTCCACGACAAAGGCGCATCAGGGCCTGTATGAATATGACGCCGTCGCCCGCCTGCGCGACGGGCAACTGGGCGATCCGCGCGTCCATGAGATTTCCAACTATATCCGCAAGGGCAAGCTGTGGGAGGCGTTCACATCGCCCCGCCTGCCCGTGCTGCTGATCGACGAGATTGACAAGGCCGACATCGAATTTCCCAACGATCTGTTGCAGGAACTCGATCGCATGGCCTTCCACGTCTATGAAACCGGCGAGACGGTCGCGGCGGCGGAACGCCCGGTGGTGGTCATCACCTCCAACAATGAAAAGGAACTGCCTGACGCCTTCCTGCGCCGCTGTTTCTTCCATTATATCAAATTCCCCGACCGGGAGACGATGGAGCAGATCGTCGCCGTCCATTTTCCCGGCATCCAGAAAATCCTGGTCAGCCGCGCGATGGAGATTTTCTACGAAATCCGCGACGTTCCGGGCCTCAAGAAAAAGCCCAGCACCAGCGAATTGCTCGATTGGCTCAAACTGCTGCTGAATGAGGATATGCCCCTCGACATCCTCCAGAACAGCGACCCGACCAGGGCGATCCCGCCCCTCCACGGCGCGCTGCTCAAAAATGAGCAGGACATCATGATGTTCGAACGCCTCGCCTTCATGGCGCGCCGGCAGGGGCGATAGGCACAGCCATGCCCCACAACGCCGGCTGCCTCTGCGGCGCCGTCCGCATCACCATCGACGCTGATCCGCTCGCCGCGCGCATGTGCTGGTGCCGCCTGTGCCAATATCTGGGCGGGGGATCGGCAACGGTGAATGTCTGCTTCCCGACCGATCATGTCGCCACGACCGGCGAAGTCCGTTGGCATGACAGCGTGGCCGACAGCGGCAACGCCATGAAGCGCGGCTTCTGCCCGACCTGCGGCACGCCCCTGTTCAGCATGGCCGAATCGCGCCCGCACCTGACCTTCATCCGCGCGGGCGCGCTCGACAATTCCTCGCTCATCGGCCCGCAGGCGGAGATATGGACGGACGCCGCCCCCGACTGGGCGCATCATGATCCCGATCTGCCCCATTATCCGGCGCAAATCCCTCCGGTTGCCTGAAAAATGGGATTGCGCCCGCGCGTTTAGTCTGTAGCCTCCCCGTCATAGTTCAAGGCCGCGCAAAGACGGTCTGGATCTGGAGAGGGATGCTGAATGCCAAAGCGCGCCCATATTGTCATTTCCGCCCTTCTGGCGCCGATGAGCCTGTGTCTGGCCATGCCTGCGCACGCCGCCACCCCCAATGCAGATGATGGCGCTGAAGCCTGGACGCCGACCCAAAGTTCGATCCGCGCCAACGCCGCCGGGATCAGCCTGCCCCAGACCGTCGCCGGCCTCTCGCTGGCCAAGAGCGGCGAAGCCTCCAGCGGCGGCCGCGCGATCGACAATTATGCGCAATATCTCTCGGAGGACGGCGCCATTCAGGCAACCCTCTATGTCTATATGCCGACCTATGCCGACGCCTCGCTCGCCGCCTATATGACGGACAAGGCGATCATGGAGCGCTTCGGCAGCCAGACCCGCCGCACCGCCTATGCCAGCGCCCCTGCCGCTGGTCAGGCGGGTCGCGCTATCCGCGCTGTCTATGATGATGCCGCCGACGGCGCGCTCGTGACGGCGGCGGGCTTCGTCCATGCCGGGCGCTGGATCGCCAAGATCCGCATCACCGGCCCCAGCGAACGTCGCGCCCAGGTGCTGGCCGGTCTGGACGGCATGCTGTCCGGCCTCGCCTTCGATGACGCGGCTTCGCTCCACGCCACCGCGCCCGCCGCCTTCAGCGCCTGCCCGGCCGCCGATACCGGCGACGCGCGCCTTGAAAAGGCGGAACCGGCCACCCCGACCGTCCCGCTCGATGTCCGCATCCCGCGGGAAGGCAAGGATGCGCTCTGCGTGCGCGACGCCGTCACCACGGCCGATCGGCGCTATGACATGCTCCAGCAGGCCGGGCGCAGCGACGGCCCAATCATCGTCCCGGTCGATGACAGCGGCACTGTGCTCGCCTTCGATCCGGCTGCCGAAACGCGTGGTTACAAGCTGTCGATCCACATGGTCGGTCAGACCGATCTTTATGGCACCTATGACAAGGTGCCCAGCCCGCGCCAGATCGCCGCGATCATCGATGGCAAGGACGCCCAGACCGCACAGGCCCAGAGCGTCGCCACCTATGCCGCCAATGGCGACGTGACGGTTAACCAGTTGACGCCGACCGCTCACTGACGACTTTCTTCGGCGCCATGCCCGGTCTACATCATGGCGATGACCCAACGACCGGGCGTGACCCGCTTCACGCGCATCCGCGCCCATCTGGAATCCATCCAAATTGCCCCGGTCCGCAAGCTTGGGTGTTCGAATTTCTCCTGTTCGGTTTCAAACAGGGCTGGGCGTGCCTGTTTGGCGGATTGATGCTGGGTTTATTGCTGGCTACCCACCTTCTCTACCCGATCGATGCACCGCTTCATCGCTATGATTTCCTCACGATCGCAGCGATCATCATTCAGGTCGCGATGCTCGTCTTGCGCCTTGAGAGCTGGAGCGAAGCGAAGGTGATTTTCGCCTTTCACCTGATCGGTACGATCATGGAATTGTTCAAGACCCATGCGGGCTCATGGATCTACCCTGAAGGCAGCCTGCTCCATATCGGCCCCGTGCCCCTTTTTTCCGGATTCATGTATGCAGCCGTGGGCAGTTATATCGCACGTATCTGGCGCATCTTCGATTTCCGCTTCAAACAGTATCCGCCCGCCTGGACAACGGTGCTGCTGGCCATCGCCATCTATGTCAATTTCTTCGCTCATCACTGGCTGCCCGACATCCGCATCGCCTTGTTCGCGATTGCCATCGGACTCTTTGGCCGAACCAGTATCATCTTCATTCCCTGGCGCACACCACGGCGAATGCCGCTGCTGATCGGCTTCCTCCTTGTCGCGCTATTCATTTGGTTCGCTGAAAATATCGGCACATTCGCCAATGCCTGGACCTATCCCGATCAAAGCCACGGCTGGCAGATGGTCAGCCTTGCCAAGCTTGGCAGCTGGTATCTGCTGATGATTATTTCCTTCGTGCTGGTCTCCCTGATCCACGGCATCAACAGACCTTGCAACGATCAGATCAGATAACCAACCTCATACAGACCCCACCGCCGTCCTGCGAACACCAGCGGCACGAACACGCTGCGCAGCGCCCGATAACGGCCTTCGCCCAGATCCTGCCGATAGGTGAACAGGAAGAAATCGCCCTCTTCGTCCAGCGCGCGCCGGGTCTGGGCGTCCATGAATATCTGCCGGTTGCGGGCATGCTCCATATTCCATTCCCGCATCCCCGCACGCTGCGATTGGCTGCGGACGCTGACATGGGTGGGCAGATAACCGTTCATGTCCAGCAGACAGCAGCCGATGATCGCACTGTCCTGCGCGGTATGCCGGTCGATCAGCGGCTGGATCATCGCATCGGCAAAGCGGGTGAAACCGTTCAGATATTGCACCGGGTCGGAGCCTGCGATCGGGCGATAATCGGTATCGAACAGATCGGCCAGGCTCAATTGACCGTCGGCCACGGCCTGCTCGATCAGCGTGGCCACCTCCTGCGCGCCGTCCTCAGCCATCGCGATATAGCGGCTGTTGCGCGTCTTTTGCGGGCCATGGGCGGCGGTATTGAGCATCGCATTGGCCATGCCCTCCAGCCCTTCCAGCTGCTCACGCGCCACGTCCACCCGCAACGCGCTTTCGCTCGACGACCGGCTGAACAGCGCCAACCCCTGCCGCAACGCGCTCACATCGCCATCGGCCGCGTCGGTGCAGGTGGCGATCGCTTCCGACCGATCGCCGAACTGCGTCACCAGCGACGCGATTTCCGCCATACTCAGCCGCAGCCGGTCGATATGGGTGCCGACGTCGCGCCCCCGCACGATATTCGCCTCCACGCCGCCAATCAGCGCGCGGGCGTCCCGATCCAGCTGGCCCAGCTTGTCGCCCACCGATGCGGCGGACTCGCCCGCCTGTCCCGCCAGCCGCCTTATCTCGTCCGCCACCACGGCAAAGCCCTGCGTCGCCGCGCCGCCACGCGCCGCCTCGATCGCGGCGTTCACACCCAGCAATCGCGTCTGTCGCGCGATCGCCCCCAATTCTTCGGAAATATCGTCAACTGCCTCGATCACGGTCAGGAAGCGGCGCAAATGATCTTCAAGCCCGGTGACATGCGCCACCAGCCCAGCCACTTCGCCCAGCGACAGGCCAATCACCTCATGCCCATCGGCGATGATACGCCCCGCGCGGCGCGCGGTCAGGCTCAATTCCTGCGCGGCGGCAACGCTTTCGCCCTGACTGGCCGCCAGCGTGTCCATATTTCGCTGCAAGTTCGCCAGCCGCGCCGAATCGCCCTGAATGCGCAAATTCAGTTCGCCCAGAAAACCGGCGGTTTCGCTGCACTGCAATGCGATGTCGCCTGACCTTTCCCCCAGGTCAGCCAACAAGTCCCTGTTTTCCAAGCGCGCCCCACACATTTATCAGGTCTGGATAGTGACGAATTAACCATGCGCTGCAACACTTAATATTCGGACAACGGCGCACGCCCGCCACGCTTGCATCGCCGCTCGCCCTGATCGAAAAGGAAGACATGCTGCTCAACTTTCTCGACGCGCTGCGCGCCGCCGGCATTAACGCCAGCATCAAGGAGCATCTGCTCCTGCTCGAAGCGCTCGACCGGGATGTCATCGCCCGCACGCCGCAGGATTTCTATTATCTCGCCCGCGCCACCTATGTGAAGGATGAAGGGCTGCTCGACCGCTTCGATCAGGTGTTCGCCAAGGTGTTCAAGGGCGTGCTGGATCAGGACGGCGTCGAAGCGGACATTCCCGAGGAATGGCTACGCCTCGTCGCCGAAAAATATCTCAGCCCGGAGGAGATGGAGAAGATCAAGTCGCTGGGCGACTGGGACGAGATCATGGAGACGCTGAAAAAGCGGCTGGAGGAACAGAAAGGGCGGCATCAGGGCGGCAATAAATGGATCGGCACCGGCGGCACCTCCCCCTTCGGCCATGGCGGCTATAATCCCGAAGGCGTCCGCATCGGCGGGGAAAGCCGGCACAAGCGCGCGATCAAGGTCTGGGAAAAGCGCGAATTCGCCAATCTGGACAACAGCAAGGAACTGGGCACCCGCAACATCAAGGTGGCGCTGCGCCGCCTGCGCCGCTTCGCGCGGGAGGGCGCGGCCGACGAACTGGATCTGGATGAAACCATTCGCGGCACCGCGCGGCAGGGCTGGCTCGACATTCGCATGCGGCCCGAACGGCATAATGCGGTCAAGCTGCTGCTATTCCTGGATGTGGGGGGATCGATGGACCCGTTCGTCACCCTGTGCGAAGAACTTTTCTCCGCCGCCACCGGCGAATTTAAGAATATGGAATTTTTCTATTTCCATAATTGCCTGTACGAAGGCGTGTGGAAGGATAATCGCCGCCGCTTTTCCGAACGCATCCCCACCTGGGACATTCTTCACAAATATGGCCATGACTATAAGCTGATCTTCGTCGGTGACGCGGCAATGAGCCCCTATGAAATCAGCCATCCGGGCGGATCGGTGGAACATATGAATGAAGAGGCCGGCGCCGTCTGGCTCCGACGCGCATTCCAGACCTATCCCGCCGCCGTCTGGCTCAATCCGGCCGCGCAGGCCCATTGGGGCTACAGCCAGTCGACGAAGATGATCCGCGACCTGATCAACGACCGCATGTATCCGCTTACTATCACCGGCATAGACGCCGCCATGCGGGAACTGACGCGAAAGCGATAGACGGCATTGAAATAGCGGATTTTTCCTTGCTTTGCCCTTCCCCGCCACTTAGCGCTCTCCATCTGAATTTGGGGGGAAATAATGAAGCGGTCGATACTGGCTCTGCTGTTGCTTGGCATGGCCTGTCCATCTTTGACGTCCTGTGGCGGCGAGTCCGCCAGCACCCCAACTCCGACACCCACGCCCTCCCCGCCGCGCGCCATCAGCGGCGTTGCGCCGACATTGGTGGCGACGCTGGAGTCTCCCTGGTCGCTCGCCTTCCTGCCTGATGGCCGGATGCTCGTCACGCAATTGCCTTCGGGAACAGCATCGACGGCCGATCCCGCCGCGCCGGGCGCTTTGCGTCTGGTGACGCCTTCGGGCGCGATTTCCGATCCGATCGGCGGCCTGCCAACCAATATCGGTTTGCTGGAAGTGAAGCTCGATCCTAATTATACCAATAATCGAATGATTTACATCAGCTTCCTTGAATCTGATGCAAATGCGCCGCGCGTCGGGCGGAACGCCGCCGAACCGGGCGGCATTCCCATCGGGCTGGCTCTGGCGCGGGGAACATTGCGCTTTACAGGCAACACCGCCTATCTCGATAACGCCGCCGTCATCTGGCGGCAAATGCCTAAGATCGTCAGTCCGGGGCCTTCCGGGGAGCCGGGTGGCCGGATGACTTTCTCGCCCGATGGCCGTTATCTTTTCCTCACGGCCGGCGACCGGCAGGAATTGGACAAGACATTCCTGCACTCGCTCGACAATAGCCTAGGCAAGATCATCCGCATTTATCCCGACGGCGCCATACCCTCCGACAATCCCTATCGCGCACAGGCCGGCGCCTTGCCGGAACTCTGGTCGATCGGCCATCGCAATCCCTATGGCATAGCGTTCGACAGCAAAGGCGTGCTGTGGGAACATGAAATGGGGCCGAAGGGCGGCGACGAACTCAACCGGATTCAGCCCGGCCTCAACTATGGCTGGCCGGCTGTTTCCTATGGCAATCATTATGATGACGGCGCGATCCCCAAGCCCGCCGAAGGAGACGGTTTTGCGCCATCCACCTTCTGGTGGACTCCGGTTATCGCCCCATCGGACATGATCTTCTATTCGGGCGCCCTCTTCGCGGACTGGCGCGGGGACGCGATCATCAGCGGCCTTGCCTCTCATACATTGGTGCGCGTCCGCATTAACGGCGACAGCGCAACCGAAGTGCAGCGCATCGACATGGGCGCACGCATCCGCGCGGTGCAACAGGGCCTGACGGCGCGCTGTGGGTGCTGGAGGATCAGCCGAGCGGCCGCCTGCTCAAGCTTGCGCCGGTGTTCGCCCCCTGACCATGGCTGGCCTGTCCTATGGCAGGCCGGTTCGCTATGATGCGCATGCCCCTTTCCGATAGGATCAGAGCGGCGCAACAAAATGTCTAATTTGGCGGGAAATATGCGAAGTTAAGCAGTGTGAAGTCCGCTGGAACAGAGGGCGGCTCGCGAAATGCAGAAAGCAAAAAGCCTTATGCCCGGAACAGCATCCCGCCCGTCATTGCTTCGGGCGCGCCGGTCGTTCCGGGGAAGCTGATCGGCAATCCTTTCAGATGGCGCACCGCCATATAGGCGAAACCCTGCGCCTCCAGCGCGTCGCCATCCCATCCCAGCGCATCGACATTCAGCACCTGCGCCCCGGTCCGCTGCGCCAGCATCGCCATCAGCGTCGCATTATGCCGCCCGCCGCCCGCGACATGGATGTGCGCCGGCCGCTCCGGCAAATGGTCCACGCCCCGCGCCACCGCCGCCGCGGTGAAGGCCGTCAGCGTCGCCGCGCCATCCTCCAGAGAAAGCCCCCGTACCGCTTCGATACTGAACTGCTCGCGGTCGATGCTCTTGGGCGGCGGTGCGGCAAACCACGGATCAGCCATCATCGCCGCCAGCCGCGCGTCATCCACCATCCCCCGCGCTGCGCAAGCGCCCCCCGCATCATAGGCCGCATCGCCATGCGTCTGCATCCAGTTGTCGATCAGGCCACTCGCCATGCCGGTGTCGAACGCAATCAGCGTCCCATCCGCCCCGATAAAGGTGATGTTCGCCACCCCGCCCAGATTGAGTATCGCCGCCGGCTTCGCCAGCCCGTCGGCCAGTGCGCGATGATAGACCGGCAGCAGCGGAGCACCCTGTCCGCCCGCCGCCACATCGGCGCTGCGCAGATCCGCGACGACATCGATACCGAACCCCCCGGCCAGCCCCGCGCCATCGCCAATCTGCCAGGTCCATCCCCATTCGGGCCGATGCGCAACAGTATGGCCATGGAAGCCGATCACGCCGACATCCTCGGCAATATGCCCGCTGCGCCCCAGCAGGTCCGCCACCGCCTGCACATGCCGCTCGGTCAGTTCCGCCTCGACCGATGCGATCAGCGGCTCAAACCCCGGCTTCTCCATCGCCATCGCCCGCTGGCACGCCTCGGCCAGCCGCAGGCGGAAGCCATCATCATATTCCATGGCGTGGAAAGCGACCGCCTCGACCTGCCCCTCGCCATCCGTCTCGATCAGGGCCGCGTCGATCCCGTCGCGCGATGTGCCGGACATCAGGCCGATTGCTAACATAATCGAAAACTCCGCCTCTTTTACACTGGCTGTCCCAATGCTACAGGCGCGCGCCATGAGCAACTATCAGTCCGATCTCCTGCGCCTGCTCGAAGCGCGCGGCTTCATCCACCAGCTTACCGATGCGGAAGGGCTCGACACCCTCGCCAAAAGCCAGGTGGTGCCGGGCTATATCGGCTTCGATCCGACAGCGCCCTCGCTGCATGTCGGCCATCTCGTGTCGATCATGATGCTGCGCCAGTTGCAGAAGGCCGGGCACAAGCCGATCGTCCTGATGGGCGGCGGCACCGGCAAGATCGGCGACCCCAGCTTCAAGGATGAAGCGCGCAAGCTGCTGACCCACGACCTCATTCAGCAGAATGTGGCCAGCATCAAGCGCGTATTCGAACGCTTCCTGACCTTCGGTGACGGCCCCAGCGACGCGATCATGCTCGACAATGCCGAATGGCTCGACAAGCTGGAGTACATCCCCTTCCTGCGTGACATCGGCCAGCATTTCTCGGTCAACCGGATGCTCAGCTTCGATTCGGTCAAGCTGCGCCTCGACCGCGAACAGTCATTGAGCTTCCTCGAATTCAACTACATGATCCTTCAGGCCTACGACTTCCTGGAACTGTCGCGCCGTTCGGCCTGCCGTCTCCAGATGGGCGGATCGGACCAGTGGGGCAATATCGTCAACGGCGTCGAACTCGCCCGCCGGGTCGACGGCCAGCAGGTCTTCGGGCTCACCACGCCGCTGCTCACCAATGCCGACGGCACGAAGATGGGCAAGACCGTGGGCGGCGCCGTCTGGCTGAACGAAGACCAGTTGTCGCATTATGACTATTGGCAATTCTGGCGGAACACCGCTGACGCCGACGTCGCCAATCGCCTGCGCCTGTTCACCGATCTGCCGATGGACGAAGTGAGCCGGCTCGCCGCGCTGGAAGGCGCGGAGATCAATGAGGCGAAGAAGATCCTCGCGAACGAAGCCACCGCGCTCTGCCGTGGCTTCGACGCCGCAACGGCATCGGCCGAAACCGCGCGCAAGACCTTTGAGGAAGGCGCGTCGGACGCGAACCTGCCGACCGTCAGCCTGGGCGCGGAAGGTTTGACCGTGGTGCAGGCCACCACCGGCCTCGGCTTCGCCACGTCTAACAAGGAAGTGCGTCGCAAGCTTTCGGAAGGCGCGATCAAGGTGAATGGCGAAACCGTCACTGACCCCGCCATCGCCTTGAAAGCGGGCGACAAGCTGAGTTTCGGCGCCAAAAAGCACGGCCTGATCATCGGCTGATCGCAAAGAGCGGCGTTAGCCTTGGGTTAACGCCGTTTCTTCACAAAGCGGCCATTTTCTCACGCTTAGGCTGTGGGCATGTCGTCTTCGGTCTTCGCAAATCTCAGTCATGTGTTGCGGTCACGCGATCCCGCGATCGACCAGCGGCGGGCCAAGCGCGATCTGGTGGACATGGTCAGCCACATCATGGCGGGTGGGCGCAGCTATGGCGTGCGCATCATCAACATATCGCCCCTTGGCCTGATGTGCCGCAGCGACAGCCTCTTCACGCCCGGCGACCGCGTCAGCGTCTGGCTGCCTATCCTTCAGGACTATCCCACCGAAATTCGCTGGATCGAGGACGGGCGGGCCGGCATGGAATTTTTCGAGCCGATCACGCCCCAAATCTATGATGCGATGCTGACGCTCATTCCGCCGCGTCGGACAGCCTGGTAAGGCCCAGCCGGCTCAGTTCGTCGCCAGCCTCCAGCCGTTGCCGCATCCGCACCAGCGCTTCGGGCATGTCCTGCCGCAGGAAATCCATCACCGCCTCGCGCACTTCGCAGCGCAGGTCAAAGGCGATGCCGGCATTGCGCGCCGACAGCAATCCGCGCAGTTCCAGCGCTTCAGGCCGGTGCTCCGTCACCTGTAATATCGCCACGCGCCCATCCCAGCGACTGTTGGCCTTCACCGCCTCGACGAATTTCTCCCGGATGCGGCCAATGTCGGCGGCCGGATCGACATGGAAAAAGACGGTGCCCAGCAGATCCGACGTCTTCGTCGTCCAGTTCTGAAAGGGCTTTTCCAGAAAATAGGATACCGGCACCACCATCCGCCGATCGTCCCAGATCCGAACGATGACATATGTCAGTTTGATCTCTTCGATCCTCCCCCATTCGCCCTCAATGATGACGACATCATCCAGCCTTATCGGTTCGGAAAAGGCCATCTGGATGCCCGCGATCAGATTTTTGAGCGCCGGTTGCGCCGCTGCGCCCACCGCCAGCGCGGCAAGCCCCGCCGACGCCATCAGCGACACGCCAATCGTCCGGACGCCCGGAATGGCGATCAGCATCATCGCAATCACCAGAAAGCCGACGATGCACTGGCAGATGCGATAGAGGATGCTGATCCGCGTCCGATGCCGCCGGGCCTTCAGATTATCCTCGACACTGATGTCGGCCCGCGCCTCCATCATCGCCTTGCCGGCGCTCATAACGCGCAGGATCAGCCAGCCGACCAGCAGAGCAAAGACCATTCGCGCGCCGATCGACCAGATGTCCTCCACCCGGTCGCCCAGTTCGATCGATTTGAGGCCCGCGCCCAGCGCCAGCAGCACCACCAGCCAGCGTGTGGGCTGATAGATGGCGGGCAGCAGCACCGGCTCGATCTTCGAATGTTTCGCCACCCGCAGCGCGATCCAGTAGAGCGCCCAATGGATCAGGAAGGCGGCGGCCACGGAAATGGCGATCGACATCACCGCCATGGGCGTGATGTGGGTCAGGCTAAGATCGGTCATAGGAGGGGCAACGCGACCGCGTCCGATTTTGTTTCGCAGGTGCGAACGCTTTTGCGTTTACCCGCCCCGGAGCAACCCCACGGCCGCATCCTTCTCAAACAGATACAGGCAAATCCGCGCCGCCTGCCCGCGTGCGCTGTCCAGCCCGCCGTCCCGCTCGATCAGCAGATGCGCATCGTCCCGCGCCGCATCCACCAGCGCTGCGACATGTTCAGGCGTCGCGACCTTCAGTTCCGCCTCGCCCGACTGGCGCGTGCCCAGCACCTCGCCCGCGCCGCGCAGTTTCAGATCCTCTTCGGCGATGCGGAACCCGTCATTCGTCTCGCGCATCAGCGCCAGCCGCGCGCGCGACGTTTCGCCCAGCGCATTGCCGCGCAGCAGCAGGCAGACGGACGGCTTGTCGCCGCGACCCACCCGCCCGCGCAACTGGTGCAACTGCGCCAGCCCGAACCGCTCCGCCCCCTCGATGATGATCAGGCTGGAGTTAGGCACGTCCACCCCGACCTCGATTACGGTGGTCGCAACCAGTATCTGCGTCCGATTGGCGGCAAACGCCTCCATCGCGGCATCCTTGTCTGCCCCCTTCATCTTGCCATGGACCAGCCCCACCCGATCGCCGAAGCGCTGACGCAGCGTCTCGGCCCGCATCTCGGCCGCAGCTTGATCGCTTGTCTCGCTTTCTTCGACCAGTGGGCACACCCAATAGGCCTGCCCCCCGCTCTCGACATGACGGGCCAGCGCATCGACCACCTCATCCAGCCGACTGGCGGCCATCACCACGGTCTGGATCGGCTGGCGACCCGGCGGCATCTCGTCCAGCCGCGATACGTCCATTTCGCCATAATAGGTCAGCGTCAGCGTGCGCGGGATCGGCGTCGCTGTCATCACAAGTAAATGCGGCGATCGCTCCGCCTTGCTCGCCAGCATCATCCGCTGCGCCACGCCGAAACGATGCTGCTCGTCGATCACGGCGAGGCCCAGTGCCTTATATTGCACCGCTTCCTGAAAAATCGCGTGGGTGCCGACGAGAATATGGATGCTGCCATCCGCCAGCCCCATCAACGTCGCCTCGCGCACCTTGCCCTTTTCGCGCCCGGTCAGGATCGCAATCTCGATCGGCAGGCCTGACGCCATTTTCCGCAGCGTCTCATAATGTTGCCGCGCCAATATTTCGGTCGGCGCCAGCATCGCGCCCTGCATCCCGGCCTCGACCGCGTTCAGCAGCGCCATCAGCGCCACCAAAGTCTTGCCCGATCCCACATCGCCCTGAAGCAGCCGCAGCATCGGCGTCGCCTGCGCCATATCGCCCTCAATCTCGCCGATCGCGCGCCGCTGCGCACCCGTCGGCGCAAAGGGCAGTTTCAGCATCGCACGCAGCCGCCCGTCGCCCTCGATCGGCACCCCGCGCCGCCGCCGCGACGATTGTCGCACCAGCATCAGCGCCAGTTGCCCCGCAAAAATCTCGTCATAGGCCAGCCGCTCGCGCGCCTTGGCGTCGGACGGATCGGCATGGACCCGCGCCAGCGCATCCTTCCACGCCGGCCAGTCTTTGCGCGCCAGCAAACTTGGCTCGATCCATTCGGGCAATTCGGGCGCGCGGGCCAGCGCCTGCCCGGCAATGTCGCGCATCCGATTATTGGTCAGCCCTTCCGACAGGCCATAGACCGATTCGCGCGCCGGCACCGTCGCCGCCTCCTCGGGCGGCAGCACATAATCGGGGTGCACCATCTGGAGCGCATCGCCATAGGCTTCCAGCTTCCCCGACACGAATTTGGGTTCGTTGAGCGGCAGCAACTTGCGCGGCCAGGCGCTATTCTTCCCGAAATAGACAAGAGAAACGACGTTCGCCCGCTTGTCGATCGCCTGCACGCGAAAGGGCGCGCGCGGACTGCCGCTGGCGCGATAATCGACCGGGGTCAGCATCGTGCCGATCACCCGTCCGGCGTCGGCCATGTCCAGTTCATCGGTCAGATGCCGGTCCACCCAGCTGACCGGAATATGAAAGGCCACATCGACCGCGCGCGCCAGCCCCAGCCGCTCCAGCGGACGGGCGAGCGCGGGGCCGATCCCCTTGAACAGGGATATTTCGGCAAAGAGCGGATTGAGAATATCGGGTCGCATGGCTATTTGGCGGGGTCTACTCCAGCCGGGACGGCGTTACAAACACCTGATCGGCGATGAAGCCATGCCCGTTAAAGGAACAAATTGTGAACGACAATCCCCAGATGCGCCGCATACAATTCCGGGCCTGGCATCGCGGCACGCGCGAAGCGGACTATACCGTCGGCGGCTTCTTCGACCAATATCACGCGACATGGACCGCTGAAGAGATCGACTGGTTCGAACGCTTCATGGAAGAACAGGATGCCGACATCATCGGCTGGGCGCTCGGCACCATCCCCGTGCCGGAGGAATGGAAAGGCCCGATGATGGACAAGTTCCTGAAACTCGATTTCGTGAAGATTGTCTGACACCGCCAGCATGACCGATCTCCAGAAAATCCTGAAGGCGAAGGCCCCGCTGACCCTCTCCGGCGTACCCGCCGGTTTCCAGCCCTGCCTGCTGGCCGACATCGCCCGCGCTGCCGGGGCCGGGGCCGCGCAGGGCCGCGCCGTCTTCATCGCGTCGGATGAGCAGCTAATGCGCGCGGTCGCGGACACGGCGCATTATTTCGCGCCGGAGATCGAGATCATTGAAATCCCCGCCTGGGACTGCCTGCCCTATGACCGCGCCAGCCCCTCGCTGCGCGCCGCCTCCGCCCGCCTCGCCGGCCTCTATGCGCTTCAGGCCAAACCCAAAGGCCCGCAACTGGTCGTCACCACGCTGGCGGCGATGACCCAGCGCACCCTCACCCCCTTCCGCGTGCGCCAGCTGGTCGCCAAACTCGCGCCCAAGGAACGGATCGCGATCCAGCGCCTCGCCGACATGCTCCAGGCGAACGGCTATGTCCGCACCGACACGGTGCATGACCGGGGCGAGTTCGCCATTCGCGGCGGCATTGTCGACCTGTTCCCCGGCGGCGAGGAACAGCCGCTGCGCCTCGACTTCTTCGGCGACGAGATTGAGACGGTCCGCCGCTTCGACCCGTCCGATCAGCGCACGACCGGCAGCGTCGATGGCTTCACCCTGCTCCCCGCATCCGAAGCCCTTCTGGACGAGGACACGATCAAGCGCTTCCGCAGCCGGTATCGCGAGACGTTCGGCGCAACCGCGACCGGCGATCCGCTCTATCAGGCGGTCAGCGACGGCCGCCGCCTTGCCGGCATGGAACATTGGCTGCCCCTGTTCGAGGAACGGCTCGTTCCCCTGACGGAGCATCTGGGGGAAGACGCCGTCCTGATCCGCGATCCTGGCGTCGCAGGCGCAGCGCAATCCCGGTTCGAGGCGATCCGTGATTATCACGCCAACCGTATCCAGGCGAAGTCGTCCGATCCCGGCTCCTACCGGCCCCTGAAACCCGAAGCCCTCTATCTCGACGCCGCAGAATGGGACGCCGCCGTCGCAAGCCTGCCGATGCACGGCACTACGCCGTTCCACGAGCCGGAAAGCGCAACCGTTCTCGACTTCGCCGTCGACGGCCCGCGCGACTTCGCCCCCGAACGCGCGCAGAACACGAACATCTACGAAGCTGTCGGCAAACATATCGCCACGCTCCGCCGCGAGAAGAAAAAGGTCGTCATCGCCAGCTACTCCGGCGGCGCGCGCGAGCGCCTGTCCGGCCTGCTCGCCGACCATGGCGTCTCGCGCCTCGCCGCTGCCGACAATTGGCAGGAAGCGCTGGGCATCGCGGCGGGTGGCAGCGTCACGCTCATGGTCCTCGGCCTTGACCATGGCTTTACCGCGCCCGACGTCGCCGTCCTCACCGAACAGGACATGCTGGGCGATCGCCTCGTCCGCCGCGCCAAGCGCAAGAAGAGCGCCGACGCCTTCCTTCAGGAACTCGCCACCCTCTCGCCCGGCGACCTCGTCGTCCATATGGACCATGGCATTGGCCGCTATGAAGGGCTGATGCAGATCCCGGTGGCAAAGGCCCCGCATGATTGCGTCGCCCTGTCCTATGCCGGCGGCGACAAGCTCTATGTCCCGGTCGAAAATCTCGAAGTCCTCTCCCGCTATGGCAGCGACAGCGACGGCGTAAGCCTCGACAAGCTGGGCGGCGAAGCCTGGCAGCGGCGCAAGGCGAAGATGAAGGAGCGCATCCGCGAAATCGCGGGTGAACTGCTCAAGACAGCCGCCGAACGCGCCCTGCGCCCCGCCACCGTCGCGGAACCCGATGCAGCAGGCTATCCCGCCTTCGTCGACCGCTTCCCCTATCAGGAAACGGACGATCAGGACCGCGCCATCAGCGACGTTGTCGAAGACCTCGGCGCCGGCAAGCCGATGGACCGCCTCGTCTGCGGCGACGTGGGTTTCGGCAAGACCGAAGTGGCCCTGCGCGCCGCCTTCGTCGCGGCGATGGCCGGCATGCAGGTCGTGGTCATCTGCCCCACCACGCTCCTTGCCCGCCAGCATCACATGAATTTCGAGGAACGCTTCCGCGGCTTCCCCGTCAATATCGGCCGCCTCTCCCGCCTCGTCCCCGACAAGGAGGCGAAGGCGACCAAGGCGGGGCTGGCCGACGGCACGATCGACATCGTCGTCGGCACCCACGCGCTGCTGGCCAAGGGGCTGGAATTCAAACGCCTCGGCCTCGTCATCGTGGACGAGGAGCAGCGTTTCGGCGTCACCCACAAGGAACGGCTGAAGTCCCTGAAGACCGACGTTCATGTCCTGACGCTCACCGCCACGCCCATCCCGCGCACCTTGCAAATGGCCATGTCGGGCCTGCGCGAACTGTCGGTCATCCAGACCCCGCCGGTCGATCGTCTGGCGGTGCGCACCTACATCATGCCCTGGGATGGCGTCGTCATCCGCGAGGCGCTGCTGCGTGAACATTATCGCGGCGGGCAGAGCTTCTTCGTGGTCCCGCGCATCTCGGACCTTACCGAGGTCGAGGAGTTCCTCCGCACCGAAGTTCCCGAAATCAAACCCATCGTCGCCCATGGCCAGATGAGCGCCACCGACGTCGAAGAACGCATGTCCGCTTTCTACGACAAGCGCTACGATGTGCTGCTCTCCACGACGATCGTGGAATCGGGCCTCGACATTCCCAGCGCCAACACGCTCATCATCCACCGCGCCGATCGCTTCGGCCTTGCCCAGCTCTATCAGCTACGCGGTCGCGTCGGCCGGTCGAAGACGCGCGCCTATGCCTATTTCACCACCCCCGCCAACCGCATCATCACCGAAACGGCGGAAAAGCGGCTCAAAGTCTTGTCGGACCTCGACACGCTCGGCGCAGGGTTCCAGCTCGCCTCCCACGATCTCGACATTCGCGGCGCGGGCAATCTCGTCGGCGACGAACAGTCAGGCCATATCAAGGAAGTCGGCTTCGAACTTTACCAGTCGATGCTGGAAGACGCGATCATGGACGCCAAGGCCGGCGGCGTCGGCATCGAACGGCGCAGCGACAGCTTCTCGCCCCAGATCACCGTCGACGCGCCCATCCTCATCCCCGACGATTATGTGCCCGACCTTGATCTGCGCATGGGCCTTTACCGCCGCATCAACGAACTGGAGGATCGCATCGGTCTGGAGGCGTTCGCCGCCGAATTGATCGACCGTTTCGGCAAGCTGCCGTTGCCGACACAAAATCTGCTCAAGATCATCGAGATCAAGCAAAATTGCCTGGTCGCCAACATTTCCAAAATCGACGTCGGGCCAAAGGGCGCGCTGGTCAGCTTCTTCGAAGATCGCTTCCCCAAGCCCGCCGGCCTCATCGCCTATGTCCAGAAATTGAACGGCGTCGCCCGCCTGCGCCCCGACAGCAAGATCGTCGTCGAACGCGCCTGGCCCGATCCGCAAGCTCGCCTCAACGGCGCGTTGCAATTGTCGAAGGGGTTGATGAAAGCCGCTGGGTGAGTTCGCCTGTCCTACTCGCCCCCGTTTTGGCGGATCACCAACGCCACGTCTCTCTACGTCGCTTTTCCGTCGCGCGAATGCCGCGCCAGTGGCGCATATATGTCGCGTCAGTGGCGCGCGCATGGCGCTTTACTGGCGCGTCGCAGTCGCCTTGCGGGCATATTCGGCGCAAATCGCCCCGCGATGGTGTGAACTTCGGCTGTCGCGTCGAATCCGCCGAAATCCGACCTCCATGTCGCCATTCATCATCATTGGGAAACGCATCAGCAATAGTGGAAATCTAAATCCGGCAAAGACGACCGGGCACCAAAGCCCGGCGTCGCAAGCAGGAGAATAGATATGAGTTTGATCATCGCTCTCGCGGCCGCCGCCGCGACCCACAGCGTCACTGTCGAGCATCACGGCCAGCAACTCGGCGCAACCTACACCGCCCGCACGGAAATGCGCACGAAGACCATCGGCGCCAAGACCCCCAATCGCATCGACGCCCAGCGCTGCCAGTGGACCGCGACCGTCGTGGTCGATCGCAAGCTGGATCATGGTCCGGCGCTGGCCCGCACCATCGCCACCGACAAGACATTTTCGGGCAGCGAAGCCGGCGCCTGCACGCCCGGTCGCAATTCGGGCGCGCGCAACCTTGCCCAGCATCAGGAAAAGATCGAAGCGCATCTGGTCGCGGTCGCGCAGGCCGACCGCGCGCCCCTTTTGGCTGAACTGGACTCGGTACGTAATCTTGCATCCAACTGATCGACTGCGCCGCACGGCATGGCTGGGAGCGCTCCTGCTCGCCGGCCATGCCCATGCCGCCACCGCCCAAAGCCCATCCGCCATCACCGCCACGGTTGAAGCCGCCAGTGAAGAACGACGTCGCGGCCTCAGCTGGAGCGACGGCGATCCGGTGTTGCGCGGCACGCTCTCCGTGCCCGTCGCCGATGGCCTCAGCCTCGACGGCACGGCTACCACCCTCTGGGGCAGTCAGCGCCATGGCGGCGCAGACGCCGTGCTCGATGTGGGCGCCACCTATGCCAGGCAACTGGGCGGGTTCCGCCTCAGCGCCGAAGGCCGCTATCATCTCTTCCCCGGCGCCGATCACGCTTTTGGCCATTGGGGTTATGGCGAAGTCGGCGCAATCGCCGGCTTCCTGCTCGGCCCCGCCAGCGTCGATCTGGCAGCCCGCTACGCGCCGCGCCAGTCATCCATCGGCGGCGACAATCTTTACGTCTCGGCCAGTTCCGCCATTGCCATCCCCGGCACGCCCTTGACCTTGTCCGGTCATGTCGGCCGGTCGTCAGGCGATGTGCGCGATCCCCTGCGCGCCGCGCGGCTGCGTCCCGATGGCAATTACTGGGATCATGGCGTCGCGCTCGACTGGTACAGGGGCCGCTGGTCCGCCGGCCTGCGCTATGCCGATACCGACATCGACGCCCCCAACAGCGCTCATGCGGGGGCCAGCCTGATCGTACGGATCGGTTTCACCCTTTGACGCCCTGTCCTATACCCTCCCGCTTTGATACGATCGCAGCGGGAGGATTTGCATCATGCCGGTAGAAATCACGATTCTCGCCTGGGGCATGATCCTGCTCCTTGTTCACATCTTCGCCGCGACCCATGTGAAGACCAAACAATATGGCGCGAAATGGAATATGGGCGCGCGCGACGAACATCTACCGCCCTTGAACCCGCTGGCCGGTCGCCTCGCCCGTGCGGAGGCCAATTATAAGGAAAGTCTGCCCATCGCCATCGTCGCCCTGATCGGCGTGGTGCTGGCCGACAAGACCAGCGAATGGACGGCGATGGGCGGCTGGATCTGGCTTGGCGCGCGGATCGTCTATCTTCCGCTCTATGCGGTTGGCGTGCCTGTCGTCCGCACGATCATCTTCTTGGCCGGGCTGGTCGGCATCCTCATCACCCTCTGGCCGTTGCTGGGCCTTTAGCCCTTCAGCACCAATGCTATGAGGTCGGCGGAGGAAACACCCGCCGATCGCAGGAAACCCTGATAATAGTCGCAGCCTTCGCGCGCCAGCAGATCAAGTTGTTCTTCCGTCTCAACCCCTTCGGCGATCACTTTCAGCCCCAGCGACTTGGCCATGTGGATGACGCCGCGCACGATGATCCGGTCCCGCGCCGTGCCGGCAATATCCTGCGCCAGCCCGCTGTCGATCTTGAGATAATCGAGTGGCAGGTTTTTCAGATAGGCAAGGCTGGAATAGCCCGTCCCGAAATCGTCGATCGCCACCGCCAGCCCCTCGGCCCGCAACGCCGTCAGCAAAGCCCCGGCCGCGCCAACATCTTCGATCAGGCCGCTTTCGGTAATCTCCACGGTCAGGCGAGAGCGGGGGAAGCCGCTACTGTCGACCAGACCCAGCAAATTGCCCATGAAGCTGGGCTGGGCGATGTCCGCCGCCGTGACGTTGATCGACAGGCGCAAGTCTGACAGCGCGCCGGGCCAGGCTGCCGCCTGCCGCAAGGCCTCCGCCTGAATATGCGCCGACAAAGGCAGCATATAGTCGGACCGCTCGGCCGTTGAGAACAATATGCCCGCGCCCAGCGGCCCATAATGGGAGTGGTTCCAGCGCGCCAGCGCCTCCACGCCACTGATCTTGTCGCTGTCGACCGGATATTGCGGCTGAAAGACGATGCCGATCTCGCCCCGGTCCAGCGCCAGCCGCAGGTCCGTCTCCAGCCGGTCGGCGTCCACCTGACGACTTTGCCGATCGGCCGAAAGAATGCGGATGCCCTCCCCGCCGCCCTGTCGCGCATCGGACAGCGCGGTTCCGGCACGCCGCAGCAACTGGGTGGCGTCATCCTCGGCGCGCGCCTGCGCAATGCCGCATCGCGCGGTCAGGCGGATCAGGTGGTCTCCAGCGCTGAAGGGCTGTCCGACCGCACCGATCAGTTGCCGCGCCAGGAAGGTCGCGCGATCGCTGCCTGCCGCTTCGCCGATCAGCCCGATCAGAAATTCGGTCCCGGCAATGCGGGCCACCATCGCGCCGGGCGCCACATCATCCACCATCCGCTCCACCCGCCGGGCGATGCGTCCCAACAGGGCGTCGCCCACGACCTGCCCATAGGCTGCGTTCATCCGGTCGAACTGGCTGATAGACAGCAGCAGGATGGTCGTCGGCAGCCCTGTCCGCCGGTCCAGCCAGTCGAGCGCCGCCTGCCTCGATCGCAATCCGGTCAGATAGTCACGGCTCGATGCGTCCTGTTCATGACCATCGGACAGCCATTCCACATCGGCCGCCATCACGCCATCGGCCATCCGCAAATGATGCACCAACCGCTGCCCCAGCCGACCCGGCAGGCCATGGGCCAGCGCCGCAGGCCGGCCTGCGACACGCATCGCGCGCAGGGCCGTCAGGACAGAGCGCCGTTCGACGCGCGGCAAAAGCCGCACCAGAACGGACGGCGCAACCGCCCGTTCAGTCAGCCCCAGATGCTGCGCCAGATTGTCGCTCAACCGCACCAGATGCCCGCCACGCGGCAATTCCCAATACAGCGCATCGCCCCGCCGAATGCGCTGGGCCCGCTGGCTGTGCTGCGCGCCGCCGCCCAGTCTTTCGACCAGCCGATGCGCAGAGGCCAGCGCCGCCCGCAAACCATCGTCTGTCACAGGCCCCAGCAGATAATGGGTCGCACCGGCCGCCATGATCGTCGGGACATGCGCTTCGTCGCGGGGATCGACCAATACGAGCAGCGCACCCCCGCCCGCCTCCAGCGCCGGCACCAGCGGCGCCAGCAACTCCGTCGCCCCGCCCTTGCGCAAATCGACCAGAGCGACCTGCGCTTCACTGCGCAGATAGCGTTGCGGGGCATCCTTGGCGCGACGCGCGCCGATCGTGCGCCAACCGGCACGCTGGGCGGCATGGCTCAGCCCGTCCCGGTCTCCCGGCGACAGGATGAACAGGCTACGCTGCCCCTCGGCGCTCTGATCTGCACTCACAAATCTGTTTCCCCGGCGCCGCGCATTGCCCCGCCTTAACAGCAAGGCGTTACCGACCTCTTGCGATTGCTGCAACCGGGGTGCTTGCACAGGGCATGTCCATCGCTTAGCTAAGGCCCATGGCCATGGCCGATCCTTTGCGTGCGACGATGACCGACGGCCTGGGCCGCCGGATCAGCTATTTGCGCATATCGGTCACGGACCGCTGCGACCTGCGCTGCCGCTATTGCATGGCCGAACGGATGCAGTTCCTGCCCAAAAATCAGGTGCTGACGCTGGAGGAGATCGCGCTGCTCGCCGATCTGTTCATCGCCCGCGGCATCGACAAGATTCGCCTGACCGGCGGCGAGCCGCTGGTGCGACGCGACATTGGCGATCTGGTCCGCCGGATTGGTCGGCATCTGGGGCAAGGTTTACGAGAACTGACGCTGACCACCAACGGCACACGGCTGACCGACCATGCGGAGATGCTGGCCGAGGCCGGCGTGCGCCGGATCAACGTCAGCCTCGACAGTCTGAACGCCGATCGCTTCGCTCATGTGACACGAGGCGGAAAGCTGGATCAGGTATTAGCCGGCCTGGACGCCGCCCGTGCCGCCGGGCTTGCGGTGAAGATCAACATGGTGGCGCTCAAGGGCGTCAATGAGGATGAAATCCTACCGATGCTGCGCTGGTGCGATACGCAGGGCTTTGATCTTACCCTGATCGAAACCATGCCGCTCGGCGAAACGGGTGAGGATCGTACCGACCATTATCTGCCGTTGACGCTGGTAGCTGACAGGATTGACGCGCAGCATGCGCTCACCCCCGTCGCCGATCGCACCGGCGGTCCGGCGCGTTATCATGCGGTGGATGGCCTCAACATTCGCCTTGGCCTCATTATGCCGCTAACCCGCAATTTCTGCGCTGACTGCAACCGCGTCCGCATGACCTGCGAAGGCAAGATCTTCATGTGCCTTGGCCATGAAGATCATGTCGATTTCAAGGCTGCGTTGCGCAATGACGGCATACAGGCAGTCCAGCCGCTGATAGATCGCGCCTTACGTTTGAAACCCGCCGCCCATGATTTCCGCATCGGAACGGGCGAACGCGCCGCCACCCATCGCCATATGAGCGTCACAGGCGGATGAGCAGCGAACCCCGGCGCGCTCTGGTCGCGTCCCCCACCCAGGCGGCCCGCGCGGCCGAAGAACGGCTGCGCGCCGCCTATGATTTCGTGCCGGTGGAGCAGGCCGACATGATCATCGCGCTGGGGGGCGACGGCTATATGCTCCAGACGCTGCATTCGATGCTGGAGGGGCGCCGTATTCTGCCCGTCTTCGGCATGAACCTGGGCACGGTCGGCTTCCTGATGAACGAGTGGCGGCTTGACGGCCTGGATCAGCGCCTCGCCAAGGCAAAGAGCTTCAAGGTCAATCCGCTGCGGATGACGGTCGACACGGTCGATGGCGAACAATTTTCCATTCCCGCCATCAACGAAGTGTCCCTGCTGCGCGAAACCCGCCAGACCGCCAAGCTGGAGGTGGAGGTGAACGGACGCGTCGTCCTGCCCGAACTGGTGTGCGATGGTGTGCTGGTGGCGACGCCTGCCGGGTCGACCGCCTATAATCTGTCAGCCCATGGCCCCATATTGCCGTTGGGATCCGCGCTGGTCGCGCTGACGCCGATCAGCCCGTTCCGACCCCGGCGCTGGCGCGGCGCGATCCTGCCGGAAGCGACGCAGATTCGGTTCACCGTGTTGAACCCCGTCAAGCGCCCGGTCAGTGCCGTGGCAGACCAGCGCGAGGTACGTGACGTTGCTCAGGTGGAGGTTCGCATCGACCGCACCACCCCGCTGACTTTGTTGTTCGATCCGGAACATACGCTGGACGACCGGATCGCAGCCGAACAGTTTATCGCGTAAATTTCTATCATATTGGCGCTTGCCATTCCGCAAAAGCCGCTGCTATAGGCGCGGCCTGCCCGGCGGAAGTCGGGCTGCTCCCCGATAGCTCAGCGGTAGAGCATTCGACTGTTAATCGAATGGCCGTAGGTTCGAATCCTACTCGGGGAGCCAAATTCTTCCAGATGAAGAAGATGGCGATCGCCCCGTTTACTCGGGCAGGCCCACCGCCTTTCTCACACTCACCATTATCTCATTGGACAAATCCGGGTCAGCAACCGCCCGCGCCAGAGCCATTGCGCCGACCATCTGCGCCATGCGCGCCAGCGTCGCAGGCCTGTCCAGATCAGGCGCCGATTGCTCCATTATCGCGGCTAGTTCTTCAAAGCCCTGTCGAAATGCCCCGGCCAGTTCTCCACCGCGCCGCGCCGCATCGGGGCTGAGCGCGATCAAGGCGCATCCGGTTTCAGGAGCGTCGCGATTGCGCGCACTCAAATAGCTGTCGGCAATCGCGCTCGCAGCCCCCTCCTCCCCGGCGCCTTCCGCCAGAGCGCGCCAGCGAACGGCGCTTTTCGCCAGTGCCGCCGCGCAGGCTTCGGCCGCCAACGCCTCTTTCGATTCGAACTGATTGTAGAATCCACCGTGCGTCAGGCCGCTTTCGCGCATGACTTCCCCGACACCGACCCCATCCACACCATGCGCACGAAACAACCGCGAGGCGACATCCACCACAGTCTCTCTATTGCGCGCCGCCTGTTCCCGACTGACCTTCATCGCCCGCGTCCTTCCGCTGCCTCTTGACGTTATATATGACATCTATCATTTAACGCCAGCCCGTCATGCACGCGAAGGGGATTTATGCTTTCGAACGCCTTGGCCCACCGCCTGTCCACCCGAAATATTCACTATGGATGGGCGGTGGTCGGCGCGACCTTTCTAACCATGCTGGTGGTTGCCGGCGCCGTCGGTGCGCCCGGTGTGTTCATCGTGCCATTGCAAAAGGAATTTGGCTGGAGCGCGGCAGACATCAGCGGCGCGCTCGCTATCCGATTCCTGCTGTTCGGCGGCATGGGGCCTTTCGCGGCGGCTTTCATGAACCGTTTTGGCGTTCGGCGGATGATGCTGATCTCTCTGTCGATCGTGATTGGCGGCATGTTGTTGTCGCTCGGCATGACGCAGCTATGGCAATTGATGCTGCTCTGGGGCGTGGTGATCGGGATCGGCACCGGGCTGACGGCGATGGTGCTGGGCGCGACGGTGGCGACGCGCTGGTTCAACCATCGGCGTGGGCTGGTGATGGGTTTGCTGTCGGCGAGCACGGCGACCGGGCAGCTCGCCTTTCTGCCCTTGCTCGCCAGCCTGACCGAAAGCCATGGCTGGCGCAGCGCGTTGCTGCTGGTTTGCGGCGCGATCGTGCTGGCGGCGATCGTCGTGTTGTTGCTGATGCGCGATCGGCCCGCCGACCTTGGCCTCGCGGCTTATGGCGACAGCAGCATCCAGCCTGCCGCAGCGCAGCCCGCGGGCCTGGGCGCTCTGCTGAAAATGCCGCTGATCGTGCTGCGCGATGCCGCGCGGGTGCCGACATTCTGGATCCTCTTCCTGTCCTTCTACATTTGCGGGGCCAGCACCAATGGTTTGGTGCAGACCCATTTTATATCGTTGTGCGGCGATTATGGGCTGGCCGCCATTGGCGCTGCATCGATGCTGGCGATGATGGGGTTGTTCGATTTCGCAGGGACGCTGGCGTCGGGATGGCTGAGCGACCGGTTCGACAATCGCTGGCTGCTCTTCTGGTATTATGGGCTGCGCGGCCTTTCCCTCCTCTATTTGCCGTTCAGCGATTTTTCGCTGTACAGCCTCACCATCTTCGCCGCCTTTTATGGGCTGGACTGGGTCGCGACGGTGCCGCCGACGGTCAAGCTGACGGCGCAGCGCTTTGGCGCGGAGCGGGCCAATATCGTGTTCGGCTGGATTTTCGCCGGTCATCAGCTTGGCGCGGCCAGCGCGGCGCTGGGCGGCGGCCTGTCGCGGACGCTGTGGCAAAGCTATATGCCGGCCTTCGTTGGAGCGGGCATCCTCTGCCTGATCGGCGCCGGGCTGGTGCTGTTGATCAATCGTGGCCGGGAGCCAGCCCTCGCAGCCGCTTGAACCTTAGCGCCAGCGCGTTACGCTGGCGGCATGACCGCTAAATCCGCTTCCTCCTCGCGCCGTCGATCCCCCTGGATCGCCATTCCCGTCAAGATCATCCTGGGCTTCATCCTGCTGTCCGTGCTGATGGTGAGCATTTATCGGTTCGTGCCGCCGCCAGTGACATGGACGATGCTGCTGGACCCCAATGGCATCACCAAGGACTGGACCAGCCTGGACGAGATCGATCCCGACATGGCGCGGGCGGCGATCGCGGCGGAGGATGGCAAATTTTGTAGCCATCATGGTTTCGATGTAGACGCCATCGCCAAGGCGGCGATCCATAACGCCAGCGGCGGCCGCATTCGTGGCGGATCGACCATCAGCCAGCAGACGGCCAAGAATGTCTTTCTGTTTCAGGGCGGCGGCTTCGTGCGCAAGGGACTGGAAGCCTGGTTCACCGTCCTGATCGAGGCGATCTGGGGCAAGAGGCGGATCATGGAAGTCTATCTGAACGTCGCGGAAACCGGGATCGGCACCTATGGCGTGCAGGCTGGCGCGATCCGCTATTTCCATCATGGCGCGGGCAAACTCTCCCGCCCGGAAGCTGCGCGCATCGCCGCCGTCCTGCCGCTGCCCAAGAAGCGGGCCGCCGTCGCGCCCGGCGGCTTCACCCGTCGCTATGGCAATACGATCGCGGCGCGGATCGGCGCCATCCAGCGCGATGGTCTGGATAGCTGCCTGCGCTGAGGCAATCTCTTAACTTCGCATATTTCCCGCCAAACTGGACATAATGTTGCGCGGGCCTGATCCTATCGAAAGGTCCAGCGACCCAGCGGCGAGCATCGCATCCTACAGGGGGATAGGACATGAAAAAGGGCGGGGATTGCTCCCCGCCCTTTTCCTTTTCAGACTTATGCCGAAACTTAGAAGCCGACGACCAGCGAACCGATGAAGGTGCGCGGCGCGCCGATCTGGGCGAAGCTGACGCTGGTGTTCGACAGCGTACCGTCCAGACCGCCGACATACAGCTTGTCGAACAGGTTGGTGACGTTGACTTGCAGGGCGACGCCAGGAGCGCCGAACTTTTCCAGCGAGTAGCGCGCATCGAGATCGACGACGGTGTAGGCCGGAACCTTCGCGCCATAGACCTGCGTCAGCGCACCGTTGATCGTCTGATAGACCGGCAGGTTCTGGTCGTTCACGTAACGCGGCCCCGTGCGCTTCGCCTGGACACCCAGACGGAAGCCTTCGATTTCGCCCTGCATGCGGCCACCAAAGGTATAGACCGGCGCGCCCGATTCACGCTTGCCAGCGGTCTGCGCAACGGTGGTCGCCGACAGTTCGACATCGTCCTTGATCTTCGACTTCAGGTAGGAACCGAAGGCATAAATCATGAATTCAGGGATCGGCTGATAAGTGATGCTGCCGTCGATACCATATTTATCGACGCGACCCAGGTTGCGATAGATGGTCGTGTCAAGTTCACGGTCATAGGCCGAGGCCAGACGATCGCTGTAGATGGTGTACCAACCCGACAACTGCGCCTGAAGCTTGGTCGAACGATAACGCACGCCCAGGTCGAAATTGTCGGTGGTTTCCGGCTGCGGGTTCGCACGGTCATCCGAAGGCGCATAGAAGAAGGACTGGTACAGATTGTCCGTACCCGGCACCTGAAGGCCCTTCGAATAGTTGGCGAAGACGTCGACGGCATCGGCCGCGTTGAAGACGAAGCCAGCGCTCGGCAGCAGCTTGTCATATTTGAAGACGCGCTTCTGCGGGCCCTGCACGGTTGCATTGGCACCGGCAAAGGCGGCTTCGGCCGACGATCCCGGCTCAAAGCAGCGCAGATTGCCGCCAGCGGTTGCCGTGAAGCAATAGTTGCTCAGGTTACGCTTGAAGAAAGGCGCACGCAGACCGACGGTGACGGTCAGCGCATCCATGAACTTGCCGCGATATTCGCCCGAAACCTGATGCAGGATCGCGTAGGACAGGCGGTTACGCTTTTGCAGCGTTGCGCCATAGGCGTCCAGGATCGGATCATCGACGGGGAAATAGTCGGCGCCGAAGCCGTTGCCGGTCAGATAGCCAGCCTCGCCGGTCTGACGATGGCGACCGCGATCATAGCTATATGCCAGACGAACAGTATTGTTCGGATCAATGTCATAGCGCAGCGAACTAATCAGGCCATAGCGGTTGGTCTGGGTCTGGCTGGGCGTGTGAACGCGCACCGTATCCAGCATATCGCCATCGCCATTGATGTCGTGACCGAAGAAATATTGCGCAGCGCTGGACGAGCCCTGGATGAAGCCAGTGTAATTCTGGCCACCAATCCGGGTAAAGCCTTCGCTGGCGATCGACGTGCCGCCGCCATTGGCCTTGGTATATTGGAAGCTGGGATCGACGGTCAGGACCAGCCCGTCAGACAGGGTGAAGCGCGAATTGATGCGAACATTGCCGGTGTTGGAAGGGTTCCAGCGATATTCGAAGTCCGAGCCGCAGCTGCTGGCGACATCGGCAATACCGGCACGACCGCCAGGAACAAGGCAACGCGCCGCTTCATAGAAGCGTTCATCCTTGGTCATGGGGAAGCGGTTGCCGCTGCCGCCGCCGGGCACGCGATCCGCATCCAGACGCAGCGGAACCGAACCGAAGAAGTTGTTGCGGTTTTCGTTCCAATGGCCGGCGATCGAGATGAAGTCGCCATTGCTGCCGATCGGCTGATAGATTTTCGCGTTATACTGCTGCTTGTCGATCTCGCCAATGCCGCCATAAATGGCGTTGTTGCTGGCGCGGCTGGCCGACAGGAAGGCGCGGGTGCCCCACTTGGTGAAGCTGCCGGTCTGAACCATGCCGAACAGGCGGAAGAATTCGAAGTCGCCAACCGAGGCGACCATCTTCGCGCTGAAATCTTCGCTGGGCGTGATCGAGCGATAGTTCACCGTCGACCCCGTTGCAGCGGCGGTCGGGCTGTCGACGTCGGTCGAGCCGAGGTTGACGTTCACCTGCTCGATGATTTCGGGATCAAGCTGCTGGTTCGAGTAAAGCGCATAACCGCCGGTGTCATTCAGCGGCAGACCGTCGAACGTCTGCGAAATGCGGCTGTCGTCGAAACCGCGAATGGTGAGCGTACCACCAGCCGAACCAAAGGGATCGTTATTCTGGAAGCTGACGCCCGGAAGCTGGTTGATGACTTCGTTGATGGTCTGCCCCGGCGTCTGCGCCTGGATGAACTCAGCGCCCAGCACCGCCTTGGCACGGCTGGTATCGGGCATAACAACGCCGCCAATGCCGGCATCGGCCGTTTTGGCGCCGGTAACGACGATCTCATTTTCAAAATCGAGCGAGCCGGTCGACTGCGCGAATGCGGCGCCCGGAAGCGCGATGGCGGCGAGTGCGACGCTGCCCATCAGAAACTGTTTCATTGACCCTTGTCCCTTTTCAAGAGTGGCGCGAGCCACGCCTCTTGCTGTGATGCTCTTTCAAGCCGGAGCCGCCCTATGGCGACGTCTGGCGAAGCCCCTGTGATGCTCTGTTTGCAATTTTGTTACAATGCACCAGCAGGACTGTCACATTTCTCTCCCACCCGCAGGAAAGCCGCCTGCGGACAAGGGCCAATTGTCTGTAATATATTGAAGTTTAATGACTAATTTCGAAATATGCGGCATTATTTGACAGTGGTGCAATTTTGCAACGCAGCGAGATTTTTTGTGCGGCGCACGCAAGCGTAACGAAAAAGGGCCGGCGATTGCCCGCCGACCCCTTGAAAAACGACAATTTTAAACAGGTGAACGTCAGGCCGCGTCTTCGGCCCGCTTCTCCTTCTCGCTGAATACGCGAATCGGCTCCTTGGTGCCGGCGACGACATCCTTGTCGACCACCACTTCGCCAACGCCCTCCATCGACGGCAGGTCGAACATGGTGTCGAGCAGGATCGCCTCCAGGATCGAGCGCAGGCCGCGTGCGCCGGTCTTTCGCTCAATCGCCTTCTTGGCGATCGCGGTCAGCGCATCGTCAGTGAAGCTGAGTTCGACATTCTCCATGTCGAACAGCTTGCCATATTGCTTGACCAGCGCATTCTTCGGTTCGACCAGGATCTTGACCAGCGCGGTCACATCCAAATCCTCCAGCGTCGCGATGACAGGCAGACGGCCGACAAATTCGGGGATCAGGCCGAATTTCAACAGATCTTCCGGTTCGCTCTGACGCAGCAGTTCGCCGGTCTTGCGTTCTTCGGGCGCAGCGACATGGGCGCCGAAACCGATCGACTTGGCTTCCAGACGATCGCCGATGATCTTTTCGAGGCCCGCGAAGGCGCCGCCGCAGATGAACAGGATGTTGGTCGTGTCGACCTGCAAAAATTCCTGCTGCGGATGCTTGCGGCCGCCCTGCGGCGGAACCGAAGCGGTGGTGCCTTCCATCAGCTTCAGCAGCGCCTGCTGCACGCCTTCGCCCGACACGTCGCGCGTGATCGACGGGTTTTCGGCCTTGCGGCTGATCTTGTCGATTTCATCGATATAGACGATGCCGCGCTGCGCCTTTTCGACATTATAGTCCGACGCCTGAAGCAATTTGAGGATGATGTTTTCCACATCCTCACCGACATAGCCGGCTTCGGTCAGGGTCGTGGCGTCGGCCATGGTGAAGGGCACGTCGAACGTCTTGGCCAGCGTCTGCGCCAGCAAGGTCTTGCCGCAGCCAGTGGGACCGACAAGCAGGATGTTCGATTTGGCCAGTTCCACCTCGCCCGGCTTCGAGCCATGGTTGAGGCGCTTGTAATGATTGTGGACCGCGACCGACAGCACGCGCTTGGCGCGCTTCTGGCCGATCACATAATCGTCGAGCACATCGCAGATTTCCTGCGGAGTGGGCACGCCGCCATCCTTCTTGCCGACGAGACCGCCCTTGGTCTCCTCGCGGATGATGTCGTTGCACAGTTCCACGCATTCGTCGCAGATGAACACGGTCGGTCCTGCGATCAGCTTGCGCACCTCATGCTGCGACTTCCCGCAGAAGGAGCAGTACAGTGTGCTTTTCGAATCCGAACCGGTAAGCTTAGTCATTCGCCATTCTCTCTTCCCCCCCGGCCTACAGTCACCAGATCCGCGTCCGGCGAGGGATTTTCTGGTCCAAAGGCCATTCTAGACCGCCGCGCGCCCGTTCCACAAGGGCAGAGTGGCGCGCAGCGGTAAAGATAGTCTTTAGGCCTCGGTGGATTCCGCCGCGACGGGGCGACGATCGAACACTTCATCGACCAGACCGAACGCCTTGGCCTCATCGGCCTCCAGGAAGGTGTCGCGGTCCATCGCCCGCTCGACAGCTTCCAGCGTCTGGCCGGTATATTTGACGTACAGGTCGTTCAGGCGACGGCGAATCCGCAGGATTTCCTTGGCCTGGATCTCGATATCCGACGCCATGCCCTGCGCGCCGCCCGACGGCTGGTGCACCATGATGCGGGCGTTGGACAGCGCGATGCGCTTGCCCGGCTCGCCGGCGGCCAGCAGGAAGCTGCCCATGGAGGCGGCCTGGCCAACGCAAACGGTGCCGACGTGGGGACGGATATATTTCATCGTGTCGTGGATCGCCATGCCGGCCGTCACCACGCCGCCGGGCGAATTGATGTACATCCAGATGTCCTTCTTCGGATTTTCCGATTCGAGGAACAGAAGCTGGGCGACGATGAGCGAGGCCATATGGTCTTCGACCTGGCCGGTCACGAAGATGATCCGTTCACGCAGAAGCCGCGAATAGATGTCGAAGCTGCGCTCCCCGCGATTCGACTGTTCGATGACGATGGGGACCAGCGCGGCCATGGGATCGGACATGATATTTGTCATTGTGCTCTTTCAGGTGGTTGCTTTTGCCCAATGGCCTACATCGGCACAAAAGCCTGTTGGTTCAAGGGGGGAATCTATCGCTACGGCAATTGCGCGCGCCCCGCGCCTCTTGCTAAAAAGGGAGTCGGAGCGGGACGAAGCGGACGTGGCGGGGCTTGCATGCCTTTGGCCATATGTCGCCGCGCCCGAGCCGCTCGCCACGGGACGCAAGGAAGATGTCCGATGACCGACCTGTTTTCCGCCATTGCCCATGCTGTTCAGGACCCCGATTTCGAACGCGCGCTCGCTTTGGTCAGGCAGGCGCTGGGGCAAAATCGCCTCAATATCACGCGCACCTTCTTCAAGGGCTGCAATGAGGAAAGCTGGCCGTTCAATACGGTCGCCGAACGCCGTCAGGTGCTGGCCGCCTATGTCCATAATGAAATTATGCTGCAAAGGGACAGGATCGGGACGCCCGATGGCGGTTCAGCCCCGAATGCTGTGTGACGGAGCGGAAAAGGACAGATAGGCCAGCCGCCGCACTTCCCGCCGGCCTCGCACGACCGTGTCGAGGATCAGGCCGCACATGCCCGACAGCGTCGCCAGGATCATCAGGCCCGTCACCAGGATCGCGGTGGGGAAGCGTGGGACGAGGCCGGTCTGAAGATAGGTGACGATCAGCGGCGCCGCCAGCCCCAGGCCCAGCGCGGCAAGGAAAGCCGCGATCACGCCGAAGAACAGGATCGGCCGTTCGATGCGATAGAGGGTGATGATGGTGCGCAGGATGCGCCAGCCGTCGCGATAGGTGCTGAGTTTGCTGACGGAGCCTTCGGGCCGGGCGCCATAGGTGGTCATGACTTCCGAAACGGGCATGGCGAGTTCCAGCGCATGAACGCTGATTTCCGTCTCGATCTCGAACCCCGCCGACAGGACCGGGAAACTCTTGACGAAACGACGGGAGAAAACGCGGTAGCCCGAAAGAATGTCGGTGAAGCTGCGGCCGAACAATTGCTTGAGCAGGCTGGTCAGCGCCCAGTTGCCGAAGCGATGGCCGCGCCGATAGGCGGCCTCCACCTCGTCGCGGCGGCACCCGACGACCATGTCGAGATTATCCTCCAGCATAGCGGCGACCATCCTGGGTGCGGCTGCGGCCTCATAGGTCGCGTCGCCATCGGCCATGATGTAGATGTCGGCGTCGACATCGGCGAACATGCGGCGTACGACATGGCCCTTGCCCTGCTGGCCCACGCGGCGGACGATCGCCCCCGCGCCGGCCGCCAGTTCGCGGCTGCGATCGGTCGAATTGTTGTCGAAGACATAGATGTCGGCGGACGGCAGGGCGGCGCGAAACCCCTCGATCGTCTGCACGATGGCCCCGGCTTCATTATAGCAGGGCAGGATGACCGCGATGTGCGGCGTCGCCAGAGCAAACTCACCACTCACAGCCGGAAATTCCTTCATCGTCGCAACCGTCCCTGCCCTTTGCCCTATCTATCGGACATAGGTGCATCAGGCATCATGATTAATATTTCGTCTGCCATGCCGCCCGCAAAATGAAAAGCGCCCGACTTCACGGGGGAAGCCGGGCGCTTTCACATCCTGTCAGGCAGGATTATTCGGCCTTGGCGGCAGCCTTCTTGGGAGCTGCCTTCTTCTTGGGCTTTTCCTCGGCAGCGGCGTCTTCGGCTACGGCTTCGTCCTTCTTGGCGGCAGCCTTCTTGGCGGCCGGCTTCTTGGCGGGAGCAGCTTCGGCTTCCTCAGCCTTCGCTTCTTCAGCAGCCGGCTCAGCCTTCTTGGCGGCCTTCTTCGCCTTGGGCTTTTCGTCATGATGATCATGACCGCAGCCCGGGCCGTGGACGTGGGGCTTGAGATCGCCGTCTTCGGCTTCGATCGCGGCTTCCAGCTCTTCGCGGGTCACGGCGCGGTCGGTGACTTCAGCCTTGTCGAACAGGAAGTCGACGACCTTGTCCTCATAGAGGGGCGCACGCAACTGGGCGGCGGCCATCGGGTCCTGACGGACATACTGGACGAAGCGTTCGCGGTCCTGCGGGCTGTACTGCTGGGCAGCCTGCATGATCAGACGGTTCATTTCCTGATCGTTGACGACGACGCCATTGGCCTGGCCGATTTCCGACAGGAGCAGGCCCAGACGGACGCGACGCACGGCGATGGCGCGATAATCGTCCTTTTCGGCTTCCATTTCGGCGAGCGCGGCGGCCGGATCTTCTTCATGGCCCGCTTCATGCTGAAGCTGCTGCCAGATCTGACCGAATTCTGCTTCCACCATGCTGGGCGGCACGTCGAAGTCGTGCGAAGCGGCGAGCTGATCGAGTAGCTTGCGCTTCATATAGGTGCGGGTCAGGCCATTATGTTCCTGCTCGATCTGCCCCTTGAGCAGTTCCTTGAGCTGGTCCAGCCCTTCCAGACCCAGCGACTTGGCGAATTCATCGTCCAGCTTGGGCTTGTCGGCGTTCAAGATCGACTGAACGGTGATGTCGAAAGTGGCGGGCTTGCCGGCGAGGTGGGCGGCGCCATATTCTTCGGGGAAGGTGACTTCGATGGTCTTCTCGTCGCCCTTCTTCACGCCCGTCAGCTGCTCTTCAAAGCCGGGGATGAACTGGCCAGCGCCGATCTTGAGCTTCACGCCTTCGGCCGAACCGCCTTCAAAAACTTCGCCGTCGACCTTGCCAACGAAATCGATGGTCAGCGTGTCGCCATCTGCCGCAGCATGATCGGCATCATATTCTTCCAGAGCGCCCTGCTGGCTGGCGATGCGGCCGGCGGCCTCTTCAACCTGCGCGTCGGCGACTTCGGCGGTCAGACGTTCCAGCTTCAGACCATCAACGCTGGGGGCGGCGATTTCAGGCAGCACTTCGAGCGCAACCTTGATTTCGGCGTCCTTGCCGAATTCGAAATTCTCGTCCAGCTCAACCGACGGCTGCATCGCGGGACGCAGCTTCTGGTCGGCGATCAGCTTCTGAATGCTGTCCTGGATCGAATTGTTGAGCGCGTCGCGCTGCAGCGATTCGCCGTGCATCTTCTTCACGAGGTTGGCGGGCACCTTGCCGGGGCGGAAGCCGGGCATGCGGACCTGCGGTGCGATCGCAGCCACCTCCTTTTCCACGCGGGCGTCGATGTCCTTCGACGTGATGGTCACGGTGTAGGCGCGCTTCAGGCCCTCGTTCAACGTCTCGACAGTCTGCATCTCTTCTCTCAAACGCTTTCTTCAGCTGAATTTCGGTGGCTTGGCCGCAGGCGGCTTTCTGGTGCGGGCGAAGGGACTCGAACCCCCACATCTTACGATACCAGAACCTAAATCTGGCGCGTCTACCAGTTTCGCCACGCCCGCATCGGTCGCCGGTCGGCGCGGCATAGAGAAAAGAGCAGAAAGAGGCAAGGGATAGTGAGAACAGGCGCGGAACCGCTTCTGCCGGCCAAGCGTAGCCCCCGTATAAGACAGTGGAGAGACAAAGATGGCCACCCGCCCCGATGAAGCCCCCATCCCCGCGCCCGACGGCGTTCCCGCGCCCGACAGGATCATGCCCCAGTCCCCTGATGAGGCCCCCGCGCCCGACAATCCGGCTGAAACGCCAATGACGCAGCCTGACGAAATCACCCCCGTAGCCCCGGATTATGACCAGCCGGACAGCGCGCCGGCCGAACTGCCGTCGCCCGATTAACCGGGTCGGGCAATGAATGATGCGCGAACTGTAGCTTATCCACAATAAATTTGCCCAAAGGCGGAACTTTCTGGTTGATCGCTAACATTCTGCCCTCAGACCGGCTGGACAGACCCCTGCATCCATGATTGAACTATGACAGATAAAAGAAATCGGGAGAGGCGCGGCTGACAAATAAGGGGGTCAACGTGCTACGGGTTCGCGCTAAAATGGAATGGTTCAAGACGGTGATCCTGCCACAGGAAGCCGCCCTGCGTGGCCGTCTGCGCCGCATCCTGCCGACGACGCATGAACTGGACGACATGGTCGCCGAAGTCATGACCCGCGCCTATGCCACGGAAAATTGGGAAAATGTGACCACAGGCCGCGCCTATCTGTTCACCATCGCCCGTAATCTCGTGATCGACACCGCGCGCCGGAACAAGGTGGTCAGCTTCGAAACGATCGCCGATCTGGAATTGCTGGGCGGCGAAAACAACATCGAGGCCCAGCTTCATGCCCGCGAAGCGCTGCGACAGGTGGAGACGATCGTCGAGTCGTTGCCCACCCAATGCCGTCGCGTGTTCATTCTTCGCCGCATCCACGAAAAATCGATGCTGGAAATAGCGGAGGAAATGTCTCTGTCCGTTTCTACTGTTGAGAAACATCTGGCCAAAGCCATCGCAATAGTTATGCGAGCCTGGGCGGAACGTGAGGAAACGGACTTCGAACGTGCAGGCGTCGGAACCAGGTTCAAGTTGCGGGAACAGGGACGCGATCGAAGCGGAAGCCGCGCGCCTGCTGGCCAGGCTTAACGACGGCGTCAGTCCCGAAGAAGAATCGGACATATGCGACTGGATAGAGGCTGACCCCAGCCACGCCGTTGCCTTCGCCCGCGCCGAATCGGCATGGGAAGCCGCCGAACGGCTGAAGAGCGCAGCGGCCGACATTACCCTGCCCCCGCTGCAACAGATTGTCAGCGAAGAGCAGCAGCGCCGCCTGTCGCGCAACATCATGGTGGCCGCTGCCGTTGCGGTGATGCTGTTCATCGTCGCCGCAATCGTCACCGTCCGCACCTTCAGCGGCGTCGATCGCTACGAAACGCGGGTCGGCGAAATGCGCGACATCGCGCTGGATGACGGATCTATCCTGCACCTCAATAGCGACAGCCAGGCCGAAGTCCGCTTTACCGACATTGGCCGAAAGGTGCGCATCCTGAAGGGCGAAGCGTCCTTCGACGTGGCGCATGACAAGGCCCGCCCGTTCGATGTCGAGGCGCGATCGGCCCTGATCCGCGCCGTGGGCACCGCCTTCAACGTCCGCATGCGCCCGTCCATCGTGGAACTGACCGTGACGCAAGGCACCGTAACCGTCCATTCGGGCGGCAGCATGGGACAAAAGGTCGCCGCAGGCAGCGGCGCCGTAATCCAGCCGCGCCGCATATCGCTCACCCATCTAGACCCCAGGCTGATCGGGCAGCGCACCGCCTGGCGCGACCAGATGGTGGAACTGGATGGCGAAACGATCGAGCAGGCGGCCGGGGAGTTTAACCGTTATCGCGCGACGCCGATCCTGATCGGCGATACGCGCGTATCGGCGCTGCGCATCGGCGGCCGGTTCCGCACGAACGACAGCCGCGAATTTTTGTCCGCGCTGCAACTGAGCCTGCCCATTCGCGCCGTCACCGGCGAAGACGGATCGATCATGCTGCTGTATCGCGACGAAGAACCCATGCCAGCCGATAACGGCCAGAACCCGTAGCACCACGCCGTTTCCCGCCCCTTCCGTTCCGAGCGAACGGATGAAGGAAAATCTCCTTACATCGCATTGTCAGCGGCGTTCAGCGCGTCTTCGAAGGTTTCGGGCAGGGGCGGCTGGACCGGCCGGTCGCATCCCGCTTCCTTCATATGGGCGCGCAGCGCATCCATGCGGCCGAGATTCCAGCGCGCCAGCGGCACGCCGAGCGGACGAAACTCCGCGCGATCGAACAATTCGACGACATAAGAGGCGCAGAGCGCATCCACCTGATCCAGCGTCAGCATGCCAAGGTTCATCACCATCGGCTTGCCCGGCACGCCGTTGCGGCCACGCACCAGATCCGTGACGTAGAGGCCGCCGCGCGGATCGACCAGCACGACATCGGCCTGGCTCGATTCGATCAGTTTGTGACTGGCGGCATAAGGCGCGACAAATTCATGCGTGCGCCAGACGAGAAAGGCGCTGGACAGGGCAGTGATCATGACGCCGATCAGCACCGGCCGCATTGCGCCTTCGGGCCGGCAGCGCGCCCAGCCCAGCCCGGCCAGCAGGCAGAAGGGGCCGATGAAGCCATGGGCATAGCGAAAGCCCCAGCCATAGCCCTGCGCCAGCGCCAGCACGCAGCCGGCAAGGCAACCCAGCGTCAGCGGCAGGGCGATTTCCTGTCCGCTGATCACCCGCCGCCAGCGCATGGCCGCCATGCCGAGCGCGGCGAGCGGTACCATCAGGATATTGTTCCAGGCGAAATAGCGGCTGAGATTGACCAGCGGCTGCCAGCGATCGCCGAGACGTTCGAACAGGCTGCCGACCTTGTCGGCGACGCCGGCGGAGGGGCGCACATCGGTCGGCGCGCCCAGCGCGTGCAGCAGGAAGCCGGGCCATAGCTTGGCCCATACGATGACGATCGCCACCAAAGTCAGCGCATGAAAAGCCGCCACCGTCCAGCGTCGCGCCAGCAGCATCCACAGAATGAAGGGCGCGATGAAGATGGGCGGGAAATGCCATTGATGCAGACCCGCCGCGATCAGCGCGACGACGCCGGCGGCCAGATGGCCCAGCGCCCCGCCGCGCAGCACCAGCGCCAGCCAGATCATGTTGAGTGCGAAATGGCCGGTCATCGCATAGGGGGTCATGGCCGTGACCCAGAGCTGGCTGGACGAAAAGCCCAGCAATATCGTCACCCACACCGCATCCGGCCGGTCGGGCATCAGATGCAGCGCGACCCGCCACAGTGCGAACAGGCCGCCCATCAGCAGGACGGGGCCGGCCAAATTGGGATCGCCCAATTGCCAGAAGATCGCCTGAATGGCGCTGTTCACCGGCAGATAGGCCGCCGTCCAATAATCCGCCGCGCCGAAGGGGGAGAAAAATTCGGGCATGATCGCCCGACGATAGGGTTCCCATTCGATCGGGATTGGGCGCGCGAACAGGCCTTCGCGCATATAGGCGGCGGCGAAGCGCGCGACCTCCTCATCCCGGCTGATGGAATAATCCTGGAACAGTGCATAGTGGCCGGCCCATGCTACCATGCCCAACAGCAGGATCAGCGGCACCACGATCCGCGCGGTGGGCGCGGGCAGCGCAAAGCCCTTTCCTTCGGCCCATGGCGCGGCCAGCGCCAGCAGCAGAACCGAACCCGACAGTGCAGGAAAATCCTGATCCAGCAGCAGGATTACCGGCAGGCTCAGCCCCTGCCGATAGGTGACATGCCACAGAAAGGTGACGCCCAGCCACAACGCCAGACCAATGGCCCCCGCAAGGAACAGGCGGCGGGCGGAGACATGGCGGGCAGGCCCGTTCACGCTCAATCCCCGACCAGCGTCCGGTTGACGAAGATGCCGTCCATTTCGACCAGCAGCGGGAAATGCCCTTTATTGTTGGCGAAGAAGGCGGAGGGAATGAATTCGCGCGCCTCCAGCCAGTCGATCATCGCGCGATAGCCGGCGCCGCCTTCATAAATGGGGCGGACGCCCAGTTCCGTCTGCACGCCCAGCATCTTGCCAAACACATCGCCCGCACCCTCGCAAACCGACAGGTCATGCCCCTGCGTGTCCATTTTCAGGAACGGTCGCGCAAAGCCATATTGCGCCATCAGTTCGGGCAGCATCGTGTCGAGCCGGCGGCACTGCATCTCGACCGTCTTCGTCACCTTGTTGCGATCGGCGAAGATGGCGTCCTGCTCACCCGAAGGTTTTTTGAGCGAGCTGAACTGGTCGGCGGCCATGATATTGAAGCTGGCCGTGCCATCGAAATCGGACAGCGCCATGTTGAATACATGCCAGTTACGATCGGACGCGGCGTGCCTTTGCAATTCGGCGAAGACGTCCGGGTTGGGTTCGAACGAGAGGATCAGCCCCTTATAGCCCGCATCCTTGCGCACCATGGTCGCATACTGGCCGCGATTGGCGCCGACGTCGAACAGGCAGTCGACCGCGAAGGCCGACAGGAAGCGCTTCAAAGCCTGCACTTCGGGATATTGGTGGACGCGGCCCGCCAGAGCGAGACGCAGGGCCAGTTTTCGGTCGGCCAGTTCGCGCAGATAGCGGTTCATGCGCGCCCGGCCAGCACTGTTTCGTAAATGCCGATCGTCGCCACCGCCATATCCTTCCAAGACCTCATTTCTTCGCCATAAGCCAGCGCCCGTGCGCCATATTCCTGCCTGATGGCCGCGCTTTCGATCAGCGGCAAGAGGGCTTGGGCAAGGGCAGGCGCATTTCCCGCCGGCGCGCACGCTGCAACCCCGTCCGGCAACTGGCCGAACATGCCTGCGTCAGACGTCACCATCGCCTTGCCATGATGCAACGCCGACAGGAAGGCGCCGCTCGAATCGATATGGCGATAGGGGAAGACCAGCATGTCGGCGCGCGCCATATGCGCATCCAGCCGGCCTTCCGTCAGAAAGCCGAAATCGGTCATGAGGCGGTCGGCAAAGCCCGCCTGCGTCACGGCGTCGATCAGCGGGGCGACATCCATGAAGGGCTTGCCCGCCAGCGCCAGTTCGAACCGATGCCCGGCGCGCCAGAGCGAAAGGCAGGCGTCGATGAGCAGGTCCACGCCCTTATAGGGGCGGATCGTGCCGAAAAAGAGCAGGCGCGGCAGGACCGACGGCGCGATGGCGGCTAAGTCCTGCGCGGAGGCGGGGGCGAGGCGCATCGGCGGGTGCGGCGTCACATGGATGCGCGCGGGATCAATCCCCTGCCCGACCAGCGCGGCGCGGGTCGTGTCGCCATGGACGATCAGCGCATCGAACATGTCGAGCAGCGCGCGATAGCCCCGCCCCTGCAAGCCGGAGTCGGCATGATAAGCGTCGGCATTGTGGACGGTGTGGACCAGCGCCTTCCGGCCCCTCAGCCGCTGAAGCATCAGCCGATCGGCCGGCGCGAGGGGGAGCCACTGGACATGGACCAGATCGGCGGAGAGCAGCGGGGACAGGCTGCCCAGCGCGCAGGCCAGGCCATATTCGGCCGCCTTGGCGAGGCGGAAGGCGCGCCCCTCCCCCAATCGATCGCGCAGAGCTTCGCTGCGGCGGAAGAAGTGGGGGAGATAGGCATAGCGCTGCGGCAGGATTGCATCGGTGGCGCGCATCGGGCGGCCAAGCAGCGTCACCCGCGCGCCCTGCCCGGCCAGCGCCGCGCACAGGCTGTCGTCATAGCGCCCCGTAAAGAGCGAGGGATCAAGCATCGCGATCTTCATGCGCGCAGCAGCCTTTTGAGCGACAGGAGATGCAGCCCCGCCACGCCCAGCAGCGTCAGGGCATAGAGAGAAAGGAAGGCGAGATCGAAGCGGTCCGGCCAGAGCAGCAGTGCGAGCGGCGCACTGGCCAATGATCCGGCGAGGAAGGGCAGCGACCGGGCGAGCAAAGGCCCGAATTGCCCGAGCGCCGCCTGCACATAGACGGAAACGCAGATGATGGTCAGCGCGCCGAGCGCCAGGATGATGAGGCCGATGTCCGCCCGGTCGATCGCCGCCCGCCCGTCGAACAGGATCGCAAACAGCCGGTCCCCCACGCCCAGCAGCACCGCCGCCAGACCGATCGCAAAGACCATCGCCGCGCCCAATGCGCGGGTCAGCAATTGCCGCAGCCTTGCCCCCTCCCCCGCATGATAGGCGCGGGTGATGCGCGGTAGTGCAGCCTCCACCATGGCGCGCACCAGCATGGACAACGAACGCGACATCTTGAAGAAGAAGTCGAAGATCAGCATCGGCCGCGCGTCCGTCGTCATCGCCGCGATGGTGAAATAGGGCGCGTTATAGGCGATGATGTCCGACAGGGTGAAGGCGGCTGAAGCGCCGATGTCCCCCAGATAATGGGCCCGGACATGACCGCCGCCCGTGCGGAAGGCGAACCAGTGGCGGCGGGTCATGTTCAGCCGGCGATGGACATGGGCGATGGCGTAGCCGATCACGACGATGCTGACCGCCAATTGCAGCGCGACCGACATGCGCGGGTCCAGTCCACCCAGGATGGACAGGAGAAGGCCGATGGTCACCACACGCCGCGCGCAATCCAGCCCTTCCCAGAGGAAATTGCCATCCACCGCCGCCAGCGCCCGCTTGGCGAGGAGCGCCGGCAGGTTGAGACAGGCGGACAGGAAGAAGAGCAGGAACAGCAGGGGCATGCCCGTCGCCAGCCAGCCCCCGGCCAGCGCGCCGATCAGGATCAGCGTGCCGCCCGCGACCAGGAGGCCCAGAAACAGGAACAGGACGCCCATTTCCTCCAGCCGGAAGCCGCCATCGCCCGCGCCATTCCCGCCGCCTTCGACATGGGCCAGCCAATGCTGGCGCAACCGGGCATAGATGATGCTGGTCAGGCCAAATTCGGCCGAAATGGTGAAATTGCCGAAGGCGACCAGCAGCAGGAACGCCTGAAATTCGGCGATCGGCAGCGCGCGCACGAACACGAAGGTGACGGCAAAGCCCCAGATCAGCACCAGCCCGACATTGGCCAGCTTCACCAGAGCCAGGATGCGGGCGCTGCCCTCCATCCGTGCGAGACGGTTCATGCGGGCTTGCGCGCCCTGAACAGCCGGTCGTCCAGCGCATAGAAATGGCGCGTGGCGACATCGATCGAAGCGGCGTCGATTTCTTCCAGATCAAAGCCCGCAGCGCGGATGCGATCGGCAAAATCCGGGCCATATTGGCGGACATGATCCCACTGGCCAAAACGACGCTCCCGTTCGCGCGGGGGAATGTCGAAACTGCCATCCTCGGTCGGCTTGTCCCACAATGGGACGATCAGCCAGGCTTCGCCGCCCGGCTTCAAGGCGCGCAGGATGTTGCGCAGCACGGCCATATCGTCTGGCACATGCTCCATCACATGGCTGGCGTAGAACAGATCGTACCGATCGGTATCGGCCAGTTCCATCAGGTCGACGCGGCGCATGCCCGGCACGGTGTAGCGCGCGGGATCAAGATCGGCCGGGACATAATCGGCGGCAGCGCTGAAACGCTTAACAAGACTGCCCTCATTGGGCGCCATGTGCAGGATCGCGCCATCGACAGGCACCGTCAGCGTCCCCTGAACGATCAACCAGTTCATCAGCCGCTCGCGCGGTGACGCGCTGCATTCGACACAGCCCCATTCGCCATTGTCGCCATAGCGGAAGAAGCCGACGACGGTCGCGCCGCAGGCCGGACAACCGCGACTGGCGCGCGCGCCCAGCGCCTTGCGCAGCTTGAGCGCGGTTCTGGTCAGATGCTTGCCGGCGGCCTTGGCCACCCGCTGGACAGTAATCACCGATTGCTCCGCTCAAGGGATCATGAAAGCGCGCGCTATACTATAAGCCGCGCGAGAAGCGAGAGCGGATATGCGCCTGCCAGAAGGCGCCGCACCAAATTTGATGCCCGCCGCGCGCTCCAGATTTTTGTCGTCGCATCGTTTCGAGCGGAAAACCGATGCCCGCTTTTCCGCACGATGCTCTATGCAAGCAATTCCTCCACCAGCGCAGGCACCAGCAGGCTGGCCGGGCCAAGCCGGCTTTCCTCGAAATAGAAGCTGCCGGCCGATGGATCGAGATTAAGCTCCAGCGTTCGCGCACCGACATGGCGCGCCGTCTGGACGAAGCCGGCGGCGGGATAGACTGCGCCCGATGTGCCGATCGATACGAACAGATCCGCATCGCGCAGCGCGGCGTCGATCGCGTCCATTTCATAGGGCATTTCGCCGAAAAAGACGATGTCGGGTCGCAAGGCCGGCCTGCCGCAGCTGTCGCAGGAGCATGCGGGCGGCAAGGGATCGGCCCATGGCTTCGCCTTGCCGCAGGCGGCGCACAGGGCCGATTTAAGTTCGCCATGCATATGGATCAGCCGCTTCGCCCCGGCCCGTTCATGCAGATCATCGACATTCTGGGTGACGATCAGCAATTCGCCGGGCCAGGCGGCATCGAGCGCGGCCAGCGCCTGATGCGCGGCATTGGGATGCACCTCCGCCAGCTTCGCCCGCCGCTCATCATAGAAACGATGCACCAGCACCGGATCGCGCGCGAGCGCTTCAGGGGTGCAGACATCCTCCACCCGATGCCCTTCCCACAGCCCGTCAGGACCGCGAAAGGTCGCTAGACCGGACTCGGCGGATATGCCCGCGCCGGTCAGGATGACGATGTTGCGAATGTCCTGGTTCATGGGGTGCACCAGATAGCAGGTGCAGCGAAGGTTCAAGCGAAATGGGCCGGTCGGAACCACTTACCGTCATCCGACCGATCCGCAGGAGAGGATTTTCCGTCCGCAATCGCTTGACGCGCCGCGCATCGCCATCGAAGGTGCCGCATCATCATCGGCATAGTGCCGGAAACGGGTCGCACGTTTCGGAGTATATCCCTTGATCCTGTCCCCCGGCGATCCCGTTACCCCCTTCCATGTTCGCGGCCTTTCCAACCCGCGCTATGCCTTTGGCAGTGCGGCAGGGCGCTATCTGGTCGTTACCTTCCTCGCCAGTTCGACCGTGCCGGGCGCGCAGGCGTTTTTCCGGGCGATGCATGATGCGATCGGGCCGTTCGACGATGAATTTGCCTGCGCCTTCATCGTCACTAATGATCCGCGTGATGAAGCCAATGGCGTCTTTCAGGAGCGTTATCCGGGGCTGCGCATCTTTCTGGATCTGGACCGGGCGATGGCGGAGCGGTTCGGATGCCTGAAGAAAGGCGCAGACGGCGCGCCGTCGATCAACCTGACCAGCTTCATCATCGATCCCGGCCTGCGGGTGGTGCGCACCATCCCGATCACCGACCTCAATGTCCATCATGCCGAAATCTGCGCCGCGCTGGAGATGCTGTCGCCGCCGCCGGCCGATGCATGGGCGCCGGTTCTGTCCGTGCCGGGCATATTAGAGCCGGCGCTGTGCCGCGACCTGATCGCCTATGCGCAAACGCAGGGGCTGGAGGAAAGCGGTTACATGCAGACCGATCCGGCCACCGGCGGCACGGTGCTGAAGGTCGACCACCGGCACAAGAAGCGCACCGATTGCGGGATAGAGGATCTGGCGCTGCGCGGCGCGGTGCAGGCGCGCATCCATCGCCGGCTGGTGCCCCAGATCGAGCGCGCCTTCCAGTTCAACGCCACGCGGATCGAACGGCATATCATCTGCTGCTATGATGCCGGGACGGGCGGCTATTTCCGGCCGCATACCGACAATAGCACCGCAGGCACGGCGCATCGGCGCTTTGCCGTGTCGATCGGCCTCAACGCCGAAGAATATGAAGGCGGCGACCTGCGCTTTCCCGAGTTTGGCGGGCGTACCTATCGGCCCGAAACCGGCGGCGCGATCGTCTTTTCCTGCTCGCTGCTGCATGAAGCGTTGCCGGTAACGAAGGGGCGGCGCTTTGCCGTGCTGCCATTCCTGTATGACGAGGCGGCGGCGCGGGTGCGGCTGGACAATGCCCATCATCTGAGCGACCCGCAATTGCGCGACAGCGTGCTGCAATCGATCGGCGCTCCGCAGACGGATTGATTGTGCTACCGCGCGGGAACTGATTGCGCTACCGCGCGGGGATGACAAAGCCCCTGCGCTCTGGCATCGGCCGATCCACCCACAGCAGGATGATGGAACGGACATGACAAGGATCGGCATTTTCGGCGCAGCAGGCCGCATGGGACGGGCCATCGCCCAGGTGGCGGCAGAGGCCGGTTTGCCGATCACGGGCGGCACCGCTCGCGATCCCAGCGGCGAGATTGCCCCCGGCATCGCCATCAGCGCCGATCCGCTGGCGCTGGCGGAGGCAAGCGACGTGCTGATCGACTTCTCCGTGCCCGGCGCGCTGTCCGCGCATCTTGACGCCTGCATTGCGGCGCGCAAGCCGATCCTGATCGGCACCACCGGGCTGGAAGGCGTGCATCATGCCCTGATCGACGAGGCGGCGCGGTCCATCCCGGTGCTTCAGACCGGCAACACCTCGCTGGGCGTCAACCTGCTCGCCGCGCTGGTGGAAAGGGCGGCGGCGGGCCTGAGCGACGATTGGGACATCGAGATTGTCGAAATGCACCACCGGCATAAGGTGGATGCGCCATCCGGCACCGCTCTCTTGCTGGGCGAAGCGGCGGCGCGCGGGCGCGGCATCGTGCTGGCCGATCATAGCGAGCGCGGACGCGACGGCATTACCGGCGCGCGGGCGACCGGCGCGATCGGCTTTGCCGCGCTGCGTGGCGGATCGGTCGCGGGCGACCATCAGGTGACCTTCGCGGCGGAAGGCGAGCGGATCGAGATTGGCCATCGTGCCGAAAACCGCGTCATCTTTGCGCGCGGCGCGGTGAAGGGCGCGCGCTGGCTGGCCGGGCAACCCATCGGCCGGTACGATATGAAAGGCGTTTTAGGTCTGTGAACAAGGCCCAGATCTTCGACTTTTTCAGCCGGCTGGCGGAGGCCAATCCCGCGCCGGTGACGGAACTGGAATATGGCAATCCCTATCAGTTGCTGGTGGCAGTCACCCTTTCGGCGCAGGCAACCGACGTCGGCGTCAACAAGGCGACCCGCGCCCTGTTTCGCGCAGTGACGACGCCGCAGCAGATGGTCGATCTGGGCGAAGAGGGGCTGAAGCAACACATCAAGACGATCGGGCTGTTCAACACCAAGGCCAAGAATGTCATTGGCCTGTCGGAAATATTGGTCCGCGATTTCGGCGGGGAAGTGCCGCAGGATCGCGACACGCTGACCACCCTGCCCGGCGTCGGCCGCAAGACCGCCAATGTCGTGGTGAACACCGCCTTCGGGCAGGAGACGTTCGCGGTCGACACCCATATCTTTCGCGTCGGCAACCGCACCGGCCTGGCGCCGGGCAAGACGGTGCTGGCGGTCGAGGAAAAGCTGGAGAAGCGCGTCCCCGGCCCGTTCCGGCGCGATGCGCATCACTGGCTGATCCTGCACGGACGATATGTGTGCAAGGCGCGCCGGCCCGAATGCTGGCGCTGCATCGTCACGGACCTGTGCCGCTTCAAGCCCAAGACGCCCGCACCCAAGACTGCGACGCCAAAGGCAGCCTGACCCGCGCGTCATTTTCGCGCCGTTCAGACAGCGTCTGATAGACGTGACGGAAGCCCCCGATCCACGCCGTCGATTCGGCGTGATATGAGGAGAGAGACATGTCCGTTGGTTCCCCCGTTCGTCTTGCACTGGGCCTCGTTCTGGCCTGCGCCGCCCTGCCCGCCATCGCCAAACAGCAGCCCGATCCCTATGTCGCCAAGGGCGATCCGGTCGATTGCGTGCAGATCCGGTCGATCCAGTCGACCAACGTCCGCGACGACCGCACCATCGACTTCGTCATGAACGGGCGGAAAATCTATCGCAACACGCTGCCCAACAATTGCCCCAGCCTGGGCTTTGAAAAGCGGTTCTCCTATCGCACCAGCCTGTCTCAGCTTTGCTCGGTCGACATCATCACGGTGTTGCAGAATATCGGCCCCGGCTTGCAGCCGGGCGCCAGTTGCGGCCTTGGCAAATTCCAGCCGATGGAAAAGCCGGCAAAATAAGATTGCGGGCAAGCGCATTTGACGCTGGCGCAGGGGCAAGGACTTTGCTAACCGCCCCTCCTGACCAGCGTCATGCACCCATAGCTCAGCTGGATAGAGCGTTGCCCTCCGAAGGCAAAGGCCAGAGGTTCGAATCCTCTTGGGTGCACCATTTTCTATAGCCTCAAGCGCCGGCACGGGCATTCGCCCGCTTGGCTATGCTCGCATAAGCTCGGGCGGCCGTTCGGCCTTGCGAACCCTGACGGGTTCGATGATGCGCCCTTGAGGCGCGCCATTTTCTGAAATCTGCGATCATTCCAGATCGGACATTTCATAGAGCGGCCGGATTTCGATTTCGCTGGGTCCGGGCATGGGATTGGGGCAACGCTTCACCCAACTGACCGCCTCCTCCATATCCTTCACCTCCCATAGCCAGAAGCCGGCGACCAGTTCCGTCGTGACCGCAAAGGGACCGTCGATGACGGTGCGGTCTGCGCCGTCAAAGGCGACGCGCTTGCCGTACGAGGAGGGTTTCAGCCCGTCGGCCATGCGCAATATGCCCGCGGCGCGCAGTTCGTCGTTGAAACGGCCCATGGCGGCCAGATCTTCCAGCTTTGGCTGCATATTCTGTTCGCTGTCCACGGTCGCCTTCACCAGCACCATTACGCGCATCGTCCGTCTCCTCGCCTGCCTGTTCGCGCTCAATCCTTTCGGGTCCGCCGTTCAAAATCAAGCAGCCAGCTTTTGGTTTCGATCCCGCCGGCAAAGCCGGTCAGCGCACCATTGGCGCCGACGACGCGATGGCATGGCGCCATGATGGAGATCGGGTTGCGGCCATTGGCGGCGCCCACGGCGCGGCTGGCGGTGGGACGGCCGATCTGGCTGGCGATGTCGCCATAGCTGCGCGTTTCGCCAAAGGGGATGGTGAGCAAGGCGGCCCAGATCGCCTTTTGAAAATCGGTGCCGCGAAAGTCGAACGGGACGGAGAAGCTCTGCCGTTCGCCCGCAAAATAGGCGGTCAATTCCGCATGCGCCTGCACCAGCACCGGATGATCCGGCTGCGCCCGCCGCGCGCCCAGGCGGACGCGATCGGGGTCGTCATTCGGCCACAATATCGCGACCAGTCCCTGATCGCCCGCCACCAAAGTCAGTTCGCCCACCGGCGAGGCAAAGGGCATTTCGAAAAAGGGCATAAAAAATCTCCGCTATCCATGGCCGGATAGCGGAGATCATGCGCCGGGGCTTCCCCCGGCTTGCGGTCAAATCCGATTATTTGAGGCCGCCGCCCATCGCCCGATACAATTCCACCATGTTGGACGCGCGGGTCAGGCGCGTGGCCAGCAGGCTTTGTTCGGCGGTGTAGAGCGTGCGCTGGGAATCGAGGGTGGTGAGGAAACTGTCCACCCCGGCCCGGAAACGCGCATCCGACAGAGTATAGGCGACCCGCGCCGAATCCCGCAGCGACGTCTGCGCCTCCACCTGCTGCGCCATGGTGCCGCGGCGGGCGAGCGCATCCGCGACTTCCTTGAACCCGGTCTGCACGCTCTTTTCATAAGTGGCGAGCATCGCGTCATAAGTCGCCTTCGCATAGCGAAGATTGCCCTTGTTCCGGCCGAAGTCGAAAATAGGCAACGTCGCGCTGGGCGCGACCGACCATGTATCGCTGCCAGATGCGAACAGGCCCGACAGGCCCAGGCTGACCGTCCCCAGCGCCGCCGTCAGCGACAATTTGGGGAAAAAGGCCGCCCGCGCCGCGCCGATATTGGCGTTGGCGCCGCGCAGTTGATGTTCGGCCGCTGCAATATCAGGCCGGCGCAGCAGGATGTCGGACGAGATGTTGGCGGGCAGATTTTCGATCGTGGCGCTGCTGTCCGGGAAGGACTGCGGCAAGTCCGCCTGCGCCACCGTGGTTCCGGCCAGCAGGTTGAGTGCATTTTGATCCTGCGCCACCAATGTCGTCGCCTGCGCAATGTCGGACCGGGCCTGATCATAGCTGGTCTGGGCCTGACGCACTTCCAGTTCGGAGGCTATGCCCTTGGCGAATTGCGCCCTGGTTAGGTCCAGCGTCTTGCCGAACGCCTTTTCCAGATCAGTGGCGATGCGCAGGCGCTCCTGATCCGCCGCCATCGTCAGCCAGGCATTGGCCGTTTCCGCGATCAGCGCGGTCTGCGCTGCGTTGCGATTTTCCTCGCTGGCGAAATATTGCTCCTGCGCCGCCTTGGTCAGGTTGCGGACGCGGCCGAACAGATCGATTTCCCAGGAGGAAATGCCAAGCTGCGCCTGATAGACGTCGGTGTTGAGACGCTGGTTCTGACCGAACTGGACCAGCGGCTGTTCCGAATAGGTCGCCGTGCCCGTCGCCCCAACCGTGGGCAGCAGGTCGGCCCGCTGCACCTTATACTGCGCGCGCGCCTGCGCCACATTGGCGAGCGCAAGGCGCAGGTCGCGATTATTGGCGAGCGCGGTTTCGATCACCCGCGCCAGACGGGCGTCGGTGAAGAAATCGCGCCAGGCGGTGTCGGCAGGAACGATCGCCCCCGCCCCGTCATTGGCGGCATAAGCATCGCCCTGCGGCGTGCCGGCCGGAACCGGCAGATCCGGCCGCACATATTTGGGCGCCATGTCGCAGGCGGCGAGCGCCAGCGAGAGAGTGACGGCGCCCAGCGCTTTCATGTTGCGCATGGTCTTCAAGCCTCCTGCGGCGCGTGTGGCGTTGCCGTATCGTCGGCCGCTTCATGGTTCTTATGTTCGCGGAACAGCCGCTTTACGACGGTGAAGAAGACGGGAACGAAGAAGACCGCCAGCACCGTGGCCGACAACATGCCGCCCACGACCGCCCAGCCGATCGCATTCTGACCGCCCGCCCCTGCGCCCTTCGACAGGGCCAGCGGCAGCACGCCGAAGATGAAGGCGAAGCTGGTCATCAGGATCGGCCGCAGACGCAGCTTGCCCGCTTCCAGAGCCGCCTGCGCCGGGGCCATGCCTTCGCGCATCTTCTCTTCGGCAAATTCCACGATCAGGATCGCATTCTTCGCCGACACGCCGATCGTGGTGATCAGGCCGACCTGAAGATAGATGTCGTTGCTGAGGCCCGCGAGCCGCGCAGCGATCACCGCACCCAACACGCCCAGAGGCACCACCAGCATGACCGCGATCGGCACCGACCAGCTTTCATACAAGGCCGCAAGACAGAGGAAGACGATCAGCATCGACAGCGCATAGACATAGGGCGCCTGGCCACCAGACGTCTGCTCTTCATAGGAAATGCCGTTCCAGCTGTAACCGATACCGGCCGGCAGCTTGGCGGCGAACTCCTCCATCGCCTGCATGGCCGTGCCGCTCGACACGCCCGGCGCAGGCGCACCCTGAATGTTCATCGACGGCACGCCATTGAAGCGTTCCAGACGCGCCGGTCCCTGCACCCATTCAGTGGTTGCGAAGGCCGACAGGGGCGCCATGGTGCCGGTGCTGCCGCGCACATGGAAAGCATTGATTGCGTCGGGCGTCATGCGGAACGGAGCGTCCGCCTGCACATAGACGCGCTTCACGCGATCGCGATCGATGAAGTCGTTGATGTAAGAACCGCCCAGATTGGTGCTGATCGTATCATTGACGTCCGATTGGGCGATGCCCAATGCGCCGGCCGCCGCCTGATCGACGTTCAGCTTCAGTTGCGGCGTATCTTCCAGACCATTGGGGCGGACCTGCGCCAGACGCTTGTCCGCCATCGCCATGCCTAGCAACTGGTTGCGCGCCGCCAGCAGCTTTTCATGACCCAGATTGGCCTGATCGAGCAGCTGGAAGTCGAAGCCGGACGCATTGCCCAGTTCCTGCACCGCCGGCGGCACGAAGGCGAAGGCCATGCCCGCCTTGATCTTCTGGAACGCCATATTGGCGCGCAGCGCGATCGCAGGGACGCGATTGTCCGCACCCTTGCGAAGGGACCAATCCTTCATGCGGACAAAGACGATGCCGACATTCTGACCCTGGCCAACGAAGCCGAAGCCCGCGATCGTGAACACGGCGGAGACATTCTGCTTTTCATCGACCAGATAATGGTCGCGCATCTTGACCAGCGTGCGCTCGGTTTCCGCCATCGTCGTACCTGCGGGCAGCGACACCTGGTTGATGATCATGCCCTGATCTTCATCCGGCAGGAAGCCGCTGGGCAAACGCAGGAAGATGAAGGCCATGCCGACCACGATCAGGCCATAGACCAGCATGGTGCGGCCCCAACGATGCTCGACCTTTTCCACGCCCTTGCCATAGCGCACGACGCCCTTGTCGAAGGTTCGGTTGAACCAGTCGAAGAAGCGGCCGAAGATCGAACCGATCGGCCCGTTCCAGCTATGACCATGCGACGCCGGTCTCAGGATCGTGGCGCAAAGCGCGGGCGTCAGCACCAGTGCGACCAGCACCGACAGGATCATCGAGGAGACGATCGTGATGGAGAACTGACGGAAGATGACGCCAGTCGACCCGCCGAAGAAGGCCATTGGCAGGAACACCGCCGACAGGACGAGGCCGATGCCAATCAGCGCGCCGCTGATTTCGTCCATCGACTTCTTGGCGGCTTCCTTGGGGTTGAGCCCTTCATCCTGGATCAGACGTTCGACATTTTCGACGACAACGATCGCGTCGTCGACCAGCAGGCCGATGGCCAGCACCATGCCGAACAGAGTGAGCGTGTTGATGGTGAAGCCTGCGGCACTCAGGATCGCGAGCGCGCCCAGCAACACCACGGGGACGGCGATGGTCGGAATCAGCGTCGCGCGCCAGTTCTGAAGAAACAGGAACATGACGACGAAGACCAGCAGCACCGCTTCGAACAGGGTATGGATGACCTGTTCGACCGACAGCTTGACGAAGGTCGAATTGTCGACCGGGAAATCATATTTCACCCAGCTGGGGAAGTTCTTCGATAGCTGGTCGACGCGGCCCTTCACCGCCTCCACCGTGTCGAGCGCGTTCGCGCCCGGCGCCAGCTTCACGCCGAAGCCCGACGCCGGATGACCATTGAACTTCACGCCAAAGCCATAGGTTTCCGCGCCGAGTTCGACCCGAGCCACATCGGACATCAGCACCACCGAACCGTCGCTGTTGCTGCGCAGGCGGATGTTGCGGAATTCCTCCGGCGTGCGCAGGCGCGACTGGGCGGTAACGGTGGCGTTGAGCGCCTGTCCCTTGATCGAGGGCGAGCCACCGATCTGGCCGGCGGAAACCTGCGCATTTTGCGCGCTGATCGCCGACTTCACGTCACCCGTGGTGACGCCCAGATTGGCCATTTTGTAGGGATCGAGCCAGATGCGCATCGCATATTGCGAACCGAACAGCTGCGTGTCGCCCACGCCGGTTACGCGGCTGAGCGGATCCTGAAGGCTCGACGCGATGAAATCGCTGGCGTCTTCCTGATCATGAATGCCGTCATCGGAATAGACGGCCATGATGAGGAGGAAGCTGGACGTCGACTTGCCGACGCGCAGGCCCTGTTGCTGCACTTCCTGCGGCAGCAAAGGCGTTGCCTGCGACAGCTTGTTCTGCACCTGCACCTGCGCGATGTCAGGATCAGTCCCCTGTTCGAACGTCAGGGTGATGTTGAGATTGCCCGACCCGTCGCTGGTGGACGAGAAATAGCGCAGATTATCGATGCCCTTGAGCTGTTGTTCGATGATCTGCGTGGTCGTGCTTTCCAGCGTCTGGGCATTGGCGCCCGGATAGCTGGTCTGGATCGTCACTGCCGGCGGGGCGATTTCCGGGAACTGCGCGACCGGCAGCGACCGGATCGCGAGCAGGCCCGCCAGCATGATGACGATGGCGATGACCCATGCGAAGATGGGCCTGTCGATAAAATAGCGGGCCATGGCTTAGTTCGCCCCGCCCTGAGCTGCACCTGCGGTTGCAGTCACCTGCTGCGGCGCGCCGGGCTTGACGACGGTGCCGGGACGCAGGTTGAGCAGACCTTCCACGATCAGCTTGTCACCCGGCTTCAGCCCGCCGGTCACGATCCACTTGTCGCCGATGGCGCGATCCACCTCCACCTGGCGCAATTCGGCCTTGCTGTCCTTGCCGACAACCATTGCGGTCGCACGCCCGCGCGCGTCGCGGCTGATACCCTGCTGGGGGGCCAATATGGCCTGCGCCACCTGCCCTTCCACCAGCTTGGCGCGAACATACATGCCCGGCAGCAGCAACCCGTCAGGGTTGGGGAAGCTGGCCCGCAGCGTCACCGCGCCGGAGGTGGAATCCACCGTCACCTCCGAAAATTGCAGGCGCCCCTCGATCGGGTAGCTGCTGCCGTTCGGCAGGATCAACTGGATGCGCGCGCCGTCAGCTTCGCTGACCCCACCCTTCTTCATCGCCTGCTTGAGATCGATGATCTGTGCGGCCGACTGCGTCACGTCGACATAGACGCTGTCGGTGCGCTGGATCGTGGCGAGCGGATCGGCCTGTCCCGCCTGGACAAGCGCGCCCGGCGTGAAGAGCGAACGACCGATACGACCGGAAATGGGCGCGCGAATGCGGGTGAAATTCTGGTTCACCTGCGCCGCCTGCACCGCACCGCGTTGCGCCGCAACATTGGCGCGGGCCTGCTGCGCAGCGGCGGCGGCGTCATCATATTGCTGCTTGCTGACGGCATTGATGCCGACCAGATCCTTGTATCGCTGCGCTTGCAGGCTGGTTGACGCGATTGTCGCATTCGCGCTGGCCAGCGAACCCTGCGCCTGCGCCAGCGCCGCGCGATAAGGCGCATCATCGATTTCATAGAGCAACTGCCCGGCCTGAACAAAGCCGCCCTCCTGGAACAGGCGACGGCGGATGATGCCGCCAATCTGCGGCCGCACTTCAGCAGTTTCGAGAGCGGCGATACGCCCCGGCAGTTCGTTGAGCAGCGGCGCCGACTCGGTCTTGAGCGTCACCACGCCCACAGCCGGCGGCGGCGGCGCCGGTGGCTGGCTTTCGCCGCAGGCGCTGAGCGCCAGTGCCGACGCGCATGCCAGCAATCCGGTGAAAATCCCCTTTTGCATCACCCAAATTCCATTTTGATGTGGATAATATGACCGGAATGAATGTTCATTCCGCTTGCAGCGCACGTAGGATCATGCCAGAGAAACTTCAAGAGGCGAAAAACGCCATGGGGTATAAAATGGTTGCAGTGCAGCATGAAAAGACCGGCAAGGTCCGCATCCTGGAGGCAGCGCGCACGCTGTTCGACAGCCACGGTTTCCATCAGACCTCCATGGCGGAACTGGCGACAGCTGCGCAGGTTTCCGTTGGACAAATCTATCGTCTGTTCAAAGGAAAGGAAGATATAATTGAAGCGCTGGTCACGGATGACGCCGATCAGTGGTGCGGGGAAATGGCCGAGATCCGCGTAAAGCTGGATTCCGGCGCGTTGACGATAGAGCGCACATTCGAGGAACTGCTGCTCCACACGATCGATGAGAAGGACGAAGCCTTGTCCTTCGATATTCTGGCCGAGAGTTTTCGCAACCCCGCCGTCAGCGACACGATCGGCGCGATGTGCGAACGCTTTCGCGCTTTCATCCGCTATTTCGCCTGCGCCGCCAATCCCAGATTGTCGGGCGAAACGCTGGATGCGGCGGAGGATATGACGCTGGCCTGCCTCTTCGGGCTAGGCCATCGCAGCCTGTCCCGTCCCATATTGGACGCCGCGAGCACCGCCCGGCTGACCGCGCGCATGATCGTCGCCGCGCTGCGCGCCGGGCATTGACGCCCAGTCAGCGCAGCCGGCGATAGACATCCACGGTTTCCCGCGCGCAGCGATCCCAGTCATAGCCGCCCGCGACCGCCAGCCCGCGCTCCCGCGCCCCTGCCCGCCAATCCCCATCGGTCAGCGCCTGCTCCAGACGCAGGGCAAAGCCGTCAATATCTTCGGGCCGCACCAGCATGGCGGCCCCGCCAGTCACTTCCGGCAGGCATGACGCATCGGCCACCACCGTCGGCACCCCGCTCGCCATCGCTTCCACCGGCGGCAGGCCGAAGCCTTCATAAACCGATGGGTAGATGAACAGCGCGGCACCGGCATAGAGCAGCGGCAGATCCTGCTCCGGCACGAAGCCCAGATAACGCACCCAGCCCTGCCGCGCGCCCTTGTCCATCAGATCGCGAATGCTGTCGCTCAGCCAGCCGGCCCCGCCCGTCACCGTCAATGGCCAGCGCGACCGGACAGTCGCCGGCAGCACTTCCCAGGCGCGCAGCAGTTCCACGATCCGCTTGCGCGGCTCGACCGTGGACACGCACAATGCATAGCCTTGCGGCGCCAGACCATAACGATCCAGCGCCGGCGCGAGCGCCGCCGCGTCGCGCGGCCGGAAATCCGGCCCGGCCGCCAGCGGCACCGCCGTTACCCGATCCGGCGACAGCGACAGATAGTCGATCACTTCCGCCCGCGTCGTCCCGCTGTCGGTGATGACATGCCCCGCCCGGTCAAGCGAAGCGCGGAAGGCCCGGTCGAAATAGCGCAATCGCTCTTCCGGGTGGGTTTCGGGATAATGGAACACCGACAGGTCATGGACGGTGATGACCCCGCCCTCCCCCACGGTCGGCAGGAAATAATTAGGGCCGTGAAAGACGCGGGAGCGCGCGATCGCACGATCGCGCAGGTGCCGCACCCAGCGCGGCGGCCGCACCCGCCGCTTCACCCATTTCTGCAACGGGGTCAGGGTCGACACCTGCAACAATGTCGCCGGATCGTCGATCCAGAAGCCGTTGCGATAGAATAGCAGATCGTCGACATCATCGACGGCGCCGATGCGCCGGGCCAATTCCCAATTATAGCGACCAATCCCCGACAAATGCGGCTCCAGCGCCTCGACCGACAATATGACGCGCAGGCTCATGTCGCGATCCGGCCATAATGCGGTTGCAACATGATCATCATAGGCGCGGCATCATTGATCAGGACTGTCCTGCCGTTTTCGGAGGAAGGGATGGCGCAATCGTTAGCGACGAATATGGCTTTGCGGCAAGCGCCAAAGCGCCCTGCCAATCCATCGCACTTCGCCAACCATCCATCGCATACCGGCATGTTCCATGTTGCGCTGCGGCAACTTATGTCGCTTCTTTGGATTAAGGGAGAATAAATTATCGGGAGGCAAATAATGATGACGCATGGCCGCTTCGATCGCAACTACTTCACCGAACGCCTGGAACGAAATCGCAGGCTGGCGGAAGAAACACAAAATCCCGTCATTCGCGACATTCACCTGGAATATGTCCGCCTTTACGAACAATTGATGATGGAAGAACAGCCTGCCTGATTCCAGTTACTTATTTGGCAGATTACGGCGTGCGCCCCATCAGCGGGGCGCGACACCTTCCGGCAGGACGATCGCCGACCAGCTTTTGCCGGGCACCAGATATTTGGCGGCCAGCGCCTGAATCTGATCCGGCGTGACCGACAACAGATCCTGCGACATGGTCTTCATCGCATCGACATAACGGGGGTCGCGAGTCGCCCCTTCCATCTGGTTCATCCAGAAAGCATTGCCCGTACTGGCCCGCGCCAGCAACTGGCCCATCGGGGCCACCGCGCGCTGCAATTCGTCGGCGGTGACCGGCGTCTTCGCCAGATCGGCGGCGGTATCCTTCACTACGCTATAGAAATAGGCGATGCGATCGGGCCGAACCTGACTTGTGACGAGAATGTACCCGCCGCTGTCGTAGGAAAAGGGCCAATTATTCTGGACGCCGGGGGAATAGGCCGCTCCTTCGGTCGAGCGCAGCTTGTCAAACAGGCGGTCGTTGAAGATTTGCGTCAGGATTTCGAGCTGGCGCGCTTCCTTTTGCAACGTGAAGCCGCCCGATGTCGGCCATGCCATGACGGCGGCCGCCTGATCCTTCTCTCCATTATGCCGCAGCACGACGGGCGTATCGACATGCGCGGGAAAGCGCATGGCCAAATTGGCGGCGGGCACGGGCACATCCGGTCGCGCAGGCATGGCGCCAAAGGTGGCGGCTACGGCGTCAATCGCCTCCTGCGCCTTCACCTGCCCGAAAATCTGCACCTCGATCGGCCCGGACGCCAGGATCGGCTCCCATGTCGCCCGGAAGGCCTGCGGCGTCAGCGCGTCGATTTCCTTGCGGTCGGGCGTGCGAAACCGGACATCCTTGTCATGCAACAGCCAGTTGAGATCGCGCCCGAGAACCGCGTCGGGCGCCCGCGACATCGCATCATAGGCAACGGCGGCGCCGGTCTTGACCCGCGCGATCGGCGCCGGATCCCAGCCGGGCGCAGCAAGCTTTGCCGCGAACAGGCGCAACTGATCCTTATAATCGGCCGGGCGCGTCACCACCGCCATTTCAAAGGCGTCGTCATCGATGTTGAACGTCATGCCCATGCGGCGACCGTTGGTCAGATCATCCAGTTCCCTCTGTCCCAGCTTGCCGATGCCGCTGGCCACCAGCGCATAGTCCCCCGCCCAGCTGGCCACCGGCTTTGTCGGGGAAAAGGCCTGCTGGCCGTGGCCAAAGCGCACGTTGATCCGCACCTTTTCATTTTCGATGTCGTTGGGCAGCAGCACCAGCTTCACGCCATTGGCAAAGGTGATTTCCTCCATGCCCTGAAGGCCGATCGGCCGACGGGACGCCACGGTTCCGGGCGCACCCAATTTGGGCAGATCATCCATCGTCACCGCCTTGTCGGCCAGCCGCGCATTGGCGGCGGCCTTGACCGGCGCGGCGACGGCAGCCGCCAGTTTCGCGTCAAGCCCCGGCTGAACCTTGCCCGTCACCATCAGGGCGCGGAACACTCCGGCGGAAAATAGCCGGCGCGTCGATTCCAGCATCTTTTGCGGCGTCATCGCCGGCTTGCCCGAACGGAAGATGTCGACGGCCGCCTGCGGGGCGACCGTGGTTTCGCGGATGTCGACCGCGCTGACCAGGTCGGTCGCCTGTTTCGCTCCCGCTTCCGTGTCGGAATTTTCGACCTGAATATTGAGCGCCGTGTCCATCTGCGCATATTCGCGGTCGATCTCCGCCTGACTGGGCGGCGTGCTCTTGGCGTCCTCGATGATGGCGCGCACGTCGGCCAGCGCCTTTTCCCAATTTTCGCCGGTCGGCACGATCGTCACGAAGGTGCCGTCCACCGATCGGCTGATGTCATCCTGATCGACGCTGGCCTGAAGGAAGCTGCCGCCGCTGCGCGCCGCCTGCTCCAGACGCCGACTGACGATCTGAAGCGCCAGCATGTCGGTCAGCTTATCCTGATTATAGACGATGGTGTCGGCATGCGGCGTCCATGGGCGCAGCCAAGCCATGGTCAGTCCCAGCGGCACGCCCGGCTCCACGACGACGCGCGTGGCCGGCTGTTTGGGATCAGGCGCGCCGAAATCGGGGAGCGGCGCACCCTTGCCGCCGACCGTCCACCCGCCGAAATTATCCTTGATCAGTTGTTCGGCGGCGGCCGGTTCAATATCGCCGGAAATGGCGATCACGGCGTTTTCGGGGCGATACCAGCGCTGGTGGAAGGCTTCGATCTTGGCTGCGGTCGCGGCATTCAGCGTTGCAACGGTGCCGATGGGCGTATGATCGGCCAACGGCTGCCCCGCAAAGAAATGGAGCCGGGTCGCGTCCGAAATCCGCATTTGCGGACCTTCATTCTCGCGCCGTTCGGCCAGAACCACGGCCCGTTCCGCCGCCACAGCCCCATCGACGATATTGGGATCGGTCATCATGCCGGCCAATATCTTCATGCTTTCGCTGAGGCTGGCCGGCGTGGCCTGCGGCAGGTCCAGCGCATAGGTGGTGCCGGTTGGCGACGTCTGCGCATTGCTGTCGCTGCCAAAGGTCACGCCCAGCCTTTGCCAGATACGCTTGGATTCGCCATCGGGCACATGGCGCGACCCGCGCATCGAAAGATGTTCGATATAATGGGCGTAACCCAGTTCGTCGGGCCGCTCCATCAGCGACCCGGCGTCGATCCGCAACCGCACCGACACCTGCCCCGGCGGCACGCCATTGCGGCGCACGGCATAGCGAAGCCCATTGGACAATGTGCCGAACCGCCAGGCAGGATCGATCGGCACGTCGCTATTTTCATAAAGCCATGGCCGCACCTGCGCCTGCGTCGCCCCCGGCGCTGCCGCAGGCGTGGCGGCCGGATCCGTTCGCGCCGCAAGCGGCGAACCCGACAGGATCAGGGCGATGATGGAGAGCGAAGCGGCCGAACGGCGAAGGGAAAAGCGCATAGACGAACAAGCCTAGCGGCGTTTTCCTGAATGGCCACTGACAAAGAGACCATATGTCGTGCACGCCGGGCGGATCGAGACGCATGTCCCGTCACGCCCGGCGCGAACAATGTCACATTATCAGCGCGGCCCGCCGGTGCGCTGGACGGCGCCCTTGTGCGCGCCAACGCCACCCGGCTTGCGGCGACGGCGGAACGGCTTCTTCTCACCGCCTTCCGAATCCGCGCGATGCGCCCGATCGGGCGCGCCGCGCTGGGCCTTCTGCCCATCCTGATACCGGCGCTGCCCTTCGGCGCGCTTGGCCTGCTGCTGCGGGGTCTGGCTCGGCCCCTTGCGCTGCGGCGCAGGCTTGGGAAGGTTGCGCACCGCCTCCAGGAAATTCTCCGGCAGCGGTTCGATCTCCAGCTTGACGCGCGTCGCCTTCTCGATGGCCTTCAGATAGGGCCGCTCGTCATCCGCCACGAAGCTGATCGCGATGCCTTCAGCGCCGGCGCGCGCGGTGCGGCCGATGCGATGGACATATTGTTCAGGAATGTTGGGGATTTCAAAGTTGATGACATGGCTGACGCCCGACACGTCAATGCCGCGCGCGGCGATGTCGGTCGCGACCAGCAGCTTTACCTTGCCCTGACGGAAGGCCTGAAGCGCGGTGGTGCGCTGACCCTGGCTCTTGTTTCCATGGATGGCGAAAGCGTCGATGCCCGCGCCTTCCAGGAAGCGCACGACGCGGTCTGCGCCATGTTTGGTGCGGGTGAAGATCAGCGCGCGATCAATATCCTCATTCTTGAGGACGATGTGCAGCAGCGCCTGCTTTTCCGCCTGATTGACGAAGGTGGCCCGCTGGCGCACGCGCTCGGCCGTCGTGGACTGCGGCGCGACGCTCACCTTGACCGGATCGTTCAGGAACTGGCCGGCCAGCGCCTCGATTTCCTTGGGCATGGTGGCCGAAAAGAACAGGTTCTGGCGATCGCGCGGCAGCAGCTTGGCGACGCGGCGCAGCGGGTGGATGAAGCCCATGTCCATCATCTGGTCGGCTTCGTCGAGGACGAAGATTTCCGTGTCCTTGATGGTGAAGGCGCGCTGATCGATCAGGTCGAGCAGGCGGCCGGGCGTGGCGACGACGATGTCGACACCATGCGACAGGGCGCGAATCTGCTTGTTGATCGGCACGCCGCCGAACACGGTTTCCACCGACAGCTTCAGAAAGCGGCCATAGTCGCGGAAGCTCTGGGCGATCTGCGCGGCAAGCTCACGGGTGGGCGACAGCACCAGCATGCGGCAGCCCTTGATTGGGGTCTGCTTAGGATTGCGGGCGAAATAGTCGAGGCTGGGCAGCGCGAAGGCGGCCGTCTTGCCGGTGCCGGTCTGCGCGATGCCGCAGAGATCCTTGCCTTCCAGCAGGACGGGGATCGCCTTTTGCTGGATCGGGGTGGGGTTGGCGTATTTCTTGGCGGAAAGCGCTTTCAGAATCGGCTCGGAAAGGCCGAGATCGGTAAATTCCATGGATATTGCTCACAAGTCGGCCGGGCGCCGACTGTCTGCAAGACGCAGAGAGGGCGCAAGGCGGGTTACGAAACGACCCGCGTGAAAAGGGAAGCCTCAAAGCTTGACGCAGACTGTCATTGGCCGGTCCTTCTGCCCTTCGGAGGAGAGGACGATCACGCTGCCAATCGCTGAGGGGTCATAGGGACCATCTGCTGCGCTGCGGCGCATATGGCGAAAGCGCAGGCAAAAAGCAAGTGGCCCCGCGCTTTGCCCGGGGCCACGATCATGCAGGCATATCAGAGCGCGACTTCGGCATGCTTGCCCTTCATCTCCTCGCGCACGTCGCCGCCAAACAGCTTTTTGAACACGCCGCCGATCGACATGTCCGCCCTCCAGATTTCCGCCGTGCCAAGATCAAAACGCAGCATCAGCAAATTGGGATCATTCCGGCCGCCGGGATACCAGGACTCTACCTCTTTCGACCAGTAGCGGTCGATCACCGCCGGATCATGCTCCGGCGTCAGCGCGCCTTCTATGCAGGCGAACAGATAATGGTCCTTCGCCATATATTGGGCCATGGCAGGGCCGCCGGCAGCCAGGCGATTATCCTTCGTGGTGTAGAACCAGAAGCAATGGTTCGCCTTGGGGTCCAGCTGCGCCGTCATCGGCAGACTGTGTTCGGCGCCATGATGAAGGCCGACCATCAGAAAGGGACTGCTCGACAATTCGGTCCAGAACCGTTCGCGAATATCGGTTTCGTTGCTCATCTTCCTGTCTCCTTTCGACTTTTCCTTTCAATCGCCAGTTGCGCGCGAAGTTCCCGAACCGCTTGATCTTGGGCGTGCAAATCGCCACATGCGCATCATGCTGATCGAAACTGAACTGACGCCCAATCCGGCGACCATCAAATTCCTGCCCGGCCGTGAGGTCATGGGCGCAGGCACCCGCGATTTCGCGACGCCCGAGGAAGCCGAAGCGTCCCCGCTGGCGGATGCGCTGTTCAGGCTGGGCGACGTTACCGGCGTCTTTTTCGGCAGCCATTTCGTGTCGGTGACGATCGCGCCCGGATCGGAATGGTCGGACGTGAAGCCGGATGTGCTCGCCACCCTGCTGGAGCATTTTTCGGCCAATATGCCGCTGTTCGCGCCCGGCACGGCGGCCGGCATCGCCGTTCCGGCCGATGCAGACCATTTCGCCGATGATCCGGAAGACGCCGAAATCATCGAGCAGATCCGCGATCTCATCGACACCCGCGTCCGCCCGGCTGTCGCCAATGACGGCGGCGACATCATCTATCGCGGCTTCGACAAGGGCACCGTCTATCTTCAGATGCAGGGCGCCTGCTCGGGCTGTCCCTCTTCCTCCGCGACGCTCAAGAACGGCATCGAGCAATTGCTCAAACATTATGTGCCCGAAGTGACCGAGGTTCGCGCGGTCTGAACGCGAAAATCGAATATTTGGCAAATCGCAACGGATCGACTAACCCGCAGGGGAATCCGCATCAGGCGGATGCTTGATGGGAGTATCGCTTGCGCCTTCTGGTGATTGACACCGCCACCCAGGCCCTGTCCGTTGCATTGCTGGAGGATGGCGCGCCGATCGGCCAGTTCCACGAAGTCGTCGGGCGCGGCCATGCCGAAGCGCTGCTGCCCGCGATCGCTGCCCTTCCTGACGGTGGAAAGGCGGATGCCATCGCCGTGGATGTGGGACCGGGCAGCTTTACCGGCGTGCGCATCGGCATCGCCGCCGCCCGCGCCCTTGCCCTCGCCTGGTCTGTGCCGCTGCACGGCTACAGCACACCATCGCTGATCGCCGCCATGGCCGCACGGCAGCATGAAGGCGGACCGATCGCCGTCACCATTACCGGCGGGCATGGCGAACTCTTCTGGCAATGTTTCGATGCAGACGGGCGCACCGCCATCAGCGCCGTGACTTCGACGCCAATCGCCGCGCTCGCGCAGCAGATGGAGGCGGAAACTTATTATGGCACCGGCGCCGAAGCGCTGGTGACGGCGCGCGGCGCAGGCATGGCTGTTTCCCTTTATCCCAATGCCGCCCACTATCCGCTGATTGCAAATCTGCCCCCGCTGCCCCCCAGCCCAATCTACGGCCGCGGCGCAGACGCCAAGACCATGGCGGAGCGCGCCGCATCGTGATGCCGGGCATAGATCTGGACACCTATGATCAGGGTGATCGCAACGCATTGGCCGATGCGATGGAAGTGATGACCCGCGCCTTTGACCCTGCGTTCGGCGAAGCCTGGACCCTGCCCCAGCTATCGGGCGTCATGCTGATGCCCGGCACATGGCTGACGGTCGCGCGGCTGGACGCAATGCCGCTCGGCTTCGCGCTGGTGCGATCCGTTCTGGACGAATGCGAATTGCTGCTGCTGGCCGTCGCCCCATTATGGCGCGGACGCGGCGTGGGCGAAGCGCTGCTGCGCGACAGCCTGCGCACCGCACGCCGCCGGGGCATCACGTCGATGAACCTGGAAGTGCGTTCTACGAACAACGCAATCAAACTCTATGAAAAGACAGGGTTTGAATTTGTTCATCGCCGCCCTGGTTACTATCGGGGCAATGATGGTCAACTTTACGACGCACTCAGTTTCCGCATGGACATGCTGGCCTGACCCAATAAGGTCTTGCGAAATTCGCCGGCCGGGTCTAGCGAACACGTACCGCTCCTGAAATAAATTTCCTAGGGCGGGTCGCACCAAATACAGCCTTCGTAGGAAACAGGAAAATGGACATCGAATCGGCTCAGAACGAGCTGCTCATTACTTTGACGTCAGACATCGTCGCAGCGCATGTTTCCAACAATAGCGTCGCTGTTTCTGATGTTTCGTCGCTGATCCAGAACGTCCATGCCGCGCTGTCGGGCCTCAGCCAGCCCGCGCCCGCGCCGGAAGTGAAGCCCGAACCGGCCGTGTCGGTTCGCGCCTCGATCAAGCCGGACTATATCATCTGTCTGGAAGACGGCAAAAAGCTCAAGATGCTCAAGCGCCACCTGATGACCCATTATCAGATGACGCCGGAAGATTATCGCGCCAAGTGGGGCCTGCCGGCCGACTATCCGATGGTCGCCCCCAACTATGCCGAACAGCGCCGCAGCCTGGCCAAGAAGATCGGTCTGGGCACCAAGCGTCGCCGCACGCGCGGCAAGTAAACGACCGCAATTCCGAATCATTGTACGGAAAGGGGCGCGTCGACGACGCGCCCCTTTCCTGTTTTCCGAAAAGTCGCTAGGCATTTGTCCGAGCCTTTTCGCCCAAAGTCATCAAGCGAGCCTGCATGAACCGCAAAATCGACGTCGAAGCCCTCTGCCATGAAAAGGGGCTGCGCATCACCGAACAGCGCCGCGTTATCGCGCAGGTGCTGAGCGACGCCACCGACCACCCGGATGTCGAGGAACTGCACAAGCGCTCCGCCGCCATCGACCCGGGCATTTCGATCGCCACCGTGTACCGCACGGTGCGCCTGTTCGAAGAAGCCGGCATCCTGGAGCGCCATGATTTTGGCGACGGCCGCGCCCGTTATGAAGCCGCACCCGAATCGCATCACGATCATCTGATCGATGTCGAAACCGGCAATGTCATCGAATTCGTCGACCCTGAACTGGAACAGCTTCAGAAGCAGATCGCCGAAAAGCTGGGCTTCCGTCTGGTGGACCATCGCATGGAACTGTACGGCGTCGCGCTCGACCGCAACAACTGATCCGCCTTGGCCAGCCTCCGTCGCCTGTTGCGGATCGGCGCGCTGGCCGGCAGCTTGCTGCTCTGCCTGTTCCCTCACCTGATCTGGCGCGTCGCACGCCGTCGATCGCCATGGCCGCAGCGTTTTCTGGCGCTCGCGGCCCGATCGGTCGGCGCGCAAGTGCAAATCGCAGGGCACCCGCATGATGGCGACATGATCCTCCTCGCCAATCATGTCAGCTGGATCGACATATTGGCGCTGGGCGGCGCGACCGGCGCGGCTTTCGTGTCGCATGACGGGTCGCCCGCTGGCCGCTCATCGGCTGGCTGGCGGCGCAGAACAACACGCTGTTCGTTTCGCGCGAACGGCGCGGGGCGTTGTCGACGCAACTGGATGCGTTGCGGGCGGCGCTGCTTGGTCATCAGCCGGTGGCCCTGTTTCCTGAAGGGACGACCAGCGACGGCACCGGCCTGCTGCCGTTCAAGCCGTCCCTGCTGGCCGTATTATTCCCGCCGCCGCGCTCGGTGATGATCCAGCCGGTGCATATCGATTATGGCGCGGCGACCGCCGACATAGCCTGGCATGGCGACGAAGCGGCCGCGCCAATGCAATGGCCGTTCTGGGACGCAAGGGCAGACTGCCGGTGGCATTGCATTTCCTGGAGCCGTTCGACCCGGCGACCTGCGCCGATCGCAAGGTCATGGCCGCCATGGCCCGAGATCGGATCGCGCAAAGCATTACAGCGCATCAGCACCCTTCCGCTTCGCCATTACCGCCTGTATAGATGAACCGCATGAATCGTAACGACGCCCAAAAGACTCCAGCGACCTTCCACGTCAAATCCTTCGGCTGCCAGATGAACGTCTATGATGGCGAGCGCATGGCCGAAATGCTGGGCACGCAGGGCATGACCGCCGCTGCGGATGGGACGGACGCCGATCTCGTCATCCTGAACACCTGCCACATTCGCGAAAAGGCGGTGGACAAGGTCTATTCCGACATTGGTCGATTGACCCGTGACGATGGCACGCGCCCGATGATCGCCGTCGCCGGCTGCGTCGCGCAGGCCGAGGGCAGCGAGATTCAGCGCCGCGCCCGCAATGTCGACATCGTCGTCGGCCCGCAGGCCTATCACCGCCTGCCCGACCTGATCGACAAGGTCGGTCGCGGCGAGGAAGCCGTCGACACCGACATGCCGCTGGCGTCCAAGTTCGGCGCGCTGCCCGCCCGCACCAAGCAGGCGCGGCCGACCGCCTTCCTGACGATCATGGAAGGCTGCGACAAATTCTGCACCTATTGCGTGGTGCCCTATACGCGCGGCGCGGAAATCAGCCGCAGCTGGAGCGCGATCATCGACGAGGCCAAGGCACTGGTCGATGGCGGGGTGCGCGAAATCACGCTGCTGGGCCAGAATGTCAACGCCTGGACCGGCGAAGATGACAAGGGGCGCATGCAGGGCATGGACGGGCTGGCGCGCGCACTGGCGAAGATCAGCGACCTCAAGCGCATCCGTTACACCACCAGCCATCCAAACGACATGAGCGACGGCCTGATCGCCGCCCATGGCGACGAACCCAAGCTGATGCCCTTCCTGCATCTGCCGGTGCAGGCGGGCAATGACCGCATTCTTAAAGCCATGAACCGCAGCCATAGTGTCGACAGCTATCTGCGCATCATCGAACGGGTGCGCGAAGCCCGGCCGGACATTGCGCTGTCGGGCGACTTCATCGTCGGCTTCCCGGGCGAAACCGACGCGGAGTTCGAGGATACGCTCAAGATCGTCGAACAGGTGCGCTATGCGCAATGCTATAGCTTCAAATATAGCCCGCGTCCTGGCACGCCGGCCGCCGACATGGATCATCAGATCCCGATGGCGGTGATGGACGAACGGCTGGCCCGCTTGCAGGCGCTGATCAACCGGCATCAGGTGGAATTCAACGCCGCCACCGTCGGCCGCACCACCGATATTCTCCTTGAGCGCAAGGGCCGTTACCCCGGCCAGCTCATCGGCAAATCGCCCTGGCTCCAGTCGGTCGTCGTGACCGCACCGGATCTGGCCATTGGCGATATGGTAGACGTCGACATCATCAGCGCCGGTCCCAATAGTCTGGCCGGCGAACTCAGCAGGAGGAAGGCCGCTTGAACCAAAGCCTCGTCAATCCCGCCACTACGGGAAACCAAATCCCCCGGACCCGCTGCGAACCAGCCTATCGAGGGGAATGACGAGCGAGGGAGGCTGCTGAATGTCGAAGAAACCCCATCAGAATAATCGCGCCGACGTGGCCGAACGCGCGCGGCTGGAAGTCACGTTCGACCGGCCCCATCTGCTGACCACGCTGTTCGGTCAATATGACCGCAATCTGGTCGCGATCGAAAATCGCCTGGGCGTCTATATCGCCGCGCGCGGCAACAAGTTGCAGATCGAGGGTGAGGCCGAAGCCGCCGCCCGCGCCCGCGATGTGATGACCGGCCTCTACAATCGCATCGTCGCGGGGCAGGAAATCGATTCCGGCGCTGTCGAGGCGGTCATTGCCATGTCGTCCGAACCGACACTGGACGGCATCATCCGCAGCGATGTCGCCGAACCGCCCACGGTGATGATCCGCACCCGCAAGAAGACGATCGTGCCGCGCTCCGCGACGCAGGTCGCCTATATGGAAGCGCTGACGCGGAACGACATCATCTTCGCGCTCGGCCCGGCAGGCACCGGCAAAACCTATCTGGCCGTCGCGCAGGCGGTCAGCCAGCTCATCACCGGCAGCGTCGATCGGCTGATCCTGTCGCGCCCGGCGGTGGAAGCGGGCGAGAAGCTGGGCTTCCTGCCCGGCGACATGAAGGAGAAGGTCGATCCCTATCTCCGCCCGATCTATGACGCGCTGCACGATACGCTGCCGGCCGAACAGGTCGAACGGCGGATCGCGAGCGGCGAAATCGAGATCGCGCCCCTCGCCTTCATGCGCGGGCGCACGTTGGCCAACGCCTTCATCGTGCTGGACGAAGCGCAGAACACCACCATCGCCCAGATGAAGATGTTCCTGACCCGCTTCGGTGAAGGCAGCCGCATGGTCATTTGCGGCGACCCCAAACAGGTCGATTTGCCGCAGCCGGGCATTTCCGGCCTGGCCGATGCGGTGGCGCGGCTGGACGGCGTGGAGGGCATCGCCATGGTGCCCTTCGGCATTGGCGACGTCGTGCGCCATCCGGTGGTCGGCCGGATCGTTCAGGCTTATGAGGGGCCGGATGCGTGACCCCAGCGGAAAGTATGTTGCATGATTGAAGTCGCCGTCCTCCATGAAGAAGGCTGGCCGGGAACGGACTGGGAGATGCTGGCCCAGCGCGCGGTGGCGACGGCCATCGCGCACAGCCCCTATGCCGCCTTCGCGACCGACCAGACGCTGTACGAAGTCGCCGTCAAGCTGACGTCGGATGAGGAAGTCCATAGCCTCAACCGCGCCTATCGGGACAAGGACAAGCCGACCAACGTCCTCTCCTTCCCGATGGTGCAGGAAGATTTGCTGGAAGTGACCGCGAACACCGACGATGGCGAGGTGTTGCTGGGCGACATCGTGCTGGCGGAGGGGGTCTGTGTCGCCGAAGCTGCGGAAAAGGGCATCTCCGTGGCCGATCATGCCACGCATCTGATCGTCCATGGGACTTTTCATTTGCTTGGATATGACCATATGGACGACAATGAGGCCGAAGCGATGGAAGCGCTGGAGATTGCAGCGCTTCTGAGCATGGGTTTATCCGATCCTTATGGGGACCGGGAAGCCATTTGAGGATTGCATTTTCCGGGCCGGCGGGTGATCCGACCGCCCGGAAAATGCGCGAACAGGGGATTGAGACGCACAATGGCTGAAGGCAGCCCGAAGGACAGCGCAACTTCGAAAGAGGCGGACAGTAGCAGCGAGGGCGGCTTATGGAGCGGCATCAAGTCGCTCCTGTTCGGCGAGAATGAAGAAACCAGCCTCCGCAAGGAACTGGAGGAAGCGCTCGACGAATATGATGAAGATGACCAGGACGAAAGCCCGCCGGCAAAGGGCGACCTGTCCGCGATAGAGCGGCAGATGGTGCGCAACCTGCTGCATTTTTCCGAACATACGGTCGATGACGTTGCCGTCCCCCGTTCCGACATCATCGCGATCGAGGAGAAGGCGAGCTTCGCCGATCTTGCCGCCCTGTTCGCCGAAGCAGGCCATAGCCGCATCCCGGTCTATCGCGACAATCTCGACACCATTGTCGGCATGATCCACATTCGCGACGCCTTCGCTATCCTGGCGGGCAAGGCGCCGGTGCCCGAAACGCTGGAGTCGCTGATCCGTCAGCCGCTCTATGTGCCCGAAAGCATGGGCGCGCTCGACCTGCTCGCCGAAATGCGCGCCAAGCGCACGCATCTGGCGATCGTGCTGGACGAATATTCGGGCACGGAAGGACTTTTGACCTTCGAGGATCTGGTCGAGGAAATCGTCGGCGAGGTCGAGGACGAGCATGACGACGCGCCCGAAGCGATGCTGGTCCCCCTTGAAGGTGGTTTGTGGGAAGCCGACGCCCGCGCCGAACTGGACGATGTCGCCGAGGAGATCGATCCGAAGCTGGGCGATGTCGAGGAAGACATCGACACGCTGGGGGGTCTTGCCTTCGTGCTGGCGGGCCGGGTGCCCGAACCGGGCGAGATTGTCGAGCATGAGGCAAGCGGCTGGAAGCTGGAAATCGTCGCCAGCGACGGTCGCCGCGTCACCCGCCTGCGGCTGCATCCGCCGGTGGAGCGGGAAGAGCCGGAGGAATAATCCTCCATCCCGGCAATTTTTCGATACAGACGCGAAATGTTAAGCCGGCCTGGCTAGTTTTTTGCATCGGGCTGATTGAGCGGGCGTGCTCGGCACAGAGTCATCTTTACGGCGGACGATGCGAAACGAACGACAATCAATGCAGCGACGCGGCGACGCGGACATGCTGTTCGCCGCGCCATGGCGTGCGATCGAAAAGCTGCTGCTGACCGCCATCTGCATCGCCACAGTCTTTTTCGCCATCGTGACGCCGCCCTTTCAGGCTCCGGACGAGAACCAGCATTATATGAAGGCCCTGTCGCTGACGCAGGGCAAGCTGCTGACGGAGCAACGGGGCAACGCGATCGGCGCTGATCTGCCGCGCGCGGCGCTGGACATTCACGCCGTCGACTTCCCGACGGACATGCCGCCCGACCTGCGCCGTTTCGAGGCCGAACAACTGGGGCAGAGCGCCGCAGCCGACGCACAGCGTCCCGGCACCGCCTTTGCCGATTTCCCCAATGTCGCCAGCTATGCGCCCAGCCTCTATGCGCCGGGCGCCATCGGACTGATGCTGGGGCGCGGTCTGGACCTGCCTTGGATCGAAACGCTTTATGTCGGGCGACTGGTCAATGCGCTGGTCGGGATCGGCCTGCTGGTCGGCGCTTTATGGCTGCTGCCCTTTGGCCGCAACGCCATGCTGGCGACCGCATTGCTGCCGACCTTTGCCTATCAGGCCGGATCGCTCTCCCCCGATGCCGTCATCAATGGATTGGGCTTTCTGGGGCTGGCGCTGGCCCTGCGCACCGGGTTCATGCCCGCGACGCCATTGCGATCGGCCGGGCTGCTGATCACCGGGCCTTTGCTGGCCTTGTGCAAGGGAGTCTATCTGCCGCTGATGGCGGCGGGGCTGCGCTGGCAGCAGCATCGGCGCGACCTGCGGCCGGGGTTGATCCTGGGCGCAATGGCGCTGGGGGCAATCGCCTTTGTCGGCTGGATGCATTTTTCGGGCGGCAGTCAGGCGCTCTATCATATCCAGTCGCGCAAGACCGGCGAGACGATGATGACCGCGCCATTGCGCGACCAGCTAGCGATCATCTTGGCCGATCCGATCGGCTATGCCCGCATATTGGCCAGCAGCGTGATCGAACGCGCGCCGGTCTATGCGCTTCAGATCGTCGGGCGGTTCGGATGGAATGCGATCCTGCTGCCCCTGCTCGCTTACCCCTTGGCCCTGCTGATGCTGGGCGCGGGCGTGGCGAGCGGATCGGGCGTGCGGTTCGGGATGGGCCAAAGGATCTGGTGGCTGGCGGTGGCGGCGGGCGTCGCCCTGCTGATCGAAACCGCCATGTATCTGACCGGCACGCCGCTGGGCGCGGATTATGTGCAGGGGACGCAGGGCCGCTATTTCCTGCCTGTCCTGCCGCTGGTGCTGATGGCGCTGTCACCCGATCAGGGCTGGCGCAGCGCCGGCGGCTATTCGTCATCGCAGCGATCCCGCTGCTGCTGATCGCCGCCGCGACGGTGTATGACAGTTTCTGGGTGCACGGCTTCGTCACCAGCGACGGCATGCCGCCGCATGCCAGCATCGGCCGCGCTTTACTGCTCCCCTCCCCGCGCTGGTAGCCAGATCGCGCAGAAGGCGAGCCAGCCCACCCCTTCGATCCAGCCGGCGGTGACGTCGCTCGGCCAATGCACGCCAAGCCAGACGCGACTGATGCCAATCAGCGCGATCAGCATGGCCGCGCCCCAATAGACGCTGCGTCGCGCGGCAAGCAAAGCCAGCGCGCCGAAGAACATCATATTCCCAGCAGCATGCCCGCTAGGAAAGCTATAAGTATGGACGATGTCCAGATGCGGCAGTAGATCGGGGCGCGGCGCAGCAAATATCTGCTTGAGGATGAGGTTCAGCCCCGTGCCGGCCGCCATCATTGCCATGAGCCATAGCGCGCAGCGGCGTCGCCCGGCCCAGAGCAGATAGCCCAGAGACAAGGTCAACAGCAGCAGTCTTCCCGCCGTTCCCCCCAGAGCGGAGGCAAGACGCATCAGCGGGGTGATATTCTGCCCGATGGTCCCGTCCCGTGTCCGCCCCGCCAGTTCCATCAGGCCGACATTCAACTCATCTAGCCAGCCAGCCCGCTGCATCAGGGCGATGGCCAAAACAAAAAAAGCGCGAGAGCCAAAGCCCCCGCGCCTTTCATCAACGCTGTGCGCCGATCAGATATGGAGCGCACGCCCATAGGCCGCGAGCACGCTTTCATGCATGCTCTCGCTGATGGTCGGATGCGGGAACACCGTGTGCATCAGTTCCGCCTCGGTCGTCTCCAGCGTCTTCCCAATGGTATAGCCCTGGATCATTTCCGTGACTTCCGCGCCGACCATATGGGCGCCCAGCAGCTCGCCGGTCCTGGCGTCGAACACCGTCTTGGTGAAGCCTTCCGCCTCGCCCAGCGCGATCGCCTTGCCATTGCCGATGAAGGGGAACATGCCGACCTTCACGTCGTAACCGGCTTCCTTCGCCTTGGCTTCGGTGAGGCCCACGCTGGCAATCTGCGGGTGGCAATAGGTGCAGCCCGGAATGTTGCGCACGTCCATGGCGTGCGGATGCTTGCCGGCAATCGCCTCAGCCGCGATCACGCCTTCATGGCTCGCCTTGTGCGCCAGCCATGGCGGCGCGGTCACATCGCCGATCGCCCAGATGCCATCGACGCTGGTCCTGCACATCGGATCGGTGACGATATGGCCCCGCTCCGTCTTGATGCCGAGGTCTTCCAGACCGATATTCTCGGTATTGGGGACGATGCCGATCGCGACGATGACATGGCTGTACTCGCCGCTAACGATCTTGCCGTCCTTGTCCTTGATCGCGGCCTTCACACCGTTCGCGCCGACCTCCAGCTTGTCGACGCCAGCGCCGGTCAGGATGGTCATGCCCTGCTTCTTCAGCGCCTTTTCGAGGAAGGCCGACACATCCTTGTCCTCGACGGGGACGATGCGGTCCATCATCTCGACCACGGTCACGTCCGCGCCCATGTCGTTATAGAAGCTGGCAAATTCGATGCCGATCGCACCAGAGCCGATGACCAGCAGCTTGGTCGGCATTTCCGGCGGGGTCATGGCGTGGCGGTAGGTCCAGACGCGCTTGCCGTCCGCCTTGGCGAAGGGCAGGTCGCGCGCGCGGGCGCCGGTGGCGACGATGATGTTCTTCGCCGTCAGTTCTTCGGTCTTGCCGTCCTTCGTGACGGTCAGCTTGCCTTTCGCGACCAGCTTGCCGTCGCCCATATGGACGCTGATCTTGTTCTTCTTCATCAGATGCGTGACGCCCTGATTCAACTGCTTGGCGACACCGCGCGAGCGCTTCACCACGGCGGCAATGTCGGCGCTGATCTTCTCGGCGGCCAGGCCATAGTCGCCAGCATGCTGCATATAATGGAAGATTTCCGCCGAGCGCAGCAGCGCCTTGGTCGGGATACAGCCCCAGTTGAGGCAGATGCCGCCCAGATTTTCGCGCTCCACGATCGCGGTCTTCAGGCCAGCTGAGCCGAACGGATGGCGGCCACATAGCCGCCGGGCCGGAGCCCAGAACGATGACGTCGTAATTCTCTGCCATGGTCAGTCTCTCTAATCTTATTTCGCCGCGCCGGTTTCGGTCGGCATGGGCGGAACGGAACGGGGCTGGCGATCTTCACCGATCGCCACGAAGCTGAAGGTCGCGTGGGTGACGCGATAGGAACGATCGTCATGCCGCGCGCGGCGCCATGCTTCGACATAGATTTTCATCGAGGTGCGACCGACCGATTTGAGCGTCGCGAACACCGACACTTCATCCCCCACCACGACCGGGCGTAGAAAGGTCATGCCCTCCACCGCGATGGTCACGGCGCGGCCATGGCTGTGCCGGGCAGCGACGGACCCCGCCGCCGAGTCCATGACGCTCATCAGCCATCCGCCGAAAATGTCCCCATAGGGATTGGTGTCGGTCGGCATGGCGATGACGCGCACCGCCGGACTGAAGTCCGGCGGGGTTTCGTCGACATAGGCCATCAGGCGAGCAGGCCGATCGGATTTTCGACCAGTTCCTTGAACGCCTTCATCAGGCGGGCGCCGTCCGCGCCATCGATCGCGCGGTGATCGAAGCTGCCCGTGGCCGACATGACGGTCGCGATCTGGACCGAATCATCGACGATATAGGGACGCTTGTCGCCAGCGCCGATCGCCATGATCATGCCCTGCGGCGGGTTGATGACCGCTTCAAACTGCTTGATGCCGAACATGCCCATGTTCGAAAGCGATGCGGTGCCGCCCTGATATTCCTCCGGCTTCAGCTTGCCGTCCTTGGCGCGGCTGGCCAGATCCTTCATCGCCGACGAAATGGCGGCAACGCCCTTTCCAGCGGCGTCGGTGACGATCGGGGTGATCAGACCGCCCGGGATCGACACGGCGACTGAAATATCGGCGCGCTTGAACTGGAGCATCTGGTCGCCGGCGAACTGCACATTGCATTCGGGCACCTGGATCAGCGCCACGCCCAGCGCCTTGATCAGCAGATCGTTGACCGACAGCTTGACCTTGCGGCTGGCAAGACCGGCGTTGAGTTCGCCGCGCAGCTTGAGCAGCTTGTCGAGCTGAACGTCGACGGTCAGGTAGATGTGCGGCACTTGCTGCTTGGATTCGGTCAGGCGGCGCGCAATCGTCTTGCGCATGCCATTGAGCTTGATGACGTCGTGCGGGATGCCGAAATCCTGCGCGGCGGCGGCGACCGGCGCAGGTGCAGCGACGGGCGCGGGGGCAGCAGCCGGGGCGGCGGCGGGCGCAGCGGCGCCGGGCTGCGCGCCGTCGATGTCCGCCTTGACGATGCGGCCGTTGGTGCCGGTGCCGGTGATGGTGGCGAGATCGATGCCCTTGACCTCCGCCAGGCGGCGAGCCAGCGGGCTGGCCTTGACGCGATCGTTCGATACCGCCGCAGCAGCAGGCTTGGCCGGCGCCACATCAGCCTTGGGCGCGGGGGCGGCGGCTTCCGCCTTGGCGGGGACCGGATCGGCCTTGGGCGCGGGGGCTGCGCCACCGCCGGCTGCGGCGGCCGCGACGTCTTCGCCTTCTTCGGCGATGATGGCGATGACGGTGCCCACCTTCACGCCTTCGGAACCTTCGGCGACCAGAATCTTGGCGACCACGCCTTCATCGACCGCTTCAAATTCCATCGTCGCCTTGTCGGTCTCGATTTCCGCCAGCAGGTCACCCGACGACACCGTGTCGCCCTCCTTCACCAGCCATTTGGCCAGTGTCCCTTCCTCCATGGTCGGGGACAAAGCGGGCATCTGGATCGTCTTGCTCATGCGTTCGGGGCCTCTTCTGGTTTATGCGGCACGCGCCATTTGTCGCCTCGTTTCCACCCATTTGCCGGATCGGTCAAGCGACCGCTTGCGGAAGGCGGATTTATACCCCACATTTCACCTCACTGGTTCGTTGGCATGTTTTCCCGATCGTCACGGCCATCATTTCAACGCGGGGGCGACAAGAAGTGCGGACATATCTGGTAGTTGTGGACGAATCGCCGGAGGCGGAAACTGCGTTGCGCTTCGCCGCGCGCCGCGCCGCAAAAACCGGAGGCGCCGTGCGCATCCTGGCGCTGATCCCGCCGGCCGAATTCGTCCAGTGGGGCGGCGTCCAGGCGACGATGGAGGATGAAGCCTTGCAACGCGCCGAAGCGCTCGTGACCAGCGCAGCCGGCACGTTGACCGACGAATCCGGCATCCGCCCCAGCATCACCGTGCGGCAGGGCGACGCCGTTACCGTCGTGCGCAAGACGCTGGAGGAAATGGACGATGTGGCCGCGCTGGTGCTGGGCGCAGCGGCCAGCGGCAATCCAGGCAAGCTGGTGACGCATTTTGCCGGGGCCGATGCGGGCAAGCTGCAATGCCCGGTGATGATCATCCCCGGCGGGCTGGATACGGACGCCATCGACCGATTGAGCTAGAGCATTCTGAAGTCGGCTGGAACAGCAGACGGCTCGCAGAATGCGGAAAACAAAAGAAAATTAGAGCATCATCCGATTCAATCTAATCGGATGATGCTCTAAGGAGACCTGTGCGCGGGTAGGCGTAGACATGGGCATAGATAGCTGATTCTATGGGCTTTCCAAGAGGGAGAGCAGCGGATGGCTCGTCGTTCAATCGGTCAGGAGCGATTTGGTTTTGCCGGTGGCGGACGAGCAGCTTCATCGCTCGACACGCTTGTCTCGTTGATCGATTGGAATCCCATTGGGGAGCTTCTCGATCCGCTTTACCCAGCTGCTAAGGGCGAGCCCGCCTGGCCGCCGCTGGCGATGGTCAAGGCGCTGCTGCTGTCGATTTGGTACGACTTGTCTGATGTAATGCTGGCCGAGGCGCTTGACGATCGAGCCTCCTTTCGCCGTTTTTGCGGGTTCTCGGCGAATGAAGCGACGCCCGAACGCACCGCATTCGTCAGATTCCGCAGACTACTGGTGGCTCATAAGCTCGACCGAACACTGTTCGAGGCTATCACCACCCAGCTCAAGTCAAAGGCGGTGACAGTCAAGACCGGGACGCTGGTCGATGCAACCATCATTGCCTCCGCGACTGAGGGCGATGCGGATGCGCGCTGGGTAAAGCATAAGGGAAAGCGGGCGGTTCATGGGTTCAAGGCCCACGTTGGCGCCGATGCCGATACGGCGCTGGTCGAGGAGGTGTCGATCACATCTGCCAATATCAATGACGGCAAGGCAGGACCTGACGCGCTGCCCGACAACCCTGGCGAAGTGTTTGCCGATAGCGCGTATCGCGGCAATCACTTTCGCGACGCCGTGCGCGCCAAGGGCGGTATCCCGCGGATCGTCGCTACCGGAATGTGGGGCCGCGACGAGCAGGAAACGCTGCGCAAGCTCCATGAGTGGAATCAACCGATCCATCGCGTGCGTGGCCGGATCGAGAAGATCTTTGGGACATGGAAGCGATGCTACGGCTTGCGCCGAATGCGATGGCGTGGCCTCGCCAAAGCCGCCGTACAAGTCCACCTCACCGCCATCGCCTACAATCTCAAGCGAACGATGAACATTCTCGCAGTCCTGGCATGAATGTTATCGCCATCCCGGAAAATCCAGGCCTGGGCCAACAAAATGGCGAAGAAATAACGCAATTTCATAGCCCTACGCCTACCCGCGCACAGGTCTCCTAAGAAAGACAACCCGTTCGTTTCGAGCTTGTCGAGAAACGGCAAGACAGTGCCATAGGTTTCTCGACTGCGCTCGAAACGAACGGAACTTATTTTCTGTGTTTTCCCCGCTTCGCCCCGATATGGCGGATATTCTTCGGGCGGCCGCGATGGACGACACCAGGCCGGGTGCGGTCGCGCCTGATCGGGCCACCACGCGGCGCGGGATTGTCGGGCAGTTCGAAGCGCAATGATCCGTTGACCGGATCCGCCTCCGCCAGCCGCAGTTCCAGCCGCTGGCCGACCGTGTAGCGATCTCCGCTTTCCACGCCCTGCAAGGCCTTGCCGGCTTCATCATAATAGAAATGTTCAGCGCCCATGGTCGACACCGGGACCAGCCCGTCGCCGCCCAGCCCCTCCACCGTGGCGAAGAAGCCGAAATTCTGCACGCCCGTAATCCGCGCCTGCACGACTTCGCCGACATGGGCGGACAGGAAGGCGGCGACATAGCGGTCGATCGTCTCGCGCTCCGCCTCCATCGCGCGCCGTTCATGGCCGGAGATCATCTCGCCGACCCGGCCCATATTCTCATAATCATCCTGGCTGAGCGAGGAGCGATCCGGAACCGCCTTATCCTTGGGCGCGGGCAGTTCCAGCCCATAGGCGCCGACCAGCGCCCGATGCACCAGCAAATCCGCATAGCGACGAATGGGGGAAGTGAAATGGGCGTAGCTGCCCAGCGCCAGCCCGAAATGGCCCATATTCTGCGGCGCATAATAGGCCTGGGTCTGGCTGCGCAGGATCTGGGTCATGATCTGCTCCTTCTCCTCCGACTCCCCGACCTTGCGGATCAGCTGGTTGAAGGTCGCGGGGCGGATCACCTGCCCCAGCGCAAAGTCGATGTCGAAGGTCGCCAGATATTCCTTGAGCGCGACCAGCTTGTCGCGGCTGGGCGCTTCATGCACGCGGTACATGACCGGCGCCTTCTTCGCCTCCAGCGCCTTGGCCGCCGCGACATTGGCCGCGATCATATAATCCTCGATCAGCATATGCGCGTCGAGCCGTTCGCGGATGGCGACGCTGACGATCTTGCCATAGTCGTCCAGCACCACGCGCCGTTCGGGCAGGTCCAGCGCCAGCGGATCGCGCGCCGTGCGCGCCTTTTGCAACAGCGCCCAGCAGGCCCAGAGGGGCTTTAAGGAATGTTCAACTAAATCTACCCCGTTCGGGCTGAGCTTGTCGAAGCCCTGTTCTTTCTTCGAGGAAAAGGACGGCCCTTCGACAGGCTCAGGGCGAACGGTAGAAAGGGCGTCGATCGCGGCCTGCGCATCTTCATAGGCGAGCACCGCCGCCACGCGGATGACGGCGCGGGTGAAGCGCCAGGCCGTGACCTTGCCATTGGCGTTGATCGTCAGGTGGCAGGCCATGGCCGCCCGGTCCTGTCCGGCGCGCAGCGAGCACATGTCGGACGACAGTTCGTGCGGCAACATCGGCACGACCTGATCGGGGAAATAGACGCTGTTGCCGCGCTTGCGCGCTTCCCGGTCCAGTGCGCTGCCGGGGCGGACATAGTAGCTGACGTCGGCAATAGCGACGATCGCCTTGAACCCGCCGGGGTTGGCTTCGTCCTCATCGGGCGTGGCCCAGACCGCATCGTCATGGTCGCGCGCGTCCACCGGATCGATCGCCACGATCGGCAGGTGACGCAGATCCTCGCGCTTGTCCTCATGCAGCGGCAGGGCGGACGCCTTGACCGCTTCCTCCTCGACGCCATCGGGGAAGACATGTGGGATGCCATGTTTGTGGATCGCGATCAGGCTGAAACTGCGCGGGGCGAAGGGATCGCCAAGAATGTCGGTGACGCGCGCGGAAATGCGCGGCGGGCGGCCATGGGGTTCGGCCAGCACCAGATCGCCGGGTTTGGCCGTGCCGACATCACTGATTGGCGTATCCTTGCGGATGCGCTTGTCGACCGGACGCAGCCATAATTTGCCATCGGCCATTTCCTCGACCACGCCCAGCAATTCCTCGCTGGACTTGGCGAGCTTCTTCATCGGATGAGCGATCCAGCCGCGCCCGGCCTCTTCGGTGCGGGCAAGGATACGGTCGCCGATCGTCAGCGCCCCCCGCTTGCCGCGCTCCACCACGCGCAGGCGCGGGGCCGGCTGCCCCTCCGCCTCCCAGCGTTCGGGGGTGGCGATCAGGGTGGTGTCGTCAACGTCGATGATGCGCAGCACCGTCACCTTGGGCACGCCGCCCATCTTGTGGAAAGCGCGGGCCGGGCCAAGGTCGATCAGCCCTTCATCCGCCATGTCCTTGAGCAGCGCCTTGAGCGCGATCTTCTCCTGCCCTTTCAGGCCGAACGCCTTGGCGATTTCCCGCTTGCCGGCGGGGTATCGGATGTGGTGATGAATTCCATCACCTGATCGCGGGTGGGGAAGCCGGCGGGCCGGACTTTATCGGGTTTCTTGTGCTTCTGGGTCGATGCCATGGACCGGGTATAGGGGCGTGCCGCCGCCGACGCCAGCGGCATGGCGGGGCGCAGCGCACGGATCGTTTATCCGAGGCATGACCGCCCTCTATCTGATGCTCGTCGCCGCTGCCGGCGCGCCACCCGCCCCAGCCCCTACCCCCGCCCCCGTCGTCGTCCAGCGCGAAGGGGCCGAACATTATGTCTGGGGCGGCGTGAATGAAGGCTGGCATCTGGTGAAGCGGGACGATCTGTCCGTCATTCAGGAACGCATCCAGCCCGGAACCAGCGAGGTGCGCCATTATCATGGCAAGGCGCGGCAGTTTTTCTATGTTCTGGCCGGCGAACTGACGATGGAGGCAGGCGGCGTCACCCACCGACTGACCGCCGGACAGGGGATGGAGATCGCGCCGGGGGTGCCGCATCAAGCGCAGAACCGCAACGCAGCGCCGGTCGACATCCTTGTGACCTCTGCGCCCAAGAGCCATGGCGACCGGGTGGAAGCGCCTTTGCCCTGAACGGCCGATAATGGGGAGACGCGGCGTAACTTCGCATATTTCCCGCCGATTTTGAAATTCTGGAAGAAAAGTCGGAAATTATATTTCCAACTTCGCCTGCGGCCGGACGATGGGAAAGAGCAGAGCAAATGCTGCCATGGCGGGAGGATGTAGGACAGGATGGCGGAGATGGGTGGGAAGCGGAATGGCGGCTTTTCGTAGCCCTCTCCCGTTCTTCACGGGAGAGGGTTGGGTGAGGGTCTTTCTTCTCGCTGGCGGCAAGCTATTGCCCAGAAAGAAGAAAGACCCTCACCGACTGCGACTAGGCAGCAAGCTGCCAAGTCTCCGTTGCCTCTCCCGCGAAAGCGGGAGAGGGTGAAGAGGATGACCGTAAATGCTCGTCACCAACCCCTACCCCGCCAGCTTGCGCGCCCTTTCCCGCCAGGCTTCCGCCAGCACCGGCATGTCGGCCAGGGCGCGCACCGCCTGCGAGTCCGCCTTGTGCCCGCCGCCGATCAGCAGGCGGAAGACGCGGGCGATGCTCCAGTCGGGCCAGGGCCGGTCGAGCAGGTCCATGCGGGTGCCGGCCATCGCCTCCCCTTCGCGGATCACGCGGAAATAGATGCCGAAATGGCCGGTTTGACGATCGTCGCCATCACGTCGCGCGCGGCGAAACGATGATCGAGCTTCCAGCAGGGCTGGCGACCATGGCTGACCTCCACGATGGCGCTGCCCAGCGAAAAGCGATCGCCCAGACATATCTGCGTTTCGGTCATCCCGCGCGAGGCGATATTCTCGCCAAAGGCGCCGGGCGCATCGAGCAGGGGCTGGCCGGGCTTGCGCTGCCGCCACCAGTCATAATGGTCCTGCGGATAAAGGTGGATCGCCTTGTCCCAGCCGCCATGATGGACAAGGTCGGCGACGGCATTGCCGGCAAATCCGTCCCAGCCAATCTGCACCGGACCATCGACCGGGGTCTTGGCGATGGCGCTATAGTCGTCACCGCGAAAGGGAACGGGCGTGCCGACCAGCAGCGCGTCGATGGTCATATGAGGCGTCGTCATGCCTCTTCATGCCATGGCGGATGACGGAGCGCGATGGCCGATCGCGCGGGCATGGCCCTATGCTTCGCTCAGTTCCGACGCCAGTTTCAGCACTTCGCCGCCGCTGTCGACGCGGATCAGATAGGCGGGATCAGCCGGCGATCCGTTGCGACGCACCAATGCGCCCGCGATGCTGCGTTCGACGTGCCGGTCGAATCGCTCCGCAATCCGTCCCCGGCCGACACCCTGCCCCCAATTCCACCGGACCCGCATCCCGTTATGGAAAGTCTCGGTCATCTGGGCATCCTCTCCTGTTCGGGGGCAACCGCGTCGGCCGTGCCTCAGGCCTACGAGGGCATAAATCCCAAGGGCTTGACTGGTTCCCTTGGGTTTTTGCGCCGTTTGAGCTAAGGGGCGGCGATGCAAGCAACCGGCCTTCGTGTCGCCCTGTTCAGTGGCAACTATAATTATGTGCGCGATGGCGCGAACCAGGCGCTCAATCGCTTTGTCGCCTATCTGCTGCGCCAGGGCGCGCAGGTGCGCGTCTATTCCCCCACCACCGACACGCCCGCCTTCGAGCCGGCGGGCGACCTGGTGAGCGCGCCATCCTTCGCCGTTCCGGGGCGCAAGGAATATCGCGTGCCCTATCGCCTGTCGGGTGCGCTCAAGCGCGATCTGGCCGCGTTCCAGCCCAACCTGATCCATCTGGCCAGCCCCGATCCGCTCTGCCATGGCGCGCTCAGCTGGGCGCGCGGCATGGATTGCCCACGGTCGCATCGGTCCACACCCGGTTCGAAACCTATCCGCGCTATTATGGGCTGGCCTTTCTGGAGCCGCTGGTCGAATCGGTGCTGCGCCGCTTCTATCGCCGCTGCGACGCCATTGTCGCGCCGTCCGAATCCATGGCGCAACTGCTGCGCGAACAGCGGATGAGCTATGATGTCGGCATCTGGACGCGCGGCATAGACCGGGAGATTTTCAATCCCGGCCGGCGCGACCTGAACTGGCGGCGGGCGCAGGGCATAGAGGATAATGTGCCGGCGATCGGCTTTATCGGCCGGCTGGTCATGGAAAAGGGGCTGGATGTCTTTTCCGACACGATCGATCAGCTGGGCCTGCGTCAGGTGCCGCACAAGGTGCTGGTAGTAGGCGAAGGCCCAGCGCGCGAATGGTTTCAGAACCGCCTACCCCAGGCGGTGTTCACGGGGTTCCAGAAGGGACCGGAGCTGGGCCGCGCGGTCGCCAGCATGGACATGCTGTTCAACCCGTCCGTCACCGAAACCTTCGGCAATGTGACGCTGGAGGCGATGGCGTGCGGTCTGCCGACCGTTGCCGCGCGCGCGACCGGCAGCGAAAGCCTGGTGACGGAAGGCGTGACCGGCCGGCTGATCCGCCCCGGCGCGATCGGCGACTTTGCCGACGCGCTGGAATCCTATTGCCTGGACACCAGCATCCGGCAAAAGGCGGGCGCAGCGGCGCAGGCGCGGGCCGAACGCAATGGATGGGATCAGGTCAATCAGGCGTTGGTCGACACCTATTTGCGGATCATCCGCCAGCGCGCGCATGGCCTGTCGCCGCGATCCAGCCCGGTTCCATAATAAGGGATCATTTCTATAGTTCGTTCGGGCTGAGCCTGTCGAAGCCCTGCATTTTCCTTCAAGAAAGAACAGCCGTTGGGCGCAGCCCGGCCTTCGGCTCGACAGGCTCAGGGCGAACGGTGAAATGATGAGCGACCTCTTCGCCGGCCAGCCGTCGGACCATATCGAAACCGCCCCCCTTGCCGACCGGCTGCGCCCGCGCACGCTGGCCGATGTGGTCGGGCAGGAACATCTGACCGGCCCGGACGGCGCAATCGGCCGGATGGTGGCCGCGGGACGCCTGTCCTCCATCATATTCTGGGGCCGCCGGGCACGGGCAAGACGACGATTTCACGCCTGCTGGCCGATGCGGTGAGCATGCGCTTTGCGCCGATCTCCGCCGTATTTTCCGGCGTCGCCGACCTCAAGAAAGTCTTTGCCGCGGCCAAGGAGCATGGCCGGATGGGCGAAAAGACGCTGCTGTTCGTGGACGAAATCCATCGTTTCAATCGGGCGCAGCAAGACGGCTTCCTGCCCTTTGTCGAGGACGGCACGGTGACGCTGGTCGGCGCGACGACCGAGAACCCCAGTTTCGAGCTGAATGCGGCGCTGTTGTCGCGGGCGCAGGTGCTGATCCTGCGGCGGCTGGATGCGCGCGCGCTGGCGCAGTTGCTCGATCGGGCCGAAACGCTGACGGGTCGGCCGCTGCCGCTCGATCCGGCCGCGCGGGAAGCGTTGCTGGCCAGCGCGGACGGCGACGGGCGCTTCCTGCTCAATCAGGTCGAAACCCTCTATTCAATCGCGATTTCCACGCCGCTCGATCCGGCGGGCCTGTCCGCCCTGCTCCACCGCCGCGTCGCCGTATATGACAAGGATCGGGAGGGGCATTACAACCTCATTTCCGCCCTGCATAAGTCCTTGCGCGGGTCTGATCCGCAGGCGGCGCTCTATTATCTGGCGCGGATGCTGACGGCGGGGGAAGAGCCGCTCTATGTGCTGCGCCGGCTGGTGCGCTTCGCCACGGAGGATATTGGCCTGGCCGATCCGCAGGCGGTGGTGCAATGCCTGGCGGCCAAGGACGCCTATGAATTTCTGGGGTCGCCGGAGGGGGAACTGGCGATCGTGCAAGCGTGCATTTATTGCGCGACTGCGCCCAAATCCAATGCCGGCTATATGGCGATGAAGGCGTCGTTCAAATCGGCGCGCGACACTGGATCGCTGATGCCGCCGATGAACATCGTCAACGCCCCCACCAAGCTGATGAAGCAGGTCGGCTATGGCAAGGGCTATCAATATGATCATGACGCCGATCAGGGCTTTTCATCCCGGCGCCAATTACTGGCCCGAAGAGATGACGCCGCAGACCTTCTATCAGCCGATCGATCGCGGGTTCGAGGCGCGCATTGCCGAACGGATCGCGCACTGGAACAGGCTGCGGGCCGAACGCGGGCCGGCGTGACGCCCCATTTTTCGCGCTTTGCCGCGATCGACTGGTCAGGCGCGAAGGGCGCGCGGCACAAGGGGATCGCCGTCGCCCTGTGCGAAGCGGGACAGGCGGTCCCGCGCCTGATCCCCGCGCCCGGCGGCATCTGGTCGCGGCAGGCGGTGGCGGACTGGCTGGTGAAGACCGCAGCGGATGCGCCCACCCTGTTCGGTTTCGATTTCAGCTTTGCGCCGCCCTTTGTCGCGCGGGGCGACTATCTGCCCGGCGATGGCGTGCCGCAGGATGGGCCTGCCTTCTGGGCCTATGTCGATGCGATCTGCGACGATGTTGATCTGGGCGCGGCGAGCCTGCTGGAGGTCGCCCATCGCCGGCATTTCTATTTCGGCAAGGCGGACGGGGTGAAGGCCGATTTCCTGCACAATCGCGCGTGCGAGGCGCATTACAAGGCGGGCGGCGGCGGCAAGCCCTCCACCATCTATGACGCGATCGGCGCGGCGCAGGTGGCCAAGGCCAGCTTTGCCGGCATGCGCCTGCTCCATCATATTCGCCTTCATGTGCCGGTGTGGCCGTTCGATCCTCTGCCGGCCGCGCCCGGTTCGCTTGTAGTGGAGATATACACCAGCATCGCCGCGCGCGCCGCGGGGCGGCCCAAGGGGCGGACGAAGATGCGCGATCGCGCGGCGCTTGACGCAGCGCTGATGGCGCTGGGCAGCGATGCGCATGATGGCGCGATGCCCGACGATCATGCCGCCGACGCGATCGTGACCGCCGCATGGATGCGAAAAATGGCGCTGCGCCCCGATCTTTGGACGCCGCCGGCGATGACAGCGCAAATTGCCGCGACTGAGGCTGGACCTTTGGCGTGATCTGATAGTAAGGGCGTCGCACCCGAAAGGACGGGCCGGATTAGCACAGCGGTAGTGCAGCGGTTTTGTAAACCGAAGGTCGGGGTTTCGATCCCCTCATCCGCACCATTTTTCAGGCAGGCATGCCGTTCCCCAAAACAAAATGGGGGCCGGCATTGCTGCCGGTCCCCACTTCCGTCAGGTCTATCGATCCGCGTCCCGGGCAGGGATGCGATCATCGGCCCGGCGTATCCGTTTCACCCTTTGCGCAAGCGGGGCTGGCCCGCATGCGAATCCGGTGATCCGGCTTTGCTCCGGGCCTGGCCAAGGGCCGCCGTCCCGGTGCTGGTCGCTTTATGTCCCTGCCCGACGTTCACTTTCGCGCGTACCCGGCATGGACTGCAAGCGTCCCGTTCTTTGGTAGAGACCATATCCTTGCGGACAGGGCCTTCCATCGAACGATCGATCCGATTTAAATGACTGATTTCTCGTTCATTTTTGGAATTGGATCGCTCCGTTTCCGTCGTCTCGATACAGGCATGGTCTCACCAGATCCGAGTCGTTCAAAGCGAAATCGGACGGTTTTTTGACAGGCTCCGCACAAAGCTGTGGATAAGTGTGGATAAGTTCAGGCCGGCGGCCACCAGTCGGGCGGGGCCAGGGTGAAGCCGGCGAAATCGAAGCCCGGCGTGACCGTGCAACTGACCAGCGTCCATCCGCCCTGCGGCGTCGACGCCTGCCAGTGATGGGCGGGCACGCGGCCCTGCGGCATCTGGCCATGCAGCACATCGGGGCCGAGCAGCAGGTCGCTGGCCGGCTGCCCTTCCGCCGCGACCGACAGGATCAACGGTGCGCCGGCATGCCAGAACCAGATTTCCTCGCCATCGACGCGGTGCCAGTGCGACCGCTCATGCGCCTCCAGCAGAAACAGGATCGCCGTGCCCATCGGCCGCTCGCCCGGCGCGGCGGCGGGGCGCCAGGTCTCCTTATACCAGCCGCCTTCGGGATGCGGGGCCAGACCCAGGGCTGCGATCAACGCCTTTCCATCCCGTTCATCGTCTGCGCGCATCATTTTGCCTCAAAATTTATGTCTTGAGAAACAAGGGCTTGAACCGTTGCCTGACGTTCATGCAACCCAGATCAATATATGCGGGTTCAAACGCCAAATCACGCTTATGGAGGAGATAGATATGCGTAAAGCCCTGATGGCCCTGGCCGCCCTTTCGCTGGCCGTTCCCGTTTCAATGGCGGTGCCCACCGATGGTGCGCAGGCGCGCAAACATTATCGCTACAAGGAATGGCGTGGCCGCGACGGCCGCACCTATTGCCGCAAGTCCAACGGCACGACCGGCCTGATCGTCGGCGGCGTGGGCGGCGCACTGGTCGGCCGGGCGATCGACACCCGTGGCGACCGCGCCACCGGCACGATCCTGGGCGCGGCCGGCGGCGCCCTGCTGGGCAAGGAAATCGACAGCAAGCGTCGCTGCCGCTGATCGATCGGGCGGATCGGGCCGACGTCCTTTGGAGCGGGCGTCGGCTTTCGATCGCAGCCTGATCGGCCATGCGAAGCCAAGAAAAAAGGGACGGCATCCCGTCAGATGCCGTCCCTAACTTTTTGCAGGCGCTCGGCGATTATTCCGAAGCGGCGCCGCGGGCCTCTTCCACCTTGAAGGCAACCTGCTGGCCGCCCGAGGTGCCCGAAACCTTGCCATTCTTGACGGCCAGGTTGAAGGCGACGGCGTCGGGGAAGCGACGGCCCGAAATCACCTTGCCAGTCTTGGTGTCCTTCACCTGATAGACATAGGTGTAACCTTCGTGGGTGAAGCGCTGCTTGGAAGCGGCGTCTTCGGCATAAGCGGCGGTGGCGACGGTAGCGCTAACAACGCCAGCAACAAACAACTTGGACAGCATTCGCATGGGTAAACTCCTTGTGAATGCCGATCAAACACCTCTTATATTCTTGTTCTGTTGACGTTGCTTCTATGTTGCAGTGCGACAAAGCGACAATCGCAAAAAACGGCGCGCTGATTGCGTAATGTGCAATCGGGTTTCACCCAGTCTGCAAAGACGATTTCAAGCCTTTGACATTGCGACAATATGGTCGAACTCGGCCTTGGTGAGCGGCGCGACAGAAAGACGCGATTGGCGCAACATCACCATGTTCGACAGCGCCGAATCGGCCTTCATCGCCTTGAGCGTCACCGATTTGGCCAGCCTTTCGCGCGGCGCGACATGCACCGCGATCCACTTGCCGCTGTCGTCGGTGCTGTCGGGCGCAGCCTCCTCGACAATCTCCATGATGCCGACCGCCTCGACCCCGATATTGCTGTGATAGAAGATCGACAGGTCGCCCCGGCGCATGGCGCGCATATGGCCCTGCGCCGCATGATTGCGCACGCCGTCCCACTCCGCCTTCCCCTTCCTGACCAGATCGTCATAGGAAAAGGCGTCGGGTTCCGATTTCATCAGCCAGTAATTCATTTTGCCTCCTTGCAACAGCGGCCCGGCGCGATCAAGGATGCACCCATAGGCGGGCGGCCCCATATGGGTGGCGTGCCCCACTTCGATTTCTGGAGACGATAAAGTGTCGCAAACGGTACTGGATCAGGTGCCCGTCCTGTCCATGGCGGATATGTCCAAGGCGGATTTCGCCCAGGCTTTCGGCCAATCCTTTCAACGGTTCGGCTTCGCCATGGTGAAGGACCATGGCATGGACCAGTCGCTGGTCGACAATGGATGGGCGCTGGCGCGCGATTTCTTCGCCCTGCCTGTCGAAGCCAAGCAGGCCTACGACGCAAAATTTAATGGCGGCCAGCGCGGCTACACCGCCTTTGGCGTGGAGATTGCCAAGGGCGCGAGCGAGAATGACCTGAAGGAATTCTGGCATGTCGGCCGCGACCTGCCAGAAGGCGATCCGCTGGCGCAAACCATGCCGCCCAATATCTGGCCAACGGAAATGCCGGAATTCAAGCCGGTCTTCGCCAAACTCTATCGCGAGTTCGATCGCGTCGGCGCGGAGCTATTGTCGGCCATCGCCCTCTATCTGGGGCTGCCCGAACGCTGGTTCGACGGCCCGATCGACAATGGCAATTCGATCCTGCGGCTGCTCCATTATCCCCCGGTGTCGCCACAGGCTCCGGGTATTCGCGCCGGCGCGCATGAGGACATCAACCTCATCACCCTGTTGCTGGGCGCGGAAGAAGGCGGGCTGGAACTCAAGGACCGGAACGGCAACTGGCTGCCGGTGGTGCCGCCGCCGGGGGCGCTGGCGATTAATGTCGGCGACATGCTCCAGCGACTGACCAACCATGTGCTGCCATCGACCAGCCATCGCGTGGTCAATCCGCCGCCCGAACGGCGCGGCCATTCGCGCTATTCCATGCCCTTCTTCCTGCATCTGCGCCCCGATTTCATGATCGATGCGCTGCCGCAATGCGTGAGCGAAGACAATCCGCGCCGGCAGGAGCCGATCAGCGCGCATGACTATCTGACCGAGCGGCTGATCGAGATCGGGCTGATCAAGAAGGGATGATGTTAGAGCATTTTCGAAGCAGATGGCATCATCTGCTGGCTCGGAAAATGCGGAAAACAAAAGAGAAATAGAGCATAATCCGTTCAGTATGAACGGATTATGCTCTAGGTGCTCTTGCGAAACCAGGAGCCCAGAATGGAGGGTGCATCGTTGAACCCTGGGCTCCTGCTTTCGCAGGAGCACCGTTCGCTTATTTCCGGCCGCGGCCCAGCGTGATGCCGATTTCCTCGCCCCGCTCGCTCAGCGCCAGCTTGACGATCTTCACTTCGACATGGCTGACCTTGTCGTCCTGAAGGAAGATGGTGTCGATGATATGATCGGCCACCGCTTCGATCAGGGTGAAATGCACGCCCTCGGGCAGCGCGGTCGACGCGGCATGCTTAAGGTCCATGTAATTTTTGGACGCGGTCAGCGGCGTGCCTGGCTCATAATGATCGGCGATTCGCAGGCGCGCGCGGATGGAAATGCGCAGCGGCTGGGGGAGATGCGTCTCCTCCGAATAAATGCCGGTCAGCACGTCGACGTGCAGGTTATTGACCTCCAGCGTCAGAAAATCGTCAAATCCAGTCTGCATAGCCTGCCACTTATGGCCCATCTCCTGCCGAAAGGCGGGGCCTATTTAGTCTTTCATTTTGCGGCATGGACGCTAAAGCCCGCCGCTCCGGCGCTGCCCCATGCGCCATTGATGGCGGAACGGCAAGTCGTGTCTCATATTGTGCCCCTGGATAATCAGTCCGACGCGGCGATCGAGCGGCTGCTCGATGCGGCTTTTGGTCCTGATCGCCATGGCCGCACCGCCTACAAGATCCGCGACGGCATGCCCTGGCTCCCGGCCCTGTCCTTTGCCGTGGTGGACGATGATGGCGCGCTGATCGGATCGCTGCAAAGCTGGCCGGTGGCGCTGACGCTGACCGATGGCGGACAACAGGCCGATAACGGACAATTGCCGTTGATCATGGTCGGCCCGGTGGCGGTCGAGCCGGCGCATCAAAAGGGCGGGCATGGCCGCGCGATGATGGATGCGGTGGTCGCCGCCGCCCGGACGCTGCGCACAGAACCGCTGATGATGATCGGCGATCCCGAATATTATGGCCGTTTCTGGGGCTTCACCGCCGATGGCACCGACGGATGGGACGCGCCCGGCCCGTTCGAGAAACGGCGTCTGCTGGCGCTGTCGGTCGATGGCCGTCCGATCGGCGGCGTGGGCATACTGGCGCCGCGCATCACTGTCACGGCGTAGAAATTACTTCTTTGCCTTCGGGCAAGGACGTCCCTATCTCCGCCCCATGCCGATGGAGCCCTTGCCCGACCTGTCCACTTTGTCGCTGGCCGACATAGCGCGCCTGCTGGCCGAAAAGCGGCTGCCGCCGGTGGAGAAATGGAATCCCGATCATTGCGGCGACAGCGACATGCGCATCGCCCGTGACGGCACATGGTATCATCAGGGATCGCCCATCGGCCGCGAAGCGATGGTGCGCCTGTTTTCCACCATCCTGCGGCGCGAGCCGGATGGCAGCCATGTCCTCGTCACCCCGGTCGAAAAACTGGACATAGAGGTGGAGGACGCCCCCTTTGTCGCGGTCGAACTGAAGACCGAGGGCGACGGGCGCATGCGCACGCTGATCTTTCGCCTGAACAGCGGCGATCTGGTGACGGCGAGCGCCGACCATGGCCTGACCCTGCGCGAAACGCCCGATGGCCCGCACCCCTATCTGCATGTGCGCGGCGGCATGGAGGCGTTGATCGCGCGCAGCGTCTATTATGAGTTGATGAACCTGGCGCTGGAGGAAGATGGCGAGCGCATCGGCCTGTGGAGCGAGGGCGCCTTCTTCCCGCTGGACGGCGCTGCATGAGCCTGACGGAAAGGCTGCGCGCCGCACTGGAGGAGGGGCATCGGCGGGAAATGCTTGCCCTGTCGGATGTGCGCGACCCGCGGATCGTGGAAGATATTGCGCTTGCGCCCGCCGCCGTGCTGGTGGCCATCACCGACCGGCCCGAACCCGGCCTGATCCTGACGGAACGCGCCACCACGCTGCGCAAACATGCCGGGCAAATCGCCTTCCCCGGCGGCCGGGTGGATCCGGGCGACGCCGACGAAATTGCCGGTGCGCTGCGGGAGGCGCAGGAGGAGATCGCCCTGCCCCCCGATGCTGTGCAGGTGATCGGCACGTCCGATCGCTATTGCACCTTCACCGGGTTCGACATCGTTCCAGTGCTGGGCGTCATCCCGCCCGACCTGCCGCTGCGCGCACAGGCGGGCGAGGTGGCGAACTGGTTCGAACTGCCGCTGGCCTTTGCGCTGGACCCGGCCAACCGCATCCGGCGCGAGGTCGAATATGCCGGCGCGATGCGGGCCTATTATGAGATTTTCTGGCAGGATCGCCGCATCTGGGGGATCACCGCCGCCATTCTTGCCAATCTGTCCCGAAGGCTGGGCCATGACACTTTTACTGCCTGACGCCGCCTGGCGTCATCGCCCGGGCCTGGATGGTCTGCTCGCCGCGCTGGACGCCGGGGATGGCAAGGCGCGTTTCGTGGGCGGCGCCGTGCGCGACGCGCTGCTGGGCCTGCCAGTCAATGATCTGGACGTCGCGACGGTGCTGGCCCCGCAGGATGTGGTCGACCGGCTGAAGGCGGCTGGGATCAAGGCGGTGCCGACCGGCATCGACCATGGCACGATCACCGCCGTTCTTGCCGACGGCCCGGTCGAAATCACGACGCTGCGCCGCGATGTCAGCACCGACGGGCGGCGCGCGACCATCGCCTATACCGACGACTGGCGCGAGGATGCGGCCCGGCGCGACTTCACCATCAACGCGCTTTATGCCGATCCGGCGAGCGGAGCGATCAGCGACTATTTTGGCGGCCTGCCCGATCTGGAGGCGCGACGACTGCGCTTCATCGGCGACGCCTCCGCCCGGATCACGGAGGACCATCTGCGCATCCTGCGCTATTTCCGGTTTCTGGCGCGCTATGGCGGCAATGAACTGGACGCCGCCGCCTATGACGCCTGCGTCGCCGCCGCCAACAGCCTGATGGCCCTGTCGCGCGAGCGAATTGCCGACGAACTGCTCAAATTGCTGGGCGTCGCCGCACCGATCCATGCGCTGCGTCTGATGGTCGACGGCGGCATATTGACGCCGGTCCTGCCTGAAGTGCGGATGGACGGGGTGGACCGGGTCGAAACGCTGATCGGGCGGGAGGCGGACAGCGCGCTCCCCGCCTCCGCCCTGCGCCGCCTTGCCGCGCTGTTGCCGCATGACCCGACGCTGGCCGATCAGGTCGGCGCACGGCTCAAATTGTCGAACAAGGCGCGCAAGCGGCTAATGACGGCGCTGGACCCGGCGGTCGCGGGCGAAACGCCGCGCGCGCTGGCCTATCGCGTTGGCATGGAGGGGGCGATCGACCGGCTGTTGCTGGATGCGGCACAACCGCTGGGGGCCATCGCTACGCTGGAAGACTGGACGCCGCCAACCTTGCCGATCGGCGGCGGAGCCCTGATCGCGCGCGGTTTGCAGCCCGGCCCCGATGTGGCGAAGGCGTTGCACGAGGTGCAGCGATTGTGGGTGGCGGAGGATTTTCCTGACGCGGAGCGCGTCGCAGAACTGGCGGATCAGACCGTTTCGAAATTCCAGCGGGCGCGCCAATAGTCAAAGGCTTCGCCTTCGCTCATGGCCTTGGCGAAATAATAGCCCTGCCCCTGCCAGCAGCCCATTTTTTGCAGGGCGTGGGCCAGTTCCTGCGTCTCTATGCCTTCCGCCGTGACCTTCAGGTTCAGCGATTCCGCCAGTGACAATATGGTGCGAACAATGACGACCTTGTCGCGATCCTCCAGCATCGACGATACGAAGCTGCGGTCGATCTTCAAAATGTCGATCGGCAGGCTGTGCAGGCTGGCCAGATTGGAAAAGCCAGTGCCAAAATCGTCCATGGCGATCGGCATCTGAAGATCCTTGAGCGCGAACAATAGCTTACGCGCCTTGTCAGGATCGGCGATGATCGCGCTTTCGGTCAATTCGGCGGTCAGCCGGTTGCCGGCGACGCCGGAATAGCGCAGCGCCTCTTCGAACATGGAGGCGACGTCATCACGCGCCATCTGGATCGGCGACAGGTTGACGTTGACGCCAACCGGCAGCGCCTGCCCGAACTTCGCGTCCCAGCGCGACAGCGCCTGCGCCGCTTCATAGGCGGCCCAGCGGCCCAGCGGGGTGATCAGGCCGCTTTCTTCGGCAACGGCGATGAATTCCACCGGGGACACCCGGCCCAGTTCCTCGTCATCCCAGCGGGCCAGCGCCTCAAACCCGGTAATTTCGCCCGTCTGAAGATGAATCAGCGGCTGATAGGCCAAAGTCAGGCCACCCTGGGCCAGCGCATCGCGCAGGCGGCTTTCGATCGAGAAGCGACGCTGCGCTTCCTTGAGCACGCCGTTGCGATAGATTTCCACCTTGCCGCTGCGCTTGGCGATCTTCACCGCGGCCTGCGCCTTGCGCACGACATCGTCGGGATCATCGTCCAGATTGATCGACAGCGCGCAACCGATCGCGCAATCGACGCGGATTTGCAGATCACTCAGGCGGATCGGCGAGCTCAGCGCTTCCCTGATCCTCTGAACGATATGCAGAGCATCCGACAAACCATTGTTTAACCTTGCAAAAATAGCAAAATCATTGCCGCCGATGCGGGCCAGCACATCGCCCTGCCGCAGGCTGGACTTCAGCCGCTTGGCCACCGTAATCAGCAGTTCGTCGCCCGCCATCGGACCCAGCGATTCATTGACGCGGCTGAACCGGCTGAGATCGATCGCAATGATGCCGAACTGGGCATTGTCGGGCCAGAGGGCGTTGGCCAGCCGATCGTCAATCTCTTCGCCAAAGCCGGTCCGGTTGGGCAAGGCGGTCAGGCCGTCCGACAGAAGTTCGCGGCGCAGATTCTTTTCGATCGCCCGTTCGCTGGTGCGGTCGATGGCGGTGAACAGATAATGTTCGGGCCGCCCCTCCACCGCGGGCAGGCGGCCGATGGTGCAGAGGAAATATTCCGGCCCCAGCTTGCCGTCGCGACGGATTTCGAAACTGTCCGAATCGCGCCCGGAATGGATGAAGGCCGTCACCCGTTCGCGCCATTCGTTGATGATCCGGCTGTTGCGCGCGCCGGTTTCCGAATGGGCGTGAAAGGCCATATCGAACCGGCTATTGCCTTCGACCAGATTTATGACGTTATTTTCAAAGGCAAAAATCGCCGCCACCTGCGGCAGCGCCGACAGCCAATCCGTCATCCTGGCGGTGATGTCGGGATGCACGCCATCCTCCCCTGCAAGAGGGGTGTCGCTGGCCTGTCCGACCGGCAAATTGCGCACCGACATGGATTCCATACCCCCGCTGTATCCAGAAGGAGTAAATTTTCGGGAAACGCTATTCGCCGATCCGAAAAAACTTCATAAAAATTGCAAAGCGACTGATTTAGAACCGATTGTCGCGCGGAAAGCCGGTTGGCGGCATGCGACCAGCAGCGCCGCGCGCCACCTTCCACGGCATCATGTCGCTTTCCGTCCGGGTCCGCCCCGACTCGCCGCCCATGGTCCAGCTAAGGCCGTCGGACAGCCTGAACGCGATCGCATCGGACAGGCCTCCGTCGCGATAGCGCTGCATCTGCACCCCCTGTCCGCGCGCCATTTTCGGCATTTCCGTAAGGGAAAAAACCAGCAATTTGCGGTTCTCGCCGATCACTGCAATGCTGTCCGCATCGGGATGAACGGGGCGAATAACGCTCAGCTTCGCCCCAGCGCGGACATTCACCACCTGCTTGCCCTTGCGCGTTTCGGCCATGATGTCGGACACCGCCGCCACAAAGCCGCGCCCGTCGGATGACGCCAGCAGCAGATCGCTGCCCGCGCGCGCCGGCATCAGCGCGATGATCGCGCCTTCATTGTCCATATCAACCAGCGATCGCACCGGATCGCCAAAGCCGCGCCCGCCCGGCAGCTTGTCCGACGCCAGCGTATAGACCCGGCCGGTCGCGGTCGCCATCAGCAGCTTGTCGGTCGTATAGGCGTGGAAGGCGAATTGCGGGCCATCGCCTTCCTTGAACTTGAGCGTGTCGGCGGCCGCCAGATCGCGATGGCCGCTCATCGCCCTGATCCAGCCGCGTTCGGACAGGATGACGGTGATCGGCTCACGATCAATCATCGCCTCCAGCGGAATTTCCCGGGCCGGGCCAGCTTCCTCCACCAGTGACCGGCGGCGGCCAAGATCGGTTTCCGGGCCATAGCGCTTGCGCAGCGCGGCCAGATCCTTCTTCAGGCGGGTGCGCTGGCGGGCAGGGCTTTCGACCAGCTTCTCCAGTTCCTCCTTCTCCTTGACCAGTTCGGCATGTTCGCGGCGAAGCTCCATCTCCTCCAGCTTGCGCAGCGATCGCAGGCGCATGTTGAGGATCGCTTCGGCCTGACGGTCGGTCAGGCGGAACTCGGCCATCATCACCTCTTTTGGCTCATCCTCGGTCCGGATGATCTCGATCACCCGGTCAAGGTTGAGATAGGCGATGATATAGCCGTCGAGCAGTTCAAGACGCGCGGCGATCTTTTCCAGCCGGTGCTGGGCGCGACGGACCAGCACGTCGATCTGATGCTTGAGCCATTCGATCAGCAGCGGCTTCAACCCCAGAACGCGCGGCGTGCGGGTGGCGTCCAGCACATTGAGGTTCAGGGAGAAGCGGTTTTCTAGGTCCGTCAGGCGGAACAGGCTGTCCATCAGCATCTGCGGTTCGACCGTGCGGGCGCGCGGTTCCAGCACGATGCGGATTTCGGCGTCGGATTCGTCGCGCACATCGGCCAGGATCGGCAGCTTCTTGTCGTTGATCAGCGCCGCAATCTGTTCGATCAGCTTGGATTTCTGGACTTGATAGGGGATTTGGGTGACGACCGCGATCCAGCCGCCGCGCCCTTCATCCTCCTTGTGCCAGCGCGCCCGCGTGCGGAACGCCCCGCGCCCGGTGGCATAGGCTTCGGAAATGATCGCCGCATTGTCCACCAGCACGCCGCCGGTCGGAAAGTCCGGCCCGCGCACAATCTGCATCAGCGCGGCATGGTCGGCTTCGGGATCGTCGATCAGCAGATTGGCCGCGTCGATCAGTTCGCTGACATTGTGCGGCGGAATGCTGGTCGCCATGCCGACCGCGATGCCGCTGGCGCCATTGGCCAGCAGATTGGGAAACAGGCCGGGGAACACCTCCGGCTCTTCATCCTCGCCATTATAGGTGGGGCGGAAATCGACCGTGCCTTCGTCCAGCCCGGCCATCAGGTCGGCGGCCGCCTGCGTCAGGCGCGCTTCGGTATAGCGCATCGCCGCCGCATTATCGCCGTCGATATTGCCGAAATTTCCCTGCCCATCGACCAGTGGCGTGCGCAGCGAGAAATCCTGCGCCAAACGGACCATCGCATCATAAACCGATGCGTCGCCATGCGGGTGATATTTGCCGATGACGTCACCGACGACGCGGGCGCATTTCTTGTAACTGGTGGTGTTGCGCGCCGGATTGGCGACCAGCACGTCCGGGTTTGCGCCACCCGGCTCCATCCGCAGCAACCGCATCGCCCAGAGCAACCGGCGATGCACCGGCTTCAGCCCATCGCGCAGATCCGGCAGCGATCGCGCCGTGATGGTCGACAAGGCATAGACCAGATAGCGCTCCGACAGCGCATTGTCGAATGGGTGATCCTTGATGGCGTCAAACGGGTCGCGAAAATCGGTCATTGCGGTCGGCTTAGCAAAGCGGGGACGAAACGGAAACGGATTTGGTCAATAGCCCGACGTCAGCATGTCGAGCGCGTTGGAAATATCATAATCCCGATCCCACAGCGATAAAACGACTTTACCTAACGACCGCGCAGACACTGCACCGGAAAATTGAGTCATCATAACCAGTCGCTGTCCATCCACATCGAATATAGGATTGAGTTTCGCCATCGGTGTGCCGACATGCTCGATCGGAACCAGCGGCACCACGAAGCGCGTCGTCAGATGATCCAGAAGGTCGGATTGGCAATCCAGAACATAGCCATCGTCAGGCAAGCGATGCACGCAAAAGCGCGCCATCAGAACATCCGATATTTTTCGAGCGGCAATCCATATTTTTCGACATAGGCGTTGGATGCAGCAATACCTGCGGCATTCTCCTCCTGCCAACGCCGCCCCCGTTCCGCAGCGATTTCCTTGCGTAGTGCCTCTTCGCAAGCGCGCGACAGGTTGATGCCCAGTTCTTTGGCGTCGGCCACAAGGTCGACATCCAGCGACAGGTTCGTCGCCTTGCGCGTTGCGATCCGTTCCTGCTTGGTCATGACAGCCCTCATCAAATATGCGCATGAATATACGCATGGCGCATCATCGAGGCAAGTAGCGCCCTTCATGGTCGGCCGCGATCTCGGCGGCGAATTCCGCGCTGATCCAGTCGCGAAACGCCTTGATCTTGGGCGTGTTGCGGGCGTGCGGCGGATAGACGATCCAGTAGCTGGCGATTTCCCGGACATAGGAGGGCATGGCCTCCACCAGCAGGCCGGCCTCCACTTCCGTCTTCCAAAGGAAATGATTGAGGATCGCGATCCCCTGCCCCGCAATCGCCGTGCGTCCCTCCATCACCTGACTGTCGAGCGCGATGCCGGGCGGGCCGTCCGCCGGATCGGCCTCCACGCCCATCGCGGCGAACCATTCATGCCACCACATATCATCGGGCGACAGGCGCGGCAGAGCATGAAGCGCATGCGCATCGGCAATCGGCCCATGCCGGTCCAGCCAGGCCGGGCTGCACATGGGCACCAGCCGATTATGGGTCAGCAGCTTCGCCTCCAGCCCCGGCCAGTCGCCCTTGCCCCCGCGAATGGCGAGGTCAACGCCGTCGCGGGCCAGATCGACCACCGCATCCTCCGCCTGGATGCGCACGGCCAGATGCGGGTGGCGCATCTGGAACGCCCCGATCCTGGGCGCCAGCCAGAGATGGGCGAAGCTGTTGGTGCAACTGATCGACAGCACCGCCGAATGATCCTGCGTCAGGGCGGCGAACCCGTCGCGCATCAGGTCGAAGGCGCGGGTCAGCACCGGCGCAATTTCCCGCCCCTTTTCGGTCAGCGCAACCTTGCGCCCGATGCGCTGGAACAGGCTGATGCCCAGCCGTTCCTCCAATAGCTTCACCTGATAACTGACGGCCGCTTGGGTCATCCCCAGTTCCTGCGCGGCGGCGGTGAAATTTTCCAGCCGGGCTGCAGTTTCGAACACGCGGATGGCGGACAGGGGCGGCAGGCTGGACATGCCCCAAAACATAAGCTGCCCTTATTTATGACGTCCAGCCTTTTGTTGGCGCGACGGCGGCGGATGGGGCACTAGCCGGTCTGCGGACAATCGCACCGCTCTTTTGTCACCGACTCATAGAAAAGGACCGCATCATGCGCGACGAATATGACGACCGGCTGTGGAATGACGGCCGCGAGCAAACCAATCAGGGAATCGACCATCTGATCGCCGGGATCATGCAGGCGTTTCGCGCCCTGCATCGCGCCCAGTGGACATCGCCCTGGACCGACAAGCCAGCCGGCGACCCCGCCTGCCGATGCTAGGAAATTGCTGCAATTGCGAGATGGGGGGTTGCGGTTTCGTCCTGAGACGCCACTCTTAAGGGCGTGACCAACACCCTTCTCTCCCCCATCGCCCTGCCCGCTCCGCCCATCGACCTGCTGACCGGCGCGGCGCTTTTCCTGGATTTTGACGGCACGCTGGCGCCGCTGGCCGACACGCCCGATGCTGTCGTGGTCGATGCCGACTTGCTGGCCACGCTGACCTGCCTGCGCGACAGGCTGAACGGGCGGCTGGCGATCGTCAGCGGCCGATCGGTGGCGACTTTGTGCGATCTGGGCTTTGGCGATTTCCTGCTGTCGGGCACCCATGGGCTGGAGTTCGCCCGGCCCGGCGAAGCGATCGACACGCCGCCGCGCCTGCCCGCGATCGACGCGGTCGAGGCCGCCTTCAATGCCTTCGCCAGCGACAAGCCGGGCGTGCTGGTCGAACGCAAATCGATCAGCGTTGGCCTGCATTTTCGCGGTGCCCCCCAGTGGGAGGAGGATGCCGCCGATCTGGCCAAGCATCTGGCGCGTCAGCACGACCTGACCGTGCAACAGGGCAAGATGCTGTATGAACTGCGCCCCGGCGGCGCGGACAAGGGCAGCGCGGTGCGCCGGCTGATGCAGAGCGCGCCCATGGCGGGCGGCGTTCCCGTCTTCATCGGCGACGATGTGACTGATGAGGAAGGCTTTGCCGTCGCGGTCGAACTGGGCGGCGCAGGCATCCTCGTGGGATCGCCCCGCCCCACATTGGCGACATTCTCTTTGGAACAGGTTGCCGCCGTCAGGCATTATCTGGCGCAGGGGACCGCCGGATAATTTCCGGCGCCCCTTATGGCGACCAAGAAAGGGGCAGACCGATCCAAGAGCCAAATCCTTCAATCCATGCCGGAAACGAGCGCAATCTCGACCTCTGGCCGATCGGCAATTGCCAGGCTTCCGCGCTGATCGATCGCGCCGGCCGCATGGTGTGGGCCTGCGTTCCGCGCGTCGATGGCGATCCCGTCTTTTCCGCGCTGCTGGACGACAAGGGCTGGGACGACAGCCAGTCGCGCGGTTTCTGGGCGATCGAACTGGAAAATTGCGTCGCGGTCGAACAACATTATATCCGCAACACGCCCATATTGGTCACGCGCCAGAGCGATGCGCAGGGCAATGCGATCGAAACCTATGATTTCTGCCCGCGCCACCGGCATAAAGGGCGCATGTACCGCCCCGTCGCCTTCATCCGCATCGTGCGGCCCGTGGCAGGCAGCCCGCGCATCCGCGTCAAATTCCGCCCGACGACCAACTGGAATGGCGAAAAGGTGCCGATCAGCTACGGCTCCAACCATATCCGCATCATCCTGTCCTATATGGCTATGCGCGTGTCGACCAATGCGCCGATCGGCCTGATCAGCCAGGAAAGCTGGTTCCGGCTGGAAGCCGACATGCATTTTTTCATGGGACCGGACGAAGGCTTTTCCGACGCCCTGCGCCCCGCGATCGAGCGGATGCTGGACGACACGATCAACGAATGGCAGCTGTGGGTGCGCGGCCTCGCCATCCCCGCCGAATGGCAGGAAGCCGTCATCCGATCCGCCATCACGCTCAAACTCTGCCAGCATGAGGAAACGGGCGCGATCGTCGCCGCGCTGACGACCTCCGTCCCCGAACATGCCGACAGCGGACGCAACTGGGATTATCGCTACTGCTGGGTGCGCGACGCTTATTATACGGTGGAGGCGCTCAACCGGCTGGGCGCGCTCGACGTGCTGGAAACCTACCTCGTCTATCTGCGCAACATCGTGGATGGCGCAAAGGGCGGGCATATCCAGCCGCTCTATGATGTGCGCGGCAATGCGACGCTGCATGAGTGGGAGGCGGAAAGCCTGCCCGGTTATCGGGGCATGGGTCCGGTGCGCGTGGGCAATGCCGCCTATGAACAGATACAGCATGACGCCTATGGCCAGATCGTGCTGTCCTCGGTTCAGGGCTTCATCGACCAGCGGCTGCTGCGCATGGCGGGCCATGCCGATTTCGAAGCGCTGGAGGCGGTGGGCGAACGCGCCTGGCAGGTCTATGATCAGCCTGACGCGGGCCTGTGGGAATTGCGCACCCGCGCCCATGTGCACAGCTACAGCGCGGTCATGTGCTGGGCGGCGTGCGATCGCCTCGCCCATGCGGCCACTGCGCTCGACCTGCCGGTGCGCGCGATCCACTGGCAAAACCGCGCCGATACGATGCGCACGCGCATCCTCGACATGGCATGGCGGCAAGACAGCCAGGCCATCTCCGCCAATTTTGAGGATGATTCGCGCGACGCATCGCTGCTTCAGTTGCTCGACATGCGCTTCCTCAAAGCCGACGATCCGATGTTCCTGGGCACGCTGGCCGCGCTGGAGGCGGACCTGCGCCGGGGCAATGACATGCTGCGCTACAGCGCGCCCGACGATTTTGGCGAACCCGTCACCGCCTTCAATGTCTGCACATTCTGGCTGATCGAAGCGCTGCACCGCACCGGCCGGACGGAGGAAGCACGCACCTTGTTCGAAGAAATGCTGTCCCGCCGCACCGCCGCGGGCCTGCTCTCCGAAGATATAGACCCCGTCACCGGGGAATTGTGGGGGAACTATCCCCAGACCTACTCATTGGTCGGCATCATCAACTGCGCCGTCTTGCTGAGCAAACCGTGGAGCGCCATGCGATGAGCCGTCTGATCGTCATTTCCAATCGGGTCAGCAGACCCAGCAAGACCGGCAATCAGGGCGGGCTTGCCGTCGCCTTGTCGCAAGCGCTGCGGGAAAGCCGGGGCATCTGGGTCGGCTGGTCGGGGGAAACGACCGACAATTTCACCGGCCATATCGGCTTTGCGGAGGATGAAGGGGTCAAGACCGCGACGATCGACCTGGAAGAGCAGGACGTCGACGAATATTATAATGGCTATGCCAACAAGACGCTGTGGCCGCTGTTCCATTTCCGCATCGACCTGGCCGAATATGCGCGCGATTTCGAGGGCGGCTATAACCGCGTCAACCAGCGTTTCGCCGACACCGCCAGTCCGCTGATCGAGCCGGAAGACGTCATCTGGGTCCATGATTACCATATGATCCCGCTGGGCCAGATGCTGCGCGACCGGGGGCTGAAGAACCGGATGGGCTTCTTCCTCCACATCCCATGGCCGCCCACGCGCCTGCTGGTGTCGCTGCCCCATCACACCAAACTGGTCAGCACCCTGTTCGCTTATGATGTGATTGGCTTTCATACGGAGGAATGGCTCGAATCCTTCCGTCACTATGTCGAAAAGGAGATGAACGGCACGGTTGACGGCGATTATGTGACCGTGGGCGATCGCACCATTCAGGCCGTCGCCTGCCCGATCGGCATCAATGCGCAGGATTTCAAGGATGCCGCCATCAGCGCAACAGCCGATGAGATGGGCGAACTGGTGCGCGCGTCGCTCCAGAACCGCACCATGATCGTCGGCGTCGACCGGCTGGACTACAGCAAGGGGCTGGAGGAGCGGTTCAACGGCTATGGCCGTTTCCTGAAGGATCATCCCGAACAGCATCGCAAGGTCGTGCTGACCCAGATCGCGCCGCCATCACGCGGGGAAGTGGAAAGCTATCAGCAGATCCGCGCGACGCTGGACGCCATCGCCGGGCGCATGAACGGCGAATATAGCGATGTCGACTGGACCCCGATCCGCTACGTCAATCAGGGCTATCCGCGCGACAAGCTGGCCGGCATCTATCGCGCGGCCAAGATCGGCCTCGTCACGCCGCTGCGCGACGGGATGAACCTGGTGGCGAAGGAATATGTCGCGGCGCAGGATCCTGCTGATCCGGGCGTGCTGATCCTCTCCCGTTTCGCCGGGGCGGCAATGCAGTTGAAGGACGCGCTGCTGATCAACCCCTACAGCCCCGAAGAAATGTCCGACGCGATCAACCGCGCGCTCGCCATGCCGCTGGATGAACGCAAGCGGCGCTGGCGGGCGATGATGGACAGCGTGGAGCAGCAGGACATCAGCTGGTGGCGGCAATGTTTCACCGGCCGGCTGATGGCGGTCAATCGGGAAAACGCCCCGCCCGAAGAAGCCGAACCCGCCGGTTGAGCATTCGCCCCCCGCACGCTAATCGGGCGATATGCATAGCGACGACGAAGATGAACCGACCGGCCTGATCGCCGCCATCCGCGCCCGATCCGGAGTAATTCTTGGCGTGATCGGGCTGATCGGCTGGTGCGCAATGGTCTGGTTCATGTTCGGCGACGTCCTGTAAGGCGCAACAGGCCTGCGGATTTCGGGCCGAGTATCGTTATTTCCATGGCAAATATCTGTCGGACCATTTTATGTCCGCTTTTGCCTGAGAGGTGTCCGATGCTCGACCGCCGTTCCTTCCTTGGCAGCGCGGCCGCCATGTCCGCCGTCACGCCCGTCAGCGCGCAGGCGCTGGCCCCCATTTCACTGACCAGCGTCCCGCTGCCCGCCGCCAGCCTGCGCGACACAAATCCCGATGCCTATTGGAAGGCGCTGCGCGCGCAGTTCCTGATCCCCGACGATGTCGTGAACCTGAATGTCGGCACGGTCGGCTCATCCCCGCGGCCGGTGCTCAAGGCCATTTTCGACGGGTTCGAAACGACCGAGCAAATGACGCAAGCCGGATCGGAGGAGTATCCGATCTGGGGCTATGGCAGCTGGGACCAATATCGCAAACCCTTCGCCGACTTCATGGGCGCGAAGGTCGAACAGATGGCGATCCTGCGCAACTGCACGGAGGCGAACAGCTATGTCGCCAACGGCTTCGACATGAAGGTCGGCGACGAAGTGCTGATCAGCGACGAGGAGCATGGATCGGGCGAAATGCCCTGGATGCTCCGGTCCCGCCGTTATGGCGTGGTGGTGAAGACATTCGCCATGCCCAAACCGCCCAGGGATGCCGCCGAAATCCTGAACCGCATCAACGACGCGATCACGCCGAAAACGCGGATCATCTTTGTCAGCCATATCAGCACATCGACCGGAGTCATTCTACCCGCCAAGCAGATTGCGGCGCTCGCCCGGTCGAAGGGGATCATATCGGCATTTGACGGCGCCCATGCCCCGGGCATGATAAAGGTCGATCTCAATGACATAGGCTGCGATCTTTATACCGGATCGATGCATAAATGGCTGTTCGCGACCAAGGGCACCGGCTTCCTTTATCTGCGCGACAAGAGCGTGATGGACCGGGTGTGGAACACGGTCGCCACCGGCGGTTATGACGACCCCACCCGCATGGCCGACCGTTATATGCAAATCGGCTCGTCCTGCATCCCGACGCTGATGGGCCTCAATGCCGCGATCGACTTCGCCAACGCCATCGGCATGGACCGGATCGAGGCTCGAAACCGCATGCTCACCGACTATATCCATGCCGAAATGACGAAGCGCGGCGCGGAAAGCTGGACATCGCCCGATCCGGCGCTGCGCGGCGCGATCGCCACGGTCAATGTGCCAGGCGTCCAGCGCATGGAATTGCAGGACTGGCTATGGACCAACCACAAGGTCCGCATCCGCGGCGGCAACCCCAGCAAGCTGCGCCTCGCCACCCCCTATTTTCTCAGCAAGGCCGACATCGACCGCTTCCTCAGCCTGTTCGACGATTATCGCAAAATGAAAGGGATCAGCTGATTTTCAGCGAGAAAAACCGAACTTTTTCATAAGCTCGGCGCGCGTCGCGATTTCCGGCGCCGCGCCGCGCATCGTCTTCACATGCTCATAGACGCCGGGGCGAATTTCCCGCCACCAGGGCAGATCGACGGCGGCGTTGGATTGCAGATGCCGCAGATAATCATCCAGGCCAGCAAAGCTCTTGCCCCGCGCATAGGGCAATCCGGCGACCATAGACTTGCCTTTCCTGTTGCTGCCGGGCGCCCCAACCGCCGCCCCTTCCTTTACGGAATGGGCGATTGTTTCGCCACGCCAATGAAAATCCATGGGAGAAGACAAGAGGGCGAGCAGCATCAGCATGATACGAAGCATGTCAGATATTTGGTAAATGGTCCATTGACTTAAATAGAAATCATGCTCTGTTGCGATCCGGGCGGGGGCCAAAGCGAGTAATCGTTAGCAGGGGAATTGTCACGATGGCCAAACATCTATCGACACATTCAGCAGATCAGTTCGCGGTATTCGGTTGCGCATGCGCCGGTTGCTCGGGCGCTTCTACTTCATTGCAGAAACATGTCGGCAGCACCGCCGGCGCGGATATTATAACCCTTGTCAGCCATAATGCGGCGCAGATCAAGGACAGCGCGGTGCAGGCGCCGCCTTCCGAAGTCCTTCTCGACGGCACGATCACCGGCACCGAAACGGACTTTTACAGCTATAATCTGGTCGCAGGACAGACCTATATGTTCTCGCTGCGCGGCACGGGGGCCGACGCATTGGGCGACACCCTACTGCTGCTGTACGACAATAGCGGCGACCTCATCACGTTGGACGATGACGGCGGCGACGGGGTCAATTCGCTGCTGACCTATACCGCCACCTATTCGGGCACCCATTATATCGGCGCAGGGGCCTATCCCGGCTCGGGCCTGACCGGCACCTATACGCTCGACGCCATCCTCCAGCCGGCGACCGATGTCGTTAGCGACACGTTCGAAGACGCCGTATCGCTCAACGTCAACGGCGTCACCTTCGGCTTTATCGACGAAGGCACCGGCCCCTATGGCGGCGCGTATAGCGAAGTCGACACCTACAAGGTCGAAGTTGAAGCCGGCAAGCTCTACACCATCGAACTGTCGGGCGGCGCAGACTATGACTCGTCCTATCTGTCCCTGCCAGCCGGTGAAATCGATCCGGTCATGGCCATCTATGACGGCAATGGCGATCTGGTCGCATCGGCTGACGACATCAACTTCTCGGGCGGCGACCTGAGCGCCAAGGTTACGTTCCTGGCGCAGGAAAGCGGCACCTATTATGTTGACGCGTTCAGCTGGGCCCCCTGGACCGGCGGCTACACGCTGACCACGTCGGAAGTTGACCTGGCCGATGTCAGTCCGCTCGATTCCATCGACTGGGTGAATGCGAACGACGTGCCGTTCGTGGACGTCAACGGCACGCCCACCGCCTATGTCTATTTCGGCGACTCGGACGAGAATTTCAATCAGACCGCGGACGACGGATCGCCGATGATCACGTTCGACTGGAATGAGTATGAAAAGGGCCAGGTGATGGAGGCCCTTGAAGAATATGAAAAGGTGATCGGCACCAATTACGAGATCACGACCGACGTCAATCAGGCCACCTTCCGCCTGCTCAAGGCCGAATCGGCTGAATATGGCGCCTATTTCTTCCCGCAGGATCCGGGCTATGGCGCGGATCAGGGCGTAGGCGTGTTCAACATCCTGAGCGGCGGCTGGAGCGCCGGGCAGCAGCAGAGCCTGGAGCGCGGCGGCTATGCCTTCGCCGTGGTGCTGCATGAATTTGGCCATGCTCATGGTCTGGCGCATCCGCATGACAATGGCGGCGGCTCCGACATCATGCTGGGCGTGGCCGGATCGACCGGCTCCTATGGCCTCTATAATCTGAACCAGGGCGTCTACACCGTGATGTCCTATAACGACGCTTGGGATTTCCATCCCGACGGCCCGTCCCCCTATAATCTGGCCGGCGTGGACAATGGCTGGTCGGGATCGCTCAGCGCGTTCGACATCGCCCAGTTGCAGAGCCGCTATGGCGCCAGCGACTATAACACCGGCAACACCACCTATTATCTGACCGATGTGGTGGACGACGCCTTCTACCAGACCATCTGGGACACCGGCGGCAAGGACACCATTGCCTATAGCGGCAGCATGAACGCCACGATCGATCTGACCGCGGCGACGCTGGATTATTCGCCCACCGGCGGCGGCATGATCTCCTATCTCGACTCGCCGGGCGCGGGCCTGCTGCGCGGCGGCTACACCATCGCCAACGGCGTGGTGATCGAAAACGCCACCGGCGGATCGGGCAACGACACGCTGGTCGGTAATGACGCGCGCAACGTGCTGACCGGCAATGCCGGCAACGACGTGCTGATCGGCGGCGAAGGCCATGACACGCTGATCGGCGGCGCCGGCAAGGATACGGCCGTCTTCACCCATGACATCGCAGACTATTATTTCCTGCGCGAACAGGGCGGCGCCATCCGGGTCATCGACCGGGCTGACGACCGCGACGGCAATGATCTGACCACCGGCATCGAACTGTTCCAGTTTGCCGATGGCACGCTGACCGCAGCCCAGCTCAATCCGACCAACATGGTGCGCGGCACCGCCGGCAATGACTCGCTGCGCGGCGTCAACATCCTGGAAAACCGCTATGAAGGCGGGCTGGGCGACGATGTCATCTATGGCAGCAGCAACAACGACATGCTGTTCGGCAATGGCGGCAACGACCAGTATCGTGGCGGACTGGGCGCTGACCAGTTCCACTTCCGCGGCAATGAGATTGACGGCGCATCCGATATGGATCGCCTGTACGACCTCAAATTTGCCGAGGGCGATGAACTGATGCTTGCCGCCTTTGCCGATGGCACCTTCTTCGACACCGAACATGTCAATGCCTACAACAACGGCAAGAACGCCATCATCGGTTCGCTGGAAGGCCTGTTCGAGGCGGACATGGCGTCCGATCTCTTCACCGTGTCGCGCGCGACGCCCTATAATAACAATCTGCTCGTGCGGATCGAAAATGATGACACGGGCCAGATCCAGGATCTGCTCATTTCCAACATGTGGTCCAGCTATGCGGCGGCGAACCAGATCGATCTGGCCACCGGCGTCATCGCCTGATCCCCATCCCTGTCGATGAAGAAGGGGGGAGCCGCCATGGCTCTCCCCTTCTTCCATCCTGACGCGGAAGAATTGCACCCCTGCCCAACTTGTTCTATGGGCCGCCTTCAGCAGCCCCGGCACCCGCTGATCTTTTCCGATTCGCGTTTGCCGGGGCGCATTGTTTTTGTGACAAAAAGACAGGAACGCGCATGGCCCGTCGCCGCCAGATCTACGAAGGCAAGGCAAAGATCCTTTACGAAGGCCCCGAGCCGGGCACGATCATCCAATATTTCAAGGATGACGCCACCGCCTTCAACGCGCAGAAGAAGGGCACGATTTCCGGCAAGGGCGTGCTCAACAACCGCATCTCCGAGCATATCTTCACCCTGCTCGGCCAGATCGGCGTGCCGACCCACTTCATCCGCCGCCTCAACATGCGCGAACAGCTGGTTCGTCAGGTCGAGATCGTGCCGATCGAAGTCGTCGTGCGCAATGTCGCCGCCGGATCGCTCAGCAAGAAGCTGGGCATCGAGGAAGGTACACAGCTGCCCCGCACGCTGATCGAATATTGCTACAAGGATGATGCGCTGGGCGACCCGCTGATTTCCGAAGAGCATATCGCCTGCTTCGGCTGGGCCACGCAGGAAGAGATGCACGACATCGCCGACATGGCGATCCGCATCAACGATTTCATGTGCGGCCTCTTCGCCGGCATCGGCATCCGCCTGATCGATTTCAAGCTGGAATTCGGCCGCCTTTATGACGGCGATTACAGCCGCATCATCCTGGCCGACGAAATCAGCCCTGATGGTTGCCGCCTTTGGGACATGGCCACCAACGAGAAGCTGGACAAGGACCGTTTCCGCCGCGACCTGGGCGGCGAAGTGGAAGCCTATCAGGAAGTGGCGCGCCGTCTGGGCCTGCTGCCCGAGGGTCTCGACACCACCGTCCTCGATCTCGACACGCATCGCAAGAAGCGCGAGAAGGACTGAGCATTTTCGAAGCAGATGGCATCATCTGCTGGCTCGGAAAATGCGGAAAACAAAAGATAAAGATAGAAAGGCCGGCCACAGCGCCGGCCTTTTTTTTCATGCGCTGAACGCCGTTCGTTTCGAGCGTGTCGAGAAACGCTGGCACTGCCCTATCCGCTTCTCGACTTCGCTCGAAGCGAACGGAGGTGGGTGGCTTTGGCTCACGCCATCAGCGCATCGACCAGCAGCTTCAGCCCTAGCAACACCATCAGCACATAGATAAGCGTATAGAAACGCGCCGCATCGACCCGGCGGACCAGCGCCACCCCGGCAAAGGTCGCCACGATCGCCACCGGCGCCAGCATCGCCGTCGCCATCAGATTGGCGCGGGTGAATTGGCCCAGCGCGGCATAGGCCGGCACCTTCATCCAGTTCATCGCGGCAAAGGCGACGGCGGTTGTCCCCACCAGCATGTCGCGCGGCAGCTTGCGCGGCAGCACCCACATCTGAAAAGGCGGCGACCCGGCATGGGCGATCTGGCTGGTAAAGCCGCTGCCGATACCGAAGAGGAAGCCCACCCAGTCGGGCAAACTGGACGGCAGCACGATCGCCCCGCCCCGCTCGACCCACAGCCGTTGCAGCCCGAACAGAATGGATATGACGCCCAGCGCGCCCAGCACCGTGCTTTCGGGCACCTGCGCCGCAAACAGATAGCCCAGCCCCACGCCCACCGCCATGCCGGGCAGCATGACCATCAGCACATGCCCGTCCCAGCTTTTGCGGAACGCCCAGACGCTGACGGCGTCCTGAAGGATCAGGATGGGCAGCAGGATCGCCGCCCCGCGCACCGGATCGACACCTAGCGCCATGATCGGCATCGCCAGCGCCCCCAACCCCGCAAAGCCGCCCTTGGCAAGGCCGGAAATGACAACCGCGATGACCGCGCAGAGAATGTAGAGAAGGTCTGAATGCATGGGGAGGACTTAGGGGATGCGCGGGCGGGTGGGAATGGGGGAGTTGGGTGGATTGCGGACTGGCTGCTTTCAGTTCGACGCTCAAATATGTGGTCATCCCAGCGAAGGCTGGGATCTCAGGCAGGCGCACGCTGCATAAACAGATAGCGCAAGACGGCTTACCTCTTTTGCTACCGCCCGAGATCCCAGCCTTCGCTGGGATGACGGCTATTGGGTAGGCGAAAATAGCCGCCGCATGTCTGACTTTGGTCGCCCGCCGCCACGGCGCGCCCTGTCCTACCCCTGCATTTCTCCCCATAATCCCACCCCAATCCTCTCCATCCTCAGCGCCCCAGACTTTCCGATAGGATCAGGCCGGCGCAACAGAATGTCCCATTTGGCGGGAAATGTGCGAAGTTAAGCGATGCAGATGCCGTTGCCCTACCCAACTCCCTTCCCTTTTCCCCAATGATCGCCCGAAGCCCCCTTGACCGTCATAATGGCTTGCCTCCACGCGCCGCCGCGCCTAGGGGGTGCGGCAACTGCATCATCCCGCGCATGAGGCGCGGCATTTGTCGATTCCAAGGAGTCCACGCCCATGAAAGCCCGCATTTTCGTCACCCTCAAGGGCGGTGTCCTCGATCCGCAGGGTCGGGCGATCCAGCATGCGCTGGGCGGTCTGGGCTTTGACGGCGTCAATGACGTGCGCGCCGGCAAGCTCATTGAACTGGACCTGGCCGACGGCACCAGCGACGAGGACATCGACGCCATGTGCCGCAAGCTGCTGGCCAACACGGTGATCGAAAATTATCGCATCGAGAAGGTCGCCTGACATGAAGAGCGCCGTCATCGTCTTTCCGGGCAGCAATTGCGACCGCGACCTGGCGGTGGCGTTCGAGGCTGCGACCGGAGCCAAGCCCGCCATGATCTGGCACCGGGACACCGAATTGCCCGACGACATCGACCTGATCGGCGTGCCGGGCGGCTTTTCCTATGGCGACTATCTGCGTTCCGGCGCGATGGCTGCCCGCTCTCCGGTGATGCAGGCGGTGGCGAAGGCCGCCGATCGTGGCGCCTATGTGCTGGGCATCTGCAACGGCTTTCAGGTGTTGACCGAAAGCGGCCTGTTGCCCGGCGCGCTGCTGCGCAATGCCGGCGGCCATTTCGTGTGCCGCGACGTCGCCCTGACGGTCGAAAATGCCCAGAGCGCCTTCACCAGCCGCTATGAAGCGGGCGAGGCGATCCGCTATCCGGTCGCCCATCATGACGGCAATTATTTCGCCGACGATGCGACGCTGGACCGGCTGGAAGGCGAAGGCCGCGTCGCGCTGCGCTATGCGGAGAGCGTCAATGGATCGGCCCGCAACATCGCCGGCATCCTCAACGAAGCGGGCAATGTGCTGGGCATGATGCCTCACCCCGAACGCGTGATCGAGGCCGCCCATGGCGCGACCGACGGCAAGCGCCTGTTCGAGGGTCTGGTCGAGGGACTGCTGGCGCGGGCCTGAACCTGCCGGCACATCGCCATAAAAAAGAGCGCCTCCAAATCGGATGGCGCTCTTTTTTGTGCCTAGCCTGCGCCTTATTTGCCCGACAAAAGAACAGGCCTTCGACAGGCTCAGGCCGAACGGACGAGAGGGTCACCTCACCCGCCCCGGTGATAGTCATATTCCAGCGCGCGGCCCTGTTGCTTGGTCAGGATGGCGCCGATGATGACGCCCCCGGCCCGGCGCAACCGCTCGACCGATGCGCGCAGCCCGCCATGATGGTTGCGGCCCCATTCGACCACCATCAGGCTGGCCTGCACCCGCGCGCCCAACAATGGCGTATCGCCCAGCCCCAGGATCGGCGGCGCGTCGATCAGGATCGTGTCATAGTCCTCGCGCACCGCCGCCAGCAGCGTGTCCAGCGCCGGCGTCGCGAGCAATTCGGTCGGATTGGGCGGCACCGCGCCACAGGGCAGCAGCGATACGCCGTCGACCCCCGTGGGAATGATCGCGTCGGCGGGCTTCGCTTGCCCGGTCAGAACCTCGCTGATGCCCTTGCCCGGCGGCACGCGGAACAGGGCATGTTGCACCGGCCGGCGCATATCGCCGTCGATCACCAGCACCTTCTTGTCGAGGCCGGCCAGCGCCCGCGACAGGGCGTTGAGGGTCAGCGACTTGCCCTCCCCCTCCTGCGCGCTGGTGACGAGGATAGAGCGCGGCAGGCCGCCGGTCGACGCCAGCAACAGCGACCGCGCGATCGGCGTGAAGATTTCGGACGGCTGGGGATTGTCGCCCGTCACCGGCACCGCGCCCAGCAGCGGCAGGCCGACCCGCTCCGCCAGCGTATCGGCCGATGTCACCGCATCGTCGAAAATATGCCGCGCAACGACCAGCAACAGCCCCAGCAGCAACCCGCCCAGCGCAGCGAGGAACAACGTCTCGCCGACCTTTGGCGAGAAGGGCCGGGCCGGCACCGCCGCCCGATCAAGCGGCTGGATGCGCCCGGCCTGGAACCCGGCCTGCGACGCCATATCGCGATAACGCTGCAACAGGCTGTCGTGCAGCATGCGATAGGTATCGACCGACCGTTCATAGATCCCCATCTGCACATCGCGGCCGCGCGCCGCCTGCGCATCGCGCTCCAGCGCCGTGATTTCCGACCCGATCTGCTTTTCGCCATGAACGGCGACGTCATATTGTTCCTTCAGCGAAGCGCGGATGCGGTTCGCCATCTCTTCGGCCTGATCGTCCAGCGCCGCCAGACGCGCGCGCGCCTCGCGCATTTCAGGATGTGCGTCCTTGCGGAACTGCCGTTCCTCGACCAGCGCGGCGCGGGCCTGCGCCCGCTCGGTCATCAGCGCCTGCATCGCGCCGTTGTTCAGCACTTCCGGCAGGGTTTCGGCGCTGGCGCGGCGCGCGCTTTCCCAGCGTTTCTGCGCAGCGATCCGGTCCGACACCGCCTGCGCGCGGAAGCCGTTAAGCTGCGCCAATCGTGTTTCGATCGATCCTTCGGATGGCGCGAATTTGGGTTCTTCCGGCTTGGTTTCCTGCGCCCCGCCTTCCTTGGTCACGCCGGCCTTGTCCGCATCGGCGGCAGGCTCCACTGGCACGCCGCCCGAACGCGCGGCATAGACCGCCAGATCGCGCTCCGCCCGCGACAGATCGCGCCGGGCGCCGTCAAGTTCGCCCAGCAGGAAACGCCGGGCCTGCACGCCCGATTCAAAGCCGCGCTTCAGGTCCGACCGGATCAGGCTGTCGGCATAGCCATTGGCGACCCGCGCCGACAAGGCCGGGTCGGCGCTGACGAAGCTGATGCGGATGACCCGCGACTTGCCGGGCAGTTGCACTTCCAGATGGTCGCGCAGCAAGGCGATAACCGCCTCCTGCTCCACCTGCCGCTGACTAAGGCCGCCCGCCCCATCCTTGGGCCGGCTGACGCCCATGCCGTTGAAGAAGGTCGGCGTGCCGACCAGCGCCAGGCTGCGCGCCACTTCCTCGGCCAGCGCCCGGCTGCGCAGCACTTCCAGTTCGGTTTGCATCACCGTTTCAATGTCATCGGTCGCGGGGCGCGGCGTGCCGGTTCCGGCGGCTCCCGCCGGCAGATCCTCCACCTCGACCGAAGCGGTCGCGCGATAATCCGGCGTCGACAACAAAATATAGAGCAGGGCCGCCAGCAGACACAGCGCCATGGTGACGAACAGGATGACGCGATGACGCCGCAATATTGCCCAATAGCTGCGCGTGGTCCGCGCCAGCTTTGCGCCCGCGCCCTCGACTTCCGCGCCGTCAACAGGATCGGTCAGCGTTGCGGCCATCAATGATCTCCGTCCAGCGCGATGAAGCCTGCCGCCAGCGCCGGCACCGCGATCAGCGCGCCGCCAAGGATCGCCTTGGCGCGCGACAGGCCGACGATCACCTGATCGCCGGGCAGAATTTCAGGGTCGGGGGCTTCCCCCTTGCGAATGGCGGCCAGATCGAAACGGGCGGCCTGCCGCTGGCCTTCAATCTGGCGCACGACCACGACCTGCCCCAGTCCGGCAAGCCGTGTCGGCCCCTTGCCCAGCAACACCGCCTGCGACAGGGTCAGCCGGCCGTCGATCGGATAAAGGCCCGGCTCCCGCACCTCGCCATCCAGCGCGATGCGCCGGCCAACGGCTTTCTTCACGAACACAGTGACTTGCGGCGACACCAGATAGCGTTCGCCCAGCCGCCCGGCGATGACATCGGCCGCCTCGCCGGCGGTCAGACCGGCGACCGGCACATCGCCGACCAAGGGCATGCGCACCATACCGGCGGCGGTGATCTGCGCATCTTCCTGCGACAGGCCGGGTTCATGATAAATCTGGATGCGCAGCACATCGTCGGGCGACAGGCGATAGTCCATGCCGATGGCGGGTGGCGGGGGAATGGCGACATAGGCCGCCTCGCCGCGCGGCGCATCCTCCACCGTCGCGCAGGCGCACAGCCCTGCGCAGGCCATCATTGCAACCAAGGATCGGCTGATGCTGTTGCGGCGCTTCATCCGCCTTTCGCCCCCGTCTTAACCCGTTCAGGGCCGGGGGTTAGCGACGCGGCGAAAGGATGGCAACCATGGGCGGGCCGGTTTGCGGTCGCCCGAAAATGGTCAGACGGCGACGCGGTTCGGCGCGGCCTGCGCAATGCGACGGGGCTGATCGGGCCAGATTCCCCGCGTGTCATACACAGCCTTGTCGGCGCGTTCGTCGACGGGGACAGATTTGAACATGTCATGATCGACAAGAATGACGAACACGCCACATTGTTCCAGAGCCGTATCGAGATCGATCAATTCCGCGCCTGTTCCGGCAAATTCCATCGGCAGTTCCTGCGCATAGGGTTCGACCAGCTTGACCCGGCGGCCATAGCGGCGGGCAAGGCGCGCAGCGACTTTCACCGCCGGGCTTTCGCGGAAATCGTCGATATTCGCCTTGAAGGCTAGACCGAGGCAGGCGACGTCCTCACCGGCAAATTCATCGATCAGATCGGATGCCCTGGCGACGACATAATCGGTCTTGCCGTCATTCACTTCACGCGCGGTGCGGATGATGCGGGCATTTTCGGGATCGCCATGCACGATGAACCAGGGGTCGACCGCGATGCAATGACCGCCAACGCCGGGACCGGGCGACAGGATGTTGACGCGCGGATGGCGGTTGGCGAGGCGGATCACCTCCCACACATCGATATCCATATTCTCCGCGATCACCGACAACTCATTGGCGAAGGCGATATTGACGTCGCGGAAGCTGTTTTCGACAAGCTTCACCATCTCGGCCGCGCGGGCGGTGGTGGTGATGCAGGCGCCCCGCACGAACTGGCGATAAAAGCCCAGCGCCTTGCGCGCGCAGCGCGGCGTGATGCCGCCGATGCAGCGATCATTGTCGATCAGTTCGACAAGGATGCGGCCGGGCAGAACGCGCTCAGGGCAATAGGCGATGGCGATGTCGCCCTGCACGCCCTTGCCGGGCATTTTCAGGTCCGGACGCAGTTCCGCCATGACATCGCGCATCGCTTCGGTCGTGCCGACGGGCGACGTGGATTCCAGGATCACCGTGTCGCCGGCCTTGAGCACCGGCGCGACGGTCTTGGCCGCTTTCAGGACATAGCTGATGTCGGGCGCGCGATCTTCCGCCACCGGGGTCGGCACCGCAATAATGAAGACGTCGCTTTGCTCGACGGTGAGGCTGGCGCGCAGATTACCGCGTGCGACAACGCCCTGCACCAGACCGTCGAGATCGACTTCCTCGATATGGACGCGGCCCGAATTGACCGTCTCCACCACATGGGCGGAAACATCCACGCCGACCACCTGACATCCCCCGCGCGCAATCAGCGCGGCGGTGGGCAGGCCGATATAGCCGAGGCCGATGACGGAAACCTTCTGCTTGGCGTCGACAGGCATGGGGCGGGCAATCCTTGTGAAACGGTCAGTCGGGCATAGTCATGCCGGGAAATGCTGAATATTTCGGAAATGATGATGCGATCGAAGAAAGCCGGTCAGGATTGCCCGGCGATCACGGCCGCAATGCGCTGCGCTGAAAGGCCATCGCCAAAGGGATTATGCGCGCGCGCCATCGCGTCATAGGCATGCTGATCGTCCAGCAGCGCCAGCACTTCACGCACGATCAGCGCGCGATCGGTGCCGACCAGCTTGGCCGTGCCGGCTTCAACGCCTTCGGGCCGCTCGGTCGTTTCGCGCATCACCAGCACTGGCTTGCCGAGCGAGGGCGCTTCCTCCTGCACCCCGCCGCTGTCAGTCAGGACCAGATGGCACATGTCAAGCAGGCGCACAAAATGGGGATAGTCGAGCGGTTCGATCATCGCGACATTGGGCAGGGCGCCCAGCACCGCATCCATCACCGGGCGCACATTGGGATTGGGATGGACCGGGAAGATCACCGCCACATCGGGCCGCGCGGCAATATCCGCGATCGAGCGCGCGATCGCCTCCATCCCGCCGCCGAAATTCTCGCGCCGATGGCTGGTGACGGCGACGATCCGCTTGCCTGCAAAACGGACGGCCAGATCATCCAGACCGCTTGCCAGCGACGGATCGGCCAATACCCGGTCGCGCGTCGCCAGCAGCGCATCGATCACCGTGTTGCCGGTGATGTGGATGCCGGCGGCGTCGCGATTTTCGCGCAACAGCGCATCGGCGGCGGCCTGCGTCGGCGCGAAATTCATGTCGGCGATGCAGGCGACGACGCGGCGGTTCACTTCTTCGGGCCAGGGATGATGAATGTCGCCGCTGCGCAGGCCGGCTTCGACATGAGCGACCGGAATCTTGCGATAATAGGCGGCAAGGCTGGCGACCATCGTGGTCAGCGTGTCGCCATGCACGACGATCCGGTCGGGTCGTTCCGCATCGAACGCCTTGCCCAGTTCAACGATCAGCTTCGCCGTCAGCCCGTCGAGCGTCTGGTTGGGCACCATCACGTCAAGGTCGATGTCGGGCGTGATGCCGGCAATCTCCAGCACCTGATCCAGCAGGCCGCGATGCTGCGCCGTCACGATGACCCGCGTCTCCACGCCCGCCTGCGCACGCAGCGCATGGATCACGGGAAACATCTTGATCGCTTCGGGACGAGTCCCGAACACCAGGGCTACCTTCAATGCTCTATCCTTCCTGTCATTGCCGCACGCCATGGCAGAAAATGGTAACCAGTCGCTGAACGTCCCATAAAGATCCACGCTGCAATGCAGCGAATTGTAATGACGCGAGACTATGCTAGACCATCGTCATTGGCATCATATCTTGGGATATTGGGGGCAAATCCATGAAAATCACGATGATCGGCACGGGTTATGTTGGACTTGTGTCCGGGGCCTGTTTTGCGGACTTTGGGCATGACGTGGTGTGCGTGGACAAGGATGCGGGGAAGATCGCATCGATCGAAGCGGGCAAGATGCCGATTTTCGAGCCGGGCCTTGATCAATTGGTGGGCAGCAATGCGGCGGCTGGCCGCCTGACCTTCACCACCGATCTGGCCGCCGGCGTCAAGGGCGCGGACGCGATCTTCATCGCGGTCGGCACGCCTTCCCGCCGGGGCGACGGCCATGCCGACCTGTCCTATGTCTATGCTGCGGCGCGGGAAATCGTCGAGGCGGTGGATGGCCCGACGGTGATCGTCACCAAATCGACCGTGCCGGTGGGCACCGGGGACGAGGTGGAGCGGATCGCCCGCGAACTGCGCCCGGATCTGGACATTCAGTGCGTGTCGAACCCGGAATTTCTGCGCGAAGGCGCGGCGATCGGCGATTTCAAGCGGCCCGACCGCGTGGTCGTGGGCACCACCGGCAGCGAACGCGCGATCGCAGTGATGGCGCAAATCTACCGTCCGCTCAGCCTCAATCAGGCGCCCCTGATGTTCACCGGCCGGCGCACGGCGGAACTGATCAAATATGCCGCCAATGCGTTTCTGGCGACCAAGATCACCTTCATCAATGAAATGGCGGACCTGTGCGAAGCGGTCGGCGCCGAAGTGCAGGATGTGTCGCGCGGCATCGGCCTCGACAACCGCATCGGCAGCAAATTCCTGCATGCAGGCCCCGGCTATGGCGGTTCCTGCTTCCCCAAGGATACGCTGGCGCTGGTGAAGACGGGGCAGGATTATGACGCGCCGATCCGCATCGTGGAGACGGTGGTGCAGGTCAACGACCTGCGCAAGCGGGCGATGGGCCGCAAGATCGTCAAGGCGCTGGGCGGCGACGCGCGGGGCAAGACGGTTGCGCTGCTGGGTCTGACCTTCAAGCCCAACACCGACGACATGCGCGACGCGCCCAGTCTGGCGATCGTGCAGGCGCTGGAGGATGCCGGTGCAAAGATCGTCGCCCATGACCCTGAAGGCATGGACGTGGCTGCGCCGATGATGCCGGGCGTCACCATGGCGAAGGACGCCTATGAAGCCGCCGCCGGAGCCGATGTGGCAGTGCTGGTGACGGAATGGGATGCGTTCCGCGCGCTCGACCTTAAGCGCCTGGCTGCATCCATGACCCAGCCCGTGCTGGTCGACCTGCGCAACATCTATCCCGTCGCCGAGGCCGAAGAAGCCGGCTTCACCATTACGCGCGTCGGGCAGAAGGCAGATTGAGACAGGCCGGACAGGAAGGGCGCAGCGACAGCGCCCTTCCCCACCTGCATCACTGGCTGCTGGCGGCCCTGTTGCTGTTCGTCCTGACGCAGACCGTGCCGGTCTTCGCCCTGTTCGTGTGACGGCGCGTCAGGCCTTGATCTTCCAGCCGCGCTTGAGCAGCGTGTAGCACAGCCCGCCCAAAAGCAGATTGAGGCCCAACAGCACGCTGCTGCCCACCACGACATTGGCGTCCGCCGCCGCGACGAAGCCATAGCGGAAGCCGGAGATGATATAGAAAAAGGGGTTGGCGTGGCTGATCCCCTGAAACAGCGGCGGCAGGCGATCGATTGAATAGAAAGTGCCCGACAGCAGGGCCAGCGGACCAATCACGAAATTGGTGATGGCCGCGCCATGATCGAACTTTTCCGCCCAGATCGACGTCAGCACGCCCAGAAAGGCGATGAAGCTGGTGCCGAGCAGGCCGAACCATACCACCGCCCACAGATGCGCCGGCGTCACATGCACGCCGGGCCACAGCGCCATTGCGCCCCACAGGGCAAAGCCGACCATGATCGCGCGCGTCATCGATGACGAAACCAGCGCGAACAGCAATTCCCCTACCGAAATGGGCGGCATCAGATAATCGACCAGCGTCCCCTGCACCTTCCCCACCATCAATGCGAAGCTGGCATTGGCGAAGCAGGCGTTGATCATGCCCATGACGATCAGGCCCGGCGCGATGAAGTCGGCAAAGTGCACCGCCTCCCCGCGCAGCAGCACGGTGCGGCCGCTGCCGCCCAGCGCGACGATGAAGATGATGAGGAACATCAGCGTCGTGATCGCCGGTGCCCACACGGTCTGGAGTTGCACCTTCATGAAGCGGCGCACCTCCTTGCGATAGAGCGCCCAGGTCCCGGCCCAGTTGACGTTGCGGATCTGCGGCACGCCCGGCTCGGCAAAAGGCGAGTCGAGCGGCGTGGCGGCGACAATTTTAGGCTGGTCGTTCATGACAGGATCGACTATCGGCTGGTCCGTTGTGCTGCAAGGGGTCAGGTCCAACGGATTTGAACCTGCGCGCCCCGCTTCCCATATAGGAAGCCATACGAGATTTGTGAGGAGTTTTTCATTGTCCTGGACCGACGAGCGTATCGACCAGCTCAAAGGGATGTGGGAACGCGGCCTGACCGCGAGCCAGATTGCCGATGAACTGGGTGGCGTCAGCCGCAATGCGGTGATCGGCAAGGCCCATCGCCTTGGCCTGCAATCGCGCCCTTCGCCGGTGAAGGCGAACGAAACGCCCAAGAAGGCGGCTGCGCCCACGCCGCGCAAGCCTGCGCCAGAACCCGAGGCGCCTCGCGCTGCGGCGCCCGTCGCCCCTGCGCCTGCCCCCGTGCGGGCGCCTGCCGCGCCGGCGCCCGCTGCGACTCCCGCCGCGCCGGCAGCCACAACGCCGGCCGGCGCTAACGATGCGCCGGCGCCCGCGCCCCAGCCCCGTATCATCTCGGTCGGCCCAGGCGGCTTTCTGCGCCAAGGCCCTGGCGACCAGCAGGCGCCGATCCCGCCCGCACCGCCGCGCCGCCTGGTGCCCGCCAAGCCCAGCGCGGAAATCGCCGACAAGACCAGCCTGCTCGATCTGACCGAACGGATCTGCAAATGGCCGATGGGGCATCCGGGCGAGCCGGACTTCCATTTCTGCGGAGAGCAGGTGAACCCCGGCTTCCCCTATTGCGTCGAACATTGCGGCCGCGCTTATCAGGCGCAGCTGCCGCGCGGCACGCGCCGCCCCCCCCCGCCGCTGCCGTTCGGCGGCCCGCGGGTCCGCTAAAGGCCGGGAATTGAAAACAAAAAGGGGCCAGCTCTCTATGAAGGCTGGCCCTTTTTTGTTTGAAGATCGATTAGAAACGGAAGCTGGTCGTCACCATCACGCTTTGCGTGTCGAACTTATCGCCGCGGTTGATGCTGGCGCCGCCCGACGGGGTGATGCGGAACGGGTTGGTTGCCGGGGCAGTGCCCGCCCCCACATCAACGCGATAATCGCCGACATTGTAGCGCGTCCATAGATAGCGGGCGCCGATCGAGAAATTGCTCGACACCTTGGCCTCTACGCCCCCGCCCATGGTCCAGCCCCAGGCATCTTCCTTGCTGTCGAACTGGGTGAAGCTGTTTGCGCCGTTGCTGGTCGTGAAGTTGTTCTTGACCTTGGCATAGGCAAGGCCGCCCGTGATATAAGGCATGATGCCGCCCGGCGTCGTATAACCCAATCGCGCGCGCAGATTGGCATTCCAGTCAATCTTGCGCCGCATCGTGTAAAAGGCCGGGGTGGTCGAATATTCCGTCACCTTGTCATCGATATAGGCTTGCCCAGCTTCGGCGACGACACCGGCGACGATGCTGCCGAACTGCCGGTCATAACCGACATGCCCCATCCAACTGATGGCATCCTTGTCGTCATCGCATCCGCTGCCCGGCGTAGAACCGCGCGCCGCGCCGCCGCAGGTTCCGGGCGAAAAGGCATTTGCACCAGACGCAGTCGTCACCACATCGTCATAATTGCCATCGGCATCGGTATCGAACCGCAGATGTTCGTTATTATCGCTTTTCTGGAATGTGTAGCCAAAGGAACCGCCGACATAAGGTCCGCTCCAGTCCACGGGTTCATTGTCCTGCGCCATGGCCGGTGAAGCCAGGGCGAGCGCCAGGGTGGCGCCTAGCGGCGCAAAAACAATTGCCTTCATGAAATTATCTCCTCACCTGATGCAGAGATTTTTCTCTCCATGGTCCCGCTGCGAACGAAGGGACCGTCGACTTTGTTGCATTCACCTTTGTGACAATTGATTGCTGCTGTGGCTTATGCGCAACGCTTGCGCCCGCCGTCCGGCCGCTTATAGCTTGTCGCATGTCCGAAGACCTGTTCGCCGCCAACACCTCCGCCACGCCGCAATATGACGCCTCCACCATCGAGGTGCTGGAAGGACTGGAGCCGGTCCGCCGCCGCCCCGGCATGTATATTGGCGGTACGGACGAACGGGCGCTGCACCATCTGGCCAGCGAAGTGCTGGACAACAGCATGGACGAGGCTGTCGCCGGCCACGCCACCCGGATCGAGGTGACGCTGGAGGCCGGCAACAAACTGACCATCACCGACAATGGCCGTGGCATGCCGATCGACGAGCATCCCAAATTTCCCGGCAAGTCGGCGCTGGAAGTGATCATGACCACGCTCCATTCGGGCGGCAAGTTCGAGGGTAAGGCCTATGCCACCTCCGGCGGCCTGCACGGCGTGGGAGCCAGCGTGGTCAACGCACTGTCGACCGAGACGATCGTGGAAGTGGCGCGCAACAAGGAATTGTTCCGCCAGAGCTTTTCGCGCGGCCTGCCGCAAACCGAATTGCTGAAGGTCGGCGCGGCGCCCAACCGTCGGGGCACATTGGTCAGTTTCGTGCCGGACACCGAAATTTTCGGCGAACAGAAGTTCAAGCCGGCGCGCCTCCACCGCCTTGCCCGATCGAAGGCCTATCTGTTTGCCGGCGTCGAAATCCGCTGGAAATGCGATCCTTCGCTCATCAGCGATGATACGCCGACTGAGGCCGTGTTCCAGTTTCCCGGCGGCCTCGCCGATCATCTGAAGGAACAGATCGGCGATCGCGAATGTGCGACCAGCGTCTTCTTTTCAGGCAATCAGGATTTCCCCGGCGCCGCTGGCAGGGTCGAATGGGCGGTCGCCTGGCCGCTCTGGTCCGATGGATCCTATAGCTGGTACTGCAACACGATTCCGACGCCCGATGGCGGCACCCATGAAGCAGGGCTGCGCGCCGCTCTAGTCAAGGGCATCCGCGCCTTTGGCGACCTGGTAGGGCAGAAGAAGGCGAAGGACATCACCGCCGACGACATCATGACGTCATCGGAAATCATGCTGTCGGTCTTCATCCGCGATCCGCAATTTCAAAGCCAGACCAAGGACCGGCTGACCAGTCCGGATGCGGCGCGGCTGGTTGAAAGCGCGGTGCGCGACCATTTCGATCATTTCCTTACCGACCATATGGACCGGGGCAAGGCGCTGCTCGCCTATGTGCTCGACCGGATGGACGAGCGCCTGAAGCGCAAGCAGGAGAAGGAGGTCAAGCGCAAGACGGCGACGAACAGCCGGAAATTGCGCCTGCCCGGCAAGCTGACGGATTGTTCGAACGATGACCCGGAAGGCGCTGAAATCTTTCTGGTCGAAGGCGATTCCGCCGGGGGATCGGCCAAACAGGCGCGCGACCGCAAGACGCAGGCGATCCTGCCCCTGCGCGGAAAAATCCTCAACGTCGCCTCAGCAAACACCGCCAAGATATTGGCAAATCAGGAAATTGCCGACATGATCCTGGCGCTGGGCTGCGGCACGCGCAAGGATTGCAACCCGGACAATCTGCGCTACGAACGCATCGTCATCATGACCGATGCCGACGTCGATGGCGCCCATATCGCCACGCTGCTGATGACCTTCTTCTTCCAGGAAATGCCTGAACTGGTGCGGCGCGGACATCTCTATCTGGCGCAGCCGCCGCTCTATCGCCTGGTCGCGGGGGGCAAGAGCCTCTACGCCAAGGATGATGCGCATCGCGAGGAGTTGCTGGCCAAGGAGTTTAAAGGCAAGAAAGTCGACATCAGCCGCTTCAAGGGGCTGGGCGAAATGAACCCGATGCAGTTGCGGGAAACCACCATGGATCCCAAGACGCGCATGCTGATCCGCATCACCCTGCCCGACGATATTGAGGATCGGCAGCAGGTGCGCGAACTGGTCGATCGGCTGATGGGCACCAATCCGGCCCACCGCTTCGCCTTCATTCAGGAAAATGCGGCTGCGGTGGATGGGGAAGCGATCGACGCGTGATGTCGATGTGGCAGAGCAATCGCCACTGGCTACTCTGCTTCCTGATCGCCGCCCTCGCCTTGCTCATTCCGCATCCAACATCAGCGCAGCAACCCTCGCCAACATATCAATCCCGCGCGGAACAATTGCTGCACATCCTCTCCGCTCCCGGCGGCGAGGATGATTATTTCTCCCCCATCTTCCTCGATGCCGTGCCGGTGGATCGCTGGCGCGCCATCGCGGCCGATCTACGCGCCCAGCATGGCCGGCCGGTGGCTTTGGGCGCGATCAGCCAGACCAGCGACACGGCCGGACAGGTTGAAATCCGTTATGAACGGGCGACGGTCGGCTTCTCGCTCGTCGTCGCGCCGCAAACGCCCAACCGGGTCGTCGGCCTGCATATCGTCGGCGCAAAGACGGCGCAGGATAGCTTCGACAGAGTTATGACCGATATCGCCGCCCTGCCCGGCAGCAGCGCCTTTGCCATCGCGAAATTGACCGATGCTGGCCCGCAATTGCTGCACGCCCACCGCGCCGACGCGCAGATGGCGACGGGCTCCAGCTTTAAACTTTATATACTGGCCGAACTGGTCCGCGCGACACAGGCGCATCAGAGGCGCTGGAGCGACGTCATTCCGCTCGGCCCGAAGAGTTTTTCCGGCCGTCTGATGCACTGGCCCGATCGGGCGCCCATGACGCTCCATAGCCTTGCCACCGCGATGATCGCCGAAAGCGACAATAGCGCCAGCGACACGCTATTGCGCGCACTGGGGCGGGAACAGGTCGACGCGATGCTGGCGACCGCCGGCCATGCGGATGCGCGCAAGGCGCTGCCGCTGCTCAGCACCGCAGAGGCTTTCGCACTCAAGATGCCGGCCAATGCCGCTCTGCGCCAGCGTTATGCGCAAGGGTCGCTTGCCGATCGTCGCGCCCTCCTACGCGATAGTGCGCCGCGCCTGACCGCTAGCATGGTGGATGTGGGTAGCGTCGCCGAAACCCCGACCGCGATCGACAGCATCGAATGGTTCGCGTCGCCGGCCGACATGATCGCGCTGCTCGACTGGCTGCGTGTGCGGGGTGGAGAGGCTCTACCGATCATGGCGGTCAATCCCGGCATCGCGCCGGCTGACGCGAAACGCTGGCGCTATCTGGGCTATAAGGGCGGCAGCGAGCCGGGCGTCATGGCGATGAACCTGCTGGCGCAGGCGCAGGACGGAAGCTGGTATGCGCTCAGCGGCAGCTGGAACAATCCGGCGGCGCGAGTGGAGGAGAGCCGGTTCGTGGCGCTGATGACGCGCGCGATGAATTTGGCGGCTGATAGATGAAAGGGATGCGTGGCGGAAAGGGCTTGCCCCTCCCCGCCACGTACATGGCCGCTGTCAGAGCGGCCAGCGCAGGCTGGCCTTCACGCCATGATCGCGCAGATTATCGCCAATCTGCCCGGAATAGGACAGGCTGAGCACCGGGCCGGACTTGAGCCGGGCTTCGACGCCCAGGTCCACCGCCGCGACATCCTTGGCGATGGGCGGCGCGGTGATGGCGAAGCGGTCGCCATCGACAAAGGCCATCGAGGCCAGCGCCGTGCGATTGCTGCTGGCATGGCGCCAGGCGGCCGATCCGGTCAGCGCGACGATCGTGTCCGCCTTTGGCGTCAGGCTGGCGCTGAAGCGCCCGCCAAGGGTGCTGAACAGGACTTGCGAATTCTTGCCATGGACCAGCAATTTCGCCGCCCCGCCCCGCTCCACATCCGTGCTGCTGTCCAGATGGACATAGGCCAGACCCGCGATCGGCTCGATCGTGGCCGGACCAACACCGATCTTGTAGCCAAGCTCGCCGAACGCCTGCCCGATGCCGACATCATATTTGCCGCTGAGCGTGTCGGTAAGGCCGGGGAAAGACACGGACCGATTGGTCTTGACCGCCCGGAACGTATAGGATGCGCCCCAGCGCGCCGAAAAGCCCCGATCCTTTCCATAGCCGGCATAGGCGCCCATATGGACTTCATCCGCCTTGGCCGAAGACGAACGCGCCGGCAGCTTGATGCTGCTATGGCTGTAGCCCGTGATCAGACCGATGCGCAGCGCGCCGCTGCGGATCATGTCATAGCCAAGGAAGAAGCCGGCAATGTCACGATCATAACGCGCGGCGTTGCCATCGCCCTTCATCCGTCCCCAGGAGCCAAAGCCGCGGAACCACAGGGCATTGGGATCGGTGACGTCGAGCAAGCGTCCATTCACCGCCTCCCGGATGAAGCGGCTGTCCTCCAGCGCGGCGGCGCGGGCGGTGGCGTGGATTTCACCCGAAATCGCATCGAATGCGACACGGGCGTCCGCCTCCGTCTGGAGATAGCCGATCGCATCGTGCAGCGTGCCGGTCGTGCTGTCGGCACCCGCCGCCGCCGAAATCTGGTTGGGTGTTACGCCAGCCGATGCGAAGCTGCGGGTCTGTGCGACATCGAGATAGACACTATTGGCGTCATAGGTATCGACCAGATTGTAGAAGAGAGACACCTGCGTATCGCCCGACAGCGCATAGTCGCCGGCAACGCCGCCATCGGCGGTCAGGACGGTGTAGCGCTTGCCCAGCACATAGCGCGCGGCGTCCGTCTTCGTCACGACCAGTCGGGAGCCGCTGTCCAGCGTCGCCGCGCCGGAAATGTCGATCAGATCGGTGTCGCCCGCTGACGTCAGTTCCACAGCATAGGTCGATCCTGCCGCCTGCTGATAATCGCCATTGACGCTGAGCGTGCCGATCGACCCGCCCGGCGCGACCACGGAGCCGGATTGCGCGGCTATGCCGCCCACCGTGCCATAGCCCCCCAGCGTCGCGCCATTGCCGACCGTCACCACCGAATTGGCGATGCCGCCATTGACCTGCAACGTGCCTGCGACAACCGAGGTCGCTCCTTCAAAGCTGCTGTCCGCCGTCAGTTCCAGTCTGCCTGCACCAGCCTTGAACAGGCTTCCCTGGCCGGAGATCGCGTTTGCGAAGGTCGCATCGACCGGCTGTTCGAAGATGAGGTGCGCGCCGGCGTCGATCACCGCTTCACCGCTGCCGAAGCTGGTTGCCGATCCGATCAGCGTGCCGCCCGCCACCGTGGTCGTGCCGGAATAGCTGTTGACTCCGCCCAGAGCCAATACGCCCAGATCCGTCTTGGTGAGCCCGGCCGTGCCGGTCAGCGGCGCATCTATGGTGGCGACGAAGCCGGCGCCATCGGCCGTGCCGTCACCAACCCGGATGGTCGCGGCCGTGCCGCTCAGTTCGATCGGCTCTCCAACGACATGATAGCCGCCGACGGCAAAATGCATGCCTTCGACCGCGACATTGCCCAGGCTGTTGTCGACCGTCACCGTGCCGGCCGCGCCCGCAAAGGTGACGCTGCCGGGATTGGGCGTATAGGCGCCGTTGACGCCGCCGGTCGCCTCTGTCCAGTTGGCGGTAGTGGCATCCCACACGCCGTCCCCGCCATCGACGACGCCATTGCCCGCATTACCCGAAGCGCCATCCCAATAGAGGAACTGGCCGGTCGGCGGCACGGTCGGCGGCGTCACGACCGGCCCCGTGCCGACATCGATCAGGCCGCCATCGACCCCCTGGGTGAAATCGAAATAATTGTCATAGGGATCGACGTCGTTCAGCGTGAAGGCCAGCGCGTTGGTCGCCAGCAGGCTGTTGTAAATATCCGTCAGCACCGCCAGGTCCGTCGTGCTGAAAAAGCCCGTCGCCAATATGCTGTCGCCGAACCCGTTGTTCGTTCCCAGCAACGTCTGACCGTCGGAGGTCGTTTGATAGGCGGTCACATCGGACCAGTTGCCCAGCACTATGTCATTGACCGACAGGGTATTTTCGCCGTCGTCAAAATCACCGGGAGCGGTATCGCCGTCATAGAGGGTGATGCGGACGGACAGCGCCTGAATACCACCGCCCAACTGATCCAGCAGCGTACTGTCATAGCCGGTCTGGGTTCCAAACAACAGAGGATTGCCGGTAGCGACGCCCGGAACCGAGTTTTCAGAATAATTGGCATAGCCCCGGTACAGTTGCGACGCGGCAAGTTGAGACACCACGCGATTATTGTTGGTTCCGGTCATATCGACGACGATGCCGCCGACTTCCGTCACTCCTGATGGAAGAGCGCCGCCCGTAGGAGAATTTCGGGTTTCATCACTGGCGCTTGCGGGAACAGAATAACATAGCGCCATGGCACTGGCCGCTAATAATAGACCTATTTTCATGCTTCACTCCATTTTCAGCTATAATTGGCGAACCAATATATAAATCTGTGGAGCGACCCCTTTTTTTGGTCATGCGCATGATATTATTACGCACACGCCCTATCATCGACGAAATTTCTGTCGATGGTTCTTATGCTGCATCAAGTGGATATGAAATTAGGATGGCGTTGCGTCAAAAAGAAAGAAATTCACGCCAGATTGACAATGATATTGGAACAAACATAACATAGACTGTTATATATTTGTTTCTGAAACGAAATTATATTTGCGATACCATCAACCTTCGCATCGTCATTTCGAAGATCGAAGCAATGGCGAAGCGAAATTTTCAGATTTTTTTGTCGCAACCGAACACAATAATCGGCGCACCATCTGCCTCATAGTGAGGGTAAGACAGTTGCCGATTAATTGGACAGCCCGGCCAAGGGAAAGATGTCAGGTGGTCAGCGCCTCGACCAGCGCCTTGACCTTCTTTTGCCGCCATTGCGGCAGCGGCGCGATCAGCCAATAGGCAAGCAGGGTCGGGCTGGTGTCGCCCACCTGCCGAACCCGGCCGGCCGCCAGATCGGCCTGCGCCAGCAGCAACGGCACGCGCGCGCGGCCGAAGCCGCTGACCGCCGCCTCGATCGCCAGACCGCCATCGGCGACGCGGATGGTCGCAGGCTTGTCTCCAGCAGGGCAACCGGGCCAGTCGATGCGATGATCGGGGCCACCGGCCGCCGCCTCCACCGTGACATAGGCGGCCTCGCCGATCTTGACGCCTTCATGCTCCCCCGCGCTGTCCGTCAGGCGCAGGGCGATGTCCAGATTGGCTTCGGTGAAGTCGAGCGCTTCGTCCGCGGCGATCAGTTGGAAGGTCAGGTCGGGCTGGCCAGCGGCATAGGCTGCCAGACGCGGCTGAAGCCATTTGGCGCTGATGTCGCGGGGCGCGGCAATGGTCAGCGCGTGGCTGGACTGCCCGGCCTGCATCGCCCGAACGGCTTCTTCAAACTCCAGAAAGCCGGCGCGCAATGCATCCAGGCCCGCTTCGGTTTCCGGGGTCAGTTCCAGCCCTTTGGGCGTGCGGCGGAACAGGACGACACCCAGCATATCCTCCAGCGCGCGGATCTGTTGCCCCACGGCCGCCGGCGTCACCGCCAGCTCGTCCGCCGCGCGAGTGAAGGACAAATGCCGGGCCGCCGCATCCAGCACGCGCAGGCCGTTGAGCGGCAAATGCGTCCGCTTCATTCGGCCACCGCCGGCGCAACCAGAGCGAAATGCGGGATCGCCACTTCGAACGTCTCTCCAGCAGCGCCGATCATGCGATAGCTGCCCTGCATGGAGCCGGTCGGCGTGCCCAGCGGGCAGCCTGATACATAGTCATAGCTTTTCCCCGGCTGCACCACCGGCTGTTCCCCCACCACGCCATCGCCATCGACCCGATGCTGCGCCCCGCGCCCGTCGGTGATGATCCAGTGGCGGGTCAGCAACTGCACCGGCTGGTCGCCCAAATTCTCGATACGGATATGATAGGCCCAGAACCACCGCCCCCGATCCGGCTCCGATTGTTCGGGCAGGAAGGTGACGGCGACATGGACGGTAATATCCCGCGTCGTCGCATGAAAGGGGAAGAGCGCAAGCACGGTCATGTTTCAGGAATGCGCCCTAACCCCCGCGTCCGTCAACGGCCTATCGCGCGCAATGCCTGGTCGAAATCAGCGATGACATCATCCGGGTCTTCCAGACCGACGTTGAGCCGCAGCATGTCTTCGGTAATGCCCACTTCCAGCCGGGCTTCTTCCGCCATGCCGAAATGGGTGGTGGAGGCAGGATGCGTCATGAGCGACCGGGAGTCGCCGATATTGTTGCTGATGTCGACCAGTTCCAGCGCGTTGAGCAGGCCATGGGCCTCCGCCCGGCCGCCACCGACATAGAGCGAGAAGATCGGACCGGCGGCCTCCATCTGCTGCATGGCCAGCGCATGCTGCGGATGGCTTTCAAGGCCGGGATAATTGACCTTTGGCAGGCGCGTTTCCAGGAAGCGCGCAACCTTGAGCGCATTGTCGCTCTGACGGCGGATGCGCAGGTCCAGCGTTTCCAGCCCCTTGAGCACCACCCAGGCGTTGAACGCGCTGAGTGTCGGGCCGGTGTTCCGATGGAAGGGCAACAGGACATTGTCGATCCAGTCGCGGGTGCCGCAAATGGCGCCGGCCAGCACACGGCCCTGACCATCCATCATCTTGGTCGCGCTATAGGCCACGACATCCGCGCCGAAATCCATCGGCCGCTGAAGCGCGGGCGAGGCGAAGGCATTGTCGACGACGGTGGTGATGCCATGCGTTTTGGCAATGGCGCACACGGCGGCAATGTCCACCACATCCATGGTCGGGTTGGCCGGCGTTTCGAAGAAGAAGACCTTCGTATTGGGCTTTACCGCCGCTTCCCAGGCGGCAACGTCAGCGCCGTCGATCGTGGTCGTCTGAATGCCGAATTTGGGCAGCAGCGTGTCGACCAGCCAGCGGCAGGAGCCGAAGGCCGCCTTGGCCGCGACGACATGGTCGCCCGCCGACAACTGGCACAGCAGAGCGGCGGTCATCGCCGCCATGCCGGTCGCGGTGGCCCGGCACGCCTCCGCGCCTTCCAGCAGGGCGATGCGCTGTTCCAGCATCTCCACCGTCGGGTTCTGAAGGCGGCTATAGGTCATGCCCTGCTGATCGCCGGCGAAGCGCGCAGCGGCGTCCTCCGCCCGGTCATAGCAATAGCCGCTGGACAGGAAGAGCGCTTCGGACGTTTCGCCATATTCGGTGCGCGCCGTGCCGCCCCGGATGGCCAGCGTCGCCGGCTTCCAGTTCTTCGTGATCTCCGGGTTCTGACCGCTCTTCCGCTTCATATCGCCTTCCGCAATTCCACGCGCGGGGTGGCCCCGCCCAATATCTCCGCCATCTGGCTCCTGTCGCCATTACCGCCCGACAGGATTACCGCAACCTTCTTGCCGCGCATCGTCTCTTTTTCCTGCATCAGCGCGGCCAGCGCGACGGCGCCAGCGCCTTCGGCGAGATTATGGGTGTCCTCCCAATAGATGCGGATCGCCTGCGCCACCTCATCATCGGTGACGGCGACGAAGCGATCAGCGCGCGGCCCGAAATAGTCGAGCGCGGCCTGAACCGGGGTGCAGACCGCGACGCCATCGGCAAAGGTGTAGGCGGTCGGGCTGGAGATGAGGCGGCCTGCCTCGAACGACAATTTTGCCGCATCGACATGAGCAGAGACGACGCCGACAATCTTCGTCTTCAGGCCCAGCGCATCACGCGCGGCAATCGTGCCGCACAGCCCCGATCCGCAGCCAACGGGCACATAGACGGTGTCGAGATCGGGCACCGCATCGAACAGTTCCAGACCATAGCTGGCGACGCCGCGCACCAGCTGATCATGATAGGCGGGCACCATGAACAGGCCCTGTTCTTGCGACAGACGCAGCGCTTCCGCCTTGGCGCTGTCGAAATCATGGCCATGTTCGATCAGGTTCGCGCCAAAGGCGCGCATCGCCCGGTTCTTTTCCAGCGCATTGCCATGGGGGACGACGATGGTGACGGACAGGCCCGCCGCCTTGGCCGCGCGAACCTGCGCCTGGCCATGATTGCCGCGGGTGGCGGTGATGATGCCGGCCACTTCGGGATGAGCGGCGCGCAGCCAGTCGATATAGGTGATCGCGCCGCGCACCTTGAACGCGCCGGTGGGCGTGTGGTTCTCATGCTTCACCCACACATCGCAGCCGCTGCGCCCGGCCAGCAGGGGCCAGGCATATTGCGGCGTCGGCGGCACCTGTTCATGGATCAGGGCGGCGGCGGAACGAAGCGAGGCAAGCGAAAGATCGGTCATTCAGCGCCCTTATCGATCAGGCGTAAGTGCGGACAGGACCGATGCCCAGATATTGGCCCCCTTCACGCAGCCCGTTGCGCCGGCCCCTGCAACAAGGGATGGAGATTGGCTTCTTCCCATTCCATCTGGTCATAGAGGCCGTTCTGCAAAGCCAGCACGCCCTGGCGATAACCCGGCCAGTCGGCCGCGATCTGCGCCGGGGTCCAATATTTGATATGGTCGCTGTAGCGCAGGAACAGGGCGACTATCGCACGGCTGTGATCGCGGAAAATCCGGTCGGCCTGCGGCGCCATCGCGCCCCGGCGCACATCCCGCACCATCGCATCCTCACGCGCCATATGTTCGCGGAACAGTTGCGAAAAGCCGATCCGACGACGGGCAATATCCGGCATGTCCTCCACCCGCGCATTCTCCATGGCGTGGGCGAAATTCCGCATCATTTTGCGCAGGCCATCATGATCCTGCGCCAATATCATCTGCATGTCGTGCGACCCCATTTTCCGATTAGATCGGCATGAGGCCGCAAAACTTAAGACAATCAGTCGATTATGCGACGAACCGAGGCGCGATCAAAGCGCGGCCAGCACCGCGTCGCCCATTTCCACCGTGTTCATCGCGCCGCCCAGATCGGGCGAGCGCGCGCCGTTGGCCAGCGCCTTCGCCACCGCAGCCTCGATCCGGTCGGCCTGTTCGGGCAGGTTCAGCGAATAACGCAGCATCATCGCGGCCGACAATATGGTCGCCAGCGGATTGGCCTTACCCTGCCCGGCAATGTCGGGCGCGGAACCGTGGATCGGCTCATACAGGCCCTGCCCGCTGCCGTTCAGCGTGGCCGACGCCAGCATACCGATGGAGCCGACGCACATGCTCGCCTGATCGGAGAGAATGTCGCCGAACAGGTTGCCGGTGACGATGACGTCGAACTGGCCGGGATTGCGAACCAGCTGCATCGCGGCATTATCCACATACATATGGGTCAGGGCGACGTCGGGATAGTCGGCCGACACTTCGATCACCACGTCACGCCACAACTGGCTGGTTTCCAGCACATTGGCCTTGTCCACCGAACACAGCTTGCCGCGACGGGCGCGGGCGGCCTGGAAACCGGCATGGGCGATGCGGCGCACTTCGGCTTCATTGTACGACATGATGTCATAGCCTTCGCGCAGGCCGTCAGCGGTGGTGCGGAAACCCTTTTCGCCGAAATAGACGTCGCCATTGGTTTCGCGGACGATCAGCAGGTCGATGGAGCCGGCAACTTCGGGCTTCAGCGCGCTTTCATGCGCCAGTTCGGGGAAGACCTTGGCCGGGCGCAGGTTGGAGAAAAGGCCCAGTTCCTTGCGCAGACCCAGGATCGCCTGTTCGGGGCGCAGATGCCGTTCCAGCGCGTCGCAATCGGGATCGCCCACCGCGCCGAACAGGATGGCGTCGGCGCGCTTCGCGACGTCGAGCGTTTCGGGCGGCAACGGATGGCCGACCGCCTTATAGGCGGCGCCGCCGACCAGACCGTCTTCATAGGTGAGGCCGTCAATCGCCAGCGCATCGAGCACGCGCTTGGCCTGGGCGACGATTTCGGGACCGATGCCGTCTCCGGGGAACAGGGCGATCAACATGGCGGGCACTCCTTATATTGCGTGGCGCTCCCTTATGGAGACAGGAGGTTTCACGCAACCGCCCTTTTGAGGCGCTCCACCAGTCTTTCGCGCGCAGCCAGCACATCGGCGCGCCGATCGATCAGGACGGATCGTTCAAGGAAGAAGCCGGTGAGGCGCAGCCCGTCGAGTATCTGGCCCCAATCGCCCATTCCCCCTTCCAGCAAGAAGGGCGGCAGGGGCAGCAGCCGGCTTTCATAGCCCACCGCCGCCGCGCGGCTGACGGCAGCGGCGCTGCGCGGGCTGACATAGGCGAGATCGTTCGTATCGCCCAGCGCGGCGCAACGGGTCAGGTCGAGGCCGAAGCCCAGTTCAGCGAGCAACAGCAGTTCGTAACGCACCAGCGCCACGGCCCATCCGCGCGCCGCCGGCGCCGCCTCCACCGCGTCGAGCAGGCCGGACAGCGCCTGATGCAGCGCCGGATAAGGTGTGCCTTCCGGCAGCGAGGCGGCGGTGAGCGCACAGCTCCAGTCGATCGCAGCGGCAGGCAAAGGCTCGGCATGGAGCGGCGCGCGGCTATGGGCGAGTTCGACGGTCAGGCCGGCAAGCTGATCCTCCGTGCGGGCGCGCAACTCCGCCATCACGACATTGCCGGGCATCAGCACCGGCCGCAGCGCCCGCGACCGCCCGCCCCGCACATAGCCGGGCAGCAGCCCGTCGTCCGGCGTCAACAGCCGCGCGATCGCGCCATGTTCGCCATGATGGCGCACGGCACAGACGATGGCGGCGGTGGTGAGATGGGGCATGGCTTAGCCTCTTAGAGGCTGAAGCGGCTGGCTCCAAGGCTGCTGCGTGGATCGGATACCGAACCCATTCTTGCCTGAAGATGGCCATAAAGCGACAAAAGCACCGCAAAACGCGCATGTTTTTGTCGCTTTATGTCGCCTTTGACGAAATCAGCGCGGCGGAGTGCATCGACAATGGAAAGAGCAGGTCATGCAGTAGGAAATTGCGGGATTGTAGGACAGCAACCAGATGGGGAGTTTCGGCCAGAAGCGGACGTCGGGCGGTCGTTTTGGCCTGCCCCATAGCCGTCACCCCAGCGAAGGCTGGGGTCGCAGGCGGTAGCAGAATGAGGCCAGCCGTATAGCGCTATCCATTTATGTCGCGTGCGCCTGCCTGAGATGCCAGCCTTCACTGGCATGACGAAATTCTTGAAAGCTGCCAGTCGCTTAACCACCCATCCTGGCCCATCCACATTCATCCATGGAAATAATCATAGACCTGCTGAGCGACGGCCTTCGACACGCCGGGCGCGCGTTGCAGATCGTCCAGCGCGGCGTCGCGGACGGCGCGCGCCGTGCCGAAATGCATCAGCAGCGCCTTCTTGCGGGCGGGGCCGATGCCGGGGACTTCGTCCAGCGAACTGACCGTGATCGCCTTGCTGCGCTTGGCGCGGTGGGCGCCGATGGCGAAGCGGTGCGCCTCGTCGCGCAGGCGTTGCAGGTAGAAAAGCACCGGATGGTTCAGCGGGAAGGTGATTTCGCGGCCGTCCAGCAGGTGGAAGACTTCGCGCCCCTCGCGCCCATGATGCGGCCCCTTGGCGACGCCGATCATGGTCACATCCTCTATGCCCATTTCCTCCAGCATCGTGCGGGCGGCCGATAGCTGGCCCTTGCCGCCGTCGATCAGCACCAGATCGGGCCATTCGCCGCTGTCGCGATCCGGGTCTTCCTTCTGCGCGCGTCCAAAGCGCCGTTCGAACATTTCGCGCATCATCGCGAAATCGTCGTTGCTGATCTCCGGGTTCTTCATGTTGAACTTGCGATAGGCGTTTTTGCGGAACCCTTCCGGCCCGGCGACGACCATCGCGCCCAACGCGTGCGCGCCCTGAATATGGCTGTTGTCGTAAATCTCGATCCGGTCGGGCACGCCCTCCAGCCCGAAGGCTTCGACCATATCCTCCATGATGCGGCCCTGGCTGGTGGTTTCCGCCAGCCGCCGGTCGAGCGCCTCCACCGCGTTGCGCTGCGCCTGCTTGATCAGGCGGGTGCGGTCGCCGCGCTGGGGCACTTCGATCCGCACCTTGCTGCCGATCCGTTCCGACAGGGCCAGCGCCATCAGTTCGCATTCGGCCGGTTCGCGGTCGGTCAGGATCAGCCTGGGCGGCGGCACTTCCTCGTAAAATTGCGCCATGAAGCTTTCCAGCACCTCCTCCGTCGCGACGTCGGCGGTGTGGACGGGGAAGAAGCTGCGATGGCCCCAATTCTGCCCGCCGCGAATGAAGAAGGCCTGGATGCACATGGATCCGCCCTTTTCCGCCAGCGCGAAAATGTCGGCGTCGCCCAGCCCTTCGGCGTTAATGGCCTGACTGCCTTGAATGAAGGTCAGCGCCTTCAGCCGGTCGCGGATCACCGCCGCCTGTTCGAAATCCAGCGCTTCGGCGGCCTGCTCCATCGCCGCGCCCAATTTCTTCTGCACGGCGGTCGATTTGCCGCCGAGGAAATCCTGCGCATCGCTGACCAGTTCGGCATAGCCCGCCGCATCGATGCGATCGACACAAGGAGCCGAGCAGCGCTTGATTTGATAAAGCAGGCAGGGTCGCGAGCGGTTGGAAAAGAAGCTGTCGGTGCAGGATCGCAGCAGGAACAGCTTTTGCAGCGCATTGATTGTCCGCGTCACCGATCCGGCGCTGGCGAAGGGACCATAATAGCGGCCCTTATATTTGCGCGCGCCGCGATGCTTCTGGACGCGGGGAAAGGCATGATCGTCGCGCAGCAGGATGAAAGGGAAGCTTTTGTCGTCGCGTAGCAGGACGTTGTAGGGCGGCCGATAGCGCTTGATCAGTTGCGCCTCCAGCAACAGCGCTTCGGCTTCGCTGTTGGTGGTGACGATGGTCATGCTGCGGGTCTGGGCGACCATGCGCTGGAGCCGCCGGGGCAGACGATCCACCTGCGTATAATTGGCGACGCGGTTCTTCAGCGCGCGCGCCTTGCCCACATAAAGGACGTCGCCGCGCGCATCATGCATCCGGTACACGCCCGGACGGGTCGGCAGCGTCTTAAGCGTGGTGCGGATCGCCTCCACCCCGGTATCGATATCCGGCTGGCTGCCGGTTATGGTGAAGCTCGCCTTGTCTTCGTTGAAACGATCGGGGGATTGGGGGCCGGACATGAGGGCAGAGATAGCGTCGGACGGTGGTTTGGCAATGGGCGGGCTTGAACGCCGCCTGTTTCCTTCCTATCTATACCGAGCTGTATAGATTTACGGCCCCTCCCAATACCCCTCGCCATCTCTGGCGACATCACCAGCATCAAAGGGACCACCCAATGAGCGTAAAAGCCTATGGCGCCTATGCCGCCGACAAGCCGCTGGAATCCATCGACATCGAACGGCGCGCGGTTGGCGCCCATGATGTGCAGATCGCCATCGCCTATTGCGGCGTCTGCCATTCGGATCTGCATCAGGTCCGTTCCGAATGGGACGGCACCCAATATCCCTGCGTCCCCGGCCATGAAATCGTCGGCCATGTCACCGCCGTCGGCGACCATGTGAGCAAGTTCAAGGTCGGCGACACCGTCGGCGTCGGATGCATGGTCGACAGCTGCCAGAGCTGCGCCGCCTGCGACGAAGGGCTGGAGCAATATTGCGAAAACGGCTTCACCGGCACCTATAATGGCGCAACCGAAGATGCGCCGGGCCACACGCTGGGCGGCTATTCGCAGAGCATCGTCGTGAAGGATGATTTCGTCCTGAAGATCAGCCATGCGCCTGAACAGCTGGCCGCCGTCGCGCCCCTGCTGTGCGCCGGCATCACCACCTGGTCGCCGCTGCGCCACTGGAAGGTCGGGCCGGGCCAGAAGGTCGGCATCGTCGGTATCGGCGGTCTGGGGCATATGGGCATCAAGCTGGCCCATGCGCTGGGCGCGCATGTGGTGGCCTTCACCACGTCCGACTCGAAGCGGCAGGACGCGCTGGATCTGGGCGCGGACGAAGTGGTCGTGTCGCGCAATGCGGAAGAAATGGCGGCCCATGCCAACAGCTTCGACTTCATCCTGAACACGGTCGCCGCCAGCCATAATCTGGACGCCTTCACCACCCTGTTGAAGCGGGACGGCACGTTGACCCTGGTGGGCGTGCCCGAGCATGCGCACCCCTCGCCCAATGTCGCCGCGCTGATCTTCAAGCGCCGCGCCATTGCCGGGTCGCTGATCGGCGGCATCGCCGAAACGCAGGAAATGCTCGATTTCTGCGCCGAAAAGGGCATCACCTCCGAAATCGAGCTGATCGCCGCGCAGGACATCGAAGCCGCCTATGCACGGATGGTGAAGAGCGACGTCAAATATCGCTTCGTGATCGACAGCGCCACGCTGGCGGCCTGAACCCATTTCATGAGGTAAGGGAAAGGGGGTGCGGAAACGCGCCCCCTTTTTCGTTGGCCCTTTACGTTGGAACGCAGGCTCGACAATCCATGGTTGCGGTCTTTAGACCGGCCCGGCGTGTCGCACTGATAATCACGAAAAGGACGAAGAATGAAGCGCCTGGCGCTAAGCATGATCCTGGCGGGAACGGCCCTGTCGGCCACTATCGCCCCTGCCGCAACGGCCCCCGCCCCTTCCCCCGCAGACGCCAAGGCGATTGCCGCCATCCGCGCGCGCCCGGCGGTGAAGGCCGCTTTCGCCGCGCTGGAGGCCGAGCATGAGCAGTGGGTGAAGAATATCATCACCCTGACCGAAATTCCTGCCCCGCCTTTCAAGGAACAGGCGCGTGGCAAGGCCTATGCCGATCTGTTCCGCGCCGCCGGTTTCAGCGATGTGGAGATTGACCCGGTGGGCAATGTGCTGGCGCTGCGGCGTGGCACGGGCAAGCCGGGCGGCAAGGTCGTCGTCATCGCGGCGCATCTGGATACTGTCTTCCCCGAAGGCACGCCGGTTACGGTCAAGCGCGAGGGCAATCGCCTGATGGCGCCGGGGATCGGCGACGATACGTCGGGCCTCGCCACGCTGATGAGCCTGGCCAAGGCGATGAACGCCGCGAAGATCGAAACGCCCATGGACATAGTGTTCGTCGGCAATGTCGGAGAAGAGGGTCTGGGCGACCTGCGCGGCACGAAGCAATTGTTCAACGCGGGCAAATATAAGGGCCGCATCGCCAGCTTCTTCTCGATGGATGACAGTTCGACCGACGGCATCGTCACCGGCGGCGTCGGATCGAAGCGGTACAAGCTGACGTTCAAGGGGCCGGGCGGCCACAGCTTTGGCGCATTCGGGCTGGTCAATCCGATGACGGCGATGAGCCAGACGGTGGTGGACCTGTACAGGATCCCGGTGCCGGCGTCGCCCAGGACGACCTATAGCGCCAGCGTGGTGGGCGGCGGTTCTTCGGTGAACGCCATTCCCGAAGAGATATGGTTGCAGGTCGACATGCGATCGGAAAGCGCGGAGGAACTCGCGAAGCTGGAACAGGCGATGCTTGCGACGGCGGACCGGGCGGTCGCGACCGAAAATGCGGCGCGATCGACGAAGGACGGGGCGATCAGCGTCGACAAGGAGATGATCGGCGATCGCCCGGCCGGCCATAGCGACACCAGCAGCGCGCTGGTCCGCCAGACGGTGGCGGCCTATGCGGCGGAAGGCGTGACCGCCCGGTTCAGCTTCAGTTCGACCGACGCCAATGTGCCGATGAGCCTGAGCATCCCCGCGATCACCATCCCCCGCGCGGCGACCGGCGGACGCGGCCATTCGCCCGACGAATGGATCGACGTGACGGCGGAACCGTCTCTGAAGGTCAAGCGGATGGACCTTATCGCGCTGCTGGCTGCGGCGGGGTATCGGTGAATGGATTGGCCTGCCGGGAATAATTCCCGGCAGGCTTGCCAACCGCTTCTCGACTTCGTTCGAAGCGAACGGGTTGTGATCCATATTATCCCAAACAGAAAAGGGCCGGTGCGCATGTCGCACCGGCCCTTTTCTGTTCGCTTCGATCTGGTCCGATCAGTTGATCGTGCCGAGGCCCGAAATCGCGCTGTCGACCAGCGCCTTGTCCGCCTTGGCGTCATGGCCCTGGGCGATCAGGGCGGCGGCGGCGGCGGTGGCCGCGTTCACCGTCTTGGCGCGGATGCTGGCGATCGCCGTGCGTTCAGCCGCCCCGATCTTGTCTTCCGCCATCTTCTGACGACGGGCGACCAGCGCTTCGGCATTGACCCTGGCGTCGGCAATCAGCCCTTCGGCTTCATGTTCGGCCGCCTTGCGCATGGCGTCGGCTTCACCGGCCGCAGCGGCCAGCTTGGCTTCATATTCGCCCTTGAGCGCTTCGGCTTCGGCGCGGAGCCGGGTCGCTTCGGCCAGCTGTTCCTTGATCTGCGCGATCCGGCCGTCCAGCGCCTTGCCGATCAGGGCAGGCACCTTCTTGACCAGCAGGATGACGATGAACACCGCCATCGCCAGGCTGACCCAGGCGGTCGCGTCCATGCCGACCGCCTTGGGATCGGTATGGGGTTCGACGCCTTCATGGGCGACGGTGCCGACCGGTTCCATGCCTTCGCTATGGATCGCCTGATTGAGGTGCGGAGCTTGCGCTGCGCTGTGTGCTGCTGCCTCAGCCATGGGCCAGTGCCGCCTTTACTGCGTTGCGGGCTGCGTCTTCCGAGGCTTCCACGCCGGAAATGCGAGCCACCATGTCGCGCGCCGCATCGGCGGCGACGGTTTCGATTTCTGCCAGCGCCGCATTGCTTGCGGCCTGGATGCGGGCTTCAGCCGCAGCAATCTTGCTGGCGACGTCGGCATCGGCGGCGGCGAGCTTCGTTTCCGAAGCCTTGGCTGCTTCCGATTTCGCCTTTGCCACGATGGCCTGTGCGGCCGTGCGGTTCTGGGCGTCGCGAACGCGATAGTCGGCTTCCGCTTCGTCGGCGCGGGCGAAGGCCGCCTTGGCCGCGTCCAGATCGCCGCTGATCTTCGCGTCGCGCGCGTCCGCCGTGCCCTGAACCTTGGGCACCATGCCCAGGCCAATGACGAAGAAGACGAGGCCGAAAGTCAGCAGCAGCCAGAAGATCTGACTGGAGTAGGTATCGGCAATTTGCGCGATTTGAGGCATATTACGGTCCGTCCGATCAGAGGGCGGTCAATATCGGAAACGGGCAAGGCATTGGCGCAAAGGCCGCCCTGCCCGCTTCAATTTCGTGCTTTAGGCCACGAACACCAGGATCATGGCGATAACGAACGCCAGCAGACCCAGAAGTTCCGCCGCGGCGAAACCGATGAACAGGCGGCCCTGCTGGCCGTCGGCAGCGCCCGGATTGCGCAGCGCGCCTTCCAGGAACGCGCTGAACACGTTGCCCACACCGAGGGCGGCGATGCCCGCACCGATTGCGGCCAGGCCAGCACCGAGCAGCTTTGCAGCTTCTGCGTCCATGTCGTAAACTCCCTTGTTAAATCAGATGAAAGTTGAAGAAAATTCTCAGGTGAAACTTAGTGCAGGTTCTCGGCGTCGTTCAGATAGACCGAGGTCAGCAGCGCGAACACATAGGCCTGGATGACCGCGACCAGCATTTCCAGCGCGCTGATGCCGATCATCAGGATGAAGCTGGCGGTGCCGACGGTCAGACCCAAGGCCGGCGAGGCGTTGGCGCTGTTGATGACGAAGCCTGCGAGCACCTTCAGCAGCACGTGGCCAGCGGTCATCGCGACGAAGAGTCGCAGGCCAAGGCTGAACGGACGCACCATGAAGGAGACGAGTTCGATGAAGAAGAGCGGCACCACCATCGCAATCGGCGTGCCATGCGGCACGAACAGCGAGAAGAAGTGGAAACCATGCTTCCAGAAGCCAACGATCAGCACGATCGAGAAGCTCATGATGGCGAGCACGCCGGTCGCGGTGAAGTGGCTGGTGAAGGTGAAGGGATGCATCCCGATCAGGCCCAGCGGCAGCAGACCCAGCAGGTTCGCCAGCAGGATGAACATGAAGAGTGAGAAAACGTACGGGATGTACTTGCGGCCCTTGTCGCCGATATTGGCGATCAGCAGGTTCTTGATGAAGCCGGTCATATATTCGACCGCCATCTGCCAGCGACCGGGGACCAGTTCGCGCTTCATGCCGCCGATCACGAAGATCCAGAGCACCACAGCAGCCAGCACCATATAGAGCGCGCTGTTGGTGAAGGCGATGTTGAAGCCGCCCAGCGACCAGTGATCCGTACCGAACAGGGGTTCGATAGCGAACTGGTGCATCGGATCGATTTTGCCGGATTCTGCCACGTTGACCCCTGTAACGCCTGTGTAACGCTTAATGTCTTCGGACTAGGATCGAAGCAGCCTTATTGTTCGGGCGGCTTCGTCGTCGTCAATCTGATGATGTTCCTGAAGGCCGCCACGATCCCAAGACCGAGGAAAACCAGCAGGAGCCAAGGCGTCGTGCCGAACAGCCGGTCAAGAACCCAGCCGATCAACGCGCCGCCGACAAGACCGCCGATCAGTTCCGCCAGCACCCGGTTCCCCAGCCGCGATCCATCGTCCGCAGCCTGTTCCGTGGCGCCTTGCCTGACCTTTTCGACATGCTCGGCCTTCGCGATCCGTTCCTCCAGGGAAGCGATCCGCGAGTCCTCACTCGCCTGGTCCTGTCCGGGTGTATCCGTGGCCATGCATCTCCTCCATCAGACCTTACAGCCTGTGGTGGTTGGCATGGCGCTTGCGGCTGCACCCGTCAAGGCGAGGCCCCTCTAGGAAGGGTTGGTCGGAGTGTCAACCCCGACAAAAGCCACGGAAATCGGCCTTTTGGACAATAGGCGTCGGCGCCTTGCATTTCCCTATTTTCCTATTTAGCTAAATAAGAATGGACAAGATCTTCAAGGCGCTGGCATCCGAACCGCGCCGCCGCATCCTGCATTATCTGATGGCCGAACCGATGACGGTGGGGGAGATTGCCGACAATTTCGAAATGGCCATGCCATCCATTTCGCGCCATCTGGCGGTGCTGAAGGAAGCCGGCGTGGTGCGCGAACAGAAGCGCGGACAATATGTCATCTACGCGCTGGTGCCCGAGCAACTGACCGGGCAACTCTATGATTTCCTGACACCCTTTTGCGATCAGGCGCGGGCGATTGCGGAGGCAAGGCCGCGGCGGCGTGGGCGGGAGTGAGGTCGTGGGTAGGAAGTGGACGGGCAGGTTTGCGCCAATGCAGCACGAAACCAGACGCGCTATGGCCTGTTCATTGCTGCGTAATATTCTTCATGTTCGCTCACGTGAGCTTCTAACAGGCGCATCAACTCAGCATCGGCCTCCGGCGTCAGCCCATCAAGGTAGTCCATCTCGTCGGTCCAACGCTCCTCAAGGATGCGCCATCTTTCATCTGACGATGATGCGACAAGATGCTGCCCCAGCCCGACTATCACGGCTTTAAATTGAGCTGCTGTTTCTATCATATTCATTTCCAGCAGAGCATCGAGAACATCGTTAGTGTTGAGCTCTGGAGTTACTGTGAGGAATGAGTTGATACCGCCATTATTTGCCGCTCCCATATAGAGATTGGCGATCGCGGCTGCATGGCGCACCTTGCTCAACGAGGGAGCGGGTGGATAGCTGCCCTGAACAAAATTGTTCCACGCCAAATATTCCACATTGTCGGTCATCCCGTCCTCAAAACGGCTGAAGTGAATAGGACAGGTTATGAGCGAGGAAGTGAACATGCTCAACGACTAATAATCGTCGCTTCGAGCCATTCCCTCGCTCGTCATGCCGGGCTTGACCCGGCATCCCGCTTTTCTCTGCAAACGCCAAAAAAGCGGGCCCCCGGATCAAGTCCGGGGTGACGAGAACTGTTCGCGAGCGCACTTGAAATGATCATGCCAGCAAAAGCTGAAATGACACCGCCACCAGAACAAAAAAAGCGCGGTGACAGTGCCACCGCGCCTTCTATCCCTACAATCACGCCCGGCGTTCAGCCCGCCGTCGCGCAATAGGATGGCAGCGCAATCGCCCCTGCCCCCTTGGTCTGCCATGCGGCCGCGCCGATGCGATAGACCTGACCCTGCTTCAGCCGCGTGAGCGTCTGGCAGGCGGTGGCGGCGGCCATGTCCTGCACCGTCACGCCGCGCTGGCTGGCCAACTGGGTGTAAGCGGCGCGGCGCTTGATGTTGATCGCCTCCACTTCGGAACGGACATCCGCGCCGACCGTGCCGGCGATGCCGAGATAGCCGTCGGCCTGTTCGCCCACGGTGCCCGCGCTCATCGCAGCGGCGACGGCGCCCGATTGCGCCATGACCGGCCCGCCGACAGCCAGGCCCAGTGCGGCGGCGAGCCAGGTCATTTTAGGCATCATCTTGCGTGTCATTGCGGGAACAACTCCGGATTATTCTGAATGAGGTCCTGGGCGTCGCGTTGCAGCTTCACCACAACCTCCTGCTGTACCTTTACATTCAGGTTGATTTCGATCGGCTTGTCCGGGGCCTTCACCTGGATGCAGCCCCCCAGCGCAAGACCGGCGAAACCGGCCGTCATGATTGCTCGTATCTTCATTTCGGCTCCCCGTTTATCGCCTTTTCGCTTTCCGCAGGCTGAACCGCAAGATTTTGTTGCGCACCCGTGCGCATTTCGCCCTGCACCTTGTCGCCGATGCTGTTCTGGATCAGTTGCGACGGGTCGATGAAGGACTGGGCCGTGCCCATCAGCCCCCGGAACGGCGCGGAAATGCGCACGTTGAAGATGAAGGGCAGGCCGATGAAGCTGCGGGTGATGCCCGACGGCGCATCGCCCAGCCTGCCCCGGTTCACGCCGTTGAAGACGACATTCGTCACCATTTCGCCATCCAGCGCGCCGTCCATCAATATGGTCAGGCATTTATATTGCAGATCCTTGAGCGCGTCGAAGGCCATCTTGCCCATGACGCCGACCTGCTCGTTGGAGACGGGGCCGATATAGGAGAGCACGCCCGACTGGCGCGTGGGATCGCAGGGGATAACCGGCAGCACGCCTTCGGGCATGATCAGCGGGGGCATGCCCTGTTGCCGCGCGACCAGCACGCCGCCGGCGACCCGGCCGCCCTTTGCATTGAAGATCAGCGGCATGATGCCGTCGAACGTGCCGGTCGCCGACACATTGTCCAGTTCCATCGCCTGAATGAAGGCGCCCGCATCCAGCCCGATGACGCGGAAGGTCATGTAGCGATCGACATCAGCGGAAAAATCCATGGTGGTTGGCAGCAATTCCAGCTTGCCGCCGGAAAAGGGCCATCCGCCCCCTTCGATCCGCACCTTCTGCCCCGCCTCCAGCCGATAGCGCACGACGCCGTCATGCACTTCGACGCCCGGATTGACCGTGCCGATGCGCACTTCCTGCCCCGGCGCCGTCACCATGCCGATCAGGTCGGTGAAGTGGATTTCGCCCGACAATCCTTCAACGGGACCAAAGGCGGCGGCGAGATTGGCGTTGTCAGTGCGGAAGGTGCCGGTGCTGGTGACGTTGGATCCGGTCCAGTCGATCCGCCCCTGCCCGGTCACGGTCGCCTTCACATTGGCGACGACGCCCAGCGCCAGCGGCGTGACGTCTTCGGGCTGGAGCGCGTCGTTGAAGGTCAGGCCCGGCACGGTCAGGTCGGCATGGCCCTTCCCGCTGCCCAGATCATGCGCGATATCCGCCTTCGCCACGGTCGCGCCATTGCGCGGGGCGGCCATGGTGCCGGTGGCGGCGATGCGGCCATCCTTCAGCGTCAGGGCGAAATCCGGCACGCTGAGCGGCTGGAAGCGTGCAGGCGCCTGCGAATCGCGCACCGTCATCGCGGCCTTGAGGCCCAGCACGCCTTTGGCGAAGCGCCAGTCCCCTGCCCCCTGCTCCACGATCAGCGGCACGGCGCCGATCTGCCCGCCGGCCCCGGTCAGCGTGCCGGCAAAGCCGTCGGCCGTCATCGCGCCGTCCATGGTGGCGGCGGACAGACGGACCGGCGCATCCTTCGGGCCGATCGACAAAGCCGGATTGGCGAGGGCGAAACCGGTCTTGCCCAGCGCGATCCGCGCCTGATCGGCGGTCAGGCGCATCGGGCTATCGCCGCTGCGGCCATCGAGCGCGAGGTCGCGAATGGCGGCGCCGCCGCGCAATCCGGCCGGTCCCATGGCGATCATCGCGCCGCCATCGACAGGGCAGAGCGTCTGGCGAGTCTGGCCAAGCGCGAAATTGCCATAGCGCGCCTCCACCAGCGAGAGCGGAACACAGCGCGGATTGATCGCCAGCGCGCCATTGGCGGCGAGCTGCCCCTCAACCGGCAGGCTGAGGCCGCGCAGATGGCCGTCGGGCAGAGGTCCGTCGAGCCGCGCGGCGGTGCTGAAATGGGTCGCGCCCTTGCGATCGGCGGTGAAGCGCACCCGGTCCAGCGCCAGCCGCGCGTCGCCGGCGGCATAGGGATCGACGAACAATTCGCCGCCAAAGCCGCCGCCAGGTCGGCGCGCCAGCCGCAGCGCCGCACGCGGCAGGCCGCCTCCTTCGCTCGTCAGCGCGCCGTCCAGCGCCCAGTCCAGCCCGGCCTGTTTCCCCGGCCATGTCAGGCTGACCCGCCCGCCCTGCGCCAGTCCGACGCGCGCGCCGCTGTTCGCCTCCAGCCCGGTGTCGGTGACGACCAGGCTGCCGCTGCCCGGTTTCTGCACCAGCGCGAAACTGGTGCGCAGACGGTTGCCCCGCTCCGCCCGCGCGACGGCGTCGGCCAGTTGCGTCGCCAGCGGCCCGACCGGCGTTCCGGCCGCAGCGCTGCGCAGCCCGGCCAGCGGATCGCGGCCCGACAGGCGCAGATCCTGCCCGGTCAGCTGGCCCTGAAGGCTGTTGGCGTCCTTCCCCAGCACCCAGTCGCCCGCCAGCGCGGCGTCGCGCAGCAACACGCCCCTGCCGGTCAGCGCCTGCGCGCCCAAACGCACATGGCCGCCGGTGCGCGCCGCCGCGCCATCGAAATCGATCCGGCCGTCGGGCGACGCCAGCACCATCCCTCCGCCCCGCAGCGCATTGGCCGACAGGGCGACATGGCCGCTCCAGCGGTCGAGCGCCTTCCCCAGCGTCAGGTCCACCACCGCAGCCGGTTTCGCGATCGCCGCGCCGGCATCGCGGCAGGCCATGGCGTCGGCGCTGATCGGCCCGGCCAGATGCGGCTGGCCCTGCCGCATCGCGATGTCGAGCATGGCGCGGGTCATGGTCGCGCCGCAGCCCGCGACCGCAGCGCGCGGCATGGCGGCGGCCAGCTTGCCCCGGAAACCGGACTGGAGATTGCCCTGCCCGTCAATCTGCATGCCGACGCGCCCGGCATCCGTATCAAATGTCATGCGAGCGTCGGCCAGCGATACGAGGATGTCGGGCAGGCTGAAGGGCGCGGTGGAATCGGGATCGCGAAACTTGTCCAGTTCGCCCAGCCGCAGCACGCCGTCATGATAGCTGCCGCGCAGCCGCACGCCGCCGGCGCGCACCGCCGCGACCTGCGGCGTCAGGCCGGCAAAGGCGATGTCGACCTCTACCCAGCGCGCGGTCAGATCCGGCCGGGCAGGATCGCCCAGCATGATATTTTCGATCCGCTGGGTGCGAAAACCCACATCGACCAGATCATAATTGGCCTGCACCCCGCGCCGGTTGAGTTCGCGGCTGACGAAATTTTCGGCGATCGGCGCGCGCTGGGTCCAGAGCGCAACCAATACCAGCGCCAGCGACCCCGTGCCGACGCCCAGCCAGCGCAGCCATGCCCGGCGAACCGTGTCTTCGCCGTCCTGTTCTTCCATGCCCTTGGCCAACCCCGGATGCTTGCGACCTGCGATGGTCCGTAACGGGACCATAACGTCTATGCCTCCCTAAATATCCTTGCCCCGCTATTTCGCAACGCATAGCGTCACTCCGGCGCGACGGGGGGAGCGAATTTGGCCGACGAGGATCGACAGGTTGCGCAGGACGCCCCGCATGATGGTGTGGGCCATCGCGCCCGGTTGCGGCAAAAGCTGGCGCAGGCGGGCGGAGAGGCGCTGCACGACCATGAACTGATCGAATATCTGCTGGCGCTGGCCATTCCCCGGCGCGACACGAAACCGCTGGCCAAGGAACTGATCCGCACCTTTGGCGGGATTGGCGGGCTGATGAGCGCGGACTGGGCGGCGATCGCCCGCGTGCCGGGCATGGGCGACACCAGCGTCGCCGCGATCAAGATCGTGCAGGCGACGGCGCTGCGGATGCTGCGCAACGAAGTCGCGGCGCGGCCGGTGCTGGGCAGTTGGCAGGCGTTGCTCGATTATCTGCGGGCGGACATGGCCTTTCTGGGGGTGGAGCGGGTGCGGGTGCTGCATCTCAACAGCCGCAACATGCTGATCCGCGACGATCATATGGGCGACGGGTCGATCGATCAGGCCGCCATTTACGTGCGGGAGGTGATAAAGCGCGCGATCGATTTCGGGTCGGCGGCGCTGATCCTGGTCCACAACCATCCCAGCGGATCGCCCGAACCCAGCCGGCAGGACATTGATGTGACCCGGCAAATCATCGATGCGGGCAAGAGGCTGGGCATCAGCGTACATGACCATATCATCATCGGCGCACAGGGGCATGTCAGCCTGCGCGCCAAGGGGCTGCTTTAGGCGGGCGCCCGGTCGGGGCGAAAAGTGGAAATGCGGCGTTTAACTTCGCATATTTCCCGCAGAATTGGACATTTCAAAACATAAGTCTGGAATTTTATTATAAAGACCGCCGCACGCAGGGACCGGGAAGAAACTGTCGGGCAGCCTGCCACGGGTTGGGCGAATAGGACAGCGTGACAGGGTTTCGGATCGGGGCGGGAAGCCCAATTTGGGTGGGAAAGGGACAGTCTGCTTTTCTTAGCCCTCTCCCGTTTTTACGGGAGAGGGTAAAAGAAGCGTCCATAATTGGTCGATTTTAGCCGTCATGCCAGCGGAAGCTGGCATCTCAAGCGGCGGCGCGAAGACGGTCGAACGGGGCGCTCGTCCAAGCTTATCTCGCCACCGTCTGAGACCCCAGCCTTCGCTGGGGTGACGGACGAAGGGTGGCCGCTTTCGCATGATCGCGTTGCGCACATAGCCGGCCAATAATGGTCGACAACAGGCTGCCGCGCCTTCGCCTATCCCTCGAACGCGGCGATGATCGGGCATGGCCCCTCCTCACTCGCATGGCATTGTCGGGCCAACCGCTCCAGCGCGCCGCGCGCCGCCTGCAACTGCGCGATCTTCAGGTCCAGCGCCGCGATCCGCTCCGCCGCCAGCGCGCGCGCCCGCGCCCGGTCCTGCCCGGCGTCCAGTTGCAGCAATTCGCCAATCTGCTCCAGCGTGAAGCCCGCCCCCTGCGCCGACCGGATGAAGCCCAGACGCCTGACATCCTCCGCTTCATACCGGCGTATCCCCTCCCCACGATCGGGCGTGCCGAGCAGGCCGCGCCGCTGATAATAGCGCACCGTCTCCACAGTCACCCCGGCGGTGCGGGCCAGCGCGGAAATCGTCATGCCCATATTTCAAACCCCATCTTGACTCCGTACTATGGTACGGACCCTATATAGGCGGCATCCGAACGATGACCAAGGATGCGCCATGACCAGCCCCGCCCCCAATATTGGCCCCAATATTGGCCCCAAAAGCGCCAGCCTCTACCGCATGGTGATGCCCGGCCACATTTGTCCTTATGGGGTCAAGGCGCGCTGGCTGCTCAAACGGCGCGGCTATACGGTGGACGATCACTGGCTCACCAGCCGCGCGGAAACCGATGCGTTCAAGGCGCAGCATGATGTGAAGACCACGCCGCAAATCTTCATCGATGGCCAGCGGATCGGCGGCCATGACGATCTGCGCCGCTATCTGGGGCTGCGGGTGAAAGACCCCAAAGCGACCAGCTACACGCCCGTCCTGGCGGTCTTTGCGGTGGCGGCGCTGCTGGCGCTGGCGGTCAACTGGCTGACCTTCCTGCCGCTGATCGCCTTCGTCACGCTGGAGCGGTTCGTCGCGATCGCGATGATGCTGCTGGCCATGCTGAAATTGCAGGATGTCGATCGGTTCGCGACGATGTTCCTGAATTATGACCTGCTCGCCCGCCGCCTGCCGCCCTATGGCCTGGCCTATCCCTTTCTGGAACTGGGCGCGGGCGTGTTGATGCTGACGCGGGCGATCGACTGGCTGTCGATCCCGGTGGCGCTGTTCATCGGCGGCATTGGCGCGGTGTCGGTGTTCAAGGCGGTCTATGTCGAAAAGCGCGAACTCAAATGCGCCTGCGTCGGGGGCAACAGCAATGTGCCGCTGGGCTTCGTGTCGCTCACCGAAAATGTGATGATGGTGGCGATGGCCCTGTGGATGCTTGTCAGCATCCACTGAACAGGAACGCGAATGCTGGCTGGCATCCATTGACCGCGAAATCCGGCTTACGGAAATTGGCCCTGTCGCTCGTCTCTTGCCGTCACTAAGGACAGGATGATGAGCGACACGGACAGCCTTTCCCCGATCGACCACGCGCTGATGCGGGACGGCTATGCCCGCCTGCCCGCAGCCGATCTGCGGGCGGAGCTGGGCATTACGCAAAGCGGATGGGCCGATTTCGCCCGGACCTGGAATGATCTGGGGCCGGATCTCTACATGGCCGATGGCGGCCGCTATCGCCGCCGACGCCATGCGACCTTTCGCTGCGAAAAGGGCGCCTTCTTCCGCCAGCCGCACCAGCCCCATTATCAGAGCCGCGACTATAATCCGCTCAACGGCGATGTGCAGCGCTGGTTCGATCCGGTCGCCGACGCCACCATCGCCATGCCGGTGACGCAGGCGATCCTGGACTATTGCGCCGCCAGCTTCGATCCCGATCGCAAGGGCGACTGGCATGTCGAAATGCACCAGTTCCGCATCGAGGCGAAGCCGGGCGAACAGGGGCGCCCCACGCCGGAGGGCATGCACCGCGACGGCGTGGACCGGGTGATGGTGATGCTGATCGAGCGGCGCAATGTTCGCGAAGGCGTCACCCGCATCGGCGCGCCCGACGGCACGCCGCTGGGGGAGTTCACCCTGATCCAGCCGGGCGACACGATGCTGATCGACGATCACCGCATCCTGCACGGCGTCACCGAAATCCATGCGGTGGATCCGGCGCAGCCCGCCTGGCGCGATGCGCTGGTGGTGACATTCTCCTCCCCGGCACGGGGAGGGGGACCGATCGCGTAGCGATTGGTGGAGGGGAGGTGCCGCACGGCACGCCCCCTCCGTCTGGCCTACGGCCAGCCACCTCCCCGCAAGCGGGGAGGATTAAGTCACTTCAGCAGCACCAGTTCCTCGGCCATGCTGGGGTGCAGCGCGACGGTGTCGTCGAAATCCTGCTTGGTGAGGCCCGCCTTCACCGCGATGGCGGCGGCCTGAAGGATTTCCGGCGCGTCCGGGCCGATCATGTGCAGGCCCACAACCTTGTTGGTCGTCGCATCCACGACCATCTTGTAAAGCGACCGCTCGTCCCGCCCGGCCAGCACATTCTTCATCGGCCGGAAGTCGGAGGTGTAGACCTTTACCGTGCCATAATGGTTCTTGGCCTGCGCCTCGGTCATGCCAACGCCGGCGAGCGGCGGATGGCTGAACACGGCGGACGGCACGCAGCTATAGTCGACCTTGCGCTTGTTGTTGCCGAACACCGTGTCGGCAAAGGCATGGCCTTCCCGGATCGCAATCGGGGTGAGTTGCAGCCGGTCGGTCACGTCGCCCACGGCATAGATGCTCTCGCAGCTGGTCTGGCTATAGTCGTCGACCCTGATCGCCCCCTTATCGTCCAGTTCCACCCCTGCCGTTTCCAGCCCCAGCCCGTCGGTCAGCGGCTTGCGCCCGGTGGCGAACAGCACGACATCGGCGGCGACCGGATCGCCATCCTTGAAACGGACGCAGAGCGTACCGTCTTCATTCTTCTCGATCCGCTCCATCCTGGCGTTGAAGCGGAAGTTGATCCCCTTCGTCATGGAGATTTGCAGCAGCCGGTCGCGAATCTGCGCGTCATAGCCGCGCAGCAGGTCGCTGCCGCGATTGACCATCGTCACATGGCTGCCGAACTGGTGGAAAATGCCGGCAAATTCATTGGCGATATAGCCGCCGCCCACGATCACGATCCGCTTCGGGCAGGCGTCCAGATGGAAGACTTCGTTGCTGGTGATGCCATGTTCCGCGCCCTCCACATCCGGGATCAGCGGCCAGGCCCCGGTGGCGACCAGGATCGTCTTCGCCGTCACTTCGCGCCCGCTGGCCAGCTTCACGCCATGCGGTCCGGTGATGGTCGCGCGCTCGGCGATGACCTCCACCTTATGGCTGTTGAGCGTGTTGGTGTAGAGGCCCTCCAGCCGGTCGACATCGGCCAGCACATTGTCGCGCAGCGTGGTCCATTCAAAGCCGCATTCTGGCACATTCCAGCCAAAGCGCCGGGCGTCCTTCAGATCCTCGGCGAAATGCGCGCCATAGATGAGCAGCTTCTTGGGCACGCAGCCGCGAATGACGCAGGTGCCCCCGACCCGATATTCCTCCGCCACGGCCACCTTCGCGCCATGCGCCGCCGCCACGCGCGACGCGCGCACGCCGCCCGATCCGGCGCCAATGACGAAAAGGTCGAAATCAAACTCGCTCATGCAAGGCCTCCGCTCGGCGCATCGCATGCTGGGCGACGCGCCATCAAACTTGGGGGCGGATATGGCGGCTGGGGCGCGCAGTTACAAATGGGAATCTTCTTCCCATTGCTTTCACTACCCCCGTTCGGTTCGAGCTTTTCGAGAACTGTTCTCGATACGCCTTCTCGACTGCGCTCGAAGGCTACTCGAACCGAACGGGTTAAAGGGTTAAAGGGTTACTCCCCGCCCAGCGCGAGGTCGATCAGCGCCATGGTCGACGGGTCGAAGCCGGTCGGGCCGTCCGTCTCGATCGACTTGGCGATTTCCTTGCCCAGTTCCACGCCGAACTGGTCGAACGGGTTGATCCCCATCAGCACCGCATTGGCGAAGGTGCGATGTTCGTAGAAGGCGATCAGCGCGCCGACTACTTCGGGGGTCACATCCTCGACCAGGATGGTGGTCGACGGCCGATTGCCCGGATAGGCGCGCGCCGGATCGTCCGCATTCTCCTTGCCCCGCATCAACGCCGCGCCCTGCGCGAAGCAGTTGACCAGCAAGGCGCGATGATGCGCCGGGTCCAGCACATGGCCCGGCTCGATCGAGGCGATGAACTCGACCGGGGACAGGATCGTGCCCTGATGCAGCAGTTGAAACACCGCATGCTGCGCATCGGTGCCCACGCCGCCCCAGGTGATCGGCGCGCTCGGGCCGTCAACGGGCGTGCCGTCCCGCTTCACGCTCTTGCCATTGCTCTCCATCTCCAGTTGCTGGAGATAGGATGGCAGCAGCTTCAGCCGCTCGTCATAGGCGAACAGCGCGCGCGTCTGGCACCCCAGAACGCGGGTATAATATTGGTCGACAAAGGCCGCGATCAGCGGCGCATTTTCTTCCGGCGCAGACAGGCGGAAGTGCCGGTCCATCGCCGCCGCGCCTTCCAGCAGGCTTTCGAACGCATCCCAACCCAGCGACAGGGCGGCGGGAAAGCCGATCGAGGACCAGAGCGAATAGCGCCCACCCACCGACTCTGCGAAAGGCAGGATGCGCGTTTCATCAACGCCCCACGCAATTGCCCGATCCGGCGAGGCGGTCAGCGCGATCACCCGGCCATAGGGGTCTTCCACGCCCGCCTCGACCATCCAGTTGATCGCGCTCGCCGCGTTCAGCATGGTTTCGGTCGTGGTGAAGGTCTTCGACGCGACGGCGATCAGCGTATATTTGGGATCGAAGCTGTCGAGCGCCCGCTCCAGCGCGGTGCCATCCACATTGGACACGATCGCCACGTCATAGCGAATGCCCTCGCCATCCAGCGCGTCGATGATCAGATCCGGCCCCAGCGCCGACCCACCGATCCCGATATGCAGGATATGGCGGATTTCGCCCAGCGCGCCCGCCTCGATCGCGTCGATCAGCGCGCGCATCCGCGCATGCAGCATCTTGGCCTGCGCCACGCTCTGGGCATTGCCCTCCCCCCGTTCGGCGGGATGCTCGGCCGCGCGGCCTTCGGTATTGTTGACCGCTTCCCCGGCGAACAGCGCGTCGCGCTGGGCGGCGAAGCCCTGCTCTTCGGCCAGTTTCAGGAAGCCGGCCATCAGATCATCGGTCAGATGGGTCTTGGACCAGTCGAAACGGATCGGCCCCTGGGTCAGCACCAGCTTGGACAGGCGATCGGGATCGGTGGTGAAAATGGATTTGAGGTCTGCTTGCGGAAGCGCGGCGATAGACGCCAATGGACCTGGCAGTGCAGGGCTGGTCATGCAATATCCTCTTATGATGTTGGTCGATATCGACGCTGCACCGGTCGATTCTGTCTCAGCTTAAACGGGTCTGGCGTGCAATGCACCATGTCGCGTGCTTGACGCGGCCTTTACGACGCCGCAAAAGCCGCGACGGCCCCATTTTACGGGCAGGATGAAGGACAAGACGCACACCCATGACAGCCAAATCCGAAACGCGGGACTTCCTCTGGTTTCTCGCCAAGCTCGCGGTGTTTGTCTTCATCCTGCGCAGCTTCATCATCTCGCCCTTCAACATCCCGTCGGAATCGATGCAGCCCCGCCTGCTGATCGGCGATTATCTGCTGGTCGCCAAATGGCCCTATGGCTATTCGCGCTATTCACTGCCTTTCTCGATCCCGCTGATCCCCGGCCGCATCCTCGCTTCCACGCCCCAGCGCGGCGACGTGGTCGTGTTCAAGGCGCCGCCAAACCAGAAGAATGACTATATCAAGCGCGTCATCGGCCTGCCCGGCGACATGATCGCGGTGCGCGGCGGCACGGTCTATCTGAACGGACAGGCCATCCCAAAGCAGAAGGTCGCCGACCTCGTCATCCCGGTGACGCCGAACATGGTCGACGCCGCCGCCAGGGAAGGCAGCGCCTCCCCCTGCTATCGCCCCGAATTTGAGCAGGCCGCGCCCGGTGGCGGCAAACAGTGCCGCTATCCGCAGTTCCGCGAGACGCTGCCCGAAGTGCGCGGCAAAGATAACAAGGTCGTCACCGAGGCGAAGAGCTATAATGTCCTCGACCTGGTGCCCGATGGCGCAGCGGATGACCGCGACACGGTGCTGGTGCCCGAAGGCCATTTGTTCATGATGGGCGACAATCGCGATCGCAGCGCCGACAGCCGCTTCCCGGCGGTCGATGGCGGCGGCATCGGTCTGGTCCCGGAAAAGAATCTGGTCGGCAAGGCGATGATTTCCGTCTTCTCGACCGACGGCAGCGCCAACTGGCTGCTGCCCTGGACCTGGTTCACCGCCGCGCGCTGGAGCCGGATCGGGGAAGGCTTTTGAGCAAGCCAGACACCGATAGCTGGTTGAAGGAGCTGATCGGCCGCGCGCCCAGAAACCGGGCCGCGTTCGAACAGGCGCTGACCCATGGCAGCGCCAAGGCGGTCAATTATGAGCGGCTGGAATTTCTGGGCGACCGCATCCTTGGCCTGCTGATCGGCGAATGGGTCTATGAACGCTTCACCGAAGAGCCGGAAGGCAAACTGTCGCGCCGATACAATGCGCTGGTGTCAGGCGAAACCTGCGCGGAGATTGCGCGCGGGGCCGGCGTGCCCAAGCATCTGATACTGGGCAAGCAGGCGCGCGACGATGGCGCGGCCGACAGCGACAATGTGCTGGGCGACGTGATGGAGGCGCTGATCGGCGCGCTCTATCTGGAGGCGGGACTGGAGGAAGCGCGCGCGCTCGTCCGCCGCCTATGGGCGGGCCGGGTCGACACCCAGACCAGCGCCCCGCGTCACCCCAAATCCTATCTTCAGGAATGGGCCGCCGCCAACAAGCGCAAGCCGCCCGAATATGTGATGACGGATCGGTCGGGGCCGCAGCATGCGCTGCGCTTCACCGTGACGGTGTCGATCAAGGGCGCGGGCGAGGCCAGCGCGACCGGCGGATCAAAGCAGGAAGCGGAAACCGCAGCGGCCAAAGCGCTGCTGGAGAAATTGGCGGGATAAGCGCAATTTGTGCTAAGCGAGTGCTCCTGCGAAAGCAGGAGCCCAGGGTCGTCGGACATGATCTGCATCCTGGGCTCCTGCTTTCGCAGGAGCACTGCCTATTTGAATGGATGGAATGAATTTGACGGTTGATATGGAAAACCAGCGCTGCGGCGTCGTTGCGATCGTGGGTGCGCCCAATGCGGGCAAGTCGACGCTGGTGAACGCGCTGGTAGGGCAGAAGGTGGCGATCACCAGCCCCAAGGCGCAGACCACGCGGACCCGCGTGATGGGCGTCGCGATTGAAGGCGACGCGCAGGTCGTGCTGGTCGACACACCCGGCATCTTCGCGCCCAAACGTCGGCTGGACCGCGCGATGGTGCAGGCGGCGTGGGGCGGCGCGCAGGGATCGGACCTCATCGCCCTGATCGTCGACGGCAAGGCGGGCCTTGGCCCCAAGATGGAGCCGATCATCGAGGCGCTGATCCATCGCCCCGAACGCAAATGGCTGATCCTCAACAAGGTCGACATCGCCATCAAGGAAAAGCTGCTGGTCCACACCCAGAGGCTCTATGAACGGGTCGGCTTTGAAGAAACCTTCTTCATTTCCGCGCAGACCGGCGATGGCCTTGCCGAACTGAAGACCGCTTTCGCCAATGCCATGCCGCAGGGGCCATGGCATTTCCCCGAAGATCAGGTGTCCGACGCCACCGACCGGATGCTGGCGGCGGAAATCACCCGCGAACAGCTGTATCATCAACTGCATGAAGAACTGCCCTACGCCACGGCCGTCGATACCGAGCAATATAAGGAGCGGGACGACGGGTCGGTCGAAATCCACCAGCAGATCCTGGTCGCCCGCCCGACCCAGCGCGCCATCGTGCTGGGCAAGGGCGGCCAGCGCCTGAAGGAAATCGGGTCGAAGGCGCGCGCCGAACTCGCCGCCCTGCTGGGGGTCAAGGTCCACCTCTACCTGCACGTCAAGGTGAAGGAAGACTGGGAGGATGACCGCTTCATCTATCGCGACATCGGCCTCGACTGGGTGGACTGAATTTCGCCCGGCCGGGTAAATTCATCTTTTACCTTATACCGTTACGGCCCCGTTCCATGGGGCCGAAACAGAAAATCGCCTGTGCCGTGGGCATATCCATATTCGGGACGGTGGTCATCATGACCATCGATTCGATGATACCGGGCATGTTCATCCCGCAGCGCTATTTCAGCGTCGGCATTTTCTGTTCGGGCAGCATTTCCACGCCCGTCTGCATCCTGCTCGTCCGCCAAAGCGAGGAGAACCGGCGATTGCGGCAGGAACTGGAATTGCGGGTCGCGGAACTGGCGCGGCTGGCCGATATGGACGGGCTGACCGGGCTGCTCAGCCGCAACGCCTTTTTCGATCGCGCGGAACAGGCCCATGCCCGGCCGGGCAACTGGTATCTGCTGATCGATGTCGATCATTTCAAACGCTTCAACGACGATCATGGGCATCAGACCGGCGACGCCGTGCTGCATGCCGTGGCCACCGCCATCGCACAGGCATTGCGCCCGACTGATCTGTGCGGCCGTCTGGGCGGGGAGGAATTCGTCGCCTGCCTGATCGATTGCGATGACGATCAGGCCGCACGCCGGGCTGAACATGTCCGCGCTTCCATTCAGGCCCTGCGCGTACGCGCGCCATCCGGCCGCATGGTGCGCGTCACCGCCAGCATCGGCCTGAGCGCCGGCGATCCGGCCCAGCCGATCGAGGCCAGCCTGCACCGCGCGGACCTGGCCATGTATGCCGCCAAGACCGGCGGCCGCAACCAGGTGCGGCGCGCCGCCTGACGGCCGGTTACTCGGCCGCTGCCGCCCTTGATCTAGACTAAGACAAATAGATAAAAATAAAATTATATTTTAGTAAAAACGAATTTCCCATACACCACTATCATTTGAAGGACGAATATTGAGCAATTGAGATATTCTCTGCTGAATATCCGGATTACCCTCTACCGAACTCAGCCAAGATTCAACCGATTCACAAACCTCTTGAGCAAAAATCAAAGGGTCTAATTGAAGGGTGTCGGGAATTTTCCTGCCGTCAATATAGTTTCCCACAATCAAATTTACATGCGGCCCGTCAGAAAAAACTATTTCCTCAACCGTTACTTTTTTCTTGCTTGGAATATTCGCTGTACCTTCGTGCAACATAGCACAACGAAACTGGTATATATCTGATTCTTCAAGAAAAATTGTGCCGTTAATAACATACTTAGGCGCAAGCCACTTTTGCGTCCAATCTTTGTATCGAACTCCGTTTGCTCGCCCTGGAATGTCAAGGTTGCCGCAAACATCTGGCAATGTTAGCGCCATAGCAAGTGCACCATATCGATTTTTGTGAGCTATCGCATCCCGCACAGCCTGCAAAAATTGTTGCATTTCCTTCTACCGCCTCTTGATGTTCGACCACACTTACAACAGTCCTACTCGGCAGATGTCACCTTCTTCGCCGGCGCTTTTTTCGCGGCGGGCTTCTTGGCTGCGCCATCCGCCTTTGCCGCAGGCTTTTTCGCCGCCGTCTTCTTGGCCGGGGCCTTCTTGCCCTTCTTCGCCGGAGCGGCCGCCGCGCGCGCGTCAATCAGTTGCGCAGCCTCCTCCAGCGTCAGCTGATCCTTGTCGACCGTCTTGGGCAGCGTCGCATTGGTCGTGCCGTCGGTGACATAAGCGCCATAACGGCCCTCCATCAGCTTGATCTCAGCCTCGGTGCGCGGATGCGCGCCCAGCACCTTGAGCGGCTCGCGACCGCCGCTCGACCGGCCGCCGCGGTTCGCCGCTTCCGCCAGCTTCACCACGGCGCTGTTCATGCCGACCTCGAAAATCTCCGACGTCGATGACAGGCGGCCATATTTGCCGTCATGCAGCAGATAGGGGCCGAACCGGCCGATATTGGCCACGATCGGCTTGCCGGTTTCCGGGTGCAGGCCCACCTCGCGCGGGAGGCTGAGCAGCTTCACCGCCCAGTCCAGCGTCATTTCGCCATCGGGCAGATCCTTGGGAATGGAGCCGCGCTTGGCCTCCTTGCCCTCGCCCATTTCGATATAGGGACCAAAACGGCCCGACTTGCGGACAATATCCTGCCCGGTTTCGGGATGCTGGCCCAGTATTTCCGGCCCGGTGTCCGCGCCCTCCCCGCTGCTGCCGGGCTGGCCGAACTTGCGGGTATATTTGCACTCGGGATAGTTGGAGCAGGCGATGAACGCCCCGAACCGCCCGCCACGCAGCGCCAGTTGCCCGTCGCCGCACATCGGGCAGGCGCGCGGATTGCTGCCGTCCGCCTTGGGCGGGAACAGCATCGGCTCCAGAAACTTGTCCAGTTCCGCCGTGATGTCGGACGGCTTCTGCTCCATCACCTCGGCCGTCTTGGGCTTGAAGTCGCGCCAGAAGGCCTCCAGCACCGCCTGCCACTGGGCGCGGCCGCCGCTAATATCGTCCAGCTCGTCTTCCAGACCCGCCGTGAAGTCATAGGAGACATAGCGCTCGAAGAAACGCTCCAGGAAGGCCGTCACCAGCCGCCCGCTCTCCTCGGCAAAGAAGCGGTTCTTCTCCACGCGCACATAATCGCGGTCCTTCAGCACCTGCAGCGTCGAGGCGTAGGTGGACGGACGCCCGATCCCCAGTTCCTCCAGACGCTTGACCAGCGACGCTTCCGAATAGCGCGGCGGCGGCTGAGTGAAATGCTGCTCGGCGCTCACCTTCTTCTTGGCCGGCGCGTCGCCCTCGCTCATGCGCGGCAGGATCTTGCTGTCATCGTCGTCGCTGTCGTCGCGACCTTCTTCATACAGCGCGAGGAAGCCGGGGAAGATCACGACCTGCCCGGTGGCGCGCAGCGTATGGCTGCCGCTGCCGTCGACCAGATCGATCGTCGTGCGCTCCAGCCGCGCCGACGCCATCTGGCTCGCCAGCGCGCGCTTGAAGATCAGGTCATAGAGGCGCGCATGATCGCCGCTGCCCACCTTATCGCGGGTAAATTCGGTCGGACGAATGGCTTCGTGCGCTTCCTGCGCATTTTTCGCCTTGGTCTGATATTGGCGTGGCTTTTCGGGCAGGTAGCCGCCGTCATAGCGCTCCGCGATCGCCTTGCGCGCGGCGGAAATGGCGCTGCCGTCCATCTGCACGCCGTCGGTACGCATATAGGTGATCGCGCCGTCTTCATACAGCTGCTGCGCGATGCGCATCGTGTGGCTGGCCGAAAAGCCCAGCTTGCGCGCGGCTTCCTGTTGCAGCGTGGACGTGGTGAAGGGCGCGGGAGGATTGCGGCTGACCGGCTTCGTCTCGACCTTGTCGACGGTGAAGCGCCCGGCCTCCACATCGGCCTTGGCCGCCATGGCGTCGCCTTCCTTACCGATGGTCAGGCGGTCGATCTTCTCACCCTTCCAGCGGACGAGGCGCGCGGTAAAGCCCTGCCCGCCCTGCTCCATCTCGGCCGCGACGGACCAATATTCCTGCGGCACGAAGCTCTCAATCTCGCGCTCGCGCTCCACCACCAGCCGCAGCGCGACCGATTGCACGCGGCCGGCCGACTTGGCGCCGGGCAACTTGCGCCAGAGCACCGGCGACAGGGTGAAGCCCACTAGATAATCGAGCGCCCGGCGCGCGCGATAGGCGTCGATCAGATCCTCGTCCAGCGCGCGGGGCTTGGCCATCGCGTCCAGCACCGCCGCCTTGGTGATCGCGTTGAACGTCACCCGGTCCACCGTCTGCGGCAGCGCCTTCTTGGCGCGCAGCACTTCCTGCACATGCCAGCTGATTGCTTCCCCTTCGCGATCAGGGTCAGTCGCCAGGATCAGTCGGCTGGCCTTCTTCGCCTCATCGGCAATGGCTTTCAGCTGCTTGCCCTTGTCGCCATAATTTTCCCACTGCATGGCAAAGCCGTCGTCGGGATCGACCGACCCGTCCTTGGCCGGCAGGTCGCGAATATGGCCATAGCTGGCGAGAACATGAAAATCGCCGCCCAGATATTTCTCGATGGTCTTCGCCTTGGCCGGCGATTCGACAATGACAAGCTGCATTTATGCCCCGAATTTGGATGGCCTCACGTACACGCGCGAGTCTGTAGGGGGGTGGAGCCGGGCGTCAAGCCATAGGCTGGGCAAGAGGATCGGAAGGAATCGCCTTTGTTCCCGCCGCCGGGTGACAATCTTCGTCATCCGGGATGACAATGTCCGTCATCGCGCCGCCGCCGCTTTGCCTGCGCCTGATTCGGAGTCACATTCATCCTCATTGCTGCCGTCAGGATCATTGACTGGCGCAGGCAGCTTTGGGGGAGATTTTAGTCATGCCCACCATACCTCAAAAATATGCGTTCCTGCGGCAGGATCCCATGCCGCCCCTGATGATGCGTGTCGCGATGGAGATGCTGGGCACGGTCGAAAAGGCCGGCAGCGGCAACAATCCCGTTATATTGGGATGGGCCGATGAAGTCGCGCGCACCTGTGGACGGCCCTATGACAAATGGGCCGCGGATTTTTTCAACGCGGATTCCATTCCATGGTGCGGCCTGTTCATGGCCGTTGTCGCGGCGCGCACCTGTCAGGGCCGCCCCGAACGCATGCCTCCGAAAAACTACCTGGCCGCGCTGGCATGGTCCAGTTGGGGCGAAGTCGTGGAGAGCAAGGATATTCAGGTCGGCGATGTCATCATCCTGGTGCGCAATGGCGGCGGCCATGTCTTCCTCGCCGCAGGCGTCAGCGCCGATGGAAAGCGGATCATGGGCATTGGCGGCAACCAGTCGGATCGCGTCTGTTTCGCGGATTTTGACGCCGCACGCCTCTATGCAGTGCGGCGTCCTCCCTATCGCGAAAAGCCCGCTGGCGCGCGGCGTGTCGTGCTGAATGCGGACGGGCCGGTTTCCGTCAACGAAGGCTGACCCGGCCGCCGGCCTGTCGTTCCAGTCCGCCCGCCAGCTCCAGTTCCAGGAGCACCGTCTGGACGACGGCGGGCGACAGGCCGGACAGGCGGATGACTTCATCCACCGCGACCGCCGCTGGCCCCAGCAGCGCGATCACTGCCGTCCGCTCCCTTTCCGCCACGTCGCTCGACACCGGTTCGCCGATGAAGTCGAAGCTGCCCTGACGGACCATGCGCGGATCGAAGCCGCCGATCGCCTCCATGATGTCCGCGCCATTCTGGATCAGGATCGCACCTTCGCGGATCAGCGAATTGCAGCCCTGCGCCCGCGGATCGAGCGGCGATCCCGGCACGGCCATCACTTCGCGCCCCGCCTCTCCCGCCAGCCGCGCGGTGATGAGCGATCCGGATTTTGGCGCTGCCTCCACCACCACCGTGCCGAGCGCCAGCCCGGCGATGATCCGGTTGCGCGCGGGGAAATGGCGGGCGAGCGGCTGGACACCGGGCGGATGTTCGGTGACGAGCAGACCTTGGTTTCCCACCTGCGCCTGCAAATCGCGGTTCTCGGGTGGGAAGACGATGTCGATGCCGCTGGCGATCACGCCGATCGTGCCGCTGTCGATCGATCCGCGATGCGCCTCCGTATCGATGCCGCGCGCAAGGCCGGACACAACCACCGCGCCGCGCTGCCCCAGATCCTGCGCCAGACTGCGCGCAAAGCGGCATGCCGCCGCAGACGCATTGCGCGCGCCGACCATCGCGATGCAGGCTTTTGCGGCCAGCCCCACATCGCCCCGGACGATCAGCGCGGGCGGCGCGCCCTCCATCTGGTCAAGCAGCACCGGATAATCCACATCACCCATCAACAGGTAGCGCGCGCCCAGCGCCCGCGTGGCGGCGATTTCCCGCTCTACTGCGCCCGCGTCGGCGACGCTGGCCTTGCCCCCGCCCCGCGCGGCGAGATCGGGAATGGCGCGCAGCGCTTCGCCCGCGGAGCCGAAGCGCGCGAGCAATTGCCGATAGCTGACCGGACCGATCCGGGGGGAGCGGATAAGCCGCAGCCTCTCGAACCGGTCCCGCTCGCTCATTGCGGAGATGCGTCCTTGGACTTGCCGATCTTCGGCTCCTGCCCCTTCGTCAGCCGGGCGATATTGGCGCGATGCCGCCATAGCAGGATCAGCGCCATGGCGAGCGACACCGGCACCAGATCGAGGCGCCCGAACGCCCACATGGCGACCGGCGCGCTGATCGCCGCCGACATGCCGCCGACCGACGACCATTTCGTCCCGAACAACATGCCCAGCCACACGACCGCAAAGACGATCCCGGCCGGCCACCAGAGCGCCGTCACCACGCCCATCATGGTCGCCACGCCCTTACCCCCGGCAAAGCGCAGCCAGACGGGATAGCAATGGCCGATGAACGCCATCGCGCCGGCCATCGGCCCACCGCCATCCAGCAGCCATGCGCCGATCAGCACCGCCGCCACGCCCTTCAGCAGATCCAGCAGCAATGTCGCCGCCGCCAGTCCCTTGCGCCCGGTGCGCAGCACATTGGTCGCGCCGATATTGCCGGAGCCGATCTGCCGCAGGTCGCCCGCTCCGGTAAAGCGTGTCAGGATCAGGCCAAAGGGGATGGAGCCGAGCAGATAGCCAAGCGCCAGAACGAAAGCGGGAAGAAGCCAGGGAGGGGTCATGAAAATCGCCAGTAGAAGTTGTGCGCGACCATAGAGTGACGGGCGCAGGAGGCAATGCGTATGTTGACACTCCCGTCACTTGGGACGACACCCCGGCGCATGACGGTCGCACCAGACGCTCCCATCCTTTTCTTCGATTCCGGCGTGGGAGGCCTCTCCATCCTCGCCCCGGCGCGGGCCGCGCTGCCCACCGCCCCCATCGTCTACGCCGCCGACAGCGCCGGCTTCCCCTATGGCACGAAGAGCGAGGCGGAAATCGCGGCCCGCGTGCCCGCCCTGCTGGGCCGGTTGGTGGAGCGCTATCGCCCGCGCCTGGCCGTCATCGCCTGCAACACGGCGTCGACCATCGCGCTTCAGCATGTGCGCGCCGCGCTCGACATTCCCGTCGTTGGCACCGTGCCCGCGATCAAGCCCGCCGCGCTGCTGTCCAAAAGCCGCGTCTTCGGCGTGCTGGGCACCGACGCCACCGTGCGCCAGCCCTATGTTGATCGCCTCGCCGCCGAACATGGCGCAGACTGCACGGTGCTGCGGCACGGCTCCGCCGCGCTGGTGCAACTGGCCGAGGCGAAGCTGCGCGGCGAAACGCTCGACCCGGCCGTCGCCCGCGATGCGCTGGCCGGACTGATCGACCAGCCGGGCGGCGAGCGGATGGACATGGTCGTCCTTGCCTGCACCCATTTTCCGCTTGTGGAGCAGGAGCTTGCCGCCGCCGCGCCGCATCCCATGGGCTTTGTCCATGGCGGCGAAGGCATTGCCCGGCGCATCCTTTTTCTGACGCAGGGACAGGTCTGGCCGGATGCGCCATCCCCCGGCACGGCCGTCTTCACCCGCATTGACGAGAAGGTCGAAGCGCTTCGTCCCGCGCTGGCCGCCTATGGCCTCGATCGCATCGACGCGCTTTGAACGGCGTCGCCCCATGGCATGGGCCATTTGTCCAATGGCCAATCCTTTCTATCAGTCTGATAGGTATTTCTCCCTAAAGTTGCGAGCGGTTAGCGCTGGTAATGAGGGTGCCGCGACGGTAAATGCAGCATCGGCAGAGGATAGCGCAGAAACAAAAACAGCGCGCGAACAACGGGAAGACAGGCGTAGTGAATTACAAGCACATCTTTTCGCAGGCGATCGACCGGCTTCATAGCGAAGGCCGTTATCGCGTGTTCATCGACATCCTGCGCAACAAGGGCGCCTTCCCCAACGCGCGTTGCTTCCACGGCCATAATGGTCCCAAGCCGATCACCGTGTGGTGCTCCAACGACTATCTCGCCATGGGCCAGCATCCCAAGGTGGTCGCCGCCATGGAGGAAGCACTCCATGATGTCGGCGCCGGCTCCGGCGGCACCCGCAATATCGGCGGCAACACCCATTATCATGTCGATCTGGAAAGCGAACTGGCCGACCTGCACGGCAAGGAAGGCGCCCTGCTCTTCACCTCGGGCTATGTCTCGAACGAAGCGACGCTCTCCACCCTCGCCAAGCTGCTGCCGGGCTGCATCATCTTCTCGGACGAACTGAACCATGCATCGATGATTGCGGGCATCCGCAATTCGGGCTGCGAAAAGCGCGTCTTCCGCCATAATGACGTCGATCATCTGCGCGAACTGCTGGCCGCCGAAGATCCCGACGCGCCCAAGCTGATCGCGTTCGAAAGCGTCTATTCGATGGATGGCGACATCGCCCCGATCGCGGCCATCTGCGATCTGGCCGACGAATTTAACGCCCTTACCTATCTGGACGAAGTCCATGCCGTGGGCATGTATGGCGCGCGCGGCGGCGGCATTTCCGAACGCGACGATGTGGCCGGCCGCCTGACCATCATCGAAGGCACGCTGGGCAAGGCGTTCGGCGTCATGGGCGGCTATATCGCGGCCGACCAGATGATCATCGACGTGATCCGCAGCTATGCGCCCGGCTTCATCTTCACCACCTCGCTCTCGCCCGTGCTGGTCGCCGGCGTTCTGGCGAGCGTGCGCCACCTCAAAGGCTCCAGCGCGGAGCGGGAAGGCCAGCAGGCGTCCGCCGCCTTGCTCAAGCGCCTGATGGCGGAATCCGGCCTGCCGGTCATGCCGTCGGTCACGCATATCGTGCCGCTGATGGTGGGCGATCCGGTCAAGGCCAAGCGGATCAGCGACATATTGCTGGCCGAATATGGCGCCTATGTGCAGCCGATCAACTATCCCACCGTTCCGCGCGGCACGGAGCGCCTGCGCTTCACCCCCGGCCCGGCGCATACAGAAGAGATGATGCGCGATTTGGTGTCGGCGCTGGTGGAAATCTGGGGCCGGCTGGAGCTGGAAAAGACGGAACGGCAGGCGGCGTAAAGCAGCGGGGAGAGAAAAGAACGGCCTCTCTCTCGCGCACGCTTTTCCCCTACCTCCGTTCGTCCTGAGCCTGTCGAAGGACGCGCGCTAATCCGCCCTCATTGATCCTGCCGATTGCGCGCCAGTAGTTTCAGCCTCTCCCAATCGCCATCGATCAGGGCCCGCTTCTTGGCGCGGCTCCATCCCTTGATCTGCCGTTCAACAGTGAGCCCCTCATCCCGTGTGCCAAAGCTTTCTGTCCAAACGAGGATCACAGGACGGCGGAAGGTCGTATATCCGCCGATCAATCCTTGCTGATGCTGGGCGATACGGCTTTCCAAATCCTCTGCATGCCCCGCGTAATAGGACCCATCGCTACACCGGAGAAGATAAGCATGGAAGGCCATGCCATATCTTATGGCGTGTGCGCGTCCTTCGACAAGCTCAGGACGAACGGATGTGGGTTTCTGGCGGAATTATATGGCTGGGGCATCAACCGGCTGCTGTCAGAGGCGGACGCATTTCCGCCTCTCTCTTCCGGCCAAACCTTCAAACCCGGATCAATCCACCCCGCACCGCATAGCCGCGATAGAGCGTGCGGCTATGCGCGAAGCCGCCCATATCCTGCGCCAATTGCTCGATCGCCGTCGCAAGATCACGCCGGGGCGACACATGGAACTGGCCCAGCCAGCCGAACAGCGCCCGCTTCCAGACCTTTGGCAGAGCCTCCTGCTGACCGAAGTCGACAATCTCCAGCCGGCCGCCCGGCGCCACGCAGCGAGCGGCCTGCGCCAGCGCCATTTCCCATTCCGGGATCATCGACAGCGCATAGCTGATGAACACCCGCTCGAACTTTTCCCGGCCGAACAGCGTCACTGCGTCAAAACCGCAGGCGTCGCCCTGCGCGAGCCTCACACGGTCGCCCATGCCTGCCTTCGCCACCGAAACATGCGCCGTCTCCAGCATCGCCTCGCTGATGTCGACGCCATAGAGGCGCGCGCGCGGCCAGGCCTTGCCCACCGCGATCAGGTTGCGCCCGGTGCCGCACCCGATTTCCAGCACCGCGCCCCCGCTGGGCGGATCGAGATCGGCGATCAGCCCGTCGCGCCCCAACAGATAATATTTGCGGGTCAGGTCATAGATATGGCGCTGATAGCGATAGACGCCATCCATCAATTGCCCGTGGCGGCTCATTGGGCGGGCTTCAGTACATAGAGATGGACGCCGCCATAAATGGCTGAGCGATCGCGCGCAGTGTAATCCAGCGACGCCTCCGCCTGATAATCCCAACGGTTCAGCACGTTATCCGCGACCCGGCCCGGCAGGATGCTCGGTTCCCCGGCGGTGCGGAACAGCACCCGCGCGCCGGGCTTCGCCGTCCGCGTGATCTGCGCCCAGAGCGCGTTCAACTGTTCATCGTCCATCCAGTCCTGCGCATCGAGCAGGATATAGCGGTCGCACGACGCCATCTTCTGACTGGCGAGGAAATCGGTGAAATTGATGTGCCGCACATCGACCCGCTCGGCCCGCGCGCGCACGGCGTCATGGTTCGCCGCTTGGAGATAGGGCGGCAGCGGCCCCTCGCCACCAGCGTAACCGCGCCCGAACGCCTGCACCGCGAAATAATTGTCCTTCAGGTCAAAGTCGCAGGCCAGTTTCTCCAGCCGCGCCTTCAGCACATTGTCCATGCGGTCGTCCCCCGCCAGCGCCTCGAACTGGGCAGGCGGGATGCCCAGGCCAAAGAGCGAGGCCGGCTGGCTGGTCAGCCAGCGCACGAAACCCTTGTCGAAGATCGGCGCCAGTTCCCGCTCGAAAATCTCGCGCTGCTCCGCGCGGCTCCGCGCATCCAGCATCCGCTTGGGGTTGATGCCATGCAGCCGCGCCAGCAGATGCGCCGCGCCGATGAAGCGACCCAGCAGGCCATGTTTATAGATGCCCCGCGCAAACCCGCCAATGCGACGGCGACCGATCATGTCGCGCCCCTCCCAGTAGCGCCGCGTCGCCTCGTCCAGATGCGGGGCGACATGGCTGCGATAGGCGGCGATGTTCGCCTTGTCATCGGCGTGGGCGAAGAAGCGGTGGAAAGCCGCATGGTCGGGCAAAGTCTGCGCCGCCGTCCGCTTCAGCTTGTTGAGCGCGATATGGGCGGTGTTAAGGTCAACCGCGGTGATCTTCGCCGGATCGGCGGTCAGATAGGACAGGACATTGCAGCCACCCGACGCGATCGTCACCACATGGCAGTCGGGCGTGATCGCCAGCGCCTCCATATCCACGGCCGGATCTTCCCATATCTGGGCATAGACCAGCCCCCGGAACGCGAAAGTAAAGGCGCGCTCCAGCAGGCCCTGTTTCGACAGATGGCGATGACGATGCACCGCATTGGTGATTTTCGTGTGGGCTGCTGCGGTCATGGGCGCACTCCTCGCTGCCGGGTCGTTGGCGCGCCGATAGGGCAATGGCGTGTCGCCTGCATGACCGGGCGATGACGGGGCGATGACTCCCCTTGCGGAACCATGACGCCCTCTCCCATCTTCTGCATGCAATGGCCCATTGGATCGAACCGCACCCCACCGGCATCTATGTCCGCCCCGCCGATGCGTGGATCGACCCGTCGCTGCCGCAGGAGCGCGCGCTGGTGACGCATGGCCATGCCGATCATGCACGCGGCGGCCATGGCCATGTCTGGGCGACGCGGGAGACGCTGGCGATCATGGGGCTGCGCTATGGCACGGCCAGCGGCACGGCGGTCGGCTTTGGCGAGGAGATCAGGCGGAGCGGGGTGACGATCCGCTATGTCCCCGCCGGCCATGTGCTGGGATCGGCGCAGATCGTGCTGGAGCATGCCGGGGAACGCGTCGTCGTGACCGGCGATTACAAGCGCCGGCCCGATCCGACCTGCGAGCCGTTTCAGCCAGTCCCCTGCGACATTTTCGTGACGGAGGCGACGTTCGGGCTTCCGGTGTTCCGCCACCCCGACACCGGCAGTGAAATGGACCGGCTGCTGACCGCGCTGCACGCCAATCCCGATCGCTGCATCCTGGTGGGTGCCTATGCGCTGGGCAAGGCGCAGCGGGTGATTTGCGAACTGCGCGCGCGGGGGCATCAGGCGCCGATCTATATTCATGGCGCGCTGGAGCGCATGTGTGCGCTCTATCAGGATTTCGGCGTCGACATGGGCGAATTGCGCCCGGCGACCGGGGTCGCGGCAAAGGAGATGCGGGGCCACATCGTCGTCTCGCCGCCCTCCGCCCTCAATGATCGCTGGAGCCGCCGGCTGCCCGATCCGATCACCGCCATGGCGTCCGGCTGGATGCGGGTGCGGCAGCGCGCGCGGCAAAAGAATGTCGAACTGCCGCTGGTCATTTCCGACCATGCCGACTGGGACGAACTGACCGACACCATCCGGGAAGTTGCGCCCACCGAAACATGGATCACCCATGGGCGCGAAGAGGCGCTGCTCCACTGGTGCATGACCCATCAAATCCGCGCCCGCGCGCTGGCGCTGGTCGGTCGCGAAGAGGAGGATGAGGGGTGACGCACCTTATCGCTCACCCACGCCGTGCTCCTGCGAAGGCAGGAGCCCTGGGTTCTGGACGCAGCGCTTGCCGCCCTGGGCTCCTGCCTTCGCAGGAGCACGGTGGGGGCGGATCATGAGGCAATTCTCCCAACTGCTCGACAGCCTAGTCTACACCCGATCGCGCAACGGCAAGCTGGCGCTGATCGCCGCCTATATGCGCGATGCGCCCGATCCCGACCGGGGCTGGGCGCTCGCCGCGCTCACCGGCAATCTGGACCTCAAGGCCGTGAAAGCCTCCGCCATCGGCGAGATGATCCGCGCCCGGATCGATCCCGTCCTCTATGAAATGAGCCGCGATTATGTCGGCGATCTGGCCGAAACCGTCGCCCTGCTCTGGCCAAAACGCGAAGAGCAGCCCGCCGAACTGGACGATGGTTCGCTCAGCCTCTCTGCCGTCATCGACCGGCTTCACACTGTCAGCCGCGCCGCCGCACCCGATGCGCTGGCACGGATGATGGATCATCTCGACGCATCGGGCCGCTTCGCCCTGCTGAAGCTCGCCACCGGCGGCCTGCGCGTCGGCATCTCCGCCCGCCTCGCCAAGACCGGCTTCGCGCAGGCCTTCGGCCTCGACGTCGATGATGTAGAACAAGTCTGGCACGCGCTCGCCCCGCCTTATGCCGCCCTGTTCGACTGGGCCGAAGGCCGCAGCGCCCGCCCCGACCCGGAAGGCACGCCCTATTTCCGCCCCTTCATGCTCGCCCATCCACTGGAGGCGGATAGCGTCGACCTCACCGATTATGCCGCCGAATGGAAATGGGACGGCATCCGTATCCAGATCGTCGGCACAGGCAAGGAAACCCGCCTCTACAGCCGCGCGGGCGATGACATCAGCGGCAGCTTCCCCGAAATCGCGCAGGCCTTCACCGGCCATGCCGTGCTGGACGGCGAATTGCTGGTGAGGGGCGATGCGCAAGGGGGAGAGGCAGCCAGCTTCAACGCCCTGCAACAACGGCTCGGCCGCAAGGCCGTCAGCGCGAAGATGATGGCCGATTATCCCGCCTTCGTCCGCCTCTACGACCTGCTGATCGAGGGGGAGGATGACCTGCGTGCCCTCCCCTGGGAACAGCGCCGCGCCCGGCTCGAAGCCTATATGCCGCATCTATCCTCCGACCGTTTCGACCTGTCGGCGCTGATAGACGCGCCCGATTTCGAGGCGCTCGCCGACATCCGAGCCGGCGCCCGCGACGCCGCGATCGAGGGGGTGATGCTCAAGCGCCGCGACAGCCCCTATGTCGCCGGGCGCAAGGCGGCGCTCTGGTATAAATGGAGACGCGATCCACTGACCGCCGACTGCGTGATGATGTATGCCCAGCGCGGTCATGGCAAACGCTCCTCCTTCTATTCGGATTATACGTTCGGCTGCTGGACCGAAGACGGCGAATTGCTGCCCGTGGGGAAGGCCTATAGCGGCTTCACCGACGAGGAACTGAAATGGCTCGACCGCTTCGTCCGCCAGAATACGGTCGCCCGCTTCGGCCCGGTGCGGGAGGTCGAAAAGACGCTGGTGCTGGAGGTCGCGTTCGATAGCATCCACGACAGCAAGCGCCACAAGTCCGGCCTCGCCATGCGCTTCCCCCGCATCGCCCGCCTCCGCAAGGACAAGCCAGCGGCAGAGGCCGATACGGTCGAGGGATTGAAGCGGCTGGTGAGTTGACCCATAAGGATCAAAAGGAGAACGAACATGGCCTATGAAGGAAGCTGCCACTGCGGCGCGGTGACATTCAGCGTCGCCGCCGACGCGCCGAGCGAAGGCATGACCTGCAACTGCTCCCATTGCAGCCGCAAGGGCTTCGTCCTGACCTTCGTCCCCGTCGACCAGTTCACGCTGGAAAGCGGCGCCGCTCACCTCACCGACTATCTCTTCTACAAGCACAATATCACGCATCAATTCTGCAAGAGCTGCGGCACGGAGCCTTTCGCACTCGGCAAATCGCCGCAGGGCGAGATGCGCGCGATCAACCTGCGCTGCGTGCCCTCGATCGATATCGATGCGCTAACCATCCAGAAGGTGGATGGGGCGAGCTTCTAACTCTGACTTTGCGCTGTCACGAGACGTCCCTATATGGGCGCTTTCGCGCGTCTGGCGCGACCATAGATATGGAGCAGTTGAATTGAGCAAGGTTCTGGTCATCGGCGCAGGCGGCGTCGGTTCCGTCGCGGTCCACAAGATGGCGATGAATCCCGATATTTTCAGCCATATCACGCTGGCCAGCCGTCGGATCGTGAGCTGTGAAAAGGTCGCCGAATCGGTGAAGGCGCTGACCGGCGTGACCATCGACGTAGCCCAGGTCGACGCCGACAATGTCGAGGAAACCGTCGCCCTCATCCAGAAGGTGCAGCCCAAGCTGGTCGTGAACCTGGCGCTTCCCTATCAGGATCTGGCGATCATGGACGCGTGCCTGGCGACCAAGACCGACTATCTCGACACCGCCAATTACGAACCGCGCGACACCGCGAAGTTCGAATATAGCTGGCAGTGGGCCTATCAGGAACGCTTCAAGGAAGCTGGCATCATGGCGCTGCTGGGCTCCGGCTTCGACCCCGGCGTGACCAGCGTTTTCGCCTCCTACATCAAGAAGCATCTGCTCGACACCATCGACACGCTCGACATCCTCGATTGCAATGGCGGCGACCATGGCCAGCATTTCGCCACCAACTTCAACCCGGAAATCAACATCCGCGAAGTGACCGCCCCGTCGCGTCACTGGGCCGATGGCGAATGGGTCGAAGGCCCGGCATTGAGCCATAAGCAGAGCTTCGACTTCGATCAGGTCGGTCCCAAGAATATGTACCTCATGTATCATGAGGAACTGGAATCGCTCGCGAAATTCTATCCCGAAATCAAGCGCATCCGCTTCTGGATGACCTTCGGCGACGCTTACCTCAAGCATCTTGAAGTGCTCCAGAATGTCGGCATGACCCGGATTGATCCGGTCATCTACAATGGCCAGGAAATCATCCCGCTCCAGTTCCTCAAGGCCGTTCTGCCCGAACCGTCGAGCCTGGGTTCCACCACCAAGGGCAAGACCAATATCGGCGACATCGCCACCGGCCAGAAGGATGGTCAGGAAAAGACCGTCTATGTCTATCAGGTCTGCGACCATGAAGAAGCCTATGCCGAAACCGGTAATCAGGCGGTCAGCTACACCACCGGCGTCCCGGCGATGATCGGCGCTGCGATGATGCTGACCGGCGCGTGGAAGGGTGAAGGCGTGTTCAACATCGAACAGTTCGATCCCGATCCCTTCATGGACATGCTCAACAAGCACGGCCTGCCCTGGCAGGTGAAGGAACTGGACGCACCGCTGGCGTTCTAAAATCAAGGTGCTCCTGCGAAAGCAGGAGCCCAGGGTTCCGGGCGCCGTATTTGGCGCCCTAGGCTCCTGCTTTCGCAGGAGCACGGAGTATATTGTTATGGAAACCCGCGCCGGCGATCCCGCCGCTTTCGCTCATTTCGATCTGTACCGCGTCCCCTCGCCCGCCTTCGTGGTGGATGAGGCCGCGGTGCGGCGGAACCTTGCTGTCCTGCGCGACATTGGCGATCGCGCCGGCATCAAGGTGCTGGGCGCGCTCAAGGCCTTCTCCATGTGGTCGCTCGGCCCCGTGCTGGGCGAATATCTGGACGGCGTCTGCGCTTCGGGCATTTATGAGGCGCGCCTTGGCCGCGAGGAATATCAGGGCGAGGTCGCGACCTATTGCGCCGCCTACAAGCCTGCCGATCTGGCCGAAATCCTCAAGATTTCCGATCATGTGATCTTCAACAGTCCCGGCCAGATCGCCCGGATGAAGCCGGTGATCGACGCCGCCCGTGCAGAAGGCCGCGTGTTCGACATCGGCCTGCGCCTCAATCCCCTCCACCCGGAGGGCGAGGTGCCCAAATATGATCCGTCACAGCCGCACAGCCGCCTCGGCTTCCCGGTGAACCAGCTTCGCCCCGAACATCTGGAAGGCGTCGACGGCCTGCACGTCCATAACCTCTGCGAACAGGATCTTCCGCCGCTCGAACGCACCTGGGCGGCGATCGAACCCTTCGTCATGCCCCATGTCGCGGGCCTCAAATGGCTGAATTTCGGCGGCGGCCACCATGTCACCCGCGCCGATTACCAGATTGACGACCTCGTCGCCTTCCTCCAGCGGATCAAGGCGCAGACCGGCCTGGAACTCTATATCGAGCCGGGCGAGGCGATGGCGCTCGACGCCGGCATCCTGATCGGCGAAATTCTCGACGTCATCGACAATGGCATGCCCGTCGCCATCACCGACATCAGCGCCACCTGCCACATGCCCGATGTGATCGAAGCCCCCTATCGCCCGGCCATGCTGCATGAGCCGGAGGGCGGCCCGGTCACGCGCCTAGGCGGCCCCTCCTGCCTCGCGGGCGACATTATCGGCGACTATCGCATCCCCGGTGGGGCTGAACCGGGCGCGCGTATCGCCTTCCTCGATCAGGCCCATTATTCGATGGTGAAGACCAACACATTCAACGGCGTGCCCCTGCCCGCCATCTGGCTGTGGGATTCGCGATCCGATAAACTCATGGAAATCCGATCCTTTTCCTATGACGATTTCAAGACTCGCCTGTCCTGACTCTGGTCGCCTGACCGCCTGACAAGGCGCATTAACAGGGCGGAAAGCATCTTCCGTCCGGCTGAAATATCGTTTCTTTTCAACACCCCATCCAACCTCCCGCACGGTTCATGGCAGGGTGCGCAACAAATTTGCGATGCGCGCTTTACAGGGGGGACCCCTCCGCATATATCGACCGTCCGCTGCCCCATGGGACTTCCACCGCAAGGCAGCTTTTTCGCCCTGAACTACACTGGAGGTCCCTTGAGTTGCACAAGCATCATAGCGCGCTGGGGGTAGCGACCGCCCTCACACCGGCAGCACCGGTAACGCTGATTCGTCCCGAAGCCGCCGCTCGGGCCGCCCGCTTCTTTACGGAGAAGTTTCCGGGCCGCTCGCTCTATGCGGTAAAGGCAAATCCGTCTCCTGATCTGATCCGCACGCTGTACGCATCGGGCATCACGCATTTCGACGTGGCCTCGATCGCGGAAGTGCGTCTGGTCGCTGAAACGCTCGCTGGTGAAGATCAGGTCAAGCTCTGCTTCATGCACCCGGTTAAGGCCGAGGAAGCGATCGCGCTGGCTTATCATGACTATGGCGTGCGCACCTTCTCGCTCGACACGATCGAGGAACTGGAAAAGATCATGCGCGCCACCGGCAATGCGACCGATCTGGAGCTGTGCGTGCGCCTGCGCGTTTCGTCCGAACATTCGGAACTCAGCCTCGCGTCGAAATTCGGCGCGGAACTGGGCGAAACCCGCGAATTGCTGATGGCCACCCGTCAGGCCGCCGATGCGCTGGGCATCTGCTTCCATGTCGGCAGCCAGGCGATGAGCCCCCAGGCCTATAGCGATGCGATCGAGCGCGTGCGCGCCGCGATCGTAGACGCGGCCGTCACGGTCGACATCATCGATGTCGGCGGCGGCTTCCCGTCCATCTATCCGGGCATGGAGCCGGTCGCGCTCGAAAATTATTTCGAAGCGATCCATCGCGGCTTTGAAAGCCTGCCGGTCAGCTATTCGTCGGAACTCTGGTGCGAACCGGGCCGTGCGCTGTCGGCGGAATATAGCTCGATCATCGTGCGCGTCGAACGTCGCCGCGGGACCGAACTCTATATCAACGACGGGGCCTATGGCGCGCTGTTCGACGCCGCGCATATCGGCTGGCGCTTCCCCGTGGCCCTGCTGCGTGAGGAAGAGAGCGAGGAGGAGATGACTGCCTTCTCCTTCTACGGCCCGACCTGCGACGATATGGACCATATGGTTGGCCCCTTCATGCTCCCTGATGACGTGAAGGTCGGCGACTATATCGAAATCGGCATGCTCGGCGCCTATGGCGCGGCGATGCGCACCGGCTTCAACGGCTTCACGTCGGAATCGACGATCGAGGTGTCGGACGAGCCGATGGCCAGCCTTTATGGCGAAATCGTCCAGCCGCGTCGTCGCGCAACTGTCATCAAGCTGGGCTAATCGCCCCGCAGGAGAGAATGCTATCCCTCGCCGCTCCCCCTTGGCGGCGAGGGATTTTATTTTGGCACAATCTCTATTCCGTTCGGGCTGAGCCTGTCGAAGCCCCGTACTTTCTTTGCGACGGTGAAGAGAAATACAGCCCTTCGACAGGCTCAGGGCGAACGGAAGAGGTTGAGCACAGCACCTCAAACCCGCTTTATCGCCGGAAAATGCCCACCAGTTCGACATGGGTGGTCCAGCGGAATTGCCCCACGGGCTTCACGCTTTCCAATACATAGCCCGTCGCCACCAGATGCGCCGCATCGCGCGCAAAGCTGGCGGGATTGCAGGAAACATAGGCGACCAACGGCACCGCCGACGCGGCGATCTGCAACACCTGTTCCTTGGCCCCGGCGCGGGGCGGGTCCAGCACGATCGCGGCGAAGCGGTTCAGTTCCTCCGGGGTCAATGGCCGCCGGAACAGGTCGCGATGATCCGCCGCCAGCCGCCGCTGCGCCCGGCCCGCGCCAAGCTTCAGCGACAAGATCACGTCACGCGCGCCCTCCGCTGCATAGACCGGCCGCTTCTCGCCCAGCGCCAGCGCAAAGGTGCCCAGCCCGCAGAACAGATCCGCGATCGCCCCCGTCTCGGGCAATGCGTCGCGCACTGCGCCGACCAGCGCCGCCTCGCCATCCGGGGTCGCCTGAAGGAAGGAGAAAGGCGGAAAACCCACCGCCGCGCCGCCAAAGCTGATCGTCGCGGGTTCCGGCTCCCAACGGGTCTGCGGGCCATCGCCTTCATCAATCGTCAACCGTGCAAGTCGGTGCTCCCGCGCGAAGTCGCCCAGCCCTTCATCGGCCGCCAGCCCGCTGACCTTCACCCCTTCCAGCATCAGGTCGACGCCCTGATCGATCAGCGACATGCGCACATGCGCCGCCCGCTTGTCCGGCAGGATCAGGCCCAGAAGATCGCGCAGCGGTGCGACCAGGCCAAACAATCGAGGATCGAGCACCGCGCACATTTGCAGGTCGATCAGCTTGTGGCTGCCTTCCTCCGCAAAGCCGATGGTGATCTTCCGGCCCGCCCGCGCCGCGCGCAGCGATGCGCGCCGCCGCGTCATCGGCGGGGAGATATGGGGCGGCAGCACCGCGCCGGGCGTGATGCCCTGCCCCGCCAGCGCGCCGGTGAAGCGCGCCGTCACGAAATCGACATAGCTTTCCTCGTCCAGATGCTGGAGCTGGCACCCGCCGCAGGCCGGAAAATGGCTGCATGGCGGAACGGCGTGGTGGACACCGAATGCGACACTTCCGTCGGGCCTGATCCAGTCGCCCGGCGCGGTCAGGGGGAAGTGGCGGCCGTCGGCCGTGACGCCGTCGCCCTTGGCGGCAACGCGGATGATGCTGTCTAAGTCGCTGTCTCTCACAATCGCGCGGCGATAGCCGCTGGCAGGGCGCGAAGCAAATCATCCGCGACAAAAGCCGCTCCCGCCCGTCGCGCCGCCTCCCCATGCAGCCACACCGCCTCGCACGCCGCGCGGAAGGGATCGCCCGTCACCGCCAGCCGCCCGGCGGCAAGGCCCGCCAGCACATCGCCCGTCCCGGCGGTGGACAGCCATGGCGAAGCGCCGCCCGCCACCGCCGCCCGTCCATCCGGCGCGGCGATCACGCTGTCCGCCCCCTTATAGACGACCATCGCGCCAGATTGCCGCGCCGCCGCCAATGCCCGGTCGATCTTGCTGCCCGGCAAGTCACCAAACAGCCGCTGAAACTCGCCCTCATGCGGCGTCAGGATCGCCCCCGCCGGGATGCGATCCACCGCGCCCGCCAGCAGCACCAGCGCGTCGGCGTCCAGCACCAGCGGATGCGCGGCCGCCAGCGCCGCATTCAGCAAGCGGCGAGTTGCATCATCCCGCCCCAGCCCCGGCCCGATCAGCAACGCCCGGATGCGCGGGTCGGAAAGGTCATGCCCTTCCTGCCGCACGATCGCATGGGGGACGACCAGTCCCGCCGCTGCATGCAACCGCACCATGCCTGCCCCGCTATGCGCGGCCGCACTCGCCGCCAGAGCCGCCGCGCCCGGCATCGCACCGCCGACCACCGCGACCAGTCCGCGCCTATATTTATGCGCCTCCGGTCCCGGCGCCTCCAGTATAGGCGGCGCCAATCGGCGCACCCTGCTCGGTACAGCAATGCCAATATCGGCCAGCACCAGCCGCCCCAAATGCCCCGATGCCGGCTGCAACAGATGCGCGGGCTTCCATGCTCCCAGCGCGATCGTCGTCCCGAAATGCGGCGCGGCGGACAGCAGCGCGCCGCTGTCCGTCTCCACGCCGCTCGGCAGGTCGACGGCATGGCTGAATGTCGCCGCCTCCACGAACGCCCCCAGCCGGCCGGCCACCGCGCTATCCAGCCCGCGCGTCAGGCCGGTGCCGAACAGCGCATCGACAATCTGGGTCGCGGGCGCTGCGGTCATCATATCCTCGACCGACCCGCCCCATGCCGCCCGCGCGCGCAGGCCCGATGACGTGCGGCTTTCCCCCAGCGCCGCCACCCGCACCGGCACGCCGCGATCGCGCAAGATCCGCGCGATGACGAAACCGTCGCCACCATTATTGCCCGGCCCGCACAGGATCAGCGTGTCGCGCTTGTGCCCCCCGCGCCAGATGATCTCCGCCGCCGCCGCGCCCGCCGTCTCCATCAGGCCGTAGGCGTCGACGCCCGCGTCAAAGGCCGCCTGCTCGGCCGCGCGCATTTGCGCCGCCGTCAGGATCGGCCCGCCGCGCGTCATTGCGATCCGGCGATTTGCGCAGGCAGGCGATAGCGATCGTCGCCGGCCGCGACCTCGATCTGCTGCGCGCCTATGATCTTCAGCTTCGCCGGCTCGGCCCCGTCCGCCGCCTCCAGACCATGCCCGTCGGCCAGCACGCGAAAGCGCCGGAAACCGCCGTCGGGATGGCGTATGGTCAGCAAATCGCCCTGCCGCTCGATCAGGCAATCATGCGCCCAATCTTCCGCCTCGCCAGTGATGCAATCCGCCTTGCCATCATCGACCGAGGCCTGCGCACCCGCCGCTTGATTGCCCGGCTTCGACGCCTGATCTTCGCATCCGGCCAGCGCCGCCAGCGCCAGCATCGCCGCCAGCCGCTTCATGCCAGCCGGCTCCGACATTCCAGCACAATGGGACCAAGGATATTGGCGAAACGCTTCTGCCCGGCCGCATCGCCCACCAGATCCTGCCGCATCTCGATCCCCAGATAGGGGATGCCATTAGCTTCGGCATGGCGGTTCATCGTCGCATTGAGCAACTGCCCCGAATAGGGAAGCTGATCGCCCACCTTCAGCCCCGCCGCCTCCAGCAAGGGAATGGCGATCCGCGCGGCGCGATCATCCTGATTATAGAGGATGCCGATGTCCCATGGCCGCTGCTGTTCCGGATCGCTCGCCAGCCGGGGCGTGAAACTATGCACCGACAGGATGAAGGGCGACGCCATGCGCTCCAGCAGCGCCGCCACCTGATGATGATAGGGGTGGTGAAAACGCAGCATCCGGTCGGCCAGATCGGCGTCGCGATTGCCGGGGATGGCATGGCCGTCGCTCATCACCGGCAACAGGCCCGGCGCATCCTCCTCGCGATTAAGGTCGATCACCAGACGCGACACGCCGCCCAATATCGCCGTACAGCCAAGCTGCGCCGCCAATGATGCGCTCACCTCCGCCACGCCGATGTCGATGGCGACATGCTCTTTCAGCAAGGCCGGGTCGATGCCCAGATCAATGTCATCGGGCACATGGGCCGACGCATGATCGGCAATGATCAACAGGTTGAGATCGCCGCCGTCGATCCGGGTGAAAGCCTCGCTCATGCGCCCTTGATCCTCGTTTCCATCACCCACCATGCGGGATGCGTCCAGCGGATCGCATCGGCCGCCTGCGCCAGCGCATCGTCCGTCTCGAACAGGGCGAAGCAGGTCGCGCCAGACCCCGACATGCGCGCCAGCACCACGCCCTGCGTCCGCTCCAGTGCCGCCAACACATCGGCAATGACCGGCGCGACGGCAATGGCAGGATTTTCCAGATCGTTGCGGCCAATCCTGACCAGAGCGTCGAGACTGCCAGCGTCCAGCGGCCCGCGATCCTGCCGATCCCATCCGGCAAAGACGCTGGCCGTGGACACGCCCACGCCCGGATTGACCAGCAGCATCGGCAGCCCCTCCAGCCCCTCGACCGCGTGGCGCGCCAGATGCTCGCCACGCCCTGTCACCAGTTGCGTCACGCTCGCCACACAGGCCGGCACGTCCGATCCCAGATCCAGCGCCAGCCCGGCCAGTTCCTCCGCCTCGATCCGCACGTCCCACAGCCGCGCCAGCAGCCGCAGCGTCGCCGCCGCATCGGCCGATCCGCCGCCAATGCCCGACGCCACTGGCAAATTCTTGGTCAGCCGGATCGCCGCGCCGCGTTGTTGGCCCAGATAGGATTGCAGCGCCCGCGCCGCCCGCATCACCAGATTGTCCGGTCCTGCGCCCAGCCCGGCGCCGAACGGCCCGTCGATGATCAGGTCGATCGCGCCATCCTGCGTCGCCTGTCCCTCCAGACGATCGCCATCCCCAGCAAAGACGAACAAGCTTTCCAGCGCATGATAGCCATCGTCCCGCCGCGACCGTACATGCAGCGCGACATTCACCTTGGCATAGGCGATCTCCACGATCGCATCGGCAACGCCCTCCATATTAGGGTGCGGCATATTCGGGCTTCAATCCTTCCTTGCTTTTCGCCGCCAGCCGCGCGGCCACGTCGCCCTCGGCATAGATGGAGGCCGCCGCCCAGGCATAGCGCGCCTCATAACGCCGTCCGGCGGTCCACAATGCGTCGCCCAGATGCTCGTTGATCGTGATGTCCGTCGGCGCGCCGGCCGCCGCCCGCTCCAGTACCGGCACCGCCGCCTCGACATTGCCGGTCACGAACTGCGCCCAGCCCAAAGAATCCGTGATCGACGCATCCTGCGGCTTGAGCGCGCTCGCTTTCTTGAGCAACTCCAGCGCAGCCTCGACATTTTCCCGCCGCTCGATCTGGGCATAGCCCAGATAATTGAGGATCAGCGGCTCATTGGGCGCCATCGCCGCCGCCCGCTGCAACACGGCGCGGGCCTCGTCCCACTGTTTCGCTTGCTCCAGCGCGCTGCCTTCGAACAGCAGCAGCGTCCAGGGCAGCTGATCGGGCGCATAAGCCGCCTGCGCCGCGCGAAACGCCGCCGCCGCCCCGGCAAAATCCTTGGCCTCGGCCAGCAAGCGGCCCAGCCGCACCTGCCGCTCCGGCTCCGCACCCAGTTCCGCCGCCTGCGCCCGCGCCAGCATCAGCGCCGCCGGCTCGTCCCCAGCCGCCGCCAGCGCATCGATCAGTTCGGCCTGCGCAATCGGCGCGTACCAGCTTCGCGCCGGCACCTTGCCCGCTTCCGTAATCGCGCCGGGCGCATAGCCCTGAAGCGTCAACAGGCGCGCCGCCAATATGTGCGGCTCCGCCCCGGCCGGATCGGCAAAGGTGGCCATCCGCGCCAGCCGCAGCGCCAGCGTGCCGCCCGCCTTGTCCGATCCCACATCCACCGCCAGCCGCGACAGCAAACGGGCATAGCCCTGCGCCGGCGTCACCGCCGCGCCCGCCGCCTTCAGCCCCTTGCCTTTCCCGATCGCGACCCGCGCCGACGCGAACCCCGCGCTGCCGACCGGCAGCAGCATCAGCGCCTCGGCCTTCGCGCCCTGCGCCGCCAGTTGCCCGGCAAAGGCCAGCCGCAATGCCGCGCCGTCGCTGCTGCGAACGGCCAGCGCACGCCGGATGGCGGGCGTCGCCGCCGCCAGATCGCGCCGCGCCAGCGCCTGAAACGCGATATGCTCGTCGGCGTAGCGCAGGCCCAGCGACGCGAACCGATCCTTGCTGTCGATCACCGGCGGCGCATAGCGCCCTTCGCCGATGGCGATCCAGCTGCGGACGATCGGCGCGATGAAGGCGAAATTGCCTTCCTCCACCATCCGCCCGACCAGCGTTTCTGCGCCGGCCCAGTCTTTGCGCGTCAGCGCCTCACCGATCATCAGCAATGTGCCGTCGCGCGGCAACATGCCGACCTGATCCAGCAACGCCGCCGATTGCAGCGCCAACGCCCGATCCCCGCTTTCCAGCCCCTGCACATAGGATCGGCGGGCAATTTCCACCCGCGCCGGGTCCTGCACCAATGCCGCGCGATAGCTGGCGACCGCCAGCCCCAACGCACCGTCGCCATCGGCCAGCCGCGCGCGCGCATAGGCGTGCAGCGCGCCATCGGGCTGCACCGACGCCCCGGCAACCGCCGGGGTCATCAGCAATGCAGCAAGGATCAGGCGTCGAGAGCATGTTTGGAAAATGTGCGAAAGAGCGCATTTTCGATGCGGTGCCGGCCCATGCCCCCCCCCGACCGCCCAGCCATGGTATCCTGATGGGCGGTCGGGTGGGGGCGTGGGCCGGTGCGGATGCGCCAAAGGCGCATTTCCAAACAGACTCTTACATGTTCGGATAATTCGGTCCTCCGCCGCCTTCGGGCACGACCCAGTTGATATTCTGGGTCGGATCCTTGATGTCGCACGTCTTGCAATGGACGCAATTTTGCGCGTTGATCTGGAATTTGGGATCGCCCTCTTCCTGACCGACCACTTCATAGACGCCTGCGGGACAGTAGCGTTGCGCCGGCTCGTCATAAAGGGGCAGATTATAGGAAATCGGGACCGAGGGGTCTTTGAGTTGCAGATGGACCGGCTGGTCCTCCTCATGATTGGTGTTCGACAGGAACACCGATGTCAGCCGGTCGAAGCTGATGACATTGTCGGGCTTGGGATAGACGATCTTCTCGCACTGGTCCTTGCGCCAGATCTTCTCCGCGTCGGGCTTGTGCTTCATCGTGAAGGGCAGACCGATTTTCAGCGTGCGCATCCACATGTCGATGCCCGCCAGCAACGTGCCGATCGTGTTGCCGAACTTGGCCAGCAGCGGCTCCGCATTCTTCACCAGTTGCAGTTCGGTCGCGATCCAGCTCGACCGCAGCGTCGGCTCATAATCGGCCAGCACGTCGCCCGAACGATCCGCCTGCACCGCGGCGAACGCCGCCTCGGCCGCCAGCATGCCCGATTTCATCGCCGTATGCGTGCCCTTGATGCGCGGCACGTTGACGAACCCCGCCGAACAGCCGATCAGCGCGCCGCCGGGGAAGGCCAGCTTTGGAATCGCCTGCCAACCGCCCTCGTTGATCGCGCGCGCGCCATAGGAAACGCGGCGTCCGCCCTCCAGAAACTTGCGGATTTCCGGATGCTGCTTCCAGCGCTGGAACTCCTCGAACGGATAAAGATGCGGGTTGCGATAACCCAGCCCCACCACGAAGCCCAGCGCCACTTGGCCATTGGCCTGGTGATAGAGGAAGCCGCCGCCATAGGCATCCGTCAGCGGCCAGCCCTGCGAGTGGATGACAAGGCCCGGCTGATGCTTGGCTGGATCGATGTCCCACAATTCCTTCATGCCCAGGCCATAGACCTGTGGCTCGCTGTCGGCGTCCAGCGCGAACTGGCGCTTCAAAATCTTGGTCAGGTGGCCGCGCGCGCCTTCGGCAAAGAAGGTGTAGCGGGCATGCAGTTCCAGCCCCGGCTGGTAATCGCCCTTTTTCTCGCCATCCCGGCCAATGCCCATGTCGCCGGTGGCGACGCCCTTCACGCTGCCATCTTCATGATAGAGGATTTCCGCCGCGGCAAAGCCGGGGAAGATTTCCACGCCCAGCCCTTCGGCCTGCTCGGCCAGCCAGCGGCAGAGGTTGCCCAGCGATCCGGTATAGGTGCCCTTATTATGCATCCAGCCCGGCGTCATGATGTGCGGCATCGCGATCTTGCCGGTCTTCGTCAGCATCCAGTGCTGATTGTCGGTGACAGGGGTTTCGGCGAGCGAACAGCCCATGTCGCGCCAGTCGGGGAAGAGTTCGTCCAGCGAACGGGGATCGATCACCGCGCCCGACAGGATATGGGCGCCGATTTCCGACCCCTTTTCCAGCACGCACACCGCCAGTTCCTGTCCCGCATCGTTCGCCAGCTGCTTCAACCGGATCGCCGCGGACAAGCCCGCCGGTCCCCCACCGACGATCACGATGTCATAAGGCATCGAATCCCGTTCGCTCATTCCATCCCTCCATTTTGCGGGCATCGGCGGGCTGCACCCCGTCGCATCCGATCGCCGCATTAGTACAACAGTTTACCATTCAGGGCGATGAAGCAGCTTGACCCCCTCGTCAACCTCTGGCCCAAGGAAAGACGATGCGGGGATCAATGCAGAATGAAGCGGCGCTGGCCGCCGACGCCTATCTGGCGTGGTGGCAGCTTGCTGGCGTGGAATGCGCCGTAGCGGAAACGCCGGTCAACTGGCTGCGCCCCGTAACCATAGCTGATTCCGCGCCACGGCAGGATGCGCCGCCCGCCCAGCCAGTACAGGCCAGGCCGCAGGACTTGCAGGCCTTCCATCAATGGCTGGAAAGCGAATCGACGCATCCCGAACGGCGCTGGCCCGGTCGCGCCCTCTATCCGGCGGGTCAGGTCGACGCGCCGCTGATGATCGTCACCGACATGCCCGACCTTCCCGATGTGGAAGCCGGCGCGCTGTTCGCGGACCGGGCGGCGGGCGCGCTGCTGGATGCGATGCTCCATGCCATTGGCCTCAAACGCGCGGAGGTCTATATTGCATCGCTGTTTTTTGCGCGGCCGCCCGGCGGCATGGTCGAAGCGGCCGATCTCGCCACGGCGACGGCGCGGATGCGCACCCATGTTCATCTGGCCCGCCCCCGCCGGCTGCTGTTGCTGGGCGATCGCACCATAAGCGCGCTTGGCGGCGCGATCGACGCGACCGGCGACGGCTCACCGCATAGTTTACGCAATTTTAATCATGATGGCGGCATCGTGCCCGCCGTCGCCACATTTCATCCGCGCCTGCTGCTGGGGCAGCCTGCGGCCAAGGCGGAATGCTGGCGCACCCTGCAAAGCCTGATCGAGGAAGCCCGTCCGTGATTCGCGCCGCGACCCATATCTCCCGTCTTGCCCTTCTTGCGACGGGGCTGGCCGTGAGCCTGCCGGCCATGGCTGAAAACGCCCCGGTCATCCCGACCGTCGCCACCAGCGCCGAATTTTCGCCGCTACAACTGGGCGATGGGGACAAGGCCCGTTATCGCGCGATTTTCACCGCACTCCAGAGCCAGCAGTGGAATGACGCCAGGGCGATGATCGCCGCGCTCGACGCGCAGGACGCGATCCGCCCCCTCGCTTTGTCGGAACTCTATCTGGCCAAGGGATCGCCGCGCGTCGAACTGTTCGATCTGCTCGATCTGGTCAACAAGGCGCCCTGGCTGCCCAGGGCCGACCAGCTTTCCCGTCTGGCGCAGAAGCGCGGCGCCACCATCCTGCCGACCCTGCCGCAAATCCAGAAGATGGTCTGGCTGGGGTCCGCGCCCCGCCGCCAATATGTCGCTGCGGTCAAGACCGATGTCGCGGCGCAGGCGCTGGCCGGCCAGATCCAGAATTATATCAAGAATGACGATCCGGTCGGCGCGGAAGGCCTGCTGGGAACCGGCGAAGCGGGCCTGACGCCCGAAGGGCTGACCGAAGTGCGCCAGCGTGTCGCCTGGGCCTATTATATCGAAAATGACGATGTGAACGCCCGGCGCATGGCCGCGCGCGCGCTGGAAACCCGCACCGGCGGCGACTGGAGCGTGCAGGCGAACTGGACCACGGGCCTTGCCGCCTGGCGCCAGAATGATTGCCGCGCCGCCGCCCCCGCCTTCGCCAATGTCGCCGCCCTTGCGGGCGACGCCGACATGCGATCGGCCGGCGCCTATTGGGCCTCGCGCGCCTATATGGTCTGCGGCGAAGCGGAAAAGGTCGAAAATTATCTGAAGCAGGCCGCCCGGTCGGACGAGACTTTCTATGGCTTGCTGGCCCGTGAATCGCTCGGCATGCCGCTGGGCGGTGCGCCGGTGGGCAGCCGTTTCGGCGCGCTTGAATGGAACAAGCTGAAGGGCAGCCCCAATGCCCGCGCCGCCATCGCCCTGTCGGCGATCGGCGAAAATGGCAAGGCCGACGAACTGCTGCGCTATCAGGCGAAGATCGGCGGCAGCGATCAATATGACGCGCTGCTGCGCCTCGCCAATGCGCTCAACCTGCCGGCGACCCAGCTCTATCTCGCCCACAACGGCCCGGCCGGCACCCAGCCGGGCAGCTTCGCCCGCTTCCCCGCGCCCGATTGGCGTCCCGATGGCGGCTGGCGGGTCGATCCGTCGCTGATCTACGCCCACACGCTTCAGGAATCCGGTTTCCGCACCGATGTCGTCAGCAGCGCCGGCGCGCGCGGCCTGATGCAGGTGCGCCCCGGCACGGCGGGCGATGTGGGCCTGTCCAACGCAGCGCAATTGTTCGTGCCGTCGACCAACATGGAATATGGCCAGCGTTATTTGGAATCCCTGCGCGACATGAGCGCGACGGGCGGCCTGCTGCCCAAGGTGATGGCCGCCTATAACGCCGGGCCGCTGCCGGTCGAGCGCTGGAACACGCAGGTCCATGACAAGGGCGATCCGCTGCTCTTCATGGAATCGCTGCCTTATTATGAAACCCGCGCCTATGTGAACATCGTCATGCGCAATTACTGGATGTACCAGATCCAGGTCAAGGGCAGCGCCGATTGCCTGACCGGCATGGCGCAGGGCCTGTGGCCGACCTTCCCCAATGCCAAGGGCGTGAAGCTGGTGCGCATGAGCAAGGCGGACGGGCGCGGCTCCATGGGTGGCGGCTCCGACTGATGCCGATTGATGAGAGCCGGGCGTTCCTGCCCGTCCGCATCGCCGTCCTCACCGTGTCCGACACCCGCGGCCTTGCCGAAGATCGCTCCGGCGACACGCTGGTCGAACGACTGGAAAGCGCCGGCCATATCCTCGCCGCCCGCTATATCGAGCGCGATGACAAAAGCGCCATCGTCGCCCGCCTGCACGCCTGGATCGACGATCCGCAGATCGACGTGGTCCTGACCACCGGCGGCACCGGCGTCACCGGCCGCGACGTCACGCCCGAAGCGCTCATGCAGGTGCAGGACAAGGAAATCCCCGGTTTCGGCGAACTGTTCCGCTGGCTCAGCTACCAAAGCATCGGCACATCGACCATCCAGTCCCGCGCCACCGCCTGCGTCGCGCGCGGCACCTATATCTTCGCCCTGCCCGGCTCGACCGGCGCGGTGAAGGATGCCTGGGACGGCATCCTCGTCACCCAACTCGACAGTCGCTTTTGCCCCTGCAATTTCGTGGAACTGATGCCGCGCTTGATGGAGCGATAGGGCTGGAACTGCCCCCGGATTGACATCTCGTTCTCCGTATGTTCTTATTCCGCATGGCAGTGGAAAATGGCAGAGGCGCAACGCTGAACGGCGAGAGTCGACGGTTCAACTTGCCCCAGCGAGAGATCGATGGCGATTGGCTCGACGCCATTGTAGACATTGATGGCCCGGTCGCACGCACCCGTACACAGGTCACAGTTGAACAGCCCCGCGCCATCATCGCGCGCAACACGTCGCCCGACATTGCCTTCAACCAGTCAATCAACGCCTATCGGGGCTGCGAACATGTTCCCCCGCGCTCACATGTTCATCCGGAGTGCCGACATTACCCATCATAAGCTGGACGGTTGCTCTCGTGAACGAGATAGGCTGTTGATACCCTCCCGCATTGCGCCTGTTCATCGCAGCCGGAGTATCTGGCCTGGAAGCGCGGAGATATCCTCGCGTGACGTGTCACATGTGTTCAGTTCACCCTTCGACGCACGATAATCTATGTGAACACAATTCTACGCTTGATGACAGCAGGGGCTGCGCAGAGCCATCCTCTAGCGCCGCGCAGCCCCTGCTGAAGCGGTGACGCCAGATTGACACCCCGGACCCGACGCGAAAGCGGCGGGCTCGGTCAACCGCGGCAATGATAGACGCCGAGTACCTGAGCCCGTTCTCGACCCGCGGCGTACCAACAGCATTACACAATATTTCTAACTTGCGTTGCACCTGACACGAACAGTATAGTTGCATTGGCTCTCCGGCAGGAGCCAGCTGTCCGCCAGCGCGAAGCCACTGTGGCACTGCTTAGCCTTGTTCCGAGCCTCGTGCATTTGAGGTGTCAGGCGGACGACGCTTCAGATCACTGGAGAGCCGGGATGCCGCTATCTGACCTCACATCGCTTAGTCAGATTAAAGACTATGCGAAAGTCGTCTCGAAGAGAGATCGCTTACCGCACCAAAAGGCTCTCGACGCAGTTTCCCGGCTTGCAGGGTTCAGTAATTTCGACGCGGCGCGCAAAGCATCTGAGCGCACCCGCTTCGAGGCGAAAAAGGAAGAAACGGTAACGATTACCGGGGCGTGTCAGGTCGCGCCCAAGTCTAGCTCTCGAAACTATCCCGGTGGCGAATGCCTTTACCGGTCATCTACCCTTCCAACATTTCATGATGGCAACCCAGAAGAGGCGTCGAGCCCTTCCGTATAGCGCCCGGTCACTGCCTATCCGGCATCACCGAACAAATTGCCTTACAACCAGCCGCATGCGGCCAAAGCGGGCAAGACGCAAAAATGCGGGGCTCATCCATGCCTGGACAAATTATCCTCAATCGCATTTCAATCCTGCGAGCGGCAGTGCCCGCGGATGTGAGCCGATATGCAGAAACACTTAACCTCGAAGCGTCCGTCCTTGAAAGTTCGGCACTTCCCGAGAATTTTCCGATTCCGATGGATCGAGATACTCGCGAGATACATGAGATCATCTTCGCATATCTTCTTAGGCGGTATTTGATATCGCGCTCCACCGCGCAGCGTGAACATGACGCCAGCATGTCGGCTGATGAACATGCGTCACTTTCAATCGAACAAAGAGTACGGAATAGCCGGATCAACTCCGCTCACGCGGCAGCCAAGGATTTGGCTGATTTTCAGACCTACCTAGATTACTTTGAATTGGACTGGTTCGATGTCACCCCAGAAGACATCGATACATATTGCGATGCGATGGCCGAAACCGTCTCACCGCTGTCCGCCCGTCAGTATGCCGAGAACACAGTCCGGCGCCGAGAAAACACTATCCGGCATTTCTATGCGACCGCTCACACTGTCGGGGACGTGGCCAATCCCGCCTTCGGCAAGGTCTATAAGCGGCCCAAGACCGCGATCAGAAAGCGGGCACTCGCTCACACAGGTTACCAGAGGCGCGCGACCGTCCACCACGCTCAAAGAGCATCGGGACGTCTTAAAGACCCACCACATCCAATGACGCCGCGCCAGTGGAAGGCGATCGCTTCCTTCCTTGGACCAGCCAATCAAACACCGGGTGCACCAACCGTGGCCCACCGATTAGAGCGTTTTTCGACCGCTTTGAATCGATGAGGGATTCCCTCTCCGCGTGATTTCTGATTCAGAATCCGTGCTGGTGAAGGAGGCCGGCATGGATGGGTCACGCTCTCTCGATGGATTTGCGGGTTCGGCTTCTGGCTGCGATTGCAGGCGGGCTGAGTTGCCGGGCAGCGGCGGCGCGTTTCGGCGTAGCACCGTCGACGGCGATCCGGTGGCATGCGCAGCAGCGCGGAACCGGCAGCGTTGCCTCCAAACCTCAAGGCGGAGATATGCGCTCGCGCCGTGTCGAGGAGCGATCTGCCGACATTCTCGCCCTCTGGGAAGCGCGCAAGGACATCTCGCTTGAAGAACTGCGCCTCGCCTTGGTCGAGGAGGGGCTCGCCATCTCGGTTGCCGGGCTGCATCGGTTTTTCGCGCGGCGGGGCATGACGCGCAAAAAAAGACTGGGCATGCCATCGAGCAAGACCGGCCCGACGTCCTGAGGCAGCGCCACGACTGGTTTGACGGCCAGATCGATCTCGATCCGGAACGCCTGGTCTTCATTGACGAGACATGGACTGCCACGAACATGACCCGTAGTCATGGGCGCTGCGCCAGAGGTCAGCGCCTGCGAATGGGCTTCCCGCATGGTCACCGCAAGACCACCACGCTGGTCGCCGGCCTACGCATGACCGGCATGGTCGCGCCGATGGTGCTAGACGGCCCGATCAACGGTGATTGGTTTGAAGCATATGTGGCGCAGGTACTCGTGCCCGAATTGCGGCCAGGCGACGTCGTGATCATGGACAACCTGTCGAGCCACAAACGTCCCGCAGTCCGCGACCGGATCGAGGCGGCAGGAGCAACGCTGCGCTTCCTCCCACCCTACAGCCCCGACTTCAACCCGATTGAGAAGGCCTTCTCCCGCCTCAAGGCCATGCTCCGCAAGGCAGGTGAGAGAACCGTCAGCGGCTTGTGGAGCCTCATCGGCAAGCTCGTCGACATCTTCCAGCCCAAGGAATGCGCCAACTACTTCAGTTCGTGCGGATATGACCCAGATTGATCGAAAACCGCTCTAGCATGCGAAACCGCATTGCAGACCGCATTACGCATCGAAGAGATTTGCTGGCTTACCAAGGCGCAATTCTTGGATCTAACTTGGCCCGAAGATTGGCCGCCCAAGAAGCTGCTCGTTCTGCAACTCAATATTTCCAAAGGACAGAACGGTGGCAGCATTCTAATCCCAATTTGGGTTGTCAAACTGCTGGTAGCCTACATTGAGGGCCAACGCGAAGAGGATGTCCAAGCCGGAATAGCAAACGGGAATATGGCTTACGACCATGGCTTTTTGTTCGTAAATGGCGATGGCCGTCCGGAGCATCGCGGCAAGAAACTGACCACTGATACCCTAGCGCGCCACTTCAATACTGCGGTTGTGAACGCTGGTCACACGCGGAGCGACGATAGGACTGATCCCGATAGCGGCGAAGTCCTGACGTTTGTCGAAGCGATGTTCAGCTTTCATGATCTCCGGCACACTTATGTGATCTGGACCCATCACACCCTTCTCAAGGAAGGACATCCGGCACCCTTCATTCCGATATCCAAACAACTTCGTCACGCGAATCACCAAATCACCGAAGAGCATTATCTCACGGTGTCACACGAATACGAGGCCTTGGTAACCGATCAATACATGGGGAGGCGCCGGTGAGTGGTCGCAACAAGTCGCCGTCGCGCTATGACCAACTACAAAATCGGAACGTGATTGACCTACAGTCAGAGCGCGTCGTCCGATTGGGCAAGGTTGAAGTTGAGATCGTCGATGGAAAGGCTACCGATCTTGAGGTCATCCTTCCCGATGGACGCCCGATCAACCTTCTCAATCTCCTTCTTCTGCCAAATCTATATCAGGGCCTCGCCGAGGCCTTTCTTGAATGGACGAAGACGCCTGACGTAAGCAGCTACGCGACCAAATACACGTTGAGCCGCAATATCGTGCCTTTCGTCGAGTTCCTTGTCGACGAGCAGCTCACGCAGATCGAATTCAACGATTTGACAGTTAGCCACATAAACGGCTTCGTTGCTTGGCTCGATGACCAGCCAAATCGAGGCAGGCCATGGAGCGAGGACACTAGGCGCGACAAGCTCGGCGCAGTCCGCACCCTTTTGGAGATATATCGCCTGATGCACCCCGGAGTGCTTCAGCGCGACTTTTACGTTCCCAACGGGCAATGGGTCGGTGCTGCCTACAAAGCCAATCATACGCCAGCTTTGCCCGGATCAGAGTGGGATGCCTTGCACGACGCTTGCCTTTCCGAGGTTACGTCGACGATGGAAATACACGAAGAGACTCTCGAACTGGTGGCTGAGGGCGCTGATCGCATTCCACAAGGAAAACCCAAACGGGGGGTGTACCTGGAATTACCGATTTTTCTCGCATCCATGAATGCGGCCTATCCGGTACGATTCCCAACCGCGAAGCAGGTCACATCTGACAATAACCTTCTCGGTCGCGCTCTAATTCAAGTGCATGGCGCAAGCTCATTACAAGGATTCTACCCAAGTCCAAAAACTCTCGTGCCATTTGTGCTTCTGATGGCCTTATACACACTATTCAATGCCACCCCGCTCTTAAACCTACTGTGGAGCAACATAGAATATAGAACTGTTCTTGGAACTCCGAGAGTCATCATTCGTGGTTATAAAGCACGATCCAAGCGGAATTTAGAGCGCAGCTTTGCCCTCGATCCGAAGGATCCTTACAGCCCTGGCGAGATATTACTTTTCCTAAAATCTTGGACCGCTCGGCTCAGACCGGAATTAGCCCCGATATTCCAAGACCGGGTCTTCATATTTGCTTCAAATCAGGGAAAACCCGGTGATGAGATGCGAGCTCGCGGGTTCGGATTGGACAAGATGGGTTCCACCCATGACAATGCCTGGAAATACAATGTTCGGAATTTTCTAGCCGACCACGATCTCGCCGTCTCTGGTGTGAGGCAAATCCGAGCAACTGGTCTTGACGTCATACACAGCTTGTTCTCCGGCGACATTCGCGCCGTCGTCGCGGCCGCCGGTCACTCTTCAGGCAATGTTTCAGATCGCTATTACACCAGCGGGGCAGCACGAAGCCGCAACGATCAGAGCCTGGCGGGCGTCATGGCGACTCACGAGCGCTATGCTCGGACAGGTGGTCGTATCGATCCTCGAGGGACGCCAGCGCATGGCGATATCTTCGCAGCCACCCCCGGCGCGATCTGCGCTGATCCTTACGACTCTCCTTTTGCGATCACTACCAAGCCGGTCGATCAAACGGGAGGCATCAGCAATGCGCAGCTTTGCGATGCGTATGGTATGTGTTGGAATTGTCCGCTGCTGCAGCTGCATTTCAGCAGCCCCTACCAGCTCGCCCGCGCCATCCAGTTCAAAGAAGAATTGGTCAGGGCCCGAGGCTACCTTCCCGCTGCCCGTTGGAAAGAAACCTGGAGGCCGGTGCTTACCAACCTAGAGAAACACATCATCCCGCGGTTCACTGACCCGGCTGTGATCACACGGGCCAAGGCCCTCCTTCCACGCCTCGCAGGGATTCCCCAAGTTGACTAAGAAAGCCGCACCAAAGCCGGCAGCCGGCAGCCCAAGCGTGATGTTGCATCACCGGACACGCGCGCAGCTTATGGCAGCGGCAGTATCCTCCGTGTCTCTCTGGATACACGTACTGTGGAAATTCCCCCGCAAAGTGCCAGGAAAGAAGCGTCAATACACAATCTTAAACTGGGAAATCGATCTGGGAGATGGCCAGCTTCTGACTGATGCAGGCTTCGAGGACTTACTCGACAGTTCGAGGCGCTTTATCTGGTCACTATACAAAGATCGCCGCAACGGTAAAAATCTTATGCCGGAATCGTTCTACACGGCCTTTCTCGGACTAAAGCGGCTCCTGCCATGGATGATTGAAAATAATTATGCCAGCTTCGACGAACTCACCGTGGAAAGCGCCGATGAATTTGTTGCCGATTTAATCGAAGAGGCAGCCGAAGCGGAAGCCGACCTTCTGCATGACCGCGCGTTAAACAAAGACGACTTCATTCGTGCCTTGCGGGTTTGGGTACACCTTCACCAACAAGGCCCCGCGCTCATCGTTGCAGGAATCAATATCTTCACTGAAATGCCGTTCAACGGACGCTCAACATATGATTTGGCAACGGAACTCGCAGAAGATACTGCACTTCGAATTCCTCCTCTCCCGGATGAGGTAGCCATGCCTATTCTGGCTGCAGCCATCAGAATTGTGTCCTTTGCATCGGCTGATGTCATCCGCCTGCAGGAGGCTGTATTTGATACCCGCGCTAAGATCGACGAACAAGGCCGCAGTAATCATACCCGCATAATTAGAGAACGAGCGCTGTTCGCAAAGTTTGAATTCAGCATCTTACCCGGCGAAGCTACACCATGGCATTCACCCATTGATGAAGGTATCACAGTCAAGCGTGTCGATGGCCCTCCGGTGGTCGATCTCAAACCAGCGAACACCTTCAGAAATATGGTCGCTACCGTGCGCGACGCCTGCGTGGCAGTCATCCAAGGCTTGGTTGGCGTGCGCATTAATGAAGTCTGCAGCTTTGAGGGAGGTTTGAACGAGGATACGGGGCTGCCAACGTGCGTAGAAAAAGACCGGTCCGTCGATGGCCTTGAGGATCTTTATTACGTCCGCGGCATCCTGACTAAGGGCCGTGCTGCACCTGAACCAGCGCGATGGCTGCTCGGGTCTCGACCAGTCAGTGGCGAACTCGCACGTTTGGAGACGCTGCCTCTTCCCGTAATAGCTCTGGCAACCCTTGAAAGGCTGTATCGACCTTGGCGTGAGCTTGGTCAGGTGAACGAACTCATCGTGAATTTCACAACCGCATCCCGCGGCGTTCCTGTCACCGCAGCGGCCATTGGAAGCCCATCTTCCGAGACACTCCTTGCCGGATTGAAAAATTTCGTTCTGAACCATGTCGATCTGACAAAGCTCCCGGACAATAACTGGCGGGGCGAAAATCTCTCGATGTACAGAGACAGCTTTGGTGCCATCATCAGAACCCATCAGTGGCGTAAAACCTTTGCTCACTACGCTCTCCTAACGCGGAGCAACCTCCTTCAGGCCGTCAGTCAGCATTTCAAGCACCTAAGCCTGGCCATGACAGAGCAAGGATATTTGATCGATGATCCTTTTCTGCGCGGAATGCTGGGAGAGGCCGCCATCGAGGCATCTGTCGACTTTTTCTATCATGCCAGCTTCGGTGAGCCCCTGGCTGGAAAACTTGGCGACGTCATCGAGGAACATCGCGAAGAATTGATTGAACTTCGCGACGGAAAGCCGCGCGAGGCAGCCAAACGGCAGATCCGCAAATTCGTAACTCTCCATGACATGCGAATTTTCCACATGTCTGAAGGCCGATGCGGTATCAGGATCAATCCTCTTGGTGCGCGTTGTCACCAGCTTGCTGGTACGTCCAGTTGGGCAAACCGGGAACCGAACTACGCCACCCGAGAGCCAAGCGTATGTTTAGGTTGCAAGTGCTTTGGTATTGATCGGGACACCGCGCCCTTCTGGCAAGACAGGTGGGAACGGAATTCCAAGATCTATAGAGACGCCGAGAAAAGAGGCCAAGCTGCCGAGTACCGTGTCGCTGCGCGACGTGCGGAACAGGCAGAGAAGGTCATCAAACGCCTCACGGCCATCCAAAATTGATCCAAGAAGCCATCGGCACATCCCTAACGCAGTCGTTCCGATCGTAATGATCCGCTGATCGAGAGAAAATGATGCCAAAAAAACCATCGACGGAAAAAGACAATGAGACCGCTTACGACCCGAGCACTGCTGCAAGAATCGAAGCGGCGATCATACGCTTACAGGCTGGGAAACCATCGAATACAGATTTAAAAAAACAGCTGCGAGCAGGCAAATTCAAGGTCAATATCTCTTCCGTAGCGAAAGAGGCAGGAGTGTCACGCACACTTATCGGGCATAAGAACTGCACATACCCAGCACAGCGCAAGCGCGTTCTCGGTATCCGTGGAAACGAGCCTGCTCAAGGCACATTGATGGCGACAGTTCGCAAGCTGAGAGCCGAGGTAGTCGAGGCAAAAAGCAGAGAGCGACTTGACGCCAGCCTACGCGCCGCATTGCTGAGGCGTGTATTCAACGCCGACAAAGCCGTCGGTCGAGCAGAAAGAAAAAGCAAAAGATCGATCAGCCGAACCACATCTGGCCATATCGGAAAAGGAGTTCCCGAGAGCAATGTTATCGATTTTGACAAGGGTCCAGACAAACAATAACCTTCACGTAGCGAGCCGCCCGGCAATATTATTCAAAATAATTCGCCTTGAGGTCCGGCGGGAGGGCGGAACAAATCACAACGCAAATCCAGCTTTCGTCGTTCGGCAGGAAATCCGTTTTTCGCCTTAGCAATGCGAAATCGCGTTTTCAGAAGCTCCGCCCACGGCCCTTGTCCTCGCATTCTGCCAAAAAAGGTCGGGTCATTGTCACGCCCCCGCGCAGGGACTGAACGATAGCCATGACTTTGCCGGCGCGCGCCGGAAAGTGCTCGTCTAACCAAGCCCGAAACAACGGAGCCACCTCGAGAGGTAGTCTCACAGGGATATAGGATACGTTATGTGCGCCAGCTTCCGCCGCCCGCGCAATGATCGCTTCCAACTCGCTGTCAGTGATCGCAGGAATGATCGGCGCGATATTGACGAAGGTAGGGATCCCAGCATCCACAAGCGCCCTCACTGCCTTCAACCGCCGCTCTGGGTGTGGCGCCCTCGGCTCTACCGTCATCGCGATCCGAGGGTCTAACGATGTCACTGACACCGCAACCGCTACCAAGCCCTTTTCAGCCATTGGAGCTAGCAGATCCAGATCTCGCACGACTCGGTCAGATTTCGTCGTGATGACCAGCGGATGATTGCACTCCGCAAGCACCTCAATCACAGTTCGCGCGATACGCAACTCGCGCTCCACGGGTTGGTACGGATCTGTATTCGTCCCCATCGCGATCGGTGCCGGGGTATAACTTGCCGCGCCGAGTTCGCGGCGCAAAATAACAGATGCGCCCGGCTTACTTAGAATTCTTGTCTCGAAATCCAGCCCCGGCGACAAATCATAATAAGCATGCGTCGGTCTTGCAAAACAATAAACGCAACCATGTTCACACCCCTGTACGGTATTAATGCTTCGGTCGAATGGGATGTCAGGTGATTTGTTATAGGTTATAATAGTACGTGGAGTTAACACTTCGACCGTTGTCTTAATGGCAGGTGCCGACTCATGACCTGCATACTCTAGGTCGAGCCAATCCCCGTCGAACTCTCGCGTTGGTAGCCCGAAGCGCTTGCTCACCACGTTGTTTGTGGCTCCTCGTGCAGGCCGGCTTTTTCTGTTCTCCATCATGCCCACCATATAGCACATTGGAACATATGTAGAACAAAAATCTTGTCGTATCCCGCGTTCGGGGGAATGGCGTGAAAGCGTGTGTTCGAAATCTAGCTAAAACACGCCATAACTGCACAGCAACAACGTTAAGCTGTAGGGATTTCCACGTAAGTCACATAAAAGCTTCGAACCATACGATGCTCCTGCATTCGCTCTCCCAATGCGAAACCGTTCATCTTGCGAGGTGTCGGTTGGAAGATATCCAACCCGCGATCCAAAACCATCTTCCAGCCCGTGTCAGTGGTAATGTCGCGTGCATGAAGTGTTCCGGAACCATCAAAGGCCCAGGTGAAATCTACGCCCGTGCCTGTGCAGGCCTCGGCAATTCCGTCCAGGCATTCTCGCTGTTCCTGAATGTTTCCATCGTCCGGAGCCGTGACGAGATGCACTGCGACCTGATCTTCGGGCGCCTTGCGCCGGATTAGCATTTCAACCAGTTCCATCAAATTGCGAGCCTGATGGAATTTCCGGATGTAGGGATCGGTGACGATGATTCGTGCAGCTCCATCAGTCCAAAGGCCGAAGATCTTGTCGAAACTGACACCCTTGCGGTTCTCCGTGAAAACGACATGCCCCGGCTGCGGAACAATGGCATGGTCAACGTCACGCGCAGCAGAAGCGGCAGGCGTTGATGCCTGCGGTGCTGGGGTTGGCGCGAGCTCGGATTGACGCACATCTTCATCTACATCGCCGGTGGAGCGGCGATGATAGAACTGAGGAAACTCCTCTTCCTCAAGGGTCGTAACAGCACGCTTCGATCCGTCCGGCGCCACATAGTGGAAATCAGCGGCCTCGAAGGTGCTGTCGATCCGCAACAGCTGGTCTTTTACCCGCTTGCGGCATTCAATCGCAAACCGCAGCAACTCTTCGACTTCGGCTTCGGTCTCGTCGCCATTCGGGAAGATCAGTTTGAGCAGGCCCGACATGGTCTTGTTGATTGCTGCGCGGTCCCGGATATGGGTCTGGACCGGAACGGTAAAGAAGCGATCCGGCCGATGCGAGAAGTCCTCAGCCCGCAAGTGGCGCAGGATCTCGGCGAGGTAGTCGACGATGAACCCGTAGCCGGATGTGAACATCTGACCGCGGATGATGTCGATCTCCCATCCAGGCAGATAGGCGTGCAGTCGATCGATGAAGGCGCTATCGTGGAACTGCGGCGGCAGGGCTTCGAACAAGTCAGTATTCTTCAGCATCCACGGCACGTTATGGTCGGTGTTACCGACGAAGGCGAAGCTGGCCTCGGCACCCATCGGGTTCACCCCGCGCGAAAATTGCTTGTTCGCCATGTAATTCTTCATGATATCGACAAGCGCCTTGTTGGCAGTCTTCTCGCGCCCGGCGAATTCGTCGAAGGCGACGACATCCCAATAGCCGACCAGGCCAATCCGCCCGTTGGAGTTGTTCACAAAGAGCTTGGGAACCGTGACTTCGCCGCCCGAGATCAGCTGGCCGTGGGGTGAGAACTCGGAATAGATATGCGACTTGCCCGTTCCCTTCGGCCCGAGCTCGATGAGATTGTAGTTTCGTTCGACGAATGGGATCAGGCGCAGCAGCTGCAAAAGCTTTGACCTGCGCCCAAACATGGACGGATCAAAGCCGACGCTCTGCATCAGCAGGTCGATCCATTCGTCGGTGGTGAATTTGCCGCGCGTTTCGCGATAGCCATCATAGTCGACACGGGCGATCTGGATCGGTTTCAGCGTGTCGATGATCCAGGGGGAAATCCGGCTGTCTTCCGAGAACTCATACTGCACATCGGCGATGCACCAGATCCCCGTCACCAGCAGCTTGGGATGCGCCTTGACCGTAGTGCTGTCGATCGCGACCCGCTTGATCCCGAGGTTTTCGAATACCGCCTCATAAGCATCGGTCTTTTCGTTCAGCGCCACGCTGACTTGATCGATAACCTTGTAGCGGCCGCGCTCCTTGATCGTCGACTGGACCAGCCCTGCTTCCGAACGATGGACGTAATGCTTACGCAGGATGTCTTTAACCGTCTCGATGCCGGTCGCGATGGAGGCTTCATCGTCGGTCGCGCAATATTGGCCCAGCAGGTATTCAAGCACATAAGTGGGAACGATGGCGTTCCCTTTCACGGCCTTCACCAGGTCCTTGCGGACCACGAAACCGGCAAAATGCTCGTTGATCTTGTCATCAAGGGTCGACATCGGCACCTCAGAAATCGAAGTCTGTGCTGATCCCGCGTTTCAGCAGCAAGGGCTGCGAAGCGTGATCTTCGAAATGGCTTGTCTTGCCGATGCGCGTGCGCAGCTTCAGGAAGACCGTCTGATTGTTGTAGGGGTCTGCCGCCTTGGACAGAAGGAATCCGCGCGATAGCTCCCGCTCGCGCGGATTCTCGGACACAAAATCGAAATCCAGTTCGACTTCGTCAGAGATGAGCGTGCCATCGCCGGCAAAGATCGCCGCATGGATCTGCCGGGGTTGCTGTTTATCGGTAACCGGCTCTGCCTGATAGAATGTCATCTGGATCTGCCCAGTGGTGATCTGGGCGCGGGTCGGCGGGATGATCTGCACCGTTACCTGCCCGACATCTTCCTTGCGCTGCTTGCCGACTCGCAGGACGGGCAGGACGATCTCCTGCAAGCTTGCCCCGCCATGGACAAAGCGGCTGCCCGCCCCTTTGACGCGCAGACGGTTGATGGAGTTGGGGATCAAGATGTCCTGATCTCCACCCAGACCTAGCTCGGCGGCTGTGAACTTCTTCATACCACCCGTGCAGCCGAGCCCTCGTCCGATCACGAAGCGACGATTGCGTGTCACCACCTCGCCTTCCGGCTCACCCAGCGCAAAGCCGCTCTGCTCTAAGGCCCTGTGCTGCCACAGGAACCCGTGATCGGCGGTGATCAGTATATTCGAGAAGTTGGCCGAGGTCAGTTTGCGGACCAGCTTCACCAGATCCTCGATGGCCGTTTCCGCCGCGGCCGGGACATTTTCCTCGGTCGCGAGTTTGTCGCCGATCGCATCAATCTGGTTGTGATAGAGATACAGGACATCATGATCCCGAAAGAGATCCCGGCCCTCGGACGATCCCAGATTCATGAAGTCCTTCGCCGCCAGAACCTTTACCCGGTCCCCTACCCTGCCTGCCGCCAGCGCCTTTTCGCGCGCAGCCGCGCCCATAGTACTTTCACCGTCCAGCATCACCAGATCATTGTCATTGCGGATCGCCAGTTGCCGGTGCGGCAACAGCGCCGCCATGCCAAGCTGCGTGTAGCTAGGCAAAACCCCAATCATCGGCTTCAGCTCGGCATCGAACCGGTTGAGCTTGCGGATCTCGCGCAGCGCCTCTTCGGCCACCTCATAGCGCAGAGCGTCTGAGATGATGACGACGACCTTCTGCTCCTTGCGCCGGTATTCCGCAGCTTGTTCGCGGTAGAAATCCACCTGACGCGGGAAGCCCGGGACCGCCCAATCCGTCAGGCGGGCCACCTGATCCTGCCAGGCATCGTTCAGCTTGAGCACGAAATTCGTGGTATAGCGGTTCTCGACCGCCTCATAGAGCGCGGACAGCAGCCCCGACTGACCGCTTTTCTGCATGTGATAGATGAACTTGCGATAAAGCTGGTCCAGTCGGAACCAGCTTGCGGAATAGCGCTTCACACCATCGGACAGGCTGGTCATCGTCAGATCAGCCTCGGCCAGCGCCTGCTGAAACTCGGTCGCATAGCCAATGGCCTGATAGACATCCGCGTAACGGCTATACCAATGGCTCTGGCGGCGATCGCGCACCCATTTCAGCACATCTGTCGCGGGCAGGCTCTGCCGGGCCAGGCCCTCAACGATGGCGACGACGATCCGCCGATCCACTTCCTCGAAATGATCATGCGGGATGAGGGTACGGAAATCGCGGGAAGCCAGATCATCCCTGATCTTCAGCACATCCTGATAGTCGCCCGACAGCTTCTCGAACGCCTCACCCCACCCGCGTGAGGAGCTCCAGCGGCGGAACATCAACACGGCATCGGTATTTAGGGGAGCAGTCTCGCCCATGGCCCGCGCCCAGGCGCTGGAAAACAACGTGATGGCGAAATCCTGAAAATCCGGGGCATCCGCCGCGTAGCCATAACGCGCAGAAACTTCCTTCCAGAAGAACTCCGCCAGCCCGACACGATCAACCAGCTTCAGCGCCTCATCACGGCCCTCAGCCAGCTCGGCCAGCAACGCCTCGATCACGGTATCGAGATCACCATCGGCAGCTGCGCAGACCGCCAGCATCTTCCGGCGAACATCGTTGGCACTTTGCGATGGCCGCTCATGCTCAAGGGCGCGCAGCGATTCCAGGCGCTTGCCGGAGCGATAGAATTCGGCGTGATCGCGGACGGCGGCTTCATACTTCGCCGGGATGCCGAGATCAGCTACCCAGATCGCCGCCTGATCGGCGCGGAACACGGCGCTGGCCAGTTGCACATCCAGCAGCCAGTTATCAGGCATCGGCGTCTCGGGGCCGTCCTTATAGAGCAGGAATCGCGTCTTCGGCTCCTGCCGCAGCATGCGGTATTTTAGGCCGAACTCATTATTGACGATCTCCACTTTGGTCACGTCGGGCAGGTCAACGGCATCGAACGCCATGCGCAGATCGCGGGCGGCGTCATACCAGAAGACGATGCGATGGCCCTGATCCTCATAGAGCCGCATCAGGCCGGCGGTGATGCGGTCAGTCATCCACAGCCTCCAGCCCCTTAATCGGCTTCAGCGCACCGGCGAACAGTGGATAGTTGCGCTTTACCCCGTCATCCAGATCGATGGCGTGTCTTTGCTGCGCCATCGGGTAAACGACATCACGTTCCCATTCGGTCAGCTCAGCGATCTGCTTGATGATCGTGGCTGTTTCCTTCTGCGCCTTTGTCTGCTGAGCGGGCGTGGCGGCAGGATCGACGGCCAGCTTTTCCAGCCGGGTGCGTTCCACCTCCAGCTTATGGATGAATTCGCGCACATATTGGTTCAGCACGACCGAGACGGTGTCGGGCCGATAGCGGTGCATATAGATCAGCGCATTGAAGCTGCCCTTGGGGCTGGAGAACATCCAGTAGATCGGGCGCTTCTTGTAGCGCCGCACATGATAGTCGAAGAAGTCCCTGGTGAACCACTTGCGCAGATCCTTGCCGAGGGCGGCTTCGATGAAGGCGAGGTTTTCGCGGAACTTGGCCTCGCCGAAGGTCACGCGCAGGAAATCGCGGGCGCGGGTGACGATGTCATCAGCGAACCAGTCAGCATCCAGCACCGGGATGACATTGTCGCGGTCGGGCGCGAACGTCGGCTCGGGCACGCGGGCCAGATAGTCCTCGAAGCCCTCGCCCTGATTCGCGAGGATCAGACCGGGCGCGTTGAGGCTATAGCGCCCGAACATGCAGCCCACGGCATAATGGAGGAATTCGGCCACCGTATCATCGCGCAGCCGCGCCTCGCGCTCCTCTTCCGAGCCCTTCACGCCATAGCGATAGGCCGGGTTGCAGGTGAGGGTAATTTCCTCGATCGGCACTTCTGGGGTCAGTTCGTCGGCCAAACCATACGCATCAATAAAGATGCGGTTATTCTCTTCCTCCAGACGCTGCGTCTCGACCGTCATGCCGTGCCAATGGGCGCGCAGGCGGGCATAGGTAGCCTCTAGCGTCCCTGCCCGGTGATCGGGCGAGAGCAGCGGGAGTGTGGTGAAATCCCAGGAGGTTTCGTAGGCGTCCCAGTCCGACTTGGCGAGGTCAATTGCGGCTTGACCGATACCTTCAACTCCGTGGGAAACCTCTTCGCCTACCATCCAAGGAAGCTTGGAAATATGGCCGCTCTGGAAATCCAGCATCGGGGCAAGTACCTTCAAGAATTCAAAGGTAACTTTACTATTAAGAAATGCTGTTACCGCTTCAGTCGGAGCGTCCTTCGGAAACAAGCACGGGCCGGTAGACTCGAAAAGCTGACCTTCCGGGAAATACCTGAATGCAGTCGAGCCGCTCGAAACACGTGTCCAACTCGCGCCTCGATTGAAGTAGTTATGTGCGTTCCGCAAGTTGGATTTTGGAAATTCTTTCAGGTCGCGGCCATCGTTATTCCAATCTGCAGCATAGTCATTATTCCCATACCATTTGCGATATGGTCCGCCTTTTTGACATGGTTTCCAACGTTCGCCTAAGCCTGCTACCTCATGCCAAAGGCGAAGAAAGCGTTCATTGTCCCCAGTGTCGAAGCCTTTTCCAATATCCGCGATTTCATCAAGGCTTTTCCCGAGTTGAAAAGCAGCGCGAGCCTCCGCAGTAGGCCAGTAGGCGAAGGGACTTCCAGGAATCTTTTTGAATTCTAATTGTGAGACGGTGTAGCGGTTGTATCCAGAATCCAAGAATAGACGTCGAATCTTGTCAGGCGCTCGGACGTCAACATGAGCATCAAACAGTCTACGATAGACGCCGACGCTTTCTGGCGATGGCGAGTGATTGAATGCAGTGTAGGCAACAGTCCCAAAGTCCGATCCGAATATACCGCGCCCCAGATGCAGGAGCGAGCTAATAGTCAATTTTGCCAGAAGTTGGATGCGAAGCTTGTCAAAGGAACTGAGAAACATCCACGAAGGGATGTTGATCATTCCCGTGAAGCCGCCCTTTCGGCAAATCTCCAGCGTTCGCTCCATGAACGCTGTCATCAGATCACTTTTGCTGTTTGGAAAGTTGCGCTCAAGATACGCGCGCAGATTTTGGTTCATGCCGCCCCAACCCATATAAGGCGGGTTGGCCACCACCACGTGATACTTCGGCGACAGCGCCTCGGCCATGCGCAGCGCAGTCGCCACACGCTCCTGCACTTCCTTCAATAGCAGGTCGCCACCGAAATCCCTCGCCTCAACCACCCGCAGCGTCTCAGCCGGGTCGCGCAGCTTCGGCACAATCAGCGAGCCAAAGTTCTTCGCCTGCTCGAACTGCCCCAGCGTCTCGCGCAGTTCATCGGTGAACATATCCTTGCCTACCACCGCGGCCACGTCCTGCATCTCGGCAGGGGTGAAGCGCAAATCCTGCAACACGGCGATGCTGGGGCTCGCCTCCATCCGCAGGAACCGCCGCCGCCCCAGCTTCGCCGCCGCCTTCATCGACAGCGCGAAGGCAGCCAAAGCACCGGCGCGGTCGTCAATCTCGATGCCGGTCAGGTTGTGCTTCAGGATCAGGCCGGGAATTTGGGCTGCGTCATGGCCTTCCTCGGCATAGATTTCATAAAGCAGATCGAAGGCGTAAGTCAGCATATGGCCCGAGCCGCAGGCCGGATCGCAGATCTTGATCTCTTCGGCCCGCGTGATCTTCAGAAAATCCGTCTCTGGCTCTTCCGGCGCGATGTAATAGTCCATCTTCGCCGCCAGCTTAGACTGCGGACGGTTCAGCAGCCACAACCGCCCCAGCGAATTTTCCACCAGGTAGCGGACGATCCAATGCGGGGTGAACAGCTGCGTCGCGGCAGGGATATTCTCCGCCGTGATCTTCTGGTTCTTCTTCAGGCCCGCAAAAACCTGATCCTTCTTCTCGCTGATATAGAATTGGTAAAGCCAGCCAATGATCTCGACATCCCGACAGGCCTCTTCCGTCATCACCTCGCGCAGGCGGGCAAGGATGCTGTCCGGTGACAAAAGATCATCAGGTATGAGTAGCTCGGTATAATCCTCGGCCCGGTCGAGCATATCGGCGCGCTCGAACATATAGGGCATCGAGGCGTGCCATTCGTTGCAGGCATGGATCAGCAGCAACCGATAGGCCTCTGCCTGCCCGTCATGGGCAGGGCGCGTACCGTTCAGATATTCGGCGATCTCGTTACGGGCGCGATCCGGCAGGTTGCCGGCCAACGCCTCGGCCAAAATCTCGGGCCGGGTCGCGCCATCGGCGGGTGATACAACGCGCGGGTTGGTCAGGCCTGTCACATCCATGAAACGCAGCGCGGTAAAGCGGTTGAACCATGTATAGGCTGCCTGCTCGATGACCTGCCCGCGGTTGCTGCCGGCGGCGGCATCCAGCTTAGCAGTCGCCATGGGATGTTCCCGGCGCGCTGCCGCGCCCTCGGCCAGCACCATGTCCAGTCGGGCGGTGACCTGCGCGATCAGCAGGTTGCGCGCGCTTTGCGCAAATTTCTTCAGGGCGTTCGTATCCATCAGACAATCACTTTCTTGCCCGCGCCGATCTCGGCCAGCAGGGTCTTTTTCATCTCATCAATGTAGCGGGCCACATCGTGCTCATTCTCGAGATAGGTTTTCGCGAAGGGAACAGTGATCGACTGCGCCTTGATATATTGGGGTTTTGCCGGTGCTAGCGGGGCATATGGCTTGGCCGGAGCTTCGGCTACGCTACCAGCAGGTTGAGGCTGCGGCGCGGGCGTTGGCACCGGTGCAGGCGTCAGTTCGGCGATCCGCGTGAGCGTGTCAGCCAGAAGGTTGGAACGGACTTCAGTCACCAGATGTCGCAAGGCCGGGATCAGGCTCTGTGCGGCAAGACCTGTTTTCCGATCTGCAAGCTCTTCGCAGATGCGCGCCTTCTGTTCGGGAGGCAGTGCGCCAAACTCTGAAGTCTGGGCGACTTTTCCGGCAACCTCGTCAATCGCCGTGATGACAGCGATGCGCTCAGCCAAAATGGTTTGCTCGATACGCTCCTTTAGGGTGTAGAAACCCGTCTTCAGTTCCTGAATTGCGGTGCCCTTGTAGCACTGCGGATCCTCAAGAACCTGACGCAGTTTGTCGGCAGCCCTACTTTCGGCATAGCCAAGGTTTTGTTCCTGCCTGGTCAGGAAAGAACGCACCTCATCGTAGATGCCTTTTTGTGGCCCGCGCATGAAGCTGCGGACTTTGTCGAAGACATCCTCTTTTGCATCCAGAAGCTGGTCTTCCTGTCCGATGGGGCCAGTGATGAACCAGGTGGCCGGCTGATCGCGCATCCCATCCAACAAGGTACGCAGGGGATCGAGCGCGGCGGCAAAGGGATAGGCTGCAATGGCACGGCTCTCCTGCTCGACATCACCGAGCAGCTTGCGCAGTTGCGTCTGCCACTCCGCACCCAGACTGCGCGCGTCATTCCCCGAGGCAGGAAGATCGAACAGCTCCTGAAACAGTTCACGCGATCTCCGGATTTGGGCGGCAGTGAACTCGATTTGCGGCGAGAGGAGAATGTTGCCAAGGGCATGGCTGTTGCGCAGCCCCTGGATCAGGGCATCCCCTTCCAGCACGCTGCTATCCGCCCGTGCCTCAAGCTTGCCACGTGCGACAAGGCTTGCCGTCAGGCACAGAACCGCGCTGGTGGGCCAGCCATAAGGTTTGGCGCCGAATTTCTCGACCAAAGCTTTAGCCGAAACCCGTGTACCAAGACGCATCTGGGCCTGTGCATGGTTCAGTACGTCCTGCTCGGCTTCGATCAGGCCGCTGCCTTCGCCGCCGAAAAGCCCTCCATCGACGCGCCCTGCACGCGCAAGGTCGGCTTCGGTGTAAGTGGCGCCGCGCAGAACGGGCAGGCTGGTGTAGACCTTGTCCACCAAAACCTGGAAGCCTTTGACCAGCCTCTCTTGCGGATCTTCCCCTCCGATCTCCAGCTCGGCACCGCGCACGAAGAGCCGTGCATCCGAGATCAGGCTGCGCAGGCGCTGGACCAGTTCCTTTTCGCGTCGCGTATTCTGATCACGCTTTTCCGCGATGATACGATCACGGCCAGGCTGGGTATCTCCACTGGTGACTTGACGCGCAAATTTTACGGTCTGGAGCCAGAGGACGAGATCGCGCGTAAAACGCGCATCACGCCCGAGCAGGACAATCATCTCATCGCTTGCCATGCTGTTCGAACGAACCACATCCGGCGCGTCGGAATCGTCGCTGAATGGCGAGATGATATTGACGGAAAGCTCATGTTCCCGGTTCAGGCTGTGGCCGTCAAGCTTGCGGGTGAAAGCGTAATCGACACCCGTGCCGGCATGCTTGATCTTGCCGTGACGGAGGATCGCGCCGAACGCCAGTTCATCGAGCTGCCGTTCTATCTCGGCGGGATCGACGGAGATTGCCTTGATCTCGGCCTCGACGTCCTTTTCCTCATTGGTGAGGAATTCATAGACCTCACCGTTACGCTGGATGAGCGTCTGACGCTCCAGAAACGACAAAGCCTCCTCAATATTGCGGCGCTGCTCGGTCTGGTCCGCCTCGAACCGGGACAACAGAAGGATCGATATGTTGCGGGCAGTCGGTTTGAATTCCTTGACATATTTGACAAGGAACAAGACCTTCAGCACCCGCACGGCAAAATCATCGCCAAGGTTCTTTTCAGCCAGTTGTATTGACTGCTGAACCGATGATTTCAGAGCGGTGCGAATCCCCTCGAACATCAGGTCAAAGGTCGCCAGCCCCCCAACCGGCGTGCCGGCCAGCTTTTTAGCCACCTCCTGAAACACCCCCAACATAGAGCGTTCGCCGACCGAGCTGTGCTTGCCTTCGAATGCGTTATGCTGCGAGAGGCCCATGATCGAGCGCTGGAACAGGTCATATTGGTAGTTCGGGAACGGATAGCTCGCGACGAACTGGTCTTTTCCGGAGAAATTCCTGAACTTGAACGAATTGTCGCCGAAATCGAACAGGGTACGCAGATTGTTCTCCTCGGCATCGTAAAGATTGCCAAGGGTGATCTGACCAGCCTCGGTCTTGGCCAAGAGGCGGCGCTGAATGACTTCCGCGACGTCCTGAGAGTTCAGCGGCATCCGGTTGGCAAAGCGCGCTTGGATCTTCGAGAAATCGTTCTCTTGCTGCGCCGTCAGATCGCCGATGACCGAGCCCATGTCCTGCTGGGCCGTGACCACTATCCAGGCCTGGCCCTTGCACTTCGTGTTAAGGCTTTCGGCAATGGTCTGCAGGTTCGTCATCAGCTTGACGTTGTCGGCGATATACTGCCCCACCTCATCGACGAAAAAGTTCAGCCGGAACTTCGGCCCCTGCGCATCGATCCACAACTTCACGATATTGGCGAAATCCTCGATCGAAACCTTCGTATCCTTGCGATACTGGCCAAGAATATCCTTGACCTCATCGCCCGTGACCTCGGCAAAGGCAGCGGCAATGTGCTTGCCTTCCATCAGAGCCTGTTCGCGCCCGCGGTCCCAAGGCTTTCCGGAAGACTGCGCAAAGGCCGCCTTGAAGGCATCGAGCTTGCCTCGACTGTCCAGATCACGCTCGAACTGCGCAATATGCGGGAGCTTGCCATAATAGCCGCACATCTCATCAAAGACTTTCTGGAAGACGGCCAGAAGCGCGTCGACATCCGTCTTCGAGATCACATCCGCTTTCTGGTCGATATTGAACAATACCGACCGGGACGGGATCGATACCGCCTTGCGCAAGGCGCCCGCTAGCATCGGGTTACCGGCCAGCTTGCGCTCGAAGATTTCGACGGCGCGCTGCCCCTCAACCTCGTCGTTTTCGAGCAAAAGAGCGAGCATCTTGAGAAGGTGGGATTTGCCCGACCCGAAGAAACCAGAAATCCACACCCCATTTGCGGTATCGTAGTTGTTGTAGGCGTCGAGGAATTGCTCGAGGCGGGCGCCAATCTCGTTGGTGATGACATATTCATCCAGCTCGGTCAGAAGGCTGGCCTTGTCATCAGCCTTGATCACCCCATCGATCGAGCGGTCGACCGGCTTGGCAAAGATATCACGCAGAAGAGTAGCCATCGGTCAGACCTCGTAATTCATGATATTGAAGGCGCGGTAGTACTTGTCATCATGCAGCAAGCCGAACAATTCGAGCGAAGCTCCAGTGGCCAATGCATGGGTATATTTCCCCGGAAAGAACATGACCGTCGGGCGGTCCTTCGCAGTGCTTTGCAGGTTATTGAGCACGTTGTGCGACCTCAGGTAGGGGTAAACCTCGCCGATGCCTGACAGGAAGATCACATCGTGTGGGGTTTCCTCAATGCGCCGCGCAATCGCCGGAATGAGATGTTCTTGAGGGTCGAGAACGCCCTGCAATAGTTCCTTGAGCTCGGCCTTGTCCGTCTCGGCCTCAACCTCAAGGATTTGCGCAAAGATCCCGCGGTCCTCGAGGATTTTGATCGAAAGGTCATAGAGGTCGATATCAAGGACGCGCACACCGGCATGCCCCAGCCGGGCGATCAGATCTCCGCGATCCTCACCCAGGCTCAGGCCGTCCTCCGCATCGAAAGCGCAAATGAAGAAGGGAACCTCGTTGCCCAACCCTTGCTTCTGCAGAAATCGTTGGCTGGAAATCACCCTAAACAGGTGCTCGGCGCGAACGCGCCGATCAGGTCTCGTACTCACAGTTACCCCCCATTCCCGGGAAAGATCCGCAAATCAGCCGGATTACTCTCCTCGATCAGCCGCCTCATGTGCCCTGACAACCAAATCGGCTGAATTCTGCCCTCGACGCTCCTCAACCCGGCTTCACGCAAAATCCGGAACAGGACCTGTCGCAATTTCCCGGCGGTTGATAGTGACAGTGCCGCGAGGTTCGGATCACATTCCGCTTTATCCGCGAGAAAACGGTCAAATACCTCATGGCCTAGATCAAGGCGCCAGGATTGGTACCGCTCATTGATCACTTCGACCGCGAATTCGTAAACAAAGCGATAGGTCCGACAGATCGCTAGCCACATCACAGCCTGCTGCTCGGCGCGATCCGCCTCTGCCGACAGGTAACGGCGCTCAGCATTGGAGAGATGACCTATCCGGTCGTACACCTCACGTAGCGCGCGGGTTTGTGAGGCCAATTTGGGCAAGGACGACGCGCCTTGCGCCAGCAAGCGCTCGCGAGCGCAAGCCCATGCCTCACCGGGTCTGTAAGCCTGGGCGATTGCCAGGCTCTCATTGAGCATCAGCCCGCCAACACTGAACGACATCCGGTACTTTTGATTTTCTGCGCAATTGCCAGAATTCACAGCGCGAACTCCGCCTTCTCAAGCGCTGCGACGGTATCGGCTCTGTTGACGACGACGATATGTTGGCTGCGTGCGGGTAGCTGAGCGGCGTCACCCAAGAGTCCAAGGCGCTTGAGCACATAGAATAGCATCGCGTAGCGAACGGTCAGCACGGCCGACCCGTTCGCCATCCCGTAGTCCTTGGCGACCACCGCCTTCTGGCTCTCGGTGAGGGCAGGATGCGGGCCAACCTCAATGGCAAAGCGCTCTTGCCACAGAGAGTCTTGATCGGGCGACGCGCCAGCTTCGCCAAGCTCTCCGACATCAAGGATGCGGGGCAGCAGGAAGTCTTTGAACTTGTCGGTGATGTGGCAGTAGCCGCGCACATGCCAGCGAAAGCCATCATAGCCGAAGGCATGCGGCGTCATGCGGCGCCAGATCGGATCGGGCCGATCCTTGCTCATCGACTGGTAGTGGATATCGACTGATCGCACGTCTCGTACCGCGCCTAATATGGTGCGCAGCACCTCGGGGTTGATGTCTCGGCGGGGTGTCAGCGCGATATCAGTATCGGGCACCTGAGTGATCCAGGACTCGCCCAGTTCGATCAGTCCCTCCGCGACTGACCGCAGGCGTGACAAATACCCATAAGGGTCGGGCTTCAGGAAAATCGGCTCGAAATCCGGGCCCGCCACATAGCGACGGGCGCTCTTGTCATAGAGCGCATTGTGCGGCGCGCGCTCCTGATAGAGCGTCAAATCCTTCGATGCCTGCGGCACTGACACATCGAATGTATCGATGATGTCCGATCGGTTGACACCGCCTTCCCAGAATAGCCGGAACTCGATGAATTCGAGGCGGCGCTCGACGCCCCATTTCAGCGCTGGCCCCTCGCTGGTCATCTGATTCGGTTCCTTCACATCACGAGGGGATAAAAACTATATGGACATATCTGCAATGCCCGTATAGTTTTTATCCATGCAATGGAGTCGCGTCAAGCGGAACCGGCGAGACAGTAGGAGGAAGTTGGCGGTGAGCACCAATCCTAATCGGCGCACAATCGTCGCGCATGGCCGTTTGGCGATCCGCGAGTTGCGCCTCAATGCTGCCCGGCAGCGGCTTCACGGGTTACAGATTTTCTCGTTCGAGCAGCTCGCCGTCCGACTGGCGGGCGGTTTCACGCGGCCTATCGACGACGAAAGCCTGCGCAGCGCGATCCAGACAGTCGTGCCCGAGACGCCTTTGGGCGAGCTGGATGGCATCAAGCTCTTGCCGGGTATGGTCGATGCCGCAGCTGATACGCTCCACAAGGTATGGCGCTCGGGCATCGATTTGGCCGCGCGCGCGCATGAACATCCACGCCTCGAGTCGATTGCCCGCCTCGAAGCGGCCGTTCAGGATCGGCTGCCGCCTGGAATGATGCGGCCCGCCGATCTGGCGTCCGCTGCGCTCAAGCGCTTGGCTCACGCTCCGGCGGTTCTCGGCTCCGTCGAAATCGTCGGCACCACCGAACTTTCGCCAAGCTGGCGTCCGCTTCTCGCGGCGCTTGCCGCGCATGTTCCTGTCGTATGGGTCGCTGGACCGCGTCCCGTCCCGGAGTGGCTCGCCGCGACCGATATCGAGGTGCGCCGCTCGGATGCGCTGACACCGGAGCAGCACATGGTCAGCGCCGCCACCGGCTTTCACGAAGCCGTTGAGGCGATTCGCTGGGCGCGCGCGCTCATGGTGACAGACGGCATCGATCCCTCCGACATCGCCATCGCCGCCGCTTCGACTGCCGACTATGACGATCACTTCCTCGCCTTGCGTGCGGACGCCAACCTCGACCTTCATTTCGTCCACGGCATCAAAGTCACCACCACCCGCGAGGGACAGGCCGCAGCAGCGCTTGCCGATATTCTGATCCGCGGGTTCTCACAAACTCGCATGCGTCGTCTCGCGGCGCTCTGCGGATCAGAGGCCGGCCCGTTCCAGTCATTGCCGCAAGGGTGGCTGCGCGTTCTGCCGGCCGACGCGCCGCTTGCCTCTCTCAGCGCCTGGGATCGGTTGCTGTCTCGTCTTACGGCTGCGGACTGGCCCGATGCGCAGGATCACACGGCGACCTTGCGCGCGATCGTCGATCTACTCGCGAAGGGGCATACGGCAGCCGATGAGGTTGGTGCTGCCTTCCTGACCGGCCGTGCGCTCGCGATATGGCGCAAAGCACTTCTTGCTGGCCCATCGGTGTCGCTCGATACTACGCTCGAGAATCTGAAGCAGGATGACGGCCTTGAGGTCTGCGTGTCGCCGGCATGGATGCCAGCCAGCGCGCTTGCGGCATCGCCGCGCCGCCATGTGCGCCTCATCGGTCTCAATTCCTCGCGCTGGCCGCGCGGGATTTCCGAAGATCGCCTCATCTCCGACCATATCATCCCTACCGCCGAACTTGATCCGCTGCCGATTGGCGCTGCGGATCGGCGTGATTTCGAGACCATCCTGGCGACGACAGAGATCGAGGTCACAATGTCGCGGGCGCGGCGAGACGGCGAAGGGCGCCTGCTCGGCCGGAGCGCGTTGCTCGGCCCGGTTACGGACGAAATCTACATCGGTCGTAACGCCGTACCCACTCATGCCTTCAGCGAGACCGACCGCTTGATGGCGCGACCGGATGAGTTCGCCGGCGACACGCAAGCCGCCAGCGCGCTCACCACCTGGCGCAATTGGCATCGCAAGGAGATTACCCCGCACGACGGATTGGTTCGTGCGGACCATCCGCTGCTGCTCGATATCCTCGCACGGGTCCAATCGGCCAGCTCGTTGAGGCTACTCCTGCGTAATCCGTTGGGCTTCGTCTGGCGCTATGGCATGCGCCTGCAAATGCCTGAGAGCGGCACCGACCCGCTTGTGCTCGACGCACTGGCGATGGGCGATCTCGTCCACATGACCCTCGACCTCGCGCTTCAGGATCTCGAAGCTGATGGCGGCCTCGCCAATGCAGGCGAGGCCCAGATATCCGCTGCGATCGAAGCCGCCGCAGGAAGCGTCGCTGGCGTCTGGGAAAGCGAGCGGGCAGTCCCGCCACCGGTCATCTGGCGGCGCACGCTCGATGATGCCCGCGCTCTTGCAGAACGCGCGCTCACCTATCGCGGCGAGCATCTCGACAATGCTCGTTCCTATGGGGAGGTGGCCTTTGGTGGCGCCACGCCCAAGACCGGCGCCGGCAGTCCATGGGATGCGGCGACCCCGGTCGCGATCCCTGAAACCGGCTTTGCCATCAAAGGCTATATCGACCGGCTCGATCTTTCGGGTGATGGCAAGCGCGCGCTCGTCCGGGACTATAAGACCGGCCGACCGCCCAAGGACCATATCAGCATCGATGGTGGCCGTGAGTTGCAGCGCTGCCTCTATGCGTTCGCGGTGAAAGCCCTGTTGGGAGCGGACGTATCGATCAGCGCCTCGCTGCTGTATCCGCGTACCGAGACCGACCTTCAGCTCGCCGACGCCGAAGTGACGCTTGGCGAACTCACCGGCTATCTCCAATTCGCAAGCGCAAGCCTGAGCGCTGGCCATGCGCTGATCGGGCCGGACACCGGCGGGACATATGACGATCTCGCCTTCGCGCTGCCTGCCAATGCCGGCGCGACTTACTGCAAACGCAAAACGCCCGCCGCCACCGAGCTCCTCGGTGATGCTGCTCTGGTCTGGGAGGCCCAGTGATGACCGCCGCTCTGAATATCCTGCGCGACGACGCTGCGCGCCGTACTGCGATCAGCAGCCATGACCAGTCGCTCCTCGTGGAAGCGGGCGCCGGATCGGGCAAAACCGCCGTCATGGCGGGCCGGATCGCGGCCATGCTGGCGCAAGGCGCTGTGCCCAAATCGATCGCGGCGGTGACGTTCACCGAACTGGCCGCGAGCGAGCTTCTTGTGCGCGTCCGCGATTTCGTCAGCGAGCTTGTTGCGGGAACGATCCCGACCGAACTCAAGATCGCGTTCCCCGATGGGCTCTCCGAACAGCACAAGGCGCATCTGGCTGAGGCTGCCGCGCATATCGATGAGATCACCTGCTCGACCATTCACGGCTTTTGCCAGCGCTTGATCAAACCCTATCCGGTCGAGGCGGATATCGATCCCGGCGCGAGTGTCATGGATCGCAACCAGGCCGACCTCGCCTTCATCGAGATCGTCGATGCGTGGCTGCGCGAAAAGCTCTCCGGTGCAGAGGGTGGCCTCATCGCGGAGATGGTACTCTACAGCCCAAGTGAGACAGTTGGCCTCATCCACCGGATCGTCGATAATCTGCGCAAGCGGCGTACCGTTGCCGCCCCCGCCGCAGACCCGCTTGCTCCGCATCTCGCCGCGTTTCGAGCGGCGGCAGCGGCTTTCGCGGAGTTCATCCGCACCGCGCCGGCCGTCGAGGAAGAGACAGCGGTCTTCGCCGAGCGCTTCTCGGAGATGGCGGATGGCCTTGAGGGCGGACCCGCCATCGATACGCCTGCCGGGCTCGTGCGGCTGCTGACCTTCCCGCCGCATCCCGACCTCTGCACCAAGGCGGGCACGTTCCTGGCCTTCAAGAAGAAGGGCAAATGGGTTGAGGCGGCCAAACGCGAAGGTCTCGCCAAAGCAGATGGCGAGCGGCTCAATCTCGCAGCGGAAGCGGCCTATTCGGCATGCGGTGCGGCATGGCAGACGCTCACCCAGAATGTCGCGAGCCGCGTTCTAGCCGACCTGATCGGCGAAGTGCGCCCCGTGCTCGATCATTTCCGCGACTATAAGCGGTCCGCCGCGCTGCTCGATTTCGACGACCTGATCTTCGCGGCGCGCGATCTCCTGCGCGATCATGACGATGTCCGCCGCGCGCTCGCCGCCCGCTTCTCCAAAGTGCTGGTCGATGAGTTCCAGGACACCGATCCGCTCCAGACCGAAATCTTCTGGCGCCTGTGCGGTGAGCCTGCGGAGGCTGGAGATGCGAGTGATTGGGTCAGCTTTGTCATCCGCCCCGGTGCCCTTTTCCTGGTGGGCGATCCCAAGCAGGCGATCTACCGTTTTCGAGGCGCCGATGTGTCGGCCTATGTCCGTGCCCGCGATGCCTTCATCGCCCAGGACGAGGACAGCGTCCTTTCGATCTCGACCAACTTCCGGTCCTGCGCGCCGATTCTGACCTTCGTGAACGAACGGTTCGAGGGACCGCTCTCTAGCGACGGCCAACCCGGCTTCACGGCGCTCGACCCCTTCCATGCCGATCGCGGGGAAGCGCTATGTATTGCCGCACTTGATGTCGTGGTCGCAGGCGAGGACGGCAAAGCGTCGGCCGAGCAACAGCGCGATGGCGAGGCCGAAGCCGTTGCGCAAATGTGCGCCCGGCTCATCGGCAGCGAAATGATCCTCGATCGGCGCACTGGCGCGGGACGCTTGTGTCGCCCAGGCGACATCGCTTTGCTCGCGCCCACCGGCAGCGACCTGTGGCGCTATGAGGAAGCCCTGGAGCGCTATGGGATCCCGGTCGCGACGCAGGCCGGTAAAGGCCTGTTCCGCCGCCAGGAAGTTCAGGACCTGATCGCGCTCACCCGCGTCTTGGCCGATCGCCGCGATACACTCGCGCTCGGCGCGCTGCTGCGTGGGCCGCTCGTCGGCCTGACCGAAGAGCAATTCCTCGACATCATCTGGGCGCTCCCGCGCGCTGAGGACGCACCCGAAAAACTTCCGCGTTTCGACCTTGGCGTCGATCCGGCCGACATCGCACATCCGCTGGCTCGGGCGACGATCGAGAAACTCCAGGCGCTCCAGCGTCAGTGCAACAGCACTACGCCGCATGAGCTCCTGTCTCAGGCGATCGATGCGTTGCGGGTGCGGCCAATCCTCTTGGCGCGTCACCGCGGTCAGGCCGAGCGCGCGCTTGGCAATGTCGATCTCTATCTGAGCTTGACCTCGGCATTTGCGGTTCGGGGGCTGCGCGCCTTCGCCGAGACGATGACGGCGGCCTGGACCGACGAGGCACGCGCCGTCGAAGGGCGGCCGGACGCGCAGGAAGAAGCAGTTGCGCTCTACACCATGCACGCCGCCAAAGGGCTCGAATGGCCGATCGTCGTCCCCATCAACACGATGACGGGGATCAAGGCGCCCGATAGCCCCGTAACCGACCGCGACAGCGACACCTTCTATTGCCCGGTCTTCGGCGTGAAACCGGCAGGCTATGAGGCGGTGCTCGACGCCGAAAAAGCGGAACTCGACCGCGAACGCATCCGTCTCTGGTATGTCGCGGCGACCCGTGCCCGCGAATTGCTGGTGCTGCCGCGCCTTGATGCTGCTCAGTCCAAGTCCGCCTGGATTTCGCTGGTCGATCTGTCGCTGGCCGAACTGCCGGCGCTCGAACTTTCGCATCTGCCCGAAGGGATGGGCGCAGCAGCGGCACACGCAGTCAATGCCCAGACCCGCGATAGCTTTGCCGCCGAAGCCGCCGCGATCCTCGATAAGCGCCAGCGTCTGGTCTGGCTCGCGCCGAGCCGCGATGAAAGCCACGCCGGCCCGGTACTGACGCCTGAAGCCGTGGATGTCTGGGCGGCTAGCGATGACGGCCAGCCCGATAACGAAGGGTCGGCGTTTAGCGTTCAGGGTGGGCGCGAGCGCGGGCTAATCCTCCATAAGCTGCTTGAAGAGGTGCTGACCGGCGAGACCGATCCTGGTGAAACGGCGTTGGCCGATCGGGCTCGGGCACTGATCCTGGAAATCGTCAAGCCGGTGATGGACGATCCTGCCCAAGGCCTAAACCCCGGCGAACTCGCCAGCTGCGTGGTGCGGACCCTCAACCTGCCGGAAATCGCCGAGCTGCGCCCCAGTCTGGTGCCCGAACTGACTGTCTATGCGGCAGTTGATGTCGAAGGGATTGAGCAGGCGACGGTCGGTATTGCCGATGCGACCAGTTTCGACAGCGACGGCAAGCCTGCTGTCGTGATCGACTGGAAGAGCGATGTGCAGCCGACTGCGGCGACGGTCGAGCACTATCGCGCGCAGGTTCGCGCCTATCTCGACATGACCGGCACCGAACGCGGGCTGATCGTCATGCTGACTTCTGGGCAGACAATCGAGGTTCAAGCCAGTGCTTGAGGCCGGCTGTCTTAAAGCAGGGTGCGACATACGCAGCCGCGAGAATTAATAGCGCGTCCTGAAAGACTTGTGGTGGATTTTGAGCTGCCTCCTTGCAAGTATGGGGGCTCATGGGGGGAACAGCTTTGAGCCTGAATCGCGACGAACATATCGGTGATATTGCACGAGAAGCATTGACCATCTTCGATCGGGTAGCGGCCGGCGCCAGGGCAGAACTTGCCCGTTTCAAGGGGCCATCCGCGGAGAGCCTCGCTCCGCTGAATACGCTGACGACCGAAAAAGCCGTCGCAAAGCTCAACGAGATCGGCCGGGAAATGCTCAATGGCCACCAAATCCTGTCCCGCGAACCTGCTGTTGCCAGGGTGATCGCGGCGGACGAGGCGGACAAGCATACCACCTTCTACATCTCTCGGTTCGCGCCTTCCGGGTTGCTCGATGCCGAGGTTCGGTTCGCCAGCTACAACGCGCCGGTCGGTCGGTTGGCATCGTTGCGACCGGGTGGATACATTGATTTGCCGGGGGGCTCACTTGAGGTCGTGGAGCGAACCCTATTTCACGCCGAGGCTCTCCCCGACGGCTGGGATTCGCGGGATACTATCTTCGAGGCGGAAGGGCAGAAGACCCTCACGATCGCCTCATTGCTGCGCTTGGTTTCCGAGCGTGATGCGCCTGCCGATGCGCTGGATGAGATCGAGCGCATGCTGAAGGCAGCCGAAGTGGATGACAATGTCACGATTGGGCGCAAGCGCGGTATCATCGACAAGATGCAGCTGCGCGATCAGGCGGTGCTGGACGAGTATCAAGATGCCATCTTCCGATTGTCGCTTGATTCGCAGCTTTTGATCCTGGGTCCGCCGGGAACGGGCAAGACCACGACGCTCATTCGCCGTCTGGGGCAAAAGCTCGATCCCCATGGCTTGAGCGAGGACGAGCGAAGCCTGGTCGATGCTTCCCCCTCATCGCTGGCACACGGCCAGAGCTGGATTATGTTCACGCCCACCGATCTACTCGGGCAGTATCTGAAAGAGGCCTTCAATAGAAACAATGTGTCAGCGTCGGATCTGCGAATCAAAACGTGGATCGGACATCGCAAGGAACTCGCGCGGAACCACCTTTCGATCCTGCGCACCGCAAACGGCGGTGGGCCGTTCGTTCTGAAGGATGCTGCGGCCACCATAACCGCCGAGGCCGTAGAATCGCCGATCGACTGGTTCGAGCAGTTTCAAACCAAGCAGGACAGCGACTTCTGGTCGGGTCTCGAGAGCGCTGCAGCCATCCTTAAGGCTGCCACGGACGCGGAAATCGCAAAACTGGGTGGGCGCCTCAGCACAGCCATTCAAAGCGCACGGACGTCCACTCCGGCAAGCGGCATCTATGCCCTTGTCTCGCTAAGTGAAGACGTCCGCCGCATTCTCGGGCGTGTAAGAGCTGATGTCGACAGCGTGCTCAAAGCCGCACTCGCGCGCGCGCAGGCTGGCGCACGAACCCAAGGTCAGAACTTTTTCGAGCAGCTAATCGCCTACCTCGACACCTTGGATGATCAGGCCGATCACGGCGACGATGATCTCGATGACGAAGATGACGAAGAGGAAGACCGGCCGACGAACAAGCCGGCCGCTGCCCAACGCGCCTACTATGCTGCCCTACGGCTTCAGGCGCGCGCCAAGACACGTCGCCGTTCAACGAGCTCTCGAAGCGCTCTCGTTCTCGACTGGGTTGCGGATCGGGGCCTGACCGACGCCGAGGCGAGCGGGCTGGCCGAGCGGTTAGGATGGCAGTTGTCCCTCAATCGCTTCAGCGCACCTGTCCGGCATTACCTGAGCAAGATCCCCGCCCGATACAGGCAGTTCAGGAGAGGTGAGCGCGGAGAGCGTTGGTATCCCGATACGAACCCAGGCCGCGATCTACACCCGCTGGAAGCGGATCTCGTGATTTTGGCGATGCTGCGCGCTGGCAATGCCTTGCTCGCGGATAATCGCGTGCGTCGGAACATTGAGCAGGCTGCCTATGAGCCACTGCGTGCTCTGCACGATATCCAGCGCAATCAAATTCTCGTGGACGAGGCCCCCGACTTTTCGCCGGTGCAGCTTGCTTGCATGCGCGCCTTGGCAGTCGAGCCGATCGGATCGTTCTTCGCCTGCGGCGATTTCAATCAGCGCATCACAGAATGGGGTAGCCGTACCGAGGACAGCCTCAAATGGGTCGAACCCAGCATGTCGATCGAACGGGTTTCGATCGCGTACAGGCAAAGCCGGCAGTTACATGACCTGGCCAAGGCACTGGCTGATCCCGCTTCTGGATCGACGGCGGATGCCGGCTTGCCCGACGACGTCAATAATGATGCGGTTCCGCCAGTGATTGTTGCAGGCCTGCATGATTACGGCGAGATCGCCCACTGGTTGGCAAAGCGGCTATCGGAGATCGAGCGTTCCGTCTCCCCACGCGCATTGCCGTCTATCGCGATCCTCGTTCATGACGAGGGAGCCGTTCGCCCACTCACCGATGCGCTGAATGAGGTTATCGAGGAGCAGAATCTGCATGCCGTCGCCTGTGTCGATGGCAAGATCATCGGTCGAGACGATGAGATCAGGGTCTTCGATGTACGGCACATCAAGGGGCTCGAGTTTGAAGCGGTGTTCTTCGTCGGCATCGACAAGCTCGCCGAAAACGAGCCCACCTTGTTCGAGCGATATCTCTATGTGGGGGCAACGCGCGCAGCCACCTATCTGGGCCTGTGTGCGATGGGCGACAAACCCTCCTCGATCGACCGCCTTTCCGGCCATTTTGCTGAGCAATGGTAGAAGAACCAGCCGTACAGATTGGATAATCCATGTCGCTTCCCAGTCCTACCCATGCCAATTATTCCTCGCTGCTGACCGATATCGAACGCGGGCAGGTCAAAATCCCCCAGTTCCAGCGCGAGTTCGTTTGGACACTCCAAAAGTCCGCCGCGCTGCTGGATAGTGTCATCAAGGGATATCCGGTCGGCACCTTCATTTTCTGGTCGACGAAGGATCGCTTGAGGAGCGTGCGCGAGCTAGGCAATGCCCCATTGCCTAGCCCAAAGCAGGGCGAAACCGTGGCCTTCGTCCTGGACGGCCAGCAGCGCTTGACGAGCCTGTACGCCGCCATCCGCGGCATCACGGTCATGCGCAGCTCGGGGCATAGCGACGATTTCTCCGATATGTTTGTGAACCTTGAAGCGGGCGAGGACGATCAGATTGTCACGACGGACATTGAAGGCTTGGAAGCCAACACCTTCATTCGCCTGAAAAACCTTCTACACGGCTCTTTCGCCGAGCTGGCAGCCTTCCCGGCGCAGTACCATAGCAAGATTTCGGATTATCGTCGTCGCATCGAGAGCTACGATTTCTCGATCATTCAGGTCCGGGACGTCGCAATCGATGTCGCCACGGAGATTTTCACCCGGATCAACGTCGGCGGAAAAGCGTTGAGCGTTTTTGAGATCATGGTTGCAAAGACGTTCGATGAAGAAAAGGATTTTGATCTTTCCGCCGAATATGAAGGACTGATCGAGCGCCTCACAACGGTCAACTATGAGACGGTATCAGACGCGATCCTGCTCCAACTCATTTCCCTGATCATCGCCAAGGATTGCAAAAAGCAGACGATTCTGAAGCTGAAGAAGAGCGAGTTTATCGAGAAATGGCCGAAGGTGATTGATGCCTTCGAGCGAGCGGTGGAATATTTCCGTCACACCTACCGGATTCCGGTTTCCAAGCTATTGCCCTACAACACGCTACTCGTACCGTTCGCGTATTTTTTCTACCATCATCCCGACAAGCCTGATGCGGATCAGCGCGGCCAACTCGAGGACTTTTTCTGGCGCTGCGGATTGGGCGCCCGCTATTCCTCCTCCGTCGAGAGCAAGCTCGCGCAGGATATCCGTCGCATCGATCGGATTCTGAAGGGGCGCTCCCCCGACTATGATTGGAGCATCGACATTTCGCCGGAGTTTCTGATCGAGAACGGCTGGTTCAACGCCGGCCGAAGTTCGATCAAAGCGATTCTCTGTCTTTATGCTTATCAGCAGCCCAAATCGTTCAGCGACGATGCCGTGGTAAACATCAGCAATTACTGGCTGAAGCAGGCGAATAGCAAAAACTACCACCATTTTTTCCCGAGGGCCTATCTCGCGAAAAAGAAAGAGGAAGAGTGGCGGATCAACAATATCGTCAATATCACGATCGTTGATGACTATCTAAACAAGCGCGAAATTGGCGCAAAGGCGCCATCAGTTTACATGAGGGCCTTTAGGAAGGCCAATCCTAACCTCGAAAAATCGATGAAATCGCACTTGATCGGCGATCTCGATCGCTTCGGCATCACGGACAATGATTTCGAGAAATTTCTCTATGCCCGAGCGGCTGCGATCAGCGCGCAGCTCAAAAAGCGTTTGATCGAGCGGGCCGTCGATGCACGCGGACAAGCCCAGCGGAGCGACGATTTCGAGGAGGAAATGGCTGTTTTTGAGTAGAAGCGCCGACCCTCGTTTACGTCTCGCAGGATAAGCTCTTTTCCGTAATGGCGCAGCGTCGTCATTACGGAAAAAGCAATTAGCTTATCGCGCTGCGGCCAGCGCAGCGCAGCGTTCTGCAATGAGAGGCACCATCTTGTCCTGGACGACCCGAGCGCCTTTTAGCTCGGCTGCAAATGCCGGAAGGCGCAGAGTTGGTGCAATCGTGCCCTCATATTTCGCCGATGCCGGGAGATCGAGGACCGAACAGAAGTCCTCCAGCGCAAGCTGACGCTGATCGTCTGTGCCATGGCGAATATCGAAACGCTCGATGATGAGGGCGGGCCACATGCCGTCCGGCATCGGGGTCAGCGCGATATCGGGCGCGGCAAAGCCGGCGGCACGGCCGAGCTCCAGGCAGAGCCATTCGACGATCGGCAGCATCTCGAAGCCCGCCGTCCCGGCAGGTTTCAGGATATGGGTGAACGGCAGGTCGATGGCCGGTAGGAGGGCGCCGCCCGCTGTTAGGTGCATCGGCGCCTTGATCTGTACGCCTGACAGGCGCGGCGTCTCGGCGCGGGCGAAGATCCGCGCGAGATTCTGCTCGAAACTTTCTTCGATTGCGCCGCGCGTCGGCCCGTCATAACGGCCCGTGAAGCGGCCGCCGTCCGTGAATCCGTTCAACTGCGTTGTCAGGATGTCCGCCGGGAGGGCCGCCAGCTCATCGCGGGCCTCGACCACAGTAACATTGGACATATAGCGCCGCCCGCGCTTGAGCGCCTCGCGATCATCGCGCTCGTGGAGCACCTGGGCTAGCCAACCTTCCGGTAGAAGCGATTCGACGAAGGCCGGGAGTTTGCCCGGCGTGGTCTCGCGAACCAGCGCCGGCCCCGAGCGCCTCGTCGGCTTCCAGCGCCGTTCAGAACCATCATGAGTCAGTCGCCCGAGTGGTTCGCCATGCCACGCGATCAGCAGATCGAGCGCTGCCTTGTTAGCGGGAGCCTTGGCTGTTCCCGGTTGCGTAAGAAGGAAGCGCTCGGCGCCTTCACCTTCGCGATACCAGCCATTTTCACGCGCCAGCACCCAGACCGCATCGGCCGCCTCTTTGGGCGTGCCATGCTCCTCGACGAGACGCGCAGCCATCTGCACGCGCATCTCCGCTGTGATCGCACTGGCATGCTCGCTGCGCAGCCGAAAGGCTTCGAGGAAATTCTAGGCGAAAGAGAGTAGAGCGCGCCGATCGACGCCTGGACCGGCGCGCTCCTTGGACCATATGCCGATAAGCGGCATACAGCCAGCCCTATGACGGCTGGCCTAGCGGGCTCCGAGCGGGTTCGCCGCCATCCCCGCCACCGCCCTTGATCCGCCCGACACGACGGCTTCTCCGACGGTCCCGGCGCTTTTGGGTCCCGGTCCCCAAGTTCCGCGGTTTCAGGTCGACATTGACTGATCGAGCGATGTCGCCTGCACGATGGAACGGAAATTCTCCAGAAACTCAGGGTGACGGCGCTCCAGAAAGCCCTCGATCTCAGGCTTGGAGAGGAGCCGCTCGATGAAGCCAGAGGCGACCACCAGGACGAGCATGTCGTCGCCATAGGAGGCTTCGAGTTCCTTATAGTCCTCGCTCACCGATGCCATCTCGCGCTCGAGCCGGGCCATCTGCTCGGCCGACAGCCCGGTCGCCTTCTTCAGCTCATCGGGCTTGTGGAGATCGCCGGGCTTGGATGTAGCGAGCAGCGCCTTGGCATAGCTGACCGTGTAATTGTTCGCCGAAACCATGAGCTCGGCCACCTCGAGCTGCCGGATTGGCTTCATCTTGCGCAGCTTCTGGAAGGCGTGGTGCCCGACCGGCTTGTCCTTGAGCAGTTCGGCGACGTCCGGGCTGATCCCTGCCAGGAGGTGCCGTCGCTGTCGGATCACCTTCACATCGACATTGAGTGCGCGCGCGAGCTTCTCTTCGGGTACTCCGCGATCGAGTGCCCTCACGATCATATAATGCTCCTGGATCGTGGCGAGACGGTTTACCCGCTTATTGTAGGTGAAGGATTCATCATCGTCGGCCACGACGCAGGGCGCTTCGGTCGCGTCCAGAAAACGAAGCGCATCGAGCCGCATATGCCCGTCGAGCAGCAAATAGCCGCCGCCCTTCTGGCGGGCGATCGACAGGGGCTCGATCAAACCGACCTCTGCCACCGAGGCCGCGATCCGCCGATATTTGACCGTTTCGCGCACGCCTGCCGGCAAGGCTTTGGTGGGCAGCAGGTCAGCGATCGGCTGCATGACGACCTTGCGTTCAAAAGCGATCTTGACGAGATCAGCCATGAGACACCTACGCTGGCTCGATGCGCTCGGCGAGCGCACGCGGGAGTGTGCTGAGCCCTTCGGCGCGCAGCAGCGTCACGAAATGCTCATCAGTCAGCAGCCGGCGCATCGCATTGGCGACAAACAGCAGCCGACTGCGCGCGAGCGAAGCGCGCTTGATGAGCAGCTTCTGCCGTTCGGTCTCGCGCTGATAGGCGCGGATCAGGCCTTCCGAGGTGACGGGCTTTTGGACGCGGCCGTGGCGTGATCCTCGCTTGTGCAGTTGCTTGCCGCTTGTGTTGCGTTGATCGATGATCTTGCGGATCGCCAACACCTGATTGCCGGGGATCGTCTTCTCCTCGTAGGCCTCGGCAAGCGCACGCTGGACCTCGCCGTCCTTTGCGCGGGCGATCTCCATAGCGATCGTGTGGGGGATCACCCCGCGCTCAACGGCGGCGATGAGCTTTTCCTCGCCATTGTCGAGCAGCAGGCAGATGGCGCTCACATACTCGACCGAGAAATCGACCTTCGCAGCGATCTCGGAATAGGAGTAGCCGCGCGCGTGCAGCGCGCCGATCGCATGGACAAGTTCGAGCGGGCTGTGCTGACGCCGCGCCAGATTCTCGACCAGGCTCATCACGAAACAGTCTTCCTCGACCGCATCGATCACGATCGCCGGGATCTCGACCTGGCCAAGTGCGATGAAGGCCTCGAGCCGGCCCTGACCGCAAACCAGGTCGAACCGCGCCTTGCCCGGACGCTGGCTCACTGTGATTGGCTTCTTCAGGCCCAAATGGGCGATGCTATTCACCAGTTCCTGAAAGATGCGCTTGTTGCGGACGCGCGGGTTCAGGATCGTGATCAGGTCAATCGGGACCGAGCGGATTTCTGGGGGCTGTTCGCTCATGCCGCCACCTTGAGCGGCGCACGGCGCGTCAGATCAAAAAGCGCCTCAAGGGTATCGAACCGATAGGCGTCGAGCAGGATGCCATTTTCTGGCGCGAGCTTCAGATTGGCAGCGGCCCCGAAATCGAGCCAGGGCAGCAGATAATAGTCCCGGATGGCGCGGTTGTCTTCGCCCATGCGCGCAACGATCGTGATGCTGGGGCGCAGGCCGCTGTCGAAGCGAACCTTCCAGCGCGACCCACCAGCGGTGGTCAAATGGCAGCGGGCAATCACGAGCGAGGCCGTGAACTCCTCATTGATATGCAAAAGGTCGCTGACAGGATCGCGGCGTACCGATCCGCCGGCCTCGCCAATGTCTTCGACCACCTGGGCCACGACATCGGGGTGAAGCGCCCGCAAGGCGCGGTTGGTTTCGATGTAGCGATAGTCGCGCGACGGCACATATCCGACGAGTTGATAGGCTCGCACTAGGCTCCCGAAGCGATGCCGGAACGTGGAACTGGAGGGCATGTCCTCGATCTCGTCAATGACCAGGCCAGAGAGCCATCCTTTGTCGGCCAGCAAGGCAGACAGGCGGCTCAGCAACTCCTCATCGGTAAAGCGCCGGCTGCGCTCCTGGATGATGCGCTGGGCGGCCTCGAAGAAGTCACGCTCGACGATCGCCTCGAAAGCACCATCGCCGCGCACCCACATATCGGGCGTATTCACGACGCGCTTGGCCTTCAGCTTGAAGGAGGCGCGGTTATAGACGTTGTTCCCGATATACTTCTCGTTGGTCAGCACCTGATGGACGGTCCCGCGCGTCCAGGGGCGACCAAGGTCGGTGAGGATTCCTTCCTCGTTTAGCACCTTGGCGATCTCGGTTTCGGTCCGTTGCTGTACCACGAACATCCGGTAGAGCCGGCGAACCACCTCGACCTCTTCGGGCGGTCCAGGCTTCAGGATGACCCGGTCGGTCTGCAGACTCTTCTGCTCGCCATGATTTAGCACTGCCTTAGTCTGTCGATGCTCGTCGACGAGATAGCGCCGTAAGCCGAACCCCGCAGCGCCGCCCTGGCGGAAGCCGAGCCGGATCAGTCGGCACTGCCCGGTGAAAACCTTGACCGACAGCTCGCGGCTATATTCGCCCGCCATCGCCCGCTTCATGCTCTTGATGATCGTGGCGCTCAGGCTGCCATCATTCTCGAATTGCTCCGCGCAATACTGAACGGTGATCCCGGCCTCGCGGCAGATAAACTCATAATAGGCGCTCTCATCTGCATCCTGAAAGCGGCCCCAGCGGCTGACGTCATAGACAAGGATTGCCTTGAAGTCGGTTTGGCCGCTGCGCACGTCGGCGATCAACTGCTGGAGCGAGACCCGGCCATCGAGTCGCAGACCGCTTTTGCCCGAGTCCTCATAGGTTTTGACGATCTCGAAGCCGCGACGCGCTGCGTACTGCGCAATGATCTCCGCCTGGTTCTCGGTCGAGTATTTCTGATGCTCGGTCGACATGCGGACATATTGCGCGGCGCGGATTGGATCGCGCGGCACAGTCTCAGCAGGGTTCGGCTCCGACAAGTTCATTGCATCTGCTGCTTTCGTTGACCTCAAGCGGACAGGTTCGACTTCCCACCAATTCTATTGGGAGTGCGAGCGAATGTCGTTTTCCAAGAAAGACCGAAAACTTCAGTCCAAAAATGGAAAAACTTTTCCGGTCCCGATCACAACCGAGCCTCTCGCGATCGCCATCGCAGCGGCGCTGAAAGAGGAGTTTGGCAACACCCCATCGGCGGTCAAGACGATCGCGCGCCTGACCCGCTCGAACGAGCGCGCAGTGCGCAACTGGTTTGAGGGAAAGAACAGCCCAAGCGCTGAGAATCTGGTCATTCTGATGCGCAATTCAGATCTCATCCTGCGCACGGTTCTCACCCTCGCTGATCGCCATGACCTCGTCGTGGCAGTGGGATTGGCGGGGCTCAGGCGACAGCTCATGGATGCGGTCGCTGCGATCGACGGGCTGCCCATGGGTGATGCCGGCCAAGCCTCTCATGATGACGGAAGCGATGGGACATGAGGACTTTGGAAGTCTGCTAAAATTATACTAGGTTGTGCGAGCTTTGACTGACATCGTTCCTAACCGCATCGCCGTTCTGGCTACCTCGACCGTAGCATAAGACGCCCACGCGGTTTCGCGCCCTTGCACCACGCACGCTGGCGCCGGCATGATCGAATGGATCGAAGCCTTTGCACGTCCGATCAGCTCCGTCGGCAAGGAAATAGCCATAAGATCCAACCTTAGTTCACCTGACCATCAGTCCGACCCATCGGCTCGACACCGGCAGCACGTGACCGCTCGTCGATCCGCGCCAACATTGCCCGCTTTTCGGGGCTTCGCCGACGACCATTATTCTGCATCGCTTCCGTCCGCTCCGCCGTTTCGACGATGCCGAGCAAGGCTTTTCGTTCTCGGACGCCAGTCAATAGATCGGCAAGTGTGATCTCCATCACATGCCTCCCTTAAGCCGCGAAATCCGTTCGAATCGCTTCAAATCAGTTCGAAGCATTGAGATGCTTGGAAACACCGGCATCGGTCATACTATTGCCCATCGCTATGACTGTTGTTTCGTTCGGGTATAACCATACGCACATGCCGAAACACCGCGCTCGTGGCTGGCTCAAAGCCCTTCGAATGCTCTGAGCAAACCGTGGCGTAGAAGCCATCGGTCGTTTTTGACCACACACCAGCCGCTCCACAAATTTGGCATAATGTCCTCGACCTTTTAGTTGCCTGGTCAATTAGACCGAAAACTGGTTCGCTGAACGCCTTCATGTAGATCCGCAACTCGCCGAACTTCTCTTTCGTCTGCACCACTCGCGCGTGAGGATCGATAACGGCGATTTCGTGAATGACTTCCAAGTATAACTCTCGCCACCCCTCAGGGAGCTCGATTGCACGGCCCAGGTTTTCCTCAAGGTTTCCCCCCTCAGTCATCATGGCCGAAGGCCGTAGAAAACGGATTGACCTCCAACTCATCGGGTCGCGTGGCGATGCTCGTCCATGGGTGCGGAACGTAAGAGGAGGCGGGACCGGTTTTAGATCGATCGGCTGCAAAAACCATTGTCGTGATGATCCCGGCTTCATCACGAACCTGATAGCGCGTATGATCATCGCCCATACCGGTAAGTGAAATCCTCACGTCCGTAATAGACGTGACCCCCTTCTCCTGCAGCAAGTGCCACAAGGGTTCCAAGTCTGCCCCAATGCTTGCAGGCGTAAACTTACCATCGAACATGAAATGCATGCTGGTTCTCCACCAAATTTTGGGGCGAACCGGCAGAAGCCGGGTGTTCGTAACCAAAGCTCTCGCCACGGCGCCGTCACCTTTAGGCCGAAGCCTTGGACATGCGCGACGGCCACCCGGCCGCAAAAGCTGCGACCGGCCGAGAGCATTGGGGTTACGACGCCCCATCACCGGTTATTACGATGACGTCCGAACCGTTGCAGATAGCGTGCGAACACGCAAGTCATCACACCGAAAGGCGATATTTTTCTGTGATTTACACATTTTCCGCCCAACTCAATGTGACTCGTTTGAGAAAGCCAACCTGCTGATAATGCGTTGTATACAGCATGTCCTGGAAGGCTGAGCACTAACATGAAGTCCGTTTCACGGACCGATTTGACCTGCTTTCAGTCCGTGATAGGAAAGCGGAATCATGAGCACTCAGTAGGCGCCATTGCTTGTTCGACAAACTCAACCGCCTGCCCCCTCAAGATGCTTCCCGCTCTAATAGTCAGGTTCGGAGCACTTTCAGGCCCTTGGCAGACTCGACACATACCTCCTCAACGTGTCGTATCGCCAACCCTGAAGCGAACAGGCGGCGAACATTCACTTGACGGAGTGAACACATCAACACCAGGTAAGCATGGGCTGCATCTATTGCTTTGCGCGGCCCAGCCATGCCTATCATGATCTGTCGCCGGGGCTGGATTTTGAAACGAAGCTGTTCGCCAAGCCCAACGCGGCGAAGCTGCTGCGCGCCGAACTGATGAAGAAGGGCCATGTCGTCAGCCCGATCGCCATGGGCACCAACACCGATCCCTATCAGCCGGTCGAGAAGGACTGGCGGATCACGCGGCAGGTGCTGGAGGTGCTGGCGGAGACCCGTCACCCGACCTTCATCACCACCAAGTCCGACCGTATCCTGCGCGACATCGATCTGCTCTCCGATCTGGCGCGCGACAATCTGGTGGCGGTGATGATCTCCGTCACCTCGCTCGACCCGAAGATCGCCCGCACGCTGGAGCCGCGCGCGCCGCATCCCGAACGGCGCATCGCCGCCATTGCGCGCCTTGCGCAAGCCGGCGTGCCGGTGTCGGCCAACATGTCGCCGATCATTCCCGCCATCAACGATCACGAGATTGAAAGCGTGGTCGCCCGCGTCGCCGCCGCCGGCGCGCGCGACATCAACTATATCCTCGTCCGCCTGCCCCACGAAGTCGCCCCGCTCTTCCGCGCCTGGCTGGCCGACCATTATCCCGATCGGGCGGGCAAGGTGATGGCCATGATCCGCGACATTCGCGGCGGGCGCGACAATGACCCCAATTTCGGCAGCCGCATGAAGGGTCAGGGCATCTGGGCCGACCTCATCCGCACCCGCTTCCGCCACGCCCGCCGCCGCGCCGGGTTGGGCGGCGAGCGACTGGCGCTGCGCACCGACCTGTTTCAACCGCCAGAGGGCGCGCAGATGCGGTTGTTTTGAGGCATGGCCATCGCTTCAAAACCACTGGAAAGTAAGAACCGTTCGGGTTGAGCCTGTCGAAGCCCCGTCTTGTTCTTCAAGAAGTACGGCCCTTCGACAGGCTCAGGGAGAACGGATCATAATAAGCAAGATGCACTAATTAAGCCGATCATCCTCATAATGGCTGAACCGCTTGCCTTGCGACGGTTGCGCCATGCCTGCCAACGCAAGAGGGCGAAAATCAAGGCTGCGGGGAGGAATAGCAGCGGCCAATAGCGCAAAGGCAGGTCGAAATTGGCCATCGCCGCAAAAGCGCCGGTCGTGACAGCCGCCACCATGCTCCATTCAAACCGCCACTGATGCAGATCATTGTCGGATCGAAAGGCTGCTACCTCCGACTGCCGAGTATCGTCCGATACCGTGCGCGATCGCCTGCGATAAGCCCAGCCCTTGCGTTGCCCGCCTCTCACCCAACCAGCCGCATGCCCGACCGCCGCGTCCGCGTCTTATACCCATCGGCTTTCACGTCCATCCGCTCGAAGCGGTGGATCGACAGGCCGGCGATGGTCGCGATCGCATCCACCTGATCCGCGCCCAGACTATAGCGGTCGCCCAGAAAGACGCGCGCGGCCTGTCCGTCGCCCACCGGCGCGCGCAGAAACACTTCGCTGCGACCGCCGCCCGCGCCCGCCAGCAATGCCGCCAGCGCCTCGACCGCCTGCGCTGTTTCGATGTCCACGGTCAATTCCATCCGCGATGCGCTGGCGATCGCGCGGAACGGCTCGACCGCGCGCACGGTGACGCGCGGCGTTTCCTCGCCTGGCAGCCGGTCCAGTTCCACGATCAGCAGCGCGCAATCGCCGTCCGCCGCCAGCAATTCGATCGCCTTGCAGGCATCCTCATCGAAGCAACTCGCCTGAAACTGCCCACTCTGGTCGGAGAAGGTGGCGTTGGCGTAGCGCGCGCCGCGCTTCGTCTCGCGCCAGCGCACATCTTCGACCATGGCGGCCATGATCGTCATGGATCGCCCTTCGGCATTGGGCGCGGGCATGGGCGACTGGCAGACCAGGCCATAGCTTTTCGCGCCGCGCGCATCGGCCAGATGCTTGTAGCGATCGACCGGATGGGCCGAGAAATAGAAGCCGAACGCCTCCTTTTCCTGCGCCATGCGGTCCGCTACGGTCCAGGCCTGATGCGGCGGGATGCGCACATCGGCATGGGTCGTTTCGACATCGCCGAACAGGCCGCCCTGCCCGCTTTCGCGCGCGGCGGCATTGCTGGACGCGACCGACAATATCGTTTCCGCCGCCGCATGCACGCCCGCACGGTCGGCATGGATGCCGTCGAACGCGCCCGCCGCCGCCAGACTTTCCAGCTGCCGCCGGTTCAGCATGCGCGGCTCGATCCGGTCGGCGAAATCATCGAGCGACTTGAACGGTCCGCCCTTATCGCGTTCCTCGACCAGTTGCTCCATCGCCTTTTCGCCCACGCCTTTCAGGCCGCCCAGCGCATAGCGCACGGCAAAGCCCAGCCGGGCGTCCTCGCCTTCATAGGGCACGGCTTCGACGGTGAAGTCCGCCTCGCTGCGGTTCAGGTCGGTCGGCAGGCAGGTCATGCCCATGCGCCGCATATCGTCGACGAACACGGTCAGCTTCTCGGTCAGGTGAATATCGAACGCCATCGACCCGGCGTAAAATTCCGCCGGATAATGGGCCTTGAGCCAGGCCGTCTGATAGGCGAGCAGCGCATAGGCCGCCGCGTGCGATTTGTTGAAACCATAGCCCGCAAACTTGTCGATCAAATCGAACAGTTCGTTCGCCTTGGCCGGCTTGATGTCGCTCTGCGCGCAGCCCTCCACGAAGCGCGAACGCTGCGCGTCCATCTCCGCCTTCACCTTCTTGCCCATGGCGCGGCGCAGAAGGTCGGCGTCGCCCAGGCTATAGCCCGCCAGGATCTGCGCCGCCTGCATCACCTGTTCCTGATAAACGAAGATGCCGTATGTTTCTTCGAGAATCGGTTTCAGGAGAATATGCGGATATTCAATCTCTTCCTGCCCGTTCTTGCGACGGCCGAACATCGGGATATTGTCCATCGGGCCGGGGCGATAGAGCGACACCAGCGCGATGATGTCGCCGAAATTGGTCGGGCGCACGGCGGCCAGCGTCTTGCGCATGCCTTCCGATTCCAGCTGGAACACGCCCACCGTGTCGCCGCGCTGGAGCAGGTCGTAAACCGCGCTGTCATCCCAGGCCAGCGTGTCGAGATCGACGGCAACGCCCCGCGCCGCCAGCAACTGCACCGCCTTCTGCAAGACGGACAGGGTTTTAAGGCCCAGAAAGTCGAACTTCACCAGCCCCGCGCCCTCGACATATTTCATGTCGAACTGCGTCACCGGCATGTCGGATCGCGGATCGCGATAAAGCGGCACCAACTGGCTCAATGGCCGGTCGCCGATCACCACGCCCGCCGCATGGGTGGAGCTATGGCGCGGGAAGCCTTCCAGCTTCATCGCATAATCGATCAGGCGTTTGACCTGATTGTCATTGTCATATTCCGCCTTGAATTCGGACACGCCGTTCAGCGATCGTTCCAGCGTCCAGGGATCGGTCGGATGGTTGGGCACCAGCTTGGCGAGGCGATCGACCTGCCCATAGCTCATCTGGAGCACGCGGCCGGTATCCTTCAGCACCGCGCGCGCCTTCAGCTTACCAAAGGTGATGATCTGCGCCACATGATCCGCGCCATATTTCTGCTGGACGTACCGGATCACCTCGCCGCGCCGCGTTTCGCAAAAATCGATGTCGAAGTCAGGCATCGACACGCGCTCCGGGTTCAGGAAGCGTTCGAACAGCAGGCCCAACTGCAACGGATCAAGGTCGGTAATGGTCAGCGCCCAGGCGACCAGCGATCCCGCGCCCGATCCACGGCCCGGCCCCACCGGAATATCATGGTCCTTGGCCCATTTGATGAAGTCGGCCACGATCAGGAAATAGCCGGGGAACCCCATCTGGATGATGATGTCCGTCTCGAACTTCAGCCGGTCGAAATAGGGCTGGCGCGCCTCCGCGCCGATGATGCCGGCCTTCTCCAGCCGCATCTCCAGCCCCGCCGCCGCCTGCTCGCGCAGCATCACCCCCTCGCCCTCAATATCGCCGGCCAGGCTGGGCAGGATCGGCTTGCGCTTGGGCGCGGCAATGGCGCAGCGCTGCGCCACGACCAGCGTGTTGGCCAGCGCCTCGGGCAGATCCTCGAACAGGCGCTTCATTTCGCCCACCGGCTTCATCCAGGCGTCGGGCGAGCTGGTGCGGCGATCGGGCGTTTCGACATAGGCGCTGTCGGCGATGCACAGCATCACGTCATGCGCTTCATGGAAATGCGGCTCGGCAAAGCAGGTCGGGTTGGTCGCCACCAGCGGCAGCCCGCGGTCATAGGCCAGGTCCAGCAGTTGCGGCTCTGCCTTGCCCTCCACCGGGTCCAGCCGCCGGCAGATCTCGATATAGAGCCGATCGGGGAACAGCGTCTCCAGCCGCTCGACATAGGCGGTCGCCGCTTCGGGCTGATCCTCGGCGAACAGCCGCGCCAGCGCGCCCTCGCCACCCGCCGTCAGCGCAATGACGCCATCAGTACGCCCCTCCAGCATGTCGATGGTGACATGCGGCACTTCCTCGACCGGACGGTCGAGATGCGCCATGGAAACGAGCGCGCAGATATTGTCATATCCGCCGGCATCCTGCGCATAGAGGGCGATCCAGTCATGCACGGGCGGCGCATTGGCGGGACGGCCCGGCCGCAACAGGCCCAGCATCGCACCGATGACCGGCTGCACCCCTTCATCCTTGCACCCGTCGGAAAAGGCCATGGAGCCGTAAAGCCCATTGCGATCCGTGATAGCCGCCGCCGGAAAGCCCAGCGCCTTGGCCTGTTTCGCGATCTTCTTGGGATCGATCGCCCCTTCCAGCATGGTGAAGGAGGAGAAAACACGGAGCGGAACGAAGGCGGCATGAGGCATTGCGCCAATCTAGGGATGCGTCGCGATTCGGCCCAGCCCCATGCCCAACAAATCTGTGGGTAAGGTCGCGAAAAAGGCGCAGCCCATCTCTTAACAAATTGCAAACCATGCGGGGCGTAAAAGGCGGGGATCATGCGTCTGTCCACGATCACCAACTGGGCCTATGGGGCCACCGTCGCGCTCACCCTTGTCTCCGGCGCCACCATGTTGCTGGCGTCCGGCGCAGAGGAAACGGAACGCGCCGCCGTGGCCCAGCGCGCGACCTTCGACCAGTTGACCGCCAGTCTGGAGGAGGATGTCTATCGCCTGACCGAACAGGCGCGCGGCTACGTCATCAGCGGAGATCCCAGCCATCTGATCGTCTATCGCCGCGAAAAGCAAACGCTCAAATCCGTCGAGCAGCGCATTGCCCATCTGCGCGACGGCGGCGCGAACGAAGCCGAACTCGCCGCCCTGTCGCAGGCTTTGCACTGGGCCGACGCCCTGACCGACGAGCAGGACGCGGCGATCGGCGCTGCCGAAAAGGGCGATGACAAGACCGCCCGCACCATATTGTTCGGCGACGAATATGGCCGGGAACTGGATCGGGTCGCGGCGCAGGTCGGCAAATTCCAATATATGCTGGACCAGCGGACCGAGCATGCCGTGATCCGCGCCACCGACACCGCCCGGCAATGGCGCAGCGTGTCGGAAATCATGCTGGGCATGACCGCTCTCCTCTTCCTGTGCGTCATTTATTTCGTGCTGAAGCAGCGCATATTGCGCCCGGTCGTGCGGCTGAGCGATGTGGTGACGCGCCTCGCCGCGCAGGATTTCGCGGCGATCCCGCCCGAATTCAGCCAGGTCGATGAAATCGGAGACATGGCGCAGGCGATCCGCATCTTCCGCGAAAACGGACTGGAACGGCAAAGGCTGGAGCAGGAGCGCGACGCTGATCGGACCATGCGCGACCTGCTGTCCCGCCTGACCCAGCGTTTGCAGGGCTGCGACAGCACATCCGATCTGGTGGAGGTCGTGCGCCGCTTCGCGCCCGAAATCGCGCCCGATTTTCCCGGCCGCCTCTACATTCACGACACCCGCCGCAACGCGATGGTGCAGGCGTGCGACTGGCTATCCCCCGCTTATTCGCGCCCCGAATTTCCGCCATCGGCCTGCTGGGCTTTGCGCCGGGGCCAGACCCACCGTCCCGCCGGCGACATGGTCGACATTCCCTGCGAACATCTGGGCGCGGCCTCGACCGTCAGCACCATCTGCATCCCGCTGGCCGCGCAGGGCGAAAGCATCGGCATGCTCTATTATGAAGAGCCAGCAGCGGCGAGCGCCAACCGGCTGGAGCGCACGGGCAAATATCTGGAAATGCTGGCGGAAAATATCGGCCTTGCGCTCGCCAATCTGCGCCTGCGCGATGTGCTGCGCGACATGGCGATGGCCGACGCGCTGACCGGCCTGCCCAATCGCCGCCAGTTCGACATCATGCTGCAAACGCTGGTGGGCGAGGCGGATCGCAACGCCACGACGCTCGCCTGCCTGATGGTCGACATCGATCATTTCAAGCGGTTCAACGACACATATGGCCATGATGCCGGCGACGCCGTGTTGCGCGCGGTCGGCACGGTCTTGGGCGACGCGCTGCGCGAGAACGGCCATGCCTTCCGGCTGGGCGGCGAGGAATTTGTCGTGCTGATGCCCGGCTTCGACCTTGATCAGGCGCTGGGCCGCGCCGCGCAGATCCAGCGCCGCATTCAGGATTTGCGGATAGACCATCGCGGCAAGGAACTGGGCGCCATCACCGCCAGCTTTGGTCTGGCCGTCTTCCCGGACCATGGCCGCGCCGACCGCCTGCTCCAGACCGCCGACGCCGCCCTGCTGCGCGCCAAGACCGAAGGGCGCGACCGCATCCTGGTTGCCACCATTCGGGATGGTGCTTCGGCGGTCGCTTAGCAAACATAGCCGTTCGCTTCGAGCAGGTTCGAGCGCAGTCGAGAACCGTCGGTCGAGAAGTCAGCGCGAGAGAGTTCTCGACAAGCTCGAACCGAACGGAGGCAGGATAGATTTCTCTAAGCCGCCTCCAAGACGCCCTCGTGCAACCGCACGACCCGGTCCATCTTCTGCGCCAGTCGCTCATTATGGGTGGCGACCAGCGCCGCCGATCCTTCATGCCGCACCAGCCGCAGAAATTCGGCCAGCACGACGTCGGCCGTGCGCTCGTCCAGATTGCCGGTCGGCTCGTCCGCCAGCACCAGCGCCGGCCGGTTGGCCAGCGCCCGCGCCACCGCCACGCGCTGCTGTTCGCCGCCCGACAGCTGGCTCGGCCGATGGTCCAGCCGATGGCCCAGCCCCAGCGCGCTGAGCAGCGATTCCGCCCGCGCCTTGGCCACGCCCATCTCCACATCGCGGATCACCTGCGGCAGGATGACATTCTCCGTCGCGTTGAAATCGGGCAGCAGATGGTGGAACTGATAGACGAAGCCCAACGCATCGCGCCGCAACCGCGTCCGCCCGTCATTGTCCAGCTTCGCCGCTTCCTCGCCGCCGATGCGGATCGACCCGTCGAAGCCGCCCTCCAGCAGGCCGACCGCCTGCAACAGGGTGGACTTGCCCGAACCCGATGGTCCCAGCAGCGCCACGATCTCGCCCGGCCCGACCGAAAGGTCCACGCCGCGCAACACCTGTATCGTCACCTCGCCCTGCGTGAAGCTGCGGGCAAGGCCAGTGACTTTCAAAACATCATTCATAGCGCAGCACCTGCACGGGATCGGTATTGGCGGCCTTGAAGGCCGGATAAAGCGTGGCGAGGAAGCTGAACAGCAGCGCCATCACGCAGATGACGGTGATTTCCACCGGATCGGCCTTAGCCGGCAATTCGCTCAGGAACCGCACGGAGGGATCCCATAAATTCTGCCCCGTCACGAACTGAATGGCGTCGACGATGGACTGGCGGAAAGCCAGGAAGGCAAAGCCCAGCACGATCCCCGCGCCAGTCCCCAGCGCGCCGATGGTGACGCCCACGGTCATGAATATCTTCACCAGCCCTGACCGGCTGGCCCCCATCGTCCGCAAGATGGCAATGTCCCGCGTCTTGGCGCGCACCAGCATGATCAGCGACGACAATATGTTGAACACGGCGACCAGCACGATGATGGAGAGGACAACGAACATCGCTACCCGCTCGACCGCCAGCGCCTCGAACAGCGAACTGTTCATCTGCCGCCAGTCGGTGATGACGGCGCGGCCGGCGACCTTGGCCGCCAGCGGCTCCAATATCTGCCCGACCTTGTCGGCATTGACCGTCTCCACCTCGATCATGCTGACCATATCGCCCAACAGCAACAGGGTCTGCGCATCCTGGATCGGCATGACGACCAGCGCCTTGTCATAATCATAAATGCCCACTTCGAATATGCAGGCGACCTGATAGCCCACTTCGCGCGGGACGGTTCCGAACGGCGTCGCCCGGCCCGCGGGGTTATAGACGGTCAGCGTATCGCCGACCTGCAACCCCATATTTTCCGCCAGACGCGATCCGATCGCGATCTTTCCGGCACCAGGCGTCAGCGCGTTCAGATTGCCCGCGATGATCTTCGCCTTCATCGTCTTGTTGTCGCGAATGTCGGCCACGGTCATGCCGCGCACCAGCGCCGGCTCGAACCGGCCCTGGAATATGCCGCCCAGCGCCTGCTCGATCATCGGCGTGGCCTTGGTGACGCCGGACGTCGCCTTCGTCTCCTTCAGGATCGACTGCCAGTCGGGCAGGCGCCCGCCATAGCCCTGCACCACGGCATGGCCGTTCAGGCCGACAATCTTGTCGAACAGCTCCGCACGGAAACCGTTCATGACGCTCATGACGATGATGAGCGCGGCGACGCCAAGCATGACCGCGACCAGGCTGATGCCGGCAACGAGGAAGATGAAGCCCTCCCCCTTGCCCGGCAACAGGTAGCGCTTGGCGATCATGCGTTCGTAACGGGATAGAATCATGTGGCGCGAACGGCCCTTCATATTGGTCTGGGGGAAAGGTCTAGGGATGCGCCTGCATAACGGCAAGCATTGCCCGATTGTTGCATCGCCGCCACAGGGACGAACCGAAAATCACAGCGCCCGGATTTTGGCCGTGACAGCAGCCTGCACCAGTCATAGCAAGGCTTCGGAAGCACAGGTGAAAGGCCGTGGTTCAGGGATACTGCATCCCGCTTCGAGCTTAGGGGGCTAAGAAGCGGTTGAGGCAGGCCAAGGGGGAGACGAGCAATCGTCCATTAAGCACCCGGATCGTGAAAACACGGTCCGGGTGCTTTTTTGTTACGCTGTCCTATCCAGCCTTTTTCGGCCATGGTCCGCTCATCGCATCGCTCATTCCAACTTTGCGATAGGATCAGCCCCGCGCAAGGAAATGTCGCATTCGGCGGGAAACATGCGAAGTTAAGCGTATCTTTTCCAACATATTGCCACTCTTGAAACCGCGTCGGACACGACCATATCAGCATCGTTCGGTCGCCAATCGGGACCGGACGCTCTATCGCCGGACGCCAAAATACCGGGTCCGGCAGGTTCATTTTGCTCTTTTGGAGATTATGACACATGCGTGGTTTTGACCTGACCCCCTATCGCCGTTCCACCGTCGGCTTCGATCGTCTGTTCGACCTGATCGAAAACAACGCCCGGCTGGCGCAGGGCGACAATTATCCCCCCTTCAACATCGAGCGCCTTTCGGAAGACCGCTATCGCGTGACCCTGGCCGTCGCCGGCTTCCGCCCGGAAGAAATCGACATCACCGCCCAGCAGAACCTGCTTCAGGTGATCGGGCGCAAGGATGAAGGCAGCACCGACCGTTCGAAATTCCTGCATGTCGGCATCGCCAACCGCAGCTTCGAACGCCGCTTCGAACTCGCCGATTTCGTGCGCGTGGAAAAGGCCGACCTTGCCGACGGCCTTTTGACCATCGAATTGCTGCGTGAGGTTCCCGAAGCGATGAAGCCCAAGAAGATCGCCGTCAACGGCGGTCAGCTGGTCGACATCAACAAGGATCGCGACGCCGCCTGAACTCCGGCAGGATAAGATAGACGAAGGGCGCGACCGCAAGGCCGCGCCCTTTTTGCTGTCCTATCTGGAAACGATGACCGATAATTGTTCCACCTTCAACGGTGTGAACTTCGGCCCATGCAATCAGATTTCGACCTGACTGCCCAGTTCGACCACGCGATTGGTGGGCAGGCGGAAAAACTCCATCGCGCTTTCCGCGTTGCGCAGCATCCAAGCGAAAATCTTCTCGCGCCAGAGCGGCATGCCCGGCTTGGCCGATGGCAACAGGGTCTGGCGCGCCAGGAAGAAGCTGGTGTCCATCATCTTGAACGCCTGCCCGCACCCGCTGACATTTTTCAGCGCGGCGGGAACATCGGGTTCCTGCATGAAGCCATAATGCAGCACCATGCGGAAGAAGCCCCGGCCCAGATCCTCCAGCTTGCACCGCCCGTCATCCTCCACGACCGGCACATCCTTGATCTTGACCGTCAGCAGGATGACCCGCTCGTGCAGAACCTTGTTGTGCTTTAAGTTATGGAGCAGCGCATGGGGCACGCCGTCGGGCGTCGACGTCATGAACACGGCAGTCCCCGGCACCCGCACCGCGCTGTTGGCGGCGGAGGCCACGAAAACCGGGATCGGCATGGCCGCTTCGCGCAGCCTGTCCTGCACCAGCCGGCGACCACGCGACCAGGTGGTCAGCAGGGTGAAGACGACGAAGCCGATCAGCAGCGGGAACCAGCCGCCATCGGGCACTTTCGTCAGGTTGGCAGCCAGATAGGCGCCATCGACCAGGAAGAAGATGCTCAGCAGTGGCGCAGAATAATACCATTTCCAGTGCCACAGGCGATAGAGCACCACTGTCAGCAACAGATTGTCGATGAACATCGCCCCCGTCACCGCAATGCCATAGGCCGCCGTCAGGTTGGACGATGTCTGGAACACCAGCACCAGCAGGATGACCATCACCATCAGCCCCCAGTTGATCAGGGGAATGTAGATCTGGCCGGCGGTCGAAGCGCTGGTGTGGGCGATGCGCAGCCGGGGCATGAAACCAAGTTGGATCGCCTGTTGCGTGACTGAGAAGGCGCCCGAAATCACGGCTTGCGATGCGATGATCGCCGCCAGCGTCGCCAGCACGATCAGCGGCAACTGCCCCCATTGCGGGGCGAGATTGTAGAAGGGACTGCGCAGCGCCTCCGCGCCCTCACGGAACAGCAGCGCGCCCTGCCCCATATAGTTGAGCATCAGCGCCGGCAGCACGAAGAACAGCCAGGACACCCGGATCGGGCTGCGGCCGAAATGCCCCATATCGGCGTAAAGCGCCTCCGCCCCGGTCACGGCCAGCACCACCGATCCCAGCGCCAGAAAGGCGGGCAGCGGATCGGTGACGAAGAACATGAACGCCCAATAAGGGTTGAAGGCGAACAAAATGCCCGGCGTCTTGAGGATGGAGATCACCCCCAGCGCCGCGATCGTCACGAAATAGAGCAGCATGATCGGGCCGAAAAAGGCCGCCACCCGGTTCGTGCCCAGCCCCTGTATCCAGAACAGGCCCAGCAGGATCAGGATCGCCACCGGCAGGATCGCGGGCGCCAGATCGGGATTATAGACCGCCAGACCCTCGACCGCCGAAAGGACCGACACGGCCGGCGTAATCATCGAGTCGCCGTAGAAAAGCGCGGTTGCGAACACGCCCAGCAGCACGATGCCGCGCGACCAGCGCTGCGTCTTGGTCTGCCCGTTGATCAGCGCCAGCAACGCCAGACTGCCGCCCTCGCCCTTATTATCGGCGCGCATGATGATGCTGACATATTTCAGCGTCACCACCAGCATCATCGACCAGAACATCAGGCTGATGACGCCCAATATATGGTCGGGGTCCAGCGTCAGATGATGATGGCCATGGAATGTTTCGCGAAAGGCGTAGAGGGGGCTGGTGCCGATGTCGCCGAACACGATGCCGATCGCGCCGACCACCAGTTTCAGCGTGGCCTTCTGCCGGGCATGGCCATGGCCGCCCTGCTCATCCTCGGCCGTTGCCGGCGCGGTGTTGGGAAGAAGATCAGCCATGGAAGAAAAACCGGACGGTCATCGGGCACCAGTCACAAAGGCACCGGACGAAAACGGACCGGGCCGAAAAGGATATGTCATACCCTGCATAGCGCCGCGCCCTATCACGCCTCCGAACGGGGCGCAATCATCCGCGCTGCGGCGCGTCATTGCGGGACAGCATCACCCTTTGCGAGCATGGCGTCGATACGCGCGATATTGGCTTCCAGTTCCGCCTTCACCTGGCTGCCGGCCGGTGCGCCGGCGGCCAGCGGCGCCCACATGGCGCGCGCGCCCTGCAACTGGTTGTTCCGCGCCAGCGCCAGACCATAGAAATAGCGCGGCGCCGGCCCCGCCGGATCGATCGCCAGCGCCCGGCGATAGGCGAACTCTGCCCCCGGAGACAGGACGCCATCGGCATGATTGACCAGCGCATTGCCCATGCCCAGCCAAAGATTGGCGTCGTCCGGACTGTCACGCAGGCCCGACAGCAGCACATTGGCCGCTTCCTTGGTCTTGCCCTGCCGCGCCAGCCCGTCGGACAGCATCATCCATTGCGCCGCCGGCCCGAACCGTTCGGCCAGCCCCCGGCGTTTCTCCGCCTGCGCTTCGTCAAACGCCTCGCCTTTGGTTTCCGCCACGGCGCGCGGCGCGCCGGCCAGCCCCGGATGTCCCTGCCAGGCATAGCCCGCCAGCCCCAGCAGCAGCGCCGCCGCCGTGATTTCCCGCGCCGAACGCGGGATGCGCCCGATGAACAGCATGGCGACAAAGGCCAGAGCCGCCAGCACAAAGGCGATCACCCATCCGGTCATGGCGTCTTCCTCCGCTTGATCCGCCCGCGCAGCAGCAACAGCCCAAGCCCCAGCAACAGCAGCGGCGCCGCCCAGAGCGGCCAGAGGATCGGGGCGGCCGTCGGTTCATAGCTGACCCAGTCGCCATAGCGGGCAATCAGCCAGCCCCGGATCGCGTCGGGCTGCTCCCCCGCCATGATCCGCTCGCGAATCTGCGACCGCATGTCGCCCGCCATGCTCGCCCCCGAATCGGCGATCGACTGGCTCTGGCAGGTCAGGCAGCGGATGGTTTCCATCAGCGCCTTGGCCTTGCGCTCCTGCGCGGCATCCGGGATCTGCCGATCGGCCCAGGGCGCAGGCGGCAAAGCGGTTTGCGCGGCGGCGGGAACGGCGACCAGCGCCAGCAAAAAAGCAAGCAGCAGCTTCATTGCGCGGCCCTCAGCCGGTCTAGGATCATCGGCACGTCATCGGCGCGAATATCGCCAATATGCTGATAGGCGATGCGCCCCTTGCCATCGATCACGAACGTCTCCGGCACGCCGGAAGACCCGAGCGCCATCTGCACCGCGCTGCGCGCATCCAGACCGATCCGGGCATAGGGATTGCCATAGCGTTTGAGGAACCCGTCGACATCGGGCCGGGCGTCGCGAATGGCGATGGCGTCGATCTCCACGCCCGCCTGCCTGAGCGCCATCAGTTGCGGCGCTTCCGCCGCGCAGGGCACGCACCAGCTGGCGAAGATGTTGAGCAAACGCGGCTTCCCATCAGCAAGGCTGGCGCTGGCCAGCGCTGGCCGATCGCTGGCGCCCGCCGGCAGGGTGAAGGCCGGAAGCGGCTGACCCACAAGGCGCGAATGAATGACGCGATCGTCAGGCTTGAACAATCCGCTGGCGAACAGGCCGATAAAGGCCAGGAACAAGGCGAGCGGCAGCCAGATCCAGAGCTTCCTCATGCCAGCGCCCTCCGCGCCCGCCATTTCATCAGCCAGCCGCGCCGTTCACGTCCGACCAGCGCCAGCGCGCCGCCCAGGGCGATCAGGACGCCGCCCAGCCAGATCAGCGTCACAAACGGCTTCCACCAGATGCGCATCTGCCACCGGCCGCCCTCAACCTCTTCGCCCAGCACGACATAAAGCTGGCCATCCCAGCGCGTCAGCAGCGCGGCTTCGCTGGTGCTGGTCGGCGGCGAGGCAAAGAAGCGCGACTGCGGCCGGATCAGCACGGGCGTCCCGCCGCGATCGACCCGCATATCGGCCTGAAGCGCGGTCCAGTTGTCTCCTGCCACCGGCATGATCTGCACGAAACGCAGCGTCCAGCCGGCCGTCTGGATCGTGTCGCCGGGACGCGCAGCCACCAGCTTTTCGACCGTGAAGGCCGAATCGCAGGCCATGCCTGCCAGACTGACGGCGCAGCCCAGATGGGCGATCACCATGCCCCAGGTAAAAAGCGGCGTGCGCAGCAAATTGCGCCTCCAGAGCGGCGCAATGCTGGCCGCGCCGACCGCCAGCGCGATGACGAGGCCCAGGAAGGGCAGGACGCCGATCCGCCCCCATGCGAAAGCCGCCAGCGCGGCGACCGCCACAAGCCCGACTGCGGCGGGAACCAGCAGGCGCTTGCCAACCGCGCTCGCGCCGTCGCGCCGCCAGCGGACCATCGGCCCGATCGCCAGCGCAATCATCAGCGCCAGCGCAATCGGCCCGGCAATGCGGTCGAAATAGGGCGCGCCCACCGATACTTTATGGCCAAAGGCTTCCGTCATCAGCGGATAGAGGGTGCCGATAAGCACGATGCCCAATATCACCGAAAGCAGCAGATTGTTTACGACCAGCATGGTTTCCCGGCTGACCAGTTCGAACGGCGCGCCTTCGCGCACCGATCCGATCCGCCAGCCAAACAAGGCCAGCGCGCCGCCGATATAGATAGCCAGCAAGGCCAGAATGAAACTGCCCCGCGTCGGATCGACGGCAAAGGCGTGGACGCTGGTCAAAATACCGGACCGGACGAGGAAGGTGCCGACCATCGACATGGAGAAAGCGATGACCGCCAGCATGATCGTCCAGGCGCGCAGCGCATCGCGGGTCGCCAGCACGGTCACGCTATGGAGCAAGGCCGTCGCCGCCAGCCAGGGCATGAGCGAGGCATTCTCGACCGGGTCCCAGAACCACCAGCCGCCCCAGCCCAGCTCATAATAGGCCCAATAGCTGCCCGCCGTAATGCCCAGCGTCAGCAACACCCAGGCCGCCAGCACCCATGGCCGCATGGCGCGGGCGAAGGCGGCGTCCACCTGCCGCGTCAGCAGCGCGCCGATCGCAAAGGAAAAGGCGACCGACAGGCCGACATAGCCCAGATAGAGGGTGGGCGGATGAAAGGCCAGACCGGGGTCTTGCAACAGCGGATTCAGCCCCTGCCCGTCCGCCGGAGGCTGTGCGATCCGCGCAAAGGGATTGGAGGAGAAAAGCAGGAAGGTGTAGAAACCGAGCGAAATCGCCGCCTGCCCGCCCAGCGTCGCCATATGCGCGTCCCGCTGGAGCGCGCGCTCGAACAGCGCGACGGCCGCGCCGGCAACGCCCATCACCGTCACCCATAGCAGCATCGACCCTTCATGATTGCCCCAGGTGCCGGCGAATTTATAGAGCCAGGGCTTCATCGAATGGCTGTTGGTCGCAACCAGCAGAACCGACATGTCCGACCGCAGGAACAGGGTGATCAGCAGCGCGAAGGCGATCGCCGTCAACAGCCCCTGCGCCACGGCGGCGGGCCGCACGGCAGCGAGCAATTCGGGCTTCCCGCCCTTCAGCCCCGCAAAGGCGAGAAACAATTGCAGCAGCGCCAGCGACGCGGCGAGCCACAGAGCGGCAAGACCGGTTTCGGCGATCATGCTTTCACCCCATCCTCATTTCCATCATGCCAGCAAAGGCCGGCATCGCTCTTTCTTTGCCACCGCACCGACGACGAAATGAGATCCCAGCCTTCGTTGGGATGACGGAAGTGGAGAATATGAATCACCGCTCCGCCTTCATCTCATGCGTGCTCTCATTATAAGTCATGCCTTCCAATTCTCGGGGCATGTAGCGTTCGTCATGCTTGGCGAGCAGATTGGTGGCGACGAATGTGCCCTTGCCGTCAAACGCCCCTTCCGCCACGACGCCGCTGCCTTCCTTGAACAGGTCGGGCGCGATGCCGCTGAAGGTGGCGGGTACGGTCGCCTTGCCATCGGTCACATCGAACCGGATGGTGACTCCGTCGGCTGCGCGCTTCAGACTGCCCTTGACCACCATGCCGCCAAGCCTGATCGCCTTGCCCGGCTCAACGCCCTTGGTCTTCACATCATTGGGCGCGTAAAAATAGGCCGCCTCATCCTTGAGCGCCGACACCGCAAGCAAACCAGCGCCGATGATCGCCACCAGCGCGGCCAGCGCCAGAAACAGACGTTGATGCTTTGCTTTCATGACCGATCCGACAATTTTTCGGCGGCGCGTTCAGCGCTGCGCATCGCCCGCCAGCCCAGGATGCTGACAAGCCCAGTCCCAATGGCCGTCACCGCATAGGCGGCGATCACGAAAGCCCATTGATTCATGCTACCCTCTTCGCCCTATCCGCGGGCAAGGCGCTGCATGCGCGCCTCAACCTTGTTCTGCGCCAATATCGCCCGCATCCGCATCAACACGATCGCCCCGAACCACAGCGAAAAACCCAGCAGGGTCAGCCCCAGCGGCCAGAGCAAAGAGCCGTCGATGCTGGAGCCGCGCAGCGTGATGCTCGGCCCCTGATGCAGGCTGTTCCACCAGACGACCGAACGGTTGATGATCGGAATGTTGACCGCACCGACCAGCCCGAAAATGGCGGTGACGTTGCTCACCCCGCCCGGAGTCTTGGCCTGCCCGTCGCGCGCACTGGCGTTGGCCAGCGCAATATAGCCCAGATACAGGAACAGCAGGACCAGCATGGAGGTCATGCGCCCATCCCATTCCCACCATGTTCCCCAGGTCGGCCGCCCCCATATCGATCCCGTCATCAGGCAGATGGCGGTGAATAGTGCGCCGGGCGCCGCAATCGCCCTGCCCGCAATGGCGGCAAGCGGATGACGCCAGACCAGTTGCATCAGCGCGGCGACGGCAATGCCGGTCCAGCCCCCCATGCCCAGCCAGGCCGCCGGCACATGGATATAAAGGATACGGACCGTCTCCCCCTGAAGATAATCGGCCGGGGTGACGAACAGGCCGCAGGCGCTCCCGATCAGAATCAGCGCCAGCCCCGGCCAGAACAGCCAGCCGGTCAGCGGACGCGCGATCTTCAGGAAGCGGGCGGGATTGGCGAAACGGTGCATCAGGGCTGCGTGTGTAGCGATGCGCGATGCGCTGCGCCAGTAGGGCATTTTGCCGATAGCCAGACGCTGCACCGTCGCTTGACAATCGACTTTGGACTGATCGATAGCCTCATATGCCGGGCAGATGCGGACGCCCGGTCAGGCGGTGCCCGCCCAAGTCCGCTCCATTCGCTGCAATTTGCGGCGCAAAGGGGCGTTGCCATGACTGAAACCACTGCCGAATCCGCCAGGTCCGTTCGCCTGATGCCAAACAGCCCGGTACAGATCAGCCAGATCGGATTGTTCCTCAAATTCCTGCGGTTCGGCGCACTCGCCTTTGGGGGGCCGGTAGCCCAGATCGCCATGTTGCGGCATGCGCTGGTCGAGGAAGAAGGCTGGATAGACCCGAAGCGGTTCAATCGACTGCTCGCCATATTGCAGATACTGCCCGGCCCCGAAGCCCATGAACTATGCGTGCATATGGGCATGATCGCGCGTGGCCGCATCGGCGGCCTGCTGGCCGGGCTGGGCTTTATGTTGCCGGGCTTTGTGCTGATGCTGATCGCTGGCTGGCTCTACACCGGCTGGATCGCGGGCAACGTCCATTTCAGCGGCCTGTTGCTGGGGATACAGATTGTCGTGCTGGCGATCATCCTGCGGGCCGTCACGCGAATCGGCCAGCATATCGTCGAAACCCGGCTGCTGGCCGGCATTGCCATCGTCAGCCTGTCCGCGACGTTGATGGGGGCGCCCTTCTGGGTGCCGCTCGCCGCCGCAGCCCTCGCTCATATGCTGGCGGATCGTCCGTGGCTGGCCATGGCGATCATGCTAGCCCTGACGGCCGCAGCGACCGGCGCGGCGCACATACTGGCGTCCTCTGCGCCGGTTGCATCGACCGCAACTGCGGCGGCGCCGGCGCCCCTGGCGATGTTGTTCATCGCCGGCCTGAAAGGCGGGCTGCTGACATTTGGCGGCGCCTATACCGCCATTCCCTATGTACGGGGCGATACGGTGACACGCGGCTGGATCAGCGATGCGGCCTTTCTGGACGGCATTGCGCTGGCCGGCGTCCTTCCCGCCCCGCTCGTCATCTTCGCGACCTTCGTCGGCTATGTCGCCGGCGGCCCGGCCGGCGCGCTGGCGATCACCGCCGGCATGTTCCTGCCGGCCTTCGCCTTTTCACTGATCTTCTTCGAACGGCTGGAGGCGGTGGTCGAAAACCCCGCATTGCATCATGCTCTGGCAGGCGTGGCGGCGGCGGTCATTGGCATCATCGCCGCGACATTCGTGGATCTGGCGCAGGCGACCAGCGCAAAGGTCGACCATTTGGCCATCGCCGCCTCGACCTTCCTGCTCGCACTCGCGGCCGCCTGGCGGATCAGGGGGCCATGGGTCACACCTATGCTGGTGGCAACCGGCGGGCTGATCGGCTGGCGCCTTCTGCCCTGATCGCCATCGGGAAAAGGGCGGAAACCCATGGTTTCCGCCCATCCACCGGCTTTTTTGTGACAGGGAGGCGACAAAGCGACCCTAACCGACTATATGCGCGCGGAAAGGCGGCCCATCGGGGCGCGCCAGAGAACGGCAACGGAACCGGTTCGCACCCATGTTTACGACCAACCCCTTCGACGACGACAAGTTGCGCGAGGAATGTGGCATTTTCGGCGTTTCCCGCGGGGAAACGGCGTCGGCCATCGTCGCGCTCGGCCTTCATGCACTGCAACATCGCGGACAGGAAGCGGCAGGCATCACCAGCTGGGACGGGCATGATTTCCATACCCACCGGGCGATGGGCCATGTGGCCGGCAATTTCGACCGCGACGAAGTGATTCGCGGTCTGCCGGGCATGAGCGCATGCGGCCATGTCCGCTATTCCACCACCGGCGAAACATCGCTGCGCAATGTCCAGCCGCTCTATGCAGAGCTGAACTCGGGCGGTTTCGCCGTTGCCCATAATGGCAATATCTCCAACGCGATGAAGGTGCGCCGCGAACTGATTCGCCGCGGCTCCATCTTCCAGTCGACGTCCGACACAGAAGTCATCATTCATCTGGTCGCGACGTCCAGCTACCGGACGCTGCTCGACAAGTTCATTGACGCTTTAAAGCAGATCGAGGGCGCCTATTCGCTGATCGTGATGACGCCCGAAGGCATGATCGCCTGCCGCGATCCGCTGGGCATCCGTCCGCTCGTCATGGGCAAGCTGGGCGACGCGACCATCTTCGCTTCGGAAACCGTGGCGTTCGACGTTGTCGGCGCCGACTATGTCCGTTCGATCGATCCGGGCGAACTGGTGATCGTCACCAATGACGGCGAAATCCGGTCGCACCGCCCGTTCGGCGAAACCCATGCCCGCCCCTGCATCTTCGAGCATGTCTATTTCAGCCGGCCCGATTCGATCATCGACAATTCCAGCGTCTATTCGGTCCGCAAGGCGATCGGCGCGCAACTGGCGATCGAAAATCCGGTCGATGCCGATTATGTGATCCCGGTGCCTGACAGCGGCGTGCCGGCAGCGATCGGCTATGCGCAGGAATCGGGCATCCCGTTCGAACTGGGCATCATCCGGTCCCACTATATCGGCCGGACCTTCATTCAGCCGGGCGACAAGGTTCGCCATCTCGGCGTGAAGCTGAAGCACAACGCCAACCGCGCCCTGATCGAAGGCAAGCGGATCGTGCTGATCGACGATTCGATCGTGCGCGGAACCACCAGCCTCAAGATCGTGCAGATGATGCGCGAAGCAGGCGCGGCCGAAGTGCATATGCGCATCGCCAGTCCGCCGACCAAGCATAGCTGCTTCTATGGCGTCGACACGCCAGAGCGCACCAAGTTGCTGGCGCACAAGCTGGACGTGGGCGGGATGCAGGATTTCATCCATGCCGACAGTCTGGCCTTCATTTCGATCGACGGCCTGTACAAGGCGCTGGGCGAAGCCAAGCGCGCCGATAGCCAGCCGCAATATTGCGATGCCTGCTTCACCGGCGACTATCCCACCAGACTGACCGATCAGGATGATGTGGTGGTGACCAACCAGCTGGAATTGCTGGCCGAACGCGTCGGCTGATCATGAAAGGGCGGCCCGCTGCGGCCGCCCTTACCCTATGGATCATACCGGATTTGCCGCAATGGCGGCCCGGTCCTATGGTCCATGTCCCGCAGGGCTGATCCTGGCCCTTCCCTCCCCAAAACAGGCCCGACAAGCGGGCGAACGGAGCATGGATGTCCGACCTCCCCCTTTCCGGCAAACTCGCGATCGTCACGGGCGCCAGCCGCGGCATCGGCGCAGCGACCGCGCAGGCGCTGGCGGCGACGGGCGCTCATGTCGTCCTGACCGCGCGCACCAGCGGCGGGCTGGAGGAGGTGGAGGAACGCATCCATCAGGCCGGGGGCCATGCCACCATCGCGCCGCTCGACCTGACCGACGGCGACAGCATCGGCCGACTGGCGCAGGCAATTGGCGGCCGCTGGCCGGCGCTCGACATATTGGTGCTCAACGCCGCCACGCTGGGATCGCTGGCTGCGGTACAGGCGATCGACGGCAAGGAATTTGCCCGCGTGCTGGCGCTCAATGTCGGCGCCCCACAGGCGTTGATCGCCGCCTTTGACGGAATGCTGCGCGCCAGCAGCGACGCCCGGATCGTGGCGCTTAGCTCCTCGGTCGCCAGCCCGCGCGCCTATTGGGGCGCCTATGGCGCGTCCAAGGCGGCGCTGGAAACGCTGGTCGGCGCCTATGGCGAAGAAGTGAAGAATATCTCCGCCATCCGCACCCATATCGTCGATCCGGGCGCCACCCGCACCGCTATGCGCGCGCGCGCTTTCCCCGGTGAAGATCCGGCAAGCCTGAAAGGGCCTGAAGTCGTCGCGCAGGCAATCCTGAACCTGGTGATTGGCGACACGCCGACCGGCCACAGAATACGGGTTGAAGGATAGGCGTCAGCCGGGTTTTGCGAGCGTCACCTGCGCCACGTCGATCCCGCCGCCACGAAACCCGCCCTCGCAATACATCAGATAATAACGCCACAAGGCCACGAAATGCTGGTCGAAACTGGCGGGCAACTGGCCATTGTCGATCGCCCGATCGAAGCGTTCGCGCCAGCGGCGCAATGTCTCTGCATAATGAAGACCAAAGCGACGCCCATCGCGCCATTCCAGTCCCTGCGCCTCAGCCAGCGCGCGAAAGCGGCTTTCGGATATGAGCATGCCGCCCGGGAAAATATAGGTCTGGATGAAATCCGCGCCGCGCGCATAAGCGTCAAACAGGGCGTCGTCGATCAGGATATACTGGATCGCCGCCCTGCCGCCTGGCCTGAGAAGGCGATGGATCGCCTCCAGATAAGCCGGCCAGTAACGCCGCCCCACGGCCTCCACCATCTCCACGCTGACGATGGCGTCATAGTGGCCCTGCGCGTCGCGATAGTCGGTGAGCAGTATCTGCGCCCCTGACCCCAGCCGGTCGCGGGCATAATCGGCCTGTTCGGTCGACAGGGTCAGCCCCGTATAGCGGATCGCCGTCCGCTCCATCGCCTGTTCGGCCAGTCCGCCCCAGCCACAGCCAATTTCCAGCAGCCTGTCGCCATCCTGCAAAGCCAGCCGGTCCACAATAGCGTCGGCCTTGCGTCGCTGCCCCAGTTCCAGACTTTCGATCCGACTGTCAGGATCAAGAAATAAGGCACTGGAATAATGCATATTTTGATCCAGCCAAAGGCTGTAAAAATCATTCCCCAGATCATAGTGATAGGCGATGTTGTCGCGCGATCCCGCCCGGCTGTTGCGCCGCGCCCAATGGGCCAGGCGCCCGATCCAGCGCGCTGGACCGCGAGGACGTGCCACTCGCCCCAGCGACACGGCATTGCGCATGAACAGGGCGAAGAGCGGCACCGGATCGGGACTGGACCACAGACCGGCCGCCCAGGCGCGATACCAGCCTGCCGATCCGCCGCTGGCGAGATGGATCAGCGCCCGCCAGTCATGGACTGTCACCACGCACCCCGGCCCATCGGTGCGGCCGCCGAGCAGCCGGCATGTGCCATCCGGCAAACTGGCCTCCAGCATGCCCTGATCCAGCCCAAGGTCGATCCGATCGAGCATCCGATGGAAAATCGGCGCCAGCCAGCGCGACCACCGCCCAGGCGGCCCATCGCTCGACGGTTGCCTGACGGGCGTTGCGGATCGGCCCTTTCGCGGGCTGCGCCGGAGATCGATGGCGTTCATGCTGGCAATCCTGCAACAAGGTGAACGTCGCCGCAATCATCCCTTGATGTGGCGATAGGCGGCCAGCGCCCGTTCCCGCCCTTCGCGATGGCCGACGATCTTAGCGGGATAGGCGCGTGGGCGAGCGTCATGCGCATCGGGATCATGAATTAACGCGTCGGGCAGGTTCGCCAGTTCGGGCACCCATTCGCGAATATAGCCGGCAGCATCGAATTTTTCCGACTGGCTGAGCGGCGCCATGATGCGGGTGAAGAGATTGGCGTCGACCCCACTGCCCGCCACCCACTGCCAGTTGACACTGTTATTGGCGTAATCGGCATCGACCAGCGTATCCCAGAACCAGCGGGCGCCATGCCGCCAGTCGATCAACAGATGCTTGATGAGGAAACTGGCGGCAATCATGCGCACGCGATTATGCATCCAGCCAGTGCCCCAAAGCTGGCGCATCCCGGCGTCAACGATGGGATAGCCGGTGCGCCCCGTCTTCCACGCCGCAAAATCGGCGCCGGCCGTGCGGAGATCGCGCCAGGGCAGCGCGTCAAACGCCGCCCGTGCATTGGCCGATCCATAGGCAGGAAATTCACAGGCCTGTAGATAGGCATAATCACGCCATATCAATTCTTTATGGAATATTGTTGCATCCTGCCCTGAAGATGCGACGCGGTGCCACACATAAGCGGGCGACAGTTCGCCAAAATGCAGATGAGGCGACAGGCGGGATGTGCCCTCGATCGAAGGCAGATTGCGTGCTTCCGGATAGTCGCCCACTTCATCGATGAAATTGGCGACATTATGCCGCGCGCCCGCCTCTCCCGGCGTCCAGTCGCTAGAGAAGCCCTTCGCCCAATCAGGCTGCGTCGGCAACAAGTGCCAATCCTCCAGCCGATCGCTGGCGGGCCAATGATCGGGCGCTCCGATGGCATGCGGTGTCGGATACGGCGGCGTAGGCGGCATATGCTCCATCAAAGCGCGGGCGAAGGGCGTATAGATGCGATAAGGCCCCCCCGTGCCGGTCCGCACCGCGCCGGGCGGCAACAGCAATCCCCCATCATGCAGGCATAGCTCCAGGCGCTTTCCAACCGCCTTCTCGACATTGCGCCACCATGGCTCATAATGATGCAGGGCATGTATCCGCGTCGCGCCAGTCTCGCGGGCGAGCGCCGACAGCACGTCCGCGCTGTCTCCCCGTCGCAAAATCAGCCTTGATCCCTTTGCTTTCAGACTATTATCTAGCGAAACTAGACTGTGATGCAGCCACCAGCGCGAAGCCCCACCCATTTTCCATTGGCGGGGCGCCGCGTCGTCCAGCACATAGACGGGTATGACCGGCCCTTGGGCCGCTGCGGCGGCGACCGCAGCCTGATCGGAAAGGCGAAGGTCCTGACGGAACCAGAGGATGAGCGGATCGGACATGATGCGCCAATGCGCGCTGCCGATCGCGGTTCCAAGCGGCCCTAGGGGCATATTGCGCTCATGCCCCGCTTCATCTCATCGCAAAACACATTCTTGGCGATTCGTCCGATGGACGGGACGCGTCGCCCTGCCTATTCTCCTTTTCGCACCGGCTTCCAGCGCCGAGGATCGACCAGAGGGGTGATGGTCGCCGGGATCTTATGATGGGGACACAATGGCTTCGATGCCGAACGAACAGGAATTGGCATACCGGCCTTGCGTCGGAATCATGCTCGTGAACATGGATGGCAAGGTGTTCGTCGGCCAGCGCCTCGATAATGTCGTGGAAGCATGGCAGATGCCGCAAGGCGGCATTGACGAGGGCGAGGACGCCAAAACCGCCGCTCTGCGCGAATTGCGCGAGGAAACGGGCATTGGCCGTGAACATGTGGAAATCATCGCCAAGGCAAAGGACGAGCATTTTTACGACCTGCCGCCCGAATTGATCGGGAAGCTGTGGGGCGGGAAATATCGCGGCCAGCGCCAATTTTGGTTCCTGGCCCGTTTCATCGGGCAGGATAACGATATCGATATCCAGACCGAGCACCCGGAGTTTCGGGAATGGAAATGGGCTGAGCCGGATATGCTGCCGGACCTGATCGTGCCGTTCAAGCGCAAGCTGTATCGCGACATATTGCAGGAGTTCCGGGCGCTTATCTGAGCGCACGCAATCGTAGGGGGTTAAAATTCCTGGTCATCTCGGTATGACGGGCACATGCGCGCCCGCCTGATCCCAATTTCGCTGCTGATGTTCGCCCTGCCCCTTCCGGCCCATGCGGCCGATGGCGTGCTGTTGCCGCCGGCGGTCCGGGAAATGATGGAGGCCGCGATCGCCAACGGCAATGAAACCGACATTGCGACCGTCGCCAAGATCGCCAAGCAGACCAATCCAGCTTCAGCCGATGAAATCCAGCGCATGGTCAACAGTTGGAAGGAGCGGACCAAGGCAACCCATGACACGGTGATTCGCGAAGCCCGTTTCACCGAATTGTGGACCGGCCGTATTGAGGCCGGCGGCTTTCGCTCAACCGGCTCCACCAGCGAAATCGGCATCAGCGCCGCTGCCACCGCGACTCGTAATGGCATCCAGTGGACGCACAAGCTGACAGCCAGCGCCGATTATCGCCGGGCCAACGGCGTTACATCGCGCGAGCGCTATTTCGGCAGCTATGAGCCCCGTTACGAATTTGATGCGCGCGGCTTTGCCTATGGTCTCGGCCAGTTCGAACGCGACACGTCGATCGGTTATGATGAACGCTACACCGGATCGATCGGCGTGGGTTACAAGCTGATCGTATCCAAGCCGCTGGACCTTTCGGCGGACATCGGACCGTCCATCCGCCATGCCAAATATGTCATCGGCGATCGGGAAACCAAGCTGGGCGTTCGTGGATCGATGGCCATGACCTGGCGCGTGACCCCGACTTTGACCGTCAAGCAGACCGCCGCCGGCTATGCCGAAAGCGAGGTCTATACGCTCAATTCGCTGACGTCGGTCGAAACCAAGGTCAGCACGCGCTGGTCTGCCGCCCTGTCCTACAATGTCCAGTATGAATCCGAGACATTATTGTCGGCCCGGGATTTCGACACGCTCAGCCGCCTGACCCTGACCTACGACTTCTAAGCCCAGCCACCTAGGCTTTGACGTCCGCCTGCGAATTGGGCAGCCTTCATCCGTCGACGGGGTGGAGATATGATGCGCGGTTCAACGATAGCGATGCTGGGCGCCCTGCTGCTGACATCAGTGGTTGGCGCCGCCCGACCGGACTGGCGCTGGCCCACCCTGCCCCCTGGTGTGTCCGCGCCGTCCATGCCAGCGGGGGCCGGAATGACCGCAGCCAAAGTGGCTCTGGGCCGGCGGCTCTTCTACGATCGCGCTCTTTCACGCAACGGCAGCATGGCGTGCGCCGACTGCCATGTTCAGGCTCATGGCTTCAGCGACGGCATGACCACCCATGCAGGCGTGACGGGAGAGATGGGCGTGCGCAACGTGCCGGGCCTTGCCAATGTCGCCTGGCGCACCAGCCTGACGTGGACCGATGCCGGCCTCAGTACGCTGGAGGTGCAGGCCATGGTGCCGATGACCGGAACCAGACCCGTCGAAATGGGGATGGCGGGCGATGATGCCCAACTTGGCGCCCGGCTGGAGGCCGACCCCTGCTATCGCCGCCTGTTCCGCCAGGCCTTTCCCGAATCGAGGGAAGGCGCGACCTATGCCACGGTGACGGCGGCGCTGGGCGCATTCCAGCGCACGATGATCTCTTTTGGCAGCCCGCACGATCGGGGAACGCTGTCCAGCCTTGCGCGCAAAGGCGCGCAGCAATTTGCGGCAGCCGGCTGCGCATCGTGTCACAACGGTCCCGATTTCACCGACGGACAGGTCCATTATGTCGGGACGGGCGCGCCCGGCGAAGCGGATGGCAGCCTATATGGCGGCAAACCGCCTCCACCCGGTTTCGAGCCGCCGCCAGAACGGTTTCGCACCCCGTCATTGCGCAATGTCGCCGTCACCGGCCCCTGGCTGCATGATGGCCAGAGCTCCACCATGGAAGCGGCGATTCGACGTCATGCCGCCGCGCAACTGGTGGATGTCGACATGGCGGCGCTGCTCGCCTTCCTGGCCGCGTTGACGGATCATGATTTCCTGAAAAATGCGGCATTGGGCCCGCCACCGGCCGCCTGCCCGATCGCATCATAACCAGATTGGACCGACCAAAAAAAAGACCGATCCAAAGGGACCGGCCTGAAAGTTTTTAGGAGAGGATGCCTGAAAGGCCCGCTCTCTATGAAATGTTAGCGCCACCATCGCAAGTGCGAAACAGCCGACCCCGATTGCAAAAATTGCAATCGGGGTCGGCCTGACAGAGGTCAGCGCGTCAGCTTCTTATAGGCAAGGCGAGTCGGGCGATCGGCCGCGTCACCCAGGCGGCGGCGCTTATCTTCTTCATAAGCCTCGAAATTGCCTTCAAACCATTCGACATGGCTGTCGCCTTCGAAGGCCAATATGTGGGTGGCCAGACGATCGAGGAAGAAACGGTCGTGGCTGATGACCACGGCGCAACCGGCAAAATTTTCGATCGCTTCTTCCAGCGCGGCCAGCGTTTCAACGTCAAGGTCGTTGGTCGGTTCGTCGAGCAGCAGCACGTTGCCGCCGCGCTTCAGCATCTTGGCGATATGGACGCGGTTGCGCTCACCACCCGACAGCTTGCCGACATTCTTCTGCTGGTCCTGCCCCTTGAAGTTGAAGGCGCCGACATAGGCGCGGGTCGACATGTCGTGACCGTTGACCTTCACATAGTCGAGGCCGTCCGACACTTCTTCCCAGACATTCTTCGAGGAATCGAGATGGTCGCGGCTCTGATCGACAAAGCCCAGACGCACGGTCGAACCAATGTCGATCTCGCCCGAGTCCGGCTTTTCCTGCCCCGTGATCAGCTTGAACAGCGTCGATTTACCCGCACCGTTCGGACCGATGACGCCCACGATGCCGCCCGGCGGCAGCATGAAGGACAGGTCTTCGAACAGCAGCTTGTCGCCGAACGCCTTGGAAATGCCCTTGGCCTCGATCACCTTGCCGCCCAGACGTTCGGGCACCTGAATGACGATCTGCGCCTTGCCGGGCGCGCGATTTTCCTGGGATGCGACCAACTGTTCGAACTTGGCGATACGCGCCTTCGACTTGGCCTGGCGGCCCTTTGGCCCCTGCCTGATCCATTCCAGTTCGTCGTTGATCGCCTTCTGGCGGCCGGTGGCTTCGCGGTCTTCCTGTTCCAGACGCTTGGCCTTCTTCTCCAGATAGGTGGAGTAGTTGCCTTCGTAGGGGAAATATTTCCCGCGATCGAGTTCCAGAATCCAGCCGACGACATTGTCGAGGAAATAGCGGTCGTGGGTGATCATCAGCACCGCGCCCGCATATTCCTTCAAATGATTTTCCAGCCAGGTCACGCTTTCGGCGTCGAGGTGGTTGGTCGGTTCGTCGAGCAGCAGAATGTCGGGCTTCTGGATCAGCAGACGAGTCAGCGCGATGCGGCGCTTTTCACCGCCCGACAGGCTCTCGACGCCCCAGTCGGACGGCGGACAGCGCAGCGCTTCCATCGCAATTTCCAGCTGATTGTCGAGGGTCCAGCCATCGGCGGCGTCGATCTGCTCCTGCAACGTGCCCATTTCCTCCATCAGCGCGTCAAAATCGACGTCTTCCGGCGGATCGGCCATGATCATGCTGATTTCGTTGAAGCGATCCAGCTTGTCCGCCATCTCGCGGGCGCCGTCCTTGACGTTTTCCAGAACCGTCTTGGTCGGGTCGAGTTGCGGCTCCTGCGGCAGATAGCCGACGGTGATATTTTCACCCGGCCACGCTTCACCGCTATAATCGGTGTCGATGCCGGCCATGATCTTCATCAAGGTCGACTTACCCGCGCCGTTCGGACCGACGATGCCGATCTTGGCACCGCGGTAGAATTGCAGGTTGATCTGGTTGAGCACAGGCTTCGCCGCACCGGGGAAGCTCTTCGTCATGCTCTTCATGACATAGGCATATTGCGAGGAAGCGGACATGGGTTCGCGCAGCTCCGAAAAATCAGACGTTGAGAAATCGGGGCGGAGTTAGCCGAGGCGGAAGCCATTGGCAAATGGGTGATCGCTCGCTACGCCTTCACCCATGCAGAAAATCCGATCGGGCACGCTGGCCGCCCTGCTTCTTGGCAGCATCCTATCCCCCGCAATCGCCCAGGCGGCATCCGCCAGCGACACCGCGATTCGCGAGGCGGCGTTGAAGGATGATGTCGCGTGGGACATCACCGAAGGCCTGACGACCGAAGTGGGACCGCGCCCGGCCGGCACGCCACTGGAAGCGCACGCCCGCGACTGGTCGGTCGCCAAACTCAAGACGCTGGGCTTTTCCAATGTTCGCGCGGAACCATACAGCATGCCGGTCTGGCTGCGGGTGCGGGATGAAGTGAGCATCGTCGCGCCTTTCCCGCAGAAGCTGGTCGTCGCCGCGCTCGGCAACAGTGGGTCGACGCCGGAGGCCGGCATTGAAGGGGAGATCGTCTATTTCCCGACCATCGCCGACCTTCAGGCCGCGCCCGACGCCAGCGTGAAGGGCAAGATCGTCTTTGTCAGCCATGACATGGTCGCTGCGCAGGATGGTTCTGGCTATGGCTATTATGGCGCCGCGCGCCGGCAAGGCCCCAGCATCGCCGCCAGGAAAGGCGCGATCGGCATATTGGTGAAGTCGATCGGCACCGATCATCATCGCATCGCCCATACCGGCGTGCAGATGTGGGCCGATGGCGTGACGCCCATACCGGCCGTGGCGCTGAGCGTTCCCGATGCGGAGCAACTCGCCCGCGTGGCTGCGCGCGGCAAGCCGGTGCGGGTGCATCTGACCGCCGTGTCAAAGACGCTGAAGGATCAGCCATCGGGCAACGTCATCGCCGAAATCCCAGGCAGCGACCCCAAGGCAGGGGTCATCGTCGCCGCCTGCCACCTCGACAGCTGGGATCAGGGCACCGGCGCGATCGACGATGCTTCGGGCTGCGGCATCGTGGCCGCCGCCGCGCTTCAGGTCGCGAAAGCCGGCACCCCGCGTCGCACCATCCGTGTTCTCTTCGCAGGTGCGGAGGAAGTCGGCGGCGATGGCGGACGCGCCTATTTCGCTGCGCATGGCAAGGAAGCCCATGCATTGGTGATGGAATCGGATTTTGGCGCAGACAAGGTGTGGCGGGTCGATTTCACGCTGCCCGCCGGGCAGGAGGCGCTGGGCGGGCGGATCGGCGCGGCGCTGGCCCCGCTCGGCATCGTGCCCAGCCGCGACAAGGCGCATGGCGGTTCGGACATCGGACCGCTTGTGGAAGCTGGTGTTCCGGTGATCGACCTGCAACAGGATGGTACCCGCTATTTCGACATCCACCACACGCCCGACGATACGCTGGACAAGATCGATCCGGCCCAGTTGCGCCAGAATGTCGCCGCCTGGGCAGTGACGCTGAACCTTGCCGCCAACGCCCCGGAAACATTAGGCGTTAACTGAACTTTTATTGTAGACAACATCCCGTCGCGTGATTCCGTCGTTTCACCGGCGCAGAAAAGCATTGATTTGTGCAACGCACACGTTAATGCGGGTCGCTCGCGTAGGGTCACATTTGTAACGTGCCAGACGCGGCATAATGCTATGGGAGCCGTACACAATGAAGAAGATCGCTGTTGTTTTCGCTTCGGCCAGCCTGATGGCCCTCGCCGCTTGCGGTGAGAAGCCGGCCAACGAAACCGCGAACGCTTCGAACGCCGTCGTCGAAAACGTTGTCGAAAACGCCGCCAACGCTGCTGACAACGCCGCGAACGCCGCCAACGAAGCTGCTAACGCCGCCAACGTTGCCGAGAACGCCGCGAACGCGAAGTAATCTTCGCTCAGGCGAGATTTTCCGAAGGGCGGGCCGCATCCTTGCGGTCCGCCCTTTTCGCGTTCCGGCCATGTCGAATCACCGCCCTTTGCCGGCAGACGCCACGGGCGCAGCGATCCATCACTCTATCGGCGGACCGGACAGATCGCCCCTTCGGATCATATTTCGGCTGATCCTGGCAGGCGCAAGATGCCGCACCAGCGCCTGCAACGCCGCGTCGGGATCGTGCCGCGCGCCGCACAGGAAAATGTCGACCGCTGCATAGCCATGTTCAGGCCAGCTATGGATCGACATGTGGGATTCGGCCAGCAGCGCCACGCCGGTAACGCCCTGTCCTTCGCCAAAATGATGCAAATGCAGGCCGATCACCGTCGCGCCCGCCTGCTCCGCCGCATCGCGCAAAGCCGTCTCCACCAACGCCACATCGTCCAGCACGGGGCAGTCATAAAGATCCGCCAGCAGATGGCGGCCATCATAGGTCATGGGCGGTTTCACAGCAAAGTCTCGTGCGCGTGGCCAAGCGACGACAGCGCCGCTTCGGCTGCGGCCATGCCCTGATAATGGGCTTCCTCGAACAGTGACAGTCCACTAAGGTCCGAATGGGCGCGGAAGATAGGCGCGCGGATCGCGGCGCGCTGGGCCGGGGCGACCTGCCAGAGGAAGCCGGGTGTCGGGCGTATCATGGCATGGCCCCATTTCCACAGGTCGATCGAACGGATCGCGCCATCCAGATCGGGGTTCATGCCGATCAGATCATCGCGCACCAGCCGCCGCCAGTCCGCATCCGATCGCTCGATCAGCACGCGGCGGGCGTTGGCGGGCGACATATCGGACAAGGCCATATACCAGGTCAGGACCGTCGGCCCTTCGCGCGATGCGCTCTGGTGGGTGGCGACAACATAGCCAAGCGAGGCGCTACTGGCAGAAACATTGTCCCAGGCAAGCGCGCTCCCCTTCCCCGCTGGCGCGCGATCTACGGTCACATTGGCGATCAGCCAGGGGGCATAGCTATAAGCGGCGTCCGGCGTCTCCCCCAGAAGACGGCTGGCAATGAAATGCGGCATGGCAAGAATGACGGCATCGGCCCGATAGCGGACACTCTGGCCGGTTCCCGTATCGAAGACATCGGCGGTCGCGCCATGCTGATCCCGCCTGACGCGAAAGGCCGCCTGCCCGGTCGTGACGCGTTGCCCCAGACGGTCGGCCATCAGCCGGGTCAGGCGCGCATTGCCTTCGGGCCAGGTCAGTTCATTGTCGCCCGCGCCGTCCGCCGTGAAACCGCGCCGGCTGGCGAAATAATGGATACCTGCCCAGGCTGACACCTCCGCCGGCTCGGTGCCATAATCGTCACGACAGGCATAGCGGGCATGGGCGCGCAGCACCGGCGAAGTCCATCCCCGATCGTCCAGCCATTGCGCGAAGCTGATCCGGTCGAGCGCCAACAGATCCGCATCCTGCGCGCTATAGGCGATGGGTATGGCGAAGGCCGGCCGCCCCTTCGCGTCGTGGCGACGGGAGAAATCGGCCATGGCCCGGTCGAAGGCGGCAAGATCGCCCCTGTCCTTCGCAGACAGGCCGGTTTTGGGCACCAGCCCCTCCTGCCATTTGCCCTGCCAGAGCAATCGCTCCTGCAAATCGGCGCAGAGTTGCAGCGGATCATAGAGCGGCTTGCCATCCCGGTCGCCCACAATCATGCCGAACTGGCGCAGCATGTGGCGCAGACCACGCGCTTCCTGATTGGGGATGGGGAGATAATGGGCGCCCAGCGGATAGGCTGACACAGCATTGCGTCCGCTGCGCGCATTACCGCCCGGCTGACTTTCGAGTTCGATCAGGCGGAAATCATCATAGCCCGCCTCGCGCAGACGCCATCCGGCAGACAGGCCAGCCACGCCGCCGCCCACGATCAGGACCGGCGCATGCTCCTCCCGCATCGGCTCGGGAAATCCGCCATCGCGCAGCCGATGGCCAAGCGCCATGTCCGCGCCACCGCTGCTGCCCGGCATCGGGGTTTCACAGCCGGGCAAAGCCATCGCCGTCGCTGCCGCCACGCCGCCCTTCAGCACGGCGCGCCTGTCAGCCTTCATAGCGCGCCCATTCTTCGGCAAAACTGCGCACCAGCGCCTGATTGTCGAGCCGGTTCACCGGCGTGGGGCGGCGCGCCATGTCCGGGGGAAAGATCAGAGCCTGCCGCGCCGTCGCATCCGACAGGAAGCGGTTGCCCGGCAGCAGCCGCGTTGCCGTTCCCGGATCGGTCAGCCCGGCAAGGATGAAGCCCCATTCGCCGAAGCTCGGCACATAGACATGATAAGGACGTGTGTGAAAGCCAGCCGCCTCCAGCGTCTGCGCCACTGTCCAGAAGGCGGCAGGCGCAACCAGCGGCGACGTGCTCTGGATCACCGCCATGCCGCCAGGGGCCAGATGCGGAAGCAGCATCCGATAGAAAGTTTCGGTGTAGAGTTTACCGACCGAGAAATCGACCGGATCGGGGAAGTCGACAATGATCACATCGAACCGCGCCTTCGTTTCACGCACCCAGCGAAAGGCGTCGGCATTGACCACATGCATGCGCCGGTCCGTCAGCGCGCCAGCGTTCAGCGACCGCAGCAGCCCAGTCTGGCTGAACAGACGGGTCATCGCCGGGTCGAGATCGACCAGAGTGACGCTGCGCACCTGCGGATGGCGGAAGACTTCGCGGGCGGCGAGGCCATCACCGCCGCCCAAAATCAGCACATGTTCAGGCCGCGCCACCCGCCCCATCGCCGGATGGACCAGCGCTTCATGATAGCGATATTCGTCGCGTGAGGAGAATTGCAGATTGCCGTTGAGATAGAGGCGGATGTCATCGTCATGCCGGGTCAGGACCAGTCGCTGATAGGGGCTGGACGTCGCATAGATCACACGCTCCCCATAGGCGGCGATTTCCGACCAGCGCTGGATGCGGTCGGCCAGCAGGAAGCCGGCGATCAGACTGGTCATGACAAGCAGCGCAAGGATTCGCTCCCGCATCAGGCTGGCGCGCGCAGGAACAAGCAACAGCAGGAGCAGCGCGACCCCGACATTGAGCAGGCCGAACATCAGGCCGGTGCGGATGAGGCCCAGATGCGGCACCAGCAGCAGCGGAAACAGCAAGGATGCGGCCAAGGCGCCGACATAATCGAAGGTTAGAACATTGGACACCGTCTCGCTGAGATCGAAACGATCGCGCAAAATCCGCATCAGCAGCGGGATTTCCAGCCCGACAAGGAAGCCGATGACGAAGACGAGGCCATAGAGGATCGGCCGGAACTGCTCCACCAGCGGGAAGAGCAGGAACAGCCCCGCCGCAGACCAGCCGCCCAGCAGCGCAACCAGTATCTCTACCCGGATGAACAGGCGCAGTTCGTCGCGCTTCACATAGCGCGAGCACCAGCTGCCCACCCCCATGGCGAACAGATAGGTGCCGATGATCGTGGAAAATTGCGTGACGCTGTCGCCCAGCAAATAGCTGGCGATGGTCCCGGCGAGCAGTTCATAGATCAGGCCGCAGGTGGCAACCGCGAACACACTGGCCAGTAGCAAACCGACCAGCGCGGTGCGCCTGCGCTCGGTCGATGGCAATGGGGTGTCAGCCATGAATGGCGGCGGCAACGATGATCCCGATCGCAATGGCGATGGCGCCTGCAAATTGCGCGACGGCGACATTCTGCTTGTCGCGTATCTCCTCCCACAACTTACCCGGCGTCAACAAATCGAGAATGACGAAGCCGACGACGAAGACGACAATGCCGACCCCGGCATAGACGAGCGAATTGAGCAATGTCGGAACCGAGATGAGCATGAGCGTCTCCTATTTGTGCGTAGGGCCATAGGCGCGATAGGCGCCGGCGGTGCGCCCGCCATCGGCGAAAGGGGAATAGCCCTGCGCTGCGGCGGCGAGATAGAGGGCCAGCACGCCAAGGCACCAGAGCGCATAGAGGAAGCTGCTGCGACTCATGGCGTCTGCATCCCCTGCAACCAGTCATCAGCATCGGCGGCCGCCCCGTCCTTCTGCGCCAGCCGGGCATTTTCGAACAGAATGTGCAGCACCAGCATCAACAGCGGTGGAACCAATATCATGAATACCGCCAGCCAGAAATTGGATGCAAAGCGCGCGCCGCGCGCCACGGTCAGGCTGAGTTCGACCGGGGGCAGCCCCTCTGTCCGGTAAGTGCCGCTCGCCGCGTCATAGGCCCAACTGCCCGAACTGCCCCAATGATGCGCCTGAGCCTCCACCACAAGATCATAGGTGCCAGCGGGCAAGCTGGCGACCTTCAACGTCTGCGATCGCGATCCTTCCGACCAGTAGCCGTCGGAATCCTGCCCGGAATATTGTTCGTTGATCGCATAGGCGTCATAGCTGTCCTGGGTCTTGCGATCGACGAAGGAGATGTCGATGTCGACCCAGCCCTGCTCTATCGCTGGCGTCAGGGCGTCCACCGTCATCGCCTGTCGGCCCAGCGGCAGGACGATCGGGCCAAAGGTCTGCGATACCGCCGGACCATCTGGCGTCACCGTCAGGCTGAAGCCTTGCGGCTGCATCGTCCGGCCAAACAGGCCCGCCAGCACCATCAGCGCGACAAAGGCCAACGCCGCGATCGGCCACCATCCCTTGATCCGCCGGGCATAGGGCGACGGCTGGTGCGCCAGCGGCGTCATGCCCGGCAGCCAGACCGGCAGCGGCGCAACGTCAAAGGCGCTCCTGATCTCGCGCGCGGTCAGCAATTCGCTGATCGTCCAGTTCTTCTCCCGCTCGTCCTGTTCCAGACTGAGCATATAGCCGGGGCGAACATAGTCGCTGGCGCGCACTTCCTCGCCCACCTTTACCCGCCAGTAAAATTCGCCGACGACCCGCGTTACCCGCGCGGTATTGCCGCTGTAGAAGGCGGCGAAACGGCGGCCGCCAAGGATCATGTCGCCGCCATCACGCTGGGGCGTGGCAGTCAGCATTTCGCCCAGGCTCCACTGGCCATTTTGCGCGATCAGCCAGCGATAACCGGCATAGGGGTTGAACAACAGATATTCTTCCCAGGCCGCCCAGCCATCCGACCGTTGCAGCCAGCCGATGGCCTCCCACTCCACCCCGCGCAAAGTGCCACGCGTGCCAAGCGGGATGGCCAGCGACGCCTGCACTTCGTGATAGCGAGTGATGATCCGCGCATCGGCATGGGTCGCATCGATCAGCGTGCCGCAATATTCGCAAGCGAGCGTCACCGTATAACCGGCCGCGCGCATAGCAATCGTCCCGCCACAGGCCGGGCAAGACAGGGTACGGACGCTGCTATTTTCAGGCGACATGGGGATGCAGGCTCCAACCCGGCAGCGAACGCAGATTGCGCGGTTGCAGCGACGCCAGCGTCACATAATGGCCGACATAGAGCGAAGGACCATGCCGATCCTTCTGGAAGGAGGCGCAGCGCCCGTCGCGATTGCGGAAATCGACGCTCAGCGCCTGCCATCCGGCCGGCGCAGTAAAGGGCAGCTCCCCTTCACACCCCAGACACTGGGCGGTGCGCACATCCGCCACTTCATAGGGTTGGCCCGCAATATTGCCGCTTTCTCCCAGCTTGACCGGCGTGCCGTTCATCAGCCGGCGGATCACCTGCGCCAGCGACCCGCTCAATTCGACCTCGCGCAGCGCCATGAACTGGCCCATCGCTTCGCCAAGCCAGCCATGGCTGCCATCGGCCATCAACATCAGCCATTCATTCCACGCGCCATCGTCCCAGCCCCAGCGAACCCGTCCGATGATCTGGAATGGCTGGTCGAAACAATGGCCTTCGGTGCCGATCTGGACCGGGCTGACGTCAAAGGGCAGAACCGCCGCTTCGCCCATTCCCTGCGCGCTCTGGCTGTAACGGACGATCAGCGTGCGACAATAGTCGCACACCCGGACGGGCAGCGCCGGCGAACGGAAGACGACTTCCGCGCCACAGCTTGGGCAGGCGACCGACTGCATGTTGGCCTTAGCGGATACGGCTCAGCAATTCCGCCTTCTTGGCGTCAAATTCCGCTTGGGTCAGCGCGCCCATTTCCATCAACCTGTGCAGTTTTTCGATCAGGGCGAATGGATCTTCGGCAGGGGTTGCCGGCGCACCTGCCGTGCCGCCGCCAGATCCGCCCAGCGCGCCCGCCATCGCCTGCCCAATGGCAAGGCCCGCCGCCGCGCCCGCGCCAACGCCCGCAACGCCGCCGGACTGCGCCGCCGCCGTCTCGATCGCTTCGGCCGCCTGAAATTTGGCATAGCGGTCGAGATCGCCCAGCACGCGCATGGAACTGGCCTTGTCGAGGTGTTTCTGCACTTCCTCAGGCAGCGACAGGCTTTCGACAAAGAAACTTTCGACCGACAGCCCCCATTGCGCGAAAGCCGGGGCAACAGCGGTCTTCAGCGCATCGGACAGCGCGCTCTGGCTGGCGGCCAGGTCAAGGAAGGGCGTACCGCCGCCCGCAACGCCGGTGGCGAGCGCGGTCTGGATCGCCGCGCGCAGTTGCGGCTCCAAATCCGCCACCCGCACTTCGCCCAGCGTCCCCATGATGCGCGAGGCGAAGGGGGCGACCTCCCTGATGCGGAAACTGTAGCTGCCAAAAGCCCGGACACGCAGCGGCCCCAGTTCGGGATCGCGCAGCGTCACCGGCTGCGCCGTTCCCCATTTGAGGCCGATCTGCTCTTTTTCGGAAAAGAAATAGACGTCGGACTTGAAGGGCGATTTGAAGCCCTTGTCCCAGTTCATGATCGCCGTCAGCAATGGCAGGGTCGACGTGTCGAGCGTGTAGAGACCCGGCCCGAACATGTCGGCGATCCGTCCTTCATTAAAGAAGGCCGCGACTTGCCCCTCCCGCACCGTCAACTGCGCGCCATTCTGGATTTCCCGGTCGGCGAGCGGCACGCGCCAGCCCAGTTGGCCCGGTTCTTCCACCCAGTCGATGACATCGACAAACTGCTTCGACAGAAAATCCAATATACCCATGTCGCTCCCCTGCGCAGATGGCCAGTCTATAGGGTCGGGTTTGCCGGACAAGGGAAATTGCACTTGCATTTTCCGGCCATCCGCACCGGAACGACCAGAATTGATCGACCCATCAGCGCTTCAAGCAGACATATCCGCTTCTGCGTCGGCAATACGGGCCGCGTTGCCAGCCCGCGCATCCGCTATGGCCCGCTCCGCCACATCCCCCCAACTGCGCCAGTTGAGCCGTTCCTCATAAGCGCGGCGCGCATCCCGGCAGACGGCCTGATAGCGTTCCGGGTCATCCCACAGAGCCAGGATACGGTCGGCATAATCCTCGGGCGTCGCCTGCATGGGAAACAGCAATCCGGTGCGGCCATCTTCCACGATGGTTTCAACCCCGCCTGTCATCTTGGCGATCACAGGACGGCCAAAGGCCGCGGCTTCGCAATAGACGATGCCATAAGCTTCCTGCCGACTGGGCATGATGAAGAAATGGGATTGCCGGTACAGATCGACAAAGCGCTGATAATCAGCCGCGTTGGTCTTGTTGAGCTGGCCATGGATGGTGACGCCGGCAATGCCTTCAGCCGCCTTGGGACGCGCGCCTACGATATGCAGTTCGACATCGGGGCGACGCAGGCGCAGGGCGCGCCATATATCAAGGATCAACGGGCCGCCCTTGCGTTCCCAGGCATAGCCGATGAACAGCAGCGACAGGGGGCGATCGACGGGCGCCGGGGAGAAACCCGGATCATCATCCAGATTGGCCCCCATCGGCGCAACCTCGACCTGCTCGGAAGGCAGGCCATAACGATGGATCGCTTCGTCCGCCGCCCAGCGGGATCCCAGCAGGATGCGATCCGTCCGCTCCAGCAGGCGCCGCTGCAATTCTTCTCCCTGCGTCTTCGATCGGTCGGACATGCGCAGATATTTGTCATAATAGTTGATGATCGTGCCGTGCAGTGCATCCGCGGCATAGACGAAGGGCCACTTCGGATCGATCAGGGCCAGCTTGTGCGCGGCAGCCATGCCCACCACCACATCGGGTTGCAGCCGTTCCAGTTCCGCATTGATGACGGCCCGGTAATAGCGCGATACGATCCAGTGCCGCCGCACGATCGCCCCGAACCGCTCCGCCACCGCCAGTCGCTCCACCAGCTTGTCGGCGCCCGGCGTGTCAATGACATGGGTGTCGGGGAACCGGCGCTGCAATTCACGCAGGCTGTACCAGGGGATACCGCTCCAGGATTTGCGGGCCAGCGGCGTAGAGAGGGAGATATAGGCGATGCGCACGAAACTAAGCCGTTCCCTCAATCATATAGGCTGCATATAGCAAGCAAGGTTGCGTCTGCGCGCGCAAATCACGCACGTCCTAAGGCAAGCACAGCATTTAGACCACCAAAAGCAAAGGAATTGGAAATCGCTGCGGAAAAACTTGTCGCACGTGGCCCTTCTGCAACCATGTCGACCCCCAGATCGGGGTCAGGATCGTTGCAATTTGCCGTCGGCGGAACAATCTGATCCCGTAAGGCGATGGCGGTAATCACCGCCTCCAACGCCCCGGTCGCTCCCAAGCTGTGCCCCAGCACCCCCTTCGATGAGGATATTGGTGGCGGCCTGTCGCCAAAGACGGCCCTTATGGCTGCACTTTCCACGCGGTCGTTCATGGTCGTGCCGGTGCCGTGCGCGTTGACATAGCCGATGTCAGCCGGTCGCAATCCGGCATCGGCAATCGCCATCTCCATCGCCGCGACGACATTGTCCTGATCGGGCGATGTCAGATCGCCGGCATCGGCATTGCCGCCAAAACCCAGCATCTCGGCATGGATGGTCGCTCCCCGCGCCACCGCATGATCCCATTCCTCCAGCACCAGCATCGCCGCGCCCTCGCCCAGCACCAGACCTGACCGGTTTCTGGAAAAGGGCCGGCATGTCTCGATCGCCAGAACGCGCAACGCTTCCCACGCGACAATCGTGCCGGGCGTTATGCAGGCTTCCGATCCGCCGCAAAGCGTCATCCTGGTCGCCCCCGACCGAACCATCTGGAAGGCCTGACCAATGGCATGCGTGCCCGAAGCACAGGCGCTGGCGACCGAATAGGTCATGCCGCGCAGCCCCAGATGCATGGACACCTGGCTGGCTGCCGCATTGGCCATCAGACGCGGAACCGACAGCGGATGCACGCGACGAACATCATCATGATAGACACGATAATAAGCATCATCGAGCGTGTGCATGCCGCCCACGCCAACCCCTACGATCGCGCCAGACTGTCGCACGACATCCGATTGAGGGTCCGCACCGCAATCCTTAAGCGCCTCGCGAGCGGCCACGATCGCCATCTGGGCGAAGCGGTCCAGAGGAACGAGTTGCTTGGCGGTAAAATGATCTGCGGGATTGAAATCCAGCGCCTGCGCAGCAATCCTGCAATTCACATAGTCAGACCGCTCCATCTGGAGTGGACGGATGGCAGATTTGCCGTCACGAACCGCAGCCCATGTCGAAGGAACATCGATACCAGCCGCTGACACCGCACCCAGGCCAGTAATTGCAACCCGCTTCAATGGGCGCCCTTCTTTGCGAGTTCCGCTTCGACCATCCGGACGATGTCTCCAACGGTCTTCATGCCGGCAGCTTCGCTGTCATTGGCCTGAAAATTGATGCTGAGGTCGAACTCTTCCTCCAGCGCGAAGATTGTTTCGATCACATCGAGCGATTCATAACCAGCTTCGGCAAGGTCCGTAGATTCATCAAATTCCTCAGGATCCCGCCCCAATTGCTTGCCAACAATCTGCTTGATCTTTTCCAGAGTTGACATTTTTTCCCGTTGCCCCCTGCATTTTTCATGACAGACGGAAAATCTTACTCGATTTGACGACGGGGCGTCCAGCGAAGTTCTAATTTCTTTTATCGATTGAGCAGTTTCCTTGAAATATTTTCGTCATTGCCCCAACGCAGCCTATGCGACACCATCCAAGAGGAAGGACGGCCCGGCCATGGCGAACCTCAACCAGTTGATGAACGTACAACGCAACGTCATGAAATGGCGCATTCACTTCCTCAATCGGTTCTGGGGCATGTCGATCGATCCGACCGCGCGGATTTCCATGTCGGCAAAGCTGGACAAGACCAATCCCCGGGGCGTGCACATCGGCGAACGCAGCTATGTGGCCTTTGGCGCGACAATATTGTGTCATGACATGACGCGCGGCATGTATCAGGACACCTATATTGGCCGCTATTGCTTCATCGGAGCCCGCAGCCTGATCATGCCGGGCGTGACCATCGGGGACGAATCCATCATCGCGGCCGGCGCTGTCGTGACGCGTGATGTTCCTTCTCGCTCGATCGTTGCCGGCAATCCGGCGACCATCATCCGCGAGAATATCGAAGTCGGTCCCTATGGACGCTTTCTGTCTGCCGGCATGTCCCGCGCCGATCGCGCCGCTTATGAAGCCGCACGGGAGAAGACCGAATCATGAAGGGCGGGACGGCGCCATCGCCACCCCGCCCTTTCTGACACCCTGCGCGCCCGATTACAGGATGAAGTCGGTCGACACCATCGTCGTCATGCCCTGCATATGGATGGCGAAATCGGCAATCTTGTCGCCATTGACGTCGCCCATCACCATCGCGTGGCCGCTCACCATTTCGAACCGCAACTCCCCGGCCTTACCCGAAAAGGCGTTGCCGCCGATGAAGCTGAAAGCGTCGTTTATGTCAGTGCCGGACTTGGCATCAATGGCTGACAGGTTGATGCGCTCGCCATCAGCCCGCGAGAAGTCGGTGATGACCTCCGGAGCAGCCTTGCTCGTGCCATCCAGATCACCGGCGCGGAAGATGAAGCTGTCCTTGCCGGCGCCGCCAGTCAGGACATCCCTGCCAGCGCCGCCTTCGATGATGTCATTGCCCGCGCCGCCATTAATGATGTCGTTGCCTGCGCCGCCATAAAGCTTGTCATCGCCGGCGTCGCCGAACAGGATGTCGTTGCCATCATCGCCGCGCAGCGTGTCATCGCCCAAGCCGCCATAGATGCTGTCATCACCACCCAAACCCTGAATGACGTCATCGCCATCCATGCCAAGCAGCCGATCCGCGCCGGTGCTGCCGAAAATCCGGTTGTCGAGCGCGTTGCCGGTGCCCGTCAGCCCTTCGATCGACATGCGCAGGATCTCGACATTATTGTCGAGCACATAGTCGATCGAGGCGTAGACGGTGTCGTTGCCGCCGTTCAGCCCTTCGACCACATGATCGCCGGCACCCTTCACATAATAGATGTCATCGCCCAGTCCGCCGATCAGCTTGTTGTTATGAAGACCGCCGGTCAGCGTGTCATTGCCAGCGCCTCCGCGCAATTCGCTGTCGCTGATGTTGGTGACAACCAGACGATCATTGCCATCGGTGCCGGTGATGATCGTCACATCGGGAAGCTCCGTCAGGCGCGCCTGATGAACGGCAGTCACTTCATCGATGATCTGCTGCGACGTCACCCACCCGCCCGGAATCAGCGACGCGATGTAGCTGGCATATTTGGTCGCCAGCGCCACGCCGCCGTCATAGATGGGGTCGAGCAGAATATCACGGGTTTCGACCACATTCTTGTTGGTCGTGGTGTCGATTTCGTAGGAGGTCGAATTGTTGCCCGACAGGTTGACGCTGGTGCTGTTCTGCACCCGGATCGCCGACCTGTCATCGGCAAGGCCGGCAACCAGATTGCCGGTGATCGTGCCCCCGACGACATGTTCGACCGCAATACCATTGGTCATCCCGCCAACCACGACATTGTCGGTGATGGTGACATTCTTGTACGGCAGCGTGCCAACCTGGTCGCGCAGGAATACGCCCTGAATGGCGGAGCCGGTGCCGGCGTAGAAGACGTTCTGGCTGATGACGATATTTTCAGCCGACTTGGTCGTTCCAGTAGTCCAGAGCTGGATGGCGTCAGGATGATCGCCGGTTCCGCCCACTTCCCCTTGGGGATGGAAGTCGGTGAAATAATTGTTGGTGATGGTCAGATCCGAATTGCCGCCACCGCGAATACCGTCCGAACGAATGTCGTGGAAATAATTGTCGCTGATCGTGACGTCCGTGTTGTTCATCAGGTGAACGGCGTTGCGGACATGGGTGAATTCGGAATTGGTGATCGACACGTCGCTGCTGGTGCGGATGGTCAGCGGCGACATGTTCATGCCTGCGTCGCCATCCGGTCCGGTCAGCGTGACATGATCCAGATGGATATCCTTGGAATCGATGATTGCCAGGCTGTTGTCGTTGGAGCCGGCAACCGGCGTCAGATCGACGTCGCTGAAAGTAATCCCGGTGCTGTTCTTTACCATGAAGCTGGTAATTTTTGCAGGATTGTTCGAATCCGCAGAACTGATCGTGATTCCATCACCAAAATTCATGCTTAGAATTTTGACATTGGAGTAAGTTCCAGCCGCAAGCTTGATTTCGTCGCCAGAAGCAGCAACCTTCAACGCAGCCGTTAATTGAGCATTCGAAGCCACCGAGAAAATAGTCATTTCGACCCCCTGGTTCTTTCAATGGTCGGGACTTCCCTTCGCATTGAAATTTATTCTGTTGGGGTCGTTCTATGGTCAGATGATGTGCATCATATTTTGAGCAATGGTTATGAGCGCGTTCAGCATTTTTGCCGCGCAAAAGCGCGATTTGCTGCAAAATGAAGGAGATAGCCTGACAGCAACAAAATGCACGAAGGCGTAAGTGACTGAATGTATGAGCAAGACAAATTGTTCCGCAATTCGTCTATATTTAGGAACGGTTCAACGCAGAGGTTTTTTTGTGACGCGCTGCAACATTTTCGTCGCCATGGAAACGGCCTGATTCACCGTTTCGCGTTGACGAATCGCGATCCAGCCCGTCGCCGCCAGCGCAACAAGAGCGAGCAGCGCGGCCTCGCCATAAGCCCGACCGTCAAAGGCAAGCCCGCCGAGCGTTACCGCCGCGCCACACAGGATGAAGGCGAAAATCTGCATCATGTCGCCACGCGTTCGCCGGCCGCTGCTGCGATCGACCATGAAGGTCGCCATCGCAAAGGCCAATATCTCTCCAACCGTGAAGCCGATCAATATGCCGTCCAGCCCTGTCAGCAGATGCTGACCGGCGAACGCCGCAGGAAAGGCGATCAGGCGTATGACATTGTTGACCAGCACCTGATCGCTTCGGCCTGTTGCAAGCGCAAAAGCCGTTGGCCAGCCGCGCAGGAAGCGAGCCACCTGAAGAAAGCCGACCATCGCGATGATGTAAGCGGACTGGGCAAAGGCGGCGCCATAAAGAAGCGGCACGACAAACGGCATGAGTGCGGCAAAGCCGAGCATCATTGCGATGCCGAGCAGCAGATAGTTGCCCGCCAGCATATCCACGCGACTGTCCCGCTCAGCGGGGTGATCCCGTTCCTTGGCGATGTCTGGCATATGCAGGGAGTTGATGAGCCGCGTCAGGATGCCGGTCGGATAGTAAATCAACAAAAGGATCGCAGCATAATGGCCGAGCGCCGTCGCGCCCAGCAGCTTGCCGATGAACAGCCGGTCGCCCTGCATGCACACGAACAGCAGCAGGCCGTTGAGAACCAGTGGCCAACTGAACCGGCCGAGCGCGACCCAGGATTCGCGGACGAAGCCCACGGCATAGCGGCGTTCAGCGACGATGTGGGAAACGATGACAATGACCAGCGACCGCGCGGCCAGCCCATAGGCCACCGCCGACGCATCGCGGAACAGGAAGGCCGCAATGGCCGAGCCGGCCAGTGACAGGGCCTCCGAACACATGAGCACCCAGCCTTCCGGCGCAAAGCGGTTGACGCGCTGAAGCCGGCGATAGTCATAATGCATGAAGCCCAGGATCAACGGCGCCACCGCCAGCAGGCGAATGCCGCTGATCAGTTCTTCACGCCCGTAAAAGTCGGCGACAGGCTGGGCAATCAGCAGCAGCGCGACACTCATGAAGGCGCAGCGGAGTATATTGACGAGTTGAACCATCGCCTGAACCCGTGGATCATCCCCGTCCCGGCTCTGGATCAGATAATAAGTGATGCCTCCTTCGGTCAGCAGATCCAGGAACTGCGACGTCAGGATCAGGATCGCGGCAAGCCCCAACTGGTCCGGTCCCAATATCCGGGCCAGCACCACATAGCGCAGCAACGCACAAAGCTGCGCGGTCATCGTACCGGCGAAGAATATCTTCATGCCGGATCGCCGGGTAGGCTGGCTTGCTATCTCTGTCATGAAGGTCCGTCAGTTGTACAGGTCCGCCCGCAGCAACCAGCGACGGGCAATCGGGTCATGGCAAAGGATGCATGGCGCCATCAGACGCCATGCATCACCGCCTTAATCCCGTTGCTCACCCCATGCGGAAACGCAATGCGCGACGTACGCGCTGAATGACCCGCTCGTTGAAGCTGGGCATCTTGTCGGTCGTGCCGGCCCGCGCCTTGAACAGGGTGGTGTGCGGCAACACCGCCGCCGCCGGGGCCGCCGTATAATAATAAAGCGCGATCGACCGGCGGAATCGGATATCCGGGCAGGTTAGCGGATCAGGATGGCCATGATAGCTGGTCGAATCGGTATTGAAGACCACGGCCCGCGCCATCACCGGCAGAACCGACTTCTGGCATGCCTTCATGTCCCGGTCCCACAATTCCAGACCTCCGCCAAATTCTTCTTCCCAATCTTCGTTGAGAAAGAGAATGAGGTTGAGGCGCCGCAGCATCTTGGTATGCGGATGCACGTTGAAGTCGGCATGGACACTCAGATGCCCGCCGCGCGCCGTTTCATGCAGGCCGCCGCCAAGGAAATAAGGGTCAGAAACCAGCCCCTTAATTCCCGTCATCTTCGACAGGAAGTTAAGGAAATAGAGCGAATTAAGCGCATTCAGCATATCCTGAATATAGGCGCTGCGTATCTGGGAAAGCGTATAGCCGGTCTTGAGCCGGGAAAAATCATCGGCAAATCGACCGTCTTCGCGCCGGGGAAACTCATCCACGACCCTGCGCAGAATCGCTGGATCGATGAAATTGTCTATCACGATGTGAGGGAAGGGATCGTTGCCGACATATTGATCGTGCAAGGACGCTCCCAGTTCCTTGCACTGTTCCTTGTCAAATTCGAAGAAGCCATCCGTCCGGTCGAGGCGGAGGAACGGTTTTTCACGCACAATCTGATCGTCCATCTTCGCTATCCCTCTTCCGGCCGGCTCAGCGAGCAAGCGCATAATGCCAGTTATTGCTCAAATCCGAAAATATGTAGAGTCCGCTAACCATAATAGCGCAGGCTCCAGAATTCGTCATTGCTTGCGCACATTCCCGTCGCCCGTTTCGTTCCAGTTGCGCACCAGTCCATCCAATTCCGCGATCAGGGCGCTGGGATCGAGCGTGGCGCAGGCGGGCGCGCGGGCGCGCGCATCTGCAATGGCGGCGCCGATATCGTCATCTTCCCCCACCATCGACACCAGACCGCGATCGGCCAGAGCCTGGGCGATCTCCCACTGATGATCGTCATAATGTTCGCCCCGGCTGAAGCTGCGCGGGATGACGACAACCCGGCACCCTTCCCGCAGGGCGGTGATGATCGACCCGGTTCCACCGTGGCAGATAACGATCTCCGCCCGGCGCAATATCTGCTTCACATCCTCGAACGGCAGCGTTTCCCGGACATCGGCAATGTCGCCCTGTATCTGGGCTTCACTGCCGATGCCGGTTTGAAGGATGACCTGTTCCGGCAGCAATCCCGTCTGCTTGGCCTGATCGACCAGCCGAACGAGGCGATCGAACGGCAATGTCGCGCCGACCGTTGCGAAAACGAGCGCATCCTTGTTCGGTCGGGGCTGATCCAGATAGCGAAAGGGATCAAAGACCTGCGCGCCCGGCCACAAATCCCCCGCGGCGCGCGACTGGGCGATTCGGACATGGGCCAGCGGTCCCGCAATGCGCGCAAAGGCAGACGGCCCCCGGAAGCGCGCAAAGGAATCGATCAGCACAATCTTTGCCCCGCGCAAACGGGCGAACAGGATAGGGAAATAGCAGGATCCCGCGCCCGTCGTGATCATCACGTCGGGGCGTTCGCGCCATATGATGCGCAGCGAACTCCAGAAACTGCGAAAAGCGGCGGCCGCCATCCGCACGGGCTTGCCCAGACGAGCCTGCCCCAGCGCCACGTGGGGAATGAAATAGGCTTTGTGCTTCCTGGCGATGTCGCGCGTCAACGCGGTGTCTTCAGTGATGAAGAAATAGTCTTTTCCGCCCCAGAGAGGCTCCAGGTCCAGCAACTGGCGGACATGGCCGCCTCCTGATCCAACCAAACCGATCCGCACGCACAAGGCCTTCTGAAAAGAGGCCAACTCCCCCTCCCCCTGCCAGGCAGGCGGAGCATCATTGGCTACCACAGACCGATGCATCCGAACTTCATGCAGAAAATGCAATCCGTCCCTGACGATGCCAAGGCCGTTGACTGTCCCTCTCCCTTCAGAAATGGGACGGCAACGCCCGGCATTGACACCGGGACATGCTGCACCGCATCATAAACGAAAACGTCAAGGAAAAGTCAAGCACCATCCCCAACTCACCATTGCGGCACCGTATTATTACAGGACATTCAGGACGATATCACTTCCGGGAAGGCATAAGGCGGGCATTGCATTGAATCTTCGTGCAAGTCAGATATAGCGGTTGCATCATCAGTCCGAGTGCAATTGCGATATTTGCCTCCCCGGCAACAATGACATATCCAAGACAAAGGATGAATTATTTGAAGGGCGCGGCACAGATCGATCCTTATCAGGCTCCTGAACCTGTCCATGTCGGAGGTGCCGCCGCACCTGTCCGCGTCGGCTTGCTATGGCATTCCGTCAGTTCCGGAAATCTGGGCGTCGGTGCGCTGACGATCGGGAACATCACGCTGGCGCGGCAAGTCGCTACCGAAATGGGGCTTACCCCCCAGTTCACGGTAATGAGCATGCGGGACGGCGATGCGCCGCCATTGCTGCGCGGCGAAGTCGACACCTATGTCATCGACAGCAAAGCGATGCTGACGCCGGGCGGCTTCTGGAAAGCGGTCGGATCGGTCGATTGCGTGCTCGACATTGGCGCCGGCGACAGCTTCGCGGACATATATGGCCCCAAGCGCTTCGGCTTCATGTGGCTGACCAAGATGATGGCCATCGCCCGCAAGGTGCCGCTGGTCCTGTCGCCCCAGACAATCGGCCCGTTCACGGGGAAAGTCTATCGCGCCCTCGCCTCTGTCGCGATGGGGCGCAGCACGGCAGTTTTGGCGCGCGATCAGCAATCGCTCGATTTCACGCTGGCGCTGGCGCCGCAGGCGAAAGCCGCCCTGTCGGTCGATGTTGCCTTCGTCCTGCCGTTCGAGGATCGATCGACCGAACGCCGTGGTCCAAAGCTACGGATCGGCGTCAATGCGTCAGGCCTGCTGTTCCATCAGGCGGAAACCGGGACCAATCGCTTTGGCCTGGGCTATGACTATGCCCGCTTCACGCGCGATCTGCTGACGCGCCTGTGTGCGCGCGACGATGTCGAAGTGCATTTGGTGCCGCACGCCACCAGCAATGGCGATCCGACCGACGATGACGGCCGTCTTGCCGACAGGCTGGTCGCGGAGTTTCCAAAAGCCGTGCGCGTGCCCAATTTTACCGGACCATCGGAAGCGAAAAGCTATATTTCCAGTCTCGATTTTCTGGTTGCCGGCCGCATGCACGCCTGTATCGGCGCATTTTCGTCCGGCACCCCGGTCGTGCCAGTGGCCTATAGCCGTAAGTTCAGCGGCCTTTTCGGCCTGCTCGATTATGACCATGTGCTGCCGATGACGATCACCGATCCGGCCGCCGCCGTCGACTTTGTCTTTCAAGGGCTAAGCAAGCGGACGACATTGTCCGACGACGCTGCGCAGGGCATGAAAAAGGTTCAGTCGCTGCTGGACGTCTACCGTTCGGCGCTGAAAGATGTATTCATGCAGGCGTTACGCAATCGGGGCGCGAAATCACAGGCATGACAGGCATATCCTCCCCCACATTGCAGCGCGTGCTGCAGGGAGAACTGTGCAGCGGCTGCGGCCTTTGCGCGGGCGTTGCTCCTGCCTCCATATCCATGGCGACGGTCGCGCCGGGCTATAGCCGCCCGGTTCAGTCGGCTCCATTGAACCAGCAGCAGGAACAGGCCGTCGCGCAAAGCTGTCCGGGCGCCAAAATCGCCCCCTGGGGCGGCGCTCCGCATCAGGATATATTCTGGGGGCCATGGCAGCAGGTGCTGACCGGCTATGCCGTCGATCCGGAGGTGCGCTTTGGCGGCTCGTCGGGCGGCGCGATTTCGGCTTTGCTGATCCATGCGCTGGAAAGCGGACTGGTCGACGATGTGCTGCATATTGCGCCGTCCGCCGAATATCCGACCCGCAACCGCCTGCAATGGTCGCGGACCCGCGACGAGGTGATCCGCTATGCCGGATCGCGCTATGCCGCATCCTCCCCCTTGTCGGAGATTGGCGAAGCGCTCGAAAGCGACCAGCGCACCGCCTTCGTCGGCAAGCCGTGCGACGTTTCCGCGCTGCGCCAGCTGGCGCTGGTCGATCCGCGTGTGGACCGGCGCTTTCCGATCAAATTATCCTTCTTCTGCGGCGGCCTGCCCAGCCATGACGGCGCAGACCGGATCGTGCGCGCCATGGGGCTGGAGCCGGACAAGCTGGTCAGTTTCCGCTATCGCGGACAGGGCTGGCCCGGCATGGCCAAGGCCGAGACGCTGGACGGACAAACGGCGGAAATCAGCTATGCCGACAGTTGGGGCGCGCACCTGTCGAAGGAAGTGCAGTTTCGCTGCAAGATTTGCCCCGACGCGGTCGGCGGTGTCGCCGACATCGCCTGCGCCGATGCCTGGTATGGCGACGAGGATGGCTATCCTTCCTTCGATGAGCAGGAAGGCCGCAGCCTGATCGTCAGCCGCACGGCGGCGGGCGAAGCATTGCTGGCGTCGGCGGCGGGTGCGGGTTCCATCTGCTATGAACCGCTGGACGTACGAGAGATTGATCTGATGCAACCGGCGCAGGCCCGGCGTAAGCGACTGGTGGTCGCCAGGACCGCGTCGTGTCGGGTATTGGGGCACCCTGTCCCGCAAATGCACAATCTGGATGTCGCCAAAGCAGCGCGGACAGCAAAAATCAGTGAACAACTTCGGAATTTTTTGGGTATGTTGCGCCGCATCGTTCAAAAACGGAAATGATGGCGCAAAGTCATTCCATCAAATATTATGCTGAAAGCCGATAAGGGGGGAAAAGTGGCCAAGCGGGATATTGCAAAGCTGGCGTTCGTCGGATCGCTGGGACTGGCTGTGCCCGTCCAGGCGCAAACTGTTCTGCCTGCGCAACAGGGGCAGCAACGGTCCGTCATCACCGCGTCCGTGACCAGCCTGTATGACAGCAATATCGCACGGGCCAGCGACGCGGCCTTGTCACGTCGCGGCCTGGAAAAGGACGATTTCCGCTTCACCCCCACTTTGTCGGCCGACATCTATAAACCATTTGGCGCCAGCTATGTCTCGCTCGCGGGATCGGTCGGCTATGATATTCATGCGCGCAATTCGGTGTTGGATCGCGAACGGATCGACCTGACCGCCGGCGCCGGATCGAAGGCTGGCCCCTGCGGCGTGAACGTGACCGGCGGCTATCAACGGCGTCAGAGCGACCTGGCGGATCTCAACATCCTGACCACCGGGTCCGCCGCAACGACGAAGAACACCGAATCCATCTTTCATGTCGAAAGCCTGATCGCCTGCGGCGGCGCCGTCGGCATCAAGCCCTTTGCCATGCTGTCCTATTCCGATTCGCAGAACAGTTCGCAGCAGCGGAAGGGATCGGACGCAGAATCGGTCACCTATGGCGGCGGCTTGCTTTATACCCAGCCATCGATCGGTGAAATCCGCGTCTATGTCGCCCAGCGGGATGTGGATTTCTCGCAGCGGGACGGCGTAAACTATCTGGGCGCCCCGGAACTGCGGGCGCGCTATGGCGGTGTTCGCTTCGAACGCAATATCGGCGCGCGTCTGAGCGGGCATGTCCAACTGGCCTATGCCGATGTCGACCAGCGTAACGGCACAACCTCCGGACAGGGCTTTGACGGCGTCACCTGGGAAGCGGGTCTGAACCTGCGCGCCAGCAGCCGACTGACCCTCGACGCGACAGCCGCGCGGACCGCTGATCCTTCGCTCGGCTTCAACGTCGACTATATCGTGATGGAAGATTATCAGCTGACCGCCGCCTACACGTTGAACGAACGCATGACGCTGACCGTGACCGGATCGCATCGTGCGCGCGACTTCACCTACAGCAATACGGCGGTCGCCATTCCGGTAAATGAAGACAAGACCAACCGCATCCAGGCCGCGTTGCGCATCCAGCCGATCATGGGCCGCTTCAGCCTCACGGCCAATGCCGAATATAGCAAGCGCAACGCAGACACTGATTTCTATGACTATAATGGCGTCCGCATCGGGCTGACCCTGGGCGCCCAGTTCTGATCATTTGGAGAATCCGGTTATGACCGTATCCCTGCTCAAGCATATGATGGCCGCCACGGCCATGCTCGCCGTCACGGCTGGCCCGGTCGCGGCCCAGCAACAGGACATGGTCGCCGGCACGCCGATGACCGAAGGCTATATTCTGGGCACTGGCGACGTTGTCGAAATCGGGGTCGTTGGCGACTCGCAGGGACCGGCGCGGGTTCAGATCCAGACGGATGGCTCTATCCAGTTGCCGCTGGTCGGCACGATCAAGGCCGGCGGCACATCGCTGCTCCAGTTGCGCGGGATCGTGGCCGACGCGCTCAAGCGTGGCGGCTATTACACCAACCCTGCCGTCAATGTGACCGTCGTGACCTATGCCAGCCGCTATGTGACCGTGCTGGGCGAAGTCGGAACGCCGGGCGCCGTCCCGATCGACCGCGCCTACCGCGTGTCGGACATTCTGGCCCGCGTCGGCGGCACCAAGACGTCAGGCGCGAAGCTGCTGAAACTGCGCCGCGCCAATGGTCAGGAATTGACGCTGGACATCAGCAAGATCGCCACGGGCGGACCCGACGAAGATCCGCTGGTGGCGCCGGGTGACAAGCTGTTCGTGCCAACGGCCCAGACCTTCTACATTTCCGGCCAGATTTCGCGCGCAGGCAATTATCCGGTCGATGACGGCCTGACCCTGCGCAAGGCGATCGCCGTGGCCGGCGGCCTGACCCAGCTTGGATCGAACAAGAAGGTCAAGGTGATCCGCGACGGCAAGGAATTGAAGAATTACAATCTCGAAGCCCCGATCCAGATCGGGGACGTGATCGAAATCGGCGAACGCTTCTTCTGATAGGCTTCTGACAAGGGAACGGGCGCGTCCCGGGGAATGATATGAGTTTTGTCCAGCTTATCCGCATCCTGCTTGCCCGGCGGATGCTGCTCGCCATTTCGGTGGTGAGCTGCCTGCTCATCGCGTTGCTGGCCATCGCCATTCTTCCGGTGAAATATGAGGCGCGTTCGCGCGTGCTGCTCGATCTGGTCCGGCCGGACCCGGTGACGCAGCAAGTCCTCGCCACCAACTTCGCGCGCGCTTACATCGCCACCCAGTCGGAACTCATCACCGACTATCGCGTCGCCGGCCAGGTTGTTGACGCGCTGGGCTGGACGAAGGATCCCGCAAAGATCGCGGCCTACAAGGATAGCGGATCGGAAGGATCGGTTGAACTGCGCCGGTGGCTGGCCGATGGCATCATCGAAAATACCGAAGCCAAGCCGCTACCGGGCAGCAATATCATGGAAATTGCCTATAAGACGGGCAATCCTGACGAAGCCCGGCGCATCGCCGACCTGATCCGCACCGCCTATGTCGAACAGAGCATCGCCTTCCGCCAGGATGGCGCGCTGCGCAATGCGCAGTGGTTTCGCCAGCAGGCGGCCAAGGTGTCGCAGGAGCTTACGCAGGTCGAACAGGAAAAGTCGGCCTATGAGAAGAAGAACGGCATCGTTCTGCAAAATGACTATAGCGATCCCGATTCCGAACGGCTGAAGGCGCTGGCCAACCAGATCCCGATGCAGACCGGCGGCGTGGCCGCAGCCGCCATCACCAGCCCGTCGGCAGCACAGCTGGCGCAGGTGGATGCGCAGATTTCTTCGCTGTCGGGCAATCTGGGGCCGAACCATCCGCAGATCGTGGCGCTCCGTCAGCAGCGCGCCGCGCTGGCCAGCGCCGCCGCGCAGGAACGCAGCGCCGCCCTCGCCGCCGCGCGCGCATCCAGCGTCACCGGCCCGTCGCTGTCCAGCCAGGTCGCCAGCCAGCAGGCCAAGGTTCTGGCCCAGCGCGACAAGATCGACGAATTGCGCAAGATCCAGGCACGGGTCGACGTGCTGCGCGATCAATATAACAAGACCATGGCGCGCGCCGGTGAACTGAGCCTTGAAGCAGCGTCGCGCGAAAGCGGCCTGACCCTGCTGGGCAGCGCCGTTGCCCCTGACAGCCCCGTTTCGCCGAAAATCGGCCTGATCCTGCTGGGCGCCGTTGGCGCCGGCATCGGCCTGGGTCTGGTCGGCGCAATTGGTGCAGAACTGAGCAAGCGGCGCGTGCGCAGCATTGACGATCTTGCTACCGCCGATGTGCCGGTGATCGGCCGGGTGGTCTACGACCTGAAGGCCGAAGACCAGCCCCAACAATCCCGATGGTTCGGCCTGTTCGGCCGCAAGGCCGCCTGAGGTAGATGATGAACGACAGCAATCCGCAGCCCAATGGCGCCAAGGAAGACAACAGCGACATGAACACGCCCTATAGCGAAAATGAAGCTGAACGCGTCGAGGCGGTCGAACCGGAGATGATCGAGGCGGAGGCAGACGCGCTCGGCACGCCCGCCGACCCGATCGATACCGTAGTTGGAGGCGCTCAGGACGAATTGCGGTTCCGGGTGTCGGATAAGGTTGTCGTATTGTCCGACCCGACCAGCGGCGAGGCGGAGGCGATTGCCGCGGTACGCACCCATTTGCTCGCCCACCATGTCCGGGCGGGTCGCCGGGGCCTGGCCGTGTGCGCCCCCAATTCCAAGAGCGGCTCGACCTTCATGTCGGTCAATCTGGCCGTCTCGCTGGCACGTGCCGGGATCAAGACCCTGCTGATCGACGCAGACATGCGGTCGCCGGCAATCCACAAAATGATCGTGCCGTCGCGCGAAGTGCCGTCGCTGCGTGATTGCCTGGCCGACACCAACGTCAACTATGGCGACATCATCCAGGAAGAAGTGCTGCCCTCGCTGTCGATCATCTATGCCGGCCGCAGCAGCACGCGCGCGCAGGAATTGCTGTCGGGCCAGCGATTCAAGTCGCTGCTCGACCTGTGCATGCGCGAATTTGAAGTGACGATCATCGACACGCCAGCCAGCAACAGCAATGCCGATGGGCGCCGGATCGCATCGGTGGTCCGTTACTGCATCATCGTCGCGCGCAAGGACAAGACCTATGTGTCGGATGTCGAGGCGCTGATCGAGGAAATGAAGTCCGATAAGGTCAATGTGATCGGGACGATCCTCAACGAATTTTGAAATCGGGATAGCGCGGGCGCTGCTCCTCAACGGGAATTGCGCCCTTGCCCCCTTGCCTAGTCTATTGCATCCACGGCGGCATGCCGCGCTGATTGCGGACCCCCGCCGACCAGCCGGCCAGCGCATAGCCCCATTGCCGCCACGCGCCCCGCCGGCCGTAACGCAAGAATGTCAGCAGGAAGGAAGCCATCGCCGCCAGCGGCAGGCTGGCAGGCGTAGTGTCGCGCACCACATTAAGCTTGTTGCGCTCATCCAGATAGATGGGCATGCGCGGGCGGCTGCGATGAGTTTCGTTCGATCCCGTCGTCCCCCCTGATCATGGCAGACGCGCGCATCCGGTGCAAAACCGAGCTTCAGTCCGGCCGCACCCGCGCGCAGGCACCATTCGACTTCCTCGGCATAGAGGAAATAATCTTCCCGCATCAGGCCCACCTTGTCGACAAAGACGCGGCCGATCAGCATCGACGCCCCAAGCAGATAGTTCATCTGCCGCTCGATCGCTGCGGCATCCGGCCGATCGGTCAAGGCCGCGCCATTGCCGATCGATTCGGCTCGCGCCAGCGCCGCATGCCAGCGACCACCATAGGCCTGTATCCGGCCCTTCACATCATGCAGCACGCCGCCCACGGCCGCGCAATCACCCTGGGCCAGGCGCGCAATCAGGGCTGCCAGCGCATCCGGGTCAGGGACCGTGTCGGGATTGACGATCCACCAGCCATCGGCGTCCAGTCGCGCGCGCATGCAGACATTGACGCCCCCGGCATAGCCCAGATTGCCCGGCGCCAGGATCGTTTCGACCACCTGCCCACCGGGCAACCGGGTGGGCACGGCTGCCTGCAACGCTGCATAGGCCTGCGGGCCGCCATTTTCGCAAATGACGACGTCAAAATCCTGATGGGTGGATCGCGCCAGCCCCTCCAGACAAGCCGCTATTTCCTGCGCATTGCGGAAGGCGACGATGGCGATGGAGACATGCATCAGGACGGGTTCCGAAAAAGAAGGCGATAGGCATCGCCCATCCGCCACAGCCGAATGGCGGCCAATGTCCTCAATGCGCGCAGCCGCGTTGGCAGCCCAGCAATAGAGGGACTACGCATCACCTGCGGCGCATGGCGGATGACCGACAACGGCAAGGCCAGATTGCGCATGCCCCATTTCAGGCGTCCATGGCGGCGCCCCTTGAACAGCCCAAAAGTCTCGGCATTGATCCGCCGCCATTTGCCGACCAGTTCCCCCCAGTCAGCGCGCGCGGGATGCCCAACCACCGCATCCTCGGCATAGCCGATGCGATAGCCCACCGTCGTCGCGCGGCGACACCATTCCAGATCTTCCGACAGGCCGGTGCGAAATCCGCCGACATGATCGAACAATGCCCGCGCGCAAAAAAGATTGGCCGTGACGGTGAAGCCCTCTTCCTCGACATAACGGCGATTGTTGAACGCAAAAACCCGCTCGAACGCCTCCGCGCCTGTCATCCGGCCATCGTCGGCAACCAGCACCACCATCCGTCCCCCGACGAAATCATATGTGCTCAGCGCAGCCACGCCCCTGGCCAGCCAGTGCGGATCGGGCACGCAGTCGCTGTCGGTAAAGGCCAGCACGGCGCCGCGCGCCGCCGCCACCCCCGCATTGCGGGTTGGCCCCGCCCCCTTTTCCGTCGCCATCGTCAGCCGCGCCCGCCCGGCAATCGCCTGCAATACCCGCGCCTCGCCACAGGGCGACATATTGTCCGACACGATAATCTCGAAATCCAGATCGCCCTGCTGCGCCATCAGCGCCGACAGGCAAAGGTCCAGCCGGTGCAGATCCTGATAATGCGGCACGATGATGCTGATCGCAGGCGCCGCCTGATCCCCGACGCTCATCGCTGGCCCCGGCTGGCAGTCCAGGCGCGAACCGCCTGCGCCGTGGGATGATAGACAAGGTCCCGGTTCTGGCCGATCAATCCGCCCAGATCGGCCGGCTCCAGGTCCCACCAGCGGCTTTCCTCCAGTGCCTCGACCAGATCGGGCGCGAATCGATCGCGCAGTTTGCGGGCCGGATTGCCCGCGACGATGGCATAGGCCGGCACATCGCGCGTAACGACCGCCCCTGCCCCAATGATCGCGCCACGGCCGACAAATTTGCAGCCGGGCAAGATCATCACATTATGTCCGATCCAGACATCATCCTCGATCACCAGTGCGTCGTCATAGTGGATGTCCGCATCGACCGCGCCGAATTTACGCTCATATAAAATCGGATGGGTGGTCATCGCATCATAGGGATGATTGATCGGGGCGGATCGCACGCTGTTGGCGATCGAGCAATAGCGCCCGATCCTGATCGGCCCGGGCATCCGCCACTGATCGAAACAGCCATAGCTGTACAGGCCAACATCGATCCGATGCCGGTCCCGGAACCACGCCCGCAACGCCAGATTGTCATGCTGGCGGCGCTTCCACAGTTTCAGGCGGACGCGTTCAACCAGTTTGGAAACCAGACCTGCCATCGTGCAGTCTCCCTTAGCGCCCGTTGGACGGACGCATCGTGTCAACCGCCAATTCTGGCGACCGCCCTCAATGGATCGTCAAGCTGTTCGCGCGCGATCAGCATCCACAAATAGGTCGGCAGACCTTCCTCGCGAAATTCGTACCGGCCATCCTCCGGCTTGCCGACGGGTACGACCAGATCATAGGGCAGCCCCGCATCTAGGACCGCGCGTTCGCACGCTGCCGCCTGTTCATCGCCCTTCGTGTCCAGCCGCCCACCATGCGTCATCGCGATGCGCGCCAGCGTGGCGAGCGCAAAGTCATGTCCTTCGGCAAAGGCGCGGCGGATGGTTTCCACCGAGCGTTCGGACACGCGCTGCTCGATTTCCTCCAGCGCGATCCGCACCGCCTCGGCCACATCGGGCGTGCCGGTTTCGCGCGCGCCGCGATCAATCGCCGACATGCCCGCATGCTGCCCCAGCAAGCTCGCCAGATAGGGCGATCCGCACGAGAAGGATGTGATGAGCTGCACCGCTTTCGCATCGAAGGTCATGCCGCTTGCATTCTCGCCGATTTCGATCAGTTGGCGAATTTCATCCGCCTCCATCGCCGGAACGCGCAGGCCAAAGATGTTGCGGCGAATCGAGGGAATATGTTCGACCAGTTCGGCCAGATTGCTGGCGACACCGGCGATGACGAGTTGCACGCGGATCGAACGGTCCGACATATTCTTGATCAGTTCGGCGATCGACCGCCGGAAACCACTATGCGGGCTGCGATCAAATTCATCGAGGATGATCAGCACGCGCGTGCCAGACAGTCGGGCAAACAGATCGCTGATCTGATTCGCGCTCAGCGTGCCGGCGGGAAGCAGACTGTCGAGCGCCTTGCCTTCCTCGATTTCCGTCGCGGTCGGATCATGATCGGCATGATACAGCAGCGGGATCGTTTCGATGACGGACCGGAACAGGGTGCTGAAGTCGCTTTCTTCACCGCAGGATGTGTAGCGCACCAGATATTGCGCTTCCTGCCCCAATTCCGTGAGCGCCCGCAAAAGGGATGTCTTGCCGATCCCGCGTTCGCCATAGAGCACGACATGCAGCCGCTGATCCTCCAGCGATCGGATAAGCGAGCGCAGCACGGTGGTGCGGCCCGCCAGGTGGCGAATGTCCGCCACCGGCTGGGCCGGCGTGAAGGCATCACGCAGCTTCAACCGAACACGGTCCTCCGGACCACCCCTGAACCCGCGCAACTGATCGGTGGCGGAACCATGAAAGCGCGGAAAATGGGACGTGCGATCGTCCTCCACCCGGCTTCCACCCCCTTCGATCAACGACAGATTTGACGGATCGAAATCCTCATCTTCGTCTTTGCGGGAAAAGAATTTTGATAGCCAGCCCACGTCATTCTCCATCGTCCCGCCGCCCTTGTAGCCTGAACGATCCGATGCGCGCTACAGAAGATGCAAGCTTTGACACGGCACATCGACATTTTTTGTTGCGACGCGGTATCGATTTGAGACGATGGGGCGTTCCTGATCCATGATGTTGCAATTCCATGCCATCGCACTTCGCAACATGGGCCATTATACTGCGCCCACGCCAATGCTCCGGCGCCGGCTGCAAACGGGCCGTTAACCACCATCCTTATGCGTTCTCCAATGCCCACCGGCTACAGATGGTCCCTGGGGATGGGTGTTGCCGCCACCTGATGCGCGGCAAGGGAAGCGGGGAACAAATGAGCATGGCGTCAATGGCCGCTATCGGCTTCACACTGACTGCCGTCGGTCTGCTGCTCTATATCCTGCTACATGCGCCGCAGACCGACGACGACGATCTCTGGGCCTGATCGGGCATCCCTACATCAAGGATGCGTAGCCCAGGGCGGGCGTATCCCCGCCCGTCACCATCAATTGCTGCCCGGCAAGACGCAGATGGGTCAGGTCCGTGTCATAATAGCCCGAAGCCGCATCCGCGGCATCCGCGCTCGTCCGGAACTTGGTGTCGCCGCCGACTGTCACGTCATAAAGATGCAGCACGGCGAGTTGCCCGTCATAAGCCTGCCCCGGTCCGGCCAGACAGTCAGTCAGGAAAGACGGGTTGGGCAGATGCGCGCCCGGATCGGCGATGAGCAGGCGGATCGCCTCCAGCCGCTTCTGGATCGTATCTTCGCCAGCCAGCACATTGCTCGTCACCGCGGTGGTCGGCCCGGCGATGTTGGCGACCTGCGCCACTTTCCATCCCCGTTGCAGATAGCCGACCGATCCACTGTTCAGCAGCGGCACCAACGCTGCGTAAAATTGCGCGCTATTCTGCTTCCCATTGCTTTCGGATACATTGTTGCGGCCGATCTGGATGGCGATCACATTTTTTGCAGCGCCGCCCGGCAACAGGGCCGATGCCAGCGTGTTGCCCGCATCCCGCCGCGCCGCCAGATCGCTGACCTGCGCGCCGGATGTGCCGCGACAGAGGACCCGGCAACTGGCCGGCACATGCAGCGATCCCGGTTCCGTCAGGATCATGGCCATGTTGCCGCTACTGGTCGGGTCTACGGCCAATGCGGTTGGGATCGCATTGGTGATGCTGTCCCCCTCCAGCACCAACTGGCTGTCGATCGCGGCAATGGCGTAATTGGCGGTCATGGCGGCGGCGATCGCATCAGCCTGCGCATTGCTGATCGTCCCATTCCACAGGGCGAATTCGTACAAATCAAAAAAGTCGCCCGTATTGTTCGATGTAGCCGATCCCAAGGTGATCGCATTGGACGATGCCGGCACCCCGCCAATCAGGCCGCCGGTGCAACTGGTCGATGTGACGCCCGACTGGGCCACGCTGGCAACGCCTTCATTCACATAGAGGCGTTGGCCGCCATTGGCCGTCGTTCGAGACGCGACGCCGATCACCTGCATCTGCGCGCCGGCTATAGCCTTATGCCCATTGGCGGTATCGCTAAAGGCGCCAACGCCAGCACCATATAGCCATGGCGCGCTATTGCCCGTCACGACCTGTCGTAACGTCGCGCCACCGGCATAAGTCGCATTGGTCGTGTCATCGACATAGGATGCATAGCGGGGCGAAAAGAAGTTCGCCGTATTCTTGGCCAGATGCACCCGCCCAACCATGAAGCAGGCCACCGCCCGCGCCGACAAGGCGGTCAGGCTATTGGCGATGACAAGGGCGTCCGCTCCCCGAAACCGCCAGAAACGCCGCCCCAGCGCGTCCGTCATCTGCACCGGACCGATCGTTACGCCACCGGCATTGACGCCGGACAGGCCGGCCAGCGCCATCAGGTCCGGACAAGCCAACACCCGTGCCGCGCCGTCCAGGGTCGCCGACTGGGTCGCAGGATGATAATGGACGCTGGGCGTCAGGGCGAATGACGTGGCGAGGCTGCCCGCCACAGCCGCCTCTGCCATCGCACCCCGTTGCGGCATGGGGCCAAAGCCAAAGCCGAACCGCATCAGGCATATCCCATGATGGCGCCGGTTACGCTCGTTCCCGTGGCCCGGACATAGGCGACGCGAACCGCGATAACCTCTCCTGCGCGAACGGGATGCGCGACGTCATTCTCGCTGTCGACCGCGCGCAGCATGATGGTTCCGTCGCTCGGCGCACGAATCGCCTTGGGCGTGGGGTCGACCGGCGTCGCATCGCCGGGCGTGATGACGAAGCAACGCCGGGCAGGCGCAACGGGCGAATCGGCAAAGCTGGATAGAAGATCGGTCATGTCGGCCTCCGCTCAATGTTCTCCTTTCATTCCTGCTCAGATCGAGTTCGTGTAGGACAGGCTTTTCCGCAAACGCCCTACCGGCACTTATTCGGGGCGAATTACCCCAAGGCGCTCGACAAACCGATGCAAGCAGGATTTGTTGGTTAACATGACGCAAACGGATCGCCCTTCATTGACCATCCGCACGGTGGAACTGGCCCGCGGCATCGCGGCCATGGCGGTGGTTTTCTTCCATGCCAACGCATCGGCGGACGAATTTGGCGGACCGCAATGGCGGTGGCTGTCTTTCGGCGAGCATGGCGTCGATTTCTTCTTTGTCCTGTCGGGCTTCATCATCACCATGGCGCACGGGCGAGACATCGGCATGCCGGGAACCGCCCGTCCCTATCTGCTCAAGCGCGCTATCCGCCTGCTGCCGCCGTTATGGATCATCGTCCTGGGGTGGGCCGTCTTGCGTGCCGTGATGGGCGCATCGGTCGATCCGCTGATGGTGGCCCGATCCGCCCTGCTATGGCCGTCGCTGGAACCGACGCTGCCATCCGTCGTGTGGACACTGCGCCATGAAATGCTCTTCTACGCCATGTTCCTGTTGTTGCTGGTCAATCGGCGGCTGGGAACCGCCATATTCGCGCTGTGGGCGGCCGCGACCATCGGGCAGTTGCTGCTGGCCACCGGCGGCGCGGCGATCGATGGACTGCCATCCTTCTTCCTGTCGACCTTCACGCTCGACTTCATGCTGGGGATGGGGTTGGGGCTACTCCACAATCGGCGAACCTACGCGCCCAGCTTCGTGCCACTGATCCTTGCATCGGCGCTGCTGGCTGGCCTGTTGATCATCGGCACCCTGTTCGCGATCCATCGCGATGGGACCAATGATTATGTGTCTTTCGCAGCGACATGGTGGACCTTGCTGCTTGGCATAGGCTTTGCCGGCGTGCTGCACGGACTGGTGCGGGTCGAACCCCGCGTTCGTGTTCCGAAAGCCGGCCTGTTCCTGGGTGCAGCCTCCTATACCATCTATCTGCTGCACACGATTGCCAACAGTTTCACCCAGCGCGCGGCCGTCTTCCTGCCCGAATCATGGAAGGCGCTGGGCCTTGGTCATTTGCTGCTGGTGGTGGTCGGCACGATTGCAGCCATGGCCTTTTACGTCACGATCGAAAAGCCTTTGACCCGCGCGCTACGCCGACGGATGGTTTCGCCTCATTCGGCAGGGACCAGCGTGACGCCGCCGACGCTCTTGCCATCATCCTGATGACGGCTGGACAGGTTGGGGACACCCAGTCGCGCCAGATCTTCGATACCCCTAACCTTCCGGTTCAGCAATTCGACGATGATCGCAACCTGAATGCCCAGGATCAGCCCCACCAGCGCCGCCACGATCCCCACCACGATGAAGTTCGGCGCAACGGGTATGATGGGACCGCCGGGCGCGCCAACCGGCGTCACGCCGCTGTTGACGACATTGGCCTGCTGCGCCGTCGTCACGATGCGCGCCGCCAGTCCGCGAATGATATTGTCGAACGCAAACTCGTCCGTCACCAACATCCGGCCTTCCGCCAGAACGCCACGGTTCGCCAGCATCTGTTCTACTTGATGCGACATCATGGATTGCACGCTGACAGTCGAATTTGCCGACCGGACAGGTGCCTGCACATTCGCGGCCAGCGCCGCCCTCTGCGCCATCAGCGCCTGAACCTGCGGATGATTGGGGCCTAAAGAAGCCTGCGCCGCGCCCAGGGCGGCATCGATCCGTGACAGGGCCTGCATATTGCGGGCAACACCCGCCGCAGCTGTCTGACTGCGCCCCACCTTGCGCAATTCGTCGGCGCTGGCGTTGGCGATCTGCGTCATGGTGTCGTTATTATTGTCTTCGCCATCGTCCCGCAGGACCACGCCATGCTTGCGCTCGAATGCCGTACGGCGCTCCGACGCGATCGTGCGCTGGCGCAGGAACAGCTTCATCTGTTGCTGCATGATGGTCAGCGCACGGATCGCCGATCCCCGCTGCTGGCGAATGGACATTTCGATATAGGCCTGCCGCACGGCCTCGGCGAGCTTGCGGGCTTCGTCATAGGAGCCCCAATAGGCGTCAATATCGATCAGGTTGGAATTGGGCACATTCGTCACCACGATCGCGCGCGACAGACCCCGCGCCACTCCCTGCCGCGCGCGCAGTTCCGCTTCGCTCTTCGCTGGCCCAGTCGGCACATAGTTCATCAGCTCAGCCGCCCTGCCGATCACGGATAAATCCTGAATCAGCGCGCTCTGCGTCGCTACGACAGCCTCAAAGGCGCGCGGCTCGATCTTGGCGCCCGTAATCGGATCGGTCGCCAGTTCGACCATGATCCGCGCCTTGCCGACATAGGTTTTGGACAGGCGCGATCCGCCGATCAAGGCGCCCGCCAGAACCCCGGCCAGGGTCAGCAGTATGATCAGGCGCCTGGCCCAGAGGATTCTCAGCCATTGCTGAACGGACATGTCAGACAGTGCCTCCGTCATGGGACAAGGATTGCCCCGCGACCGCCCAACAGAGGGTGTGAACAATCATTCTCTTCTCACCCCGCAGGTCGCCGAGCCACGATGCAGCTCCATTCATGCCCATGAAGACGTCTAATCAAATATGGCGGGTCAAGGCAAGCAGCTCTAAAATCCAGCGTTCAACTGCACCAGTTTGACGCAACATCATCCGTTTGCATGGCCGCAGAACGGCAAAAGCCGACATAATCTGTTGCTGTCATCGCGTCGACTTGGCTACTATGTAGGACATCAGCACATGCGGCCTATCCGCCGGTCGGCTTTCGGAGGGCCAGTGGCATCTCAATCCCAAATGGCTCTGCCCGAATTGCACAGCCAGCGCAGAAGAAATTCAGTCCCATATATGGGCTACCGTCGTCCCGACTTCGGGCGTTGGAAGACCATATTGCTTCTGCTGATGCTGGTGGGCATCGCATCGGGTGTCGGCCTCGCCATTGCGATGATGCCGACGGCGCGCATGTCGCTCTTTGCGATTCCGATCGCCCTGCTCGCCGCGCTGATCATCTGGCTGCTGCCGGAAGGCGCAACGCCGCCGACACGCTTCATGCAACAGATGTTTTTCGCCTATTTCGTGGCGGTCACGATCTGGCCCTATTATATCGCGATCGATATTCCGGGCTTTCCGCTGATCGAAATACGGCGCGCCTTTCTGGCGCTGGCGGTCTTGATGCTGACGATCAGCGTGTCGGTATCCCGAGACTTTCGCGCCGAACTGGGCGGGATTTTCCGGGCATCCCCCCTGTTCTTCAAATTCTTCGGCGCCTTCCTGATCATCCAGATGGCGTCGCTCGCCATGGCGCACGACTATCGCTCGGCAATCAGCTTCTTCGTGAAGGATCAGTTGGGCTGGACGTCGGTCCTGCTCATGGCGGCCTATATCTTCTCGCGGCCGGGGACGATCATGACATGGGCGGCGACCTTACGCACCATGGGGATATTCCTCGCATGCATCGCCTTTGCGGAATATAAGAATGAGGCGCTTTTGTGGATGGACCATATTCCGTCCTTCCTCTCCATCAGCGACACCGAACTGATCGCGCGCAACCTCACCCCGCACTTCCGCGACGGCCAGTATCGCGTGACCGGCCCATTCATCGTTTCCCTGTCCTTTGCCGAATGGATGGCGCTGACCACGCCCTTCTTCCTTTACTATATCCTGTTCGGACGGAATCTGGTTCTCAAGGGCATCTGCCTGGCCGCGGACATAACATTGCTGTTTGCCGTCGAACTGACCCAGGCGCGCATCGGTCTGGTCGGCATGCTGGTGACGCATACGTTGTTCATCGGGGCATGGGCGCTGCGCGCGCGGACCCGGGGCGGCAACACGCTGCTGCCCACCGCCGTCCTCGCCGCCTATCCGGCAATCTTCTGCGCAATCGTCGTCGCCGTCCTTACCGTCGATCGACTCCGCATTTCGGTGCTCGGCGGCGGCACCCAGGCTGCGAGCGACCAGGGCCGCCGGGAGCAGATGTTGCTGGCGATCCCCAAGATCATGCAACGACCGCTGAACGGCTATGGCGTTGGTCAGGCGCCGCAGGCGCTTGGCTGGACCAATCCGCAGGGAGACATTTCGCTCGACAGCTATGTCATCACCCTCCTGATGGATTACGGCGTGATCGGTTTTGCCTGCTATGTCGGGATGATCGCCACGGCGGCGGTTCAGGGCTTCCGCCTCGGCATGAGCAGCAACAGCGAAGAGGGCGGATATGCCCTTGCCGCCGGCGTCACCTTGTGCGCATGGATGGTCTGCCAGATTGCCCTGTCGCAGGAAGACAATGCGTCCCTGATCTTCATGGTTCTGGCGATCGTGGTTGCCTTGGCCTACCGGCGCAAACAGGCGGAAGACACGCCGGGCTATGGCTTCCAGCCGTCAGCGGGTCGCAGATGACTATGTCCCTTCGCCATTTCCACGGCGCCACAGGCTATTGATATGCGCAAGATAATCTGGCTTGGTCTGGCCGTCGCGGCTCTTGCACTGATCGTTGCGATTGCCGGTCCTTTTCTCGGCAATGCCTATCTGTTGAACGACGCCAAGCGGGAAATACGCGAACGGCTGGGGCTGCCCAAATTCTGGGTGACGACATTCAACACCAATGTCGCAGCTTATGAAGAGCGGACTTGCCCAAACGACAATCCGATCATCATCGTGACAGGCGGCCAGTCCAACGCCGCCAATTCCTATGACAGGCCGCCCTCAGCGGTGCCCAATGACCAAAGCTACATGATCTTCAACGGGCGCTGCTACGGGCTGAAAAGCCCTGTCCTGGGGACGACGGGCGACGGCGACAGCCTCTGGCCCGCCCTTGGCAACGCCATCCATCGGCAAAGCGGCAGGCCGGTGCTGTTCATCAACGGCGCCGTAGGCGGCGTGCAACTGGGCGACTGGCTGGACGATCGGTCCGGCTACCTCAAGCGATTGTCGGATCAGCTTCGGCAGGCCAGACAGAAGGGCTATCGCCCGGACTATGTGCTCTGGATTCAGGGTGAGACCGACGCCAATACGCTGATCGACCCCAACCTTTATGTCAATCAGCAAAAGGCGCTGATCGACCGGCTGGATCAGACCGGCCTTATCGATCGCGCAACCCCATGGCTGCTATACCGCAGCACGCGCTGCATGCATCGGCGCAACAACGGGCCGGACATAGACGCCGCCATGACCCGCTTCACCCATGGATCGCCGCGCTTCCTGACCGGCCCGCTCGTATCCGCCTATGATGACAGCTATCGGCGCGACACCTGCCACCTCAATCGGCGCGGCCGCGACCGGCTGGTTGCCGACACTATGCAGGTGCTGGGGCCAAGATTATCCGGGTTGGCGGTTTCGAACGGGCGGTAGAGGGCGCCCGGGGCCATCGGGCCGTCGGCCATTCTCATTATCTTTGACGTCGCAGGCCGTGCAGTTCTGAACCTCGATCGTCTCCATCCACCTGGCCCCGGTCAGGGTTTCGGCCCGATTGCCGGATACAACGCAATTGCGGCAGTCGCCCAGGAAAATGCCCCTGGGCCATTTGTCGCTCGCGACGAAGCTGTCCTTGATTGTGATGCGATCAAACCCCCCGTCATTCACACCGTTGCGAACATGGTTGAAGCCGGTGAAGCCCTGCATCTTGCCGATGGAGCGGTTGCGGAGCAGGGTGACGTCCTGGGTGATGCCCCGGTCGGGGCGGGACCACATCTGGATGCAGTCGGGATGCGCCTCGCCCGAATCGAAGTTCGAACAACTGCTGTCCGTAATCGTGATGCGTTGGGAGGCCGCGATGTTGATGCCGTCGATCCGCATGCCCGTGATCGTGGCGCGTGTCACCCGAATGTCGGTGGATCGGTCGATCACCAGCCCCCGGATGGACGACTGGATGTTGGGGCCATTGAAGATGACATGATGGCTCTGCCGAAGCTGTATGGCATACCCCTCCCCGCCCGTCCCCAGGGCGCCGGCAAATGTGCCGCCCCGTACAACCACGCCGCCCGACTGAACCATGCTCAGCGTCAGCGTCGCATCCGTCGCATCAATGGTAATGGGACGCTTCCAGAGCTTCCGCTTGATTTGCAGGCGGTCATATTTGCCCGGCGCCAGACGGATCATCGCACCGGGCGGCGCGGTCTCCACGATTTTCTGCGCAGTTGCAGGCGTAGCCATTGTGACGGCAGCGGCGGCTAGCAATGCGATGGTCATGACTTCTCCAAGACGAATGTGCAGAAAATGGACACAATGACGCGGCCCTCTCCCTTTCGACTTGTAACCATGCGGAGAAGCGCCCTATCGTTTATCCTATTGCTTCACACCCGCACTAGTCAGGATGATGCAACATGTTACCGACATTCAGGCCATAGTCGACATGAACACAAACGAAACATTGGTCAGCGTCGTCATCCCCGCCTATAATGCGGCGCAATGGATCGCGCGGACATTGGAAAGCGTCCAGGCGCAAACCCATGAAAATCTCGAAATTCTTGTGGTCGACGATGGCTCAAGCGACAATGGCCCGGCCATTGTCGAACAATTTGCCGCGCGCGATCCGCGCATCCGCCTGATCCGGCAACCCAATGGCGGCGTTGCCCGCGCCCGCAACACCGGCTGGAAACAGGCGAAATCCGACTATATCGCCTTTGTCGACGCAGACGACCTGTGGACCCGGGACAAAACCGAGCGGCAACTCGCCATCTTGCTCGATCCGGAAAAGCCGGTCGGCCTCGTCTACAGCCGTTATGTGATGATCGATGGTCAGGACCGCGTCATTTACCGCTGGGACGACACGCCGCATGCCGGGCAGGTGTTCGACATATTATTGACCTATAATTTCATCGGCAACGGCAGCGCCGTGCTTGTGACGCGCGCTGCTCTGGAGGCTGCGGACGGTTTCGATCCATCCCTGCGCGACAAGAATGCGCAGGGTTGCGAAGACATTCTCTTCTATTGCCGCGTGGCTGAACATTATGCCTTCGGCGTGGTCGATGACTATCAGATCGGCTATCGCCAGTTGCCTGACAATATGTCCAGCAATCTGGCCCGCATGCTGCAATCCTGGCTGCTGGTGATCGATGAAATGGATGCCCGTCATCCCGACAAGAAGGCTCTGTCTCATGCCGGGCTTGCCCGCTATGGCCGCTGGATCGTCCGCCGCGCCATCCATCAGCGCAGATTTGCCCAACTGCCGCGCCTGATCGCCCTGATAGCGCGCCGATCGCCCGGCATCGCGGCGGAAATGCTGTTTTCAGTGGCGCCGACAACGGTGATCGAACAGCTCAGATACCGCTTCATCAAGGGCTCCACCCCCTCAGCCGATGCCGCGCCTGCCAGCGCCGATCCCTTTTCATTGCCGGTGGGAAGCCAGTTCATCTGACCATCGTCGACATTGCGGCAATATCACCGGATATTGCCGCAGTCGAACTATCCCCTATCCGTCCCCGGTCGACGTCGATCCGCCCAGCAGGGCGGCAAAAGCCTCCAGACTGATCCCCCCCTTCACTTCCTGCCTGCGCAAGACCAACGTATCGGCCTTGTCGTCCACCAGGCCGTCAAAGCAGGTGAAGCCAAATTCATAGCCGCATTGCCGGGCCATTTCCCGGATCATCGGGTCATAATCGCCAAAAGGATAGGCGATCGCCCGCACCGGCCCCCCGATCCGTTCCTCCAGCATGGCCTTTGATCCGGCGAGTTCGCGCACCAACTGCTCTGAAGACAATATGGTCAGCGGGACATGGGTCGCGCCATGCGATCCGATCGTCACGTCGCAATATCTCAGCGCCTCCAACTCCTCCCAGTTCAGCAAGGGCGCAGGGTCGCCATAGCCGCTGTCCCAGTCGGCCACCTGCCCCACCTTCGCCGTCGGCACGAACAGCGTCGCGGGAAAGCCATAACGATGCAGCAGCGGCAGCGCATGCTCCATGAAGTCGCGGGTCGCATCGTCAAAACTTAGCAACAGCGTCTTTTCAGGCAGGGCATGCCCCTGCTGCAACGCCTCCGCCATGCGATCGAACGAAAGGCCGCGCCAGCCATTGTCCCGCAACCAGGCCAGTTGCGTCTCGAAAGCCGCCGGCGTCGTGCGCCATTGCGCCAACGCAGCAGGGCCGTCCTCCGCGATCCGATGATACATCAGGATCGGGAAATCATGCCAGCGATCGCTTCCGCCGACATTTTTTGCCGCGCGCCACCATACCTGCTCCGCCACGCGAGACGGCAAAGGATGCGCGGTATCCCCGATGATATGGTCGATAGGACCGGCCTCATCGGATTTCTCGAAGCGCTGGATGCGATAGAGCGGGGTCCAGAACTCAGCGGCCATGCGCAGGCCGGGCGCCGCGGCGAAGCCTGCGCCAATCCCCTTCGCCCCGAAATGATGCGGCCACCCAAAGCCGGTGGCGTCCGGTTCATCGACCAACAGATTGGCGTGGGCGGTGACAAACCATCCGCCCGGCTTCAAATGCGCGCTGACCCGCTCGGCAAAGCGCGCCAGCGTGTCGGCGTCATCCAGATAATAGAGCACTTCGCTGCATACGATCAGGTCGTATTGGCCCGGCGGCTGATCGGTCAGCAGGTCAAGTTGCTGACAACGGATGTTCGGCAGATCGCTCAGTTTCTCGGCGGCGCGCTCCACGGCGGACGGTGCGATGTCGGTCGCCAATATGCGGGTCGCCAGAGGAGCCAGCCTGCGGGTAAATTCCCCTTCCGCGCAGGCGATTTCCAGCACATCGTCAAAATGCCGGCCAGCGATCAGATCGATCGTCTGGTCATATTTCAGCGCTTCATAATTGTTGCGATAATCCCACGGATCCTTGCTGGAGAAAATCCCTTCCCAATAGGATTGCTGGGTATAGTCGACCTCTTCCCCTTCATCCGGGCCAGTGCGGGGCGCTTCGGACAGGTCTTGGGTCGCCGCAGCCTCTCGCCGCGTCGCATCTGCCTTCGCCTCCGCAATGATGCGCGCCACTGCTGTCGGCCCCTGCTCCTTGATGGGGCGTCCGCGTGCGCCATCAAAGATGAGGTCGGGGACCGAAGCATAGGGCAACGACATGGGAGGCGCCCCTTTCTGGTCGATCGACTGTTGCGCCCTGTGCGCCTGCCAGAGCCGCATATACGATCGGACCGAACGCCCCTGCGCGGCCTGCCAATATTGCAGCGGCCCGCGCCGCAACCGTTCTGCCGCCACCGATCGCCGCAGATCGGCAGAATCGACCAGCAGGCGCATTTCGTCGGCCAGCGCCCGGCCGGTTATCGCGCCGAATATCCGCCGTTCGAACCGGACCAATTCCTCCCCGCCCAGCAAAATGATGCAGCGCAGCCGGCTGACGCCAGGCAGGATCAGGTCAGGAACGCCGCGCGACAGATCGATAACCTGTTGATGGACCGATCCGATCGTAGCGGTCACGTCGCACGGCAGGCCGGCCATGATCCGGCTTTCCAGATGATGGACGATGCGTCGCCCTAACGCACCGGATGGCGAGTGGCGATCGAGCCAATTCCCCAGAATGGCGACGCCACCGCCAACCGTCTGCCATAGCCGGGGCCATGGCGCGTCGCCCAGGCAACCACCGACCACCAGCCCGTCCTCCAATATGTCGACGGCCGTGGCAATGTCGATGACGGCGGGGAGCGGCGCGCCCACGCTTTCCAGCAACGGCAGGGGATCGCCTCCCCGGCCAATCGCGGCGCCGACAGCCCATAGGGCAAGCGCCCACAGAGCGTCCGGCAGTTTCTCTTCGGCTTCTCCAGCCATATGGTCCGGCGTTGCGGCAACACGCGGGTCAGGTCCATGCCCCCGCCGGATCACCGTCAGGCCATGTTCCAGCAGACGGGCCGAATCGCTCGACAGGGATTGCGGACGCACATGCACGTCCGCCCAGACATCGGCCACCGACGCGAATTTCACGCCCATCCGGGCGATGCGCTGCCAGAGATCCCAGTCCTCGCACACCCGCAGCGACGGATCGAAAGCGCCGGCATCCACAATATATTGGCGCCGCGTCATGGCGCTATGTATCGCAAAGGGACAACTGCGTGCCGCCACGGCGAAGGGCGATGGCGCAAGCGCCGCCGCCGGATGCGGCGTCCACCATAGTTCCCCCTGCCTGAAGCGCCGCCAGCCGCCATGCAGGACGCCGGCATCCGGCACTCTTCGCGCCGCGGCAAGCAGCCGTTCCAGATGATCGGGCGCCAGCCGGTCGTCGGCGTCCAGAAAGATCACCCATTCGCCCTTCGCCGCCGCGATACCGCTGTTGCGTGCGGCGGATGCGCCGGCATTTTCCTGAGAAATCAACCGAAAACGCGGATCCGCATTGGCCCTGAAGCGCGCAATTTCCGCGGTACGATCAGACGAACCATCATCGATGATAATGGCCTCCCATTCCCGAAAGCCCTGCGCCGCCACACTCTGCAACGTATCGCCGATCGTGATCGCATTATTATAGGCTGGAATGATGATCGAGATATCCGGCATGCCGGTGCTCTTCCCCCGCTAATTGTTACGGACAGGATTCTTTTGGTGGAGCACCCAAAAAATCAAGTCGCTAACCTTCGTTCAACACATAACAGATAAAGAAATTCCTGCTTTAGCTTTTTTGTGCGGTGCGATAACAAGCCCGAGGAAAAGAAGCGCTGCGACTATTCCATGATCTCGGGGGGCTTGAGATTGGCAATGGCACAGATTTGGCGATCCGGCCGGGCCGGACGCATGCCGATTACAGGGAACGGGAGTTCCGCCAAGTGACGACCCGGTCCTATAATTTCCTGCACTGGCGCGATCTGCTGATCGAACTGGTGAGTCGCGATCTCAAAATTCGCTACCAGCGATCGGCCATCGGCCTGGGCTGGTCGCTCATGAAACCGCTCAGCCAGTTGCTGATCTTCGCGACCGTCTTCACCTCGGTCATCCCGTTGGAAATTCCCAACTACACGACCTTCGTGTTCGCGGGCGTCCTGTCCTGGGCATGGTTCAGTTCCTCGCTCACTTCGTCCGCCCTGTCCGTGACCGGCAATCGGGAAATGGTGCGGCGGCCCGGCTTTCCGGTTCATCTGCTCCCGATGCTGACGATCATCAGCAATGGCGTGCATTTCATGCTCGCCCTGCCGCTGCTGCTGATTTGTTCCTGGATCCAGGTCGGACCGCCCGGCATCAGCATGTTGGCCCTGCCCGCCGTCATCCTGGTACAGTTTCTGCTGACGCTTGCCTTCGCGACGTTGATTGCGGCGATCCATGTCTATTTTCGGGACATCGAACATCTGGTCGGCATCGCCGTGATGCTGGGCTTCTACATCACCCCGGTCTTCTATCGGCCGTTGCAGGCGGACCATGATTTTGCCTTCCTGACCCTGTGGAACCCGATGGCCTGGGTGCTGGAGGGCTATCGCGCGATCTTCCTGGATCATGTCTGGCCCGATCCGTTGAACTATCTTCGCATTCTGGCGCTCGCCGTGCCGGTCCTTCTTTTCGCCGCCTGGTTCTTCAACCGGGTCAGCGCGCGTTTCGTGGACGAACTATGAGACAGGGCGCCATCGTCGTCAGCAATGTGGGCAAAATGTATCGCAGCCGCGACGGCGGCCGCCCGACCACGCTGAAGGGTTTTCTCCTCTCGGGCCACAAATCCAAGAAGCCGGAAGCCTATTGGGGCCTGCGCAACATCAGCTTTGCCGTGCCGCGCGGCCGGGCGGTGGGCGTCATCGGCCTCAACGGCGCGGGCAAATCCACCCTGCTGCGCCTGATCGGCGGCGTCGGAAAGCCTGACGAAGGCAGCATTACCGTCCATGGCCGGATCGGCGCACTGCTCGACATCGGCGCGGGCCTGACAGAGGATCTGACCGGCCGCGAAAATGTCTATCTGCTGGGCGTCATCGCCGGCATGCTCCGATCGGAAATCAGCGAGCAATTCGACGCGATCGTCGGCTTTGCCGAACTGGAAGAACATATCAACGCGCCGGTCCGCACCTATTCTTCGGGCATGAAGATGCGTCTGGCCTTCGCGGTCGCCGTCCATACCCGCCCGGAAGTGCTGCTGATCGACGAAGTGCTGGCGGTGGGCGATAAGGCATTTCAGCAGAAATGCTTCGATCGTGTCGAAGCGATCCGGCAATCGGGCTGCACCATCTTTCTGGTGTCGCACGACATCTCGCAGATTGAAGAATTATGCGACGATGCGCTGTTCCTGAAGGACGGCCATATGGTCGCCTATGGACCGCTCAAGGAAACACTGGCGCTCTACTCTTCGACCATTGATGCCAAGGTCGCGGCGACCGAGCATGTCCCACCGCCCGCGCCGATCCCGACCGATCCCGGACTGGTCCATGGCGTCAACCGCTACGGATCGGCCGACATGAAGATCCAGTCGGTGCAGTTGCAGGATGGTCAGGGCCACGCCATCGACACGCTGCCCAGCGGCAGCGCGCTCCAGATCGTCTTCGGCTATGAACGGCTGACGCGGGTTCGCAATCCGATCGCGCTTATCGGCATCTATGGCGATGACGATGTCTGCCGTTACGAAACCCACAGCCAGATCGCCAATATCTCACTCTCGCCCGAGGGATGGGTCCAGCTGAAGATGGATCGGCTCGATCTGGCGCCGGGCAATTATCATCTGACCATCGGGCTTTTCTCATCCGACTGGCAGACCGTCTATGATTATCATGCGGAAGTCTATCCGCTGAAGGTAACAGGCATCGGTCCGTCAAAGGGCGCGCTCAATCCGCCCATCCACTGGCATGTGCAAAGCTGATGGCGCTCGCGGTCCTCGACTATGATATTGATCACCTGCCCGATCAACTGGATCTGAAGGACGGTCAGGATGGCGCTCTGGTCCTGCTACGGATCGACAATGTGCCCTGTGGTCAGGCGATCCTCTGGCGGGAAGCGGGCAACAAAGATGCGCCGCTGCGCGACCGCCTCTTGTGTGCCGCCGGCTCCTCTTTCTGGGAGCGCTGGCTCGAACGACAAATGGGGCTGCCCCATTTTGATCCGGCGCCGGCGACCCTGCCCGACGCAACGGTCGTCATCTGCACCCGCGACCGGACGGAGGATCTGGAACGCTGCCTCGACGGGTTGCACGCCATGCCCGATGCGCCGGCCATATTGGTGATCGACAATGCTCCGTCGACAGACGGCACGCGCCTGCTCGTCGCCCGCTATCCCGATGTGCGTTATATATGCGAACCCCGGCCCGGCCTGGATGTCGCGCGCAACACCGCCATTGCCAACACCAGCAGCCCGATCATTGCCTTCATTGATGATGATGCGATGCCCGACCGGCTCTGGCTGCAAAATCTCCTGCGCAATTTCGAAGATCCGATGGTGCTTGCCGCCGGCGGGCTGACCATGGCGCTGGAACTGGATGCGCCAGCGCAGGTCGCGTTCCAGCGCGTGGGTGGCTTCAGCCGCGGTTTCAAGCGCTTCACCTATGATGCGATGACGACCAATCCGTTCGACGCCTGGCACGCGGCGGCCGGCGTCAATCTGGCGATTCGGCGATCGGCGGTCGACATCATCGGCCTGTTCGACGAAGCGCTGGACGCCGGCACCCTGTCCTGCGCCGGTGGCGACACCGATTATTGCCGCCGCATTCTGGCGGCCGGCTACCGCATCGCCTATGATCCGCAGGCGCTGAACTGGCATCGCCATCGCCGGTCGATGGAGGAATTGCAGCGCCAGATTTATGGCTATGAATGCGCCTTCTTCGCGATCCTGACAAAATCCCTTTTCTTTGAACACAACCCCAAGGCGCTGGTGCGGGGATTGACCTGGCTGCGGCATCAGATCCCGTCGCTGGCGCGGTCCTTGCGACAGCAACAAAACCGCACCATGCCCTTCAACATTGCATGGACCCAGACCAGAGGAGCCATTGCCGGACCGGGCCGTTATCTACGCGCGCGCCGCGTGGCCGCTGCGCAGAGGAAGCGGGCCTGATCATGATCAGCATCATCATTCCATCGCATAACCGCCGGGATCTTCTGCGCAGCCTGCTTGACGCCCTCGCCGCCCAGCAGGCAGGCACGCCGCCGTTTGAAGTCATTATCGTTGCAGACAATTGCCGCGATGGCACGCAGGCGATGGTCGCCGCCTATCAGGCGCCCTTCCCCATCCGCCTGATCGAACAGCCCGGCGTTGGCCCGTCCCGCGCGCGCAATGCCGGCGTGGCCCAGGCCAGCACCGACTTGCTGCTGTTTCTGGACGATGATGTCATTCCCACGGCCGGCCTTGTCGCCGCCCATGCGCAAGCGCATCAGGACGGAACGGGCCGTGCGGTGCTTGGCCCCTACCCGCCCCAGCCCCATGGATCGGGCAGCCACTTCCGCGTCCTCATGCGGCGCTGGTGGAACGCCCATTTCAATGAACTGGGCAGTCCGGGACATCGCTTCGTCTACTCCGATCTGCTGACAGGCAATCTGTCGCTGCCGAAAAGAATATGGGAGGCGGTTGGCGGCCTTGACCCGCAATTTGCTCATGCCCGCGAAGATCTGGAGCTGGGCGTGCGTCTGATGAAGGCGGGTGTCGCGTTTCATTATGCGCCAGACGCGCTCGGCTGGCACTATGAATATCTGACCACCTCGCCCCGCAGCATCCTGCGCCGCACCAAGGAGGAGGGTCGATCTGACGCCCTGATGGCGCTCAAACACCCGGACATGGGCGCCGCGCTCAAGGCTGCGCGCCAGTTGCGGCGAAAAGGGCGTGGGGCAAAGATCCGCTATGGCGTCCTGCGCCGCACCGGCCTGATCGACCGGCCCGTCATCGCGATGGGGCCGCGCCTGCTGAGCCTGCTGGAAGGCATGGGGCTGGCCCGCGCGCGACAGCGCATGGACAATATTCTGCGCGAATATTGTTATGCGCGCGGCGCGATCGAGGGGCTGGGCGCACACTATTGCAGCTTCAGGGCGCAGCCCCTGCCAGCGATCGCACCGCCAGACATGGCCATCGACATCGCCGATGGCATAGAGGCCGCAGAAAATCAGCTCACCACCCATCGGCCGGAAAGCGCTCGCATCCTCTATCGTGGCGAAGAAATTGCCCGTTTGGGCTGGACCCCCGTCGCCGAACGCTGGAGCGGGCATCATCTGCGCCCCTATCTGGCCAAACGCGCTGCGGCCCGGTTAGTCCCGCTGCTCCTTGCGGAATCGATGCAGGACGGGCACGCTGTCGACAGGATTTCACCGATGGCTCTTCACATGTTGTGGACGAATGATTTCTCGGCCCAACTTCATGAAACATATTGGCAGTGGGGCGGTGGCATGATGGATCTGCAATCATGCAACAAGTGATCGGTTTTCTGCGCAACTCGCGCGCCTATGATCTGTTGTTCAAGCCACAGACAAAGACTCCTGGCGACGTGCAGGAGGTTGCGCGCGGCTATTTGCTGATCGCGGTTTTCTACCTGCATGCCATGATCGGCGTGGCCAGCTATATGGGCGATCAGGCATGGTATTCGCTGATCCAGCTCAAGCTGCTGGCTCCCAATGTATCCGCCTTCTTCCTCCTCAATGGCATGGCTGCCCCTGCCTTGGGAAAGAAAGGCCCTTCCAGCGTACTGCATCTGTCGGTGGCGCTGTTCCTTTTCGCCATGATTTCGCATGTCATCGGCTTCCTGATCCTGCTCATCGGGGTCGGCTATGCATCCAATGGGGAAGCCGCACGCGCCTTGTTCGAGCCTTTGCTGCTGGGCACGGGATATAGCAGCTTCGTCGGTTGGTTCTTCATCGTGCTCGCGATCGCGCGGCTATTTGCCTATGCCTTTCTGCGATCGAAGCCGGTCTTCCTTCTCATCGTCGGCGTTTCCGTCCTGGCGATCTGGATCGGCAAAAAACTGGGCGCGCCCGACAATATTTTCGAATGGCGCAACTGGCTAACCGCCACGCTGTTTTTCCTGATCGGGATGAAATTGCCGGATGCCCGGAAAATACCGGGCTGGGCGGCCATGCTCGCGCTGGCGCTCACCCTTTTGCTGGCGATGATAAACCGCCATGGCATTTTCCGCATCGGCCCTTGCCTGACGTGCGATCTGCATTTCATCTCGCAGCCGATGGTCGGCCAATATGGATCAATCTTCGTCTATGTGCCGCAGCAATTGCTGTTCATCATCTTTCTGCTCTGGGCGGCGAAGATAAGCGCGCCGCTGCTGATCGGCCGCACAGCCCGCTTCTTTGGTCAGGCATCCCTGCCAATCCTGCTGCTGCATGGCTGGGTGCTGTTGATCCTGTACCCCAGCATGTTGGCCGGCATGCCCAGGGTCGAAACGCCGTTCCTGTTCGTCGCCATCCTCTGCACGGCCATCGTCGTCCATGCCCTGCTGTACAGCTGTCTGACATGGCCGCTACACTGGCTTCAGGCGCAGGTCTTCAAGCTCAGTCAGATTGGTCAGCGCCGGCAGAAGGTTCGCCGGCAACTGGCCACGGCGCAATGACAGGTCAGGGTTTCACCGCGGGAGCAAAGCCGGGCTGATAGCCGATGGTCGCATCGCGCCGCAGTCGGATCGCCAAAGCCTCCACCATATCGGCCTGCGCCTGTTGCATGAGCGCCATTCGGGCGGCGCGACGCTGTTCTTCCCTGTCGCTGCTGGAGGAGCGGCGCGCAATCAGGGCCTGGGCGCCGCCACGCACAAGCATGACGTCACCCACACGCCATTCGTGCAACAACCGCGCGCCCTCCGCCGTCGCCGCCCGGCTGTCGAGCATCACCTCGTGACGATGCGCCATCATCCCGGCGGCGCTCAGCGCCTTTGCCATGGCATCGATCGTGGGCATGCGGCCAAGTCCCGGCACCGCCTCCGCAGCACGGGGGTCGAAATCGAGCTGGTCGACCAGCAGGCTCTCCCGCTGCGCAAACATATGTGGGTTATTGGCGATGTAGCGATCGATGGAGGCTGGACCTGGCTCTGCAATCTGGCCGCTCAGACGAGTCGCCATCTGGTTCGCCAGCAATATCTCCTCCATCCGTCGCCGTTCGGCCTGATAATCAGGGGAACGGTCGACCAGCGCCTTTCGCGCCTCCGCGGCCAGCAACTTGCGGTCGATCAGCCTCTGGACCAACAGCCCCTGCACGGCCGCCACATCGCGCGTCGCCACATTTCCCTGCGCCCGCACTTCGGTCATGAGTTCGCGGCGCGTAATGTCCATGCCGTTGACGCGCGCGATCACCTGCCCCTGCGGCGCTTCGTCGCTGCACCCGCCCAGCGACGCCGCCAGCGCCAGCCAGTGCCATTGCCTACCCATGCCCAAGCAGCATCTCCCGCCCTGAAGCCCCCACGCCTTGCAGCAAAGCCGCGTTAAATTGTTCCGCCATCGCCAGCGCCTCGTCTGCGTCACCGCCAATCACGGAGAAGCGCGCCAGCACTCCCAGCGGCAAATCACCCGCCAGATTGGCCCGGATGACAGCCAGTCGCTGATCGACCGGCGACACCGGAAAGCCATCCCCCACACGCACCCAGAAATAGACATGCTCCGTCCGGTCGTCCCGGCGCGCCGTCAGGAAACAGGCGCGACTGCCGGCCGGCACGGGTCCGCTCAGCGGAACAGTGCGGATCGGCGACAGGTCAAAGCCGACCGCCGGATAACATTCCTCCGGTCGATGCACCGCCAGCCCGGCATCCTGCGCCGATCCACTGGCGATCAGCAGCATCACGGCCCGCTCACCCGGCGCGCCGTAAGCCCGCGTCAGCACATCCGCATAGGTCACTTCGCGCAGCACGCTCTGTGGCGGAACGACAAGCCCACTTGCGCTGAGATAATGATAGCGGCCGATCGTCTGCGGGATGATATGCGCAAGCGTCCCTGGCGCGATCGCCTGCGCGGCGGCACGGGGCCGCAGCGCGAAGGCAGCGCCAGCCGCACCGATCAGCATCCCGCCCAGCAGCCATTCTCGCCGGTTCCATCCGGCCTTCTGCCCTGCCACGCCGTTCATGGCCGCATCCATCGCTTGCGGATCGGCGTCATGGCCGCATCCACACCGATCAGCACCGCCAGCGCGACAAGGAACATCAGCATGCCCGTGGTTTCATGCACAAAGCCCTGCGCCACCGCATCGCCCATATAATGGGTGATCAGCAACAGGATCAGGACGCGCGCCAGATTGGCTATGATCGCAATAGGCGGAACGATCAGCGCCAGCAGCACCGCATAGCGCCAATCGGCGCGGTGGCGCAGATAGATGTAGAACATGCCGATCGCAAACAGGCTGAACAGCGAATTCAGTCCGGCACAGGCATCGGCCATCCGCAACTCATATTGATCGATATACAGGTCCACCCCGCTGCGTGCGACATCATAGCCGGCCATCCATAAAAGATCGACCGAAAGGCCCGACAGCCAGCCCGTCAGAAAATCGGTCAACGGGGCGGTCAATCGCGCGGGCGGCGCCACCGCACACAACAGATATAGCAACGGGAACCACAGGGCGCGCACCCGCTCTCCGCCGGTCAGGGCATATAATATCAGGATCAGACTGATCCCGCCCCCCATCCAGATCAGCCAGGCAATGCCGATGATCATCCCGAATATATAGAGCATCAGCGACAGCGACAACGCCGCGACGGCCCATCCCAGATTGCCCGGCCGTGCGGGCGGCGCGACCCGCCATTCGCGCGCGAGCAGCCAGAGGCCAGACAATAGCACGATCGGTCCATGAGCGCCCTGCGACGTCGACCAGGACTGATTATGAACGATGATCAGCGCCGGCAGCGCAAAGATCGCAATGCCGATCAGGATCGGCGCATGGGTCCGCGCGATCATGATGCCGGTTGCTGTCGGCAAGGCTGTGTTCGACCATTTTCCCACACGCTGGTCTAACAAGCGATGATCGCAGGATAAAGCGATACTCACACAAGGAACCTTGTGGTAAACATTGATTTTATTATTGGAGATTTTCCCGCCATAGCGGCATTGATCTGACGCGGGAATGATCGCGCAATAGCGCGGAGAGGGATGGATTATGGCATCGCTGGCATACAAAAACCCGGCCGAAACACATAGCTCCGACTCGCGGCGCCTGAAGATTCGCAGCCTGGGCATCGCCTGGACCATTTTGGTCAGCCTGTTCGTGTTGTGGGAATTGTGGAATTATTCGGGCCTGTTCGCGAAAATCTCGGAATGGCAATTTGCCGTCTTCCGTAAAAGCTGGCCTGCCGCCACCTTTGGCCTTCTCTCCCTGCTCTTTGCCTTGCCCGGCCTGTTCCTGGTTCACATCACCCGCCTGAAAAAGGCGCAGGAAGAACAGGACGCCGCGCCGCAGGATCCGCAGCAGAAACTGCTCGACAAGGCGAATTTTTGGCGCCTTTTGCTGGGGCGGACCTCCATCTTCTTTGCGGCGTTGGCGGTGCTGTCGCTGATCGCCACCCTGTTCCTGCCGGGTGGCGCCCAACCCGTACCGATTACGGTCGGAAAGGAAGTGCAACCCCGACCCGCCAATGGCGCCACCACATTGACGGGCCGGATCATCTTTGCCCAGACAACCACGCTCAGCCAGGATCTGATCCTGACGGGCAAGGATACGCGCTTCGCGCCCATATTGCCGGCGGAAGGCGCAGGGCCGGTGCGCTATGTTGTGCAACTGGCCCCGTATGAAGGCATGATCGAAGGTCAGCCGCGCGACCCCGTCATGTCCGTTTCCGGCACGCTGATGCGCAACGCGCTGCCAGGCCCCATCCGGGTTCTCTATAACAATGCCGGCATTGCTCTGGCTGACAATGTCTATGTTCTCTATCGCTATTCCGGGACGATGCGGCGACCATATTATGTGGCGGCGATCCAGCTGGGCGCAGCGGCCCTCCTGTTGTTGTTGCTCTTCTCTTTCCAGACCCGGCACATCAAAAAGCTGCGGCAGCGTTTTGAAGAGGCGGACAAGGCGACCCCATCCGTAGGTTGAGGCCCATGTGCGGGTAGAGGGATGCGCAATCATTCGCACGCTCTGGCGGCATCGATCCTGCATGCCTATATGAGCGCCCATGTATGATTTCGCCCCCACCTCCGCCGTCGACAAGACGATCCTCTATGCTGACCTTCTTCAGGCGGCGGACGCACTGACCAGCGATGAACCGGATGCGGTTGCCAATATGGCCAATCTGTCCGCGCTGATCTGGCAATTCCTGCCCGACCTCAACTGGGCCGGCTTCTATCGGATGGTCGATGGCGAACTGGTGCTTGGGCCGTTTCAGGGCAAGCCTGCCTGCATTCGCATTCCGATGGGACGGGGGGTGTGCGGCACAGCCGCCCAAACCCGCAAAACCCAGTTGGTGGAGGATGTTCACGCCTTTCCGGGCCATATCGCCTGCGATGGCGCCAGCGCATCCGAAATCGTCGTGCCGGTGCTGCATGAAGGACGACTGGTCGGCGTGCTCGATCTGGACAGCCCACGGCTGGCCCGGTTCGATCGGGAAGACGCCCATGGCCTGGAGGCTCTGGTCGCTTTGATCGCCGGCCGCATCGGCTAAACGGTTAACGCCCGCGCGCTGGCGACAGCGAACCGCGCCGGCGCGTCGCCCCGTTTCGGGACAGCGCCTTCCCTGCCCAACCGTGGATCAACGCGGATCATCATGCTAAACGAGGCGTTAGCAATTGTGGTTCGCGCGTCGCCCCTGCACGCGTGCAAACAGGGAGCGTTAACCATGGTCAATCCCCGCCTTCTGCTTATCGCCGCCGGCATCACGCTGGCAGGCGCGGCTGCCCCTGCGGTCGCGGGCAAAGCATCCGGTAACTGGAGCGGGCCGCGCCCGGGCACGCATATGTCGCATCCGAACGGCAATTGGGCCAGCCATCGCTGGGGTCCGCGCCAGAATGGGCGCTGGTTCGCGGGCTGGGGCGCTCCGGGCGGATGGGGCGCCTATCGTCGCCCGGTCTATGGCTATGTCCTGCCCCGCTACTGGATCAGCCCCAGCTATTATATCGCCAATTATGGCGCCTATGGCCTGCCGACGCCGGCTTATGGCTATGGCTGGTCGCGCTATTATGACGATGCGGTCATGACCGACCGTTATGGCCGGGTCTATGACTCCCGCAGCAATCTGGACTGGGATCGCTACGAGGGCGGCTATGCGCCCGATGAAGGCGCCTATGCCCCGCCCCGCCGGGACAATGGCCTTGGCGGCGCTGCCATCGGCGCAGTCGTCGGCGGCGTTGCCGGCAATCGCATCGCAGGCCGGGGCAACCGCACCGCCGGCACGTTGATCGGCGCGGGTGTTGGCGCTGTCGCCGGCATGGCGATCGACAAGGCGGAAGACGGCCCACGCCACAGCGCACCACCGCCACGCCGTCCGGGCGCCGCCTATGATGACGGATATGGTTATGCTGACGACAGCGTGACCAGCAGCAACGAATATGAAGGCCGCTGGACCGGCACCTGGACCACCGATGACGGGCGCAAGGTCAGCGGCACCTATGACGGCCGGTTCGAAGGCGATGTGCGCGGCGCAGGCGTCGATTATGCCGCACCGCCCTATGGCGGCGCGCCGCATTGGGGGGCCGGCTCCGTGCCGGCGGGTCAGGGCGGTTATGTCTCCGGCGGCTATTTCTACCCCGCACCGATCGTCACGACGGTCACGGTGCAGCCCGAAGTCGTCACCACCACCACGACCAGTTATGTTACCGAACGGGTCGGCCATCGGCGCAAGCCGGTGCGTAGCTGCCGTTGCAAATAAACGGCCGGCTTTCAGGGCAGAGCCGTAATGGAAGACGATCCGCTTCTGCATGAAGCGGTCGACCGTCCAACGCTGCTCTGCCTTTCAGTTGGTGTCGGCGTTTTTCATCGGCGGGCTCAGCATGGCGAATGGCTTTGGCCGGCCAAGATGAAAGCCCTGCCCCACCACGCAGCCGCGCCGCAGCAGAAATTGCGCCTGCGCCGCCGTTTCGACGCCTTCGGCAACCACTTCCATGCCAAAGCTGACACCCAGTTTGACGATGGCGTCCACGATCGCCGCGTCGCCGGCATCCTGCTCGACATTGCTGACAAAGCTCCGGTCGATCTTCAACACATCGACAGGATATTGTTTCAGATGCGTGAGCGAGGCGAAGCCCGTTCCAAAATCGTCCAGCGCCACGCGCACGCCCGCCTGCACAAACTGGTCCAGTGCGCGCGCCACCTGATCCGTGCCCCGGCCCAGAAATACGCTTTCGGTCACTTCGACCTCGAAATGCGCGGTCGGGACGGCGAACCGATCAAGCTGCTGCAACAACTGGTCGGCAAAATCGCCTGACGCGAAATCGGCGGCGGACGCGTTGATGGCAACGCGACCAGGATCATGCCCGGCGTCCAGCCACTGGCGCAGATCGCGCAGGACCGACGCCAGCATCTGCCGCGTCAGGGCGACAGCGATTTCGCCATTGTCGAAGGCGGCGGCGATGCTGCCGGGCAGTTGCAGGCCCATGCGCGGATGCACCCAGCGGAGCAGCGCCTCATATCCCAGCACTTGGTTGGTGCGCATGTCGACCCGCGCCTGATAATAAGGGACCACCAGATTGTCGGACACGATCTGCCGCGCCATGCGAATCATTGAACTGCGCTGTTGCGCTTCAGCGCGCAGTTCCGAATGGAACAGCGTCAAACGCCCCCTGCCCGACGCTTTGGATGCATAAAGCGCCAGGTCGGCCGCCTTCAGCAAATCTTCCGCCCGGTCGGCATGGTCGCCAAACACCGCTCCGCCGATGCTGACCCCGCAATCGAGCGTGCGCCCCTCATGCACATGCGGAACACGGACATTGTCGATCAGGGCCATGCTGAACCGTTCCAGCGCGCTCCTGTCCGACAGCGATTCCGCGATCAGGCCGAATTCGTCGCCACCCAACCGGCCCACCACGGCATCTTCCGGCGCCAGGGCCATCAGCCTGCCTGCAAAGGCGGTCAGCAGCGCGTCGCCGGCATCATGGCCCAGCGAATCATTGGTCCGCTTGAGTTCGTCAATGTCGAGCAACAGCAACCCGAAGCCTGTCCCGCTGCCCTGCGCCCGCGCCGCCATCTCTTCCAGCGCCGCCTGCCACAGCGCCCGATTGGGCAGGCGCGTCATCGGGTCATGCGTGGCCGCCCAGCGTATCCGTTCTTCGGCGTCGCGCTCTTCGGTCACGTCCAGGAATGTCACGATGATCCGCTGCGGTCTCCCAGCGTCCGTCCGGGTGAGCCAACCCGTGCTGCGAATCCAGCGCAGCGCGCCGGTATCGGCCCTGAATATACGCAAAGTCGCCTCGAAATGCGGGGGCGCAATCCCGTCCGCCACCGCATCCAGCATGGCGCGCAGCCGATCGCGATCCTCGACATGCACCAGGCTCAACGCCAGTTCCGTGGTTGCCGGTTGCGCCTCGCTCAAACCCAGCATGCGCCGGAATTCCGCCGACCAGGTCCGCGTGCCGGCTACGCAGTCAAAATCCCATATGCCCAATCGCGCCGACTGGACCGCCAGCCGGAACCGTTCCTCGCTCTGACTCAGCGCCCGTTGCGCCAGTCGCTCCGCATGGACATCCTCCAGCGTGCCATACCAGCGCAGCACCGCTCCCTTCGCGTCCAGCCGCGCCGATGCGCGCGCGCGCATCCAGCGATAGCCGCCAGCCTGCAATCGGATGCGATAATCCACGTCGACCGGCGTGCCAGTGGCAAGGTGACTGGTCCAGATCGCAACCGTCCGCTGCAAATCATCGGGATGCACCGCGCCCAGCCATCCCGTCCCCAAAGCCTGTTCAGGCAGCATTCCTGTCAGGTCGAACCAGCGCGGACCAACCTCCTCGACATTGCCGTCCGCACCCGCCGTCCATGGCACCTGCGGGCTAAGGTCCACCGACCAGCGATAATGTTCCCGGCTTTCCGCCAGTGCATCGGCCAGAAAGCGCGCCGCGCCATGATGCTGGTCGGACACATCCTCGACCGTGCCATACCAGCAGGCGCGATCGACCGATCCGGTCGCGCGCGCCATGCGGACCAGGCACCAGCGCTCCTGCCCCGTCGCCTGCCGGATGCGCAGAGTCAGCGGTTGCGGCCGATCTTCCGTCAGGGCTGCGCGCAGCAAGGCTCTACGATCCATGCGGGGAAAAAGATCACGCCAGCCAAGGCCGATCGGGTCGCCGGCCAATCGCGGCAGGACGCGCCCGCTGTCGCGTTCGATGGCGATCAGCCGCCCTCGCTGATCTGCAATCCAGCGCAGCAATGGCGGTGAAACGCGGTCGAACAACGGGGAAGACAAAGCATCATGACGGTGCAGAAACAGGTCGGACGCGCCCGCGCCATTGCCGATCGCAAAGCGCACATCGTCAAAGCGATGGTTAGCGAAGCGATCCATCGTCCGCTCCCGATGCTGATGCCCTCTTCCCGCGCATCCACATCGGATAGCGGAAAAGGTTAAAGAAATTGTCTAGTTTAAGATTGCGCCGTGACAACACGGCCGGGCGGCATAGACAATATCCATGCTTCTCTTGGCATCTACTTGCGGAACATGCTCACAAGTTCGATCGGAAGGGGCGTTTCATCCGGCCTTGGCGCTACGACAGGCTCATCCGGTTCAAACCGCACCCATCCATTACGGCTCAGCTTTTCCAGCGGGCGATAGCGCACCTTATATTGCATGCGCTGCGACCCGGCGACCCAATAGCCCAGGTAGACATAAGGCAGGCCAGCCTTCGCCGCCCGCACGATATGGTCCATGATGATATAGTTGCCCAGACCCGGCCGCTGCTCCAGTTCGGTATCGAAGAAGCTGTAGATCATCGACAGGCCATCGCCCTGCCGGTCGGTCAAACAGGCGCCAACCAGCTTGCCGGGGCGACCATCCGCATCGGGTTCGCGATATTCCACGACATAGGTGTCGACCGGGGTCTGTTCGACCATGTCGGCGAAGTCCATCTCGTCCATCTCGGTCATGCCGCCGCCGGGATGGCGCGCCTGAAGATAGCGCTGAAGCAGGGCGAACTGCTCTTCGGTCGACCAGGGCTTGCATGCGGTGACGATCAGATCGCTGTTCCGCCGCATCAATTTGCGCTGGGTGCTGTTGGGCTGAAACTCGCCCGCCACGACCCGCACGGACACGCAGGCGGAACAGTCCGCGCAACTGGGGCGATAGGCGACATTCTGACTGCGGCGGAAACCGATGCGGCCCAGCGCATCATTCAATTCCGCCGCATTGTCGCCATTCAGTTCGGTAAACACCTTCCGTTCGCTCTTGCCCGGCAGATAGGGGCAAGGGCTGGGGTTGGTGACGAAGAAGCGTGGGAATCGGAAAGGGGCCGTCATGCCTCTTCCCTCGATTCAATCATGCGCCCATCATGCTCCATGCATTGGCTTATGCCGTCGCCACGCCCCCCTGAAAAGGGCATTTACCACGAAAATCGCAGCCCTGTTCCACTATCAGACAGACCATTATCAGACGGGGCGCTGCATCAGGCGACCTCGATCGGCGCGACCTCATAGCCTGCCTCGCCAAGCGCCGCGATCAGGCGCTGAAGATGCGCGCGATCGCGCGTCTCGCACTCAACGTCCAGGCTCAACCCCTTGGCCGGCAGGTTGGTGAAAATGCGCTGATGCGCCAGTTCCAATATGTTGACCGACTCCTGATCGAAAATGCGGGCGACATGGAACAGCGCGCCGGGCCGATCCTGAAGGATGATGCGCAGGCGCGCCAGTCGGCCCGACCGGGCCAGATCACGCAGCAGCACATTGGCGAGCAGCCGCGTGTCGATATTGCCGCCCGTCAGGATCAGCCCGACATTGCGACCGGCAAATTGTTCGCGATGGCTGAGCAGCGCGGCCAGCCCGGCGGCGCCGGCGCCCTCGACCACGGTCTTTTCGATCTGGAGCAGCAGGCTGACCGATTCCTCCAGCCGCCGTTCCGTCACCAGCAAAACATCGTCCGCCAGTCGCTCGACAAAGCGTCGGGTCAATTCGCCCGGCTGCTTGACCGCAATGCCTTCCGCCAGCGTATCGCCATCGCAGGGCAGGTCCGCGCCCTTCACGAAATCATACATGGACGGATATAGTTCAGCCTGTACGCCGATCAGCCGGATGTCAGGCTTCATCGCCCGCGCCGCCGTCGCCATGCCGGAAAACAGGCCGCCACCGCCGATCGGGATCACCAGCGTGTCGATTTCCGGCGCATCCTCCAGCATTTCGAGCGCAACGGTGCCCTGCCCGGCCATGATGTCCGGCTCGTCAAAGGGATGGATGAAGGTCAGGCCCTGCTCCACCTCCAGCTTGCGGGCATGGGCATAGGCGTCATCGAACTTCTCGCCATATTGCACCACGGTCGCGCCATGGCTGCGAGTCTGCGTCACCTTCACGATCGGCGTCGTGGTCGGCATGACGATGGTGACGGGCACGCCCAGCCGCTTGCCATGATAGGCCAGCCCCTGCGCATGATTGCCCGCCGACGCGCCGATCACGCCCTTCGCCTTCGACGCTTCATCCAGTTGCAGCAGGCGATTGAGCGCGCCGCGCTCCTTATAGGCTGCCGTAAACTGGAGATTTTCGAACTTCAGGTAAATCTTGCAGCCCAGCATCTCCGACAGCGTCTGACTAATCAGCGTCGGCGTCTTGACGATCGAACCCGAAATGCGGGTCCGCGCAGCAAGGATGTCATCGACGGTGACGGGCAGCGGCAGAGCGCTTTCGAGTGTGGCTAGGCTGGTCATGATGGCGCCCCGTAAAGCATTTTCCAGTCGGCTGGAACAGCCGACGGCTTGGAAAATGCGCTAGTCCTAAAAATAGAAGCATGGCCGTTCAGGTCATGCTTCGACGCATAATTGCGGCGGAAGAAACTGGCACTGTCGGAAAACTGGCCCTATGGCGGGTCGGCACGCACAAATTGTACGAGGCATATGGCTAACATTGCGTTTATCGGCCTGGGCGTCATGGGCGGCCCGATTGCAGGGCATCTGGCGAAGGCGGGGCACAGCCTGACCGTCTACAACCGCTCCATTGGCAAGGCGAAAATCTGGGCCGAAACCTATGGCGGGCAGGTCGCGATCAGCCCGGCCAAGGCGGCCGAGGAGGCCGAAATCGTCATCAGTTGCGTCGGCAACGACGATGATCTGTCGCAAATCACGCTGGGCCGGGACGGCGCATTTCGCACGATGCAGCCCGGCAGCCTGTTTATCGACCATACCACCGTGTCGGCGCGGATCGCGCGGCAATTGTTCGTGGAGGGCGAAAGCCGCGGCATCCACAGCGTCGACGCCCCGGTTTCCGGCGGACAGGCCGGCGCTGAAAATGGCCGTCTGTCGATCATGTGCGGCGGCGGCGAGCCGGCGGTCGCCGCGGCGAAGATCGTGATGCAGGCCTATGCCGCGCGCATCGTCCATGTCGGCAGCGCTGGTGCGGGCCAGACGACCAAGATGGTGAACCAGATTTGCATCGGTGGCGTGTTGCAGGGCCTGTCCGAAGCGCTGCGCTTTGCGCAGGCGGCCGAACTGGACCTCGACGCAGTCTTCGAAGCCATTTCGGGCGGCGCGGCGCAAAGCTGGCAGATGGACAATCGCTGGAAGACGATGGCGCAGGACAGTTTCGATTTCGGCTTCGCGGTCGACTGGATGCGCAAGGATCTGGGGCTGGCGCTGGAAGAGGCGCGGGCCAATGGCGCGACCCTGCCGGTGACGGCGATGATCGATCAGTTTTACGCCGATGTGCAGGCTCTGGGCGGCAACCGGCAGGACACCAGCGCGCTGGTGCGGCGGATCACGCGCGCATGAAGGCGCTTCGTCTGGCAGCGATTGCTGCGATCACCCTGCCCTTTCCCGCTTTCGCGTCCGGGGTCATCGACAATGTGAACGGCATCGCCCTCGATGCGAACGGCAAGATCGTGCATTTCGGCGCGCTGCTGGTCGATGATGACGGCAAGGTCGAACAACTGATCCCCGGTCGCTATCAGGAACCGGAATATAAGCCGAAAAAGCCCAAGCGGGGCCAGCCATGGCCCGAACGACCCAAGCCGCTCAGTTTCAAGATGGATGCGGGCGGCAAGACGCTGATCCCCGGCCTGATCGATGCGCATGGCCATGTCATGGGCTATGGCCTGTCCCTGATCACGCTCGACCTGTCCGACACGCAATCGCTGGCGCAGGCGCAGGCCAAGATCCGCGCCTATGTGGAGGCCAATCCGGGCCGCAAATGGATCATCGGCACCGGCTGGAACCAGGAACAATGGGGACTGGGCCGCTTCCCGACCGCCGCCGAACTGGACGCGGCGGAAAGCGAAACGCCGGTCTGGCTGGAACGGGTGGACGGCCATGCCGGCTGGGCCAACAGCGCCGCCATCCGCGCGGCCGGCGTCACCGCCGCCAGCAAGGCGCCAATGGGCGGCCGGATCGAGATGGCGGCAGGAAAGCCAGCCGGCGTCTTCATCGACAAGGCGATGGACCTGATCCAGAAGGTCGTGCCGCCGCCTGCGCCCAAGGATCGCGACACCGCTCTGGAAAAGGCGCAGCGCGCCCTGCTGTCGATGGGCATTACCGGCATTGCCGACATGGGCACCAGCATGGAGGATTGGCAGGCGTTTCGTCGATCGGCGGATCGCGGCGCGCTGCGCGTGCGGATCATGTCCTACGCCTATGGGCTGGACAATATGGTGCTGATCGCCGGGCCGGAACCGACGCCCTGGCTCTATGACGATCATCTGCGCATGGGCGGGATCAAGCTGTTGCTGGACGGCGCGCTGGGATCGCGCGGCGCATGGTTGCGCGCCGACTATGCCGATGCTCCGGGCCAGCGCGGCCTGCCGATGATTCCCGACACGCAACTGCGCAATTATATGAGCCGCGCGGCGATGGACAATTTCCAGGTCGCCGTGCACGCAATCGGCGACGCCGCCAATCGCGAAGTCCTGAACGCGATCGAGGAACTGAACGACACCTATAAGGGCGACCGGCGCTGGCGCATCGAGCATGCCCAGATCATCGACCCCGCCGATCTGCCGCGCTTCAAGCCGCTGGGCGTCGTCGCATCGATGCAGCCCGTGCATGAATCGTCGGACTGGCGCATGGCCACCGCGCGCCTGGGCGAAGCGCGACTGACCGGCGCCTATGCATGGAAAACGATGCTGGATAATGGCGTGCCTCTGGCCTTCGGATCGGACGTGCCAGTGGAAAGCCCCAATCCCTTCGTCGGCATGGCCGTCGCCATGACGCGCGAGGATGCGAAGGGAGAACCGGCCGGCGGCTGGATGCCCGAACAAAAGGTCAGCTTCGAAGCCGCACTGGACGGCTTCACCCGTCAGGCCGCCTATGCGGGCTTTGCCGAAAAGCGGTTCGGCAATCTGGCGGTCGGACAGCGCGCCGACTTCCTGCTGATCGACCGGGACATCACCACTTCGCGCGCCGCCGACATCCGCCAGACCCAGGTTCTGGAAACCTGGATCGGCGGCAAGCGCGTCTATGTGAAGGGTCAGTAGGGGGCTTAGCGCGACTTGGCCGGGTTCCAGATGGTGACGGTCCGCCCGCTCATCGCCTTGATCACCCCCTGCAAGGTCGCGGCATAGGCGATCAGCACATCAATCAACGCGGCGAAGGGACCACTCTTCGCCCGCACCCCGATCCAGATGATCAGCGCCGCACCCAAAGCGCCCGCCAGATAAAGCGCCGGCGAAATCCGCAGGGCCAACGCGCCGGCCGCAACCGCGCCCGTCAGGATGAACAGCCCGCCAAACCAGCGGATAATCTTGCGCGACGCATATTTGAAGCGGTCGATCGCCGCCATCCGCCTCAGTTGCGGCCGCAAATGGCCATGGGTGTGCCAGCTGCGCGCGGCGATCCGCACCTTGCGCCGATATTCATCCTTGCGCGCCGTCACCAGCCGTTCGCGGGCGATAACGTCCTTGGCCTTCACCAGACGCTTGCCGACAAACACCACCGCCATCGACACGGTCAGGTCATCCAGCACGCTGTCAGGAAAATCGGGATAGAGATCGCGCCGGATCGAAAAGATGGAGCCATCCGCCCCCAGTACATTGCCGGTGCGCGACTCCTCATCCTTCAACCTTTCCTCCAGCCGCCAGTAAAGCGACCCGACCGATGCCGTCGCACTCTCATCCGCGCCGATATAGTGGAGCGATCCCAGCACGCCGCCCACATCCGGGTCCGCATAGCGCGCCAGCAGCCGCCCGACCGCCTCTTCGTCCAGCAGCACATTGGCGTCGGTAAAGATCAGCACATCGCCCCGCGCCCGCGCCGCCAACTGCTTCATGCCATGCGCCTTGCCGCTGCGCCCCGGCCCACGGATCAGCGTCACCAGATCGCCCTGCGCCGCGATCAGATCGCCCGTTCCGTCGGACGAACCATCATCAAAGGCCAGAAACTCCAGCCCCGGATAGCGCGCCTTCAACATCGCCAGGTTGGCGAGCTTTTCGGGCATCGCCTCCGCCTCATTATAGGCGCAGAACAACAGGGATGCGCTGGGCACAGGCCCGTCGACCGGCCGTTCCGGCCGCGTCGGCAACGCGCGAAGGATCAGCGGATAGAAGAGGAAGGGCCAGGCCACCGCCACCAGACAAAGCAGCAGGATCGCGGCAAGGATCAGATTGGTTGCCATCGGATCAATAGGCCTTGTGATGAACCAGCACGCCCAGCGTCGCGACGATGATGCGCAGATCGCGCCAGATCGACCAGTCGCTGACATATTCCAGGTCCGACTGGAGCCGGTCGATCAGATCCTGATGATGGTCGGTCGCGCCGCGATGCCCCCGCACCTGCGCCAGCCCGGTCATGCCCGGCTTGATGCAGTGCCGCTCCCAATAGCGCGCATCGACCTCCCAATAAAGGCTGTCGCCCGCCTTGGCGGCGGCGGCGTGGGGACGCGGGCCGACGATGCTCATGTCCCCCTTGAGTACATTGAACAGCTGCGGCAATTCATCGATGCTGGTCTTGCGCAGGAAAGCGCCAATGCTGGTCACGCGGTCATCGTCCCGCTTCGTCAGCGTCGCGGCCTTATGGTCGCTCGCCTCGGTCCGCATCGACCGGAATTTGTAGATGGAAAAGGGACGCGCATCCTTGCCGATGCGGGGCTGGCGGAACAGGATCGGTCCCGGACTGGTCAGCTTCACGGCCAGCGCGCCCGCAATCAGGATCGGCGATAGCAGGATGGTGGCGACGCTCGCGACGATCAGGTCGAAGAAGCGCTTGATCAGCCGGTCCCGGAACTGAAGCGGGCCTCCCGCCACGATGATGGTCGGCTGGCCGTCAAATTCATCCACCCGCGCGGGAGCAAAGCGCAGCAATTCGGGCACCACGATCTCGCCCCGCGCCGACAACGACTTGAGCGCCGCCGACCAGTCGTCCATCCGCTCCAGCGGACAGGCGACGATCACCCGCTCCGCCATGCCCACCGCCGCCGCCAGCCGCGCCGCCATATCGGCATCATGGCGTTCGGGGTGCAGATTGGCGGCATCGGCGTCGATCAGGTCCATATGTGGTCCCGTTTCGATCGCCACGCCGTCCAGAATGACGGCGGTCAGATGCGGCACATCGCCAAGCACGCTGACCGCCAGCCGCGCCACCGCCAGCCGCACCAGCGACACCGCGACAGCCCCCAGCCCAAGCCCGACGACAAAGGTCAGACGCGACAATTGTTCGGCGATCTTGCCCAGATAGACGATCAGCAGCATCAGCAACGCCGCCTGCGCCAGCGCCCAGAGCGCGCGGAAAATGCCGCGCCTCACCCGATCCAGCGTGTTGATGCCATAGGCGCCGCCCTGCACCGCAAGGATGGCGTATAGCGGCGCGACCATGGCGAACATCACCAGCCCGTGCGGCTTACCCGGCTCCCCCCACAGCGCCCCCAGCACGAACCAGTTGGCGGCGAGAAAGGCGCAGAACAGCCCCGCCATATCGCCCGCCAGGCACAGCGCATAAAGCCGCAACCGCACGATTTCCTTGGAGACTGTCACTTAAAGCGCCTTGATTGTCGTCATGCATCCCGTTGGCACTCGCGGGCGCGGGTTGCAAGGGGGTCTTGGCTACACCCCGAACAAGCGGGTCAGCGCCTTGTCCAGCATCAGCAATTGCCAGAGCAGCCGACCATGGTCCGACACGCCGGCGCGATGGTCCGCTGCAACTTTCGCCAGCATCCTCGTGTCGAACCAGCCGGTCTTCGCCAGCGCCGATCCGCCGGCAATCGCCGTCGCTTCCCCCGCCAGAGCGCCCCGGAACCAGGCGCTGATCGGCGTTACGAAACCCATTTTCTGGCGATAGAGAATATCCTGCGGCAGGAACGGCTCCATCGCCTTCTTCATGAGATATTTGCCGCTATTGCCGCGAATGCGCTGCGCTACCGGCAGCTTCGCGGCAAATTCGACCAGTCGATAGTCGAGCAAAGGCTCACGCGCCTCCAGACTGACGGCCATGCTCATCCGGTCGGTCTTGGTCAATATGTCGCCCGGCAGCCATATCCGAATATCGGCATATTGCGCCCGATCGAGCGGATCGCGCGCCGGCGCATCCGCCATCGCCCTGATATAGCGCTCCTCCGCGCGATAGCCGCCAAGGCGGCTCTTCAGTTCCTGCCCGAACAGCTTCTGCCGCAAGGCATGGGGCGTTACGCCCACCGACGCGGCATAGGCGTCGCCGCCCTCGCCCGCCAGTTCAAGGAAGGTAGACTTGGCCCGCAGCGCGCGCGGCGCCCAGTCGGCCTTGGGATAATAGCGGCCCAACGTGCCGAACAGGGGTTGTCGCACCGAAGCCGGGATCAGCCCGCGCAGCCTTTCCCCCTGCATCTGAAAGCGATGGCGGCGATAGCCGGCAAACGCCTCATCCGCCCCGTCGCCCGACAGCGCCACTGTCACCTGTTCGCGCGCCAGTTCGCACACCCGGAACGTCGGGAGGGCCGAAGCGTCGGCGAACGGTTCGTCAAAATGGAAGGCCAGCGTGTCGATCAACCCATAGTCATCGGGTGATACGATCCGGCTGCGATGATCGGTCGCAAAGCGCCGCGCGACCCGGTCGGCATAGCCCGTCTCGTCCAGACTGGCGACGTCGAAACCGATGGTGCAGGTCTTGACCGCGCGGGTCGACGCTTCGGCCATCAGCGCCACGACGCTGCTGCTGTCCACTCCGCCCGACAGAAACGCGCCCAGCGGCACGTCGGCCACCATCCGCGACCGCACGGCATCGCGCATCAGCGCGACCAGTTCCTCCTCCAGCGCTTCCGGCTTCGCCTTGCTGCGATCGGCAAAGCTGACATCCCAATAGCGTTGCGGCTGTGGCAAGGGCCGCCCGCGCACCAGCCGCAGCGTCTCCCCCGCCCCCAGTTTGCGCACGCCCGCCACCAGACAGGCGTCGTCGGGCACATAGCCATAGGCCATATAATCCTCGACCGCGCTCAGGTCCGGCGCACGGCGCAGCAAAGGATGCGCCAGCAGGCTCTTCAATTCCGATCCGAAGATCAGGCTGCCGTCCGACAGCAGCGCATAGTGAAGCGGCTTCACCCCCAGCCGGTCGCGCGCCAGCCATAGCGACTGCGCCCGCGCGTCGAACAGGGCAAAGGCGAACATGCCGTTAAACCGATGCACGCACTCCTCGCCCCACTGGCGATAGCCGTGCAATATGACTTCCGTGTCGCTGTGGGTGCGGAATACATGGCCCTTGGCCTCCAGTTCGGCGCGCACTTCGGCAAAATTATAGATTTCGCCGTTGAACACGACGACCAGACTTTCGTCCTCGGTCAGCATCGGCTGCGCGCCGCCGCCCAGGTCGATGATGGACAGGCGCAAATGGCCCAGCCCCACGCCCGGCGCGGTCCAGACGCCACTGCCATCCGGGCCGCGATGCGGCATCACGTCCAGCATGGCGCGCACCCGCGCAGGATCGACCGGCTTGGCCGTTTCGAGATGGAAGATGCCCGCTATGCCGCACATGCGAATAGTCTCTAGCGGGAACCGACGGCGCGGTCAGCCAAAAGCTGCACATCGCCCAGATTGGTCAGGAAAGCGGCAATCGCCGCATCGGACGGCCGCCCTTCCGCTTCCTCCGCCGAAATCAGGATCGCGACCGCGCGCTGATCCTGCCCCAGCAAACGCGCCTTCATCGTATCCAGCTTGACCGTCGGCCTGCTGCCCGTCAGCGCGCCGTCTCCCACACGATAGAAGCTGACGACATGGCGCACCACCGGGCCGGGCGCGGTGATCTGTTCGCCCCGCGCACCCGCTGGCGCTCTGGCGGGCGAGGACCACACCCATTCGCTGTCCGGGTCCGCCGCCCCCTGCCCGAAACCCACCAGTTCGCGCCCCTCATCCTGCCGGTCGAAGGTCGCGATGGACAGGTCGACCACCTGGCCTTCCGCATTGCGATAACGGCCGGCCACAAGATGATCCGCCCCGTCGAAACGCGGCTTCCAGGGATAGGTTTGGGCGTCCGCCGTCCGACTCCAGCCTGCAACCTGCGGCAGGGCCAGCACCGGCGGCAGGGGGTCGGCCGCAGCCGCCGTCGCCGCCAGCCATAATGGCGCAGCCACGATCATCGCCAGAGCGCCCCCGGCCATCACGCCCGTCGGTTGCATTCGGGCTGGCGCATCGCCCTGCAACGCGCGCGGATCGAACCAGGGATCGCCCGGCTTACGATCGAAGAAGGGCCAGGCCGCCGCCATCACCACGACCATGATGATGGCGAAAAACACCCAACCATAGACGACATGGTCGAACCCCACCGCCGCATCCACCGTGGTCAGATGCGCGACCAGGATGGTGGCGAAGGCGCGCACGCCATTGGCCAGCACCGACAGCGACAACGCGCCGGCCATGAACAGGATGCGGCGCGACCAGCTTTTGAAACAGACATTGCAGACCAGCACGCCATAGGCGGTCATGGCGATCAGGAATTTCGCGCCGGAACAGGCTTCGGCCACCTCGAAATAGCCGGTCGGCGTGGTGATGAAGATGCCCTCCATATGCGCCGGCACGCCCGACAGGTCGAGCAGCAGCATCGCCAGCCGCGCCGTCACCAGTTGCAACGGCGGCACGATCTCATCGCCAAAGGGCACCATGAAGAAGGCGTAGAACAGCGGAAAGAGCAGCGCACGCGCTACCGCCGGTCCCAGCAGCGCGATGACCGCGCCCTGAAGCATCACCACCAGCGCGCCGTGGCGCACCATCGCCACCCCGGCCGCCGCACCCAGCAGCCAGGCGAACGCTCCCGCCCCCAGCCAGAACAGGCCCGGCGCCCAGGCGACCGGCACCATCTGGCGCAGTCCGGGCAGGCGCTGTTGCACCAGCCAGCCGATGATCAGCGGGATGAACAGGCAATGGCCGAAGGTTGAGGCATGCCACCAGATCGACACCATGCTGCGCACGTCGGCGAAGAACAGGGTCAGGATCGCGACCGCGACCACGCCCAGCGCCGTCAGATGCCCGCACCACCCCTGAAGGTCGATCAGCGGCGTCCGGTCGATCGGAAGAACGCGATCGCTCATGCCGCGCGCGAACCAGCCCCACCGCCGGCGGCAAAAAGCATGTTAGGCAGCTTCGCCAGCGTCGCCGACCAGCGATAGCGTTCCTCCATCCGCGCCCGCGCCGCCACCGCCAAACGCGCGGCCCGTGCGGGATCGGCCAGCAGGGCGATGGTCTTGGCGGCCTCCTCGGCCGGGTTGGCGGCAATCAGGAGATGGGCGTCATCGGTGGCGTCGATCCCTTCGGCCGCCTGCGGCGAAGCGACCACCGGCCGCGCCATCGCCATCGCCTCCAGCACCTTGTTCTGAATGCCGCGCGCGATCCGCAGCGGCGCCACCACCACATCCGCCGCCGCCAGCCAGCCGCGCACATCGGGCACGCCCCCGGTTACGATCACACCGGGTAGTTGCGCTAGCGCCTCCACCGATTTGGCCGGATTGCGCCCGACAATGGCAAAGCGCGCGTCGGGATGGACGGTGCGGATCGCGGGCAAAGTCTGCCGGGCGAAACTCTCCACCGCTTCGACATTGGGGCGATAGTCCATCTGCCCGGTGAAGACGAGCAACGGCCCGTCGCCATGGTCGATCGCCGGGAAATCCGCCGCCGGATCGAAATAATCCAGCGCCACGCCATTTTCGATGCCGACGATCCGGTCTGGTCCCAATCCGCAGGCGTCGCGGAACAGCGAAGCCTCCGCCTCGCTGACGAAGGAGCATATGTCCGCGCGCTGCGCCGTGCGCCGTTCGAAATCCAGCAGCACCCGCCCTTCGCGCCGGTTGATCCACGCCATCGGCCCGCTGCCTTGCGCGCCATAGGTCGCATATTTGGCCGAATCGAAATCCACGAAATCCATCAGGAAGCGCACGCCTGCGGGCAGGACGGGCACGAAATGCGCCATTTGCGCCGAATAGGCGACGACCGCCCGGATCGGCCGCTCCGCCAGCGTTTGCGCGACCCAGCGATGCAGGTCGGGATGATCGAACAGCGACACCAGCAGCGATTGCCGCTTCGCCAGCCCTGTCAGCCCCGCCACCATTTTCGATCGGTCGCGCATCAGCACGCACTGGCTAGCGGTAATCTCCGCCATCTCCGGGGCAAAGCCCATGTCGCGACCATCGTCGGCAAAACAGCCGACATGCACCGGCGCGACTTCCGCCAGACGCTTGAGCAGATGATAGGACCGGATCTTGTCGCCCCGATCCGGTGGAAAGGGGATGCGGTGGCACAGGAAAAGGATGTCACCGCTCATCCCAGCCCCCGCGCAATATGCGGGCCGATCAGATTGGCGATCGGCTCCGGCAATTTCTTCCACAATTCGACCTTGCGCCGATATTGCGGGGACAGCGGATTGACGTCGCGCGTCTCCTTCCCCGGCGCGGTGCGCAGATAATAGCCGAGCGGCTCGCCCTCAAAGCCCCAGGTCTTTTTCCAGGCGGCAGGCCCCGTGCCGACCTTGGACCGGCCAAAATCGAAAATGGCGCATCCGCGCGCCCGCGCTGCGCCCATCAGCCGGAAATAGAGCGCTTCATTCGATCGCATCGTCCGCGCCCCTTCCGCCGCGCCATGCCAATAGGGCATGCATGCCCCGCCATGATACAGGCTGATGACGGCGGACAACGGCTTGCCGTCCTTTGACACCATGGCAATGTCGGCATCCGCGCCGAAACGATCCAGCACCTGTTCGAACAGCGCGCGCGGAAAGACCGGCGTGCCCAGATTATGGACGCTGTGCGCATAGAGACGATAATGGATGTCGCGCAGCCGCTTGCTCCGCCCCATCTCGAAATCCAGATCATTGGCCAGCCCCTTGCGGATTTCGGCGCGGTGCCGCTTGGGCACGGCCTTCAGTTCCGCCTCGTCGTCCGCCGCCAGCGGCCGGGCAAAGCCCAGATAGGCGTCCGCCTTCTCCTGCCACGATGCGCCGCCCGGCGCTTCGCCGCCGCGCAGTTCCAGCGTGTCGCACCCCAATTGTCCGGCCAGCGTCCATGCCGCATCGGCCAGCGCTTCGCCCGCCTTGCGATGCGTGGTCAATATGCCGCCATCGACGGCAAAGCCGCTGCCCACCAGCGCCCGGCCGAACAAAGCCGATTTGATGAAGGTCAGCGGCAGCACGCCCAATATCTCGCCGCCGCCCGATCGCGCGACCAGCATCTTCGCCTTCTGCCCGGTGCCGGCCGCCACACCCATGATCCAGCCGGGGCGCTGAAACGGCGTCGAATCGGGATGGGCCAGAACCCAGGCGTCGATCTCCGCCACGATTGCCGGGTCGACCAACCGCGCCTCTTCGACCATGAAGACCAGACCGGTCATTACGCTCATGGACCTGTTCCCTTGTCCTGCCCAACTTCTGATACGGAACCGAAGCCTATCTGCTCCGGCTGAATAAATTATGTGCGTTTCAGCCAAGGCCGCGCGAAATCATCGGCCCCAGCATATTGGCGACCGGCAGCGGCAACTTCTTCCACAGGTCGATGCGCCGCTGATATTTGGCGCTGGACGGGCTGACATCGCGCGCAACGCCGCCGACCGACCAGTCATGATAGACCAGCGGACGCGGTTCAAAGCCGAAGCTCTTCTTCCACGCAGCCTGGCCGCTGCCGGTCTTGGACCGGCCAAAGTCGAACAGGGTCATGCCCCGCGCCCGACCATGGCCCATCAGCCGATAATACATGAGTTCGTTGGACCGCAGCCGCCGCGCATCGGCCAGCCCCCCGCCCCAATAGGGCATGACCTTGCCGCCATGATACAGCGTCAGCACTGCCGACACCGGCCGGTCGCCCTCCCGCACCACCAGCAGATCGGCGTCCGACCCGAACTGGTCCAGCACCGCGCGGAACAGCCCAGCGGGGAAGACCGGCGTGCCCAGATTGCGCACGCTTTCGGCATAGATGCGATAATGATCGCGCAGCAGGTCCGCGCTCCGCCCCGTCTCGACGCGCAGCGCCGGATTGGCCAGCGCCTTGCGCAATTCGGCGCGATGCTTGCGCGGCACCGCCAGCAATTCCGCCTCGTCATCGGCGGCGATCGGACGGATGAAGCCGACATGCTCGCCTTCGCGCTGGTTCCAGTCGCCTCCCGGAGCCATTCCACCCCGCAGTTCGACAGGCAATCCGCCGCGCTCATTCGCCATGCGTTCAGCCGCGCTCGCCAGCGCCGCGATCGCGCCCGGCCGATCCGCCAATATGCCGCCATCCACGGCAAAGGCGGTGGACACCAGCGCATTGCCGAACAGCCGACTCTTCACATGATGCAGCGGCAGCAGACCGCCAATCTGCCCCGACGGCTCGACCGCCGCCAACATAATCGGCCGATGCCCCATCGCCTGCCCGATCGCCCGCAGCCAGGCCGTCCGATGAAAGGGCGTGCCATCCGCCCCCGCCATGACATAGGCGTCGGCCGCCTGCGCCTGCGCCGGGTCCGCAACGTCCAGCATCGTCACCGCCAGATCGGCGTCCCTGCCGGCGATCATGACGCCCGCGCCGCCTCCGCATCCGCCAGCGCATCGACGCGCGTCCAGGCGAAATCGCGGGTCAGCCGGCGCAGCTTGGCCGCCATGACCGACAGGTTGCTGTAATGGCGCAGTTTGGATCGCAGCGGCGCATTGGCGACACGCGGCTGGTCCGGGTCGATCTCCCACGGATGAAAATAGATGATCGCCGGCCGCCCGGCCTCTTCATTCACCTGCCGGATCGCCCAGCGCGAAAAGCCATAGGGCAGCAGGCGGAAAAACCCGCCGCCGCCCGCCGCCAATGTGCGCCTGCCCCATTTGGCGGTCGTCACCGGCAGTTCGACCAGCGCCGAATCCTTGACCGGCTTCCATGCGAAGCGCGGCGAATCCGGCCAGCCATAATGGTCATGCCGGATCGGCGCGACGCTGGAGGAATAACGATAGCCCTCCTCCGCCAGGATCATATGCGCCCAGGGCGTGCGCGGATCGATGGAGAAGCTGGGCGCGCGATAGCCGGTCACGGCCTGCCCGCTCGCATCCTCCAATATGCCGCGCGCCTTGCGCAGATCGGCGCGAAACTCATCGGGGGTGAAGGTGAAGACGCGGGCATGGTCATAACCATGGCTCGCCACCTCATGGCCGGCTTCGGCAATGCGGCGCATCAGCGCGGGATAGCGTTCCGCCACCCAGCCCAGCGTGAAGAAGGTCGCCTTGACCCCGGCGGCGTCGAACAGATCCAGCACCGCGTCGGTATTGCCTTCGACCCGGTGGGTCAGCCCGTCCCAGTCGCCGCGACGGATCGTGCGATCGAACGCGCCGACCTGGAACCAGTCCTCGACGTCGACGGACAGGGCGTTCTGCATGGCTTCCCCCCTCGCCGTTGTCAGGCGACAGCCTGCGCGTCGGCCAGTTGCTCCTCGCGCTCGACCCAGTCGACCAGCAGCGTCAGCACCCGGCGCAGCGCCGTGTCCTGTTCCTCGGCGCGGAACTCCAGTCCCGTCAGCCGTTCTTCGATCAAGGTGAAGCAGTCCTTGAGCGCTTCCAGATCGATTTCAGGCGACGTCGGCTGGCTGGACTGGGCAAAGGGCGCATGCGCCTGCATCGCGCGCAGCGACGCAATTTCCGCGCGCAGCGTCTCGATCTCAGTCATCATGTCGGAACGCAATGCCGCGACAGAGGCCGCATCTTCGGCGGCCTCCTCATAGGCGACCGATGCTTCGGCATCGGCTTCGTCCTCTTCCGCCTCAACCGGCGCGACATAGGCCGCAACCACCTGCTCCTCGACCGGCGGCGCAAACGCCCCGACATCATCCGCCGTCACCGGGCGGAGGAAGGGCGTCACCCGCGCATCCATGTCAATGTCACGCAGGTCGAAGACTTCGGCATAGTCATCCTCGTCCGTCTCTTCCTGCACCAGCGCAACGGGGCGCAGGAAGGGCGGCCGCACGGCTTCCGGCTCCGGCTCTTCCACCGTCTCGGCTTCTTCAACGGCTGCGGCTTCTTCAACCGCCTCCGGCTCGGCAAATGCAGCCGCTGCGGGCACATCGTCGATCGCCTCGGCCCAGATGGGTTCGGGCGCGACATCCTGCGCTACAGGCGCTTCTTCATCAGTTTCGACCGGCTCTTCGGCCGCCTGCGCCACGGCCTCATCCGCCGGCGCGTCCCAGTCCTCTACCGCATCCAGCGCGGAAGCAACCACGGGTTCCGGCGCAAAATCGACGTCCAGCCCCATGTCTGCAACGACCGCGCCGACAACCTCGCCGTCGATCACATGCAATTGCTCGATCGCGCCCAGCAACAGCACCCGGCTCACCAGCGCGTTCAGCCGGCGCGGCACGCCGCCGGTCGCGGCATAGAGCGCAGCGAAGGCGTCGGGCGTGAAGGCGGGATTGCCCGTCCAGCCGGCAATGCCCAGCCGATGGATGATATAGGGTTCGATCTCATTGGCCATCATCGGTTCCAGATGATGGGTGGCGATCACCCGCTGGCGCAACTGTTCCAGTTCGGGCGAGCGCACGAGATCGCGAAATTCCGGCTGCCCCAGCAGGAAAATCTGCAACAGCGACTGGCCGCCCAGTTGGAAATTGGACAGCATCCGCAATTCCTCGACCGAGGAAATCGGCAGATTCTGCGCCTCGTCCACGATCAGCAGCGTGCGCCGCCCGGCCCGCGCCTGCGCGTGCAGATAGCCTTCAATCTGCCGCAGGATCGTCGCCTTGGCCTGCCCGTCGGTGACAAGGCCAAAGCTCTGCGCGGCAAGCCGCAGCATGTCGTCGCCCTCGACCTGCGTCGATACGATCTTCACCGCCGTCAGCCGCGCCGGATCAATCGTCTCCATCAGATGGCCGACCAGCGTCGTCTTGCCTGCGCCAATGTCGCCGGTAATGACGATGAAGCCTTCCCCCTGCGCCAGGCCATAGCCCAGATAGGACAATGCCTTGCGGTGGGTCGCGCTCTCGAAATAATAATGCGGGTCCGGCGTCAGCTGGAACGGGCGGCCCTGCAAACCGTAGAATTGATCATACATCTCTTCGTCTCCCAGGTGCCGTCAGAAGCTGTAGCGCAGGCCGACCTGCCCCATGGCGCTGATGATCGTATCGAGGTCGTCCGCCTGCACACCGTCCAGACCGACCGAGGCCGATGCCGACAAGCGACGGCTCAATCCCTTGTAATAGCTTGTGAATGCGCCATAGTTCAGCACATCCGGGCGATCGCCGCTGGCGTTGAAATAATTGATGTACGTGACGACGTCGATACTGTCGCGATCGCTGAACATGTAAGTGACGGATCCGTTGCCATACCAGTTTTCGTCCCGCGATCCGCGGATCAGCACGGTCTGGCCCTGCGGCGTCAGGAACTTGCGCTGCGAATAGCCCGCGCCAAGTCCATAGCCCCATGGCCCGTGCCGCCGCGAATATTGCGCCGCCACGCCGCGATAGCGGAAATTGGCGTCGGTGATGCCCGACAGCGCATCATTGAAGCATTGCCCCCCGCCGGTGGTGGAGAAGGCGCAGCCGGTCATGTCGCCGGTAAAGGGATTGCGCGCCACATCAAAGCTGCTGCCCGACAGCGCGGCGACGTCTGCCGAAATCATCCGGCCGAAACTGTCGATCCCGTCAAACACCATCACCGCAAAGCTGCTGTCGCGGCCCTGCCACAGGAAGCTGCCCTGATAAGTCATGCCGCCATAGCGTTCGCCGACCCGCGCCTGCAACGACGTACGGTGATTGGGCCGCCAGAGCACGCCCGCGTCCCAGATGATGTCATCGAAATTATAGATCAGCGCACGCGGCGAACTCTTGTCCGTCACATAGCGGCCGTTGCGGATCACCGGCAGCCCGGCTTCGTCCAGCAGCGGCGACCGCTGGCTGATCTTGATCTCTTCATACCCCACGCCGCCCACCAGGGCGACCGTGGGCGTCACCGGCACGGTGGCGTCCACGCGGCCCCATTTATCCTCGAACCTTTGGTCCAGCTGGCTGGCGTCTTCCCGGGCATAGCCGGCACTGGCGGTCAGGCCGATCCCCGGCAGCACCGTGTCGGGCGAAAAGCCGATCGATCCGGTGACATTGTTGGTCCAGCTGTCCGCAAAGGAGCCGTTGGCCTGGCCACCCGGATTGTTGAAATTGACGCTGTCATCGACCCGCGTATAGCCCAGCCGATAGGCGGCGTTGAGGTTCAGATCGCCAATCTGCGTCGTGTAGGACGGGCCGACATAGCCCGACCAGACCTGGCTGGTATAGCTGTCGCGCTGCGTCGCCGCGCCCGACAGGCCATCGGTGCGCACCCGCGTCGCCAGACCGCCGCTCTGGAGAGACAGGCCGCGCGCCAGCTTGACGTTGGCGGTGGCGATGCCGCTCAGCACATCCTGATCGGTCGCCTCGCTGCCCCAGCCAAAGCTGTGATTATATTGCAGGTCGATCGCCGCCTCGACGCGCCGTGTCTGCACCTCGGCGGTCACGCCGGCAGTGACATTGGTGTAGGTCAGCACATCGCCTTCGCCCTTCAGCGGGCCAGTCACGACCTGATCCACGCCGATATAGGGCGTCACATTGACGCGTTTGTCCTGCGTCGATTGCGCCAGCGCCGGCGTTGCAACCGCCAATGCCGCAAGTGATGCGCCTGTAATCCAGTGCCGGACACTCATGCCTCGGCTCCCCCCTTCGCATAATAGCTGCCGAACCGGCGGCCCCCGCCATGATAGCGCACGGCGTTGAGCAGAAGCTGCACCTGCGCCCCGCCTTTCAGCATGCCCGCCGCATCGCGCAGCGCGCTTTCCGATGTCTTGTCCGCGCGCACCACCAGCAGGGCGATCGCGGCATGGCTCGCCAGCACGGCGGCCGGCGACGCCGCCAGCAAAGGCGGCGAATCGAAAATGACGATCCGGTCGGGACGCCCTTCGGTCAGGCGGCGCAGCAATTGCTCGGTCCGCGCCGACGCCAGATATTCCGTATCATTGTTGCTGCGTTGGCCCGCAGGCAGCACCGCCAGCGATGCAATGTCGGTGCGGATCACGCAATCCTCGATGGCGATCGCCGGATCGGCCAACGCATCCATCAGACCGGGACCGGCCTGCAATCCCAGCTGTGCGGGAATGCCCGGCTTGCCGAAATCTGCGTCGACCAGCAAAATTTCCCGGTCCTTCTCCGCCGCCAGACTCAGCGCCAGGTTGATCGCGCAGAAACTCTTGCCTTCGCCGCTATGGGCGGAACAGACGAGAATGCGATTGCCGCGCGGGTCGCTCTGCAACTGGGCCAGCAGGCCGCGCTTGAGCAGGCGAAACTCCTCGCTCATCGCCGTCACGGGGCCATCGGGACGCAGGAAGCCCGCTTCGCTCAGCGCAATGCGGTCGATCGGCTGCACCGGCCCGGTCCAGTCCGGCGCGCGGAAAGCGGCCGGAGCGGCCGAAGGCGCAGCGATGGGCGCAGCCGCGACCGGCTCCGCTACAAACGGCGCAGCTACGGGGGGCAGATCGGCGGGCACTTCCACCGCCGGGGCGGCGCGGCCTCGCAAAGCCGCATTGAAATCATAGATTTCGGTCGCCCGTTCGATCAGCGATCCCCGGCCCTTGATCGGACTATGCTGGTTCATTTTGCCCGGCTCCTTCATCTCAAGCCATGCCGCGCTGGACAAATTCGACGACGATCAGCAGCAGACAGACCCCCGCCAGTCCCGCGCTTGCGCCGGCAAACCATTTGAGCCGCTGACGTTCGACGGCGACCTGCGCCGCATTGACCGTCTGGCTGATCGATCCGGCGACCGGCAGGCCGATCGCCTTTTCCAGCCGCGCGGCGGTGGGGAATGTGCCCTTGAGCTGTCCCAGCGCAAAGGCGACGCCGACACCCGCACCGATCCCCACGATCAGCACGCCCAGCAGCAGCAGCGGCCGGTTGGGCGCGGACGGCGCCGTCGGGGTGCTGGGCGGCTGGATGACGCGGAACTGGACGGATCCGGTTTCGGTCTTGACGTCGCCGCGCAGGCGGATTTCCTCACGGTCAGCGGCCAGCTTGTCATATTGCGCCTTCAGCGCAGCATAGTCGCTTTCGATCTTTTCCTGCTCCGACGCGACGCCCGGCTCATTCACCTGGCGCGACATCATGGTGTTCAGGTCGCCCTGCAACTGCGCCTTGCGCGTGCTGAGCGCCTGCACCGTGGCGGCGCGGTCGGCCTGCATCGACTTGATCGACAGATAGGCCGGGTTGGGCGTGCTGCCGGCAGCAGCAGCGGCTCCACCACCCGCCTTGCGCAGGGCGTCGACCTCACGCTGGGCGGCAATCACATCGGGATGGCTGTTGGTCCAGCCACGCGCCTTCATCGACGCCAGATTGGATTGCGCCTGCGCCAGCGGCGATACGCCGCCCGATGCCGTCATGCCGGGCAGGGTCGCTGGCGTTCCCGCCAACTGGCCATTCATGGCGCTCAGCGCGCTTTGCGCCTGAACAAGCTGCGAATCGATATTGCTGATTTCCGCCCGGGCCGCATCCATGCGCTGGCTGATCGATCCGGCGCCCGGCAACAGGCCGATATAGCGCTGGGCAAATTCGACGCGGCGCTGGTCGGCCGCCTCCAGCTGCTTGCCGCGCGCGGCGATCTGCTGGTCCAGGAAGGCCAGGCTCTGCTTGGTCTGGTTGCGGTCGCCCGACAGATTTTCCTCCTGGAAAATGTCGATCAGCTTTTGCACCACCTGTTGGGCGATGCGCGCATTGGCGCCATCCGACAGGCTGGAATCGGCCGAAATGGCGCTGATGTCGATCATGCTGGGATCAGCCTGCGCCATCACGGTGATGTTTTCGCGCAGCGTGGTGATCTTGGCGGCAATGTCGCGCGGGCCGGACACGGTCTGCGACAGGTCGGTGTCGCGCACCACCTTCTCCAGATTTTCCGCGCTTGCCAGCGTGCTGCGCACCCGATCCAGATCCTGCTGGGACTGGACCTGGGTGATGCCCACCTTGTCCTCCAGCAACGACTGGGTGTTCACATAGACGCGCGCCTTGGACTGATAGCTGTTGGGGATCAGCGCCACGCCCAGCCAGCCGAGCATGGCGACGCCCCACGCTACGCCCAGGGCGATCCAGCGGCGGCTCCATATGCCATGGAGCAGGACAAGCAGTTCGTCGAGAAGGCCAGCCATGGTCAGAACATGCTTTCCGGGATGATGATGACGTCACCGGGCGACAGCAGCACATTGGCGCGCGTATCCCCCTTCTTCAGCAGGTCGCCCAGGCGCACCTGATATTCCTTCTGCTTGCCGCTCGCCTTGTCGAACCGGACCAGCCGGGCGCGGTTGCCCGCCGCATATTCGGACAGGCCGCCGACCGAAATCATCGCGTCCAGCAGGGTCATGTTGGCGCGGTACGGGATCGACGCCGGCTTTTCGGTCGCGCCCACGATCCGCACCTGCTGGCTGTAGGTGCCGTTGAAATTGTTGACGATCACCGACACCAGCGGATTTTCGATATATTGCGACAGCGCCAGCTTGATGTCCTCGGCCAGCATCTTGGGCGTCTTGCCCACGGCCGGCATGTCGGTAATCAGCGGCGTGGTGATGCGGCCATCCGGGCGCACCTGCACCTTGGCGCCCAGTTCGGGGTTGCGCCAAACGAAGATGGTCAGGTCGTCGAGCGGGCCGATGACATATTCCTCGCCCGGCCCTTCCTGCGTCGACACGAAGGACGCCGGCGGCAATTGCGGCCCGGACGGTCCCGATGCGCAACCCGACAGGGCGACCACCGGCAGCGACGCTCCGATCAGAAGCCTGGAAACCGTCTTGAAACGCATAGACTAACCCCTTTGACCGGCCATGGGCGGCGAACCGTCGCAAAGGGGGCGACGGCCTGCCTGCACATGGCTTTGGGGTTCTTCTTGCCGGGAAAGGGTAAAAATACCGTTAGGAGTTAAGTCGCGCGCAAATCAGCCAAGTAAAAGTTCGCGAGGACTTGGATGCCCCAGAAATGCCGTCGGGCTGGCCGACGCGCCATAGGCCCCTGCCAGGAAGATCGCGATCAGGTCGCCTTCCTCCACTGGCGGCAGAGACACCTTGTCCCCCAGCCGGTCGATCGGCGTGCAAAGGCACCCCACCACCGTCACCGGATCACCCGCAACCGCCGCGCCAAAGCGATTGGCGACCGCCATCGGATAGTTGCGCCGCACGACCGTCCCAAAATTGCCGCTGGCCGCCAACTGGTGATGCAAACCGCCATCGACCACGACAAAAGTCTCCCCCTGGCTGGTCTTCACATCGACCACGCGGGTCAGATAGACACCTGCCTCCCCCACCAGCCAGCGCCCCAGTTCGATCGCAAAATCGCTGCCGCGCAAAATATCCGGCAAACTGTCCAGTTCGTTGTCCAGCGCCACGCCAACCGGCCGAATGTCGAGCGCTGCGTCTCCCGGAAAATAGGGCAGGCCAAAGCCGCCGCCCAGATTGACCAGCGGCGGCGACGCGCCAACCGCATCGGACAGGCGCGCCGCCAGCGCGATCGTCGCCGCCTGCGTTTCGATGATGGCGGCGGGATCCAGATTCTGGCTGCCGGCAAAGATATGCCAGCCTCGCCAGTCCGCCCCGGCGTCGATCATGGCGCGGGCCAGCGCGGCCGCCCGGTCGGCATCCACACCAAATGGCTTGGCCCCGCCGCCCATCTTCATGCCCGATCCCTTCAGGTCGAAATCGGGGTTCACCCGGACGGCCAGGCGCGGCGTCTTGCCTACCTTCTCCGCCGCCGCCAGCGCGCGACGCCCCTCACCCTCCGACTCCAGATTGATCGTGACGCCGGCAAAGATCGCCGCCTCCAGCTCATCCCGGCGCTTGCCCGGCCCGGCGAAGCTGATGCGATCAGGGGCCATGCCCGCCGACAACGCCATTTCCAGTTCGCCACCCGATGCAATATCGAACCCATCGACCTGCCCCGCCATCCGCGCCAGCAACGGCGCATAGGGGTTCGCCTTCATCGCATAATGAAGATGCACCGCATCCGGCATCGCCTGCCGAAACCGACGGACCTGCGCTTCGACTATGCCCATGTCATAGACGAAGAGCGGCGTATCCCCGGCTTCATCCACCAGGCTCGCCGCGCCGCAGCCGCCAATCAGCAGCATGTTTTCCTCGGCCCCGAACCAGGTCGGGATTGGTCCCATCGGCTTCATGCGCCATACTCCCGCGCCAGCGCGACCCGATCGATCTTGCCATTGGGATTGCGGGGAAATGCCGGAAGCACGAAGATGTCCCTGGGCTGCATGAAATTGGGCAGTTCCTGTTTGAGATGCGCGGCCACGGCATCGGCAATGTCCGGATCAGCCGCGCGCAGCAACAGGCGCACCGCCTGCCCCAGCCGGTCATCCTTCACCCCCAGCGCCACCGCTTCGGCAACGCCCGGCACGGTGACGGCCGTCTCCTCAATCTCCGTCGGGCTGATGCGGTTGCCGGAGGACTTGATCATGGCGTCGTCACGACCGACGAAATAGAGCAATCCATCGGCATCGCGCCGCACCGTATCGCCTGACCAGACCGCCATGCCGCCATAGCGCGATGCGGCAGGGGCGGATTTAAACCGTTCGGCCGTGCGCGCAGGATCGCGCCAATAGCCCTGCGCCACCAGCGGGCCGCAATGGACCAGTTCGCCCGGCTCGTCGGCGTCGGTCAGGCTGCCATCGCGGCGAACTACCAATATTTCGGCGAAGGGAATGGCGCGCCCTATGGAATCGGGATGGCTGTCGACCAGAGCGGGTGGCAGATAGGTCGACCGGAACGCCTCTGTCAGGCCATACATGGGATAAAGGTCTGCCTGCGGGAACAACGCGCGCAGCTTCGCCACCAACGGCCGGGTCAGCGCGCCGCCAGTATTGGTCAGCCGCCGCAGCTTGCCCGCCACTTCCACCGGCCAGTCCAGTTCGGTCAACTGCACCCAGAGCGGCGGCACCCCGGCCAGCGTCGTAATGTCGCGCCGGTCCACCAGCTTCATCACGTCGCGCGGCGTCAGATAATCGAGCGGATAGACGCAGCCCCCGGCGAACCAGGTCGAGAGCAGCTGATTCTGTCCATAGTCGAAACTGAACGGCAACACGCAGGCGGTGCGATCCTGCGGCGTCAGTTTGAGGTAATCCGCCACCGCGACCGCACCGAGCCACAGATTGGCGTGGGTCAGCACCACGCCTTTGGGCCGCCCGGTCGATCCGCTGGTGTAGAGGATGGCGGCCAGATCATCGGGCGCTGCGGCGGACGGGCTGATCCCCTCGCCCCCGCTCATTGCGCAGGCGGCGTCATCCTCGCGGTGCGACTGGCACCCGGCCGGCACATCGCCGGCTTGCAGGCTGTCGAGTCGGGCCGCCGTGCCGATCAGCAGCGCCGCGCCGCTGTCGGCCAGAATATGGGCGACCTGCGCATGTTTGAGCAGCGGATTGATCGGCACATGGACAAGGCCCGCGCGCGGCGCGGCGAGCGGCATCAGCGCGGCCACCGGCCCCTTGGCGATCCAGCTGGCGACGCGCGCGCCGCGCTCCAGCCCGAACCCCGCCAGCCATCCGGCCAGCCGACCCAGCGTATCTTCCAGTTCCGCATAAGTATAGCTGCCAGAACGGCCATCCAGCGCCGGATGCGCGGGATCGCCGCGCAGCAGCAGATGGTCGATCGGCCGCACCTGCGCGCCATCGATCGTCGGGAAACCCTCAATCACAGGTGCTTAACTCCATATGCAGACTCTTCTTCTATCCTTGCCTATGACGAGGGCGGAGATAGTCGGTTGCGGTCGCCAAGGGAATATCACAGCATCGATGATGTGCGGCAGGCGCTTGCCGGCCGGCTGGATCGTGCGCGTGAGGCGGCCCTTTTCGACCGGATCGACTGGTTCGATGCGCTGCATCGCCACTGTTTTCCCGGCACGTCCATTCGTATCCTGCAAGTACAGCAAGATGCGCAGGACGCATGGCTTTTCCTGCTCTCCCCCACGCCGCGCCGCGTCAGCGCGCTGGCCAATTGGTACAGTTTTTCCTGGGCGCCGCTGTTTCCGGGCGCGCCCGATGCCGCAACCCGGCAAAGCCTGCTGGACGCCCTCGCCCGGCATTTGCTGAAAGGCTGCGGACAGATAGACCTGTACCCGCTGGAGGAGACCGCGCCGATGATGGCGGCGCTGCGCCGGGCGGGCTGGTTCGCGGTCGAGCGCCCCATGGGCGGGCGTTATATATTGCCCGTCGCAGGGCGCAGCTTTGCCGACTATTGGGCCACTCGGCCGGGCCAGTTGCGCAGCCTGCTCCGGCGGAAGGGGCGCAATAGCCCTTATGCCCTCTCAATCGAAAAACAGCTGACCGACGATCTCTGGCGCGACTATGTCGACGTTCACGCCCGCAGCTGGAAACAGCCGGAACCCGACGCTGGCCTTGCCTTCCTGCATGATCTTGCCCGGCGGGAAAGCGATGTCGGGACATTGCGACTGGGTTTTGCGCGGCTGGAGGGGCGGCCGGTGGCGACGCAATTCTGGACCGTCGATGGCGGCGTCGCGCTGATCCACAAGCTTAGCCATGATCGCGCCCATGACGCCGGATCGCCCGGCACCTTGCTGAGCCACGCCATGTTCGCCCATGCCATCGACACCGATCGGGTGGAGACGATCGACTATGGCACCGGCGACAATGGCTATAAGACCGACTGGATGGAACGGCGCATCCCGCTGCACCGGATCGACGCCTTCAACCCCCGTTATGCCTCCGCCTGGCTGCCTGCGGCGCGCACCGCGATTTCCGCGCTTGTAGGTTAGGCTGCGAACCACTAGTTAGGCGGCCGTTATGCAGGCGCAAAATTCTCAGCCGGTCGACCGGACAGCAGATGTGGAGAGCCAGATGCGCGCGCTTTTGCGCGACGTGCTGGGTATCTCTCAGGATCGTGTTGACGCTTTCGGCGCAGATACGCCTTTGTTCGGCGCGCTGCCCGAACTGGATTCGATGGCCGTGGCTGGCCTGCTGACCGAGATCGAGGATCGTTTCGACATCCTGATCGAGGATGAGGATATTGACGGCGATACGTTCGAGACGTTCGGCACGCTCGTCGCCTTTGCCCAAGCAAAAGTCGGCTAGGAAGATCGGCTAAACAGCCGACCTTCCCGACCGGAGGCTTACGCCTCCACCAGTTCCTCGAAATCGGCTTCGGCCAGGAATTTCTCGACGTCGAGCGCGGCCATGCAGCCCATGCCGGCGGCGGTCACGGCCTGGCGATAAATCTTGTCGGTCACGTCGCCCGCCGCGAAGACGCCGGGGATGGCGGTGCGGGTCGTGCCCTTTTCCACCACGATATAGCCTTCATCGAGCGGCAGCTTGCCTTCGAACAATTCGGTCGCGGGATGATGGCCGATCGCGACGAAGCCGCCGTCGGTGGGCACATGCGATTTTTCGCCGGTCACGGTGTCGATCAGGTCGACGCCAACCAGACCCTCGGGCGCGCCGCCGCCGACGAACTTGTCGACCGCCTTGTTCCACAGCACCTTGATGTTCGGATGCGCATGGAGACGGGCCTGCAGGATCTTTTCGGCGCGCAGCGAATCGCGACGGTGGATCAACGTGACGTCATGGCTGTGGTTGGTGAGGTAAAGCGCTTCTTCGACCGCGGTGTTGCCGCCGCCGATGACCACCACCTTCTTGCCGCGATAGAAGAAACCGTCGCAGGTGGCGCAGGCGCTGACGCCCTTGCCCTGCAAATGTTCTTCCCCCTCGACGCCCAGCCATTTGGCCTGCGCGCCAGTGCAGATGACCAAAGTGTCGGCGACATAGAGCGTGCCGCTGTCGCCGGTCAGGCGGAAGGGGCGTTCGCTGAGGTCGATGTCGACAATCTGGTCATACATCATCTGCGCGCCGACATGTTCGGCCTGCGCCTGCATCTGCTCCATCAGCCACGGTCCCTGGATCACATCCTTGAAACCGGGATAATTTTCGACGTCGGTGGTGATGGTCAACTGGCCGCCGGGCTGCATCCCCTGCACCACGATCGGCGCCAGACCCGCGCGCGCGCCATAGATGGCGGCCGACAGGCCGGCGGGGCCGGAGCCGAGGATCAACATGCGGGTGCTGTGGGTAGCGGTCATATCAGGCTTTCAAACTGCGATTCGGATTGGCCAGAGAGATAGGCAGCCATGGGCCATGCGCCAAGCGAAGGATTTGCTTGGGGGCATGGAAGCGCGGCTGTGCGCGATCTGACGACGCGAGGCGAATAGCGCTTAACTTCGCATATTTCCCGCCAAATAAGACATTTTGTTATACCGCGCTGATCCTATCAGAAAGTCTGGCGATGCCGGAGCCAATGCGAGACAGAAACGAAAAATCCCACAAAAGCGCAATGTAGGACAGTCCCCTACCCCTGTTCATCCCGATAGGCCGGCAGGCCAAGGCCGCGCCAGATGGCGAGCGCACGCAGGGCGAATCCCAGCATTGCCGCGATCACGCCCGCGACCGGCACGTCCAGCCCGATCCAGCGGAGCGCGACGAACAGGCCGGAGGCAAAGGCGGCGGCAGTGACATAGAGTTCCGGGCGCAACAGGATGGACGGCTCGCCCGCCAGCAGATCGCGCATGATGCCGCCGACGCAGCCGGTGACGACGCCCATCATCCCCGCGACGAAGGGCGGGACGCCAAAGCTCATCGCCTTGGCCGCGCCGAACACGGCGAAGGCGGCAAGGCCGATCGCGTCGAGCCAGTCGAGCGCGCGGGCGCTCCACCAGCGGCGCGGCGTGAACCAGACGACGACCGCCGCGCTCATGCAGGCGATCGCCGGCACCGCATCCACCACCCAGAAGACCGGCGCGCCGATCAAGAGGTCGCGCACCGTGCCGCCCCCGACCCCCGTCACCAGCGCGAAGAAAGCGAAGGTGACGAGCGTCTGACGCAGCCGCGCCGCCGCCAGCGCGCCGGACGCGGCGAAGACGAAAGTGCCGACGATGCTCAATGTTTCGAGCACCGGGCCGATCGAGGTCGCGAGGGAAGGCGTGGGTGGAAGCATGGCCCGATCTAGCCCCCACCCCCGTTCGTGTCGAGCCAAGTCGAGACACGCAAGGGCAGCGTTAGCCGCTTCTCGACTTCGCTCGAAGCGAACGGATTATGGGATCATACCGGAAAACTTACTTCCGTCCCTTCTCCGTCGCCAGCCGGCTCATCAGCATGGCGGCGCGTTTGGCCTGGCGGGGCATGGTGGACAGGTCCGCCTTTTCCGCCGGGCTGTGATCGCCGCTGGAGGCGAGGCCAAGTCCCACCAGTCCGTCCGTATCGGCCGCAACGAAGGCGATGTCGCCTGCGCCGCGCTTCAACGGATCGAGCGCGGGCATGTCGGGCAGGCCAAGGTCGCGGTTGATGGCGTTGAGCTTCGTCAGCAGCGCCCGGTTGCCGTCGGTCGGCGCCATGGACGGATAGCCGAGGTCGAAGGCGATGCTGGCCGACGCGCCATTCAGATGATTGCTGTCGACGATCGCCTGCATCTTCGCCTGCACCCGCTTCGTCTGGTCTTCGCTCAAGGTGCGGAAATCGCCCTTCGCCACGGCGATCGGCGGGATGATGTTGGTCTTGCCGGTAACGGCGATGCGCACGCCGGCCTTGTCCACATCCGCGCTCTGGCCGCCGCCGATCAGCCCGACATTGAAGGTCAGATTGGGTTCGGGCAGTTCCTTGCGGAAGGCGGTGATGATGCGCGCCAGTTCATAGATGGCGCCATCGCCCGCCTTGTCGGAGAAGATGCCCGAACTATGGCCCGACTTGCCGGTCGCGGTCAGCGTCCAGCTGTTGGAGGATCGCCGGGCGATCGCCCCCATATCCTTGCCGTCTTCCTGAGACAGGCCTTCGAAATCCAGCGCCACATCGGCCCGCTTGCCCGCCGCGACCAGATCAGCGCGGGCGATAGAGACGGGATCGCCCGAATCCTCCTCATCGCCGGTCAGCACCACTTCGATATTGGCGCCCTTCAGTGTGCCGGCCGCCTGCATCGCCTTGAGCGCGAGGATCATCGTCGCCACCCCGCCCTTGTCATCGGCGACGCCGGGGCCGCTGGCCCAGTCGCCATCCCGCCTGAAGGTCTGGAACGGCGAATCGGGTTCGAACACGGTGTCGAGATGGCCGATCAGCAACATCTTCGTGGTGCCGGCCTTCCCCTTGTGCAGCGCGATCAGATGGCCGGCGCGCTTGGCGGCGTCCATCGGCTTCCAGGTGACGGTGAAGCCCAGCGCCTCGAACTCGGGGCGCAGCATGTCGGCCACCGCCTTCACCCCGGCCAGGTTCATCGACCCGCTATTCTGGTTCACCAGCTTTTCAAGCAGCGCGACCGTAGGCTCAAAGCCGGCGTCGACCGTCTTGCCGATCGCCCGTTCGGCCGGGCTGAGCGCGGCATGAGCCATGGGCGCGCCGCCCAGCAGCAGCGCGCCTGCAATCAAGGAGTAGAATTTCACTTGGCCAGTTCCGCCTCGATCGCGGCGACCAGCGCAGGGTCATTGGGGGCTGTGGTCGGCGCGAAGCGGGCGGCGACGCTGCCGTCCTTGGCGATCAGGAACTTCTCAAAATTCCAGAGGACTTCGGGCACCGGATTGGGGGTCATGCCGAAACCTTTCAGCTTTTCGCGGAAAGCGTCGCCCTCCCCCTGCGCCTCAGGCTGGGCGCTGGTCAGCGCGGCGTAGAGCGGATGCTTGTCAGGCCCCGTAACGACGATCTTTTCGAACATCGGGAAATCGACGCCGAAATTGGTGGTGCAGAAGGTCGCAATCTCATCGTTGCTGCCCGGTTCCTGCGCGCCGAAATCATTGGCGGGGAAGCCGGCGACCACCAGCCCCTGAGCCTTATAATCGGCATAGAGCTTTTCCAGCCCTTCATATTGCGGGGTCAGCCCGCATTTGGAGGCGACGTTGACCGCCAGCACCACCTGCCCCGCATAATCGGCAAGGCTGGCGTCGGCGCCTTTGATGGTCTTGAGCGGAATTTGCTGAATATCGGTCACGCATCGTCTCCTGTGAATCGGATCGGTGCGGACCTTGGCATCAAATCGCCGCGTCGAACAGATGCCCCGCGCCCGCCGTTGCCGCCATCGCCAGCGCGCCCCAGAACAGCGTCCGCAGGATCGACCGCAACGGCCGCGCCCCGCCCAGCCGCGCGCCGACATGGCCCAGAAGGATAAGGCAGAACAGGCACATAGCGACGATCGCCGTGATCGCTCCGCCAGCTGGCGCGATCGCTGCAGCCAGTACCGGCGGCGTCGCGCCCACGGCGAAACTGGCGGCCGACGCCATCGCCGCCTGCACCGGGCGCGCGGTCGACAGATCGGAAATGCCCAGCTCATCGCGGGCATGCGCGCCCAGCGCATCGGCGGCCATCAGTTGCTCCGCCACCTGCCCCGCCAGATCGGGCGTCAGGCCCCGTTCGACATAGATGTCGCGCAATTCCACCCATTCGGCATGGGGCTGATTGCGCAGAGCCTTCGCCTCCTTGGCCAGATCCGCGCGTTCGGTGTCGGATTGCGCGCTGACGGAGACATATTCGCCCGCCGCCATCGACATCGCCCCGGCCACCAGCGCCGCGACGCCCGACAGCAGGATCGACTGGGACGACGCGCCCGACGCGGCGATGCCGGTCATCAGGCTGGCGGTCGACACGATGCCGTCATTGGCCCCCAGCACCGCCGCGCGCAGCCAGCCGACGCGGTTCACATAATGGATGGCGTGATGGGGGATGGGCGCGCTGTTGCTCATGGCTGCGGCTCCTGCTCTGTCGCGGCGATGCGGCGGGCGGCGATATGCATGGTCAGGAACCGGCCGTGCCGCTCCACATCGACCACCGCCTGCCCGAAGCCGCGCCGGTGCATCATCGCGAAAATGGCGGAGGCGGGATATTCGTTCATCTGCATCATCGGTTCGTCCGCCCGCTTGCCGCGCAGCCAGTGGGACAGTTTCTGAACGCCCGGAATGCGGGTGCGCGCGCGATAGAATGCCGCGCGCAAGGGCGTATCCCCGCGCCGCAGCGCGACATGGATGCTGGCGACGCCCCCCACCGCCACCCGGTCCAGCAATCGCCCGATCAGCGGCAGGCCGCGCGCGACCGGAATATGCTGAAACACGATATAGCTGTGGACGAAATCATACGCCTCCTCCGCCGCGCTCAGCCGATCGTCAGACAGGGCGAAGCGGGCGTTGGGCGCATCCTGCCGCTGTTTGAGCATCTCCGCCTCGGCCAGCATGGCGGGCGCGACGTCCAGCCCCGTCACCTGATCAAACAGCAGCGCCATCGGCAGGGTGATGCGGCCGACGCCGCAGCCGAAATCCAGCGCGCGGCTCCGCGCCACTGGCCCCAATTGCCGCTCCAGCATCGCCAGACGCTGCACGATATAGGCTTCGCCAGTATAGAGAAAGGCGTCGACGTCGATCCGATCGCGGCGATATTCCGGCGCAGCGGCCACGCTGTAATAAGGGTCGGTTTCCGCCCACTTGCGCCAGTCGCGATCGGTATCCGCCATCGCCCTTATCCGCTCCCTTACCCGGCCAGCCCTTCGGCCTTTTCCGCCAGTTCCAGCCAGCGTTCCTCGGCCGCGTCCTTTTCGCCCCGCGCCTTTTCGATCGCGCCGGTCAGGGCAGCGAATTTCTTCGGGTCGCGGGTATAGAGCGCCGGATCGGCCAGCGCTTCCTCATCGCGGGCGATCGCGGCTTCCAGTTCCTCGATCCGTTTGGGCAGCAGGTCCAGATCGCGCTGATCCTTGTAGGTCAGCTTGGCGGAGACGGGCCTGGGCGGCGGGGGCGGCGCGGCTTCCTTCTTCTCCGCCTTGGCAGCGCGGCGCGGATCGCGCTTGGCCACCCAATCAGCATAGCCGCCCACGATCACGTCCACGACCCCGGTGCCATCCAGCCCCAAAGTCACCGTCACCGTGCGATCCAGAAAGTCGCGATCATGGCTGACGATCAGCACCGTGCCGTCATAATCGGCGATCACTTCCTGCAACAGATCGAGCGTTTCCAGATCAAGATCGTTGGTCGGCTCGTCCAGCACCAGCAGGTTGGATTCGCGGGCAAATTCGCGCGCGAACAAGAGCCGCGAGCGCTCGCCACCCGACAATGTGCCGACCTTCGCTTCGGCCAGAGACGGGTCGAACAGAAAGTCCTTGAGGTAGCCGTGGACATGTTTGCGCACCCCGCGCACATCGATCCAGTCGCCACCCTCGGCCAGCACGTCGCGCACGCTCTTGTCGCCCTGCATCAGGCTGCGCTGCTGATCGATGAAGATCATGTCCAGCGTCCTGGCCAGCGTCACTTCGCCGCTGTCAGGCTCCAGCGCGCCGGTCAGCAATTTCAGCAGTGTCGATTTGCCCGCGCCATTGCCGCCGACGATGCCGATCCGGTCGCCGCGCTGCACCCGCAGCGACAAATTGTCGATGATCGTGCGGTCCCCGAATTTCTTCGTGACATGCTCGGCCTTGATGACGCTCTTGGTCTTGCTGTCGTCGCTGGCGACGGCGATCTTGGCGGTGCCCTGCGGTCCTTGCATCGCGGCGCGCTGGGCGCGCATTTCCCACAGCTTGGACAGGCGGCCCTGATTGCGCTTGCGCCGGGCGGTGACGCCGCGCTCCAGCCAGTGCGCCTCGATCTTCAGCTTGGCGTCCAGCTTCTCCGCCGCGCGCGCCTCTTCGGCATAGACGGCCTCCATCCATTGTTCGAAGCCGCCAAAGCCGATCTCGTTCCGGCGCATCTGGCCCCGGTCGAGCCACAAAGTCTGGCGCGTCAGCCGGGTCAGGAAAGCGCGGTCATGGCTGATGACGATGAAGGCGCCGCTGTAACGCGCCATCCAATTCTCGATCCAGTCGATCGCGGCGATGTCCAGATGGTTGGTCGGCTCGTCCAGCAGCAGCAGGTCCGGTTCGCTCGCCAACGCGCGGGCGATGGCGGCGCGGCGGCGCTCGCCCCCGCTGGCGGTCTTCGCTTCGCGGCTCAGATCAATGCCCAGCTGGTCGGCAATCGCCTCCACCTCATGCGCGGGCGGCGCAAACTCGCCCGCCAGCGCGAAATCATGCAGCGTTTTGAACGGCGTGACGTCCGGATCCTGCTCCAGCGTGATGACGCGCGCGCCCGGCTGCACCGAACGGACGCCCTCGTCCGCCTCAATCTGCCCGCCCAGCAATTTGAGCAAGGTCGTCTTGCCCACGCCGTTGCGCCCGATCAGCGCCAGCCGGTCCTTCGCACCGACGGCGATGTTGAGGCCACGGAAAAGCCAGTGAGACCCCTGCGAAAGGCCGAGATTTTCGAACGAGAGAATAGGAGCTGCCATGGCGGTGCAGCTAGAGCATTTTGGTGGGCGGTGGAACCACCTTGTCGCCACATGTTTTCAGAGCAGCAACCCTGGGGCGGGTCGACATTCAGATGATGACGTGCCGAAAATGGTGAAGTTTTGCGACCCGGAGCGCAGCGTACTCAAAGTATGTGAGCACCGGAAGCGCAGAACTTCGCCATTTGCAGGCCGTCAGCGCTGGATGCCGACCCGGCCAAAGCTGTCGGACGGCTTTCAACGTGCGACAGCGTCCGTTCATCGCACCCCGGCCAAAATGGGTGCAGGACATATAGAGGAGAAACGTCCATGAAATCCGCTCTCGCCCTGATGGCGCTCGGCGCCGCCGCGCTGCCGGTCGCGGCTGTCGCCCAGACCAGCGTCACCATCGCCGAGACGGCGCCGATCGTGACGCTGAACGTCACGCAAAGCGTCGAAGCCGCGCCCGATGTCGCGACCGTGGGCACCGGCGTCCAGACCCGCGCCCAGACCGCGCAGGCTGCCATGCAGGACAATGCCGCCAAAACCGAAAAGCTGATCGCCGCACTCGCCAAGGCAGGCATCGCCAAGAAGGACATCCAGACCAGCGGCATCAACCTGTCGGCGCAATATGATTATAGCAATCAGGACGGGAAGGCGGATGGCCCGCGCTTTATCGGCTATGAAGCGTCCAACCAGCTGACCGTGAAGCTGCGCGACATCAAGAAGGTCGGCGCCTCGCTCGACGCCTTCGTCGCGGCCGGGGCGACCAACATCAACGGGCCAAGCTTTGCGATCGACGATCCCTCGCCCCTGATCGTGCAGGCGCGCGGGGAAGCGCTCAAGAGCGCCAGGGCGCAGGCCGATTTCTATGCGCAGGCGGCGGGCTATCGCTCCGCCCGGCTGGTGTCGATCAGCGAAAGCAACAGCGGCGGCCAGCCGCCCATGCCGATGGCGATGACCGCCCGCTTCAAGGCGGACGCCGCGCCCGTCACCCCGGTCGAACCCGGCCAGGTCAGCGCGTCGGTCACGCTGACGGTGCAATACGCGCTGGAGAAGTAAGAAAAGAGAAAGGGCGGCGAAGCACCTGTACATCGCCGCCTTTTCTGTTCATCTTCGCGCCATTCACCACCTGTTCAATGCCATTCACCTATGCCATGCCCATGATGATGAAGAGGAAGAGCCTGACCTCCGCGATCACGGCCGCGCTTGCCCTGGTCCTGATCGCCCCCGCCGCCGATGCCGGCAATCGCCGTGACGAACAGGATGCTGCGCGCCGCGCGATGCTGGACGGACAGGTCATGCCATTCGCCATGATCAAGCGCCGGGTCGACGCGGCCGTGGGCGGCGCCACCTATGTCGGCAGCGAATTCAACCCCTCCGCCAACCGTTATCGCCTGAAATATGTGAAGGACGGCAAGGTGATGTGGGTTGATGCCGACGGCCGGACAGGCGATATTATCGGCATGGCGCGCTAACCCGCGCACCCGCCTGACACTTTCATAACAGAAACGGACTTAGCCCCATGCGCCTGCTGATCGTCGAGGATGAACCGAATCTGGGCCAGCAGCTCAGGAACACGCTGGAGGGCGCGGGCTATGCCGTGGATCTGGCCACCGATGGCGAGGACGGGCATTTCCTGGGCGCCACCGAAAGCTATGACGCGGTGGTGCTGGACCTGGGCCTGCCGACCATCGACGGGCTGACCGTGCTGGATCGCTGGCGCAAGGAGGGGAAAAGCTTCCCCGTGCTGGTGCTGACCGCGCGCGACAGCTGGTCGGACAAGGTCGCCGGGCTGGATGCCGGCGCGGACGATTATCTGGCGAAGCCCTTCCAGAGCGAGGAACTGATCGCCCGCCTGCGCGCGCTCATCCGCCGCGCGTCGGGCAATGCGTCGAGCGAACTGATCGCCGGGGACGTGCGGCTCGACACGCGATCTGGCAAGGTCACGCTGAAGGGCGATCCGGTAAAGCTGACCGCGCAGGAATATAAGCTGCTGTCCTATCTGCTCCACCACAAGGGCAAGGTGGTCAGCCGCACCGAATTGATCGAACATATTTACGATCAGGATTTCGACCGCGATTCCAACACGATCGAAGTGTTCGTGACACGCATCCGCAAGAAATTGGGCGCCGACGTCATCACCACCATCCGCGGCCTTGGCTACAGCCTGGACGAGCCGGGGCGCTGATCGACGCCCCCTCCCCCGTTCAGTTCGAGCTTGTCGAGAACCCTTCTCGACTTCGGTTCTCGGCAAGCTCGAACCTGCGCTCGAAACGAACGGGGATGATATAGTCGGCCATGGAAAGCCCAGCCCCTCCCTCCGTCCGCTCCACCGGCTCCATCAGCCGGCGGATGATCGGCATTGCCGCGCTGTGGATCAGCGTGCTGCTGGTCGGCGGCGGCGTGGCGCTGGACCGGGTCTTGTCCGACGCGATCACCCGCAATTTCGACGACGGCATGAATTATGTGCTGACCGCGATGATCGCGGCGTCGGAAATCGGGCCGGACGGCGAAGTGCTGTTCAATCGCGAACTGGCCGACCAGCGCTTTCTGGAACCCAATAGCGGCCTTTACTACCAGATCAGCGCCAAGGGGCATGAGGACTGGCGATCGCGATCGCTGTGGGACCGCGCGCTGAAAGCGCCGGGCGAGCATCATGACCGCCAGTTGCATGTCTATAACAGCAAGCAGTTTCCGGGCGAGGATCTGCGCATCATGGAGCGCACCGTGCTGCTGCCCGGCTCCAACACGCGCTGGCTGTTCATGGTGGCGCAGGCGCGCGAAGGGCTGGACGCGCAGATCAAGACGCTGCGCGCGACGCTGTTCAACAGCTTCGCGCTGCTGGCGCTGGGGCTGTTCGTGCTGGCGACCATCCAGACCATCTATGGCCTGCGTCCGCTGCGCAAGGTGCGAATGGAGATCGTCAAGATGCGCGGCGGCGAAAAGAGCCGCGTCACCGAAGCCATGCCGGCCGAAGTGCTGCCCATGGTGGAGGAACTGAACGCCCTGCTGGCTCATAATGAGCGGCAGGCGGAGGAAGCGCGCACCCATGCCGGCAATCTTGCCCATGCGCTCAAGACCCCGCTGACCGTCATCATGAACGCCGCGACGGCGCAGGCGCCCGACCTTGGCGAAGCGGTGATCCGCGAGGCGACGACGATGCGGCGGCAGGTCGACCATCATCTCGCCCGCGCCCGCGCCGTCGGCCGGCGCGGCGCGGCGCAGAGCCGGGCGGAAGTCTGGGCCAGCCTGACCGCCGTCGAGCGCGCAGTGCAGCGCCTCTATCCCGAAGCGCGCGTCGACATGGACGGCGACAGGCAAGCCGCCGTGCGGGTGGAGCGGCAGGATCTGGACGAGATGCTGGGCAACCTCATCGAGAATGCCGCAAAATATGGTGGCGGCAGCGTGTTCGCGACCGTGGTGGCGCACGCGGGCGGCATGGTCGAGATACAGGTGGAGGATGACGGCATGGGCATCCCGGAGGCCGATCGCGTACGCATCTTCGACCGGGGCGTGCGCCTCGATTCGGGAAAGCCCGGCACCGGCCTTGGCCTCGCCATCGTGCGCGATGTGGCGGAAATCTATGGCGGATCGGTAGCGTTGGAAGAAAGCGAGGATCTGGGCGGGCTGCTCGTGCGGTTGAAGCTGCCGGCGGCGTAGGGGGAAGGGCCGGTTACGAGCAGAAGCGGACATATTCCCCCTCCCGCAGGCGGGAGGGGAATGGCAGGAATCCACCCAACTCCGCCATCTCATCCGTCGCGCCAATCCTCGCTTTCCTGTCCTATCTCCGCGCCCGAAGCTATCTTCAGCCTCCATGCGATTCGAACGCCGTCGAGAAGCGATCCGTCCCCGCCCGCCCCTGACGCAGCGACATAAAATGTCTCGATTTTGTTCCGAAATGTCCAATTCTGCGGGAAATGTGCGAAGTTAAGCGCTTCTCTCCATGTCCACCACCCGGCCGCCCCGAACCCGATAAGCCCAGCCGCCCCAGACGATGCGATTCGACGTCACCGCCATCAGCTGCACCGCCAGATGCGCCCATGTCACCGCAAAGGGCGCGATCATGTCCCAGACCAGCGACCGCCGCGCCGCCTGCGCCTGCGCCGGCTCCAGCACGCCGGCAATGATCCGCCGCCGCACCAGCGCCCGACCCCACGCCGCGCCATAGCCGACCGCCACCGCCGGCCAGCCGCCCGCCAGCAACGCCCAGCCCCACGCAGCCGACTGGACCGCCACCACCCCGGTCGCCAGCGCCCACATGCCCATGCTGTTGGTGGCGATATGCCGATATTGGCGCACGCCAAAGCCCAACAGATCGGCCGTTTGCCCCACCAGCGGACTGGCCACCAGCAGATCGCGCACCGGCCGCAGCCGCAGCTTGGCGCGCCATCCGGCTAGGCCAATGCTCATATCGTCGGACAATCGCCCCGCCAGCGCCCCGTCCAGATCCAGCCGATCCGCCAGTTCCCGCGTCAGCGCCATAGCGCCGCCCCATGGCATGGTCGCGCTGGCGAAACGCGGCAGCGTCGCCAGTTGCATCTCCACCGCCCCGACCAGCGCCGCCATCATGCCCCGCTCCGGCAGCAGCAGCCGATAGCCAGTAACAATATCCGCCTTCCCCCGCACCAGCGGAAACAGCAGCCGCCCCACCAGCCGCGCCGGCGGCTCTATGTCCGCATCAATGAAGACCAGATACCGATCCTCCGGCCGCAAGACCCGCAGCGCCGCCCGCAGCTTGTGGACCTTCTGCCCCTCGTCGCGCGCGATTCCCGCCGCGACGATCTGCACCCAGTCGCCCTCCCGCGCCGCCAGCGCGTCGGCCGCAGGGCAATCCCCCGATGTCGCGATCAACAGCCGGAAAGTCGCGCTCTGCGCCTTCAGCCGGGCGATCAGCCCCGCCCCGCCATCCCAGTCGTCCCGCACGCTCAGGATCACGACCACACCACCGGGCGTCTCGATTTTCCGGTCGCTCGGCAGATGCCGCCAATAGTTCACGACCCCGATCAGCGTCAGCGCCTGAAGGCCGATCCACACCCACATCATCGCCGTCACCTGCGCCCCTTTACCGCCTCACCCGCTGCTGTATGACGCTTGGACGATGCTCTCCAACCCCTTTCTCTTCTTCCTGATGCGCCATCTGCCTGCGCCGATCGCTTCCTGGCTTGGCGGCTGGCTGTCGGCGAACATCGCCCGCCGCACGATGAAGCTGCGCGACGCCCGCGCCCGCGCCAATCTGGCGATGTTGCGGCCCGACCTGCCGGAAACGGAGCGGGAGGCGATCCTCACCCAACGCTGGGTCAATATCGGCCGCACCATGGCGGAACTCGCCAATATCGACCGGCTGGTGAACGACGCCCATGTGACCGTCATCGACAAGGCGGCCTATCAGGCGGTTCTGGACGGTCCCGGCCCGATGATCGCCTTCACCGCGCATCTGGGTAATTGGGATCTGCTCGCCGCCCATATCAAATGGTCGACCGACCGCCCCGGCCTTGGCGTCTATGAAGCGCCCGAAGACCCGAAGACCGCCGCCCAACTCAAGAAAGCCCGCTCCAGCTACATGGGCGAAGCGATCGGCGGCGAAGGGGCCGCGCGCGGCGTGCTCAAGCATCTGACCCAGAAGGACCGCGCCACCCTCTATATATTGGCGGACGAGCGGCGCGACCGGCAGGTCTGGTTCCCGACCTTCGGCCGGCCGCTGGAACCGTCGGGCAATCTGTCGATCGCCCTGCGGCTGGCGCGCAAAGTCGGCGCGCAATTCCTGCCCTTCTACCTTGTCCGCACCCATGGCCCGCACTTCGAACTCCACTGGCGTGCGCCGCTCGATCCCGCATTGATGACCGACGCGCAGATCGTCGCCGGGCTGGATGATTTTCTGGGCGCCGCTTGCGTTACCCATGCCGACCAGTGGTTGGCGCTGCACGACATGGACCTGACCCAGCCCATTCCGATCCCGCCGGCCATGTGACTTCCCCGCCCTTCGCCGCTAAAGCCCCAGCCATGTCCCGACTCGCGATCAAGATTTGTGGTCTGTCGACCCCCGAAACGCTGGGCGCGGCCGTACAGGCGGGCGCGAGCCATGTCGGCTTCGTCCATTTTCCCAAAAGCCCGCGCCATGTGGAACCGGACCAGATCGCAGCGCTCGCCGCCGCCGTTCCCGCCCATGTCGATCGGGTCGCCGTGGTGGTCGACGCGGACGATGCGCAACTCACCCGCCTCGCCGACACCGGCGCGCTCAGCGCCTTCCAGCTGCATGGCAAGGAAAGCCCCGAACGCGCCGCCGCCATCCGCCAGCGTTTCGGCCTGCCCGTCTGGAAGGCGATTTCGGTCAAGACCCGCGCCGACATCGATGCTGCCAATGCCTATGTCGGCGCGGTCGACCGGCTGTTGTTCGACGCCAAGACGCCCGATGGCGCAGCGCTGCCGGGCGGCATGGGCCTTCGCTTCGACTGGACGCTGCTGCGCGGCCTTGCCATCCCCGCGCCATGGGGCCTGTCGGGCGGGCTTGGCATCGACAATGTGGCCGAAGCGATCCGCATCACCGGCGCGCCGCTGATCGATGTTTCTTCAGGCGTGGAAAGCGCGCCGGGCATCAAGAGTGTGGACAAGATCATGGCCTTCTGCAAAGCGGTTCAGCCATGTTGACGCTGAACGCCCCTGCCGTGCGCATCGAAGGACGATGGCGCTGATCGCTTCCCCCAGATCGAAGCGAACGCCCCATATTGTCTCGGAAAGAAATCATGACCGACACCATCACCCTGCCCAATAGCCTCCGCAGCCAGCCGGACGATAATGGCCATTTCGGCGCGTTCGGCGGCCGCTATGTCGCCGAAACGCTGATGCCGTTGATCCTGGAGCTGGAGAAGGTTTACAAGGAGGCGAAGGCCGATCCGGCCTTCGACGCCGAATTTGCCGAACTGCTGCGCACCTATGTCGGCCGCCCCAACCCGCTTTATTATGCGCAGCGGCTGACCGAAGCGCTGCGCGCCAAGGCCCCCGCAGGCAAGGGCGCGAAAATCTACCTCAAGCGCGAGGAACTCAACCACACCGGCGCGCACAAGATCAACAATTGCATCGGCCAGGCGCTGCTCGCCCGCCGTATGGGCAAGAAGAAGGTCATCGCCGAAACCGGTGCCGGCCAGCATGGCGTCGCCACCGCGACCGTCGCCGCCCTGTTCGGCATGGAATGCAAGATCTTCATGGGCGCCAAGGATGTCGAACGGCAAAAGCCCAATGTGTTCCGCATGAAGCTGCTCGGCGCAGAGGTGATCCCTGTCCATTCCGGCTCCTCGACGCTCAAGGATTCGATGAACGATGCCCTGCGCTACTGGGTGTCGAACGTCCATGACACTTTCTACATCATCGGCACCGCCGCCGGCCCGCATCCCTATCCGGAACTGGTGCGCGATTTCCAGTCGATCATCGGCAAGGAAATCCGGTCGCAGATCATGGAAGCGGAAGGCCGCCTGCCCGACATGCTGATCGCTCCGGTCGGTGGCGGCTCCAACGCCATCGGCATGTTCCACCCCTTCCTCGACGACCCCGAAGTCGCGATGATCGGCGTGGAAGCGGCCGGCGAGGGCCTCGACAAGAAACATGCCGCATCGCTGGCCGGTGGCAAGTCGGGCATATTGCACGGCAACCGCACCTATTTGTTGCAGGATGAAGACGGCCAGATCACCGAAGCGCACAGCATTTCGGCGGGCCTCGACTATCCCGGCATCGGCCCGGAACATAGCTGGCTGCACGAAATCGGCCGGGTGAACTATCTGCCGATCAAGGATGACGAGGCGCTGGAAAGTTTCCAGACCCTGTCCCGCCTGGAAGGCATCATCCCCGCGCTGGAATCCGCCCATGCCGTGGCCGCCGCCGAACAGGTCGCGCCGACGCTGGACGCGGACAAGATCATCATCGTCAATCTGTCGGGTCGGGGGGACAAGGATATTTTCACCGTCGCCGACGCCCTGGGAGTGGAGATGTGAGCATGACCGATCGTCTCTCCACCCGCTTCGCCGCCTGCAAGGCGCAGGGCCGCGCCGCGCTCATCACCTTCGTCACCGCCGGTGATCCCGACGTCGCCGCCACGCCCGCCATCCTCGATGCGCTGGTCGCGGGCGGCGCGGACATTATCGAACTGGGCATGCCCTTCACCGATCCGATGGCCGATGGCCCGGCAATCGAACTGGCGAACCTGCGCAGCCTCGGCTCCGGCACGAAGACGAAGCATGTGTTCGCCCTCGCCGCCGATTTCCGCACGCGTCACCCGGAAACGCCTTTGATCCTGATGGGCTATGCCAACCCCATGCTGGTGCGCGGTTCGGACTGGTTCGCCGATCAGTGCAAGGCTGCCGGCGTCGACGGCGTCATCTGCGTCGATATTCCGCCGGAGGAAGACGCCGAACTCGGCCCCGCCCTGCGCGCGGCGGGCGTGCATCTTGTTCGCCTCGCCACCCCGACCACCGATGCGGCACGCCTGCCCACCGTGCTGAACGGCGCCAGCGGCTTCCTCTACCATGTCGCCGTCGCCGGCATCACCGGCAAGCAGCAGGCGGCGCAGGCCAATATCGAAATCGCCGTTGCCAAGCTGAAGGCAGCCACCAATCTGCCGATCGCCGTCGGTTTCGGCGTGCGCACGCCCGAACAGGCCGCCGCCATCGGCCGCATCGCCGACGGCGTTGTCGTCGGCTCCGCCATTGTCGACATCATCGGCAGCCATGGCGACGCCGCCGCGCCCTTCGTACAGGAATTCGTTGCGTCGCTCAGCGGCGCCCTCACCACTTCTATCCGGGAGACCGCAGCATGAGCTGGATCAACCGCGTTCGTAACGCCCTGCCCTTCACCAAGAAGGAAACCACCGCCGAAACGCTCTGGCACCAGTGCCCGTCGTGCAAGGAAATGGTTTTCATCAAGGAATGGGAGGAAAATCTCTCGGTCTGCCCGCGCTGCGACCATCATGGCCGCATCGGTCCGGACGCCCGTTTCGAGCAAATACTCGACGCCGGCTTCATCCTGCTGCCGACGCCGCATGTGCCCGAAGATCCGCTCAAATTCCGCGATAGCAAGCGCTACCCGGACCGTATCAAGGCCGCCCGCGCCTCCACCGGCGATCAGGACGCCCTCATCAACGCGCGCGGCGCGATCGATGATGTGCCTCTGGTCATGGGCGTGCAGAATTTCGCCTTCATGGGTGGTTCCATGGGCATGGGCGTGGGCGCGGCCTTCATCCAGGGCGTGAACGACGCGATCGCGCATAAATGCCCCTATGTCATCTTCACCGCCGCCGGCGGCGCCCGTATGCAGGAAGGCATCCTTTCCCTGATGCAGATGCCGCGTTCGACCGTGGCGATCCAGAAGCTGCACGCGGCCGGCCTGCCCTATATCGTCGTGCTGACCGATCCGACCACGGGCGGCGTCACCGCGAGCTATGCCATGCTGGGCGACATCCAGATTTCGGAGCCCAATGCCCTGATCGGCTTCGCCGGCCAGCGCGTCATCGAAAGCACGATCCGCGAAAAGCTGCCTGAAGGATTCCAGCGCGCCGAATATCTGCTGGACCATGGCATGCTCGACATGGTGGTCCATCGCAGCGAATTGCGCGATACGCTGGCGCGGGTGATCGGCTATCTGACGCCGCGCGCCGCTGCCTGACTGCAACATAAAGCGCGATAGGGGGAGTTGCGCGCATGGCCGACCACGCCGTTTCGGATGATCCGCAGGTGCAGGCGCAACTCGATCGGCTCTGGTCGCTGTCCCCCGGCGCGGACGTGCTGGGGCTGGAGCGGATCACCCGGCTGCTGGAGCGGCTGGGCGATCCGCACCGCGCCTTGCCCCCGGTCTTCCATGTCGCCGGCACCAACGGCAAGGGGTCGACCTGCGCCTTCCTGCGCGCGGCGATGGAGGCCGACGGCAAAAGCGTCCACGTCTTCACATCTCCGCATCTGGTGCGCTTCAATGAACGCATCCGCATATCCGGCCAGTTGATCGGCGACGCACAGCTCTCCCGCTATCTGGAGCGGGTGCTGGACATTGCGGAAGGCGTGAACGCCAGCTTCTTTGAAGTCACGACCGCCGCCGCCTTCCTCGCCTTTGCCGAACATCCGGCCGACGCCTGCATCATTGAAGTCGGGCTTGGCGGCCGGCTGGACGCGACCAATGTGCTGACCGACCCGGCGGTGTGCGGCATCGCACAACTGGGCATCGACCATCAGGCCTTTCTGGGCGACACGCTGGAAAAGATCGCCGCGGAAAAGGCCGGCATCGCCAAGGCCGGCGCGGCGCTGGTGACGCAGCGTTATCCCGAAACGCTCCATCCCATCATGCAGGCTGCGGCCGACGCCGCCAGCACCCTCTGGATCAACCAGGGCGAAGGCTGGGACGCCGCCGTCTATCGCAACCGGCTCCATTATCGCGACGATCTGGGCCGGCTCGACACGCCGCTGCCCCGCCTTGCCGGGGCGCATCAGGTGCAAAATGCCGCGCTCGCCTTTGCCATGCTGCGCCATCAGGACGCGGTGCCTCTGCCCGAGGCTGCGCTGAAAGCCGCCCCCCTCTGGGCGCACTGGCCTGCCCGCCTCCAGCGGCTGGAGCATGGCCCGCTGCTCGCCCCGCTGCCCGAAGGCAGCACCGCCTGGCTCGACGGCGGGCATAATGCCGGCGCCGGCGAGGCGATCGGCGCTTATTTCACCGCTGACCGGCTGGAGGGGCAGAAACTGCACCTCATCATCGGCATGCTGGCGAACAAGGAAGTAGACGCCTTCCTTGCGCCCTTCGCGGGGAAGATCGCGCATATCCATGCGCTGCCAGTGCCGGGTCATGAACATCATCCGGCCGAACGCTTCGCCGCCATTGCCGGTCAGTGGGGCATAGGCTGCACCGCCCATGCCGAACCGGGCGAATCGATCCGCGCCGTCACGAACGCCGCCGGCGGCACGCCGGTCAAATTGCTGATCGGCGGGTCGCTCTATCTGGCGGGCGAGATTTTGCGACTGAACGAGCAATTACCGGACTGAATAGGACTTGCGAGTGACTCGCAATAGCGTATTGTGCGTTGACCGACCAACGCAGAAGGCGCGATTCTATGGCTGCTTATGGAGAGACCTCCCCCCTCGACCTGCCCCGGCCCATTCCGGGCGGCTATGGCAATCGCCTGTTCCTGTTCGTGATGCGGCGGATGGCGACGGCGGGCGTGAATGACGCCCATGCCGCCAATGCGATGCTGGGCGCGTTCGGCCGCAGCTATCGCCGGCCGCTGGTGCTGATGCGCGCGATGATGCTGGAACTGGCGCGCGCATCGAGCCGCAAGATATTGGTCGCGCCCTGCTGCTGCGCGCGCATGACCGCCGACGAAGCGTTGATGATGCAGGCGACCGGGGAAGCGCTGCGCGATCCCAATGCCGCCTATGACCGGGTCAGCGAATTGCTGGGCAATGATCATGCGCTGGGTGCGCTGACCTGCCTTCAGGCGGTGGCGCAGGCCCATAATGACCTTGGCCGCCCACTGGATATCTACGCGGCGGGTTAAAGCATTTTGAAGTCATCTGGAACAGATGACGGCTCGCAAAATGCGGGAAATCAAAAAAGGCAGAGCGGTCGATCCGATGCAATCGGATCACAGACCGCTCTATGCCCGGCGCAATTCGGCCAGTTGCTCCCCGGCCCAGCGATACATGTCCGCCTGCGCGGCGCGCTGGGTCCGGTCCATGCGGGACGCCCGGCGCTCCACCTCTTCCAGGATGGATCGCGCGCGACGACTATCTCCCTGTTGCAGCAGGAAAGCCGCATAATGGCATCGCGCCTCCTCTCCGGCGATGCGTTCGACCACATCCTCGAACAACAGGCGCGCGTCCGCGCTGCGCCCCAGATCGGCCAGGATGCGCGCCTTCAGTAAAGTGCGCCGGTCCCACTCGCTGCCGCGCGACAGTTCGGGCGCAGCCTCCAGCAGGGCAAGGGCCTGCGCGCTCTCGCCCAGTTCGAACAGCACGCCAGCCAGCTTGACCTGCGTCCCCCAATCATTGCCCGGTCCCAGCGCCAATCCCTTGCGATAGGCCGCCTCGGCCTCCGCATAGCGGTGGCGCGCGGCCTGCGCATCGCCCAGCGCGATATGATTGGCGGCCGTATCGGCCAGATCGATCGCGCGTTCGGCGTCGCGCACGGCGCGTTCAGGATCGACCTTCCCCACCACCTGCGCCCGCGCGGTGCGGACATGGCGGTTGTTCCAATGCTGCGGCAGCACCTCCAGCATGACATAGGCAAAGCAGCCCAGCAGCGAAAAGAGCATGATGAACAGCAGCCATATCTGGTTGCGGCCCGACCGGATGACATGCACCGCGCAGACGATCTGGAGGCACAGCGAGGCGGCGATGAAGATCATCGGGCGTCGCCCGTGTCGGTCGCTGCGCTCCCGACGCTGGCGTCGATCAGGCCAGCGCGCATCATCAGCCAGAACAGCAATATGCCCGGCACGGCCAGCGCGGTGGTGAGCAGATAGAAGTTCACATAGCCCATCTGTTCGATCAGCCCGCCAGCCGTCGTGCCGGTCAGGAAACGGCCGACGATGCTGGCCGCCGCCGAAATCAGCGCATATTGGGCGGCGGTGAAGCGCAGGTCGCACAGGGCCGAGAAATAGGCGACGACCGTGACGCCGCCAATGCCGCTGGCGATATTCTCAAAGCCGATCGCGCCGGCCATGCCCCAGTTGCTCTTGCCCAGCGCCGCCAGCGCGGCAAAGCTGAAATTGGATACGCACATCAGGATCAGGCTGATCAGCACCGATCTCTTCATGCCCAGCCGCGCATAGAGCATGCCGCCCAGGAAAATGCCGGCCAGATAGGCCCAGAACCCCATGCCGACATCGTAAATGGCGATTTCGTCATTGGTGAAGCCCATATCGTCGAACAGCAGGCGGAAGGTCAGGTTCGCCAGCGTGTCGCCAATCTTGTGCATCAGGATGAACAGCAGCACCAGAACAGCGCCGCGCCGCTTGAAAAATTCGACCAGCGGCCCGGTGATGGAGGCCATGACTTCGCCAATGCCGCGCCGGGCGATGGGATCGCGATGCCGGTCCGGCTCTCCCATGATCAGGCCGGTCAGCATTGCCGGCAAGGCGAACAGACCGCAGGCCAGATAGGCGCCATGCCAGCCGATGCGCGACGCCAGCACCAGCGCCAGCGATCCGGCGGCGACCGACCCGATGCGCCAGCCATATTGCGACATGCCCGATCCGACGCCCAATTGTTCGGGCTTGAGCAATTCGATCCGATAGGCGTCGATCACGATGTCGAATGTCGCCCCCGCCATGCCGACCAGAACCGCGGCATAGGCGGTCTGCATCAGGCTGGTCTTGGGATCGACCAGCGCCAGATAGGTTATGGCGGCCATGACGAACAGGCCGGCGACAATCAGCCAGGATACGCGCTGCCCCAATCGGCCGATAATCGGCAGTCGAACGCCATCGACCACCCATGCCCACAGCCATTTGAGGTTATAGACCAGGAACGCCAGGGTGAAGGCGGTCACGGCCTTCTTGTCGATCCCGTCCTGCGCCAGCCGGGTCGTCAGGGTCGCGGCGATCATCGCGAAGGGCGCGCCGGACGACACGCCCAGAAAGAAGGACGCCAGCGGCGCCTTTTCCACATAGGGTTTGACCGCGTCGATCCAGTTGCCGGTGCCGCCGGCCAGTTCCGTCATGATAGTGGATGCCCCCAATGATATGTCGCGCGCCACCATATGGCCTGATTGCCGTCAGGCAAGGGGGCTTTGCGGCGATCAGGCTGCCGCGTCGAACAGGCTGAGGCCCGGCGGCGATTTGGGGCGCCTGACGCCGCGCAGCACGGCGTCGACCACGCCGATCGCGGCGATCAGGTCGCGCGGGGCATAGGGTTTGGCAAGGCATCCGATCGCCAGAGCGCGCGCGTCGATCGGGCAATGGCCGGTGACGAACAGCACGGCCAGACCCTGCCCGGCGGCGTGGCGGGCGACGTCGATGCCGTTCTTGCGCCCATGCAGGGCGACATCGGCGATCACCAGATCGATCCCGCCTTCGTCGATGACGCGCACCGCATGATCATGATCGTCCACGGTGGCGGCGACGCAATAGCCGGCATGTTCCAGCGCATGTTCATTGTCGAACGCCACCAGCGGCTCATCCTCCACCACCAGTACGGTGCGGACGGCCTTTCGGCGGGATTTGCGAACGCCTTCCTCTTTCACGAAACCGAAAAACATTTGCCAAGTCCGCCCTGAGTCCGCCATGCACCAAAGAAACGCCATGCTCGCGCATCGGGTTGCCAGAGGACAATATCTGTCCCCCTCGCCCAAGCGCCGGAGCGGCACATTTCAGCCTGTTGCTGGCTTTCCACCGATATGGGAAGGACCAGTGCGTTAATAAAGGAACTGCCCGTGCAACCGCCGAAAAAATCTGGACCGCCCCGCAGGGCAGGACCCGGCGGTCCCAAACGCCCCGGCGGCCCCGGCAACAAGCGCCCCGGCGCGCCCCGCAATGGCGACGCGAAACCCCGCTTCGGTCGCGATGAAGGCGGGCGCAGCGAACGCACGAAGGCGGATGGAGCGCGCTTTGGCGCGCCCAAGGATGCCCGCGGCGGCCGGGGCGAAGGCGAACGGACCGAGCGCCCCCGCGCCGACCGTGGCCGGCCCGACCGGGCACGACCGGAAGGATCGCGTTTCGGCGCGCCCAAGGATGCGCGCGGCAATCGCAGCGAAGGCGAGCGGGCGGAACGTCCGCGCTTCGAGCGTGGCCGCCCCTACAAGGACCGATCGGAAGGATCACGCTTCGGCGCCCCGATACAGGCGCGTGGCGAACGGGGTGAGAGCGAGCGTCCCGAACGCGCGCGCACCGATGCGCCCCGTTCGACTGCGCCGAGAGGTGCACGGCCGCAGCGCGTCGAGGGCGATCGCGCCGAGCGCCCTCGTTTCGATCGCAGCCGCGCCGACGCGCCGAAAAGCTATCCCCCTCGCAGACCCGGCGGCAAGAAGCCCGCTCCCACCGGCCCGGCCAACCCGCATCCCGCCCATGCGGAGGGCAAGGGCGAGCCGCAGCGCATCGCCAAATTGCTGGCCCGCGCCGGTGTCGCCTCCCGCCGGGAAATCGAACGGATGATCGAGGAAGGCCGGATCGCCAGGGATGGCGTCGTTCTGGATACGCCCGCAACGCTGCTGACGTCGCTGCATGGCGTCACGGTCGATGGCGTGCCGGTCGCCGCGCCCGAACCCACGCGCCTGTTCCTGTTCCACAAGCCGACCGGCTATCTGACCACGGAGCGCGATCCGGCCGGGCGGCCGACCATTTATGACCGCCTGCCCGCCGACCTGCCGCGCCTGATGCCGATCGGCCGGCTGGACATGAACACCGAAGGACTGTTGCTGCTGACCACTGATGGCGAGTTCAAGCGGCAGATGGAATTGCCCGCGACCGGGGTGCCGCGCACCTATCGCGCGCGCGCCTTTGGCGAGGTCAGCCAGCAGCAGCTGGAGGATCTGTTCGACGGGCTGGAGATTGACGGCATTCGCTACGGCCAGATCGAGGCCAATCTGGAGCGGCGCACCGGCCGCAACCAGTGGATCGAAATGACCCTGACCGAAGGCAAGAACCGCGAAGTGCGCCGGGTGCTGGAGCATCTGGACCTGAAGGTGAACCGTTTGATCCGCACCAGCTATGGCCCCTTCTATCTCGGCGAGTTGCCGATGGGCGCGGTGGAAGAAGTGCGCCCGCATGACCTGGCCCAGTTCCGCGCCAGCCTGAAAGGCGCAAAGGCATGAGGATCATTTCGGGCCAATGGCGCGGCCGCCCGCTGACCGCGCCCAAGGGTGACGCCACCCGCCCCACCGGCGACCGCACGCGCGAGACGCTGTTTTCGATGCTGACCAGCCGGATCGGATCGTTCGAGGGGCTGGCGATCGGCGATTTCTTCGCCGGATCGGGCGCGCTGGGTTTCGAGGCATTGTCGCGCGGCGCGGCGACCTGTCTGTTCGTGGAGCAGGACAAGCCGGCGCTGGACGCGATCCGCGCCAATGGCGACCGGCTGGGCATCCGCCCCGACATTCGCGCCAGCAGCGTTATGGCGCTGGGGCCGGCGCCAAAGCCGCTCGACCTCATCTTCATGGACCCGCCCTATGATACCGGCGCGGGTCAGGTGGCGCTGGACAAGCTGGCGCGACTGGGATGGACCAGCAGCGCAACCTGGGTCAGCATCGAAACCGACCGGCGCGAGGATGTGGCGGTCAAGGGCTTCGCCGTCGACGCCGTGCGCGATGTCGGCAAGGCGCGGATCACATTGCTGCGCGCGGAGGACTGAACCGGCGGCGCTGATGCTGGTCAGGCAGCGGCCGCATATGCCTTTGCCTCTTCCGCGATGAGCAGATTGGCGAGGAACTGATAGGCTTCCGCCCAGGCGGCCAGCACATCATCTGTCGCTATGTCTTCGCCCAGCACTTCGCGGATCGCGGGCAGCAGGGCGGCGGCGACCTTGGGATAATGGTCCGGCTTCACGCCGGTATCGACATGGCGCGCGACCATGCGGGCGACCGCGCCGCCCAGCGCTTCGAGCTTGTCGATATTTTCGGCATAGCCAAGGATCGCTGCCGCCAGCCTCTTGGGCTGCTCGCCGCTTTCCTGTGCGGCGGCATCGAACATAGCCTTCACCTCTGCATCTTCGAACAGCCGCCGATACATGGCGGTGGTGATGGCCACCCCATGCTGGCGCAGGGCCGGGCCGGTCGATTTCACGATGGCGATAGTCTGTTGAGACAGGGAAGTGGACACCTGATGAACCTTTCTGCGGAGTCGATAAGGTGTATTTAATTTACATCTTTTAAGATGTAAACAGGATATATGTTTGAAAGCTGCGCGCCACGGCACTATCGGATGATGCCATGCAACTGACCCGCCACACCGATTATGCGCTGCGCGTGCTGATCCATCTGGCGGCGACGCCAGCGGCGCGCGCGACGATCCCGGAGATTGCCGACGGCTATGGCCTGTCGCGCAATCATCTGATGAAAGTGGTGCATCATCTGGGTCAGGGCGGCTTCATCGCCACCCAGCGCGGCCGCGGCGGCGGCTTCACGCTCGCGCGGCCCCCGCAGGAAATTAGCATCGGCGCGGTGGTGCGCCATAGCGAGCCGGATATGAGGATGGCGGATTGCCCGTCCTGCGCGATCCGCCCGGCATGCGGCCTGTCTGGCATATTGGCGGAGGCGACCCATGCGTTTCTGGCGGTGCTGGACCGTTACAGCCTAGCCGATGCCGCGCGCGACCGGCGCGGACTGGCGGCGCTGATCGCCGCCCTGCCCGCGCCGCCGCAAAAGATTAACGCGGCTTGCGCGCCTTCCCTGCCTCACCGGGATTGATGCAACTGTCCTGCACCGTGCGCGAACAGCGCGGATAGTCTTTCGCTTCGGTCGGCGGCGGGGTCATGTTGCCGCCCACCGTCACCGGATTGGCGGACGAACCGACCGGCGCGCTCGGATCCTTGGGCACATCGGCGGGCGCGGGCGTCATGCCGGTATCGGCCGGCACTGCGCCCGTCGGCTGGCCGGCATTGGGATCGGCAGCAGTCGCCGGATCAGCCGCAGCAGGCGGCGCATCGGCCGGCGGCGGCGACGTCATCGCATCACCGGGTGGCAGGCTGCTGGGCGCGGGCGTCTGCCGCGCCATTGCCGCGCCCGTCATGGTGGTGAAACTCAGCAAGGCCGCGCCTGCCAGCATGAACGTCTTCATCGGGATTTCCTTCCTATGTTCTCGCCCCGTTTGCCCACTCAGGCAGAAGAGAAAACCGGAAGCGCCATCCCGTCGTTCCTTACGCTGGCGACCGAATGTGCCGCATCCGCGCCGGGCCGCGCGTCACGGCCCTTCAGGATAGCGTTCGAAGCCGGGAATATCCTGCATATGCGGCATCCATGGCATCGCTTCGGCCATCTGAATCTGGGCCTGCGGCGGCAGGGCGGCGGGATCGTCCAGCGTCGCGGTCTGAATGTCGATCGCGCCGGGGAAGATGACCGGATTGGTGTAGAACAGTCCCGTCCCGCAAGTGCCGCAGAAATGGCGCGTGGCGTTTTCTGATGACTGATAACGGACGGGTTCGCCGCTGATCGTCACCTTGTCTTCCGGGAACAGCGCCCAGCCGACCATCGGCGCGCCAGCGCTCGCCCGGCAATCAGCGCAATGGCAGAGCGCGCTATAGGCCGGGTCGCCGTCGGCTTCGTAACGGATCGCCCCGCATTGGCATTTGCCTGTCAGCATCGCTCATCTCCCTTGCATGATTCGCCTTTTGTTCTCATAGAAAGCCGGTCGCCGCAAGGGGCCGCCCTTGCCCATCCTTCCCCCTGTCCCTAGTTGATCCCGATGACCCTGCCAGCGCCCTCCCCCAATGATCCGCCCTATCTCAAGGGCCTGAACGAACCGCAGCGGGAGGCCGTGCTGACCACCGAAGGGCCGGTGCTGGTGCTGGCCGGCGCGGGTACGGGCAAGACGGCGGCGCTGACCGCGCGGCTCGCCCATCTGATCGGCACGCGCCGCGCCTGGCCGTCAGAAATCCTGGCCGTCACCTTCACCAACAAGGCGGCGCGGGAAATGCGTGCGCGCGTCGGCAGCATGATCGGCGACGCGGTGGAGGGCATGCCCTGGCTCGGCACCTTCCACGCGATCGCCGCAAAGATGCTGCGCCGCCATGCCGAACTGGTGGGGCTGCAATCCAATTTCACCATCCTCGACACCGACGACCAGTTGCGCCTGATGAAGCAGCTGATTCAGGCCGAGGGGATCGATGAAAAGCGCTGGCCGGCGCGCCAACTGGGCGGGCTGATCGACCAGTGGAAGAATAAAGGCTGGACGCCCGAAGATGTCGGCGCGGGCGAGAGCGAAGGCTATGCCCATGGCAAGGGGCAGAAGCTCTATGCCGCCTATCAGGCGCGCCTGCGCGAGGTGAACGCCTGCGATTTCGGCGATCTGCTGCTGCATGTGCTGACGATCCTGAAAAAGCATCGCGACGTGCTGGAGCAATATCAGCAGAAATTCCGCTACATCATGGTGGACGAATATCAGGACACCAACTCCAGCCAGTATCTCTGGCTGCGACTGCTGGCCCAGACGCGCAAGAATATCTGCTGCGTGGGCGATGACGACCAGTCCATCTATAGCTGGCGCGGCGCTGAGGTGGCCAATATCCTGCGTTTTGAAAAGGATTTCCCCGGCGCGACGATCATCCGGCTGGAGCAGAATTATCGTTCCACCCCCCATATATTGGGCGCGGCGTCCGGCGTGATCGCAGAAAATGGCAATCGGCTTGGCAAGACCCTTTGGACCGACATTGACGTTGGCGAGAAGGTGAAGGTCGTAGGCGTGTGGGACGGACCAGAGGAAGCCCGGCGCGTCGGCGAGGAAATCGAAGCGATCGAGCGTAGCGGCGGATCGCTGGACGAAGTCGCGATCTTGGTCCGCGCCCAGCACCAGACCCGCGAGTTCGAAGATCGCTTCATCCAGATCGGCCTGCCCTATCGCATCGTCGGCGGCTTCCGTTTCTATGAACGGGCCGAAATCCGCGATGCGCTGGCCTATCTGCGCCTCGTTAACCAGCCGGCCGATGATCTGGCGTTCGAACGGATCGTCAACGTCCCCAAGCGCGGCCTGGGCGACAAGGCGGTGGAGAAGCTGCATCGGCTGGCGCGGGCGGAGGGCATTCCGCTGGCGCTCGCAGCGGCGCGCATCCTGGACACTGACGAACTGACGCCACAGGCGCGCCGGTCGCTGGGCGCGTTCATCGGCGACCTGGCGCGCTGGCGCGACCGGGCGGCGCAACTGCCCCATGCGGAGCTGGCCCGGCAGATATTGGACGAAAGCGGCTATACCGCGATGTTGCAGGCCGAACGCACCACGGAAAGCGCCGGCCGGCTGGAAAACCTGTCCGAACTGGCCCGCGCCATGGAAGAATATGAAACGCTGGGCGCGTTCCTGGAACATGTGTCGCTGGTCATGGATAATGAGGCGCAGGCGGATGAGCGCAAGGTCACGATCATGACCATCCACGCCGCCAAGGGGCTGGAGTTCGACACGACCTTCCTCGTGGGCTGGGAAGAAGGTGTCTTCCCTTCGCAACGCGCGCTGGACGAAGGCGGGCAGAACAGCCTGGAGGAGGAACGGCGGCTCGCTTATGTGGCGATCACCCGCGCGCGCAAGCGCTGCACCATCCTCCACGCCGCCAACCGCCGCATCTATGGCCAGTGGACCAGCAGCATTCCTTCCCGATTCGTCGGTGAATTGCCGCCCGAACATGTGGAGGAGGAAAGCAGCATGTCGGGCGGCGCATCGCTCTGGCGCGCCAACTGGTCGGAACGGGACGATCCCTTCGCCAATGTCGCGCGCGGATCGGGGCGCGGACCGGGCTGGCAGCGGGCGCAATCGTCGGGCCAGTTCAGCCGTGAGCCGGTGCGAATCGTAGAGGCGCGCGCGTCGGCCGTGTCGCTGGGTAATAAGGGGCGCAGCGACATGAGCGTGGGCCAGCGCGTGTTCCATCAGAAATTCGGCTATGGCAGCGTTGCGGAGATTGAAGGCAACAAGCTGGAGATCGATTTCGAGACGGCCGGGCGTAAGCGGGTGATGGACAGTTTCGTGTCGCTGGCATGAGCGATCCGGTCTGGCGGCCGATGCGACGGGCCGACCTGCCGGCGGTCAAGGCGATCTCCGACGCGGTGCATGGCGCCTATACGGAGGATATGGCGGTCTATGCCGAACGGCTGGCGCTGTATCCCGACGGGTGCAAGGTGCTGGAGCGCGACGGAAGCCTGCTCGGCTATCTGATCGCCCATCCCTGGCGCAGCGATGCGCCGCCGGCATTGGGCAGCCTGCTGGGCGCGATTCCTTCGTCAGCGGACATATATTATCTCCATGATCTGGCGCTGCTCCCCGATGCGCGCGGCAGCGGCGCGGGGGCCAGCGGAACTACGGCGGCAATCGCGCAGGCGCAGGCGGCGGGCTATGCACGCATGATGCTGATGGCGGTGGCCGGCGCGGACAGTTTCTGGGCAAGACAGGGCTTCACGCGCCTGCCCGGCCGAATCGCCTCCTATGGCGAGGAAGCCTGCCTGATGGAGCGACGGGTCCAGGCAGGAGTGGCGTAGCCCTCCGCCGTTCAGGCTGAGCCTGTCGAAGCCCTGCTCTTTCTTGCCAGCGTCGAAAGACAGCCCTTCGACAGGCTCAGGGCGAACGGATTTATGAATAGTGCGTGCGCGCGCAAGCTACCGCTGGCCTGATGGGATAGAATGTGGGGAGATGTTTGTACCCTCGCTTGCGCTCGGGAATTTTTCGGGAAAATGTCCCCCGGACATTTTCTCTATCCAAAAAATTGGTGGAGCCTAGCGGGATCGAACCGCTGACCTCCTGCATGCCATGCAGGCGCTCTCCCAGCTGAGCTAAGGCCCCATCGTTTGCAGCCTGATGCCGCGCCCAAATGGACTGGACCATGTCCGGCAATGCCGTCGGTCTAATGTCTATCATCCTTGCAGCATCGCTGCTCGGGCGTTTCGCCAAAGGCGAAACTGGTGGAGCCTAGCGGGATCGAACCGCTGACCTCCTGCATGCCATGCAGGCGCTCTCCCAGCTGAGCTAAGGCCCCGTAACCAGTGAAGCGCCGCTTGGGTCCGGCGCTTCGGAGGTCGCTGCCTCTAGGGTCAGGCGACCCCGTTGGCAAGCACAAATTTCAATTAATTGTCGTCGTCGTTATCGTCGCCGCCGGCGTCGACGCCCAGGTCGTCATCGCCGCCCAGATCGACGTCATTGTCCGGCGAATCGCCGTCGTCATCAACGTCCAGATCGATGTCCAGATCGTCGTCAGCCGTTTCCAGCTCGCCATCGGCGGTTTCGATCACCTTCTTGGGCGCAGCTTCCTCATAAGGCAGCGGCTGCTTCGACTTCAGCACCGGCTCCGGTTCCCAGGCGGTGTTGCAGTTGATGCAGACAACCGGATCGTCCTTGCCCAGATCGTAGAAGCGAGTCGCGCATTTCGGGCAGGTCCGCTTCGTGCCCCATTCAGCCTTCACCATGTCCGGCCTGTTCCTTCTTCGATGCTCAAACAGAAATCACGCGGCGCAACGGAGTTGCCCGCGAAACGTCGCGCGCCTTGCCATAGCGGGGCGGCGCTGTCAAAAGCCGCTCGCATTTTTTCGGTTCCATGACAACGGATACTGCGTGACCCATCATAGCGATCAGCCCACCCCCAAGACCTTCACCGCCGCGCCGCCCCTGTCCGGCAGCGTCACCGTGCCGGGCGACAAGAGCATTTCCCACCGGTCGCTGATGCTCTCGGCGCTGGCCATCGGCGAAAGCCGGGTCGAAGGACTGCTGGAGGGCGAGGATGTGCTGGCCACCGCCGCCGCCATGCGGGCGATGGGCGCGACCATCACCCGCGACGAAGACGGCGTCTGGCATATCCATGGCGTGGGCGTGGGCGGATTGCTTCAGCCTGAAACGGCGCTCGACATGGGCAATAGCGGCACGTCCACCCGCCTACTGATGGGCCTGCTGGCCAGCCATGATCTGACCGCGACCTTCGTGGGCGACGCATCCTTGAGCAAGCGACCGATGGCGCGCGTGACCGAACCTCTCGCGCGCATCGGCGCCAGCTTCACCACCAGCCCGGGGGATCGCCTGCCACTGACGATGAAGGGGGCCTGCCCCGCCGTCCCGCTCGATTACACGCTGCCGGTCGCATCGGCGCAGGTGAAATCGGCGATCCTGCTTGCCGGCCTCAATACCCCCGGCATCACCCGCGTCGTCGAGCCGATCCCGACCCGCGACCATAGCGAACGCATGCTCAAAGGTTTTGGCGCGGACCTGCGCGTCGAAACCCAGGCGGACGGCGCCCGCATCATCACGCTGGTCGGCGAAGCGGAACTGAAGCCGCAGAACATCGTCGTGCCGGGCGACCCCTCCTCCGCCGCCTTCCCGATGGTCGCGGCGCTGCTGGTCCCCGGATCGCAGGTGACGATCGCCAATGTCGGCCTCAACGCAACGCGCGCGGGCCTGATCGATCTGCTGCGCGACATGGGCGGATCGATCGAGATCGTGAATGCCCGCGAAGTCAGCGGCGAACCGGTCGGCGACCTGATCGTCACCGCATCCGCATTGAAGGGCGTGGAGCCCGATCCGGCGGGCGCGCCCAGCATGATCGACGAATATCCCGTCGCCTTCATCGCCGCCGCCTTCGCCCATGGCCGCAGCGTCTTCCGGGGTCTGGAGGAATTGCGCGTCAAGGAATCGGATCGCATCGCCACCATGGCCGAAGGATTGCGCGCGATCGGCGTGGCGGTTGAGGAACTGGAGGACGGCATCATCATCGAAGGCAGCGGCGGCGCGCCTCTGCCCGGTGGCGGGCCGATCGCCACCAAGCTGGACCATCGCATCGCCATGAGCTTCGCGGTGGCGGGCCTCGTTTCGAAGGATGGCGTCACCATCGATGACATGCGCCCGGTGGCGACCAGCTTCCCAACCTTTCTGCCATTGCTTCAGTCCCTGGGGGCGATTGGCTGACAACAGGCTGATTTTACTGGATTGACTTTATCCCCCGGCCAATCGAGACCCCGCATCGGGGAATTGAATAGCCGGGGGATTTCTACATGGTATTTCGTGGGTCGGCATTTGCCGCAACGATGGCGCTTGCCGCAACGCTCAGCGCACCCGTCAGCCAGGCGGCCGAGCCGGCAGCGTCGAAGGAACCCTCCTTCTACATTCAATGCGACGGCAATCCCAACAACATGGCCGCAGGCGAAACGATCGCACGCTTCATCGGCGCCGTTACACTGCTGGCGCTGTTCGCACCGTCGCCCGAAACGCCTGACCCGTCGAAGCGCAAATTCGGCGCAGCCGGTGTCGATGCGTGCAACCAGTTGATCGACAGCGCCACCCCCGAAGGCAATATCGTACGCCGCCTGCCGCTGATTCTGGCGCGGGCGCTCCACCGTATAGAAGCCAAGGATTATGCGGGCGCCATCAAGGATACGGAACTAGCCCGCCATGAAGCCGTGACCGCCGGTCTGGCCGACAATCCCTATTTCAAGCGGTCCATGGGAATGTCCATCGACCTGATCGCCGGAAGCGCCGCCCTGCGGCACGGCGACATGGCCCAGGCCATCAAGTTCAACTACGCACCCGCTCAACAACTGCCCGACAGCTATTATCCGCTGTTGGTGCCACGAAACCAAGTCGCCTTTTCGCCAGAGGCGCAGGCCGAAGAAATTCGCACAAGCGCGCTGATCGCCCGCCTGTCGCCGCTGCAAATGTGGCGCCTCGCGAACGCCTATGCCGAAAACGCCCGCTTTGCCGATGCAGCCACTGTGTTGCAGCAGATGAATGACTGGCGCCGTTCTCTGGTGGAAAAGCCCGATGAAGTCGATCTGGGCTTCAGCCTATCCAATATCGCCCTTTATCAGGCTTTGGCAGGCAACTGGACCGCCGCCGACGCAAGCGCAAGCGAGGCCCGGCGACAGGTCGACCGCCGCAAGCTGGAGGGGCGCGCCGTCGATGGCGAGGCCGCATTCGTGGAATTGCTGGATCTGCTCGATCTGTTGAAAAAGGCGCATGCAGGCCAGACGGATGAAGCCCGCCGCCTGTTCGTCGGACGATCCCGCTGGGTCGGAGCGAATTTCGGTCAACTGGCCCCAATCATCAGACAGTTGCGCGAGGGAGCCCGCCCTGACCAGTTGACCGGCCCGCTGGCCCAATCACCCGAGGGGGCTTGGCAAAAACGGCGAGACGAACAACTTGCAGCGCTTATTCAGTCCGACACGGACAACAAAACGCTGTTCAAGCTGTTGCTGCCTTATGCATCCGTCGGTGATTACGAATCCATGTCCGGAAAGGTTTGGAACCTTAAAGGCAAGTCGCTGCTAAATCCCAACCCTGTGGACAAGACCGGCTATCACGCAGCCAACGCCCTGATCGCAGGACCAATGACCCAGCCCGACGTGATGCTGCTCCATTGTGCGCTCAAGGCGAAAGCCCTCGGTAAGAACGGAATGGTGTTTTTCGTGCATTTCAACAATCCAAGCCATGGCTTCGTCCGTTTTGGCAACCGGGGCGAAGAAGGCATGATTGATGCACTTTTCATTGACGCCGACGCCGTCATCGCCGAATTGGCGCCGATCATCCCTTCACCAACCGACCTTGCCGGCCGACGTGCCGCGAGGGCCAAAACCGCCAGCTAGCAGGATTGCTTCATCATGATCATCGCCGTCGACGGACCCGCCGCATCGGGCAAGGGCACCATCGCCAAGGCGCTGGGGCGGCATTATGGCCTGCCCGTGCTCGACACCGGGCTGCTCTATCGCGCGGTCGGCCTGTCGGTGCTGAAAGCCGGCGGCGACCCGGATCATGAGGAAGACGCGCTGGCCGCCTGCGGCTTTGACGACGCGATCCTGGCCGATCCGGCGCTGCGCAGCGAAGCGGTGGGCAGCCTCGCCTCGCGCGTGTCCGTGCACCAGAGCGTGCGCGACGCGCTGATCCAGCGGCAGCGCGATTTCGCCACCCAGCCGGGCGGAGCGATCCTGGACGGGCGCGACATCGGCACGGTGATCGCCCCGGACGCCAACGCCAAGATCTTCGTCACCGCCAGCGTTAAGGTGCGCGCGGAACGCCGCTTTCAGGATGCGCTCAACCATGGCGGCCATCCCGACATGGATTCGCTGATCGCCGACATTCAGGCCCGCGACACGCGCGACATGAGCCGCGATCATGCGCCGCTCAAGCAGGCGGAGGGCGCGGACTTGCTAGATACGAGCGATTTGACTATAGACGCCGCCGTCCAGCGGGCGATCGCGCTTGTGGACGCTCAGCTTGAAGGTCGCCCCTGAGGGATGACCCGATAAGGCGCGCGGTGTTTCCGGGCGCCCTTTTCGCTTTTCAAGGATCGAGCGTTCCAACGCCCAACCCCTTGGATACTGGGCAGATATTCGGTTTGCCTAGTAGTTTGGCCAAAGACCATCGGACACAACCGATTGGCCAGCAATGATGAACGAAGGACCTTTTATGGCCTCTGTGGCATTCCCCTCGCGCGACGATTTCGCCGCGCTTCTCAATGATTCTCTCGGTGGTGAAGACGGCGGTTTCGAAGGCCGCGTCGTCAAGGGCACCGTTACCGCCATCGAAAACGACCTGGCCGTCATCGACGTAGGCCTGAAGTCGGAAGGCCGCGTGCCGCTGCGCGAATTCGCTGCGCCGGGCCAGAAGGCTGACCTGAAGGTCGGCGACGAAGTCGAAGTCTATGTCGACCGCGTCGAAAACGCCCATGGCGAAGCCATGCTGTCGCGCGACCGCGCCCGCCGCGAAGCCGCCTGGGACAAGCTGGAAGCCGAATTCACCGAAAGCGCCCGCGTCGAAGGCGTCATCTTCGGCCGCGTCAAGGGCGGCTTCACCGTCGACCTCGACGGCGCCGTGGCCTTCCTGCCCGGTTCGCAGGTCGACATTCGCCCGGTTCGCGACGTCACCCCGCTGATGGACATTCCGCAGCCCTTCCAGATCCTGAAGATGGATCGCCGCCGCGGCAACATCGTCGTGTCGCGTCGCGCCATTCTGGAAGAAACCCGCGCCGAACAGCGCAGCGGCCTCATCCAGACGCTGGCCGAAGGCCAGATCATCGAAGGCGTCGTCAAGAACATCACCGATTATGGTGCGTTCGTTGATCTGGGCGGCATCGATGGCCTGCTGCACGTCACCGACCTGTCTTACAAGCGCATCAATCACCCGAACGAGATGATCAACATCGGCGACACCGTCCGTGTTCAGATCATCCGCATCAACCGCGACACGCAGCGCATCTCGCTGGGCATGAAGCAGTTGGAAAGCGATCCTTGGGAAGGCGCCAGCGCCAAGTACCCGGTTGGCGCCAAGCTGTCGGGCCGCGTCACGAACATCACCGAATATGGTGCGTTCGTTGAGCTGGAAGCCGGCATCGAAGGTCTGGTCCACGTTTCGGAAATGTCTTGGACCAAGAAGAACGTTCACCCCGGCAAGATCGTTTCGACCAGCCAGGAAGTCGAAGTTCTGGTCCTCGAAGTCGATCCCGAAAAGCGCCGCATTTCGCTCGGCCTCAAGCAGGCCCAGTCGAACCCGTGGGATTCGTTCGCCGAACGTCACCCGATCGGTTCGACCGTCGAAGGCGAAGTCAAGAACGCGACCGAATTCGGTCTGTTCATCGGCTTGGACGGCGACGTGGACGGCATGGTCCACATGTCGGACATCGCATGGGGCATTTCGGGCGAAGACGCGCTGGCGCTGCACCGCAAGGGCGAGACGGTTCAGGCCGTCGTTCTCGACATCGATGTCGAGAAGGAGCGCATCAGCCTCGGCATGAAGCAGCTTGAGCGTGGCGGCCCGGCCGCTGGCGGCACCACCGCCGCTGCTGCTGGCCTGAACAAGAACGCGATCGTCACCGTGACCGTTCTGGAAGTCCGCGACGGCGGCCTGGAAGTCCAGGCTGGCGAAGATGGCGCCACCGGCTTCATCAAGCGCAGCGACCTGGGCCGCGACCGCGACGAACAGCGTCCGGAACGCTTCCAGCTCGGCCAGAAGTTCGACGCGATGGTGACGGGCTTCGACCGCGCCAAGAAGCCGACCTTCTCGGTCAAGGCGATGCAGATCGCCGAAGAGAAGCAGGCGGTTGCGCAGTATGGCTCGTCCGACAGCGGCGCGTCGCTGGGCGACATTCTGGGCGAAGCGCTCAAGGCCAAGAGCGAAGGCTAAGCCCTTCCTCCTGCCCACAGGCAAGAAAACAGCCCGCCGGACATCCAGTCCGGCGGGTTTTTTCTTATTTGGGACATATGTCCTTTTGAGAACGAAACGATCTTCTTGCTGCCTGATTGTCAACGGCTTTCCGAATCTCTATTATGGCGGCGGGGTACAGCAGAGGGGCGCTGGAGAACCAATGATCCGTTCGGAACTGATACAGAAACTGGCCGAAGAAAATCCCGGCCTGAATCTCCAGGAAGTAGAGAAGATCGTCGATCTTTTCTTCAAGGAGATTGTCGATCGACTGTCTTCGGGCGGGCGAGTCGAACTACGCGGCTTTGGCGCGTTTACGACCCGATCGCGTGATGCGCGGACGGGCCGCAATCCCCGCACCGGCGAACAGGTGCCGGTTGACGCCAAGCGCGTGCCCTATTTCAAGCCGGGCAAGGAAATGCGCGAGCGGCTGAACGTCAAGGGCGCCGCCTGACATCAACTGCCGCTTGACGGGTCGCGCCGCACCCTTCAGGGGTGGCGCGACCGCGCATCTGCGCGGCCAAGCGGACGTGGCGAAATCGGTAGACGCAGCGGACTTAAAATCCGCCTTCCCCTGGAATTGCGGGTTCAAGTCCCGCCGTCCGCACCATCCTGCAAGCAATGATGGCCATTTCCGTCTAATTTGACGCAAGGGGTGGCAATTCCGTTCGCCAGCCGCAATGATGGCGCATGGCCGGCGCAATCAATCCCCAAAGCTTCAGCGACTCCCTCGTCATCCTTGGCGCGGCGGGGCTGGTAATTCCCGGCTTTGCGCGCTTCCGCATCAGCCCGGTGATCGGTTTCATTCTGGTGGGGCTGGCGGTGGGGCCGGCGGGCCTTGGATCGCTGGTGGGGCAATATCCCTGGCTTTATCATGTCACCATTTCCAATCGCGAGGCGATCGAGCCGTTCGCGGAACTGGGCGTCATATTGCTGCTATTTTCGATCGGGCTGGAACTGAGTTTCCGCCGATTATGGACGATGCGCACGCAGGTGTTCGGCGTGGGCGCGGCCGAACTGATCGGCAGCGGACTGCTGATCGCGCTGGGCCTTTATCTGCTGGGTCAGCCGACGGCGGGCGCGATCGGCCTTGGCCTGGCGCTCGCCCTCTCCTCCACCGCCGTCGTGCTGCCGATGGTCGGCACACAGAGCGCGGTCGGGCGATCCGCCTTCTCCATGCTGCTGTTCGAGGATCTGGCGCTCGTCCCGATCATCTTCATGCTCGGCGCGCTGGCCCCCTCGGTCGCCGCCAGCCCGGAAGGTGCCTGGAACGAACTGGCCACCACATTGATGAAGGGCGGCGTCACCATTGCGGTGATGCTGGTGCTGGGCCGCATCGCCCTGCCCCATATGTTCAGTCAGGCGGCGCGCACCAAAAGCCCCGAAGTCTTTCTGGCCGCCAGCCTGCTGGTCGTCATCGTCTCCAGCCTCGCCACATCGATCGCGGGCCTGTCGCCGATCGTGGGCGCGCTGCTTGCCGGACTGCTGATCGCCGAGACGGACTATCATGGCGAGGTCGAGGTGATGACCGCCCCGTTCAAGGGGCTGGCGCTGGGCGTGTTCCTGATCACCGTGGGCATGAGCCTGGACATTCGCGTGATCCTGGCCAACTGGCCCAGCCTGTTGCTGGCGGTGCTGGGCGTGGTGCTGGCCAAGACGGTGGTGACGGCCGCGCTGCTCTATTTGTCGGGCGTGCGCAAGGGCGTGGCGCTGGAGGTCGGCGTGCTGATGTCCAGCCCATCCGAAACCACCCTGATCGTGCTGTCGGCGGCAGCGGCGGCCCAACTCATCCTGCCATCGACCGCCGCCTTCTGGCAGATCGTCACCGCCATCGGCCTTACCATCACGCCTTTGCTGGCGCGGATCGGCCATGACATTGCCCGGCGGCTGGAAATGGCGCTGGGCGAAGAGCGGGTCGAAACCGAACAGGAACAGACCGAAGCGGCGGCCGTCGTCATCGGCTTTGGCCGGGTCGGCCATATGATCTGTGACCTGCTCAAGACCCACAAGCAGCGCTTCATCGTCGTCGAATCGGACCCGGACGTCGTCGCGGAGGCGCGACGGCTGGGCTATCCGATCCTGTTCGGCGACGTTGCGCGGGCGGAAATGCTGGACAAGCTGCGCCTTGGCCATGCCCGCGCGCTCATTCTGACGATGGACGATCCGGTGCTGTCGGTGCGCGTGACCAAGCGGGTGCGCGGCTGGGTGCCCGACCTGCCGATCATCGCGCGCGCCCGCGACACTGATCATGCCGCCCAGCTTTATCAGGCCGGCGCAAGCGACGCGGTGCCCGAAACGCTGGAAAGCTCGCTGCAACTGGCGGAAACGGCGCTGGTCGATCTGGGCGTCGCCATGGGTCCGGTGATCGCCTCCATCCACCAGACGCGCGAAGATCTGCGCATGGGCATCAAGGAAGCGGCCCATCTGGACAAGGCGCCCAAGCTGCGCCGCCTGCGCCCCGACGAGGTCGGATAGGTTTTTTTTTGCGGCTAAACTGGCGCGTCAAAATTCCGGCGCGCTGAACACCGACCATCCGGTCGCTTCGGCCAGCATCTGCAACGCCTGCGTGCCCAACATTGAATTGCCATTGTCGTTCAGGCCGGGGCACCAGACGGCGATGGCGGCGCGGCCGGGCACGATCGCCAATATGCCGCCGCCGACGCCCGACTTGCCAGGGATGCCGACGCGGAAGGCGAAGTCGCCCGATGCGTCATAATGGCCGCAGGTCAGCATCAGCGCATTGATGCGCCGCGCGCGGCCGGGCGACACCACCCTGCCCCCGTCGGGATGCCGCCCGTCCAGCATCAGATAACGGCCGGCCAGCGCCAGTTGGCGGCAGCTCATCTCGATCGCGCATTGATGGAAATAGGTGCCCAGCACCAGATCGACCGGATGGCGCACATTGCCGAAGGCGCGCATATAATTGGCGAGCGCCATGTTGCGAAAGCCGGTCGTCGTTTCGGACGCGGCGACATCTTCATTGATGGCGATGCTGTCGTCGCCGCTCAGATAGCGGACGAAGCGCAGCATCTCGCCAATGGCGACGCGCGGCTGATGCCCGCCCAGATTGACGTCGGCGACCACGATCGCGCCGGCATTGATGAAGGGATTGCGCGGTATGCCATGTTCCTGCTCCAGCTGGACGATGGAGTTGAAGGCGTTGCCCGACGGTTCCCGCCCGACCCGCTGCCATAGCTGATCGCCCACCTTGCCCAGCGCCAGCGTCAGCGCGAACACCTTGGATATGGACTGGATCGAGAAGCTGGTGTCGGCGTCGCCCCCGGTCAGCATGCGTCCGTCGGCGGTGGCGATCGCGATACCGAACTGGGCCGGATCGACCTTCGCCAGTTCGGGGATATAGCTGGCGACCTGCCCGCGGTCCTCCGCTGCGCCCATGCGGGCGACGATGCTGTCGACAAGGGCGGAAAGATCAGGCGTCATCGCCAGCGTCATAAGCACGAAAGGCGCAAATGGCAGCAGCGAAATGCCGCCGCGCGCCCGGAAAAGAAGAAGCGCGCATGGCCCGGTGGCCTGCGCGCTTCAGTGGGGGCGCTTGGGAGCGTAAATTCAGCGCGAAGCGTATTGGCGGCCACGGCTGGCCACGGCCCAGCGTTGCGGCGTGGCGTTGGGCGCGCCTTCACGCACAAAGCACTGGCCATGCCTGGCCCGGATCGACCGGCAGGCGAGCGCAGCATCGGCACGGCTGGCAAAGCCGCTGACGGCGAGGCGATGATAGACCTTGCCATTGACGGTCGCCTGACTGGTCAGGACCGGGAAGGCCGCCAGTGCATCGCTGCGTCCCGCCATCCCCATATATTTTTCCTTGGCGACCGCCGCATTGTCATAGGCGCCAAGCTGGACCACCCAGTTGCTGGCGCCGCTGGCGACCGGCTTCAGGAAGGCGACCTGCTGCATCCGGGCGGCCGGAGCGGCCATGGACGGCCCCTTGACGCGGGCCTTTGCCGCGACCGGGCGGGCGTTATGATCCTCGATAATGAAATCGCGGGCGGCCACGCGAACCGGCGCGCGCGACGCCTTGATGACCGGCGCGGGCGCAGGATCGGCCTGCGCCATCTGGACGACCGGCTGGACGGCTTCAGCCTGCGCAGGTTCGGCCGGCAGAGGCGCCTGCGTCACCGGGGCGGCGGCGGCCATTTCGACCGGCGCGGCATTGGCGGGCGCGGCAAGCGCCAGCGCGACCGGCTGGCCCGGATCGCCCTGATTGATCGTGACGCCCATCAGCGCAGCAACGCGCATCGATGCCAGCGAAGGTTCGGCGATCTGCGCCCAGTCGGAAATGCGCTTGTTGGCGGCCAGCGGCTCCATGTCCATGCCGACAAGCATGCGCGCATCCTTCCAGCGGCCGGCCAGCGCATAGGCATAGGCCAGGTTCTGGCGCGTGCGGGCAGTGGCAGACGGGTCTTGAATGGCGGCGGACAGGATGCGCACGCCTTCGGCCGCGTCGCCCGCCATCGCCATCGCCAGGCCATAATCGGCAGCGGGAACGGTGTCGGCATGGTCGACCAGCAGGCTGCGCGCATCATCGCCGCGCCCCTGCGCGACATGCACCAGCGCTAGGCTGACGACGGTGCTGGCGTCGCTATTGCCCAGGTCCATCGCGTCCGACAGCGCCGTTTCCGCCGAAGCGAAACGGCCCGCCAGCACATAGGCGCGGCCCAATATCTGGCGATAGCCGGCATTTTGCGGCGCCAGCCGTACGGCCGCTTCGGCCGATTGCACGGCGGCTTCGGCATTGCGGCCGGCCAGCGCCTTTTCAGCGGCGGCGGCCAGCTTCGCCGGATCGCCCTTCTGCGGTACGGCGGCAGTCCGGGGATGGAAGGCCGCGCCGGTGCAACCGACCATAGTCGTCGCCACGATCAGCGAGGACAGCGCCGCCTTTCCGAAAGTCTTGCGGTTCATATCAATACCCACCCTTCATTCACTGGCCGTCGCGCATATGCGGCAGCTGCTGAGTCAGCCGGTCGATTTCCGGCAGGTCGTTGAGGAGATTGTCGAGCGCCTGCGTCACGATCTGCTGCGCCGACCGTCCGGTGACGGCGCAGGCAAGGCGCAGTTTCAAATGGCGTTCGCCGTCCAGCCGCAGCGTGAAGGCGGCCTTGCGTCCCTTGGCCACAGCCACCGCCAGCGGCGCGGGGGCCGGCGCAGTTTTGCCGGCGATCCGCCTGGCCAGCTTTTTGCGTTCGGTGACAACCGTCGGCTCCGGGGCCGTGACCGGCGCCATCGGGGTCAGGCCGATCAGCGCGACCGGCTCCTCGATCGGCTGGGGCGTCGGTTCGACGTCAAAGCCCATGTCGTTCCAGCCCAGATCATCCTGCTGCAACGCCGTCGCCGCCCGGCCAAAGCCAAGCATGGGGCGGCGCATGGCCGGCTGGGCCGCACCCTTGCGGGCGAGCAGGCCGGAAGTGAGCGATGCGAGCGGTTTGGGTTCGGCCATGATCCGGTTCCTCCCTTACTGGCCGATCACGCGACGGCCAAAGCCGCCGCCCGGTGAACGTGATGCGCCGATCGTGCCGACGCTGCCCTGCGGCACGGAAAAGACCGTGCGGCGGAAATTCTTTTCCAGCCGGTCCGAAACATAGGACCAGAGCGCCTCGACCTCCCCGGCGGAGCGTCCCTTGGGATCGACCTCCATCACGGTGCGGCCGTCGATCATCGACGCAGCGAAGTCGGTGCGGTGATGCAGCGTGACCGGCGCGACCGTGCCATGCTGCGACAGGGCGACGGCCGCTTCGGATGTGATGCGCGCCTTGGGCGTGGCGGCGTTAACCACGAAGATCAGCGGCTTGCCCGCGCGTTCGCACAGGTCGACGGTGGCACCCACGGCGCGCAGGTCATGCGGGCTGGGCCGGGTCGGCACGACGATCAGTTCAGCGACGGAAATGACGCTCTGGATCGCCATGGTGATGGCGGGCGGCGTATCTATGACGGCCAGTTTGAACCCCTGCTGGCGCAGCACTTCCAGGTCGGCGGCCAGCCGCGCCACGGTGGTCTGGGCAAAGGCGGGATATTCGGCCTCACGCTCGTTCCACCAATCGGCCAGCGACCCTTGCGGATCAATGTCGATCAACACCACGGGACCAGCCCCTGCCCGTTGCGCCTGCACCGCCAGATGACCGGACAAGGTCGTCTTGCCCGATCCGCCCTTTTGCGATGCCAATGCCAGAATCCGCACGCCCGTCCCCCAGAAAATCCAGTTCCGGCTGGAATGGCATGGCCGCGCCTAAAATTCGGTTAACTGCCCAAAATCCGCCACGGACAAAGCGCCGCCTGCGCTAACAACCCGTTAACCTTGTTTCGCCATAGACCTTTGGCAAACGCCATCTGTCAGGAGCATGGACTATGCAGGACAAACCCATTTGGGCGATCGCGGCCGTCGCCGCGCTGCTGGGCGCGGCTGCGCCCGCCATCGCCGATGTGAAGGCCGGGGTCGACGCCTGGCAACAGGGCGATTACGCCAAAGCCATCGCCGAATGGCGGCCGCTGGCCCAATCGGGCGATAGCGACGCGCAGTTCAACATGGGTCAGGCCTATAAGCTGGGGCGCGGCGTTCAGCCCGATCTCAACACTGCGCTCGACTGGTATCGGAAGGCCGCGCAGCAGGGGCATTTGCGCGCAGAGGATAATCTGGGCCTGCTGATGTTCCAGCAGGGCGATCGCGCCAACGCCATGCCCTATCTGCAACATGCCTCCGTCCGCGGGGAACCGCGCGCGCAATATATTGTCGGCACGGCGCTGTTTAACGGCGACATGATCGGCAAGGATTGGGTGCGCGCCTATGCGCTGATGACCCGCGCCGCCGCGTCGGGCCTGCCGCAGGCCAGCAGCAGCCTGGAGCAAATGGACAAATTCATCCCCGAAGATCAGCGCAAACAGGGTCTGGCTCTGGCGGCCAGCCTGGAAAAGAATGAAGGTAGCAGCGGCACGGCGCTGGCCGCCGCGCCGGCAAATCCCGCCCCGGTGCGCAGCGCGCCCTCGACCGTGCGCACCACGCAATTGCCACCCTCCATCGCCAGTGCGCCGCAACCTGCGCCGGCCAAGCCCGCTCCGGCAAAGCCGACACCGCCAAGGCCCGCGCCGCAGCTTGCGGCCGCAAAGCCGGCGCCCGCGCCCGTCCGCTCTGTCGCCGCACCGGCCGCTTCGGGCGGATGGCGCGTCCAGCTTGGCGCCTTTGGCGAAGAAGGCCGCGCCCGCACATTGTGGAGCCAGCTCACGAAAAAGGTCGGCGGCCTGTCCGCCTATCAACCCTATCTGGTGAAGGCCGGCACCGTCACCCGCCTGCAAGCCGGGCCGATCGGCAGCAGCGCCGACGCCAGCCGCCTGTGCGGCGCGATCAAGGCGGCCGGCGCGGATTGCATGCCCAAGAAAATGTGAGGGATCAGGCGCTGCGCGCCTGATCCAGCATCCAGTCGCGAAACTGCGCCAGCGGCCCCGCCAGCGCTTCGGGCGGATAGACGAGATAATAGCCCTGCTCGGTCGACATCGGCCGGGCGAAAGGAATGACCAATGTCCCCGCCTCCAGTTCAGGGCGGATAAGGAAGCTGGGGATCAGCGCCACGCCCGCCCCGGCGGCCGACGCCTGCGCCAGCATCAGAAAATGTTCGAAGGCCGGCCCCGGCGCCAGGCCCGCCGCATCCACCCCCGCCGCCGCCAGCCAGCGCGGCCAGGCGTCGCGCCGTGACGACTGGCTGAGCAGCGGCACATGCAGCAGGTCGGCGGGCGTGCGCAAGGGATGCGCCGCCAGCCAGTGCGGCGCGCAGACCGGCACCGCTTCTTCCCGGAACAGAAAATCCATCGCGACGCCCGGCCATTCCTGCGGAACACCGAAATGGACAGCTGCGTCGAAATCCTCATGCCCGAAATCGAACGGCTGGGATCGCGCCGCGAAATCGATCACCAGATCGGGATGCCGGGCGGTAAGCTGCGGCAGGCGCGGAGCGAGCCAGCGCATCCCGAAACTCGGCAAAGTCGCGATCCGCAGGGCGGTCTGGGTCGGCCGGGCGGACGCGCGCGCGGTGGCGCGGCGGATGCGATCGAGCGCGGGGAGCAAGTCTTCGGCATAGGCGCGACCGACATCGTTCAGGCGCACCCGCCGCCCGATGCGATCGAAAAGAGGCGTCTGGAGCATATCCTCCAGCTGCGCGATCTGCCGGCTGACCGCGCTTTGGGTCAGGCCGATTTCCTCTCCCGCGCGGGAAAAGCCGCCATGACGCACCGCCGCTTCGAACGCGGTCAGCGCATGCATGGGTGGCAGCCATTTGCGATTATCGCTCATTCCAAACTCGCATCAACAGATGACAGGTCGCCATTTTGAAAATCCTGCCTATCTTGGCATAAGGGCGTTGTCATCCCGGAGCATTTCATGTCGATTGAGAATATGGGTACGATAGAAAGACTGGTCCTCGCGACGCTGGGCGACGATGTCGCCCGGCAGACGCTGGACATGCTGACGATCGATGCTGCCCTGTTGGCGCAGAGCGGCGACACGGTTTCGCGCGCCGCTTTCGCCATGGCGATGAACGTCGCCCTGTTCGACGATCTGCTGCGCCGGGTGCCGAGCGGTGACGCCTATGTCGCGGACACGCTGGCGCGCGGGGGCAAGGTGCTGTTCGACCATGGCGCGCTCCGCTCGATCCGCTTTCCGCAAGGCCCGACGGGCGCGCTGCCGGCCGGCGAGGAGGCCTTCACCCGCATCTTCCTGCCGCTCGGCTATGAGATGGCGGCCATCTATCCGCTTGAGCGGCTGAAAATGACCGGGCGCGCCTATCGCCATGCCGACTTCCCCGAAGCGATCCCGCAATTCTTCCTGTCTGAGTTGCATGTCGATCGGTTCGACGCGGAATTTGCCGATGCCGCCGCCCGCATCTTCGGCACCAGTCGCGACCCGCTGACCGATCAGGCGAAAGCGGTGCTGGCGCACTATGCCGCCGGCGAACCTGTCTCCTTCGCGGACGCGGCGGCCGCGCTGCCGGTGATCCTCTCCGCTTTCGACCGGCAGCATGAACCGGCAAGTTTTGAGGATTATCAACTGCTCCTGTCCCGCTCCAACGAAGCGGCCTGGATCGCGACCGAAGGCAATGGCTTCAATCACGCGACCGACCGGGTGGCCGATGTTGCTGCACTGGCCCAGCGACTGAAGGACGAAGACCGGCCGATGAAGGAGAAGCTGGAAATTTCCGCCACTGGCCGCGTGCGCCAGACCGCCTTTCGCGCCGACAGCGTCGAACGCCCCTTTGCCGACGGAGAATGGCGCATGGTGCCCGGTTCCTTCTATGAATTTATCAGCCGCGACATCGACCCGGATACAGGCACACTCGACCTTGCCTTCGATACCGGCAACGCCACTGGCATCTTCGCCATGACCAGCGCCCAGCCGGGTGCGGCACGGTGAGCGCGGTGCTACAGTCCTTCGATCCGGCGTCACGCGAACTGGTCTGGGAAGGGGCAGTTGCGGGGGTGGACGATTGCAACCGCGCCATTACGACGGCCCGATCCGCCCTGCCCGGCTGGCGTGCGCTTGCTGTCGAGGATCGCATCGCCATTGCCCGCCGCTATGCCGAGATATTGGGCCTGCGCCGCGCCGGGCTGGCCGAACTTATTTCCCGCGAAACGGGCAAGCTGCTCTGGGAAAGCGACGCCGAAGTCGGATCGATGATCGCCAAGGTCGAAGTGTCGATCAAGGCCTATGGCGAACGCACCGGCGAACGCAGCGCCGACATGCCCTTTGGCCGCGCGGTGCTGCGCCATCGCGGCCATGGCGTGATGGCGGTGCTTGGCCCCTATAATTTCCCCGGCCATCTGCCCAACGGCCATATCGTCCCCGCCCTGATCGCCGGCAATGCGGTGGTGTTCAAACCGTCGGAAATCACCCCCGCCACCGGCGCGGCGATGGCCGACGCCTGGGAAGCCGCCGGCCTGCCCCATGGGTTGCTGACGGTAGTCCAGGGCGGCCGATCGACCGGCGAAGCGCTGGTCGCCGGCGATATTGACGGGCTGCTCTTTACCGGATCGGCCGGCGCAGGCGCAGCGCTGCGCCGAGCGCTGGTGGACCGGCCGCATGTCATCATGGCGCTGGAACTAGGCGGCAACAACCCGCTGATCGCCTGGGACTCTCCGGCAGAATCTGCATCGATCATCGTCAATTCCGCCTTCATCACCACCGGCCAGCGTTGTTCCTGCGCGCGCCGGCTGATCGTGCCGGAAGGCGCGACCGGCGACGCCATCGTGGAGGCGACCGCCGCGCTCGCCGCGCAACTTCCCATCGCCGCCTGGAACGAAGCGGGCAACGCCTTCATGGGACCGCTGGTGTCGGATCAGGCCGCCGCCGCCTCCCACCGCGCCGTCAGCGATCTGATCGCGCGCGGCGCAAAGGTCATTCGCCCGTTCGAGGGCGTGGAAGGCCGCAGCGCCGCTTTCGTCACCCCCGCCCTGCTGGACATGACCGGCGTGGAGGCGCCCGACGCGGAAATTTTCGCGCCGGTGCTGACCGTCATTCGCGTGGCCGATTTCGATGCGGCGATCGCGGCGGCCAACGCCACCAGCTTTGGCCTGTCCGCCGGCCTCATTTCCCAGGACGAAGCGCTGTGGCGGCGCGTGGTGGAGGAAAGCCGCGCGGGCGTGGTCAATCGGAACAGGCCGACCACTGGCGCGGCGGGCAATATGCCCTTTGGCGGCCTTGGCGCATCGGGCAATCACCGGCCCAGCGCCTATTATGCCGCCGACTATTGCGCCTATCCGATCGCCAGTTTCGAAGCGGACGGCGTTTCGGCCGTGCCGGTTAATGGGTTGAACAGCTAAAGCGCTTAGGGCAACGGCGTGCCATCATTATCGGAGGGGTCGTTGTCCAATCCTGTCATTCCATCCTGGGTGCTGACGCTGGTTTGCGCCGATCGCGTCGGCATCGTCGCGGCGGTCAGCCAGTTTCTGGCGGAGCGCGGCGGCTTCATCACTGACAGCCAGCAATATGCCGACCGGGAAGCCGACCTGTTCTTCATGCGCGTCGCGTTCGAAGCGACCGATGACCGGATGCATGACACGGACGGGCTGCGCGCCGATTTTGCCGCCATCGGCGAAGAGTTCGCCATGGACTGGTCGCTGACCGCCGCCAGCCATCGCCCGCGCATGCTGATCGCTGTGTCAAAGGGATCGCATTGTCTGGCCGACCTGCTGCACCGCTGGCAGACGGGCATGCTGGCGGTCGACATCATGGGCGTGGTGTCCAACCATCCCGACATGCGCCGCATCACCGAATGGCATGGCATCCCCTATCATGAGCTGCCCGCCAATGGCGACAAGGCGGCGCAGGAAGCCGCGCTGATCGATATTTTCGACCGCAGCCGATCCGACTATCTGATCCTCGCCCGCTATATGCAGGTGCTTTCGGAGGATCTGGTGGCGCGGATGGCCGGGCGCTGCATCAACATCCATCACAGCTTCCTGCCGGGCTTCAAGGGCGCCCGCCCCTATCACCGCGCGCATGAACGCGGGGTCAAGCTGATCGGCGCGACCGCCCATTTCGTGACGGCGGACCTCGACGAAGGGCCGATCATCGAACAGGCGGTCGAACGTGTCGACCATCGCGCCACCGCCGACGACATGATCCGCATCGGCCGCGACATAGAGGCGCAGGTGCTGGCCCGCGCGGTCGGCTGGATCGCCGACCGGCGCGTGCTGATCAATGGCGGCAAGACGGTGGTGTTCCGGTAACAGCCCATTGGCTCGGAGCGAACGGTACTGAAGCGTCGTGCTTTAAATCCGCAACGCATCCGTTCGGTTCGAGCTTGTCGAGAACCTTCGCACCAGCTTCTCGACTTCGCTCGAAGCGAACGGATCAGATCAGGGCGCGCCGTGTGTCATAGCCCCAACCGCGCCCAGAAATCATCCGCTGCAATAGGTGCCGGCGTGCTGGCGACCGGCTTGTGATCGGCGCGGGTCCAGCTGCTGTGGGGGATGTAGATATGCTGCGCCTTCTGGACATGGCGTTGCAGGCGCGCGCGCGTGGTCGTGCGGGTCATCGTCTTCTCCTTTTCAAGGGAACACGAAACCTGGCGTGGTCGCTTCGGCACCGTGCGCTTTAGCCGTTGGTGACGCGGAGCAAGCTGACATCCTTCAAAAGCCGCGGAGCGTTAAGCTCGCCACTTTATCTATCGATTAAATTGAGAATGTCGAAATAGCTTTGCTTGTCCCCGGTGGCAGATGCGCTTGGGACGACCTGCCCAGGATAGCCCATCCAGCCTTACGGCAAGATACTCTCCCTTTTGATTTCATTCAGGAGAGGATCGGTATGTGCGGAGCGATCGGGTGATCTTCCTGGCGCCAGCCCCGCCTGCACACTGATCGTCACGGAACAGCGACATGCACAAGCCATCATATGGCTGAACAGGCAGAGCGGGTCTGTGCGAAAATAAAGCTGCCGGAGCGCAGGCCAGAACGGCTGCGCAACGCCCCTATAACAGAGGACGTACAGACCGATCAGAAGATCGTGCTGTAGAGGAACCAGCCCACGATCAGCAGGCTCGACACGATGCAGATACGATCACCAAAGACGTCAATGCGAGACATCAACAACATCCTTCCACCATCAGCGATCTTTGTCGCTTCGATGAAAAGACTACATCAGTTTTTACCAAATCGGAATAGCAAAGTTGCGCCAGGCCGCCCCATTGAAGCGCTGAACCGATGTTCCATGCCTCTTGAAAGCCTCTTTGCCTGTTTTAGCGATCATCCTGCGCGGGCCGGAGGCTGCGACAGGCCGGAACCCTACCGGAAATCCGGCCCCCGATGCTTCAGGAAGGACTGAGTCGCCTCGTCCGCGCCACGATAGGCTTCCTGAAACTCGGCGCTCCAATATTTAAGGTCATGGAGGTCGATCCGTGCGCCCGAAACGGCACAGAGCACGAACTGCCCCGGCCGCACGATGTCGAAATCCGCGGCGCCATAATGCAGCACAGCCGGCCCCTGAATGTCCGCGGCCATCAGTCGCCCGTCAATATGCGGTCGACCAGCTGCTTTACGGTCGGCACGAACCCGTTCGAATAGAAGGGGTCCTGCTTGAACCGATAGGCGGCATGGCCGGCGAACAGCAGATTCTTGTTCAGGTCGCCGCCATGGACCGATTCCTGCAACGACTTCTGGATGCAGAAGCTGCGCGGATCGGCCAGACGCCCGGTCGAGTTGGTTTCGCTGTCCATCCAGCTGGAAAAGCTGCACTGTGACAGGCAGCCCATACAGTCGGTCTGGTCCTTTCGGATTTCCGCCTTCTCTTCTTCGGTCACGAAGACGAGCGTATTGTCCGGCGTCTTGAGCGCGGAGGTGAAGCCGGCGCCGAACCATTCGCGCGCGCGGGTCAGATCACCCAGCGTCACCCAGAAATTCTTGCCCTTCACGCCCACGTCCAGCTGATGCGTGTGATCGCCCGCCTGTTCGGTGCTGAAGGGGATCTGCCGGTCCGACCGCGCTTCGAGCGAGCGCAGGAAGGGGTTGCGGATCGCCGAGCTGTAAAAGCCGGTGGGCGAGAATTTGTGCAGCAGCACATCGCCCGGCTCCAGTTGCATCAGCCGGTCCTTCCAGTCCTGCGGGATCGGGCTTTCCTGCGTCAACAGCGGGCGGGTGCCGAACTGGAACATGATCGATCCCAGTTCCGGATTGTCGATCCAGTCGTTCCAGTCCTTGAGCGCCCAGACGCCGCCGGCCATCACGATCGGCACATCGTCCGAAATGCCGCCTTCGCGCATCGTGGCGCGCAGGTCGCGCACGCGGGGATAGGGATCCTGCGGCGCGCGCGGATCTTCCGCATTGGACAGGCCATTATGGCCGCCTGCCAGCCAGGGATCTTCATAGACCACCGCCGCCAGCCATTCCGACGCCTTGGAGTAAGCGCGTTTCCACAGCGCGCGGAACGCACGGCCGGAGGAAACGATCGGCAGATAGCTGACATTGTAGGAGGCGGCGATTTCGCTGAGCTTATAGGGCATGCCCGCGCCGCAGGTGACGCCCGCCACCATGCCACGCGTCTTTTCCAGAACGCCGTGCAGCACCCGCTGCGCACCGCCCATTTCCCAAAGCACGTTGATGTTGATCGCGCCCTTCCCGCCGGCGATTTCGAACGCGCGCTTCACCTGTTCGACGGCGCCGTCGATGGCGTAGGCAATCAGTTCCTCATGCCGGTCGCGGCGGGTGCGGCCGTGATAGATTTGGGGGATGACGTTGCCAAAGCTGTCATAGCTGTCGGCATTGACCGCCGAAACCGTGCCGATGCCGCCGGCCGCCGCCCAGGCGCCCGAACTGCTGTGGTTGGATACGGCAACGCCCTTGCCACCTTCGACTATCGGCCAGACTTCGCGGCCACCATAGACGATGGGCTTCAACCCCTTGAACAACGACATCTCCTGCACAAACGCCCGGCCCCCTCGACCGGGTAAAAAGCAACCCTATAGCAGCTTTGGCTGTCTATGACGAATTTCGCGCGCCCTAGCGCAAAATCATGGGGCTGGCCAGAGCCTCCCCATAAAGGCGCGCATAGGCGTTTACCATGTCTTCCTGCGCATAATCGCGCTGCGCCCGCTGGCGGTTGGCGTCGCCCAGACGGGCGCGCAGATCGGCGTCGGCCGCCAGCACCCCCAACGCGTCGGCCAGCCCAGCCTCGTCCGGCACGACGAAGGGCCGATTGTCCGGCGCGACCATGTTGGCGACATCGCCCACATCCATGGAAGCTGCCGGCACGCCCGCCGCCATCGCCTCCACCAGCGAGATCGGAAATTGCTCGCTGTCCGACGACAGCGCAAAAATGTCGAACAGGCCGACGAAGCGCCAGGGCCGATCCATGAAGCCGGCCATATGGATGTCATCCAGCCCATGCGCGGCGGCCTCCGCCAGGATCGCGTCGCGCTCCGGCCCTTCGCCCACCACCACCAGTTGCAGCCTGTCCTTATGCGCGGCGACGGCGCGGACGAGGCGCGGAATATTCTTGACCGCGCGCAGGCCCGCCAGCGTGCCGACCAGCAGCTTGCCGGGCGACCGGACGAGGCCGGGAATCGCATCGGGCGCGGGCGGCATGGCATAGCGCGGAATATCGATGCCGTTGCGGATCAGATGCACCTTGCCAGCCGGCTGCTTCCACACGGTGCGGGCAATCCCCTCCAGCCGCACCGAAGGCACGACCATCCCATGTGCGCGCTGGAGCGCGACGCGGCGGAACAGGTTGCGCTTGGTCTTGAGGCCATTGGCCTCATCCGCGTTGAAGCCATCCTCATGATGGATCAGCGGCGGCAGACCGGCGGATGGCGCCGCCAGCCGATGCGCCATCACCGCGTCCATCGATCCCCAATTATAGGTGAGGATCAGGTCGAATTGTTTGAGGAACGCCCTGATCTCGCGATAGCGGGCCAGTCCCGGCTTGCCGGCGAAGGAAGGACCGTCAGGATAGTCCACAGCGACCGCCGGGTCGATCGCGGCGCGCGCACCCATGGCATCCGGGTCGGCGCTGACGATGCTGTGCCGCGCCTTGTCGCCCCAGATGTTCATCAACTGGATCGCACGCGCTTCCTTGCCGCCCAGCGAAAAGCTGCCATGGACATGCAGGATATGGGGCCGCCCCCTGCCCGGCTCCTCAGCCATGCAGCACGCGCGTCAGCAGCCTGTCGATCGCGATGGCGCTTTCCGGCTCATCCAGCGCCGGGGCATGGCCGACATTGGGGATGGTCGCCAGTTCCGCGCTCTCGCCCATGTCGCGCACCATGCGGTCGGCCGTCGGCGCGCTCAGCAGGTCGGATCGTTCGCCCCGCAGCAGCAGCGTCGGGATGCCGCGAAACGCCTGCATCACCGGCCACATGTCGACGCCCGCTTCGCTGCCCATGGCGCGGATCGGCTCGGCGATCTTCATGTCATAATCCAGCACGACGCGCCCGCCGCTGTTCAGGCGATACAGGCGCTTGGCCATGGCCAGCCATTGTTCCAGATCATAGCCGGGATAGACGTCTTCATTGGCTTCCGCGAGCGCACGGGCGGCATGGACCCAGGTCGGATGCGACTGGCCAACGCCGACATAGGATCGGATGCGCGCCAGCCCGCCTTCGTCCAGCACCGGCCCCACATCGTTCAGCAAGGCGCCCGCCAGCCATTCCTTGTGCGTGGCGGCGATCAGCATGGTGATGATGCCGCCCAGCGACGTGCCGATCGCCACGAAGCGGGGAATCGCCAGGTCCGCGAGCAGCCGGCCAATGTCCTGAAAATAGGTCAGCGGGACGTAGGTCATCGCGTCTTTGGCATAAGCGCTTTCGGCGCGCCCGCGCAGGTCCGGGCAGATCAGCCGCCATTCACCCGCCAGCCTGCCGGCCAGCGGCTCGAAATCGCGCGCATTGCGGGTCAGTCCCGGCAGGCAGAGCAAGGGCGGACGCCCGTCCTCCCCGCCGGCATAATCCCGATAATGGAGCCGCAGCCCATCGGGTGACCACCAATATCCGTCTTTGTAGCCGGTCAAGCTTGATCCTTCCGCCCTGCTCCCCCCATATCGCCGCATGAGCCAGACGCCGCAAGCCGCCAATTATCGTCCCGCGACCGAAATCGACACGCTGATGCCCGACATTGGCGATCCGGTGACGGCGGCGGACTTCCCGCAAACCCTATTGCGCTATCGCAACGATCGGGCGGCCGCTTCGGTCGGGCTGGCAGGGCTGAGCGATGACGCATGGGTCGCGCATTTCGGCCGCTTTGCGCCGCTGGAGGGGAATCTGCCCCGGCCGCTGGCGCTGCGCTATCATGGCCATCAGTTCCGCCATTATAATCCCGACATTGGCGACGGACGCGGTTTCCTGTTCGCACAATTGCGCGACGATCGCGGCCGCCTGCTGGATCTGGGCACCAAGGGATCGGGTCAAACCCCCTATAGCCGCTTTGGCGACGGACGGCTGACGCTGAAGGGCGGCGTGCGCGAGATATTGGCGACCGAAATGCTGGAGGCGCTGGGCGTCAACACATCGAAAACCTTCTCCATCATCGAAACCGGCGAAGCGCTGGAGCGCAATGACGAACCCTCCCCCACGCGCGGGGCGGCGATGGTGCGCCTCAGCCACTCGCACATCCGCATCGGCACCTTCCAGCGGGCCGCTTTCCATGACGACAATCCGCTGCTGGAGCGACTGACCGACTATGCGCTGACGCGCCTGTACGCAGAAACGCCGGGCGACAATCCGCCCGCGCAATTGCTGGGCCGGGTGGTGGAGCGCACCGCCGATCTGGCCGCCAGCTATATGGTGGCGGGCTTCGTCCATGGCGTGCTCAACAGCGACAATATCAATGTGACGGGCGAGAGTTTCGATTATGGTCCCTGGCGCTTCACGCCCCTGTGGGACGCAAATTTCACCGCTGCCTATTTCGACCATAATGGTCTCTATGCCTTCGGCCGTCAGGCCGAGGCGATCCACTGGGATGTCGCGCAACTGGCGGTGTCGCTGCGCCCGCTGACCGAAGCGCCACCGCTGATCGAGCAACTGGAGCGCTTTCCTACTCTCTATGCCGAGGCGATGCAGCGCCGTTTCTGCTGGCGGCTGGGCGTGGAGCCTATGGGCGACTCCAGCGCAATGATCGAGGCGGCGGTGCACGGCATGGTGACGACCGGCACGCAGATCGACCGCTTCTTCCACGACTGGCGCGGCGGCGCGCCGCGCGAGGGCGCCGCCTATGCCGACGCCGCCTGGGCGCCCTTGCGCGAAGCGATCGCCGGATTTACGGCCGCGCCGGGCGCACGGGACCACGCCTATTGGACCGATGACGCGCCCTGCTCCATGCATATCGAGGAAGTCGAAGCGATCTGGAGCGCGATCGACCAGAAGGATGACTGGACGCCGCTCCACGCCAAAGTCGCCGCCATCCGGCGGATGGGGGAAGCGTTGGGGGCGATTGCGGCCTGAACCTTCAGGCCGCAATCGCCAGTCGAACGCCCAACGCCTTCGTGATTTTCAAAAGGGTGTCCAGCGTCGGATTTCCATTATCTCCCAGCGCCTTGTATAGCGCTTCGCGGGTCAGACCTGTTTCCCGGGACAGCGCGGTCATACCCCGCGCGCGCGCAATCGTGCCAAGGGCGGAACGGATTTCCTCCGCCGTGCCATCCTCCAGATAGGCGTCGAGATAAGCGGCGATCTGCTCGGGCGTTTCAAGATAGTCGGCCGCGTCCCATTTTTCCGTCTTGATCGCCATCATTCCAACTCCTTCGCCATCACTCTGGCGCGATCAATATCCGCAGACTGCGATCCCTTGTCTCCCCCGCACAAGAGAAGGATCAGTTCATCGCCGCGCCGTACATAATAGAGCCGATAGCCCGGCCCGAAAAACAGACGCATTTCCATCACGCCGTCGCCGACACTCGCAACATCGCCCAGATTGCCACCGCGTGCCCGCTCAATCCGCTTGAGAATGCGCGCCTTGCCCGCCACATCCCGAAGATTGCGAAGCCAGACGTCAAACTCTTCGGTGCGACGAATTTCGATCACCGCGCCATCCTGACAAGATCACCCTCAAATGTCAACTGCAGTTAACATCCACACCATATGCCGGTGGCGATGGCAGAAACGCTGCCCCCTCGTCATTCCTTAACCATTTTCTGCCAATCCTTTCCCCAAATGGTCGCGCTTACATCCTATGAACCCGCAACCGGCGTCCTGCTCTGGCAAGGCGATCCGGGCGACGTCGATGCGGAGGTGGCGCGCGCCCGCGCCGCCTGGCCCAAATGGGCGGCCCAGCCCATCGCCTATCGCATCGAAACGCTGCGCCGCTTCGTCAATGTCGTGCGCCGGCATGAGGAGGCGCTGACCGATCTGATCGCGCGCGAAACTGGCAAGCCTTTGTGGGACGCGCGCGCCGAAGTCGCCGCCGTCATGGGCAAGGTGGATGTCAGCGTCGCCGCCTATTCCGAACGCACCGGCCAGCGTCGGCTGGAGGCCAATCTGGGCGCGCGCCAGTCCGTCCGGCACAAGCCCCATGGCGTGATGGCGGTGCTTGGCCCCTATAATTTCCCGGCGCACCTGCCCAACGGCCACATCATCCCGGCGCTGCTGGCGGGCAATTCGGTGGTGTTCAAGCCATCGGAAAAAACGCCGGCCGTGGGCGAAATGCTGGTGAAGCTCTATCATGAAGCCGGCGTGCCGACCGATGCGGTGCGACTGCTGATCGGCGGACCGGACACGGGCAAGGCGCTGGCGGCTCATCCCGACGTCGGCGGCCTGTTGTTCACCGGATCGGCCCATAATGGCGTCGCCATCAATCGCCAGTTCGCCACCCAGCCGGGCAAGATCCTGGCGCTGGAAATGGGCGGCAACAACCCGATCGTCGTGTGGGACACGCCGGAAATCCCTGCGGCGGCGGCGATCGTCGTCCAGTCCGCCTTCCTGTCCAGCGGCCAGCGCTGCACCGCCGCCAGCCGGCTGATCGTGCGGGACGGGATCGCCGACCGGCTGATCGCCGAGGTCAAGAAACTGGCCGACCGGCTGATCGTGGACCATCCCCATGCCACCCCCGCCCCCTATATGGGACCGGTGATCGACAATCAGACCGCCGACGGCCTGACCGAAAGTTTCCTCTGGCTGATGAGCCATGGCGGCCGGCCGATCAAACATATGGTCCGCATGCAAAAGGGCCTGCCCTTCCTGAGCCCCGCGATCATCGATGTGACCGCGATGCAGGAACGGCCCGATGTCGAATTGTTCGGTCCGCTGTTGCAGGTGATCCGCGTCGCTGATTTTGGCGAGGCGATCGCGGAGGCCAATAACAGCCGCTACGGCCTGTCCGCATCGCTGATCGGCGGGTCGCCCGAACAATATAACCAGTTCTGGTCGAATATCCGCGCGGGCGTCGTCAACTGGAACCGGCCCACCAATGGCGCCGCCTCCAACGCGCCATTTGGCGGCGTCGGCCTGTCGGGCAATCACCGGCCCAGCGCCTATTATGCCGCCGACTATTGCGCCTATCCGGTGGTGTCGGCGGAGATCGAAACGCCCCGCGCCTCGATCGGCGTGGGCCTTAAAGACATCGACGTCAGCGTGATGGGCGATTGACCAGCCAAGCCACGCAAAAACATTTCCTAATCCCCGCCATACCCATTCTGAATTGAACTCGCGCAACCTATTCGCCATGTGGGCGATCATGGCTGACCATGTATCTTCAACCGTCCATCTGGTGGGGGCGGGACCGGGCGACCCGGACCTGCTGACAGTCAAGGCCGTGCGCCTGATCGGCGCGGCGGATGTGATCGTGCATGACGGGCTGGTGTCGGACGCCATCCTTGCCCTCGCCTCGCCCCATGCCGAACTGATTTCAGTCGCCAAACAGCGCAGCCGCCACTCCATGCCGCAGGAAGGGATCAACGCCCTGCTGGTCGACCTCGCCCGCGAAGGGCGCAGCGTCGTGCGGCTGAAGGGCGGCGATCCGTTCATCTTCGGTCGGGGCGGCGAAGAAGTCGATGCCTGCCGCGCCGCCGGCGTGCCGGTGGACGTGGTGCCGGGCATCAGCGCCGCGATCGGCAGCGCGGCCGCCGCGCAACTCCCCCTCACCCATCGCGCAGCCTCCAGCGCGGTCAGCTTCGTCGCTGGCCAGTGCAAGGGGCTGACCGATCAGGACTGGTCGGGCCTTGCGGGTAAAGGCCGCACGCTCGTTATCTATATGGGCGTCGCCACCGCTGCGGACATTGCCGACAAGCTGATCGCCGATGGCGTGTCGCCGGCGCTGCCCGTCGCGGTGCTGGAAAATGGCACGCGCGCGGACATGCGGACGCTGCGCACCCTGCTCGCCGATCTGGGCGACATGGTGGTGCGCGAAAAGGTGGTGAGCCCCGCGTTGATCGTGGTCGGTGAAGTCGCCGCCCATGCGCTGGCGCAGGACAGCCTGATCGCCTATCGCGATATGGCACTGAATATCGAAGGCCCGGCAACGACCGGACCGGATGGGAAAAGGGTAGAATGAAGATATTGACGGGCAATGACCTGGTGAGCGGCGACGTCATCTGGTGGGCCGGCGACGGCTGGTCGCGGCAGGTTGGCGACAGCGCCGACGTGGGCGACAAGGGCGACGATCTTGCCCGCGCCGAAGAAGCCGCGCTGCGCGTCGTGGGCGCCTATGTGATCGATGCGACCGTCACCGACGAAGGCGTCCGCCCGGCCCATATCAAGGACCGCATTCGCGCCCTTGGCCCAACGGTGCGCCCCGACCTCAATCTCAAACCGAATGACGCCGACGCCGGCAACTGGGTGATCTGACCATGTATCGCTATGACAGCTATGACCAGTCCATCGTCGACGCCCGTGTCGATGAATTTCGCGATCAGGTGCAACGCCGCCTGACCGGCGCCCTGACCGAAGACCAGTTCAAGCCGCTGCGGCTGATGAACGGCCTCTACCTCCAACTCCACGCCTATATGCTGCGCGTCGCCATCCCCTATGGCACGCTGTCGGGCAAGCAGATGCGCAAGCTGGGCGAGATCGCGGCCAAATATGACAAGGGCTATGGCCACTTCACCACGCGCCAGAACCTGCAATATAACTGGATCAAGCTGGCCGATGCGCCCGACATCCTCGCCGAACTGGCGAGCGTCGAGATGCACGCCATCCAGACCAGCGGCAACTGCATCCGCAACATCTCGTCCGACCAATATGCCGGCGTCAGCGCCGACGAGGTGGCGGACCCGCGCCCCTGGGCCGAACTGCTGCGCCAATGGTCCAGCTTCCACCCGGAATTCACCTATCTGCCGCGCAAGTTCAAGATCGCGGTAATCGCGTCGGACGATGATCGCGCGGCGATGCGCCTGCACGATATCGGCCTGAAGCTGGTGTCGAAGGATGGTGTGGTCGGCGCCGAAGTCTATGCCGGTGGTGGCATGGGCCGCACCCCGATGGTCGCGCCGCAGATCCGCGATTTCGTGCCCGAAGAGGAGATCGTCTCCTATCTCGAAGCGTGCCTGCGCGTCTATAATCGCTACGGCCGCCGCGACAACAAATACAAGGCCCGGATCAAGATCCTGGTCCATGAGATCGGCGTCGAGGAATATAAGCGTCAGGTCGAGGAAGAGTTCGCCCATATGCGCGAACTGGGCCTCAATCCGCCGACCGAGGAACTGGACCGCATCCGCGCCTTCTTCGCCAACCCGGCCTATGAAACGGGCCTGAGCGAAGAGATCGACCGTGCCGATCCAGCCTTCGCCCTGTGGGTCGACCGTCAGGTCGCGGCGCACAAGCAGCCCGGCTATGCGATCGTCAACATCAGCCTGAAGCCGCTGACCGGCATTCCCGGCGACGCATCGGCTGAGCAGATCGATCTGGTCGCGACGCTGGCCGAGCAGTACAGCCTCGACGAACTGCGCGTCACCCATGCGCAGAACCTCGTCCTGCCGCATGTGAAGAAGGCGGACCTCTACGCCATCTGGCAGAAGCTAGACGAAGCGGGGCTGGCCGAGGCCAATCTGGACCTTATCACCGACATTATCGCCTGCCCTGGCCTGGATTATTGCGCGCTGGCCAATGCCCGCTCGATCCCGCTGGCGCAGAAGATCGCGCAGCGCTTCGCCGATAATGAGCGTCAGGCCGAACTGGGCGAACTGAAGCTGAAGATTTCGGGCTGCATCAATGCCTGCGGCCATCATCATGCCGGTCATATCGGCATTTTGGGCGTGGACCGGAAGGGCATCGAGAATTTCCAGTTGCTGCTGGGCGGATCGGGCGCAGAGGATGCGTCGCTTGGCCAGATCACCGGCCCCGGCTTCTCGGAGGATGGCGTGGTCGACGCGATCGAGAAGGTCACGGACATTTATCTGGCCGAACGCACCGACGGGGAGCGTTTCCTCGACACCTATCGCCGCATCGGCATGAAGCCCTTCAAGGAGGCGATCTATGGTTGAGTTCCTGTCCTTCCGCGAAGGCGAATCCGCGCAGGAACCGGCCGTCACGGTCGAATCCTTCACCGGCCAGTCCAACGCCACCGCCGTCCGCATCGAACCGGGCGAGGATGCGCGCGAATTGCTGCCCCATCTCGATCGGCTGTCGCTGGTCGAGGTGAACTTCCCGGCCTATGGCGACGGGCGCGGCTATTCGGCTGCGCGCATCCTGCGGGAATCGGGCTATCAGGGCGAATTGCGCGCCGTGGGCGATGTGCTGGTCGATCAGATCAACGCCATGCGCCGCTGCGGCTTCGACAGTTTCCATCCCAACAAGGCGCTGGACGATGCCGCCGTCGACCGCGCGCTCAATCGCTATGCCGACGTCTATCAAAAGGCGATCGATGGCCGCAGCCCCGTCTGGGCAAAGCGGCACCCGGAGAAAATTGATGGCTGAACCTGCCCGCCAGATCGACATTATCGACACCCGCCCCGCCTTCACCCAGGCGGACGCGGATGCGCTCAACGCGCGGTTCGAGGGCGTCGACACCATCACCATGCTCAAGACCGTGTTTGCGGAAGGTCTCGCCGGCAATGTCGCCGTCGTCTCCTCCTTCGGCACGGAAAGCGCGGTGCTGCTCGATCTGGTGGCCAAGGCGGACAGGAATGTCCCCGTCATCTTCGTCGATACGCTCAAGATGTTCGCGGAGACCCTCAACTATCGCGACACGCTCATCGCGCGCTTTGGCTTCACCGACAGCCGCACCGTCGCGCCGATTGCGGACGTGATCGCGAAGAAGGACGAAACCGGCCTGCGCTGGTCCTATGATCCGGACGGCTGCTGCGAAATCCGCAAGGTCGAACCGATGAAGCGCGCGAAGGACGGCCTTGACGCCTGGATTTCGGGGCGCAAGGCGTTCCAGTCGGTCACGCGCCAGAACCTGCCCCGGTTCGAGGTGGAGGATGGCCGGCTGAAGCTCAACCCGCTGGGCGACTGGACCAAGGCCGATCTGGAATCCTATTTCGATCGCGAAAACCTGCCGCGCCACCCGCTGGAGGCGCAGGGCTATCTGTCGATCGGCTGCGAACCCTGCACGTCGAAGGTGATGCCGGGCGAAGACCCGCGCGCGGGTCGCTGGCGCGGCTGGGACAAGGTGGAATGCGGCATCCATTCGCCCGTTTCGCCAGTCCCGGCGGCCGATCCGGAAGATCCGGCGAACCTGCCCGCCTTCTGAGAATCTGTTTGGAAAATGCGCGAAAGAGCGCATTTTCGATGCGGCACCGGCCCGCACCCCCACCCGACCTCCCATCAGGATACCATGTCTGGGCGGTCGGGTGGGGGTGCGGGCCGGCGTCGATGCGCCAGAGGCGCATTGCCAGACAGGCTCCGACATATATTTCTACGGCAAAATAGCCCGGCCGGGGTTCCATGCCCGGCCGGGCATCGCTATGGCACGGCCATCCCGGCCTGATGGGTCGCAGCGCGGGCAGATAATCGACATGGCGGATTTCCGGTGATCGCACAGTTGCGCCTGTACCGGCGGCGATTGCGCATATTGATGCGCCGCCATGGTCCCGAAGCGCTGATCTGGCGGCGACGCATCGCCATATTGGCCGGCGCGGTTCTGGTTGGCCTCACCGCTTTGCTTTTTGCCGAACTGGCCGATCATGCCGGCGCCCTGTTCCGGCGCATGGTCGCATGGTGCTGGTGGTTGCCTTTGATCGTGACCCCGCTGGGCTTTGCCAGCTTCGCCTGGATCACCATGAAGCTGGCGCCCGCCGCCAAGGGATCGGGCATCCCGCAAGTCATCGCCGCCGCCCGCAACCCTGATGAAGGCATGAAGGCGCTGGTGTCGGCGCGCACGGCATTCGTCAAATTCTGGCTGACCATCGGCACGTTGCTGTTCGGCGCATCGGTAGGCCGCGAAGGCCCGACCGTCCAGATCGCCGCCAGCATCATGGGCTATGCCCACCGCATCATGCGCATCCCGTTGCGCGCATCCGTCTTCATCGCCGGCGGCGCGGCCGGCGTTGCGGGCGCATTCAACACCCCGCTGGCCGGCGTCGCCTTCGCCATAGAGGAACTGGCCGCCGCCTATGAACAGCGCATGACCCTGCTGGTGATGGCCGCCGTGCTGATCGCCGGCATGGTCAGCCTGGGGCTGGCGGGCGATTATGTCTATTTCGGCATGATGCGCCAGACGCTCAGCGTCCATGACGCGCTGATCGCAGCGCCGGTGGCCGGCTTTCTGGGCGGCATCGCCGGCGGCCTGTTTTCGCGGCTGATGCTGGCGTCCGGCACAACGACATTCTCCCCGGTCGCATGGCTGCGGGCCCGTCCGGTCCTGATGGCGCTGGCCTGCGGCATGACGGTCGCCATCCTTGGCGTCGTCACCGGCCTTACCTGGGGCACCGGCTATGAAACCGCGCATAATGTGATCAGCGGCGACGATGTGCCGCTCTGGTTCGGCGCGGCGAAATTCCTGTCCACGCTGGCGACCGCCGTGTCGGGCCTGCCCGGCGGCATCTTTGCTCCGTCCCTGTCGGTCGGCGCGGGCATCGGCGACATGCTGCGCAGCCTGTTCCCCACCTATCCGCAGGGCGCGGTGGTGCTGCTGGGCATGGTCGCCTATTTCACCGGCGTCGTGCGCGCGCCGCTCACCGCTGTCATCATCATTTCCGAAACCACCGCCAGCCGGGGCCTGATGATGCCGCTGCTGGCGGCCGCGCTAGTGGCGGATTTTTCGGCCCAACTGGTGAGCAAGGAGCGGCTGTACCACGGCCTTGCCAAGCGGTTCGAACTGCCCCGGCACTAAATCTGTCTCGCTGACGTAACAATATTGCAAGCGGCTGGACGGATCGCCCCCGCCGCGCGATAGAGCTAAGCCATTGTCCGACATAAGGGAGTCGCCAGTGGACCGCCGTCAATTTCTCGCCACATCGGGCGCCGTCGCCCTCACCGCGGCCACGCCCCGCGCCTTTGCGCAGACGGCCGGCGGCGACGATGCGCGCCTGTCCGCCGCCTTCGCGTCCATCTTCGACCGCCAGTTGGACCTGTCGCCCGGCATGGTGACGAGCCTGGGGCTGGACAAGGGCGGCCGCGCCGGCGCGAAGAGCCAGCTCGACGACAACAGCAAGTCTGGCATGATGAAGAAGCTGGCGGCGACGCAGGCGGCGATCAGAGAACTGGATGGCTATAAATCCGCCACCCTCTCCGACGCGCAGCGCCTCAATCTGGATGTCGTCCTCTATGCGCTGGGCCAGCAGACCGTGTCCGCCGGCACATTCGGCCTCAACAGCGTGCAGCGCCCCTATCGCATCTTCCAGCAGGGCGGCAGCTATTTCCAGACACCCGATTTTCTCAACACCGCCCACACCATCAGCGCTGCGTCCGATTGCGAAGCCTATGTCGCCCGGCTCGACGCCTTCGCCCGCAACCTGCGCACCGACACCGCGCTCCAGCGGGATGAAGCGGCGCGCGGCTATCTGGCGCCCGGCTGGTCACTCGACCTGACGCTGGGCCAGTTGAAGAAGCTGCGCGGCCAGCCCGCCGCAGATAGTTCGATTGTCCAGTCCCTCGTAAAGCGCGCCGCCGCCAAAGGCATAGCGGGCGACTGGCAGGGTCAGGCCGTCGCCATCGTGGAGCAATCCATCTATCCCGCGCTCGACCAGCAGATCGCCGCGATTGAAGCGCTCAGGGCCAAGAGCGCGGCGGGTGACGGCGTATGGCGCACCCCGCGCGGCGATGAGATCTACGCCGCCGCGCTCAAGCAGGCGACCACGACGGACCTTAGCGCCGAACAGATCCACGCCATGGGGCTGGAGCAGGTGGCCGCCATCAGCGCGCAACTCGACACGATCCTGAAGGGCGCGGGCCGCAGCAACGGCACGATCGGCGAACGGCTCGCCGCGCTCAATGTCGATCCCGCCCAGCTTTATGCCGACAGCGCGGAAGGGCGCGCCGCCCTGATCGCCCAGCTGAACCGCGACGTCGACGCCATGAAGGCAAAGCTTCCCAATGCCTTCGCGACCATTCCTGACACGGCGCTGGAAATCCGCGCAGTGCCGGTGGAGATTCAGGATGGCGCGTCGAACGGCTATTATAACCGCGCCGCGCTGGATGGATCGCGTCCGGCCATCTACTTCATCAACCTCAAGGATGTCGGCGACTGGCCGAAATATGGCCTGCCCTCGCTCACCTATCATGAAGGCGTGCCGGGCCATCATCTCCAGATTTCGACGGCGCAGACCGCGGGCGACATTCCGATGCTGCGCAAGACCGCTTTCATGAGCGCCTATACCGAAGGCTGGGCGCTCTATGCCGAACAACTGGCGGACGAACTGGGCGGTTATGCGACGCCAATCGACCGGGCCGGCTATCTCCAGTCCTTCCTGTTCCGTGCGGCGCGACTGGTGGTCGACACCGGCATCCACGCGAAGAAATGGAGCCGGGAGCAGGCGACCGACTATATGGTCGAAAAGACCGGCTTTGCCCGCCCGCGCTGCCAGCGGGAAGTGGAGCGTTACTGCACCCAGCCGGGTCAGGCGACCAGCTACAAGGTCGGCCATGGCGTATGGAGCAAAGCCCGCGCCGCGGCCCAGGCGGAACTGGGCGATGCCTTCGATCTCAAGCAGTTCCACGCCATTCTTGAGGAAGGGGCAATGCCTCTGTCGATGCTGGAACAGCGCGTCGCCGCCCGGGCAAAGGCGGCCAAGGGCTAAAAAACCGGAGCGGTGAGCGGCGCGAAGCCGTTCACCGCCTCCTGCCAATCAGCGTTCCGACAGATAATAACGGTCGATCGCGCTCAGATCGTCGGCCAGTTCATAGACGATCGGCTGGCCGGTCGGGATTTCCAGTTCGGTGATTTCGCTGTCCGGGATGTTGGACAGATGCTTCACCAGCGCGCGCAGCGAATTGCCATGGGCGGAAATGACGACGCGCTTGCCGGCCTTCAGGTCGGGCGCGATGGTCGATTCCCAATAGGGCAGCACGCGGGCGATCGTGTCCTTCAGGCTCTCGGTCGACGGAATCGAGATGCCGGCATAGCGGCGGTCGGCCGACAGGTCGAACTCGCTGCCCGCTTCCAGCACCGGCGGCGGAACGTCGAAGCTGCGACGCCAGACCTTCACCTGATCATCGCCATGCTTGGCCGCCGTCTCCGCCTTGTTGAGGCCCGTGAGGCCGCCATAATGGCGTTCATTCAGGCGCCAGTCCTTTTCGACCGGCAGCCACAAACGCCCCATTTCCTCCAGCACGATGTTCAGCGTCTTGATCGCGCGGCTCTGGACCGAAGTATAGCACTGGTCGAAATCCAGCCCCTTTTCCTTCAGCAGCCGTCCGGCGGCGCGCGCTTCCTCCACACCCTTTTCCGTCACATCGACGTCCCACCATCCGGTGAAGCGATTTTCCAGATTCCAGGCCGACTGGCCATGACGGATAAGGACGAGAGTGGGCATGTGGCGCGTCTCCTACACGATAACGGCAAATGATGTGCTTCCCATAACGGGCAAAATCACGGGCGCAAGCTTGTCGCGGACAGATACTGCCCCACATTGCAGCAAAGGCGTCCTTGCGATAGCCAGAAGGTTCAAGATGAAGGAGCAGCCGAGTTGGCATTTGTGAAGGGCGCATGGCGCATATTGGTCGCGATCAAGGATGGCCTCGTCCTCCTCTTCCTCCTGCTCTTCTTTGGCGCGCTCTACGCCGCCCTGTCCTTCTCGCCCAAGCCGGGCAAGACCGTGTCTTCGGGCGCGCTGCTGCTCGATCTGGATGGCAGCATCGTCGAACAACCCACGGAAGTCAGTCCGATGGCGCTGCTCAGCGGGTCCGGGCAGGAACCAAAGGAATATCGCCTGTCCGACGTGGTCGCCGCGCTGGACGCGGCAAAGACCGACAGCAAGGTCAAGGCCGTGGTCCTCAACCTCGACGGTTTCGTCGGCGGCGGTCAGGTCGCGATGGCGCGCGTGGGCAAGGCGCTGGATGCCGTGCGCGCGGCGAAAAAGCCGGTGCTGGCCTATGCCACCCTCTATAGCGACGATGGCTATCAACTGGCCGCCCATGCCAGCGAAATATGGAGCGATCCGCTGGGCGGCGTCGCGATTCTGGGCCGGGGCGGCTCCAATCTTTATTATAAGGGGCTGATCGACAAGTTGGGCGTCAACACCCATGTCTATCGCGTCGGCACCTATAAAAGCTTTGTGGAGCCCTTCACCCGCACGCAGCAGTCGCCCGAAGCCAAACAGGCCAATCAGGCGCTGGCCGGCGCCTTGTGGCAGAATTGGCAGGATGATGTGGTCAAAGCCCGGCCCAAGGCGAAGATCGCCGCCTATGCCGCCAATCCGCTGGCGGCCGCACAGGCCGCAGGGGGCGACATGGCCAAAGCGGCGCTGGCGGCAGGGTTGGTGGATAAACTCGGCGACGAAGCCGCCTTTGGCGAGCATGTCGCGGACATCGCTGGTGAACCAACCGATGACAAGGCCGGCAGCTTCGCCAGCATCGATTTCGATCGTTATGTGAAGGTGAACAAGCCCGCCAATAATGGCCAGATCGGCGTGCTGACCGTAGCCGGCGACATTGTCGATGGCGAAGCCGGTCCCGGCACGGCGGCGGGCGACACCATTTCCGACCTGCTGCTGACCGCCCTCAACGAAAAGGATCTGAAGGCGCTGGTCGTGCGCGTCGATTCGCCGGGCGGATCGGTCATGGCGTCGGAAAAGATTCGCAGCGCCATCATGCAGGCCAAGTCCGCCGGCCTGCCGGTGGTCGTGTCCATGGCCAATGTCGCGGCCAGCGGCGGCTATTGGGTGTCGACGCCGGGCGACGTCATCTTTGCCGAGCCGGACACCATCACCGGATCGATCGGCGTATTCGGCATCATCCCCAGCTTTGAAGGCACGCTGGCGAAGATGGGCATCACCACGGACGGCGTGCGCACCACCCCGCTGTCTGGCCAGCCCGATGTCACCGGCGGCACCACGCCGGAATTTGACCAGATCATGCAATTGGGTGTCGAGGATATTTATCGCCGCTTCACCGGACTGGTCGCGCAATCGCGCCACCGCACCCCGCAACAGATTGACGCCATTGCGCAGGGCCGCGTCTGGGACGGCGGCACCGCCCGCCAGATCGGTCTGGTCGATCGCTTCGGCGGGCTGGAGGACGCCATTGCCGAAGCCGCCCGCCGCGCCAAGATCGACCCGGCAAAGGCGAAGCCCTATTATATCGAGAAGCAGCCCGATAAATTCGCCGAGTTCGTCCAGTCGATCGTCGACCGCCAACAGGATGAGGCCGCCGCGCCGCGCGACATGCTCGCGCGGCAGGCATGGATGCAGCGCGGCTGGGCGATGCAGGCGGTGTCGGACGTGAAGGCGCTGGTCATGGGCGCCGGCGTGCGCGCCGATTGCCTCGAATGCCGGGGCTATGGCGCGCCAAAGCCGCGCAATGCGGCGGAAGAGCGCGGCGTGCTGGCCATGCTGGCGGGGCTGTGGCGATAAAGAGCATTCTGAAGCCGGCTGAATAGTCGGCGACCCGCGGCATGCGGACAGCAAATGGCTCTCAGAGCGAGGTGCTTCGTCCTGCACGATGCCGTTTGCCTGCGCAAATATGGGGAAGCGGCGCGGCGCTTGTCAAACGCCTGCACGATGGCGATCCGCGGCTCATGGCGGTTCACAACATCGGGCGAGCGCCGCCGCTGCTTGCTTATCGAAAACTTTACCAGCCCTGCGCTAGACCGCTGCCAATTCTGACAGCCCTGTTTTAACAGGCCCATGAAAACAGGCAGGTTTCGTTGATGCGCCTTTCCCTTGCCCTTCCCTTCCTCGCCGCGCTGGCCCTGCCCCAGCCTGCCCTTGCGCAGGTGGCGGCTGCCGACAGCGGCGATACGGGGTGGACCATCCTGTGCGCGCTGCTGGTGCTGCTGGCCGCGCTGCCGGGACTGATGCTGCGCCATGCGGGCGGAGTGAATGTGCGCAGCGCGCTGGCGGTGATCGCGCAGGGCGCGGGCGTCGTCGCGACGGCATCCCTGACCTGGGCAATTGCGGGCTACAGCCTTGTCTATGCGCCGGGCGGCGACTGGCTGGGCGGCGGCGCGAACCTGCTGCTCGCCAATCTGGCGCAGCTGCGCGACGGGCTGACCATCCCTGAATCGGCTTTCGTCCTGTTCCAGCTAGCGCTGGCCCTGCTTGCCTGCGCCCTGCTGGTAGGCGCGGTGGCGGAGCGCACGCCGATCGGCTGGTGGCTGCTCTTTACGCCTTTGTGGCTGCTGCTGGTCTATGTGCCGGTCGCCCATGCGGCCTGGGGCGGCGGCTGGCTGGCTGGTCTTGGCGTCATGGATTTTGCCGGCGGGCTGGTGGTGCATGGGCTGGCGGGCTTTTCCGGGCTGGCGCTGGCGCTGATCGCGGGCGCGCGACGGGAGTATTCCGATCCCGGCCATGCGCCGGTGCTGGGCATGGCGGGCGGCGCGCTGCTGTGGATCGGCCTGTCGGGCGTGGTCGGCGGCTGGGCGCTGGGCGCGACCGATGACGCCGCCACCGCCATCCTCAACCATCATTTCGCCGCCTGCGCCGCCGCGCTGACATGGGCCCTGATCGACAAGCTGACGACAAAGCGCAGCAGCGCGACCGGCGTCCTATCCGGCGCGCTGGCCGGCATCGCCGCCATCTCCGCCTCCGCCGCGCTGGTCGGCACTGGCGGGGCGATGCTGATCGGCGTGATCGCGGCCATCATCTGCCGTCTTGGCGCGGCGCTCGTCGGCCGCCGGGTCGATGATGGCGCACAGCTCTTCATCATCCATGGCCTTGGCGGCATGACCGGCGTGCTGCTGCTGCCGCTTTTCGTCCTGCCCTTGCTGGGCGGCGTGGGCTTTGAAGGCGGCATCAGCCTGTCCGGCGCGCTGCTCAGCCAGATCATCGGCGTGATCGTCGTCGCACTTTGGGGCCTGGTCGGCAGCGCCATCGCCGCGCTGATCGTGTCGGTCCTCATCCCGATGCGGGTCAGCGCACAGACCGAGGCCGAAGGGCTGGACGCCGCGCAGCATGGCCAGCAGAGCTGGGACTTCCGCTAGAGCCATGGCCCTGACTGTCGCCATCTTCGCGCATCAGGAGGAACGGCGGATCGGCCTCTGCCTCGCCTCGCTGCCGCTGGACCGGCCGGACACGCTCTTTCATGTGCTGGTGAACGGCACCACCGACGCCACTGTCGAGCGGGCAAAGGCGGCGGCGGGCGCCCGCCCCCATGTGATCGTCCATGACATCGCACAGGGCGGCAAGTCCCGCACCTGGAACCACGCCGTCCATCATCTGCTGACCGGCGCGGAAGACGCCGTCGTCTTCATGGATGGCGACGCGGAAATCACCCCCGGCTCCTTCGACGCGCTGGTGGCGGATCTTGCCGCCCACCCGGACGCCAACGCCTCTGCCGGCATGCCGATGAACGGCCGCATGGCGCAGGTCTATCGTGACGGCTTGAAGGCCGAAGGCGGCCTGTTCGGCGATCTTTATGCGCTATCGGGCCGCTTCGTCGCGGCGATCCGCGCGCGCGGGCTGCGCCTGCCGGACGATCTGATCGGCGACGACGGGCTGGTCGCCGCCTGGGCGCATACCGACCTTAAGGACGACAGCCATTGGGTGCATGACCGGGTGCGCCATTGCGACGGCGCGGGCTTCCTGGCCGAACAGGTCAGCATCGCCCGCCCGTCGACCTGGGCCATGCAATATAAAAGGCTGATCAACTATTCGGTCCGCTTTTTCCAGAACCGGATCGTGTCCGACATCATGACGCGCGAGGGACCATCCGGCCTCCCCGCGCGTCTTGCGAGCCTTTATGCGGACTGGCTGCCCCGCTGGCGTCCGCGCCCCGGCCTGACCGGATGGTTCGACCGAAAGGCGCTTCAGCGCATGCGGGACGCCGCTTAGAGTCTGTTTGGAAAATGCGCGAAAGGGCGCATTTTCGTGGCGGCACCGGCCCGCCCCCCACCCGACCGCCCAGACATGGTATCCTGATGGGTGGTCGGGTGGGGGCGCGGGCCGGTGCGGATGCGCCAAAGGCGCATTTTCAAACAGCCGCTTAACGGTCGCGGCCGGCCAGTTCCTTGTTGATGTAGAGAGCCGCAATCGTCGCGACCGCCCCCGACAACAGATAGATGCCCGACGCCGCCAGCCCGAACTTGACCGACAGCAACAGCGCCAGCAACGGCGCGAAGCCAGCGCCCACCAGCCAGGCAAGGTCGGACGTCAGCGCCGAACTGGTATAGCGCGCCTCAGTCGCGAAGTTGGACGCCACGACGCCCGACGACTGGCCAAAAGACAGGCCCAGCAGCATGAAGCCCAGGATCATGAAGGCCACTTCGCCCAGTTCGCCGCCATTGAGCAGCAGCGGCGCCATCAGCGCGAAGATCGCGATGCCGCCGGCCGACCAGCCCAGCAGCGAACGGCGACCGATCTGGTCGGCGATGAAGCCGGAGACGACGATGGCGAGCAGGCCAACCGATGCGCCGATCATTTCGATGATCAGGAAGCGGTCAAGCGGCTGATCGGTGAACAAGGCGACCCAGCTGAGCGGGAACACCGTCACCATATGGAACAGCGCAAAACTGGCCAGCGGGGCGAAGGCGCCGATGATGATGTTGCGCCCTTCCTTCTTCACCGTCGGGATCACTGGCGAGGGTTGCAGATCCTTCTGTTCGAACAACCGTTCGAATTCATGCGTCACCACGATGCGCAGCCGGGCGAACAGCGCCACGACGTTGATCGCAAAGGCGACGAAGAAGGGATAGCGCCAGCCCCAGTCGAGGAAATCCGCTTCCGTCATGTTCAGGATCGAGAAGGCGAACAGGCCGCTCGCCACCAACAGCGCCAGCGGCGCGCCCAATTGCGGCACCATGGCGTACCAGCCGCGCTGATGCGGCGGCGCGTTAAGCGACAATAGCGAGGCCAGGCCGTCCCAGGTGCCGCCCAGCGCAATGCCCTGCGCCGCCCGCAAAACGATCAGAACGACCGCGGCATAGTGGCCAATCGTTTCATATCCCGGTAGGAAGGCGATGGCGACGGTGGAGCTGCCCAGCAGGAACAGGGCGCCGGTCAATTTCGTGCCGCGGCCATAGCGCCGGTCGATCGCCATGAAGATCAGCGATCCCAGCGGCCGGGTGATGAAGGCGACGGCAAAGATCGCGAAAGAATAAAGGGTGCCGGTCAGCGCATCCACATAGGGAAAGATGAGACTCGGGAACACGATCACCGAGGCGATGGCGTAAACGAAGAAATCGAAAAATTCGGAGGTGCGACCGATGATCACCCCGATGGAAATGTCACCCGGCGCGATGGAATGGTCGCGCGCGTTGATCTTGCGCGCATCATCCTCAAGTGGCGTGGAGGTGAAGGCAATGGCCCCAGAACTCATAGACATCCGCTCCTTGGCAAGGCCACCGGTGCGGTTCTTATATCGTCTGCCAGTGGCCGTGGAATCACAGCATAACAGAAAACACGCAGAGTCTAAGCAGTATCCCATAGTCCAAACATTTTTTGCGTCCGCACACAATTGGACAAATTGCCCACTGGCGGACTCGCTGCGGAAGGATTAGTCGCGCGCCATGTCACACCCTCACTCACCCAAATGGATCAGGCTCTTGCGCTGGTCCGCTCCGATCCTTGCAGCGCCGCTGGCGGGCTGCAACTGGGTCGTGATGAACCCGTCGGGCGACATTGCGGTGCAACAACGCGACCTGATCCTGATCTCGGTCGCGCTGATGCTCCTCATCGTCATCCCCGTCATGGCCATGGTCGTCTGGTTCGCGGTGCGCTATCGCGCCACGAACGAAGCGACGGAAAAGGACTATGATCCTGACTGGGATCACAGCACCAAGCTGGAGCTTCTGATCTGGTCGGCCCCGCTGCTGATCATCATCGCTCTGGGCGCCCTGACCTGGGTGAGCACCCACAAGCTGGACCCCTATCGTCCGCTTGACCGGATCGACGCAAAGACGGCCATCGACCCCAAGGTCAAGCCGCTGACGGTTCAGGTCGTTGCGCTCGACTGGAAATGGCTCTTCATCTATCCTGAACTGGGTGTCGCCACGGTCAATGAACTGGCCCTGCCCACCAATGTTCCGGTCCGCTTCGACATCACTGCATCGACCGTGATGAACAGCTTCTACGTTCCCGAACTCGCCGGCCAGATCTACGCCATGCCCGGCATGAAGACCCAGCTCCACGCCGTCGCCAACAAGCCCGTCACCGGCACCGGCTTCTCGGCCAACTATTCGGGCGCGGGCTTCACCCATATGCGCTTTGGCTACAAGGCGCTGGACAAGGCCGGCTTCGACGCCTGGGTCGCCAAGGTGAAGGCCGGCAACGCCACGCTGAGCCGCGACGTCTACCAGACCCTCGCCAAGCCCAGCGAAAAGGCGCCCGTCGCCTATTTCTCGGCCGCCGATCCCAAGCTGTTCGACGCCATCGTCAACCTGTGCCCCAAGCCGGGCCAGCGCTGCATGGGCGAACTGATGCACATCAACCAGATGGGCGGCGCGGGCAAGGAATCGGCGAAGGAGACCGAAGGTCTTCAATATGACTTCCCCAACAGCCATGTGATCGACCAGACCGACCGCAACGAGGGCAAGGAAACCGCTCCCGATGCGCCCGGTGCTGAACAGGCCCCGGCCGATCATTCCTCTCACAGCGGCGCTGACGCGCACGCGCAGCATCGGTAAGAGACATGACCGGTACACTCACAACAGCACAGATGATCTTCGGTCGTCTGACATGGGATGCATTCCCATGGCATGAACCCATCGTCGTCGCGACCTTCTGCGCGGTGGTGCTGGGCGGCGCGGCCGTCGTCGCGGCGCTCACCTATTTCAAGCTCTGGGGCTATCTCTGGAAGGAATGGTTCACCAGCGTCGATCACAAGAAGATCGGCATCATGTATATGGTGCTGGGCCTCATCATGTTCCTGCGCGGCTTTGCCGACGCCATCATGATGCGGCTTCAGCAGGCTCTGGCCTTCAACGGGTCCGAAGGCTATCTCAACGCCCATCATTATGATCAGGTGTTCACCGCCCATGGCGTGATCATGATCTTCTTCGTGGCGATGCCCTTCATCACCGGCCTGATGAACTATATCGTCCCGCTCCAGATCGGCGCCCGCGACGTCAGCTTCCCCTTCCTGAACAATTTCTCGTTCTGGATGACCACGGGCGGCGCGGTGCTGGTGATGGCCTCGCTGTTCCTGGGCGAATTCGCCCAGACCGGCTGGCTCGCCTATCCGCCGCTCTCGGGGATCGACTATAGCCCGGCCACGGGTGTCGATTATTATATCTGGGCGTTGCAGGTGGCAGGCGTGGGCACGACATTGTCGGGCATCAACCTGATCGCGACCATCGTGAAGATGCGCGCGCCCGGCATGTCCCTCATGAAGATGCCCGTCTTCACCTGGACCTCGCTCTGCGCGAACATCCTGATCGTCGCTTCCTTCCCCATCCTGACCGCCACTTTGGTCCTGCTGTCGCTTGACCGCTATGCCGGCACCAACTTCTTCACGAACGACTTCGGCGGCAACCCGATGATGTACGTGAACCTGATCTGGATCTGGGGCCACCCGGAAGTCTACATCCTCATCCTGCCGCTGTTCGGCGTCTTCTCGGAAGTCACCTCGACCTTCTCGGGCAAGCGTCTGTTCGGCTACACCTCGATGGTTTACGCAACCTGCTGCATCATGGTGCTGTCGTACCTCGTGTGGCTGCACCACTTCTTCACCATGGGTTCGGGCGCCAGCGTCAACAGCTTCTTCGGCATCACGACGATGATCATCTCGATCCCGACGGGTGCGAAGCTGTTCAACTGGCTCTTCACCATGTATCGCGGCCGCGTTCGCTTTGAACTGCCGATGATGTGGACCGTGGCCTTCATGCTGACCTTCACGGTCGGCGGCATGACCGGCGTCATGCTGGCGGTTCCGCCCGCAGACTTCGTGCTGCACAACTCGCTGTTCCTGATCGCGCATTTCCATAACGTGATCATCGGCGGCGTTCTGTTCGGCCTGTTCGCGGCGATCAACTACTGGTGGCCCAAGGCGTTCGGTTACAAGCTGAACGAATTCTGGGGCAAGGTCAGCTTCTGGTGCTGGCAGGTCGGCTTCTGGCTCGCCTTCACCCCGCTGTACATCATGGGCCTGATGGGCGTCACCCGCCGCATGCGCGTGTTCGACGATCCCAGCTTGCAGATCTACTTCATCATCGCCGCCCTGGGCGCCGCCATCATCGCGGCGGGCATCGGCGCGATGCTCCTCCAGTTCGCCCTCTCCATCTGGAAGCGCGACGAACTGAAGGTGGAAGGCGATCCGTGGGATGGCCGTACTCTGGAATGGGCGACCAGCTCGCCTCCGCCCGAGTATAATTTCGCCTTCACGCCGGTCGTCTATGACGCCGACAGCTGGGCGGACATGAAGAAGAATGGCTATCAGCGTCCGCTGACCGGCTATCAGGCGATCCACATGCCCAGCAGCACCGGCACCGGCGTCATCCTGGCGGCCCTGTCGACGCTGTGCGGCTTCGCCCTGATCTGGTACATCTGGTGGCTTGCGGGCCTCAGCTTCGTCGGCATCGTTGGCTTCGCCATCTTCCACACCTTCAACTACAAGCGCGACTTCTACATCCCGGTCGAGGATGTGACGCGCACCGAGGAAGAGCGCACGCGCATCCTCGCCGCTGGAGTCTGACTGACATGAGCAGCGCAACTGCAAACACGGAACCTCGGGCATATCATTTGCCCGAGGAACCGCACCTCCACGAAGGACACAGCACCTCGCTGGGCTTCTGGATGTATCTGATGAGCGATTGCCTCATCTTCGCCATCCTGTTCGCCACCTATGCCGTGCTCGGCGGCAGCTTCGCCGGCGGCCCCGGCCCCAAGGATTTGTTCGACCTGCCGCTCGTCGCGATCAACACCGCGATGCTGCTCTTCTCGTCGATCACCTATGGCTTCGCCATGCTGGCGATGGAAAAGAACAAGGTCAGCGCCACCCAGGGCTGGCTGTTCGTCACGCTGCTGTTCGGCGGGGCGTTCCTGTTCATCGAACTCTATGAATTCGCCCACCTCATCCATGAGGGCGCGGGTCCGCAGCGTTCGGCCTTCCTGTCCGCCTTCTTCACGCTGGTCGGCACCCACGGTCTGCACGTCACCTTCGGTTCGATCTGGCTGATCACGCTGATGGTGCAGGTCGCCAAGAAGGGCCTGATCCCCGCCAACAAGCGTCGCCTGATGTGCCTCAGCATGTTCTGGCACTTCCTCGACGTCATCTGGATCGGCGTCTTCACCTTTGTCTATCTGATGGGAGTCCTGCGGTGAGCGACGCTGTCCACAGCCATGGTCACGATCATCACGATGACCATCATGAAGAAGGATCGCATGGCAGCTTCGGCAGCTACATGATCGGTTTCGGCCTGTCGGTTATCCTGACGGCCATTCCCTTCTGGCTGGTGATGACCGGCGCGCTGGGCGATCCCAAGCTGACCGGCTTCATCATCATCGCCTTTGCGGCGGTGCAGGTGGTCGTGCACATGATCTACTTCCTGCACATGAACACCCGCGTCGAAGGCGGCTGGTCGTTCATGGCGATGGCGCTGACCCTCGTTCTGGTGGTCATCGTGCTCGCAGGGTCCACCTGGGTCATGTATCATATGAACAATAATATGATGCCCCATGCGGATATGGACATGACCGGCGAAATGAACGCCGGCCATGACATGAACGCCATGGCGAACATGAGCGAAATGCCGTGACAACGGCGAACACCGGGGGGCGCGCCACACGCTCCCCGGCTTTCCTGATCGGGCTGACGCTGATTGCCCTGATCATTTTTTCCGGTTTCTCCGCGCTCGGCATCTGGCAAGTGCAACGCCTCGCCTGGAAGCGCGACCTGATCGCCCGTGTCGACGCCCGCGTCCACGCCCCCCCCGTCCCCGCCCCGGCCACCGCCACCAAGGACGATGAATATCGCCGCGTCACGCTGACCGGAGCCTTCCTCCATGACAAGGCCGCCCTGACGCAGGCTGTCACCGTGCGCGGCCCCGGCTTCTGGCTGATGACGCCGCTGCGCCGCGCCGATGGCGGCATCACCTTCATCAACCGTGGCTTCGTGCCCGACCGCAAGACGCGCTACGATCGCCCGACGGGCCAGGTCCAGGTCACGGGCCTGCTGCGCCTGACCGAGCCGGGCGGCGGCTTCCTGCGCAGCAACGATCCCGCCGGCGACCGCTGGCATTCGCGCGACGTCGCCGCCATCGCCAAGGCGCGCGGCCTTGATCGCGTTGAACAAAGCTATTTCATCGATGCCGGCACGGCGCCCTCGCCCACCGGCTTTCCGGTCGGCGGCCTGACCGTCATCGCCTTCCCCAACAATCATCTGCAATATGCCATCACCTGGTTCGTGCTGGCGGCGATGACGGTGGGCGCCTATATACTGGTCATGCGCCAGACTGGAAAAGATCGCCGGGGATGACCGCGCCCGTCGCCAAGCGCATCCGCTGGCTGCCAAGCCAGTGGCCTGCCGACGCGGCCGGCCGGCGCAACATGGCGCTGCTGGTGCAGTTGCGCTGGATCGCCATCGCCGGGCAGATCGCCACCATCCTGATCGTGCATTTTGGCATGGCCATCCGCCTGCCATTGTCGTCCATGCTGGTCGTGCCCTCCATCGCCGTGCTGATGAACATCGGCAGCCTGATGATCCTGCGCCGCCGCGCCGACATCACCCATGCCGAACTGTTCCTGTCCTTGCTGTTCGATGTGCTGGCGCTGACCACCCAGTTGTATCTGAGCGGCGGGGCGACCAACCCCTTCATCTCGCTCTATCTGGTGCAGGTGGCGCTGGGCGCGGTGCTGCTGCATCGATGGAGCGTATGGGGCATTGTCGCCGTCTCCTCCGCCTGCGCGGCGATGCTGGCCATCGCCTATCGCCCGCTGGACCTGAGCGAACCGCTCGAAGGCCATTTGTTCGACCTGCACATCGTCGGCACGCTGATCTGCCTGATCATGATTGCGGTATTGCTGGTGCTGTTCATGACCCGCATGACCCACAATCTCCAGCAGCGCGAAGCCTATCTCGCCCGGCTGCGGCAACAGGCGGTGGAAGAAGAACATATCGTCCGCATGGGCCTGCTGGCGTCGGGCGCGGCGCATGAACTGGGCACCCCCCTCGCCCAACTCGCCGTCGTGCTGGGCGACTGGCGGCACATGCCCCAGATTCGCAAAGACCCGACCCTGGTGGAGGAAGTCGGTGAGATGGAAGCCGCAGTCAAACGCTGCAAGGCGATCCTTACTGGCATCCTCATGTCCGCCGGCGAAGCGCGCGGCGAAGCGCCCGAAGCCGCCGACGTGCGCAGCTTCATGGAAATCATCGCCCGCGACTGGCGCGCCGCCAATCCCGGCCTTGCCTTGCGCAGCGATTTCGGCCCGCATGACTATCCCCGCATCGTCGCCGACCCCGTGATCCGACAAGCCGTCACCAACCTGCTCGACAATGCGCGCGAAGCGGGCGCAACCTATATCAACATGATGATCAGCCGGGACAGCCAGTGGCTGCATATCGCCGTGCACGACAATGGCCGGGGGTTCAGCCCGGACATGCTGGCCGATGTCGGCAAACCCTATCGGTCCAGCAAGGGCCGGCAGGGCGGCGGGCTGGGCCTGTTCCTGGTGTTCAACGTCGTGCGCAAGCTGGGCGGCAGGGTCGACGCCAGCAACGGGGCGGATGGCGGCGCAATGGTCCAGCTGCGCCTGCCCTTCGCAACGCTGGCGCTGGAGGAGGAAAGCGATGGCGAATGACAAGCAGCTTCTGATCGTCGAGGATGACGAAGGCTTCGCCCGCACGCTCAAACGCTCCTTCGAACGGCGCGGCTATGATGTGCTGGCCGCCGACAGTCTGGAAGGCGTCACCGCCCTGCTCGCCGCCAACCGCCCCGGCTATGCCGTGGTCGACCTGAAGCTCGGCCCGCAATCGGGACTCGCCTGCGTGCAGGCGCTGCACGCCCATGATCCCGCGATGCTGATCGTCGTGCTGACCGGCTTCGCCAGCATCGCCACCGCGGTGGAGGCGATCAAGCTGGGCGCGACCAACTATCTCGCCAAACCGTCCAACACCGACGACATCGAAGCCGCTTTCGCGCGATCGGGCGGCGACCCCGAAGCGCAGATTGCCCCCCGCCCCACCTCCATCAAGACGCTGGAGTGGGAACATATCCATGAAGTGCTGAAAGACAGCGACTTCAACATATCGGAAGCCGCCCGCCGCCTTGGCATGCACCGCCGCACGCTGGCGCGCAAACTGGCGAAGCGACAGGTCGGCTGACCGGACGCCGGTTCAAATTACGACAGGGATGGATTTGGAGCGGGTGAGGGGAATCGAACCCCCGTCGTCAGCTTGGGAAGCTGCTGCTCTACCATTGAGCTACACCCGCATGGCGCTCGTCGCGCTGCGAGCCCGGCCTTAGCTGCGGCTTGAACCCGCGTCAACGGGCGCGCGCCTTCAATAGGGCGCGTCAGCATCCTTCGCCGGAATGGCGCCGCGCCGGCCGATATTCCAGCCCGCCAGCCGGTGCCCGGCCAGCGCCGCGTCCTTCGGCTCCGCTCCGCCCAGCCGGGCGTGGAGATAACCGCCATTGAAGGCGTCCCCCGCCCCGCTCGAATCGATCACGGTCAGCTTCTGCGGGATCGGCACGATCGTCCCGTCGACCAGGCAGCCATCACCGCCCAGCTTCACCACAATCTCGCGCCCCGCGTCCGCGCCCCAGCGCGCCGCCGCGTCGGCCGCATCATCGGCCTCGCCCATCTCTACTTCATCGGCCAGCGTCGGCAGGCCGATGTCGCACAGTGCGATGGCGCGGTCGCGCCACAGGCAGGCGGTCGCTGCATCGCTCCACAGGCGCGGCCGGTAATTGCCGTCGAACGCGACTTTGCCGCCCCGCGCCTTCACCTGCGCCGCCAGCGCCAGCAGCGCCTCGCGCCCGGCGTCAGGCAAAATCGCCAGCGTGATGAGCGAGAAATAGAGCAGGTCCGATTGCGCCGCCTGCGCCACCATGTCCGCGCTTTCGGGCAGGTCGAACATGCGGCGCGCCGCCGCTTCGCTGCGCCAGTAATGAAAGCTGCGCTCTCCGTCCGGATCGGTTTCGATTGCGTAAAGGCCGGGCAATTGCCCCTTCGCCGCGATCACCAGCGCCGTATCGACGCCTTCGACCTGCCACTGGCTCAGCAATTGCGCGCTCATCGGGTCCGCGCCCAGCGCGCTGGCCAGCCGCACATGATCGCCCGATCGCGCCAGATGAACCGCCGTGTTGATGACGTCCCCGCCATAGCGCAGGTTCCAGCCGTCGCCATCGCTGCGGCTCAGCTCCAGCATCGCTTCCCCTATGACCGTGATCGTCGCCTTTTCCACCATGCCATCCTGTCCCAATTGTGTCGTCGTCGTGGGCAGCGCGACGGCCCAAGTCAAGGGGCTGAAATTGCCCGATCACGCCGCGATCCATGTCGATTGTGGAACGAACGATGCGACGGCGTGTTTTGCCGCAGGCAAGGCCGATTGCAGAAGGCCGCGCAAACGGGGACATGATGATTACCGCCGCACTGGAACAGGCTGACAATCGCTTTGAACTGCTGGTGCAGAGCGTGACCGATTACGCCATCTACATGATCGACCCCGACGGGATCGTGATCAGCTGGAATGCCGGCGCACGCCGCTTCAAAGGCTATGAAGCGCACGAAATTATCGGCCAGCATTTCTCCCGCTTCTACACACCCGAAGATCAGGCCACGGCCATCCCCGCCCTGGCGCTCTATACCGCAGAACATGACGGCCGGTTCGAAGCGGAAGGCTGGCGGGTGCGCAAGGATGGATCACGCTTCTGGGCCAATGTCGTGATCGACCCCATTCGCGCGCCGGACGGGCAATTGATGGGCTTTGCCAAGGTCACGCGCGACCTGACCGAACGCCGCGCCGCGCAGGAAGCGCTGCGCGAAAGCGAAGAGCGGTTCCGCCTGCTGGTGCAGAGCGTGACCGATTACGCCATTTACATGATCGATCCCGTGGGCACGGTGACAAGCTGGAACGCCGGCGCAGAACGCGCCAAGGGCTATAGCGCGCAAGAGATTATCGGTCAGAATTTTGCGCGATTCTACAGTGAAGAGGATCGGATTGCCGGCCTGCCGTCCCGCGCGCTACATAGCGCCGAACGCGATGGCCGGTTCGAATCGGAAGGCTGGCGCATCCGCAAGGATGGGTCGCGCTTCTGGGCCAATGCGGTGATCGACGCCATCCGCGCGCCAGACGGCCGGCTGCTCGGCTTTGCCAAGGTTACGCGCGACCTGACCGAACGGCGCGAAGCACAGCGCGCGCTGGACGACGCGCGCGACGCCATCGTCCAGACCCAGAAAATGGAGGCCATTGGCAAGCTGACGGGCGGCGTCGCTCATGATTTCAACAATTTGCTGGCGGTCATCGTCGGCAGCCTGGATCTGGCGCGGCGGCGGCTGGCCAATGGCGGCGACATTGCCCGCTATCTGGACAATGCGATGATGGCGGCGGAGCGCGGCGCGACACTGACCCAGCGCATGCTGGCCTTTGCCCGCAAACAGGAACTGCGGCTCCAGAGCGTCGATTGCATCGGTCTGGTGCAGGGCATGGCCGAATTGCTGCGCACCACGCTGGGCACCGCCGCCCGCATCGAAACCCATTTCCCGCTGGCCCTGCCCACCGCTCATGCCGATCCGGCGCAACTGGAACTGGCGCTGCTGAACCTGGCGGTCAACGCGCGCGACGCCATGCCCGAAGGCGGCAGGATCGTCATCGATGGCGCCGAAGTCGCCATCGCGCCGGACGAACGCACCGATCTGGCGGCAGGCCGCTATGTCCGGCTGTCGGTGATCGACGATGGCGAGGGCATGGACGCCGCCACCATCGAGCGCGCCCGCGAACCCTTTTTCACCACCAAGGGCATTGGCAAGGGCACCGGCCTTGGCCTGTCCATGGTCCATGGCTTTGCGCAACAATGTGGCGGATCGCTGACCATTGCCAGTGAACCGGCGATGGGCACCGCCGTCACGCTCTGGCTGCCGATCGCGCAGGATGACGCCGCCCTGTCGGCCGAACCTGCAAACAGGGATGACTGGCCCGAACAGGACCGGCCACTGGTCATTCTGGCCGTCGATGACGACAATCTGGTGTTGATGAACACGGCAGGCATGCTGGAAGAACTGGGCCATACGGTGTTTCAGGCGTCTTCCGCGCAGGACGCCCTGGGCATATTGGAGCGCGGCGCAATCGACCTTGTGGTGACGGACCACGCCATGCCGGGGATGACCGGGGCGCAACTGGCCGATGCGATCGAACAACGCCACCCGGGGCTGCCGGTCATCATCATCACCGGCTTTGCCGAACTGCCGCCCCACGCGACCGGCCGGCCGCGGCTGGACAAGCCGTTTCGGCAGGCCGATCTGGCGCATGTCGTGGCCAGCGCCGGCCGCAGCGGTTCTGGCAGGACAGCCGGCGACGTGGGCGATTCTATTCTTTCGCCGCATTGAATCTATGTTCGAACTGCATGCGCGAAATATTTACAAAAAGACGATTTTCATCGCTCTTTGCTTGCAACCGGAAGGATGTTCGCCAATGGGGGGACATGATCTTTCGTTTCTCCGCCGCGCGATAGCATGGACACGCCAACCGCGCTCACCCCGACGTCGCATTTTTTCACGTCCCTGCGGCAACGCCTCCACTATCTCGACTGGGGCAACCCGTCGGCGCCGCCCCTCATCCTCGTCCACGGCGGGTTCGACCATGCGCGCAGCTGGGACTGGACGGCGCGGGCGCTGGCGCGCGACTATCATGTGATCGCGCCCGATTTGCGCGGCCATGGCGACAGCGCCTGGTCGCCGGACGGCTCCTATATGATGGCCAATTTCGTCTATGATCTGGCGCAACTGGTGGATCTGCTGGATCGCGATCCGGTGACGATCGTGGGCCATTCGCTGGGCGGCGCGATCAGCCTGCGCTTTGCCGGCCTGTTCCCGGAAAAGCTGCGCAAGGTCGTCGCGATCGAAGGTCTGGGCCTGTCGCCCGGCCGCCTGCTCGAACAGGTCGAACAGCCAGCGCCCGACATCTGGCGCAAATGGATTGACGGCCGCCGCGCCAGCGCCCGCCGCACGCCGCGCCGCTATCCCACGATCGAAGCAGCCGTCGGCCGCATGCGCGAACGCAACGAACATCTGTCGGTCGAACAGGCGATGCACCTCACCATCCATGGCGTGAACCGCAATGAGGATGGCAGCTATCGCTGGAAATTCGATCCCTATCTCAACGCCATGGCGCCCGGAGCGGAGGGCGATCTGGACCTGCCCGACTTCTGGTCGCGAATCGACTGCCCGACATTGCTCTGCCTTGGCAGCGACAGCTGGGCCTCCAATCCGGCGAAGGATGGGCGCATGAACCATTTCCGCGACGCGCGCCTGGTTGAATTTGCCGACGCCGGCCACTGGCTGCACCATGACCAGTTCGACCTGTTCATCAGCGAACTGCGCGGTTTCCTGGAGCAGGACGACAGCATGGCGAACCGAGCAGCGCGCTGAACGGCGCCTATGGCGCACCCGCACCGGCCGCACCCCAACTGTATTGATGGAGCAATACAGTAGTGCTATGATCGCGTCTCGGACAGTCCCGGGAGCAGGACGATGTATAGCGAAAGCGACCTACAGGATGCAGTGGCGGCGGGGGTTATCCCCGCACAGGCGGCGCAGGCATTGCGCGATCATGTCGCGCGGCTGCGCGCCAGTCCGGTGGTGGATGAAGAACATTTCCGCCTGCTGACCGGCTTCAACGACATTTTCGTGTCGATCGCCAGCATCATCCTGCTGGTAGCAGTCGGCTGGCTGGGCAACAGCCTGCGCCTCGGCGCGGCGGAGCATGAACCCGCCTTCCTGTCCGGCCTGCTGATCGCGGCGGTCAGTTGGGGTCTGGCCGAATATTTCACCCGCCAGCGGCGCATGGCCCTGCCCTCCATCCTGCTGCTGGCCGGCTTCGTCGGCGGCACCGGCTTCACCCTGTTCGCGCTGGCGATCCGCGCCTTCCCGCACGCGGGCGACAGCCTCGCTTCGCTCATCATGGCGGGCGTGGCGGCTGCCAGCGGCCTTGCCGCATGGCTGCACTGGCGTCGCTTCATGGTGCCGATCACCGTTGCGGCGGGCGCCGTCGCCGCGGCTGGCGTGGTGGCGGGCCTGATCATGGCCGCGTCGCCCGACAGCCCCACCCTGCCCTATCTGATGCTGCTGGCGGGCGGCCTCGCCATCTTCGCCCTCGCCATGTGGTGGGACATCAGCGATCGCGCCCGCACCACGCGCCGGTCGGACGTCGCCTTCTGGCTGCATCTGGCCGCCGCCCCGATGATCGCCCATTCGCTGTTCCACCTGTTGGGCGTGCTGGATGGCGACGAAATCGGCGTCGGCCGCGCTCTGCTGGTGATCGCCCTCTATGTCGCCTTCGGCCTCGTCGCGCTGGCGATCGACCGGCGCGCGCTGCTGGTGTCCAGCCTCGCCTATGTCCTCTTCGCCCTCTACGCCCTGTTCCGGCAGGCGGGCGCGGTGGAAATGTCCTGGGCACTCACGACTTTGGTGATCGGCTCGGCCCTGCTGCTGCTGTCGGCCCTCTGGCATCACGCCCGCGCGCTGATCGTGGGTGGATTGCCGCCGCGCATCACCGACCGCCTGCCCTATCTGGACCGGGCTGTCGCCTGAGAGGCTCTTTAGAGTATTTTGAAGTCATCTGGAACAGATGACGGCTCGCAAACTACGGAAAACAAAAGACTCTTAGAGTATGATGCGGTTCAATCTAATCGCATCATACTCTAACGAGCCGCCATCTGTTCCAAATGACGGTTCGTTAAATGCCTCAATCCTCCACGATCCGCAGCAATTTGCGTTCTACCGGGGCCAGCACGCCTTGCAATTCCGCGCCGCGCTTGAGCACCTGTCCGCTTTCGCCGACCAGCGCCCACATGCCCTGCCGATGACGCAGCGCCGGGCGCTTTTCGATCCGATATTCGGGCCGCTCGGCGCTACGGCGAAAGGCGCTGAAGATCGCCGCCTCGCGCCCCATGTCCATCGCATAATCGCGCCAGTGGCCGGCCGACACCATGCGGCCATACAGGTCCATGATCCGCTGCAACTCCAGCCGGTCGAACCCGACCTGCCCCGCTCCATTGCCCGGAAACGGCGTCACATTGGTCATCAGGCCCGGCCGCGCTCCTTGAACAGCGGCGCATCATCGGCGGGCAATACCGGCGTCTGCCGCTCCGCCATCAGTTCGGCCAGCCGCTTCTGCAACTGCTCAACCTCGCACTGGAGCAGTTCCAGCTTCTGCTTTTCCGGGTCGAAACAATCGGTGCAGGGCGTGCCATAGGGCATGAAATCCCGCTGATAGGCGGTCACATCGACCAGCATCGGCCGCGCCGGAATGCCAACCATGGTCGCCCCGTCCGCCACATCCTTGGTCACGACCGCATTGGCGCCTACGCGCGCGCGCTTGCCGACCTGCACCGGCCCCAGCACCTGCGCGCCCGATCCCACGATCACGCCGTCATGCAGCGTGGGGTGGCGCTTGCCGGCAATGCCGTTGGCCGGATCCGTGCCGCCCAGCGTGACATTCTGGTACAGGGTGACGTCGTCACCAATCTCGGCCGTTTCGCCGATCACGGTAAAGCCATGGTCGATGAAGAAGCGCTTGCCGATCGTCGCGCCGGGATGAATGTCATTGCCGGTCAGGAATCGCGACAAATGGTTGACCGCCCGCGCCAGAAAGAACAGCCGCGCCCGATAGAGTCGGTGCGCCACGCGATGGAAGGCCAGCGACCACACACCGGGATAGAGCAGGATTTCGGCACGGGAGCGCGGCGCAGGATCGCGGCTCTTCACCGAATCCAGATAGGCAATGAGGTTGCGCACCATGCAAGCGTCCCTGATCATTCCAAGCGTTGTTATGAGCAACGCATATAAGGGAATTGCGCGTGCATTTCCAGATGGCGGCCGCATCGCCGCTTTTCCGCGATAAATAGAAACTTGCTTGGCGCGCCAGGATATTCCAATCATGACGGTAGACAATCGAAATGAAGGGTAGCGGATGATCGAAATGTTAATCGCCAATTTCGGCGACATCTGGCCCTTCATCCTCGTCGGATTCGGCGCGCAGATCATCGATGGCGCGCTCGGCATGGCCTATGGCGTTATCTCCAGCACGCTGCTGCTCGCGCTCGGCGTTCCGCCCAGCCGCGCCTCCGCCAGCGTCCATGTCGCCGAAACCTTCACCACCGGCGTTTCGGCGATCAGCCATATCCTGCATCGCAATGTCGACTGGAAACTCTTCGCCAAACTCATCGTCCCCGGCGTGATCGGCGGCGTGACCGGCGCCTACCTGTTGTCGAACATTGATGGCGCGGTCGTCAAACCCTTCGTCCAGACCTATCTGGCGGCGATCGGCCTCTATCTCATCTGGCGCGGCTTCCACCTGCCGCCCAAGCCGCGCGATCCCAAATGGGTGACGCCGCTGGGGCTGGTCGGCGGCTTCATGGATGCGTCGGGCGGCGGCGGCTGGGGTCCGGTCGTGACCTCCAACCTGTTGCTTCAGGGGTCCAGCCCGCGCCACACGATCGGCACGGTCAATTCGGTCGAATTCATCCTGACCACCGCGATCAGCCTGACCTTCCTGTTCCATCTGGGCTGGGAAACCTTCACCACCTACACGCTCGGCCTGCTGATCGGCGGCGTCGTGGCGGCCCCCTTTGGCGCGATGCTCGCTCGCCATGTCGCGCCGCGCCGGCTGTTCACGGCGGTCGGCGTCATCCTGACGCTGACGTCGATGTTCGGTGTCGCCAAATATCTTGGATATATCGGGTAAAACGCTTATATTCGGATTTCTGATCGAGGAATCCGATAAATGTCCAGTTACCTGCCAACCCTGAAACAGCTCCAATATCTGGTGGCGCTCAAGGAACAGGGGCATTTCGGCAAGGCAGCCGACAGTTGTTTCGTCACCCAGTCGACCCTGTCGGCGGGCATCCGCGAACTGGAATCGCTGATCGGCGTCACCCTGGTGGAGCGCACCCGCCGCGTGGTGCGCTTCACCGCGCTGGGCGACCGCATCGTGGAAAAGGCGCACCGTGTCCTGCGCGAGGCGGAGGAACTGGCCGCCATCGCCGAAGCATCGGGCAAGCCGCTGACCGGCGAACTGCGCATGAGCGTGATCCCGACCATCGCCCCCTTCCTGTTGCCGCGCCTGCTGCCCCGGCTGCGCGCCGACCGGCCCGAACTCAAACTTTATCTGCGCGAAGAAACCAGTCAGGCGGCGATCGAATCGCTGCGCCACGGCAATGTCGATTGCGTGCTGCTGGCCCTGCCCTTCGCCATGGGCGAACTGGACAGCGAAATCCTGTTTCAGGACCGGCTCTATGTCGCCTTCCCGAAGGATGAGCCCAGCAATCCGCCCGAATGGATCAAGCCGGGCATGATCGACGAAAGCAAATTATTGCTGCTGGAGGATGGACATTGCCTGAAGGATCATGCGCTGGCCGCCTGCAACCGCCCGGACCTGCGCGCCAGCGCGACGATGATGGGCACGTCGCTGCACACGCTAATCCAGATGGTCGACAATGGGCTGGGCGTCACCATGATCCCGGAAATGGCGATCGCCGGCGGCATATTGGAACATACCAACATCACCGCTCGCCCGCTGGAATCGGACCGCTCCTACCGCGACATCGCCCTAGTCTGGCGCCGCAACAGCCCCCGCGAAAAGGAATTTCACCTGCTGGCGGGGATATTGCGCGACGCCGCAGCGACAAGCTGCCGGTTGAACGAGGCGGCGTAGGGGCGAGGCGGGGATGCAGCCTGCGGGTGATTGAACTGGTTTCCGCAGAAGGAAGCGGCCGGTGAACTATCGACCAGTTGTGGACACTCCCTTTGTGAGGCAGTTGTCCCCGGAACTGACATTTCAACAACCGGAGGCCATGTGCGATACGCGACTGGGCAAAAGATGGCGATTGGCGACGAGGTTATCGCGGATGGTATGTCTGGCGTGATAGTCTGCGACTTCGATAATCGCCAATTTATGGACGGTTACGGAGATTGGGATACGCCTACTATTGAGATGATCGGCGGTGGCACACTCTCATCTGGCGTAATGATAAAAACCATCGAGGCAGGCCTAATCCACTATGAAGAGACAAGCGGTCACATTGATTTCGTCCGCTAGTGAAACCCGTGACGAAATAATCGGACAGTCCGCCATCCACCCAAAGCTGCCATTCACTGATGCCAACTAATCAGATGACATCTGCTCCGCCCACTCACTCATGCACCTGCGGCCATTGGCGGCGCGTATGCAGAATGCGCAGGATGCGAACCACATCGCCCACTACGTCATAGATCAGCATGTAATTGCGGTGGACAATCAACTCCCGCGTCCCGGTTACGCGGCCGGGTCGCCCCCAATGCAGAATGCGTAGCCAAAGCTCCAGATTTCCGTTCGAATAATTCGTCCAGATCGGCGGCCGCAGCCGGATTGTCGGCTTCGATCCGTTCATAGATTATGTCGCGGTCCTGTATCGCTTCGGGCGTCCACAAAACGGCTTTCATTCGGAAGCAGCGAGACGCCGCCGGGTTGCAGCGCGGCGGGCCGCGAACGTCTCTTCCACTTCCGCATCCGGGATCAGACGTCCAGCATTGGCAGAATCAAGCCCTACCTGCACCTGTCGGCGAAACCATGCATCATGCGCGACCGCATCATGCTGCCCCGCCACATAATCCCGCATGAAATCACGGATGAGTTGCGCGCCGGTGCGGTCATCGGCTCTGGCTGCGTCAGCGAAGGCGCTTTTCAAAGCCTCATCGACCCGAAACGTAAAGGTGGATTCGCCCATGCCGCTCAGCCTCATGTGTTACAAGCTACATACATTGTAGCACAACCGTACCCAATGCGGAAACCCTTCGGCATGCAGGCCAACGCCTGTCCTACACTGCCCCAAATGCCAATAATCGCGCCCGGCTCTTTCCCCTGTCGCACCCCACCCACTTTCCGATAGGATCAGGCTCGCGCATGAAAATGTCTTATTTGGCGGGAAATATGCGAAGTTAAGCGCCCCAGCCCTTCGTTTTGGCCTCATCTTCCGCGCGCGCTTCGACCCACGCGGTCGCGCCGTCGGCGAAATGCTCCTTCTTCCAGAAGGGCGCGTGCGATTTCAGCCAGTCGATCAGGAAGGCGCAGCTTTCCAGCGCAGCCGTCCGATGCCGCGACGCCGTGCCGACGAACACGATCCGCGCGCCCGGCTCCAGCCGCCCGAAACGGTGGATCACGCTGACGCCCAGCAGCGGCCAGCGCGTCATGGCCTCCTCCACGATCCGCTCGACCTGCGCCTGCGTCATCGCCGGATAATGCTCCAGTTCCAGCGCGATGAGGCCGCCCTCCCCACGCACCACGCCGGTAAAGCTCGCCACGCCGCCGCCCCCCAGCGCTTCGAGCGCCGCCAGTTCGCCGGCAACGTCGAAATCCTCCGCCCGGACGCTGATCCGCTTCATCCACCCGTTACCGGGGGAAAGATCGCCACCTCGCGCGCGTCGCCGATCATCGTGTCGATCGGCACGAAATGCTGGTCGATCGCCGCGCGCAGCCGCCCCGCGTCGCCCAGCCCCTGCGCATAGCCACCACCCCGCGCCGCCAGCATCGCGATCAGATCGGCGATCGTCGCACCGGGCGCCGGCCGCTCGACCTGCTCCTCGTCCCGGCCAATCGCCTCACGCACCCAGGCGAAATAGACGATCGTCACCATCGCGCTCAATCCATATGCCTTATGCCAACGCGCAGATAATCCCAGCCCGTAATCAGCGTCAGGATCGCCGCAGCCCACAGGGTCACGATGCCCACGCTCTGCACGAAGGGGAAATGCGGCACCGCGCCGGCCAGGATGAGGGCGCCCAGCGCAATGATCTGGAACGTCGTCTTCCACTTGGCCAGCCGCGACACCGGCACCGACACCTGCAACCCGGCCAGAAATTCGCGCAGGCCCGACACGGCGATCTCGCGCAGCAAAATGATCATCGCGGCGATGATATGCATCCCGGCAATGTCCCGCGTCGCCGCCAGCATCAGGATGACCGCGCCAACCATGATCTTGTCGGCGATCGGGTCCAGGAACACGCCCAGCTTCGACACCGTGCCTTGCGCCCGCGCCAGATAGCCGTCGAAATAGTCGGTAATGCCCATCAGGCAGTAAAGGCCGAACGCCAGCGCATAGCCGGTGGTCCAGCGCGCGCCGATTTCGGCCGGCCACAACAGGGCGACCAGCAAGGGCACGGTCAGGATGCGCGAAAGCGTCAGCAGGTTGGGCAGCGTCAGCATGGCCGGCAAGTGCCACAGTCCGGGACAGTGCACAAGGCAAGCGATGCAACATTGGACAGCGCCGCCGCCAACCGCTAGACCCCGGCCCGGTCGCTAACGGGAAAGAAGACCCCCAAATATATGCAAGCCTCGCTCAGGCTCCTGAACAAGCGGCGTTTTCTGCCGCTTTTCATCACCCAGTTGCTGGGTGCGTTCAACGACAATCTGTTCAAGAACGCGATGGTTCTGTTCGTCGTCTATCAGGTCTATAATGACGAACGCTCCGAAACCTGGTTCAGCGCGCTGGCGACCGGCCTGTTCATCCTGCCCTTCTTCCTGCTGTCGGCGCTGTCGGGCCAGCTGGCGGACCAGCGCGACAAGGCGCTCATCATCCGCTGGGTCAAGGCGGCCGAAATCGTCATCATGGCCGTGGGCGCGGTCGGTCTGGCGCTGATCTGGAGCGGCTTTGCCATCCATACGCTAGCCATCCCGCTGCTGCTGGCCGCGCTGTTCGCCATGGGCATTCATTCCACCTTCTTCGGCCCGATCAAATACGCCATCCTGCCCCAGCATCTGCATGATGATGAAGTTCTGGGCGGCACAGGACTGGTCGAAGCGGGCACCTATATCGCGATCCTGGCCGGAACGATCCTGGCCGGCATCATCCCGGTGGAGGCCGCCGCGGTCGGCATCATCATCACCGCGCTAATCGGCTATGTTGCGGGACGAAAAGTGCCCTCGGCCCCGTCGCTGCTGGAAGCGCAGCCGATCGACTTTCACATCATCCGATCGTCGATCGCGCTGGTGCGCGGCACGATGCACATCCGCCGCCTGTTTCTGGCGATCATGTCGATTAGCCTGTTCTGGGCGGTCGGATCGATCCTGTTCATCCAGTTCCCCCCGCTGGTGAAGAATGTGCTCACCGCCGACAAGCCGGTCGCCAGCCTGTTTCTCGCCATCTTCTCGATCGGCATCGCCATCGGATCCGTCGCGATCAACCGGCTGTTGCAGGGCCATGTCTCGGCCAAATATGCGCCCGCCTCCGTCATTGGCATGGGGTTGTGCATCGTCGCCTTCCATATCGTGTGCGACCTCTGGACGCCGGCCCCGAACGGCCAGATGCTCTCGCTGGGCGGGTTTCTGGCCCATCCGCTGGCCATCCCGCTCTCGCTCTGCCTGCTGGGCGTCGCGACCTTCGGCGGCATGTTCGTGGTGCCGCTCTACGCCTTCCTGACCACGACCGTCGAAAAATGTGAGGCGGCGCGCACCGTGGCGGCCAACAACATCGTCAATTCCGGCGCGATGGTGGTGGGATCGCTCTGCGCCATCGGCCTCAGCATCGCCGGCGTGTCGGTGGTGATGCAATTGCTGCTGGTCGCCATCCTGACCCTGCCCTGCGCCGCCATGGCGTGGAAACTGCACAAGGCGTGCGACGGCCCCCTATGCCACTGAAAAGCGGCGGCTTAGAAAATGAAGCTGTAAAAGGCCGTGAAGAAAGCGCAGAAGCTCAGCGCAAATAATTTCCAGTCGCTGTCGTCATCCACCGGCCGCTTTGCGCTGCCCGTCTTGTCGTCACGCACCCGCAGCACATGCGCGGGCAGACGCTGACGAAAAGGATGCCGGGCGGATTCGCTGGTGAGGACGAGAGGTCGAGTGCGCATGATGATTGGTTAACGAATAATTTACCATTTAGACCACTGCGAATAATGACTAATCTGCGCTTGTCCCGCTTCGGGACAGGCTTGACTGTATGATGTGAACAATACAGCATGAACGAACCCATGACCGAGTCTGCCCCAGTCGATCCCGCCGCACCGCAACAACGCGAATTTGGCGCGGGGCCGCCCAGCGCCTTCGCCCCGCCCACCCCATGGCGACGCCGGGTCCAGATTTTCGGCTGGGTGGTCGCGGCCGGCCTTGCGCTGCTGATGATTCTGGTCGCATGGCTCGCGGTCACGGCGCCCCTGTCCCGCTCCTTGAAACCCATTGCCCCGCCGGCCATCAGCCTGATGTCTTCGGACGGCCATCTGATCGCCCGGCGCGGCGCGGTGATCGACAAGCCGGTGACGGTCTCGGAACTGCCCGCCCATGTCCCCCAAGCCTTCATGGCGATCGAGGATCGGCGCTTTCAAAGCCATTGGGGCGTCGATCCGCGCGGCATCGCGCGCGCCATGTGGCATAATCTCTGGTCGGACGGATCGTCGCAGGGCGGCAGCACCATCACCCAGCAATTGGCGAAGGGCGTGTTCCTTTCCAGCGACCGCACCTTCGGCCGCAAGGCGCGCGAGGCGCTGATCGCGGTCTGGCTGGAAACATGGCTGACCAAGGATCAGATCATGGAGCGGTATCTCTCCAACGTCTATTTTGGCGACAATGTCTATGGCCTGCGCGCCGCCGCCCGCCATTATTTCAACCGATCGCCCGACCGGCTGACTATCCCGCAGGCGGCGATGCTGGCCGGCCTGCTCAAGGCGCCCTCGCGCCTCGCGCCGACTTCCAACCTGAAGGGCGCCCGCGCCCGCGCCGCGCTGGTGACGCAGGCGATGGTCGATGCAGGCTATATCAGTCAGGCGGAGCGCAACGCCCTACCCCCTGCGCGGCTCGACGTGCATGAGGAACCGGACCCGACCAGCGGCACCTATTTCGCCGACTGGGTGCTTCCGCACGCCCGCGACCGGGCCGGCGCCGTCTATGGCGAACAGGAAATTCCCACGACGCTCGACTGGCGCATCCAGCGCCTGGCCGAAGCCGCCATCCGCCGCGCGCCGCTGGGCAATGCGCAGGCCGCGCTGGTGGCGATGAAGCCCGACGGCAGCGTCGTCGCGATGGTCGGCGGCAAGAATTACGAAAAGAGCAGCTTCAATCGCGCGGTGCAGGCAAAGCGGCAGCCGGGATCGACCTTCAAACTGTTCGTCTATCTCGCCGCCTTTCGCGCCGGGATGACGCCCGACGACATGATCGACGATACGCCGATCACCACCGGAACCTATCGCCCCGCCAATCACAGCGGCAAATATCGCGGGCGCATCACCCTGCGCCAGGCGTTCGCCGCCTCCAGCAACGTCGCCGCCGTCCGCCTGACGCAGAAGGTCGGGGTCGACAACGTGATCAAGGTCGCCCGCGATCTGGGCGTCACCGCCCCCCTGACCGAGGATTTGAGCCTGGCGCTGGGCACGTCGGAAATTCCGCTGGTCGAACTGGCCGAAGCCTATGCCTCGGTCGCGGCCGGCGCCTATCCGGTCATCGCCCATGGCCTGCCGCCCGAAGAACAGGGCTGGTTCGAGAAACTGATGCAGCGTCAGCGCCATTTCAGCGACGATCAGCTGGTGATGATCCGCGACCTACTGTCTTCCGCCGCCAATCGCGGCACCGGCAGCGCGGCCGCCCTGCGCACCAGCACCTTCGGCAAGACCGGCACGACGCAGGACAGCCGTGACGCCATCTTCGTGGGCTATGCCGGCGGCATCGTGACGGCGGTGTGGATCGGCAATGACGACAACAGCCCCCTGCCCGGCGGCGCAGCCGGCGGCGGCGTGCCCGCGCGCATCTGGCGCAATTTCATGAGCGGCGCGATCAACGAGCCGGTCGAAGATGCCCCAGAGGAAACGCAAGACCCCGATCTGGTCAACGCCATCGCCAATGTCAGCGTGGAAACCGGCATCGGCAATGTCGGCGTGGGGGTGGATGAAGGCGGCATGACGGTGAATATCGGCGGCAATCAATTACGGATTCCGTCCGATCAGCCCATCCCTGCCCCACCGCAGGGAACGCCCCCGCCCCGCATCGCCCCGACCCAGACAGAAGGTGAAGATGGCGCACCGCAATAGGCGCGCATCAATGATTAACGATTTATTAACCATGGATTCATTATCCATTACGAACCGTTCCAAAGCTGATTTTTGCGGCATATCACTATAGTTAGACTATAATTTACCTTGCTCGTCTGATATTCGGTACGGAACAAATTGAAATAAGGTCGCGTAAAGGAGATATTCTCGACTGAGAGGTAACGCGATGAATGGACAATTGGACAGCGATTTCCGGTCGGAGCAAAAGGCTCTGGCAGCACGCTGGAGCCAGGCGGCAGAAGCCATGGAAGCGCTGGCCGGCGCCCGTTCCGTCGATGCCGTCGTTTCCGTATTGCGCGCTTTCGCGCGGCGAGCGGCCGGAGCGGATGGAATCGCCGTCGTGCTGCGCGACGGCGACAAATGCCATTATGTCGCGGAAGATGCGATGGAACCGCTTTGGTCGGGTCAGCGCTTTCCAATGCAGCGCTGCGTATCGGGCTGGGCCATGCTCAATCAGCAAACGGCCGTCATCCCCGATATTTTCATGGACCCGCGCGTTCCGGTAGATGCATACCGCACCACCTTCGTCCGCAGCATGGTGATGGTGCCGATTGGTCGGGGGGATCCGATTGCCGCCATGGGTGCCTATTGGTCCGAAGCCGGCGCACCGACGGACAACCAGATTGCCCTGCTTGAAGCTCTGGCGCGCGCCGCGTCCACCGCTCTTGAAAATGGACGCCTGTTTGCGTCCCTCGAAGCCCTGAACCTGCAACTGGACCAGCGCATGCAGGAACAGGGCAAGGATCTGGAAAAATCGCAGAGCGCCCTGCGTCAGGTCCAGAAGATGGAGATATTGGGCAAGCTCACCGGCCATGTCGCCCATGACTTCAACAATCTGCTGACGCCGATCATCGGTGGGCTGGATCGCATCATGGCGGAAGACACGCCGCCCGACACCATCGGCCGGACAGCGTCGGTGGCCATGCAGGCGGCGGAATCGGCGCAGCGCCTGGTAGAACGCCTGCTGGCCTTTGCGCGGCGCCAGCCATTGCAGCCAACCGCCGTCCTTCTATCTGATCTGGTAACAGGCATGCAGGCGTTGCTCGCCAGTACGCTGGGACCGCGTATCGTCCTGACAATCGATGTGCCCGCCTCTCTCCCGCCCGTTCAGGCCGATGGGCATCAACTGGAACTGGCGATCCTCAATCTGGTGGTCAACAGCCGCGACGCCATGCCGGAGGGCGGCCTGCTCACCATCCGCGGCGATCTGCGCAATTTTCATCTGCCTGCCGGACTGACCGTGAAAGAGCCCGCCGAAGCCTATGTTTGCCTGAGCATCGCTGACACCGGTATCGGCATGACCCCGGCGGTCAGGGCGTCCGCCATGGAGCCGTTTTTCACGACCAAGCCCGCTGGACATGGCACCGGGCTCGGCCTGTCCATGGCCCATGGTCTTGCTGCGCAACTGGGCGGGTCATTGGAAATCAACAGCGAAGTCGGCCAGGGCACGGACGTGCAACTCTGGCTTCCCAAAGCGAAGACGCCCCCGGCCATTGCTCAAACGCCGACTCCTCAAATCGGTAAGGAGCCGAGTCAGGGAAAGATTCTGCTGGTTGATGACAATCCACTGGTACGCAACAGCACGCGCGAGATGTTGACCGACATCGGCTATGATGTGGTCGACATCGATCATGCCGAACTGGCGATCAGCATGATGGAGGCAGGATATAGGCCGGACATCCTCATCACCGATCATGTCATGCCCGGCATGACCGGAGTGGAACTGGCGCTGCGCATCAGGGTCGACCATCCGCAGGTCGCGGTGCTGATCATATCGGGCTATCAGGGTATCGACCTGATCGCACCCGAGATCGTTCGCCTGTCGAAGCCCTTCCGCCTCGGACATTTGCAGGCCAGCATTTCGGCCGCTCGCGCGCAGGTTCGCTGAACGGGCTGGGCTGCTGGCCTTGCCGGTTCAGATCGCCTGCCCGGCGGCCCAGCCGCTGGCCCAGGCCCATTGGAAATTATAGCCGCCCAGCCAGCCGGTCACATCGACCGCTTCGCCAATGGCATAGAGGCCCGGCATTTTTGCCGCCTCCATGCTGCGCGACGACAGGCCGGCGGTGGCGATGCCGCCCACCGTCACTTCCGCCTTGGCATAGCCCTCGGTGCCCGACGGGACAAAGGCCCAGTCCGACAGTTTCGCGCCCGCCTGACGCAGCAGCTTGTCCGACAGATTGCCGATTTCGCCCTGCAATTCGATCCGCTCCAGCAGCGTATCGGCCAGACGCTCCGTCAACGCCTGCGCCAAAATCTTGCGCAGGCTCGTCCGGGGCCGTTCGCGCTTTTCGGCGAGCAACCAGTCGGCTGCGCGATCCGGCAGGAAATTGACATTGATCGGCGTGCGATGCTGCCAATAGCTGCTGATCTGGAGCATCGCCGGGCCGGACAGGCCCCGATGGGTGAAGAGCGCCGCCTCACGAAAGCGGGTCTTGTTCCAGCGCACTTCGACCTCGGCCGACACGCCGGACAGGGACTGGAACAGCGCTTCTTCCGGTCCCAGCGTGAACGGCACCAATGCCGGGCGCGGCTGGACCACCGACAGGCCGAACTGCCGCGCGACGTCATAGGCGAACCCGGTCGCCCCCATTTTCGGGATGGACGGCCCGCCGGTCGCCAGCACCAGCGCAGGCGCGCGATGCACCCGATCGCCCAGCGTCACCCTGAACAGGCCGTCTCCATGCTCGATGGCGCTCACCGACTGGCCCAGCGCCATGGTCACGCCGCCCTTGGCGCATTCCTCCGCCAGCATGGCGACGATCTGCCTAGCCGATCCGTCGCAGAAAAGCTGTCCCAACGTCTTTTCATGCCAGGCGATGCCATATCGTTCCACTAACGCAATGAAATCCTGCGCCGTATAACGGCCCAGCGCCGACTTCACGAAATGCGGGTTGGCCGACAGGTAACGATCGGCGGCGGTATGGATATTGGTGAAGTTGCACCGCCCCCCGCCGGAAATCAGGATTTTCTTGCCCGGCGCATCGGCGTGATCGACGAGCAGAACCTGTCTACCTCGTTGTCCACCCACGCTGGCGCACATCATTCCAGCCGCCCCGGCACCCAGAATGATCGCATCATGATCGGCCATCAGCGGCCTCGCTTCAGACGCACCAGCGCCTCGTCCAGCGCCGACAGAAAACGCGATCGATCCGCCTTGGAAAATGGCGCCGGCCCGCCGATCGGATCACCCACCGCCCCTGCGCGCAGATCGGCCATGATCGCGCGGGTCGCCACCGCCGCGCCGATCGAACTGGTGGTGAAGGGCTTGCCATTGGGCGCAATCACCGTCGCCCCGCCCTTCAGACAGCGGTCCGCCAGCAATATGTCCGCCGTGATGCAGATCGCGCCCTTGTCCGCCCGCTCCGCAATCCAGTCGTCGGCGGCGTCGAACCCGTCGCTCACAACCACCCGGTCCAGCAAAGGATGGGCCGGAATGCGGATCGGGCTGTTGCTGACGATCGTCACGGGGACTTCATGCCGCCAGGCGACCTTGTAGATTTCCTCCTTCACGGGGCAGGCATCGGCATCGACCAGTATCTTCATGGCAGCGGCGATAGGCGGGCGGGCGCGATCAGGCCAGCTTATTTCACCTGAGACGAACTGCCGCCTTCTCCCCGCGATGTTCCTGCCCTACATGGTGCGGCATGAGTGCCCCCCTGTATAACAAGGACATATTGCGGCTCGCCGCCAGCATCCCGCATCACCAGCGCCTGCCAGATCCGCAGGCCAGCGTGGAACGGCGATCGCCCACCTGCGGATCGCGCGTCACCGTCGATGTCAAGATGGCCGATGGCCGGCTCGCGGACATGGGTCTGGACGTAAAAGCCTGCGCCCTGGGGCAGGCTTCTGCGGCCCTGATGGCGGCGCAGGCGATTGGCATGTCGGCGGATGAACTGGCCGACGCGCGCGATCGGCTGACCGCCTATCTTGCGGGCGAAAGCGACGATCTCGATTTCTGGCCGGGCCTTGCCATTCTCGCCCCGGCGCGCGGCTATCCTGCGCGCCACGCCTCCATCCGTCTTGGCTTCGAAGCGATCGCCGAAGCCGCCCGCATGGCCGACGCCTGATGGAAGCGCATGCCGCCGTGAGCGCCACCGACGTCCTGTTGTCAGAAGGCGTCATTCTGCTGGGCGCAGCCGTCGCCTTCGTCATGCTGTTCCGCCGCTTCGGCCTGGGCGCTGTGCTGGGCTATCTGGTCGCGGGCGCGCTGGTCGGGCCGCAGGGTCTGGGGCTGGTCGGCGGCGCGGAATCGAAGCTCGCCATCGCCGAAATCGGCATCGTCCTGCTGCTCTTTCTCGTCGGCCTCGAACTCCATCCGGCGCGACTCTGGCGGCTGAAGCGCGACATTTTTGCGCTTGGCCTGGCCCAGGTCGTACTGTGCGGCTGTGCGTTGACGGCGATCATCTTCTATTCGACCGGCTTCAGTTGGGGCGCGGCTATCGCGCTTGGCCTGCCGCTCGCCCTCTCCTCGACCGCGCAGGTTCTGCCCGGCCTCAAGTCCAGCGGGCGCATCAACTCGCCCTTCGGCGAGAAGATATTTTCCATCCTGCTGTTTCAGGATCTGTCGATCGTCCCGTTGATCACCATCGTCGCCGCCCTGTCGCGCAATCCGGCCGACGCCGCCGGACCGCCCGGATGGATGATGGCGGGCTACACGGTTGCGGCGATTGCCGGCCTGGTGCTGGCCGGCCGTTTCATCCTGCGCCCGCTCTTAGGGCTGGTTGGGCGAATGGGAGAGCGCGAACTGTTCGTCGCCGTTGGCCTGTTCACCGTCCTCGCCGCCGCTGCGCTGATGCATGCGCTGCATCTATCGACCGCGCTTGGCGCTTTCATCGCAGGCGTGATGTTGGCCGATTCGCCTTATCGTCACGAAATCGAATCCGACGTCGAACCATTTCGCTCGATCCTGCTCGGCCTCTTCTTCCTCGCCGTCGGCATGGTGCTCGACCTGCATGCCGTGGCCGCCAATCCGCTGTTCGTCCTGTCGATGGCGGCCATGCTGGTCGTTACCAAGGCGGCGATCATCACCGGCCTTGCCCGACTGTTCGGCATGAACTGGCAGCAGGCGCTGGGCGCCGGCCTGTTGCTCAGTCAAGGCGGTGAATTTGGCTTCGTTCTGTTCGCGCAGGCGCAGAACGCGTTGCTCATCGCGCCGCAGGCGGCCAGCCTGTTCAGCGCCATTGTCACCTTCTCCATGGCGACGACGCCCTTCCTGATGCTGTTTGCCCGCCGCTTCGAATTTGCCAGACCCAAGGATGATGGCGGCCTGCCCGGCCCGGAAGACGCGCCGCGCGGCAACGCAATCATCGTGGGCTATGGCCGGTTTGGACAAACCGTCGCCCAGATGCTGATGGGCCATGGCTTTGGCGTCACCCTGATCGACAAGAAACCGGCCCAGATCGAAGTGTCCAGCCGGTTCGACATGAAGGTCTATTATGGCGATGGCACGCGGATCGACCTGCTCCGGCGGTCAGGGGCGGATGAAGCGCGACTGATCGTCTTCTGCATCGATGATCCCTCACTCGACAGCCGCGTGCTGGAGCCAATCGCCGAAGCCTTCCCGCATGCAGCGCTAATGGTGCGCGCCTTCGACCGGCGACAGGTGCTGGCGCTTCAGGATATGGACCTCGCCGGCGTGGTCCGCGAAGTCTATGAATCGGCCATCTGCATGGGTGTGCAGGCGATGCAGTCGCTGGGCGTGCCGCAGGAAGAGGTTGAGGAAGTCGAGCGCCAGTATCGCGCCAATGACGAACAGCGCATGGCGCTCCAGATCGAACATGGCAGCCTGCTGGCGGCCAAGGACCTGATGTACAGGCCCGGCAAGGCAATGCGCCTGTTGAGCCGGGGGGAGAAACAGGAATGATGATCGCTATCCTCGCCTGCCTGTCCGCCGCGCTCGCCATTGGCGCGGGCGCGTTCGGCGCCCATGGCGTCACGGATCCCAAGGCGGCGGAATGGTTGCGCACCGGCGGTCTTTATCAGTTGATCCATGCCGTCGGCGCGATCGCGATCCTGGGCGTTGCGCGCGGAGCCGCCGCCCTGCTGCTGATCGGCGCGGCGATCTTTGCGATCTCGCTCTATGTCATGGCGCTGGGCGGGCCGCGCTGGCTGGGCGCGGTCACGCCGATCGGCGGGACGTTGATGATCGCCGGCTGGCTCTGGGCGGCATGGAGCTTCTCCCGCGCCTGATCCACGCTATCTTGCCCGCAACAGCGTCCACGCCTAGATACAGCCCATGGCCCACGCTCATCACCATCATCAGGAACCCACCGGCGCAAAACTGGCCGACGCCGCTCGTGCGACTCTGGAGGCCCAGAATGAGCAATGGACGCCGATGCGCGCGGCCATCTTCGATGCGCTGGCGGCGGAGGAAAAGCCTGCCTCGGCCTATGACATCGCCGACACCGTATCGAAGGCGCGCGGCAAGCGCGTTGCACCCAACAGCGTCTATCGCATTCTCGACCTGTTCGTGGCGAACAACATCGCCATGCGGGTGGAAAGCGCCAACGCCTATATCGCCAATGCGCATCCGGGCTGTCATCACGACTGTATTTTCCTGGTCTGCGACACATGCGGGCAAGTTACGCATATCGATGACGATCCGATCACCAGCGCCCTGCGCACCGCCGCCGAAAAGGCCGGATTCACGCCGAAGCGCGCGGTGATCGAAATGCGCGGCACATGCAGCGCCCACTGACGGCGCGCCAGTCTTGACCATCATCGAATGGGTTGCGGCCGCGCTCGGCCTCGTCAACATCCTGCTCGTGGCGCGGCGATCGCTTTGGAACTACCCCTTCGCCCTTGCGATGGTGACGCTCTATTTCTTCGTATTCTTCGACGCGAAGCTGTACAGCGACGCGCTGCTCCAGATATTCTTCTTCGTCATCAACATCTATGGCTGGTGGGTCTGGTTGCATGCCCGCAAGATCGATGATGGCGGCATCGCCGTCGATCGGCTTGGCAATGGCGCGCGCCTGCTCTGGATCGGCGGCACCACGATCGCGAGCCTCGGCTGGGGCAGCATGATGGCCCGCTTCACCGACGCCGCAGCCCCCTTCGCCGACGCGACCATCGCGGGCATCAGCGTGGCGGCGCAAATCCTCCAGTCGCAGCGCAGATATGAAAGCTGGCTGCTTTGGGTCGCGGTCGATGCACTGGCCACCGGCCTGTTCTGGCATCGCGGCCTGATCGCGACGTCGATCCTCTACGCGATCTTCTTCGCCATCGCGCTTTATGGACTGATCGCCTGGCGGCGCACCATGGATCGGGCATCGGCATGACGTTGACCATCGTTTTGCATGGCGTGGAAAGCACCGGCAAATCGGTGCTGGCGGAGAAGCTCGCCAGATATTTTGGCACGGTCTGGGTGCCCGAATATGGCCGTACCCATGCCGAAACCCATGGCGTCGATATGGACGAGCAGGACTTGCTGGTGATCGGCCGGACGCAGGCCGCCATGATCGACGCCGCAAAGAGCGACGCCCGCCGCTTCCTGTTTGCCGATACTGATTCGCTGATGACCGCCGCCTGGGCGGAGATGATGATCGGTCATATCCCGCCGGAATTGCTGACCTATCCCAAGGCCGATCTCTATCTTTTGATGGAGGCTGACGTCGCCTGGGTGCCCGACTCCGTCCGCATCTATGGCGACGATCCGGTTCGCGCCCGCTTCGCGGACATCAGCCGCGCCGTTCTGGAAAGCAGCGGTGTGCGCTGGGCGTCTATCAGCGGCGACTGGAACGCCCGCTTCGCGCAGGCCGTCGCCCTGATGGAGCGCCTGACGCCATCAAATGCGTCGTCAGGGTTCGACTTGGCGCAGGAAAGCGAGTAGGCACATCGCCATGTCCAATCCGTCCACGCCATTGCTCGATACCGTCAACACCCCCGATGACCTGCGCAAGCTGCAACCCGAACAGTTGCGCCAGCTGGCCGATGAACTGCGTGCTGAAACGATCGCCGCTGTGGGCGTTACCGGCGGTCATCTGGGTTCGGGTCTTGGCGTCGTGGAACTGACGACGGCGATTCATTATGTGTTCGACACGCCCAATGACAAGCTGGTCTGGGACGTAGGCCATCAATGCTATCCGCACAAAATCCTGACCGGCCGGCGCGACCGCATCCGCACGCTGCGGCAGGGTGGCGGGCTGTCCGGCTTCACCAAGCGCGCCGAGTCCGAATATGATCCCTTCGGCGCGGCGCACAGCTCCACCTCGATCAGCGCAGCATTGGGCTTTGCCGTCGCCAACAAGATGCAGGACAAGCCGGGCAAGGGCATTGCCGTGATCGGCGATGGCGCCATGTCGGCCGGCATGGCCTATGAGGCGATGAACAATGCGCGCGAAGCCGGCAACCGGCTGATCGTGATCCTGAACGACAATGACATGTCGATCGCCCCGCCGGTCGGCGGCCTTTCCGCCTATCTCGCTCGCCTGGTATCCAGTCGGGAATTTCTGGGCCTGCGCGATCTGGCCAAGAAACTAGCGCGCCGCCTGCCCCGCCCCCTGCACAAGGCCGCCAAGAAGACCGACGAATTTGCACGCGGCATGGCGACCGGCGGCACATTGTTCGAAGAACTGGGCTTTTACTATGTCGGCCCGATCGACGGCCATAATCTGGACCATCTGATCCCGGTTCTGGAAAATGTCCGCGATGCGGCGGAAGGCCCATGCCTGATCCATGTCGTGACGCAGAAGGGCAAGGGCTATGCCCCGGCCGAAGCCGCAGCCGACAAATATCATGGCGTGCAGAAATTCGACGTCGTCACCGGAGCGCAGGCCAAGGCCCCTCCCGGCCCGCCCAGCTATACCAATGTCTTTGCCCAGGCGCTGATCGCCGAAGCGCAGCGCGATCCAGCCGTGTGCGCCATCACGGCGGCCATGCCTTCGGGCACGGGTCTCGACAAGTTCGAACTGGCTTTCCCCGATCGCATCTTCGACGTGGGTATTGCCGAACAACATGCCGTAACCTTCGCGGCGGGCCTCGCGGCGCAGGGCATGCGCCCGTTCTGCGCTATCTACTCCACCTTCCTCCAGCGCGCCTATGATCAGGTGGTGCATGATGTGGCGATCCAGAATCTGCCCGTGCGCTTCGCCATTGACCGGGCCGGGCTGGTCGGCGCGGACGGATCGACCCACGCGGGCAGCTTCGACGTTACCTACCTCGCCAGCCTGCCCAATTTCGTGGTGATGGCCGCCGCTGACGAAGCGGAACTGGTGCATATGGTGCATACCTGCGCCGTGCATGACAGCAGCCCGATCGCGGTGCGCTATCCGCGCGGCAATGGCACTGGCGTCGCCATGCCGGCCGTTCCCGAAGCGCTGGCGATCGGCAAGGGCCGCATCGTGCGCGAGGGGCGTCAGGTCGCCATCCTCTCGCTCGGCACCCGGCTGGAGGAAGCCATGAAGGCCGCCGAAGCGCTGGAGGCCAAGGGCCTTTCCACCACCGTCGCCGACCTGCGCTTCGCCAAGCCGCTGGATGAAGCGATGATCCGCCGGCTGCTCACCACGCACGAAGTCGCCGTCACGATCGAGGAAGGATCGATCGGCGGCCTTGGCGCACATGTGCTGACGCTGGCGAGCGACCTTGGCCTGATCGACAATGGGCTGAAGCTGCGCACGATGCGCCTGCCCGACATGTTCCAGGATCAGGACAAACCGGAAAAACAATATGCCGATGCGCGACTTGACGCCGACGCCATCGTAGACACCGTGCTGACCGCCCTGCGCCACAACAGCGTCGGAACAGAGGCGCGAGCCTGACGCTGCTCACCACGCTATTGATAGCGGTGCCGGCCACGGTCGGCGCCCTTGCTCTTCTGGTGCAATGGCGAACACGCTGCCACGCGAAGCATTTGGCGGCCAAAAGGCAGGGAATGAATCCTGCCATGCTGATTGACCAATTGATCGCAAGTGGCGTCGATGAAGCGGTGGCAGAATTTGTCTGGGACCGCATAGGCCCCTATTATGGCGAAGGCGACATTTTCCCTCACCGCGATGACGATCTGGATCATGATGCCGGGATCGATCCTGAAGATGTAGAGGACATCGTCGCTGATTTCTTTCGCCGCTTCGCGCTTGCCGAACCGAGCAATCAAAAGCCTGAAATGATCCCGATGCCCCTCAGTATTGACGGGTTTGCGCGCTATCTTCACGATCGTCTTCACGTTCAGGGCCAGGACAGCGACGCGCCGATCGGCAGCCGCCAGCGGTCGCCAAAGCCGGCATAGGGGTCGGCCAGCACGCGGTTGGCGGACAAATCCATGCGCAGCGGCCCGTCGCGCAGCCTGACCCCCGCCCCGCTCGACGCCAGATCATAGGTCGCGCGATAAGAGATTGGCCGGGCATTATAGATTGCCCGCCCGCCATCCAGATAGGCGTAGAGTTCCGCGCGGCGGCCGCTTTTCGATACGGGCGGCGCCCAGGCCAGTTCGACATTGCCGGCCAGGCCGCTGTCGCCGCTTACTATGGCCGGTTCGAACCCGCGCCCGAAGCTATCCCCGCCCAGAAAGAAAGCTTCCGCGCTGGGCAGCGCATCCCTGCTATATTGCGCCGTCGCCAGCAGACGCACCACCAGATTGCGGTCGATCAGGCGATGATAGCCCGCGCTGCCGCGCAGCCTGGCAAAACGGGTGTCGGTGATGAACCAGCTGGCCCGCGCGCCCGGCAGATCGATCGAGTGAGACAAGGACAGAGACATTTCCGCGCGGGATTGCGGCCCGGTCCGCGACCAGTTGAGGCCAAGCCGGGCGATGCGGGCATTTTCCGTGATCAGGCGGAAACCGAAGAAATCGACATGGCTTTGCTGCACATCCAGTCCTGCGCTGCCGGTCAGGACGGTGTCGGGGCCGCCATGCAGGGGATAGGAGAGCATGGCCGACAGGCTGGTGGTCCGCGCCTTCAGGACATAATCGGGCAAGCGGGTGCGGGCGTGGGCGACGGAAAGAGACAGTTGCGCCCCGTCCTTGCCCAGCGGCGTCATATAGGTGGCCCCCATCGCTTCCCCCTTGCCGCTGAGCAGGCGGCTGTAGAGAACATCGAACCTGTCTCCGCCAGTCAGCAGATTGTCCTGCCCGGCGCCGATACGGGCCTGCGGCCGCCCGAAAATCTGCGTGCCGCCATTGTCGAAGCCGATTGACCGGCGCGCAGCGGCGCGGCGCACGCCAAAGCGCAGCACCAGTCCGCCGGGCGCGGCGCCGGCGATCAGGTCCGCCTCCACCCGGTTACCCTGCATGTCGGACACCTGGCGCAACACGCGCTGTAGCGCGGATTTGCGCAAAGGCCCCGCGCCAGCCAGCGGTGTCGACAGCGCGCGGATATGGCGCGTCGCCAGACGGGTGGATGGCCCGCCGTCAATCTGGATGCGTTCGACATGCCCTTCGCGCACGCGCACCTGCAAACGGCCATCGGCGGGCGAGAAACTGTCCAGACTGATGTCGAAGACTGCAATGTCGCTGGCGCCATAGGTCCGCGCCAGCACATCGGCGACCTGCCGCAGCACCGCTTCGCTTGCGGGCCTGCCGGCAAAGGCCGCCGCCGCCCGTTCAAGATCGGGGGATATGGTCGCGCCCTCTATCCGCACTTCCCGGATCGGCACGTCGGGCGCGGGCACAAGCCCGCCCTCCTGCTGCGGCGTTTGCGCGTGAAGCGCGGGAATGGCGGAACATGCGGCCAGCAGGAGGATCAGGATAGCGCGATGCATAAGCGTGGGCGTCGCAAGAGCCGGGAGGGCCGATCCACGGCCCTCCCGCGCTTTCACTTCTTCGTCGGATTGAGCGAAAGAAGCAGGGTGGTTTCCGGATTGCCGTTGACGCCCAACAGGTTGGTGTTCAGCCCGGCAATGGTTTCGTCACCCAGCAGACGGATGCTGGTGCCATTATGGGTGCCGACCTGATTGGACAGGATGCTGACACCGATTCCGCTGTCGGGTTTCGATGACCCCAGCAGGGTCGATCCGTTGCCGACCTGCACACGGATCGGGCTGTTCTGCAATTTCAGTTGCGCGAATGACGGTGTCGACACCGTCACGCCGGCGACCAGCATCAGGGCCACGGCGGCAAGCTTTGCGCTGCTCTTCACTTCGGGCATTTCATCCTCCAGACAAAACACCCCCCGCAACAACAGACAACATCGCCGCTCCTAACATGAACTTAAAAAATGATATTATTCACATATTAAGATTGATCTTCTTATTATATACACAACAATGCTATAGTTTTACATATATGGAACTTTAAACATATTTGATAGTTGATAAAATCAATTTACATTACGATACAGAAACAATGCGGTTCAATGCTTGCGCATGATCAGGCAAAGGGATAAAAAGCAACCAGGAGGTTGCTTATATGCCCGACTGTATCATCAAGAGCATCGATATTGCCGCCCCCGTCGCCACGGTGTGGGACGCCATCATCGATCATGAGAAATTCGGCGCCTGGTTTCTGGTCGCGCTGGACCAGCCCTTTACGGTGGGAGAGGCGACGACCGGCCATATGACCTATCCGGGCTATGAGCATTTCCCATGGGTATCGCGCACCGTGGCGATCGAACCGATGACCCGCTTCGCCTTCGAATGGCCCGCGACCGGCGGGGATGAAGAGGCGATCCGCAACGGCGTGCCGGAATGGACATTGGTGGAGTTCGTGCTGGAGCCGATCGCCACCGGCACCCGCCTGACCGTGACGGAAAGCGGTTTCGACAAGGTGCCCGAACCGCGCCGATCCAATGTGCTGCGCGACAATGAAGGCGGCTGGGCCGAGCAGGTCGACAATGTCAGGCGCTATGCCGAACGCTGATCCGGCATCCCTGTTTGCGGCATTGGGGGATGGGACCAGACTGGGGCTGATCGCGCGCCTGTCGGCCGGCGGGGAGCGATCAATCGTCCAGTTGGGCGAAGGGCTGACGATCAGCCGGCAGGCCGTCGCCAAGCATCTGGACGTGCTGCACGGCGCGGGACTGGTCCATCGCCGCAAAAACGGGCGCGAAGTCCATTATGCGCTGCGTCGGGACGCGATCGCGGCGGCGCGGCTCTGGCTGGATCAGGTGGAGAGACAATGGGACGGGACATTGTCCCGCCTCAAGGCTTTTGTCGAAGAAAGGGGGTAGCCCCCTCCCTTTATTGCTGCGGTACGGCGGCGCGGGCTTCCTGCCCGTCACCTTCGGGCGCTGCGATGACGTCGCGGGTGGTGCTGCCCTTGTCGACAACTTCCGTGGCCGGATCGCCTGCCGAGGAGCGGATCCCGGCGGCGGCGTTCACGCGGCCGGCGGCGTTCAGGGTCGCGGTTTCGCTGGCGCTGCGCGCCGACGGGCCGCCGAACATCGCCTGCATCGCCTCGCTGCGCGAATCGACGGCGGCAGCGGCCGGGGTGCCCGGCGCGGGCGGAACCAGCGCGAAGTCGGGCGGGATCACCAGCGGCGCCTGACGCGAGACGGCGAATTCGTCGGGACGGCCGCGATTGAGCAGGCTGTTGCCGCCGCCACCGCAAGCCGACAGGGTTGCAACAAGGCCAGCGGCAAGGATCAGGTTACGCTTCACTTCAAAGTCTCCGTCTTTGCGCCCTTGTCGCGCAGCAGCAGCGCCCGCGCAAGCAGGATCAGCACGCCGAACGTGATGGCGGCGTCCGCCAAGTTGAAAATCAGGAAAGGCCGCCATTCGCCGAAATGCAGGTCCGCATAATCAACGACATAGCCCAGCCGCACGCGATCCACGATATTGCCGATCGCGCCGCCCAGAACCAGGCCCAGCGCCGCGACATCCTGCCGCGCGCGTTCCCGCCACATCCATACGCCCACGAAGGCGGCGATCAACATGGTCATGCCAACCAGCGCCCAGCGCATCATGTTGGTGTCGGCATGGAAGAAGCCCATGGAAACGCCGCGATTTTCCAGCCAGCGCAGGCGGAAGATCGGCAGGATTTCAATCCCCTCCTCCGCCCGGCTCTTGAGCGCGAGGGGGAAGGTGACGCTATATTTGACCAGCTGGTCGAGCGCGAGCGTCACGATGGCGACGGTCAGGCCCAGCGGGCGGTGATTGATCGGGTTGGTAGGCATGGAAAATCAGCCCGCAGTCAGGGAAAGGGCGGATGACGCCGTGGAAAGAAAGAACCCGTCAGAAACCGTCATTGTCATCCCGTTCATTCAAGTGCGACTATTTTGCTGCGCTATACCCAAGGCCCTGCGCGCAGGACAGGGAGAAGTTTGCCTACTGCGTGCTCCTGCGAAAGCAGGAGCCCAGGGTCGAACGAAATCCCCTGCATCCTGGGCTCCTGCTTTCGCAGGAGCACAGTCCATCCAGCTACCCCTTCAACACTTCGTCGCAGCGATGGCAAAGCGTGCCGTCTTCCTCGACCTCCGGCAGCAGACGCCAGCAGCGGCCGCACTTGTGCCAGTCGCTGGGCTTGACGATGATGCCGTCGCCCACGCCCATCTCGATCCGGGCGACAATGGCGATTTCGGCGAAGTTCACACCATCGCTGGGCAGCATTTCGCCCATGGTGACGTCCGCCTCCAGACTGGAGCGGATCACCTTTTCGCGGCGGAATGGTTCGATCGCCTCGTTCACCTGCTCGCGCTGGTAACGCAGTTCGCCCCATTTGTCGTTCAAATGGCTGTTGATCCAGTGATGGTCGACCTCCGGCCATTCCAGGAAATGGACGCTATCCTCGTCACTTGGGAAGCGGCTTTGCCACACTTCCTCAGCGGTGAAGGGGATGATCGGCGCGACATAGCGGACCAATGCGTGGAACAGCGTGTCGAGCAGGGTGCGATAGGCGCGGCGCTTGAGGTCCGACTTCGCATCGCAATAGAGGCAATCCTTGCGGATGTCGAAGAAGAAGGCCGACAGGTCGCTGTTCGCGAAATCGAAGATGGCCCGGGTGTAGCGGGAAAATTCCAGCCAGTTCTCGCTCTTCGCCGCCTTGTCCACCACGGCGCGCAGTTCCGCGTCGAGCTGGGCCAGACGGTGGAGCATATAGCGCTCCAGCTCCGGCATTTCGGCGTAGGACACCGCTTCCGTCTCTTCATCATAATCGGAAAGGGCGCCCAGCATGTAGCGGAATGTATTGCGCAATTTGCGATAGGCGTCGGACGAACCGGCCAGCACTTCCTTGCCGATGCGCACGTCATCGAAATAATCGGTGCTGGCGACCCAGACGCGCAGGATGTCCGCGCCGCTCTCGCTCATGATCTTGAGCGGATCGACCACATTGCCGAGCGACTTGGACATTTTCTTGCCCGTGCCGTCCAGCGCGAAGCCATGGGTCAGCACCGCGCCATAGGGCGCACGGCCGCGCGTGCCGCAGCTTTCGAGCAGCGAGGACTGGAACCAGCCGCGATGCTGGTCGGAGCCTTCGATATAGAGGTCGGCGCGCACGCCTTCGCCATAGCGGCCCTCGACCACGAAGCTGTGGGTCGAACCGCTGTCGAACCAGACGTCGAGAATGTCGTTCACGACCTCATAATCGTTAAGGTCATAGTCCGGGCCGAGCAGCGCCTGATGATCCGCGCCGAACCATGCATCCGCACCCGCGCCCTTGAACGCTTCGATGATGCGGGCATTGACCGCCGGATCAACCAGATACTGGCCGCTCTTGCGATGAACATAGAGAGCGATCGGCACGCCCCAGGCGCGCTGGCGGCTGATCACCCAGTCGGGGCGCCCTTCCACCATGGAGCGGATGCGGTTGGTCGACCGCTCCGGCACCCAGCGGGTCTGCTCGATCGCGTCGAGCGCGATTTCGCGCAGCGTCGGGCCGTTGCCGGTAACGATCGGGGTCGGCATCACGCCGCCCTCGACATCGACCACTGCGCCTTCCTGCGGCTTATCCATGGGGATGAACCATTGCGGGGTGCAGCGATAGATGATGCGCGCCTTCGACCGCCAGCTATGCGGATAGCTGTGCTTGAAGTCGCTGGCGCTCAGCAGCGCGCCAGCGGCGCGCAGATCGGTGCAGATCGGGCCTTCGGGACCGTTGAACTTGGTGTTGATGACGCTGCCCTGCCCCGGCAGCCAATCCCAGTCGTCGCGATAGAAGCCGGCGTCGTTGACCGCGAAGACCGGATCGATGCCCAGCTTCTTGCAGGCGAGGAAATCCTCCTCACCATGATCAGGCGCCATATGGACGAGGCCGGTGCCCGCGTCGGTCGTGACATGATCGGCCGGCAGCAGCGGACGCGGCTTGGCGAAGAAGCCGCCCAGCGCGTGCATCGGGTGACGGGTGATAGCGCCGGCGAGGTAGGTGCCTTTCCCAGACCAATGTGTTTCCCAACGCGAGACACGAAAACGCGACGCCGCCGCATCAAGCAGTTCGCGCGCGATTAGCAGCTTCTTGCCAAAGATCAGGTTGCCCCAATCACCCGGCTCTGCTGCCATAGTTAAAGCCCCATCAGCATCAACGCCGGCCGGATTTCCAGCGACAGCCTCTACCAATACGTATTCAACCTCTTCCCCATAAGCGATCGCCTGATTGACAGGGATCGTCCAGGGCGTGGTCGTCCAGATCACCGCATAAGCGCCGACCAGCTCCGGCGCATTCGGCGCTTCGACGATCTCGAACGCCACGTCGATCTGGGTCGAGGTGACGTCCTCATATTCCACTTCCGCTTCGGCCAGCGCGGTCTTTTCGACCGGGGACCACATGACGGGCTTGGCGCCGCGATAAAGCTGGCCGCTTTCCGCGAATTTCAGCAATTCGCCCACGATCGTCGCTTCGGCGTCGAACTTCATGGTCAGATACGGATCGGCCCAGTCACCCATCACGCCCAGACGCTTGAACTGATCCTTCTGCACGCCCACCCATTTGTCGGCATAGGCGCGGCACTGGGCGCGGAATTCGGCGGCGGGCACCTCATCCTTGTTCAGCTTCTTCTTGCGATATTCCTCCTCGATCTTCCATTCGATCGGCAGGCCATGGCAATCCCAGCCGGGCACATAGGGCGCATCCTTGCCCAGCAGCGACTGGCTGCGGACGATGATGTCCTTGAGCACCTTGTTCATCGCATGGCCCATATGGATGTCGCCATTGGCGTAGGGCGGGCCATCATGCAGGATGAAGCGTTCGCGGCCGGCGCGCTTCTCGCGCAGCTTGCCATAGAGATCCATCGCCTCCCACTTCGCCGCGATGGCCGGTTCCTTCTGCGCAAGGCCGGCCTTCATCGGGAAGTCGGTGACGGGCAGGAAGACGGTGCTCTTATAGTCAGGTGCGTCGGTCATGGGTGCACTTATGCTAGATCCGTTCGGTTCGAGCTTGTCGAGAACAGTTCTCGACGGACGCTTCTCGACAAGCTCGAAGCTGCTCGAACCGAACGGAGGTTGGGCAGATTAGCGCCGTGCCTTAAGCGAGGTAAGGCGTTCCCGCAAGGATTTGCCGCGCATCGTCGCAATCGCGGGCAATGCCGGCCATCAGCGCATCGAGCCCGTCATATTTCACCTCGCCATGGAGGTAGCGGATCAGTTGCACCGCGATCCGCTGATCATAGAGGTTTTCGGTGAAATCGAAGAAATGCGGCTCCAGCAATTCCTTGGGCGGATCGAAGCTGGGCCGGATGCCCAGATTGGCGGCCCCGTCCAGCACCCGCCCATCGGGCAGCAACCCGCGCACCGCATAAATGCCATAGGCCGGGCGAAGATAAGACCCCATGTCGATATTGGCGGTGGGGAAGCCGATGGTGCGGCCCAGCTTGTCGCCATGCTGAACGATCCCTTCGATCGCGAAGGGGCGTGTCAGCAGGCGGGTGGCTGTGTCGCAATCGCCCGCCTGCAACGCGGCGCGGATGCGGCTGGAGGAAATGACCCCCTCCCCGTCCGTGACCGGGGCGATCGCTTCAGCGGACAGGCCAAACTGCGCGAAACTGTCGATCGTGCCGGAGCGCCCCTTGCCAAAGGTGAAGTCCTGCCCCGTGACCACGGCGGCGACGCCCATCTGGTCGGTGAGCAGGCGGACATAGGCGGCGGCATCCAGCGCGGCGAGTTCGGGCGTGAAGTCGAACACCAGCATCGCGTCAGCGCCCGCGCGGGCGAACAGCGCGGCGCGCTGGTCCAGCGTGGTCAGGCGGAAGCTGGGCGTATCGGGCCGGAACAGCCGCATCGGATGTGGATCGAAGGTCGCGACAATCGCCGGACGGCCTTCGGCCCGCGCGCGATCGATCGCACGACCGACCACCGCCTGATGGCCCGCATGAAACCCATCGAAATTGCCCAGCGCCATGACGCTCCCGCGCAGAGGAGCGGGGATCGGGGCGCCGCTAGAAAGCCGCTCCATGGCGCGCGCTATAGGGAGGTGGGCCGGGCGTGGCAATGGACCAGCGTGCTCTTCCGGATGCAGCGCTTGTCGCTCTGGACTCCTGCTTTCGCAGGAGCACGGTGTTGCTACCGCCGCTCGAACGTCACGAAGCTGTAGGCGGGTCGCCCATCCACCGTCGGATGATCGTCCCGCGCGCTTTCCCGCCAGTCCGCCGGGTCGGGATAGGCGATCGCCGCATCCCCCTCCGCATCGACATGCACTTCGGTCAGTTCGATCCGGTCGGCGCGTGGCAGGAACAGGCGGTAGATTTCCGCGCCGCCGATCACCATGACGCTCGGCGCGCCGGCTAGCGCGATGGCGCCATCCACATCATGCGCCACCTCCGCCCCTTCGCTCGTCCAGCCCACATCGCGGGTCAGCACGATATGACGACGGCCGGGCAACAGGCCGGGCAGGCTGTCAAACGTCTTGCGCCCCATGATCATCGGGTGGCCGGCGGTAATCGCCTTGAAATGCTTGAGGTCCGCCGGCAGCCGCCAGGGCAAATCGCCATCCTTGCCGATCACGCCATTGTCGGCGCGGGCCAGGACGAGGGTGATTTGGGGACGATTCATATCTCGCCTTTAAAGCGCAGCGTGCTCCTGCGAAAGCAGGAGCCCATTTGAGACGTCGGAACTGGGCCCCTGCTTTCGCAGGAGCACGAACCTTTACAACACCAGCCGCGTCACATGTCCCATCTTGCGGCCGGGACGCGCTTCATGCTTGCCATAAAGGTGCAAATGATTGGCCGGATCGGACAGGATCGCCGGCCATTCAAGCACGTCATCGCCGATCAGGTTGCGCATCTCCACGCGCGACGCGGCAAGGCCGGTGTCTCCCAGCGGCAGACCGCAAATGGCGCGGACATGATTTTCGAACTGGCTCGTCACCGCGCCTTCGGTGGTCCAGTGGCCGCTATTATGGACGCGGGGCGCCATTTCGTTGAACACCGGGCCGTCGGCGCTGGCGAAAAATTCGCAGGTGAGGACGCCGACATAGTCGAGCGCGTCGGCAATCTTCTTCGCCATGGCGCGGGCCTGGGGCACCTGCCCCTCGATCAGCGGCCCGGCCGGCACGGTCGATGTGGCGAGGATGCCGTCGACATGCACATTGGCCGCCGAATCCCAGAAGCGCACTTCGCCGTCCGCGCCGCGCACCAGGATGACTGAAAATTCCTCGGCGAAGGTAACGAAGCCTTCTAATATGGCGCTCTGGCGGCCGATGGCGCTCCATGCGCCCACGGCGTCGCCCGGCTCCGACAGGCGCGCCTGCCCCTTGCCGTCATAGCCCATGCGGTTGGTCTTCAGGATGGCGCGGCTGCCGACCTGCTCGATCGCCGCCTCCAGATCGTCCAGACTTTCGACCGGGGCGAAGGGCGCGGTCAGGCCGCCCAGATCGCAGACGAAGCGCTTTTCGGCCAGCCGGTCCTGCGCCACGCGCAATGCCTGCGCGCCGGGACGGACGAGGCCGTGGGTGGCCAGCACTTCGACCGCAGAGGGATCGATATTCTCGAACTCATAGGTGACGACATCGACGCCATCGGCAAAGGCGGCAAGCGCCGCTGCGTCTTCATAAGCGCCGCGCGTCCAGAGCGGCGAGACATCGGCGGCGGGGCCGCTTTCCTCGGGCGCGAAAATGCTGGTGCGATAGCCCAGCTGGGCCGCCGCCATGGCGATCATCCGGCCAAGCTGGCCGCCGCCAAGGATGCCGATGGTGGAGCCGGGCGCGATGGTCGTCATGCGTCTTTCGTTTCAGTCTTCGACGGTTTCGGCGACGGCGTCGGTCTGGCGCGTGCGCCAGGCGTCCAGCCGGTCGGCCAGCGCCGGATCGTTGGTGGCCAGGATCGATGCCGCCAGCAGGCCGGCGTTGATCGCGCCGGGCTTGCCGATGGCCAGCGTAGCGACGGGTATGCCGCCGGGCATCTGGACGATGGAGAGCAGCGAATCCATGCCCTTCAATGCCTTGGATTCGACCGGCACGCCCAGCACCGGCAGGCGCGTCATCGATGCGGTCATGCCGGGCAGATGCGCCGCCCCGCCAGCGCCCGCGATGATGACCTTCAGGCCGCGTCCGACAGCGCCGGTGGCATAATCATAGAGGCGCTGCGGGGTGCGGTGAGCGGACACGACCTTGCATTCATGGGCGACGCCCAGCGCTTCGAGCGTTTCGGCGGCATGGCGCATCGTGTCCCAATCGGACCGCGACCCCATGATGATGCCGACCTCTACTGCCCCGCTCATATTTCGCTTCCCCTGACAGAGCGGACCATCGGGCCGCCCGGAAAGCACAGCCCCTTAGCGGCCGGGGCGCGAAGGGGCAATGCGATTCGACCCCTTCGCCGCGTGGATCATTCGTAATCCAGATCCTGATAGCTGTCGTCGGCAATGTCGGAGAAGCGGGTGATCTTGGCATCGAACTTCATGCGGATGCGGCCGGTGGAGCCGTGACGCTGTTTGGCGACGATCACTTCAGCGAGGCCATAGATGCGCTCCATATTCTCCTTCCACGCGGCATAGGCGGCCTCGTCGTCGGGCTTTGGCTCCTTGGCGGCTTCGTAATAATCCTCGCGAAACACGAACCAGACCATGTCCGCGTCCTGCTCGATCGAGCCGGATTCGCGAAGGTCGGACAGCTGGGGACGCTTGTCCTCGCGCTGTTCGACCGCACGGCTGAGCTGCGACAGGGCCAGCACCGGCACGTGCAATTCCTTCGCCAGCGTCTTCAAACCACGGGAAATTTCGGAAATTTCGTTCACGCGATTCTCATTGCCGCGCCCGGTGCCCTGGAGCAGCTGAAGATAGTCGACCACGATGAAGCCAATGTCATGGCGGCGCTTCAACCGGCGCGCACGGGTGCGCAGCGCCGCGATCGTCAGGCCCGGCGTGTCATCGATGAACAAGGGCAGTTCCTGAAGGTCGCGCGCGGCGCGGGACAGGTTCTGGAAGTCCGCCCGGCTGATCTTGCCCATGCGCAGCGCTTCGCCCGAAATGCCCGACTGTTCGGCAAGCACGCGGGTCGCCAGCTGATCGGCCGACATTTCGAGGGAGAAGAAGGCGGTCTTGGCCCCCATATTCTTGTCGAGCGGAATACCGTCGCCATGATCGCGCAGCCAGCGGGATGCGGCATTATAGGCGATGTTGGTCGCCAGCGACGTCTTGCCCATGCCGGGACGGCCGGCAAGGATCATCAAGTCGGAATTGTGCAGACCACCGATCTTGGCGTTGAGGCTGTTGATGCCGGTGGTGATCCCCGACACATGGCCGCCGCTGTTGAGCGCGCGTTCGGCCACCTGCACCGCCATGGTGGAGGCGGACAGGAAGCTCTTGACCGAACCTGTTTCCCCCTCGCCTTCCGACACCTTGTACAGGGCGACTTCGGCGGCTTCGATCTGTTCGCGCGGATTGACATCCTCGCTGGTGTCCATCGCGTTTTCGACCAGTTCGCGGCCGACGCTGACCAGTTGGCGCAGCAGGGCAAGGTCGTAAATCTGGCTGGCGAAGTCACGCGCGCCGATCAGCGCCGCGCCATTGCCGGTCAGTTGCGCCAGATAGGCCGCGCCACCCAGTTCCTTCAATGCCGGGTCCTGTTCCAGCATGGGTTTGAGCGTCACCGGATTGGCGACCATATCCTTGTCCAGCAGGCGCATGATCGCATCATAGATGCGGCCATGCAGCGGCTCGAAATAATGTTCGGCCTTCAGCTTGAGCTGCACATCCTCGGCAATGCGATTGTCGATCATGATCGCGCCCAGCAGCGCGGCCTCCGCCTCGACATTGCGCGGCAGTTCGGTTCCGCCCGTTTCGGCGGGGTTGATTTTCAGCAGTTCGACCATCTGCCCTCTTTCCTCTCCCGACCCGATGTGCGCAAGGGGCCACAACCACGCATCTGTGGATAAGTCCTGCTTGCATTTCGGCGCGCGCCGCCGCACTGACTGTTCGCTTGCATTATGGCCGATCCGCGCATCATAGACATCCAGCTGGACCAGCGCACCATCCTGTGGCGCAATGCCGACGTGGAGCAGGAACGGCGCATCGCGATCTTCGACCTGCTGGAGGATAATCACTTCGCCCCGCAGCGCGAGCATGCCGATGGCTATGCCGGTCCCTATAAGGTGCTGTTGCGGGTTGAAGAAGGTCGGCTGGTGATCGAAATCAACCGCCAGGATGACAGCCCGCTGGAGGCGATCATCCTGGGCCTGGGCCGGTTCCGCCGTCCGATCCGCGATTATTTCGCGATCTGCGACAGCTATTATCAGGCGATCAGCAATGCATCGCCCCAGCAGATCGAAACGGTCGACATGGCCCGCCGCGCCATCCACAACGATGCGGCGGATGTTCTGAAAGAGCGGCTGGAAGGCAAGATCGACGTCGATTTCGACACGGCGCGGCGGCTGTTCACGCTCATTTGCGTGTTGCATATCAAGGGGTAAGACAATCAGGGTTGTGACTTTGGGGGGCCTGCTGTTCCGTATCGGGGCGGGACTGGCGGTGGTCGCGGCGCTGACGCTGGGGCTGTGGCTCTATGCGCGCGGCTGGGCGCCCGCCCGCGATCAATATCCGGTGCAGGGCGTGTCCATCAGCGCCGACAATGGCCAGGTCGACTGGGGCACGCTGGCGGCGCAAGGCACCGATTTCGCCTATATCCGCGCCGCCGACGCAGCCGGACGGCGCGACCCGGCCTTTGCCGCCAATCTGCGCGGCGTGCGCGCCGCCGGCATGCGCTATGGCGCGATGATCGATTTCAGCCTGTGCCGCCAGCCCAGCGATCAGGCGACCAGCTTCATGACCACGGTGCCGCGCGACAATGCCGCCCTGCCCCCGGTCGTGCGGCTGGCCTTCGATCCCGGCTGCAAGGCGCGCCCGGGCCGCGACCAGCTTCTCTCGGACCTCAACACCCTGATCAATCTGGTCGAAGGACAGGCCGGAAAGCCCGCGCTGCTGAACGTCACCGAGGATTTCGACAAGGCCTATGACATCGGGTCCGGCATCAACCGGACCTTGTGGATGGACGGGAATTTCTTTCCGCCCGACTATGCGACAAAGCCCTGGGTGATGTGGACAGCCAGCGACATGCGGCATATCGACGGCGTCGATGGTCCGGTTCGATGGAATGTGGTGGCGCCCTGATGCCTGAAGAGAATGAAGTCCAGTCGCTGATCGCCGCCGCGCGCGACGCGATGGCCAACGCCCATGCGCCCTATAGCCGCTTTGCCGTGGGCGCGGCGGTGCGATTGACCGACGGCAGCGTCATCACCGGCTGCAATTTCGAAAATGCCAGCTATGGCCTGTCGCTGTGCGCCGAAACCGTGGCGCTGGCCACCGTCAACGCGCAGGGCCGCTTTGCCGATGTGGCGGAAATCGCCGTGGTCGGCGGCGCGATGGATGCGGATGGCGAAGCGCTCGTCACCCCTTGCGGGCGGTGCCGCCAGATCATGAACGAGGCCGAACAGATGGCGGGCCGCACGCTGGCCATCTATTGCGCCACCCCCAGCGGCGACCGGGTGCTGGACCTGCGCGTCGCCGATCTCCTGCCCCATGCCTTTGGTCCCGCGGACCTGGGCATCGGCCCCATGACAAAGAGCTGAAACGACATGGCCATTCTTTCCGACAAGTGGATTCGCGAGCAGGCGCTGAGCAACGGCATGATCGAGCCGTTCGTGGAGAGCCAGCGGCGCGAAGGCTGCATCAGCTACGGCCTGTCCTCCTATGGCTATGACGCGCGGGTGGCGGACGAATTCAAGATTTTCACCAATGTCGACAGCACCATCGTCGACCCCAAGGATTTCGATCCGAAGAATTTCGTCGATCGCAAGACCGACTGCTGCATCATCCCCCCCAATAGCTTTGCGCTGGCCCGCACGGTCGAATATTTCCGCGTGCCGCGCGACGTACTGGTGATCTGCCTTGGCAAATCCACCTATGCGCGCTGCGGCATCATCGTGAACGTCACCCCGCTGGAGCCGGGCTGGGAAGGGCATGTGACGCTGGAATTTTCCAACACCACGCCCCTGCCCGCCAAAATCTATGCCAATGAAGGCGCCTGCCAGTTCCTGTTCCTTCAGGGCAATGAACCGTGCGAGGTCAGCTATGCCGACCGGGCGGGCAAATATATGGGCCAGCAAGGGGTGACTTTGCCCCGCCTGTGATGCGACAATCGTGCGCATGAGCTTCTGGCGCATCGGCAAGCGTGACGACGCCATCGACCGGCCGCCGCCCAGCGTGGGCGCGGACCGGCGGGTCTATGCCATTGGCGACATTCACGGCCGGCTCGACCTGCTGGAAGCATTGCTGCGCCTGATCGCGCAGGATGATCGTGCGCGCGGCCCCATGCCGCCGCACCTGATCCTGCTGGGCGACCTGATCGATCGCGGCCCTGCATCGCGCGGCGTGGTGGAGCGGGTGATGGGTCTGATGGCCGGCGGCGGCACGCAGTGCGTCAAAGGCAATCATGAGGAATTATTCGTACTGGCCGCGCGGGGGGATGCGCGGATCATTCCCACTTTCCGCCGGGCGGGCGGCGCGCAGACGCTGGCCAGCTATGGCCTGCCCGCTGCGACCAGCGACGCGATGGACGATGCGGCGATCGCTCGATGGATGCTGGCCCATGTGCCGCGCGACCATGTCGATTTCATCGACGACCTGCCCGACAGCGTCGAAATGGGCGACTATCTGTTCGTCCATGCCGGCATCCGCCCCGGCGTGCCGATCGCCGATCAGAAATCGGCCGATTTGCGCTGGATCCGGCGCGATTTTCTGGATCATGATGGCATCCATCCCCGCATGATCGTGCATGGCCACAGCATTTCGCCCGACCCCGACCAGCGCGACAATCGGGTGGGCATCGATACCGGAGCCTATTTTTCCGGGCGTCTGACCGCCATCGGCCTGCAAGGGACGGACCGCTGGTTCCTGCAAACCGGCGGCTGACCCGCGACGCCGCCTGTTTCTCATAACGCGGTCAGCATCATTTCCTGTCGCGAAGCCGGCATATGGAGTAGCGGAATGTCGCAATTGCTTCGTTCGAAGCAACAGAGCGACGGAAAGGCCACCGCTTCGGGGATTGGACGATGCATATGCGCCATATCATGGCGGGGGCAGCCCTCGCCCTATGCCTTGCCTCGTCGTTGCCGGCGCTTGCCGTTCCCCCTTCCGACACACCTGCCAGCACATCGCTGTCCCAGCGGCACAAGTTCGACATTCGCGTCCAGCCGCTCAGCAGTGCATTGCGCCAGCTTTCCGCCCAGTCGGGCGTGCGCATCCTGTTTCCCTATGACGAAGTCGCCTCGATCCGCAGCCGCACCGTCCAGGGATGGATGTCGACCAAGGCCGCGCTCGATCGCCTTCTAGCCGGCACCAACCTAAAATCCTCCGAAACCGGGGTCGGTGTGATTGCTCTGGCGGTGCCGCAAAACCGCAGCGCGGCCCGACGCAGCCCTTTGGCGTTGCAATTCGCGCAGGCCGGCATGCCCGGCGTCAGCAATAACAGCCTGACTCTGGCCCCCGCCCCGGACCCGATCGAGGATCTGACGCCGATCATCGTCACGGGCACCCGCACGACCAATCGCACGGTTGCCGACAGCCTTGCCCCGATCGACGTGCTGGGCGCGCGGGATCTGGAAAATAGCGGCAAGCAATCGGTGCGCGACCTGCTGGGCACGCTGGTCCCCTCGATCAACGTGTCCAACAATGGCGCGGGCGCCAGCTGGGCGGTGCGCACTCTTTCCCTGCGGGGGCTGGGCGGCGATCAACTGCTGGTGCTGGTCAACGGCAAGCGCCGCCACAATACCGCGACATTGTTCATCAATGGATCGGTCCAGAACGGCCAGTCCCCGCCCGATCTGGACCTGATCCCCGGCAATGCCATCCAGCGGATCGAGGTGCTGCGCGACGGCGCATCGGCGCAATATGGGTCGGATGCGATCGCCGGCGTGGTCAACATCATCCTGAAGAACGATACCGCCGGCGGCGCAGCGCTGACGCTGGGGAGCACGGCGGACAATGGCGGCTGGCAGGGCCGATGGCAGGTGGACAAGGGTTTCGCGATCGGGCTGGACGGCGGCTATGTCCATCTGGCGGCTGATGGCGTCTTGCAGGAAAACACCATCGTCAAAAGCAGCCCCATCGTCGGTCAATTTTATCCCACCGGCGATCCGCGCAACGCCAATCCGAACCGCATCCAGGCCAGATATGGCCAGCCGCAGGTGATTGGCGGCAATATCAGCTATGATGCGATGTTGCCGGTGGGCAATAGTCTGGAGCTTTACAGCTTCGGCACCTATTCCAAACGTCATGCCGCCGGCTGGCTGACCTATCGCACGCCGGCCGCGCTCAACAACATCATCGGCATCTATCCCGAAGGCTATACCCCCCGAATCCATGTCTATGACGAGGATTTTCAGGTCGCGGCCGGGCTGCGCGGCGATGCCGGCGGCGGGGTCCATCTGGACTTATCCACAACTTATGCACAGGATGCCGTGAAATTTGCGCAGACGACATCCCTGAACCCGTCGCTCGGCACGGCCAGCCCGACCCATTTCTATCTGGGACGACTGCGGTTCGACGAATGGACCAGCAATCTGGACCTGACGAAGGAGCTGGAACTGGGACTGGCCGCTCCGGTGTCGCTGGCGGTCGGCGCCGAATATAAGAAGAACCGATTCCTGATCGGGCCGGGCGATCCGGTTTCCTACATTGATGGCGGCTATGTCTCCCCGGCCGGCGACTGGCGGGCCGGAGAGGTGCGCACGGGCGTAGGGTCGCAGGGTGTCACCGGTTTCCTGCCTGAAGGCTCAGGCGCCTGGAGCCGCGACAACTGGAGCGCCTATGTCAATCTGGAAGGCAGGATTGTCGATGGCGTGGAATTTGGCCTGGCCGGGCGGCATGAAGATTATTCCGACTTTGGCACCACGAACACGGGCAAGGCGTCGCTGCGCATAGAGATGGCCCGCGGCCTTGCCCTGCGCGGCACGGCCAGCACCGGCTTTCGCGCGCCGACGCTGCAACAACAGCATTACGCATCCTCCTCGACCATCAATGTGCCCGTCAACGGCGTGAACCAGTTGTTGCCTGTGCAGGCCCTGCCCGTGGACAGCGCCGCCGCCCGGGCGCTGGGCGCGGCGCCGCTGAGGCCGGAAAAATCGCGCAACCTGTCGGCCGGGATTGTCCTGACGCCCGCGCCCAACCTCAACTTCACGGTCGACGCCTATCAGATCCGGATCAGGGACCGCATCCTGCTGAGCGAGACGCTGAGCGGCGCGGTGGTCATGGATGCGCTGGCGGCGGCCGGCATCCAGGGCATTGCCGGCGGCCTTCTCTTCTCCAACGCCGCCGACACGCGCACGCGCGGCCTGGACATCGTCAGCACCTATCGCGCCGGGCTGGGCGATCTGGGCACGGCGACCATCAGCCTGTCGGCCAATATCAACAAGACCATCTTCACCCATATCGATCCGGTGCCGGCCCCCATCGCCGCATCGGGCCTGCCGCTGATCGGCCGGGCCAAGATCGGCGACCTGTCCGAAGGCACGCCGCGCAACAAGCTGATCGCCAATATCCTCTGGGAAGGAAGCAGGCTTGTCATGAACCTGCGCGCCACCCGCTATGGCAAGATCGTCCAGCGGGCGTCAGCCACCGTCTATCATCAGGCCGATTTCACCGCCTGCCCGGTTCAGGCGGTCAGCGCGACCTGTTTCCGCGACTATGTCGATGAGACACTGGCCCCAAAAACCATCATCGATCTGGAACTGGGCTACCGACTGGCCAAGGGGGTCAAGCTGTCGGTCGGGGCCAATAATCTGCTCAACACATACCCCAACAAGCTGAAGCCGGTGAACCGCACGGTCGGCAATCTTTACAACAGCTATGCGCCCTATGGCATCAGCGGCGGATTTTATTATGGCCGGTTCAATCTGGATTTCTGACCGGCCTTATTTCCATCCAGCGGCCTGCGCTGCCTGTTCGCCGGCGGCGTCCATCGGCGCGCCGTCCATCAGGGCGTCGACCGTCGCCATGACGCGCGCATCGGCCGAAGACGCCTGCCGATAGCCGGTGGTCGCCCCGACGCCGGGCAAGGCCTGCTGCACCTGCCAGCCATCCCCTTCGCGGCAGGCCACGCCGGCCACCGCGCCGTCGAAGCTGCGGCACCAGCCGCCGCCCTTGCGCCGGAAGCTGAGGCCGATACGGATGGCCTGCCCATCCTGCGCCGACGCCAGTTGCGTATCGAGCGCCCGCCCCAGCGCGCCCTGCGCCACCATGACGCCATCCTGCATCCCGATCGGCCCCGCTTCACCGCCGGACATGCGCCCGACGCCAAGGCCCAGCACCAGACTGGCGGCGATCGCGCCGCCCATGGCCCAGCCGCGCCAGCGCGCCGCCGGCCGCGCCAGCGGCGCCACCGCCTCGCTCTGCTCCAGCAAGGCGCGCAGCCGCTGCGGCACCGGCTCCTGCGCCACCGGGGCATAATGACCGCTCAGCCGATCGCGCAGCCGCCGATGCATGGCCAGCCGCTCCGCCAGCGCAGGATCGTCCGCCACGGCGCGCTCCACCCGCCGCCGGTTCACCTCATCCAGTTCGCCGTCGACCAGCGCGATCAGCATGGCTTCGTCAATCTGGCTCATGCCGCTTCTCCCATCAGTTCCAGCAATGCCCCGCGTCCGCGCACCAGTCGCGACGTCAGCGTGCCCATCGGTATGCCCAGCGTTTGCGCCGCCTCCTTGTAGGACAGGCCCTCCACCAGCACGAGCGCGATCGCCTCGCGCTGTTCATCGGGCAGCGCCTGCATCGCGCGGTCGACGTCGGATAGTTCCATATGCGCCTCTATGTCCCGGTCGCCGGCATGGCCCACCGCCAGACCGGCCTCTTCCTGGGCGAAGGTCTGTGCTGCGCGCTGCCGGCTGCGGGCTTCGTCGATCCAGAGATTGCGCATGATCCGATACATCCAACTGTCGAGCCGCGTGCCCGGTTGCCACTGGTCGCGCGCCTTGAGCCCACGCTCCAGCGCTGCCTGGCACAGATCGTCGCCATCGGCGCGGTCACGCGACAGGCTGACGGCAAAGCGCCGCAGCCGGGGCAGGATCGCCAGCAAATCGCGCTCGAAGGACATTGCAACTCCATCTTATCGGGCTTCACGGATGAAACGTCCCGATCCGCCCGTTTAATCCCGCAGAGCAGAAGACAAATGGACATTTTTTCGCAATGGATGATTTTGCTGGCGAAAGGATCGGTGAAAGCGACATGCGGATGCCCCGCCCCTGGATAATTGCGGGACTGATGCTGATCGCACCGACCGCATCGGGCGCACAGCTATTGCCCTCTCCCGGTGCCGGACTGGGCGCGGTGAGACAGGTCGTGCCCGGCCTGATCGACCGGGCCGAAGGCGCGCTGGATCAGGCCGGCCTCGATCGCCTGTCCCCCGCCCAACTGGCCGACCGGCTGGCGGCGGCGCGCGCGGCGCGGATCGATCGACTGCTGCGCGCGCATGGCGACAGCATCGAACTGGACGACCGGCGCGAACCGGCGCGGCGCGGGGTCATATTGCTGACGGGTGCGGACATGGCCGCCCTTTCGGCGCTGCGCGCCGCTGGCTATGATGTGGAAAGCGACAGCGTGGAGGGACTGGACCTGTCCGTCACCCGCCTGACCGTGCCCAAAGGCCGAACTCTGGCCAAGGCCCTGCGGGAGGTGCGCAAAGTTGCACCCCAGGCGCAGGCGAGCGCCGACAATCTCTATGCCCCGAGCGGGCCGACATTGGCATTGGCGAGCGCCGCCCACCCCCTGGCGTCCGGCCGGGTCGAAGGCCGCGCCGTCGGCCTGATCGACGGCGGGGTCGCCCGGCATCCATCCCTGACAGGCGCGGTGGAGCAACGCGGCTTTGCGACGGGCGCGCCGCGCGCCAGCGCGCATGGCACCGCCGTCGCATCGCTGATCAGCGGCGATGGACTGGTCAAGGGCGCGGCCCCCGGCACGCCACTGCTGGCCGCCGATGTCTATGGCGATGATCCGGCGGGCGGCGGCGCCTTCGCCATCGTACGGGCGCTGGGCTGGATGGCGGCGCGCGGCGTGCGCGTCGTCACCATCAGCCTGGTCGGCCCCGCCAATCCGTTGCTGGAAGGGGCAATCCGCCTTGCCCGTGACAAGGGCGTGACGGTCGTGGCGGCGGTCGGCAATGACGGCCCGGCCGCCCCGCCCGCCTATCCCGCTTCCTATCCCGGCGTCGTCGCCGTCACCGGCATCGACGGACGCGGCCGCCCCCTGCCCGAGGCCGGCCGCGCACTCCATGTCGATTTCGCCGCACCCGGCGCCGATATGCAGGCCGCGACGATGGACGGCGGCAAGGGCGCGGTGCGCGGCACCAGCTTTGCCGCGCCGCTGGTCGCGGGCCGACTGGTCGAACAGGGATCGATAGAGCGGCTGCGTGCAGAGGGCGCAAAGGGTAAACCGCCCGTCATTTGCGGATCATGCAGAAATAACTGATTATTTTCAGTATGTTACTAAATATTTTATGCCGCCGGGATGAAAGCGGCATCGCCTCCCGTTCTCCTTGCATCCCATCGACACGCATCAAGGAGAAGCGCGATGAAAGCCAAGTTTCTGATTGCCGCAGCCTGCCTCACCGCCCTGTCAATTGCTCCCGCGTCAGCCCAGTTGCTGGGCGGCGGTGGCGGCGGCCTGGGTGGATCGCTCGGCGGCGCGCTGGGTGGATCGGCCGGCGGCCTTGGCGGATCGCTGGGCGGCACGTTCGGCGGGCGCGGCGGCCTCGACCGCAACGTGGATCTCGACAATGGCAGCGTCAGCACCCGCGCCCATGGGCGGGGCAACAGTGCAGCCGACGGCAGCGTCACCCGCAATGGGAAGACCCGCAGCGCATCAGGATCGGCCAGCGGCGCCGGCAATGCCGGGCTGGCGGTCGACACGCTGGGCGTGAATGACGCCCGCAACGCCGCCAGCAGCGCCCGGGACACGGCCGGCAATGTCCGTGACCGCGCGGTCGACACTGCAGGCGCAGCGCGGGATCGGGCCGGCGCAACCGTCGCCAGCGCCCGCGACCGGGCCGGCGCAACGGCGGGCGCTGCACGGGATCGCGCTTCGGCTGTTGCAGGGCGCGCAGGCAATGCCGCCGGCAATGCGGCCGGAACCGCAACCGGCGCACTGAACAACGCCGCTTCGGTCAACGCCAGCGGCGCCATATCGGGGGATGGCCAGATTTCGGGTGGGGATCAGAGCGATCCGTCGCCCGGCAGCGATCAGGCGGGCAATTGACCCCGTAAGGAGCGGAAGGACGCAAGACCCCGCACCCCTTCGCTCCGCCGCCTGAAAAGGCCGGCGATCCGCCCCGGATCGCCGGCCTTATTCCTGTTCCGGTTCAGATGGCCGTCTTCACCATGGCCCGGGCGCGATCGGTCGCCGATCGCGTATCGCCGGCCAGTTTCTTCACTTCGGCCGCAACCACGGCAAAACCGCGCCCCGCCTCTCCGGCGCGCGCCGCCTCGATCGTGGCGTTGAGCGCCAGCAAATTGGTCTGGTTGGCGATCACGCCGATGCCGTCGACAATCTCGACCAGTCCATCGACCATCGTCTTGAGTTCGGCCCGCAGCGTCTTGGACGGGGTGGTGTCGGTCGCGATCTTAAGGATGCGCTGCACCCGTCCATCGGCGTCGAACACCGGATTATAGGTTGCCTGCAACCAGACTTCCCGGCCATCGCGGCCCAGCCTCTTATATTCGCCCGCGTCGAAATCGCCTGCGCCCAGCTTGCGCCAGAATTCGGCATAGACGGCGCTGGCGGCATAGGCTTCGTCGCAAAAGATGCGATGATGCCGGCCGACCACATCATCCAGAGCATAGCCCATCGTGTCGAGAAACAACGGGTTGGCCCACAATATGATGCCCCTGGGATCGAATTCGATCACCGCCTGGGACCGACAGATCGCGTCCCATGCTGCATCGATGCTGTGATGAATGGCTTGGCCCATGAAAAACCGGCTCCTTTGATCCAGCATTAGGGATTAAAGGTAAATGAGGCTTTAAGGACGTTGCGTATTTTGCGCATAACAAAAATGGGAAAGGCCGGCATCCCTGCGGACGCCGGCCTTATTCACCCCCCGATAGGATGGCGTGGATCAGGCGACCTTGGCCTGTTCCTCCAGCAATTCGTCGGGATCGCGCAGCACATAGCCGCGGCCCCAGACGGTTTCGATATAATTGTCGCCGCCACACGCCAGCGCCAGCTTCTTGCGCAGCTTGCAGATGAAGACGTCGATGATCTTGAGTTCGGGTTCGTCCATGCCGCCATAGAGATGATTGAGGAACATCTCCTTGGTCAGGGTCGTGCCCTTGCGGAGCGACAGCAGCTCCAGCATCGCATATTCCTTGCCGGTCAGATGGACGCGGTTGCTGTCCACTTCCACCGTCTTCGCGTCCAGATTGACGCACAGCTTGCCGGTGCGGATGACCGACTGGCTATGACCCTTGGACCGGCGCACCACGGCGTGGATGCGGGCGATCAACTCTTCGCGATGGAAGGGCTTGGTCACATAATCATCGGCGCCAAAGCCGAAGGAGCGGACCTTGCTGTCCATCTCGCTGATGCCCGACAGGATCAGCACCGGCGTCTGCACCTTGGCGGCACGCAGCTTCTTGAGCACGTCATAGCCGTGCATGTCCGGCAGGTTCAGGTCCAGGCAGATGATGTCATAATCATACAGCTTTCCCAGGTCGAGGCCCTCCTCGCCCAGGTCGGTCGTGTAGACATTGAACCCCTCGGTCGTGAGCATAAGCTCGATCGCCTTGGCAGTGGTCGGTTCGTCCTCGATCAGCAGCACGCGCATGTGAAGCCCCTTGTGTGACACCTTTCGGTGTGTCGCAGTCCCGTTCACCCACCAGAACGGCTTCTGCTCCAAATCATTAACCAAAAAACTTCTGAAGGACAAAGGTTAATTTTTCGCTAACCGGCGGAAATGCGCGAGTCGTGGCAAAACGAATCTATTTACAAAGAGTTGACAGCGTAACGGTCGGCCTGAAGTCAAGATGGGTTCACCTGCGAAACGAGGCATTTTGCCGCCTATGCAGCCATCATCATGAGGCCGTTAAGGAAAAAATTTTCGTTCAGTTTCCCGACGCGGTTAACAGCCATGATGCCGCGTCAGGAAGTCCAGCAGCGCATCAACGCGCGCAGGGCGCAGGCGCGAGGGCGGCGTCACCAGATGCAGGCCGAAAGGCGCCGGCCGCCAGTCGGTCAATATCTCCTCCACCTCGCCTTTCGCCAGCGCGTCGCCGATGATGAAGTCGGGCAGGCGCGCCACCCCCACCCCCAGACGCAGCGCGGGCAGCATCGCTTCCCCGCTGTTGACGGTGATGCGACTGCGCACCTGCACCACGACATTCTGCTGCCCCGGCCCGGAGAAGCGCCACACGTCCGGCGTGGCGACATTCGAGTAACAAAGGCAGTCATGGGTGCCCAGATCGGAAGGATGCTGCGGCCGGCCGCGCGCATCCAGATAGGCGGGCGATGCGATCACATGCATCGTCACGTCCGCCAGCCTGCGCGCGCGCAGGCTGCTGTCAGGCATGTCGGCGATGCGGATCGTCGCATCCAGCCCCATTTCGACGATGTCGATCTTCGCATCGGACAGATGCAAATCGACATCGACCAGCGGATGCTCCTTAGTGAATTGCGCGATCAGCGGCGCGACCCGCAGCAGGCCGAAGGTCATGGGCGCGCCCAGCCGCACCACGCCCGACAGGTCGGCCGTCTCGTCGCGCGCCGCTTCCTCCGCCGCCTGACCCTCGATCAGGATGCGCTGGGCGTGGTCGGCCAAACGCTTGCCGCTTTCAGTCAGCGCCAGACGGCGGCTGGTGCGGTTGAACAGGCTGGTGTCCAGATGCTCCTCCAGCCGCGTCACCGCCTTCGACACGGTCGCCTTCGACACGCTCAGCGCCTTGGCCGCGTCGGTGAAGCTGCGATGCTCCACCACGGCGGCGAACATCGCCCAGGCTTCAAAATCAGGTAGTCGCATCGGGAAACAATCCGTTTCAAAGCTGCCGGTTTAAGAAACGACACTGATGGCTAGATTGTCGGAAAGCAAGCGGAAGCCTCCGCCTCCGCAACGAAAGGCAAATGCTATGTCCACGACCACCGCGAGCCGCATCGAGCGCCGCCCGTTCGCGTCGCTGGGCCATGCCGACCATGGCTGGCTCAATGCACGCCATCATTTTTCCTTCGCCGATTATTATGACGAAGAGCGCATGCACTGGGGTGCGATCCGGGTGTGGAACGATGACGAGATCGGGCCGCGTTCGGGCTTTCCGCCCCACCCGCACAGCGACATGGAAATCATCACTTATGTCCGCACCGGCGCGATCACCCACCAGGACAGCCTGGGCAATAAGGGCCGCACGGAAGCGGGCGATGTTCAGGTCATGTCGGCGGGCACGGGCATCCGCCACGCCGAATATAATCTGGAGGATGAAACCACCACCCTGTTCCAGATCTGGGTCATCCCCCGTGCTCGTGGCGGTCAGCCCAGCTGGGGCGCCAAGCCTTTCCCCAAGGGCGATCGCTCCGGCAAGCTGGTGGTTCTGGCCAGCGGTTATGATGAGGACAGGGAAGCGCTGCGCATCCGCGCCGACGCTCGCCTGCTGGGCGGCACGATCAGGGCGGGTGAAAGCGTGACCTATGACGCTGGCGAAGGCCGCCACCTCTATCTGGTGCCGGCGACGGGCCGGATCGAGATTGACGGCCAGCCTTTCGAAGCCCGCGACGGCGCGGCCATCATCGGCGGCGCGCCCATCACCATCACCGCGATCGAGGACGCGGAAATCGTCCTGGTCGACAGCATTTAACCCTCTTGGCCCGTTCTATCCCCTCCCTCTGGACGGGCCGGGCCGCCTGCATCCCCCTCATGCAGGCGGCCACCCCATTCTTCCCAGTTTTCAGGTAAGGAGACTTCATCATGGCTAAGGTTCTGGTTCTCTATTATTCCTCCTACGGCCACATCGAAACGATGGCGAAGGCCGTGGCCGAAGGCGCCGCATCGACTGGCGCGACCGTCGACATTCGCCGCGTGCCCGAAACCGCGCCGCTCGAAGTCGCCAAGAACGCCCATTTCAAGCTGGATCAGGACGCGCCGGTCGCCACCGTCGCCGAACTGGCCGATTATGACGCCATCATCGTGGGCACCGGCACGCGCTTTGGCCGCATGTCCAGCCAGATGGCCTCCTTCCTCGATCAGGCCGGCGGCCTGTGGGCGCGCGGCGCATTGAATGGCAAGGTCGGCGGCGCCTTCACCTCGACCGCCTCGCAGCATGGCGGTCAGGAAGTCACGCTCTTTTCGATCATCACCAACCTGCTGCATTTCGGCATGACCATCGTCGGCCTCGACTATGGGTTCCAGGGCCAGATGGGCGTGGACAAGGTGCGCGGCGGATCGCCCTATGGCGCGACCACGCTGGCCGATGGCGATGGCAGCCGCCAGCCGAGCGAGGAAGAACTGGACGGCGCCCGCTATCAGGGCCGCCGGATTGCAGAAACCGCGATCAAGCTGCACGGCTGATCAATCGCCGCGGCGTCTACGACCTGCGGCATGGCCCGAGCCTTTGGGTCGCATCAAAAGGCTTGAGACAGGTCGTAAGGGGCCGGCGCATCGGGACTATGCGCCGGCCCCTTTTTGTTATCCGTTTGAAAAATGCGCGGAAGGGCGCATTTTCGTTGCGGCACCGGCCCGCTCCCCCACCCGACCACCCAGACATGGTATCCTGATGGGTGGTCGGGTGGGGGAGCGGGCCAGTGCGGATGCGCCAAAGGCGCAATTCAGGACAAATTTCTACTCAGACGCTGTTGCGATGCTGTCAGCCGGCCGTCTTGGGCGTGACCCAGACTTCGACCGGGGTGATGAACTTGCCCGGCGCGGGCTTGCCCACGACGACGCGGTCGGCCGTCACCAGCTCCCCGCTTTCAAGGTTCAGCGACACCCATGGCTTGGGCATGCGCTCGAACTTCATTTTCTGGATGGGCTGGCCGGTGGCCGTGTTCATGATGGTGGCAATGACTGACATAGGGCGCGCCCGGTAGCGGCGAGCGCCGCATCCTGTCCAGAGGCAGGATGGCAAAAAAATTACGCGACGGGCGAAAAATTCGCCGCCCATGTCACATCCGCCGCCGCCATCTCGTCATGTCAGCAGAACCGATGAAAGGAGCTGCATCATGACCGACAAAATCAATCCCTACGCCGCCGCCCCCCAGCTGATGAAGAGTTGGACCGCGCTCTCCACCGCCGTCGCCGACAGCCTGGAACCGAGCCTCATCGAACTGGTGAAGATCCGCTCTTCGCAAATCAACGGCTGCGCCAACTGCATCAACATGCACACCTACGAAGCGCGCGCGAAGGGCGAGACGGAACAACGCATCTACCTGCTCACCGCCTGGCGCGAAGCCCCCTGCTACACCGACCGCGAGCGCGCCGCGCTGGCCTGGACCGAAGCGTTGACCGAAATCGCCAAGGGCCACAGCCATGAGGCCGCCAAAGAAGCGCTGAACTGGGAGTTCACCGAGGAGGAACAGGTCAAGCTGACCCTGATGATCAACATCATCAATGGCTGGAACCGCATCGCCGTGGGCTTCAACCTCTGGTACGACATGCCGATGAAGGCAGCCGCCTGATGATTGGGGGGACGCAGATGGACGCCGCCGACAGCTTCGACCCGTTGCGTCCCCGCCTGATCCGGGTCGCCTATCGCATGCTGGGATCAGTCGCCGATGCCGAGGATGTGGTGCAGGACGCCTTCATCCGCTGGATGGGCACGGACCGCAGCGAGATACGCGAACCCGAAGCCTTTCTGCGCCGTACGGTGACGCGCCTGTGCCTCGACCAGCTCAAATCCGCGCGGGTCCGGCGCGAAACCTATGTCGGTCCCTGGCTGCCCGAACCGCTGGTCGAGGATGAGGAAGACACCGAAGATGTCGCCCTGCCGCTGATGCTCGCCCTTGAGCGGCTCTCGCCGCTGGAGCGCGCAGCCTTTCTGCTGCACGACGTCTTCGGGCTGGGGTTCGAGGAGGTCGCCGCCACCGTGGGCCGCGACGCCGCCGCCTGTCGCCAGCTTGCCGCCCGCGCCCGCACTCATGTTCGCGACGCCCGTCCGCGCTACCAGATCGAAAAGCAGCGCGGCATGGAGATCGCCTCGGCCTTCTTCGCCGCCTCCCGCAGCGGCGACATGGGCGCATTGGGCGCGATGCTGGCCGCCGACGTCAGCTTCCACAGCGATGGCGGCGGCAAGCGCCCGGCCGCGATCCGCCCGGCGATCGGCCATGGTCAGGTCATGCAGGTCCACAAGGCGCTGGCCGTGCTGTTCGGCAAATACGGATCGACCCTGCTGCGCACCTGCATCATCAACGGCCTGCCCGGCTTCGTCACGCGCGAAGCTGATGGCGTGGTGCAGACCACGGCGCTGGACATAGAGGATGGCAAGGTCCGCGCGATCTACATCATGCGCAACCCCGACAAGCTGCGGCATGTGCATTGAGGGGGTGAAAAGCTGGTATCGGCCACTATCCGTCACCCCAGCGAAGGCTGGGGTCGTAGGAGAGGACGCGCTACGAGGCTCCAGATCCCAGCCTTCGCTGGGATGACGGCGAAAAAGCAGACCGTCCCCTCCCCACCCATCCGCACCGCTAGAGAAAAACCCGCCGCAGCGGCGTTCGCCGGATCAGGTGGAAGGTCGCGAAAGGCAGAAGCAATGCCAGCGCCAGCAACCATGGCTTGCCCAGATAGGGCGTCAGATAATGGATCACCGCGACATGCAGGTACATGATCACCAGCGCCGCCCGGCCCAGCGCCGCCAGCGGCCCGGCATGGCCCGCAATCCGGGCTGACAGGCGAAAGATCAGCAACGAAGTCGCCACGGCCGCGCCGATCGACAGGATCGGCCAGCCATAATCGGCGATCTTCATGTTGAGCGTCGGCCCAATGCCGGCAAGACCCACCAGCGCCAGTGCGCCCAGCGGCGCGATCAGCCCATTATGCCAGCGCAGCCTTGGCCAGACCGCGCCGACCCACAACAGCACGAACGCCATCGGCACGCTCAGCAGCCCCAGCGGCGACGCCTGCGTCCACCAGCCCAGCGCATAGGCCATCAACAGCATCGGCGGCAGGATCAACCCCCAGCACCGATCCAGCACATCGGGCCAGCGGTTGAGCGCAATGTTGAACAGCATGCGCGCCACCATCAGGCAGGGCACGAACCAGAAAATGGTGAAAGGCCCGCGCAGCCAGAAGCCGCCCAGCAGGATCGGGACCATATCTTCCGGCCATTGGTGGAAGATCGGTACATGCCCCTTTGCGCGCTCTATGATCTGGTCGGCGACGATCAGCAAAATCAGGAAGGCGGCATAGGGCCGCATCTGGCTGACCAGTTGCCGCCGGGTGAAGGCGCCCGCCGGATGCGGGCGCGACAACATGCCCGACAGCAGGAAGAAAAGCGGCATGTGAAAGCTGTACATCGCGTCGCGCAATGGCCCGCGCGTCCACACATGGCCGACCACCACGGCGACGATCCCGATGCCGCGCGCCACATCGACCCAGTCGAGCCGATATGGGGCCTGCTGATGCCCCCTATTCTCCATCGCCCCCACGCCCTATAGGATGCGGCGATTACGTCAATTCTTCCTATATGCGATCGGAACCTCTTCCTTGGCCCTGCTGACCGACCATGTCCTGTTTATCGATGGCGAGGCGCTGATCCTCGACAAGCCTGCCGGCCTGCCGGTGGATGCGCCGCGCGACGGGTCGATCGCGCTGGAAAATCATCTCGCCTCGCTGACCTTCGGCTTCCAGCGCTGGCCGCTGCCGGTCCACCGCCTGGACCGCGACACCAGCGGCTGCCTGCTGCTCGCGCGCAATCCCAAGGCGCACAAGCGCTTCGCCGCCGCGTTCGAGGCGGGAACCGTCACCAAGCGCTATGTCGCCGTGCTGGAAGGCGTGCCGGAGGAGAATGAAGGCACGATCGAATTGTCGCTGAAGAAGGTCAGCACCGCCGCGCAGGGATGGCGCATGATCGCGGCCAAGGCGGGCAAGCCCGCCGTCACCCACTGGCGCAAGCTGGCGGAAAAGGATGGCCGCGCGCTGATCGCCTTCACGCCCGAAACCGGCCGCACCCACCAGATTCGCGTCCACGCCCAGCATGGGCTTGGCTTCGGCATCGTCGGCGATCCGGTCTATGGCGATGGGCCCACATCCTCCAAAGCCGCGATGCTGCTGCACAGCCGCTTCCTCAGCATGCCGCGCGGCGACAAGCCCGCGGCAGAGGCCACCGCCCCCCTGCCCGCCAGCTTCATCGCCGCCGGCTTCGGGCCGGAGATATTGGACGATGCCGGACTTTGACATTCCCGATGATGCGCTGGAGGAGCGCTTCATCACCGGGGGCGGCCCCGGCGGGCAGAATGTGAACAAGGTGGCGACCGCGGTGCAGCTGCGCGTCAACCTGTTCAAGCTGGGCCTGCCGGTCCATGCCTATCGCAAGATCAAGGAACTGGCGGGATCGCGCCTGACATCCGCCAATGAAATCCTGATTCAGGCCAACCGCTTCCGCACGCAGGAGGCCAACCGGCAGGATGCGCGCGACCGCCTGATGGAGATGATCGCCAAGGCGCATGAGCGCGACGCCCGCCGCATCGCCACCAAGCCGGGGAAGGCGGCAAAGGCGCGCCGCGTCGATTCCAAGAAGGCACGCAGTTCGGTGAAACAGGGACGCGGCAAGGTGAAGTTCGACTGAGCCAGAAGAGAGATGGCCGGGAAAGATGGTAAAGCCTTTCTTAGCATCTGGCCGCTAGACCCGCCCGATCGGACGGGGAGATACGCAGATGCCATGGCAGCAGATCAGGATCGGGACGGGCCATGGCTGACGCCGCCCTGCCGCTCCCCCACGCGCCTGCCCTGCCCCGCGTCGCGCCGGATCTGATAACGCCGCTCTGCTGGACCGCGCTGGTCGTGGGCCTTGCCTGCCGGCTCTTTTCCGGCATGAACGCGCCGCTCTGGTTCGACGAAACCTTTTCCGCCGTCATCGCCACCCAACCGGATATTGCCCATCTTGTCCGCTGGATGCTGCGGGAACTGAGCGGCCCGACCTATTATTCGATGTTGTTCGCATGGCAGCAGGTCGTCGGCGACAGCAATGTTGCGCTGCGCCTGCCCAGCCTGATCCTGTCGATCGCCACGCCCTTGCTGATCCTCTGGCGGGGCTATCCCGACCGGCAGGTTCGGATGATCTGGGCGGCGGTGACGGCCCTGTCGGTGATCGGCTTTGATTCCGCGACGCAGGCCCGCCCCTATGCGCTGTTGTTCCTGCTCGCGACCGCGCATGCCATCGCCTTCCTGCGCCTGATCGAACAGCCTGACCTGCGCCGCGCCTTCTGGTGGACCGGCCTGTCGGCGCTGACTGTGCTGACCCATTATCATGCCGCCGTCATCTGCGGGATACAGGGCATCGCCTATCTGGCGATCCGACCGCGACAGGCGATCCGCACCTGGCCGGCGCTGCTGCCGCTGGTCCCGATGACGGCATGGATGGCGTTTCACCTGCCCTTCATCCTCAGCTTCACCAACAAGGACACGGTCTGGTACGGCACGCTGGGGCTGGACGCGCTGTGGCTGATCCCGTCGCTGCTGACGGGCCTTGCCTGGCCGGGCGTATTGCTGCTCGGCGCGATGGCCGCCAGCTTCGTGCATGACATGATCGCCGCGCGCCGTGGCAAGGCCGCCTGGCCCTATAGCGCGGCCCAGACTGCGCTGGTCGGCAGCGGCCTGATCGCGGTAACGATCGTCATGAGCATGGGCTTCCTGGTGCCGTCCTTCACCGCCCGCTACATCCTGCCTTATGTGCCGGCGCTGCTGGCCGGCGTCGCCTTCTGGATCCGGCGCATGGGCAAGGCCGCGCCGCTGATCGCCGCGCCCATGCTGTGCCTGATGACCGGATCGGCGGCGGCGCAACTGGCCGGCTATGTCCGCGCGCCGGAGGAGGATTTTCGCTACGCCTTCAACTTCGAACAGCCATCGCAATGGATCGCGGCCCATGGTGCCAGACAGTTGGTGATGCTCTGGGACAGCCCGACCGCCGGGCTGGATGATCCCGACGGGCATATGGCGCAGGTCGGCGGCTACTTCCTGCGCCGTGACGGCCATCCCATGCCCGTCACGGCGCCGCCATGGCCGCGCCGGGGCGATCCCAACCGCCTGCTGCTGCAACTGGCGGGCGAACGGCCGCACAGCGCGATCCTGTGGGCCTATGACGCCAGCGTTCCGGGCACACGCGGACAGGCGCATCCCTGGGCGATTTCCCGCATCGATCCGCGCTGGCAATGCCGCGACTTCGGGCGCGCGCCCATCACCGTGCTGGCCTGCGTCCAGCCCTGAACAGGCTTATCCTCAGCCGATCATCATCAGGCTGGCATTGCCGCCCGCCGCCGTCGTGTTCACCGAAGTCGACACCTCCTCCAGCAGCCAGTCCAGGCAATAGCCATGGCCATGATCGTCGGCATGGACCGACAGGATCGGGCCGGGCATGTCGGCGACGCATTGGGTGGTCGCGGCGATCTTGGCGGCGTCGCCCTCCACCAGCGCGGCGGCATAGGGACCACCCGTCTTGTGGGTGAAGCAGGCGGCGACTTCGGCAGGCAGATCGTCCGGCAGGGTCATGCCCTGCACCACCCCCTGATTGCCCGTCGCCAGGATCGCCGCCATCTGACGATAGAGGCCCTGATGGGTCGCCGGGCGCAGCAGGATGCGGCCGCGCGGATGCAGCGCATAGAGGTTGCGCTCCCCCACCGGGCCGGGCAGCGCGATTTCGACACCCAGCGCAGATGCGTCGCCGGTGCGGCGGGCCTGCGCGGCGGCGTCCGCATCGCCCTGCGCATCCAGCCAGTCGGCAAAGGCGTGGAGCGGCGACCGCAAATGGCTGACCCGTTCGGCAAAGACCGGCGGCGCCGTCACCAGCCGCCCCAGATAAAGCGGTCCGCCCGCCTTCGGCCCGGTGCCTGACAGACCGCAGCCGCCAAAGGGCTGCACGCCCACGATCGCGCCGATGACGTTGCGGTTGACATAGATATTGCCCACCTTCACCCGCGCCGTGACGCGCGCGACCGTCTCATCCAGCCGGGTGTGCAGGCCGAAGGTCAGGCCATAGCCGGTGGCGTTGATCTGATCGACCAGCGCATCCAGCCGGTCGCGTTTGAAGCGCAGCACATGCAGGACGGGGCCGAACACCTCCCGGCTCAGGTCCGCGATGGAATCAATCTCGATGATCGTGGGCGGGACGAAGGTGCCATGCTGGGCTTCCGTCGGCAGCACGCTCTGCTCCACCTTGCGGCCCAGCGTCGCCATGGCGTCGATATGGGCGTTGATCGTATCGCGCGCCTCGGCGCTGATGACCGGACCAATGTCGATCTTCAGCGCGTCGGTGCGGCCGATGCGCAGTTCCGCCAGCGCGCCCTTCAGCATCGTCAGCGTCCGATCGGACACATCCTCCTGCAAGCAGAGGATGCGCAGCGCCGAACAGCGCTGGCCCGCGCTGTCGAAAGCGGAGGCGATGACATCGGCCACCACCTGTTCGGCAAGGGCGCTGCTGTCCACGATCATGGCGTTCTGGCCGCCGGTTTCGGCGATCAGCGGGATGGGCCGGCCGGCCGGCGACAGGCGCGTGGCAAGCTGACGCTGGATCAGTCGCGCGACTTCGGTCGATCCGGTAAACATGACGGCGGCCGTTTGCGGTGCGGCCACCAGCGCCGCGCCGATCCGCCCGTCGCCCGGCAGCAATTGCAGCGCATCGGCAGGCACGCCGGCCTCATGCAGCAGGCGCACGGCCTCGGCGGCGATCAGCGGGGTTTCCTCGGCCGGCTTGGCCAGCACCGGATTGCCCGCAACCAGCGCCGCGGCGACCTGTCCGGTGAAGATGGCGAGCGGGAAGTTCCAGGGGCTGATGCAGGTGACGGGACCAAGCGCAATCTGCGCCGGGCCGAATGTGGTGCGGGCCTGCGCCGCATAATAGCGCAGGAAATCGATCGCCTCGCGCACTTCGGCGATGGCGTTGGGCAGCGACTTGCCGGCTTCGCGGATGATCAGGCCCAGCAGGATCGGCATGCGCGCCTGCATCGCATCCGCCGCGCGGTCCAGCACGGCGGCGCGATCGGCGACGGGGCTGTTGGACCAGAGCGATGCGGCCGCGCGAATTGCCGCGGCGCGCGCTTCTTCGGGCGATGCTTCGGTGACGCGGCCCACCACGTCGCGATGATCGGCGGGATTGAACACCGTGCGCGACGGCGCGGTCGCGCCTTCTGGCGCTGCGGTCCAACCGATCGTCGCGCTGTGGGCCAGCGCTTCGCTGAGGCTGGCGAGCGTCATTTCATGGCTGAGGTCCAGCCCGTCCGAATTGCGGCGATCGGGATAGAGGCCGGCGGGCAGCGCAATCTGATCATGCCGATGGCCGGGATGCGCCATCGCGCGCACGACGTCGACCGGATCGGCAATCATCTCCTCCACCGAAACATTGGGGTCGGCGATGCGGTTAACGAAGCTGCTGTTCGCGCCATTTTCCAGCAGGCGGCGCACCAGATAGGCCAGCAGCGTCTCATGCGTGCCGACCGGCGCGTAGATGCGGCACGGCCGGTTCAGCTTGCCCGCGCCGACGACCTGTTCATAAAGCGGCTCGCCCATGCCGTGCAGGCACTGGAACTCATAGTCGCCGATCTGGAACTCCGGCCCGGCAAGCCGATAGATGGTCGCCAAGGTCTGCGCATTGTGCGTCGCAAACTGCGGGAACACCGCGTCGGGCGCGGCGAGCAATTTCTGCGCGCAGGCGACATAGGCGACGTCGGTATGGACCTTGCGGGTATAGACCGGGAAGTCGGCAAGGCCATCGACCTGCGCCCGCTTGATCTCCGCATCCCAATAGGCGCCCTTGACCAGCCGCACCATGATGCGGCGATCGGCGCGGCGGGCCAGATCGATGATCCAGTCGATGACGAAGGGGCAGCGCTTGCCATAGCCCTGCACCACGAAGCCCAGCCCGTTCCATCCGGCAAGGTCCGGGTCGGTCGCCAGGCTTTCCAGCAGTTCGAGCGAGAGTTCGAGCCGGTCCGCCTCCTCCGCATCGATGTTGAGGCCGATGTCGTAGCTTTTCGACAGCAGCGCCAGTTTCTTCACGGCGGGCAGCAATTCGCCCATCACCCGTTCCGCCTGCGCCCGGACATAACGGGGATGCAGCGCCGACAATTTGATCGAAATGCCCGGCCCGGCATAGATGCCCCGCCCGGCCGCCGCCTTGCCGATGGCGTGGATCGCCTGTTCATAATCGGCATAATAGCGCTTCGCGTCAGCGGCCGTGGTCGCCGCCTCCCCCAGCATGTCATAGCTGTAGGCGAAACCCTTCGCCTCCAGCTCGCGCGCGCGCTTGAGCGCTTCCCTGATCGTCTCGCCGGTGACGAACTGTTCGCCCATCATGCGCATGGCCAGGTCGACGCCGCGCCGGATCACCGGCTCGCCCGCGCGCGCCACAAGCCTGGTCAGCGCCGCGCCCAGCCCGCGATCGTCCACGCTGCCGACCAGTTTGCCAGTGACGACCAGCCCCCAGGTGGCGGCATTGACAAACAGCGACTTGTCCCCGCCCAGATGCGAACCCCAGTCACCGTCAGCAATCTTGTCACGGATCAGCGCGTCGCGCGTGGCCGTGTCGGGGATGCGCAACAGCGCTTCGGCCAGGCACATCAGCGCCACGCCCTCCTGACTAGAGAGCGCATATTCCTGCACCAGCCCTTCGACGCCCGTGCCCTTGTGATTGGCGCGCAGCGCCGTGACGAGCGTGCGGGCGGTGTCGGCAATCGCCGCTTTCGTCTCCGCCGGCAGGGTCGCGGCGGCGATCAGGGGCACAAGCGCCTGCGCCTCGTCCCGGCGATAAGCGGCGGTAATCGCCTGACGCAGCGGGGTAGGCTGGCGGATGGCGGGGGCGAAGCGGGCGAAAGGCTGATCGGTCATAACCGAAAGAATAACCCGGATCGGCTTTTCGTTCCGTCTTATGAATGACCACCTTCTAGGCAGAATGACTTATTAAATCGACCATGATAGGTATTTTACATGGATAATAAGCCCCAGACAGTCGAATTGGACGAGTTTGACCGCCGGATCATAGCCGCTTTGGTCGACGACGGACGCATGACCGTGACCGATCTTGCTGCTTTTGTTGGCCTTTCCAAGACACCTTGTCAGGTGCGGCTGAAACGATTGCAGGAGGCCGGCGTCATTCGCGGCTTTCGCGCCATGGTCGATCCCGCAAAGCTGGGCATGGACCATATCGCCTTTACCGAAGTGAAGCTGTCCGACACGCGCGAAGCGGCGCTGCGGGAATTTAACGCAGCGGTGCGGCGCATCCCGGAGGTGGAGGAATGTCATATGCTGGCCAGCAATTTCGACTATTTGCTCAAGGTCCGCACCGCCGACATCCGCCGTTATCGCGCGGTGCTGGGCGAAAAGATCAGCGCCCTGCCCCATGTCGCCAGCACATCCACCTTCGTCGCGATGGAAACCGTGCTGGAGGCCGGGCACAGACGAGTCCGGGGTAAGTAACATCGTCCGTTCGTTTCGAGCGAAGTCGAGAAACATGAAGCGCGGCCCTAGCCGCTTCTCGACTTCGCTCGAAGCGAACGGAGGCGAGTTTAGTCGAACAGCGAGAGTTGCACCGCCTCCCCCATGGCGCGATAGCCCTTTGGCGAGGGATGCAGCGCGTCGCCGCCATCATAGGCGGGCAGCAATCGGTCGGGACGCGCCGGATCGCGGGTCACATGGTCGAAATCGATCACTGCGTCGAAGTTGCCCTGCGTCCTGATCCATATGTTCACGGCCTGCCGGTCCGCCTCATTGTGCGCATCGGCATGATAATAATCATTGCCGACAAAGGGCATGATGGTCGCGCCGATCACCTTGATCCCCTTTGCATGGGCGCGGGCGATGATCTGGCGATAGGCGCCGATGATGCGGGCGACATGGGCGCGGTGTGCCTCTTCGCTCACCGGCGCGTCCCGGGTCAGCGTGCCCAGATCATTGATTCCTTCCAACAGGATGAGGTGGCTGACGCCCGGTTGGGCCAGCACGTCGCGGTCGAGACGCGCCAGCGCATTGGGACCAAGTCCGTCGTTCAGCAGCCGATTGCCGCCAATCCCCTGATTGACGATGGCGACATCGCGATGCTTCGGATCAGCCTGAAGCCGCCGGGCCAGCACATCGGTCCAGCGGTCATTGCCGTTGGTGGTCGATCCCTTGCCATCGGTGATGGAATCGCCCAGCGCCACGATCAGCTTGGCCGGCGCACAGCGTTCGACTTCCAGGGCAGCGAGGTTGAACCAGTGATCGAAACTGGCCGCCCCTGCCATCGCTTCATCGGTCAGATGATTACCGGGCAGGTGCCAGGATGTGGCGCGCGAACCGGGATGCGATGTTTGTTCAGGCTCGCCATCATAGCGGATGGAGATGGCGATATTCTCCAGCGCCTTTGTCGGCAGCGACACCGGATCGGACAGATAATCGGCGCCAGCGGGAATGACGACTTCAGGCGCGCCGTCGAAGCGAAGAGAAATCAGCGTGCCGGGATTGACCGATGCGTCGGCCGGTCCCAGTGCGCGCGCGATGCTGGCCCCGGCGATCCGCAGCGGCTTCGTGCCCGCCAGGTTGGAGAAACGCACCCGCAGTCGGTCGCCCGAAACCGAAGGGCGCACAATCTGGCGCAATGTCCGGTCGGTCAGCGTGCCGGCGGGCAGTTCCGCGTCGCCGGTGGGGCGAAATTGCGCGGACGCCCAGCCCGCCACCCATGCGGGTGTGCAGGTCTTCGCCGCAACCGGGGTTGCCGTCAACAAGGCGATCGGCAGGATCAAAGGGGCCAGCCGGTACATCATCGTCATGCTTCTTCCCGAACAGTCTGCGCTGTTCAATCCGTCAAAAGAAAAGGGCCGGCGTTGCGGCCGGCCCTGTCAGTGGTTTCCTGGGAGAGGATCAGAAGTTCGCGCGGATGCCAGCCAGCACCGTCACCCCCGGATAATAGACCGAATAGGCAGCATTATCATATTCGAAGGTGGTGCGGATTGGCTCGTTGGTGATGTTGAGCACATCCGCGGTCAGGCGCAGCGCCTTGTTGAAGAAGGGCAACTGATAGCCAGCCGACATGTCGAGCTGGCCACGGGCGTCGGCCTTCAGGTCAGCGCCGGTAATGCCGTTCTGCGGACCGTTGAGCGCGATCGACTTGCTGTTCCAGACATAGTTCAGGCTGATCGACACAGGGCCATTTTCGTAGAAGCCCTGAAGATTATAGCTATATTTCGAGACGCCTTCGGCCACCAGACCCGAGGAGGAGGACTGGTCGAGCAGCGTGCCGTTCGCCGAGAAGCCCAGGCCCTTCACCAGGAAGTCGAGCGGCTGGACCCAGGTGCCTTCGATGCCCTTGATCCTCAGATCAGACAGGTTGACCGGACGGTTGACGGTGATGATCTGGTTGGCGATCGGCACGCCGGGACGGCCCGGCAGATCCAGCGCGCGGTCGTCCATCGCTGCCTTTTGCGGCGCCGACAGGCTTTCATAGGGAATGTTCAGCGTGCCGAAGGCGACCTGCTGGCCCAGCGTGGTGGTGAAGCCCTGCACATTCTTCACGAAGGCGGTCAGGCCGACATAGCCGATGCCACCGGTGTAGATTTCACCACCGATGTCATAATTGTCCGACGTATAGGGTTTCAGGTCCGGGTTGCCCGCATTGGCCACCAGCGCCGACGGGTCGGAGAAGGTGATGCCCGGCAGGATCTGGCCCGCGTCAGGCCGCGTCATGGTGCGCGACGCCGATGCACGCAGCCGGATGTTTTCCGCGACGTCATAGGTCAGGTTGATCGATGGCAGGAAATTCTCATATTTCGATGCCGACGTGATGTCGATGATCGCCGCGCCGACCTGGCTCGGGCCAACAACGCGCTGGTTGGTGTGGGCATAGCGCATGCCGGCATTCACATGCAGGTCCTTGCCAGCAATCTGGGTCACGCCATTGACTTCGAAATAAGCGCCGAACACCTTTTCATTCATGTCGCCGGTCGCCCCGCCCGTCACCGCGCCGCGGGCTTCAGGTGCGCTGTCGACATAGCTGGCATAGTTGGTTGCCTGCTTGATCGCATCGAAATCAGGCGTGACGAAGCCCGCGACCGAATTGCCCATCAGATATTGGGCGATCTGGCTGTTGGTGATGGAGCCGGTCGCGCCGGTGCAACCAGCACCACAAACCGACAACTGATAGGCCGGGCTGTTGTCATAAGCGCGGATCGAGCGGATCGCCTGATCATAGGCGGCGCCGACCTTCACGTTCAGCATTTCATCGCCATAGGTGACGTCCAGATGCGCGCCCTTGGTCGTGGTGTTGCGACGGACCAGTTGCACATTCTGGCGATACCATTGCCAGCTGCCATTATTGGGATCGTTCAGGTCCAGATTGGTGGTGATCGACGGGTAATCGCCCTTGCCCTTATTGTCATAATATACATCGACGCCCGACTGCGGCGTGGTCTGGAACGCCCAGGTCGGCTGTTCGCGGAAGAAGCGGCTCTTGGAATAATTGCCGTTCAGTTCGACCTTCAGATTGTCCGCCGGTTCCCAGGTGACGCTGGGGTTGACGTTCCAGAACTTGGTCGTCTGCTTGAACAGGCTCGCTTCCAGGAAATAGGAGGAGTTGGCGAAGGTGCCGCTGGTGACGACGCCATTGTCATCGACGGTCAGGTCGATCGGGATCATGCCGCCGGTCGCCTGCGCGCTGCTGCCCGGGCCGCTGTTGCGCACCTGCCAGTTCATGTTGACCTTGCTGTAATCGCGTTCCGACTTGGCCCAGATGCCGTCCAGCGCGAAATGCAGTTCATCGCTGGGCCGCCACTCGAGCGAGGCCAGCGCCGAAATGCGCGAACGGGTGCCTTCGGTCAGGCTTTCACGGCCCAGACGCGGCAGCAGCGCGGTGCTGAGTTCCGAACGGGTGAGGCCGGATGTCGCTACCACATCGACCGGATCGCCAGCGGTCAGGCCATGGCCGGCATTGCGCGGCACGACCGACGCCCAGGAGAAATTATTGCCGCCTGCGTCGCCGGTGCCCAGATTGCCGTCCGTCCAGCCGACCGTCTCGAAGCCCTTGATGCGGGTCTTGGTCTTCACGCCAGCAACGCCGACCAGGATGCCGAACGTGTCGGTGGTGTGGCTGGCGACGATCGCGCCGCGGGGGCTGATCTTGTCATTGGGGCTGGTATACTGGCCCTGCGCCACGACCGTGACATGCGTGCCCGGCTTGTCGAAGGGGCGCGCGTTGCGCAGGTTGACGGTGCCGGCGATGCCGCCTTCCAGCGTCGATGCCGTCGGGCTTTTGGCGAGGTCCAGGCGAGTGAAGAGTTCCGACGGGAAGAAGTCGAGATCGACTTCGCGGTTGGCGCTGCCGCCATTGGTGCCGCCATCCGACGCCACTTGAATCTGGGCGCCGTTCAGCAGCACCTTGGAGAAGCTGGGGCCAAGGCCGCGGATCGACACCTGCGTGCCTTCGCCATTATTGTCGCGCTTCAGGCGGACGCCCGGCATGCGGTTCAGCGTTTCGGCCAGGTTGGTAGCGGGCAGCTTGCCAATATCTTCGGCGAAGATGGAGTCGCCGAAAGCAACCGCATTTTTCTTGGCGTTGGTAGCGCTCTGCAACGATCCGCGAATGCCGGTCACGACGATGTCGGCGACTTCGCCTTCCTGGGGCGCGGCGGCTGCGGCATCTGCCTGCGGTGCGGCATCCTGCGCAAAAGCAGCCTGCGACAGGCACAGCGACCCGATCGCCGATGCGGCGAACAGCGCCATGCGAAAATCATGCGTGCGTGAAGACATGTGGTCCGTTCCTCTCCCTGAGCGCTGCCCCCGACTCTCCGGTGGGCCAAACTGGTAGCGCTATCACTTAGGCTTCAATAAACGCCGCATCCTGATTGTCAAGATGCGGCGACAATGGAAATGGTAACGATATAGGTGTCTACGTTGTCATTGGCGGAAAGCCGCCAGTGCGCCCCTTGCCCCTTGCGTTTCCAGCACCGTCAGCCAGCGTGTCAACGCATCCGCCAGCAACGGGTTGCGCGCCAGTTCCGGCGGCACTACCGCGTCGAAAGCCAGAATGGCGGCAATGCGGGATCCGGGGCTGGCGGCGGATGCCAGCACATCCCCGATCCGGCCCGCCAACGGATCGTCGACCTGATGCGCCTGCCCCAGATCATCCTGCCCCGCCTGCCAGCGCACCCAGGCGGCGACAGCCAGCGCAAGGGCGTCAATCCCCTGCCCCGCCTCCAATCCGGCGGCGATGGTGGCCAGCAGTCGCTGCGGCAGCTTCTGCGATCCATCCATCGCTATCTGTCGCGTTCGATGTCTCAGCGTCGGATTATCGAACCGCGCCATCAGCTCCCGGCGATAGGCGGCGACATCCAGTTCGGCCGGCGGCGACAGGGTCGTTTCCGCCTCATCCCACAGACTTTCGACGAAATGACGCGCTTCGGGCAGGGCCAGCACTTCGTGGACATAATCAATCCCGGCAAGGCCGCCCAGATAGGCGATGCCGCTATGCGCGCCGTTGAGCAGGCGCAGCTTGGCTTCCTCCCATGGGGCGACGGCGGCCGTGACCTGCACCCCTGCCCCGAAATCAGGGCGCGGGCCGCAGAATTTATCCTCGATCACCCACTGGATGAATGGTTCGGTCTTGACCATCGCCTGATCTTCAACCCCGATGCGCCGGGTGAGTGCGACAATGTCGTCGGCCGTGGTAGCAGGCACGATGCGGTCGACCATGGTTTCGGGGAAGGCGCCCTCCTCCTCGATCCAGTCCGCCAGCGCCGGATCATGACGGCGCGCCAAAGCGATCACGGCAGCGCGAAGCCGGCTGCCATTGTGCGGCAGATTGTCACAGCTGATCGCAGTGAAGGGCGGCAGGCCGGCCGCCCGCCGCAACGCCAGCGCAGCGACCAGATAGCCCGGCGCAGTCTGCGGGCTTTCCAGCGAGGCGAGATCGGCGGCCAGTTGCGGATCGCTTTCGATCAGTGCGCCGGTCGCCGGGTCGAGCTTATAGCCCTTCTCCGTGACGGTCAGCGTGACGATATGCGTATCGGGCGACGCCAGCGCGGCCAGCAACGCCTGCGGCTCTTCCGGCGCGACGATGACCTGCTGCACCGCGCCGATCAGCCGCGCCTGCTCGGCCGCACCATCGCGCACCAGCATGGTGTAGAGGCCATCCTGCGGCGTCATCTGGTCGCGAACGGAGGGCGACCGCAGCGAAGCGGCAATGATGCCCCAGCGCAGATCGCCGGCATTGAGCGCATCATCAAACACCACCGCCTGATGCGCGCGGTGAAAAGCGCCGATGCCCAGATGGACGACGCCGCATGTCACGGCGGCGCGGTCATAGGCAGGGCGGATCACATCGGCAGGCAAATCCGCCAGCGTTTGCGAGGATAGTCGGCTCACAGCTTATAGGCCTGCTTGGCGAGGTCATAGGCCAGCGCGCGGGCCAGCTCGAACGCCTCATCCTCCTCGATCCGATGTTCGGCGACGAGCTGGGCCAGCCAGACGCAGTCCATCCGCCGCGCGACGTCATGACGCGCCGGGATCGACAGGAAGGCGCGGGTGTCGTCGTTGAAGCCGACCGTATTGTAGAAGCCGGCCGTCTCCGTCACCTGCTCGCGGAAGCGGCGCATCCCTTCGGGGCTGTCGTTGAACCACCAGGGCGGGCCAAGGCGCAGCACCGGATAATGGCCGGCCAGCGGCGCGAGTTCACGCGAATAGCTGGTTTCGTCCAGCGTGAAGAGGATCACCGACAGGCGCGGATCGGTGCCGAACGCATCGAGCAGCGGCTTCAGCGCATCGACATAGCTGGTCGCCATCGGAATATCGGCGCCCTTGTCGCGACCGAAGCGGGCCATGACACCGGCATTATGGTTGCGCCACACGCCCGGATGGATTTGCAGCACCATGCCATCGTCGATGCTCATGCGCGCCATTTCGGTCAGCATCTGGCCGCGGAACAATTCCGCCTCCGCTGGCGTGACCGGACCGGCCAGCACCTTGGCATAGAGCGCTTCGGCTTCGGCGCGGGACAGGTTGGCGGTCGCCGCGCTGGGATGGCCATGGTCGGTCGACGTAGCGCCCGCTTCCCGGAACCAGGCGCGGCGATTCTGATGCGCGCGCAGATAGCCGGCCCAGGTCGACACATCTTCGCCGCTGACCGCACCGAACTTCTCGATATTGCGATGGAAGCCGTCATGTTCGGGATCGATCACCGGATCGGGGCGATAGGCGGTGACGACGCGGCCGCTCCAGCCGGATTCGCGGATCGCGCGATGATGGTCCAGCGGGTCGAGCGGCCCTTCGGTCGTCGCGATCACTTCGATGTTGAACTGTTCGAACAGGGCGCGCGGGCGGAAAGCCGGAGTCTTCAGCGCGGCGTCGATCGTGTCATAATAAAGGTCGGCGGTCGCCGCTTCCAGCTGCACCTCCAGCCCGAAGACATCGGAAAACACCCAGTCCAGCCACATGCGCGAGGGCGTACCGCGGAACAGATGATAGCGTTCGGCCAGCAGACGCCAGATGGCGCGCGGATCGCTCGCGGTCGGGCTGCCATCCTTGGTCGGGATGCCCAGATCCTCCAGCTTCACGCCCTGACTGTAGAGCATGCGGAAGACATAATGGTCGGGGACGATCAGCAGGTCGGCCGGATTGGCGAAAGGCTCATCATAGGCGAACCAGCGCGGGTCGGTATGGCCGTGCGGGCTGATGATCGGCAGATCCTTGACCGACGCATGAAGGGCGCGGGCGATCGAACGGATGGTCGGGTCTGCCGGAAAGAGGCGATCGGGATGAAGATGCAAGGGTTTCGTCAAGATTCGACTCCACTGATACCGGTGTCAACAACCTGATAACGTGTTATGATCATATGAATAGTGCAAAGAGCGACTAGATAGGCGCAGGATGCGACGGCAAAGATCGGGCCATAGCTGCCGACGGTTTCCAGGATGACCCCGGCGAATTTCGCCATCAGCATCCCGCCGATCGCGCCGGCCAGACCACCCAACCCGACCACCGACCCGGCCATGCGGCGCGGGAAGACGTCCCCCGGCAGGGCGTAGAGATTGGCGGAAAAGCCCTGATGCCCGGCGCAGGCCAGACCAATCAGGCCCACGGCAACCCACATATTGGGCGCATGGGTGGCGAAGGCGATCGGCACGGCGCAGAGCGCGGCGAGGAACATCGCCGTCTTGCGCGCGCGATTGACGCTCCAGCCACGGCCCATGAAGCGCGAGGAGGCCCAGCCGCCCGCGATCGATCCGACGTCCGCCAGCAGATAGACGGCGATCAGCGGCGGACCGAAATCCAGCATCTTGACGCCATATTGCTTGTTGAAGAAATCGGGCAGCCAGAAGAGGAAGGTCCACCAGACCGGATCGATCATGAAGCGACCCGCCATATAGGCCCAGGTCTGGCGATAGCCGAACAGGGTCAGCCATTTGACAGGGCGATGCTGTTCCACCGGATCGGTTTCGATCCAGGCCAGTTCTTCGCGGGACAGCCCCTTCTTGTCGCGCGGGCGGCGATAGAAGATCAGCCAGGCGGCCAGCCAGAAGACGGTCAGCAGGCCGGTCAGGATGAAGGCCCAGCGCCAGCCCAGCGTCACGGCAATGATCGGCACCACCAAAGGCGTCAGGATCGCGCCGACATTGGACCCGGCGTTGAAGATGCCGATGGCGAGCGCCCGCTCCTTCTTGGGGAACCATTCATTGGTCGCGGCGATGGCGGCGGGGAATGTCCCAGCCTCCCCGATGGCCAGCGGAATGCGCGCGAGCAGCATCCCGGCGGTCGAGGTGAAGAAGATGTGCGCGACATGGCCGATCGTCCACAGCGTGACGGCGAGCGCATAGCCCGCCCGCGCGCCGATCCGGTCGATCAGTCGCCCGAAGACGACATAGGCAATGCCGTAACCCGCCTGAAACCAGATGGCGAGACTGGCATAGCCGCTCTCGCTCCAGCCATAACGAGCCTGAAGATCGGGCTTCAACGTCGGCAGAACGAGCCGGTCGATATAGCTCAGCACCACCGCCGCAAACAGCAGGCCGCAGACGATCCAGCGGACCTTTCCTGACGGTTTTGCCGGGCCGGAGGTTTTGGGCACTGAGAGTTTGGGGATGGCGTTCATATCCCTCTCCTTTCAGGAGAGGGAAGGGGCCCGCGGCCGCAGGCCGTGGGAAGGGTGAGGAAGGGGTGCAGATCGCCCTCACCCTCCCGCCGCTGCGCGGCTCCTTCTCTCTCTCGTTGGGAGAGGGACAGTAGGCCCAGCATAGCCATCACCAGTTGAACATGGTGCCGTCTTCCAGCCGGTTCACCGGCAGGAAGGCGCGATTATATTCGTACTTGGCGGCCAGTTCCTCGTCGATGTCGACGCCCAGACCCGGCGCTTCGCCCGGATGCATCGCGCCATTCTCGAACGTGTAGGCATGCGGGAAGACAGCGTCAGTTTCCGCCGTGTGGCGCATATATTCCTGCACGCCGAAATTGGGCACGCTCAGGTCGAAGTGGAGCGCAGCCGCCATGCAGACCGGCGACAGATCCGTCGCGCCGTGGCAGCCGGTGCGCACCTGATAGAGATCGGCCAGATTGGCGATCTTGCGCAGATGGCTGATGCCGCCGGCATGGACCACGGTGGCGCGGATATAGTCGATCAGCTGGTTTTCGATCAGTTCGCGACAGTCGTGGATCGAGTTGAAAATCTCGCCCACGGCCAGCGGCGTCGTGGTGTGCTGGCGGATCAGCTTGAACGCTTCCTGATTTTCCGCCGGGGTGGCGTCTTCCAGCCAGAAGGGACGGTACTGCTCCAGATCCTTGCCGAGGCGACCGGCCTCGATCGGCGTCAGGCGGTGATGGATGTCGTGGAGCAGATGCACGTCCCAGCCCAGCGCCTCACGCGCGGCCTTGAACAGTTCGGGAACGACGCGCAGATACTTACTCGTGTTCCACACATTTTCCGTCGGCAGGTCGGCGTCGGCGGGTTCGTAGAAATATTTGTCCTTCGACACGCCATAGGTGCTGGCCATGCCCGGCACGCCGCACTGGATGCGGATCGCCTTATACCCCTGCGCCTGATATTCCAGCGCGACCTTGACCGTATCCTCGATCGTGGTGCCATTGGCATGGCCATAGACCATGACGCTTTCACGGCTGGCGCCGCCCAGCAACTGATAGACCGGCAGACCGGCCAGCTTGCCCTTGATATCCCACAGCGCGGTGTCGACGGCGGCGATCGCCGACATGGTCACCGGGCCGCGACGCCAATAGGCGCCCTTGTAGAGATACTGCCAGATATCCTCGATCCGGTGCGCGTCCCGGCCGATCAGGCAGGGAATGACATGGTCTTGCAAATAGCTGGCGACCGACAGTTCGCGGCCGTTGAGCGTGGCGTCGCCCAGACCGTAAACGCCGTCTTCGGTGATGATCTTCAAGGTGACGAAGTTGCGGCCGGGGCAGGTGACGATAACCTTGGCATCAATAATCTTGGGCATTTTGGCGGTCCTGTTCAGATGATTTCGAGCGTGACGGTCTGGAGATTCTGGCTGTCGGGTCCGACCATGATGTCGAACAGGCCGGGTTCGACCACTTCTTCCATGTCGAGATTCCACAGAGTGAAGGCGTCGGGGCCGAGCGGGATGCGCACCGTCCTCGTTTCACCCGGCGCGAGCGTGACGCGTTCGAAGCCCTTCAATTCCTTGATCGGGCGAGTGACGCTGGCTTGCTTGTCATGGACATAGACTTGCACGACCTCGTCGCCTGCCCGCTGGCCGACATTGCGCACATCGACTTCGACGGTCACATTGCCGCCTGCGCCGATGCGGGGCGACGAAAGTCGTGGTTTTCCAATTTCGAACTGCGTGTAGCTGAGACCGTAGCCAAACGGGAAGAGCGGCGAAATATCCTCGAACACATAACCGCGCCGGGCGCTGGGCTTGCGGTTGTAGAAGATCGGAATCTGCCCCGCATCGCGCGCGACGGTGACGGGCAGTTTCGCGCCGGGATTGACGGCGCCAAACAGGATGTCGGCCATGGCGGTGCCGCCTTCCTGCCCCGGATACCAGCATTCCAGCAGCGCGTTGCTGCCTTCGACCACGGCGGGGTAGCTGGGCGGACGACCGTTGATGGCGCAGACCACCACCGGCTTGCCGGTCGCCTTCATCGCGGCAAACAACTCATTCTGTTCGCCGACAAGATCAAGGCTGGTGCGGTCGCCCAGATGGTTCTTGGCGAAACCTTCCCGGCTGGTCTGTTCGGTGTCGCCGATGGCGAGCAGGATGATGTCCGCGCCCTTCGCAACCCCGATCGCTTCGGCGATCAACTGGCGGTTCTTGGCGGGATCAGCCAGATAGACTTCATCGACCGAACGATCCTCGCTCTGGGTGATGAAGACGCCCTGCGCATGGACGACCTCCGCCTTGCCCTTGAGCTTGGCCTGCACCCCTTCCAGCAGCGACACATCCTGACGCGGGATCGAGGAATAGCCGCCCAGCCGCGCGATGGCGGCATTGGGACCGATCACCGCGACCCGCTTGTGCGCGCCGGGGGCGAGCGGCAGCGTGCCGTCATTCTTGAGCAGCGCGATCGATTTATGCGCCGCCTTCAATGCCAGCGCGCGGGCTTCGGCATTGCCGGTCAGCGCGTCATAGTCGCGCCGCGGCCAGGGATTTTCGAACAGGCCCGCGCGGAACTTGAGCGTCAACATGCGCGTGCAGGCGATGTCGACCGCTTCGAGGGGCACCTTGCCCGCGCGGACCTGTTCCACGAGCGTCCGATAGGTCTGGCCATCGGGCAACTCGCAATCGACACCGGCACGGAGGGCGGCGCGGGCCGATGCCTCCGGGTCGGGCTGAACATGGTGGATGGTGTCGAGTTCGTGGACCGCGCCATAATCGCTGACCACCGCACCGTCGAAATGCCATTCGCCGCGCAATATGTCACCGAGCAGCCATTTATTCTGGTGCGACGGCACGCCGTCAATCTCATTGTAGGAGGGCATGACGGCGGCGATGCCGGTGCGCTTCACCACCTGACGGAAGGGCGGGAAGAAATTCTCCCTCAACTCGCGCTGGCTGATCGGCGCGGGCGCGATATTCTCGCCGCTCTGCGGCTGGCCGTGGCCGGTCATATGCTTGAGCGTGGCCATGACCTTGTCAGGGCCGATCTGCTTGCTCTCCCCTTGCAGGCCGAGCACCGCCGCGACGCCCATTTCGCCGCACAGATAGGGATCTTCGCCAAAGGTTTCCTCGATCCGGCCCCAGCGCGGGTCGCGGGCGATATCCACCACCGGCGACAGCGCCAGATGAACCCCGCGCGCACGGACTTCGCGGGCGATGACAGACTGGACTTGCTGCATCAGGTCGCGGTCGAACGCCCCGGCCATACCGATAGCCATGGGGAACATGGTGGCGTCGGTCGCCATATAGCCATGGAGGGATTCTTCGTGGAACAGGACCGGGATGCCCAGCCGCGTCTCCTCGATCGCCCATTTCTGGACGGCGGTGACGAAGGCGACCGTGTCCGCCGGGGTGCGCCAGCGCGCGCCGACGCCGCCCGCCTGCGTCGAGCCATTGGGCGCGCCGCGCCGATCCGAAGGCCGGGTGATCTGACCGAAGCTCTGGGGATAGGCTTTGCTCGCCTTGGCTGGCGAGAAGGTCAGGTCGTCCATGATATCCGCCTTGGTCGCCCAGAGCGCGATGATCTGGCCGACCTTCTCCTCCAGCGTCATGCGGCCCAGCAGGTCGCGCACGCGCAGGTCGATGGGGGCGGACGCATCCTTGTAGAGCGGGCCGTCCGCCTTCTTCGCGAAGGCAGGCGTGACGACCGCGAAGGAGGTCGAGGCAAGCAGGCCGAGCGCCTGACGACGGGCGAAAGTCCCCATCATTGCACCGTCAGCGTGGCGGACTTGAGCGCGACCGAGCTGTTGCCGGTCATGATCTCGAAATCGCCCGGTTCGACGACACGCTCCATATGGTCGTTCCACATCTGGAGGCTTTCGGGACTGATGGTGAAGCTGACCGTGCGGGTTTCGCCGGGCTTGAGCGTGACGCGCTGGAAACCCTTCAACTCCTTGATCGGCCGCGTAACGGAACTGACCTTGTCGCGGATGTAAAGCTGGACGACCTCATCGCCCTCCCGCGCGCCGGTGTTGCGGACATCGACCGAGACAGTCGTCTTGCCGCCGGTGCCGATGCGGGTCGCCGCCAAACGCGGGGCCGACAGGTCGAACGTCGTGTAGCTGAGGCCGAAACCGAACGGATAAAGCGGATCGGTGGTGTCGAACAAATAGCCGCGACGCGCCGAGGGCTTGGCATTGTAGAACATCGGCAGTTGACCGACCGAGCGGGGCACGGTGACGGGCAGTTTCGCGCCGGGGTTCACATCGCCGAACAGCACGTCGGCGACGGCATTGCCGCCCTGCTCGCCCAGATACCAGCCTTCCAGGATGGCGTTGGCCTGCTCGCTGACCTTGACGGTCGAGGCCGGACGGCCGTTGATCAGGACGACGGTGATCGGCTTGCCGAGCGCCTTCAAGGCATCGAACAATTCCTGCTGCTCACCCACCAGATCGAGCGACGGGCGGTCGCCCAGATGATTGTCGGCCCAGCCTTCGCGGCTCGACTGTTCGGTGTCGCCCAGCGTCAGGACGATGCGATCGACAGTCTTCGCCGCTTCCACCGCCTGCGCGATCAGCTTGCGATTCTCCGCCGGGTCGGACTTGGTGACGCTGTCCGCCCACCAGTCGTCATCCTCGGTGATCTTCACACCCTGCGCGAAGACGATGTTCGCTTTGCTACCGACCTTCGCCTTGATCCCGTCGAGGATCGACACCGTATGCGGCGGCTGGCCATAATAGCCGCCCAGCCGCGCCACGGCGGCGCTCGGGCCGATGACGGCGATCGTGCCTTCGGGCTTCAGCGGCAGCATGCCGTCATTCTTGAGCAGGGTGATGGAGCGCTGCGCCGCCTTCAAAGCGAGAGCGCGGGCGTCTGCATTATTGGTGATCTTTTCCGATGCGGCGGCGTCGGCATAGGGATGCTCGAACAGGCCGGCGCGGAACTTCAGCTCCAGCATGCGGCGAGTGGCGAGATCGACCTTCGCCTCGCTGACCTTGCCTTCGCGCACCAGCTTGCCCAGCGTCGCGTAGGACAGGCCATCGGGCAGGTCTGCGTCGACGCCGGCGTCCAGCGCGCGCATCGCGGCCTCTTCCAGATTGGCGGCGATATGGTGGATGCTCATCAACTGGTCGACCGCCGAATAGTCGGAGACGACCGCGCCCTTGAAACCCCATTCCTCGCGCAGAACATCTTCCAGCAGCCAGCGATTGGCATGGCTGGGGACGCCATCGATTTCATTGTAGGAGGCCATGACGGCTTCGATGCCGGTGCGCTTCACCACCTGTTCGAAGGGCGGGAAGAAATTCTCGCGCAACTCGCGTTCGCTGACCGGCGCGGGGCCGACATTGGTGCCGCTTTCGGGCTGGCCATGGCCGGTCAGATGCTTGAGCGTGGCGAACACCTTGCCGTCGCGCAAATTGCGTTCGCGGCCCACGCCTTGCAGGCCCTCGACCGCGGCGACGCCCATTTCGCCGACCAGATAGGGATCTTCGCCATAGGTTTCCTCGATCCGGCCCCAGCGCGGATCACGCGCGATGTCCACCACCGGCGACAGCACCATCGGCACGCCGCGCGAACGGATTTCGCGCGCGATCACGCTGTTCACATCGCGCAGCATATCCGTGTCGAAAGAGGAGGCCATGGCGATCGACTGGGGGAAGCTGGTCGCGCCGACGGCCGCATAGCCATGCAGCCCCTCCTCATGGAAGAGGATCGGAATGCCGAGCCGCGTCTGCGTCGTCGCCCATTTTTGCAGGGCGTTGACCAGCGCGACCGTCTGGCGCGGGTTGCGTCCCGGTGCGACCCGAGGACTCACGGACGCTTTTGCGTCCGATGGGCGAGTAAAATGACCCAGACCATTGGGATATTGGGCGGCCAGCTTTGCGGGATCGAGCTGAAGCTGGTCATCGAAAATCTTGACCTTGTCGAGCCAGACGGTGGTGATCTGGGCGATCTTTTCATCCAGCGTCATGCGCGAAAGAAGATCGTCGACACGCGCTTCGATCGGCGCGCTGGCATCCTTGTAGACCACATTGGCCGACGCGCTGGTCGCGGGCGCAGCCTGAACAGGCGCCGTGGGCAAGGCGATACAGAAGGCCAGCGCCGATGCGGCGCACAGGATTTTGCTGGTTCTAATCACGAAGCCCCTCTCCATTTTTATGACGCGGCTATCTTTCCGCTTGCCGCGAGCAAACTGATAGCGTTACCATTAAGCCGACAAACGCACTTGTCAATGCCCGTCGAACCGGCTTTGACAATCAAGACACAAGGGAGAGGGAAGAGTGAGAGCGCGCCTGTTTTGCTGGATGATTGCCATGGCGGGCAGCAGCCTGTCGCCCGTAATGGCGCCTGCGGCGCGGGCCGAGGACGGCTATGATCTCTGGTTGCGCTATGCCCATGCGGATGCCCCGCGCAGCGCCGCGATTTCCGCCCATGCCACCGCCATCGTCGCCCCCGGAACAGGGCCGACGCTGACCATCGCAACCCAGGAATTGCAGCGCGCCGTTGCGGGCATGACCGGCACCACGCCCGCGCTGTCAGCAACAGTCCAGCAAGGTGCGCTCTGGTTGGCGACGCCCGCCTCCACCCCTGCCTTGCCGGTCAAGACGGACGGCCTGGGCAGTGAGGGCTATGCGATTCGCTCGACCATGATCGATGGCAAGGCGGTGACGCTGATCGCCGCGAACAGCGATGTGGGTCTGCTCCACGGCACCTATCACTGGCTGCGCCTCGCCCAGAGCGGCGAAAGCCTTGATGCGCTGGACATCCGCAGCGCGCCGAAAATCGGCCTGCGCCTGCTCAATCATTGGGATAATCTCAATGGCACGGTCGAGCGCGGCTATGCCGGGCAATCCATCTGGGACTGGTGGCGCCTGCCCGACTGGAAGGGGCCACGTTATTCCGACTACGCCCGCGCCAATGCCTCGATCGGCATCAACGGCACCGTCCTCAACAATGTGAATGCGAAGGCCGACAGCCTGACCGCACCCTATATCGCCAAGGCGGCGGCGCTGGCGGACGTGTTCCGCCCCTATGGCATCAAAGTCTATCTGTCGGTCAAATGGACCGCACCGATGGAACTGGATGGCCTCAAGACCGCCGATCCGCTCGATCCTGCCGTCGCCGCCTGGTGGAAGGCCAAGGCCGACGAAATCTACAAGGCGATTCCCGACTTCGGCGGCTTTCTGGTGAAGGCCAACAGCGAAGGCCAGCCGGGACCGCAGGATTATAACCGCACCCATGCCGATGGCGCGAACATGCTGGCGGCAGCGGTGAAGCCGCATGGTGGCATCGTGATGTGGCGCGCCTTCGTCTACGCGCACGATAATCCCGATGACCGCGCGAAACAGGCTTATACGGATTTCAAGCCGCTGGACGGCAAGTTCGCCGACAATGTCATCGTGCAGGTGAAGAATGGCGCGATCGACTTCCAGCCGCGCGAACCCTTCCATCCGCTGTTCGGCGCGATGCCCAAAACGCCGCTGATGATGGAATTCCAGATCACCAAGGAATATCTGGGCCAGTCGACGCACCTGACCTATCTCGGCCCGCTCTTCGAGGAGACGCTGGACGCCGATACCTTCGCCAAGGGCAAGGGATCGACGGTCGCGAAGGTGATCGACGGATCGCTGGAGGGCCACAAGCTGACCGGCATTGCTGGCGTCGCCAATATCGGCGTGGATCGCGACTGGAGCGGATCGATCTTCAATCAGGCCGACTGGTATGCCTTTGGCCGTCTGGCATGGGACACCAGCCTGTCAGCGGATGTCATCGCGAAGGAATGGGCGGAGATGACCTTCTCCCCCGATCCCAAGGTGGTGCAGCCAGTCGTGAAGATGATGATGGGATCGCGCGAGGCAGCGGTCGACTATATGACGCCGCTGGGCCTCGCCCATGTCATGGACACGGGTCATCATTATGGGCCGGGGCCTTGGGTGTCGGACCTCGCCCGCCCGGAATGGAACCCGGTCTATTATCATAAGGCGGACGCGAAAGGCATCGGCTTTGACCGGACGAAGAGCGGCAGCGACGCCGTGGGTCAATATGCGCCGCCAGTCGCGAAGCTGCTGGCCAGCGCAAAGACGACGCCGGAAAATGAATTGCTCTGGTTCCACCATCTGCCCTGGGACTATCGCCTGACGTCCGGCGACACGCTGTGGGATGGCCTCATCCATCATTATGATCGGGGCGTGAATTATGTCACCGAAATGCAGACGACATGGGCGTCGCTGAAACCCTATGTCGATGCGGAGCGCTTTGCCGAGACGGAAGCGTTCCTGACGATCCAGCATCGCGAAGCGCTGTGGTGGCGGGACGCCAGCATCGCCTATTTCCAGTCGGTGTCGAAACGCCCCCTGCCCGCCGGATCGGCCGCGCCCGCCCATGATCTCGACTGGTACAAGGCGCTTAAATTCCCCTATGCGCCGGGGCATAACTGATTTTTCGCTTCTATTCGAACGACTGATGCCGCTACCATTTCGGTAACGACATCAGTCGCTCCGCAAGAAGGGCCTGCCTTGACCGATACCCGATCTTCCCGCCGCCAGCGCAACGCCCCCACCATCAACGACGTCGCCCGCCATGCCGGCGTGTCGCCGATGACGGTGTCGCGGGTCATCAACGGCGAACAGGTGGTGCGGGCCGCCACACGGGAAAAGGTGGAGGCAGCGATCGCCGCGCTCAACTACGCCCCCAGCGCCGCCGCGCGCACCCTTGCCGGGGGTGAGGAAACGCGGGTTGGCCTGCTCTACTCCAACCCGTCCTCCTCTTATCTCAGCGAATTTCTGGTCGGCAGTCTGGATCAGGCGACCCGCAGCAGCGTGGACCTGGTGGTGGAAAAATGGGATGACGACACCTCGGTCGATGCGGTGGTCGCGCATTTGCAGCGCGGGCGCATCGACGGCGTAATCCTGCCGCCGCCGCTCTGCGACCTGCCCGAACTGGTGGACGCGCTGGACCGGGCGGGGATTCCGGCGGTGGCGGTGGCGACAGGGCGCGCGCCAGCCGATCTGGCCGCCGTCAGCATCGACGACCGGCATGCCGCCTATGAAATGACGCGCCACCTGATCGCACTGGGCCACGATCGGATCGGCTTCATCAAGGGCAATCCGAATCAGAGCGCCAGCAGCCGCCGTTTCGAAGGCTATGTCGCGGCGCTGCGCGAAGCCGGCCTGCCGGTGCAGGACGAACTGATCGCGCAGGGTTTCTTCACCTATCGGTCAGGGCTGGACGCCGCCGAACAGATATTGTCGTTGATCGATCCGCCGACGGCCATCTTCGCCAGCAATGACGATATGGCTGCGGCCACCGTGGCCATCGCGCATCGCACCGGGCTGGACGTACCGGGCGACCTGACCGTCTGCGGTTTCGACGATACCTCGCTCGCCACCACCATCTGGCCGGAACTCACCACCATCCGCCAGCCGATCAGCGCCATGGCGCGCGCGGCGGTGGAAGTGTTGGTGCGCCAGTTGAAGGGTCGCCGCAGCAGCGATGCGGCCGAACATCTGGTGCTGGACTATGAGCTGATCCGCCGCCAGTCGGACGCCGCACCGCGGATGCGGCCAAGAATGGGCGGGCGTTAAATTCAGAATCCGTTCGCTTCGAGCGTGTCGAGAAGCGGCTAGCGCAGCGCTACCGTTTCTCGACTTAGCCTGTCCTGAGCGACGCCGCAGGCGGCGTCGAAGGGCTCGAAGCGAACGGAGGTTGGCTTACGCCTCGCCGAACACGCGGGCGAAGATCGTGTCGACCTGCTTGAAATGATAGTCGAGGTTGAACTTTTCCTCGATCTGTTCGGCCGGCAGCGCCGCGGTGACGTCGGCATCGGCCTTCAGCAGCTCCAGCAGCGACAGCTGGCCATCCGATTCCCAGACCTTCATGGCGTTGCGCTGGACATAGCGATAGCTATCCTCGCGGCTGACGCCCGCCTGCGTCAGGGCCAGCAGCACGCGCTGCGAGTGGACGAGGCCGCCCATCTTGTCGAGATTCTTCATCATCCGCTCAGGATAGACGAGCAGTTTGTCGATCACGCCGGTCAGGCGGCCGAGTGCGAAGTCGAGCGTGATGGTTGCGTCGGGGCCGATATAGCGCTCGACCGACGAGTGGCTGATGTCGCGCTCATGCCACAGCGCCACATTCTCCATCGCCGGGATGGTCGCGCTGCGCACCATGCGCGCGAGGCCGGTGAGGTTTTCGGTCAGCACCGGGTTGCGCTTGTGCGGCATGGCGCTGCTGCCCTTCTGACCGGGCGAGAAATATTCCTCGGCTTCCAATACTTCGGTGCGCTGGAGATGGCGCACTTCCACGGCGAGACGCTCGATCGACGAGGCGATGACGCCCAGCGTGGCGAAGAACATGGCGTGGCGATCGCGCGGAATGACCTGCGTCGATACCGGCTCGATGGCCAGGCCCAGCTTGTCCGCGACATGCTCTTCGACGCGCGGGTCGATATTGGCGAAGGTGCCGACGGCGCCCGAAATGGCGCAGGTGGCGATTTCGGCGCGGGCAGCGATCAGCCGGGTCTTGCAACGCGAAAATTCGGCGTAGGCTTCCGCCATCTTGAGGCCGAACGTCACCGGCTCGGCATGGATGCCGTGGCTGCGGCCGATGGTCGGCGTCAGCTTATGTTCGAAGGCGCGACGCTTGATCACCTCCAGCAGCTTGTCGAGGTCTTCGATCAATATGTCGGATGCGCGGGCCAGCTGCACGGCAAGGCAGGTGTCCAGAACGTCGGAGCTGGTCATGCCCTGATGCATGAAGCGCGCTTCGTCGCCCACCTGCTCGGCAACCCAGGTCAGGAAGGCGATGACGTCATGCTTGGTGACGGCTTCGATCGCGTCAATCGCGGCAACGTCGATCGACGGGTTGGTCGCCCACCAGTCCCATAGCGCCTTGGCGGCCGAAGGCGGAACGACGCCCAGTTCTCCCAGTTTCTCGGTCGCATGCGCCTCGATCTCGAACCAGATCTTGAAGCGGGCTTCCGGCTCCCAGAGGGCGGTCATTGCGGGACGGGAATAGCGGGGGACCATGGGCGAATCCTGCGGCTGGAGGGTGGATATTGCCGCGCCGCCTAGCAGCCCCATGCCGCCCTAGCAAATGGCGAGGGCCATCCCCTGCCTGAAACAGTCAAGAAAAATAAAAAAGGATGAAGCGAGCGATATTTACAGACGAATGACACAAGATGAACAGATGTTAAGGAACAATAAGCGACGTCAACATTTGTTTCACCATGAATTTACGGCAGCCGCCCCGACATGCGGACATGCCAAAAAGCCGCTTTCAGGAGTTTTCGATGGTCCGCTCATTCTTGTTCACGGCTGCTCTGCTGGTCGCTGCGCCGGCTCTGGCGCAGCAGACGCCGACGCCCGATCCGGGGGCCATGCCCGCCGCGCCCGCCCAACCGGCCGCCCCGGCTGGTTCCGCGCAGCCGGCCGCACCGGCCAATCCCGCAACCACGGTGGCTTCGATCGTCGATAGTGAATTCCCCGCCTATGACGCCAATAGCGACGGGCAACTGGACCAGTCCGAATTTTCCCGCTGGATGGTCGCGCTCAAGACGCAGGAAATGAAGGCGACCGGATCGCAATTGCCGCAGGATCAGGTCATGGCCTGGGCCAATGGCGCTTTTTCCACGGCCGACAAGGATAAAAGCGCCAATATCAGCAAGCCCGAACTGATCAGCTATCTGAGTGGCGGCGCAGGATAACAGGCCGCTCATCACCGACCCCCAACATTTAAACGGGGGCGGACAATAGAGCCTGCCGGGTCGCGCCGGAGGGGCGGCATGGAGCGAAGGCCATGCCGCCCTTTTTTGCTTGCCGTTACCAGGCATTCTGCGCGAACCGCCACCGGACCGTTCTTTCAGGCCCGCCCGGTCAACGATCGAAGCGCCAGATCGTGATGCAATTAGATTGAACCGCACTACACTCTATAGAGTCTTTTGTTTTCCGCATTTTGCGAGCCGTCATCTGTTCCAGATGACTTCAAAATGCTCTAATATGAAGGAAGGATCAGCCCTTCTTGCGGGCGTAGAGCAGCGCCGCGACAATGGCGGCCGATCCAATCCCTACCGCGGTTCCCATCCATATTCCCTTGCCGGCCGATTTGCGCGCCGCGCTGGCCAGATCGGCCTTGCCGACGGAGGAATCGGCGTTCGCACCGGCGTCGGGGGTGAGGGAAGCGGTGGCGTCTGCGCCGATGGACGGCGCACTGTCTTCAGGCTTGCTCATGATTGGCCCGCTATGCCCCAAAGCCGGGTAGCGGAAAAGGGACAAGTCGCCCCACCCCTACGACTTTCCGCTTACGCGCCATTTGCGCAACACCCCTTGACTCTGCCCCGGTTCGATGTTGGTAGCGCTATCAATTTAACAACTGTCTTTTAGGAGTTAATGATGCCGGGCGAAATCTCCCTGCTCGATTGCCTGCCTGCCGACTGGCGCAGTGGCGCATTTCTTGGCCGCGTCCAGACCGCCGCCGGCCCCAGCCCCATATTGGTTGTCGAAGGCGTCGCCTATGATATGAGCCGGGTCGCGCCGACCGTGGCGCAACTGGTCGAACAATTGCCGCTCGCCGCCTCCGCCGGGGAAGCGCTTGGTCCGCTCGAAACGCTGGACCTCCCTCTGCTCAGCCCGGTCGACCTGCAATGCATCAAGGCCTGCGGCGTGACCTTCGCCCTGTCCGCGCTGGAACGCGTGATCGAAGAACGCGCGCGCGGCGACGCCAGCGCCGCCGCCGATATTCGCGGCCGTCTGGAGGAACGCGTGGGCGGATCGATCCGCGCCGTGGTGCCGGGCACGCCGGAAGCCGCTGCGCTCAAGGCCGCCCTGATCGAAGACGGCCTGTGGTCGCAATATCTGGAAGTCGCGATCGGCCCCGATGCCGAAGTCTTCACCAAGTCGCCGGTCCTCTCCACCGTCGGTCTGGGCGCGGAAATCGGCATCCGGTCCGATTCCACCTGGAACAACCCCGAGCCGGAAGTCGTGCTGGTGGTGAACGCCGCCGGCGCCGCGATCGGCGCGACGCTGGGCAATGACGTCAACCTGCGAGACTTTGAGGGACGCTCCGCCCTGTTGCTGGGCAAGGCGAAGGACAATAACGCCTCCTGCTCGCTTGGCCCGCTCATCCGCCTGTTCGACGGCGATTTCTCCATCGACGATGTCCGCAACGCGGAAGTCGGCCTGACCATCGACGGACCGGAAGGCTATCGTCTGGTAGGCGTCAGCAGCATGAACCAGATCAGCCGCGATCCGCTGGAACTGGTGCGCCAGACCCTTTCGGAACATCAATATCCCGACGGCTTCACCCTGTTCCTGGGCACCTTGTTCGCCCCTGTGCAGGATCGTGACGATCCGGGCCGGGGCTTCACCCACAAGGTGGGCGACATCGTCGCCATCTCCACCCCGCGTCTGGGCAAGCTGGTGAACAAGGTCGTCACGTCGAAGGACGCCGCGCCCTGGACCTTCGGCCTGACCGCCCTGATGACCAACCTCGCGACGCGCGGCCTGCTGACCGTAGCGGAAAAGGAAACCGCATGAGCCACGCCATCTACCCAAGCCTGAAGGGCAAGCGGGTCTTTATCAGTGGCGGCGGCAGCGGCATCGGCGAAGGACTGGTCGAGGCGTTCGTCGGTCAGGGCGCGCAAGTCGCCTTCTGCGACATCGCCGTCGAGGCGAGCGAAGCACTGGTCGCGCGGCTGTCCGGCGCGGACTTTGCGCCGGTCTTCCACGCCGTTGATCTGCGCGACATTGACGCCGTGCAGGCAATGCTGGCGACGGTCGAGCAGCAACTGGGCGGCATCGATATTTTGATCAATAATGCCGCCAATGACGATCGCCATACAATCGAAGAGGTGACGCCGGCCTATTGGGAAGAACGGATGGCGGTAAACCTGCGCCATTTGTTCTTCGCAGCGCAGGCGGTGGTCCCGGCGATGAAGCGCGCGGGTGGCGGCGTGATCCTGAATTTCGGATCGATCAGCTGGCACCTCGCCTTGCCCGATCTGGTGCTGTACCAGACATCGAAGGCTGCGATCGAAGGTCTGACCCGCAGTCTGGCGCGCGATCTTGGTCGCGACAATATCCGCGTCAACACCATCATCCCCGGCAATGTGAAGACGCTGCGGCAGGAAAAATGGTACACACCCGAAGGCGAAGCGGAAATCGTCGCGGCCCAGTGCCTGGATGGCCGCATCCTGCCTGTCGACGTCGCCGCGCTGGCGATGTTCCTGGCGTCGGACGATGCGCGCTACTGCACCGCGCATGACTATTTCATCGACGCTGGCTGGCGCTGAGATGCCTGCGGACATGGCCATCGCCGATCCGCACAGCGTCCTGTCCGTCGGCGCGACCTTGGGCGAAGGGCCGGTTTGGGTGGCGCGCGACGCCGCCCTCTGGTTCGTAGACATCAAGGCGCATCGCGTGCATCGCTATGATCCGGTGCTGGGCGTCGGGCGCAGCTGGGATGCGCCGGGGCAGGTCGGCTGGATATTACCCACCGCCGATGGCCTGTTCGCGGTCGGCCTGCAATCGGGCGTGCATCGCTTCGACCCGGCACAGGGCAGTTTCGCGCTGATCCATATCCCCGAAGCGCATCTGCCCGGCAATCGCCAGAATGACGCCTGCGTGGCGCCGGACGGTGCGCTCTGGTTCGGGTCGATGGATGACGCGGAAGAAGCGGACAGCGGCTATTTTTACCGCTTTCAGGGCGATCGCTGCATCGAAACCGGCCTGCCGGCAGTATCGATCACCAACGGCCCCGCCTTCTCGCCCGACGGCAACATCCTCTATCACACCGACACGCTGGGCAAACGCATCTGGCGAACCGATGTGCTGGACGACGGATCGGTTGGCAACACTACCCTCTTTGCCAAGATAGAGGATGGCGCGGGCTATCCCGACGGGCCGACCGTGGATGCCGAAGGCTGTCTGTGGACCGGCCTGTTCGGCGGATGGGCGGTGCGGCGCTATGATCCGGCCGGCAAGCTGATGCGCGAAATCCGCTTCCCCGTCGCCAACATCACGAAAATTGCCTTCGGTGGCGACGACCTGCGCACCGCCTATGCAACGACGGCGCGCAAGGGACTGGACATGACAGCGTTGACAGAACAGCCCTTGGCAGGCGATCTGTTCGCCTTCGATCCCGGCGTCGCCGGGCTGCCGGGCCATGTCGCAACGATATAAGAGAGCTGGAAGGAACGAGAAATGAGTGAGGGGAGCGCCGAGAGGGTCAATATGGCCTTCATCGCGGCGATCGTGGCGGTGGCGACGATCGGCGGCTTCATGTTCGGCTATGATTCGGGCGTCATCAACGGCACGCAAAAGGGGCTGGAAAGCGCCTTTGATCTGGGCAAGCTGGGCATCGGCATCAATGTCGGCGCGATTCTGGTCGGCTCTTCGATCGGCGCGTTCGGCGCGGGCCGCATGGCCGACCTGATCGGCCGGCGCGGGGTGATGATGGCCGCCGCCATCCTGTTCCTCGTCAGCGCGCTGCTGGCGGGGCCGCCAGTTCCTCCGTCGTCTTCATCTTCGCCCGCATCATCGGCGGTCTGGGCGTGGGCGCGGCCAGCGTCATTTCGCCGGTCTATATCTCCGAAGTCACCCCCGCCAATGTACGCGGACGCCTGTCGTCGGTGCAGCAGGTGATGATCATTTCCGGCCTGACCGGCGCGTTCGTCGCCAATTTCGTGCTGGCCCGCTATGCCGGTGGATCGACCGCGCCGCTGTGGCTGGACTTCCCGGCCTGGCGCTGGATGTTCTGGTTGCAGGCCATTCCTGCCGCCATCTACTTCCTCGCCCTGCTCGTCATTCCCGAAAGCCCCCGCTATCTCGTCGCCCGTGGGCAGGAAGAACGCGCGCTTGCCGTTCTCACCCGCCTGTTCGGTGCGCAGGAAGCCGCGCGCAAGGTGACGGAAATCCGCGCCAGCCTGGCCGCCGATCATCACCGTCCGAAGCTGTCGGACCTGATCAGCAAGACCACGGGCAAGGTCCGCCCGATCGTATGGACCGGCATTGGCCTTGCCGTTTTCCAGCAACTGGTCGGCATCAATGTCGTCTTCTACTATGGCGCGACCCTTTGGGAAGCCGTCGGCTTTTCGGAAGATAATGCGCTTCAGATCAACATCCTGTCGGGCGTGCTGTCGATCGGCGCGTGCCTTGGCACCATCATGCTGGTGGACAAGATCGGTCGCAAGCCGCTGCTGCTGATCGGATCGGCCGGCATGGCGGTGACGCTGGCGGTTGTCGCCTATGCCTTCTCCACCGCTGTCACCGGCGCGGATGGCGGCGTGGTGCTGCCGGGCCATAACGGCCTGATGGCCCTGATCGCGGCGAACCTCTATGTGATCTTCTTCAACCTCAGCTGGGGTCCGATCATGTGGGTGATGCTGGGCGAAATGTTCCCGAACCAGATTCGCGGATCGGGCCTCGCGGTCGCGGGCTTTGCCCAGTGGATCGCCAACGCCGCCATTTCGGTCAGCTTCCCCTCGCTCGCCGTGTCGCCGGGACTGGTCGTCACCTATACCGGCTATGCGTTGTTCGCGGCGATCAGCTTCTTCTTCGTCCGCGCCATGGTGCATGAAACCAAGGGTCGCGAACTTGAGGATATGGTCGGCTGAGCAAGGATCGCATCATCCTGCGGGCGGGAGGGCTGGAAGCGGCCCTTTCGCCTGCTGTCGGCGGGTCGCTGCTCTATCTGGCGCTGGACGGCGTCGATCTGATGCGCCGCGCGCCCGAGGGGGCTGGCGATCCGCTCGCCATGGCCAGCTTCCCGCTCATCCCCTATGCCAATCGCATTGCGGACGGTCGCTTCACGGTCGATGGCGACGAATATCAACTCCCGCTCAATTTCGGCGATCATCCCCACAGCATTCACGGCTTTGGCTGGCAGACGCCGTGGACAGCGAATGAGACAGGTCCGGACGCAGCGCGCCTTGTCCAGACCCACGCCGGCGATGCCGGCTGGCCATGGCCCTATCGCGCAGAACAGCACATTGCGCTGACGCCGTCGCAACTGTCCATGTCCTTGTCTCTCACAAATTTTGGCGACGCCCCGATGCCCGCCAGCCTGGGCTTCCACCCCTATTTTCTGGCGGATGAAGCCACGACGCTGCGCTTCGATGCGCGCAGCCTGTGGCTCTCTACCCCCGACATGCTGCCCGAACGCGAGGCGCCGGCCGATATGCTGGGCGACTGGTCGCGCCCCGGCATCGTGCGCGGCGACACGCTGATCGACAATGCCTATGCCGGCTGGAGCGGCCCTGCCATTGTCGAGCGGGGCGACGGCCTGCGCCTGACCCTCACCGCGCAAGGCGCGGACTGGCTGCATGTCTATCGCCCGCCCAATAGCCAGGATTTCTGTCTGGAGCCGGTCAGCCATATGCCCGACGCTATCAACCGCAGCGGCATGGCGATGGTCGCGCCGGGCGACAGCGCGCAGCTTTCCATGACCATCGCCATCGACAGGATCGATCAGACGCTTTCGAAATCCGTCTCGATCGCCTAAGCTACCCCAAAGCAGCAGCAAGGGGGTTCAAGCCTATGCAATTTTTGCGGACAGCCTGGTGGGTTGTCATCGCGGTTGCCGCCGCCTTGTTCTTCAAGGCGAATAATCGGCCCGTGGAGATCAAAGTCTGGGGCGACATCGTCTGGGAAACCAAGATCTGGTTCCCGATGCTGCTCGCCTTCCTGCTCGGCGCGCTGCCCTTCTGGGTAATGGCGCGGGCGACTCGCTGGCGGCTGAAGCGCCGGCTCGACAGCGCGGAACGCGCGCTGGTCGCCGCAACCACCGCCCCTGCCCCCGTCCCGGCGGCATCGCCGGACCCATTGTCTCCCGCGGCAATCCCGGATAGCGCCGCCCCCACTCCCACGCTTACAGGACCAGCATGACCAGCCCCATCTACGTCGCCATCGACACGCCCGACCTTGCCAAGGCGCAATCCCTTGCCGGGCAGGTGAAGCATCATGTCGGCGGATTGAAGCTGGGCCTCGAATTTTTCTGCGCCAATGGCCATCATGGCGTGCACGAAATGATGAAGTTCGGCCTGCCGATCTTCCTCGACCTGAAGCTGCACGACATTCCCAACACTGTGGCGAAGGCGGTGCAGGCGCTGCATGTGTTGGAGCCCGCCGTGCTGACCGTGCATGCCGCCGGCGGCCGCGCCATGCTGGAAGACGCGAAGGCAGCGGCCGGCATCAATACGAAGGTGGTGGCCGTGACCGTGCTGACCAGCCTGGACAATAGCGATCTGGCTGACATCGGTGTCGGTGGGAAAGCCGAGGATCAGGTTCGCCGGCTCGCCGATCTGGCGCAGAGCGCGGGGCTGGACGGCATCGTCTGCTCGGGCGAGGAAGTCGCGATCGCCAAGGCGGCGTGGAATGACGGCTATTTCGTGGTGCCGGGCGTGCGCCCTGCCGGTGGTGCGCTGGGCGATCAGAAGCGCGCGGTGACGCCCCGTCAGGCGCTCGATCGGGGCGCATCCATGCTGGTCATCGGTCGCCCGATCACCCAAGCGGAAAACCCGGACATGGCCGCGCGGGAGATTGAAGCGACGCTATAAAGGAGAAGCGGTGAGTCGACCTGCGACCAGCTTCCGTCAGCCCTTATCCGATCCGGGGGCCCGCTTCTTTTTTGGCGTTTGCAGAGAAAAGCGGGATGCCGGGGCAAGCCCGGCATGACGGACGGGAATGTGTCTTGAAGCGAGAATTTGCGGCCGTTTGAGAGATAGCTTAGCTTCTTTACTGCCGAACGGAGAGCGTCGATGCACAATCATCTTCAACGGGCCGTGATTGCCCTTGCACAGCCTGCGGCAATACAACTCTCCTTATTCCCCAATTTTGTATGCAAGGCTGACGAACTTGCTCTTGATTTTGAGAGCGCCCTTGACGGGTTGGCCGGGCACGAAGACAAAATTACCGTTGAGCAACGCGCTGCCATCGAAGCTCTGGACCAGTTGTTAACTTCGATGAGTGTCGAGGAATATGCTTATTTCTGGACAGATGAAGCTGTGCTCGCCGACCCCGCCTGGGAAGATATTCGTGCCTCAGCAAAATCAACGGCGCTCATTTTCGGCTGGGATTTGAGCATCGTTCCGCCTTCCAGCGCTGTATATATACCGGCTGGGAACCATATCTGAAATCGATCGCCGCATGAGCGGATCGTCCCAAAGCCACACAAATCCGACACCAGACACGCCGTTCAAGTGCGGTCGCCGCCTTCATCCGCAGCGAAAAAATGATCGATCACGTCGCGCGCCAGCCGTGCGGGGCGCAGCGTGCCGGCGTCGATGCAGCACCAACTGGACTTGACCTCCGCCAGCACTTCCTCCCCACGGCGGATCACGGTTTCGTAGAAAGCGCGCGCGCCCTGCACCTTTTCCAGCAGGACGGTGGCGATCACCTCGTCATCGAGGAAAGTCGGCTTGCGATAGGTGATCTCATGCTTGAGCGCGACCCATAGATGCTGGGCGACCGCTTCGGCCGGGGCCAGTGCGCGCCAATGGTCCAGCACCGCATTCTGCACCCATTTCAGATAGCTGGCATTGTTGACGTGCCCCATGAAGTCGATGTCGTCCGGCTCGATGCCAACGGGGTACAGATGGGGAATCGCGTTACTCACATGCGTGTAAATAACATCTCGGCACGCGGTCAGATAGGGGCCATCGGCATACCGACGCAAAAAGGGGCCGATCGCAGGACCGGCCCCTTCCCTAATGCGGTATTGGCCGCCGTCTTTCAGAAGCGCCAGCCAACGCTGCCGACGATCTGATGACGATCGGTGTCGACGCCAAATTCGCTGCTGGTCGATCCATCGGCGAAGTTGATGTGCGCGTCCTCATATTTGGAATAGCGATATTCGACCTTGGCGAAGGTGTTGGCGTTGATCGCGCGCTCCACGCCCGCGCCGATGCGCCATCCGTCCAGCTTGAACGCGGTGTCGGTGCTTTCATCGCTATCACCGGCCAGCACGTTGAGCTTGGTATTGGTGTAACCGCCCTTCACATAGACCAGCGTCGCAGGATCGGCGAGGATGCCCGCACGCGCGCCGACATAGAGGTCACGGCCCTGCTTGACCCGGCCGAAACCGAAATTGTCAGTCAGGTCGCGGCGGTTGCTCTTCGAGGTGGAGTTGGTCCATTCGCCTTCGACGCCGACGACTGCGCTGCCCAGATTGACGTCATAGCCCGCGCCAACACCATAGAGAAGACCGTCGATCTTCTGGTCGTCGCTGCCATTATCATTATCGACGCTGCTGCCTGCGCCGGTGTGGTCATAGCCCAATATGCCCTCGACACGGGGGCCGGTGAAGGTCGGGCCGGCCTCCTGCGCGAGCGCGGGAGCGGCGACGGTTGCGCCAGCCAGAAGAGTTGCGACCATCAACTTACGCATAGGGTATCTCCATTGTCCTTATCGCCCCGACAGGGGTGAGAGGCAGAAGCCAGAACGGCCGCGCTGGTTTCATGAACAGGAGATAAACATCTGATTATGTGGCATTAATGACACGAAACCGCTTCGGTTCGCCGCGCATATGTGCGCATCAGGCGATGAGTTGCGTGCGCCCGATCAGCATTCCACCACATTGACGGCCAAGCCGCCGAGCGATGTTTCCTTGTAGCGGCTGGCCATATCCTCGCCCGTCTGGCGCATGGTTTCGATCACCGCGTCCAGGCTGACGATATGCCGCCCATCCCCCTGCAAGGCGAGATAGGCGGCGTTGATGGCCTTCACCGCACCCATCGTATTGCGTTCGATGCAGGGTATCTGGACAAGGCCGCCGATCGGATCGCAGGTGAGGCCCAGATTATGCTCCATGCCGATCTCCGCGGCATTTTCGACCTGGCTGTTGGTGCCGCCTAGGACAGCGGCCAGCCCGGCCGCCGCCATGGAACAGGCAACGCCCACTTCGCCCTGACAGCCCATTTCGGCGGCGGAGATGGAGGCGCGCTTTTTATAGAGGAAGCCGATCGCGGCGGCGGTGAGCAGGAACCGACGCTCCCCATCACGATCGGCTCCGGGCACGAAACGGCGGTAATAATGGAGCACCGCCGGGATCACGCCCGCTGCGCCATTGGTTGGGGCGGTGACGACCCGGCCGCCAGCCGCATTTTCCTCATTCACGGCCAGCGCGAACAGGCTGACCCATTCGAAAATCTGCGCCGGCCCCAGCGCATCCCGCTGCAACCGCAGCCGCTGATGAATGGCGCGGGCGCGACGGCGCACCTTAAGGCCGCCGGGCAGCAACCCTTCCTGCATCAACCCCCGGTCGATGGAAGCGGACATGGCGTCGATCACGCTGTCGAGGAAAGCGTCCGTCTCCGCCTGCACGCGCCAGGCGCCTTCGTTACGCAACACCAGCGTCGCGATCGACAGGCCGCTCGCCTCGCCCTGCGTCAACATCTCTGCGCCGGAGGAAAAGGGATAGGGCTGAACGACATTATGACCGAGCGGCGCGTCGTCGCTGACCGGGACAACGCCGGGCAGCACCGCGCCGCCGCCGATCGAATAATAGTCGCGCACCAGCGGTTCGGCGCGCCCGTCGAACCACGCCGAAAAGCGCATGCCATTGCTGTGCGCTTCGAGGAACTCGCCCATGCGGAAGAGAAGGTCGCTGTCTTCTTTGAAGGGCACCCAATGGTCAACGGCGCTGCCCGCCTGGATGCGCCCTTCGCAGCGGATCGCGGCGAGGATGGTCGAAATGGCATCGGGATCGACGCTTTCGGGGCGATGGCCCGACAAACCGAGCAGGATGGCGACATCGGTGGCGTGCCCCTTGCCGGTCAGCGCCAGCGATCCGAACAATTCGCACTGCACCCGCGACGGGATGGCTGGTAGCGTGTCCATGAACATCAGCGCGGCGCGCATCGGGCCGACCGTGTGCGAACTGGACGGACCAATGCCGATGGTGAACAGATCCATCACGCTGATCGCGGTGCCAGCGTCGATACGGCTCTTGGTCACGGTCAATAATCCTTGGAAACGCGGACGTTGGCGCTCTGGCGCCCGAGGGTGGAGATGGCCCCAAGCAGCGAAAGCCAGCGCGTGACCTGATATTCCATCCGGGTGGCGCTGTACCCCTGCCCGTCGGTGATCAGTTCGACATAGGTTTTGCGGGTCAGATATTTGCCCGCCGCGATTGATGTACCCTGCCCCTGCGTCGGGTCGGCGGCGATGATGCGCAGCCGGTCAAGGCCCGCCGCCTTGCGCACGGCGTTGATCGGGTCCAGCCCGCCATTGCCCTGAAGCGACCCGACGGCGGAGGCGAGTTGCAGCGCTTCGGGTGCGGACAGATTGGTGATCGATGTGCCGAACAGGATGCGGGACAGCAATTCGTCCTGCGGCATGGCGGGCGTGCTGGTGAAAGTGATGTCGGGTTTCAGGCCCGTGCCGCCGACATGGATGGTGGCGGACAGATCGCTGACGTCGGCCTCCGCACTGATGTCCAGCGTTGGATTGACCGGCACCTTGCCATCGAACTGGATATGGCCTTCGCGCAGTTCGAAACGGCGGCCGGCAAATTCATAGCCGCCCCGCACCAGTTCGGCCCGGCCGGCGATGGCCGGATTGGTGACAACCCCGCCAATGTCGAGGTCGGCGCGCCATTCGCTGTCGAGGCCAAGGCCGGTGACGGTCAAGCGGTTGCGCGCGCGCGCCTTGACCGCCAAAGTCCAGGGGACATTGCTGCGCGGGCGTTCGATTTCATCGCCACGGCGGTTGATCTCCGTCACGCGCAGCTCCGGGATTTCCGCCACGGCCGCCGCGCGGCCCATGGTGAAGCGGCTGCGGTTGAGGATCAGGTCGCCGCCGATCGTGCCGCCTATCCCGTCGGATTTCAGCGTAATCGGCCCGGTGACGGTCGCGGCGATATCGTCGCGCTCCAGCAGGGCGGCATTGTCAGCCTGCAACGCCAGGTCCATGCCCACGCCGGCAATGCCGTTGAAGGTGAAGCGGCCGGTTCCGTTCACCGAACCGCCATTTTGAGCGCTGGCGGAGAAGCTGGAAATGACCAGTTGTGCGCCGGAGAAGCGGCCACGCGCCTTGACGTTCTTCAGCCGCATGCCTGTCACCGGGCTATTGATCGCGGCATTATCCGTCGTGAAATTGCCGGTAATGGTTGGATCGCCCAATGTGCCTCGCACGTCGGCAGAAACGCCAACCGGGCCGCTAATGTCGACAATTTCCACCCCGGTCAGTCGCCAGAGCGTATCCGCTGCGCCATTATAGCGCAGCTGCGCGAACACTGGCGCGCGGTTCAGTCGGTCCACGATGCCGCCGTCCGACCCCAGCGGGGTCAGCAGCGCCTGCGCCTGCCCCACCGTCTTGCCATCGCCGACGAAGACCATGCGCGTCGCCAGCCGATCCGGCGTCAGCACGGCGTTCACGCCGACATCGACCGGGCGGGAACTCAAGGACAGGCCCGATCGGGAGAGACCACGGATGCGCAGTTCCGCCTTGCCAGTGGGCAGGCCGCCGCCACGCGGCTGGACATAGCTGAGCGATCCCGTCGCCATGCCGCCCAGCCCCAGATTGTCATAGGCGATGTCGAGCAGCGAGAGAGGCAGCTTCTGCATCCGCGCCTCGACATGGGTGGAGGTCGCCCCCAGTTCGCCGGCCAGTTGCAGCGATCCGCCGGCATAGCCGATCGTGGCGGGCGACAGGCGCCAGCCATCTTCCGTCCGGGAGAAAAGCGCGGCACGATTGAGGCGTATCGGCCGCTTGTCGATGGTGCCGCCGGCCGACAGGCGGATGCGATCCGGCTCGACCTGCGCTTCGCCCTGAAGATCGAAGATGCGGCCGCGCTGACCCGACAGGCTGCCGCGTATCTTGCCCTTGCCGTCGACCAGTTCGGCATTGGCGGCAAACCGGCCCAGCAGCACGCCACCCACGCGAAGCCCGCGCGCCTGCGCCGTGGCGGTGACGCTGGTGCCGGCAGGATCGAGCAGGATCGTGCCATCGAGCGTGCCGCGTCGCACTGCGATCACGGTCGGCCCGTCGAAGCTGGCGTCGCTGGCGCTCAGCTTCAACTGCACCTGCTGGACCGCATCGACCGGGCGGAAGCCGATATAGCCGGTCACAGGGCCAGTGACGCCCAGTTGCCCGTCCAGCCCACCATCGATCGGACGAATATCGCCGCTCGCCGTGACGCCGGATACGGACAGGTTGGCGACGCGCACCACGGCCTGCCCGCCCTGCGGCAACAGGATGACGCCGCGACCGTTGAACGGTCCCAGCGTCGATCCGCCCGACGCGACATAGCTATAGCCATTTGTGTCGGGGATCAGATGGGCATGCACGTCGCGCAGGCCCAGCGCATCCATCGGCCGTTGCAACGTCACGTCGATCGTCGGCCGCTCGATCATGCCGTCCAGCGTCAGTTGCAGCGGCCCATAGCGCTGATGCCGTCCGCTCGCCTCCAGATGCAGCGTCTGATCAGGATGACGCAGGCCACGACCGTTGAGGGTCAGCAAGGGTGCGTCCAGCTTCAGGTTGGTCAGCGCCAGTGCGCCGCCGTGCAGCAGTTCCAGTCCGCCTCTTACCGTCGGCAATCCGCCGCCCAGCGTGCGCAGGAAATCATTGTCCAACCGCCGCACCCGCGCCATCGCATTGCCGCTGAGGCCAAAGCTGCCATCGGCGCGGGGCGCAGCGCGCAATTTGGATGTCAGATCGACAATGCCGAAACCTTTGATGAACAGGCCATTGAGCTGTCCATCAAGCCCGGCGTCATAACGACCGCTCTTCAGATCTGCGATGACTGTCAGCTTGCCGCGCAGCTTGTCCGACCGGAAAGGCATGGGATTGCTGACGATCTGCTGCCCGTCCAGTTGCAGCACGCCGTCAATCTGGAAATTGCGGACGATGCCCTCGACCAGATCGCCCTGCCCGTCGAGCCGGCGGGCGCGCAGCCGCAGCGGGATCAGCGCTGGTCCCTTTTGAGCAGCCCGGCCTTTTCCTTCGGCGCGAACATCATGGATGACCGTCTTGTCAAAGGCGATCTGCTTTGCCGTCAGCAGATATTCATAGCCAAGGCCGGCAAAGGGGCCGTCCAGCCGCACCTTTGCCATAACGTCACTGCCGCGCATGGTCTTGACGAGCGCCTGCGGCCGCGCAAGCCGCAGCGATAGCAGCATATTATCAAGCGCATTATTGCGCAGATCGATCGCGCCATCGGCCGACAGACCAAAGGCCGCCGATTGCAGCATCATATGCCCGTCGATCACCCGATCGACCATGGTGCCGCTCGCCCGCACGGCCAGGCGCGGATCGGCCATGCGACGGAAAAGCCCATTGCCGGCGATCGCCCCGCCCTCGATCGTGCCACGCGCGGAATAGGCGCCGCTGCGCGCCGCCAGCACGAAATCAGCGGCGGGATTGCCGTCCAGCGTGGCGGCGAGACGGCCGTCCCAGCGGCTCCAACTGCCCTTTCCGCCGATGCGCAGATTGGCATCCTGCTTCAGCCCGGCCATCGCCGCCAGCACGCCCGCTTTGGGCGCGTTGACGGTGACGTCGAGTTGAAACCGATCGGCGTCGGGCCGGCTGTCGAGCGCGATCGTCAGCGCATCGCTGCCGTCGAGCGTTCGCGCCGTCAGGTCGATGATCGCACGGCCGCCGCGAATATCGGCGTCGCCCGCCATCGTCGCGGTCTGCACCCGGCCATGCACCGCTTCGGCAATGTCGAGCCGCCCGACCGAAAATTGCATCAGCCGAATATCGAAGCCGGGCAGGATCGGCCCTTGCCGCTGGGTGGGGTTCAGGCTGGGCAGCTTGTGCAGCGTTGCCTGCGGAATGACCAGCCGGTCAATGTCCAGCCGATTGGACAGCCAGGCGAAGGGCCACCAGTCCAGTTCGACGCGGGGCGCATCCAGAAACCGCCCCTTGGGATCGGACAGGGTCAGGTTGCGCAGCACCGCCTTGCGATAGATGCTGCCCTCGATCGCGCCGACCTCGATCTTCAGGCCAGAGGCGGACTTGATCGTCGCGATGCGGCTGGCGAGGAAGCGATGTCCCGGCCCGGTGTCCAGCCAGGCCAGCGCGCCGACAATGATCAATAGCGCCGCCGCCAGCACGCCCGCGACCCAGCGCTGCCAACGCCCGTCCCATGCGCGATGGCGTCGGGCGGGCGGCGGTGGCGCGATCGGCGGCGCGCTATCCTCCGCCATCAGAAAGCCTGCCCCAGCGAGACATAGACCGCCACCTTGGGATCGCCCGGCTGGGGATTGAGCGGCGTGCCGACATCGACGCGGATCGGCCCGAAATTGCTGTAATAGCGCACGCCCATGCCCGCGCCGATGCGCAGGTCGCGAAAGCGCGGCAGGAAACTGGTGGAGATATTGCCGGCGTCGACAAAGGGCACGACGCCGAAATTGCCGAAGCGCACGCGGGTTTCGAGCGAAAATTCGGCCAGGCTCTTGCCGCCGACCGGATCGTCATCCTCGCCATAGCGCGGCCCGATCGCCTGATAGCCATAACCGCGCACCGACGCGCCGCCACCGGCATAGAAGCGCCGCGACGGCGCGATCTGATCGACCGTCGATCCCAGGATGGTGCCGAAGCGGGCACGGGCGGCGACCACCACCTTTTCCGTCATGGGCTGATAGACGCTGCCGTCCACCTGCACCCGGGCATAGCCGAAGGTCGTGTTCTGGAAGGACAGTTCGGGGCTCACCCGCGCGCCCAGCCGAAAGCCCTTGCTGGGATTGAGCAGGTCGTCGCTGCCATCATAGGTCAGGCTGACGGGCACCGCACCGATCAGGAAGGTGCGCCGCGCCCCGTTGCTGAAGGCGTCGGCTTCGTCCGACGCGATCAATTCGCCACCAAAGCGCCAGACCCATTTCTTCTGGAACAATATATTGCTCTGCCGCTCGATCGCGGCCGACAGGTTGATCGTGCGCGCATCATAGGCGTCGCGCTTGATATTGCTGATCGACACCAGCCCGGTCAGCACATTGTCGCGCCGTTTGAAATTGCTGCGGCGATAGGTGAAGGATGCGGTCTGTTCCTGCGTGCCGATGACGCCGCGAACGGTCGCCGCCCCTTCGGGCGGGAAGAGATTGCGATGCTGCCAACTGACTTCGGCGCGATAGCCTTCGCCCGTGCCATAGCCCAGTTCGCCCGCAATGGTGCGAAGCGGCGCGGGGCGCATCGCAACGTCCAGATCGACATGCTCGCCATCGCCCGCATCCTTTGGCGTCAGGCTGACCGAGGAGACAAGACCCGTGGCGACGATGGCGCGGCGCAAATCCTCAACGTCGGACGCCATATAGGTATCGCCCGGATCGAAGCGGGCAATTTCCTGCACATGATGCGCATCAAACAATGTCGCATCATCGACATGGATCGTACCGAAACGACGAAAACCGCCGGGCGTGACGATGATGTCCAGATCGCCATTGCGCTCTTCATGGTCGATCCGCACTTCCGGTTCGTCCACCTTGGCGAAGGGAAAGCCGCTTTCGGCCAAGCGCGTCGACAGTGTATCGCGCCCGGCCAGAATCACATCCGCGTCGATCGGATCGCCGGCCTTGGGCGGAAAGGCCGCGCGCAGATCCGCTTCGCGCTCCCCGGTTTCTGCAAGCCCCGTGACGTCCACCGACTCCAGCAGATATTGCGTCCCCGGCACGATATCGAAGCTGACGGACAGCCGGTCGCTGCCCGGTGGCGGCGCAGCGACGGCGCTGCGGATACGCGCGGCATAATAGCCCTTCGCACGCAACAGCCGGTCGAGCAGTTCGCCGTCTTCCTTCATCCGCCGGTTGATCTGGGCGAGGTTGGCGGACTTGCCCTGCCCCTGCCGCAGGACCGACAATTCATCGAAGCGCAGCGTGAACTGGGCATCGGCAATGGTGTCGATGCCATTCAGTTGCACCGTATAGCGGCGCTCCTCCCCGGCATCGGCGAAGCTGGCTGCGTCGTCGGCCTGACCATCTTCGGCCGAAACCGCATCAACCGATGTATCGGGAGTGGTCATGGCCTGCGCATCGGCGGCTGGCTGCACGCCGGTCTGGGCCTGCGTTGCATCCTGCGCCTGCGCATCCATCGGATCTTCCGGCAGGGGCGTGACGCTGTCGGCCTGCCCCATGTCCGGCCAGTCAACGCCGATGTCAGGCATGGCCTGCAACGGCTGATCGGCTTCAGGCGCACTTTCGGTCGGAGGCGCTTGTTGCGCCCGCACCGCGCAGGGCGCAGCGAACAGCAACGGCATAAGGAGAAGCCGGGCGGTGTGCGGGCAGCCTGAAACGCGGCGTATGATCCGCAAACCATCGGTCATGAAGCCGGTCTAGACCAACTTCACGCGCCAGCGCCAGCCCAGAAGCGCCCAGCAGTGCATTTGCCCGGCAAATTACCCGCCAGAGGCCGGCCGCCTGTCGTCAAAAAGCACCGCTCAACCGATCCATCAGCGCACGCGCCGGCTGATGACGGCACTGCCCTGCCCGCTCATCACATCCATGCGGTCCTGCAAGCGAGCGACCCGTTCATATAGCTCCTGGCTTGCCTCGATCAACGCGCGGGCAGCGAAGGGAAAAGTCGCAGCCAGATCGGCGTCGGTGTTGGTTGCCCGACCAAGCCGATATTTCTCGTCGACCAGATCCGCTTCTTCAATCTCGCCACGCTGCCAGGCCCGCTGGCTCAGCAGCCAGGCGATGATGTGCATCAACCGGGTCGTAACCTTGAGCGATTCGCACGCGAAAGAGACGCGGCGCAGCGGATCATCGCCGCCATCGTCCAGCGACGCATTGCCGTCAAAATAGGATCGCGCCTCATCGGCCATGACCATGGCCTCCATGTAGAGGCCATCGACCAGCCGGCGATGCAGTCCCGGATCAAGAAAGGATGCGCTGCGCATCATGCATCGGTGCCACAATTTCAAGAATCTGTCAGGCCCGTTAACGGTCTTTGGCGCGCAACCTGTCCCATTTGGGATCGACCACCGGCGAACCACCCGGCTGTCAGGCAATGATGTCAGGAACCAGCGCATCTTCCAGCAGGGCGATCTCGTCGCGCAGGCGCAATTTGCGCTTCTTGAGCCGGGCGATCTGCATCTGATCGCTGCCGCCCGCCTCGGACAAGGCTGCGATCGCGCTGTCGAGATCGCGATGCTCCACCCGCAGCAGTTCCAGACGGCGCATGATGTCTTCCCGGCTCACCGCGCCTTCTTCTCCCTAATCGCGCCCAAACATCTCCTGATAACCGGGCCGGCCCGCGCGGGCCATCGCAAATTTGCCTGCGTCCCGCCGCAAAGCACGAATCCGCCCAAGACAAGCGGCCCGAATCATGATTTACTTCGTCATCCATCACCCTCGTAAGGAGAATGTCATGGAAAATAGCCACATTTCAGCTCTTTCAGCCAAGCACGCCGGCCTTGATGCCCGAATCAAGGCGGAGTCGAGTCGGCCCATGCCCGACGCCATATTGGTGGCATCGCTCAAGAAGCAGAAATTGCGGTTGAAGGAGGAAATGGCGGCACAGCATTAGTCGTCACACCGACACGCTGGGAGGAGGTCAGGGTCCGACGGCGCAGACCGTCGACCCGACCCTTCCAGTTCGCACTTTATGATGGTGGCTTGCCAGTTTTCAAACTGGCTCAAAGCCTTTCAAAAGCAGAAAGCCCCGGCGACCGATGGTCAGCGGGGCTATTATTTCATCAGGGCAAGCGCTTTGCGATCAGCGGCGCGGGGTGATGAATTGAGACTGACGCAGATATTCGGGCATGCTTTGCTGCCCCCCGGCGCCTGACACGGGCTTGCGCGCCAGTTGCGGATCAATTGGCGTGTCAAATGCCATGCCGATCTTATCTTCCCGCGCCCATGCCACCGTGCCGGTCACTTTGCCCACGCCGCGCAGATCGCATTCGACCCGCGTTCCCGTTGGCACGGCCCGCTCGCAATCCGCCATCAAACCCGTGGCCGACAGGTTGCGAATACGCGCCTTTCCCAACTGATCGCCGTCGATCGTCTGGAGACTGGTCAGCAGGAACAGGCTGTCGCGCGGCGCGGCGCGCGCCGGCCCCCGATCAGAAATATCCCGCTCTTCATCCATGAAAAAACCCGCGATTAGGAGGACAGTTGAATGGCCGGCATTCTAATCTCGGGGTGATGGACAAAGCGTTAATCGTCGCGCGAGATCTTTTCCTGACGCTCATGGCGTTCCTGCGCTTCGACCGTCATCGTCGCGATCGGCCGGGCTTCCAGCCGACCGAGCGAAATCGGTTCGCCAGTCACTTCGCAATAGCCATATTCGCCATCATCGATACGGCGCAGGGCGGAATCGATCTTGGAAATCAGCTTGCGCTGGCGATCGCGGGTGCGCAGTTCGATCGACCAGTCGGTTTCGCTCGACGCGCGATCGTTCAGGTCAGGTTCGCGGAGCGGTTCATTCTGCAATACGGCCAGCGTGCCCTCCGCTTCGGCCAGTATCTGCTTCTTCCAGTCCCACAGCCGCTGCCGGAAATATTCCAGCTGAAGCGGATTCATAAACTCTTCGTCAGGCGAAGGGCGATAGTCAGCGGGAAGCGTTACCGTCGATTTGGGCGGCTTTTCGCCGTCTTTATCGGAATTCAGGACCGATGCCATCTGGCTCTCCGACTCGAAAGGCTCCCGGCGCTTGCATTTCCGGGCGCCCATGATCTTGATTGTCCGGGCCTCATAGCCATCGGTGCGGGGCGATACAAGCGGGCAATCAACACCTTGTCCGTAGCAAGCGCCGACTTGCGCATGGCTGAACGACCATGATGATCCTGACTGTCGGGGTAGAAACGGCCTTACGGGAATGACGAACATATTCACGATCCGCCATTTTGCCGTGCCAGAGTGGGACGTTAATCATATTTCTTGAGCAAAACAGAGGAATTACCGTGCCCTGGCAGCAATATTCAATGTTAACGGGATTGCAGTTAACCATTTATTCTGCGCTCTTATGAAATAGGAAGTTCCCAAAGTCCCAACCGAATCCGTTCCGGTAGGGAAAAGCGGAAACAACAAAGATAAGAGTGGCACAATGTCGGTTCGGATGGCCCTGGCTAAATTATGCGCCTGCACCTGCGGCGGAGCGATCATTGGCGGCGGCGCCGTCCATGTCGCCGAGAACGCGCGGCCGGCGGTGGTCCAAAGCACCAAAAGCGTGAAGGCCGCTCCCAAGAAGCGCTACGCCGTCCGCACCATAAAGCGCAAAGTCGTCAAGACAGTTCGCACCGTCACGCCGCAAGTGGTGACGGTCACGACGCAATTGCCCCCCATTCCCCTGCCCGCCCCGATGCCAGCAGCTGAAATGCCGGTCATGTCCGGCGGCGGTGGCGGCGTGCCGGTCGTGATGGGCGGTGGCGGCGGCTTTGGCGGCGGCGGCTTCATCGGCGGTTTCTTTGGCGGCGGTGGCGGCGGCAGCGGTGGATCGGTCGTCATCTCGTCCACCAGCAGCTCGACCGGCGGCATCAGCAGCTCGACCAGTTCGACCACCGGCGGCGTGTCCACATCGACAGGCGGCGTTTCGACTTCCACGGGTGGTGTGTCGACGTCCACAGGCGGCGTTTCCACCTCCACCGGCGGCGTGTCGACATCTTCGGGTGTCAGCTCCAGTTCGTCATCATCGTCCAGCTCCAGCTCGTCCTCCTCCTCGTCCAGTTCGTCTTCGAGCAGTTCGGGCGGATCGAGCGGCGGCAAACCGCATCATCCCGACAAGCCGGATCATTCCAGTTCTGGTTCGAGCGGCAGCAGCGGATCGTCGAGCAGCAGTTCGTCCAGCTCTTCCTCGTCCAGCGGCTCCTCCTCGTCTTCGGGCGGATCGTCCAGCTTCGGCAGCACGGGCAGCAGCAGCACCGGATCGAGCGGCAGCTCTTCGTCCTCCTCGTCGTCGAGCAGTTCTTCTTCGTCCAGCAGCTCCTCGAGCAGCTCGAGCGGCGGATCGAGCAGCACGGGCGGCACCGACGTTCCTGCGCCGCCGATGATCCTGCTGTTCGGCGCGGCCGCCGTGGCGCTGGTCGCCCGCAAACGCTTCGCCGATCGCAAGGCGAAAGCTGCGGCCTGACGATTTCCTCGTTGCGAGGACAGTATGAAGGGCGGCTCGGGGGGCCGCCCTTTTTTTATCTGCCGGAGATAAGCGACCGGAGCGCCGCTCGTTTCCGGCGCGCGGACTTGCGCGATTCACTACGGATCGGCATAGGGCTGGCCCATGCACGACATCCGCTTCCTCCGCGAAAATCCCGCCGCTTTCGACGCTGCTCTGGCCCGTCGCGGCCTCCCCCCGATCTCCGCCGAAATCCTGGCGGTCGATGAGAAAAGCCGCGCCATCAAGACCCAGTTGCAGCAGGGCCAGGCCCGCCGCAACGAAGCGAGCAAGCTGATCGGCCAGGCCATGGCGGCCAAGGATATGGAGAAGGCGGAAGCCCTGAAGGCCGAAGTCGCAGCGCTCAAGGAAAGCATGCCCGCGCTGGAGCAGGATGATCGCGACACCGAAACGGCGCTGCGCGACATATTGGCCGCAATCCCCAATCTGCCCGCCGACGATGTGCCGCAGGGTGCGGACGAAGCTGACAATGTCGAACTCATGCGCTGGGGCAGCCCACGCGATTTCGACTTTGCGCCGCAGGACCATGCCGATTTCGGCCCGGCGCTGGGGCTGGATTTCGAAGGCGGCGCGCGGCTGTCTGGCGCGCGCTTTACGGCGCTGCGTGGCGGAATGGCGCGGCTGCACCGGGCGCTGGCGCAATATATGCTGGACGCCCAGACCGCGACCAACGGCTATGAGGAAACGATCGTCCCGCTGCTGGTGAAGGACGATGCCCTGTACGGCACTGGTCAGCTGCCCAAATTCGCCGAAGACCTGTTCAAGACCACTGACGGCCGCTGGCTGATCCCCACGGCCGAGGTGTCCCTTACCAACCTGGTAAATGACCAGATCGTGCCGACGGACAGCCTGCCGCTGCGCCTGACCGCCCTCACCCCTTGCTTCCGGTCGGAAGCCGGCCGGTTCCGCCGGGCGCGACACGCGCGGCTTCATTCGCCAGCATCAGTTCGAAAAGGTCGAACTGGTCGCCATCTGCGCGCCCGAGGAATCCGCGGCCGAGCATGAACGCATGGTCGCTGCGGCGGAAGGCATTTTGCAGGCGCTGAACCTTCCCTATCGCAAGGTGCTGCTGTGCACGGGCGACATGGGCTTTGGCGCGCGCAAGACCTATGATCTTGAAGTCTGGTTGCCCAGCCAGAACACCTATCGCGAAATCAGCTCCGTCTCCAACTGCGGCGATTTTCAGGCGCGGCGGATGAATGCCCGCTTCAAGCCGGAAGGGTCGAAGCAGACCGTCTTCCTGCACACGCTGAACGGATCGGGCCTGGCCGTGGGCCGCACGCTGGTCGCGGTGCTGGAAAATTACCAGCAGGCCGACGGCAGTGTGATCGTGCCCGATGTGCTGGCGCCCTATATGGGCGGCCTGACGAAGCTGGAGCCGCGCTGATCGGAGCGGCTGGGGCAAAAGGTTAAGGGACTGGAAAGCGTCCTATAATGCAGTAAATGAAGGGCAATGCGTCGCTCTTCGATTTTTCTCGCCCTGCCCCTGACATCGCTGGCGCTGGCTGCCTGTATTCCCAATCAGGCAGAGCGCGGCGAACCGGCCCCCGCCGCGCATCCCGCACCGACGCCGCCGCCGCGCATCGGCGCCGGCGCCGCCAATGTGAAGCTGGCGGAGCCAGAGCCGGTCTGGAACGCGCAGCAGGTCGTTGCGAACGCGGCGACAGTGCGCGCCTCCACCTATATCGTCCAGCCGGGCGACACGCTGCGCGGCGTGGGCAACCGTACCGGCGCCGGGTCCGAAGCGATCGCCCGCGCCAATGGGCTAGCCCCGCCCTATGCAATCAACGCCGGTCAGAGGCTCGCCATTCCGGGTGGCCGCTATCATCTGGTGGCGGCAGGGGAAACGGGCATCGCCATCGCCGCCGCCTATGGCGTGCCATGGCGGCGGATCGTAGACGCCAATGGCCTTGCCGAACCCTATGTGCTGCGCCGTGGCCAGCGCCTGCTGCTGCCGGGCGACGTCCCCACCCGCCCCGCCAGCATGGAACAGCGCGCCGCCGCCTTCCGCATCGACATTGATGATGTGCTGACCGGCGGCCAGCCCGCCCTGCCGGAAGGCGCGCGCACCGCCGCCGCCTCCACCAAACCGAAGCCGCTGCCCACCAACCTCCCCGCCGCCCAACCCGGCCGTTTCTCCGGCAGCTTCGCCTGGCCGCTCAAGGGCGCGATCCTCTCGCGCTTCGGGCCGGGGGATAGCGGCGCGAAGAATAATGGCATCGACATCGCCGCCCCCATCGGCACGCCCATCCGTGCAGCGGCCGACGGCGTCGTCGCCTATGCCGGGGACAGGATCGCCGTCTTCGGCGGCCTTGTCCTGCTCAATCATGGCGACAGCTGGGTCAGCGCCTATGGCCATGCCAGCCGGATCGACGTGGTGCGCGGGCAGAAGGTGACGAAGGGACAGGTGATTGGCCTGACCGGCGACACCGGCTATGCCAGCAAGCCAAAGCTGCACTTCGAACTGCGCAAGGACCGTGTGCCCGTGAACCCGCTGGGACAATTACCGTCGCCATGAGGATCAACCCGTCGCCTCCGTCCGGCACCGCCGGCTTCCTGCGGCGGCGATCCGGCCTGCCGATGTGGGCGGATCTGACCTGGCGTGTGGCGCTGGTTTTCGGCCTGATCGCGATCGTGCTGGCGCTGCACTGGTTCGGGCGCGATGGCCTCAAGGACAATTACGACAATCAGATCAGCTTCATCGACGTCCTCTATTTTACGACGGTGACGGTAACAACGGTCGGCTATGGCGACATCGTGCCGGTCACGCCTGAAGCGCGGCTCTTCGAATCCATCTTCGTGACGCCGATCCGCCTGTTCGTCTGGCTGATCTTTCTTGGTACGGCCTATAATCTCTTCTTCCGCAACATTCTCTACAGGTGGCGCATGGCGCGTATTCAGGCAGACCTGCATAATCACATCATCGTCACCGGCTTTGGCACCAGCGGGCAGGAAGCGGTGCATGAACTGCTGGCGCGCGGCGCAGACCCGCGCGAGATCGTCGTCATCGACGGCAGCGAAAAGGCGCTGGCCATCGCGGAGGATCTGGGCTGCAACATATTGTGCGGCGATTCCACGCGGGACAAGACGCTCAAGGATGTCGCCGTCCACCGCGCGCGCAGCATGATCGTGTCAGCCGGGCGCGACGACACGTCGATCCTCATCACCCTGACCGCCCGGCATCTGGCCCCGCGCCTGCCGATCAGCATCGTCGTGCGCAACGAAGATAATGAACTGCCCGCGCGACAGGCCGGCGCCACAACCGTCATCAATCCGGTCAGCTTTGCCGGCCTGTTGCTGGCCGGCAGCACCAGCGGCGCACACATCGCCGATTATATGGCGGATCTTGCCGCTTCGGGCGGGCGTGTTAAGCTCCATGAACGGCCCGTGCTGCCGACTGAAATCGGCCACCCGCTATCCGCCATCGGTACTGGACTAGGCGTGCGCATTTACCGCGCCGACCGGCCTATCGGCTTTTGGGAGGAAGAAGCCCGCCGCCTTCAGACTGGCGATGTGATCATCGAAATTGTGGAAGAAAAGGACAAAGCGCGCGCGCCCGCCGACGAATAGCGCCTAACCAGAGACGAACCGAACATATTTGTTGCGATCCGGCAACATATTGCAAAATTCGCGCTACATATCCCACGCGCCCGATTGCCTTGCTGTAGTAGAACGGAAACACTCCTCTCACCGATCTCTCAGAGGGGTGTAACATGCGCTTTAAGAGTGCCTTGCAATGCAGCGTCGTCCTGTCAGTCGTCGCCTGGACTGTTCCCACATACGCCCAATCCACTGAACCGCAGGCCGAAGATGGCGCCGCCATCATCGTCACCGGATCACGCATTCGTCGCGACCCTCTCGATCAGGACAAGCCGATCGTTACGGTCGATCAGGCTTCGATCGCACGGACCGGCCTCACCTCGATCGCCGACGTGCTGCAACGCATCCCCAGCGCGGCGGGCGGCCTCAACACCAAGACCAACAATGCCGGCAATATTGGCGGCCCGCCCGACGGCACCGGCGTCAGCTCCGGTTCGGCCGAAATCGATCTGCGCTATCTGGGGGCCAAGCGCACGCTCGTCCTGGTTGACGGCATGCGCTACGTCAACGGATCGGCAGCGGGCGGCATCCCGGCCTCGGTCGACCTCAACACCATCCCACAGAGCATGATTGAGCGGGTGGAAGTGCTGCAATCGGGCGCTTCCCCGCTTTACGGGTCCGACGCGGTTGCGGGCGTGGTGAACATCATCACGCGCCAGTCGCAAAAGGGCCTCGATATGTCGGCCCAGTTCGGCACCTATCGCCAGGGCGACGGCCACACCTATGACATCAACGCCAGCTACGGCATTCAGGCCGATCGCGTGTCGATCGTCGTCGGCGGCAATTATGTGAAGCAGGAAGGTGTCAGCACGGCCGACCGCTCCATCTCGCAATGGCCCGCGGCAGGCGGCAGCAGCTGCGCCGATGGCGGCTGCTCCAGCGCCACGCCCAATGGCCGTTACGATGTGCTGGGGCGCAGCCTGACGCTGAGCAATCCGATCATCGGTCGCGCGCCGGTGGAAAGCGACTATCGCGCCTATAATAGCTCGACCGACTCCTTCAATTTCGCGCCCTATAATTATCTGCTCACCCCGTCCGAACGCTATGGTGCCTTCCTGAACGGCAAATTCGAATTTTCCGACGCGGTCAGCCTGCGCACGCGGCTGGTCTATCAGCATCGCGAATCGACCACGCAGGCGGCGTTCCTGCCGCTGTTCATCGGGCCTGATGCGGGCAACGGCAATCTGCTCGACACCATATCGGTCGACGCCAGCAACCCCTACAACCCGTTCGGCGTGACATTGTCGTCGGGCGCGGACGGATCGCCGGCCAATTATTCGACCATCCGCCGTCGCTTCGTGGAGGGCGGGCCGCGCATCTTCAGTCAGGAAGTCGATACCCTGACGATGGCGGCGACGCTGGAGGGCACGTTCGATGTCGGCGACCATAAATGGTATTGGGACGTCAACGGCAATTACGGCACCAACAATGCGCACCAGACTTTCACCGGCAACCTCAACGCCGCCAAACTGGCGCAAGCGCTTGGCCCGGTCGGCGCCTGCACCGGCGAATGCGTGCCCTTCAACATCTTCGGCGGCGCCGGCTCCATCACGCAGGCGATGCTCGATTATGTAACCTTTGACGAGCGCGACCGCAGCGAACAGGAATTGTGGGACGTCACCGCCAACCTGTCGGGCGACCTGTTCGACCTGCCGGCCGGCGCGGTGGGCTTCGCCATCGGCTATGAACATCGTGATCAGCAGGCGTCCTACACGCCCGACCCGATCATCACCGCGGGTCTGGGTGCCGATGTGCCGACCAGCCCTGCGCGCGGCGGCTTCAACGTCGACGAATTTTACGGCGAGTTGCGCGTTCCCATTCTGGCCAATACGCCCTTCTTCCAGAAGCTGGAGCTGGACGGCGCAGTGCGCCATTCCAACTATAGCAGCTTTGGCAGCAACACGACCTACACCGTGTCGGGCCTGTGGAAGCCGACCCGCGACCTGCTGCTGCGTGGCGGCTATGCGGAAAGCCTGCGCGCGCCCAGCATCGGCGAACTTTATGCCGGCCGGTCGCGCACGGACGCGACGATCAATGATCCCTGCACCAACGTGGCGGGCAGCGCCTGGCAGACCAATGCCACCGTACGGGCAAACTGCATCGCCAATGGCGTGCCGGCCAATGGCAGCTATGCCGAACCGCAGGGCGGCCAACTCGGCGTCTTCTCGCAGGGCTTCACCGGCCTGAAGCCGGAAACGTCGAAGACCTGGACGGCGGGCGGCGTCTACAGCCCCGCCTGGGCGCGCGACAGCTTCGCCAGCCAGTTCAGCATCGAAGTCAATTATTACACGATCAAGCTGAAGAACGCGATCGACTCGGTCCCCGCGTCGCTCACGCTCCAGCGCTGCGCCTTTGAAGCTGATCCGATCAGTTGCGCCGCCATCAGCCGCACCGGCAGCGGCGCGGTCGCGGGCATCAACGGCGTGCTGCAAAACCTCAACGCGATCGAAACCGACGGTATCGACGGTACGCTGAACTATCGGTCGAAGATGGTTGGCAACGGCTCAATCGGCCTGAACGTCAACGCCGCCTATCTGCTGAAGTACAACATCAAGCCGCCAGCCGATCTGGGGGCGCCGACGATCAAATGCGCCGGCACGGAACGCTGCGGGTCGAGCGATCAGGCCTATCCGCACTTCAAGGCGAATGCGACGCTGGACTATTCGACTGAAGGCTATGGCCTGTCCTTCACCGGCCGCTATCTCAGCAAAGTCACCGAAGGCGACGGCAACGTCATGAAGGCGACCTTCTATGGCGACATTCAGGCCTATTTCTCGCCGGACTGGATGGATCACCGGGCGCGCTTCACGATCGGCGTTAACAACGTCTTCGATAAGGATCCGCCGCTGTGCGGCACCTGCGACGGCGCGAATTTCGACACGACCAGCTATGATGTGCCGGGTCAGTTCGGCTATCTGCGCCTGTCCTACAAAATGTAACCAATCGAGCAACTTGACACTGAAGAAGGGCGTGCCCGTTGAGCGCGCCCTTTTCTTTTGATGGGCCGTGCATGACGCCCCCGTGACATTTGGCGCAAAAATCCCTATGTGCGCGCCGATCATGGCAACCAAAATCCCCGACGCGCCGAAGATCGGCATGGTTTCGCTCGGCTGTCCCAAAAATCTGGTGGACAGCGAACGGATCCTCACCAAGCTGCGATCCGACGGCTATCAGATGTCCGCCGACTATGCCGGCGCCGACGTCGTGCTGGTCAACACCTGCGGCTTCCTCGATTCGGCGAAAGAAGAGTCGCTGGAAGCCATTGGTGAGGCGATGGCCGAAAATGGCCGCGTCATCGTGACCGGCTGCATGGGCGACGAAGCCGACGTGATCCGTGCGAAATTCCCGCAGGTGCTGGCCGTCACCGGCGCGCATCAATATGAGCAGGTGGTCAATGCGGTGCATGATGCATCGCCACCCATCCCCAACGCCTTTGTCGATCTGGTGCCCGAAGGCGGCCTCAAGCTGACGCCGCGCCATTACAGCTATCTGAAGATTTCAGAGGGCTGCAACCATCGCTGCTCCTTCTGCATCATCCCTTCGATCCGGGGCGATCTGGTGTCGCGGCGCATCGACGCGGTGCTGCGCGAAGCGGAAAAGCTGGTCGCGGCCGGCACGAAGGAATTGCTGGTCATCAGCCAGGACACCTCGGCCTATGGCGTCGATACGCGGCACGAAGCGCGCAACTGGAAGGGGCGCGAGGTTCGCGCCCATATGACCGACATGGCGCGCGAACTGGGCCAGTTGCGCACGGCGGACGGCATCGCCCCCTGGGTGCGCCTCCACTATGTCTACCCCTACCCCCATGTCGATCATGTCATCCCGCTGATGGCCGAAGGGCTGCTGACGCCTTATCTGGACATTCCCTTCCAGCATGCCGCGCCCAGCGTGCTGAAAGCGATGAAGCGCCCCGCCAACGAAGCCAAGGTGCTTGACCGCATCCGCAAGTGGCGCAGCATCTGCCCGGACATCGCGATCCGTTCCAGCTTCGTCGTCGGTTTCCCCGGCGAGACGGAGGCCGATTTCCAGTATCTGCTCGACTGGCTGGAGGAAGCGCAGCTCGACCGCGTCGGCGCCTTCCGCTTCGAGCCGGTCGAGGGGGCTGCCGCCAACGCCCTGCCCGGCGCGGTGCCCGAAGAAGTCAAGGAAGAGCGCTATCAGCGCATCATGGAAAAGACCGCCGCGATCAGCGCCGCCAAGTTGCAGGCAAAGGTCGGCCGCATCCTGCCCGTGATCATCGACGAAGTCGGCGAGCCGGACGAGGAAGATGGCAGTATCGGCGCGACCGCGCGAAGCCAGGCCGACGCGCCGGAAATCGACGGCAATGTCTTCCTGCGCGATGTGGGTGAAGGGCGGAAGGCCGGCGACATGTTCGATGTGCTGATCGAGGATGCCGACGACCATGATCTGTATGGCGTGCCGGCCTAAACCCAAATCCTGCCTCCGTTCGTTTCGCGCATAGCCAGAAGCGAACGGAGGGGGAGAAGTCAGGGTTTCACGAACCCATCCTGATATTCGGTCTTGATCGCCTTGCGCATTGCGGCGTCCACCGGCAACGCGACTTCATAGCTGCCCTCCGCATAGGGACCGGCGCTGTAGGGACCGATGATCACGGTCACACCATCAATCAGCTTGCCGTCTTTCGATGCGGGCGCCAGCACCTGCTCCATCGGATCGATGCATTTGGTGAAATCGTCATCACCGCGCACCACCGGCTCTCCGCGCTTTTCCACCCTCTCCCGGTCCAGTTCCTCGCAAAAGCGGTCACGGATCGCCGCCGCAAAGGCCGCTGGCGTCGTCATCAGCGCTTTCACGCTGGTTTCGCGCCGACGGGCCTTGTCCCACAGGACCACGTCATAGCCGGTCATGCCATGTGCGCCGCCGGTATAGACATAGGTTTCAGAGCGCAGCGACAGGAAGCGCGGCGTATCCGCCGCCACGCGCCATTGGGTTTCCAGACTGTGCGGGCGGAAAGGATAGCCCGCCTTTTTCGCAGATTCGCTGTCGGCCTTCGCCATGCTCAACGCGTCGGCCTTGGAGGACTGCGCCTCCTTGCCGAACTTGTCGACCAGAAAGGGGATAGCGGCCGCCTGCGCCGGATAGGCATAGGAAAATTCAAGAAACGCGCTTTTATCCTTTTCTACGAAAGGCTTGGCGGGCGGTGCCGGCTTGGGGGCGCCCACCATGGTCCCGACAAACCGGCTCGCCGCCGCATTGGCCGATGCATTACCGCCCGACGGTTGCTGCGACGGCGAACAGGCGGCGGCCAGCAAGACCGCCGCACATCCATATGCTTTATGCCGCATCAATGCGTCTGGGCCACCCGACACCGTTCACCAACGGCCTTGCGCGCATAGTCGCTGTCAAGCGCACGGCCCGCGTTGGACCAGCCCTCCGCCACCAGCGCCTGCTGCACGGCATTACTATTGTCATAACGTCCGGTTTCGGCGAGCGCATAGGCCCGCGCGCGCGCTGCCTGAAGGCTGCGGTCATCACCATGAATCATCATCCATCTCCTTCTCTGTTATGCGGTAAATCTAGGCTTTCCCATTGATTTGCGCAAAGGAAGAAAGGGTGGACAGTGCCCGGGCGACGATGAAATTTTGGCTTTCCATGGCCGCCGGCTTTCCCTTACACCCGCGCAATGACCGACCTTTCCGATCTGCTCAAGGCAGACAACCAGCAGCCCGCCCGTTCGATCCACCTGATCAGCGCCAAGGACCATGACACATGGCTCGCCAGCCAGCCCGAACGGGTGCGCGCACTGGTCGCGGCGCAGCGTTTCAAGGGCAAGGCCGGGGAACAGGCGATCCTGCCCGGCGACGGCGCGGACGACTGGAGCGTCGTTGCCGCCGTCGCGGACAAGAGCGCCCTGGGAACATGGTGTCTCGCCCGCCTTGCCGAAACCCTGCCGGAAGGCAGCTATCGTCTGGCGGAGGGAACGCCCGGAGCCGCCGCGCTGGGCTGGCTGACAGCGCAATATCGCTTTGACCGCTATCGCAAGGATGATGCCCCCGCCGGCGGCCGCGTGCTGCTGACCAGCGGCGTGGCGCAGATCGACGCGACGGTGCAACTGGCGCGGTCGGTCGCTCTGGTGCGCGACATGGTCAACACCCCCGCTGCCGACATGGGTCCGCCCGATCTGGAAGCGGCCACGGAAAAGGTCGCAAAACTGTTTGGCGCGGTCGTCACCACCACCCGCGGCGATGCGCTGGAACAGGGCTATCCGATGATCCATGCGGTGGGCAAGGCAGCGGACAAGAGCTTCGCCCCGCGCCTCATCGAAATGAGCTGGGGCGATCCGGCCCATCCGCGCATCGCGATCGTGGGCAAGGGCATCTGCTTCGACAGCGGCGGCCTCGACATCAAGCCATCCTCCGGCATGCGCCTGATGAAGAAGGATATGGGCGGCGCGGCTCATGCGCTGGGCCTTGCACGGCTGATCATGGCGGCGCGCCTGCCGGTGCGCCTGCACATGCTGATCGCGGCGGCCGAAAACGCCATTTCCGGCAATGCCTTCCGTCCCGGCGACATTTTGCGCACGCGCAAGGGGCTGACGGTGGAAATCGGCAATACCGACGCCGAAGGACGGCTGGTGCTGGGCGATGCGCTGACCCGCGCAGGCGAGGAAAAGCCCGAACTGGTGATCGACTTCGCGACGCTCACTGGCGCAGCGCGGGTCGCGGTCGGCCCGGACCTTCCTGCCCTCTTCACCAATGATGATGCGCTGGCGGCCGACATGGCGACGCTGGGCGCGCAGGTCGACGATCCGACATGGCGTCTGCCGCTGTGGGATGGCTATGCCGACATGCTGAAATCGGATGTGGCCGACATCAACAATGCCGGCGAAGGCGGCTTTGCCGGCGCGATCACCGCCGCGCTGTTCCTCAAGCGCTTCGTACCGGACGATACGGCATGGCTGCATCTCGACACCTTCGCCTGGCGCCCGTCGGGCAAACCCGGCCGGCCCAAGGGCGGCGAAGCGCTCGGCATGCGCGCCGTTTTCCGCCTGCTTCAGCAACGCTACGAACGGACATCATAAGCCGCGCATCCGTTACGCAACCGGATTGGGAATCGTGCGTTAAGGGTGCATGAACGCACATTCAGCTTCCGACCGTGCCCTGGAAATAGGGCGTTCCGGCCTCCAGCCGCTGGGGGAGTGGATGCGGACCCTGGTCGATTATGTCCGGTCGGGCAAACCGGACCTGACCAATCGGCAAATGGCTCTGATGATGACCGTCTATATCGGTTCCGGCCCGCATACGGTGCGCGGTCTGGCCGAAGCGCTGCATGTGTCGAAGCCGGTCATTACACGCGCCCTCAACAAGCTTTCGGCGCTCGGCTACCTCCGCCGGGAGCGGGACGCAGCTGATCGTCGTAATATTTTCATCACCCGGACGCCAAAAGGCGCGGAATTCCTTGACGCCTTTCACCATTTCATCGCAGGAACCGCGCGCGATGAACGGCACGAACACCCCCACGCGGAACGCACCGCCTGAAAGAACCCGGTTCAAGCTGGACGGCCGATCGGTCGCGCTTGACCGCCGCGTCCATGCTGCGCGCGGCGATCTCGCCGACCTTGCGCTGGCGGGCACGCTTTTCTCCGCCCATTATGCGCGCGCTGTCGCGCTGACTTGCGTCGCGCCCGGCGCGCCCATTCTGTCGGCCGCGTCACCGACGTCGGAAGCCGTCAGCGAATTGCTGCGCGGCGAAATCTTCCATGCGCTCGATGTGACGACCGATTGGGCCTGGGGCTTTTGCGGCCATGACGGCTATGTCGGCTATGTGCGTCGCGATGCTCTGGATGTGGAGGATAAGCCGACCCATCGCATTTCCGCTGCGGTGGCGCCTCTCTTCAGCGCGCCGGACATTAAATCGCCGATCGCCGACTATTGGCCGCGCAGCGCCCGTTTCTCGGGCGAGGTGCAGGGCGACTTCATCGCCTGCGCCGACGGCTTCATTCACATTCGTCACACCGCCCCCGCCGCCGATCTGGAGTCGGACTGGGTGGCCGTAGCGAAATCCTATATCGGCCGCCCCTATGTCTGGGGAGGCCGTGGCCATCGCGGCATCGACTGTTCGGGTCTGGTACAGGTCGCCCTGGGCGCCGCCGGCACCGCCGTTCCGCGCGACACCGACCTGCAATGCGAAGGCATTGGCGAACCGATCGACAGCGAAGCGCCGCTGCAACGGGGCGACCTCATCTTCTTTCCCGGCCATGTCGGCATCATGACCGATGGCAAGACTCTGCTCCACGCCAACGCCTATTGGATGTCCGTGGTGCGCGAACCGCTGGCGGACGTCGTCGCGCGCTTGGCCGATACGCATGTCCAGCCCATCATCGCCCGGCGGAGGTTGACGCCATGAGCACGAAGATCTTCATCGACGGCGGCCATGGCACGACCGGCATCGAAATTGCCGATCGGCTTGCCGATCGCCCCGAACTCTCGCTGATCACCGTCCCGGAAGAGAAGCGTCGAGACGCCGATGCGCGCCGCGATGCGCTCAACGCTGCCGACATTGTCATCCTCTGCCTGCCGGACGATGCTGCGCGCGAAGCCGTGTCGCTGATCGACAATGATCATACCCGCGTCATCGACGCTTCGACCGCGCATCGGGTCGCGGATGGATGGACCTATGGCTTTCCCGAACTGGAGCCGGGCCATCGGGATGTGCTGGCCAACAGCCGCTTCGTCGCCAATCCGGGCTGCTGGCCCACCGGCTTTCTGGCGCTGGTGCGGCCGCTGGTGCTGACAGGACTGCTCCCCGCAGATTGGCCGGTGACGGTGTCGGGCGCATCGGGCTATTCGGGCGGCGGCAAGGCGATGATCGCCGATTATGAAGGCGCAGCGGGCGCGCCCAGCGCTTTCCTGCCCTATGGCCTTACGCTGGCGCACAAGCATGTGCCGGAAATGACCCGCTACTCCGGCCTTGCTCATCCGCCGCTCTTCGCGCCGGCCGTGGCCAATGCCTATCGCGGCATGATCGTGGAAGTGCCGCTGCAATTGCGCGCCATGCCCGGCACGCCGTCTGTTGCCGATCTGCATGCAGCGCTTGCCGCCGCCTATGCCGGATCGCCGATCGTCAGCGTCGCCGCGCTGGAGGACAGCGCCGCCATGGGCAATGTCTCGTTGGAGCATGTCGGCGCAACCGATCGCCTGGCTTTGTTCGTTTTCGGCAATGAAGATCGCGGTCAGGCGCGGCTGGTCGCGGCGCTCGACAATCTGGGCAAGGGCGCAGCGGGCGCTGCCGTCCAGAATCTCAACATATTGGCGGGCCTGCCCGAAACGGCAGGACTGCGCCTCTAGAGTATTTTGAAGTCATCTGAAACAGATGACGGCTCGCAAAATACGGAAAACAAAAGACTCTCAGTGGATCGTTCCGAGCGGTTGATTGTAGGCAAGCAGCACGATCAGCCGCTCAATCTGCCGCCAGTGGCAGAAATGGATATGATTGCCCTGATCGAGACTGCGGTCGGCGCGCGCGGCCGCTTCATAGCCGGCATCCGCGCCAAACAGCGTCATCAGTTCGGCGGCATCCTCATAGCTCTTGCGGTTCGCAAGATATGGCACCTGCATTGTAACCCCCGACTTTTCTTGGCGACCTTTTGCCTGACGCGCCATTCAATCCCCATGCCATTTCAACGCCTTGGCTCATATGGCCGGCCACGAGGGTGAATCCGATATTAGCCAAGTCCCACCTTGGAACGATTGTCCGGCAACGGGACAGATCGTCCCACAACAAGGCAATGGCGCGCCGCCCATAAACCCGCTGGCCTTCCCCTGCGGCCCATGGCAAGGACCGGACATGAGCAAGGGCAATAGCAACCCCACCGGCGCCGGCGCAATCATCGCTTTCCTCATATTGGGCGGCGCCATCGTTGGCGGCATGATGGGCCAGCCCAGCATCGGACTGCTTGCAGGGGCCGCGCTTGGCATCCTGATCGCCCTTCTCCTCTACCTGCGCGAACGCGGCAAATAAGCGCGACTCTCCCACCGCATCGACCTTGCTCACCGCTTCGCGCCCGCATAGATGTGGACGCATGAAGAAGCATTTCATTGCCCTGCCGCTCGTCGCCCTGGCTCTGGCCGGCGGCGTTTTTCTTTATCTGGCGCAGGGCGACACCGCCCAACTGCCCGTAGGATCCGACACCGGACGCGAACCGGTCTTCACCAGCCCGCGCAGCGAAATGTTGCCCACAATCAACATTGCCGAAGTGAAACCATGGAAGGGCGATGCCAAACCCGTTGCGGCCAAGGGGCTGGCCGTTGCGCGCTTCGCTGACGGCCTTGCCCATCCGCGTTCGATGCTGCGCCTGCCCAATGGCGACATATTGGTCGCCGAAACCAACAGCCCGCCGCGCCCGAAGGACGGCCTCGTCCAGCGGGTCATGAATTATTTGATGAACAAGGCCGGCGCCGGCGTCCCTTCGGCCAACCGCATCACCCTGCTGCGCGACGCCGATGGAGACGGCAAGGCGGAAACAAAGACCGCCTTCCTCACCGGCCTCAACTCGCCCTATGGCATGGCGCTGATCGGCGACACGCTCTATGTCGCCAACACCGACGCGCTGATGGCCTTCCCCTATAAGGAAGGTGCCCTCAAGATCGCCGCCAAGGGCCGCAAGATCATCGATCTTCCCGCCCAGGCGCCCAATCAGCACTGGACCAAGAGTCTGGCCGCCAGCCCGGAAGGGCTGCTCTATGTCGGCATCGGTTCCAACAGCAATATTGGCGACAATGGGCTGGAAGTGGAGAAGGGCCGCGCCCTCGTCCTCGAAGTCAATCCCAAGTCCGGTTATAAGCGCATCTTCGCATCGGGTCTGCGGAACCCGGTCGGCCTGGCGTTTGAGCCAAAGAGCGGCGCTTTGTGGGGCGTAGTCAATGAACGCGACATGCTGGGCGGCGATCTCGTCCCCGACTATCTGACCCGTGTTGAATTTGGCGCTTTCTATGGCTGGCCGTGGAATTACTGGGGCGGCTATGAGGATCGCCGCGTTCAGCCGCAGCGCCCGGAAATCCGGGAATATACCAAGCGCCCCGATTATGCGCTGGGCAATCATGTCGCCCCGCTCGGCCTCACTTTCGCCGACAAGGTTCAGCTTGGCGCGCCCTATACCGACGGCGCCTTTGTCGGCCTGCACGGCAGTTGGAACCGCAAGCCCGCCGCCGGCTACAAGGTCGTCTATGTCGGCTTTGACGATGGCGAGGCTGGCAAGGCCAAGCCCGTCGACATCCTGACCGGCTTCCTCGACAAGGATGGCGCGGCGCAGGGCCGCCCGGTTGACATCACCGCCGACGCCAAGGGCGCCCTGCTGGTCAGCGACGATGTCGGCGGCGTAATCTGGCGGGTCACGAAGGCGAAGTAGCACCTCTGAATTGCGTTCGTGGCGCACCGGTGCCAGCCCACACCCCCACCCGACCACCCAGACATAGTATCCTGATGGGTGGTCGGGTGGGGGTGTGGGCTGGCACCGTATCGAAAATGCGCGCTTTCGCGCATTTTCCAATTAAACTCTTATATCGTCAGTCCGTTTCGCCCGGCCAGTTCCACCACATATTGCCAGGCAACCCGGCCCGATCGACTGCCGCGCTGCGTTGCCCACTGGATCGCCTCCAGCGGATCGAAGATCAGGCCCAGCTTGCCGGCATAGCCGCTGACGATCGCGACATAGGCGTCCTGATCGATCGCGTGGAAACCCAGGCTCAAGCCGAACCGATCGGACAGCGCCATCTTGTCGTCGATCACATCGCGCGGATTGACGGGGTCATCCTGTTCGGCCAGATGGCGCGGCACGATATGGCGGCGGTTGGACGTCACATACAGGCGGACATTCGCCGGCCGCGCCGCCGTCCCGCCCTGCAACAACGACCGCAATGCGCGGGCATCCCCCACGCCATGATCGTCAAAGCCCAGATCGTCGAGGAACAGGATGAACGGGCGCGTCGTCCCGCGCAGCAGCGCAAACAGCTTTGGCAGGCTTGCCAGTTCGTCAATCGCGCATTGCATCAGGGCGATATTCTGCCCCTCAGCCTGCAGCCGGCCGACCACGCCCGCAACCACCGCCGATTTGCCGGTGCCCCGCGCCCCCCACAACAGCACGTCGTGCGCGGCATGGCCGGCGGCATGGCGACGGCTATTGTTCAGCAGCGCGCTCTTTTGCGCGTCGATCCCGCTCAACAGAGCATAATCCATCGGCGCGAACGCCTCCACCGCATGGATAGCGTGGCCGTCCCAGACATAGGCTGGGGCAGCCTCCAGATCGGCGGAAATGGGCGGCGGCGGGGCCAGGCGCTCCAGCGCCTCGGCGATGCGGGTCAGAAGTGCGTCAGTCATGGCGGCGGCTTAACCGCCCTGCCCCGCCCAGACAAGCTGCCTCACCATCGGCATCAGATATTGCAGCTTTGTCATGGTCGTTACGCAATGGCCTTTTACTCGCGGAAATCGGGGACTATATCGCGGGGGCCGTGACTATCGCACAATCAGCCTTTTCCACCCGATCCTGCCGCTATGGCGCTGAAGCGCTGCGTGAGGCAGCCTTGCTGATCCGCGCCGGAGAACCGGTCGCCGTTCCCACCGAAACCGTCTATGGCCTGGCCGCCGATGCGACCGACAGCAGCGCCGTGGCCGCCATCTACAGCGCGAAAGGACGCCCCAGCTTCAACCCGCTGATCGTCCACGTCGCCGACCGCGATATGGCGCAGCGACTGGCGGACTTCTCGCCCGTGGCGCAAAAGCTGGCCGACCGCTTCTGGCCCGGCCCCCTGACTTTGGTGCTGCCTGTCCGCGCCGACAGCGGCCTGTCGCCGCTGGTGATGGCCGGCCTGCCAACCGTGGCGTTGCGCCTGCCCGCCCATCCGGCGATGCGTGCGCTGATCCGCGAAAGCGGCTGCCCCCTCGCCGCCCCGTCCGCCAACCGCAGCGGATCGATCAGCCCGACGCGCGCCGAACATGTGCTCGCCAGCCTCAATGGCAAGATCCGCATGATCCTGGACGAAGGTCCGACCAGCGAGGGCCTGGAATCCACCATCGCCGCGCCGGAGGCCGATCGCGTCCGCCTGCTGCGTCCCGGCCCGGTGACCGCGGTCATGCTGGCGGAAGCGACCGGGCTGCCCGTCATGATCGGCGGCGACACGAAGATAGAGGCGCCCGGCCAGCTCGAAAGCCATTATGCCCCGTCAAAGCCGGTGCGCCTTGACGCCCTGCGCGCGGAAAAGGATGAATATCTGATCGGCTTCGGGCTGATGCCCTGCCACATCAATCTCAGCCCCGAAGCCGACCTGCATGAAGCGGCGGCCAATCTCTTCGCTGCGCTGCACATCGCCGACGCCAGCGCCACGCCCCGCATTGCCGTAGCTCCCATCCCGATGGAGGGCATAGGCGCCGCAATCAACGACCGGCTGAAACGCGCGGCCGCCTGATCGCGGGCGTCAACCGATCATCCGCAATTGTCGTAACCGGCTTCGCGGCATTGCTTGCGCCGCTCCTTATCCGCCTTCTTGCGCTCCTTGCCCTCGCGCGCTTCCTGCTTGCGCATCTTGCGGCCATAGTTGCGATCGGCTTCGTCCTGGCTGGTCGTCGTCCAGTCCACCACTTGCGACCCCGCCCGCACCGGCGCCGTCACCACGCTCGCCACCGTGCGCACGCATCCCTGCAGCGCCAGCAGCAGCAGGGGCGTCGCCAACATCATCTTCTTCATCGTTCAATCCCCAACCCGTTGATCCGCCCGCTCATGCCATGGCGCAGATGGACCTGCACCTAAGAACGCCGTGAAAGACTATCGCCCGTCGCGGCGCAAAGAAAAAGGCCCGGCGAACTATTCGCCGGGCCTTTTCACATTCTCTATTCTATGTCGCGATCAGCGGCGATCGCCCATGAAGCGCAGCAGGAACAGGAACATATTGATGAAGTCGAGATAGAGGTTCAGCGCCCCCAGCACCACCGACTTGCCCATCATGTCCGTACCCGCGACATGCGCGTAGATGCTCTTGATCTTCTGCGTGTCATAGGCGGTCAGGCCGGCAAACAGCAGGACGCCAACGATGCTGATGACCAGATCCATCGCGCTGGACTTGAGGAAGATGTTGATCAGGCTGGCGACCAGCAGACCCACCAGACCCATGATCAGGAAGGTGCCGAAACCCGACAGATCCTTCTTGGTGGTGTAGCCATAAAGGCTCAGCCCCGCAAAGGCCGCCGCCGTCGCGAAGAAGGTCTGCGCGATCGACGTGCCGGTATAGACCAGGAAGATCGAAGACAGCGACAGGCCCATCACCGCGGCATAGGACCAGAACAGCGCCTGCATCGTGACGGTCGACAGGCGATTGACGCCCAGGCTCATCACCATCACGAACACCAGCGGCGCAAACATGATGACATATTTCAGGATGCCGGGGCCTGCCAGAATCTGAAACGCAAGCCCGCTCGATGCGAACAGCATCGCGACCACGCCGGTCAGCAGCACGCCGCTCGCCATATAATTATACACCGACAGCATGTAACGGCGCAGCCCGGCGTCGAACGCCTCGCCACGCGCGGCGGTGGCGCCGCCGCCAAAGCCCGCAATGTCGGAACGGGGATCGGACCAGTTGGCCATGAATAATTCTCCTTTGCCGATACTCTTTACCGGCTTGTCCTATTATCGGCGCAACGCGGTCCGACTTCAAGCCAAACCGGCATCGTGACCAGTTCGTCACGAACAGGACAGCCAATCGCCACCCGCCCATTACAAAGGTGACATCAACCTCGCTTAGCGCCCCGACTCGCGCGCGCCAACGGCATGACCGCAAAAGAATGCGGCAAATCCTGTCTGCCGCCCTATATGAACGATATGTATCGCCTGTTCGTCGCCATCCGCCCGCCCGCCGAACAGCGCGCGCATCTTCTGTCGCTGATGGCCGGGGTGGAGGGCGCCCGCTGGCAGGATGATGACCAGCTTCATCTGACATTGCGCTTCATCGGCGAAGTGGATCGCCATAGCGCCAATGACATCGCCGATGCGCTGGCGGGAATCCGTTTTGCGCCGTTCGACATTCATCTCGATGGCGTGGGCAGCTTCGATCGCAAGGGCGTTGTCGACACCCTCTGGGCCGGGGTCCAGCCGCGCGATCCGCTCGCCGCACTCCACAGGAAGATTGATCGCGCCTGCGTCTCGATCGGGCTGGAGCCGGAAAGCCGCGCCTATCTGCCGCATATCACCTTGGCGCGGTTTGGCCGCGCGGGCGGCTTCATCGATCCGTTTCTTGCGCGCCATGCCGGCTTGTCAGGCACGCCATTCCGGGTCGGCAGCTTCCATCTTTATGAAAGCCGGATCGGCCATGGCGGCGCGACCTATCACCCGATCGAGGAATATCAGGCCAGCAGCCCGGATCGCACCAGCGAACCGGGCTGAGCCTTTTCAAATCATTTCGCACTCAGCACGCCGCACGCCACGCGGCCGCCGGCATTACCCGCAGGGTCGCTGACATTGTCGTCGGCCTGCGCATGGATCACGATCGCCGCGCCGTCCGCGTCCAGCAATGGCGTCTCGCCACCGCTGATCGCGCCGCCGGGGACATGATATTCGATAGCCCCAGTGCCGTCGGGCGCAACCGTCATATTGGGCATGTCGCCCATATGCATGCCGGCGGGATTATCCTTGCCATGCTTGCGCGCGGTCGGATTCCAGTGGCCGCCTGCGCTGGTGAAGTCCGGGCCGACGCACTGGCCGGTCGTGTGGATGTGCACGGCATGAATGCCCGGCGTCAGCCCCTGCGCCTTGACCACGACATGCAGGCCATCGCCCGCCTCGGTGACGGTCGCCGTGCCGCGCGCCGCGCCGTCGCCTGCGGCCAGCTTGGCCGAAGCGGTCGGCGCCGGGGTCGTACTGCCCCCGGTCGTTGCACAGGCCGACGCGGCCAGCGCGAATGGCAGGGCGGCGAAAAGCGGAATCATCTTCATATGAAACTCCCGGAAGGCAGGATGCAGGTCTATCGCGCGAACGCGGCACAGGCTATTTTGTTGCCGATACGCATCGATTTGTCACCCCTCAACCTACTGATTTTCATTATCATCGGTTGGAATCGGACCGCAGCCACGCCCTCCGGCATGGCGCTACCACCGGGACAGCCGCCCCGTCTCAGCCTTCGATCCGCGCCGCAAAGCCCTTGCGCAGCTTCGCCAGCTTGGGCGGGATGACCGCCATGCAATAGGGGTTCTGGTCGCCAACCCGATCCCAATATTTCTGGTGATAATCCTCCGCCGGATACCAGGGCGCATCCGGCTCGATCGCGGTCACGATCGGGTCGCTCTGATCCGCCTGCGCCCGTTCGATCCCGGCGCGGGCCTCCGCCGCCTGTTCCGGCGAATGGGGGAAGATGGCGGACCGATATTGGGTGCCGACATCATTCCCCTGCCGATTCAGCGTCGTCGGATTATGAGTCGCGAAGAAAATGTCCAGCAGATCGGCATAGCTGATGACCGTCGGATCATAGGTGATGCGGATCGCCTCGGCATGGTCGGTCGCGCCCGAACAGACCTGTTCATAGGTCGGATTGGGCACCTTCCCGCCAATATAGCCGCTCTCAACGCCCTGAACGCCCTTCAAATTCTGATAGACCGCCTCCGTGCACCAGAAGCAGCCCCCGGCCAGCGTCGCGATTTCCTGCGTCATCATCGATTCCTTAACTCTGCGAAGCGTTAGACAGCACCAGCCCGCTCCCCCACCCGGCCACCCTACGCCAGTATTCTATGGGTGGTCGGGTGGGGGAGCGGGCTGGTGCGGATCATGCGCCGTCAGGCGCATCACCAGACGCCGCACAGATAGGAAGGATCAGGCCGCTGTTCCAGCCTCTTGCCGCGCGGCTTCCGCTTTCGCCCGCTCTTCGGCCACCAGTTCCTTGCGCGACAGCTTGCCGACCAGCGTCTTGGGCAGGTTCAGGCGCACTTCCACCTCGCACACCCGTTCATGCTTGCCCAGTTGCGGATTGAGCCAGTCCTTCAGGTCCGGCCCGTCCATCTCCGCGCCCTCGTTCAGCGTCACGAACGCCTTGGGCTGTTCGCCGCGATACCGATCGGGCACGCCAATCACCAGCGCTTCCTTGACCGCCGGATGATGGTACAGCACCGCCTCGACCTGACTCGGGAACACCTTGAACCCGCCAACCGCGATCATGTCCTTCAGCCGGTCGACGATCTTCACATAGCCATCTTCGTCGACGATGCCGACATCCCCGGTGCGGACATATTCGCCGACAAACACCTCTGCATCCGCATCAGGTCGGTTCCAATAGCCCTTCATGATCTGCGGCCCGGCAAACAGCAATTCGCCCGGCTCGCCCTCCGGCGGCGGTTTGGTGGGATCTTCGCGGTCGACCAGCTTGACGCGCGTGCCGGGCACCGGCTGCCCCACCGTCCCGGTCTTGTTCAGCCCCTCATAGGGGTTGGTGCACACGATCGGGCTGGTTTCGGTCAGGCCATAGCCTTCGATCAGCCGCGCGCCGGTCGCCGCCTCGAATTTCTGCTTCACCTCCAGCGGCAGCGGCGCCCCGCCGGAAATGCACGCCCGCAAAGAGGAGAAATCGACATTGCGGATCGCCGGATGGTCCAGCAGCGCCTGATACATGGTCGGCACGCCCGGCAGCGACGTCGCCTTGACCCGCTGCACCGCCGCCAGCACCTGCGCCGCGTCGAAACGCGGCAGCATCACCATCTCCCCGCCATTCACCACCGTCCTGTTGAGCGTGCAGGTATTGGCGAACACATGGAAGAAGGGCAGCACCGCGATGATGCGGTCCTCCTCATTGGCGTGCGGGTCGATCGCCTGCGCCTGCCGCGCATTGGCGGTCAGATTCTGGTGCGTCAGCATCGCGCCCTTGGGCGTGCCGGTGGTGCCGCCGGTATATTGCAGCAACGCAATGTCGTTGACCGGATCGATTTCCGCCACCGCGCAATCGCCCTTGTTCGCCATGAACCGGTCATAGCGGATGACGCGCGGATCGTTGGGCAACGCCACGCACTCGCTCGCCTTGAACCAGCGGAACAGGAGGGATTTGACCGGCGACAGCACTTCCGCCACCGATCCCACGATCAGCGTTTCCAGCGTGCTATGCTCCAGCACCTCCAGAGCCGTGGGCAACAGCGCCTTGGCCGACAGGGTGAACAGGATCTTCGTGCCGCTATCCTCGACCTGATGCTCCAGTTCGGCGGCGGTATAGAGGGGAGAGAAATTGACGACGATCGCGCCGGCCATCAGCGCGCCATAATAGGCCGCGACATAATGGGGCGTGTTGGGCAGGTACAGGCCGACCCGGTCGCCCTTCTTCACCCCCATGGCCTGCAATCCGCAGGCGATGCGACGGATCTGGCCGTACATCTCGCCATAGCTGAATTTGCGTCCCATGAAGTCGATCATATGGGCGTCGGGATGCGCCGTGGCGCTGTCCGTCACCATCTGTCCCATCGACAGCGGGGGAAGGTCTGATCCCATTTGGTGGGATGACGATAATGATCCGTCAGGATTTTTTCTACGCTCTCCATGGCCCGAAGTGTATGGCCATCATCTGCTTTACGCAAGCGTCAACCAACGAAAAAGGGCTGCCCCGTCAGACGGCGCAGCCCCTTGAAAAATCCAGCGCAGCAGCGGCTTAGCGACAGCCGCCGATGACGCTACGGCATCACACCTCGCCCTTGTTGTTGCTGAACGGGTCGAGGATCGTGGCGGCGCCGGAAATGAATTCGGACTCGCTCTTGAGCGCATCCTCGGCGCGGCGCGCAGCGTCCTCGCGCTCGCGACGCAGTTCGTTGATCAGCGCCTCGCGGTCGCCGTCCAGACGCGAATCGGTCGGCGCCTCGATGCCCGCCTTCTTCGCCGCCTTGCTGACCAGCGAGTCCAGTTCGCGCTGCGAACACAGGCCCAGCGTCACCGGGTCCTTGGGGGTGATGTTGCTGATGTTCCAGTGGGTGCGGTCGCGGATCGCCGCGATGGTGGTGCGCGTGGTGCCGATCAGCTTGCCGATCGCGCCGTCCGAAATTTCGGGATGGTTGCGCAGGATCCAGGCGATGCCGTCCGGCTTGTCCTGACGCTTGCTGACCGGGGTGTAGCGCGGCCCCTTGGTGCGACGGACCGGCTCCGGTCCCTTCAGCATCTTCAGCTTGTAATCGGGGTTGCTTTCGCCCTTGTGGATTTCGTCCATGGTGATTTCATGGGCGCGCACCGGATCGCGGCCGGTATATTTGATGCTGGCGGTATCGTCTGCGATCGCCTGCACTTCCAGGATATGAAGCCCGCAAAATTCCGCGATCTGGTCGAAACTCAGAGCACTGTTGTCGACCAGCCAACTGGCGGTCGCATGGGGCATGAGGGGCTGGGACACGGGACTTCTCCGCACGTAAAAACGATAAGGGCCGCCCAAGCAGGGCGGCCACGACGGATCAGAGATAGAACATCCCGCCGCATCCGGCAAGGAATTCCGCCAAGAAAAGCGTCAGGCGGCGCTTTCGGCAGCATCGGCGATCAGGTCGGGATCGATTTCATGAAGGCCGGACAAAAATTCCTCCGCGCTCCTTTCCCAACTGAAACTACGGCCATAGGCGGCGCAGCCATCCCGGCCGCATGTCAGCGCCCGCGCGATCGCCACGCCCAGATCCTCCGACAGCGCGCCCGTCTCCGGCGTCACAATATCCACCGGACCCGTCACCGGATAGGCTGCGACCGGCGTGCCGCAGGCCAGCGCCTCGATCATCACCAGCCCGAACGTGTCGGTGCGGCTGGGAAAGACGAACACATCCGCCCCGGCATAGGCGCCGGCCAGTTCCGCCCCGAACAGGGAGCCAAGAAAGCGCGCCTGCGGATAGGCCCGCTCCAGCGCCGCGCGCGCCGGCCCGTCGCCCACCACGACCTTGGTGCCCGGATGGTCGGTCGCCAGAAAGGCTTCCAGATTCTTCTCCACCGCGACCCGCCCGACATAAAGTTGTATCGGCCGGGGCAGATCGGCGAAGATTTCGGGCGGCGGCGCATCGGGCATGAAGGCGGTCAGGTCCACCCCCCTGCCCCATGGCCGCACCCGCGGCAGGCCATGGGCGCGCAACTGGTCCCGCACGGACCGGGTGGACACCAGCACCGCCTGCGCCGGCCCATGGAACCAACGGATATAGCGCCAGAACCACGCCGCCGGCAGCCCGGTGCGCTGCGCCACATAATCGGGGAAATGGGTGTGATAGGCCGTCGTGAACGGCACCCCGCCGCGCAGGCACCAGCGCCGCGCCGCCAGACAGAGCGGTCCCTCCGTCGCCAGATGCACCGCATCGGGCCGGAACGCGGCGATCGCCTGCCCCACCACCCCCGGCCGCACCAGCGCCAGCCTTATTTCAGGATAGGTCGGGCAGGGAATGGAGCCATAAAGGTCGGGCGAGATCACCTCGACCACATGCCCCATCCGCTCCAGTTCGCCCCGGATCGTCTGCAACGTCCGCACCACGCCATTGACCTGCGGCGACCAGGCATCGGTAACGATCGCTATGCGCATGGACTCCATCCCTCTTTCACCGACCTCCGTTCGTTTCGAGCGTGTCGAGAAACGGGTAGACCCGGACATCGACTTCACTCCAAACCAACGGTCGGCGTCTCAAGCCGCCATCCTTACCTTCGCGTCCCGCTCGGCCCGCTCGCGCTTGGCGATCTCGTCGGCCCAGTGCAGCACTTCCATCTGCCCGTCGCCATGCTCGACCAGAGCGGTGCATCCCTCCACCCAGTCGCCGTCATTATAATATTGGATGCCCTCGATTTCGCGCATCTCGGCATTGTGGATATGACCGCACACCACGCCGTCGACACCGCGCGTCCCGGCTTCATGCGCCACCACTTCCTCGAAGCGGGAGATGAAGGACACGGCGTTCTTGACCTTATGCTTGGCCATCTTGCTGAGCGACCAATAGGGCAGCCCCATGCGCTGCCGCACCGCATTCACGACCACATTCAGCCGCATCAGCGTCGTGTAGGCGGCGTCGCCGACGAAGGCGAGCCAGCGATGCGCCAGCATGATCGTGTCGAACTCGTCGCCATGCAGCACCAGCAGCTTGCGCCCGTCTGCCGTCTGGTGGATCGCCTTGCGCCGGATTTCCACCCCGCCAAAGCTCATGCCGGTAAACTGCCGGAACATCTCGTCATGATTGCCGGGGATATAGACGACCCGCGTGCCGCGCTTGGCCCGCTTCATCAGCCGCCACACCACATCATTATGACTGGCCGGCCAGTAGAAACGCTTCTTCAGCCGCCATCCGTCGATAATGTCGCCCACCAGATAGATGGTGTCGCTGTCCACATTGTCGAGGAAGTCGATCAGCATCGCCGCATTGCAGCCGCGCGTGCCAAGGTGAATGTCCGAAATCCAGATGGTGCGATAGCGGCGCCGCTGCCCTTCCCGCTCAGGGATATGGAAACGATCGTCCGCGCCCTCTTCCAACTCGCCCAGAAAGGGCAGGCGCGTAATGGCATTCATGCTGCGATCCCCAAAGATCAACGTCCTCGGGAGCGACTCCTTAACGCCGCAATGTTACAGTTCCGAAGGGAATATGACGGAAATGCTACGGTTCCCGGGGGTTTCTAGCCAGCTTGTTACATCGTCATGCCAGCGAAGGCTGGCATCCCATTTGTTCTTTTTCTCGACGCTACAAGGCAGTGAGATCCCAGCCTTCGCTGGGATGACGAGATAGCCTAAACGCTTTCAGCAGAACCATAGCTGGTGCATTGCGCGAAGAAAATCCTTTGCGCCGACAGGGTAGCCCGACGCCGAACCGATCACGGAGTCGACGCCACAATTGGGACATAAGGCTGTCCCCTGTCCTTCATCCAGCCATTCTTCGACATGCGAAGCGACGAATGTGGAGCAACAGTAGAAACAGCCGCAAACCTCACTCCGCTGCAACTCTTCCCGATGATCGGTAGAATGTTCGCGTGCCGCTTTCAGATTTGCGAGAGAAATTTCCATAGCGCTATTCTGGCTTGGGCCGTCATTACCCGACGCCGCCCCCCCTCAAACCACCAGCACGATCTTCCCGAAATGCTCGCCCGCATCCATCCGCGCATGCGCCCCGGCCGCATCCGTCAGCGCGAACCGCTGGTCCATCGCCGGCCGCAATTTCCCCTCGCCCACGAAGGACCAGACATTGCGCATCAGTTCATCGGCAACCAGGCTCTTGAAGCCAGTCGACCGCGCCCGCAGAGTCGATCCGGTGATGGTCAACCGCTTCGTCATCACTGTCGGGATGAACAGGCTCGTCTTCGCCCCGCCCAGCACGGCGATCGACACATGCCGACCATCCTCGGCCAGACAGTCGAGGTTGCGCGGCACATAATCGCCGCCCACCATGTCCAGCACCGCCTGACATCCCTGCCCGCCGGTGATCGCCTTCACTTCCGCGACATAATCCTGCGTCTTGTAATTGATCGCATGATCCGCGCCCCACTCCTTCGCAGCCAAGCATTTTTCGTCAGACCCGCAGGTAACGATGATGGTCACGCCGAACAGATTGCAAAGCCTTATCGCCATCGTGCCGATGCCGCTGGTGCCGCCATGCACCAGCACCGTGTCGCCCGCCACCACATAGGCGCGCTCGAACAGGTTGGTCCACACCGTAAACAGCGTCTCCGGCAGCGCCGCCGCCTCGGCCAGATCATAGCCGTCGGGCACCGGCAGACATTGCCCCGCAGGCGCGACCGCATATTCCGCATAGCCCCCGCCCGCCAGCAGCGCGCAGACCTTCTGCCCGATCAGCGCGTCCGCGCCGCTTCCGGCCGCGACGATGGTGCCGGCCACTTCCAGCCCCGGAATGTCGCTGGCGCCCGGCGGCGGCGGATATTTGCCCTGGCGTTGCAGCACATCCGGCCGGTTCACGCCCGCCGCAGCGACCTTGATCAGCACTTCACCTGCACCCGGAACCGGCACCGGCCGCGTTTCGGGCACCAGCGCCTCCGGTCCGCCCGGCGCGGCGATGCCGATCGCCGTCATTTCGCTTGGCACCATCAAACCGTCCGCCATAGAGCCGCCCCCGCAAGCTGCTGTCGTGCTGCACCGCACCAAAATCGACGGGCGGAGCGAGCGCCCTTATTGACAGAGTGGGCAACAGGGTCAACATTGCGATTCATGGACTTGGAAGACTATCTGCCGCGCAAGGGAGATGATCCGCTGGCCCGCCTGCTGACACAGGATCTGGGGCCATTGTCCATGGCTGAACTGGAAAGCCGCGTCGCCGCGCTCGAAGCGGAAATCCAGCGTACCAAAGCGAAGATGGAAAGCGCTGTTAACCACAAGGCAAATGCCGAGGCGCTATTCAGGAAATGAACCGGCGCCACCGTCCAATCCCCCTTCAGGGTCATTTCGGACATGGTCAGTCTGGCAATTCCGGCGATCGGGGGCGCGCCCTTGATCCGTCGTCGAGCAATGCCGACATAGGGTTCAAGGTCGCTCCCCAAGGGAGCTTGGAGTAAGAAAATATGCCTTCATTCGCACCCGCCCTTGAAACCACCCTGCACAATGCGCTGACCCACGCGTCGGAGCGCAAGCATGAATATGCCACGCTGGAGCATCTCCTCCTGGCATTGATTGATGACGAACATGCGTCAAAGGTGATGCAGGCGTGCGGCGTGGAACTGGGCGAACTGGGCGACACCGTCACCCATTATCTCGACACCGAACTCGACAGCCTGAAGGTCGAAGGGGCCAGCGATCCCTCCCCCACCAGCGGCTTTCAGCGCGTGGTTCAGCGCGCCATCCTCCATGTCCAGTCGTCCGGCAAGGATGAAGTGACCGGCGCCAATGTGCTGGTCGCGCTCTTTTCCGAACGCGAATCCTATGCGGTCTATTTCCTGCAACAGCAGGATATGAGCCGCCTCGACGCCGTCAGCTACATCAGCCACGGCGTTGGCAAGGGCACGCCCACGCCCGAGCGTCAGGAAACCAAGGGCGCCGCCGCCGAGGAGGAAAAGAAGGTGCAGGACGGAAAGGCCAAGAAGGACAGCGCCCTCGACCAGTTCACCGTCAACCTCAATGAAAAGGCGGATCGCGGCAAGGTCGATCCGCTGATCGGCCGCACCGCCGAAGTCGAACGCACGATCCAGATCCTGTGCCGCCGGTCAAAGAACAACCCGCTCTATGTCGGCGATCCCGGCGTGGGCAAGACCGCCATTGCAGAGGGTCTGGCGCGCAAGATCATCGAAGGCGAAGTGCCCGAAGTCCTGAAAGACGCCGTCATCTATTCGCTCGACATGGGCGCGCTGCTGGCCGGCACCCGCTATCGCGGCGATTTCGAGGAACGGCTGAAGGCGGTCGTCACCGAACTGGAAAAGATGCCCCACGCGGTGCTCTTCATCGATGAAATCCACACCGTCATCGGTGCCGGCGCGACCAGCGGCGGCGCGATGGATGCGTCCAACCTCCTGAAACCTGCCCTGTCGGGCGGCACGATCCGCTGCATCGGCTCGACCACCTACAAGGAATTTCGCAACCATTTCGAAAAGGACCGGGCCCTGCTGCGCCGGTTCCAGAAGATCGACGTCAACGAACCCACGATCGAGGATACGATCAAGATCCTGACCGGTCTGCGCACCGCGTTCGAGGAGCATCATCACGTCAAATATACGCCGGACGCGATCAAGGCGGCGGTGGAACTGTCGGCGCGTTACATCAACGACCGCAAGCTGCCCGACAAGGCGATCGACGTGATCGACGAAGTCGGCGCGATGCAGATGCTGGTGGTGCCCTCCAGGCGCAAGAAGACGATCACCCCCAAGGAGATCGAACAGGTCATCGCAACCATGGCCCGCATCCCGCCCAAGACGGTGTCGGCCGATGACAAGAGCGTGTTGGAAAGCCTGACCACGGACCTCAAGCGCGTCGTCTTCGGCCAGGACAAGGCGATCGAAGTGCTGTCCTCCGCGATCAAGCTGTCGCGTGCGGGCCTGCGCGATCCCGACAAGCCGATCGGCAACTATCTCTTCTCCGGCCCCACCGGCGTCGGCAAGACGGAAGTCGCACGGCAACTCGCCCATCTGCTCGGCATCCCGCTCCAGCGGTTCGATATGTCGGAATATATGGAACGGCACTCGGTCAGCCGCCTGATCGGCGCCCCTCCGGGCTATGTCGGCTATGATCAGGGCGGCCTCCTGACCGACGCGGTCGATCAGAATCCGCACAGCGTGCTGCTGCTCGATGAAATCGAAAAGGCGCACCCGGACCTGTTCAACATCCTCTTGCAGGTGATGGACAATGGCCGCCTGACCGATCATCACGGCAAGACCGTCGATTTCCGCAACACCATCCTCATCATGACCACCAATGCCGGTGCGTCGGACATGGCGAAGGAATCGATCGGCTTTGGCGAACTGACCCGCGAAGATGCGCAGGAAGACGCGGTGAAGAAGCTCTTCACCCCCGAATTCCGCAACCGCCTCGATGCGATCGTGCCCTTCGGCTATCTGCCGCCGGAAATCGTCGCCCGCGTCATCGACAAGTTCGTGCTGCAACTGGAACTGCAACTGGCCGACCGCGACGTCCACATCACCCTGGACGAAGACGCCAAGGCCTGGCTCACCAGGAAGGGCTATGACAAGCTCTACGGCGCCCGCCCGATGGGCCGCCTGATGCAGGAAAAGATCAAGCAGCCGCTGGCCGAGGAACTGCTCTTCGGCAAGCTGGTCCATGGCGGCGAAGTCCATGTCCATATGAAGGACGAGGCTTTGGCCTTCCAGATCACCCCGGCCGCCCCCAAAAAGGGCAAAAAAGGCGGCAAGGCCAAGACCACCGAAGGCACCAAGTAAGCGCCTTCACCCACGAAACGAACAGGGCGGCCTGCGAGGGCCGCCCTTTTTGTATCACTTCCAGCAAATCGGCATGATCACCCGCCTGATCTTGATGACCGCCAAGCAGAGGACGCCTCTCTCATCTTTCACGGAAGAAGGTCTGCTTGGGGTGGATAAGGGACTGTCTTGTTTTCACCGTTATCCCAGCGAAGGCTGGGATCTGGAGCCTCGTAGCGCGTCCTCTCCTGCGACCCCAGCCTTCGCTGGGGTGACGGGTAGTGGCCGAAACGCCCCCTCGTCATGCCGGACTTGATCCGGCATCCCGCTTTTCCCCCTAAATGCAAGACAAGAAGCGGGACCGCGGATCAAACTGTCTTGAGCCTGTCAAAGGGGCCGGCGTGCCGGCAGGTGGCGACTTAAAACCCCGCCCCCTCCCCAACTACCTCTTCCGCGCGCCCAATGACGGCAAGGTCAGCGTCGCCGCCACCCATGTCGCGGGTCAGAGCGATCACCTCACCCTGCCCATCGCCCACACCGCCATGATCTACAGCCAGCCAGTCGCCGATCAGGTCACGCACTTCCTACGCGAAGGCCGCTTCAAGCGCCCTTAAATCTCTGCTACACACCGCCATCCCAGAAAAAATGGTCGCATCTCTTCCGCAACGATCAAGGAACAGATGTAGTGCACAGACTTCTGACTTCACGCGCCGCTCGCGGCGCGCTTCTTCTCGCCTCTTTCACCCTTCTGGCCGCCCCCGGCTCCAGCCAGCAGGCGTCCGGCCCCATCGCCCGCTACACGATCGACGCCGGCACCATGTCCGGCATGGCCGCCATGGCTGGAGGCGGTGGCATGGGCGCCGCCATGGGCATGATGATGGGCGGCGGCCGATCGCAGGCCATGCATGAACTGGTGCTGCGCCTCGGCTCCACCCGCGCACCTGCCAGCGGCGCCCCGGCCGCCGATCATTTCCTGCCCGCCGGCGTCGGCCTTGGCGCCTCGGTCCCGCTCGTCACCCCGCGCAGCGCCCCCAGCGAGGAACAGGCCATCCCCGGCGAAAAGCCCAAGGGTCGCCTGCTCCTCTACTGGGGGTGCGGCGCCACGCCCGGCCCCGGCCAGCCGATCGTCATCGATTTCGCGAAAGTCGCCAAGGGCCAGATGCCCCCCGGCCTCTATATGACCGGCGCATCCATCCCGCAGGAATGGCAGATCCGCGTGTCGAACAGCCGCACCTATGGCGACTGGCCCAATGGGCAGACGCGCAAGATGGTCCCGGCCAACGCATCCCTGCTGGGCGATCATCGCATCGCCGGCAATTACAGCCCCGACATCGCCTTCAATCTGAAACAGGATTTCATGCCCGCCATCACCGGCCGCGCCAGCCCCGGCGCAGGCGGCACCACGAACCTCAGCTGGAACGCCCTGCCACAGGCGACCGGCTATTATGCCTGGGTGTTCGGCGCGAAAGAAAATGGCGATATGGTCTGGTGGGCCTCCTCCGCCACGCAGGCGTTCGGCGGCCCGGTCTGGGACTGGATTTCGCCCGGATCGGTACAGAAGCTGATCGGGCAGAAAATCGTCATGCCGCCCAGCCAGACCAGTTGTACCGTCCCCGCCGCCGTGGGCCAGGCCGGCGCGGACATGCTGATGGGCAGCCTCTACGCCTATGGGCCGGAAGCCAATTTCGCCTATCCGCCCCGCCCTGCCGATCCCAAGATCGCGTGGAAACCCGAATGGATCGCCCGCGTCCGCTATCGCGCCAATACGATGTGGATGCTGAACGGACCAGACATGGGATCGATGATGAGCGGCGCGGATGAAGAGGACATGAGCGACGATCGCGCCCCGCAGCAGCAGAAGAAAAAGAAGAAATGCGGCGGCGGCCTTGGCGGCATGCTGGCCGGCGCCATGGGGGCTGGCTGCTGATCATAAACAGGGTGGCGCATGCAGCCGGCTTGCGCCACCCTGCCGCATCCCGATTCAGGAGCGCGCCATGACCCTCGATCTCGTCTTCTACACCAATCCCATGTCGCGCGGGCAGATCGCCCGATGGATGCTGGAGGAGGTCGGGGAAATCTACGAAACCATCCTGCTCGACTATGGCACGAGCATGAAGGCCGCCGATTATCGCGCGATCAACCCGATGGGCAAGGTGCCCGCCATCGTCCATGAAGGGCGCGTCGTCACCGAATGCGCCGCCATCTGCGCCTATCTGGCCGATGCCTTCCCCGCCGCCGGCCTCGCCCCGCCGGTCGATCAGCGCCATGATTATTATCGCTGGCTCTTCTTCGCCGCCGGCCCGGTCGAAGCCGCCGTCACCAACAAGGCGCTGGGCTTTGTCGTCCCCGAAGGGCGCGAGCGCACTGCCGGCTATGGCAGCTTCGATGACACGATCGACGCGCTGGAAAGCGCCGTTGCGGGCGATGGCTGGATTTGCGGCGATCAGTTCACCGCCGCCGACGTCTATGTCGGGTCGCAGATCGACTGGGGCCTGATGTTCAAATCCATCCCCACCCGTCCCGCCTTCGAAGCCTATGCCGCCCGCCTGCGCGCCCGCCCGGCCTATCAGCGGCAAAAGGAAATAGACGGCGCCCTGATCGCGGAAATGCAGAAACAGGGTTAGGGCAGAAAAGCCCGCCTACCTCTTGGGCCACACCCAGCGCGGCGCATCTTCCGCATCGCTTTGCGTTTCGCCCAGCGCCTTGGACAAGCGTATCTCCTGCATCCCGCCGCCGCGCCGCAGCCCCTGGATCAGCCGCTCGCTGTGCGACACGATAACGATCTGGCCATGGCGCGACGCGCGCTGGAGCAAGCGCGCCAGCGGCTCCAGCAACGACGGATGCAGGCTCGCCTCCGGCTCGTTCAGCACCATGATGTCGGGCGGCCGCGGCGACAGCAAAGCCGCCGCCAGCAACAGATAGCGCAGCGTCCCGTCGGACAGTTCCCGCGCGCCCAATGGCCGCAACAATCCGGGCTGGCGCATCTCCACCACGCCATGGCCGTCCACCTCGCCCACCAATATTTGCGATCCGGGGAAAGCGTCCTCGATCGTCTCGTCCAGTTCTTCCCGGTCGCCAATCGCCATGATCGTCGCGATCGCCGCGGCCAGATCGGCCCCGTCGCTCGCCAGCACCGGCGTATAGGTCATCACCTGCGGCCTGCGCGACGGGGCGTCGGCATCGGTGCGCAGCGCGTCATAGAAACGCCAGTTGCGCATCCGCTCCCGCATCATCAGCAATTCCAGCCCGTCGACCGGATCGGCGCAATGCGTCACCATGCTGTCAAATGCGGACAGGTTCGTCATCGCATGCCGCCACTCGCCGCTCTCCGCCCGGCGCAGGCTCACCGCCGCGCCGCGCCGTTCCGCGAACAGATTGGCGCGCCCCAGCATCGCGCCGGTCCACATCGCCTCGACCTTGATCTCCGGGTCGCGCTGAAAGGGATGGGTCGGGTCCGGCAGACCCAGATCGATGGCATAACCGAAATCGTCGCTGGAAAAGCCCAGTTTCAGGCTGATCGGCCCGGATCGCACCGTGCCTTGCACCGGCTGCGCGCCCGCACGCATCGCCCGGCTGAAATTTTCCGGCCCTGCCCACAGCGCAGAGGATAATCCGCCCTCTCCCGCCAGCGACGCGATCAATCGCCCCTGCGCGGTTTCCGCCAGCAGCCGCAACGCCCGATAGAGGCTGGACTTGCCGCTGCCATTGGCGCCGGTGATCAGGGTCAGCTGCCCCAGCTCCAGCACCACATCCCGCAGCGATCGATAGCCGGCAACCGCCAGTCGCGTGATCAAGCCCTTCTCCTCTCAACCAGCCAGCCAACCTGCGGGCCGACAAAAGTCCATGCCACGATCGCCGGGCAATCGCCCATGAAAAAGGGGCCAGTCCTGCGACCGGCCCCTCTTCTGCTTTCCATCCCGAAGAATGGAAAATCTGATTACATGCCCGCGCCGGGACCGTAGCTGATTTCCACGCGACGGTTCTGGACTTCACGAACGCCGTCCGCAGTTTCAACGCGGGGCTTCGATTCACCGAACGCCTGGGTGGTCATCACGCCGTCAGGGATACCCTTCGAAGCGAGATAAGCCTTGGTCGCGTCAGCGCGACGCTGCGACAGACCGACGTTGTACGAAGCCGAACCCGACTTGTCCGCGTGGCCGGCCAGCATGACCTGGGCGCTGCCGCAGCTGCTGTAGGCCGAAACCGCGTTGTCCAGAATGGTGGCGGCGTCAGGCGTGATGTCCGACTTGTCCCATTCGAAGAACACGATGTACGGTCCGGGGTTGCACTCTGCCTGCGGCGGCGGCGGCGGCGGGGGAGGCGGCGGGGGCGGCGGCGGCGGGGGAGGCGGCGGCGGCGGAGCCGCTTCAGCCGGAGCGCCGAAGTTGTAGGTCAGGCCGAGCAGCAGGCTGTGCGTGCGCAGCTTGGTCTTGATCGTGTCGCCCGCATCCGCAACCGCGGTGGTGTAGGCCGGGATCAGCTTGATGTCGTCCTGGTTGAAGAAGCGATACTTCAGCGAGACGTCGACATTGCTGGTGACGGGGTAACGGACGCCAGCGATCGCCTGCCAGGCGAAGCCGGTGTCGCTGTCGTTGACGATGTCGGTGGCCAGCTTGCCACGCGAAACGCCGACACCGCCGCCGACAAAGCCCTGCAGGCCGTCGTCGGGACCGAAGTCGAGCAGGCCGTTCAGCATGAACGACAGAGCCGAAGCTGCGCCGCCGAAGCCGGTCTGGTCGAAATCAACCTTAGCGCGCTTGTACGCCGATTCCGCTTCCAGGCGGAAACCGCCGAAGTCGTAACCGATGTTCGCGTCGAAGTCATAACCCTTGTGGTAATCGACCGAACCGCCGGCATCGACGCCGTTCACGGTTGCATTCTGGTCTTCCACAAGCAGGACGCCGGCGTCGACGCCGACATACCAGCTACCGTCACGCGCCAAAGCCGGGGTGGCCAGGGCGCTGGTCGCAAGAGCAGCCGCGAGGGCAAGCTTCCGCATTTGAATTCCCCTTTCAAAAGTGTCACGAAGGACTGCTGAAACCCTGTATCCCGTAGAAAGTTTCATGGCAAGTCCACAATTAGTGAAACCGTTGCAAAAATAACGCACTAGGGCCGGATTCCACGTCCGGGACAAGCTGACGAAAAGGAAATTTAGACTATTGACGCACGGCCGCAACAAGAAAAACATGTTTACGTAATATTAACTCCCAATCAACCCATGCGCACGCAAGACGCCAAGGATCGACAACAGTGTAGAGCGCGCCTCCACGTCGATCACAGCGCCTCCTTCCGGCCCGGCGATCGCCCCTTGTCGGTTCGCCACCACCCGTTCATCATTATGATAAAGCCCGTCACTGCGCACCGCACCGTCGCGCCAGACTGCGCCATCATGGAAAATCCGGTGTCCGCGGTCCGCTATGTCGAACATCATGCCCGCCCGCGCCGGAACAAAACGCCATCCGCCATCCGTCCAACAGGCAACCGCGCCCGTCTGCCCCGTCCAGCCCCCGTCCGCACCGGCCGCCACCACCCAGCATTGCCCCGGCATCGGGTCCGTCGGCGGACTGGCCGCATCGGCGCTCTCCGCCCGTCCGTGCAGCAGCGCGTCGATCAGGACCAGCGCCTCATTATGAAAGACTTCCTTTTGCGCCTGCCCTGCAAACAGCAGCGGCAACGCCCAGCGCGGCGTCTCATCCATCCGTCCGTTCCTTTCTGATAAAATTACGGGTCGATCAGGATCGACGCCGTTCGCCCCATGGCCATCGTGCCGATCTGCGCCACTGCGATCATGATGGTCTCGCCCGCCACCGCGTCGGCGGCGATCATCCCCGCATCATAGGTCCATGTCGGCAGCATTGTTTCCGCGCTGCGCATCACCGATCCATCGGCCAGCACCTGCACCCGATAGGCTTCGCGCTCCTCGGCCAGCGGCACGTCGCCGCCATTCGCCCATCGCCACCCCGCCCGGCTGCGCCGCACCCAGCTGACCGTGCAGCCGCCCTCCTCGGCCCGCGCCCGCAGATGCACCGGCGCAGGCGGGATCAGCGCTTCGCCCCGGATCGCCAGAGCCGCCTCCACCGGCGTCCCGTCGCCCAACCCGACCGCCGCAACGCGCAGCGTCGCGCCAACCTCCCCGCCCCCGCCTGACAGCGCCAGCGGCTCCACCAGCCGCTCTTCCTCGATCAGCAGGAAGCGCTCGTCCGCGCCATGCCCCGCCATCGCCCATTCGGTGCCGCGCAGCCCGCGCCGCAATCCGCTCAGCCGCCATGTCTCCGGCCCAATCCGATCGGCCGTCTCGAACTGGATCAGTTCCTCCCCCACCAGACACAGGTTGCGCCCCTGCGCCAGCGCAGCCTCCTGCGCGCCGGCCAGATCCATGTCCGCCCCCAGCAACCGCACGGTCATCGTCGCACGCCGGTCCACCAGCATCGCGCTGCCCGGCGGCAGGGGTGCATCCACCACCCCCATCACCGCGCGCAGCCCGCTCCGACCGATCGATCGCGCCTCGCCGCCCTCCATCATGAACAGAGCGGCGCTGCGCCAGCCCGCCCCGCCACTCGCCGCCGCCACGATCAGCGGCGCGCTCGCTACGCCGTCGCGCAGCATCGGCAGGTCCGCCAGCATCAGCGTCGTCGCGCCATGGGGCGCATCCACCTGCCGCACGATCGCGCCCGAGGACGCCCCGGCCGGCACCATGCCGCCCGCGCCCGGCACCCGCCGCAGCGCCAGCCGCACCGCCATCGCCTCCCATTCCCGCTCCTCGATCCGCCACAACCCCGGCGCATCCGCCACGGTGACGATCTGCCCCGGCGTCAATGTCAGCGCTTGCCATCCGCAGCGCAGCGTCATGGTCGCGCGCCCGGCCCACGCCGCGCCCAGCCGCGCCGCCGCCCATGCCCGCGCATCGTCGGCGCGCATCGCCGCCGGCAATTGCATGCCCTGCTCCTGCCGCCCCGCCCCGGCCGCACCACCCGCTGCACACCCGCCTGATAATCGCGCGCGCCGTCATGGTGGCGCAGGCTCAACGCCACCGGCACGCCATCCGCCGCCGCGCCCATCCGCTCCACCGGATCGATCCCCCGGCCGTTGATCCGCTGCGCCAGCATGTCCGCGCCAATCGTCCCGCTCGCCACTTCCCCGGCCGCCTTCAGGCACAGCCCGCCCTCCTCCGACGCCAGCGCCAGCCCCTGCGCCTCGACCAGCGGCGCAACAGCGCCCCCCACATCCGCCCCGCTCGCAGCAAAGCCGTCCACCGCCGCCAATGCATCGCCAGCCAGCCGCCCGTCGCTCAACTCGTCGGCCATCGCGCCAATCGCCACCGGCTCCGCATCCGCCTCCACCTCGAACGTCAGCGACGGGATGCGATTGCCATAATCGGCCAGCGCCAGATCTTCGAACAGCACATAGGCGATGCCGCGATGCGCCGGCGTGTTCCCGATCCCCTGCGCGGCGGCGATCAGCGGATCGACCGGCTGATCCTCGCTCCCCAGATGCACGCGAAAACCGCCCACCTCGCTCTTGAAGTCGCCCGCCGCCCCGCGCAGCAAATTGCCGTCGGCCCAGATCCGCCCAATGGACCGGATTTCCCGCGCCGACAGCGCCACCGCAAAACTCGCCGAATAGCTATAGGTGGTGACGCTCGGCCGCCCCTTGCCGCCGCCGCTCCGGCTGCTCAGCTCCTTCAGGTCGGTCGCCCAGATGACCGTGCCCGCCACACGCATCGTCCCGAAAATCTTGGGCACCTGCGTCCCGTAACGCGACGTCTGCACCTGCAGGTCGGACAGGCGCGCGCCCTCCCGCCCCCTTGGCCGGAACAGGATCTGATTGTCGATGACATTGCCGACCACCGCCCCGATCGCCGCGCCGACCGGTCCGCCCAGCACCGTGCCCACCGCCGTCAGCACCACCGTCGCCATATATCTCTCCTATTCGACAGACCACCAAGTCAGGAGCGGCCATGGCGACACCCCCGGCATTTCCACCACCCGCCCCAGCCCGGCATGGGCGTGGACAAATCCCGCCCCCGTCGCGATCATCAGATGCAGTTGCAACGGTCCCGGCCGCACCAGCGCCAGATCGCCTGGCCGCCCTGCGTCCACCGGCCGCAGCCCAGCCGCCCGCAACCATCGCCCGGCCTGCGCGACATCCCCGGTCCGCAACCCATAGGCGCGGGGCGCATCCCGCCCCAGCGCCAGCGCCGCCAGCCCCACGCAATCCAGCCCGTCCCGGCTTCGCCCATGCAGCCGGAACGGCGCGCCGATCATCGCCCGCGCCCGCGCCACGACCACACTCATGCGCCGGGATAGCGGGTCAAAAGGTCCATGCCGGGCAGATATGGCTCGCCGCGAAAATTCACTGCATTGCCAAATCGCGCCGCACAGGTCGCCAGCTGCCGGTCGCACCCCTGCGTCACCAGAGCCAGCGTGCCCGCCGCCACGGCAAAGGCCGGCGCATCGGTCAGGCTCAGCCCGTCCGCGCCATTATCCACCACCCCCTGCGTCAAACCGGCATTGGCGCCGCCCAGCCAGCGCAGCGTCCCAAACGCATAAAGGCCCGGCTCCAGCCCTGTCGCCGACACCTCCGCCCCCGCGACGCCCGCCACCGCCACGATCCGCCGCCGCCCCGCCATATCGACCCGGCACGCCTTTTCGCCCAGCCGCGCCCGGCAGTCTGGCGATGTGCCCGGCGCCACCGGCCCGCCCAGCACCGCCGCCGCGCCGATCAGTTCGGCGCTGAAGGCCGCCCCCTTGCGCGCCACCGCCCCCATCTCGCCCCGCGCCAGCAACAGCCACAGCGCGCCCGGTTCCTCCCACTGCGTCAGCCGCAATTCCAGCGCCGCCCCGTCCCATCGCCCCGCCATCAGGTCGGCCTCGCTAATCGCATCGCTCGTCAGCGCGCCGGCCACATCGCTGTCCTCGCCATCCAGCCCGATGCCCGATCGCACGGCGGACGGCGTCATCCCCAGCGCGGCGCGATAGACAAGCCCGCCAATATCCAGATCGCGATCATGGCTGGTCAGGCCGATCGTCATCCCGTCGCGCCGCTCGATCCGCCAGCAAAAGGCCAGCGTCGACAGCTCGTCCTCCAGCGCCCCGTTCATTCGCGTATCTCCACCAGCGGCACCGACACCGCCTCGCCCGCGGCAAAGGTCGCCCGGTTGATCTCCAGCCGGTCCTCGGCAAAGCGCACCGGCACATCGAAGCGATAGCCCGCGCTCAGCACCACGCCGTCCGCCGGCGCTTCGTCAAAGGCGATCACGCCCATCCCCGCATGGCTCCAGCCATCGGCCATCTCGATCCCGTCGGCCGCCACCCGGATGCTGCCCGCCACCGGCCGGGTGATCCGCCGCGCCTGCGCCTCCGCCCCCGCGCCATAATAGCGCATCAGCGGGAAGGCCGCCGTCACCCCGTCGCCCACGCCCAGCCGCTGGTCCAGCGGCCCCGGCGTCGCGCCCGCCGCGCCGCTGCGGTCATCATAGGCATCGGTGAAGCGAAACCCCCGCGCCGCCCCCCTGCGCGCCCGGAAAAAGGCGATCAGCGCCGCCATATCCGCCTCGCTCCTTATGCCCGGCCCCGCGTCAAAGGACAGCCTTGCATCGGCCCAGTCGCTCGACCGCCGCTCATGCCCGGCCGGGCTTTCCACGATCTGCGTCGAAAAGGCCGGGCTGACGCTCGCCTCCCGCCCGATCGCGAGTGGAAAGATCACATCGTCAAAGGCTTGCACATCATCCTCCCCATGCGTTGCAAAGCAGGTGAAGCCATCCCGGCAAACCTGCGGCAGCGCCCAGACAAAGGTCGCCGCCGTCCCCCGCGCGACCGAAGCCTGCGCCGCCGCCACGATTTTCCGCCATTGCCCGGCCTGCTCGGACAACAGCACGAAGCCGGCGAAATAATGCTGCTCCCCGATCGGGTAGCCGAGCCGGTTGGTCGCCATCGCCACGCCCCGCGCGGTCAGATGCGGCCGCCCCTCCGTCACCCAGTCATAATCTTCCAGTTGCAGCACATCGAAGGCGGGCGAAGCCCAGCCGACCGGCATGTTCGCCCGCTTGGCCTCCGGCGCGCGCGGGTCCAATATGGTCGGCAGATAGGCCAGCAGATGCGTCACCGCGCCCGGCGCGATCGCCTTCACCTGCGCGCACAGCGCCGCCGTCGACGCCGCCAGCAAAGCCCCCGCCGCATCCAGCAAAGCGCATTGCGCCGCATCCAATGTGCCCCACACGCTCGCGATCGACACCGGCGTTCCGCCAAAGGCCGCCCGCGCCGCATCGTCATAGAGGCAGATGCGCCCGTCCCCGGCATCACCCACCACCAGGGTTCACCGACCTGAAACAGGATCGGCAATTCCGCCTCCAAACCGATGGAAACAAAGGCCCCCGCCACCGCCTGCACATAGCCCATTGCCCCGCCATGGGCCGGCGACAACAGGGTGGAGGGCGGCGACCATCCGGTCAGCGCCGGATCGCCATTCTCCGCCCGCTGCTTCCAGTCGTTCCAGCAATGCGCATCGAACAATTCGTAGGATAGCGACCAGATGACGCCAAAGCCCAGCGCCTTCGCCCGCCCCGCAAAATCCCGGTGCCACGCCGCACAGGGCGCATTCAGCACCCCGCCCGCCAGGCTGACGAACAGCCCGCCGTCCGCCCGCTCCAGCCGAAAATAATGGCTCATGCCGACATAATGGTTGATCGCCCCGCGATAGCCCAGCGCATGGATCGCCGCCACGACCCGCGCGGGCGTCTGGTTGAAACAATCATCATAGCCGGTCGCGATGCCCAGCCCATGTTCGGGCAGCATCACATCGCCCACCGCCAGCACGGATCCCGCCCCGTCGCAGCGCACATCGCTCAGCTCCGCCCAGCCTTCCTGCGGCCCGGCAAAGGGCGTGTCGCCCGCATCATAATCAGGCGGCGCCAGTGAAATGAACATCCGGTCGACATCCCCCGCCCACACCGGATCAGCCTCGCCGGGCAACAGATATCCGCCATCGATCGCGGCAAAATCCAGCGTGACGACAGCATCTTCCGGCCCGCCGCTCGCATAGTTCCACAGCCGCACATACCAGGCGTGCGGCGCGCCCTCCGCATCCCGCCCCTCGATCGTCAGCGTCGGTCCATGCGTTTCGTCCAGCTTGCGCAGCCCGCCCGACCGCCAGCGAAACGACAAGCTGCAATCGCGAAAGTCCCGCCGCGTTTCATAGGCCAGCAGCGGATGACTCCACTTGTCCTCCGCCTCCCAGATCAGCCCCGCCAGATCGCCAGATCCGTAGAAAACGGCATCTACCCTCAACCCCTGTACTGAGCCTGTCGAAGGGGCATCCGGCGCGCGCGTCACCACGCTCGCCATCATCGGCCGGGGGAAATTCACCGTCCAGTGGCTCGCGGCAAAGCGCTTCATATGCCCCGCCTCCTGCCCGCGCCGCGCGTCGGCCAGCCAATATCCGACAGTCATCGCTCCAGCGCCCCCCGCACCGCCCGCGCCACCTGCCGCGCGCTCTTCGCCAGCAAACGCGGCTCGCTCTCGCCGCCGCGTCCATTCACCGCGATGCTCACCCGCACATCGCGCCCGCCGCCACCGCCATTGGCCACCACCTGCCCGCTGCTCGTCGGCACGAACAGTTCCGGCCCGCGCTCACCCACGCGATAGGCGCGCCCGCCCGTCACCGGCCCGCCCGTCGCCCGCCCCGGCGATCCCGTCAGCGCCGACACCAGCGAAGCGCCCAGCCCCGCCAGCCCGCTCCCCCCGCCGCCAATCGCCGACTGCAATGCGCTCGCCGCAATCTCGTTGAGCGCGGACAGCGCCACCGCACGCAGATCGTCAAAGCCCAGCCGCCCGGTCCGCACCGCCCGCATCAGCCCCTGCTCGATCCGCCGCCCGGCCCGCTCCGCCCCATCGGCCAGCGGCCCCTCCATCTCCCCCCGCATCGCCGCCACATCACGGCTCAACCCCTGCGTATCGGCGCGCACCCGCACCACCAGCGTCTCGATTTCGTCTTCCATGATCGCCCCTTGCTCCCACCTCCGTTCGTTTCGAGCGAAGTCGAGAAACGCAGGCATTGCGCTACCCACTTCTCGACTTCGCTCGAAGCGAACGGGCGGTGGCGGTTTAATCCGGCATGTCCCGCATCAGCCTAGCCAGTTCCGCCGCATCCACGCCGCCCTCGCCCGCCCCTTCCTCCCCCCGCGCCGCGCGCAGCACCGCCGCCAGTTCCGCCGGGGTCGCGCGCCAAAACTCGTCCGGCCGCCAGCCCAGCAGCCACCCGGCCACCCCCGCCAGCCGCCCCGCGCCCGCGCGAAATGTCGTCATTTCCCCGCCAATATCTGGTGCAGGATCGTCCGCAGCACCGGCGTCACCCGCGCCAGCCCCACCGCCAGCACCGCCTCGCCCAGCGCCTCGCGCGTCATCCGGTCGCGATCAACCAGACAATGCCAGAACAGCGCCACCAGATCGCCCAGCGACAGCTTCCCGTCCGCCGCCCGATCCACCAGATCGAACAATGGCCCCAGTTCCGCCTCGGCTGCCACCAAAGCCGCGAAGCTCGGCCGCAGCATCAGCCGCTCGCCGCCCATCTCCAACGCCGCCTCGCCGCGCTCCGGGTTCGGATCTCCATGCACGGGGCCGCTCATTCGCTCACCACCGCGCCGCTGCTTTCCAGGTTCAGCGTGTAGTTGCGCTCGCCATTATAATCGCCGGCATAGTCCAGCCGCGTCACCAGGAAGCGCCCGCGCATCCGCTCCCCGCTCTCGAAACTCAGCTCATAGTCTTCGATCGTCCCGGCCAGCGCATGGCCCCGCACCCGCACTTCAGCCGCTGATCCGGTGAACAGCCCCGCTGCCGACACGCTGACCGATCGCACCCCCGCGCCCGACAGCAATTCGCGCCAGCCGCCCGAATCCTTGCTGGTGATGTTTACCGCCTCGCCATTCACGGACAATTGCGTGGTGCGCATGCCCGCCACCGTCGCATATGTTGCGGGCATGTTGCCGTCGCCCACCTTCAGCAAAAACGCACTTCCTTTTTCCACCGCCATGGCGCATCCTCCAACCAAGCGACCCCGACGCGCGCGGCACCCCGCCACGGCCCGGAAAATCGCGAAAAAACAGGAGACTCGACCGCCCATTGGACGGCCGATCTCAACAGAAAACTGGGGTTGATGGAGAGGTCCCGATGTTTGTTGCCGCTTCGCTTGCGATGATGCTCGCCGCTGCGCCTTCCGCTGATGCCGTTGGCGCCGGCCGCAAGGAATTTTCCAAATGTCTGAGCGCGCAGATGCAGCCCTCGCTCGACAGGAAACTCTCGCTTGCCGATTTCCAGTCCGCCCTGAAAAGCGCCTGCGCCGACAAGGAAGCCGCCTTCCGCGCGGCCATCGTTGCCCAGGACAAGGCCGACAAAATGTCCGATGCGGAAGCCAACAGCGACGCCGACGATCAAATCTCTGAATATGTCGACAAGATCACCAGCGAATATGAAGACAGCAGCCGTCCGGGCTGACGCACCGAACCAACCTCCTCCCCTCCCTCCCAGGGAGGGGCCGGGGGTGGGTAGCGAGCGCAGCGAGCCTCTGTCGCATCACTCCCGCACCGCCCTGACCCGATAATCCACCACCGCCCGCCATCCCGGCGCGCCGCCCCCTTCGCGCGCCACGCGCGATCGCAGCAGCCTTGCGCTCACGATCCGCCAGCCATCGGCCATGCCCGCCGCGCCGATCGCCGGATCGACCCGCGCGATCATCGCCGCCAGCCGCGCCGGCGTCTCCTCCGCCACCGCCAGCCCGATCGTCAGCCGCAATTCGCGCCCTTCCACATCCTTCCCGCCCCAATCCGCGCCCAGGCATTCGCCGACATAGGCATGGGGCGTCGCCGCCCGTCCCGGCGCGCCGTCATGCACGCCATGGACCAGCGCCATCAGCGCCGCGTCGCTCCGCAGCGCCGCAAATATCGCCGCCCGCACCGCCACTTCCGCGCTCATCGCCCTCTCCCCGCTTCCCTGAAGGCCAGATCGCGCCACCATAGCGCCACCAGCCCCCGCCCGGACGCCACCACAGCCTCGCCGTCGATCACCGCCGCGACGCCCGCCTCGGCCAATGCCGCCACGATCCGCGCCCGCCTCTGCGCCGCCCGCGCCTCCAGCACCCGCGCCATCGCCGCCCTCATCCCAGCCGCATCCGCCGGAATGGCCGCCACAGCGCGCTCACCAGCGCGGGCGGTGCCGCGCTCTCGGTCCCGCGCGCCAGATAATGGTCCGCCGCCAGCCGCACGATCCCCTGCCGCAATCCCTCGGGCAGCCCGTCCATCGCCGCCGCCATGCCCGCCTGATAGGTCACGGCCAGCCGCTGCCCGTCCCCCGCGCCCGTCAACCGCACCCATCCATCCCCCGTCGCATCAATGTCGATCGCATAGGCGCCGACCGGCAGCACCACTTCCCCGCCATCCGCGTCCACCACCGCCACGCGCCCGATCGCCAGCACCGGCCGCGCCGTCAGCCTCTGCCAGCTTATGTCGCCCGCCACCGTCTCGCGCGCCTCCCGCACGATCAGCCACTGGCCGACAAATTGCTCGCACAGGCTTGCCGCCGCGCGCAGCAGCCTTTCCAGCACATCCTCTTCCCCGTCGCCCGCCATCCGCAGATAGGCTTTCAATTCCTCCAGCGACGCCGCCAGCCCCGCCCCTTCGTCCTCGATCAGCATCCCGGTCCCCCGCCGCATATAAAAAGAAAGGGGAGCGCGCCCGCCGGCCCGCCCCCTTGCCTCCCCTCCTCTTACGTCGCCGAAAACTTCATCAGCTTGATCGCCTCGCTATTGGCCACCCCGCCGCCGATCCGCTTGACCGCATAGAAATGCACGAACGGCTTGTTGCTGAAGGGATCGCGCAGGATGCTGGTGTCGCTGCGCTCGGCGATCACATAGCCCATCTGGAAATTGCCGAAGGCGATCGACAGGCTGTTGGCCGCAATGTCGGGCATGTCCTCGGCTTCCACCACCGGATAGCCCAGCAACGTCGCCGGCATCCCCGCCGCCATGGACGGCTGCCAGAGAAATGCGCCGTCCGCCGTCTTCATCTTGCGAATGGCGGACAGGGTGGCGCTGTTCATGACGAAGCTCGCCCCCTGACGATAGGGCGCGCGCAAACTCTGCACCAGATCGATCAGCCGGTCCTGTGGATTGCTCGCGGCAAAGCCGCCCGCCGCGCCCGCCGCCACATATTGCAGCGATCCGAATGCGCGCATCCCGTCCGCCTCGCTGGTGGTGGTATAGGTCAGGAAGCCCCTGGGCTTGTTCGTCCCGTTGCCGTTCACGAAGGCCGCGCCCTCCGCCACCGCAAATTCGCGCGCAATCTCGCCTGCCAGCCAGGCTTCGACATCGAACTGCGCATCGTCCAGCATCGCCTGCGACGCTGCCGGATTGGCGAACAATTCACCCGATGGCGGCACAATCTCGTTGAAGCTGGGCGTCCCCGTCTCGGCCCGCGCGCCCGTCTCGCTGGCCCAGCCCGACACGATCCCGCCCGCCGTCACCAGCTTGCGATAGCCAGCCGACCCCGTCCGCACGACATTGGCGATCCCACGGATCGGCGAAATCGCTTTCAGCGTCGCGCCGATCAGCTGGTCGATCTCGCGCGGCACCGCATAGCCCCCCGCCGCGCCGCTCGCCCCCGACAGGCTCTTCAGCTCGACCCCCGCTTCCAGCCCCTGTCGCAGATAACGATCGACAAACTGCGCCCGCGCCGGATCAACGGCCCCGCCTTTGACGCCATCCAGAGCCGGCCGCTGCTGCGCCAGCAACGCCCCTTTCAGCGCCGCAATCTCCCCCGCCAGCCCCTCGATCCGCTCGCCCTGCGCCACCAGATCCAGACTCTGCTCCAACATATCCGTCATGCCCGTCTCCACAAAAAAGGGCGGCCCCAAATGGAACCGCCCGAAACTGCCTTCTCCCTTGGTGGGAGAAGGATACGAAGTCTTACCGGCGCAGCCGGTTAGACGCAGTTGGATGAGGGGGAATCCCCCTTGCCGACCGATCGCCACCAATGCAGGAAGCCCATCATGCCCCTCACCCTCGCCACCCACGGCGCACACCACATCCCCGCCGCGCTGCCCGAAATTGCGGTCGCCACCATCGAAGCCGCCCTCGCGGCCCTACCCACCGACCGCGCCGGCCAGCGCCTCGCCAGCCTGCCCGCCCTCGTCGACATGCTGCACCCCAGCGGCGCAATCGGCCGCCATCCCGCCGCCCATCTGGGCGAGACCGCCAAAGCCGTCCGCGCGATCTTCTTCGACAAGAGCGAAGCCACCAACTGGGCGCTCGGCTGGCATCAGGACCGCACCATCGCCGTACAGCAGCGCATCGACACGCCGGGCTTCGGCCCCTGGACCATCAAATCCGGCATTCAGCATGTCGCCCCGCCGCAATCCCTGCTCGACCGGATGCTGACCCTGCGCATCCATCTCGACCCCGTCGATGCAGACAACGCCCCGCTGCTGATCGCGCCCGGCTCGCACCGCCATGGCCGCGTGCGCGAAAGCGACGTCGCCGCCCTCGTCCCCACCTGCGGCACCCATGCCTGCCTCGCCCAACGCGGCGACATCTGGCTCTACGCCACCCCGATCCTCCACGCCTCAGACGCCGCCACCAACCCGCGCCACCGCCGCGTCCTGCAACTCGACTACAGCGCCGACCCGCTGCCGGGTGGGCTACAATGGCTGGGGATGTGATTTAGCGCTCGGCCGTCGCCCAATCCTGTTCAATTGGCTGAGCAATGGCTTTCAGATAATCGGCCAGAACCGCCTCGGCGGCCAATCGTTTTCGTCGCGCCCGCCGCCATTGCCAGATGCCTACAACAGCGCAGAACAAGCCTCCTCCCAAAGTCCAGATCAAAATCTCGGCAGGCGCGTCGATAAAAAGACTATAAATTCCAACAGACAGCAGCATCAGCCCGCTAATACCACCTTGGATCATCGCCATGATTTCATGATAGCGCCCCGGAACTTCGGGGCGTCCTGTTTTGCGCGAGACGACAGACCAATATCGTGGAAGCTCAGCCATAGCCCTCACTATCAGGTTAATCCTCCCGGCTCCACCCGCACCACCCGCGCCATCGGCTGCATCGGATGCGTCACCACGCTCACCTCCACCAGTTCCAGCGCCAGCAGTTCGCGCGGCCCCGCCCCGCGCGCCACCTTCACCCGATATCCGAAGGACAGCCCATCCACCGCCCCGCTCGCCAGCGCCGCCGCCGCTTCCCGCCCGGCCGCCGTGCGCCGCGACACCCGGCCGATCACGCGCAGCCCGCGCGCGTCTTCCCGCGCCGCTTCCACCACGCCGATGACGCTGCCCGGCCCATGCTGCCACAGCAAAGGCACGCCCACCGCCGGCACGACACCAAAAGCCCCCGCCCGCACCACATCCCCGCCCCGGTCCACCCGATCGAAAATCGCCGCATAACCGGCAAAGCGCAGATCGCCGCTCATCCCTTCACCAACCCGACCAGGCCCACCTTCACCGCAATGCCCAGCAGCAACAGCGCCATGCCGATCCGCACGATCCAGCCGATCACCGCGCCGCGCGCCGCCTTCTTCGCGTCGCGCCAGGCGGACAGCAATTCGCGCAATTCCCGCACATCGCCCTCCGCGCGCCGGTCCGCCAGCCCCAGCCGCTCCAGCGCCCGCGCCGCGCCCAGCTCGCTCGCCTCCTCGATCAGCGCGCGGATCGTCACCATGTCCAGCACCTGCCCATCCGCCTGCGCCACCAGCCGCGCCAGCATCTCCTCTTTCATCGCCCGCTCCTTCCCATCCGCCCGCTCTGCCCCTATCTGGAGCGCCATGAAGCGCACCTCTCGCAAAGTCCTGATCGTCCTCATCCTCGCCGCGATCGGCGCCCTCGCCTGGCATTTTCACCTGTTCCGCGCCGGCGATTGCCTGACGCAGGGCGGCACATGGAACTGGGCCGGCGATTTCTGCCGCCTCGATTCCATGCCCGCCCGCACGCCAGATTAGGGCAAGCCGCTCCGACCCACGCCAGCAAACTACACCCCGAGCATCGCCTTCTTCTCGTCCCCGCTCAGGAAATCCGCCGCCGCCACCCGCTCCCACAGCGCTGCGCGTTCGTCTGCCAGCGCCGGCACCGCATCCAGATCGGCCTCGATCGCTACGCCCGGCCACCATGGCTGCAACCCTTGCGACAACCCCGCGCAAATCTTCGCCACCAGCGGCAAAATCGCCTGCCGCCACAGCGCCTTGTTCGCCTCACGATAATTGGCGTAGGCATTGTCGCCCGGCAGCCCCATCAGCATCGGCGGCACCCCGAACGCCAAAGCAATCTCCCGCGCCGCCGCGCTTTTCAGCCCCACAAAATCCATCTCCGCCGGCGTCAGGCTCATCGCCTTCCAGCTAAGCCCGCCCTCCAGCAGCATCGGCCGCCCGGCATTGGCCGCCCCGGCAAAGGCCGCCTCCATCTCGCGCTTCACCCGCTCAAACTGGTCGTGCGACAGTACCGACCCATCGCCCGGCTCATAGACCATCGCGCCAGACGGCCGCGCCGCATTGTCCAGCAACGCCTTGTTCCACACGCTGGCCGCATTGTGGATCGCCACCGCGCCCGCCGCCGCGCCGACACAGCCCAGCCCATAATGATCGTCCAGCGGATGCAGCGCCTTCAGATGCAGCACACCAGTCCGCCCCGCGCCATCCTCGGGCGACAGCCGCGTCACGCTCTCCCCCACGCGATACAGATAGGCCGCCGGCCACCCCCGCGCATCCGCCTCCACACTGACCCGCTCGGGCCGCAGCGCGAACAGTTCGGCCGGCCGCCCGTCCGCGCCCGCCATCATCTGCACATAGCCATTGCCATGCAGCAGCAGATGACAGGCCAGAGTCTCCACCAGCCCCTGCCCGGCCGACGCCCGCCCGACCAACGCCAGAACGGCCGCATCCTCCGCCACCCCCCGCACCTTGATCGCGCAGGCCCCCGCCCCTTCGGACACCAGCCGCATCGCCCGCTGCGCCACCGGATTGCCCATCACCCCGGCGCGCAGTTGCGCCTCATAGGATGCCGGCCACTCCCCCAGCGCCACCGCCCCCGAACCCCAGGCACGCGCCAACACCGGCCGCGCATCCTGCGATGCGGCCGCCTTCGTCCCGAACCATTTCATGCTTTGCCTCCCAGCAATGAAACCCAATCACATCCGCCGGAGGCACGACCTCTCAGATCATGGACTCTTCAGGTCCATGAACATCAGCGGCGTTTCCAGCGCCCTGTTCGCTTCCGTATCGAGCAGGCGAAATCCCAGTTTGCGGTAGAAATCGATGGACTTGCGTTTCGCATCCACGATCAGGAACCGGCATCCCGCATAGGGCTGGATGGACAGGGAAATGACACCGATGACCGTCGTCACCAGTTCCCGCCCCCAGCCCAGTCCCTCACAGCCGTCGCATACGGCCAGCCGCGCGATCCTCACCGCCGGCTGATAGCTATACCGCTCCGCCGCTTTCTTATCATCGATAGGATAAGCGCCCTCCAGCTTGATCTCCGCGCACATGATGCTGGCATAGGCCAGAACATGCGGCGCATCGGGCCGCTTGATAACATAAGTTGTCGTCAGATGCGCAGCGCCCGATTTCAGCGCATCGCGACGCAGAAATTGTTGCAGCGGCCTGTCGCCGACATCTTTCATACGAAAACGACTGACCTGATCCAGGCCAGCCGCTTCCAGCTTCTTGATGATGATTTCCCCCGACATGGAGGAAATTATGGTTTAGCGCGAAGAGCTGTCAATCCTGACCTGTCCGGTCGCCAACAGCGCCGCAGCCAATTCCTTGCCGCGGCTAACCGTCTGCTTCACGGCCGCGCTCTGCCCGGTCCGGGTTTGCGCCACAAATTTGCGCGCATCCTCGCCACTCAGATGGAGACCGCCAAAGCTGCTTGAATGAACCGCCATATGATCTCCTTTCCTCGCTGGGGCCAATAACACATGCCTATAGCCTGCCGGTCTTAGCAGAGCGTGAACTTACCGCCAACCCGTCACCTGTTCCGCGCCAGCACCCGGTCGCACACGCTGTTCGTGCCTTCGCTCTTGCCAATCACCCGCCCGGCCACCGCGCCCGCAGCGCCCGCCAGCAACGTCTCGCCCAGGCCGCCGCCCGCCAGCAGACCCACGCCAGCACCACCAGCCGCGCCGATCACCGTACCCTTGTCGCGCCCCTGCTTGCCCTTGAGCAGGCAATATCGCACATCGTCCCGGTCGCGCGGCGCTGCGCGGGCCACCCGCGCGCGATCCTTGCTGTTCAGACTGGCGGCCATCACCGGCGTCGCGATCACACTCACGCCAACAGCCACCGCCATCAGCTTCACCATCTTCATGTCACATACTCCTGATTACGGCGACAAAACGATTAAGGCCGCCCGCCAGTTCCCCGACCAACGGCCTCGCCCGATCAGTCGATCCGCGACACAAACTCGCCGATCGGCCGCCGCACCTTCTTCAAATTCACCAGCCAGTCGCCCTCATCCGCGCGATAGCCGACCGGCATGATCGCCACCGACCGCAAGCCGCGCGCGCGCAAATCCAGGATCGCGTCCAGCGCGTCGGGATCAAAGCCCTCCATCGGCGTCGCATCCACCTCCTCGAACGCAGCAGCGGTCAGCGCGATGCCCAGCCCGACATAGGCTTGCCGCGCGGCATGTTCGAAATTGGTCTGCGCGTCGCGCTGCGGGTATGTGCCCAGCAGCATCTGGCGATAGGCTTCCCAGCCCTCGTTGCGGAACCCGCGCTCGTCATTGACCAGATCGAACATGCCGTTGATCCGGTCGGCGGTATAATTGTCCCACGCGGCAAAGACGATCAGATGCGACGCATCCGTAACCTGTTCCTGGTTCCAGGCGATCGCCTTGATCTTCTCGCGGATTTCCGCGTTGGTGACGACGATCACCTCAAATTGCTGCAACCCGCTCGACGTCGGCGCCAGCCGCACCGCTTCCAGGATGCGCGCGATCTTCTCTTCCGGCACAGCCTTGTCCGGGTTCATCTTCTTGGTGGCATAGCGCCAGTTCAGCCGGTCGATCAGCATGGAAACTCCTTCATAACAACGCCCGCCGGAACATAGCCCCGGCCGATGACGCCGTGATGTAGAGCGATGGACGGAGAAATAAAGGTCTTGCTTTGAAACTTTATGCACAAGCAAAGTTACTTGTGTTACAAGGTACACATCAAAGCGAAGGATTATGCCATGGGCGCCAGCACGACGATGACCATCAGGGTAACGCCCGATCTCAAGGAAAAGCTCGGCCGCCTCGCAGAAAATACCCGCCGCACAAAATCCTATCTGGCTGCCGAAGCGGTCGAAGCTTATGTGAACCGCGAATTACAGATCATCGAAGGCATAAAGCGGGGCCTGGTCGACATGGAAGCGGGCCGGGTAACACCGCATGACGAAGTGATGGCAAGAGCCGATCAGATCATTGCCGAGGCGCGGCAGAAACGCGCCCGCCGCCCGTGAGGCGCGTCGTCTGGTCAAATGAAGCGCGGAACGACTATTTTGACATCCTGCGACATATAGCGGACGCCGATCCCGATGCCGCTGAACGGGTTGTTCGCGCGATCGAGAAAACAGGCAATGCCTTGGGAGAATTTGCAACCGGCCATCCTGGCCGCGTGAGCGGCACCTACGAAAAATCCGTCCATCGCCTCCCCTATGTCATTGCCTATGCGCTGAACGAAGGCGACAAAGTGCTGACGATCCTCCACGTCATCCACACATCGCGCGACTGGACACCGGATTCATGGCCGGAATGAAGCTGGCCAGTCTGTCGGCGCTAACATTGCTCTCCGCCTGCGCCCGCCCCGTTGCCGATCCCGCAAAACTGGAAGCGATCAGAAACGAGGCCCAGTCGCTTGCGAAAGGCCATCCCGTGCCCACTGGCCAAACCGGGGCAGACATTCCCAAAAACCAATGGCCGCCCACCATCACCAGCCTCGCCCCAACAAGCGTGATGGTGAACGACAAGGCAACCTACATCCAAATCCGACAGGGCTTCGACGGCGGCTGGGGCTATGAAATCCCGCGCGACGGCCACAGCCTCACCATGCCCATCCCATGCTATTCCGAACCGATAAAAGGCCTGTTCTGGCACGGCCCCTGCTAATCCCCTCACATCCCCCGCACCCGCGCTTCGCCCACCTTCCCCAGCATCAGCTCGCTCATCGCCCACACCAGCGCGTCGGCCCGGTCGGGCGATCGCCCCGGCCCGACATAGCCGCCCCCCGCCAGCAACCCGCACATCTCATCCTCCAGTTCGGGGAAGGCCCCGCGATGCGCCACCCGCCCGGCCTCATAGAGAGCCGCCACCGGCTCCGCGCGCGCCACCTTCCCCGGCTCGCATGGACCAGCCGCACCGGCAGCGCCGCCTCCGCCGCGCGCAGCACGCTTTCCACCATCTGCCCGCCATTATTCGCCTCGGCGACGACCCGATCCGCGCCATGCACCATCGCGGCGGCCGCCACCGCGCGCGCCCAGCCTTCGGGCCGCATCCCCGCCACGCTCGCGTCCGCAATCACATAGCCGCGCCCGTCCCCGCCCAGCCCGGCGACGATGATCCCGCACGCATCCCCATCGGCCGAAGCCGGCGGATCGACCGCCACCACCACCCGCGTCAAGGCGCCCGGCACATGGCGCACCCGGCACCCTTCGATCATATCCCGCGTCCACAGCGCGCCCTGCGCCTCCGCGATCATCTCGCCGTCCAGTTCCTGCCGACCCAGCCGCGTGCCGCCATAGCGCGCCGCCATCGCCTCAACGAAGCCGGGCGCCAGATTGGCCGCATTGTCCGCCGTCCGCCCCCGCGTCATCGCCACATCCTCGCCAAGGCGCGCCATCAGCCCCCGCACCAGAGGCACCGGCCGCGGCGTCGTCGTCGCCAGCACGCGCGGCGCATCCCCCAGCCGCATCCCCATCATCAGATTGTCCCACGCCGCCTGCCCGCCCGCCCATTTGGCGATCTCGTCGGCCCAGCCATGGCTGAACTGCGGCCCGCGCAAACTCTCCGGCTCGGCCGCGCCGAACAGCTGCGCCTGCGCGCCATTGGGCCAGCGCAGCCGCCGCAGCGCCGGCGCATAGTCCGGCCGCGCCCACCATGGCGCAATGCTCAGCAGCCCGCTCTCCCCCTCCACCATCACGCTGCGCGCCTCGCCCAGCGTCGCGCCGACCAGCGCGATCCGCGCCGCCGGGTTCGCCTCCGCAATGCCCCGCACCCATTCCGCCCCGGCGCGCGTCTTGCCAAATCCGCGCCCCGCCAGCATCAGCCAGATGCGCCAGTCGCCCGGCGGCGGCAATTGCCCCGCCCGCGCGGTAAAATCCCATCGCCATGCCAGATATTCGGCCGCCGCTCCGGCCTTGCCCGCATGCAGCCGCGCCTGGAACGCCGCCTCCGCGCCGTCCAGCCATTCCCGATCAGACCGCTCCATCGCCCTCCCCCGGAACATTTCGCCTGCCTTGCCCGCAAAACAAAAAGGCCGCCCAACAGGCGGCCTTCCCCAAAATCCCGATGCGCTCCGCGCCTCTGCGCCGCCCTCCTACTTCCGCGGCGCCATCCCGCCAAAAGTGACGATGCTTTCCGCCCCGTCCTTGCCCACCGCCGCCACGCCGATGAAATGATCGTCCACGACCACATCTTTGAGCACGACCTGCGTCCCGCCGGTCACGACCCGGCTGTCGGTCCAGTCCTGCGCATCGGCCCGCCGCCAATAGACCTTATAGGCCGCCGCCCCGGCACGGCGTCCCAGAACACCCGCGTATCCATCGATAGCGCCCCGTCCAGCGACACCGTGGCCGGCGCGGCCGGCGCATCTGCCAGCACGCGCAGCGTCGCAATATTCAGCGCCGTCACCTTCGCCAGATAGGGAAAGTCCATCCCCTCGACCGTATCGCCATAGACGCGGCCATTTTCGGTCCGCAGATCCTGATGCTGCCGGTCATAATTTTCGATCCCCACCGAAAAGCGCACCGCCGGAAAGCCCAGCTCCAGAAAGGGCGAATGATCGCCCCCGCGCCCGAAACGGTCCAGCCGCCGCACCGCAAACACATCCAGCCCGATCTGCGGATTGGCCTCCGCAATCCCGTCGACCTTCTTGGCCAGCGCGCGCGAAGGCCCGTCATCCTCGCCGCCGATCGCCCGGCGCGTCAGATTGGCCTTGGCGTCCTCGGCGAAGCGAATGCCTTCGGAAAAGACCCGCACCCGGTCCGCCACCACATGGCCATTCTGCCCGACCGTGTTGCCGACAATGTCATTGTTCAGCATCGCCCGCACCTGCCAGCCGCGCGCCCTGGCCGTGCTGGCAAGCAGTTTCGCGCCCCAAAGCCCCTGCTCCTCACCCGACAGCAGCGCATAGACGATCGTCCCGTCGAACTTTTCCCCCGCCAGCACCCGCGCCGCCTCGATCACCAGCGCCGTGCCGGACGCATTGTCATTCGCGCCCGGCGCATCGTCCTTGATATTCATCACATCGGTCACGCGGCTGTCGATATGCCCCGCGACGATCACCACCTGGCTTGGATCACCCGTCCCCTTCTGGATCGCCAGCACGTCGGCCACCTCGACCCCGTCGGGCGCGCGCGGCCCGGTAAAGCGATCCGCGATCGTCTCGATCGTCAGGCACCCGCCACAGCCCCTGGAAATCCGGCCGAACTCCTCCGCGCCCCACCGCCGCGCCGCGCCGATCCCGCGCTTGGGGTCGGTCGCCGAAGACAAGGTGTGCCGCGTGCCAAAGCTGACCAGTTTCTCCACCGTCCCCTTCATCCGCGCGGGATCGGGCGCTTTCGCTTCGGCAAAGGCGGGCGTCACGGCGGACAGGGAAAGCGCACCGGCGCTGGCGATCAGGATGATGGTCTTCATGACTCCCCTGCATATCGCCTGTTGCACGCCTGTAAACCACCGCATCGCCAACCCCATCACCGTCCCGCCCCGAAACAGCCGCCCCAAATAAAGCGCAAGATCAATCAAATATTTACCGGCCAACGACTAGCGGTCCATTTGCATGAACGCATCCGGTTCTGGGGCGAACCGCTACTATTGGGGGAAAACTTATGTACAAAATGACGGCAGCCGCCATCGCGCTGGCCCTTGCGACACCTGCTCTTGCCGAAACCCTGACCGTCGACAGCGTCATCGCGCTGGCCAGCGCAGGGATTGGCGACGAAGCCGTGATCGCCAAGATCAAGAGTTCCGGCACGAAGTTCGACCTCTCGACCGATCAGATGCTGGCGCTCAAGAGCAAAGGCGTCTCCGGGCCGATCATCGCCGCCATGCTCAGCAACGCGCCGGCCGCCGCAGCGCCGGCCATGTCGATGGATTCTCCCGACCCGCTCGTGCCGCATCCGACCGGCGTCTATCTCCTGTCCTATATGGGGTCCGGCGCGCGCATGCAGCGGATCGACCCTACCGCCACCAATCAAGCCAAGACCGGCGGTATTTTCGGCTATGCGCTGACCGGCGGCATCGCCTCCATGAGCATCAAGGCCGCAATCCAGAACGAAACCGCCCGCGTGCATGCCCAACCCGGCAAGCCCAGCTTCTATTTCTTCTTCGATGAATCCAACCCGGAAACCGCCCGACTGTCGACCTCCTGGTCGTCCGGCAATGCCGCCACCGTCTCCTCTCCCTCTGAGTTCACGCTGATCCGGCTCATGAAAAAGGACGGCCGCCGCGAAGCCCGCGTCGGCAGCGCCAATATCGGCGGAGCCAAGACCGGCGTCATGGACAAGGACCGGATCGCCTTCGACTATGAAATGGTCCGCCCCGGCGTCTTCCGCGTCACACCCACGGCGGACCTCCCTGCCGGCGAATATGGCTTCATCTATGCGCTCACTCCCGGCGGATCATCCGGCGCCATGACCGCCCGCATCTTCGACTTTTCGATCTGACGGCCCAGCCCGCACTCGAAATCCGCGCCACCCACTAACCTTCAAAGCCCTCTCCCGTTCTTCACGGGAGAGGGTTGGGTGAGGGTCTTCTTACTCGATCAGCACCAGACGGATGGCTTCCATCACCCCGTCAAAATTCTCGATCGCCTCATGATTCCAAATGCGTAACAGCCGATAGCCTTTGGCCTGTAGCCATGCTGATCGCGCCGCATCCTTACCTTCGTCATGCTGGCCACCATCAAGTTCGATGATCAGCCGCCGTTCTATGCATAAAAAGTCAACGACAAACGGTCCAATCGTTGCCTGACGTCGGAACTTAAAGCCATCCAATTGACGATTGCGCAGGGCGGCCCAGAATTTCTGCTCCACGTCCGTAGCATCCCGGCGCAGTTGTGCGGCATACGGATTGATCTGTCGCCGAACGGGAAGCATCAATTTACCGTACAGGAAGAAAGCCCCTCACCCAACCCTCTCCCGTAAAGACGGGAGAGGGCAAAAGCGGGATGCCGGGTCAAGCCCGGCATGACGAAAGAAAGAAGCTCGCCAGCACAATCCCTCTCCCACCGGGAGAGGGAGGGAGCCGTGCGAAGCGCGGCGGAAGGGTGAGGGGCTGCGCAGCCGGTACGTTGGAAGATTTACGACCATTTTGCGCCATCCACATCTCGAAAATTGTTCCCGATTGTGGACATCCAGTACGCATGGCATTGATAAGCTATGACCAAAAATGATCGTCTCTGGAATCGATATTGGAGTATCCGCGACAATCACAAAACTGGCTATGCTATGCCTATAATCTGGCACCTTGCCTTTCAGCGCGATCCATTAGCGATGACGGAACTTGGCAGCACATTTGACAAGGCCGGCAGCATTGCCAATCCCTTTAGCCAAGCTGGCCTTGCCTATCGAGCATTTCGTCGTGGTCACCTAACCGCCGCGCAGCATCTTGCCATGAACGCATTCAATGGACGTGATCTTCACGGATATCGGTATTGGCTGGCACGTGCTGCCAAGCTTGGACACGTTGACGCCGCTCGCGAGTTGAAGCGATTTGAACTTCGATTGCCCCATAAAAATGCGGCCCTCATAGGGCGCAGACGCCCTTATCGCCCGTGTGATTTCGCATAAGCCGCCATTCCCCTAATCACCCCTATCTCACCATCCCCTCACTCCCCCGCGCCGTCCGTTCCCGCCGGATGATCCGCATCATTTCATCGGACTGCGCGATCGCTTCGGGGCTGTCGGGGCGTTGTGCGGCGCTCTGCGCGGCGGCGCGCGCCTCGCGATAGGCCATCACCCCCTCGCGATGCAGGGTCAGCAGCCGCAGCGCGATCGTCAGGTCGCGACTGCGCTTCACCTTGCGCGTCTTCATCCGCATCGCCGGCGCCCCGGCATCCACCACGGCCTCCGACGCCTCACCCGCGCCCGCCCCGTCACCCGCGCCCGCAGCCTCCACCGCCCCGCCCCGATCCTGCGCCTTCACGGCTTCATACACCATCTCCTCCACCTCATTGCCGAACCGCACGGCGCGCATCGCCATCAGCTCGATTTCCTCATAGCCGATGGATTTCGCCTCCATCCATGCATGGGCAAAGGCGGCATCCTTCGACAGTCGGCGATAGACGCTGGCCCGGCACAGGCCCGAAGCGCGCGCCGCCTCGCTCGTATTGCAGGTCAGGGCCAGGGTCGCCAAAAACCGTTGTTCCTTCTCCCCCGTCCAGCCATCACTGCGCGCCGAGGCCAACTGCACGCACACATCGTCCTTCGCACCCGCCTGCGCGCCCGCCCGCTTGCCGCCGCCCCGCTGCCCGCCGATCCGCAGGCCGATCGCTTGCCGGCGCATCACCAGCTTGCGCGTCACAACCGCCTGCGCCGGCGGCGTTTCCTTGGGAATCCGGGCGCTCTTGCGCCCCGCCCGCTTTGCCGATCGCCCCCGCTTCGCCATATCCCGCTCCCTCCCGCCGGCGCACGGCACAACAAAAGGGCCGGCCCAAAACTGGACCAGCCCTTTGCACCGCCATGCCGGCGACTCACATTTTCCCAACATCCACATTCCTGCCAGAACAGCGTGACGCTGTCAAGCAAAAATCACCATATGGGTTATTTACGCCAGCATCGGCGCCACCATCGGCCATTCCGCCGCCATCGCCGCCGCCACGCTCGGCCGCGCCTTCACCCGCTCCAGCCAGGCCACCGTGCGCGGCCAGCGATCCGCGCCCAGCCCCGCCGAAACATAGCCGACATTGATCAGCGGACAGCCCACCGCCAGATCGGCCAGCGTAAAGCGATCCGCCACCAGCCAGTCCTTGTTGACCAGCACGGACTCCAGGTAATCGTGGATTTTCGGCATTTCTTCCGCCTCGGCCAGGTCCGCCGCCGCCAGATTCGGCTCGCGCTTCAGCCTTTTCGCCACCGCCCGGTTGAAGAAGATCTTCTGCCCCGCCGCCTGCACGATCGTATCGCCAAATTCCTCATACCATATGGTGCGCGCGCGCTCCTTCGGCGCCGCCGGGATCATCTCCTCGCCGGGCTTCAGGGCATCCATATAGGTGACAATCGCGGTCGAATCGCATAGCAGGAAATCGCCATCCTCCAGCGCGGGTATCTTGCCGAACGGCGACCCTTTCAGATAGCCCTCCGCCCCGCGCCCAAAGCCTGCCGGCTCCACCGTCACGTCTATGCCCTTCTCGGCGGCAAAGACGACGACCTTGCGCACAAATGGCGACGGCCGCGCCCCATGAATGATCATGCCGTTCCTCCTCTTACATGGTCGGATGGCCGCACCATCGCAGGCCAGTGGCGGATTGCAACCCGCAAGGTCACTCCCGCCCATCTTCCCCGCCGGGCAATCCCCCATCCGCTCGCCGATGATCGTCCACCGCCGCCTGTCGGGCTGCACCTGATAGCCCGGATCGGGCGCCATAGGCTCCTGCCGCCCCTCGAAATTCAGCTTGATATGGTCCGGCCCATAATCCCCCGTCACGGTCACGCTCTGTCGCGCCGGTTTGGATGTCTTGGGCTTGCCCGTCACCATATGGCCGCCATTGCAACTCTGCGTCGCGCGCAACCGGCCCTCGCCCATGTCGATTTTCAGCGCCCCGCACCGCGTTCCGCCCGCCGCTTCGGACCGGCCTTCCCCCACCAGCAGCCGGGCAAAGGCCGCCACATCGCTGTCGGGCAGGCAGAAGCGCCATTCCTTCTCCGTCCCCTGCGGCCGCATCTCGTCCCAGTCGAGCGGGCGGCCGAAATGATAGGATCGGCTGATCGCCACGCGCCATTGCCCGCGCGCCAGCACCGCATCGTCCCGCCGCCCCTCCACGATGATCGGCGCATCCTCCGCGCGCTCCTGCGCCAGCACCGGGGCGGACGCCGCGCCCGCCAGCACGCCCATCACCGCCATATGCCAGTCCCGTCGCGCCATGCCATTCCCCGCCGCTGCCTTGGATTCGGATGCCTTTATTTCGTCCCGTTCATTTCGAGCGCAGTCGAGAAACCCGGCAGCGCCGCATTCAGCGAAGTACACGTAAACTTCGACATCAATCCAATAGCCCTCCACATTTCGTAGAAATTATACCAAATCAGCCATCATTCAACCCCAACCGCCAGAAACGGCGTCACCACCCCCATCACCCGCGCCACCGTCTCCGCTTTCTCGCCCACCAGCGCGACATAGTCGATCACCGCCCGCGCCGCCTCCACGCCCGCGCCCCGCGCGATCGTCCAGGCCGCCAGATAATGCGCCGCCATGCATCCGCCCGCCGTCGCCACATTGCCGCGCGCGTGGAAAGGCGCGTCCACGACCCGCGCGCCTGTCTCCATCACCCAGGGCTTGCTCGTCACATCGGTGCACACCGGCGCATCGCCCAGCAGCCCCAGCGTCGCCAGCACCAGCGCGCCCGAACATTGCGCCCCGATAATCTGCCGGCGGGGTCCAGCCTTATGCGCGCCATCAGTTTCGTATCCGAAACGATTTCCCGCGTCCGCACCCCGCTCCCCACCAGAACAGCGTCCGCTTGTTCAAGAAATTCAATGTCTTGTTGTGTCTCAACCCGCACGCCATTCATCGACGTCACCGTCTTTCCCGGCCCGCACAAATCCGCCCGCCATCCCGGCACGCGATTGAGCAGCGCCAGCGCCACGAAACTGTCCAGTTCGTTGAATCCGTCGCATGTCAGCACCGCAATCCGCATCGTCCCGTCTCCCTGATCGATGCGCTGCGTCTATCCTGCCGGACCCCGCCCCGCGCGATCCGCTCCCGTCGGATTGGCTATTCCCCGATGCCCGGCCCGGCCCCGGCCGGAACCATCGTGCGGGTATAATCGATGCGGATGCGCACCCAACTGCCCACCATCACCTTGCCATTCACCCGCGGCGGCAGCACCAGAAACTGCCACGCCGCCAGCCGCACCGCCTTGGCAAAGCCCGATCCCAGCGGCGATTCCCCCAAAATCTGGCAATTTTCGACATGATAATGGTCGACCGTCTTGCACGCCACCAGACCATAACCCTGCGGCGGGGCATTGCCCGGCAGATAGGTCGACAATTCGGCATGGGTCGGCCGCCGATACCATTCCGCCTCGAACAATTGCACCCCGCCCGGCCCTTCGCCCGGCCCCTGCACCATGGCGCTGTCGCCCTTGCCCTGTCCCGCGCCCTGCGTCCCCTTGGGCATGCTGCCAATGTCGGCCGACGCCATCTGCTCGCGATTGAGCGTCAGGAAGGGGAATGGGGATGGTGGCTGTTCGGCGGGCTTTTCCACCGGGATGGGCGGCCGCACCACCGGGTCGGCCTGTTTCTGCGGCTGCGCCTTGTCCTGCTCGCGCTTCTGCGTCTTTTCCGCCTTGGCCTGTTGCTGGTCGTTCTTGGGGCCGGTTTCGACGTCGAACGTCACCGCCATCCGGTCATCCTGCTTGGGCGGATCAAATGTCGGCGACAGGGTGAACAGCGCCAGCAGCAACAACAGATTGAGGACCAACGCAAAGACGATGCCGCCTGCGCGCTGCCGCACCTTTGGCCATGGAATAGGGGGAATGTTCAAGATGCGGCGACCGGACAGGACTATCGGGATGGGGTCATGCCCAGACGGCGCGGAACAATCAAGCCCGTCGGCGGGCGAAGCTTAAAGCCTTCGCACCCGCAAAAGCGCTGGCTAGCAGAACCCAGTTCGTCTACGGGCAGGTCGAGTTTCCGTTCAGGCCGAGGCGAAAATGGTGATTTTTGAGAACCGGCGCGGAGCGTGCTTAAAGCACGTGAGCACCGGAAGCGCAGAAAAGCGCCATTTGCAGCCCGGCCTGGGCGGAAAGACGACCTGACCGCGATGCTTACGAAGCTCTATCAATGGACGCTGGCCAAGGCCGCCCATCGCCACGCCGAACGGTGGCTCTTTGCCATCAGTTTCATGGAATCGAGTTTCTTCCCGATCCCGCCCCACCCGCTGCTGGGCCTGATGTGCCTCGCCCGCCCGGAAAAGGCGATCCGCTTCGGCTTCATCTGCACCCTCGCCTCGGTGCTGGGCGGGCTGCTGGGCTATGGCATCGGCCATTTCCTCTATGAAGCGGTCGGGCATCAAATCCTCGCCGCGCTCGGCCTTACCGCCAAATTCCCGGTCGCGGCCTGCTATCTGCGCGATTACGGGGCGGAAATCATCCTGATCAAGGGCGCAACGCCCATCCCGTTCAAGCTCATCACCATCACGGCGGGCTTTATCGGCCTGTCGCTCTTCACCTTCCTCTGGGCCAGCATCCTCTCCCGCGCGTTCCAGTTCATGCTGGTGGGCTTCCTCTTTTGGAAATTCGGCCGCCCCATCAAAGCCTTCATCGAGAAATATCTCGCCCTCCTCTCCGCTGCTTTTCTGGTGCTGCTGGTCGGCGGCTTCCTCGCCGCCTCGATGCTGACCGGCGGCGGGCACAAGGACGACAAATGCAGCCACGCCACCATGGCGACCATCGGTTCGGCCGGCCGCTGACGTGCTAAAACAGGCTTTCGTCCGCTATCCCGGGGGGGCGGCGTTGCTGGCCGGTCTGCTGTCAGCGACTGGCTTTGCGCCGCTCAATCTCTGGCCGGTGACGCTCGCCTGCCTGATCGCGCTGATCCAGATTGTCGAAACCGCGCCCGACCGCCGCGCCGCCTTCACCCGCGGCTGGCTGTTCGGCGTCGGCCATTTCACTTGCGGCCTCAACTGGATCGCCCACGCCTTCACCTTTCAGGACTCGATGCCACACTGGTTCGGCTATGGCGCGGTCGTGCTCCTGTCCCTCTACCTCGCCGTCTATCCGGGCCTGGCGACGCTCTGCGCCTGGCGGGCCGACAAACTCCTCTCCTCCTGGCTAGGCAAGGGCCGGGCAGACGAACGGCGCGAGCCTCTATCCTTCATCCTCCTCTTCGCCGCCCTGTGGATCGCCACCGAATATCTGCGCGCCACCCTCTTCACCGGCTTCGCCTGGAACCCGCTCGGCGTCATCCTGATCGCCCCGCACGCTGCGATCGGCGCAACCCTCATCGGCACCTATGGCCTTGGCGCCATCATGATCCTGACCGCCGGCGGCCTGCTGCTCGCCCTGCGCCGACAGTTTCGCCCCGCCGCCGCTCTGCTGCTGCCCTTCTTCGCCTTCTCTCTCTGGGGCCTGCTCGCCCCCGGCCCCGCCGCCCCTCCCGGCGCGCCGCGCATCCGCATCGTCCAGCCCAATATCGGCCAGGACGAAAAATATTCGGTCGAGGCGGAATATCGCAACTTCCGCAAGCTCTCGACCCTCTCCGGCCAGCCCCGTCCCGCCCCACGCCTCATTTTCTGGCCCGAAGCGGCGATCCCCGCCTATCTCGATATGGAGCCTGACTGGCGCGGCCGCCTCGCCAGCCTGCTGGGTCCGGGCGACCTGCTGCTGACCGGCGGGGACAAGATCTATTTCAAGCCGGTCGAGGAGAATGGCGCGCTCGTCAACAAACTCTCCGGCGCCAATAACAGCGTCTGGATCGTCACCCCGGCCGCCACCATCGCCGGCCGCTATTCCAAGGCGCATCTGGTGCCCTATGGCGAATATCTGCCGATGCGCAGCATCCTCGAACCCATCGGCCTGTCCCGCCTTGTGCCCGGAGACGCCGATTTCTGGCCCGGCCCCGGCCCGCAAAGCCTGACGCTGCCCGCCACGACCGGCCGCCCCGCGCTCAAAATGGGCATCCAGATCTGCTACGAGATCATCTTCTCCGGACAGGTGATCGACGCGCACAACCGCCCCGACTTCCTCTTCAACCCGTCCAATGACGCCTGGTTCGGCAGTTGGGGTCCGGTCCAGCATCTCGCCCAAGCCCGCCTGCGCGCGCTGGAGGAGGGCATCCCCATCATCCGCTCCACCCCCACTGGCGTCTCGGCGATCATCGACGCGCGCGGTCAGGTCGTCCACGCCCTCGGCCTCAACCGCGCCGGCTTCCTCGATTCCGGCCTGCCGCCCGCGCTACCGCCCACGCTGTTCGCGCGGCTCGGCAACTGGGCGCCTTTCGCCCTGATGCTCCTGCTTCTCGGCGCAGCCCTTGCCTTGCGCCGAGGCAAAAGCTAATAACCACATAAAGTTTTCTTTATATCCATAACTCGCAAAGCGTCTTACGGGAGTCTCATGCGTAACCAATTCCTCTTCACGTCGGAATCCGTTTCCGAAGGCCACCCCGACAAGGTCGCGGACCAGATTTCCGACTCGATCGTCGACCTCTTCCTGTCGAAAGACCCCGAAGCCCGCATTGCCTGCGAAACCCTGACCACGACCCAACTGGTCGTCCTGGCCGGCGAAATCCGCTGCAAGGGCGTCTATGAAAATGGCGAGTGGGCGCCCGGCGCCAAGGAGGAGATCGAAGCGACCGTCCGCGCCACCGTGAAGCGCATCGGCTATGAGCAGGATGGTTTCCACTGGGAGACGTTCCGCTTCGAAAACAACCTGCACGGCCAGTCCGCCCACATCGCGCAGGGCGTCGATGAAAGCGGCAACAAGGATGAAGGCGCCGGCGATCAGGGCATCATGTTCGGCTATGCGTCGGACGAAACCCCTGACCTCATGCCCGCCACCCTCTATTATTCGCACAAGATCCTGGAACGCATGGCGGACGACCGCCACAACAAGGTCGTGCCCTTCCTGGAGCCTGACGCCAAGAGCCAAGTGACGCTGGAATATATCGACGAAAAGCCGGTCCGCGCGACCGCCCTCGTCGTCTCGACCCAGCATGCCGCCGGCATGGACAATGACGACAGCCGCGCCGAACTGCGCGCCTATGTCAAGGGCGTGATGGCCGACGTCCTGCCCGAAGGCTGGCTGCCCGGCGACGAAAGCATCTACGTCAACCCGACCGGCCTGTTCGAAATCGGCGGCCCGGACGGCGACGCCGGCCTCACCGGCCGCAAGATCATCGTCGACACCTATGGCGGCGCCTCGCCCCATGGCGGCGGCGCGTTCAGCGGCAAGGATCCGACCAAGGTCGACCGTTCGGCCGCCTATATCACCCGCTATCTCGCGAAGAACATCGTCGCCGCCGGCCTCGCCCGCCGCTGCACGATCCAGTTGAGCTACGCCATCGGTGTTGCCGAGCCGCTCTCGCTCTATGTCGACCTGCACGGCACCGGCACGGTAGAGGCTTCGGCGATCGAAGCGGTCCTGCCGACCCTCGTTCGCCTGACGCCCAAGGGCATCCGCACCCATCTGGGCCTCAACAAGCCGATCTACCAGAAGACCGCCGCCTACGGCCATTTCGGCCGCACCCCCGACGGCGATTACTTCCCCTGGGAAAAGACCGACTTGGTCGACGCCCTGAAGGCCGCCGTAGCCTGACCTATTCCCCTCCCGCTTGCGGGAGGGGTAGCGAGACTTGCGCGCGCAGCGCGTTAGCCGCAGCGGGATGGGCACCGACCCATCGACATAAAAGGGCGCCGGAGCATCGCTTCGGCGCTTTTTTTTCTGTCCATAACATGACGAAAAGTTAACTGGGAAACCGCTCCTCTCCGGCGCATACAGCCCTTGTCGGGCTCGCACCCCTGTCGAGCCCGGCACCCCTCTCCCCAAAGAGGCACCCAATGACCAAGATGGTTGCCACGGCTCTCCTCACCCTTGCCCTGACCCTCGGCAGCGCCGCTCCTGCGTCTGCCGCCCCATGCAAGGATGCGAAGGGCAAATTCGTCAAATGTCCGCCCAAGGCGCCCGTCAAAAAGGCGCCCTGCAAGGATGCAAAGGGTCGTTTCACCCAGTGCAAATGACCTGAAGACGATTGTGGCGGCAGACAGCTTTCAGCTCCCCTCCTGCCGAAATTCGACGACGTTTCTCCTCAGCGCCGATCGATCAGCCACTTATCATTCTGCCCCTTCCCGTCACCCCGACTGCACCGAAGGGAACCGGGAAGGGGCAGCTTCTCTTTGCCTGCCCCGCCCCATCATCGCCGCCGCTTGCTCCCGCCGCCCCGGCCCGCTATCGGCGCGGCCATGACAGCGCATAAATCCGGCGATCCCACGACCCTCAACCGCCTCTATGGCCGCCAGTCGGGGCCAAAGCTCCGCAAGGGCCAGCAGGAACTGGTCGACACGCTCCTGCCCGCCATCTCCGTGCCGGAAGAAGGCGAAGTGACCGCCGCCAATCTTTTCGGCTATGATCGGCCCCTCCACTTCGAAATCGGCTTCGGCGGCGGCGAGCATATGGCGTATCGCGCCGACATGCTGCCCGACCATGGCTTCATCGGCTGCGAACCTTTTCTGAACGGCGTCGTCCAGGCGCTGGGCCATGTGCGCGATGGCGCGCTCGGCAATGTCCGCCTCCACATGGGCGACGCGCTTCAGGTGCTCTCGCGCATTCCCGACGGCGCGCTCAGCTTCGTCTATCTGCTTCACCCCGATCCCTGGCCAAAGGCGCGCCACGCCAAGCGGCGCATGATGAACCCCGGCCCGGTCGACATGATCGCGCGCAAACTGAAGCCCGGCGGCGAATTTCGCTTCGGCACCGATCATCCCATCTATCTGCGCTGGGCGCTGATGGTGATGAACGGCCATCCCGATTTCGACTGGCTGGCCAGCGACCCCAAGGATTTCCAGAACCGCCCCGGCGGCTGGCCCGAAACCCGCTATGAGGCCAAGGCCCGCAGCATCGGCCATGAAGTCTGGTATTTCCGCTACCGCCGCAAGGACGCGTGAAGGCGCATATCTGTCGCCCAATGAAAAAGGCCCGGTCCCATCGATGGAGCCGGGCCTTTTCCCGTTTTACAGCGCCTGCTGTTCGGAATTGAGGTTGCGCTTCGCCGGCCCCCTCGCTTCGTCCGCAGCAGCCGCTCCGGTCAGGCTTGCCGGCACCTCCACAAAAGGCAGGCCCAGCGTCTGGCTGGTCATGCGGCGGATCTGGTTGGTCAGCGCCGCACTGCTGTTGAGCTTCTGGCCATAGGACGGCACCATAACCGCCACCTTCGGCTTCCAGCTGGTCGCCATCTGCTGCGGGAAGGCGCGCCGCATGACTTCCAGCATGATCGCCGGCGATGTCGAAGCGCCCGGCGAGGCGCCCAGCAATGCGGCGATGCTGGCATTCTTGTCGGTCACGATTTCCGTGCCGAACTGAAGCACCGTGCCCTTTTTGGGATCATATTTGATCACCTGCACCCGCTGGCCGGCGGTAATCAGTTTCCAGTCGCCCCGTTTGGCATTGGGATAATATTTGACCAGTTCGGCCTGACGCTGCGCATCGGTCAGCGTCGCCTGCTGCGCCAGATAGCGGACCAGATCCAGATTCTCCGCGCCGACCTTCAGCATGCCGCCGACATTATTCTTGTAGACGGATGCGAACAGATCGAGCGCAGAGCCATTTTTCAGGAACTTCGTGCTCTGCAATGCGAACGGGCCGAACAATGTCACCGACTTGCCGTCCAGCTTGCGCGCGTCGAGATGCGGCACCGACATGGGCGGCGATCCCGCCTCGGCCTTGCCATAGACCTTCACATTGTGGCGGCTGGTGGCGGCTGGCCCTTCAAACGCCAGAAACTGGCCGCCGACCGGGAAGCCCGCATAATCCTTCGATTCCGGGATGCCCGACATCTGCAACAATTTCAGCGACGCGCCACCCGCGCCGATGAACACGAACTTCGCCTTAACCACGCTGTCGCTGTTCTTCTTCAGGTCATGGACGGTGACATTCCATGTCTTGTCCGCATTCTGGTGCAGACCGCGCACTTCATGGCCCAGCGCCAGATTGAAATTGGGGTTGCGGGTCAGCGCCTGCGTCAACCGGGTCGTGATGACGCCGAAATTGACGTCCGTGCCGATCGGCATGAAGGTTGCCGCCACCTTCTGCCTGGGATCGCGGCCTTCCATCACCAGCGGCGCCCAGCGGCGGATCTGCGCCGGGTCCTGCGAATATTCCATGCCGTAAAAGAGTGGGTTCTGGACCAGCGCATCGCGGCGCTTGTGCAGATAGGCGATGTTCTCGTCCCCCCAGACAAAGCTCATATGCGGCGTCGCATTGATGAAGTCGGTCGGCCTGGGCAGACGCCCCTCGCGCACTTCATGCGACCAGAACTGACGGGAAATCTCGAACTGCTCGGCGATGTCGACGGCCTTTTCGGTCGCGATCGATCCATCGTCCTTTTCCGGCGTATAGTTCAGCTCGGCAAAGCCCGAATGGCCGGTGCCCGCATTGTTCCAGCCATTGGAGCTTTCCTGCGCAACCTTGTCCATCCGCTCATAGATGTCGATCCGCCAGTCCGGCTCCATTTCCTGGAGATAGGTGGCCAGCGTCACGCCCATGATGCCGCCGCCGATCACCAGCACATCGACCGGCTTGTCATTGGCGGCGGCCTTCCCCTCAGGCGAAGCCATGGGACGGAACAGGAATGCGGTGGCCGCGATCGCCAGGATCAGCAGGAAAATGGCAAGGCCGAAAAGGATTTTCTTGAACAAAGGCCGGCGGGGCGATGCCGCCGGACTGGGGGAGGATGTCATGAAAGGAGGTTCCAAATCTGGGGAGAATGGGGGACAGGGCGGCAGGACGCCCGCTCGCAATGCGTCTTGGTCAGGTCATGCGCACCACCCCATTCCCCTTCAGAACCGAAAGCTCAGCCAGCCGGCCAGATAGTCGCTGTTGCCATAGCCCGCCCGGCTCAGCACTGGCCCCGCATCCAGATGTTCATAGCGCCCGGTAAAGGACAGGCGCGGCGTGATCGACCAGATGATCTGCGCACGGATCGATTCGCCGATCTTGTGGCCGGGCACCGATTGCGTGCCGGCGAAGATCGATTTGTTGGCGCGATAGACCGCATCATTTTCATCCGCGCGCCAGGCGAACTGATATTCCATCGTCGCCTTCACCCCCTTGAGCGGCGACAGGGTCAGGCTGGGCGCCAGCGTCTTCAGGTTGGTCGGCGTCATGCAGAGCTGATAGCTGTAATAGATATTATTGCCGAAGGGGGCATAGGCGGCCTTGAGCGTGCCGCCTTCGAATGTGCCTCCACCGCTGGCATAATCGGCATGAAACCCGATGCGCGGAGCCATGGGCAGATGTCCGGGCAACTTGTAGCTTTGCTGGAAGAAGAACTGCCAGGCGTTGATAGTGCGGCCATCAAAGTCGCCAAACTGGTGATTGACGGTCCAGTCGAGATTGACCGGGCCAACCTCCCCCCACAGGCGCGCGCCGGCGTAGAAACGCTCCACCCGACCCGAAACGCCGCCCCACAGCGCATCGCTGGTGCGCAATCGCCAGAAAAAGGGATCGAGATAGAGTTCCGAGCCACCCAGCGCCCTTTCGGGCAGGCGGATGCCAGCGGTGAGCCCCGAAAAGCGCCGCCCCTGCTCCACCCGGTCATCGCCAGCGCCGCCATTGCCCAGCGCGGTCGGCTTGAAATCAAAGGCGTCGATGCGCAGCCTTCCGGTCCGCGCCCAGGCGCGCACGCCATTCAGCGCATAGCGGATGGTGTTATTGTCGCGCTGCGACGTCAGCAGATTGGGACCATCGGTAAATTCCTGTCGCCCATAACGCAGGCCCAGATCCATGCCGGCCACGCGCCCCTTCACTTCAGCAAAGGACTGGAGCAGCACCAGATCATTGCGCAGCGATCCTGACGGCGTACCGATATTGTCGCCCGAAATGCCGCCATGGGCGATTTCGCCGAAGAAGCGCAGATGCGGCCCGACATGCAGATCCGCGCCGCCGACCAGCCGGTTGATGTCCTGCCGCTGGCTGCCGGCGTTCCGCAGGTTCAGGTTGGTCGTGTAATTGACCCGCACCCGCGCCTCGCCGCTCAGCGTCAGATAAATGTCGCCATCCGCGTCCAGCGGCAGATATTTCAGGCGATCAAACAGGTCGTCGCGATTGTCGGGATCGGCCTTGCTGCGCCAATCCTCCGCCCAGCGCGACAGGGCATAGCCGCCCGAAACCGATCCCTCGCCGAGGGCATCGGCGGGATAGAGGCTGGCGGGTTCAGCGGGCATGGCGTCCGCCCATGCAGGGCTGGCGATCAGGGTGGCTAGAGCGAAAGCGGAGACGGCGACGGGGCGGCGCGCGGCCGCGCAGGAGAAACGAACCATGGTGGCCGCGCCTCATTCCGCCGGAACGGCGCCGACGGGCGCCCGGGCCGCCGGGACAGCGTTGGTGAGCGCAGGCTCAGCCGGGGATGGCGCCCCGCCCTGCCCCCGCATTGCCGCCTGCAACTGCGCCTGATCCAGCTTTCCTTCCCAGCGCGAGACGACGACCGTTGCCACCGCATTGCCGATGAAGTTGGTCAGGCTGCGGCATTCGCTCATGAAACGGTCGACGCCCAATATGAGGGCCATGCCGGCGACGGGCACGGAGGGGACGATGGAGAGGGTCGCCGCCAACGTGATAAAGCCCGCCCCGGTCACGCCTGCCGCACCCTTGGACGACAGCATGGCCACGCCCAGGAGCAGGATCTGATCGCCCAGAGAAAGGTCGACGCCGGTGGCCTGCGCGATGAACAGCGCGGCCAGCGTCATGTAGATATTGGTGCCGTCCAGGTTGAAGCTGTAGCCGGTCGGCACGACCAGCCCGACGATCGACTTGGGGCAACCCGCGCGCTCCATCTTCTCGATCAGGGCCGGCAACGCGCTTTCCGACGAGGATGTGCCGAGCACCAGCAGCAATTCGGTCTTCAGATAGCGAATCAGACCAAAGATGGAGAAGCCGGCGGCGCGGGCGACCAGCCCCAGGATCACGACCACGAACAGCGCGGACGTCAGATAGAAAGTACCGACCAGAAAGGCGAGATTGGCGAGCGTTCCGACGCCATATTTGCCGATGGTGAAAGCCATCGCGCCAAATGCGCCGACGGGCGCGGCCTTCATGACGATGGCGACCAGCTTGAACACCGCCGTCGAAACATCGTCCAGCAGGTCCAGCACGCGCGCGCCGCGATCGCCGACCAGCGCCAGCGCGACACCGAACAGGATGGCCACGAACAGCACCTGAAGGATATTCCCGCTGACGAAGGCGGACAGAAAACTCTCAGGGATGATGCCGGTCAGGAATCCGGTCAGCGTGCTGTCATGCGCCTTCTGCGCATATTCGCTGACCTTGCTGGCGTCCAGCGTGGCGGGATCGATGTTCAGGCCCGCGCCCGGCCGCACCACATTGGCGACGATCATGCCGACGATCAGCGCCAGCGTGGAGAAGAACAGGAAATAGGCAAAGGCTTTGCCCGCGACCCGGCCGACGCTGGCAATGTCGCGCATGCCGGCAATGCCGGTGACGATCGTCAGGAAGATGACCGGGGCGATGACCATCTTCACCGCCTTGATGAAGGCGTCGCCGACCGGCTTCATCGCCTCGCCCAGTTGCGGCGCAAAATGGCCGAGCGCCACGCCGGCGATGATCGCCAGCAACACCTGCGCATAGAGATGGAGATACCAGGGCCGTCGCACGGCTGGCGCATCGGATAAGGAGGAAATCTGCATGACAGGTCTTTCTGGCCCTCGCCAAAAGCCTTCCCGCCTTCTTGATCGGACGGGTCGGGGATTGAGGCGGCCAGTATCGAGCCATGGAAAAGACCGGGCAAATTGCCCAAGAAATTCAATTATATTTATATATTACAGTATCTTAATTCACAATCCGATCAAATCCACACCTTTAAAAGTGCATGTTTCTGTCCATGTCAATCAACCAATGTGCAGAAATTTGCACATGGACCCGCAACAGGATATGCAGCCCCATGGACCGCACGCGTTTCCCGACTCGCCTTATGTGGATCGCTCTGTTCCTGGGCGTGGGCGGCGGCCTGTTATGGGCATCAGGCAAGGTCGCCGAACGCAACGCCATCGCCCGGCTGAGCGCGGAAACGCGCGGCGCGGCGATCCTGCGTCAGGCCTATTTCAAGAGTGAGATAGAGCGGTTCCGCCTGCTGCCTGTCGCGCTGTCCGACGACAGCGATCTGGTCGCCGGCCTCACCGGATCGCAGGCCGCCCTGCGGGCGCTGGACCGCAAGCTGGAGGCGCTGGCGCGGACCACCGGCGCGGCGCAAATTTATGTCCTCGATGCTTCTGGCCGCACCGTCGCATCCAGCAACTGGGGCAGCGCGCGCAGCTTCGTTGGCCAGGACTATTCCTTCCGCAACTATTTCAAACTGGCCGCCGCCCATGGATCGGGCGCACAATTTGCGCTCGGCACGATCAGCGATCGCCCCGGCATGTATCTGTCGCGCCGGTCGCGTGGCGGCGGTTATGTCGTGGTGAAGCTGGAATTTGACGGCATTGAACAGCAATGGGCGCGACTGGGGGAAATCACCTTCATCACCGGACGCGAAGGCATCATCCTGATCACCAGTCGGCCCGACTGGCGTTTCACCACCATTCATCCGATTTCCGCGCAAGCCAAACAGCGGTTTCGCGCAGAGCTTCAGTCCGGCCGCGGATCATTGCTGCCCGTTCCGTTGCAGGGGATGGGCGATGCCGACGGCCGGCAGATCGTCAGCCCCGCCGATGATCCGCGCCGTCGCCTGCTGTGGCAATCGGTGCCAGCGGGCGAGCCGGGCTGGCAACTCACCATGCTCACCCCGCTGCATGGCGTGGAAAGCTTCGTCCGCACGGTCCGGCTGGCGACCATGTTGTTGCTGATCCTGCTCGCGGGCGGCTTCTGGATTTTACGTGAACGCGCGCTGCGCCGCGCCGAAGACGCCGCCACGGCAGCGGCGCGCACCAGCGAACTGGAAGCGATGGTCGCCGCCCGCACGCAGGAATTGCGCCGCGAGATGGAGGAGCGCGCCGCCAGCGAAACGCGCGCCGACACGCTGCGCGAAGGGTTGCGTCAGGCCAATCGGCTTGCCTCGCTGGGACAGATCACAGCCGGAATCGCCCATGAGACAGCTCAGCCCGTCGCCGCGATCCGCAGCTATGCCGCCAACGGCCGGCTGCTCATCGCGCGGGGAGACACCAGGGCCGCAACCGAAAATATGACGGCGATCGAACGGCTGACCGACCGGATCGGCAAGGTCACGGCCGAACTGAGAGGCTTTTCCCGCAAGGCAACAGGCGCAATCGACGCCATCCCGCTGGCCGGACCGATCGAGGGCAGCCTGCTGATCCTGAAATCGCGGCTGGCGCGGGTAGAGATGCGCCTGCCCGACCTGCCCGGCGACCTGCGCGTCCTGGCCGACACGATCCGACTGGAGCAGGTGCTGGTCAACCTCCTGCAAAATGCGCTGGAGGCGCTGGAAGGCGCAGCCGCGCCGTCCATCCAGATGACGGTCGCGATCGAGTGCGACATGGTGTTGCTTTCGTTGATCGACAATGGTCCGGGCATCGATCCGTCGGTGCAGGGGCAACTCTTCACCCCCTTCGTCACCAGCCGCCCGTCGGGTCTGGGGCTTGGTCTCGTCATCGCCAGCGACATCATGACCGACATGGGCGGATGGCTGCGCCTGTTGCCCAGCGAAACGGGCGCCCATTTCCAATTGAGTCTGAAACGCGCATGACCGCCAGGCCCCTGTCCCCGATCGCCCTCATCGACGATGACGACGATCTGCGCGCCGCCATGGCGCAAACGCTGACGCTGGCGGGGCATGACGTCCTGCCGTTCGCCCGCGCGACCGACGCGCTGGAGGCGATCCATGCCGATTTCGCCGGCATCGTCGTCAGCGATGTACGCATGCCGCATATGTCGGGCATCGATCTGTTCCGCGCGCTTCATGCACGCGACGCCGAATTGCCCGTCATCCTCGTCACCGGCCATGGCGACGTGCCGATGGCGGTGGATGCGCTCAAGGCCGGCGCATGGGACTTCCTCACAAAGCCCTTCGATCCAGATGCCCTGCTCGCCTCCGTCCTGCGCGCCAGCGAGAAACGACGGCTGGTCATCGAAAATCGTCGCCTGCGGGCGATGGTCGATACGGCCATCCCTTCCCCGCTGATCGGCCATTCTCCGCCGATCGAGCGGCTGCGCAACATGGTCGCGACGCTCGCCGACACGAATATCGACATTTTGGTGGAGGGTGAAACCGGCACTGGCAAGGAACTGGTCGCCCGAATGATCCACCAGCGCAGCCGCCGCGTCAGCGCCCCCTTCGTTTCCATCGCCTGCGCCGCCGTGCCCGATGCGATCGCCGAAACCAGCCTGCATGGCGAAAGTCTGGCCGGGCGCGCGCCCTTGGAGGGACGGCTGACGCGCGCGCATCACGGCACATTGTTCCTGGACGATGTCGATCAGTCAGGGTCAGCCTTGCAGGCGCATCTGATCCAGTTTCTGGAGGACCGACTGGTGCGCCCGATCGGCGCGCGCGAGCCGCAGCCCGCGGACCTGCGCGTCATCGGCTGCATGACCGGACAGGGCAATGCCGCGGCAATCCAGCCCGCTCTGCTCTATCGTCTGGCGGCTGTTCGGCTCCACATCCCCCCGCTGCGCGAACGGCGGGAGGATATTCCACTGATCTTCGCCCATCTGCTCGATGCCGCGGCGCACCGCTTCCGCCGGGAAGCGCCCCCGGTCAGCCGCGCCGTGCTCGCCCATCTGCTGGAACATGACTGGCCCGGCAATGTGCATGAACTGGGCCGCCTGGCGGAACGGCTCGTGCTGGGCCTCGAACAGGAAACGGCCAGCGACGTTGCACAACTGCCGCTCGACGATCGAATGGATGCGTTTGAGCGCATGGCGATCATTGATGCGATCCAGTCGGTCGATGGCGATATTGGCCGTGCGATTGCGTCGCTGGGACTGCCACGCAAGACCTTCTATTATCGGGTCAAGCGGCTGGGCATCGACCTGCGCCGGCTGCGCGGACTGGATGGATGATGGCTGGGGCGGCAGGATTCGAACCTGCGCATGGCGGCATCAAAAGCCGCTGCCTTACCGCTTGGCGACGCCCCAGCAGCGCCGACATCTTGGCCGGCGCGGGTCGCCATATAACGTGTGATTGGCGAAAGGAAAGCCTAGTCATGATAGTTTGATGACGCCAATATGCGTTTTGCTCCAATCGCGGATCATCCGCCTTCATCTCGGTCCCCATCATGTCCTCTGCCCAGATCGCGCCTGCATCCCCCCTGTTCCTGCGTGAGGATGAAATCAGGCGCGGGATCGAGATGCTCTATTTCGGCTATTCCGCCCTCACCCGTTCGATCGACGACGGCCTGGCCGCGCAGGGGCTGGGCCGGGCGCATCATCGCGCGCTCTATTTCATCTCGCGCCAGCCCGACCTGACGGTGAAGGAATTGCTGCGGTTGCTGGCGATCACCAAACAGTCGCTGGGGCGCGTCCTGAGCGAACTGACCGAGCGCGGCTATATCGAGACGCGCACCGGGGCCAGCGACCGGCGACAGAAGCTGTTACGGCTCAGCCCGGCCGGCAAGGCGCTGGAGGCCGAGTTGTTCCGGGCGCTGCGTGAAAAAATGGCGACCGCCTATGCCCAGGCGGGACAGGGATCGGTTACGGGTTTCTGGCGGGTGCTGGAGGGGCTGATCCCCGAAGGCGACCGGTCAATGGTGTTCGGCCTGCGCGGCGGAAAAGGTTAAGGCTGCGAAACCTTCTGCCCGCTTCTGCGCTTAGACCGCTCCATAGATGCGCAAGAGGAGCAAGATATGCGTAAACCCCTTCTCGCCGGACTGGCCATGCTGGCCGCCGTCAGCCTGTCCGCCTGCTCGGAAAAGGCGCAGGATAATGTCGAAAATGCCGGATCGACGATCGGCAATGATGTGAGCAACGCCGTGGACAGCGCGGGCGCGAAGATCGACAATGGGCTGGATCATGCCGGCCATGCGATCGACAACGGCATGGACAAGATCGGCGCCGCGACCGACAGGGCCGCCGCAGACGCCAAGCGCGAGGCCGGCGAAGCCAGGCAGGATGTCGGATCATCGCTGGAAAAGGCCGGCAAGGATCTGCGCAACGAATAATCTAAAACACGACGTTGCGGACGAAGCGGACCGGGCCGGTTTCGCGATTCGCGAACAGATAGGGGCGGTCGCTGGTGAAGATGAGAAAATCGCCAGCGGCCACCCGCGCGGGCGCCGCATCGTCCCGCTCCACCGTCAGCACGCCCTCCACGACATAGAGCATTTCATGCCAGTTGGCGGCGTCCGCTTCGGCCGGATAGACCTCCCCCGCGCCTAGCGACCAGGTCCATAATTCCGCTTCCCGCGCGGCGGGCACCGTGCCCAGCAGCGTCGCCCGACTATCAGGGCTGGTTCCGCGCCAAGCGAGGCTGTCGATCCGGCTGTTGTCCCGCATCTCCGGCGGACGGACGAGGCGCGAGAAACTGACGTCCAGCGCCTGCGCCAACCGATCAAGCGTCGACAGGCTGACATTCGCCTCCCCGCTCTCGATGCCGGAAATCATGCGACGGCTGACATCGGCTAGCGCCGCCAGCCCATCCTGACTGAGGCCGCGTTCGGCACGCAGGGCGCGTACATTGCCCGCGACATGGGCAAGGACATCTGGCCGCTCTTGGGTCGCGGCGTCTTGACTGTGCAATATAGTGCTCATAGGCCGATGTGCATTATGTTGCACAATGCCGCTCTCGACAAGCCCGCTCAGCCCATGCTGATGATCGGCCGCCCGGAACTTGCGCTGATCGGCGTGACGGTCCTGTGGGGCGGCACATTCCTGATCGTGCATCATGCGGTGCAGGCGACCGGGCCTTTCTTCTTCGTCGGACTGCGCTTCGGCACGGCGGCGCTGCTGGCGCTGCCCTTTGCCCTGCCCGTGCTGCGCGGACTGACCGCGCGGGAGATGCTGGCGGGGCTGATGATCGGGCTGGGCATTTTCATCGGCTATTCGCTCCAGACCTGGGGCCTGCAGACGATCAGCAGCAGCACGTCGGCCTTCATCACGGCAGCCTATGTGCCACTGGTGCCGATCCTGCAATGGATCGTGTTGCGGCGGCGGCCAAGGCTGGCCAGTTGGATCGGCGTGGCGCTGGCCTTTGGCGGGTTGGTGCTGATCGCCGCACCGAAAGAGGGGTTTGCGCTCGGCAAGGGCGAAGCGCTGACCCTGATCAGCACATTGGCGATCGCCCTGGAAATCATCTTCATCAGCCTCTGGGCGGGCAAGGTGAATGTTGCGCGGGTGACGCTGGTGCAGTTGGCGGCGACATCGCTGCTCGCCTTCGCCTGCATGACCCCGGCGGGTGAGGCGGTGCCGCCGTTCAACTGGACAGTGGTGCTGAGCGCATGCGGGCTTGGCGCGATGACGGCGCTCATCCAGTTCGTGATGAACTGGGCGCAGCGCAGCGTGTCCCCCACCCGCGCCACACTGATCTATGCTGGCGAGCCGGTATGGGCGGGGGTCATCGGCCGAATCGCGGGAGAAAGGCTGCCCTCGACCGCGCTGGTCGGCGGCCTGCTGGTGGTGGCCGCCGTGATCGTCAGCGAAATCGAGTTCAAGCGTAAGAAGAGCTAGCCCCGCCGAAACACCGGCGCGCGTTTTTCGAAGAAGGCGGCGAAGGCTTCCTGCGCTTCCGGCGAGGCGAGCGCGGCGCGGAACAGGGCGGCTTCCTCCTCGATCCGGGCGACCAGCGGCGCGGGATCGCCCTTCATCAGACGTCGGGTCGTCATCAGCGCCTGCGGCGGCTTGGCCATCAGCGCCGCCGCCTTGGCCCGAGCATGGGCCAGAAGGCCGTCCGCCGGAACAATCGCGGTCACAAGGCCCGCCCGATCCGCAGCGTCCGCATCCATCGGCTCGCCCAGCAGCAGCAGCGCCGCCGCCTTGGCATGGCCCAGCCTCGCGGGCGCAAGCAGGCTGGAGCCGGCTTCGGCCACGATGCCCAGGTTGACGAACGGCATGACAAAGCGCGCGTCGGGCGCGGCATAGACAAGGTCGCAGTGGAGCAGCATGGTCGCACCAACGCCCACGGCCAGCCCTTGCACCGCCGCAACGATAGGCTTGTCGAACAAGGCCAAAGCGAAAATGAAATCGAAGGCGGCCGCTCCGCCCTCTGGCCCGGCCATGAAGTCTTTGAGGTCATTGCCCGCGCAAAAGGCATCGCCCTCTCCCGCGAACAGCACGACGCCGATTTCCGGCCGGGATGCGGCATCGGCGAGCGCGGCGGTCATCGCGCGATACATGGCTCCGGTCAGAGCGTTTTTCTTGTCCGGGCGATCGATTCGAATTTCGATGACGCCCTGATTTTCGCTGATCGCGACATGCTCGCTCACGCGCAGCCTCTCCTTTTCATGGTCCAAGGGGAAATTGTTGGCGCAGTCCGTGCGCCCCGTCTATCCCCCGCCCGATCCGAAGCCCCACCCATCGCCCTGCCGGGAGTGCCGATGAACCGCCTGCGCCAAGCCCTCGACCCGTATCTGCTGCTGCTGATCGCGACCGTCGCCCTAGCGTCCATCCTGCCCGCGCGCGGCGATGGCGCGCGCATTGCCGATGCGATTGCCGATGCCGGCATCGTGCTGCTTTTTTTCCTGCATGGGGCGAAATTGTCGCGCGAAGCGATCTGGAGCGGGGCAAAGGCGTGGAAACTGCACCTCGCCACACTGGGCACGACCTTTGCCGTCTTCCCGTTGGTGGGTCTGGCGATCGCCCGATTCGGACTTGCGCCGCAGGATATGCAGGCGGGACTGCTGTTCCTGACCCTGCTGCCATCGACGGTGCAATCCTCCATCGCCTTCACCGCGATCGCGCGAGGCAATGTGGCGGCAGCGGTGGTCAGCGCGTCCTTTTCCAACCTGCTGGGCATTTTCCTGACGCCCTTGTTGGTCGTGCTGCTGATGCAGCGGAGCGACAGCGGAAGCCTGATTTCCCTGTCCTCGATCGAAGGGATCGTGCTGCAATTGCTGCTGCCCTTCATCGTCGGGCATCTGCTGCGGCCGTGGATCGGCGGCTTTGTGACGCGACATAAGGCGATGCTGGGCCGCGTTGATCGCGGATCGATCCTGCTGTTGGTTTACACCGCCTTCTCCGCAGCGGTGGTCGAGGGGTTGTGGTCAAAAATATCGGGTGCGGAACTGATGACGCTGGCAGGGCTTTGCATCGCGATATTGACGATCATCCTGCTCTTCACGCTGTTGCTGGGGCGGATGCTGGGCCTGTCGCGGGAAGATGCGATCGTGCTGCAATTTTGCGGGTCCAAGAAAAGCCTGGCGACAGGCGTGCCGATCGCAGGCGTGCTGTTCCCGGCAGCGGCGATCGGACCAATTCTGTTGCCGCTGATGATCTTTCATCAGATCCAGTTGATGGCCTGCGTCTTTCTGTCGCGGCGCTATGGCGCGCAGGCGGAATGAAACGCCGGGGAGAGTGAGACAGGGAGTGCGACACATATATCGACTTTGTCGAAAGACAGTTGTACATATGTATAAATAAAAGTCTTCGGGGGCAGACGCTGTGGTTCAAGGGGTGATCGCCGGGAATGATCCCGACGCAGGATGGAGCCTGCCAGCCTGGACCTATGCCGATCCCGAATTTTTCGCGGCGGAGGTGGAACGCATCTTTCGCCCGGCCTGGCAGATCGTGGCGCATGAGAGCGACATCCCCCTGCCCGGCGACTATCATGTCCTTGATTATATAGGGGAAAGTGTCGTCGTGATGCGCGGCGACGATGGCGGGGTGCGCGCCTTCACCAATGTCTGCCGCCATCGCGGGGCGCGGATACTGGACGGGACGAGCGGCTGCGCGAAGAAGCTGGTCTGCCCCTATCATGGCTGGACCTATGAAAAGGACGGTCGCCTGTCCGGCGTGCCGATGAAGGCCAGCTATGGCGACAGCTTCGCGCTGGCAGATCATGGACTTAGCCCGGTCGACGTCGAAAACTGGCAGGGTTTCCTGTTCGTGCGGCTGACCGATGATGGCGGGCCGTCCGTGGCGCAGATGATGGCGCCCTATTTGCAGGAGATTGCCGCCTATCGCTTCGCCGACTTGCGCGCGCTGGGGCGGGTGACGTTGCGGCCGCGCGATGTGAACTGGAAGAATATCGGCGACAATTATTCGGACGGACTGCATATCGCGGTGGCGCATCCGGGCCTCAAGCGGCTGATGGGCGACGGCTATGGCGTGGAGGCGTCGCTGCATGCCGACAAGATGTGGGGACCGATCCTCGATCGCCCGTCGGCCAACCTGTCCGAGCGCGCCTATCAGCATTTCCTGCCAGATGTGCCGCACCTGCCGCCCGAACGGCAAAGGCTGTGGACCTATTTCAAACTCTGGCCCAATTTCGCCTTCGACATCTATCCCGATCAGGTCGATTTCATGGCCTGGCTGCCGGTGTCGCCGACGCAGACCCTGATCCGCGAGATTTCCTACGCCCTGCCCGATGACCGGCGCGAGATGAAGGCGGCGCGTTACCTCAACTGGCGGATCAACCGGCAGGTCAATGCGGAGGATACGCAGCTGGTCGGGCGGGTGCAGGCCGGGATGGCCTCTGCCAGCTTCACCGTCGGGCCATTGAGCGAACAGGAAGTGGCGCTGCGGCATTTTTGCGGGCGGGTGCGGGAGATCATCCCGCAGGCGCGGCTGCATCGCGCGCCGGGAATGGGATGGTCGTCTTCTCACGCCCTATCCTCCAGCGAGAAGATGGAGATGCACATCAAGGCTAGCAACGCCCCGGCGGCCAGCCCCCACCCCAAGCCCTCCCCTGAAGGGGAGGGGCTTTCAAAGGGACGCCTTGCATGAGCAAATCCTACGACGCGGTCATCATCGGCGGCGGGCATAATGGCCTGACCTGCGCCTTCTATCTGGCGCGGGCGGGGTATAAGGTGCGCATCCTGGAGCGGCGCGATGTCGTGGGCGGCGCGGCGGTGACGGAGGAATTTCACCCCGGCTTCCGCAATTCGACCGCCAGCTACACGGTCAGCCTGCTCAATCCCAAGGTTATCCGGGACATGAAGCTGGCCGACCATGGCTATCGCGTGATCGAACGGCCGATCAGCAATTTCCTGCCGCAGGAAGATGGCGGATACCTGAAGCTGGGCGGCGGGCTGGAACGGACGCAGGCGGAGTTCGCCAAGTTCAGCGCGAAAGACGCGCAGGCGCTGCCGGCCTATTATGACGCGCTGGAAGTGGTGGCCGATGTGCTGCGCGATCTGGTGCTGAAAGCTCCGCCCAATGTCGGCGATGGCCTCACCATGATCGTCGATGCGCTGAAACAGGGGCGGCGCGTCGCGGGATTGGGGATCGAGCAGCAACGCGATGTGCTGGACCTGTTCACCAAATCGGCGCGCAGTTTCCTCGACAGCTGGTTCGAGAGCGATGCGGTGAAGGCGGCGTTCGGCTTTGACGCGGTGGTCGGCAATTACGCCAGCCCCGATACGCCGGGCAGCGCCTATGTGCTGTTGCACCATGTCTTTGGCGAGGTGAACGGCAAGAAGGGCGCATGGGGCCATAGCGTGGGCGGCATGGGCGCGATCACGCAGATCATGGCCAAGGTCGTGACGGCCATGGGGGTGGAGATCACATTGGAAGCGCCGGTCGCGTCGGTGCTGGTGGATGGCGACCGCGCGGTCGGCGTGCGGCTGGAGAGCGGCGAGGAGGTGATGGGCGGCGCGGTGATCGCCAATGTGGGGCCGAAACTGCTCTATGAGCGGATGATGGCCCCCGCCGACCTGCCGGCCGATTTCCTCAAGCGGGTGAAGGCGTTCAGGGCGGCATCGGGGACGTTCCGCATGAATGTGGCGCTGAATGCCCTGCCCGATTTCACCTGCCTTCCGGGGGTGGGCGAGCATCATCAGTCGGGGATCATCCTTGCGCCGACGCTGGACTATATGGACCGGGCCTTTCTGGATGCGAAGCGCGATGGCTGGTCGAAACAGCCGATCGTGGAAATGCTGATCCCGTCGACCATAGACGAAACGCTGGCCCCGACGGGATGCCATGTGGCGAGCCTGTTCTGCCAGCAATTCGCGCCGGAATTGCCGGATGGGCGATCATGGGATGAGGAGCGCGAGGCGGCGGCCGATGCGATCATCGCCACGGTGGAGGCGCAGGCGCCCGGCTTTGCGAAGAGCGTGATCGCACGACAGATTCATTCGCCGCTGGATCTGGAACGGAAATTCGGCCTGATCGGCGGCGACATCATGCATGGCAATCTGACGCTGGACCAGATGTGGGCGGCGCGGCCGGTGCTGGGCCATGGCGCCTATCGCGGGCCGGTGAAGCGCCTCTATATGTGCGGTGCGGGCACGCATCCGGGCGGCGGCGTGACCGGCGCACCGGGGCATAATGCAGCGCGCGAGGTGCTGCGCGACGGGACGCTGATCGGGCGGTGGCGGCGGCGGTAGGGCGGCTATCGGGAAGGTGAAGGGCCGAATGGCGTTCAGATTATTCTTCTACCGTTCGGGCTGAGCCTGTCGAAGCCCCGTCCTTGCTTCTTGCCAGTTTCACGATCTGATCCCAGTCACCGCGGATCAGCGCCATTTTCTTTGCCCGGCTCCATCCTTTGATGCGGCGCTCCATTTCGAGCGCATCAATCCGTTGAGGGAAACATTCCGCCCAGACGAGTTTGACCGGCAATCGATCATGGGTGAAGCCGGGGATCACTCCCTGCTCATGCTCCGCAATGCGCCGGTCCAGATCGTCGGTATGGCCGACATAGAAAGCGCCACCCGCGCAGTGCAGCATGTAGGTCCAGAAGCTCATCACAGCAGAAGAACAAAAGAACAGCCCTTCGACAAGCTCAGGGCGAACGGGGTTCAAGTATATGCAGTTGACGCCTAATCACTGGTCAGGCAGATTTTGCGCATGATGCAGGCCGAGCAACAACGCCTTCGAGAAGAGGCATTGCGCCGGATTTGCGCCATGCGCCGCCCTTTGCCCAAAAACTGGCGCTTCAATCGGGATGAGGCGAACGAACGCGACTGACGCCGATCCGCTTGCCCTCCCCTGCTCCCTCCCCTACAGCACCGGCTCATGCCCGACATTTTCATTCCTGACGCGACTCCCGAACTGACTGGCCGGGCGTTGTTTCCGCATCGGCATCTGCTGTCGATCGCCGACCTCAAACCCTGGGAAATCCGGTTTTTGCTGGACGAGGCCGAACATTGGGCCGCGACCAACAAGGGGCAGGCGCGCAAGCATGACGGGCGGCTGGCGGGGATGACCCAGATCAACGCCTTTTTCGAGAATAGTACGCGCACCCTGCTGTCGTTCGAAATTGCCGGCAAGCGGCTGGGCGCGGATGTGGTCAATATGGCGGCGGCGACGTCCAGCGTGAAGAAGGGCGAAACGCTGATCGATACGGCGATGACGCTGAACGCCATGGCCGCCGATGTGATCGTGATCCGCCACGCCAGTTCGGGCGCGGTGCGGCTGATCGCGGACAAGGTGGATTGTCCGGTGCTGAACGCGGGCGATGGCTGGCACCAGCATCCGACGCAGGCGCTGCTCGACGCGCTGACCATCCGCCGGCGCAAGGGGAGTTTCGAGGGGCTGGTCGTCGCCATCTGCGGCGATGTGCTGCATAGCCGGGTGGCGCGGTCGAACATGCTGTGTCTGGCGGCGCTGGGCGCGCAGGTGCGCGCGGTGGCCCCGCCGACTTTGCTGCCGCCCGAGGTCGAGATGCTGGGCGCGACGCCCTATACGCGGATGGACGAAGGGCTGGAGGGCGCGGACGTCGTGATGATGCTGCGGCTTCAGAATGAGCGGATGGACGGCGCCTTCATCCCGTCGGCGCGCGAATATCATGCGCTTTACGGCCTGACGCCCGAACGGCTGGCGATCGCAAAGCCCGATGCGCTGGTCATGCATCCCGGCCCGATGAACCGGGGCGTGGAAATCACCAGCAGCGTGGCGGATCATCCCGATCGTTCGGCGATCACCGAACAGGTGGCGATGGGCGTTGCGGTGCGCATGGCGTGTCTGGACGTATTGACGCGCAGTGCGCGGGGTGTGGAGGGCTGGGCATGAACAAAGTCTCCACCTCCGTTCGGGCTGAGCCTGTCGAAGCCCTGCTCTTATCATGCACGCCACGGTCAAAAGAAAGAACGGCCCCCTTCGGCGAAGCTCAGGACAGGCTTCGACAGGCTCAGGGCGAACGGGTTGGGAGTGCGGCGCGTGACTAACACCATCGCCATCATCAACGGCAGGCTGGCCGATCCCGCCGGCGACGTGCTGACGCTCGGCGCGGTGCTGATCGAAGGCGACCGGATCGTCGCGGCGGGTGATGTTTCCGTGCCGGCTGACGCGCGGACGGTCGATGCGCAGGGGCTGGTGGTTGCGCCGGGCCTGATCGACCTGGGCGTCTTCGCCACGGACAAGCCGGCCTTTCATTTTGGCGGGATCACGCGCGCGGCTCTGATGCCGGACCAGCGCGCGCCGCTGGACGAGGTGGGCCTGATCCGGGAGGCGACGCGCGCGGGCAAGCCAGATTTCTGGGTCCACCCGATTGCGGCGGCGACGCGCGGTCTGAAAGGCGCTGAAATGGCCGAGATGGGCCTGATGCAGATGGCAGGCGCGAAGGCCGTGGGCACCGGACGCCAGTGGATCGCGGATTCGGGCGTGATGCTGCGCGTGCTGGCCTATGCCAGTGGGCTGGGCCTGACCGTCATCGCCCATGCCGAGGATGGCGGGCTGACCGCCAAGGCGGTGGCGACCAGCGGCGAGACGGCGACGCGGCTTGGCCTGCCGCACGCGCCGGCCTGCGCCGAGGCGATGGCGATTGCGCGCGATCTGATGCTGGTGCGCCAGACCGGGGCGGCGATCCATTTCCGGCTGGTGACGACGCAGGCGGGGTTCGACCTGATCCGCGCGGCCAAGGCCGAAGGGCTGAAGGTGACGTGCGGCATCAGCCCGGCCTATCTGTTCCTGAACGATCAGGCGGCGACCGATTTCCGCACCTTTGCCCGCCTGTCGCCGCCGCTGCGCGACGAGCGCGACCGTCAGGCATGCCTGACGGCGGTGGCGGACGGCACGGTCGACGTCATCACATCCAGCCATGATCCGCGCGGGCCGGAGGACAAGCGCCTGCCCTTCGCCGATGCTTCGCCCGGCATGGCGGGGGCGGAAACGCTGCTGGCGCTTTCGCTCAATCTGGTGCGCGAAGGCCATGTGTCGATGGGGCGGCTAATGACGCTGCTGAGCGCCAATCCGGCCAGGATATTGGGGGTCGATGCAGGCGGCTTTGCGCCCGGCAGTGCGGCGGACCTGATCTTCGTCGATCCCGATGCGCCCTGGATCGTGGACAGCGCGAAGATGGCGGCGGCGGCAGGCAACACCCCGTTCGACAAGCTGCCGGTGCAGGGCCGCGCGCGCCGCATCATGAAGGGCGGCGTGTTTCTGTAGGGGCAAGCGCCTATAGAAAATCCGTTCGCTTCGAGCAGGTTCGAGCAACGTCGAGAACCGGCTGTCGAGAAGTCAGCGTGTGCGTTCTCGACAAGCTCGAACCGAACGGAAATGGTGAGAGGGGGACGCATGGGGCGCAAAGCCTCATCCCTCCGCCCTACCCTGATCGATCAGGCGCCGAAGCCGCCGTCGATCGTGTGCATGGCGCCGGTGATGATGCCTGCTTCGGGACCGGCGAGATAGGCGGCCAGGCCGGCAATTTCCTCGCCCGTGGCGTGGCGCTTGATCGCCATGAAGCCGTGCATCAGGCTGGCCATCGGACCGTCGGCCGGGTTCATATCCGTATTGGTCGGGCCGGGCTGGATGATGTTGACGGTGATGCCGCGCGCGCCGAAATCGCGGGCCAGACCGCGCGCCATGCCCTGAAGCGCGGACTTGGTGAGGGCATAGGCCGCCCCGCCTTCGAACGGCATGCGATCGGCATTGACCGATCCGATCACGATGATGCGGCCGCCGTCGCGCATCTGCCGCGCCGCTTCGACCGCGGCATGATAGGGCGCGCGGACATTGATGTCGATCATGCGGTCGACCGCGTCAGCGTCCAGGCTGAGCGCGTCGCCCAGCACCAGCGCGCCGGCATTGACCACCAATATGTCGAGCGCGCCCTGCGCGGCGACCACATCGATCACCTGCTGACGATCGGCGGCGTCGGACTGGATTGCGGTGCTGCCGGTATCGGCGGCGAGCGCCTGCGCGGCGTCATGCGATCCGGCATAGGTGAAGGCGACCTGCGCACCATCGCCAGCAAAGCGGCGGACGATGGCGGCGCCGATGCCGCGGCTGCCGCCCAGAATGAGAGCCTTTTTGGAAGAGAAGTCGGTCATGTCGTGCGTCCTTGCTAAATTTGTAATGATCGCTATATAAATCAGCGACAGACATCGTCAAGGTATTTTTGTAGTGACCGTTAAAGAAAAATCGAAGCCCCGTGGCCGCCCCCGCGCCTTTGACCGGGAGGCTGCGCTGGACCGGGCGCAGGCGCTGTTCCATGCGCAGGGTTATGAGGGCGTGGGCGTGGCGGCGCTGGCCGAGGCGATGGGGGTCAATCCGCCCAGCCTCTACGCCGCCTTCGGCAGCAAGGCGCAATTGTTCGAGGAAGTGCTGGACCGGTATGCCCGCGCGGCGTTGCCGGTCGATGCGCTGCTGCACGATGGCGCGCCGCCGGCCGCCGCGCTGGCGGCGCTGCTGCGGGAGGCGGCTTATATCTATACCGAAGATCCGCACGCGCCTGGCTGTCTGGTGCTGGAGGGCGCGCGCGGGGCCGATCCTGACGCCGCCTTGCGCGCGCGGGTGTGGCGCGAGGCGAGCGCGGCGCGGGTGCGCGCCTTCGTCGCGACGACCCATCCGGCCAGCGCCGATGTGGTGGCCGACTATATCGTGTCGATCATGTCCGGCCTGTCCGCCGACGCCCGCGCCGGCCATGTACGCGCACGGCTGGTTGCGGTGGCGGAGATGGCGGCGCTGGCGATCGAGGCGATGCTGGGTCGGGTTGAATAGCCATCATTGCGGGCGATGCCCCTTGCGCCATTTGGTCCAGAGATGGCGGGCCAGCATCAGCGGCGGCATGCGCAGCCAGTGGGAGCGGACATAGAAGGCGAAGACGAGAGCCTTGCGCGTTTCCCGGCCCCAGCCGTCGCGCGCCAGCAACCGCGCGCGCGCCAGCCGGTCCCACAGTGTCAGCGCTGCGCCATCGCCATAGAGCGCGGCCGCCAGACGCCGCGCCTGCGCAACGGGACGGGCGAGACCATGGCGCTGCGCCCGCGCCGTCAAGGCGGCGGGATCGGCGTCGGGCAGCAGGCAATATATATCCCACAGATTGCGCAGGCCGCCCTGCATGTCGCCATCGGCCAGCATATGGGCGACCGAATGGACGATGCGATCTTCGGCCGACAATATATATAACCCATTGGCTATGGGAACGGCGTCGGCGATCATCGCGGCGGCATCCGGCGTCTGGCGCGCGGTCAGCGGCAGGATGGTGTGATGCACGTCGATCATCCGGTCGCGCTCGACATGGATCATCGGCGGCAGTTCATGCATCCATTGGCGATAATAGGCGTCGTCATAGGCGTCTTCCTTCACCCATTCCCAGCCGGAAGCGATCAACGCCTTTTCCACCGCCGCTATCGCACTGCGCGGCACCAGAATGTCGAGATCGCCGATGAAACGCCCCTGCCCCGCCGCCAGCGCGTCCGCGACATAGGCCGTGCCCTTGAGCAACACCATGCGCACGTCGAGGCCAGCGAGCGCCAGCGCGGCGCGATCCGCCTCCCACAGGGCCTGCTGCGCTTCGCGCGCGGCGTCATTCTGCGCATCGGTCAGGATTGGGCGGACGGCTGAGGGGACATGCGCCGGGTCCAGCCGATGGGCGAGCGTGGCGATCAGCCGTTCGGCGCGCGCGGCGGCTATCAAGCCGTTCCACGCTTGCGCGTCCAGCCCGGCGACGCAAGCGGGATCGCGCAGCGCCCGGACCAGCAGCGCCGCGCTCATGCCAGTTCCTCCCACAGGCGGTCGACCATGGCGAAGGCGGCTTCGCCCGAGGGAAAGTCAATCGCGCGGGCAGGAACGGAGGTCACGAAACGGGTGAGGCCCGCAAAGGCCGGCTCGCCCAGCGCGACATAGTTGGTCGAGGCTTGCGTGAGGCGCATGAAGATTTCCCCCTGCCCCAGTTGGCGCACCGCCGCGCCATGGCCGAAGCGGGGAAAGAGCAGCAAAGCGGGCATGCCGCCCTGATCCATGCGGGCGACGGCGTCTGCGCGCGGCATCATGTGGCGAATGTCGCCCTTGGCCGTGGCAGTAAGCAGCGGTCCCATCCGCGCATCCCCCACGGCATCCGAAACGACGCCGATCGCCTGATTTTTGAGGCTGACGAGGCGCGGAAAGGGCAGGATCGCGCCGCTTTGCAGATCGAGCAGGGCAAATTCATCGCCCATGAAGCGCCAGCCCCGTTCCCCCAGCAGAGCGGCCAGCGTCGATTTGCCCGACCCCGATTCGCCGGTCATCACCAGCACGCGGCCGTCCTTCTCCACGCTCGACGCATGGAGCAGCAGGTGCCGGCGCCAGCCCAGCGCCATTTGCAGGTTCATCCCCATTTCCGCCGCGAGCAACCCATGGGCCAGGCTCATCGGCGCGGCGTCGGCCAGGCCATGGTCGCCGGTGATGAAGATGGAGGGGCGCACGAAACGGCGCAACAGGCTGGTCGGCTGGAGCCGCACGGTGAAATCGGCGATCGCGCCATCGACATCGGGATAGGCGGCGTAGAGCTGGCGCAGTTGCGCGATCGGCTGCGGCCAGGCGGAACCGATGCGGAAGGTTGCCGGGCCGATACGCAGGGTGACGGCGTGCCTCATGCCCGGCGCACCAGCCCCAGCGCGACCAAAGCATCGAGGTGCGCGGCGATCTCCACCATGGCTTCATCCTGCGGGCCAAGGTCGAACTCGCGGGCCAGCCGGTCATGCACATCGCCCGCGCTGAGCGCCACGCCATCGGCCATCTGGGCCAATATCTCGGGCACCGGACTGATCACCATATGGGTCTGGCCCGACCGGCGATGATAGAGAAGGACGAGATCATCGAGCGTGCAGGACGCCACCGCATCCGATGAGTCCCGGCGATAACGGGGTGTCGCGTCCAAATCCGGGGCCTTCCTTCGACTGCTCCCTTCGCTCTATCGAGGAAAGTCGTAGCCAAGTCCCTAAGAGGTTTTTGGGAAAATGCGCGAAAGAGCGCATTTTCATGGCGGCACCGACCTTCAACCGAGGCACGTGACTCGTTTGAACCCCACCCGACCACCCATCAGGATACCATGTCTGGGCGGTCGGGTGAGGGTGCGGGCCGGTGCGGATGCGCCAGAGGCGCATTTCCAGACAAACTCAGGACAAGGCTGGCGATGGTCGCCCCTGCTTCGCCGGAGCACCAGCCAGCGATTCAAAAGCACGCAGATAGCGGTCGAGCGCGCGGTCGACGCCATGGTCGCGCACCGCTTCGGCGAGGCGGACGGCCGGAACCGGCTGCGCCAGCGTGCGCTCGATCGCGCGGGCGAGCGCTCCTGCGTCGCCCACCGGGACCGGCGGATGCTGGCCGGCGTCGGACAGGATCGGGCGGATATTGGGGGTTGAATCGGTGGCCACCACCTGCGCGCCGCAGGCCAGCGCCTCGATCAATGTGGCGCACAGCCCTTCCCAGCGGGATGGCTGGATCAACAGGTCCGCCTGTCCCATCAGGCCCGCCAGCGCATCGGGGCAGCCGACATAGCCGGCAAAATCGACCCGGTCGCCAATGCCCAGCGCGTCGCATCGCCCGCGCAGCGCGCCCAGCAGCGGCCCCTGCCCGGCGATGGTCAGCCGCCAGTCGAGATGCGGCAGGCGGGCGAGAGCGGCCAGCGCCGTCGCCTGATCCTTTTGTGCGGCCAGCCGCCCGACCATCAGCAGATGATGCGGACGATTGCCCGCGCAGGCGGGACGCGCAGCCTGCACCCGCTCCATCGCCGCAGTGACGGTCGGGCGCGGCAGCAGGCGCGCCTCGCCACTATCGGCCAGCAGCGCCCGGTCATGCTCGCCCATGACGATGGTGAGGTCACACAGGCGCGCGATGGTGCGGAATTTGGCGAGCCGCGCCCAGGCGCTCAGCCCCTGCTGGCCGGGCCGCACGATCGGGTTGGAAATGCGGCCGACCGCGCGCGTATCGCTGCCAAGAGCAGCCAGCGCCACCAGCATATTGCTCTGATTGCCGGCGGAATAGAGAATGTCGGGCCGATGCCGCCGCACCATGGCGGTCAGCGCGGGAAACTGACCGATCATCGACAGGCGGCGCTCCCCGCCGGGGGAGGCGACACGGCGCACCGTCAGCGCCGAATCGATCAGATGGGCGGCCGGGCCATCCAGATGCGCCATCCAGAGTTCGACCGGCACGCCGCGCCGCAGCAGATGATTGGCGAGCAGGATGGCGACGCGATCAAGCCCCCCATCCCCCGGCTGATAGAGATAGACCGCGACCGAAAATGCGCGCCCCATGGGACGGCGGAACTGGAACATGCGCAACCCTTGTCTCAACCTGCGACCGTTGCAGGGTGGACGGCGTCAACGCGGACATTCCGTATGCGTTCAAATCGTTACGTTTGGGACGAACGGTTCAGCGTCTGTTTGGAAAATGCGCGAAAGAGCGCATTTTCGTTGCGGCACCGGCCCACGCCCCCACCCGACCGCCCACGAGAGTATCCTGATGGGTGGTCGGGTGGGGGCGTGGGCCGGTGCGGATGCGCCAAAGGCGCATTCCCAAACGGGCTCTCAGCGCGGCATTTGCAGCGAGGCGTAGCAGGTGAAGCCGCTCGTCCCGCGCTGAAGCCGGCGGATATAATTGAGATAGGCCTGATTCTGGTCGTAGCTGGTGCCGGGCAGCGGACGGCCGCGGATCGCCTGCTTCACCTGTTCGCCAGTGAAGCTGCGGCCGGTGCCGGGGAAGGCGCCGGGCGTGCCGGCAGGGACCAGTTGGCCGTTGGGCGCGATATAATTGCCCGAACGCCCCTGATCGGGCACGGGAATAGTGCAGTTGAGCACGGAAGCGGCCGTGTTGGCGAGCGCCGGGCGGATCGACACGATCGCGGAGGCCGCAACCGCGCCCCCCATCAGCAGCTGACGGCGGGATGGCGTGAGGGATACAGGAGTCAACGAAGGCGCGTCGGCGCGATCCGCTTCCTCGCGGGGGCCGGCACCATCCTGTTCGGGCGTCGTTTCGCTCATCTTTTCCTGTTTCGCATCCTGCGCTTGCCAAAGCGTAAAGATTGCACGCTATTGAGGCGCGTATATCGCAGCTAATCGCCGACAAATCCAGCATGGTAACTATGAGTCGCCTAAGCATTTCCCAGATTACCGCCTCGCTCGCCATGTTGATGCTGGGCACGGGCGGCGCCCTGATGCTGGGCGCGCACCCGATCGGCATCGCCCTGCCGGTGCTGGCGGGCGTGCTGGTGCTGATCATTACGTCGGGGGACGCGGGCCTGCGCCCCACCCCCGCGCCCATGGTAACGCCGGAACAGCCCGACCTCATCGCCCATCCCGATTTCGCCAGCCTGCTGGAGGGCATTTCCGATCCGCTGATGCTGGTGGAAAAGGGCCGGATCGCGCGCGCGAACCTGGCGGCGCAACGCCTGCTCGGCGCGCATATCGAGGGGGAGGATGCCCGGATCGCGATCCGCCACCCCGCCGCCGCCGAACGGCTGGCCAGCCTGGCGCCGCTGGCCGAACCGATCATGATCGAACTGGTGGGCCTGGGCGCGCGCGACCAGCGCTGGCAGATGCGCGTCGCCCCGGTCGGCGCGGTCGACGACATGCGCCGGCTGGTCCATCTGGTCGACCATAGCGGCACCCATGCGGCCGAACGGATGCGGGTCGATTTCGTCGCCAACGCCAGCCATGAACTACGTACGCCGCTGGCAGGGATATTAGGCTTCATCGAAACGCTGGCCGACCCGGACATGGGCAAGGATAGCGAAACGCGCCAGCGCTTCCTGACGATCATGGACCGGGAAGCGCGCCGGATGCAGCGCCTGATCGACGATCTGATTTCGCTGAGCCGGATCGAATCGGAAAAATATCGCCTGCCCGACGCGCGGGTCGACCTGTCCGAACTGACCGCCGAGGTGGTCGGCGTGTTCCGATCCAGCCATGGCGACCGGGGCCGCGAGGTGGAGATGGAGATCGCCCCTCGCCTGCCCGGCGTGCAGGGCGACCGCGCGCAATTGTCGCAGTTGCTGCACAATCTGATCGGCAATTCGGTGAAATATGGCCGCCCCGGCACGCCAATCCGCGTGACCCTCAATGAAGGGCCGAGCGGCATGACCCGGCTGACCGTGGCGGATGAAGGCGAAGGCATTGGTCCCGATCATCTGCCCCGCCTGACCGAGCGTTTCTATCGCGTCGATTCGGGCCGCAGCCGGGCGATGGGCGGCACCGGCCTGGGCCTGGCCATCGTCAAACATATTGTGGAACGGCATCGCGGCCGCTTCGACATCGCCAGCACGCTGGGCAAGGGCACGACCATCACCGTATTGCTGCCCCCGCCGGTGGAAGAGCAGCAGGGAAAAATCGACGAGAAAAAGCGTCCTTCCGCGCTTTCGGGGACAGTGTCATAAAAAGGAAACCTGACTGTCACAAAGGCGCGATGGTCCGCGACTAGGGCGCTTCCACAGGGGGGCGGCGACTTGCGAATCGCGGCCTTGTTGTATGGAGGTTCCCGTGAAGAAGTTCGCCCTGCTCGCCGCCACGACCGCGAGTGTTTTCAGCCTTGCCGCATGCGGCGACCAGACCGGCGGCGCCGGCGCGACCCGCGACCAGATCCGCGCGGTCGGCTCCTCGACCGTCTACCCCTTCGCCACGGCGGTCGCCGAACTGTTCGTGCAGGGCAATGCCGGCATGAAGTCGCCGATCATCGAATCGACCGGCACCGGCGGCGGCATGAAGCTGTTCTGCGCGGGCGTGGGCGCCCAGCATCCCGACATTGAAGACGCATCGCGCCGCATCAAGAAGTCTGAGTTCGAGCAGTGCCAGGCCAATGGCGTCAAGGACATCATCGAAATCCAGATCGGCGTCGACGGCCTGGCCTTTGCCGAATCGAAAAAGGGTCCGGGGCTGAAGCTGACCCCCAAGATCGTCTATGAAGCGCTGGCCGCCAATCCCTATGGCAAGGGTCCGAACAAGGCCCAGACCTGGAAGGATGTGGACCCCAGCCTGCCCGCGATCGCCATCTCCGTCTTCGGCCCGCCCTCGACCAGCGGCACCCGCGACTCGCTCGCCGAACTGATCCTGGAAAAGGGATGCCAGTCGGACGAAGCGATGAAGGCGCTGAAGGAAAAGAGCGAAGACGAATATAAGGCGACCTGCACCCGCATCCGTGAAGACGGCAAATATGTGGATTCGGGCGAGAATGACAATCTGATCGTCCAGAAACTGAACGCCAATCCCAACGCCGTGGGCGTGTTCGGCTACAGCTTCCTGGAGGAAAATAAGGACACGCTGAACGACGTGCCGATCAACGGCATTCAGGCGACCTATGAAACGGTGTCGACGGGCCAGTATCCTGGCGCGCGCCCGCTCTACATCTATGTGAAGAAGGCGCATATGACGGCCATTCCGGGCCTTCAGGCGTATCTCAACAGCTTCGCCGCCAACTGGAGCCCCGACGGCGCGCTGACCAAGCGCGGCATGGTCGCGGCCCCGGAAGATGTGCGCAAGAAAAGCGCCGAAACGGTCAAGTCGCTGACCGTGCTCAACGGTTCCGACCTCAAATAAGCGAAGGTGTAATGACCGGACCTGCAATCTTCCTGCTGCTCGCGGGCCTGGGCGCCATCGCCTGGGTCAGCGCCCGCGCCCGCGCGCTGCGGCTACAGACCGCCGCGCGCGAAACCGGGCGTCGCGACGCCGTCCATTCGCTACCCGGCTATCATGGCTGGTATGTCGCGCTGTGGACGCTGATCCCCGCCGGCCTGTTTCTGGCCATATGGGCCAATGTGTCGCCCGGGCTGGTGACGCAGGCCGTGCTTGCCGATCCGGCGGCGCAGAGCCTGCCCGCCGACGCCTTCTCCCGCTCCGCCGTCCTTGGCGAAGCACGGGCGATCGCGACGGGATTGCAGGCCGGGGCCTTCAACCCCGCCTCTCAGGCGCTGGTCGAACCCTACCGCGCCGCGCTCAACAGCTATGGCGTGGCCGGGGCGGCGCTGGCGCTGATCCTGGCCTTTGCCGGGGGCGCTTACGCCTTCACCCGCGTCCGGCCCGACTTCCGGGCGCGCACGCGGGTCGAACGGCTGGTGATGGCGACCCTGCTGGTGGCTTCGCTGCTGGCCATCGTGACCACGTTGGGCATCGTCGCCTCGCTGCTGTGGGAGAGCTTCCGCTTCTTCTCCATGGTGAACCCCATCGACTTCCTGTTCGGCCTGAAATGGTCGCCGCAGTCGGCCGCCATGGGATATGGCAATGACGATGCGTTCGGCGCGGTGCCGCTGTTCTGGGGCACCATCTTCATCGGCGCGATCATCGCCATGATCGTGGCGATCCCGCTGGGCCTGATGAGCGCGGTCTATCTGACCCAATATGCCAGTGCGACTGTGCGCAAGTGGATGAAGCCGATCCTGGAAGTGCTCGCGGGCGTGCCCACGGTGGTCTACGGCTATTTCGCCGCACTGACCGTGGCCCCGGCGCTGCGCGATCTGGCCGTGTCGGTCGGCATCCATGGCGCGTCTTCGGAAAGCGCGCTGGCGGCCGGTCTGGTGATGGGCGTGATGATCATTCCCTTCGTGTCCTCCATGGCCGACGACAGCATCGCCGCCGTGCCGCAATCGATGCGCGACGGCAGCCTGGCGATGGGCGCGACGACCAGCGAGACGATTACCCGCGTCCTCATTCCCGCCGCCCTGCCCGGCGTGGTCGGCGGCGTGCTGCTGGCCGTCAGCCGCGCGATCGGTGAAACGATGATCGTGGTGATGGCGGCTGGCCTTTCGGCGAACCTGACCGCCAATCCCTTTGCCAGCGTGACCACGGTGACGACCCAGATCGTCCAGTTGCTGACCGGCGACCAGGAATTTGACAGCGCCAAGACGCTGGCGGCCTTCGCGCTGGGGCTGGTGCTGTTCATCGTCACCCTGCTGCTCAACATCGTGGCCCTGCGGGTCGTGAAGAAATATCGCGAGGCTTACGAATGAGCCAAAATAGCAAAACCCCGTTCGGGCTGAGCTTGTCGAAGCCCTGCCCTTCTTCGAAGAAAAATACAGCCCCCTTCGGCGAAGCTCAGGACGGGCTTCGACAGGCTCAGGGCGAACGGAGGTTGGCGCAATGAGCGCAAAAAATCCCACCGACTGGAAGTCGGATGCGATGCGCAGGCGGATCGCCCGGCGCTATGCCGCCGAGCGCCGCTTCAAGCTGGCCGGTCTGGCCGCTGTCGCCCTGTCCGCCGCTTTCCTCGCCTTCCTGCTCTTCACCATGATGGGCAATGGTCTGCGCGGCTTTACCCGGACCGAAATCGCGCTGAAGATCGACTTCCCGGCCTCGCCGCTGCTGCTCGATCCTAACGCCATCACGGACGAAGCGCTGGCCAATGCCAATCTGCCGATGGTGACCAGCACCGTGGCCAGGAAGGTGCTGGGCGAGAAGGCGGACGATATGCTGTCGCCCACCGCCTGGATCAGCATCCGCGACGCGATTAAGGCCGATCCGAAGATATTGAGCCGCACCGAAACGATCAGCGTCCCCGCCTCTACCGCGATCGATCTGGCCGCCAAGAGCAAGGGTTCGCCCGAGGCCGAAGCGGAAGTCGCGCGGCTGAAGCAACAGGGCGTGCTGTCGACCGGCATCAACTGGAACTTCCTGACCGCCAGCGATGGCACCGATCCGACGCAGGTCGGCATCTGGGGCGCGTTCAAGGGATCGTTGCTGACCATGCTGGTGACGCTGTTGCTCAGCTTCCCGGTCGGCGTGGCGACTGCGCTCTATCTGGAGGAATATGCGCCCAAGGCCTGGTGGACCGACATTATCGAAGTGTCGATCAACAATCTGGCCGCCGTGCCCTCGATCATCTTCGGCCTGCTGGGCCTGTCGATCTTCCTCAACTTCCTGCATCTGCCCCGCTCCGCCCCGCTGATCGGCGGCATGACGCTGGCGCTGATGACGATGCCGGTCATCGTCATCGCCGGGCGCAACGCCATCAAGGCGGTGCCGCCCAGCATTCGCGACGCGGCGCTCGGCATCGGGGCCAGCCCGGTACAGGTGGTGTTCCAGCATGTCCTGCCCCTCGCCCTGCCCGGCATCCTGACCGGCACGATCATCGGCATGGCGCGCGCGCTGGGCGAGACGGCGCCGCTGCTGATGATCGGCATGCGCGCCTTCATCGCCACGCCGCCGGGCGGGATCAGCGATCCGGCAACCGTGCTGCCGGTGCAGATCTTCCTCTGGTCGGACGAAGTCTCCAAAGGCTTTGTCGAAAAGACATCCGCCGCGATCATCGTTTTGCTGGTCTTCCTGCTCGCGATGAACGGCCTCGCCATCTACCTGCGCAACAAGTTTGAAACACGGTGGTAATCGACCCCATGACGCAAGAACAAACCGACCTGACCATCGCCAATCCGAAGATGTCGGCCCGCGACGTCAAGGTTTTCTATGGCCCCAAACAGGCGATCAAGGGCGTGTCGATCGATGTCGACATGGACCATGTCACCGCCTTCATCGGCCCGTCGGGCTGCGGCAAGTCGACCTTCCTGCGGACGCTGAACCGCATGAACGACACAGTCGCTTCGGCCCGTGTGGAAGGCACGATCACGCTGGATGGCGAGGATATCTATGCCCCGACCATGGACGTGGTGCAGCTGCGCGCACGGGTGGGCATGGTGTTCCAGAAGCCCAATCCCTTCCCCAAGTCCATCTATGAAAATATCGCCTATGGGCCGCGCATCCATGGCCTGGCCGCGGGCAAGGCGGACATGGACGTGATCGTCGAAAAGTCGCTGCGCCGCGCGGGCCTGTGGGATGAGGTGAAGGACCGGCTGCATGACAGCGGCACCGCGCTTTCGGGCGGTCAGCAGCAGCGTCTGTGCATTGGCCGCGCGATTGCGGTGGAACCCGAAGTCATCCTGATGGACGAACCCTGCTCGGCGCTCGACCCGATCGCCACGGCGAAGATCGAGGAACTGATCCACGAACTGCGCGGCCGATACGGCATCGTGATCGTGACCCATAATATGCAGCAGGCCGCCCGCGTATCGCAGCGGACCGCCTTCTTCCATCTGGGCGAACTGGTCGAATATGGCGTGACGAGCGACATCTTCACCAATCCCCGCCAGGAGCGGACCAAGGACTATATCACCGGCCGGTACGGCTGATAGGACGGGGAGGGAATAGAGACATGGCTGAACATACGATCAAGGCATTTGACGAGGAAATCGACCGGCTGCGCGGGCTGATCGCCGAAATGGGCGGGCGCGCCGAAGCGGCAATCGAAAATGCAATGCTGGCGCTGCAACGGCAGGACAAGGCGCTGGCCGCGCAGGTGGTCGCCGACGACAAGCGCATCGACGCGATCGAGGCGGAAGTCGAAAAGCTGGTCATTCAGGTGATTGCGCTGCGCGCGCCGATGGCCAACGATCTGCGCGATGTGATCGCCGCGCTGAAGATCGTCAGCGTGGTGGAGCGCATCGGCGACTATGCCAAGAATATCGCCAAGCGCGTGCCGCTGATCGCGACCAACACCCGCACGCTGGAGCCGATCGCGCTGCTGCCGTCCATGGGGCAGGTTGCGGGCGAAATGGTGCATGACGCGCTGAACGCCTTTGCCGCGCGCGACGCCGATCTGGCGCTGGCGGTGGTGGAGCGCGACACGGTGGTCGACGATTTCTACAACAGCGTGTTCCGCACGCTGGTGACGTTCATGGTCGAAAATCCCAAGACGATCAGCGAATGCGCGCATCTGTTGTTCGTCGCGAAGAATATCGAGCGGATCGGCGACCATGCCACCAATGTCGCGGAAATGGTCTATTATGCCGCCACCGGCCAGACCCTGCCCGAGCGCGAACGCGGCGCCGACCTGCAAGCGGAGGACTGATCCATGGCACGGGCCAAGATGCTGCTGGTCGAGGATGACGCGGCGCTCGCCGAACTGCTGATCTGGCATTTCAAGCGCGAGGATTTCGACGTCGCCCATACGGTCGATGGCGAAGAAGCGCTGCTGATGGCGCAGGAAAATACGCCCGACATCGTGCTGCTCGACTGGATGGTCGAAAGCCTGTCGGGGATCGAGGTGTGCCGCCGCCTGCGCCGCATGAACGGCACCGCCAACATCCCGATCATCATGCTGACCGCGCGCGGCGAGGAAGAGGATCGGGTGCGCGGTCTGGAGACGGGCGCGGACGATTATGTCACCAAACCGTTCAGCCCGCGCGAACTGGTGGCGCGCGTTGGCGCGGTGCTGCGCCGCGTGCGTCCGGCGCTGGCCGGCGAAACGCTGACCTTCTCCGACGTGGAGATGGACACGGTGGGGCACAAGGTCCGGCGCGGCGGTCAGGTGATCCCGCTTGGGCCGACCGAGTTCCGCCTGCTCAAGCATTTTCTGGAGCATCCCGGCTGGGTCTTCTCACGCGAGCGGCTGCTCGACAGCGTGTGGGGGCAGGACAGCGACATCGAACTGCGCACCGTGGACGTCCATATCCGCCGCCTGCGCAAGGCGATCAACGCCGACGGCCAATATCAGGACATCATCCGCACCGTGCGGTCGGCCGGCTATGCGCTGGATACCGAGGGAATGGGCTGACCCGGTCGAGCTTCCATCGCGGACAAGAAAAAACCTCTCCGGGTCGGCCCCGGAGAGGTTTTTTATTGGCATCGGCAAATGGCGGCAGCGGGTCAGTCGACCATGCGCCAGCGCATGGTTTCGCCGGCGTGGAAGGGGACGACGCTCAACGCGCCCTCGCCGATCGCGGCGGGCACGACCACATCTTCGCGCACCAGCGTCACCGTGCCTTCATTAAGCGGCAGGCCGTAAAAATTGGGGCCATGTTCGGACGCAAAGCCCTCCAGCCGGTCCAGAACGCCTTCTTCCTCGAACACCTGCGCATAGCTTTCCAGCGCATAGGGCGCATTGAACAGGCCCGCGCAGCCGCAGGCCGATTCCTTGCGGTCGATGCTGTGCGGCGCGCTGTCGGTGCCCAGGAAGAATTTGGGCGATCCCGACACCGCCGCCTTGCGCACGGCCAGGCGATGCTGTTCCCGCTTGGCGACCGGCAGGCAATAAGCGTGCGGGCGGATGCCGCCGTCGAAGATGGCGTTGCGATTGATGATGATATGCTGGGGCGTGATCGTCGCGCCGATCTTCGGCCCGCTGGCGTTGACGAAATCGACCGCTTCGGCGGTGGTGATATGTTCCAGCACGATCTTGAGTTCGGGGAAGTCGCGCACCAGCGGCGTCAGGATGCGGTCGATGAACACCGCTTCGCGATCGAAAATATCGACGTCGCGGTCGGTGACTTCGCCATGGATCAGCAGCGGCATGCCGATGCTCTGCATGGTTTCCAGCAGGTTGGTCAGCTTGCGAATGTCGGTGACGCCGTGCGACGAATTGGTCGTGGCGTGGGCGGGATACAGCTTGCAGGCGGCGAACACGCTCTGCGCATAGCCGCGCGCGATTTCCACCGGATCGGCGCCGTCGGTCAGATAACAGACCATCAGCGGGGTGAAGTCAGCCCCGGCCGGCAAGGCGGCGATGATCCGGTCGCGATAGGCCTGCGCGGCGGCGATGGTGACGACCGGCGGCGACAGGTTGGGCATGACGATGGCGCGCGCGAACTGGCGCGCGGTGTAATTGGCGACCATGGCCAGCATCTCGCCATCGCGGAGATGGACATGCCAGTCGTCGGGGCGGCGGATGGTGATCTGTGCGGTCATGGGAGTCGCTCCTAGCGAGTCAAAGGCGCAGCGTCGATCCCGTGCTTGCGATGAGCATGTCGCCCTGCCTGAAATCAGGGTTATCCAATTTCCGTTCGCCCTGAGCTTGTCGAAGGGCTGTCCTTTTCTCGAACGCCTCAAGAAAAGGACGGGGCTTCGACAAGCTCAGCCCGAACGGATCATATTTAAAAAGCGGGGCGACGAAGAATGACGAGCCTGCGACAAGATCGCTCCCCTTCCAACGAAAAACGCCCCGACCATAAGGTCAGGGCGTTTTCGTTCGCAGCATCGCGCCGATCAGGCGGCGCGGCGGGCCTTGTTCAGCTTCTTGAGCAGCATGTCGCGCTTCAGGCGGGACAGATGGTCGATGAACAGCACGCCTTCCAGATGGTCCATTTCATGCTGGAGGCAGGTGGCGAGCAGCCCTTCGAGCTGTTCTTCATGAATGCGGCCTTCCCGGTCCATCCAGCTGGCGCGGATCGCGGCGGGGCGCTCCACTTCGGCGAACTGGTCGGGGACCGACAGGCAGCCTTCATTATAGACCGACAGTTCTTCGGAGCCTTTGAGGATTTCCGGGTTGATGAAGACCAGCGGTTTCTTGACCGGCGGCGCGCCTTCCTCCTCCGATTCCGGTTCCTGAAGGTCGATCACCAGAACGCGCTTGGGCACGCCCACCTGAATCGCGGCCAGACCGATGCCCGGCGCGTCATACATGGTGTCGAACATATCGTCGATCAGCGTCTGAAGATCGTCGTCGATCGCCTCGACAGGGGTCGAAATGGTGCGCAGCCGCGGATCGGGCGCTTCAAGGATGGGACGGATTGCCATAGGCCGAACATAGGCGGAACGGCGGATAATATCAAGCGGAGCGGCGCAGCATAGGGGCGACTAGCCCACCGGCCGCCGCGCCCGCAGCGCCTGCGCCAGCGTGCCTTCATCCAGATAATCCAGTTCGCCGCCGACCGGCACGCCATGGGCCAGCTGGGTCAGGCGGATGGGGAAGCGCTCCAGCCGTTCGGCCAGATAATGGGCGGTGGTCTGCCCCTCCAGCGTGGCGTTCATCGCCAGCACCACTTCATCAATGCCGCCCTGTTCCAGCCGGGCGACCAGCGCGTCGATGGTCAGATCCTCCGGTCGCACACCCTCCAGCGCGGACAGGCGGCCGCCCAGCACATGGAAACGGCCGGGGAAGAGGCGCGACTTGTCCAGCGCCCAGAGATCCGACACATCCTCCACCACGCAGAGCGCCCGCGGATCGCGGCGCGGATCGGCGCAGATGCCGCAGGGATCGACGGTGTCGACATTGCCGCAGGTGGCGCAGGTGACGAGCCGCTCGTTCACCGCCTCCAGCGCGCGCAGCAGCGGCTCCATCGCGCCCTCACGCCGTTTCAGCAGATGCAGCACCGCGCGGCGCGCCGATCGGGGGCCAAGTCCGGGCAGGCGGGACAGCGCCTGGGTCAATGCTTCGATTTCGGGAGAGGCCATATCGTGAGATAAGGGGTTGCAACTGGGAGAGACAAGGGGTTTGAGAGCTTTCTTTGCCAAATGCGTCCTGACGCATTTCGAATACGGCGCCAGCCCGCTCCCCCACCCGGCCACCCAACGGCAGTATCATATGGGTGGCCGGGTGGGGGAGCGGGCTGGTGCGGAACCGGACACAGATCATGCGTATTATCTATATGGGCACCCCCGATTTCGCCGTTCCCGCGCTCGACGCGCTGGTGAAGGCCGGCCATGCCATCGTCGCGGTCTATAGCCAGCCGCCCCGTCCCGCCGGCCGCGGCAAGGGGCTGCGCTCCTCACCCGTCCATCAGCGCGCCGAGGAACTGGGGATAGACGTGCGCACGCCGGCATCGCTGAAGGATGCCGATGTGCAGGCCGCCTTCGCCGCGCTGGACGCCGATGTCGCGGTGGTCGCCGCCTATGGACTGATCCTGCCGCGCGCCATATTGGCGATGCCGCGCCATGGCTGCATGAACATCCACGCGTCGCTGCTGCCGCGCTGGCGCGGGGCGGCGCCGATCCAGCGGGCGATCTTGTCCGGCGACAATGTGACGGGCGTGACGATCATGGACATGGAGGCGGGCCTGGACACCGGGCCGATGCGCGCCAAGCATGTCACCCCGGTCGAGGGCAAGACCGCAGGCGCGCTGACCGCCGAACTGGCGCAGGCGGGCGCAGAGCTGATGATCGAGGTGCTGGACGATATTTCGCTCCACCCGCCCATGGCCCAGCCCGAAGAAGGCGTGACCTATGCCGCCAAGATCGACAAGGCGGAATCGCGGATCGATTTCAGCAAGGACGCGCATCAGGTCGAGCGGCAGGTCCGCGCCTTCAATCCCTTCCCAGGCGCTTTCTTCGAATATCGCGGCGAGCGGTTCCGTATCCTTGCCGGCCATGTCGAACATCATGACGGGCCGGCGGGCGAATTGCTGGACGACAGCCTGCTGATCGGGTGCGGCCACGGCGCGATCCGCCCGACGCTGATCCAGCGCGCGGGCAAGGGCGCGATGACGCCGGGCGAATTGCTACGCGGTTATGAGATGCCGGCCGGGGGCCGGGTGGATGGGTGAGCGCACCTCCGTTCGCTTCGAGCGTGTCGAGAAGCCGATAAGCCGACCTATGTCGTTTCTCGACTTCGCTCGAAACGAACGGACTTAGGATCATGACCCGTTTCGCCTTCACCGTCGAATTTGACGGCCGTCCCTTCATGGGCTGGCAGCGTCAGGCCCATGGGCCAAGCGTGCAGCAGACGATCGAGGATGCGATCTTCGCCGTTACGGGCGAACGCGCCGTGATCCATGCCGCCGGACGCACCGACGCAGGGGTCCATGGCCTCGCCATGCGCGCCCATGCTGAAATCGAAAAGGACATCGCGCCTTTCCGCCTGATGGAGGCGCTGAACGCGAAGATGCGGCCCGATCCGGTCGCCATCCTGGCGTGCGAGGTCATGCCCGACGACTGGCACGCCCGCTTTACCTGCGTCGGGCGATCCTATGTCTATCGCATCGCCAATCGCCGCGCGCCGCTGACCTTCGAAAGCGGGCTGGCGTGGCGGGTGGGGCAACCGCTGGATGCGCAAGCGATGCACGATGCCGCGCAGATACTGGTCGGACGGCATGACTTCACCACTTTCCGGTCGGCCCATTGTCAGGCGCAAAGCCCGTTGAAATCGCTCGACCGGCTGGATGTGGAAAGGGACGGCGACCGCATCGCCATCCATGCGGCGGCCCGATCCTTCCTGCATCATCAGGTGCGGTCGATGGTCGGGTGCCTTGCGCTGGTCGGCATGGGGCGGTGGCGCGCGGACGATCTGCGCGCCGCGCTGGAGGCGAAGGACCGCGCGGCGCTGGGCCTCAACGCGCCGCCTGACGGCCTCTATTTCGTCAGCGCAACCTATCCCGACGATCAGGCGAAAGCGGCAGCGCAGACCTGATTCTTGCCGGCGCGCTTGGCTGCGCGCATCGCATCGTCAGCGCAGGCGATCAGCCGGTCGAGATCGGCGGGATCGGGCCGTTCAGCCGTGACAAGACCCAGGCTGCCGCTGATCCCCATGCCATAAGCCTCCAGCGCGCGGCGCACATCTTCTGCAACCATGGCGACCGCAGCGGCATCCCGGTTCGACAGGAGCAGCAGAAATTCGTCGCCGCCCAGACGCGCGACCACATCGCCGGCATGGGTCTGCCCGCGCAATATCTGACCGATGTCGGCAAGGCAGGCATCGCCCGCAGCATGGCCATGGTTGTCGTTCAATTGCTTGAAGCCGTCCAGATCCAGGAACAGCAGGCTGATCGAGCGCCCCATCTGTCCGGCATGGGCCAGCACATATTTGGCGCGGCAGGCGAACCCCCGCCGATTGCCCAGACTGGTCAGCGGATCGTGCATCGCATCGAAACTGGCCTGTCGCAGGTCGGACAGATCCTCGATCACGGCGACGTAGAATTCGGGCTGGTTCCCCTCGTCCCGCACCATCGCGACGGTCAGATTGACCCAGATGGTGGCGCCGTCAGCGCGGATATAGCGCTTTTCCATCGAATAACGCGGAATCTCTCCCGCGTTGAGGCGCGCGAGCAGCGTTTCGTCGGCATTGAGATCATCGGGATGGGTGATCTGCTGAAATCCGGTGCGGATCAGCGTGTCGGCATCATAGCCGCTGATCGCGCAGAAGCGGGGATTGACCAGCAGGAAGGCGCCGTCCAGCCCGACATGGGCGATGCCGATCGGCGCATGCTGAAAGGTCGCCTCGAACCGGCGCCGGGCCAGAGACAGCGCCGCCGCCATCCCGCCATCCAGCGCCACCACATTGCACGGCTCCAGAACCCGATCGTTATCGTCATGGGAAATGGGAAGAAATTGTCGATGCGACTGGCTGCTCATGGCTCCACATGGCGCACCAATGGTAAACAGGGATTTAGCGAAACAACGCTGCTGTAAAATTTACTGGAGGCTGGTGCGGAACGGCGTGAAATCCGTGGCTTCGTCATAAATGTCCAACCCTTCGCGCCGCTTGACGAAAGCGACCACGGCATAGGTGACGGGCGTCAATATCGCTTCCCAGCCGACCTTCATCGCCCAGTTCGTGACCATCACCGTCAGCACCTGCGCATCGGTCCAGTTGCCGTAGAAGGCGAGCGGGTAGAAGAGCAGGCTGTCCACCCCCTGCCCCACCACCGTCGACCCGATGGTGCGCATCCACAGATGCCGGCCCTGCGTCCAGAGCTTCATCTTGGCAAGGACGAAGCTGTTGGCGAACTCCCCGGCCCAGAAGGCGCAGACCGACGCGAAGACGATGCGCCATGTGCTGCCGAATACCGCTTCATAGGCTTTCTGGTCGGGCCAGCCATCGGCCGGGGGCAACGCGACCACGACCCAGCTCATTATCGCCATGAACAGCATGGCGGCAAAGCCGACCCAGACGCAGCGGCGCGCGCGCGCATAGCCATAGACTTCGGTCAGCACGTCGCCCAGCACATAGCCGAGCGGAAAGAAGAGGATGCCCGCGCCGAATGTAAAACCGCCCAGCGTCGCCAGCTTCGCCGCGCCGATCAGGTTGGACAACAGCAAGATCGCGACGAAGGCCGCCATCAGGAAATCATAATAGCGCAGCGTCCGCGCGCCCAGCGCCCCCGCATCGATCCTGTGCAGCCCCGTTTCACTCATGCCATCCTGCTTATCGTGCGGTCAGACGATTGCAAGCAGCCGCAACGCCCGCTATCGCGGCAGGCATCCGGCCCCGTAGCTCAGTTGGATAGAGCATCCGCCTTCTAAGCGGATGGTCGCAGGTTCGAATCCTGCCGGGGTCGCCAATCTTTTTTTCGGTTGTCAGCAAGTCTGCTCCTTTACTTCATTTTCGTGATCCTCTGAGCGGCGAGAATGGCCAATTTCGGCCGTTTCGGTTTTAGAGGGTGTAGCGAAGTAGGCGGTTTTCGCCGTCAGCGAGGAGTTAGGAACGTCCCATTCAGGACGGCAAATCGACCCGATCGAGTATTCTCTTGAGCAACGTCCAAGGCCCATCCCGGCGAGGATGTGACGATATTTGCACCCGGGTATCTATCCCCTGCACCCCTAGTCGGCGGTTTTCGCACTGGACGATCCGAGCAGTATAATCGCTGACGTCGGCCAGCCTGCTCTCGTTCTCGATCTTCATCTGCGCGATATCGAAAGACGCTGCCTCATCGCCACCCGGCCAGATTGTGATCGTGACGACCATCATGGCCTGCGCGCCTCTCTACGGCGCGAACCTGGATTCGAGTTGCAGGTCCAGTCCCTCGGCCAACGCACTTTGGGGGTTGCTGGCCACCATCGCCAAGATCGCCCCCATCGCGTCCGACACCATAGAGACCGCCAGCGGGTTGCTCGCGTCGTACCCTCTGCGGACCTCAGCTTGGTCCGCCAACTGTCTTCCATAACGAAGTCTGAGCAATCCTCTCGCCTCGGCGAGATCGCAGGCCATCATCGCATGGTAGACATGGTGGATCTGATCCACCCGCACATCGACGATCGTCGCGGTATACAGCGTCCGACCATGGCCGGCACTCTCCCGGTCCCTGCCGGTATTCCAGAGCCCTCCGGTCGTCGCCTCCCCCGACATGTAACCGTCGCTACGGAGGATTTGGTCGACCAGATCACTGGGCGTTCCAAGCTCCAAGTCTAGGGCATGAAACATGATGCATCTCATCAACCCTGGCGCGGTCAGACACGCTTCCAGCGGTCGCGCCCCGCCGAACGGAGGCTGCGAGCTATAGAGCCAAGCCAATGGATCGGACTGCAAGCTGTCACGCTCGAACCGAGCGCCAGTTTCGACAGCCGCGATCACGAGGCGATCGACCATCTTGTAGGTCAAGTCGAATGAGACATCGTCAGGGCTATCACTGGCCAGCGGATCAGGGCGTCCCAACAGAGCTGAAGTGGTGAAGTAATCCAGCGCTGAGCGCTGGGTCCGTGCAGCTATTCTCTGTTCGTACATCTCGTGCGTCAGCATTGCGAAACCCTTTCTGTCACCATCCTTTTCAAGAGAAGCCTGCGCGAGTCGCACGCTCCATTTATCGACTTGTACATTCATTTCAATGATTCTGGAATTATAGAATTGAATGGCGTTCGATTTCCTGTTTCAACGGACGTCTCAACGGTCATCAGCCGGCACATTCTTGATTTGGCTGACGGATCTGTCCGTCACTAACCGTTTGACCGGTTGGGATGGATCGCTGATAGTCTGGCCCATGGACTCATCAGCAATGGTCGAGGCCCTGGCTGCGCTAGGGCAACCGACTCGCCATGATATCTACCGCCTACTCGCCCGGGCGCCTGAAGGCCTGCCGGCGGGAGAAATTGCGCGCCACCTCAATGTCGCTGCAAACACTCTATCTTCCCATCTGGGAATTCTATCGCGCGCCCACCTTGTTTCCTCGCGCCGTGCTGGGAAACAGGTGATCTATCGGGCTGATACAGCCGCAGCGTCGTCCATCGGCACATACCTCAATGGCTTAGCCTCAGTGACGCCCTGAATTTTCTGAATACGCTCTGCTTCGCTCCTCGAAACTCAGGAGTGAAGAAAAATGGAAGATCGCATTGCCCACTACATGGTGACCTTCACGCCTCAGCAATGGCCGGAAGCTTACCGGCGTGCTCTGGAAGTTGAAGAGCTCCCCAGGAAGGGCAGTCGGCGAATGGCAGCAGCTGTTACCGCTGCCGCCACTCGGCTGGGGTATAAGGAGCGCAACTTCTTCAAGATCATTCGGGCGTACAAGGACTCGCTCCAGCTGAACGATCAGGTTCTGTCCAACTACCCCCGTCAGCTTCCCGCTGAAACGAGAGCAGCTCTCGAAGAAGCCATCGCGCACGCCGGCCCGGGCGCTCGGCCAGGGGCGATCCAGTCTGCCGCCGAAGCCTTGTGCGAGAAGCGTAAAATAAGTCCACCAAGCAAACGGGCAGTCCGCACGAGACTCAATCTGCCCATGGAAGTGACCGATATCGCGTCCTACACCGGCATGAATACCGACTACGCCATCGATATGTCGCCACTCGATGTGGCGGTCGATGGCCCCGATAACATCCCCTATCACGCTGTCCTCACCGCGTTCATCGACGTCAGCCGTGGTATCGCTCTTGCCCATGTGGTGACTGCAGATAGGCCAACTGCCGACGACATCCTCCAGTTGGTCACCGAGGCCGCTGAACAGATGAATTCCGCATCACCCGCACGCGCGTCTTTGGCGATGTACCGGAACGCTCCTGTCGATGACCCGCGCACGAAAGCCCAGTTACGCTCAATCGGCATCGCCCAGTCAGACGTTCAGGTAGACTCTCGTCGGCCAGGATTGGCCCTCACTGCTATGTTCGGCACCAAGCTCGGCCGCGTGCCTCTCAATCCGCGCCGCAATCCTTCCATCCCATTCGCAATTCGCGAAACTCTGCCTCTGCCTGTCGTGCGTCCGGCCGTCGCTCTGCTTCTGGAGCGCTATCACGCTGGCCTGCAGATCAATCGAGAGGCCGAGCCTGCCGTATCAGCCGCGGCAGCGGTCCATGCGATTACCAAGGGGCCAACGAAAGCAACGCTAACTGAGGTCGCCTATGCCCGACCTCTGTCCCCGAGCAGGTAGCACTTTAGCAGCAGGCGGGATTGTCGCAGCGCGCTGGCTGAATGGGATACCAACCGTCATTCCCCCTTCCGCCTGATTGATTTTCGAACATCCACCTTGCGTTAACTTTTGCGCGTCACATGCAAGCACATGTTCTTGCAGTATAAATTTCCGATCGAGCCAAGTCGGGCGCAACATGCGCGCCTGGCGTCGATCCTGCAGCTGCAGCGAAATTTGTACAATGACGCCCTCCAAAACCGGCGTGCAGCCTTTCAACGCGGCGTTCATCTCACATACGAAGACGATACCAAGTCTCTCCCTGCGTATAGAATGGCCAACCGCCAGCATACTGCCCTGCCCTGGGGCATTAACAACTGGACCTTGCGCTGCGTCGATACCGCAATGACGAGGTATCGCGATCGCCTGACGGCCAACCCCAACGCCGGGTTCCCGCGCTTCCGCTCCGAAGAGCGTTGGCGCAGTTTTGGCGTCCACGGCGTACGAGGCTGTGTCGTCGCGGACGGCTACCTGTCGGTCGATGGCATCGTGGGCAAATTGCGGGTGCGCATGCATCGCCCGTGGCCAGCTGACGCTCGCCTCGCCGGACTCACCTTCACCCGCAGAGCGCGTCGATGGCATGTCACAATCCTGGTTGATTACAAAGCCGGCGGCCAAGAGCACCAAAATCCTGGTAGCGCGTGTGGCGTCGATCTCGGCATAGATCACCTGGCATCGCTATCGGACGGCTCGCTCTTCAACGATACAGCCCGATGGACGACTCAAAATGCTGCGTTGCGGCGCGCCCACCGGGCACTGGCGAGATGCCAGAAAGACTCCCGCCGAAGCAAAAAGCTGCGCGAACGCCGAGACCGCGCCAGTCAAAGCGTGATAAACTGCCGTTCCACGCGGCTGCATCAGATCTCGGCGGCGATCACCAATCGGTTTGAAACGATCGTGGTCGAAGATCTCGACCTCAGGCAATTGTCCTGTCCATCACGCACACGACACCCGTCAGATGGCGCCGGTGCGATCGCGACGCGGGAAAACGGTCAAGTATTGGCGGAGGTGAGACCAAAGCGCCTTCTCGAAATGATCCGCTACAAAGCTGAAAAGGCTGGCGGCGCGGTCATCATTGTGGATCCGAGACGCATGGCGCCAACGTGCAATGCATGCGGATCACCATCCTCTGAAAGCAATGACGGTGAGCGGCACATCTGTGCCTGCGGCGTCGATGTCCCACGAGGCACCAACAATGCAATCAACATCCTTGCGCGCGGGCTCTCTGCGCATGCGGCCGCTTTGGGTCGCAGGGTGGGCAAGGCTTTGCCCAACGCCAGCGTCTAGCTGCGCGTCCACCCGGAAATGCAGCGCAGTTGCATAGCAACTGCCTGTCCAAAGCTTGAGGGGATTTTTCCAAACCCGCTTTAGCCACACCTATTCGCACTGGAACCCTGATGATCGCCTTACGCCCGGCCCGTGACTTCGGCATATTCCGCCTGGAGCATTTCCAAAGCCTCCAGCATTTCGGGCCTGAAAGCTGTGGCGGACACCCGATGCAGTGGGGCGATATGATCATGTGGAATCAGGAGGCGATCTCTCCCCGTGCCGGACTGCCGCAAACTCCGCATTCCGACACCGAGATACTGACCTACGTCACGAGCGGAATGCTCTATCACGAAGATAGCCTGGGCAATGTCGGGGCGCTTCAAGCAGGCGATTGCCAAGTCATATCCGCTGGTACGGGCGTCGCTATCCGGCGCGGCAATCCAGACGAGGCCGACCCGGTCGAATTCGTCCAGATCTGGCTGATACCCAACCATCAGGGCGGCGAGCCCTTCTCTGTTGTAAGGGGGTTCGCTGACGATCGTGAGCAGGGCCAGTTCGCTACATTAGCCAGCGGGTTCGACAATGAAGGTAATTCACTGCCGATGCGAGCCAACGCCCGTCTATCGCGAGTTGTGCTGGCTGATGGCGGCGCTGCGGATTACCGCTTTGAGGCAGGCAATTTCGGCTATGTCGTGCCACTCTCCGGAAGGGTGCAAGTCGGCGATGTGATTGCCGACCGCAATGACGGTATCCTCATCAATGATGTTGAAACCGTTACAGTGACCGCCATGGGACACACGATCGCGCTTCTTATCGAAATGGCAGAGTAATATTGAGAGGCCAAAACTGGCATTCCAGCAATCCGGCGCAATACATAAGGTAGCAAAAACATATGAGTCAGTCAGATTTCGACATCTTAATTGACAGCTTTGCCTACGCTCTCGCCATGAACCGCAAGATGCAGGCGCGTTATGCCTCAGACGCGCCCGTTATTCAGGCCATTCCGTCAACGAGCGCAGGTCAAGAATGGCGAGCGCTTATCGACCGCCTGAATGCCATCGATCCCGATGGCGGGTGGGGCCGACTTAAAATAGGCAGCGTAGAATTTGTCGCCGTCAAAGGGACTAGCGAGATCCCAGGCTCACAATGGCTTTGACATTTAGGTAGGATCCTGCGGCGGCTACGCAGCACCTAACAATCTGTCTACCAGCCTCAAAGCTCGCATATGTACGGCCATCACGGTCGAGAAACTCGAGTGGGGCATGAAGTTGAACAGCATTTCAGTCTGATCCACTCCATGCCGCACTACCGATTAATAGCTTCGATCAAAATTCTGGCCGCATCACCACATCGCGGAATAGCGCCGTGATCGCGCTCGCGCGCTCTTCACGCATGCGCTGCAACTTTTCGACCGTCGGCTCCACCTGCTGCCACTGGCTTTCGTTCCAGCGCATCGCCTCCACGAGCAACGCCCGCTCTATGATCTCCTGCTCAATCCCCTCGCTGATCGAGTTGCTGAGAGGAGCCCCCTCCTCTGTAAACCGCGGTTTGAACTGATACGGCCCCAGCGTATCGCCCAGGTAGCGGACCAGCTGTGTGCCGTGACGCCACTTTCCGCCTGCATGAATGTCAAACGACACTCGGCGGTTGAAGACCCGAAAGCGCTTCTGCAACTGCTTGCTCTGCCGCGCCCCGCCTGGAGGCGCGATAAAGTCGATCGACTCCACGCGATCGAAATGCACCTGCGTGTGCTGCACGAGATGGCGCATGAGGTCGTCATCCATATTGCGGGTAGCGCGCATGAGCCCGTCTTCCGGAATCAGCGGATCGCCCACCCCCAATCCAAGGATCATCCTAGAGCTGGTATCGACAATGAACGTAGCCGTAGCCAATTCCACCCGGCCGCTGATCTGAACCATCACATCGACTGCGGTCTGGTCCACCAGGATCTGAAGACCAGCAGCCCCAGCCGCCGGCTCTGCGACACCTTCCCGGCGGAGTACCTTTATGCGTCGCTGGATCGAGGATGCAGACGGAGGCGCCTCGCCCGCGTCCGCGCAGGATTCAAATATCCAGCGTATGATCGACGCGGGCGAAGCCGCGGGCTCATGCTGCAGTTTCCAGCGCAGCGCACGCTCGGCAACGGGTGCGAAGCCTTTCTGTGCTGGTGCCGCGACAGCCTTCACCCGGAAGCTCGGTGACAGACCTCGAGTTGGGCCCAGATCCTTCAGCTTCTTCAGCAGTCGGTAAAAATTGCGCTGCTCCATATCGAGCGCGCTGCACGCGTCGCCCACGGGCATGGGGTCATCGTCGCGAAGATAGAGGTCCATCGTCCTCAGTCTGGCAATCACCGCCTCCCGCTTAGAATCATCCAGAGACAGGAACAGGGCGTACTCTGATTCGCCAGAAAAGCCTGAAGCGGCATGCCGTTTGACCAACTCCTCGTCAGTTTCGAGGGCCGACCGATCCGAACCAACGTCGCGCGTGCCGTTTTTCTTACTGTTCATCCATGAATTATTAGAACAGTAAGGCACGCATCGTCAAGTGAGTTGGTCACGATACTGTGCAGTTAAAACCACATTCCTGTTGCCATCACGGTCATTTTAGCGTTCCTAAATGCACAGTATCGTGACCAACATGGAGACAGTGCGATGACGACTAAACCGCGAAGTGCAGATCGAAACAACCTCGTTTCAATCGTTTATACAGAGTATCTGATCGAGATCATCCGACATTTTGAACGACAGCAGCGCGTTAAGACGTGGAGTCGTTCTCGCTCCAAATGGCCCAACAGCAACCGTCGCGGTTGGACGTTCTGGCATGACTGACGCGTATGAAGAACTGGCTGAGATCGACGTTCGCGCCGCTATCAACCTCATGCTGCGCAACCCGTCATACGAGCCTTCCGCTGGCCGGTTGCGCGCCGAAACCTTGCTGAGGAAGCACAACAGCCTGGTCAACACCATGGCTCGCATTGTGGTCGCCAACGACAATGGATCGCTCCGAACAGTCTCTGGCGGAACGCACCATGCGAGCGGCTGGTACCCTTCCGTGAAGGTCGGCCGCACACAGCATTATGAGAGCCTGCATCAGCTTGCACTGATCGAGCGATGCGAGACGGACCCCAATGTTGTCCACTACCAATCAGAAGCTCGCCGCTTCGAATTCATCCTGAGGAAAAAGGAGCGGTACACAAGCGACGTCGACATACTGGACGCCGATGGACGCCTGGCGGTCGTCGAAGTCAAAGGCGACGATGCGGACCTGCGAGATCCAGAATATCGGCTGAAGCTTGCCGGCGTCGCAGAAATTTGCCGCCGGGTAGGCCACGAATTCCGTATCACCTTCGGTTCCGAAATTTTCGAGAATAGCCGCCACCGCTTCAACGTACGCCTCGCCAGCTCGATGCGCCGCACGGCCATCTCATCGTCGCAGAAGCGGCTCGTCGAAAGCCTCCGCAGCAAAGGGGATGACATGCAGTTGGGCGAATTCGCTGAGCTGATGGCGCCCGGAAATTTTGTCCAAGGGCGGGCAATCACTTTCGCCATGCTGGTGAGGCGCATCGTGTCGCTCGATCTCACGCAGCCTCTCATCGATGAGATGCCTGTCAGCTTCATCTGATCATAGATCAAATACCCCAGGAAGGATTCAACCATGACCTAGAGTGAAATCATAACTGCCTGACGAACCCGCAGGCACCCATCACAACAGAAGCAATGCCATTCGCAGCGTAGAAATATCTACTGCTGATGGATTTTGCGCGCCCTCAGAATACCCAAATCTCGGGAGAGATACGTGAATTACTTCCCCTATAAGCTCAAACGCAATCAGCTATACAGTATCGAAGGTCAACCCTGTGTTTTTACATCACATGGATATGGCACACGCCTGAACTTCGAACATGCTGCCACAGGCAAGCCCGTCGAATATCTCGATGACGCCGGCGTCGTCCGTCCAATGGACCAGGAGCGCTTTCGGACGCTGCTTCAGAACGGTCAATTCTTCCAGATGGCAGACCGTGGGCAGTCGCCGGCCAAGAACAAGATCGCTGAATCACATCTCACGCCCGCCGAATGTGAGGAACTCGATCCCGAAAGCGCACTTCGGCTGGCAACATTACGGCTGCTCGATCGGAACGGCGTAATGACCGGCGTGAAGGCAATCTCTGCAGGATTTGCCGAGCACTGGACCCCCGAGTTGCACGCCAAATATGGCGAGGCACCCAATCCGCACACCGTGAAACGCTGGATGCGGGAGCGCGGTAAAGTCGGCGACCGCGATGCTCGTGAGGCCACGAGCGCCCAGGGGCGCCATTGCTATGATGAAGATGGCATCCGCATGGAAATCCGCCAGCGCCTGGCTTTGACTTACTATGCGTCGAAGAAGAGCGTCACCGATATCAATGTGCTGACCAACGCTGAGATTATCCGCTCAACCGCTGGCTGGCCATGATCCGCTACTGCGACGATGGCCGGCTCGAGATCAGCAACAATCTGGTGGAAAACGCCCTGCGTGGCGTGGCTCTCGGGCGCCGGAACTGGATGTTCGTCGGCTCCATGAAGGGTGGAGAGGCAGCGGCGCTCTTTTACTCGCTGGCCGGTACATGCAGGCTCAACGGCGTCGAACCGGAGGCATGGTTTACCGACGTCATCGAGCGCATCGGCAACCACCCGATCAATCGGATCGATGAACTGCTGCCATGGCGCTGGCAGGCCACACGCGATATTGCTCAGGCCGCATGACAAGCTCGCAGCCTCTCGCCGCCATCCTCGCCAACCCTAACTGGGATCCAGATCTGCTGCCGCCGCTCGAGATGGACGGATATCTGACCGGCATCCTAGTGACGCCAGGCCTGGAGGCCTCGGAATGGGTCAGTGGTCTGTGGACGACCAAGCCAGGTTCGGCGGCAGATGAACGGACGTCGCACGCTCTTGCGGCTGTTGTTGCACGGCGCAGAGCCATCGAAGCTGATCTTCAGAAGGGCTGGCCCGGCTTCCAGCCCAGCTTCTGTGAGCCGGGCAAAAAAGCCGATCATGCCAAGGTCAGGCAGTGGGTGAAGGGCTTCTGGCAAGCAATGAAGCTCGAGCCGCAATACTGGTCCGACCTGGCCGAGGATGAACGGACCGCGACATTTATCAAGTTGCTGGTCGGCTTTATCGAGAGCCGTGAGCCCATCGAAGAACGCGATGACGCTGACGAAATCCGCGACGAGGCCGCAGCACTGCTACCTCGCGCCATCGTCGGCATGAGGAAACTCGCCCTGCTGCGCGAGCGCAACGTCAATGCCCTTCGAACCATCCAGTCAAACAAGATCGGTCGTAACGAAGTCTGTCCATGCGGATCAGGCAAAAAGTTTAAGCGCTGCTGCGGAGCGTAATAGGCCGCCACGTCAATACCCGGTTACGTCGGCGCTTACGTTCGTGCAAGCACCAGACACCGATACAGTGACGAGGAGGCAACGGGCGAATTACATCATCAAGGCCGGCCTTTCAGACCAATTCGTAAAGGACATACTGAAGTTCGAGGTGAAGCCCCATGCCGACGAATTGATTGAAATGGTGAATGCGCTAAACCGCTCTACACATGTCCGCCCAAACACCATCCTAGCCGACGGTTCAAAAATCAGGCGGATTTTCAGCGAAGTTCTCGACGGAATCAACGCCCTACTGGATGCGGCTGAAGAGAGCCGGGACTTTATCGAAGAGGCAGTCGCAGGAGCGATGCAGACCGCCGTGTTCGAGAAGATGATTGGGGAAGCAATCCAGGAGCTCGATGAGCTGTCTACCCACACCGCAATTGACCATCACTGGGTCGACGAAATCGTGGTCACCGACATGGATGCCAACACGATCTACTACGAGGTGACCGGATCCGTTGTGGTCGAACTGCAATATGGCTCAGGATCTGATGTTGCGAACGATATCGGCTCCCGCGACACTGACGAATATCCTTATGAGGCAGAAATCGAACTTCCCATCAGCGACCCGCTGACGGTGACCGCGTCAGACGTGCGAGTAAAAGTCGACACAAGCAGCTTCTACAAATGACGCTCAGCATCAAAGGGCGACTATCACCGCCATGATATCCGCGCACTCCCGACGGACATAACCAGCCAAACTCTGATTATGTCCGTCGGGAAGGCCTGCGCTTTTAGAGCCAGCGAACCCGGCCGGTCGACAGTTCGTACACGGCGCCCACGACCTTCAACTCGCCACGCTCCTGCGGTTCGATCAGCATCGGCTCTGAGAACTTCTGCAGGCGTTCGACCATACGCCGGACGTTTTCCTCGACCGCGGTATCGACCAGCTTGTCTTCGCCGACATTGCGCTGAGCTGCCAAGACGGCCGGTACGATCGGCTCGATCATACGAGCAATGCTACCCGGAAACCGTGTATCCTTCGTCACGACGTCGGCTGCAGCCGCAACGGCGCCGCACTTCTCATGCCCCAACACGACGATGAGCGGCACCTTCAGCACGGCCACCGAATATTCGATGGACCCCATGCCGGCGGTGTCCACGTTGTTACCGGCAGTCCGGACAATGAACAGTTCGCCGAGGCCGGCGCCAAACAGCTGTTCTGGGCCAACGCGAGAGTCCGAACAGCCCACCAGCGTCGCGAACGGCTGCTGACCTTCTGCGAGCGCCAGTCGCCGCTCGCGTGACAAGTCGGCCGGCACCGGCGCATCGGCCACGAATGCCTCATTGCCGTCGACCAGACGCTGCAGGGCCTCGTCCGGGGTCGGTTGCGTGCTGATTACGCTTGCTGTTGCCACTTCATACTCCTTTAAATGAATGGGCGCGCAAGGCAGATAGGAACCGCCTGTCGCCGGCGCCCAACTCGATCGTAACGATTGATTTCCGCCCCTTTACGGCCTGTTGAAGGGTGTAACGGCTACGTCCGGCCTTTGATCCCCTACTCTACCACTGCGTTCCCGCCACAGGAGGAAGTGGCCCAGGCCCCTTCCGCCCTAGGGACTCCAGAAGATCGATCTCGATCGTCCGACACATCGTCGATAGCGGCACGTCATGGACGGTGTTGGCAAACGGGTCCGTCAGATCCTGCCCGATCCGCAACGCAGCCAGGAAGATCATCCCGATCAGGGTCGATCCGATCGGTGTGTAGAGATCCAACGTCTCCACCAACGAGATCGGCAACAGCACGCAGAACAGCCGCGTGAAGAAGTTCGGCATGAACTCAAAGCCATTGGGCAGCGGCGTATTCTTGATGCGCTCCATGCCCCCTTGGGCATTGGCGATATCGATCATCACTCGTTCGAACAGGGACTGCTGGATGGTGTCGATCTTCCCGTCAGTCCGCGCTCCAGACACGATCCGAGACATGTCCTCGAGCAACGCATTGGGGCGGTTCGTACGCTCGGCAGCCACTTCGGCGGCCTCCTTGCCCGCCAGCCGCTTAATATCCTCTGTCGGATCCTGCCCCCGCAGCCGGCACCGCATCGCGTGCGCGAAAGAGATCTGCCGCAGCACAATAGCTTCCGCTTCCGGGCCAGCCGGCAATACATTGCGACACAAACGGGCCATGCTGCGCGAGGCGTTGATCAAAGCGCCCCATAAGGTGCGCGCCTCCCACCAGCGGGCGTAAGCGGCGTTCGTCCTGAAGCCGAGAAACAAAGCTATGGCCGTGCCGAACAGCGCGACTGGCAGCGCAGGCTCCTTGATTGGCATGAACCGGTGGAAGATGGTGACTGCCACATCCCAGGCAAACAGGATGGTCAGTGGCTTCCAGATTTCGAGTATGATCTGCTGCAGGCGGGGACGCGCTCCGACGATCATCGCGGTGCTCCATTATCTATGATGTGAGAGGCGTAGCGCCCAATTCTTAAAATCAGGGGGCCACCAAGGATTCAGGCTGACGAGCGCCTGTTCGGTTCAGGATGTCGAAGTTGCCCTCGGCAAAGAAGCCAACATGCACCGGCCCAGGCGATAGGTTGTTCCAAGACCATTCGTACAGGCTGCCATGCTGCGGACGTAACTCCCCCCGCTGAATGCCCGAAGCAATCGTATCGGCAAGAATGGACCCTTGGTGCCCATCTTCCAGGCGAAGGCGATAGCGGACCTTCGCGCCGCGGCTCTCGCTTACGAACCGTACGGTCCCCTCCCCGGCCACATAGGCTGCTACGCGCTGCGTTTCGCCCGGCTGGATCGTAAAATGCACACGCTTCGTGGCGGGAGGATCATTAAGTGGTGCGTGCAGTACGCCGGACATCGCCCACACTCCCACCACAGCGAGAGCGACGCATATCAGTATGCCTGTCCCGACGAAGATGGCGTCGAATCTTCCGATCCTCACGTCGCTTCTCGATGGTGGTCCGCGTCCTGCTTAGACACGGACCGGATCTCGATACGCCAGAAGCCGCAGCGCGTTGATAACCACCAACAGCGTCGATCCTTCGTGAAGGGCGACAGCCGGTCCGATACCAAGACCCAGGATGGTCGCCGGAACGAGGAAGGCGACGACACCCAGGCTGACGAACACATTCTGCCGGATAACCCAGCGCGTGCTCCGGCTGAGACCGACAGCGAACGGCAGATGCGACAGGTTGTCTGCCATCAGCGCCACGTCGGCGGTTTCCAGCGCGACATCCGAGCCGGCTGCGCCCATCGCAATCCCGACGGTCGCTGTCGCCATGGCGGGCGCATCGTTCACGCCATCACCGACCATCGCGACCTTTGTCTCGGCCCTCAGCTTCTTGATGGCCTCGACCTTGTCTTCGGGCATAAGATCGCCCCAGGCTTCATCGATCCCGACCTGCTTGCCTATGGCATCAGCCACCCGCTGGTGATCGCCCGAGATCATGATCATCCGCTTGATGCCGATCTCGCGCAGGCGTTCCAGCGCCGCGCGGGCTGCTTCGCGCGGCGTATCCAGAAGACCGATAGCCCCCATATCCCGGGAGCCGCTGCGCACGACCATGCTGGTCTGTCCTGCCTCCCGGAGCGTCTTGATCGCGGTATCCATCTCGCCGGACAGCGGGGCTATGCCGTCGCTGCCGAACATCTCGGCCTTGCCGATGAGAACTTCATCCTCACCGACAAGAGCCGAGATGCCGCGACCCGTGAGGCTCTTCAGATTTTCGGCCTCCGGAACTGGATGATCGCCAATATGCTCGCGCCCATCACGCGCAATTGCCTGGGCCAAGGGATGGTCGCTGAGGCTTTCTACAGCCACCGCCAGCGCCATCAGTTCTTCCTTGGTGACGCCAGGCGCCGGGATGATCTGCTGGATGCGTGGCTCGCCCATCGTCAGCGTGCCGGTCTTGTCGAACGCGATGGCATCGAGCGATCCCAGCAATTCGAGCGGCGCACCGCCCTTTACCAGGACGCCGCCCCGCGCGGCACGGGCGACACCCGACAGCACGGCGCTCGGCGTCGCGATGGCCAGCGCGCAGGGGCTGGCGGCCACAAGGACGGCCATCGCCCTATAGAAACTGTCGCGGAATGGCTCATCGACGACGACCCATGCGAATAGAAGCAGGAATGCCAAGACAAGAACGGCAGGCACGAAGAAGCGCTCGAAGCGATCAGTGAACCGCTGGGTCGGCGACTTCTGCGTCTCCGCCTCGCTGACCATCTTCACGACCTTGGCGAGCGTGCTCTCGTTCGATAGGCGCGTGACTTCGATCTCGATGAGGCCGCTGCCGTTGATCGTGCCGGCGAAGACCCTGCTGGCTGCAGCGACGCGATCAGGATTGGCCCGAGCAGAGTCCGCGCTTTCGACCGGCTCCTTGTCGACCGGGATGCTTTCGCCAGTGACAGGCGCTTGATTGACCGCAGAATTGCCCTTGATGACGAAGCCATCGGCGGCGATGCGCTCGTCCGGCTTGATGATGACGACATCACCAAGGACCAGTTCCTCGACCGGCACGACACTGGAGCCACCATCCATGCGCCGAACGGTGGCCGTTCGCGGCGCCAACTCGGCCAGAGCTTCGATCGCACGCTTGGCGCGGCCCATGGCGTAATGCTCGAGTGCATGCCCCAAACTGAAGAGAAACAGCAACAAGGCACCTTCGGCCCAAGCGCCTAGCGCCGCCGCACCAGCGGCTGCCACCAGCATCAGTGTATCGATCTCGAAGCGCTTCTGGCGCAGATTTTCGATAGCCTCACGCACGGTGTAGAAGCCGCCGAACACATAAGCCGCGATGAAGAGAGCGAACGGCACCCAGGCGGGGGCCGTCACGAACGTCTCGATGAGGTAGCCCACCCCCAGCGCGCCGCCGCAGGCAAGAGCGAAGATCAGCTCGGTGTTGGGCCCAAGCAGTCCGCCATGCCCATGATCGTGGTCGTGCTTCTCGACAGCCGGGTGATCGTGATCCTTGTCGTGGTCGTGCGCCACGGGCTTCTTTCCGGAAGCCGCGAGTGCCTTGGGTGTTACACCGGCATCGCGAAGCCCCGTGAGAATGCCATCCTCCGACGTGATCGTGCGATCAAACTCAACCCGCACCGTCCCGGGAAGAATGGCCTCGGCTTCGAGCACGCCTGGCAGCGCGCGAAGCGTTTCGCCAATAGACCTGGCACGCCTTTGATGGCCAATGCCGTCGACCTCCCACACCGCATGGCCGATGCGCTCTGCGATCTGCGTCCCCGCCGCCTTCGCCAGCTCCCGGATACGAGGAAGAGAGATCGCGTCCGGATCATAGTGGATGCACAGCTGCGGCAGTGTGCCGGCTGGTTCCTTCGTGACATGCACTTCAGAAACACCGGGACGGCTTTCGATCAAGGATATCAGGCGCGAAACGCAGCCATCAGCCGTGTCGGTGACTTCGGGGAGCAGCAGGGGGACATCAAGGCGGAGTTTTTGAATCATGACCATCATCCTGGTTGGGACACGCTATCTTCGGTAAAAACAGTTGCCATCAGGGTGGATGCAGGCGTCCCTGCTTGCTGATCGTCCGGGTTCTCCTGCAGATCAGCGGTTTTTGATCGGCGCGTACTAGCTTCAACGTGTCGACGCCGGTCAGGCTGACATTGAGCTTATCGCCGACATAGGTCAGGCCCGTGTCGGGCGCAGTCAGACGGATCGGCTTCTGGTTCGGCAGGATCGCCAGATCGAGGGTCAGCCCATCGACCAGGAAATCGCCGTCCAGCTGCGTTCCATCCTCACATGCGTAGAGATGCTCCCCAACGAGCGTGGGAATGGAATTGCGATCATGACGGCTTTCATCGCCGCCACCATTCTGCTGACATCCCATCAGGCTGAGCATCAGGCCTCCTACGGTCAGGGAGAGACGGCTCAAACGATATTGTTTCAGGCGCATGTTGTTTCCCGGATCAGGAGGAAGAAACTGTCGTCATGGGCGGCGAGGGATGCCGCCCATGACGCGGGCCGTTCTCGCACACAGGGGGTAGGTGCGGCGGCCAAGCTGGTTGTCAGTCGAAGAGATCGCGCAGGAAGCCCTTGCGACGACCATGGTGGCCGCCCCGAGATCCGTGGCTGTCGCCACGATCGCTTCCATGCTTTGAGCCGAACACACCAAGCGTGCCTTCACGCCGTTCGGTCGGCTGAGTTTCGCTGATGCTGCGTTCGATGATCTTGTCGAGTTCACCGCGGTCGAGCCAGACGCCACGACATTGAGGGCAATAGTCGATCTCGATGCCCTGCCGCTCGCTCATGAGCAGGTCGACCTTGCAGACCGGACAGGGAAGTCCTTGCGGAGAAGTACGAGTTGTCATTTCAGGCCTCCTTGATTTCTGGGCGGCCCTTGGCCTCCCGAATTTCGCTACGAGCATCCTTCAGGATCTCGACCCCGCCCTTGATGGCGATCAGCGCAGTGGCGACGCCGACGAGAAGATCCGGCCAGTTTGTGCCGAGCCACCAAACCAGCACGCCGGCGATCAAAATGCCGCCATTCGAAATGAAGTCGTTGAAGCTAAAGGTTGTAGCTGCGCGCATGTTGACGTCGGGCTGCTCAAGCCGTTGCAGCAGCCTTAGGCAGATGAAGTTTACGATGGCTGCCACAGCCGACATCGCCATCATGGCCGTGCCAATGGGCTCGCTGCCGTAGACATATCGACGACCGACGTCGATGAGGATGCCGACTGCGAAGACCAGCAGCATGGAGCCTGAGAACATTGCCGCTCGGCTCTTCCACGTGACGCCTCGGCTCAGGGCTACAAGGCTCAGCGCATAAACGAGCGCATCCGACAGATTGTCGACGCCATTGGCGATGAGAGCGCTGGAATCTCCAGTAAAGCCAACGATGAAGAAGGCTGCAGATATGAGGACGTTGAGGATCAGCACGATCCAGAGCGTGTTACGCTCCAAGCGCTGATTGACGCCGCTCGTTGCTTCATCCATCGCTCTTCCCCCTGCCCTTGATCACGCTGAGCGAGCGCCGCTTGTGGCGATTGGCTGGAGAGACTGCGCGGATCGTGCGCTTCACCGCCGCCATGAAACTCGCATCCTGCGTTCTCATTTGACGGCGAAGGCCTGTGGCTAGCGGGCGTGCCAACAATCCAAGGATGCCCTTGCATTCGAAGCTGTGCCGGACATGCAGACCGGTTTCATCCTCATAAATTTCATACCCCTCTTCGATGCTGAAAAGCGGCAATGTGGCTGCTCTCCAGCGGATGATATCGGGCTTATCATTGGCTACAATTCTGGCTTCCAGCGATGCCTGCTTGCCCATCAGCGTCCAGGTCATGTCGATCTTGTTCCCAAGTTCGACGACCCCCGCGCCAAAGCGATAGTGGGGATGCCATGCTTCATAGCGATTGAGGTCGGCCAACAGCGTCCACGCCCGCAAACGCGAGATCTGAGGACTGAATATGGTTTCCTCTCTCATCGGTCTGATCCTTTCCTTCGATCAGGAAGAGGCGGGAGGGCAGTTGCTGCCCTCCCGTCACATCAGTGCTGCGGTTGAACAGACGGGGAGACCTCGATCTCTGGATCATCCTCCTCGACCATCGTCGTGCGGCCGTATCGCGCATAGAGCGTCGGCAGGACGAACAGGGTCAGGAGCGTCGCGGAGATCAGGCCGCCGATTACGACCGTCGCCAGCGGCTTCTGGACTTCGGCGCCAGCACCACTGCCCAGGGCCATCGGCACGAAGCCAAGGCTCGCAACCAGCGCCGTCATGACCACCGGCCTCAGACGCTGAAGCGCGCCCACCCGAGCGGCTTCGGCGCGCTCCATGCCGGTTCGCATGAGATCCTGAATGGAGGACACCATGACGAGGCCGTTCAAGACCGCGATGCCGGACAGCGCAATGAACCCGACCGCTGCGGAGATGGAGAAGTCCATGCCCCGCAAGAAGAGGGCCAGCACGCCACCCACCAGAGCGAGCGGAACGCCGGTGAACACGATCGCTGCATCACGGACCGACCCCAACGCTCCATAGAGGAGCAGCAGGATCAGGACAAAGCAGGCCGGGATCACCAGTTGCAGGCGTTCCTGAGCCGATGCCAGATTCTCGAACTGGCCACCCCATTCGAGATAGCTGCCTGGAGGAAGACGCACTTCCTTACCAATGGCAGCCTGCGCATCTGCGACCACGCCGCCAACGTCACGGCCACGCACGTTCGCCTGGACAACGACACGACGCTTGCCGTTTTCACGGCTGATCTGGTTTGGACCGTCGACGACGCGGATATCCGCAACGCTGGCCAGCGGAACAAACTGGCCGCTCGGGGTCGGCACCTGGACCTGACTGAGCAGCGAGATGTCACCACGCTGATCTTCGGAAAGACGGATCACCACCGGGAAACGGCGGTCGCCTTCGAAGATCATGCCCGACTGCTGGCCGCCCAGCGTTGCGTTCACGATGTCCTGCACGTCCTGAGCGGTAACGCCGAGGCGGGCCATGGCGTCGCGATTCACCCGAATGTCGAGCATCGGAAGGCCCGTGGTCTGCTCGACTTTCACGTCGGCAGCCCCCTGCGTGCGGCGCAGGACGCTGGCGATCTTCTCCGCCGTCGCGTTCATCGAGTTGAAGTCGTCCCCGAAGACCTTGACCGCAATATCACCGCGCACGCCGGCGATGAGCTCGTTGAAGCGCATCTGGATCGGCTGGGTGATCTCGTAGGCGTTGCCCGGGAATTTGGCGAGTTCCCCCTCGATCCGAGAGATGAGTTCCTCCTTCTTCAGGCTGGGGTCCGGCCATTCCTTCCGGTCCTTGAGGATGACGAACATATCAGTGGCGTTGGGCGGCATCGGGTCGGATGCCAGTTCGGCCGTACCGGTCTTGGAGAAGACGAACTTCACCTCCGGCTGCTTCGACATCATCTGCTCGATCGGCACCTGCATCGCCTGGCTCTGCTGCACCGACGTCGCCGGAATACGCAGGGCTTGGATCAACAGGTCGCCCTCATCGAGCTGCGGCAGGAAAACCTGTCCCAGCGACATGAAGGCCAGGATCGCGAGAACGAAACCACCGACACCAGCGCCGACAGTGACTACAGGCCGCTTCATCGCCCGGTCGAGACCGGGTTCGTAGCGGGCCTTGAGCCAGCTCATGATCCGTCCTTCCTTCTCTTCGATCCGCTTGGATAGCCACAGGGCGATCGCGGCGGGAACAAAGGTCAGGGAGAGGATGAAGGCGCAGACCAGCGCGATGATGACGGTAAGCGCCATCGGCACGAAGGTCTTGCCCTCGACACCGGTCAGGGTGAGGAGCGGCACATAAACGAGGATGATGATCGCCTGGCCATAGACCGACGGCTTGATCATCTCCCGGGCAGCAGAAGCGACCGTATCCAGCCGTTCCTTCACGGTGAGCAGACGCCCTTCGTGATGCTGATGCTCAGCCATGCGTCGCAGGGCATTTTCGACGATGATGACGGCGCCATCGACAATGAGGCCAAAGTCGAGCGCGCCAAGGCTCATGAGGTTCGCTGACACCCCGGCACGCAACATGCCAAAGCCGGTCAGCATCATGGTCACCGGGATGATGACGGCGGCGATCAGCGCGGCACGGAAGTTGCCGAGCAGCAGAAACAGCACCACGATGACAAGGACCGCGCCTTCGCCCAGATTCTTGGCGACCGTCTTGATGGTCGAGTTCACCAGCGCCGTACGGTTCAGCACAGGCTGGACGATTACGTCTGGCGGCAGTGAGGCGTTGATCTCCTCCAGCCGGTTGGCGACTGCGGTCGCGACGGTGCGGCTATTCTCGCCGATCCGCATGATGGCGGTGCCGACGACGACCTCAGTTCCGTTTTCGGACGCCGACCCCATGCGAATCGCCTGACCGGTACGAACAGATGCAACCTGACCAAGGGTGATGGGTACACCTTCCCGGGTGGCCACCACGATCTTGGAAAGTTCGTCGGCGTTACGGACAAGAGCGTCCGCACGGACTGCCAGACCTTCGCCATTGCGATTGACGAAGCCGCCACCGACGCTGGTGTTGTTGCGTTCAAGCGCCGTGCTGAGCTGCGTCAGCGTGATCCCCATCGAAGCCAGGCGCTGGACGTCGGGCACGACGAGGAACTGCTTGGCATAGCCGCCAATCGAATCGACGCCGGCCAAGCCCTGCGTGTTCTTCAGCAGCGGCGAAACGATCCAGTCCTGCGCGGTACGCAGGTAGGTCGCCTTGTCGGTGTCGTTCGTCAGCCGTTCGCCTTCCGGCGTGATGTAGCTGCCATCGGGCTGCATGCCGGGTTCACCCGGCTGGTGCTTGTCGTCCTTGCGATGCTCCAGACGGACGGTCCACATATAGACCTCGCCCAGACCGGTGGCGATCGGGCCCATTTCGGGCGTTACGCCATCGGGCAAGTTCTCGGACACGCCTGTCAGGCGCTCGCCGACCTGCTGGCGGGCGAAAAAGATATCCGTCTGATCGGAGAAGACCGCCGTCACCTGCGCGAAACCATTGCGGCTAAGCGAACGGCTATATTCGAGGCCCGGAATGCCGGCGAGCGCAGTCTCGATCGGGAACGCCACCTGCTTTTCGACCAGTTCGGGCGAAAGCGCGGGCGCACGGACGTTGATCTGCACCTGATTGTTGGTGATGTCCGGCACTGCGTCGATAGGCAGGCGAGACAGGGCGGCGGCGCCGATCACGGCGGCAATGGCGGTCAGCAGCAGGACGAGCCAGCGCTTGTGAACCGCCCATGTTACGATTGGGGCGATCATCGGCTCAGTCCTCCGCGGCTTCGCTCTTGCCGAGTTCGGCCTTGAGCGTGAAGCTATTGACGGTGGCGATCTCCTCGGTGCCCTTCAGGCCCGACTTGATGATCACGCTGTCGCCGGCACTGTCGCCCAATTGGACGGCGGTTGCCTGGAACCCGGTCTTGGTCCGCACAAAGACGACCGACCTGCCCTCCTCTGTCTGCACCGCAGTCAGCGGCACACGGATCGCGCCATCGCCGCCGCTGCCGGTGAGCGCGACCGATGCCGTAACCGGCTCGCCGACGCGCCAGAGGCCATCACGATTGTCGAGAGTCGCGATGACGGGAACCAGTCGCGTATTGGCATCGAGCGCCGGCGACACGAACGTCACCTTCGCGGTCGCCTGTCGACCAGCTGCCTTGATATTCACCGTTGCGCCCGGACGCACCCGGCCCGCATCCTGCGGCTGCAGGTTGAGCGAAAGCGACACGCTCGAAAGGTTGGCGACGCGGAACAATTCAGCATCCGCCGCGACCGTCTGCCCCAGCACCACGCTGCGGCCGATAACCTGACCCGACATAGGCGCCACGATGCCGATGCGATTGAGGCCGCCGCCACCCGTGCCCGCAGCAGAAACCTGCTGCTGCGCCAGACGAAGGGCGATGCGGGCTTCGGTCGCTGCGGTGCGTGCAGCGATGAGATCCTGCTCAGGCGAGACGCGCTGCGAAAACAGACGCTGTTCGCGGGCGAGATTGCTGTTCGCCAGAGACAGCCGTGCGCGAGCAGCTTCGGTCTCGGCGTTGAGCGAGGCGGCCTCGCGGCTCTCGATCACGGCAAGCGTCTGGCCGCGACCGATCGACTGCCCAAGGTTACGGGTCAGCGAAACCACGCGGCCACCGATCGCGGCCGATACCACCTGCGTGCCCTGAGGGTCGCCATCGATGGTAGCGGGGAGCTCGATCGTGCCCGAGCCGCCCATCATCGGGCGCGCCGTCTGAATGCCAGCCGATGCGATCTGATCGGCCGAGAGCGTGATCTTGCCCTCTTCGGCTTTCTCCCCTGCCTTTGCTTCAGCAGCGGGTGCCGCGTCGTTGGACGGATTCTCCTCGGCACCGCTTCCGCAAGCGGCGAGCGCCAGCATCAGGGACAGGGGCAAGGCGGCGTAGATGATCTTCTTAGATGTCATGGATCAGTTCCCCTGTTCCGGCGCGGGCGCTGTCAGGCGCTCCAGCTGCGCGCGGGCATTCTGGTAAGAGGCGAGCGCGTCGATGGCCGCGAGGCGCGTCTGGGCGAGCGTACGTTCGGCATCGAGCAGATCGAGCTGGCCGAACTTGCCTTCGCGATAGCCGATGCGCGCAATACGAGCCGCTTCCTGAGCTGCCTCAAGGGCAGGACCAGTAGCCGTCTGTGCAGTGACTGCGGCATTCGATGCCGATGTCTGCGCGTCGGTGATGGCCTGCTCGACGTCGAGTGCCGTCATACGCTTCTGGGCTTCCACCTGATTGCGCTGCGCGCGAGCCTGCGCGACAGCCGCCTTGCCCGAATTGAAGATCGGGATAGGCATCGTGACCGTGAAGATCAGGGCCGTATCGTTGGTGGCTGACAGCCTGCGTAAACCGGGGCCAGCTTCGAGATTGGGGACTCGTTGAGAATTGGCGAGTCGGACATTGGCATCAGCTACGGCAAGGTCCGCGTCTGCGGCAGCCAGGGCCAGCGTACCTACCGCGCTCGGTGGGACTTCGGGACCGTAGCCACGTGGCAAGCGCTCCAACCAAGCCGTATCGAGCGGTCCGCCCATCGGTTGCCCAATCCGACGCTCGAGATTAGCGCGGCTGGCCTGTGCCAGCCGGATAGTCCGAACCAGTTCGGCATCGGCGTTGATCTTCGCAACGTTAGCGCGCTGCTCCTCGATCGGAGAGGCCCGTCCGGCCTTTACCCGTACACTCGCAGCGTTCGCGGCGTCGCCGGCTATCCGCGCCTGATCGCGTGCCGTTTGGACACGCCGTTCGGCAGCAGCCGCTTCGATATACAGCTGCGTGATCTGCAGCCTGATGTCTGCCTGCGTGATCGCCGAGACTAGCAGCGCCTTGTCGGTCTGGGCATTAGCGACCGCGATGCGTGCGGACCGCTTGCCACCCAGTTCGATGGGAACAGCCATGCTGACCGTCGACTCGGCGCTACCAACGCCGCGATACGGTCCGCTTCCTGCGATATTCTCCACCTGCGTCTGCACGGTGGGATTGGGACGAAGACCAGCGACGGTACGTGCGGCGCGGGCCGCTTCGACATTGGCTTGCGCGGCTTCGGCCGCCGGGGCGCTGCCACCAGCGGCGGCGACTGCCTGATCAAGCGTATAGGGTGACGCCCCCGCTACCGCAGCGGGCATCTCCTGTGCCTGCGCCACAGCGACGCAGGACACGGCAGCCAATAAGGCTGCAATGGATCGGAACATGAATAGGAATCCTGAACACGAGTCATGGACGACCGGCGGCCTGAATTCAGGCGCAACGGTCCATTATGGCTCTGTCAGGCTATGGGTGGGCGCAGGTCGGGGCCGATGGCCCAGCGCTTGGACGGAATCGGCGCAGGGATGAACACAGGCGCGTCCACCGCCAACGGAAGCATATCTTCGCTTGCAGAGACCGGAACGAAAGCCGGAGCACCCTGGCAACCGCCATGATGATGCGGGATCGCCTTGTCGGCATCACCCTGCGTCTGGTCCGCGTCCCCTTCGCTATGCACGTAACCCGTGCACTCGATTGTGGGGGCACGGGCGTTAGGAACTTCCTGGGCATGCACCAGCGTCGTCGTCAGCATGGACAACGAAAGCAGGCAGAGCAGGAAACGTCCTAAGCGGCGCATGACAGGCTACATAGTAGGCTTTTCGCAGAATGTCATCTGCAAAAGTAAAATCGCGGCATATTGGACTGTTTCCGAATGTTACATCAGATCATTGTGCCATGATAGCGCACTGATACACCATATCATCACGGATTAACTTTACCTAAACTATGATGCGATCAAATATACATTATGGCACAGACAAGAATAATTCGAATAAATCTGCATACCGACCCAGACACAAGGCGCAATTTGCAAAATAGCCACCCCCCGTCTTATGGGCATTACAGATCCTTTGGAATCAGGCTGCACTTTAGACAGAAGCTTTCTGATGCCGCTTATCCGCGGACCATCCGGGGAACCAAAGCTTCCTCTCAATCCGTGAGTGCCGCCCGATAATTGCTCATGCATTCTTCTACGATGCGATCTTGATTTCCGACGAAGATCGCGGCTGGAAATCCATGCAGTATCCCCTCAGAGGCATTGCCAACCGTTGGCCGGCAAAAGCCTCCAGACTGCGACTGCCGTTATAATCACGCCGAGCGACAGAACGCCGCCAACGACAAGAAGAGCAGCGCGGTGCCACTTGATGCGGGCGTGGAGGTCATCGAACACGTCAGAGAATTGATCGGCGATCAGGGCAAAGTCGTCGCTGAGGCGGGTGCTTTGCCGCTTCACCTCTTTCGCGATAACATTGAGCGTCTTCCACTGGTTCAGCCCGGCAATCCCCAACATCACCGCGAAGACGATTGCTCCTATAAGCACGCCAAGGTTCGTCCAGAACTCGAGGCCGCACGACGCCGGCACCTTTTTGAGTTGGGAAACCACGACGATCGTTGCAACAGGAATGCCAAGGAGCTGGCCTTGGATATCGACGATGGTCTTGTGGATCTTGCCCACGAAATCCAGTCGCGCCGTTTCAACCTCATTGCGGATCTTCGAGTACGAGAAGCTCGAGGTGAAGAGTCGATATCCCTTCTCGACCTCATTCGCGAGGCGATCTAGATTCCGAATTAGGAAACCGAACCGATCCTTGTCGCGTAGCGAACGCACCATTTCGATGAGGGTGGTCTGAAGAATCGTCCGCTTCTCATCCAAGTGCAATTCGTCTTCGAACAGCTTCGTCAGCCGCACAGCCTGACCCACCACGTCGCCGCGAAGGTCCATTGAACCAAACTGGATCGGCACGACGACCTTCTCTTTGCCGATGAAAATGAGCTGACGCATCGTTTCATCAACCAGCGACGCGCTATCGCGAAGTATCTTGAGCACGTCCAAGACTGCACGATACGCAAGCAGTTTTGGCGGGACAGGGTTATCACCCGACGCGTAATGTTCTTTCTTGATGTAATACCGCTGAGGCTCCGCGAGCACGGCGCCAGGCGCCTTGAACAGATCATCCAAAGTGGAAACCAACAGGCCCATCTTCGCCACATTGGGCCGACCAATCGTTACCGGCACTTCTGCCCCGACGGCCAGATCATAGCCGTCCTCGACCGAAATCTGGGCATCGTTGTAATGCGTATCGATCTCCATGATGGCGGTTAAAACTGCCCCCATATGGTCGCTCTTGATCGTCAGAACGTCGCCGTTCTCATCATCGAACCGCGTAGCGCGGTATATCTCGACAAGATCGGCAAACGTAACATCAATCACTGATCATCCCTTCGGCGCGCATCTGATTGATCAGCTCGTCTGGCACATCCATCAACGTAAGGGATTTCTTGTCCTTGTCGAACACGACTTTGCTCTGGTCGATTGCTTCACGCGTGAATTCGACCGACCACATCTTCGTTTTGGCGGTCACTTTCACGAGGGCTTTCAATGCGCTGGCGTTCGGAACATAGCCTTCATTCAGCTGACGATCGGTATTGGCCAGAAATTTCGATAGCCTGCCGGGTTCCTTCGGCATCAGGCGATTTGCCATAGCTTCGAAATCCACCGGCTCCTTCGCCTTATTCGCCTTGCCAAGATAATCTAAGGCATCGGACAGGAACGCCGTCGCCTCGGTGTCGACCATCTTTTCAGTGAGCGTAAATTCCTTCAGTGCATCCACGAGGCTCTGAGTGTCCTTACGCTCCAGAACCGCCGAATCGCAGCCAAGGAAATCACGAAAATAATCGGATATCGAACCCTTGCCTTTCAAGAAGCTCAGGTAGCGGTCCTGCTTGTCCGCCCAAGCAGTAAGATTAATGCGGCCGGCGAAGCGGAAACCATCGAGATCGAGGTGCTCGACGTCCTCCATTCCATGATTTTTGGTCAGGGCCGCGCTCAGCTTGTCGGTGACCACCGTGACGAGCATGAAATCTGAACCATCCCGTCGGAAGTGGGCAAAAAAACACATGCCCGCCGACTGAAGCAGATTTCTTTCCCGCTTCCCGTGCCAGATTATCCATCATCTTGCCGGTAAGACCGAGGAAGTCCTTCTCCTTGGCCTCAACATAGGCACGGATTTGCCCCTCGGTGGGAGAACCTTCTGCCGTTGTGAACCGACCGTGAGACTTGGAAGTCCGGCTGTTGTAAAGTTCATAGACCGTGGAGATGACGCGAAGCGTCGTGTCGGTCACGTCAAGCAACTTCTTGGAGAGTGCGACAGAATAGCCAGCATCGCTACGATTCAGGTCATGAATCGCAAGCGCAATTATCTCGGTCACCAATAATCCCCCCAACGTCCAAAACCGTGACGGACATGACCAATCCTTGGGACGTCCGACTGTTACGCAAAACTTTGAAGCACGAGCGAGCGATAAGCAAGGTGTCGCAGATTTAGCGCAGATATCATGCTCTGGGCTTCGGCTAGGAATCTTCTCGACGCGATGAAAGGTTCATCTGAATCGCCGATAAATAGGGATCGGAGCAGAAGTTGACATTACTCCCCCTCCAGAGGAGCAGAAGTTGAAAATCAGCCGTGATCCTCTGATGACAAAAGCACCGGAAACTCTAGGGGGTCAGGAGCAGACTTCCTGACAACCGACACTTTTCCTGCCACACCCTTTACGTAGCGTCATCGCGCGGGCGCCGCACACGCTGTCGCGTGCCATCCAATCCCTTTGAAATGCATGTAATAAATGGGAAATATTACCGTCATCACACCGTCTGCGTCGCGCCAACAAAGCGTCACGACACCGGCCTAGGCGTCGCCCCGAACGCGCAAGCCAGCGCGCCATTTAGGGGAAATCATAATGACCGCTCACCCGTTTTCGCGGGGCCGTCTGCTTGCCGGCGCCGCATTCCTGTCCGTCTTCCTCGCCGCGCCCGCGCTGGCGCAGGCGCCCGCCGAGGATGCTGCGGCGCAGATCGATGCGCCCGTCAGCGGCAATTCCGAAATCATCGTGACCGGCGTGAAGGCGACCCGTTCCGCCACCGCCATCACCACCACCGAAATCCAGAAGATCCTGCCGGGCGTCGCGCCGTTCAAGGCGATTCAGACCCTGCCGGGCGTCATGTATGTGACCGCCGATCCGTGGGGCAATAACGAACAGAACGCATCGCTGTTCATCCACGGCTTTAGCGCGCAGCAGCTGGGCCACACGCTGGACGGCGTGCCGCTGGGCGACCAGAGCTATGGCAATTTCAACGGCCTGTCGCCGCAGCGCGCCATCATTTCCGAAAATGTCGGCAGCGTCGTCGTCGCCACCGGCGCGGCGGAACTGGGCATCGCATCGACCAGCAATCTGGGCGGCGCGATCGAGAATTTCTCCAGCGATCCGCGCGCGCAAATGGGCGCGCAGATCAACCAGACGATCGGCAGCTATGATACGTCGCGCACCTTCGTTCGCCTGGACAGCGGCGAATTTGGCGGCGGCAACAGCGGCTATGTGTCGGTGCTGCGCCAGCGCGCCCGCGCCTGGGATTTCCGCGGCATCCAGAAGGGGTGGCAGGCCAACGCCAAGTTCGTCCATGACGACAGCAATGGCAAGCTGACCGCCTATTTCGCCTATTCGGACAAGCAGGAGCCGAATGAAGACGCGACCACCGTCTTCAAGAACCCGACCAACGCGGCGCAAGCCTATCAGCCCTATACCCGCCCGTTCCTCTACCCCGATTTCGACGCGGCGATCGGCTATCTGGACGCCAACGGCAATGTTCCGGCGGCCGAAGCGCAGAATTACCGCAATTTCTACAGCGCGGCGATCCGCACCGATTACCTCGGCTATATCAAATATCAAGCGCACCTGACCGACAAGATCGACTGGTCGACGCAGGGCTATTATCATCATAATGAAGGCGCTGGCATCGTCGCCGGGCCGATCACCGTAGCGGGCCTGCCCACCTTGTTCTCGCTCTATTTTCCGGGCCAGAACCTCAAGGAAGCGACCGGCAATTCGGGTTACGCCATCCGCACCACCGAATATCGCATCGATCGCGGCGGCGTGATCTCCACGCTGGATGCGCAGGTCGGCGACCATACGCTTCAGGCCGGTTTCTGGTTCGAACATAACAGCTCGGCCGCCTATCGGAACTGGTATGCGCTCGATGTCACCCGGCCCAACGATTACAGCCCCTATGAGCTGCCGCCGCACGACCCGATGTTCACCCAATATGGCAGCGAGATGCGCACCGATGTCGTGCAATTCCATGTGCAGGACGCCTGGCAGCTGACCCCCAGCCTGCTGATCCAGGGCGGTTTCAAGTCCAGCCTGCAATTTGCCAGCGGCACCTTCCCCGTGCAGCCGATCATCGGATCGCTGCCCGGTTCGTCGAGCGCGCTGCCCGAGGGCGAGATCAACACCAAGCGCTGGTTCCTGCCGGCGATCGGCGCCAAGTGGAACGTGACCGACAAGGAACAGCTCTACGTCAACGTCCAGAAGAATATGCGCCAGTTCCAGCCCTATGGCGGCGGTGGCGTGACGCCGTGGAGCAGCGGCAGCCAGGCGGCGTTCGATAACCTCAAGAACAATGGCCGCCCGGAATCGGCATGGACCTATGAAGTCGGGTTCCGCACCAGCCGCCCGATCGACACCGGCTTCCTGACCGGCATCGACGCGCAGGTGAACTATTATCATGTCGATTTCAGCGACCGCCTGCTGGGCATCACGCCCGCCGGCGCGATCGGCGGCATTGGCGGCGGCGGCATTTCCGGCGGCACGCCGGCGGTGTTCAACGTGGGCGGCGTGAAGACCGATGGCGTCGACGCGGCGGTGACGCTGCGCTTTGGCAAGACCTTCTCGCTCTACAATGCGCTGTCCTACAACAATTCCATCTATGACAGCGATTACAGCACCCGCACCGGCGAAGCGACCGGCACGCGGATCGGCGGCATCGCGACCGTCGACGGCGTGGTGCCGACCGGCGGCAAGAATATTCCGGTCAGCCCGAAATGGATGAACAAGACCGTCGCGACGCTGACCATCGGCGATTTCGACGCCCAGTTCATCGGCGACTATGCCGGCCGCCGCTTCACCACCTTCACCAACGATGCGTCGGTCAAATCCTATTTCCTGGGCAGCGCCCGGATCGCCTATCGCCTGCCCCCCGAACTGATCGGCCTGCAAAAGGCGGAAATCAGCCTGAACGTCACCAACCTGTTCGATGAAAAGGGCGCATCGACCGTGCAGGCCAGCGCCAACACGAACAATTACAACGTGTACCCGATCGCGCCGCGCCAGTGGTTCGCCACCCTGTCGGTGATCTACTGATGACCGCGCCCCACACGCGGCGGAGCCTGCTCCGCATGGCGGGATCGGCTGCGCTGCTGGGCGCAACCACGGCAACGGGGGTGGCGCAGGCCGCCCCCGCTCCGGCCAAACCAGCCGGCGGCGCGCGCAAGCGCCCGCTGCTGATCGCGCATCGCGGCAGCTCCGCGCTGCGGCCCGAACATACGCTGGCCGCCTATGCCAAGGCGATCGAGGATGGCGCCGACTATGTCGAGCCGGATCTGGTCGCCACGAAGGACGGCGTGCTAGTGGCCCGGCACGAAAACAACATCAGCGAAACCACCGACGTCGCCGCGCGCCCCGAATTTGCCGGGCGCAAGGCGGAAAAGACGATCGATGGCGAGCGCCAGACCGGCTGGTTCACCGAGGATTTCACCTTTGCCGAATTGAAGACGCTGCGGGCGAAGGAAAGGCTGGGCGCGATGCGGCCCGAAAGCGCCGGCTATGACGGCCAGTTCCAGATCGTGTCGCTGGAGGAGATTGCCGATTTCGTGGCCGCCGAAGCGGCGGCGCGCGGGCGCACCATCGGCCTGATCCCCGAAATCAAGCATTCGACCTATTTTGCCGGGATCGGCCTGCCGCAGGAAGGCCGGCTGATCGACCGCATCGGCAGGAGCGCCTATCTCTCCCGCGCGCCGCTGATCATCCAGTCGTTCGAGGTCGGCAATTTGAAGGCTCTGAAGCCCAAGGTCGGCGCCAATGTGCAGTTGATGCAGCTGGTCGGCGATCCGCGCCAGTCTCCGCCCGATTTCACCGCGCAGGGTATCCAGCGCCGCTATGGCGATCTGCTCACCCCGGCGGGCCTGACCGAGATGGCGGGCTATGCGACATGGCTCGCGCCGCCGGTGCGCATGATCATCCCGCTGGCCGCGGACGGGCGGCTGGCCCAGCCCACGGGTCTGGTCGAGGCCGCGCACAAGGCGGGCCTGTTGGTCAGCGTGTGGACGTTCCGCCCGGAAAATCACTTCCTCGCCGCCGACTTCCGCGATGCCAAGGGCGACGCGGCGCGCAATCCGGCCGGCAGCATCGCGGAAATGCGGCGCTATCTGGATGCCGGGCTGGACGCCTTCTTCACCGACGATCCGGGACTGGGCAGGCAGGCGATCGAACAGATGGCCTAAAAAAAGAGCAGGGCTTCGACATTCGACCGAGACAAGTGTCTCGGTCGAACAGCCCGAACGGAAGTTGGGTAGTCTTTTACAGATCCAGCACCCGCGCCGCCGCTGCGCTGTCGGGCCGGGGCGCTTGCGGGGCGGTGAAATTGGGGACGTCGCGGCTGTTGCGCGTGTCGAGCGGCACGCCGGTCGTGTTGATATACCAGTTGAGCAGCCGCTGCTCCATATCCGTCTGCACCTTCGCGACGCTGCGCGCGCCGAAGAGGTTGCGGGTTTCGCCCGGATCGACCTGACGATCATAGAGTTCGCTCAGGCCCTGCGGACGGGAGATGAAGGTGTAGCGCCGCGTGCGCACCGACGCCGCCCGGCCGACCAGCACGGGCTGCTCCGCCGCCAGTTCGGACTTGGCGCGATAGACGCCGCCCGATGGCGTATCGAACGCCTGCGGTTCGTAGATGTTGATTCCCGCTTCGGTAAAGGCGGCGCGGTCGGGATCGCCCGGCTGGCCGTGCAATTGCGGCATCAGGCTGCGGGCGAAATGGGTGTGCTCCGCGCTGGTCCCGCCCAGCGACAGGAAGGTCGGCATGATGTCGAACGCCTCCACCATGTCCTGCGCCACCACGCCCGGCGTGCCGCCCGGCACACGGCCGATCAGCGGCACATGGGTCAGGCAGCTTTCCAGACCGCCATGCCATTTTTCGACAAGGCCATAGTCGCCGGCATAATCGCCATGGTCGGAACTGACGAACAAAGCGGTATCCTTGTCCCGGCCCGCTTTTTCCAGCGCCTCCATCAATTCGCCGAGCAGCCAGTCGGCATAGGACACCTGCCCATAATAGACGGCGCGCACCTGCCGCAGCACAGCGTCATCGACCTGATCCAGCCCATATTTGCGCCGCATCGCCTCATGGAAGGCAGGCTTGTCCTTCAACCCCGGCGGGATCAGCGGCGGCAGGTCGGCCGCCTTGTACATGTCGTGAAAGCCTTCGGGCGCGCGATAGGGCGGGTGCGGCTGAAAGATCGGCAGGAACAGGCAGAAGGGGCGATCGCTTTCCTTTCGGGATATGATCTCCCTCACGCGCTGGATGATGCCATAGTCGCTGGTCGCCCGCCGGTCGCCAGTGGCGGGCAGCAACATGGTGACGGGACCGCCAGTGGCCCCACGCCGCGCGCCGGGCGCATGATCGCCGGGGGCCGCGCCGGGCGCGGGCGGATCGGCCCAGCCGGTCAGGCTGGTGGCGAAGGCTTCGGGCGACAGCACATCATTCTTGCCGAAGAAGAAAGTGTCATAGCCCGCCTGCCGCAACATCCCCAGCATATTGGGTTCATTGGGCTGGATCAGATAGGAAAAGCCGCGATGCCCGGTGGCGCTGGTCGGCAGGCCCGTGAGCAGGCTGCACCGCGACGCCGCGCAGACCGGATATTGGACATGGGCGTTGCGGAACAGCGTGCCGCTGCGCGCCAGTCGGTCGAAATTGGGCGTGCGCGTGACCGGATTGCCATAGCAGGCCAGTGCATCCGCGCGCATTTCATCGGGATAGAAGAGGATGAGGTTGGGCCGCGAAGCCCCGCTTTGCCCCCATGCCCCGCGCGCAAGGAATTGCGAAACCATGGCGGCGCCGGCGGCGCCCATCAGATTGCGACGGGAAAGACTGGTCATCGCGGCTCCTCTCTTTTCCTGTTCTTACTCGGCGTCCGGCTGATTCTGCGGCGTGGCCTTGCTGAAGGCGTCAAGCGCGAGGCAGGCTTGCTCCACCGCCACCAGACGCGGCCAGCGCAGGTCCACGCCGAAACGCCGGGCATTGACCAGTTGCGCCACCAGACAGATGTCGGCCAGCGTTACCTGATCCCCGAAGCAGAACGGCCCTTCTTCACCGGCGATCAGCCGGTCGAAGGCGTCCAGCCCTTCATCGATCACCTGCGCGGCCCAGCCATTCACCTGATCATCGTTCAGGCCCAGCCCACGCAACCGATCGAGAATCTTCAAATTCTGGATCGGATGAATGTCGCAGGCGATGGCCTGCGCCGCCGCGCGCACCTTGGCCCGGCGGATCGGATCGACAGGGAGCAGCGCCGGCCCCGCGACCGTTTCATCCAGATATTCGCAGATGGCGAGACTCTGCGTCAGCACCGCGCCGTCGATTTCGAGTGCGGGCAACAGCCCCTGCGGGTTGAGCGCCAGATAGGCGGGCGCGCGCTGTTCCCCCTTGCGCAGGTGGTGGAAGGCGTCGGCATAGGCGACGCCTTTCAGGTTCAGCACGATCCGCACCCGATAGGATGCGGTCGAGCGGAAATAGCCGTGAAGAACCGGATCAGTCATCGGCCTTCGGCCCGACCGTGACGACGCAGTCGGACAGGCCGTCGATGCTGACGACGATCGCGTCGCCCGTCACCACTGCGCCGACGCCTGCGGGCGTGCCGGTGTAGATGAGGTCGCCCTGTTCCAGCCGGTAGAAGCGCGAGACATAGGCGATGACTTCGGGCACGCTCCAAATCAGGTCAGCCAGATCGGCATCCTGCTTCACGTCCCCATTGACGGTCAGCGCAATGCGCCCGGTCGCAGGATGGCCGATTCCGCTGGCGGCGTGGATCAGGCCCAGCGGCGAGGATTGTTCGACATTCTTGCCGGTGTCCCACGGACGCCCCTTGTCGCGCGCTTCGAACTGAAGGTCGCGGCGCGTCATATCGAGGCCAGTGGCATAGCCATAGACATGATCCAGCGCGTCGGCCTCCGCGATGTTGCGGCCGCCCTTCGCAACGGCGACGACCAGTTCGGCCTCATAATGGAAATTGGCCGATTCCGGCGGATAGGCGATGGTCGCGCCCGACGGCACGACCGTTTCGGCCCATTTGGTGAAAAAGAAGGGCGCTTCCCGATCCGGGTCCTTGCCCATTTCACGGGCATGAGCGGCATAGTTGCGGCCGATGCAGAACAGGCGACGGACGGGAAAGCCCTTGCCCTCGCTGGTGGCGGCGATCACGGGCGCTTGCGGCTCGAACAGGGTGGTCACGCATTCAGCTCCTTGTAGAGATAGAGTTTTTCCTGAGCCGCCTTGTCCGAATAGCCAAACAGGACCAGGTCGCTGTCCGCCTTCAGACGCAGTTCGTGCCAGGAGGGTATGACGAAAATGTCGCGCGGTTGAAGGGCTATTTCCTGTCCTTCGACCAGCGCCGCGCCCCGCCCCTCCACCACCACGAAGATGGTGCCGTCGGTCGAGCGGCGCGGCCGGGTTTCGAAACCGGCGGGGATCAGGCGGACATGGGCGGAAATGGTGGGCATTACCGATCCGCCATCGGCCGGGTTCAGAAATTCCAGCGCATGGCCCAGATGCGGGTCGATCTGCGCGGAGGCCGCCATCGCGTCCAGCGCGGGCCGCCACTGGGCATAGGGATAGTGGAACAGCGGCTGATGCGCGGGCCGGCGATCCGCCAGCGATCCCTTCATCGGCCGCATATTATGGCCATAGCGCGCCAGCGTGTCGCCCGGCGGCACGGTTTCCTTATGCGCCTTTTCGTCCAGATGCTCGGCAAAGCTGGCGTCGAAATGGCGCACGGTGGGAATATCCAGACCATCGAGCCAGATCATCGGCTGATCGGTCGGGTTGCCATGGTCGTGCCACTGGCCGCCCGGCGTCAGCACCAGATCGAACGGGCGCATGATCGCCTTTTCCCCATCCAGCGCGGTGAAGGCCCCGTCCCCTTCCAGCACGAAGCGCAGCGCGCACTGGCTATGGCGGTGGCTGGGCGCGACCTCCCCCGGCAGGATCAGCTGCAACCCGGCGTAAAGGCTGGGGGTGATCGCCGATTGCCCTTCCAGCCCCGGATTTTCCAGGATCAGCACGCGCCGTTCGGCCTGTTCCGCACTGATGAGGTCGCCCGCGCGCATCAGATAGGCGCGCGCGCTGTCATAGGACCAGCGATGGACATGGGCGGGCGATTTGGGCTGCGGCCGCACAAGCTGCGCCAGCGATTCCCATAAGGGCGTCAGATGATCGGGCGCCATCTGCGCATATAATGATTCCAGTTGCGACCTTTGGTCGTTGGCCAAGGCCATGAACCCTCTCCTATGAGTTACCGCTAAACCTTTTGCCAAAGAGAAATTGCTTACGCAATAGCCAATCATTGGCCAAAGCCGATTTCTTCGCCTATGACGGGGGCTTATGGCGGTATCGCCAGACACCATCGGGGGATCATGGCGCGCACACCCAGAAAATCCGGTCAGGCAGTGACCATGCAGGCGGTGGCCGATCGCGCAGGCGTGTCGGCCATGACGGTATCGCATGTCATCAACGGCACCAAGAAGCTGCGCGAGGAAACCCGCGACGCCGTGCTCGCAGCGATCGAAGCGCTGGGCTATGTGCCCAATGTCGCCGCCCGCGCGCTGGCGTCAGCGCAATCGACGCGGATCGGCATCGTCTATCGCAACGCGCAAAACGCCTTTTTGAGCGCGATGCTGGTCGGCACATTGAACGCCGCCGCCCGGCTGGGCGCGCAGGTCATCATCCGCAAATGCGACAGTTTCTCGACGCAGGATGCGACCGACGCCGTATCCTCCCTGCTGCGCAGCGGCGCCAATGCGATATTGCTCGCCCCGCCCTATAGCGAATTGCTGACCGGCACCGATTTTTCCGCCGGGTTGAAAGTGCCCGTCGCCGCCATCGCCCATGGCGATGCGCTGGATGATATGGACAGCATCGGCGTCGATGAAATGGCGGCCGCGCGCGCCATGACCGAACATCTGATCGGGCGCGACCATCGCCGCATCGGCTTCGTCACCGGGCCCGAAACGCACAGCGCCGCCGCCCGCCGCCTTGCCGGCTACAACCAGGCGCTGGCCGCCCATGGCATAACAGCCGACCCCGCGCTGGTGCAGCCGGGCGATTTCAGTTTCGAATCCGGCCTTGTCGCGGCGGCCGCCCTGCTCGACCTGCCCGAACCGCCCACCGCCATCTTCGCCAGTAATGACGACATGGCCGCCGCCGCCAGCCTGATCGCGCATCAGCGCGGGCTGCGCATCCCGGAGGATCTCGCCGTCGCGGGCTTCGACGATGCCCCCATTGCCGTGAAAATCTGGCCGCCGCTGACGACCGTGCGGCAGGAAATCGACCATATGGCGGAACGCGCGACCGAAATCATGGTCGCGCGCCATCGCGAAGGCGGACGGCCGGATCAGACATTGTCGGAACAGGTCGGCTTTGCTGTGATCGAACGGGAATCGACCTGATATGCAGGACATAGACAAGGACGCGGACGACAAGGGCAATGGCCGCCGCCGGGGCATCCAGTCGGTCGAGATCGGCATGCATGTGTTGCAGGCGCTCGCCTCTCTGGGCAGCGCGTCGACGCTGGGCGCCATCGCGCAGGCGTCCGACATTTCCCCGTCGCAGGCGCATCGCTATCTCGCCAGTCTGATCGCGACCGGCATGGCGCAGCAGAATGAACAGACGGGCCGCTATGATCTTGGCCCCGCCGCCCTGCAACTGGGGCTGGGCGCGCTGGCGCGGATCGACGCCTTTCGCATCACCAATGAAGCGATCAGCGCCTTTGCCGAACGCACCGGCCAGACGGTGCAGGTCGCCGCATTGGGACCATTAGGCCCCACTATCATTCGCTGGCTGATGGGTCGTCCGCCGGTGATGACATCTTTCAACGTCGGATCGGTGCTGCCGCTGCTGACGTCGGCGACCGGGCATGTGTTCCTCAGCTTCTCGCCGCCCGCCTATATCGATCATCTGGTCGCGGCCGAACTGGGCGCGACCACGCTGACGAAGGACGATGTGGACGCCATCCGCGGCCGTGTGACCGCCGAAGGACGGGCGCGGGTGGAAGGGACGATGATCCCCGGCCTGCGCGCCACCGCCTTCCCGATATTCGACCTGCAAAACCGGGCGATCCTGTCGGCGACGGCGCTGTTCCCCGCCACCAGTCCCGCCGCCCGGAACGAAGCCATGGCGGAGGAACTGGGCCAGCTATGCCATGACCTCAGCCTGCAACTGGGCTGGCAACCGGACTGACGGCGGCGCGGTCGCCCATGGCGCGACAATCCTTCAGGCCGATCCACAGCATCACCACCGACAGCGGCGAAGCGACGGCGCAGACCAGCGAAATCGCCAGATGCAGATCGTTGGGATTGTGGAACCAGTAATCGGTGACGAGCGCGATCGCCGTCGGTCCCAATGCCGCGCCGATCAGGTTGATGGTCAGCATATAGGCGGCCGACATCAGGGCGCGCATCCGGTTGGGCGTCATTTCCTGCAACGCCGCCAGGCCGCCGCCGAAATTGAAGCCGGCAAAGAAGTTCATCAGGCCAATGAGCGTCAGCGCCAGCGCGGGCGTGGGCATCAGCGGGAAGGCGATGGTGATCGGGATCAGGATGACGAAGCCGGCAAGCGACGCCTGTAAATTGGCGTGCGCCGCACCGCGCTTGCGCAGCCAGGAGGCGAACAGGCCGCCGGCCAGCGCGCCGCTCATGCCGCAGAAGAAGACGACCGGGCCATAGAGCTTGCCCACTTCCGCCGTGGTCCAGCCGAACCGCCGTTCGAAGAAGGCGGGAATCCACACCGCCGTCCCGTTGCCGACCAGGATCATCAGGGCAAAGCCCAGCATGATCCCGATATAGGCTTTGCGATGCGCGCCGACATGGGCGAAGAACTGGCTGAGCGGCACGCTGGCCTGCGTGGGCGCAACGCCCCGGCGCAGCGGTTCGCGGATGGTGAGCGTCAGCGCGGCGAGCGCGATGCCGGGGATGCCCAGCAGGAAGAAGACAAGCTGCCATCCCTTCATCGCGCCCAGCACCGGCAGGATCACGGTGGAGCTGGGCGGAATGACGGTGGAGATGAGGCCGCCAATCACCAGCGCCGCCGCGCTGCCGAGGTAAAGCCCCATCTGATAGACGCCCATGGCGATCGGCAAGCGCTCCTTGGGGAAGGTGTCGGACAGCAGCGAATAGGCGGCGGGGGTCAGCCCGCCCTCCCCCGCGCCCACGCCCACGCGGGCCATGAACAGGGTGGTGAAGCTGCGCGCCAGCCCGCACAGGCTGGTCGCCACGCTCCACACGAAAATCGCGCCGGCCACGATGTTGCGGCGGTTGGAACGGTCGGCGATCCGCGCGATCGGCAGGCCGACGGCGACATAGAAAAGCGTGAAGCTAAGCCCGTAGAGCAGGCTGATCGCCGTATCCGAAATATGCAGATCCTGCTTGATCGGCTGCACCAGCAGGGCCAGCGCCTGCCGGTCGACAAAGGCCAGCGTGTTGGCGAGCATCAGGATGATGGCGATGGACCAGGCCCGCCCTGCGGAGGGCCATGGCGTCTGGTCGGCGGCTGTTTGCGACATCTGTCTTCCCGTGCTGTTCAGGGCTGAATATCGATGATGATCCGGCGATAGCCGGTCATGGCGGGGGCGCCATCGTCACGTGCCTGCGCGATCAGATGGATGGTGCGGGGCGCGGCGACCTGCGGCAGGGTGATGCGGGTGCGCAGCGCATCGGGGCTGTCGATGGTGACGGGCGGCTGGGACGGAATGCCGCCCACTTCGCGATATTGCCACCAGTGGAGTTGCACGGCATTGCCGTCGGGATCGCGCGTGCCGGCTGCGTCCAGCGTCAGCACCGCGCCGGCGCGCGCTGTGATATGGATGGGTTCCAGACCGCCCTGCCCCTGAACCATGACCGTCGGCGCATGATTGGCCTCGCGATAACGGGGCGACAAGGTCCATGCCATGCGCGCGGCGAAATCATTCTGGAAGGCCGCGCGCCAGCGATAGACCGACGCCTGATTGCCGTTCCACACGGCCCCGTCCCGCTCGAAACTGTCCTTTACGTCGGTGAACAGCCCCATGTCGGGCGCGGCGCGCATATAACGCCCGCCCCAACCGCCCCAGTCGGGCCGTTCGGGATCGCCAAGGCCATTGGGGATCAGGTGGAGGAAGGCGGGCGTGTCCCCTTCCATGATATATTCGGGCAGCGGATACAGCTGGCCCAGCGGCCCACGCCTTATGTTCGCCTCCAGCCAGGGGTCGAGCACCATGTCCCGATCGGGCCAGCGATCGGCATTGCGCCGGTCGCTCGAAATGCCGCTCCATGTCGCCATATTATATTGGCCCCAGCCATGGATGCTGGCGATCCAGAATAGGCCGGGAAATTCATGCCGCGCCCATGGCCCGGCATTATCCTGATCGGAAATCGAATAGACGCGCAGCTTGGCGAGGAAGGCGGCCAGTTGTTCGGGCGTGCGGGTGGCGCGCACGGACCATAGCGCCTGCGCCAGATCGACCACCCCGCCCCAGGCCAATACCCAGACCGGCCGGTCGTCCGCCCGATCGACGGCGGCGATGATCAGGCGGGATGCGTCGCTATCCTTGCCATCGCCCACGCCCGCCATGCCAAATTGCGCCTTACCCGCGCGCAGCACGCCGCGCAGCGCCGCCGCCGTGGGATAGCCCGGCGCATGATGGATCAGATTGGGGCGGACCTTCTCATAAGCGTCGATCCGCTGGGTGATGAGGTCGGTACGAACCTTGTCCCGCTGCCATGTGGAGGTGGTGGCGACCAGTCCTTCCACGTCAAATTCATTGGTGTAGAGCAGGAAGCGGACCAGGCTTTCGCTATCATCGGGTTCATTGCCGATGTCGGTCAGGACGATGACGCGCGGCTTGGCGGGCGCGGCGATCGCGGCCGGCGCCACCAGCGCGGCCACGACGCCCAGCAGGCCGAACAGGTAACGCATCATCCCCATCAATTCCCGTTTCCATCGTCACCGGGGGCGAGAAATTCGTCGCGATAGCGATCGAGCTTGCGAACATAGGCCGGCCCTTCGCTGAGCGGCAAGGCGCCATAACGGGCGGCCTGCTGCTGCCACAGCACCTTCAGGCGCGCGATGACCGCCGGATGCTGCGCGGCGACATCATCGGCTTCGGCAAAGTCGCGATCGGTGTCGAACAGCGACCATGCGTCCGCATCGAAAGGCTGGCCAAGCTTGTGCACCGACACGGCGCGCCAATGCCCCTGCCGGATCGCGCGATTGCCGCGCAGTTCGAAATATTGGACGGCGCGCGGATCGGGCGCGGCGGCCGATGCGATGGTGCCGGCAAAGCTGCGCCCCGCGACCGGAATCTGACGCTGGCCATTCACCTGCGCTGCGAAGGACGCGCCGCCCGCCTGCGCCAGCGTCGGCGCAATATCGATCGCGTCGACAAACTGGCGTCGAATGCCGCCCGGATCGGCGATATGGCCCGGCCAGCTGACGATCATCGGCGTGCGAATGCCGCCGGCATAGGGCCATGCCTTGTACCGGCGCAGCGGCGACACGCTCGCCATCGCCCAGGGGCGCTGATATTCGATCATCGCCTTGCCGAACTGCGGCAGCTTGTCGACCAGATCGGCGGGATCGGGATGATTGGGCGGATAGAGTTTGCCAAAGGCGCCCCGCGCCCCGCCTTCCGATCCGGCGCCGTTATCCGACAGCAGGATGAACAGCGTATTGTCGTAGCGGCCACTGGCCTTCAGGCTCTGGATCAGGCGGCCAATCTGTTCATCGGCATGCTCCAGAAAGCCGGCGTAGGTCGCCATGTAACGGGCATAGACCTGCTTTTCGACCGGGTTCAAACTGGCCCAGGCGCGATCGCCCGGATTGGCGGGCGGCAGCATGGTGTCGGCGGGCACGATGCCCAGCCTTTTCTGTCGCGCCAGCCGTTCGGCGCGGATCGCATCCCAGCCCTTTTCATAAACGCCGGCATAACGATCAATATAGGCGGCCGGCACCTGAATCGGCGCATGGGTCGCGCCAAAGGCGAGATAGAGAAAGGCCGGCTTGTCGCCGCTACCGTTCAGCTTTTCGATCGCCTTGTCCACGATCGCGCGGGAGAAGTGATAGGTTGGATCGGTCGGCTTGCCGATCACCCGGTTATCCTCCGCCAGCGTGGGCTGATATTGATCGTCCCAGCCGGGCAGAAAGCCGTAAAAATAGTCGAAGCCGCGCTGTAACGGCCAGTTGCCGTTATTGCCGGCCGCGCCATCCTCCGTATCGGGGGCCAGATGCCATTTGCCGATGGCGTAGGTGGCATATCCCTTGGCGCGCAACACCTGCGGCAAGGTCTGCGCATTGGCGGCCAATATGCCCGAATCCTTGCCGGTCCCGCCGCCGCTCAGCTTCGTCGCGGTCAGGTCCGCCATGCCGATGCTGTGATTGTTGCGCCCGGTCAGCAGCGACGCGCGCGTGGGTGAACACATGGCCCGGCTTTCAAACCGGGTATAGCGCAGCCCCCCGGCCGCCAGCGCATCGATATTGGGGGTGCGGATTTCCGATCCAAAGGCGCCGAAATCCGAATAGCCGGTATCGTCCATCACGATCAGCACGATATTGGGCTGCGGCTGGGCACCGGGCTTCGCCAGCGCCGCAGGATGGACGCCCGCCAGCGCCGTCATGCCTGCGAGCAGGGACAGGAGGCGCTTTGCGGTCATGCTGGTCCTTTCAAACGATCGAAAAAGGCGATCCCCCCGGCCAAAGGGCATGGCGGCGGGGGGATGGGTCGGTGCGTTTTTAAAAGCGAACCCCGAAGGTCGCACCGAAGTAACGATCAGCATCCTTGTTGACATTGGCCCACAGATCATAGGCGTTGGTGGTGTTCGCCAGGATCGTGCCGTGGTTGAGCTGGGTATAGTAATTCTGGTCGAACAGGTTGCGCACGAACAGGGTCAGGTTCCAGCGGCTGTCCGCATCACGAATGCCCACGCTGGCGTCGACGATGGCATAGCCGTCCTGCTTGAGCATCGGATCCTGATTGAGCGCGAAGCTGGTGTCGCTCTGATAGTTGAGCGCGACCTGCACGAAGCCGGCCAGATTGCCGAATTCCCGCTCGTACCGCGGCGTCACACCCACGCGATAGCGCGGCGTGGCGGGCAACTGGCCACCGGCAACGTCGATGATCGGGCTGCTGTTGGTGGTGACGCCATTCACCGTGGTCCGGCGGATATAGCATTGGTTGACCGGGAAATCGCTGCTGTAGGCGGCGACGCCGGTCTGCAACTGGATCGGGCAGCTCTGGCCCGGCACGTCGATATTCGCGTCGATCAGGGTGAAGTTGGCCGCGACCGAGAATTCACGCGACGGACGGATATTGGCTTCCACTTCGAAACCCTGCGAACGCGACTTGCCGGCATTGCCCAGCACCGTGACGAAGGTGCCCGATGCAACGTCGGTGACGAGCGACTGGACCTGAAGATTGCGGAAGTCCGACCGGAAGATGGCGGCGCTGATGTCGAAGACGCCGCCGGGCGCCTGCCACTTGGCGCCCAGTTCATAGGCGTTGACATGTTCGGGCGCGATGCCGTTCTGATTGGCGAAGTTAGTGGTCACGTCGATGTCGAGCGCGAACGCCTTGTAACCGCGGGTGTAGCTGCCATAGACCTGAAGGTTGCGGTTGAATTCATAGCGCAGGCCGCCCTTCCCGGTCAGCGCCCAGTCGCTGCGCGACCGCGTACCGGCGTTGATGACGGTGCCGGGGAACAGATTGTCGCCGGCCACCAGCGGGCCATAGACGGAGCCGGTGACAGTCTGCTTTTCATAGCTGTTGCGCAGGCCGCCGATGACATGCAGGCCGCCGACCACCCGCCAGTCGACCTGACCGAAGACGGAGACGTTGTCACTCTTGAACGTGCCGTCGAAGCCAGAGGAGTCGGCCGTCGGCGTGACGGTGCAGGTCGCGCCGATCGTGCCGCTGCCACAGCGCAGGCGACGACGATTATAGCTGCGATCAAGGTCGAGGTGCGAATAGAAGACGCCCGCGACATAGGTCAGATCCTGATTGCCGTTGGACCCGATCCGCAATTCTTCCGAATAATTGTTATAGCTGGTGTGCGATCCGTTGTCGTTCCACTGCGAATAGGGGAAGGCGCCGACATAGCGCAGCGGATCGGACGCGATCTGATCCGGTTCGAAACGGTCGCGCTGGTCATAACGCTGGAAGGCGGTGATGGAGGTGACGGTCGCCGGACCCAGATCCCAGTCGGCCTGCAAGGAAACGATCGTCGTCTTCGTCTTGAAGAAGCTCATATCGTCGTTGGAGACGTTCCGGTTTTCCGGCGTCGCGACGACATCGGGACCAAGCAGGGTCTGCATCGCCGGGGTCACGATCTTCACCGGCACGCGCGAACAGCATTTCGCGTCATTTTCGCGATAGTCGCCGGTCAGCAGCAGGTTGAGGTTGGGCGTCGCATCCCAGTCCAGCTTGCCGCGAATGCCCCAGCTCTTGTAGCCATTGGTGTCGTTGCCGGTGGCGACATTGTTCAGATAGCCGCCGACATTGTTGTAGTAGCCGCTGACGCGCGCCTTGAGCGTATCGCTGATCGGGCCGGAAACGGTGCCCTTCACGCGATATTCGTCCTGTTCGGCCACCGTGCCTTCGACCCGGCCTTCGAACGTGTCGGACGGGCGCTGGGTGACGATGTTGATGACGCCGGCGGTCGAATTCTTGCCGAACAACGTGCCTTGCGGGCCGCGCAGCACTTCGACCCGCTCCAGATCGGCTAGGTCGGAAAAGCCCTGCGCCTGGCGCGGGGCGACGACGCCGTCGACCACGACCGACACGGCCGATTCCACGCCGAAGCTGAACAACTGCGTGCCGACGCCACGGATGCGGAAGCCGTTATTGCCGGGGTTGTTGCCCGCCTGATAGGTGAGCGAGGGAACCGCACGGGTCAGGCTGTTGGTGTCGTTGATCTGATTGTTGACTAGCGATTCACCGGTCACGGCGGTCACAGCCAGCGGCACCTGAACCAGACGTTCGGCGCGCTTCTGCGCAGTGACGACGATTTCGCCGGGAACGGCGGCGTCCTGCGCAAGGGCGCCAGATGTAGCGGCGATCATGGCGACCGCGCTGACCATCGCACTGCCCATCACGATACGGCGGTAATGTTGGATCTTGTTCATTTTGTCCTCCTCCCGGCCAGTGCTGCAACGGGGGAAGATATGAGCCTGCGGCCTTTCCTCTCCCCGGTTCAGTCACTGGAATAGCGCTAAACTTCTACCCCCTTGTGAGACCCTCCAGGCAATTTGTCAATTGCGGAATCTTTTGCACGATGAAGAATATTGCCGCCTTGTTGCGCGAAAGGGACAGCCACCCCCTCGACAAGGAGGTTGATTTGGTTTAGCGCTAACCGCAACCAAAGAGGCAGAGGATATTCCGTGGCCGAATCCAGTGACAACACCCCCTCCCATGCCGGCGCATCCTTCGCCGCCTCCGACGTCGATACGCTGCTGGGCGCACTGACGCTCGCGGAAAAGGTCGACATGATGTCGGGCCATGGCTTTTTCGACGCGCTGGCCGAAGATGACCGGGTCTGGGGCGCCCGCCCCTATCGCGCGGGCAGCGGCAATGATCGTCTGGGCATTCCGCCTTTGTTGTTCACCGATGGTCCGCGCGGCGTGACCCGCACCGGCTCCACCTGTTTCCCCTGCACCATGGCGCGCGGCGCGACCTTCGACGCCGATCTGGAACTGCGCGTGGGCGAAGTCATGGGGATCGAGGCGCGCGCGCAGGGCTGCAATTTCTCCGGCGCGGTCTGCATCAACCTGCTGCGCCACCCCGCCTGGGGCCGCGCGCAGGAAACCTATGGCGAAGATCCCTGGCATCTGGGCGTCATGGGCGCGGCGATGGGCACCGGCATCCAGACCCACAACATCATCGCCACGGTCAAGCATTTCGCGCTCAATTCGATGGAAAATGCCCGGTTCAAGGTCGATGTGCGGGCGGACGAGCGCACGCTGCACGAAGTCTATCTGCCCCATTTCAAACATTGTCTCGACGCCGGCATCGCATCGGTCATGACCGCCTATAACAAGGTGAATGGCGAATATTGCGGGCAGGACCGCGTGCTGCTGACCGACATATTGCGCGACGAATGGAAGTTTGACGGCTTCGTCCATTCCGACTGGGTGCGCGGCGTGTACAAGGTTTATGGCGTGTCGGCGGGCCTCGACATCGAAAATCCCGAACCGCTGATATTGGGCGAAAAGCTGGTGACGGCGGTAGCGGACGGGCTGGTCGAACCTTATGTCGTGGACCGCGCCTGCCGCCGCATCCTGCGCACGCAGATCCGCTTTGCCCGGATGCAGGACCCGTTGCCTGCCTATCCCGCCGACCGCATCGCCTGCGCCGATCATCGCGCGCTGGCGCTGGAGGCGGCGGAAAAATGCGCCGTGCTGCTGGAAAATGACGGCGTCCTTCCTTTCGCGCCCGACCGGGTGAAGCGCATCGCACTGCTGGGCCGGATCGCCGCGATGGAAAATACCGGCGACAATGGCTCCAGCCGGGTGCGACCGCCCTATGTCGTCACCCATCTGGAAGGATTGCGCCGCGCGCTGGGCGAAGACGCCGTGCTGCATGCCGATGAAAGCGATCTGGACGCCGCGCGGCAGGCCGCGGATCAGGCCGACGCCGTGGTCGTGGTGGTCGGCTACACCGCCAAGGAGGAGGGCGAATATATCATGGGCGACATCGCCCTTGGCGCCGACCAGAATCGCGGCCCCTCCCCCCGGCCCAGCCTGTCGCCAACCCCGATCGGCGGCGATCGCCTCTCGCTCGACCTGCCCGACGACCAGATTGCGCTGATCCATGCCGCGGCCGACAGCGGCAAGCCGGTCGTGGTCGTGATCGTTGCGGGATCAGCGGTGATGGTGGAAAGCTGGCGGGATCGCGCCAACGCCATCCTGCTGGGCTTCTATGCCGGGATGGAGGGCGGCACCGCCTTCGCCAACCTGCTATTCGGCAAGGTCAGCCCGTCAGGCAAGCTGCCCTTCACCGTCGCCCGCGACGCCGCCGACTATCCTTATTTTGATCGGGATGCGACGCAGATCGATTATGGCTACTGGCATGGCTATACCAAGTTCGACCGCGAAGAACTGACCCCGCGCTATGCCTTTGGCCATGGCCTGTCCTACAGCCGCTTTGGCTATCGCGCGCTCAAGGCGCATCGCAACGGCAACGCGATAGACGTCGCGGTGACGGTGACGAATGAGGGCGACGTCGCTGCGCAGGAAGTCGTACAGCTCTATATCGGCTGCCCAGGCCGCGAAGCGGAGCGCCCGGTCAAGCTGTTGCGCGCTTTTGATCGCGTCGCGCTGCAACCCGGTGAAGCGCGGATCGTGCGGCTGTCCGTCGGCATCGACACGCTGCGCTGGCGCAACCCGGATCGCCATACATGGCAACTGGAGCATGGCGATTACAGGCTGTTCGTCGGCGGCTCTTCCGACCAGCTGATCGAAACCGGCATCGCGCTGTAACCCATCCCGGGGCAGGGTTCAGCGGCAATAGCCCTCCTGCCCCGGCACGACGATCAGGCAATCCTGCTTGTCGGCCAGATATTTGAACCCGGTATCCGCGCCCTTGCCGGGTCGGATCGCCAGATCCTTGCCATCGCGTACGAAGCGGATCGTCGCGCCATCCGCCACACCCTGATAATCGCCCTGACGGTCCAGATTATCCTTGTTGGTCAACGCATAATGGCCGCGCTGGCCATCGGGCGCGGGCTGGATGTCGAGGAACAGCCCCTCCGGCCCGGTCCAGCGTCCCACCCAGTCGTCGGTCGGCAGGCGCGCATCCGCCGCCGCATTGGAAACCGGCGCGGAGTCGGCATCATCCACATTTTCGATAACGGGCGGCTGCGCACTATTATTGGCCGCCGCCTGATTATCGGCGCTTTTGGCGCAGCCGGCCAGCAGCATGGGCAAAGCCAGCGAGATCACGATCGCACGCAGCATCGGCATATCCTCCTTGATCAGTGTCATCACCCGACAGAACCCGCCACCCGGCCGGTTCGATCCCCCGCATACGCTCTCTTGCCAGCCGCCCCGACTGCGCTCAAAGGGAATCAGGGGGACTGAAGATGAAACAGAAGATGGAGAGTCGCGTGACCAAAACACGCGAACGCGCGCGCTTCGTGCGGGAAACGGCGGATGTGCGGCGACAGGCGCTGATCGATGCGACCGCGCTTTGCCTCGCCGAAAAGGGCGTGGGCGGCACATCGGTCCGCGCGATCTGCGCCCGCGCGGGCGTCTCCTCCGGGCTGCTCACCCATTATTTCGATGGCGTCGATGCGCTGATCCTGGCGACCTATAATGATGTCGGCGCGCGCGTGTCTGCGGCGCTGGACGCCGCCGTGGAGGCTGCCAGCAATGATCCGCGCGATAGGCTACGCGCCTGTCTTCTGGCCAATTTCGCCCCGCCAGTGCTTGATCCGGGCCTGCTCGCCACCTGGATCGCCTTCTGGAGCCTGGTGAAATCCGATCCGCAGATCGCCGCCATCCATGCCGATGTTTATGGCGGATCGCGCGCCCAGCTCGAAGCGCTGCTGCGCGCCGCCGCCCCGGCCATGACCGATGCGCAGGCCCGCATCGCCGCGATCAGCCTGACCGCATTGGTCGATGGTCTGTGGCTGGAACTGTGCCTCGACCGATCCGCCTTCTCGCCCGAAGAAGCGCAGGCGATGGTGGACAAGGCGATGCATCAGGCGCTGGAGACTTAGGATAAAGCGGTCGATTAATCGGGTGGCCGTTGATCGTTTTTCTCACTTAACACGTCCGAGAAAACCAATTTCCCCCGAATCGATCACTTCCCTACATGGGTCGGGCAACAGCAACCCCTTAAGCAAGGAACTGGACAGCCCATGGCTCTTATCAATACCCCCCTCAAGCCCTTCAAGGCCACCGCGTACAAGGAAGGCAAGTTCGTCGACGTCACCGATGCCGACGTGAAGGGCAAGTGGGCCGTCTTCTTCTTCTACCCGGCCGACTTCACCTTCGTCTGCCCGACCGAGCTGGAAGATCTGGCCGACATCTACCCGACCCTGCAGGGCATGGATGTGGAAGTCTATTCGGTGTCGACCGACACCCATTTCTGCCACAAGGCATGGCACGACACCTCGCCGGCCATCGGCAAGATCAACTATTATATGCTGGGCGATCAGAACCACGACATTTCGAACCAGTTCGGCGTTCTGCGCGAAGGCGTTGGCCTGGCTGACCGTGGCACCTTCGTCCTCGATCCCGAAGGCGTGATCCAGCTGGTTGAAATCACCCCCGAGGGCGTGGGTCGCAACGCGGCCGAACTGCTCCGCAAGGTGAAGGCGCTGCAGTACTGGGCCAGCCACCCGGGCGAAGTCTGCCCCGCCAAGTGGGAAGAAGGCGAAGCCACCCTCGCCCCCTCGCTCGACCTGGTCGGCAAGATCTAAATAAAGACCTGCAAAGGCGCCTGCCGGACCGGGTCGAGCCAGACGCTCCCCGGCCCGGCGGGGTTTTTATACCCAAATTCATCGCTATCTTTGACGCCGGGCCTTCGGGTCGCACCATTTCCCGGCCGCAGGATAGTTGCGTGCCCCGCTGCGGCGCGCCAACCCCATGGAGAAGCACAAGATGTTGGACGCAAATCTCAAGGGTCAGCTCAAGACCTATATGGCGAACATCACGCAGCCCATCGAGCTGGTGGCGTCGCTGGACGATGGCGCGAAGTCGCGCGAAATGAACGAATTGCTGACCGAAATCGCCGAACTGTCGGACAAGGTTTCGATCGTGAGCGGCAATGACAAGCGCAAGCCCAGCTTCATGATCCGCCGCGTCGGCACCGACATTGGCGTGACCTTCGCCGGCCTGCCGATGGGGCATGAGTTCACCTCGCTGGTGCTGGCGCTGTTGCAGGTCGGCGGTCATCCGTCGAAGGCCGCGCAGGATCTGATCCAGCAGGTCAAGGATCTGGACGGCGATTTCGCGTTCGAAACCTATTTCTCGCTGTCGTGCCAGAACTGCCCGGATGTGGTGCAGGCGCTCAACCTGATGAGCGTGCTCAATCCGCGGATCAGCCATGTCGCCATCGACGGCGGCCTGTTCAAGGACGAAGTCGACGCGCGCAAGGTCATGGCCGTGCCCACCATCTTCCTGAACGGCGAACCCTTTGGTCAGGGCCGGATGGAACTGGAGCAGATCGTCGCAAAGATCGATAGCGGCGCCGAAGCGCGTGCTGCCGAGAAGATCAAGGCGCAGGATCCGTTCGAAGTACTGGTGATCGGCGGCGGTCCCGCTGGCGCTGCGGCGGCCATCTATTCGGCGCGCAAGGGCATCCGCACCGGCGTCGCGGCCGAGCGGTTCGGCGGTCAGGTGCTCGACACCATGGACATCGAAAACTTCATTTCGGTATCGCGCACCGAAGGGCCGAAGCTCGCGTCCGCATTGGAAGCGCACGTCAAGGATTATGATGTCGAGATCATGAACCTGCAAAAGGCGGCCAAGCTGATCCCCGCGAAGAGCGAGGGCGGCTATCATGAGGTCGTGCTGGAAAATGGCGCATCCTTGAAGGGCCGCACCATCATCCTGTCGACCGGCGCGCGCTGGAGGCAGATGGGCGTGCCGGGCGAGGATGAATATCGCAACAAGGGCGTGGCTTATTGCCCGCATTGCGACGGTCCGCTGTTCAAGGGCAAGCGCGTGGCGGTGATCGGCGGCGGCAATAGCGGCGTCGAAGCGGCGATCGACCTGGCCGGCATCGTCGCCCATGTGACGCTGATCGAATATGACAGCCAGTTGCGCGCCGATGCGGTGCTCCAGCGCAAGCTCGCCAGCCTGCCCAATGTGAAGATCATCACATCGGCGCTGACCACCAAGGTCGACGGCAATGGTGAGCGGGTGACGGGCCTGTCCTATAAGGACCGCAACCATGGCACGGAACATGATGTCGAACTGGAGGGCATTTTCGTCCAGATCGGCCTGGTGCCGAACACCGAATGGTTGAAGGACAGCATCGCCCTGTCCAACCGGGGCGAGATCGAGATTGATGCGCGTGGCGAAACCAGCCAGCCGGGGATCTTCGCGGCGGGGGACTGCACCACGGTTCCCTACAAGCAGATCGTGATCGCCATGGGTGCGGGATCGACGGCGGCGCTTTCCGCTTTCGATTACCTCATCCGCCTGCCCGCCAGCGAAGAGGCGGCGCAGGCGGCATAAGGCAAGGCTTATAGCAGACGGCCGGCCCGGCGGCGGGCCGGCCGTCTGATTCCAAGCAGGTTGTTACTGCGTACTCCAGCGTGATCGCGGATGGTACTCAATGCCATTGCATTTTTCGATACGCGTCACGCGAGCCTGATTGAGATCGACCACACTGTCGTCATCAATCCCAAGAGATATCATGCGACAACTATCACGCAGGTTGCGCATCAGCGCGAAGAAACTGGCGTCGTTTATCACCGGGGCATAATCCCCCCGATCATCATGTTTGCCTACAAACAACGTATCGGTTGGCAACCCCATACAATGAGCGGCCTCATAAACGGTCGCTGGTACGGCAGCCTGACATCCATCATGCTGCCGGGCGACGATTTCCACGCCTGTCCGATGGACAGCGGCTCCGCTATGTAATCCATCTAGCGCCTTGACGGAAAAATTAAACGCCGCGATTGCTGCCCCCATCGCATCTCCCTTGGCGATCTGATCCAAAAATTTCTTCGCCTGTTCTTGCGGTAGGGCAGCCATTGCAAGACGAAACAGGCGTCTCTCAAGCATCGGCATATCCGATTCAAAATTGACACTATAGGTAAAACATCCATCGCTATTGGGACGATCGGGTGGAATAGCTGCACCAGCCGGTGTTACAATGGCTGTAATTTGGGCAGATGTCATTCGCTGCGCAGCCAATGTTGGAACATCGCAAGCAAGCCCAGGATCAGCCGCTTGAATATGGCCGGCGAGAATATTAATCTCGTCTGAAGCACCGACCATATAGTTTACGTAAGCCTCACCATCTTTCTGGTCGCGCGAATAGACGGTGCCGGCTCGCGCGACCATCGCGATCAAAATGGCGCTGCGTAGCAAAACAAGTTGCTTGGACCCACTTGCATCAAACATGCGTCGATCCAGCACCCCCCGATGGCTCCACCCGGATGACGAAGATCCCGCGCGACATATCCGCAACCGGAAATAGCCAAACTGGATGACAACAAAATCATGAGAAATATATTTCGCATATCCACCCCCTGAATTTGACCGACCCGAAAATTATATTATACGGAAATCGCCAAGATCAAAAGATGATATTGATCCAAATCAATAGATATTGATCGATTATCTTCGATATTATGCTACCATAATCTATAAGTTGCTTATTTTTCTTCGATCAACGCGTGTTATATCGCGCACCGAAAATCGCCGGATCGATCTCCAGCATGGGCACGCCCCCATCCCGGCCTCCGCCGGCGGTAATATTCCGCTCCTGCCCTTGCCAGACCCGAAGCTGACGACCGTGCTGCCCGGATCGCTCACCACCAGCGGATCGAGGCGCAGCGCGGCGTTGAGCCGAGCCTGCGTCACCTCCACCAGCGTCCCGATCCGCGTCAGCGCGAACAGCTTCTGCGCAAAGGCATAGGGCAGGCGGATGCAGCCATGGCTGGCGGGATAGCCCGGATTATGCCCGGCATGCAGGGCGATCCCGTCCCATGTCAGCCGCTGCATGAAGGGCATGGGCGCATTGCTGTACAGGTTGGAGCGATGCCATTGCCGCTTTTGCAGGATCGGATAGGCGCCCGTTGGCGTGCGGTGCCCCTTCATGCCGGTGGATACGCTCGCGACGCCAATCAGTCGATCGCCGCTATAGACATGCACGCGCTGCCGCTCGATGCTGACAATCATGTAGAGCGGCCCGTCCCCCGCCCCGTCCGCCAGCCAGCGATAGCCGCCCGGCGCCAGCGGCGTATCCATCGCCGACGGGGCAGGCGCGGCATCGGCCGCGACGGGACGGAGGGCAAGACTGGCGGCAAGACAGGCGAAAGGAGCCATCAGACGTGGAAGGGGAAACCGGGAAACGGACGTCCGGGAAACAGGCATAAAGCCTTTCTTAACCATGATTTCCACCAGCGCCAGCACGCTTTGCGCATCGACGCGGCCGGTCCCGCCATGGGACAGTCGCGGGGCCGACGCGCATCGGTCCGTCGGCGCGCCGCCCGTCCCGCCGCGCCCTGTCCTACAATGGCCCGGCCACCTATATTTGCGGGGCGTCCCTGATAATATAATTTCACGGATGCGACATGAAATGTCGAATTTGGCGGGAAATATGCGAAGTTAAGCCCGCGACGCGCCTCAAGACAGGTTGGCGCTCGGCGCAAGAAAATGACGCAATGGATCCATAAAAGGAATAATATGTTTCACAGTCCGGCCCCAGCCTGTAGAGGGGCCGCGATATTTTACCCGAAGGATCCGAGTCATGCCTGCCTATCGTTCCCGCACCACCACCCATGGCCGCAACATGGCGGGTGCCCGTGGCCTCTGGCGCGCCACGGGGATGAAGGACGAGGATTTCGGCAAGCCGATCATCGCCATTGCCAACAGCTTCACCCAGTTCGTGCCCGGCCATGTGCACCTGAAGGATCTGGGCCAGTTGGTCGCGCGCGAGATTGAGGCCGCCGGCGGCGTCGCCAAGGAATTCAACACCATCGCGGTCGATGACGGTATCGCCATGGGCCATGGCGGCATGCTCTATTCCCTGCCCAGCCGCGATCTGATCGCCGACAGCGTCGAATATATGGTCAACGCTCATTGCGCCGACGCGATCGTCTGCATCTCCAATTGCGACAAGATCACGCCCGGCATGCTGATGGCCGCCATGCGCCTCAACATCCCTGTCGTCTTCGTGTCCGGCGGGCCGATGGAAGCCGGCAAGACCGTCGTGCGCGGCAAGAAGGTCGCGCTCGATCTGGTCGACGCCATGGTCGTCGCCGCCGATGAAAGCTACACGGACGAGGAAGTCCAGACGATCGAGCGCTCCGCCTGCCCCACCTGCGGCAGCTGCTCGGGCATGTTCACCGCCAATTCGATGAACTGCCTGACCGAAGCGCTGGGCCTGTCGCTGCCGGGCAATGGTTCGACGCTGGCGACCCATAGCGATCGCGAACGACTGTTCCGCGAAGCCGGCCATCTGATCGTCGACATCACGAAGCGCTATTATGAGCAGGATGACGCCAGCGTCCTGCCGCGCAGCATCGCCAATTTCGCCGCGTTCGAAAATGCGATGAGCCTGGACATCGCAATGGGCGGCTCCTCCAATACGGTGCTGCACCTGCTCGCCGCAGCGTTCGAGGGCGGCATCGACTTCACCATGGCCGACATCGACCGCTTGTCGCGCCGCGTGCCGTGCCTCTGCAAGGTCGCGCCGGCGAAAAATGACGTCCATATGGAGGATGTCCACCGCGCCGGCGGCATCATGGCGATCCTGGGTGAACTGGAGCGCGCCGGCCTGATCGACGGATCGCTGCCAACCGTGCATGCGCCGACCATGTCGGCCGCGCTCGCCCGCTGGGACATTGGCCGCACCAATAGCGAGGAAGTGCGCAACTTCTATCGCGCGGCGCCCGGCGGCGTGCCGACGCAGACCGCTTTCAGCCAGTCCGAGCGCTGGGAAGAACTGGACACCGACCGCGAAAAGGGCGTGATCCGTTCGGTCGAGCACGCCTTCTCCAAGGATGGCGGCATCGCCGTCCTGTCCGGCAACCTCGCGCCCGAAGGCTGCATCGTGAAGACCGCCGGCGTGGACGAGAGCATCCTCGTCTTCCACGGCACCGCGCGCGTCTATGAAAGCCAGGACGCGGCGGTCGCCGGCATTTTGGGCAATGAAGTGAAGGCGAACGACGTCGTCATCATCCGCTATGAAGGACCAAAGGGCGGGCCGGGCATGCAGGAAATGCTGTATCCGACCAGCTACCTCAAGTCGAAGGGGCTGGGCAAAGCCTGCGCGCTCATCACCGACGGACGCTTTTCGGGCGGCACGTCGGGCCTGTCGATCGGCCATGTCTCGCCCGAAGCAGCCGAAGGCGGCATGATCGCGCTGGTCGAGACGGGCGATCCGATCGTCATCGACATCCCCGCCCGCGTCATCAAGGTCGATCTGGACGACGCCATCCTCGACGCCCGCCGCGCCGAAATGGAAGCGCGCGGCGCGAAGGCATGGAAGCCCTTCGGCCGCAAGCGCGAAGTCTCCCCCGCCCTGCGCGCCTATGCCGCCATGACCACCAACGCCGCAAAGGGCGCGGTGCGCGACGTCAGCCAGATCGAACGCTGATCTTTCATTGGCGGCAGTTGATCCGACTGTCGCCAATATTTTCTGGACCTTGTCGTTATCGCAGCGCACAATATTGGCTGCCCCGATGTGGCTGCCAATGACGAATCGATGAGGAAAACATGACGCGGAACAGTGAAGACCTGCAGCCGGTATATGCATATTCATTCGAAGATGCGCAGCGTCACTTTTCGGAAAATAAACTATCCAGGTGGCACACCAATTCTACGGAAAAAAAGGGCGATAAAGAACTTGCCACGGAACGCATGGGCAAGATCTTCCGGCCCGGAACGATCGTCAACCGCAAGATTTCGGCGAGTGACAGCATCTTCACGGTCGGCTCCTGCTTCGCCCGCGAAGTCGAACGGTCGCTGAACCGCAAGGGCTTCAACGCCCTGTCGCTCAAGGGCGTCGGCACCATCCCGGCCTCGGTCGATACCGGCTATGTCAATCGGTACAACACCTATTCCATCCTCAACGAACTGCGCTGGGCGCTCGGCACCCCCTTTCCCGAGGAAGGCTTTTTTCAACTGCCCAATGGCCGCTACATCGATCTTCATTCCCACCCGGTCATCCCGTCGGGTCCGATCGACCAGATCCGCGCGTATCGCGAAGGCACGATCGCCTATTTCCGCAATATGCTCAGCGCCAATGTCGTCACCATCACGCTTGGCCTGATCGAAGGCTGGTACGACAAGAAGCAGGAAAACTTCATCAACTTCGCGCCCATCTTCGGCCGTTCGGACGAAGGTAGCCGCAACCTGCTGAATGATGATCGCTTCGAATTCCGCGTCATCAGCTATGAAGAAAATATGCGCAACGTGGAGCAGATCTACGAGTTGCTGACGCAGGCCAATCCCAAGGCGAACATCATCGTTACCGTATCGCCCGTGACGCTTTCCGCCACCTTCACGCCGCGCGACGTCGTGGTTGCCAACTGCCTTTCCAAATCGATGCTGCGCACCGTCGCGGAAAGCTGGGTCGCCCGCCATCCCGAAAAGCTGCAATATTTCCCCAGCTATGAAATGGCGACGCTCAGCGACCGCAGCGTCGTCTACAAGGAAGACGGCATGCACATCCAGCGCGAGTTCGTCGACCAGATCATGAGCTATTTCAGCGAAAAGATGGTCGCCTGATCCATTCAGCCCCCTGTCCCTCCCTCCGGGAGCGGACGGGGGCCTTCGCCTGACTCGTCAGGCGTCGGCCCAGCGCCGCAGCAGATTATGATAGACGCCGGTCAGGCGAATGACTTCGGCATGGTCCTGCCCCAGTGCGCTCGCCACCCCCTGCACGCTGCGATCAAGGTCGAACAGCATCTGGCGCGCGCCATCATCGCGAATCATCGACTGGAGCCAGAAGAAACTGGCGACCCGCCGTCCGCGCGTGACAGGCTCCACCCGATGGAGCGATGACGAAGGATAAAGCACCGCATGGCCGGCCGGCAGCTTGACCTGCTGCACGCCGAAATTGGTTTCGATCGTCAATTCGCCGCCGTCATAAGCGTCCGGTTCCTCCAGGAATACCGTGATCGACAGGTCCGATCGGACGCGAAAGCCCGTTCCCGCCTGAATGCGCACGGCATTGTCGACATGCACGCCGAAATTCTGGCTGCCGGCATAACTGTTGAACAGCGGCGGAAAAATCTTGAGCGGCAGCGCGGCGGCGATGAACAGCGCAGATTGCCCCAGCGCGTCCAGCACCATCTGCCCCGCCCGCTTTGCAGCATCGCTATCCTCGGGCAATTGCAGATTGCGCTTGGCCAATGCCGACTGATGACCCGAAGTGATGTTGCCATCCACCCAGTCAGCAGCATCGATCAGGGCGCGGATGGACATAACGCCAGCAGCGTCGATCAGGTCGGGAATGGCAATCAGCATAAAGACTCAGGCAGCATCCGTCCGAAGAACGAAGGGGATTTCAACGACGCCCCTGACGCGAACCGGCTGGCCTCCGCGAATGGTCGGCTTCCAACGCCATCCCTTCACCGCGTCGCGCGCCGCATTGTCGAGGCGGGACGATCCGCTGCTTTGCGATATGCTGACCGTTTCGACAGCGCCGTCCAGCCCCAGGATCAGGGTCAGCACGACCGTTCCCTGCTCATGCTTGCGGCGGCTTTCGATCGGATAGCGAGGCGGCTTGCCGGCGACCATCTGGGTGCCGAGATCGCCACCCTGCACGATGCTGGGCGGAGCCGGCGGCGCAGCCGGAGCGGCGGGCGCAGGCGACGGCGCCACATAGGCCGGCGCGGGGCTGGGCACTGGCACGGGATCCGGCGTGGTCTGCACCGGCACCGGAGGCGCGGGCGTCTGCACGATGGGCGGGGGAGCGACCACCTGCGGCTGCGATGGCGGAGGTGGCGGGGTTTCAGCGGCGGGCGGCGGTGGCGGCGGGGTCAGGTTGACAACCGTCAACTTCGCCGCCTCGGCGCGCTGTACATGGTTTCGCACCTGGATCAATGCCCCGATCACCAGAGCGTGAATCACCAGAATCACGGCGATAGCCGGCAGATTGGGACGGGAGCGTGCGCGATAGCGTTCGGAGGGCATCGCTGCGGCTGATGCAGGGACGGCTGGAATAACAGGCGCAACCACGGCGTCCTGATTGTCGGCCATGGCCCCATAGTCATCGATCGGCTGGCTAGCGGCTTGCAACATGGAAGCGCCTCCCTCTCCGCGCCCATAACGCGAAGACTAATGCGAATCAATCGCGATCTGGAAACATTCGGAAAAGGTCGAGACGGGCGGCGACCCGAGGAGGAGTGTATCGCCGCCCGCCCCTTTATCCCCCGGCAGGGACGCGCCGGGGGGGGAGTCGGCTTACAGCTTGTAACCCAGGGTCAGCACCCAGGATCGCCCCTCACCCGGATTAGCCCAGCCATTGTTACGGATGCTGGTGTAATATTTCTCGTTGGTGAAGTTCTGGACGTTGAGCTGCGCCGTCAGCTTCTCGAAGAAGGTGTAGGACAGCATCGCCCGCTGCACGACATAGGAATCCGACTTGTAGAGCACAGTAGCCGGCGTCGTCAGCGCGTTGTTGAGGTAGAAGCTGCCCTGATAAGTCAGGCCATAACCCAGTTGCAGACCGAACGGCAGCGTATAAGTGGTGAACAGGCTGCCCGAATGTTTCGGATTGTTGGTCATCGGGTTGCCGGCCTGGGCATCGAGCACGCCGGCATCCTTCTGGAAGTCGGAGATGCTCTGGATGACCTTGCTGTCCAGATAGGTGTAGTTGGCAAAGACGGTCCAGTCGGGCGTGATGTTGCCCGATGCGCCCAGCGTCACGCCGTTCACGCGATTGCGACCGTCATTGACCGGCAGGTTGCCGATGAAGGGATCGTTGCTGGTGACGCGATAGTTAGTGCGTTCGTTGCGGAACAGTGCGGCCGTCAGTTGCAGCTTATGATCGAACAGGTCAACCTTGCCGCCGATTTCGTAATTGACCGCCTGTTCCGGTTTGGCGTCGCACGGATCGCTGACTTCGCCGCCGGTGGGTGCGGTGACGAGCAGGCCGCAACCGGCGCGCACGCTGGTGGCGGTGGGGTTCTTGGAATTGCCATAGGCGATATAGAGGCTGGCATTTTCCATCGGCTTGTAAACCAGGCCGATGCGGTAGGAGAAGAGATTGTCCGTCGCCAGCTGCGTCGGCCCGGTCGTGTAGGCGCCGCCGGCCGCCAGCGTAGCGATGCTGTCCGACCGGAATTTGGCATGATTATATTCGTACCGGACGCCGCCGTTCAGCTCCAGTCCCTCGACAAGCTTGGCCGCGCCAAAGGCATAGACGGCCAGATTGTAGAGATCGCCCGTCTGCGCGCTGGTGCGGGTCGGATTGATCGGGCCGGTATAGTCGGTCGGCGTGCCGATGACGATCGGGTTCAGCGGCGAAGGCACCACACTCGATCCGTCGGCATTGCGGAACACATTGCCGCTGTCGAGGTCATAATCCTCCTGCAAGCCGGACGCACCCAGCACCAGCGTGTGACCGCCCGGAATGGTGAAGGTCAGGTCTGTCTGCGTGTAGAGTGTCTGGTTGACCGAGTTGCGGAAATTGCCGCGCGGGCCACCGGGATAATAGGTGCCCGGCACCTGGCCGGCCGCGCAGGCCACACCCTGCTGGGTCTTGCCGTCGGCCAGGCAGTAGGTGCCGCCCTGTGGCGGATCGACCACCAGATTCTGCGCAACGCGCTGCCACCGGGTCAGGTTGCGGACAGCCAGCGTGTCGCTGAATTTGTGGTCGAAGATCGCGGTCGCCTGATCAATCGTCTGATCCTGGCGATCGACATTCTTGTACCCGAAATAGCCGCTATAGGGCACACCCGGCAGGGCGCCGTCGTAAAAGGCGTTCTTGTAATAGGGGACGCCATAGAGCGGCGTATTCTTGTCCTCCTGATGCGTGTAGAGCAGCGTCAGCGAGGTCGGCCCGTCCACACCCAGCTTGACGGAGGGCGCAACGCCCCAGCGTTCATAGCGGTCGACGTCGCGGCGTGCCACGTCATTTTCATGATACATGGCGTTCAGGCGCACCGCGACCAGATCGCTGACGCGCACATTGCTGTCGATTGTCGCGCGATAATAGTCCGACGTGCCGATGCCGGCCTGGACCAGCGTTTCATTGTCCGCCTTGGGACGCTTGGTGACAAGATTGATGTTGCCGCCGACCGAACCGGAACCGGCATAGACCGAATTGGCGCCGTTGGTCACTTCAATCTGTTCAAGGTTGAACGGGTCGGTGCGGCTATATTGCGCGCTGTCGCGCACGCCGTCGATGCTGATGTCGGTATTGGCGCTCTGGCCGCGCAGGTTGATGCTGTCGCCATAACCACCGCCGCCTTCGCCTGCGCCAAAGGTGATGCCCGGCACGGTCGACAGCACGTCGCGCAGCGTCAACAGATTCTGCTTGGAAATCGTCTGGTTGCCAATGACGGTGATCGTCTGGGGCGTGTCCAGCAGCGGCCGGACATATTTGGGCGATTCCGCCTTCTCGACCTTGATTTCCGATTCATCAATCGCGGTATCGGTGACCGTCATGCCGCCCAGCTTTTGGCCCTGGTCGGCAGTCTGGGCGTGCGCGGCGGTCGCAAAAGCCATGGCGCCGACGCAACTCAGCGCAAGAAATGACGTGTGTGATGCAGACTTGCTCATGAAAGCAGTTTCCCCTCTGTCTTAGACGGAGGGCTGCTATTGCGAATCGTTCTTACTGTCAACGCTAATGCGAATAGCTCTTATTCACTTCGTTGATTTTGCGCAAAAAGCCAGCAACGTATCGCACTTGCCAGATTGGGCGCGGGATCGGCAGCCAGACGCGCGACATCAATGCGCGCAATGAGGGCGTTGACCGGAACATTGTCCTGCGCGGCGGCATGGCGCAGCGCAATCCAGAAGATGGGTTCCAGGCTGATCGCCGTCTGATGGCCGGCGATGGTCACGCTCCGCTTGACCGGCGGCGCGAAGGTCGGCGGCCCCGAAGGCGTGTCGGGGCCGCCGCTATCCATCAATACATATGCTGGCCGCCGTTGATCGACAGCGTGCTGCCGGTCACGAAGCCGCCTTCCTCGCAGCACAGGAAAGCAACGCCGCGGGCGATTTCATGGGCCTGACCGAGGCGACCAACCGGAATTTTCGCCACAATCTTTTCCAGCACCGGCGCGGGCACGGCGGCGACCATGTCAGTGTCGATATAGCCGGGCGCGATGGCGTTCACGGTCACGCCATATTTGGCGCCTTCCTGCGCCAGCGCCTTGGTGAAACCATGGATGCCCGATTTGGCGGCGGCATAGTTGACCTGGCCATATTGACCGGCCTGACCATTGATCGAACCGATGTTGACGATGCGGCCCCAGCCGCGTTCGCGCATGCCGCCGAATGTCGCCTTGGCCATGTTGAAACAGCCGCCCAGGTTGATGCGCATCACTTCGTTCCAGTCGTCGAAGCTCATCCGCGCCAGCACGCCGTCACGGGTGATGCCCGCATTGTTGACGACCACATCGATGGGACCAAGCGCTTCGGTGACAGCTGCGCAGCCGTCGAGGCATGCCTGATGATCGCCGACGTCCCATTTAAAGGACGCAATACCGGTCCTGTCGGTGAACGCCTTGGCCTTTTCCTCGTTGCCAGCATAGTTGGCGGCAACGGTATAGCCCAATTCCTTGAGCGCCAGACTAATCGCCTCGCCGATACCCCGCGTTCCGCCCGTCACGATCGCCACTCTCGACATAAAAGCGTCCTCTTCCAACTAGGGTCAGTCGATCCAACCCGAAAGCTCGCGGCTCATAAGCCTCTGGTAGAGAGTGATAGCGTCCGCCGACGCATTTAAACAAGGCAAATAGGCGAAATTTTCGCCGCCCTCGCGCAAAAAAACTTCTTTTGCGCGCAATGCGATTTCTTCAAGCGTTTCAAGGCAGTCAGCAGAAAAGCCCGGTGTCGTGACAGCAATATTTCGGACACCTTCCCGCACCAATTTGGCGAGCGTCGCCTCCGTTTCGGGTTCAAGCCATTTGGCGCGGCCAAACCGCGACTGAAAGCTCATATGGACCGGCAAGGTCAACGCTTCGCGCAGCAGGCGCACCGTCTTCATCGACTGGCAATGATAGGGGTCGCCCAGATGCAGGGTGCGTTCGGGCATGCCATGGAAACTGGCGAGCAAAGCGTCCGGCTTGAAAGCGAGCGCTGCGACCTGCGCTTCGATCGACGCCCTGAGCGCGCCGATATAAGCAGGGTCGTCATGATAGGGCGGCAGGGTGCGAATCGCCGGTTGCCAGCGCATCGCCTTTAGCGCGGCAAAAGCGGCGTCATTGGCGGTGGCGGTCGTCGCGGCGCTATATTGCGGGTAGAGCGGCGCGAGCAGGATGCGGTCGCATCCCTGCGCCTTCATATCCGCCAGCCGAGCCGCAATGGATGGATTGCCGTAACGCATCGCCCAGTCGACCATCACCTGCGGCATCGCCTGTTGCAACGCGCGGGCGGTATCGCGGGTGTGCACGGCAAGGGGAGAGCCTTCATCGCTCCACACCTGTTGATAGGCATGGGCGGATTTCTTTGGCCGGGTGGTCAGGATCGCGCCGTGCAGGATCGGCTGCCATATCAGCTTGGGGATTTCCACGACGCGGCGGTCGGACAGAAATTCCGCCAGATAGCGCCGCACCGACTTTGCGTCGGGCGCATCGGGCGTGCCCAGATTGATGAGCAACAAGCCGACGCGAGGCGCAGGAATGGCGGGATGATCGATGGGAAGGCTCATGCAGCCCCCACTAAGGGCAGGCTGCGCAAACGCTGACCTGTCCATGTGTACAGGGCATTGGCGATGGCGGGGGCGACCAGCGGCGCGGCAACATCGCTGACGCCGGCGGGATCGGCAGTGCTGCGCATCAACTCGACCGTCACTTCGCCGACGTCGGCAAGGCGCGGCAGGTTCATCCGGCCCAATATTGCGCGGATCGGCAGGCCAGCTTCATAGGGGACTGACGCGCCCATGGCATAGGCAAGGCCATAGACCAGACCGCTTTCAATCTGTTGCCGCGCGATATCGGGATTGACCTGATCGCCGGCGTCGACCGCCGCGACGATGCGGCTGACATTCAGCCGGTCGCCGCTCATTTCCGCCTCCACCAGCACGGCGGCATAGGCGCCGTTCATCATATGGGTCGCCAGCCCCTGCCCGCTGCCCGGCACGCCGCCTTGCCAGCCGCCCATCGCCGCCGCGGTCGACAGGCAATGGGCGAGGCGCGGATTGCCGCCCAGCATCTGAATGCGGAAGGACATGGCCTCCATATTCGCCAGATGCGCCAGTTCATCGAGGAAGCTTTCGGTGAAGAAGGCGCTGTGCAGATGCGCATTCCCCCGCGTGAAGCCAAGCGGCAGGCCGACATCGGCGGGATAATGATCCACCGCCCAATTGGGGATGGCGTAAGACGGCGCCATGCCGGCGACGGCGAGCCGGGTCGCCTTGTCCGCTGCGTCCGCCGCGGCTTCATGGGGCAGCTTGCCATCGGCGATCCGCGCCCAGGTCTGCGTCATGGCGCAGGGGGTCGCGACCTTGGCCAGCCAGCCTTCGATCGCGCCGTTGCGCCCGAGCTTGGCGGCCATGCGGGCATGGGCCGGCGCGCTGGGCCGATCCTGCACCACATCCTCCAGCCGCGACCATTGCAGTTGCACCGGACGGCCCATGTCGCGGGCGATGAGCGCCGCCTGCACGCCCGCGTCCCAGTCCATCTTCCGCCCGAAGGAGCCGCCGGCATGGAGCGGATAGAGCGTCACCGCGTCGGCGGACAGGCCGAGCGCATCGGCGATGGCGGCGCGGGCCAGGCCGGGGGCCTGCGTCGCCATCCAGACTTCCGCGCCGTCGTCAGTGACGCGGGCGGTGGCGCATAGGGGTTCAAGGGCAAGATGCAGGCCGGCGTCGACCTGATATTCGCTCGCGAGGATCGTCGCCCCTTCGAACACTGGCAGCAGATCGCCCTGCGCATAGAGGCGGCGACCGGCGGACGAGGAGAAGGCATTTTCCAGCGCTTCGTCGATGCCGCCGCTGCTGACCGGCTTGCCGCGCAGGGTGAAGACCGGATCGGCCAGATCCAGCGCCTTGTTGGCCGCCCACCAGTTGCTGGCGACGGCGGCGACCCAGCGGTCCCGCTTCACCAGCTTGAGGAAGCCGGTGACGCCGCCGGCGGCGCGATCATCCGTGCCAGCGAGCAGAGCGTCGCCGATCGGCCCCTGCCGGATCGAGGCATAGACCATGTCGGGCAGACGAATGTCGGCGGCGAAATTATGACTGCCGTCAATCTTGGACGGGGTATCAAGGCGCGGCAGATCCTGCCCGGACAGGCGCGCGTCCTGCCCCTGTCGATAGGGCAGGATTTCGGGCAGGTCGAACTGCACTGCTTCGGCGACGACGTCGCCAATCTTCATCCGCCGGTCCGCGCCGTCCGAAATCAGGCCGTCCTGAATGTCGCAGCTTTCCCAGGGGATGGACCATGAGGCCGCCGCCGCCTTGCACAATAGCACGCGCGCAACCGCGCCGGCGTCGCGATAGGCGTCATGGAACATCGGGACGGACGTGCCGCCGCCCGTCAGCATCAGCGCGCTGCGGGTCGCATATTGGCCGATCGCCCAGTCGCCCGCATCGCCCAGCACGCGGGTCCAGTCGCTCGCCAGCCATTCGCGCGCCAGCAGCGTGTTGGCATAGAGCGGGCTGACGGGCGCGCTCTGGACCGCGACGGAGCGCCAGTCCGCACCCAGTTCATCCGCCAATATCTGTGGCAGGACGGTGGTGACGCCCTGCCCCATTTCGGTCTGGGGCACGACCACGATGATCTGGCCGGATCGGTCGATCTTCAGAAAGGCGTTGACGATCGTTTCGGTCGGACCGGCATTGAGATTGGGCCGGTAGCGGCGCGGCCATGCGCCCCATGCGATCAGCAGGCCCGCCGCAGCACCGCCGCCGACCAGCAAGGTCCGCCGGCTGATGCCTTTGCTCTTGTTCGATTGCTTCCGCGGTGCGCGCGCCATGCCTGCCTGATAGTCGGGGCTTGGCGCGCTGCCTAGGGTTAATCGGCGGAAATCGGCGCAAGGCCCAGACGCGGGATTTCGATCGCGGGGCAACGGTCCATCACGACCTGAAGGCCGGCCGCTTCGGCGCGGGCGGCGGCGGCTTCATTGATGACGCCAAGCTGCATCCAGACCGATTTCGCGCCGGCGGCAATCGCTTCATCTACGGCGTCGCCGGCCGCTTCGCTGCGGCGGAAAATATCGACCATGTCGATCGGCACGCCGATGTCGGACAGGCGGCCCCAGACAAATTCGCCATGGACATGTTCGCCCGCAATCTGCGGATTGACCGGCAGGACGCGATAGCCATGATTCTGGAGGAAGGCCATCACGCTGTAGCTGGCGCGGTCGGGCCGGTCGGACATGCCGACCAGCGCGATCGTGCGGGTGCCTTCCAGCAATGCGGCAATATCCTGCGGGGCGGTGAGCGGCATGGGCGTTTCCTTTCCCGACGGACATGGGGAGGATATGGCCGCTTGCAAGACGTGGAGCGCCGGTTAGTGCTTAGGCCATGTTCGACATACGCCCCGACGACCTGACCGACCCGCAGACCCGTGCGCTGCTGGCCCTGCATCTTTCAGGCATGCAGGCCAATAGCCCGGCCGACGCCGTGTTCGCGCTGGACCTGTCGGGATTGCAGCGGCCCGATATAGCAGTGTGGTCCGTGTGGGACGGGACGACCATCGCCGGGGTCGGCGCGCTAAGGACGCTGACGGCCGACCATGGAGAGATCAAGTCGATGCGCACCCATCCTGAGCATCTGCGGCGCGGGGCTGCGGCCGAATTGCTGCGGCATATCATTGGGCAGGCGCGGGATCGGGGGATGACGCGGCTGAGCCTGGAAACCGGGAGCGGGCCGGCGTTTGATCCAGCGCTGGCGCTATACCGCGCGCATGGTTTTGAGAATGGAGAAGCGTTCGGGGGCTATAGTGCGAGCGCGTTCAACCAGTTTCTGCATTTGCGGCTTTAGCGACACAGAGCGCTGAAGCCACATTACCTAACTTGCGTTCGGGCTGAGCCTGTCGAAGCCCCGCCCTTCTCTTGAAGCGTTTAAGTGAAGTACAGCCCCCTTCGACTGCCTGCTTGCAGCAGGCGCTCAGGTTCAAACGAGTCACGTGCCTCGTTTGAAGCTTCGACAGGCTCAGGGCGAACGGATGATATTGGCAAGGTGGCATTCCAGATGCGGCGCATCCGGTCAGCGCGCCCGATGGATTTGGCTTAACTTCGCATATTTCCCGCCGAATCGGACATTTTGTTGCGCTGGGCTGATCCTATCGCAAAGTGGGCGAGGTTGGGCGCTGGAAGCGCGGGATGCGATTATGGGTGGCTAATGGCGCGTAGGACAGGGAGCGGCTGCCCACCCCGCTGCGACTATATTCCCCCGGCTCAAGGCCGGGGTCATTAAGTCTCGCTGCCCCTCTCGCCTGCGGGAGGGGAATTAGATCGTCAGGCTGGTTGTTTCAGCCAGTCGGCGACCTTCTGCGCGATCGCGGCGAAGGCGTCGGCATAAGGACCATCGCCTGCGGCCGGCGGATCGCCGGCATCGGAGCGTCGGCGTATGTCGATCGCCAGCGGGATGCGGCCCAGGAATGGCATGGCGAGGTCGCCCGCCGTGCTTTCCGCCCCGCCCTGTCCGAAGGGATCGGAGATTTCGCCGCAATGGGGGCAGGCATAGCCGGCCATATTTTCGACCAGCCCGACCATCGGCACGCCCGCCTGCGCGAACAGGCTGACGGCGCGGGTCGCGTCGATCAGGGCGAGATCCTGCGGCGTGGAGACGATCACCGCGCCGGCGGGCTTATGCTTTTGCACCATGGTCAGCTGAATGTCGCCGGTGCCGGGCGGCATGTCGACCACCAGCAATTGCGTGTCGCCCCATTCGGCCTCGATCAACTGGCTGAGCGCATTGCCGACCATCGGCCCGCGCCAGGCCAGCGCCTTGCCCGGCTCCACCAGATGCGCCATCGACAGCATCGGAATGCCGGCGACGCCGGTGACGGGCACCAGCTTCTTGTCGCGGGCGACCGGCTTTTGATCTTCGCTGCCCATCAGCTTGGCCTGCGAGGGACCATAAATGTCGGCGTCGACCAGCCCGACGCGGAGGCCCAGCCGATGGAGCGCAACGGCAAGGTTGGCCGACAGGGTCGATTTGCCCACCCCGCCCTTGCCCGATGCGACGGCAAGGATTTTCAGCACCTTCTTTTCAGCGGTCATGGCGATGCGCACTTCGGCAACGCCCGGCACGGTCAGCCCGCCTTCGCGAATGGCGGCGGCCAGTCCATCGCGCTGTTCGGGGGCGAGGCCGCCCACATCGAGCGCAAGGGTCATCACCCCATCCTTGACGCGCGGGGTGCTGGCGCGGCCATCGGTCAGGGCGGTCAAACGGGCGGCAAAATCGGGAAGATCGGTCATGGCGACGCCCTGTAGGCAATATTCGCAGCCATTGGCACTGTTTTTCGGAGAAGAGCCTTCCTATAGAAGGCAACATGAGAAGAAAATTCGGGTGGATGCCCGCGATCGCAGCAATGGTCCAAGGCCCATGGGGCGGCAAGAATGACGGACCTGACGGGGACGGCCAGAAAGGCGGCGACGGCGGCCCGCGCAATCCGTGGACCCAGCCGGGCAAGCCGTCCGGCGGCAATGCCAAGGGGCCTTCGGCGATCGAGGAATTGCTGCGCCGGGGCCGCGAAAGCTTTGGCCAGGGCGGCGGTGGCGGCAATGGCGGCGGCTTTGGCGGCATGCCGCCGCGCGGCGCCGGCAAGGCGCTCTGGCCCTTTGCGGTCGGCCTGCTGGTCATATTATGGCTGGTGCTGACCAGTTTTCACCGCGTCGGCCCGCAGGAACGCGGCGTCGTGACCCTCCTTGGCAAATATAGCCGCACTCTTTCCCCCGGCATCAGCCTGACCCTGCCCGCCCCGTTCGAGGCGGTGACGACCGTGGACGTCGAGGAAATCCGCACCATCGACATCGGGTCGGTGAGCGCGGAGAGCGAGAATCTGGTGCTCACCGGCGACCAGAATATCATCGATCTGGCTTATTCGGTGCGCTGGAACATTCGCAACCCGGAACTCTATCTGTTCCAGCTTTCAGACCCGGACGCCTCCGTGCGCGAAGTCGCCGAAAGCGCGATGCGATCGGTGCTGGCCAGCGTCAGCCTGGACGATGCGCTGGGCGCGGGCCGCAGCAGCATCGAGCAGCAGGTCGAACAGAAGATGCAGGAAATCCTGGACAGCTATAAGTCGGGTATCCGCATTCAGGGCGTCGCGATCAAGCAGGCCGATCCGCCAACCGCCGTGAACGACGCATTCAAGGCCGTGTCGGCCGCGCAGCAGACCGCCCAGACCTACCTCAATCAGGCGCGCGCCGCCGCGCAGCAGGTGACGGCCAAGGCGCAGGGCGAGGCCGCCGCGTTCGACAAGGTGTATGAACAATATAAGCTGGCGCCCGAAGTCACGCGCCGGCGCATGTATTATGAAACCATGGAGGGCGTTCTGTCCAACGTCGACAAGACCATCGTCGAAGGCAATAATGTGACGCCCTATCTGCCGCTGCCTGAACTCAAAAAGCGTGCGCAGGCGGCCCCGGCCCAGGGCGCGAGCAGCGCCACCGCGACGGAGGGCCAGTGATGTCCATTTTGCGTCATCCCGTCGGCCTTGCCATCTTTGCGCTGGTCGCCCTCATTCTGCTGGGCAGCACGGTCGCGATCGTGCCGGAAACCCGGCAGGGCGTGATCGTGCGCTTTGGCGAGCCAAAGGCCATCGTCAACCGCTATCGCCCCAATGAAAGCTTTGGCCATACCGGCGCGGGCATCATCCTGCGCGCGCCCTTCGTCGACCAGATCGTCTGGATCGACAAGCGCGTCCTTTCGGTCGAGATGGAGCGGCAGCAGGTGCTGTCGACCGACCAGCTGCGACTTCAGGTCGACGCCTTCGCCCGCTATCGCATCGTCGATCCGCTGCGCATGTATATTGCGGCGGGCAGCGAGGAGAAGGTGTCGGATGCGTTGCGCCCGATTCTGGGGTCCGCGCTGCGCAACGAACTGGGCAAGCGGCCCTTCGCCGCGCTGCTCAGCCCCGAGCGCGGGCAGGTGATGGACAATATCGAAGCCGGCCTGAACCGGGTCGCCCGCCAATATGGCGCGCAGATCATCGACGTGCGGATCAAGCGCGCCGACCTGCCCGACGGCACGCCGCTGGAAAGCGCCTTCACCCGCATGAGCACCGCGCGCAAGCAGGAAGCGCTGACGATCGAGGCGCAGGGGGCCAAGCAGGCGCAGATCATCCGCGCCGAAGCGGACGCCAACGCCGCGCGCATCTATGCCGAAAGCTATGGCAAAGATCCGCAATTCTATGATTTCTATCGGGCTATGCAGAGCTATCGCTACACATTTGCGCCCGAGCGCAGCGGGCAGACCAATATCATCCTGTCGCCGGACAATCAGTTCCTGCGCCAGTTTCAGGGAGGACGTTAAACTTTCGTCATGATTCCGCGGGGATCATTACGGAACCAGCGTCATTCAATGAGGGTTAAGGCAAGGCGGCGCATGGCTGGGTTCTCCCCAAGTCCCGCCTTCCCTAATCCCGCAGTTTCGAAGAGGACCGTCACGAGTGCGTTACGCTTATGCCATCACCGGCGCCCTGCTGCTCGGCGGCACCGCCATTGCCGTCACCACCAGTTCCAATGTCGGCGCGCAGGTCGCGCAGAATGAAGGATTGACGGCGGCAGCCCCGGCAGGCGCGCCCGCCAGCCTGGCCGACATGGTCGAAAAGCTGCAACCTGCGGTCGTCAACATTTCGACCAAGCAGCGCGTGCAGGTGCAGAACCCGTTCGCCGGCACCCCCTTTGGCGACCTGTTCGGTCAGGGTCAGGGCGGCCAGCCCCAGACCCGTCAGGCCCAGTCGCTGGGGTCTGGCTTCATCATTTCGGCCGACGGCTATATCGTCACCAACAATCATGTGGTGTCGGCCGGCGCGGAAGGCGCGAGCGTGGATTCGATCACCGTCACGCTGACGAACAAGAAGGAATATCCCGCCAAGCTGATCGGCCGCGACGCCGCGACCGACCTGGCGGTGCTGAAGATCGAATCGCCTACCCCCCTGCCCTTCGTGAAGTTCGGCGACAGCACCAAGTCGCGCGTGGGCGACTGGGTGGTCGCGATCGGCAATCCCTTCGCTCTGTCGGGCACGGTGACGGCGGGCATCATTTCCGCCCTGCATCGCGGCACCGGCGGCAGCTATGACAAGTTCATCCAGACCGACGCATCGATCAACCAGGGCAACTCCGGCGGCCCGATGTTCGACATGCGCGGCAATGTGATCGGCATCAACAGCCAGATATTGTCGCCTTCGGGCGGCAATGTCGGCATCGGTTTCGCCATCCCGTCCGAACAGGCGGCGCCGATCGTGGAGACGCTGCGCAAGGGTCAGGCGATCAAGCGCGGATACCTGGGCGTGCAGATCAGCCCGCTGGGCGAGGATCTGGCCGATTCGCTGGGTCTGGCCAAGAATAGCGGCGAATTCATCCAGGGCGTCGAGCCGGGCAAGGGCGCGGAAAAGGCCGGGATCAAGGCGGGCGACGTGATCGTCAGCGTGGCCGGGCAGGAAGTGACCGTCGACCAGAATCTGTCCTCGATCGTCGCCAATCAGGCAATCGGCGCGCGCGTGCCCATCGTCCTCATTCGCAACGGCCAGCGCATGACGGTGACTGCCGTTGTGGGCGAGCGTCCGCCCGAAGATGAGCTGAACAACTTCGCCCAGCAGCAGGGCGATGAAGATTTCAGCCAGCAACCGCAAAATCCGGGCAAGGCGACCGAACAGTCGCTGGGCATTTCCGCCATCCCGCTGACGCCGGGGATCATCCGCCAGCTGGGCGTCGCCGCCGACACGCGCGGCATCGTGATCACCGCCGTCGACGGATCGACCGATGCAGGCGCGAAGGGCCTGCGTCGCGGCGACGTGATCATCAGCGCCAACAACCGCCCGGTCGCCAGCCAGGCGGAACTGGATGCGCAGGTGAAGGCGGTGTCCGGTCAGGGCCGCAACGCCATATTGTTGCAGGTGCTGCGCCGTGGTCAGCCGGCGATCTTCCTGCCGGTGCGCCTGCGCGACAAATAAGCGGCGCTTGCCCAAACGCCCTCACCCGGTAGAGTGAGGGCGCCCTATCAGACCCGTTCGGGCTGAGCCTGTCGCAAGGCTCAGGGCGAACGGGTTTTTCTTTTCGGAGTTGCAGCAATGAGCGACGGCATTTTCATCGGCCTTGGCGCACCGGACAAGGATGGCGGGGTTCCCCAGACGCTGAACCTGCGCCGGGCGAACCGGCACGGGCTGATCGCCGGGGCGACCGGCACCGGCAAGACGGTGACGTTGCAGGGCATTGCCGAAAGCTTTTCCGCGCTGGGCGTGCCGGTGTTTCTGGCCGATGTGAAGGGCGATCTGGCCGGCATATCCATGGCCGGTTCGCCCACCGCGAAAAATGCCGACAAGCTGGTCGCGCGCGCCGCTGAAGTCGGCATATCCGATTATGCCTATGCCGATAATCCGGCCATCTTCTGGGATCTCTATGGGGAACAGGGGCATCCGATCCGCACCACCGTCAGCGAGATGGGACCGCTGCTGCTCGCGCGGCTGATGGGCCTCAACGAAACGCAGGAAGGCGTGCTGTCGATCGCGTTCAAATATGCCGACGAAGAAGGGCTGTTGCTGCTGGACCTGGGCGATTTGCAGGCAATGCTGGCCTATTGCGCGGACAATGCCGACACGCTGTCCGCGCGCTATGGCAATGTCACCAAGGCCAGCGTCGGCGCGATCCAGCGGCAATTGCTCCAGCTGGAAAGCCAGGGCGGCGACCATTTCTTCGGCGAACCCGCGCTCGACATCCATGATATGTTGCAGGTGGACGACAAGGGGCGCGGCTATGTGAATGTGCTGGCGGCCGACAAGCTGATGCAGTCGCCCAAGCTGTATGCGACCTTCCTGCTGTGGCTGCTGAGCGAATTGTTCGAGACGCTGCCCGAGGTCGGCGACCCGGACAAGCCCAAGCTGGTCTTCTTCTTCGATGAGGCGCATCTGCTGTTCGATGATGCGCCCAAGGCGCTGACCGACAAGATCGAACAGGTGGTGCGCCTGATCCGGTCGAAGGGCGTGGGCGTCTATTTCGTGACGCAGAACCCGATCGACATACCCGAGGATGTGGCGGGGCAGCTGGGCAACCGGGTGCAGCATGCGCTGCGCGCCTTCACCCCGCGCGACCAGCGGGCGATCAAGGCGGCGGCCGAAACCTTCCGCATCAATCCCGACCTGAATGTCGAGACGGCGATCACCGAACTAAAGGTCGGCGAGGCGCTGGTGTCGCTGCTGGGGGAGGACGGGTCGCCCGGCATCGTCCAGCGCACGCTGATCGCCCCGCCCCGCTCCCGCCTTGGCCCGGTGGAGCCGAAGGAGCGCGCGATCATCCAGTCGATTTCGCCCTGCGCGGGGAAATATGACACGGCGGTCAATCGCGAATCGGCCGAGGAAATATTGGCGGCGCGCGGGCAGGCCGCCGCCGCCGCTGCGCAGGCGTCCAAGGCGCAGGCCGAAGCCGACAAGGCCGCCGCCGCACAGGCCAAGGTGGAGGCCAAGCAGCGTGAGGCGGAACTGAAGGAGCAGGCCCGGCGCGAGGCGGCCGAAGCGCGCGAAGCGGCCAAGCCCAGCGCGTTCGACAAGGCGATCGCGTCCGCCACCCGCGCGGCGGGATCGTCGGTCGGGCGGCAGGTCGCCAATGAACTGGGCCGCGCGGTGTTCGGCGGGTCGAGCCGCAAATCCTCCTCCGGCGGGATCGCGGGCAAGCTGGTGCGCGGCATATTGGGCAGCCTGTTCAAATAGGCTATGCTGCGCCCGAAATAGGGAGGCGGCTGACATGAAGGCGACTGGCATGAAGGCGACAGCGATCCGGACAGGTGTGGCGATGCTGCTGGCGGGCATCGCGCCGCTGGGAACGGCGATGGCGCAAAGCGGCATCCATCCTCATGATGTGGTGGCGGCCGCGATCGCCAGCGACATTGCCGCCGATCGGCAGGCCGAACGCGACGCCCGGCGCGCACCTTATGTTCCGCAGGGCTATGGCCCGATCGACACCGCTGCGGCCGCGCGCGACGCCTGCGCCGCCAAGGCGCTGTATCAGGCCGGACCTGACGGCAGGCTGATCGGCAAGGCCCGCGCCAGCACCATGTCCACCGGGTGGGAGGTGGAAGGCGCGATCGGCTTCCCCGACGGCAGCGACATGCCCTTCGTCTGTTCGGTCCGGAACGGATCGGTCAGCGGGGTCTTGCTGCGGAAATAACAGTCCGCGCTTTCAGATATTATCATGCATCTTCAATGGGCGGGCGAGACCGGCTGCACTGACGCGCGTCGCCATGCTACGGCGCAGAATGGCCGACGTCACTATGCGCATCCTGCCCCCGCCCCGGTTTGGGCGATGAAAAGTCCGATTTAACCGGGCCAGCCGATCATGCTGCTTTTGTCCAACAAATGAACGATAATGCGATTGATTTGCATATGCAGGCTTGTTAGCTGCACCGCAGCAACAGGGGAATATGTGCATGGGTCGGAAAATACAGGCTTTTCTTTTGGCAAGCAGCGCTGTGATCGCCAGCGCACAAATGGGTGCCATGGCAGATGATGATACGGACACCATCGTCGTCAACGGCCAGACCGAAAGCGGCTACAGCGTGACGTCCGCCATCACCGGCATGAAGATGGACGTGCCTTTGCTGAAGGTGCCGCAGTCCGTCACCGCAGTGTCCGGTCAGGTGTTGCAGGAACAGTCGGTCGACACGCTGACCGACGCGCTGCGCAATGTCAGCGGCATCACCGAAGCGAATAGTTTCGGCAATACCGGCGACAATTTCATGATCCGCGGCTTTGAAACCGGCCTCGGCTCCATCTTGCGCGACGGCTATATCAGCGTGCAGGTGCGCGCGCTCAACGCGTCGACCGAGCGGGTCGAGGTGCTGAAAGGACCGGCCTCCTTGCTCTATGGCCGGTTCGAACCGGGCGGCCTGATCAATGTCGTGACCAAGAAGCCGCTCGACACCCTCCATTATGAAGCCCGCACCCATTTCAGCAGCCGGGGGCAAAGCCGGCAGGTCGTGGATGTGACCGGCCCGATCGCGGACGGCCTGGCGTTCCGTCTGATCGGTGAATATGAGGACAGCCAATATTGGCGCACCAACGGCCATGACAATGAACGGACCTATATCGCGCCGTCCCTGTCCTGGACCAGCGGCGGCTTCAGCCTGCTCGCCAGCTATGAATATACCGACAGCGTCCAGCCCTATGACCGCGGCCGCGTCTATTATAACGGCAAGCGGTTGCAAGTGCCGGCGACCGCCTATTTCGGCGAGAAATTCACCACGCTGGACCAGCGGCTGCATTCGGGCAATCTGCTGCTCAAATATGCCTTTGCGCCGGGTTGGCGGGTGGAAGCCAAATATGCGATCCAGCGCACGTCGGGCGACGATTTGCAGGTCCGCCCCCGCAGTCTGGTGATCGGCGCGGACGGGCAGGCGACGGGCGAACTGATCCGCAGCCTGGACGGCAATCGCGATCTGAGCGACGACCGCGATTATGCGTCGCTGAACCTGCATGGCGACGTGCAGGTGCTGGGCATGCGGCATCGGCTGCTCTTTGGCGCGGATTATGAGGAATATACCAGCCGGCGCGGCTATCAGGTGGATAGCCCGCGACGGGGCGGCTTCAACGTCTACAACCCGGTCTATGGCCTGTTGGACCAGAATTACGCCAATCTGGTGGTGACGCCCAATTCGGCGACGATCGACACGTACAAGACGGGCGGATTCTATTTCCAGGATCTGGTCGAGGTGACGCCGCAATGGACTTTGGTGTTTGGCGGCCGGTACGAGACGTTCAAGGATTTCTCCCAAAGCGGCATCAACCGGCCATCCGACCAGTCGAGCGCCGACAGCTTCCTGCCGCGTCTGGGCGTCGTCTATCAGCCGCGCGAGAATATCTCTGTCTATGCCAGCTATTCGCGCGCCTTCGCCCCCAACCCGTCGGTGCCCGCCGATGGCGACCAGCCCGCTTATGGCCCCTTCCCCCCGGAAAAGAGCCGCAGCTATGAAGTGGGGATCAAGAGCGAGTTTCTGGACGGCGTCACCGCGACGCTGGCCGCCTATGACATCCGCAAGAACAACGTGTTGGAAACGATCGACGCGGGCGACGGCAACACCATCACCGAAGCCCGCGACAAGGTGACGTCGCGCGGCATCGAGTTCGACATGGTGGGCGAAGTGACCAAAAGGCTGAGCCTGATCCTGTCCTATGCCTATACCGACGCGCGCGATCCGCAGAGCACGACGGCCGACCATGTCGTCAATGTCGCCAAACATACCGGCAGCCTGTCGTTGTCCTATCGTCCGGGCGGCGTGCTGGATGGATTGTCGCTGGGCGGTGGCGCCTATCATGTCGGGCGGCGCTATGGCGGGCTGTCGACCGGGCCGACGGGGGCGAACAATGTGCCCTTCTACCTTGATTCCTACACGACCTTTGACCTGAACGCCGGCTATTCCCTGCCCTTTGCGCAAGGGCATAACGCCTATGTCCGCATGACCGTGCGCAACCTGACCAACCGCAATTACGACCAGTCCGCCGGCAATGCGCTGCGCGTGGTGCCGGGACAGGCGCGGACATTATTCATGACGGTCGGGATGAAATTCTAGGACCAATCGACATTCAGCCCTGGCGGGCTGCAAATGGTGGATTTCCGCGCTTCCGGTGCTCACGTACTTTGAGTACGCTGCGCTCCGGGTCACGAAAATCCACCATTTTCGCTCCGCCATCATCTGAATGTCGATCGGCCCTAGAGCATTTTGAAGTCATCTGGAACAGATGACGGCTGGCAAAATGCGGAAAACAAAAGACTTTTGAAGTGTGGTTGAAGGGGGGAGGCGCACGCTTCCCCCCTTAGTCGGCATTGGCGTCAACCATGAAAACCGTGGGCTTGCCACGCGACGCAGGATCCCATCCTGCCGACAATGCCGCCCGCACCCCGCGCGAAGCAATCGCATCGTTGATGTGCAAACGCCCTTTCGGCAATCCTTTCATCAGGCGCTTGGGCGCCGGAAATTCCAGCACGGCTTCGCGCTGCATGCCCCTCTGGCGCAGGGAGACAGTCATCCCCTTCCAGCCATCGGAAGAGGATAATTGAGGCTCGGTCAGGAGTTCCCAATCATATTTGGAACCGTCAATCTCTACAGTGCCGCTGCGGCCGGGTGCTTGAAACATGCCATTCCCTTAGCGCATTTTCGAAGCAGATGGCATCATCTGCTGACTCGGAAAATGCGGAAAACAGAAAAGAAATAGCGCATGCTGCGTTAAATTCGACGCGGACCGCATGCTCCAAGTTTTGTTGTCGCATCGTTTCAAGCGGAAAGCCGGTTCCCACTTTTCCGCACGATGCTCTGCGCATGCCAGCAGCGATACGCCATCCATGCTGTCGCAGCTTTTCGCGACGCCCTCCCGCCTGTAACCCCGTTAGTCGCCCAGCCAACCGGCTATAATCTCGCCCTTATGCCCTTCGGGCGCCAACGCCGTGCGCAAAGCCTCCAGCAATGGCGGCAGTTCCTGCGTGAAAGCGTAGGGCGGATTGACGATGAAGAGGCCCGCGCCGTTATAGATTCCGGGTTGCTCGCTATCGTACAGCCAATGCTCCACCACCAGAAATTTCGGGATGCCGAGCCTGCGCAACTGCTGTTTCCACTGCCGATGCGTGGCCTGGTCCTTCAGCGGAAACCAGACCACGGTCACGCCATGCGCCCATTTGCGGTGCGCGGCGGCAAGTGTGGCGGTGATGCGCGCGCGTTCGTCCGTCTGTTCATAGGGCGGATCGACCACCACCACGCCGCGCGGCGTGCGGGGCGGCAACAGCGCCAGCCAAAGCTCGTAGGCGTCGCGCTGATGCACGGCGGCGCTGGTGCCGCGCATCGCGCCGCGCAGAGTATAGGCGTCTTCCGGGTGCTTTTCGTTGAGGATCAGGACATCCTGCGGGCGCAAAAGCTGCGCCAGAAATTGCGGCGATCCGGGGTAAAGACGCGGCTCTTCCCCCACATTGACCGCCTGCACGGCGACGCGATAGTCGTCCAGCAAGGGGTTCGCATCGGCAAAGGCCCGCAGCACGCCCTGCGTCGCTTCGCCGGTGCGCTGGGCTTCGTCGCCGCCAAGATCATATAGCCCGCAACCGGCATGGGTGTCGATCAGAGTGAGCGCGCCTGGCTTTTGCTGCAAGGCCCGCACCAGGGCGATCAAAAGGCTGTGCTTGACGACATCGGCGCTATTGCCGGCATGGAAGGAATGGCGATAATTCATGGTGACTCAGGATCCTGACGATCCGCCTTTACGAGGTGCCGGACCTTCTGCAAAGCAAAGCTATACCGCCCTTGTGGGCCGATCGCGGAACGGCGGCTCTCTGGCCGGTCGAAACAGATGGCTGTCTGTCCGGTTGCAGCATGTGCATGGGTTGCACAGGGCTGTCGGCCGTCCCGCTCATAGGTCGGCAAGCAAATCTTGTCGGGACCAAGCCAGCACAACTGTTGCTTCCGCAACATAAGCGCCGCTAAAGCCATCGCCATGACGGCTCCTCTCCCGCCCCGGCACCCGCTGCATTTCCCCAATTTCCGCGCCTATCTGGTCGGGCGTTTCTGCGCCACGCTGGCGCAGTACAGCATGATGATCCTGCTGGCATGGCAGGCCTATAATGTCGCGCGCGAAACCATGAGCACCGGGGAGGCCGCGGCGCAACTGGGCCTGATCGGGCTGGCGCAATTTCTGCCGCTTTTCTGCCTGACGCCGATCACCGGATGGGTGGCGGACCATTTCGACCGGCGGATCATCACCCGGCTGACGCTGGCCCTGCTGACGCTGGCGGCCGCCGCCCTCTCCTTTGCCACCTATGAAGGCTGGGTCAGCCTGCCGCTGATCTTCGGCATTGCCGTCATCGTCGGCATCGCCCGCGCCTTCAACGGCCCGGCCTATGGCGCGCTGGCCCCCAATCTGGTGCCGCCCGCCGTGCTGCCCAATGCGATCGCGCTGTCCTCCGTCGCCTGGCAGGCGGGGGACATATTGGGCAAGGCGCTGGGCGGCTATGCCTATGCCATCGAGCCATGGGCCGCCTATGCGCTGTCGGCCGTCCTCTTCGCCATCGGCCTCATTTCCATGATGATGATCGGCCCGGTGCCGCAGCCGCCGCGTGAAGTGGGGCGCCATCCCGTTCGCCAGATGATCGACGGACTCACCTATGTCCGCACCAACCGGCTGGTGCTGGCGACGATCACGCTGGACCTGTTCGCCGTGCTGCTGGCCGGGGCGACCGCCCTGTTGCCGGTCTATGCCCGCGACATATTGCATGTGGGCTCCGCAGGTTTCGGCCATCTGGCGATGGCGCCCGGCATCGGCGCGGCCATCACCGCGCTCTGGTTCTCCTTCCGCCCGATGAAGAGCGAGGTGGGGATGAAGATGCTGGGATCGGTGATCCTGTTCGGCCTTGCCACCATTGCCTTTGGCTGCACCGCCTTCCTGCCGCGCGATATTGCGGTGGAGGCCGGGATCGCCGCGCTGGTTGTGCTGGGCGGCGCGGACATGGTGTCGGTGTTCGTGCGCCAGTCGCTGGTGCAGATCCACACGCCCGATGCGATGCGCGGTCGCGTGTCCAGCCTGTCGCAACTCACCATTTCCGCCTCCAACGAACTGGGTGAGGCGGAATCGGGCTTCCTTGCCGCTTTGGTCGGGCCGGTCGCAGCCGTGATCGGCGGCGGCGTGGGCGCGATCATCATCACCCTCATTTGGGCGCGACTCTTTCCCGAATTGCGCCTAGCACGTAGCTTCGATCCACCCGAAAGCGGGCGAGCGGACAGCATTATGGAGAAGGCCCAATGAAAGCTGCCACGATTCTCGAAACCATCGGCAATACGCCGCATATCCGCGTCAACCGGCTGTTCGGTGACGCAGAAGTGTGGATCAAATCGGAACGCTCCAACCCCGGCGGGTCAATCAAGGACCGCATTGCGCTCGCCATGATCGAGGCGGCCGAAGCGTCGGGCGAATTGCAGCCGGGCGGCACCATCATCGAGCCGACGTCGGGCAATACCGGCGTGGGGCTGGCCATGGTCGCGGCGGTGAAGGGGTACAAGCTGGTGCTGGTCATGCCCGAAAGCATGTCGATCGAACGCCGCCGGCTGATGCTGGCCTATGGCGCCAGTTTCGACCTGACGCCGCGCGAAAAGGGCATGAAGGGCGCGATCGAGCGCGCGCTGGAACTGGTGGCGCAGACGCCGGGCAGCTGGATGCCGCAGCAGTTTGAAAATCCTGCGAATATCGACGTGCATGTCCGCACCACGGCGCAGGAAATATTGGCCGACTTCGCCGACGCACCGATCGACGCGCTGGTGACGGGCGTGGGCACGGGCGGCCATATCACCGGCACGGCCGAGGTGCTGAAGAAGGCCTGGCCTTCGCTGAAAGTCTATGCGGTCGAGCCGACCATTTCCCCGGTCATCAGCGGCGGCCAGCCCGGCCCGCATCCGATCCAGGGCATTGGCGCGGGCTTCATCCCGGCCAATCTGCATACCCAGTTACTGGATGGCGTGATCCAGGTCGATCCGGCCGACGCCAAGGATTATGCACGCAAGGCGGCGACGCAGGAAGGGCTTCTGGTCGGCATCTCGTCCGGCGCGACGCTGGCCGCGATCGCGCAGAAGCTGAAGGAACTGCCGACGGGCAGCCGGGTGCTGGGCTTCAACTATGACACCGGCGAACGCTATCTGTCGGTGCCGGACTTCCTGCCGGAATAAAATATCTTACTCCGTTCGGGCTGAGCCTGTCGAAGCCCTGTCCTGTTTTTCAGGAAGTACGGCCCTTCGACAGGCTCAGGGCGAACGGAGGTTGGAAACAAGTCGCGCGTGTTCCGGACCAGCTTTCCCACTCTCCTGTCCTATGTCATCTGGGCCTTGCTGTTCATCGGCCTGCCGTTCGGCGTGGCGGGATGGGAAAGCCGGCATCGGCCGGTCGATGCTGGCCCCGTCCTACGCGCGGCGGCGCAGAACCGGCGACCGGCCAATCCGCCCCCGCCGGTCGAGCCGGTGCAGATCTATGCGCTGGAACGGGATCAGGCGCTGGCGCTGAACGCAACCATCCCCTTTTCGCGCGATCCCAATCCGGCCGCCCGCCCCTTCCTCTTTTCAGGGTCCGAAACGGATCTGGCCCGCGCGACCGACTGTCTGGCGGCGGCGGAGCTGTATGAAGCGGGCGACGACGCCGTGGGCGAGCAGGCGGTGGCGCAGGTGGTGCTGAACCGGGTGCGCCACCCCGCCTTTCCCAAGAGCGTGTGCGGCGTGGTGTTTCAGGGGCAGGAACGCGCGACCGGGTGCCAGTTCACCTTCACCTGCGACGGCGCGCTGGCGCGCACGCCGGGACAGGCGGCGTGGAACCGGGCGCGGGAGATTGCGCGCGGCGCGCTGGCGGGGAAAGTCTACAAGCCGGTCGGCCACGCCACCCATTATCATACCGACTGGGTCGTCCCCTATTGGAGCGACAGTCTGGACAAGATCACGGCGGTCGGCACGCACCTGTTCTTCCGCTGGCGGGGATGGTGGGGGACGCCGCCCGCCTTTCGCAAGAGCGTCGATCCGGGCGAACCGCTGATTGCGCGTATCGCCCGCTTTTCGACCGCGCATCAGGAGGCTGCGCCGATCCCCGCCCCGCCCCCCGTGCTGGCGGGTGAGGCCGCCGCCGCACTGGCGGCACGGCCGCAGCAGGCGATCGGCGCGGATGCGCTGGGCAAAACGGTGGCGGGAGTCAGGCTGATCGCTATCGCGCAGGAGGCAAAGAGCTTTCTGGTCGAACTGCCGCGCGCAGGCGCGCCCGATGGCTGGCCGGTGCTGGCGCAGACATTTTGCGCGGGCCGGCCTGAATGCCGGATCATGGCGTGGCGCGCCGGCAGCGCGCCCGCCGGCCTGCCGCTGGGACAGGCGCAGCTGGACGCGATGAGCTTTGCCTATATCCACAATGTCGGCAGCGGATTGCAGCGCGCCCTGTGGAATTGCGCGCAGACCCCCCGCATCAGCAAGGCCGATTGCATGCGCCGGCGCGTGCCGACCGGCCCGGCCGTTGCCGAAGCGGGCGATGGCGACGCGGCCAGTGGCGGGCTGTCCGGGGTGCGGCGCAAGGAGCGGTTCGAAACGGTGAAGATCGCGCCACCCGGCCCGGCGGCGCCGACCAGCCCCTGAAAATCGGATCAGTCCGTCAGCGTCAGCCGCGGCAGGCGGGTGAAGCGGGCGACCAGTTCGGACTGACGACGGCAATCGGTCTTGGAATAGATCGCCTTCATCTGGGTGCGCACGGTGCTGAGCGCGACGCCGCGCTCCTGCGACACATCCTCCAGCGCCTTCCCTTCGCACAGGGCAACGACGATGTCCGCTTCGGCCGGCGTCAGACCATGAAGCGCGCGCAGGCGGCTGGTGAGGCTGGCGTCATGCACGCCCGGATCGGTGGCGATGAGGACGATCTGCCGCTCCGTGCCCGACCAGATGGCCGAAACGGACAGCATATAGGGCAGGCCCCGCTCCCGCTGAACGAACAGCGCGCCGGCCTGCGTCCCTTCCCGCGTGGCGGCGGCGCGCAGAGCGGTCTGGAGCGCGGCGTCGCTCTGCCCGTCGCGGGCGAAGAGATGATGCTGGCGCAGCAGCAACGCATCCTGCCGCCGCAACATGCCCTCCGCCGCGCCGTTGCAGTGGATCAGCCGCCCGGCCATGGACAGGGTGAAGATCGCATGTTCGACCAGATCGAGCGTCGCCTGCAAGGACCGGCCATGATGGCTGGCCCGGTCGAGCCGGTGGCGAATATCGAACATGCGGCCGATATGGCCGATACACTCCTGAATGGCGGCGCGATCCTGCACGTCGAAGCTTTTCTGCGTGCGGCCCCGGTGCAGGCCGATATGGCCGGTCGTGTCGCCACGCTGGATCACCCCGCCCAGACAGCGGAACGTATCGTCCCCCATAGGCCGGATCCATTCATTGTAGATGCGGCTGCGTTCATAGGTGGCGTCAGGCACGACCGCTTCGAAATCCCAGACGCGGTTGGCCGCCCGACCGCCCAGCGCCGCGCCCCACAGATCGTCATGGACAAATTCCTGCCCATAGAGCGCCATCTGTTCATCGGAGAAATAGCCCGAATAGCTGATTTCGGAGACCTGCGCCGCTCCCTGCCCCCAGTGCAGCACGGCCGATCGCGCACCGACCGCCGCCGCCAGCCGCGACGCCAGTTGATCAAAGGCCGCATCGTCTGTCGCGGCGTCGTAAATCTCTTCGGTGCGGATCACCGCTGCCTTCCGCTCCCTGATAAGCGCCGGATAACCTTTGCCATACAGCCAAGTCAGGGGCGTCGCACAGTATAAATGCTTTAATCTGGGATAGAGTTTAGTGGCGGTTTCTCGCCCCTCGACCGTTCATGATATGATGTAACACGAATGGTCGGAGCGGCATATGGTGACGAGGCGGGGATTTCTGGGCCGGGGCGGCGCATTGGGGCTGGCGCTGGCGAGCGTCGGAACCGCGGCGGCGGAACCGTGGCCGGCGGATGCGCCCTTCCGCTTCGAGGGAGACATGGCCGATTTCGATGCGGCGCAGGCGGCGCTGATGCGGCTCTATCGGGTCAATCGCGATTTTGCGACCTTCGACGCGGCCTATTATGGCGCGATGACGCGGCCGGTGCAGGCCGCCTATGAAGCCCATGCGCGCTGGGTGAATGAAAATCATGCCCTGTTCCTGCGCAATGGCGCCCCCGGCCATCCGCGCGACGCGGAACTGGACCAGTCGCGCGCGGCGGTCGCAAAGCTGCTCGGCGCCGGAACGGACGAGATCGCGCTGGCGGGCGGCGGGACCGAGGCGCTCTATGCGCTGATCGCCAACTATGCGCTGCTCCGGCCCGGCAACGCGGTGATCTATGCCGATGTCGATTATGACGAGATGCAATTTGCCTGCGACTATCTGGAAAAGAGCCGGGGGGCGCGGATCGTGCGGTTCAGCTTGCCCGAACCGCATACGGAGGCGAATATCCTGGCCGCCTATGAGCGGGTGCTGAAGGATACGCCGCGCGCGAAATTGCTGCTGCTGACCCATTTGTCCAACCGAAACGGGCTGGTGCCGCCGGTAAAGGCGATCGTGGCGATGGCCAAGGCGCGCGGGGTCGACGTGATCCTGGACAGCGCGCAGGCGGTCGGCCACATTCCGTTCACCGTGGACGATACCGGCGCGGACTTTATCGGGTTTTCGCTGCACAAATGGCTGGCCGCGCCGCTGGGCACCGGCGGCGTCTATATCCGCAAGAGTCGCTTGCAGGACATCGCCCCATGGCTGGGCAATCGCATCCATGGGCCGGAGGATATTCGCGCGCGCATCCCCACCGGCACCGTCGATTTTGCCGCCCGGCTGACCGTGCCGCAGGCGATCGCCGTGCATGAAGCGATCGGCGGCGAGGCGAAATATCGCCATCTGGTGAAACTGCGCGATTATTGGGTCGATCGGGTGCGCGACATTGCCGGGCTGGAAATCCTGCTGCCGCAGGAGGCTGGACGCTATGGCGCGGTCACGGGGTTCCGCCTGCCCGGCATGCGCGGACCCGACGATGCAAAGACCGCGGCAAAGCTGTTCCTCGACAAATATCGGTTGCTGGTGGTGGCGAAGGCGGGGCTGGCGTCGGGGCCGGTGCTGCGCATAACCCCTGCCCTGTTCAACAGCAGCACCGAACTCGACCGGCTGGTCGCCGCGATCCGGGCCGAACGCGCTTTATTCGCCTGACGCCCCCCTTCACAAATCCAACAGGGGGGCCTATATGCGACTGCGAAATCCGGTCTCGAAAGCGCCCTGTGCGCCGGAAGGATCGGCCTTGCATATCTGCCGGGTTCCGGGCCGCGTTGCGCACGGTTACGGGTAGAATGGGCGGAAATGCAAGGATCACAAGACGCTGACAGTGCGGATCGGACAGCCCCGGCCCGCACTTTTTTGCGTGGCGACGAAAGGGCGAATCACCCCTTTTATCGATCACGCCAGGCTGAATTTTCGCCGGGATGCGAAAAAATACGACGAATGAAGGCAAGGACAACGCATGGCGACCAAGGCTCTCCCAACGATCAACACCGGCGCTAAGAAGCGCATCCGCAAGGTGTTCGGCGACATCCACGAAGTGGTGCAGATGCCGAACCTGATCGAAGTGCAAAGGGAGAGCTACGAACAGTTCCTGCGCTCCGACCCGTCGATCGGCTATGTGTCGGGCCTGGAAAAGACGCTGCGCAGCGTTTTCCCGATCCGCGACTTCGCCGGCACCGCCGAAATGGACTTCGTCCATTATGAGCTGGAAGACCCCAAGTACGACGTGGAAGAATGCCGTCAGCGCGGCATCACCTATGCGGCGCCGATGCGCGTTACGCTGCGCCTGATCGTGTTCGAAGTCGACCAGGACACCGAAACCCGTTCGGTCCTGGATATTAAGGAGCAGGACGTTTACATGGGCGACATGCCGCTCATGACGTCGAACGGCACCTTCATCGTCAACGGCACTGAACGCGTCATCGTGTCGCAGATGCACCGTTCGCCGGGCGTTCTGTTCGATCATGACCGTGGCAAGACTCATTCGTCGGGCAAATATCTCTTCGCCGCGCGCGTCATCCCCTATCGCGGTAGCTGGCTCGACTTCGAATTCGACGCCAAGGACATCGTCAACGTCCGTATCGACCGCAAGCGCAAGCTGCCGGTCACGGCGCTGCTCTATGCGCTGGGCCTGACCGCCGAAGAAATTCTGGGTCAGTTCTACAACAAGGTGGTCTTCGTCCGTGGCGAAGGCGGCTGGCAGATCCCCTACACCGCCGAAGCATGGCGCGGCCTGAAGCCCGCCTTCGACATCGTCGACGCCAAGTCGGGCGAAGTCGTGTTCGCGGCCGGCCACAAGATTTCGCCCCGCGCCGCCAACAAGGCGGAAAAGGACGGTCTGGAATCGCTGCTGATCCCGACCGAGGAAGTCTATGGCCGTTACAGCGCCTATGACCTGATCAACGAGAAGACCGGCGAAATCTATATCGAGGCTGGCGACGAAGTGTCGCCGGAAAACCTTGAAAAGCTGGACAAGGCGGGCATCGATCGCCTGGAACTGCTGGACATTGACCATGTGTCGACGGGTCCGTGGATCCGCAATACGCTGAAAGCCGACAAGGCCGAGGAACGCGATCAGGCGCTCAGCGACATTTATCGCGTCATGCGCCCTGGCGAACCGCCGACGAAGGAAACCGCCGAAGCACTGTTCGCCGGCCTGTTCTTCGACCCCGAACGCTATGACCTGTCGGCCGTCGGCCGCGTCAAGATGAACATGCGTCTGGAACTGGACGCAGAGGACACCGTCACGACGCTGCGCGTCGAGGACATCCTGGCCGTGGTCAAGGAACTGGTGAACCTGAAGGACGGCAAGGGCGAAATCGACGACATCGATAACCTGGGCAATCGTCGCGTCCGCTCGGTCGGCGAACTGCTGGAAAACCAGTATCGCGTCGGCCTGCTGCGCATGGAGCGCGCCGTCAAGGAACGCATGTCGAGCGTCGACGTGTCGACCGTGATGCCGAACGACCTGATCAACGCGAAGCCCGCCGTGGCGGCCGTGCGTGAATTCTTCGGCTCGTCGCAGCTGTCGCAGTTCATGGACCAGACCAACCCGCTGTCGGAAGTCACCCACAAGCGCCGCGTGTCGGCGCTTGGGCCGGGCGGTCTGACCCGTGAGCGCGCCGGCTTCGAAGTCCGCGACGTTCACCCGACCCATTATGGCCGTATCTGCCCGATCGAAACGCCCGAAGGCCCGAACATCGGTCTGATCAACAGCCTCGCGACCTTCAGCCGCGTGAACAAGTATGGCTTCATCGAGACGCCCTATCGCAAGGTGATCGACGGCAAGGTGACGAACGAAGTCGTCTATCTGTCGGCCATGGAAGAAGCCAAGCACACGATCGCGCAGGCCAACGCCGAGCTGACCGCCGAAGGCACGCTGGCCGAAGACCTGATCTCCGCGCGTGAAGCCGGCGAATTCCTGATGGCGCCGCGCGACCACATCACCCTGATGGACGTCAGCCCCAAGCAGCTGGTGTCGGTCGCGGCCTCGCTCATTCCCTTCCTGGAAAATGACGACGCCAACCGCGCGCTGATGGGATCGAACATGCAGCGTCAGGCGGTGCCGCTGGTCCGCGCCGAGGCTCCGTTCGTGGGCACCGGCATGGAAGGCACCGTGGCCCGTGACTCCGGCGCTGCGATCGCGGCCCGCCGCGCCGGCATCGTCGATCAGGTCGACGCGACCCGTATCGTGATCCGCGCCACCGGCGACATCGAACCCGGCCAGTCGGGCGTCGACATCTACACGCTCCAGAAGTTCCAGCGGTCCAATCAGGACACCTGCATCAACCAGCGTCCGCTGGTGAAGGTGGGCGAACTGATCCAGGCCGGCGAAGTCATCGCCGATGGTCCGTCGACCGAAATGGGCGAGCTGGCGCTGGGCCGGAACGTGCTGGTCGCGTTCATGCCCTGGAATGGCTACAACTATGAAGACTCCATCCTGATCTCCGAGCGGATCGTGAAGGATGACGTCTTCACCTCGATCCATATCGAGGAGTTCGAGGTCATGGCCCGCGACACCAAGCTGGGGCCGGAGGACATCACCCGCGACATTCCCAATGTCGGTGAAGAAGCGCTGCGCAACCTCGACGAGGCGGGCATCGTGTACATCGGCGCGGAAGTGGAGCCGGGCGACATTCTGGTCGGCAAGATCACCCCCAAGGGTGAATCGCCGATGACCCCGGAAGAAAAGCTGCTGCGCGCGATCTTCGGTGAAAAGGCGAGCGACGTGCGCGACACGTCCCTGCGCCTGCCTCCGGGCGTTGCCGGGACCGTCGTGGAAGTGCGCGTGTTCAACCGTCACGGCATCGACAAGGACGAACGCGCCATGGCGATCGAGCGGGAGGAAATCGACCGTCTCGCCAAGGACCGTGAGGACGAACGCGGCATTCTGAACCGTGCGACGTTCAACCGTCTGGCGGAAATGCTGATCGGCCAGACCGCTTCGGCTGCTCCCAAGGGCGTCAAGAAGGGCGTGGTCATCGACGAAGCCCTGCTGGGCGAAGTCGAGCGTCATGAATGGTGGAAGTTCGCGGTCGAGGACGATGTCCGCCAGACCGGCATCGAAGCCGTCAAGGCGCAGTATGACGAAGCGGTGAAGCTGATCGTCGAGAAGTTCGAGGATCGCGTCGACAAGCTCCAGCGCGGCGACGAGCTGCCCCCGGGCGTGCTGAAGATGGTCAAGGTGTTCGTCGCGGTGAAGCGCAAGCTGCAGCCGGGCGACAAGATGGCCGGCCGTCACGGCAACAAGGGCATCATCAGCCGCATCCTGCCGGCCGAAGACATGCCCTTCCTGGAAGACGGCACCCCGGTCGACTTCGTGCTGAACCCGCTGGGCGTGCCTTCGCGCATGAACGTCGGTCAGATCTTCGAAACGCATCTGGGCTGGGCCGCACGCGGCTTGGGCGCCCAGATCGGTTCGGCGCTGGACAGCTGGCGCGAAGCCAATCCCAACCCCGAGGCGGGCGCGCCCCCCGAGGCGGTGAAGGATCTGCTCAAGACGATCTATGGCGACAATTATGTCGCGGAGATCGACCAGCGCAGCGCGGCCGACATCGTGGAACTGGCGCAGAATGTCCGCGCGGGCGTGCCGATGGCGACGCCGGTGTTCGACGGCGCCGTCGAATCCGACGTGTCGGCGATGCTGAAGCTGGCGGGTCTGGATGAATCGGGTCAGGTGACCCTGTTCGACGGCCGCACCGGCGACAGCTTCGACCGCAAGGTGACCGTGGGCTACAAGTACGTCCTGAAGCTGCACCACCTGGTCGACGACAAGATCCACGCACGTTCGATCGGGCCGTACTCGCTTGTCACCCAGCAGCCGCTGGGCGGTAAGGCGCAGTTCGGCGGACAGCGCTTCGGGGAAATGGAAGTGTGGGCGCTCCAGGCTTATGGCGCCGCCTACACGCTCCAGGAAATGCTGACGGTGAAGTCGGACGACGTGGTCGGCCGCACCAAGGTCTATGAAGCGATCGTCAAGGGCGACGACACGTTCGAGGCCGGCATTCCCGAAAGCTTCAACGTGCTGGTCAAGGAAATGCGCTCGCTGGGCCTCAACGTCGAACTCGCCGCGATGGACGAGGTCGAGGACGACGACGGCTTCGCGGCAGCGGCGGAGTAAGGATGGTCGGGCGCTGCCACGGCGGCGCCCCCTCCCCCCCTTCGCCCCAGAAATACACCCTCTAGAGGGACTTGAGATATGAACGAACTGACCAACTTCGCCAATCCGATCCAGAAGCCGGAAACCTTCGACCAGATCCAGATCGGCCTTGCCTCGCCCGAGCGCATCCGGTCCTGGTCCTTCGGCGAGATCAAGAAGCCGGAAACCATCAACTATCGCACGTTCAAGCCCGAGCGTGACGGCCTGTTCTGCGCCCGCATCTTCGGTCCGATCAAGGACTATGAATGCCTGTGCGGCAAGTATAAGCGCATGAAGTATAAGGGCATCGTCTGCGAAAAGTGCGGCGTGGAAGTGACCGTGTCGAAGGTCCGCCGCGAACGCATGGGCCATATCGAACTGGCCGCCCCGGTTGCGCACATCTGGTTCCTGAAGTCGCTGCCTTCGCGCATCGGCCTGCTGCTCGACATGCAGCTCAAGCAGCTGGAGCGCGTGCTCTACTTCGAATCCTACATCGTCACCGAACCCGGCCTGACCCCGCTCGAAAAGTTCCAGCTTCTGACCGAAGACGAACTGCTCGACGCGCAGGACGAATATGGTGAAGACGCCTTCTCCGCCGGCATCGGCGCGGAAGCGGTCAAGCAGATGCTGATGGACCTCGACCTTGAGGGCGAGAAGCAGGCGCTGCTGGACGAGCTGGCCGTCACCAAGTCGGAACTGAAGCCCAAGAAGATCATCAAGCGCCTGAAGGTGGTTGAAAGCTTCCTGGAATCGGGCAACCGCCCCGAATGGATGATCCTGGACGTCGTGCCGGTCATCCCGCCGGAACTGCGCCCGCTGGTGCCGCTGGACGGCGGCCGTTTCGCGACGTCGGACCTTAACGACCTGTATCGCCGCGTCATCAACCGTAACAACCGCCTGAAGCGGCTGATGGAACTGCGCGCGCCGGACATCATCGTCCGCAACGAAAAGCGCATGTTGCAGGAAGCCGTCGACGCCCTGTTCGACAATGGCCGTCGCGGCCGCGTCATCACCGGCGCGAACAAGCGTCCGCTCAAGTCGCTGTCCGACATGCTCAAGGGCAAGCAGGGCCGCTTCCGTCAGAACCTGCTCGGCAAGCGCGTCGACTATTCGGGTCGTTCGGTCATCGTGACCGGCCCGGAACTCAAGCTGCATCAGTGCGGCCTGCCCAAGAAGATGGCGCTCGAACTGTTCAAGCCGTTCATCTACGCGCGTCTGGATGCCAAGGGTCTGTCCATGACCCTGAAGCAGGCCAAGAAGTGGGTCGAAAAGGAACGCAAGGAAGTCTGGGACATTCTGGACGAAGTGATCCGTGAGCATCCGGTCATGCTGAACCGTGCGCCCACGCTTCACCGTCTGGGCATTCAGGCGTTCGAACCCGTCCTGATCGAAGGCAAGGCGATCCAGCTGCACCCGCTCGTCTGCTCGGCCTTCAACGCCGACTTCGACGGTGACCAGATGGCCGTCCACGTGCCGCTCTCGCTGGAAGCCCAGCTGGAAGCGCGCGTGCTGATGATGTCGACCAACAACATCCTGTCGCCCGCCAACGGCAAGCCGATTATCGTTCCTTCGCAGGACATGGTCCTGGGTATCTATTACCTGTCGATGGAACGCGAAGGCGAGCCGGGCGAAGGCATGCTGCTGTCGGACATGCAGGAGGTCCATCAGGCCCTCTATGCCAAGGCCGTCACCCTGCATTCGAAGATCATCAGCCGCGTACCGCAGACCGACGAAAATGGTCAGCAGTATATGAAGCGCTTCGAAACGACGCCGGGCCGCATGCTGCTGGGCGAATGCCTGCCCAAGAGCCACAAGGTTCCCTTCGACGTCGTCAACCGCCTTCTGACCAAGAAGGAAATCGGTGACGTGATCGATCAGGTCTATCGTCACACCGGCCAGAAGGACACGGTGCTGTTCGCCGACGCCATCATGTCGCTGGGCTTCCGCCACGCCTTCCAGGCCGGCATCAGCTTCGGCAAGGACGACATGGTCATCCCCGACAGCAAGGTGACGATGGTCGATGAGACCAAGGCGCTGGTGGCTGACTATGAGCAGCAATATCAGGACGGTCTGATCACGCAGCAGGAAAAGTACAACAAGGTGATCGACGCCTGGAGCCGTTGCGGCGACCAGGTCGCGAACGCCATGATGGACGAAATCCGCGCCCAGCCCAAGGATCCGCAGACCGGCCGTATGGCCCAGATCAACTCGATCTACATGATGGCGCACTCCGGTGCCCGTGGTTCGCAGGCCCAGATGAAGCAGCTGGCCGGTATGCGCGGCCTGATGGCCAAGCCTTCGGGCGAGATCATCGAAACGCCGATCATCTCGAACTTCAAGGAAGGTCTGACCGTTCTTGAGTACTTCAACTCGACTCACGGCGCGCGTAAGGGCCTGGCCGACACCGCGCTCAAGACGGCGAACTCGGGCTACCTGACCCGCCGTCTGGTCGACGTGTCGCAGGACTGCACGATCGTCGAGGAAGATTGCGGCACCGAAAAGGCGCTGGAGATGAAGGCCATCGTTCAGGGTGGTTCGGTCATCGCCTCGCTGGGCGAACGCATTCTGGGCCGCACCACGGCGCAGGACATTGTCGACAGCAAGGACGGCACCGTCATCATCCCGATCGGCACCCTGCTGGACGAAGCCATGATCACCCAGATCGAGGCGATCGGCACGCAGGCCGTGAAGATCCGCAGCCCGCTGATCTGCGAAAGCCGCATGGGCGTTTGCGGCAAGTGCTACGGCCGTGACCTGGCCCGTGGCACCCCGGTGAACATCGGTGAAGCCGTCGGCGTCATCGCGGCGCAGTCCATCGGTGAACCGGGCACGCAGCTGACCATGCGTACCTTCCACATCGGCGGCGCGGCGAACTTCAACGAAACGTCGAACCTGGAAGCCATGTCGGACGGCACGATCGAGCTGCGCGACATGCCGACCATCACCGACAAGAACGGCCGTCGCCTGTCGCTGGCCCGTAACGGTGAAGTGGCGATCATCGACAGCGAAGGCCGCGAGCGCGAAACCCACCGCCTGCCTTATGGCGCCACCATCCTGTTCGCAGATGGCGATGCCGTGAAGAAGGGCGACCGTTTCGCCGAGTGGGATCCCTTCACCATGCCGGTGATCACGGAAAAGCCCGGTATCGTTAAGTATGTCGACCTGATCGACAACAAGACGCTGACCGAGCAGACCGACGAAGCCACCGGCATCGCCCAGCGCGTGGTCATCGAACATCGCGGTGCGGCCCGGACCAAGGAAGACCTTCGTCCGCGCCTGACCCTGATGGACGACAATAGCGGCGAAGCCGCCCGCTACATGCTGGCGGTCGGCGCGACCCTGTCGGTCGACGATGGTGCCCAGGTTCAGGCCGGTGACGTGCTGGCGCGTGTCAGCCGTGAAGCGGCCAAGACCCGCGACATCACCGGTGGTCTGCCGCGCGTCGCCGAACTGTTCGAAGCCCGCAAGCCCAAGGACAATGCGATCATTGCCAAGGTGTCGGGCCGCGTTCAGTTCCTCAAGGATTACAAGGCGAAGCGCAAGATCGCCATCAATCCCGAGGATGGCGGCGAGCCGGTCGAATATCTGATCCCCAAGAGCAAGGTGATCGACGTTCAGGAAGGCGACTTCGTGAAGCGCGGCGATAACCTGATCGGCGGTTCGCCCGATCCGCATGACATTCTGGAAGTGCTCGGCATCGAGCCGCTGGCCGAATATCTGGTCGCCGAAATCCAGGAAGTCTATCGCTTGCAGGGCGTGAAGATCAACGACAAGCACATCGAAACGATCGTTCGTCAGATGTTGCAGAAGGTCGAGATCATCGAATCCGGCGACACCACTTTGCTGGTGGGCGAGCAGATCGACCGCGAGGAAATGGACGAGATCAACAGCAAGCTTCAGCCGGGCTTCGCCCCTGCTGCCGGCAAGCCGGTGCTGCTGGGCATCACCAAGGCGTCGCTGCAGACCCGTTCTTTCATCTCGGCAGCGTCCTTCCAGGAAACCACCCGCGTCCTCACGGAAGCGGCGGTTCAGGGCAAGAAGGACACGCTGGTCGGCCTGAAGGAGAACGTCATCGTCGGTCGCCTGATCCCGGCGGGCACGGGCGCTGGCATGAACCGCCTGCGCGTCGCCGCTTCGTCGCGGGACGCAGCGATGCGCGCCGCGCTGCGCGCATCGAGCCAGGTGGACCTGATCGCACCCAAGTCGGCTGCGGCGGAGCATGCCGCCGAACTGCGCCAGGGCGCCGAAGCGGCGATCGGCAACGATCCGCTGGCGGCCGTGCAGGGTGAAGATTTCACCACGCAGGACATGGAATAAGCCATTTGAAAGCACGGGAGCCGCTTCCTATATCATGGGCGGCTCCCAAGCTGGTCACGCCATAAGGCGATGACATTAGGCCCGCCCGATGCGCCCTTCGCGTGTCGGCGGGCTTTCTTTTTGCCCCGTTCAAAAAGTGCGGCAAAGAGTTTCAAAGACGCTTGACGGCAGGGATTTAGCCGCCTATCTGCGGCGTCCCAAGCGCATCACGCGTTGGATCGATGCCCGATCCTCTAATGGTAAGAGAGCGGACTCTGACTCCGTCAATCAAGGTTCGAGTCCTTGTCGGGCATCCAAAACTTCCACCTAACATACTGTAAGTCCTCATTTATTTGAGGTATCGCCCGAATGGTTCCCACGCGGGCGCACCATCTGCGTTAGCTGTCGTTCGCCGCCATGCGAGACGCAGGTAGCCCTATCGGGGCTGAGTCCGCGACCACGAACCACATCTGCCCCTCGTCCTCGACATTGCCGCCACCCGGATCACTGATCGGGCATCCCGCCCCTGATTCGGCCTCCCAATCAGCGTTGCTGAAAGCAGTATTGATGCCGTCCTCATCACACTGACCGCTGGGGTCGTCCTCTTCGGCAGGATCGTCCTCTTCGTCGTCCTCGTGCTGGTGGCCATGGTCGGCGTGATCCAGCAACTTGCCGGCATAGTTGCCCGCGCCCCGCTGTTGCGGCGGAAGAGTGTGCCATTCCGGCCAGGTCAGGGCGTCGTGCCGCTCATCCAAAATGTTACCACCCGCGTCATCGTCTTCCTCAAGGTCCGGGTCGCCGCCCAGATCGTCAAGGAAGGCAATGAGGGCGTCCACCTGGTCGCCGATCTCCTGATAAGCCTGCCTGCGCCCCAGCGCGGCGGGAAGCTCGAATATGGGGATATGCCGGCGGCCGGCCTTGATCTTCAGCTCAAGCATGATCAGCCCTCCCTTTCCAGCAAATCGAGGAAAGCGACAAGGCGCGCCCGCGTAACAGCGCGGAATTGCCGTCCACCACGAAGATCATAGATCGCGTTCGGGTCGTTCAGCGCCCGGCGGCCGATCGTGGCGTCGGACAGGCCATACAGCCAGCCCAGACGGTCGATGCGGGGCAAGAGGTCATATGCCGGCGCTGTATCCCCGATAGGCGCAGGACGACGACGCTCGACAGGCTTGGGGGTGAAGCGCAGCGACAGGATCGGGCGAGCAACCGGAGGGGGCGGCACGAAACGCAGCGCGGCGTAGTTGTGGCGATAGCCGATCATGCGGGGATCTCCTCAGATTTGAGGAAATCGACATTCGGTAGGAAAACAGGGCGCATGACAACGTGCGCCGGACCATGTAGGTCGCACATAGCTTCAATCCCTCTCGTACAGGGTTTGCGGTGAGAGCTGGTAGGAAGGTTGCAGCCTTCCTGCTGGCTCGCTATTGTGGTGCCATGAAAGAAAAGGCCGGTCAAGCTACTTTGGCACCACAGAAGCGAAAAGGCCCAGCGCCGACCGGAAAAGGCACGTCCATCAACGTCCGCCTCCAACCTTCCGATCTCACCGCCCTTGATTCATGGATCGACGCCCAGGACGATCAGCCTAGCCGGCCGGAAGCTGTCCGCCAGCTCATGCGCTTGGGCATGACGGCGCAACAGACGTGAGTGACACACCAGAGTTATCCGCAGAAGCTCTCGCCTCAATCGCACCAGGCGTCCGTCAGCAGCGTGAACGCTACGATTTTGAAAAGGCATGGCCGGATACTGTGTGGTCAATCGGGATCAATCGGCTCGACCTTCTTGGCGTCGATGACGACGGCAACCTCTACTGGAACGGCAAGCCCATCGAAGTCAGAAAGTCAGTGGCTCTGTCGTTATGGCAGCGCGTTGGCGCAATCAGTGTCACCCTGTCTGCGATAGTCGGGGCGGGTGCCGCGGCGGTGAGCGCCTATGCCGATCTTATGGCAAAATAAAATTTAGAGAGAAGTTATCCGTGGCAGATTAGATTCAATCAGGGAAATACTATGTGGCGGCCGGATGTACCAACGAAGGAATATCGTGCATGGCGTCGTGACTATGAGCAGCTAAACGTCGATTTGAACGAGTTTCTATTTCGGGTAATGGAGATGGTTATCTTCATTAGCGCCGTCTGGATCATCGAAGACCGCCTAAAAGCCAGGCATGGTTTCAGTTGGACGCTCATGGCCGTAACTGCGAATTATTGCCGGTCTAAAGTGATGCTTCTCACTCTGCCTGCCCTCGAAAGGTACGAAGTTTCAGAAGCGTGGCGGCACCGCATATACTGGGTTCTTTGGCTTGTTGCAGTGGCTATCTGGATTGGGCTTTTGACCGGCCTACAATTTGTATTGCCGGTTTTGGCACGAGGCCAACCCTGATCGCATCCACACCGGTTTACAAAACCGCTGCACTACCGACACGCGGATTATGATTCCGATGCCCCGTCGTCAACTTCCCAAGCTACTGCTCAGGGTCAGAGCCGGGAGGGCGAGGACATCCCTCCCGGCTCCTACGCAACGGGGGTTCCCGACCCCGCCGCGCTAACTGCTCAGGTCACGGTCGCGCTGACAGGCCCGGCGGGATTGGATTCGATCATCGCCCCGTCCGTCGCGACATTCCAATAATACCAAGTGCCCGCCGCCACCGTGTCCGTGATAGACTGCACCTGTCCGACTCCGCCTGCATAGTTGGGCACGATCTTGGTCGCGCTGCCATAGTCGGGTGTAGCGCCGCGCCATGTGTCGGACGACCTGAACCGAAGGTCTTGCGGGTTCTGCCAGGTGATGACCGCCTCCCCTGCCCCGCCGACCGCCGTCAATCCCTCTGGCGAAGGCATCGGCGTCTCAGGGGAAATGACGCTATATTCCCACGCGGAACCGGCCCCGGAGCCAACGACGTAGCGATAGCGCACCGTGTAGCTCACGCCGCTCGGAACGGTCGCGCTGACCGCCGTCACTTCGTTGATGGCCATCGGCGTCCAAGGGTCCGTTTCGCTGCCCGTGATGGCGCTGGTAGGGATATATTCAGCGACATAGGCCGCATCCTCGCGGGCCAGCGTCGGGAAATCGATCTTGATGGTCGAATCCCCATAATAGACGTTCTCGCCAGCAATCGCGGGATAGGACACCGTCCCGCTGGAGCCATCGACAACTGGCTTCGGCTGTTCCTCGCCGGGAAGCAGCGTCCAACGCGCTGGTGTGATGGGAACCGCTCCAAACCCCGTCAAAATACCTGAGCCATCCATTTCGACCGGCGTGGCGATCTCATAATCGCCTGCGAACACATTGTCGTAATTGAGGTTGATAATCCGCTCATGGCGCGCTTGCAGGCCGCGCAGATTGACGGTTGGCGTGATCTTGTGGCGCGGCTGCGACCGCATGCCGATCCCTTTCGCCAGCCGCATGGCCTGATTGTGGTTCTGGCATGCCAGAATCTCGACGGTCAGGAATTTTGGCGTCGTCAGCGGGTCATAATAGAGCGGGTTGATCCATGCTGCGGATGGCTGCGCGGTATAGTTTGCATCCGGCTCCATATATTTGACGATGACGCCCTGCGTCTCGCTTTCGCCGTCCTGCGCTTCGACGCTGGACATGGCCATGATGTCCCTGTTGCGGGAGAAAGAGAGTGTGGGGTTGTACCAGTGCCCGACACGCACCCATGACAGCCCGGTTTCATCAAAAATGATGTAGCCGTCGCAGGCCAGCAGCAGCTCCTTTTCCGCATCCACGCGGCGCTTGCTGTCCACGATCGCAGCGCTGGCCTCATACCGCTTTTGGGTTCCCTCAATGCCGACAATCTCCTCGTCGCATAGGTCGGCCTGTTCCGCGATCCTCTCCCAGTTAATGCTGCTCTCCAACTTCCCGCGTCCGAAGGGATGGGTGCGAAACCATGCCCAGACCAAGGCGGCGTTGCGCGTGGGCTTGTAGGTCGTGCGATTACCCATGACCTGCGTCGGGTCGCGCGGGTCGAATGCATTTGCCCAATTTCCGATGACGCTGACGGCCGGTTCCCCCAGACCAAACGGGCCGCGCCAGCGGTATATCTTCTGGCGATGTTCGAGCTTGAGGGCGTCGATGCAGATGACGGAAAAGGTCGTGCCGACCAGCTTATGGTCCGATGTCCAGAGCGAAGGGAATGCGGCATCAAGTGCTGCAATGCGGGGCGGCGTCGGGTCCGTCTCGCTATAGGTGGTCGTCCAGATGCGAACATAGCCCTTGCCCTGACCATCATAGTCAGCCGGGTCTTTGTCCTTGTTGGTCTTGAGGCGAAATTCCTTCTGCACGACATAACGATCCACCCCGACCGTTACCGGCTCGTCGTCAAGGAAATAGGTGTAGGGCGCGTGCAGGATTTCATCGCTATGGATGACGATGTACCAGAACCGGCCATCGCCATCGAACTCGCCAAAGACGACGCCGCCACCTGACCGGGCGCGGCCGCAATGAAGCCAGCGCGGGGGATCGCTGATCTTCACCGTCGTCTTGCCCGCATCCATCTTCGGGGCGCGGGATGTGGCCATCAAGATCGCCTGCACGATGTAGGTGCCGACCGCGACAATAACCGACCCGATCGCCACGCCAAGAAACCCTGACCCAAGAGCGCCGGAAGCAACGAGGCCGCCAGCGCCGAAGGTGAAATAGGTCAGCGCCGCAATTGCAACCAGCCCGACGATCTTCTTGAGGAACCCCACGCCTGCGCTCCTACCTGGCCAGAGCGCCGACAGCGACAACGGCAGGACCGCCGACGCCCTTGGCATAGACCGCGATGCCGGCAGTGACCTCGCGGCCGGTCCACACCCAATCCTGCACCGAGACAGGCGGCATCGAGAGCGTCGCCGCGCCCCGCTCGTTGGGGACATGGAGGCTGGTGAGGCACGCCCCCACCAGCGGACGAATATCCACGTCCTTGCCCCCGTCAGGCGGCACGATCTGCGTCCATTCGGCGGGCGAGAGATTGAACTGCTTCATGCCCGCCCCTCAGTCGAAAGCCGGGTGCGCCGGCGCCTCTTCGCCCAGCGTGTGCGCGGCGGACACGGCGGCGCTGAGCATCGTCGCCACATGATCGCGAAGCATCTGCGAGCGGGCGACAGCGCGTTCATCCTCCAGCCGCTGCTTATGCCGCGCAACCGCCTCAGACAGCGCCTTGATCTCTTCAACCTCGGCCGGCACCGTGGCGCGATATTGGGCCAGCGTGTGGCGCGCATCGGCCAGCTTGCGCCGCGCCTTCGCTTCCTCAGCCTGAACCGCTTGCGCCTCCAGCTTGCGCAGATAGCCACGAAGGTGGCAGGCTTCCACGATCAGACAGGCCTCCGTCTCGGCAAGCACGCCGGCCGGGCTGAGATTGGTGATCCCCAGCGCATACCAATGCCCGCCGCTACGACGGAACAGGCGTGCAACCTCTTGCGCCCGCTCCTCTTCGCTCGGCTTGCGCAGTTCCCGGCCGCGATTGAGATAGGCGCCGATATTCTGCAACCGGCCTTCGGCCCCGACCTTGCCGCGGGGACCGTCATAGCGCAGATTTCCGGTCAGATGCGGCCAGTCCGGGCAGTCCATGGCATTGGGCCAGAACTCGGCAGGGTCAAAGATGGCGGTGCGGTCGATGATCGTGGCGGGCGGCGTGGGGGTTGGCCCCTGCGGAATGAATTGCTGATACATGGATCAGTCTCCTTTCGGTGCGAGGAAGGTGCGCCCCCCGTTGCCGCCGTTGACGCGCAACGCGGAGGGCTTGCCCGTTACGGGCGGCATGATGTTGCCCACGTTATCACCATCGGGTTCGCCGGCGGGAGCGAGGAACGTGCGCGACGCCGTGCCGCGTCGGGCATTGGCGAGGGGCGTGCGGCCCTTTGTCGCCTCGCTGAACGCGGCATTCATCGCCGCCGCGAGCTTCTCCGGCGACATGGCGGCATCCATGTCCTCGATCAGGCCATGAACAGCCAGCACCAGCGTGTTGAACTCGGCCCGCGTCACGGGCTGTTCGGTGTTCGTGACGACCTCCTTTTGCCTTTCGGCGCGGGAGGTGATGAATTGCTGCAAGATATTGCTCATGGGATGTAACTCCTGGGGGTGGATCTCGGATTTTGGGATGACGACGGCATGTCCCGCACCAAAATCCACGGGACGAACTTCGGGGTCGCTGTGCAGACAAGCGCGCCGGCAACGGCATTGGCTCGGTCATCATGCGAACCGGGCGCGTGATCGATGCTGTCACGGCCACCGCGCGCGACACGGCGTTCCAGCCCGACAATCTGGTTCACTGTCTTGTCGTCATCGAGCAGGACAGCGCGGCCGCTGTTCAGGATCGGCAGCATTTCGCGGTACAGGTCCGATCGCGACCGTTCGGAAATGTCATAGGCGACGCCATGCTTGCGGAACTGCTCGCGAGGCCATTCGCCTGCGTAACGATCGCCTGTTACGCGGGTGATGCCATAGAGCCTGAGCAAGTCGCAAAACTCGGCCACGACACCCTCAGGACTGAACGGCGGCTTCACCTCGCGGACGGCATCGATGACGGTCAGGCCGTCAGTCTGATCGCCCTCCTGATGGCTGATCGCCAGCGTCATGCTGTCCTGCGAGCCGCCGGATGGATCGACAAAGGCCGCATAGCTGACGCCGGTTATGGGCGCGCGCTCATAGATGCCGGGTTCAACGCACGCTTCCACAACCTCGATCGACACGAATGCTTCCACGTCCTTGCGGAACTCAGCGCCATATTCGGCCGCCGCCGATGCCGGGTCGTCCTTGAACTGCTCGGTCAGGAAGTCGCCGTCGCGCGGCACGGTAGGGTTCATCCGCCATGTGGGAGCCTGCACCACCAGCACATTGCCGGGCTTGCCGTAGTGCTTCTTGTGCTTGTTCCAGAGCAGGCCGCGCCGGGCGTAAGGGCTGGATATGCCGATCAGCATCGCGCCGGGGATGGTCGCCATGGCAGGCTTCACGGCGTTGTAAACGTCCTGATCCGGGTTCGCGGTATTCTCGCTAGACCAGAAACTTACCTCATCAAAACAAGCACATACAACGGTGCGTCCTCGGCTGGAGCGCAGGTCATTCGTGGTAATCTCGATGGCGAGGCCGTTGGTAAGCTCCAGCCCCTCAGCCGTGGACTTCGCGACCATCTGGGCAAGCAGGGGCTGCTCAAAATAGGCGCGCAGGTAATTGAGACAGACCTTGGCCTGCCTGCGATCGACGGCAATCAACTGCGCTACGCCCGTCTCGCCCTTCACCAGCCGATCGAGAAAACCCAACTGCTCCGCGCCGAATGTTGCCAGCCAAGCGATCAGGGCCGATGCCTTCACATCCTTACCCGAACGTCGCCCGCACACCAGCCACGCTTCCGTTGACGGCTCGGTAGGTGCCTCAGTGCGGCCGGTGATCTCGGTGAAGATCGCCAGTTCGTCCGCGTCCAGAGGCTCCCCGAACAGCGCCTTGTCGATGATGCGCCAGACAGCCCAGCTATCGCCCTTGAACCAGTCCCCGAACAGCTCAGGGTCGCGGCACGCCTCTGCGAAGGTGATCATGCTGCCTGCCCCTTCTCAGCCGCCTTGCGGGCCGCGTACTGGGCTAGCGTAGGGGTCACATTCTTTGCCTTGCGCTCCAGCCCCAGCGACTCCAGCAAGCGGCGCAGGGAGTTACTGGCGGTGGTGTACGCCCCGATGTCGATCGGCGTGCCATTGGCCGCTGCCGTATCTTGGTCTTCACACCAGATGGAGAGCGATGCAGCGCGCCGGGCAATCTGCGTCTGCGCCTCAGTCGGATCGCCGCCCATGTCCACGACCAGGCTGGCAAGAATCTCGCGATAGCGGCGGAACGTGATGGAGCGGGCGTCTACGCCCTGAAGCACGACGCTACCGTTGCCTACACGGGTGCGCGCCTCAGGCTTAGGGGTGGCGTGTTTGGGGCTTGGACGGGGCATCACGAAACCTCAGTGTGGGAACTGAATGGGGTACTGCGGTTTCGGGCCATCAGTACATTAGCGGATTTGTTGACGTTTGGCAACCATGAATGGATGCGGTTGGAGCAATCTAACCCATGGCCAGAAAAGATATTCGGGCGGGTCTTTGCGAGGGGGAGGCAAAATTCCCCGTCCTTTTCCAACAAACGGACAGGTTGGACAGGTCGGGACAGGTTAAACCTATCTCCCCACACGTGCGTGCGCGCGCATGAACGATCATCAGGAAAAGGTGTCCAAACCTGTCCAACCTGTCCCTCAGTCATGTGCGCGCGCCTTCGTCTTGAGCGCCAGTCCGCGATAGCATCGGATGCCGGCGACCTTACCGCGCTGGAAACCTGCCCTTTTGAGCTTGCTACTCATGGCCGTTTGCGTGCCTGGCTCGTCACCAGCCGCGCGGGCATATCCGGCCCAATCGTTATAGAGCGTGGTTGGGGCTTCCCATTTGCCGGAAGCGCGGTCGCACCGATCAGCTATCCACTGACCAAACAAATCCTGATCATCAAAATAGTCCTGCGTTGCTGCCGTGACGATCTCAGGCCGAACGAGGCGATTGCGCTGCCAGTCGAGACACCCCGCGATTGCCCAGGCGAGGATTTGCGGAGCTTCCTCTTTCAGCTTCTGCTCCAGCATCGGATCGGGCCGAGCGGGCTTGTGCGTAAACGGCACGATGTTGAACCGCCGCCGCGCTGCCTCATCGACGTTCGCCAGCACCGGGGCGTGGTTGCCGACGATCACCAGCTTGAATGCTGGAATGAACTCGAAGAAGTCCTGCCGCATAAACCGCGCACTGATCTTGTCGCCGCCGGTGAGCTGCTTAATCCGCGCCTCAGCCCAAGCCCTTCCCTCCTCTGTCTTACTGGCAGATACCAGCCTCGCCCCTTTCAACATCGCCAGATCAGTCGGGTGTCGATCGCTCTTGCTGGCCGTAAAGGTGTCCATGCCCGCCGTCGTGGCGTAGTCGCCCAGCACATGGTTCAGCATGTTGAGGAATACGGATTTGCCGTTGCCGCCCGGTCCATAGATGAAGAACAGGGCATGCTCATCGGTCAGTCCAGTGAGGCAATAGCCCGCCATCTGCTGAAGAAAGCGCACCAGATCACGGTCACCTGCGGTTGCCTCGTCCAGAAACTGGAGCCAGCGAACAGGTGAGCCATGCTCCGGCGCAACGCCGGTCAATTTGGTGATGTGATCGCCCGGACGGGATGCAGCATACTCGCCATCCCGCAAATCCACCGTACCGCCAGGCGTGCCCAACAGGAGGGGATCACTGTCCCATATTTCTGATGTAACCGCATGCGCCGGATCAGCGCGGGCGAACTTCTCAACGCCTCCTGCGAACGACGCCTTGCCAGCGCCTCCGATTTTCCGCGCCATTGTGCGCGCATAGGTAAAGGCGCGATGACAGCCATCTTTCTGCCAGCGCTGCCCGGACCATTCGAACCACGTGCCCGCATCATGGTCATAGCGCAGTGTGTCGCCATGGACCTTCGTGAAGGCCATAGCCACGTCATCCTCTGATGGTTCGTCAGGCTTGCGGCGAGGCGGTCGAGCTCCAGCTATTGCAGCGCGGATCGGCTCCGGGCCGAACTGCACGAAATCATCGTTTGCGTCTCGGTTCGCTGCATCGTTACGCGGCTGCACGGCCGGCCTCCTTGCGATAGACGATGCGTGGCAGGCGGACAGGCTTAGACAGGACGGCAAGCAACCGACGCCCGACCATCTGGTCAGCTTCGATCGTTTCCAGCGCCGCTATCTCGCGGACCTCTGGCGCGTTCCAATCGAGGACGCACATGCCTCGCCCAGCATTCGCCAGCCATTCCAGCGGCGTGGCGAACAGGCGAACGGGGCCATCGTCCCAGCGCGGCAGAAGCCAGTCGGTGCCAAGCGCCCAGCCAAGGCCGGTACGCCAGAACCAGCGCGCGGGATTTGTGGAGCGCCAGGCGATGAGATCGATCATGTCGCCCATGTCCATCACAGGCGTCACGACATGCGCCGGGCCATCGCTGGGCTGGTAGTAATGTGAGCGCTCAGGCTGCGCAGGGGAAATGCCGAACACCGGCTGAATTGCACCCAACTCGGCAATGGCAGCGCCGGGAACACCCAGCGCGATCATGCGGTCAATATGCTCTTGGCGCACGCGGGAAGTGGCTGATGCCATTTCGGCCTCAAGGGTTGCAGAGGTCATATTGCCTCCGCTTGGCGCGCGGCGGGAGCCGTGCTATGTACGCTCCCGTTCGACCCGTCAGAAGAACAGAGAGCGCCTTCGTCCTTACGGACGGGGGCGTTTTTCATATGGCCCATGGCTCATGCGGCGCCCGCAATGATCGCTTGAATATCCTCAGCCGGTATCAGCCTGACCCCGCCGATTTTCGTCGTCCTCAGATGACCGCGATCAATCATCCGATAGACCGTTCGGGAGGTTACCCCGAGCGCAACCGCAGCGGCGCCGGGCCTGTATGCCAAGGGCATCGTCTTCGGCTTAACTTTCTGCTCAATCGCCACCTTTGGACACTCCTTGATTTCAGCGGACACACGATTGATACGCGAGAGCGCCCTATAGCGCAATAATCATGCGTGCGACATTTCATATATTTCTTTTGGCAGCAATCTTTCGCATGAATGATGCTGGCCCCGATCTTGCATAGGGACGCTGGGCTTTGCATGCTTATGCCCTTGCCAGTTCGATGACGTTCGACCGCGCGCCTGAAAGCGATTGCGCTACGAAATTCCCCCAAGCGTCCATTAGCGCCCGGCGCATATCGCGCAGATCCGACCGCAAATAAGCCTGTTCAGTTTTCGAGCCGACGCTATGGGCAAGCGCCATTTCCGCCACCATTGCGGGGATGGTCGGCATCCTCTCGGCCGCCCAATCCCGGAAGCTGGAGCGGAAGCCGTGGACCGTTTCGTCACGCTTCGCCGTCCGCATAACCTTTGAAAGCGTCATGTCAGATAGCGGCTGGCCTCTGGTGCCGGGGAAGATCAAACCCTCGCCACCGTGGAGCGCCTTAGCCCGCTCCAGAAGGGTTAAGGCCGCGTCGTTCAGGGTGACAGTATGTTTGACGCCCGCCTTCATCAGTTCGGCCGGGCGGTTCCACACCTTGCCCTCCAGGTCGATATGCTCCCACCGTGCCGAACGAACCTCACCGCTGCGGGCCGCCGTCGCGATCGTGAAGAGCAGAGCCAGGCGACCGGACGTGTCTTCCCTGCCAAGCTGGTCCGCGAAGAACGCCGGCACATCCTTGAAGGGAACGGCTGCGAAATTCTTGCCCTTGGGCTGGCGCGCTAGGCCGTCGCGCAATTCGCGGGCATCGGGCAGCGGCGCCGCTCGCCAGCCTTTCGACCGGGAGAAGCTCAAAACCTGCATGATCCGAACACGCACCTTTTGGGCAATGGCCGGCTTTTCCGTCCAGATCGGTGACAAGACGGCGATGACATCGCTGGTAGAAATCTGGTCGACCCGCCTGCCCCCAATTTTGGGGACAGAGTGCTCCGTCAGCGATGCCATGAAGGCGTCTGCGTGCTTCTCGCTCCAGCCTTTCGATAGCTCCGCGTAGGCAAGGCTCACCGCTTCCTTGAAGGTCGGGATCACGATCTTTTCGCGATCCCGCTCGGCGATGGCGTCCTTCCCCTGTCGCGCCAGTTTGCGGAGGTGATGCGCCTTGTCCCGCGCCTCACTCAGAGTGAGGTCGGCGGGGTATCCGCCTAAACCAACATCCTGTCTTCGGCCCATATGCTGGACGCGAAGGACAAACGATTTCGTGCCGCTGGGCTTGACGCGCAGGTACAGGCCAGCGCCATCGCCGTAGATCCCCGGCTTGGCGTTGCGGACTTTCTTGTCAGTCAATTTACCCATTGGAAGCCATCCTTTTCCCGCACCATCTGATCCCACATTTCTTCGTGGCAACCGATGTTAGGGGATGACAAACCATGTCGCAATAGCGCTCAGAAATGGCTCAAATAAGCCAGTATTTGCCGCATTACATGGCAAACAATGGCACGGTATGTCGCACCGATTTATAATCCTTGTCGGGCATCCAAAACTTTCCCATCGATAGTATGAAATCTCGGCGCAGTTGCGCTTGATCGTCCTTGCAAAGCGGCATAACCCGTTGGCGGGGTTTATGTTTATGGGCGGGGCGAATGGCGACGATTACGGGCACGACGGGCAATGATCGCCTGACCGGCACCAGCGGCGACGACGTCTTTCATCCCCTTTCCGGTCAGGATAGCGTCAATGGCGGCAATGGTTCGGATCGACTGATCGTCGATTATAGTGTTTTTCGAGCCTACTCCCATCAGCAAGCCTCCATCGTGCGCCTGAACGCAGATGGACTGATCGGTACGATCCGGTCGGGCGTGTCGAACGATAATGTCGCCTTTTCCCGGATCGAGGCGCTGGACGTCAGGCTGGGTGTCGACAACGACTATTTCTGGTTCCGCGCAGATGTCGCCGTGGCCGGCATTGCCATGGCTGTCGATGCCGGGGGCGGACAGGATTGGCTGATACTGGAACTTGCGCCGGTCGGCAGCGTGACCTTTGCCGTTGATGCGGCCGGTATAGCGACCAGCAGCTTTGGCGGCCGCTTCACCGCCTTCGAACATTTCGACCTGACGCTGGGCAATGGCAATCACCGCATCACCACCGGCGCAGGCGATGACCGGGTGCTGCTGAGCAGCGGGGCCAGCCGGGTCAATGCCGGGGCAGGCAATGACACGATCATCACCAGCGGCGGGCGCGACACGATCAATGGCGGCGCTGGCTATGACAGCTGGTTCATCCGCCTGGGCGGCACCAAGGCCGCAGCGACGCTGACCGTCAATGGCAAGACCGGCGACGCCGAGATCGCGGGTATGGCCACGGCGTTCAATATCGAGCATATCGACGCCAGCCTGGGATCGGGCGCGGACAGCATCACCCTGACCGACGTCTATGGCGCGGACATTCGCGCCGGGGCCGGTGCGGACCAGTTCATCCTGCGCCGGCCGCATTCCGTGGAAATTGACGGCGGCAGCGGGATCGACACGGCCCGGATCACCATGAGCGGCACCGTGCGCTATTTTGAAAGCGAACTCACATCCAATGGCGCGGGCGGATTTGACGGCAATCTGAGCTTCTATAATGGCGTCGCCCTGACGTCGATCGAACGGCTGATCGTGACGCTGAGCGATGGTGACGACATCATCGATGTGGATGGCGATGCGCTGGCGCGCGGCGCGATCCTGACGCTCAATGGCGGCGTCGGGCAGGATATTCTCGTACTAGACCTGTCGGCGCTGGCTTCGGTCACGCTGACGCCAACGGCGGACGGCATGTTGCAGCTTCTGGGCAGCAGCTTTTCCGGCTTTGAAAGCCTGAGCCTGACCGGGACGGCGGGCAATGACCGGCTGGGCGCGATAGCGGGCGGCAGCTATCTGGACGGCGCTGCCGGCAACGACATGCTGATCGGTGGAACGGGCAACGACATGTTGCTGGGCGGCGCGGGTGACGATCGCCTCTATGGCATGGGCGGCAGGAACGAACTTTATGGCGGCGAAGGCAATGACAGCTATTATATCGACAACAGCGACTATAGCACGCTGATCTACGAGAATTTCGGCGAAGGGCAGGATACGCTGTTCGCCAGCGTCAGCATGGGCCTGTCCGAAAATGTCGAGCGCCTCTATCTGACCGGAACCGCCGACATTGCCGGCACGGGGACCGACGACGACAATATGCTGGTGGGCAATGTCGGCGATAATCGGTTGCAGGGTCTGGGCGGCAGCGACGTCATCAACGGCGGCGCGGGCATGGACATACTGATCGGTGGCGCTGGCGCGGACACACTGACCGGCGGCGCAGGCGTGGACCTGTTCTGGTTCCAGACGCTGGGCAGCGCGGCGGAGCGCGACATCATCACCGATTTCGCGCCGGGCAGCGACGCACTGGTTTTCGTGCCCGATGACTTCCCCGGTTTATCCGCCCTGCCTGCCAATCACGCCATTCCCGCCAGCGCCTTCGTTGCGGGAACGGCGGCAGCGACCGCGGACCAACGCTTCATCTATGACGAAGCCAGCGGCAGCCTCTATTATGACAGCGACGGCGTGGGCGGCGCCGGCCAGACGCTGGTGGCGGTGCTGACCAATTTGCCGCATCTGACGGCCGGCGACATCTTCATCGCCTGACCCCGCCGCCTCACGCCATGGCGAGGGCAACCGCCTCCGCCACCTTGATGCCGTCGATCGCGGCGGACAGGATGCCGCCGGCATAGCCCGCCCCCTCGCCCGCCGGATAGAGACCCGCGACGTTGAGGCTCTGAAAATCCTTGCCGCGCGTGATGCGCAGCGGTGAGGAGGTGCGGGTTTCCACGCCGGTCATCACCGCATCGGGATGGTCATAATGGGCAAGCTGGCGGCCAAAGACCGGCAGCGCTTCGCGAAACGCCTCGATCACGAAGCCGGGCAGGCATTGGGACAGGTCGGTGGGGGTGACGCCCGGCTTGTAGGAGGGCGTGACGGACCCCAGCGCAGTCGAGGGGCGCCCGGCGAGGAAATCGCCCACCGTCTGCCCCGGCGCATGGTAGGAGGAGCCGCCCGCCACATAGGCCAGGCTTTCCCAATGGCGCTGGAAATCAATGCCGGCAAGCGGCCCGCCCGGATAGTCACGCGCGGGATCAATGCCGACGACCAGCCCGGAGTTGGCATTGAATTCGGCGCGGCTATACTGGCTCATGCCATTGGTGACGACGCGCCCTTCCTCCGATGTGGCGGCGACCACGCGACCGCCGGGGCACATGCAGAAGCTGTAGACGGTGCGGCCATTGCCGCAATGATGAGCCAGGCTGTATGCGGCCGCGCCAAGATCCGGGTGGCCCGCGCAATTGCCATAGCGGGCGCGATCGACCCAGCTTTGCGGATGCTCGATCCGCACGCCGATCGAAAAGGGCTTGGCCTCCATATGGACGCCCTGACGATGCAGCATCTCGAATGTCGGGCGGGCGCTGTGGCCCACGGCCAGGACGATATGATCGCTTTCGATCACGCTGCCATCCTGCAACACGATGCCGCGCAACTGCTGCGTACCATCCCCCTGCCGTTCCAGCACCAGATCATCGACGCGATGCTGCCAGCGATATTCGCCGCCCAACGATTCGATCTGCCTGCGCATCGATTCGACCATGGAAACGAGGCGGAAGGTGCCGATGTGCGGATGCGCTTCCCAGAGAATATCGTCGGGCGCGCCGGCGGCGACGAACTCCTCCAGCACCTTGCGGCCCAGAAAGCGCGGATCCTTGACCCGGCAATAGAGCTTGCCGTCGGAGAAGGTGCCCGCCCCACCCTCGCCAAACTGGACGTTGGAATCGGGATTGAGTTCGCCCCGGCGCCACAGGCCCCATGTGTCCTTGGTCCGTTCGCGCACCACCTTGCCGCGATCCAGGATGATCGGCTTGAAGCCCATTTGCGCGAGGATGAGGCCAGCGAACAGGCCGCATGGCCCCGCCCCGATCACCACCGGCCGCTTGCCACGCCAGCCATCGGGAACGTGGGCGACGAACTTATATGTGGTGTCGGGCGTCGGGCGGACATCATGGTCGGCGGCGAAATGCGCGAGCACGGCAGCGTCATCGGCCACGTCGACATCGACCGTGTAGACCAGCTGGATCGCGGATTTGCGCCGGGCGTCATTGCCCCGCCGCACAATATTGTGGCCGCGATAGTCCTGCGGCCCAAGGCCAAGGCGATCGCAAATGGCGACGGGCATCGCCTCGGCCGGATGATCGAGGGGCAGTTTCAGGCCAGAAAGACGGATCATGCGCCGCCCATAGTCGCTCTCGGCCCAAAACGCCAATCTCCGTTCGTTTCAAAGCCCGATACGGCAGGCCGCGCCATAATGGGCCGCAGCGTATATCGACCCTGCCGTAGCGGCTTGGCCCCCGCCCGCGGCTAAGGCAAAAGGAGTCTGTGGCGGAACTGGGCCCGCCACATACTAACCTTGACGTAAACGTAAAGCGGGATTACATCGGTCATATGAACACGCGCAGCAGCATCGCCGGCATCGAATTGCCCGACCATAGCGAACGGCAGAGCTACACGATCACCGACCTGTCCGAGGAGTTCGGCGTCACTGCACGCGCGCTGCGTTTCTATGAAGATGAAGGGTTGATCTCGCCCGAACGGCAGGGTCTGGCCCGCATCTATTCGCGCCGCGACCGTGCCCGTCTGGCGTGGATATTGCGCGGCAAGCGGGTGGGTTTCAGCCTGACCGAGATTCGCGAGATGATCGACCTTTATGACGCGGACGAGGCGCATGAAGAGCAGCGTCGCGTCACCGTGGACAAGTGCAAGGCGCGGATCGACCTGCTGACCCGCCAGAAGGATGACATCGACGCTGCCATTGCCGAACTGGCCAGCTTCGTTGCCGCCATCGAACAACAATAATCCCCCTCCCCCAACCGGGGCATTTAAAGAATAATCAGGAGAAGATCATGCCCAGCTATGCCGCCCCCGTCCGTGACACCCGCTTCGTGCTGGACCATATCGTCGGGCTGGACCGGTATGCCAACCTGCCCGGTTTCGAAAACGCCACGCCCGATCTGGTCGAAGCGATCCTGACCGAAGGCGGCAAGATGGCGGCCGAAATACTGTTCCCGCTGAACGCTGTGGGCGACAAGGAAGGCTGCACCCGGCACCCCGATGGCAGCGTAACGACGCCGACCGGCTTCAAGGCAGCATTCGACCAGTTCGTCGCGGGCGGTTGGACCACCATCCACGGCCCGGCGGAATTTGGCGGACAGGGCCTGCCCAGCGTGCTGGCGACGGCGGTGGACGAATATGTGCTGTCGGCCAATCAGGCGTTTGAAATGTATCATGGCCTGACTGCCGGTGCGGTCGCCGCGCTGATCGCTAAGGGCAGCGCCGAACTGCAACAGCGCTATATCCCCAAGATGGTGTCGGGCGAATGGACCGGCACGATGAACCTGACCGAGCCGCATTGCGGCACCGATCTGGGCCTCATCAAGACCAAGGCCGTGCCGCAGGCCGACGGCAGCTTCAGCATCACCGGCACGAAGATTTTCATTTCGGCGGGCGAGCATGATCTGGCCGACAATATCATCCACCTGGTTCTGGCCAAGACGCCCGATGCGCCCGAAGGCAGCAAGGGTATTTCGCTGTTCGTGGTGCCCAAATTCTTCGTGGGCGACGATGGCGTGCCGGGCGACCGTAACGCCGTGTCCTGCGGGTCGATCGAACATAAGATGGGCATCCATGGCAATGCCACCTGCGTCATGAATTATGACGGTGCGACCGGCTGGATCGTGGGTGAGGAGAATAAGGGTCTGGCCGCGATGTTCATCATGATGAACGCGGCGCGGCTGGGCGTGGGCCTGCAAGGGCTGGGTCAGGCGGAGATCGCGTTCCAGAACGCCGTCCACTATGCGAAGGATCGCCGTCAGGGCCGTGCGCTGACCGGGCCGAAGGAGCCGAACGAGAAGGCCGACACGCTGTTCGTCCATCCCGATGTGCGCCGGATGCTGATGGAAGCCAAGGCGATGACCGAAGGGCTGCGCGCGCTGATCCTGTGGACGGCGTTGCAGGTCGACCTGTCGCATCATGCCGCGACCGAGGAAGAGCGTCAGGCAGCCGACGATCTGCTCCAGCTGCTGACCCCGGTGGTCAAGGGCTATGGCACCGATCGCGGCTTCGATGTGGCGGTGGCCTGCCAGCAGGTATTTGGCGGCCACGGATATATTTGGGAAAATGGCGTGGAGCAATATGTCCGCGACGCGCGCATCGCCCAGATTTACGAAGGCACCAATGGCGTGCAGGCGATGGACCTTGTCGGCCGCAAGCTGCCGATGAATGGCGGCCGGGCGCTCCAGTCCTTCCTGAAAATGGTGGCGGAGGAAGTCGCCACCGCCAAGGCGGACGAGACGCTGGCGCCGATCGCCGAAGCGCTGGAAAAGGCCAGCGGCCAGCTGGGCGCGGCGACCATGTGGCTGATGCAGAACGCCATGAAGAACCCCGAACATGCCGGGGCCGGCGCGCATCACTATATGCACATCCTGGGCATCGTTGCGACGGGCCTGATGTGGCTGCGCATGGCCAAGGCCGCCACCGCGCTGATCGCGGCGGGGGAAGGCGACGCCAAATATCTGGAAGCCAAGCTGGTGACGGCGCGTTTCTTCGCCGAACGGGTCATGCCCGATGCCGGATCGCTGCGCCGCAAGATCGAAGGCGGCGCCGATGCGCTGATGGCGCTGGACCCGGATATGTTCCTGGCGGCCTGATCGGGCCGACTGGAACGATAGTCATGCAAGGGGCGGCTTCCAAAAGGACAGCCGCCCTTTTTGCAATGATCAGGCGGCCAGCGGCAGCGCTTCTTCGATCGGGATCGGGGTGACGTCGTCCGCGACCGGCGTCTTGGTCTTGTTCAGCGCGGCGATGTACCGTTCGGCAGACACGACATCACGGCGATAGGCGAAATAGAGCGACAGCAGGGAAAACATTGTACAGCCTCGATTGGGGTTATTTGCTGCGTTGCAGCATCGCAGCCTATCTGGGCTTTGGCGGCGCTTTTCGCAAATGCAATGAAATCGAACGCGATTGCAGGAAATGGAAGTTGGCGTGGGAAAAGGCCGTTTCCCCTCCCGTAAGCGGGAGAGGAATAGGTTGGCGGCTCCCCTAGCAATCCGCCGCCTGCGCCGGTAGCATTCCGGTATGAATGACAATCCCAACGGGGCCGGGGCCGGCTCCTCTTCCCGCACCCTGGGTCTGGCCGCCTGCATCGCGCTGGTGATGGGCAATATGATCGGGTCGGGCGTGTTCCTGCTCCCCGCGTCGCTCGCCCCGTTCGGCTGGGATGCGGTGGCGGGATGGGTGTTCACCATCGCCGGGTCGCTGGTGCTGGCCTTCGTCATTGCGCGGCTGACCGTGGCCATGCCGGACGCCAATGCATCGCAGATGATCGCGCGGGCCTATGGGCCGCTCGCCGGCTTTGCGATCGGGTGGATTTACTGGCTGTCGATCATCATCACCAATGTCACCATCGCCGTCGCCGCGACCGCGAACCTGAGCAGCGTGCTGCCTGCGCTGGCGAAGCCGGGCGTGGGGGCGGTCTGCTCCATCGCCTTTCTCTGGGCGATGACGGGCATCAACCTGATCGGCGCGCGGGCGGCTGGCATGACGCAGATCGGCACGACGATCATCAAGCTGATCCCGATCGCGGTCGTGCTGGTGCTGCTGGTGATTGTGCTGGGCAGTGGCGAGGCGCAGGTCGCCCCCTTCCCCGCGCAGGGGCTGACGGGCGCTGGCATCACCGCATCGGCCGCGCTGACGCTATGGGCGCTGCTGGGCTTTGAATCGGCCAGCGTCGCGGCGGACAAAGTGCGCGATCCGGCGCGCACCATCCCGCGCGCCACGCTGATTGGCACGGCGGCGACCGGCCTTATCTATCTGCTTGTCTGTTCCGGCATCGCGCTGACCCTGCCGGCGGCGGAGACGCAGACCGGATCGCCCTTTGCCGCGTTCGTCAGCCATTATTGGTCGCCCGGCCCCGCCAGCTTCATCGCGATCTTCGTGGTGATCAGCTGCCTTGGCGCGCTCAATGGCTGGACGCTGTTGCAGGGGGAGGTGCCGCTGGCGATGGCGCGGGCCGGCGAACTGCCGCGCTGGCTGGCTGCGACGGACGCCAAGGGGACGCCGGTGCGCGGGCTGATCCTGTCGACAATGCTAGCCAGCCTGATGCTGGTGGCGAACAGTTTGCAGGGTCTGGTGGCGCTGTTCACCGCCATGGCGCTGCTGGCGACGTCGGCGACGCTGTGGCTTTATGTCGGCTGCGCGCTGGCGAGCCTGCGGTTCCGGCTGGTGGTGCCCGCAGCGGTCATCGGGCTGGGCTATGCGCTCTGGACGCTATGGGGCGCGGGTGTCGTGGCCAGCGGATCGAGCATCCTGCTAATGCTGGCGGGCCTGCCCTTCTACTGGTGGGCGCGGCAGGGGCGGAACGTCCAGTAAATCACCCGTTCGGTTCGAGTAGCCCCTTCGACTGCCTGCAAGGCAGGCGCTCAGGACAGGCTTCGAGCGAAGCCGAGAAGGCGTATCGAGAACAGTTCTCGACAAGCTCGAACCGAACGGAGGTTAGGCTAAGGGGGGAGGATCAATCTCCCCACAATTCCTTGAGCTTGGCGAAGAAGCCGGTCGATTGCGGGCATTCCTCGCCGGTTTCCGTCTCGCGGAAGGCTTCGAGCAATTCCTTCTGCTTGGCCGTCAGCTTGGTCGGCGTTTCGACATCGACCTGGATGACCAGATCGCCCTGTCCGCGACCGTTCAGCACGGGCATGCCCGCGCCGCGCTGGCGGATCTGCTTGCCCGACTGGATGCCGGTCGGGATCTTGATCTCATGCCGTGAGCCGTCGAGGCCCGGCACTTCGATCACGCCGCCCAGCGCCGCCGTCGTGAAGCTGACCGGCGCACGACAGAACAAGGTCGTGCCATCGCGCTCGAAAATCGCGTGCCGCTTCACATGCAGGAAGATGTAGAGATCGCCCGCCGGTGCGCCACGCGCGCCAGCTTCGCCTTCTCCGGTCAGGCGGATGCGGGTGCCCTCATCGACGCCAGCGGGGATCGTGACCGACAAGGTCTTGGGCTTGTCGACGCGCCCTTCGCCACGGCAGGAGCGGCAGGGGCTTTCGATCACCTGCCCTGCGCCATGGCAGGATGGACAGGTGCGTTCGACCACGAAGAAGCCCTGCTGCGCGCGGACCTGACCATGGCCGGCGCAGGTGCCGCAGGTCTTGACCCCGGTGCCGGGCTGCGCGCCAGATCCGTCGCACGCATCGCAGGCAGCCGATACGTCGATCGCAATCTCGGTCTTCTTGCCATGATAGGCTTCGTCGAGCGTGATTTCCATGTCGTAGCGCAGGTCCGCGCCGCGGCGCTGCTGCTGACGCCCGCCGCCCTGTCCGCCAAAGCCGGACTGGCCGAAAATCGTCTCGAAAATATCGCCAAGGTCGGAAAAGCCGCCCGCGCCGCCGCCACGGAAACCGCCGCCGCCACCGCCGCCCGACTGGGCATTGGTATAAGCCGCATGACCATAGCGATCATAGGCCGCGCGCTTTTGCGGATCCTTCAGGCATTCATAGGCTTCGGACACGGCCTTGAACTTGGCCTCGCTGTCGGTGCAGCCCCCGGTCCGGTCCGGGTGATATTTCATCGCCAGCTTGCGATAGGCGCTCTTGAGCGCTGCGCCATCTGCGGTGCGCTCGACTTCGAGCAGCTCGTAATAATCAACTTCGGTAGTCATAGAGGCCCCCGCCCGCTTCGCCCGTCACTGGCACCTGTAGCGCAATGACGGGCGATGGGCATAGCTTACGCCTTGTTGTCGTCCACTTCGGAGAATTCGGCGTCGACGACATCGTCGTCCGCCTTGGGCGCGTCGGCGCCCGGAGCCGCCGCATTGGCCTGCTCCTTCTCGTAAATGGCCTGGCCCAGCTTCATGGCGACCGTGGCGAGTTCCTGCGCCTTGGCCTTCATCGCTTCGGCGTCGCCGCCCTCGATCGCGGTCTTGGTTTCGGCGATCGCGGCTTCGATTTCGCCCTTCAGCGATGCGTCGACCTTGTCGCCATGTTCGGCCAGCTGCGCTTCGGTCGTGTGGACCAGGCTTTCGGCGTTGTTCTTGGCTTCGGCCGCTTCGCGACGCTTCTTGTCGTCTTCGGCAAAGCGTTCGGCATCCTTGACCATCTGGTCGATGTCGGAGTCCGAAAGGCCGCCCGACGCCTGGATGCGGATCTGCTGTTCCTTGCCGGTGCCCTTGTCCTTGGCGGACACATTGACCAGACCGTTGGCGTCGATGTCGAACGTGACTTCGATCTGCGGCACGCCGCGCGGTGCGGGCGGGATGCCGAGCAGGTCGAACTGGCCGAGGATCTTGTTGTCCGCCGCCATTTCACGCTCGCCCTGGAACACGCGGATCGTCACCGCCTGCTGATTGTCGTCGGCGGTCGAATAGACCTGCGACTTCTTGGCGGGGATGGTGGTGTTGCGATCGATCATGCGGGTGAACACGCCGCCCAGCGTTTCGATGCCCAGCGACAGCGGGGTCACGTCGAGCAGCAGCACATCCTTGACGTCGCCCTGCAGCACGCCCGCCTGAATGGCGGCGCCCATGGCGACGACTTCGTCCGGGTTCACGCCGGTATGCGGTTCCTTGCCGAAAAATTCCTTCACGGCTTCGCGCACCTTGGGCATGCGGGTCATGCCGCCGACCAGAACGACTTCGCTGATCTCGCTGGCCGAAACGCCTGCGTCCGCCATCGCTTTCTTGCACGGTTCCATCGTGCGCTTGATGAGGTCCGCCACCAGGCGTTCCAGATCGGCGCGGGTGATGGTCTTCACCAGATGCTTGGGACCATTTTGGTCGGCGGTGATGAAGGGCAGGTTGACTTCGGTCGTCTGCGCGCTGGACAGCTCGATCTTCGCCTTTTCAGCGGCTTCCTTCAGACGCTGGAGGGCCAGCTTGTCCTTGGTCAGGTCAATGCTTTCCGCCTTCTTGAAGTCGGCAGCCAGATATTCCACCAGCTTGGCGTCGAAATCTTCGCCGCCCAGGAAGGTGTCGCCATTGGTCGACTTCACTTCGAACACGCCGTCGCCGATTTCGAGGATCGAAATGTCGAAAGTGCCGCCGCCAAGGTCATAGACGGCGATGGTCTTGCCGTCCTGCTTGTCGAGACCATAGGCCAGCGCAGCCGCGGTCGGCTCGTTGATGATGCGCAGCACTTCAAGGCCCGCAATCTGGCCGGCGTCCTTGGTCGCCTGACGCTGGGCGTCGTTGAAGTAGGCGGGAACGGTGATGACCGCCTGCGTCACGGTTTCGCCGAGATAGGATTCCGCGGTTTCCTTCATCTTCTGAAGGATGAAGGCGCTGATCTGCGACGGGCTATACTGCTCGCCACCGGCCTTGACCCAGGCGTCGCCATTCGGACCCTTGGCAATGTCATAGGGGACGAGTTCCATGTCCTTCTGGGTCATGGGATCGTCGAAGCGGCGGCCGATCAGGCGCTTCACCGCGAAAATCGTGTTGTCCGGGTTGGTGACTGCCTGGCGCTTGGCCGGCTGACCGATCAGACGTTCGCCATCCTTGGCGAAGGCGACGATCGAGGGGGTGGTGCGCGCCCCTTCCGCATTTTCGATGACCTTGGGCTTGCCGCCGTCCATCACGGCAATGCAGCTGTTGGTGGTGCCCAGATCGATCCCGATAACTTTTGCCATCTCTTCCTCTTGTAACCCCAAATATTCAGCGGTTGACGGCCCAATACCTCACTAAAGCGCCAAGGCAAGGCCGGTTTGCACTGGGGGATATAGGCGCGCTTTCGCTTGGCACAAGGATCGGGCGCGATTAGTCATGACCTGACCGGAAACGAGACAGTCATGGAGTGTCCGATGCGTGCGCCCTTTATCCTTTTCGCGCTGGCCGCGCCGCTGGCGCTCAATGCCTGCGGCGACCCTGCGCCATCCTATGTCGATCAGGCCTGGGTGCGGCTGTCCCCCAACAAGGATGCGCCGTCTGCCGGCTATTTCGTCGCCCATGGCGGCGACGCGGGCACGCAATTGCGCGGCGTGATGACCGACTATGCGCTGAAGGTCGAAATGCATGAAACGGTGAGCAAGGACGGCATGACCACGATGCAGGCGATCGACAGCGTCGATATTCCGGCCAAGGGTCAGGTTGCCTTTGCGCCGGGCGGCAAGCATCTGATGATCTTCGGCGTCAACGATACGGCGATCAGCCGGGGCAAGATGCAGATGACGTTCCTGATGGCCAATGGCGACCGGCTGCTGGTGGATGCGGTGATCCGCAAGCCCGAAGGCGCGGCCGATCCCAAGCCCGCAGACAACGCCGCCCATTGATCCGCCCCCTACGCCCATCCATGACCGCCGCCGACCCCGCGCGCCCGCTGTCCGCCGCTGAAATTGCAATGGCGCGCGGCATGTTCGGCGACGCGATCGATTATGGCGCGGTCCGGATCGTCCGGCGCAAATGGGCCTTTTTCCAGCCCCGCACCGTTACGATGGCGCCGCGCGGCGCCATCCATTTCCACCCGCGCGGCGACGCCTATTGCGATTGTTTCGCCAGCGCCGATCGCTCCTGGCAGGGGCATCTGATTCATGAACTGGTGCATGTCTGGCAATATCAACAGGGCGTGAACCTGATCCTGCGCCGGCACCCCTTTTGCCGCTACAGCTATACGATCAGGCCCGGCTGGACGCTCGATCGCTACGGGATCGAACAACAGGCGGAAATCGTCCGCCACGTCTTTCTGCTGCGTCAGGGCGCGACCATAGCGGGCGCCCCGCCCTTGCCGACGCTGGAAAGCATCCTGCCCTTCCGGCCGGGGTAATTCCGGACGGAGCCCCCGCCATCAGCGCGCGCTGATCAGCAGCTTGTCGATCTTGCGCCCGTCCAGATCAACAATCTCGAACCGCCAGCCCTGATCCTCGGCATAATCGCCCACTTCGGGCAGGCGCCTGAGCAGCCACAACACATGGCCCGCCACGGTCGCATAATCGCGGTCGTCGGACAGGTTGATGTCGATCCGTTCGGCCAACTGGTCGATCGGCATCTGGCCGGACACGATCAGGCTGCCATCTTCCCGCTCCACCACATCCGGCTCGTCATAGGCGTCGCGGTCGGACGCGAAATGGCCGGCGATGGCGGACAGAAGGTCGGCCGGGGTCACGATCCCTTCGAAATGGCCATATTCGTCATGAACCATCACCATCGGCACATCGGAACGACGCAGCACTTCCAGCGCATCCATGGCGTCGACCTGATCGGGCACTACCTCCGCCTTGCGCATCAGCGATTCCAGGTTCAGCGGCTCGCCCCGGAACAGGGCGGTCATGATGTCGCGCGCCTGCACGATGCCGATCACATCCTCTACCGATCCGCGCCCGACCGGCAGGCGCGTATGCGGCGTGGCGAGCAGCTTGGCGCGAATCGTCTCTTCATCAGCGGCAATGTTGATCCAGTCGACATCCATGCGCTGGGTCATTACTTCGCGCACCGGCCGGTCGGCCAGCCGCACCACGCCGGAGATGATCGCGCGTTCGCTTTCCTCGATCACGCCCGACTTGCTGGCTTCCGCGACGATCAGGTGCAGTTCCTCGGCCGTGACATGATTTTCCGATTCGCGGGTCAGGCCCAGCGCCTTGAAGATCAGGCTGCTCGACGCATCCAGCACCCACACCACCGGCGCGGTGAGCTTGGCCAGCCAGAGCATCGGCGTCGCCACCAGCACCGCGATCAGTTCGGGCTGGCGCAGGGCGAACTGCTTGGGCACCAGTTCGCCGATGATCAGCGAGGCGTAGGTGGTCAGGCCGATGACGATCGCAAAGCCCAGATTTTCGGCGGTGTTGGGCGACAGGCCCAGCATTGCCAGCCGCTCGCCCGTCGGCCCGCCCAGACTGGCGCCCGAATAAGCGCCCGAAATGATGCCGATCAGGGTGATGCCGATCTGCACTGTGGACAGGAACTTGCCGGGATCGGCCGCCAGCGCCAGCGCAGAGCGCGCGCCCGACCGCCCGGCCTTCTCCATCGCCTGAAGGCGCGGCTTGCGGGCGGACACGATGGCCAGCTCCGACATGGCGAAGACGCCATTGATCGCGACAAGCGCCAATATGATGACAAGGTCTACCCAGGGAAAGGGCGTCGGATTGGGAGGGGGGATCGTGGCCATGGTGGTCAGTTTCCCCCTATAACCGCTAATCTTTCAATTTCACAACATCGGGATCATCACCAGTTCAGTTCGGTTGTGGAACAAACGAGTCAACTCGGCCATTGAGGGGGCATCCGCCCTGGCGGACGAGAAGACAAGGGAACAGGACAATGAGGATTTCCAATCGCATCATCGGCGCCGCAGGACTGGCCGCCATGCTGGCCACCACCGCCTGCACCACCGATCCGCAGACCGGACAGCGCAGCATTTCCAAGGCTGCGATCGGCGGCATCGGCGGCGCACTGGGCGGCTATCTGCTGGGCGATCTGGTCGGCGGCCGGCGCGACCGCACCGAAAAGATACTGGGCGCAGGGATCGGCGCAGTCGCGGGCGCGGGCATCGGCGCCTATATGGACGCGCAGGAACGCAAGCTGCGCGAACAGACCGCCGGCACCGGCGTCGACGTGATTCGCGATGGCGACAATCTGCTGCTGCGCATGCCCTCCGGCATCACCTTCGCCTATAACAAGGCGGACGTGCAGCCCCAGTTCCAGCCAACCTTGAACGAAGTCGCATCGGTTCTGGCGCAATATCCCAAAACCTACATCGACGTTCTGGGCCACACCGACAGCGACGGGTCGGACGCCTATAACCAGACTTTGTCCGAACGCCGCGCCCAGTCGGTCGCCGATTATCTGGTGGGCAAGGGCGTGCAGTCGGCCCGCCTCGCCACGCGCGGCTATGGCGAAAGCCAGCCGATCGCCTCCAATGCGACCGAAGAAGGCAAGGCCGCCAACCGTCGCGTCGAAATCAAGATCGCGCCAGTCACCGAAGGCGACGTCCGGGGTTAAATGTGAAGGTCAGGGCCTGTCCGGGAAGCGATTCCGGATAGGCTCTGCCTTTTGAGCATCGTGCTCCACCCATCTTCCGTTCGCTTCGAGCGAAGTCGAGAAGCCGATAGAGCCGCGCGAGCGTTTCTCGACTCCGCTCGAAACGAACGGATCAGATGACTTTAGAAGCTCGCCTTGATCCCGTCGATCACGAACTGCGCGGCCAGCGCGGCCAGCAGCACGCCCAGCAGGCGGGTGATGACCGCCTCGATCTTGCGCCCCAACAGCGCCATCAGCGGCCCGGCCGCCAGCAGCGATCCCAGCATCAGCGCCAGCGTCACCACCACCGCGCCCAGCACCACGCCGCGCTCCGCCATGCCATTGGCGCGCGACATCAGCAGCATGACCGTGGCGATTGATCCCGGCCCGGCGATCATCGGCATCGCCATGGGGAAAACCGACACATCCTCGACATGCGGTTCTTCGGTGCTGATCTTGTTCGCCCGGTCCTCGCGCCGCTGGGTCCGCTTTTCGAACACCATGTCCATTGCGATCATGAACAGCATGATGCCGCCGGCGATGCGGAAACTGTCGAGCGCAATGCCCAGCACGCCCAGCAACTGTTTGCCCCACAGGGCAAAGACCAGCAGGATCGCGGCGGCAATGCCCACCGCGCGGATCGCCATCGCCCGGCGCTGCGCCTGGCTCGCGCCCGCGGTCAGGCTGGCATAGATAGGCGCGCAGCCCGGCGGGTCGATCACCACGAACAGGGTGATGAAGGCGGAGAGGAACAGGGCTGTCATGATCCGGCCTTCACCTCATCATCAATCACGGTTTCATAGGTTTCGCCGATCCACATCTTCACGGTGACACGGCGGCTATTGTCGGCGGCAACATCGGCGCGCCACACCAGACTTTCGTCAGGCGGCGGCGCATCGCCCTTCCCCGGCTTGCCACCCGGCGCCGGCGGGCTGTCAGGCCGCGCCCCCCGCTTGCAGGTCGCGACCTTGCCGGTCAGAAATTCGGGCGCTTCCCGCGCCGTGGCCAGCGCGTCGCCATGGTCCATGATCCAGCGCCAGCGCCCCTTCTTGTCGCGCCGCCAGATCGTCGTGAAATAGCCGACCGATCCGTCCGGCCGTTTCCAGTTGCCGGTGCTGGCGGCCAGATTGCCGTCGCAGGAAACATAGACGATCGACGGCGACCAGCTGACCGACGCGGGCGGATCGGCCTGCTTGCGCAGCCAGTCCTGCGCCAGCACCTTTTGCGGCACGAACATCACCGCGTCATCGGCGGCGGTTTCGCGAAAGGCGGTCCATTGCCCCTTTTCCTGCGCCAGCCGGTTGAAGGCGATTTCCGCCGCGATCACGCTGCTGGGATCGGGCTGGAAACGCATCGGCGGCTTGGCGGCGACCAGCAGGATCGCCGCCGCAGCCAGCAGGGCCAGCCGCGCCTTCACAGGCCCTCAGGCTTCGCCAGCCCCGCGCGGGCATGGGCGGCGACCAAACTATTGCGCAGCAACACCGCGATCGTCATCGGCCCCACGCCGCCCGGCACCGGGGTAATGGCGCGGACATGGGCCAGCGCTTCGGCGGTGGCGACGTCGCCGACGATCCGGCTCTTGCCCTCTTCCTCGGTATCGGCGACGCGGTTGATGCCGACGTCGATCACCGTCGCGCCCGGTTTGATCCATTCGCCCTTGACCATTTCGGCGCGGCCCACGGCGGCGACAACGATGTCGGCGCGGTGGACGACGCTGGCCAGATCATGGGTGCGGCTGTGCGCGATCGTCACCGTGGCGTTTTCCGCCAGCAACAGCTGCGCCATCGGCTTGCCCACGATGTTGGACCGGCCCACGACCACCGCCTCAAGGCCCGACAGGTCGCCCAGCTCATCCTTCAGCAGCATGATGCAGCCCATCGGCGTACAGGGCACCAGCGCCTCCTGTCCCGTGGCAAGGCGGCCGGCATTGACGACATGGAACCCGTCCACATCCTTGGACGGATCGATCGCGGCGATCACGGCGGCTTCGTCGATATGCTTGGGCAACGGCAGCTGGACCAGGATGCCGTCGATCCGATCGTCCTGGTTCAGCTCCTCGATCAGGTCCAGCAGATCATCCTCGCCAATGCTGTCGGGCCGCTTGAATTCGAAGCTTTCCATGCCGACCGCGACGGTCATCTTGCCCTTGGAACGGACATAGACGCTGCTCGCCGGATCTTCGCCCACCAGCACCACGGCCAGACCCGGCTTGCGCCCGGCCTGTTCCACGAAGCCGGCGACGCCAGCCGCCACCTTGTCGCGCAGCCCCGCCGCAAACGCCTTGCCGTCGATAAGCTTGCCGATGGTCATGTCTTGTCTACCCAATGTTCGATGAGGGCGGTCAGGCGCGCCAGAGCATCGCCACCGCCGATAATACGCAACCGCTTTAGCCGGTTGGTGTCGCCTGATTCCAGCAAAATCGCGCCCTTGGGCCAATCCAGCCGCTTCGACAACAAAGCGATCAGCGCCGCATTGGCCCGGCCCTTTTCCGGCACGGCCCGCACGCGGGCGGCCAGCCACTGCGCGCCATGCGCATCGGTCCAGCCGCCGCCTATCTCTTCCTTCGCCGATCCCGGCGTCAACCGGACGCTCAGCAGCAGGTCGTCACCGGCCTGCGTCCACATGCTCACCCGAACATGAGCGGCGGCAGCAACACCTGCTGGATGATGACGATGCCCAGCAGGACGACCATCGGCGACAGATCGAGCGCGCCCAGATCGGGCATCACCCGGCGAATGGGGCGATAGATGGGGTCAGTGATCCGGTCGAGCGCATACATCACATTGCGCACCAGTTCATTGCCGGTGTTGACCACGTTGAACGCGATCAGCCAGCTCATGACGATCTGGATGACGATGATCCAACGAAGCACCGTCAACAGGATCATGAGGATTTGCGCGATCTGAACCATGAAGTCTCCGTCGATAATGCGGCCGCTCTAGCCGAGGGGACCACCCCGCCACAAGCAGGGAGCGGGGTAAATTCCACCAACGGCGGACATAATCGACCGGGGGCATCCCATGCCCCGCCCCCGTTCAGCCGGCGGGCAGCGTTCCCGGACGAATATGGGGGAACAGGTGCGCGACATAATCCGCCTTGCCCAGCTCCACGCCCTGCGCCCGCAAGATGGCGTAGGCGGTCATCACATGAAAATAAAACTGCCCCAGCGTCCAGTCGCGCGCATATTGCTCCGCCGTCAGGTCCAGAATGATGCCGTTGGGCAGGCTATGCGCGACCGGCGCATCGGCCGGCATGTCGAGCGCGCCGGGCTTCAGCGCCTCCAGCAGGGCAATGGTTTCCGCGATCCGCGCTCTGGCATCCTGCATCGAACCGGGCTGATCGCCGGCATTGCGCCCTTCGTTCAGCAGCACCTCCAGCGACGCGGGAAAGGCTTCGCCCTGCAACCGGCACATGGCCTCGCGCGCCTGAACGCAGGCAAAGCGAATCTGGGTCGACAGCGGAAACATGTCGGGCGCCAGCCGGGCCGACAACAGCGCTTCCGCATCCGCCGCCGGCAATTGCCCCTGCGCCTTGTCCAGCCAGCGCGACAGCGTGCCTAGCATTTGCACATAGGTCGGCACGAGCAGACTGGTCAGCGACATGCGCGCTCCTTCATTTTGCGTATCAGGGCTATTCAAGCGGGCTTATTTCCGCACCAGCGTACCGGCGCCGCGATCGGTGAAGATTTCCAGCAGCATCGCATGCGGCACCCGGCCGTCCAGGATGACGGCGGCGTCCACCCCGCCCTCGACCGCGCGGACGCAGGTTTCCAGCTTGGGGATCATCCCGCCGCTGATCGTGCCGTCGGCCTCCAGCCCATGGATGGCGTCAGGGTCCAGATCGGTCAGCAACTGGCCCTGCTTGTCCAGCACGCCGGCCACATCGGTCAGCAGGAAGAAGCGCGACGCCTTCAGTTCGGCGGCAATCGCGCCGGCCATGGTGTCGGCATTGACATTATAGGTATGGCCATCGGTGCCGATGCCGACCGGCGCGATGACCGGGATGATGCCGTTGTTCGCCAGCGTATCGAGGATGGAGCGATCAACCGACACCGGATCGCCAACGAAGCCCAGATCGACATTGCGCTCGATCCCCGAATTGGGGTCCGCCTCGCGCTTGCCCAGCACCTTTTCGCACAGGACCAGGCCGCCATCCTTGCCCGAAATGCCGACCGCGCGGCCGCCCGCGCCGGCGATCCAGCCGACGATTTCCTTGTTGATCGATCCGGCCAGCACCATTTCGGCGATCTTGGCGGTTTCCGCGTCGGTCACGCGCAGACCGCCGACAAACTGCGATTCGACGCCCAGCTTCTTGAGCATCGCGCCGATCTGCGGCCCGCCGCCATGGACGACGACGACATTGATGCCTACCGCCTTCATCAGCACGACATCTTCGGCGAAATCGCGCGCCGCTTCCGGGTCGCCCATGGCATGGCCGCCATATTTCACGACGAAGGTCTTGCCGGCATATCGCTGCATATAGGGCAGCGCCTCGACAAGGGTTTCGGCCTTCGCGAGGAGCGCGGGATCGGGGGCGTGCTTGCTGTTCATGCGCGCGCGCATAAGACTAAAGGCGCGCCTGGGCAAGTTTTAGCGGTCGAATCGCCGTCCCAAGGATACCGCCAGCGCAATCAACGGCGGCACCAGGATGATCGACAGGATCACCTTGGTAATCATCTGCCCGATCATCAGGTCCAAAATCGGCCGTTCGCCAAGGAAAGATATGGTGATGAACAGCAATGTGTCGACAATCTGCGACACCACGCTGGCGATCATCCCGCGCAGCCAGACCAGCTTGCCCTCGCCCCGCGACAGTTTGGAAAAGATGAAGACGTTCAGCGTCTGCGACGTGCCATAGGATATCAGCCCCGCCAGCATCATGCGCGATCCCTGACCCACCACGATCGGGAAAGCGTCCACCGCCGGCGGATACATGCCCGGATCATGCGGCAGCGCGATGACGATATGGATCAGCGCGGCCGACACCAGCAGCGGCACAAAGCCCAGCCGCACCAGCCCGGTCGCCACCTTCTCGCCATGCAGTTCCGACACCGCGCTCGACAACACGACCAGCAACAGGAAGGCGAAGATGCCCGCCTCCACCGCCAATGGACCCAGCGCCACCTGCTTCACGCCCAGCACGCCCGCCATGCAGACCATGCCGCCATAGAGGATGGAAAAGATGAAGAGCGAGCGGCTGATGGGCGTGGGCGCGGAAGTCATCGACCGCCCTTACCGAACATTACGCGCCGGGGAAAGATACGAACAACGAAGCCCGCGGCCTTGGCTATCCCTGATCGCCCATCAGCTGATATTTGACGCCCATGGCCTGCGCCAGATTGCGCAGCCGACGCTCCACCGCCTCGCCATACAAATCGGCATCTTCCCCCCGCATATGCAGGTCGATGCGATCGCCGCGATGGCTGAGCGAGGATATGGCCAGCGGCGCCTCGACCCCGCCCGACAGGCGCTGGGCCAGCCGGATCGCCAGCCCCCACAACACCGCCCGGCGCAGTTCGTCGGGCTTCGCCAGCCGGTCCAGCCCCAGCGGCGCGGTCAGCCCGCCGCCAAAATGGGTATGCAACGCCTGCCCCAGCATCGCCCGCTCGGTCGCGGTAATGCCCACCCAATTGCTGTGGAGCGCAATCTCCACGCCGCGTTCGGCCCGGAAATCGGGGTTTGCGCGCCAGCTGACATCGGCCAGCAGACAGGCGGCGCGGCGGATGCGGCGGCTGGCGGCGTCATCGTCGGGGAAAAGCGGCGCGATCCAGCGGTCGATGCGATCGCCATGACCGCGGAAGCGGGCCTGCGCCTCCCCTTCCGCTTCGGCCGCGACCAGCAGCGGATCATGCGCGCGAATATCGTCGGGCAGCGCTTCGAACAACAAGCCTTCTCGCAGGCCATAGGCTGATACGATCAGCCGCGTCGATTTGAGCTTGCGCACCACCACTGACAGCAAGGCGGTTGCATCGGGCATGGTGGGCACGCGCGATCCGGTCATGGCCGGCACCTGTTTCAGCCGGGCGCGATCGACATGCGACACGATCCGGGCCAACTGCTCGGCGCGCGCCGCGCTCATCTCATATTGATGCACCACCGGCAGCGGAAAGCTGGTCAACTGCATGTCGAACCGCGCCAGCGCGCGCCATGATCCGCCCACCAGATAGAAGGGCAGGCCCGGTTCCGGCTTCCATCCCGCCTTTTCCAGCATCTGCGTGACGGTGCGCTCCAGCGCGCGCGGCCCCTTGGCCCGGATCTGCGGCAGGCGCAGCACGCCCAGCGGCAGCGAAATCGTCTGTTCGACCCGGCCGTTGCGGATGCGCGCCAGTTCCAGGCTGCCGCCGCCCAGATCGCCGACGATGCCGTCCGCTTTGGGAATGCCCGACAGCACGCCCATCGCCGCGCCGATTGCTTCCTGCGCGCCCGACAGCAGCTCGACCGTCAGGCCCATCTCTTTCGCGCGGGCGATGAAATCCGCGCCATTGGTGGCGTCCCGCACCGCTGCGGTCGCGACGCAGCGAATGTCCGTCACCTTCATCGCCCGGCACAGATGCGCAAAGCGCCCGACCGCGCGCAGCCCGCGCTCCATGGCTTCCGGCTCGATCGCCCCGGTTTTCGCCAGTGACGCGCCCAACCCCGCCATCACCTTTTCATTGAACAGGATGAAGGGGATGCGGCGCGGCCCGTCATACACCACCAGGCGCACGCTGTTGGACCCGATGTCGATGATCGCGGTGCGCGCATGGGCCGGTTCGGGCGACGTCGCCATGGTTTCGGCGACGGCACGAACGCGGCTCAACATCGAATTCATCGCCGGTCAGACCTTTCCGCGCAGGCGCAGCGTGGGCACCGCTTCATTGTCGAAGGCCGCACCGCGCCCGGACAGCGACGGGTTGGTCATGAAATAACGATGCAGGTTGAACGGCTTATCGCCCGGCTCCAGCCGCGTGTACAGGCCGTCGCTGTCCAGCGACCAGCTTTGTTCGGTATCGATCAGATTGGCGACCATCACCTGATCGAGAATCTGGTCATGCACCGTCTCATTTTCCACCGGGGCCAGATATTCGACCCGCCGGTCGAAGTTGCGCGGCATCCAGTCGGCCGAGCTGATATAGACTTTCGCGCCATTATTGGGCAGCGCCTTGCCATTGCCGAACACCGCGATGCGGCTATGCTCCAGGAACCGGCCGACGACCGATTTCACGCGGATATTTTCCGACATGCCCGGCACGCCGGGCCGCAGGCAGCAAATGCCGCGAATGATAAGGTCGATCTGAACGCCTGCATTGCTGGCCGCATAGAGTTTCTCGATGATCGCCGGGTCGACCAGACTATTCATCTTGGCCCAGATGGTTCCCGGACGACCGGCGCGGACATGCTCTATTTCCGCGTCGATGCAGGCGCACAGCGTATCGCGCAGGTTGCGGGGCGACATGACCAGCTTTTCCAGCCTCTGCGGTTCGACATAGCCGGTGATGTAATTGAACAGCGCGGCGGCATCGCGACCATAAGACGGATCGGCGGTGAAGAAGCTCAGGTCCGTATAGATGCGCGCGGTGATCGGATGATAATTGCCGGTGCCGAAATGGCAGTAGGTGCGGAACTGGTCGCCTTCGCGCCGCACCACCATCGACACCTTGGCATGGGTCTTCCAGTCGATGAAGCCATAGACCACCTGCACGCCCGCGCGCTCCAGCGCGTCGGCCCACATCAGATTCTGTTCCTCGTCGAACCGCGCCTTGAGTTCCACGACCGCCGTAACCGACTTGCCGGCTTCCGCCGCGTCGATCAGCGCACGGATCACCGCCGATTGCTTGCCCGCGCGATAGAGGGTCTGCTTGATCGCCACGACATCGGGGTCCGACGCCGCCTGCTTCAGGAAGGATATGACGACGTCGAACGCCTCATAGGGATGATGGACGACAATGTCCTTGGCCCGGATCGCCGCGAAACAGTCGCCGCCATATTCGCGGATACGCTCGGGGAAGCGGGGAACATAGGGTTCGAACTTCAGGTCGGGTCGGTCCGCGTCGACAATGCCGGACAGGTCGCCAATGCCGATGAAGCCCTCCACCTCGACCACGATCGCCTCATGGCCCTGCAGCATGTCCTGCAACATCTCCTCGACCGGCTCGGGGATGCGCTCTTCAATCTCCATGCGGATCACGCGGCCGCGCCGGCGGCGCTTGATGGCGCTGCGGAAGTAACGGACCAGATCCTCCGCCTCTTCCTCGATTTCGATGTCGCTGTCGCGGATGATGCGGAACACGCCGCTGTTGCGCACCCGGTATCCGGGAAACAGGTCGGCCGAAAAACGCCGGATCACCGCCTCCAGCGCCATATAGCGCATCGGCTCGCCGGGTATCCGCACGAACCGGGGCAGCGACGACGGCAACATCACCAGTTCGCGGATCGGCTGCTTGTCGGACAATCGCTCCAGATCGAAGACGATCGACAGCCCCTGATTGGGGATGAAGGGGAAGGGATGCGCGGGATCAAGCGCCTGCGGCGTCAGGATCGGGAAAATCTGCGTCAGGAAATGGTCGCGCAGCCAGTTGGCGCAGGGATAGTCCATCTCCGCCGCCGGCCCGATCACTTCGATGCCCACCTGCGTCAGTTCACCGTGCAGCGCGCCCCACACCTTCTGCTGCGCGCGCATCAGTGCGGCGGTGGTGTCGGTGATCGCGCCCAGCTGCTGCGCCGGGGTCAGTCCGTCGGCGGAGCGCAGGTCGACATCCTGCAACTGCTGCCCTTTCAGCCCCGCCACTCGGACGGAGAAGAATTCGTCCAGGTTCGCGCCGGAAATCGACAGGAAGCGCAACCGCTCCAGCAGCGGATGGGCGCGGTTCATCGCCTCTTCCAGCACCCGCTGGTTGAACGCCAGCCAGGACAGTTCGCGGTTGAAATAGCGGTCGCTGGCGGGGGCCAGGATGGCGATGGGATCGGCTTCGGCCACGGATTACTCGCGCTGGTCGGTGGATGGATCGGGCGGGACTATAGGCAAAAATCCTGCGGATTGCAGGGTCTCTTTCGCCATTGCGACCGAAATCTTACGACCCGATGACAGCGCCGCCACATCCAGCAGCCGCGTCACCTCCGCAATCGCCCCATAACGATGCTCCACCCGGCGCAGCAGCCAGTCGGGCACATCGGGCGCATAATGGGCGCCCGCCAGGTCGAAGGCGCGGCAGATCAGCGCGCGCGCCAGCGCTTCGTCCGGCTCCTCGATCGCGACATGGGGCGCGGCCGTCAGACGCGATCGCAGGTCGGGCAGCGCCACGGTCCAGCTGGCCGGCGCGGTGCGGCCGATCATCAGCAGCGGGCGGCGGCTCGTCTGCGCGTCATTCCAGGCATGAAACAGGCGATGCTCGTCGCTGCCCTGCGCATCGTCGATGATCTCGCCGCCACTCATCTGCGCGAAATGGCCGGCCAGCGTCGACCGGCCCGACAGCGGCGGCCCGGTCAGCACGCTCACCGACAGCGGCCAGTCGCGCCAGCGCTCCAGATGCGCGACGGCAAGACGGTTGGCGTCGCTGACCAGGAAATCGCCCGCGCCCGCGCCGCCATGCCAGTCGAAGGGCAGGCTGATCTGGCTCATTGCGACGGCGGGGTCGCCTGTCGCCGCGTGATCCGCAGCGTGGCGCCGGATACCGCCACCTGATAACCCCGCGCCTGCAATCCGGCGCGCAGCATGTCCGCCGTGCCGTCGAAGCTGACCTGCATGACCGATGTGCCGCCCAGCGCCAGGCTGCTCGTCAGGGCCGACCGCACGCCCGGAATGGACCGCAGCGTCGATTCGCCCGCGCCCACCGATCCGACGTCGGGCGTATCGAACTGGATCGCGAAGCTGGTGACGCCCGCCGCCGGGGCGGTCGGCGCATCGATCGCCTCGATCGGCGCATCGACCGCATTCTCGATCGCCAGCGCGTCGGGATCGACCGGCTCCTCGATGATCAGCGACGGGTCGGGCCGCAGGCGACCATCATTGAGCGCGCGGATATAAAGTTCATCGATCCGCCGTGCGCCTTCGTCCATCATCTGGGCGATGCCGCTGTCGTTGGACGCACGCAGCGTCACGCTGCCGATCAGCGCATTGTCCGGGCCATAGCGCGCGGTGAAGGTGCCGGTCACGGGACCGCCCGGATAGGCGCGGTCCAGCCGCGCAATCGGGATCACCACATCGGCCGCGCCATATTGATCGAGCAGCACGCGCCACCACAGACGACCGCGCCGCCCGGTCTGGCCGGCATTCAACAGGATCGGATCGGCGATCGATCCGGCCACGCGCACATAGTCGATCGCGCTGTCCCCGGTGCGGTAACGCGCCCACGCCTTCTGCCACTCGTTGATCCGCTCATAGGATACGGCTGAACCGCCATCCCACATCACCGGAATCACCAGCAAGGGCGGCGACCGCATCACATTGCCCGATACGCCCAGCAACTGGCCCGTCCGCGCGCGGTCGAACAATATGCCCAGCGTCGCGACATAGCGATTGGGACCATTTTGCTCATATTCGACCTCGATGCCGGAAATCATCGCCTCCAGCTGCGAATCGGACAGGGCCGGCGCGCCGCCGCCGCCATGCGTCCGCTGCCACAGCATCCGCCACGCCTGCCGCTGCGCCATGCGCCAGCCGGCATAGCGGGCGCTGTCGGCATCCTTGGCATAGACGTCGACCTTGACCCCGCGCACCTCGAAATCGCCGCCGCTGGCGATCGGCGGCACGCCGCGCTCCCCCTCCATCTGCGCGAACAGCGCCGCAGCCGCGAGGCCCAGCGCAATGGCGATAAGGATCTGGACGGGCCGCGAGAGCAGCCGCGAGAACTGGCGCAGGACGGCTGCGGGGCGGGAAAGGGTCTGGCTCAGGCTCACGGGCGCCCTTTTGGCGGCAATTGCCCGTGATGCCAAGCGTCAAGGCGCGACTTATCCCCAGCTAAGAAATCGGTGTTGGCAATAGGTGCGCCCGGCGCGCGCCTTTCTGCGTTCGGGCTGAGCCTGTCGAAGCCCCGCCCCTGAATGAAGCCGGATAAGGAAGAACAGCCCTTCGACAGGCTCAGGGCGAACGGAGATGTGGGTTAGGGCGGCGCGAAACTCGACATTCGACCGTTTCGACCGTAGAGCGCAGCCTCATGAGCGACAACGAATCCTACAGCTACGCCAAGGCTGGCGTCGACATCGCCGCCGGCAACGCCCTTGTCCGTGCCATTGCGCCCCTGGCCAAGGCCACCCGCCGCCCCGGCGCCGACGCCGAACTGGGCGGTTTTGGCGGCTTTTTCGACCTCAAGGCCGCTGGCTATGACGACCCGTTGCTGGTCGCCGCCAATGATGGTGTCGGCACCAAGCTGAAGCTGGCTATCGACCATGATCGTCATGACGGCGTGGGCATCGATCTCGTCGCCATGTGCGCCAACGACCTGATCGTGCAGGGCGCCGAACCGCTCTTCTTCCTCGACTATTACGCCACCGGCAAGCTGGAGTCGGGCGTGGCCGAACGGGTCATCGCCGGCATCGCCGAAGGTTGCCGCATCGCCGGCTGCGCGCTGATCGGCGGCGAAACCGCCGAAATGCCGGGCATGTATAGCGATGGCGACTATGACCTTGCCGGCTTCTGCGTCGGCGCGGTGGAGCGGTCCAAGGCGCTGACCGGCAATCGGGTGAAGGCCGGCGACGTGCTGATCGGCCTCGCTTCTTCGGGCGTGCATTCGAACGGCTTCTCGCTGGTCCGTCGCCTCGCCGCCGACAAGGGCTGGAAGCTCGACCGCCCGGCGATCTTCGACAATGAAGTGCTGCTGATCGACGCGCTGATGGCCCCCACGAAAATCTACGTGAAGAGCCTGCTGCCGCTGGTCCGCGCCGGCATGATCAATGCCCTTGCCCACATCACCGGCGGCGGTCTGCTGGAAAATATCCCCCGCGTCCTGCCCGACGGCGCGCACGCCACGGTCGACGCCGACGCCTGGCCCCAGCCGCGCCTGATGGCCTTCCTCCAGGCGCAGGGCAATATCGAGCCGCAGGAAATGGCGCGCACCTTCAACTGCGGCGTCGGCATGGTGCTGGCCGTGGATGAAACCCATGTCGCCGCCGTCACCAAGGCGCTGGAGGATGCGGGCGAAACCGTGTTCCGCATCGGCGCGGTGGAAGAAGGCGAAAAGGGCTGCACCGTCAAGGGCAGCGCAGAGACCTGGAGCGCCAAGGCCGACTGGTCCGCCACGCATCTGGGTTAGGCAATCAGAATTTTCCGTTCGCCCTGAGCCTGTCGAAGGGCCGTACTTCTCTTTATGGAAAGAGCAGGGCTTCGACAGGCTCAGCCCGAACGGAGTTTTCAAATGGCCAAAGCAAAAGTCGGCGTCCTGATTTCCGGCCGTGGCTCGAACATGGCGGCGCTGCTCTATGCGGCCAAGGCCGACGACTGCCCCTATGAGATCGTGCTGGTCGCCGCCAACGATCCCGACGCGCCCGGCCTCGCCCTCGCCGCCGCCGAGGGCATCCCGACCTTCGGCCAGAGTCACAAAGGCCTCAAGCGCGCCGAATTCGACCGCATCATCGACGCGCAACTCCGCGAAGCCGGCGCGCATTATGTCGCGCTCGCCGGCTATATGCGCCTGCTCTCGCCCGAATTCGTGTCCGGCTGGGAAAATCGGATGCTCAACATCCACCCCAGCCTGCTGCCCAAATATAAGGGCCTCGACACCCATCAGCGCGCGATCGACGCGGGCGACAGCCATGCCGGCTGCTCGGTGCATATCGTCACCGCGCAGCTGGACGACGGCCCGGTGCTGGGCCAGACGCCCGTCGCGATCCTGCCCGGCGACACCGAAGACAGCCTCGCCGCCCGCATCTTGATCGCCGAGCATCAGCTTTATTCCCGCACCCTCGCCAGCTTCGTCACCCGCGAGCGCCAGCCCGACTGGCTGCTGAACAAGGTGCGCGAAGCCGCGCTCGCCCTGCCGCAGGCGGACGAGATCGTCTCGCACGGCATGCCCTGTTTCGGCATCGTGAAGGGCAGGAAATTCGCCTATTTCACCCGCGACCATCATGGCGACGGCATCATCGCCGTGCTGGTGAAGACCACCGCGCCAGAAGAACAGGCAACGCTGATGGAAGCGGACCCGGAACGCTATTACCGCCCCGCCTATTTCGGCACCGACTGGGTCGGCATCCGCCTCGACCTGGGCGATACCGACTGGGATCATATCGCCGACCGCCTCCGCGCCAGCTGGCGCCAGATCGCGCCGAAAAAGCTGCTCGGCCTCATGGATACCGCCGACCAGTTTTGAAGGTGTAGCGAACAACAAGGCGGCTTCCTCGCATAAGCCCCTCCCTTTCAAGGAAGGGATTGGGGCGAGTGCGAGCGAAGCGAGCCAGCGACCTGTCAAGGACGGCGCTGCCCCGCTCCCCCTGGAACGGGAGGCGAGAAGATAAGGCTGCTTCCGATCGCGGTCCGTCACCTCCGCTGTCCTACACGCGCCTTTTCTGATCCATCCTTGCAGATGGAACAGCACCCCCTCCCCAATCCGCCCCATCCTGCAAACCGCCACGCCCGCTGGACGCCCGCCAGACAGCGACTCTTCCTCGCCGCCCTGCTCGAATATGGCAGCGTCGGCCGAGCCGCGCAGGCGGCGGGCATGTCCCGCTCCAGCGCCTATCGACTGCGCGAACGCCTGCCCGGTACAAGCTTCGATCGCGCCTGGACCCGTGCGATGGCGCTGCACGCCGCGCAACTGGCCGATCCCTTCGCGCCACCGGCGCTCCGCCAGCCAAATCCGCGCCACCCCCAATGACCGTCCGTCCCTATTCCGTTCCCTTTCTGTCGCACCGATGTCGCGCGCATGTCGCCCCGATGTCGCCTCCCCGTCGCCTTCCTGTCGCGTCGCTGTCGTCTTTCTGCCGCGAAAGCGTCGCGTTGGGCCGAAACGGGCCGACGACATCGTGAACTTCGGCTGTCACGTCGAAACAGGGTCATCCCCTCTTTCTTTCCCCCGCTTCGATCCCCATAGAGATCAGCCATGACCGACAGCCACGCCCCCGCCATCGAGATCCGCAACCTCACCAAAGTCTATAAGGGCGGCAAGCGCGCGCTCGACGGGATCAACCTTACCATCCCGCGCGGCCAGATTTACGGGCTGCTCGGCCCCAATGGCGCGGGCAAATCGACCACGATCAACATTCTGGCCGGCATGGTGAACAAGACGGCCGGCGATGTCAGCATCTGGGGCTTCGACATCGACGCGCACCCGCGCAACGCGAAGAACTCGATCGGCATCGTCCCGCAGGAAATCGTCTTCGACCCCTTCTTCACCCCGTTCGAAACGCTGGAAAATCAGGCCGGCTTCTATGGTGTGCCCAAGGGCAAGCGGCGGTCGATGGAGTTGCTGCGCGCGGTCCATCTGGACGACAAGGCCAACGCCTATGCCCGCACCCTGTCAGGCGGCATGAAGCGCCGCCTGCTGGTGGCCAAGGCGATGGTGCACAGCCCGCCAATCCTGGTGCTGGACGAGCCGACCGCCGGCGTCGACGTGCAACTGCGCCAGCAATTGTGGGAATATGTGCGCGAACTCAACGCCATGGGCGTGACGATCGTGCTGACCACCCATTATCTGGAGGAAGCCGAAGAGCTGTGCGACCGCATCGGCATCATCAACCATGGACAGGTCATCACCGACAAACCGACCCGCGAATTGCTGGCGATGGCGCAGGAAAAGGTGGTGCAGGTGACGGTCGACCGCGACGTGACGGTCGCGCCTGACGCGCCCTGTTTCGAAAAGGTCGAACTGTCGGGCGAACGCACGCTCACCATCACCTATATGAAGGACCGCGCCAATGCCGGGCAGGTGCTGAGCGCCGTGCAGGCCAGCGGCCTTTCCATCGTCGACGTGGTCACGCGCGACCCCGATCTGGAGGATGTCTTCCTCAACCTGACCGCGGCGGCTTAGCAACTTCCGTTCGGTTCGAGCTTGTCGAGAACCGTCGCGCGCGGGTTCTCGACAAGCTCGAACCGAACGGGATAGGGAACAGGCCCGGATAATCGAGAAGAATATGCCCATCACCACCCACGACGTCATCATAATCGGTTCCGGCGCGGCGGGGCTGACGGCCGCCATCAACCTCGCGCAGGATCGCAAGGTGCTGGTGCTGGCCAAGGGCGCGCTGGATGGCGGGTCGACCAACTGGGCGCAGGGCGGCATTGCCGCCGTACTCGACGCAGGTGACAGTTTCGAGGCGCATGTCCATGACACGATGGTCGCGGGCGCCGGCCTCAACAATCGCGAAACGGTGGAGTTCGTCGTTTCCGAAGCCCCCGCCGCGATCGAACGGCTCGCCGACCTCGGCGTGCCCTTCAACGGCGGGGAAGAATTTGGCGAACGCTGGCACCTGACCCGCGAAGGCGGCCATTCGCACCGCCGCATCGTCCATGTCGATGACGCCACCGGCCATGCGGTGCAGGTCGCACTGCTCAAGGCCGCGCGCGCCAATCCCAACATCACCCTGATGGAGGATATGGTCGCGATCGACCTCATCACCTCGCGCCATGGGGAGCGCTATTCGGGCGACGGCCATGTCTGGGGCGTCTACGCCTTCAACAAGCAGACCAAACGCGTCGACGCCCTGCTCGGCCGCGCGACCATCCTCTGCACCGGCGGCGCGGGCCGCACCTATCTCTTCTCGACCGCCCCGCGCGGCGCGACCGGCGACGGCATCGCCATGGCCTGGCGCGCGGGCTGCCGCGTATCGAACATGGAAATGAACCAGTTTCACCCGACCTGCCTCTACAATCTGGAGGTCAAGAATTTCCTGATTACCGAAGCTGTGCGCGGCGAAGGCGGCCATTTGAAGCTTCCCCCCGGCGTGCCGGGCGGCGGCGAGCGCTTCATGCCCCGCTTCGACCCGCGCGAGGAACTGGCTCCGCGCGATGTGGTCGCCCGCGCCATCGACCATGAAATCAAGCGCCTGGGCCTTGACTATGTCCATCTCGACATCAGCCACAAAGACCCGGAATTCGTGAAGCACCACTTCCCGACCATCTATGCGCGGCTGCTGGACCTCGACATAGACATTACGAAGGAGCCGATCCCGGTTGTCCCGGCGCAACATTATACCTGCGGCGGCGTGGTGATCGATCTGGACGGCCGCACCGACCTGCCCGGCCTCTATGCCGCCGGCGAAGTCAGCGAAAGCGGCCTGCACGGCGCCAATCGCCTCGCCTCCAACTCGCTGCTGGAATGTTTCGTCTTCGGCGAGGCCGCCGCCAAGCATATCCGCGCCAACTGGGACAGCCTGCCCCCGCCCCCGCCGATCCGCCCATGGGACGAAAGCCGCGTCACCAACAGCGACGAAGAGGTGATCGTCCAGCATAACTGGAAGGAAATCCGCCGCTTCATGTGGGACTATGTCGGCATCGTCCGCACCACCAAGCGGCTGGAGCGCGCCCAGCATCGCATCGACCTGCTGGCCAGGGAAGTGGACGATTATTACGGCAATTTCCGCGTCACGCCCGACCTCATCGAACTGCGCAACCTGCTGGAGGTCGCGCGGCTCGTCGTCCGTTCCGCCCTCCACCGCAAGGAAAGCCGGGGCCTCCATTACACGCTCGACTATCCCGAAACTCTGCCCGACGCCGTCGACACGGTTCTCGCCCCCTGATCCAAAAAAATGGCGCGGCATCCGGGGTAGGGAATGCCGCGCCTTTCAAGGTGAGGAGGGAAGCGCTGCAAGCGCATCCGGGATCTCTTTCCTACGTCCCCTCGCCGAACCATGGTTTGACCTGTGTCAAACAGTCAGAAATTCCCGCAGCGCTGCGTTGAAACGGGCCGGCTGGTCGCCCATCACCATATGGCCGCTGGGACCGATCGCCTTGAGCACCGCGCCCTTGCTTGGCGCATAATCGGCGCGAAACCGGCGGGTGATGGCCGCTGCCTGCTCCGCATCCGATCCCACCGCATAAACCACCTCCAGCGGCGCGGTCAGTCGCGGCAATTGCGGGCCAAGATCGACATTGACCAGATCGCGCAGCGCATTGGCGATGACCTCCGGGTCGCTGCCTTTTGCCCCCGGCGCCTGCGCCACCATCTGCGCCAGATAACGCCGCCCGGCCGCCGTGCCGGTGAAGTAGCCGCTCAACTGGTCAGCCAGAAAGCCCAGCCCGTTGGCCGTGCCGCCCACCATCGCCGCGCCCGCCGGCAGCATGTCGATCACCATCACCCGGCGCGCCAATCCTTTAAGGCCCAGCAACATCGCCAGCGTGCCGCCCATACTGTGCCCCACGATCGCCGGCCGTTTCAGCCCGGCGGCGGCGACATAACGGGCGATCTCGTCAGCGATCGGCGTCAGCAGCGGCCCGCTGGCGTTCGCCTCCGCCGCAAGTCCCGCAAAGCCGCGCACATGGACCAGATGGAAGCGCCATCCCTGCACCGCGCCGATCACCCCGTTCCAGATGCCCGGACCACTGGCAAGCCGGGGATCAGCAGCACGTCGCGCCCCTGCCCCGTGGCAGCCCCCCGCACATTCATCGCGATCCGGCGCGACGTGAAGGGCGCGGCCATCGCCATCCCGCCTTGCGCCATCAGCCCCGCGGCCAGTCCGCCCAGCAGCAGCGCCCGCCTGTTCATTTCCTGCTTCATCCCGCCGCTATTGCCCGCCCGCCGCTGAACCGCAACTGAGCGGGTGTATCCGCCACAGGCTCGCACCGTTCAGCCTCCCTCCATCGCATTTGTGGAATCGTTCGTCGCAGGCCCCTTGCCGCTTCCGCCGCAGGCCGGCCCTAATGTCGCCTTAGAGAGTGCGGGGACGCTAATGACATCGAAAGAAAGCTGGAGCGGGACAGCGCGCTTAGTCCTGTTGATCGCCGCGCTATCCGCCTGCGTGGGCGCGCCCGAACCGCGCCGGGCGCAGGCCGCCGCCGCGCCGCCGCAAAAGCCGCTGCCCAGCCGGCCGCAACCCACCACCAATACATGGCCGATCCGGCAGGTCGCCAATCCGCCCTTGCCCTATCAGGACATTGACCAGCGGGAAACGCCACCGCCGGCGCTGGTCAATGTCGTGCGCAATCTGGGCCAGAGCTTTCGGGGGAAGGTCGGCATCGCCGTCCGCCGCATCGGCTCTGACTGGACGGTCGCGTGGAACGGCAACGCCCTGTTTCCGCAGCAAAGCGTGTCGAAGCTCTGGGTGTCGATGACCTTTCTCGACGCGGTCGACCGGGGCAAGCTGCGCCTGACCGACACGACCACCATCACCCGCAACGACCTGACCCTGTTTCATCAGCCCACCGCCGCGCTGGTGGCGCAAAAGGGCGGCTGGACCACCAGCTATTCGGACCTGATGCGCCGGGCCATGACCCAGAGCGACAACACCGCCAACGATACGATGCTGCGCGCGGTCGGCGGGCCGGACGCGGTGCGAGGATTCCTCGCGCGGCGGATGATCAAGGATATTCGGTTCGGTCCGGGCGAACGGCTGCTGCAATCGGCCACCGCCGGCCTCGACTGGCGACAGGATTATTCGATCGGCCGCAATTTCTACGCCGCCCGCGCAAAGCTGCCCATGAGCGTGCGCGTGAAGGCGCTCGACAATTATCTGGCCAATCCGCCAGATGGCGCCGCCCCGGCCTCGATCGTTCAGGCATTGGCGAAGCTCAAGGAAGGCGACATGCTCTCCTCCGCCTCGTCACGCCTGCTGCTGTCGATCATGTCCGAAGCCAAGACCGGGCCGCAACGGATCAAGGGCGGGGTGCCGCCGGGCTGGCATTATCTGCACAAGACCGGCACGGGGCAGGATTTGCCGCCGCGTTCGACCGGCTATAATGACATCGGCATCATGACGGCGCCGGACGGCACCTGCTATGCCGTGGCGGTGATGATCGGATCGACCACCGTGTCGATTCCCGAACGCTGGGCGCTCATGCAGGGCGTGGCCAAGGCGATCGCCGCCAACCACGAAAAGCGCTGAGGCGGAAAGGCCGGGGGCTAGAGCGCAGTCGAGAATGAGATGCCGCCACATATAGCGTGCGCAATCTGGCAATTCCCGCCTCCCTGGGCCAAAACAGGACTATGGCCCCCGTCGCGAAGCTGGCATCCCGGATCACGCAGCGCACCGTCGATGAAGCGGAATGCGTCGCATCGGTGCTGCTGGCGATCTTGATCGCGCATGTGCTGGGCGCGGCCCATGTGTCCTGGGCGGCCTTTGCCGGCTATATGGTGATGCGCGGCCACGCCGCCGAAACGCTGATGCGCGGGGCGCTGCGCATCGTCGGCACGCTGGCCGGGGGCCTGCTGGCGCTGGGCGCAGCGCCCTGGGTTCTGACATGGTGGCCGCTCGCCGCGCTGGCGATGATGCTGGTCGGCGCCGTCAGCCTCTATGCCGCGATCACCTCGCGCCGATCCTATGCCTGGCTCTTCTTCGGCCTGACCTTCGCCATGGTGCTGCTGGACAAGCTGGAGCATCCGGCCATTGCGCTGACAGATTTCGTGCAGACCCGCATATTGGAAACGCTGGCCGGCATCGCCGCCTGCCTGATCGTCAGCCTCGCCTCCACCCTGACGCTGCGCCGCCGCTGGCCCGCCCCGCCGACCCCGCCCCCGGTCGGCGCCCGCTGGCATCGCAACGCCTTTCGCCACGCCTGTCAGGCCGGGGTGACGCTGGCGCTGCTGGTGGCGCTGGGCGCGGCATTCCATCTGCCGGCGCTGGCGCAGGGGGCGATCATGGTCATGGCCGTCATGGTCCTGCCGATAACAGGCATCGGCCAGAGCGGCCTGGCGCCGGTCAGCCGCCGCATCCTTCAGCGCAGCATCGGCTGCGGCATCGGCGCGCTATTCGCCGCCGCCTTTCTGTTCGTCGCCAATGGTTCACCGGCGCTGCTGCTGGTCGGCACCGCCATCGGCGTGGCGCTGGGCCGGCATCTGGAAAATGGCGATCCGGCGCATCGTTACGTCGGCACGCAATTCACCCTCGCCATCCTGGTCACTCTGGTCCCCGACCGCTATGACGCCGCTGCGCTGGAACCCGCGCTGGAGCGGCTGATCGCCATCTTCGTGGGCATGGGCGTGCTGATGCCGGTGCTGCTGGCCGGCTATGCGTTGGGCGCGCGGCAACCGGCGGCCCCCGTCGGTTCGGCGCAGGAGGAAGCGGGCGGCATATGATGCCCGCCTTTACCAGGCGGCGGCCAGCATCGCCTCCAGCAATTGCGCGAAATCCCAGCCATCGGCGCGCGCCGCAATCGCGGACAGGCAATCCTGATCGTCGCGACCGGGGCGGCCGGGGCCGGTCATGTTGGGTTTCATGTTGAGGTCGAACAGCTTGTAGTCACCATCGCCGTCAGCGCGGCAATCGATGCGGATCACCGCGCGCGCGCCGACCAGTTCCGCCGCGCGGACGCAGGCGTCCAGCATCGCCTGTACGGCGGGCGCGGCCAACTCCCCTTCATCGATCGCGACGCTGTTCGCTGTAACCGCCACATCGCCATTATAGGGCGCAACCCCGTCTTTCTGGTTGAAGCGCCGCACCGGGCGCAGCGCGCGATAGACGCCGTCGACCGGCGGCATCACCGTCACCGTGACTTCCTCACCGCCCAGATATTCCTCGATGATCAGCGTATTGCCGAACTTTGCGTCCGCGATCAGGCCGGTCGCCGCCAGCACCAGAGCCGCCAGATCGCAAACGCGGCTGACGCCCTGGCTGCCCCGCCCGCGCACCGGCTTCACGATCAGGGGGAAGCGAAGGCTGGCCTCACCCAGCGCCCCTTCCACCTCGGCCAGCGCAACGACGCCCGGCCGGGCCGCCTGCGCCAGCAGGAAGGAGCGCGCCACCGACAAGCCCGCCTCCGCCAGCATCCGGTTGGTCGCAAACTTATCGTCATAGCGCTGCATCAATTCGGGCAACTGCCCGACAATCCGCACATGCCCCAGCACGGCCTCCAGCGGATGCCCTTCAAACAGCACGCTATTGGCCCACAGGATCGTCGCGCCGGCCGCCATGGCCGCCGCGATGCCTTCCACCGTATCGGGAAAGACCCAGTCGATCGGCCGCGCCGGATCGGGATCGGCCACCGGCGTCAGCACCCGATGCCCGCGCCCGCGCAGCACGAAGGCGATGTCCGCCCCGCCATCGGAATAGCCGCCGGGCTTGGCGTCCTTGCGCAGGCCGTCGATCACCGGCGGGGGCAACGCCTGATAGAGGATGGCCACGGCGTCCTGCGTCATATCGTCATTCCCGGAAAAATCGGTCTAAAAGCAAAAAGGGGGCCAGCCTTCCGGCTCGCCCCCTTTCCGCATGTTTCGGCCTGTCGGCGCGGCGTTCTTAGTAAACGCGGGCCTTGGGCTTGATATATTCGGCTTCGTCCGTGAGCGTATAGTCATGGACCGGGCGATAATCGAGCGTCACCTTACCGCCCGATCCACCCCAGCCTTCGAACCAGCTGATGGTGTGCTTCATCCAGTTTTCGTCGTCGCGGTTCGGGAAATCCTCATGCGCATGGGCGCCGCGGCTTTCCTTGCGGTTTTCCGCGCTGACCATGGTGCACACGGCCGAAGCCATGAGGTTGTCCAGTTCCAGCGTCTCGATCAGGTCGGTGTTCCAGATCAGCGAGCGGTCGGAGACGGCGACGTCTTCCATGCTCTTGTTGACCTGCTCCATCTTCTTGACGCCTTCGGCCAGCAATTCGCTGTCGCGGAACACGGCAGCATGCTTCTGCATGGTGTGCTGCATTTCGAGGCGAATCTGCGCCGTGGGCGTGCCGCCCTTGGCATTGCGATATTTGTCCAGACGCGACAGCGCCAGATCGGCGGCGTCGGCCGGCAGCGGACGATGGCTGGCGTTGGGCTTGAGATTTTCCTTCAGGTGCAGGCCGGTTGCGCGGCCGAACACGACAAGGTCGATCAGCGAGTTGGAGCCGAGGCGGTTCGCGCCATGGACCGACACGCAGGCCGCTTCGCCGACCGCATAAAGGCCCGGCACGATCACTTCGGGATCGTCGCCAACCTTCGTCACCACCTGGCCATGATAGTTACAGGGGATGCCGCCCATATTATAATGGACGGTCGGGGTCACGGGCAGCGGCTGACGGGTCAGGTCGACGCCGGCGAAAATCTTGCCGCTTTCGGTGATGCCCGGCAGACGCTCCGCCAGCACCTTGGGATCGATATGGTCGAGGTGCAGGAAGATGTGATCCTTGTTCGGACCCACACCGCGCCCTTCGCGCATTTCCATCGCCATCGAGCGCGAGACGACGTCACGCGACGCCAGATCCTTCGCCGAAGGGGCATAACGCTCCATGAAGCGCTCACCTTCGGAGTTGGTGAGGTAGCCGCCCTCGCCGCGCGCGCCTTCGGTGATCAGCACGCCCGCGCCATAGATGCCGGTCGGGTGGAACTGGACAAACTCCAGATCCTGAAGCGGCAGGCCAGCGCGCAGCACCATGCCGCCGCCGTCGCCGGTGCAGCTGTGCGCCGAGGTGGCGGAGAAATAGGAACGGCCATAGCCGCCCGTCGCCAGCACCACCGCATGGCTGCGGAAGCGATGGATCGAGCCATCTTCCATGCAGATGGCGATGACGCCGCGGCATTCGCCATTTTCCATGATCAGGTCGATGGCGAAATATTCGATGTAGAAATCGGCGTCATATTTCAGGCTCTGCTGATACAGAGCGTGCAACATGGCGTGGCCGGTGCGGTCGGCTGCGGCGCAGGTGCGCTGCACCGGCGGGCCGGCGCCCATATTCTGCATGTGGCCGCCGAACGGACGCTGATAGATGGTGCCATTTTCGTTGCGGCTGAACGGCACGCCGGCATGTTCCAGTTCGATCACGGCAGCGGGCGCTTCGCGCACCATATATTCGATCGCGTCCTGATCGCCCAGCCAGTCAGACCCCTTGACGGTGTCGTACATATGCCAGGTCCAGTGGTCGGGGCTGTTGTTGCCCAGCGACGCGGCGATGCCGCCCTGCGCCGCCACGGTGTGGCTGCGGGTCGGAAACAGCTTGGTGATGCAGGCGGTCTTCAGACCCGCTTCGGCGCTGCCCATGGTGGCGCGCAGGCCCGAACCGCCGGCACCCACGACGACCGTGTCATAGGTGTGGTCGATGATCTTGTAGGCTTCGCTCATTACTTGACGACCCCGATGAAGGCGATCTTGGCGATCGCGAAGACGCCTGCGGCAGCGCCGGCATAGGCATAGAAGTTCAGCAGCAGCATCGAGAAGAAGCTGAGGCCCTTGTCATGGACATAGTCCTCCAGCATCACCTGCATGCCCAAACGCAGATGCATGAAGATGCTGACCACCATCAGCATCATCGGCACTGCGACCAGCGGATGGGAAATCCAGCCGACGACGCTTTCATAATCGAGGCCGGGCAGCGCGATCAGGCTGAACAGCAGCCAGAGCACCAGCAGCAGATTGCCGATCGCGGTGTAGCGCTGCGTCAGCCAGTGATGCGCGCCATGCTTGGCCGAGCCAAGGCCGCGAACGCGACCGATTCCGGTTCCGGTTCCCATCAGAATTTCCCCAGACAGATCGCGGCCCAGAAGGCCAGAGTGGCGAGCGTGGACAGGATGAAGGTCATGATCGACCAGATCTTGCTCGTCTTGAGATCATAGCCCGCGCCCATGTCGAGCACGAAATGGCGCAATCCCGAAAAGAGATGCTGGAAGAAGAACCAGGAGAGGCCGGCCATCACCAGATAGCCGATCGGCGACGTCGCGCAGGCAACGAAAGTTGCATAGGCTTCCGGCCCACTTGCGGCGGCCATAAGCCACCAGACAAGGCCAAGCGCGCCGGCGGTCGCCAGCCCGTTGCCCGTCACGCGGTGCACGATGGAGACGGCCATGGCCGGCCCCCATTTCCAAATCGTCAAATGCGGCGAGAGTGGCCGGCTGGTGGAACGCGCCATGTCTACCCTAGTCCTTGATACTTGTCCCTGAGTCCGCTCCCCTTAAGAGCGAAGCGCCAAGAGGGCAAGCAGCGGAAGGCAAGAGAAATCCGATGACCTTTTCGTCACGCCAATCCACCACGCATAAGAAGTGATTAACCACCCTGCGCTAAAGACGACAGGAGAACCGATCACGTCACCATCAGGGGCCGTTCCTTCATGCCGTCCACCCTTCCCTCCGCCAACACGACATCGGACTATCTGGCGGAAGTCGACCCGACCGGCGCAATCGCACGGGTTGCGCGCGAAGTCGGCGAACTGATCAGTGACGATCTGGACAGCGTAGGCGCGATATTTTTCACCACCTATATGCGCGAAACCGGGCTGCAACAGCAGCTGGGCGGCGCGATCATCGCCCGCATCGAATCGGAATCCCGCCGTTATGTGCAGGAAAAGCTGCTGCATTTTGGCGAAGGCCGCTGGGCCGCATCCGCCGCAGACTGCGTGCGCCACGCCCGCAAGCATGGCGTGTCGGTTCGCGCGGTGCTCAATGCCGTCGCCGTCGCCAATGAACGTGTCTGCGATCTGATCTGGGAGCGCACGACCGGCGACGAAACACGCCGCCAGCGCCTGCTGCGCGCGATGCTCCAGATCGCGATGATCGATTCGGGCTTCATGAATAATGTGCTGGCTACCGATCAGGCCGAAACCCAGCGCGCCGAACGGCAGCGCTATGGCACTTTGTTCGAACAGCGCATCGTCGGTGAAATCGACGGCGCGTCGAAACTGGGCGAATCACTGCGCGAACAGGCCAAGGATGCGTCCGCCGCCACGCGCGGCATGCTGGGCAAGGCGTCCGAAGTCGCCGCAGCCGCCGAACAGTCGGCGCTCGCCATGCGCGAAGCCGCCCGCACATCCGCCGGCCTCATTCGCGCGATCGAGGATGCCCGCACCGAAGTCGAAAGCTCCGCCGAAGTCGCGCGCCGCGCATCAGCCCAGTCGGGCGACGCCGTCACCATGTCGGCCACCCTGTCCGAACATGCCAAATCGATCGAATCGATCCTGGGCCTGATCCGCGACATTGCCGGGCAGACCAACCTCCTCGCGCTCAACGCCACGATCGAGGCCGCCCGCGCGGGTGACGCCGGACGCGGCTTTGCCGTGGTCGCGCAGGAAGTGAAGAGTCTGGCCAACCAGACTGCCCGCGCCACGGACGAGATCGCCGGCAAGATCGCCGACATTCAGGCGTCGACCCGCCAGTCGGTGGAAACCAATCAGCGCATCCGCGACACGGTGGGCGAAGTGCAGGCCAGCGCGGAACGCATCCGCCACGCCATGGATGCGCAGGCCCAGACCGTCACCATGATCACCGCCGCCGTCGATGAAACCGCGCTGGCCGCCGATTCGATGTCGACCACCATTTCGGCGATCCGGCAGGACACCGAAGTCGTGGCGTCGGAAATCGACCAGTTGGAACGCGGCTTCGTCAGCGTAGAGGGCAAGCTCGCCAGCCTGCGCCACGCCTCCTCCGACTTTGGCCGGCAGGTCGCCTGAAATCGGGCTGATGCCTGCAAGGGGGCGGCTTCCCCTGCCCCCTTCGCTGGTCTAAAGGCAGCGGCATGAATGATGCCGTCGCCTCCGTCCAAAGCTGGAAAGTCACCCTGCCCTGCACCCGCGCCGAAGCCGAAGCGCTGGACGGGGAAATCGCCGCCTTCGCCCTGATGGAACGGCCGCCAGTGCTGATGACCAGCGAGGCGGCGGATGATGAAACGGTCTGGCGGCTCGACGCCTATTTCGAAGGCAAGCCCAGCCCCGCCGCGATCAAGCTGCTCAAGACGCTGGTGCCCAGCGCTTCCGGCACCAAGCCGCTGATCGAAGCGCTGCCCGACGAGGATTGGGTGACGATGAGCCAGCAGGGGCTGGAACCTGTCACCGCCGGCCGCTTCCATGTCCGCAACATCGCCAGCGACCCGGAGCTCCCCGGCTACGTCAATCTGCTGATCGAGGCTGGCCGCGCCTTTGGCACCGGACAGCATGAAACCACCGTAGGCTGCCTGGCCATGCTGGACCGCATGCGGCAGGTCGGCATGCGCTTCCGCAACGTCGCCGACATCGGCACCGGGACGGGCCTGCTCGCCTTCGCGGCGTTGCATCTCTGGCCCCGCGCCCACGCCATCGCGTCGGACATCGATCCGGTCGCGGTAGAGATCAGCGCCGACAATGCGCTGGAAAATGGCATCAGACTGGGCGACGGCGCGGGCCGACTGGCGCTGGTGACGGCCGCAGGGGCAGACCATGCCGCAATCGTCGGCCGGGCGCCCTATGATCTGCTGATCGCCAACATATTGGCCGGGCCGCTGATCGAACTGGCGCCGTCGCTCTGTGCGCTGGTGGAGGATGGCGGCACGATCGTTCTCGCCGGCCTGCTGAACGAGCAGGCGGACGGCGTGATCGCCGCCTATCGCGCGCAGGGCATGCGCCTGGCCGAACGCAGCAACCGGGGCGACTGGCCCACGCTGCGCCTGCGCAAGCGGCCCAGCATCGGATGGAAGCGCCCCCGACGCATCAACAGCGCCGCGCGCGGCGAAGCCCCCGGCTTCGGCAGCATCTGAATACAGAGGAGACAAGCCCCATGACGATCACCCGCCGCATCATCCTGCATGACGGTTTTGAAAGCATGGCGGTGGTGGACGCTGCCTCCGCTGCCCCCGCACCGGGCATCCTGCTGTTCCCCAACATATTGGGCACCAAGGAAGCCGACTTCGCCTATGCGGAGAAGGTCGCGGCGTTGGGCTATGCCGTGCTGGTCGCCGACGTCTTTGGTCAGGGCAAGCGCACCAGCCGGTCGGACGCCAATCCAGGCCTCTACATGGACCCGCTCAACGCCGACCGCGCCCTGCTGCGCGATCGCGTCAATGCGGCGCATGCCGTGCTGAAGGCCATGCCAGAAGTCGACGCCGCCCGCACTGCGGCGATCGGCTTCTGCTTTGGCGGCCGCTGTGTACTGGACCTTGCCCGCTCCGGCGCGGATATTGCCGGTGGCGTCAGCTTCCATGGCGTCTATCAGGCCCCGCCCTTCCCCAATGCGCCGATCACCGCCAAACTGCTGATCTGCCATGGCTGGGAAGATCCGATCGCCCCGGCCGAAGCAACCGTCGCGCTGGCGAAGGAACTGACCGAGGCGGGATGCGACTGGCAGATTCACGCCTATGGCCATACCGGCCACGCCTTCACCGACCACGAAGTGAATATGCCGGACAAGGGGCTGGCCTACAGCCCGGACGCCGACCGGCGCAGTTTCCGGTCGGCAGTCGATTTTCTGGGCGATCTGTTCGGGTAAGGATCGGGTCAGCGCGTCGGCACACGCCGCGCGCTGGCCAGATGATGGGCGTGGGTGATCGCCACGGCCAGCGCATCCGACGCATCCGGCCCGGCGATCTTCGCGCCGGGCAGCAGGCGCGACACCATGGCGTGCACCTGATCCTTCGACGCATTACCAACGCCCACGACGGATTTCTTGACCAGGCGGGCGGCATATTCGCCCACTTCCATGCCCGCCCGCGACGCATTGAGCAGGATGACACCCCGCGCCTGCCCCAGTTTCAGCGTCGATTGCGGGTTCACATTAACGAACACCTCCTCGACCGCCGCGCCATCGGGCCGATGTTCGAGGATGAGGTCGGTCAGCGCGAGGTCCAGCGCCAGCAGCCGGGTCGCCAGCGACATGCCCGAATCCGTCTTGATCTGGCCATTGCCGATATGGGTCAGCCGATTGCCGTCGGCAGAAATAATGCCCCAGCCGGTCGTGCCAAGGCCGGGATCAAGTCCGAGAAGGATCATTGAAAAGAAATCCGTTCGCTTCGAGCGAAGTCGAGAAGCACTGCGCTTGGCGTGTCTCGACCTTGGCCTGCCCTGAGCGGCTGCCTTGACAGGCAGCCGAAGGGCTCGACACGAACGGAATTGAGCATTGTCAGCCCAGCTTTTCCATCACTTCGTCCGAGACTTCATAATTGCCCCAGACGGTCTGGACATCGTCATCATCTTCCAGCGTGTCGACCAGCTTCATCAGCGTGGCGGCGTTGCTTTCGTCGACTTCGACGGTGGTGGTCGGCTTCCAGGCGAGCTTGGCGCCGTCCGCCGGGCCAAGGCTGGCTTCCAGCGCCTTGGCGACTTCGTGCAGCGCGTCCATCGCGGTCCAGATTTCATGTTCGTCCTCGTTGGACGACACATCTTCCGCGCCCGCTTCCAGCGCCGCTTCGAAAATCGCTTCGGCGTCCCCGGCGCTCGCCGGATAGGTGATGAGGCCCAGGCGATCGAAGCCATGGCTCACCGCGCCCGAAGACCCCAGATTGCCGCCATTCTTGGCGAAGGCGGTGCGGACATTGGTGGCGGTGCGGTTGCGATTGTCGGTCAGCGCTTCCACGATGATCGCGGTGCCGCCGGGGCCATAGCCCTCATAGCGCACTTCTTCGTAATTCTCCGTGTCGCCCTTGCTCGCCTTGTCGACGGCGCGCTGGATATTGTCCTTGGGCATCGACTGGGCCTTGGCGGCGTTGATCGCCAGACGCAGGCGCGGGTTCATGTCCGGATCGGGCATGCCCATCTTGGCCGCGACGGTGATTTCGCGGCTGAGCTTGGAGAACATCGAGGAGCGCTTCTTGTCCTGCGCGCCCTTGCGATGCATGATGTTCTTGAATTTGGAATGGCCTGCCATAAGTCCTGAATTCTTATCTGCCGGTTGAAAGTGATGGGCGCCCTTACACCAGCGGCCGCCCCAAGGGCAACCTCCGGCACGGGCCGATGCCTCACGCCATGATCGGCAGGGTCAGTAGACGATGGCCGTGCCGGATGCCGACACCATCAGCATCGATCCGTTGGAACCGATGACTTCATAATCAAGGTCGACGCCGACCACGGCATTGGCGCCCATGGTCGCGGCGCGCGTGCGCATTTCGGCGATCGCCTGCTCGCGGGCGCGTTGCAGCACATCTTCATATGCGCCCGATCGCCCGCCAACGATGTCGCGGACGCTGGCGAACAGGTCGCGGAACAGGTTCGCGCCCACGATCACCTCTCCGGTGACGATGCCAAGATATTCCTTCGCGGGCCTCCCCTCCAGACGGCTGGTGGTGCTGACGATGATCTCGGCCATGGGCGTGTCCTTTTTGCAGAGCTGCGGCGCCAGCCCGCTCCCCCCCACCCGGCCGCCCATCAGGACACCATGTCTGGGTGGCCGGGTGGGGGAGCGGGCTGGCGCCGTATCAAAAATGCGCATTTACGCGCATTTTTCCAATAATTGCTTATTCCATACCCAGAGCAGCCAGATAGGTCTGGAGCACAGCTTCCATTTCCTGCCGGTCATGCGGCTGCATCTTGCGCAGGCGAATGATCTGACGAATGATCTTTGCGTCGTAACCGGTCGCCTTGGCTTCCAGATAGACGTCCTTGATATCGTCGCCGATACCCTTCTTTTCTTCTTCCAGACGCTCGATGCGCTCGATCAGAAGACGTAGCTGGTCGGCGGCGACGTTGCCCTCGCTCATGTCATAACTCCATGTCAGTGTGAATCAGCCAAGTGAATCAGGTCGGCGGACGCCTCTAATGGGTGTCGGCGTTCTTCGCCACACTCTCCTGCATCTTTGCGATCTGCTGTGGCGTGGCTTCGCCCTGATGCTGCGCTTTCCAGTCGGCAAAGGGCATGCCGTGGATGATCTCGCGGGCCTGATCCTTCGTCAGATTGCCGTCCGCCTCCGCGATCCAGTCGGCCAGGCAATTGCGACAAAAGCCTGCGCTGCCCATCAGATCGATATTCTGGACGTCGGTGCGGTGCTGCAAATGCGCCACCAGACGGCGGAAGGCGGTTGCAGCAACCGCATCTGTGAGTATGCTATCGGTCATCGGCGATCCTTTTCGCTGATCTACATCATCCTGTCGTGCAGCACGGATAACCCATAACGACGCCCTGACAAGGTTCAGGAGCGATCATGACGGCCAGGAGAAGACATGACTCAGTTACCGCCCCGCTCACGCAAGGTTCGCATCCTGGCGACGCTTGGCCCTGCCAGCGATTCGCCGGAGATGATCCGCGCCCTGTTCGTCGCCGGGGCCGACGCCTTCCGCATCAATATGAGCCATGGCGCGCATGAAGATCATGCCGCGCGCATCGCCACTATCCGCGCGCTGGAAAAGGAATTCAGCCGCCCCACCACCATTTTGGGCGACCTTCAGGGGCCTAAATTGCGCGTCGGCACCTTCGAAAAGGGGCTGGCCATATTGGAAACCGGCGCGAAATTCGTGCTGGACCGGGACGAGACGCCCGGAGACGCGCGCCGGGTGAACCTGCCCCATCCCGAAATCTACGCCGCGCTGGTGCCCGAAACCCGGCTGCTGCTGGACGACGGCAAGCTGGTGCTGCGGGTGAAGGCCATTACCGGCGATCGTATCGACACCATAATCGAGGTCGGCGGCACCCTGTCCAACCGCAAGGGCGTGAATGTGCCCGACGTCGTCGTGCCGGTGCCGGCGCTGACAGACAAGGACCGGCGCGACCTCAGCTTCGCGATGCAGCAGGGATGCGACTGGATTGCGCTCAGCTTCGTGCAGCGGCCTGAGGATCTGGCCGAAGCGCGTAAGCTGATGGGCGGCTATGGCGCGCTGATGGCCAAGATCGAGAAGCCGTCGGCCGTGCAGCGGCTGGAGGAAATCATCGAACTGGCCGACGGCGTGATGGTCGCGCGCGGCGATTTGGGCGTGGAACTACCGCCGCAGGCGGTGCCGCCGCTCCAGAAACAGATCGTCGCCACCGCGCGGCGCATGGGCCGGCCGGTGGTGGTCGCGACGCAGATGCTCGAATCGATGATCAAGTCCCCCTCCCCCACCCGCGCCGAAGTGTCGGACGTGGCGACGGCGGTCTATGACGGGGCCGACGCGATCATGCTGTCGGCCGAAACGGCGGCAGGCGACTGGCCGGTCGAAGCGGTGTCGATGATGGACAGCATCGCCCACAGCGTCGAGCGGGATCCGGGCTATTATGGCCGGCTCCATTATACCGAAACCCTGCCCGATCCAACCACCGCCGACGCGCTGGCCGAAGCGGCGGGCGGCATCGTGCCGGTCGTGGGGGCCAGCGCCATCACCTGCTTCACCTCATCGGGCAGCACGGTGCGCCGCGTGGCGCGCGAACGGCCGTCCGCGCCGATCCTGGCCCTCACCCCGCGCGCTGACACCGCGCGCAAGCTGGGCCTGACCTGGGGCGTGCATGCGATCCGCACCAAGGACATCGGCACGTTCGAGGAAATGATCGGCAAGGCGCGCCGCATGGCGCTGCGCCATGGCATGGCGGACAAGGGCGGCAAGATCATCGTGCTGGCCGGCGTCCCCTTCGGCACGCCGGGGTCGACCAATGTGCTGCACGTCGCGGCGATTCGCGGCGACGAACTCAAAGGGCGCGACGAAGGCTGAAAAACGCCCTGCCTCCATGGGATCATGATCTCATGGAGGCAGGGCGTTTGGCCGAAACGGCCCTTGATCAGGCAATCATCATGCTGATCCGCAAAATCAGTGGACGAAGCGAGCAACCACGTCGCGATAGGAACGGCTGACCTTCACCTGCGCGCCGCTTTCCAGCACCAGGAAACATTCGCCATTGGTATGGGGCTTGACCTGCCGCACCTGGCTCAGGTTCACGATGGTCGAACGATGCACGCGCTGGAAGTTGCGCGGATCGAGCCGCTTTTCCAGATCCTTCATCGTTTCGCGCAGGATCAACGAGTTATCGGCGGTGTAGATGCACATATAATCGCCCGCCGCGTCGATCCGCTCGATCGAATCGACGTCGACGCGGAAAATCTGGCCGCGATCCTTGATGTTGATCAGCTTTTCGAAGCGGTTGGACGCCGGCGCGTCATCATCGGCCACGAAGTCGTTCATCGCCTGCGGAGCAACCTCGGCCAGAACTTCACGCAGCTTTTCGACTTCCTGCACCTGCTTCTTTTCGGACAGGCGCTGGCGCACCCGGTCCAGCGCATCGGCCAGACGCCCCTCCTCCACCGGCTTCATCAGATAGTCGACCGCCTGCGCTTCGAACGCGCGGATCGCATAGTCGCTATAGGCGGTGCAGAAGATGACGAGCGGCGGCTCCACTTCCATCAGGCCCTGCACGACGGAAAAGCCGTCAAAGCCGGGCATCTGGATGTCAAGGAACACAAGGTCGGGTTTATGCGTCTTGATCGCACGGATGGCTTCGCGGCCATTGGTGCAGGTTTCGACGATTTCGACATCCTCATGCGCTTGGAGACGCAGCGCAAGGCCCTGAATAGCCAGGCTTTCGTCGTCGACGAGGATTGTTCTGATGGTCATGCGGCCACTTTCGATGTTTCATCCATGTTAAGCGGAATTTCGATGATGACCGAAAATCCGCCCGGCGTGGAACGCGTTTCGAAGCTCTGTCGTTCCCCGAAGGCCTGAATTAATCGGTCCCGGATGTTCGGCAGGCCCACGCCCGTTCCCTCGCTCATGGGAATGTGCGGCTTCATGGCGCCGTCGTTCAATCCCGGCCCGCTGTCCGATACGACGATCCGGACATTTTCACCGGCAGGCTGCGCGCTGACCGAAATCTCCGCCCCTTCCTCCTTGGGCGTGACCGCATATTTGATCGCATTTTCAACCAATGGCTGAAGCAGCAGCGACGGCAGGCGCGCTCTCGCCACCGCCGGATCGACGGTGAAGACCGGCCGCAGCCGATCCTCGAACCGCATCTTCTCAATCTCCAGATAGAGTTTCAGCGTCTCGATCTCCTGTTCGATCGTCACCTGCGCCGTGGGTTCGTTGACCAGCGTATAGCGCAGGAAGGAGGACAGGCGCGACAGCATCGCATTGGCCCGGTCCGTCTGCTTCAGCAGCACCAGAGTCGAGATGGAATTGAGCGTGTTGAACAGGAAATGGGGATTGAGCTGATAGCGCAGCATCGCCAGCTGGGCGTTGGCCGCCTGATTTTCCAGCCGCAGCAGTTGATCCGCCTGCTCCTCCACCGTCAGATAGAAATTGATGGCGTAATAGAGCGAACACCACGCCCCCAGCAGCGTCATCGACAGATAGAAAGCGCCCAGAAACAGTTGCAGCCCCGCCGTCTCGCTGGCCCGGTTCTGGGTGGAAAAGACCCAAGCGTCGATGAAGGCGACCAGCCCCGCGGCGGCGACCACCGTGACGATCGATACGCCCCATGTGACGATCGGCCGCTGTTTGAGAAGAAAGCGAAACATCACCGCGATCAGCAGCGTCACCGAATAGCCGGTGACGGTGGAGATCATCACCGGCACCAGGCTGGAAAGCGGCTGACCATTGGCGATGGTGGAAGAACCGCGCAGCAGGAAAGCGCCGGCCCATCCCAGCGATTGCAGGTTCCAGAAGGCGCGATTCTTGTCAGCGAAGAAAGGCTGAGGCTTGATGCGGGGCACGGATACGGACATTGGATGCAGGCTTAGGCGATTTACCCCGCCGTTCAAAGCAGGATCGGGCAAAGTCCGTTCGGGGCCGGCCAGCGCTGGTCCCGGCCGGATCAGGCCGCCGCAGCCGGCTCCTGCGCCATCGGCGTCACTTCATCGGTGCAGATCCACACCAGATCGGCCAGATCGAGCGTGCGCCCGTCATGCGCCTGTACGGCGATACGGCGGATCGGCTGGCGATCGCGGCTGTCGGCCAGAAGCTGGCAATTGGGCGGCGCGCAGCCCCATTTCTCGCCCCACTGGCGCAGCGCGATCATGGCCGGGGCCAGATCCTGCCCTTTTTCGGTCAGCCGATATTCGACCTTGCGCCGGTCGCACTGCATCGGCTGACGCAGCATGATGCCATTTTCCACCAGCCGGGCGAGCCGGTTCGCCAATATGTTGCGGGCGATGCCCAGCGACGACTGAAACTCCTCAAAATGGCGGATGCCCGACAGGGCGCCCCGCAGGATCAGGAAGGACCATCGTTCCCCCATGGCTTCCAGCGCGGTGGGAAGGGCGCATTGTTCCAGATCCTGGGCCAGATTATGTTTCATGGGTCTAACGCATAGCGTAAAGCAGCAGCCGTTGCAAAATCGCCGACTAATTGTCGTAACATGGGATTTTTTTGTTGCACGACAAGGGGGTTCCAACACAATCGGGCAACGATGCTACGCCAATATGAACTTGTCGAACGGGTAAAGCGCTACGATCCGGATGCGGACGAAGCGATGATCAACCGCGCCTATGTCTTTTCCGTCCAGAAACATGGCAGCCAGAAGCGCGCCAGCGGCGACCCCTATTTCAGTCATCCGATTGAAGTTGCCGGCATATTGACCGACTTCAATCTGGACGACCAGACGATCGTGACCGCGCTTCTGCACGACACGATCGAGGATACGCTCGTCACCTATGAGGAGATTGAGCAGGCGTTCGGCAAGGATGTCGCGCGCATGGTCGATGGCGTGACCAAGCTCAGTAAGATCGAAGCCATGTCCGAAAATGAGCGGGCGGCGGAAAATCTGCGCAAGTTCCTGCTCGCCATGTCGGACGATATTCGCGTGCTGCTGGTGAAGCTGGCCGACCGGCTGCACAATATGCGCACGCTGCATTTCATCAAGAATCCCGACAAGCGCCGGCGCATCGCGCGCGAGACGATGGACATCTATGCCCCGCTGGCCGAGCGGATCGGCATGTACGACTTCATGCGCGAGATGCAGCTGCTATCCTTCCGCGAGATCGAGCCGGAAGCCTATGACGGCATCATCAAGCGGCTGGAGCAGCTGAAGGAAGGCGGCCATGACAAGGTCGACCGGATCGGCGCGGAACTGCAATTGCTGCTGGCGGGCAAGGGCATGTCGGTCAGCGTGTCGGGCCGCGAAAAACACCCCTATTCCATCTTCAAGAAGATGCAGGAACGCCATATCAGCTTTGAACAGCTGACCGACGTCATGGCTTTCCGCGTCATCACCGACACGGTGGAGGATTGTTACCGCGCGCTGGGCGTCATCCACCAGACCTTCAAGATGGTGCCGGGCCGGTTCAAGGATTATATCTCCACGCCCAAGCGCAACGGTTATCAGTCGCTGCACACCACCGTCATCCATCAGGACAATGCCCGCATCGAGGTGCAGATTCGCAGCCGCGACATGCATAATGACGCGGAAATGGGGCTGGCGGCGCATTGGGCCTACAAACAGAAGGGCGACGCCACCGATCATCATGCCGCCTGGCTGCGCGATCTGGTCGAAATCCTGGAGCAGAGCCAGGATGCGGACGAACTGCTCGAACATACGCGCATGGCGATGTATCAGGACCGCATCTTCGCCTTCACCCCCAAGGGCGAACTGCACCAGCTCCCCAAGGGATCAACGCCGGTCGACTTCGCCTATGCGGTCCACACATCGCTGGGCAACCAGACCGTCGGCGCAAAGGTCAACGGCCGGGTCGTGCCGCTGCGCACGGGGCTGGAAAATGGCGATCAGGTCGAAATCCTCAAATCCGAGGGGCAGGAGCCGCAACCCGGCTGGCTGACTTTCGCCATCACCGGCAAGGCGCGCGCCGCCATCCGCCGCTTCATCCGCCAGAAGCAGCGCGGCGAGGAAATCAAGCTGGGCGAAAAACTCTATGAAGAGATTATCGGCCGCTTTTCCCCCGATCTGGCCAAGGAACTGGGCGACAAGGCGCTGACCGCCGCCTTGAAGCGGCTGAAGCTGGACGATCGCGCGTCGCTGATGGTCGCCATCGCCACCCATCGCGTGCTCGATTCCGAAGTGATGGAGGCGCTGATGCCCGGCTCCACCAGCCATGAAGGCATGGAGGAAGCCCATCCGCGCCAGCATGAGCCGGTGTCGATCCGCGGCCTGACGCCGGGCATCGCCTATAATCTGTCCGATTGTTGCCACCCCGTCCCCGGCGACCGGATCGTGGGGGTGCGGCGCACCGGCGAGCCGATCGAGGTGCACACGATCGATTGCCGGTCGCTGGAGGTGGATCAGGACGACGACTGGGTCGATCTGGCCTGGGACAGCAAGTCAAAGGGCGGCACAGCGCGCCTGTCCGTCATCGTCAAGAACCAGCCGGGTGCGCTGGCGGCCGTCGCCAACGTGTTCGGCGCGACCAAGGCGAACATCCTCAACCTGCAACTGGTGAACCGCGAAGGCCCGTTCCATACCGACATCATCGATCTGGAAGTGGCCGACGCCCAGCATTTGAACCGCATATTGTCCGCACTGCGCGCGATCGACGTGGTGGTGCAGGCGGACCGGGTTTGAAAATGAGGGATGACGAGACTTTACCCCGTCTCGCCTGACATTCTCACTGCTCCCCGCAACCTTGCAACCGCCAGTTGATGAAACGACTGGCGGTTGCAAGTATTCTGGATGATCAGGTGCTTAAGCACACCCCACGCAGACAACCACTCGAGCGGTTTTACGACGAAAATTTCAAGTAAAACCAATACAATCACAAATTATTATTCATGATGAAAAACATTCGATAATAATATTATCGATTCGCCTGAGCATATCAGGCAACTATCAACATATCGCGCGGGGGTATGCGAAATGTTTGAGGCTTGGTTGAACGAACGAGCAGATCCAGGCAATTTTCAGAAAAATGACAGCTGGAACTGGCCACCAATGCTCTGGCATCTGATAGCGATGGTAGTAACCATCTTTATCGCTATCATGCTCTCGCGGTATAGGGGAATGGCAGGACTAAGCGGTATCTGCCTAATGATTCTCACATCAGCCATGGCAATTGGCGGAAGCATTGGTTTTCTTTTCGCTATTCCGCGACTGGCATCGCAGGTCGAAGCAGCGACCATCGACGCATTGTCACCTACCTCCAGCGACACCGAGAAGGATCGGGACAAAGCTGAAAAACGTCGTCTGCTCAACAGCAACAATAATCTGGAAAAGGTTTCCGACTGGCTGACGACAATGCTGGTCGGAGTTGGACTGACCCAACTCGGCAACATCGACACCGCGCTCACATCGTTCCGGCTATTCCTGGCGACGAATGCAAATCTCTACCCCGACCAGTCGGGCTACCAGGCGGGCTTGTTGCCGGTGATCGGCCCCATGCTGCTGGTCGTCGGCCTCGCCATGGGTTTTGTCTATTTCTATGTCTTTACCCGGGTTATGATATCCCCGCAGTTTCTTGTGATCGAACAGAATTTTAACAGCCTTGATGATTCGCCCGTCGTCAAGCTGGCGCATGATATCGAGACTGTGAAACAGGTCGCCGAACAGCTTCCGATCGACAACCGGGCAACCCGAGCCGTTGCCGCGGCGGCCGCTCCTTCGGTCGAAGACGCCTTGGCAGTCATGAACGATGCCCTTTATCAGCCCATGGGTTATCTATCGGCGATAAAAATGGCTGATGGACTACGATCTACCGACGCGATCAATCGCGCGGAATACTGGTTTTACCTCGCAGCAGCACACGGACAGGCACTGAAGGTGGCGACCGGGGATGAGCGCGCAGCCGAGCGTGCCGCAGTTCTCTATGCCGCCCGTAAGGCCGTCGAGATATCGCCAAGTTTCCGCTCGAAACTCTGGCAGATCAGCGACCCGCAAGGATTTGACGATGATCTGGGTGCTCTACGCGAAGACGCGGAGTTCCAGAGTATCGTGCGACCCAACATGACATAAATTCGGCGCGCCTCCAGCCCCGGTCGAGGCACATGGGAAAACACGCCTCAACAGATGACAGGTTGAACCGGATCGAATGATCAAAAAGGAAAGGACGAAAAATGCCATTCCCAGGCCACATCATCAAGGTTGGAGAAACCAATAAGTTGCTGGTCACGGAGATCGTCGCCGCACTGGCCGGCAGAGGTTATGCTACTCAAACACCTCTCAAGCCGGGAATATTCGATAACAATCTCAAGTCGCTCGTAAAGCTCTACCAGACCCAGAATGTAGACATCTTCGGCAGACCGCTGGAGATCGATGGCGAAATCGGGCGCATGACATGGGGCTCGCTGTTCGGCGCAGAGGCCGTGAATGCGCCTCCCACAGGCATTGCCGGCCTGGCCCTTGGCATCGCCATTTCCCAACTAGGCGTTATGGAGCAACCATTGGGCTTCAATCGCGGCGATATGGTGGACAAATATCAGCGGGCAGCCGGCCTCCAATTGATTGACGGAAAACCCGGCTTCTTCTGGTGCATGGCGTTCGTCTACTGGTGCTTCCTTCAGGCGGGCAATGGCACCACTCCCTTTCCCAAAACGGCTGGCTGCCTGGATGCTTGGAACCGTACCAAAAAGAAGGAGCCGACGCGCCTCATTACGCGGGCAGCTGCAATCGCCGATCCTTCGCTGATCGCTCCGGGCATGGTATTCATCCTCGATCATGGCGGAGGTGCGGGCCATACGGGCTTTGTGCGGCAGTCATCCGGCGGAGCGCTCAAGACCGTTGAAGGCAATACTAATGTCAATGGTTCCAATAATGGCTTAGGAGTGTTCGAACTCAATTCCCGCAATGTCATGAACAAGGCCCTTAAAGGCTTCATCAATTTCACCTAATTGCGGCATACCCGGCGAAGCGAACTGCGCCCCATCGCATCCAAAACCAGAAGCGCCGCGCTCGCGTCGACGTGACCCATGGGACTTGCTACCATGGCCCAAGTGTCGCCCAATCAACGCCCCCTCTTCTATTTTCAACATTTTGCGCCCCCAATCCGCCGTCAACGGTGTGGACTTCACCACTGGCGCGCAATCGTGATCCTGCGAGCAACCCCACTTTCCGCGTGACATTTCCCTTCCTTTCCCCTAAAGGCGCGCCCAGCGGGTTCCTCGGAACCCTCCGTCCGAGACAGTTGGTGAAGGGAATTTGCCCTTCTTAATCTCCAGCCTAGACGGGGAAAAGTTCTTTACCGGACGGGTCATGCGCCCGATTCGGGTCTGCCTGTTTCCTTATGGACGGGCCAGTCGACCTCTCCCCTTCGGACTTAGTGCCCCATGCCGCAAGGCGTGGGTTTTAGCCGTTCGCTTGGCTCCTAAACCCGGCGAAGCGAACATGAAGTGGAGTAATGGCATGGATCGTAATCAGAAAGCTGAGGTCGTTTCCGCGCTGAACGCAGAGCTGGCAGAAGTTGGCGTGGTCGTCGTGACCCGCAACCTCGGCATGACCGTCGCCCAGTCGACCGTCCTGCGCCAGAAGATGCGCGAAGCAGGGGCTTCCTACAAGGTTACGAAGAACCGCCTCGCCAAGATCGCCCTCGAAGGCACCAGCTACACCGGCCTGAGCGACCTGCTCACCGGCCCGGTTGGCCTCGCCTCCTCGGTCGATCCGGTCGCCGCCGCCAAGGTTGCGATCGATTTCGCCAAGACCAACGACAAGATTGAGATCGTTGGCGGCGCGATGGGCGAAGTGCTGCTCGATGCGGAGGGCGTCAAGGCCCTGGCGTCGATGCCGTCGCTGGATGAACTGCGTGCGAAGCTGGTCGGCCTTCTGGTCGCCCCGGCTACCAAGCTCGCAACCGTCACCCAGGCGCCGGCTGCGCAGCTTGCGCGCGTCTTCAACGCCTATGCGGAGAAGGAAGCGGCCTGAGCCGTCGCTCCTTCGTTTTTTTGACCCAAATCTGACGGGGCATTTCGCCCCAAAAAAGGAAATATATCATGGCAGACATCAACGCTCTGGTCGACCAGCTCTCGGCCCTCACCGTCCTCGAAGCCGCTGAGCTGTCGAAGGCTCTGGAAGAAAAGTGGGGCGTTTCGGCCGCCGCTGCCGTCGCCGTCGCTGGCCCGGCTGCTGGCGCCCCCGCCGCCGCCGCTGCTGAAGAGCAGACCGAATTCGACGTGATCCTGACCGGCGACGGTGGCAAGAAGATCAACGTCATCAAGGAAGTCCGCGCCATCACCGGCCTGGGCCTGACCGAAGCCAAGGCTCTGGTCGAAGGCGCGCCCAAGGCGATCAAGGAAGGCGTGAGCAAGGACGAGGCCGAGAAGGTCAAGAAGCAGCTGGAAGAAGCCGGCGCGACCGTCGAGCTGAAGTAATCGGAAAAGCCCCGCGGCCACGCGCTGCGGGGCGAACCGATCCGGTCCAGCCGGACAAAGAGGCGGCGCCCGCGAGGGTTGCCGTCTTTTTTGTGTCTGGTGGATGTGGGGACTGACCGTGAGCGGCCACTGCCGTCACCCCAGCGAAGGGCTGGGGTCACAGGAGGTGCCGCGCTACGTGGCCTAAGATCCCAGCCTTCGCTGGGACGACGGTGAAAACAAGACAGTCCGCTACCCACCCATCCCGGCCACCCATCTGTCCTATGTCGCGCGACCTTGCTAGTCTTGCGGCATGTCCGCGCCGCGCCCCTCCTCCACCCGAAGCCCCTCGCAACAAAATTTCACCATCTTGGTCCAAAATGTCGAATCTTGCGGGAAATATGCGAAGTTAAGCGCGGACTGTCCCCTATGACCACCTCTCTCCCCGAACGCTGGCGTCAGCATCTCAGCCTCGACCGGCGGCGCTCGGTCCATACGGTGCGCGCCTATGTCGCCACCGCCGAACGGCTGATCGCCTTTCTCGAAGAACATCGCGGCGAACGGATCAGCGCGCCGACGCTCGCCAGTCTGGATCAGGCGGACCTGCGCGCCTTCCTCACCAGCCGGCGGATGGACGGCATCGGCAACCTGTCGGCGGCGCGGGAACTCTCCGCCGTGCGCGGCTTCCTGAAATTCATCGGGGGCGATGATGCCCATATTCCCCAGCTCAAAGGCCCGCGGGTCAAGCGCGGCCTGCCCCGCCCCGTCTCGCCAGACGAAGCGGTCGCGCTGGCGCAGGACATTGCCGAAACCGCGCGGGAGGACTGGATCGGCGCGCGCGACTGGGCGGTGCTGCTGCTGCTTTACGGCGCGGGGCTGCGCATTGGCGAGGCGATGGGCCTTAACGGCGACATCGTCCCGCTGGGCGACACGCTGCGCGTCACCGGCAAGCGCAACAAGACGCGGATCGTGCCGCTGCTGCCCCAGGTGCGGCAGGCGATCGACGCCTATATCGACCAATGCCCCTATCCCCCGGCGCGCGATGAGCCGCTGTTTCGCGGCGCACGGGGCGGCCCGCTGTCCGCCGCGCTGATCCGCCGGGCGGTGCAGGGCGCGCGCGGCCGGCTGGGCCTGTCGGACCGGACGACGCCGCATGCGCTGCGTCACAGTTTCGCGACCCATTTGCTCGGCCGGGGCGCGGACCTGCGCAGCCTTCAGGAATTGCTGGGCCATGCCAGCCTGTCCTCGACCCAAATCTACACCCAGGTCGACGCCGCCCATCTGCTCGACATTTATCGCAACGCCCATCCCAGAGCGTGAAAGGGCCTCATATCCGCCGCATTTGACGGCAAGCCTGCGGCCTACCCCATCGAAGGGAAAGGCATGATGCTGCGTCTGATACTGGCGTTACAGAGTGTGGGCGCGGCCGAGATTCCGCCCGACTTCGATCTGGCAAAGGTGAAGCCCTCGCCCGACGCCAACGCCATCGTCGTCACCGCGCGCAAGCAGAGCCAGCGCATCGAGCGCCTGCCCGAAGATGACGGCCCGCCGCTGGGCCGCGCCGAATTCGGTCTGTTCGGCAAGGCGAAGGGCGATGTGCATGTCGACAGTCAAAGTTTCGGCAACGGCACCACGTCGCAGCGGGTGATGGTGCGGATGAAGCTGCCCTTTTGACCCGTCAGCCGCGCGGCCGCCAGGTCGCCAGCCGCCATAGATAGATGACGACCGCCCCCACCACGCAGACGGTCGCGGCCGGCCCGACATAATGGTCGATATGGCGGAAATTCTGCCCCAGCACATAGCCGGCATAGGCTAGGATGACATTCCACACCAACGCGCCCGCCGTTGTCCACAACAGGAAGCGGACATGCCCCATGCGGAACAGCCCTGCGGGCAGCGAGATCATGGTCCGAAACGCGGGCATGAAGCGGAAGATGAAGACGACGATCTGGCCATATTTGCCGAACAGATGGTCCAGCGCCTCGACATCGCGCCATTCCAGCGTCGCCCAGCGGCCATAGCGGTCGATCAGCGGCTTGAGGCGATGAAAGCCCAATATATGGCCGACCAGATACCAGAAATAATTGCCGATGGTGGTGCCGATGGTGCCCGCCAGCAGCAGCCATTCCATATCCATCCGCCCCTGCCCGACGCGGATGCCGCCAATGCCCATGATCAGTTCGGACGGGATCGGCGGAAAGATATTTTCCAGGATCATCAGAAAGAAGATGCCCCAATATCCCCCCGCGTCGATCAGGCGGAGAACCCAGTCGGTCATCGCCTCTTCCCACACCCCGTCATCCCGGCGACCCGAAGGGCGGCGTCAGCCAACGCCGGGATCTCACTTTTCTGCTCCACCTCGAAACAAGAAGAGAGATGCCAGCCTTCACTGGCATGACGGACGGTGTGCATCAGGATCAGGCCGCTGCCCGCGCCGCGAGCCGCGCGTCGATCGCGTCCCAGATCATGCCGCCGGTGTCGGTGCCGTCGAATGCATCGATCGACACGATCCCGGTCGGCGAGGTCACATTGATTTCCGTCAGCCATTCGCCGCCGATCACATCGATCCCCACGAACAGCAGGCCGCGCGCCTTCAACTCCGGCCCCATGGCGGCGCAGATTTCCCGCTCCTTGTCGGTCAGTTGCGTCTTGGCCGCCGATCCGCCCACCGCCAGATTCGACCGGATTTCGCCCGCACCGGGGATACGGTTGACCGCACCGGCGACTTCGCCGTCGACCAGCACGATACGCTTGTCGCCCTCTGCGACGCCGGGGATGAAGGCCTGCACCATGAAAGGCTCGACCCATGACGCCTTGAACAGTTCCACGAGCGACGACAGGTTCGCGCCATTCTTGCCGACATGGAACACCGCCACGCCGCCATTGCCATAGAGCGGCTTCACCACGATCTCGCCATGCTGGGCCAAGAAGCTCTTCACCTCGGCCAGATCGCGGGTGATCATGGTCGGCGGCATGAAGCGGGCATAATCGAGCACGAACAGCTTTTCGGGCGCGTTGCGGACGCTGGCGGGATCATTCACCACCAGCGTTTCCGCCTGCACCCGCTCCAGCAAATGGGTGGCGGTGATGTAGCTGAGGTCAAAAGGCGGATCCTGCCGCATCCACACGACATCGACGTCGCGGCCCAGGTCCAGCATCTCTTCGGGACCAAAGGCGAAATGATCGCCCTGTACCTTCTGGACATTCACCGGACGGGCCTTGGCCAGCACGCGGCCATCGCGGAACGTCAGGTCGGGCGCCAGATAATGATAGAGCCGATGTCCCCGCGCCTGCGCCGCCAGCATGATGTGAAAGGTCGAATCGCCCCCGATCTTGATCCCTTCCATCGGGTCCATCTGCATGGCAACGGTCAGGGGGTTGAGTTGGGTCATGCGTATCTTTCCCTTAAACCGTTCGGTTCGAGCAGCTTCGAGCCTGTCGAGAAGCGTCTGTCGAGAACGCTTTCTCGACTTCGGTTCTCGGCTTCGCTCGAACCTCCGCTCGAAATGAACGGGATTGATAGATGGCAGGGATAGTCACCCCCCATGCCAGACATTGGCCAGATGGCGTGGCGGGCGGCCCGGCGCAAGGAGGATGACGTCGATTCGCATGTCATCCCCCGCTTTTGCCAGATCATGCCACAGGATTTCGGCCGCAGCCGCCACCCGCGCCAGCCGCCTTTCATCGATGGCGACGTCCAGTTCCGCCGCGCTCCCCCGCGCCTTCACCTCGACAAAGGCGATCATCGATCCGCGCCGCGCGACCAGATCGACTTCCCCCGCCGGGGTCCGCATTCGCCGGCCGACAATCTGCCAGCCTTTCAGGCGCAGCCACCAGGCGGCGATGCGTTCGGCCTGCCGCCCGCGCTTCTCCGCCTGCTGTTTCCTCACCCTTTCAATTCCATCGCCCGATCATAGAGCGTCCGCCGGTCGAGGCCGAGTTTCTTGGCCACTTCCCCCGCCGCCTTGGACACCGGCAGGCGCGTCATCGCCTCCAGCAGGGCAGCGTCTGCCTCCTCGGCGCTGGCGGGCGGCGCCTCGCCCGGCGGCCCAACGATGACGACGATCTCGCCCTTGGGCGGCGCATCGGCATAGCGGGCGGACAATTCGGACAGCGTGCCGGTCGCCGTCTCCTCATAGGCCTTGCTGATTTCCCGGCTGACCGCCGCGTCCCGATCGCCCAGATGCGCCGCCATGGCCGACAGGCTTTCCGACAGGCGCGGTCCGCTTTCATAGAAGACCAGAGTCGCCCGCAGCGCCGCCACCTCGTCCAGCGCATCGCCCCGCGCCTTCGCCTTGTTGGGCAAAAAGCCCATGAACAGGAAGCGATCAGTCGGCAGGCCCGACAAAGTCAGCGCCGCGATCGCCGCGCTGGGTCCGGGCAGGGTCGTGATCTTCCGCCCCGCCGCCCGCGCATCACGCACCAGCTTATACCCCGGATCGGAAATCAGCGGCGTCCCCGCATCCGACAGCAAAGCCACCGATTCGCTCGCCATCCGCTCGATCAGGCGGATGCGGACATGATCGGCGCTATGATCATGATAGGGCAGCATCGGCCGGTCGGACCCGGCATGGCGCAGCAGCCGCGCGCTCACCCGTGTATCTTCCACGGCGACCACATCGGCCAGTCGCAGGACTTCCGCCCCGCGCGGCGTAAGGTCTGCAAGGTTGCCGATCGGCCCAGCCACGATATAAAGCCCGGGTTCAAGCCCAGAAGGTTCAGTTTCCATAAGGACGCCAGATGACAGAGACGGATGCCCCCCGGCAAGCAAACATGTTCGCCGCCGCAAAAAGGGGGGCGCGGATCGCCTTCATGGGCGCGGCCTTGTTCCTGGCCGCCTGTCAGTCGATCGTGCCCAAGGGGCCAGCACCGACCACGCCGACCGGCCCCGCCCAGCCGACAGGCCCCGAAGTCGTCCAGGGCCTGCCGTCCGACGCCACGCGCCATCGGGTCGCGTTGCTGGTGCCGATGACCGGCACCAATGCCGGGGTTGGCCAGTCGATCGCCAACGCCACCACATTGGCGCTGCTGGATACTAAGACGGACCGGGTGCGCATCACCACCTATGACACCGCGCTGGGTGCGGCGGCTGCGGTGAACAAGGCGCTGGCCGACGGCAACCGCCTGATCCTTGGCCCCCTGCTGGCCGAAGACGCCCGCGTCATCGGCCCGATCGCCGCAAAGGCCAATGTGCCGGTCATCAGCTTCTCCAACGATGCCAGCATTGCGGGCAGCGGTGTCTATGTGCTGGGTTACAACACCGCCCAGTCGATCGACCGGGTCGTCGGCTTCGCTAAGGACAAGGGGCTGACCCGCTTCGGTGCGCTGGTGCCGCGCGGCGTCTATGGCGAACGGGCGGGCAATGCGCTGCTGCGCGCGGTGGAGCAGGCCGGCGCAACCGTAGTGTCGATGCAGAGCTTCGACCGCTCGCCCGCATCGATCACGGCGGCGGTCAGGAAATTGCAGGCGTCGTCCAGCTATGACGCGCTGCTGATCGCGGACAGCGGCCGTGTCGCGCTCCAGGTCGCGCCGATCGTACGCAAGAATGGCGGCGCCACCGCCCGCTTGCTGGGCACCGAATTGTGGAACACCGACACGTCGCTGGCCGCCAGCCCCGTGCTGCGCGGGGCGTGGTTCGCCAGCGTGTCCGACACCCTCTATCGCCAGCTCGCAACCAAATATCGCGCCCGTTATGGCGCAGCGCCCTTCCGCCTGTCCTCGCTCGGCTATGATTCGGTGCTGCTGACGGTGCGGATCGCGCAGGACTGGAAACCGGGCACGCCCTTCCCCGCCGCTCGGCTGCGCGATGCGGGCGGTTTTTCCGGCATTGACGGCGCGTTTCGCTTCAACCGGCAGGGCGTCGCCGAACGCGCGCTGGAAGTAAACGAAGTGGGCGCCGGCGCATCCACGGTTGTCGATCCCGCGCCGCGCGGCTTCGGGGATTGATATTTCCGCCATGGGGCGGGTTTATCGAACCCGTCCCGTTGGCAGGATCATCGGACCATCGCCCGCCTGCTCGATCCGCGCGGTCACGCCATAGACCTGCGCCAGCGCCTCCGGCGTCAGCACCTCCATCGGCGCGCCATCGGCGACCAGTGCACCGCCCTCCATCAGCAGCAGCCGGTCGCAATAGCGCGCCGCCATGCTGAGATCATGCAGCACCGTCACCACCAGCGCCTTGGCCCGCGCCTCCTCCCGCAACAGGTCCATCACATCGATCTGATGCCCCGGATCGAGCGCGGCGAGCGGTTCGTCGGCGATCAGCGCCCGCGCGCCCACCGCCAGCGCCCGCGCCAGCAACACCCGCGCCCGCTCGCCACCCGACAATTCGGTCGCGACCCGGCCCTTCAGATGCAGCACATCGGCCCGCGCCATCGCCGCCTCGATCGCCGCCTCATCCGCAGCCGTCAGGCGGGACAACGGCCCCAGATGCGGCAACCGACCCAGCGCCACCAGCCGCTCGACACTCAGCGGCCAGTGCAAAGTCTGGCCCTGCGGCAGATAAGCAACCGACCGCGCGATCGCCTGCCGATCGAGCTGCGCCACATCCTGCCCGTCGATCGTCACTTGCCCCGCCTGCGGCTTGGCAAGGCCCAGCAGCGCCCGGATCAGCGTCGACTTGCCCGCGCCATTGGGACCGATGATGCCGACCAGCGCGCCCGGCGTCAGCGTCACATCCACATCGCGCACCGCCGCATGGCGACCGAGGCGGACGGAGAGACTGTCTGCGCGCAACGTCACCACAGGCGCTTCTCCCGCATCAGGTGGATCAGGAAGACCGGCACGCCCAGCAGCGCCGTCACCACGCCCAGCTTGAGTTCGCTGCTGGTCGGGATCAGCCGCACGCCAATATCCGCCAGCGTCAACAGCGCCGCGCCGCCCAGCAGGGAGGGCAGCAACACGGCATAAGGCGACCGATCGGTCAGCGGCCGCACCAGATGCGGCACGATCAGCCCGACGAAGCCGATCGCCCCCGACACCGCCACCGCGCCGCCCACACCCACGCCCACGCCCAGCATCATCCGCAATCGCGCCGCCGACAGGTTGACGCCCAGCGCCTGCGCGCCTTCCTCGCCCAGCGTAAGCGCGTCCAGCGTCCGTCCATCCGCGATCAGCAGCGCCGCGCCGATCGCGACGCAGGGCAGCGCGATCCAGACATGGTCATAGCTGCGATTTTCCAGGCTCCCCATCAGCCAGCTCATGATTTCCATCGCCGCGAAGGGATTGGGGGACAGGTTCAGCGACAGGCTGATCCCCGCCCCCGCCAGCGTCGCCACCGCAATGCCGGCCAGGATCAGGGTCAGCGGGCTTTCCGCCGATCCCGACAACAGGAACAGCGCGCCGATCGCGATCAGCGCGGAGCCGATGGCCAGCACCGGCAACGCCAGCGGATGCAGTTGCGCCAGCCCGAAATAGAGCGCGCACACCGCCCCCAGCGCCGCCGCATTGGACGCGCCCAGCACCGATGGTTCGGCAAGCGGATTGCGCAAATAGCCCTGCAAGGCCGCACCCGAAACGCCCAGCATCGCGCCCACGATCAACCCCAGCAGCATGCGCGGCAAGCGCAGGTCGATGATGATGGCACGGGCAATCTCATCGCCCCCCCCGGTCAGCACGGCCGCGATCCGCCCCGGACTGAGCGCCACCGCGCCGAGCATAACCGATCCGAACGCCGCAAGGATGACCAGCAGCAACAGGCCCGGAATCAACAAGGGGTGATAGCGGCGCGCGGTCATTTGCCGCTTCGCTGGTTGAAGGTGCACCGTGTTCCTGCGAAAGCAGGAGCCCAGTTCTGACATCTCAACTGGGTTCCTGCTTTCGCAGGAACGCGCTGTGCCATTGGATTGGTAGCATTTCCGTGATCCGCCCATTGACCTTTACTGCGATCGCCCTTTGCCTGCTGACCGGCGCAACCGCGCCCCAGCCCCCGCGCAGGATCGTCTCGCTCAATGTCTGCGCCGATCAATATCTGCTGGCGCTGGCCGATCCGGGGCAGATTGCGGCGCTCAGCAGCAATGCCCGCGATCCCGAACTGTCGGCGGCGGCGGACAAGGCGCGCGGCCATCGCACGCTGCGCCGTCCGTCGGAGGAAGTGCTGGCGATCCGGCCCGACCTGCTGGTCGGTTTCCCGCTGGGTCCGGGTGCCGTCGCCGGTGCGCCGCCGGGCCAGTGGCGCACGCTGGGCGTCGCCAGCGCCGACAGCTATGCCGCGATCCTCGACCAGATCCGCCAAGTCGCCCACGCCGTCGGCCATGTCGACCGGGGCGAAGCGCTGATCGCGCGGATGAACCGCGACCTTGCCGCCCTGCCAAAGGCCCGGCGCGGCGGCGTGGCGGCTTATTATCAGCGGCGCGGCTATATGACCGGCACCGGCACCTTGATCGACGATCTGATGCATCGGGTCGGCCTCACCAACCTTGCCGCAAAACTCGGCAAGCCCGCGCTGGCGCAGGTTTCGCTGGAGGAGATGGTCGCTGCCCGGCCCGACTGGCTGATCGTGGAAAGCGCCACCGACCATGTGGTCGATCAGGGAACCGAAATGCTGCACCATCCCGCTCTCGCCCGCATCCCGCGCATCAGCCTGCCGCAAAGCTGGACCGTCTGCGGCGGCCCCGCCTATGTGCAGGCCGCACGCGCAATCACGACGCGCCTGAACGCGCCGCGCTGAAAGGGCGGGCATCACGCCCGCCCTTCCCTGCAATCGTCAGAAACGGACACGCACCCCGCCATAAGCGGCGCGGCCGAATGTGTTATAGCCATAGGCCGTGGCGTATCCTTCATCGAACAGATTGTCGATGCGGCCATAGACTTCCAGATGATCGCCAACCGGCAGGGACGCGCGCAGCCCGACCAGCGCATAGCCGTCCAGCCGCCGCGTATTGGCCGCATCGTCGAAACTGTCGCCGACCATGGTGACGGTCGCGCCGGTCGACAGGCCGAAGAACCAGTCATAATCGGCCGACAGGCTGACCGCATTGGCCGCGCGGCGGGCAAGGCGATTGCCATAGGTCGCCGCGCCAGCCGAACGATCGCGCGCGTCGACATAGCTGTAGCTGCCCGTCACCGTCAGCGCATCGACCGGCTTCAGCGCAACCGATGCTTCCACGCCCTTGGCCCGGGTGCGATCCAGATTGCCATAGGTATAGGTGACGTAATCATAATTGATCTGGTTGCGGGTATCGCGGCGGAAGGCCGTGACCGACAACTGCGCACGGCCGCCGGCCAGACTCTGATCCAGCCCAACGTCATAGCTTTTCGACCGTTCGGGCGTCAGCGCACGATTGCCGCTCCATGGATCATACAGCTGATAGAGCGACGGCGCCTTGAACCCTTCGCCATAGCTGACGCGGATATTGGTCGCGCCGCCATTGGGCGTGTAGTTGGCGTTCGCGCCAAAGGTGGTCGCGCCGCCGAACTGGCTATGATCGTCATGGCGCAGGCCGCCGGTGACGGCGAGGCCGGTGAAGGGCTTCACGATCGCCAGACCATAGACGCTGTCGATGTTGATCTTCGCGCTCGCGGTGTCGCCAAATCCGAAATAATCATAATCGGGCCGTTCATGCTCGTAACCGAAGACCAGCTTCGCCTGATCGACCGGGGCATAGACGCCCTCATATTCGAAGCGCAAATTGGTGCCCGAATAGCCATAATCCGGGTCGGTGCCGCGCACGAAATAATAGTCGCGGTCGTTGCGCATCCAGGTGACGGCCGCGCGGTTGGTCAGCTTGCCGTCCAGCAGCGCCAGATTGACGCCGGCATAGCCGACATATTGGTCGACCTTCGAAACGTCGCTGCTGTCGGCGGGCGCGCCGAAGAAGCTGTCATAATCGAGGTCGGCATAGATATAATAGCCGCGCAGGTCGAGGCTCAGAGTATCGGTGAAGGCCAGCTTCAGCCGGGCGTTGGTGGCGATATTCTCATAGCCATCCCGCTCGGTGCCGCCAGCGGCCGAGGAAATGCCGTCGGTGCGATAATAAGCCGCACCGATCCCGCCGGACGCAATACCGGCGGTGCCGGACACATCCGCCTTGGCATTGAGCGTATCGGCATAGCCATAATCGATCGAGGCATTGCCCGCGAAACCTTCGGCCGGCGTCCCGGTCATCAGGTTGACGACGCCGCCGATCGCCTGACTGCCATAGACGACCGAATTGGAGCCGCGCAGCACTTCGACCCGGCGGATATTGGCGGTCAGCAAATGGCCGAAATCATAGCCGTCGCCGATACCGCTGGGATCATTCACCTTCACCCCGTCGATCAGCACCAGAGTCTGCGTCGTTTCCGCTCCGCGCAGCGACACGCTGGTCACGCCGCCGGTCGATCCGTTGCGGTTGAAGCGCACGCCCGGCGTCGTCGCCAGCAGATCGACGATGTCGGTCGCCTGCCGCTGCTCGATCGTCTTCGCGTCGATGACGGTGATCGCCTGCCCTACTTCGTCGCGCGGCTGTTCGATGCCGGTGGCGGTGACGATGATCTCGTCCTCCTGCGCCAGTGCCGGTGTCGCAGCCAGCAAGGCCGCGAGCGATATTCCCATTTTCAACATATAAGCCCCTATGGCGTCGCATGGCGACTATCAGGGTCGGGGCGTCCGCGCAGGCGGTCGGATGTTGGAGGGATGACGCCATGTCCCGCCGCAACCCGATGCGGCCCCGGCCGCACGGCGTCGCTCGACGGAAAACCCACCGTGCCCCGGCCATCCCCTGGACCAAAGCAGAGCGACCAAGCGCCGGCAGGTCTCCTGGCTCGCGGGTCGTTGCACGATGCATCAGCCTTCCCGGATGGGCTCCAGTGGCCGGTCTTTCGACCCCATGCATCGCGCTATCCGCTTACAGTTGCAGGGACAGCCACGGAATTGGGCGCTCGCGCACCCGCACCGCATTCCCGTTTCAGCCCTCACGGGCACCGGCGCGATCTGTTTGCAGGAAAAGAACAACCCCTCCCCACGCGCGGCGCTGTACGGGAAAGCCGGGGCGAATCCAAGCAGGGCGCGATTAAAGCGCCACAGCGTTGCCCCGCAGCAACAGCGCGTCGGATCGGGCCAGCGCGACCAGCGGCAATCCCGCCGCCGCCGCGCGTTCCGTCGCCAGGCGGGTCGGCGCGGAAATGGTGACGAGCAGCGGGCAATCGGCCAGCGCCGCCTTCTCCACCAGTTCATAGGAGCAGCGTGAGGACAGCAGCGCAAAACCGCCATCCCAATCCATGCCCTGCCGCGCCATCGCGCCGATCAGCTTGTCGAACCCATTGTGCCGCCCGACATCCTCCCGCACCAGCCGGATCGCGCCATCCGCACCGACCAGCGCGGCGGCATGGGCGGCACCAGTGGCGGCGTTCAGGGGCTGATGATCGCGCAAAGCCTCCAGCGCATGGAAGATCGCGGCCCGGTCCGCCCGCGAAGTCGTCGTCACGCGCGGCAACGGCCGGATCGCCTGCTCCAGATTCTCGATCCCGCACAGGCCGCAACTACTATCCGACGCACGATGTCGCACCCGATCGAGCAACCCCTCGGTCCGGTGCGGCGGCAATGTCGCGCGGGCGATCACACCGCTGTCGGTACGATGCACATCGACGTCCAGCAGCGCATCCTCCCGCGTCATCAGTCGCTCGGCCAGACTGAACCCCTGCACCAGATCGCCAATATCGGTCGGCGTCGCCATCAGCACAGCATAGCCCGCGCCATTATATTCGATCACGACCGGCACTTCTTCCGCCAGTTGCCGATCGATCGGCGTGGCCGCGCCGTCCGGGGTGAGCCGGATGAAGGTCAGGTGGGTATTCGGCGGCAGAACATCATTCTCATCATGCATCCCCACAATCTATGGCCCGGCCCGACATGTAGCAATGCGCGTCCTGCACCACGGCTGATGCAGAATATCGGGCTGAAATATGCTATGCTCAGACCGCGCTGATGATGGAGGCGGATATGCGCAGTGGACCGATATTGGGCGCCGTGCTGGCTGGTGGAAGATCCAGCCGATTCGGCAGCGACAAGGCGCTGGCATTGCTCGACGGAAAAACCCTGCTCGATCATGCGATGGCCGGCCTTGCCCCCCATGTCGCTGACGTCGTGCTATGCGGACGCGAGGGCGGACTGGCGGATCGCCCGCATCCCGACATGGGGCCACTGGGCGGATTGAATGCAGCGCTGCATCATGCGCTGAGTCACGGATTTATCGGCGTGCTGACCACCGGCTGCGACATGCCATTCTACCCGGCGGAATTGCCCGCCGCGCTGATCGGCGACAAGCCTGCCGTGCTACAGGGCCAGCAACTGCTCGGCTGGTGGCCGGCAACATTGGCGTTCGAACTGGACGCGCATCTGGACGAAGAGAATAACCGATCCATCTATGGCTGGCTGGAGCGCATCGGCGCCCGGATCGTGGAGGTGCCGGGGCTGACGCTGCCCAACATCAACCGGCCGGAGGATCTGGCTGCGCTGACCTGATGGCATTCATCGCGTTGGTCAGACGGAAAGCGCCACCTCCGCCGTAATGTCCGCAGCACAATGCGTCGCCGCCACCGCTTCGCCGATCAGCAGCAAAGTCGGATCTTCGTCGCTGATCGTCTGCACCAGAAAGGCGAGCGCACTGAGCTTGCCCCGGATCAGCCTTTCATCGGGCAACGAGACATTGACCGCCACCATCACCGGCGTTTCTGGGTCGCGCCCGGCAGCGATCAGCGATCGGCTGATCTCGCCCGCCGCTGCACGGCCCATATAGATGCCCAGCGTGCCGCCTGGCCGCGCCAGCGCTTCCCAGTCCAGCTTGAGCGACTCGCCCGCCTTCAGATGCGCCGTCACCAGCGTCAGCCCCCGCGCCACGCCGCGCAGGGTGAGCGACGCTCCGCCGCTCGCCGCCGCTGCGCTGGCCGTTGTTATGCCGGGACAGATATGGAAGCGGACGCCATCAGCGGCCAGATGCGCCATCTCCTCCGCCGACCGGCCGAAGACCGACGGATCGCCGCCCTTCAGCCGCACGACCCGCTTGCCTGCCTTGGCCGCCGCCAGCAGCAGATCGTTGATGCTCTCCTGCGCCTTGCTGTGGCGGCCGGAACGCTTGCCGACGCTCACCCGCTCAACGCCGGGCGGGATCAGGTCCAGCACGCCCGGCCCGACCAGCGCGTCGTAGAAGACGATCTCGGCCGCTGCGATCAGCTTTTCGGCCTTGCGGGTCAGCAGGTCCGGGTCGCCCGGCCCTGCGCCCACCAGCCAGACCTCGCCCGGCGCGATCATGCCGCCGCCTGCAGCGCGGTCGGGCGCGCGATCAGGATACGGCCATCCTCCTGCTTGACCGCGATGGTCGGCGTGCAGCCTTCGTCCGCGCCCTGCGCTTCGCCGGTTTTCAGGGCGATATTCCAGTTGTGCAGCGGGCAGGCGACGCTGTGGCCGTGGACGATGCCCTGGCTGAGCGGCCCCTTCTTGTGCGGGCATTCATTGATCAGCGCGAACACATGATCGTCGCCGGTGCGGAACACCGCGATTTCCTTCTCCCCCGCCAGTTGCACCGTGCGGGCGCCGCGCTGGGGAATGTCGGCCAGCGTGCCAATGTCGATCCAGTCGGTCATGATCTTACTCCGCAGCGATGGCAATGGGTTCAAGATGCTGGTGCAGTTCGGCATGCTGGCCGGCCGCACGTTCGGCCCAGGGATCATCCTGGCTGAAGCTTTGCGAATAGAGGAAGCGGGCGCGCAGCGCTTCGCGGCCGGCTTCATCCTCCACGATCCGCTGCTTGATATAGTCGACGCCGACCCGCTCGATCCACGGCGCGGTCCGCTCCAGATAGCGGGCTTCCTCGCGATAGAGCTGGGTGAAGGCGGCGCAATAATCCATCGCCTCCTGTTCGGTTGCGACCTTGCACAGCAGGTCGGTGGCGCGAACATGAATGCCGCCATTGCCGCCGACATGGAGTTCATAACCGGAGTCCACGCACACCACGCCGAAATCCTTGATCGTCGCTTCGGCGCAATTGCGGGGGCAACCCGACACCGCGATCTTGAACTTATGGGGCATCCATGAGCCCCAGGTCATCCGTTCGATCTTGACGCCAAGGCCGGTCGAATCCTGCGTGCCGAAGCGGCACCATTCGGACCCGACGCAGGTCTTCACCGTGCGCAGCGACTTGCCATAAGCATGGCCCGACACCATTCCCGCAGCGTTCAGATCGGCCCAGACGGCGGGCAAATCCTCCTTCTTGATCCCGAAAATGTCGAGCCGCTGGCCGCCCGTCACCTTGACCATCGGCGCGTTGAATTTCTCGACCACATCAGCGATCGCGCGCAGTTCGCGCGGGTTGGTCAGGCCGCCCCACATCCGCGGCACGACCGAATAGGTGCCATCCTTCTGGATATTGGCGTGCATGCGTTCATTGACGAAGCGACTCTGCTGATCGTCCTGATATTCGCCGGGCAGCGCGCAGAGCAGATAGTAATTGAGCGCAGGGCGGCAGGAGGAGCAGCCATCGGGCGTCGACCAGTGCAGCAACTGCATCACTTCGGGGATGGAGCGCATATTCTGCGCCACGATCTCGCGACGAACATCGTCATGGGTAAAGCTGGTGCATTTGCACATCGTTTTGGGACCGGATTTTACCTCATCGCCCAGCACGACAGTCAGCAGATTTTCGACCAAACCCGTGCAGCTACCGCAACTGGCCGACGCCTTGCACCCGGCGCGCACCGTGTCGAGGCTGCAATTGCCCGCTTCGATGCAGGACACCACCTGCCCCTTGCTGACGCCATTGCAGCCGCAAATTTCGGCATCGTCGGACAGCGCGGCGACCGCCGCCAGCGGATCGAGCGCGCCGCCGCCCGAAGCAAAAGCCTGCCCCAGGATCAGCCGTTCCCGGATTTCGCTGACATCTTCCTCGCGCTTCAGCAGATCGAAATACCAGCCGCCATCGACCGTATCGCCATAAAGCACTGCGCCGACGATCCGGCCGTCCTTCACCACGACCCGCTTGTAGACCCCGCGTGAGGCGTCGCGCAGGACGATGTCCTCGCACCCCGCCCCGCCAGAAAAATCGCCGGCGGAAAAGACGTCCAGCCCGGCAACCTTCAGCTTGGTTGACGTGACCGATCCCTTGTAACCGCTATGCTGGTCGGTCAGGCCATCGGCCAGGCTGCGGCACATGTCCCACAGTGGCGCGACAAGGCCATAGACATTGCCGTCATGCTCCACGCATTCGCCGACCGCCAATATGTCAGGGTCGCTCGTCACCATATGGTCATCGACCTGAATGCCGCGATTGACCGCGATGCCGGCTTCGCGGGCCAGCGCGGTCGACGGACGGATGCCCACCGCCATGACGACCAGGCTGGCCGGGATTTCGCGGCCGTCCTTCAGCCGGACGCCCTCGACCTTGCCGTCGCCATAAATGGCTTCCGTATTGGCGCCAGTCAGAATGGTCTGGCCGCGCCCTTCCAGCGCGGACTTGAGCAGCCAGCCGGCCGCTTCATCGAGTTGCCGCTCCATCAGCGTGTCCATCAGGTGGATGACCGTCACCTTCATGCCGCGCAGGGTCAGCCCATGCGCCGCCTCCAGCCCCAGCAGACCGCCACCGATCACCACCGCATCGCCACCAGCTTCGGCAGCCGCCAGCATCGTGTCGACATCCTTCATGTCGCGGAAGCTGATGACACCGGGCAGGTCCTTCCCCGGAACCGGGATGATGAAGGGGTCCGACCCGGTGGCGATCAGCAGCTTGTCATAGCCCATGGCGCGACCCGACTGGCTCTTGACGATCTTTGCGCCGCGATCGATCGCCGTCACGGGATCCCCCGCGATCAGCTCTATGCCATTATCGGCATACCATTCGCGCGTGTTGATGACGATGTCGTCGAAGCTCTTTTCCCCCGCCAATACCGGCGAGAGCATGATGCGGTTGTAGTTCACATAGGGTTCTGCGCCGAAGATGGTGACGCGATAGCGCCCCGCGTCCCGCGCCAGCAATTCCTCGACCGCGCGGCAGCCGGCCATGCCATTACCCACGACGACCAGATGTTCGCGAACATCCTCGAACGGCACCAGACCATCGTCCTGCGCATCCGCCTGACCGTCACCCCTGAGTTGCAATTCCATCCCCGGTCCTTTCGGAAAAGAAAAAGGCCGCCATCCAGACCCCCGGGCTTCAAATCCCGAAAGTCTGGATGGCGGCCTTGCCATCATCTGCGTCTTGATGGCCCGTCCCTGAACCATCGCGACTATGTAGAGAAGGACAACCTTGTCCCTTGCACTGCACCATAAACGGAATCGCCGATCGGCTCAAGCGATTCCGTCACGGCTTTCGATCAATAGGCCCAGTCCGCCTGCACCCAGAATTTCTTCGTATCGGTCGCCATGCTCTTTGCATCATAATCGGCATAGCGGATCGACAGCATCGTCTTCTTCACCTTCGCGGACGCGATAAGGTTGAGTTCATTGCCATAATGCTGGTCCAGCCGGTCGCTGTCGAACCGATGCCAGACTGCCTGCAATGAAACGCCAGACAATGGTCCCAGCTGCTTCCAGCCATAGCCCCCGCCGACATAGAGATCGCGGATGCCATTGGCAGGCGTGGTCAGGAATTTGTCGGCCCAGCCCTGAAATTTGAAATTGGTGCCAAGCGGCGTCTGGAAACTGGTGAAGGGCGCGCCGCTGCTGGCGCCCAGCACTTCATAGCCGGCATTCAGCTTCCATCCCTTCACGTCCAGCGTGGCGTCCGCCAGCCAGTAATCGGCGCTATAGTCGTTGGGATTGCGGTGATAATCCGACTGGCGGGCATAGCTCAGCTGATAGCTGATCTTCGCCGCCTTCGACAGCGACTGCGCGCCGGCCAGCCGCAATCCATAGGTCTGGCTGGACAGGCGGAACGCCTGAACGGCCGCTTCGTCCTGATCGACCAGATAGGCAAAGCCGGTCAGCGTGCCGACAGGCGTGACATAGGACAGGTTGGCGAAGATATTATCGCCGCCAACCGCCTGTTGCCGCGCGCCACTGCCCTGAAAACCCCAGATGGTGCGCACCGACCAGACATAGGCGACATCCAGCTTCACCCCCTTGGCCGGAGTCAGTTCGGCACGCACCGCATCGAAGGTCTGGCCATTGTCGCGAAAGGCGACGTTGCCGACGAAACGCTCGTCATCCAGCACGATCCTCTGCCGCCCGCCGGTCAGGGTCAGCGCCTTCGTCTTATATTGCAACTGGGCGATATAGAGGGCGATATTTTCAGGATCGGCAATGATCGGCCGGGTCGCAGCGCCATTCACCCCGTCATAATAATCGTCGACCACAGCGAGCGTCCCCTGCCCGACGATCGTCGCCGACAATGCGCCGCTGCTGGCCGTCAGCCCGGCGCGGGCGCGCAAGGTGAGAGCGTCGGATTTTTCTTCGGCCAGCCCGTCCTGATCGGCATGTTCGTAGCGCAGCCGCGCTTCGGCGACGGGTTTCAGGCGGATTTGCTGGGCGTAAGCCGGCCCTGCGACGGCCAGCATGGCCGCCGGTGCGAGAAGATATTTCATGGAAAGCACGTCCCCCCTCGGACGAGAAAGAGCATCGTGCGCAAAAGTGGGAACCGATTTTGCGCCTGAAACGATGCGATAACAAAAAACTGGAGCGCGCGGATCGCGTCCGACTGAACGCAGCGCGCTCCAGATGCAACCCGAATGGGGCGGCGGTCATTGCCGCCGCCCTCCTCTCCAGATCAGATGCGGGCGCCCGTCTTCCAGGTCGCGCGCCATTTGCCCTTCACCAGCGTCACGCCCAGCAGGGCAACGATCGCCAGTCCGGCGAAGATCAGGAAGCCCGGTGCGAAGCTGCCCGTCAGCTGCTTGGCAAGGCCCAGCGAACTGGCGAGGTAGAAGCCGCCAATGCCGCCCGCCATGCCGACAAGGCCGGTCATGATGCCGATTTCCGCCTGAAAACGCTGCGGCACCAGCTGGAACACCGATCCGTTGCCGGTGCCCAGCGCGAGCATCGCCAGCACGAAGCAGCCAAGGGCCGCAGGAAGGGTCGTCGCCTGACTGACGCCCGCCAGAGCGATGGCGGCCACGACATAGACGATCATCAGCGCCTTAGACCCGCCGATCTTGTCGGCCAGCGCGCCACCCATCGGGCGCACCAGCGACCCGGCGAAGACGCAGGCGGCGGTGCAATAACCCGCCACGATCGGCGTCAGGCCGAACTGGTCGGTGAAGTAGATGGGAAGGCTGGCCGCCAGACCCACGAACCCGCCGAAAGTAACGGCGTAAAAGGCCATCAACCACCAGGCATCAGCCTGCTTGAGCGGCTGGAAATACTCGACGATCTTCTTGGGCGCGGGCGCATTGGGCGCATCCTTGGCCATGATCATGTAGAGGACGAAGACGATCGCCAGCGGGATGCAGGCCAGACCCAGCACCGCATTCCAGCCGAAAATCTTGGCCAGCACCGGCGCAAAGAGCGAGGCGAGCACCGTGCCCGAATTGCCCATGCCGGCAAGGCCCATCGCCTTGCCCTGATGCTCTGGCGGATACCAGCGGCTGGCAAGCGGCAGTGCGATCGCGAAGCTAGCGCCGGCAAAGCCCAGGATCACACCCAGCGCCAGCGTGCCGCCAAAACTGTCGATCCCCGCAACCCAGGCGGTGAACAGGCCGGCGATGACGATGATCTGGCTGATCGCGCCCGACAATTTCGGGCCGATCCGGTCGACCAGCAGGCCGTTGACGACGCGCAACAGCGCGCCGGCCAGCGTCGGCGTAGCGACCATCAGGCCCTTTTCGGCCGGGGTCAGCGCCAGCGTCTTGGAAATCATCGGCGCCAACGGGCCGAGCAGCACCCACACCATGAAGGCGAGGTCGAAATAGAGAAAGGCAGCGATCAGGGTCGGCGCGTGGCCGGCCTTCCAGAAGCTGGTCGCGGGCGCAGGCGCGGCGTCCTGTCCTTCGCGATCCCAATAAGCAGTTGCCATGATACGTCCCCCAATAAACGGAAATGGACACGAAAAAAGCCGCAGCCCGGACAGCATCCCTCGGGATGATCCGGTCAGCGGCTTTGCTGCAATATATGGTGAGGATGGCGGCCCCACCCTTGGGACGGCGCATCCAGATAAGCGCGCTTCGTCGCGCGACCCCTATGTTATCTCGCGAATCGCATCATGTTGCAAGGCACAAAATTCTGCGTCGATTCAACGCGGCACCGCAAAACCGGCAAGGAAATCATCGATCCGTTCAGGATCAAACACCCGACCGTCGAAGAAGCGATCCGGCCCCAGCGTCAACTCACCCCGGCGCGATCCCACCGCCAGCGGCAGGTCAACCGCGCCTTCCACCTTCATGCTCGCGCCGGGCATCGGCATGTCGCTGTCTGCCAACGCGCGGCGGAATATATCGGGACGAAACACCCCCGCCGCCTTTGCAGCCGTCACAGCATCATGCTCCACCATGTTCCAGCGCACCAGTTGCGAATAGATCCACAGCGCCTGGCTGCGCCATGGAAAAGGCGTGGCCTCCCGGCTGAACAGCATGAAATCTGGATTGGCGATCGCCGCCTCCCCCGCCCGCGCCACGATCTGGCCAGACAGGGCGCGCAGGATGAGGTCGGCGGGCTGGTCGACATAGCGCGGATCGGACAGCAGATCGGCCAATACGGGATGATTGGCCGGATCGTCGCACCATAGGGCCGCCTTCGCCAGCGCCCGCAGCAGCCGATCAACGGTATCGGGATTTTCCTCCATCCATGCTTCGCGGAAGGCCAGCACCTTCTCCACCCCGCGCTGCCATATGCGTTCGCCGATCGCCACGGTTTCGGCCAAGCCCGCCTCGACCGCCGCCGTGCCCCAAGGCTCGCCCGCAATGAAGCCGTCAATCTCGCCCGCGCGCATCGCTTCCACCGTCAGCGATGGCGGCAATACGCGCAGCACCACGTCCCGATCGGGATCTATCCCTGCGCTCGCCAGCCAGTAACGCAGCATCAGCGCATGGCTGGAGAAGCGATGAACCACGCCGATAACCGGCTTGCGCCGCCACAGGCCGATCGCGGCCGCAAAGTCATGCGCGGTGCCCAGCGGATCGGCCAGCCGCGCAGCGACGTTCTGCTCCAGCGCCTTGGCGAAATCCGTCGCCATCACCAGCATATTGCCGTTGACGTTCAGCTTGTAGGGGGCGGCCAGCGCGGCGGGCTGCTGGCTGAGGCCCAGCGTCACCGCAACGGCCAGTGGCGCCAGCATCTGCGCGGCATGCACCTGCCCATAGACCAGCCGGTCGCGCAACGTCGCCCAGCTGGTCGTCGGGACGAGATCGATCGCCAGGCCCTCTTCTTCCGCAAAGCCCCGTTCGCGCGCCGCGACCAGCACGGCGGCGTCGTTCAGCGGCAGGAAGGCGATTTTCAAGTTGGTTGTCATAGCCCTCCTCCCAACAGGTCGCTGGCGGTGATCAGTGCCTGCGCCACATCGACAATGCGCTTGCCCTGATTCATCGCGCTCGACCGCAACAGCGCATAGGCGTCCTGCTCGGTCAGGCTGCGCTGGTTCATCAAAATGGATTTTGCGCGGTCGATGATCTTGCGATCGGACAGCGCCGTGCGCGCCTCATCCAGTTCCGCCTGTATCCTGGCAAAAGCGTTGAAGCGCCGCACCGCCAGTTCCAGCACCGGCTTCACCCGTTCCTTGCGCAGCCCGTCCACCACATAGGCGGATACGCCGGCGTCGATCGCCGCACCGATCATCGTTTCATCCGACTGGTCGACGAACATGGCGATCGGTCGGGCCAGCGCGCGGCTGACAGTCAGCATTTCTTCCAGCGTATCGCGGCTGGGGCTGCCCAGATCCATCAGCACCACGTCGGGCGCCATCCGCTCCAGCCGCGCGACGAAGGCGCCGCGCGGGGGCACGATATGAATATCGTCATAGCCCGCCTCGCGTAGCCCTTCCTCCAGGACCGTCGCGCGCAAGCCGCTGTCGTCGATGATGACGATTCGCATCTACCCCGCCTTCTTTTGCTCCGTAACTGACGACGATGCTGCGTCGCGTCAATCGGCGCTGAAGGCGGGGTCAGTGCTGCATGATCAGAAATCGACCGTGGCCGACAGCCAGAGGCGGCGACCTTCCTGATTGATCGAATAGGCCGGGGTATAGACCGTCACGGTCGGGCTAGTCTGATAGGGAAGATAGACCGCATAGTCGGTGTCGAGAATATTGTAGAGCGTCGCCGACAGGCGGAAGGCCGGCGTGACCTGATAATTGCCGCCCAGATGGAAAACTTCATAGCTGCGGAAATCGCCGACCGCCGTCTGCTGCGCATTGGCGCCGCGATAGCGGCTGGAACGGATTTCGGCGCGCGCCCAGACGCTGGCCTTGTCATCCAGCTTCCAGCGCAGATTGCCGTTCAGCATATGTTTGGGCATGCCGATCAGCGGCAAACCCTTTTCCGAACCGCTCAACTGTTCGGTTTCAGTATAGGTGTAGTTGGCCGACAGAGACAGGCTGGGCGTGAAGGCGAAGCGGGTCGCGACCTCGACGCCGCGGGTGCGCGCCTTGTCGATGTTGATCGACTGGCTCAGCAGGTCGACGGTCGGGAAAGGACCGACATCCAGACAGCCGGGGCGATTGGGATTGCCGGCAAACTGGCAGTTGGGAATGCCGGGGCCTGACGCGATCTTGTCATTGAAATCATTGTTGAACAGGGTGACGTTGCCGCTGAAGAAGCCCTGACCGTCATAATAGAGGCCCGCTTCGTAGCTCGTGCTGGTTTCCGGCGTCAGATTGGGAGAACCGATCAGCGGAATACGCCCCTGTCCGCCAAAGCCGATGATGCCATCGGCAATCTGTTCGACACGCGGCGTCTTGAAGCCACGGCTGACGCCGCCCTTCAGCGTGATCGCATCGGTAATGTTCCACACCGCATAGGCGCGCGGCGACCATTTGTTGCCGAAGGTCGAATGATCGTCATAACGCGCGCCACCGGTGATGTTGAACCCGTCAGTCACGGTCAGCGTGGCTTCGGCAAAGCCCGCCCATTGGGTGAATTTGAACGGTTCCGGGGCCACGCCCTCGACCATGCGCGCCTTCCAATATTGACCGCCCACGGTGAAGGCCAGAGCGCCGAACTTGCCGGCAAAACGGGAATCGAGAATGTCGTTGCGCGCCTCCAGCGTGCGCGGACTGCCCGGCACCGCGCCCGGCGTGCCATTGGGGATCAGGCGGCCGATGGTTTCCGTCTCGTTGCGGGTCAGCGTGGTGTCGAGCTGGCCAAAGCCCATGCGCCAGCTGTGCGCGACAACATAATTGCTGCGATTGAAACGCTGCTCGGGCGCATAACCGCCCGACCCCAGCGTGCCGAGCTGGCCCCGGCTATTGTCGTAACGCTGTTCGTTGCGGTCATATTCGAACCACAGATCATGATCGGCATGGGGCGTGATGCTGATCCGTCCGCCATAGGTATAGATGTCCGACTCGACAGGATTGCGGCCCAGCGTCAGCGCCGGATCGCCGGGGATTTCGATGTTCGATCCCGCACGGTGGAATACGCTGCCCCGCAGGGTCAGCCCGACCAGATTTTTGATCAGCGGTCCCTGCGCAAAACCGTTGACCGACTGGATATTGCCGAAACGGTCATCGCCCTGAATGGTGCTTTCCGCCGTCGCGGTGCCGACCCAACGATTGCCGACCTTGCGCGTGATGATGTTGACGACGCCGCCCATCGCATCTGAACCATAAAGGGTGGACATGGGGCCGCGCACCACTTCAATCCGATCGATGGCGGAGAAAGGCGGCAGGAAGCTGGTCGATGTTTCGCCAAAGCCATTGGGCGTGACGCCCCCCGGCGCATTCTGGCGTCGCCCGTCGATCAGGACCAGCGTATAGTCGCTGGGCATGCCACGGATGGAGATGTTGAGGCCGCCAGTCTTGCCCGCTTCGCCGCCGACGTCGACACCCTGCACATCCTGCAACGCTTCGGCGAGGCTGCCGAACCGCTTTTCCTGCAATTCCTCGCGGCCCAGCACGGTGATGCTGGCGGGCGCTTCGGTGATATTCTGTTCGTAACCAGCGGCGGTGACGACGATGGCGCTGCTGGATGGATCATCTGTTTCGGGTGCGGGCGCCTCTGCGGCAAGGGCTGGCGCGACCGTGGCGGCGGCAAGGACGAACAGGCTGGCGCGCAGCAGGGACGCGCGCGTAACGGATGCAGCAGACATGACAGACCCCCATGCAGATAAGAACGCGACTAAGTCGCATTAGATGCGCTCGCCTGTGATGATGCTGTCAGGGGTGGTCAATCGAACGACGGCGCCCGGCATTGCGGGGCAATGATTTCTTACAGTTAAGGCATGACCAGGCAGGCCGATCAGCTAATCCGGTCATATTTGCGCTACTTCTGCAACATTCCGCTACAATGAAGCAGTCCTCTCTACGCCTTTACTTCGGCATAGAGAGTGAATTGCGCATGGAGGCCGCCCACGCTGGACTGACCAATCCACAAATCAAAGACGCCCGGTTCCGCGACGCGCTGATTGCGCGCGCCCACAAACTCCAGGTCGGTGCGGGACAATGAGAAGCGCACAGTCCTGCTCTCGCCCGGTGACAAGGTGATGCGCTCCATGCGTTTCAATTCGCGGATCGGTCGGGTCCGGCTGGCCACGCGATCGCGCGTATAGAGCTGGACAACTTCGCTGCCCTTGCGCTGGCCCTTGTTGGTGATGCGCGCCGTCACCTCGATCGCCGCATCCCACCGCAGCGCCGCGTCGGACAGCTTCAACTGGTCGATGGCAAATTCGGTGTAACTGAGGCCATGGCCAAAGGGAAAACGGGCGCTGTTGTCGGTGGTGGCGTATCGCGCCTTATATTCGCTGCTGCCATTGTCCACGACCGGGCGGCCGGTCGACTTGCGATCATAATAGAAGGGCTCCTGCCCACTTTCCCATGGGAAGCTGACGGGCAATTTCGCCGATGGATCGACCTTCCCCAATATGATGTCGGCGATGGCGTTCCCCGCCTCGCTCCCCAAAAACCAGGTGGCCAGGATGGCATTGGCGTTGGCGACGCCATCATGCAAAGCCAGCGCGCGGCCATGACGCAGCAGCACTGCGACCGGCTTGCCCGTAGCGACCACCGCATCGGCCAGCGCCTGCTGCGCGGCCGGAATTTCGATCATGGTGCGCGACTGCGCCTCTCCCGACATGGCCTGCGATTCGCCGATCGCAAGCAGGACAAAATCGGCCGCCTTCGCCGCATCGACTGCGGCGGCGATGCCGCCATCGATGGCGCCGCTGATGTCGCTGCCGCGCGTCACGCTCAGCTTTGATGGGTCAGGCAGTGCCGCGCGCAAACCGGCGGCAATATCGACGCCCTTGTCGGGGTCGCCATAAAAAGCCCAGGGACCATAGATATTGGCGCGATCTTCCGCGAACGGCCCGATCAGGGCAATGCGCTGACCCTTCGCCGGATCGATCGGCAGCACGCCGTCATTCTTGAGCAGCACGACCGATCGCGCCGCCGACTCCCGCGCCAGGGCGCGATGGGACGATGTATAGATGCGGGTCTTTTCCGCTTCCTCATTCAGAGACCGATAGGGATTGTCGAACAGGCCGATCGCCGATTTCACATAGAGAATGCGGCGCACGGCAACGTCGATCGTGCCCATGGGCACCGCGCCGCTTTTCACCAGGTCTGGCAGGTATCGGATATAAAGGCCGCTTTGCATCGACATGTCGACCCCCGCCAGCACGGCAAGGCGGGCGGCATCGCGATCATCCTCGGCAAAGCCGTGGGCGACCAGTTCCTCGTCGGCGGTATAATCGGAAAAGACGAAACCACGGAACCGCATCTCGCCGCGCAATATGTCGGTGAGCAATTCGCCGTCCGCCGTGGCGGGGACGCCGTTAATCTCATTGAACGCCGCCATGGTGGTCAAAGCGCCGGCCGCAAACGCCTTGCCAAACGGGGGCAGATGCGTTTCGCGCAGCGTCTCCTCGCTAATGTCGACATTGCCATATTCCAGACCGGCGGCGACGGCCCCATAGGCAGCGAAATGCTTCGGACAAGCCAGCAAGCTGTCGTCGCGACGCAAATCCCGCCCCTGAAAGCCGCGAATGCGGGCGGCCGACAACAGGCCGGTCAGGGTAACATCTTCCCCCGCCCCCTCGACCACCCGGCCCCAGCGCTGATCGCGGGCGACGTCGACCATGGGCGCAAAGGTCAGGTGCAGGCCGGCCGCCGTCGCCTCGATCGCCATGGCGCGCGCGGTACGCTCGACCATGGACGGATCGAAGCAGGAGGATTCGCCCAGCGGCACCGGGAATATGGTCTTGAGGCCATGGATTACATCACCAGCGAACAACAACGGAATGCCAAGCCGGCTATCCTTGACCGCAATATCCTGCGCACGGCGCGCGCCAGCAACGCCGATGCCGTTGAACAGGCAACCGACCCGCCCCCTTCGCACTTCGTCGGACAGGCGCTTTTCATCCTGAATGCCGACCTGCGGGTTGGGCGGATTGAAAGGCCTGAAACTATCCGCCAGGCAGGTCATCTGCCCCGCCTTTTCCTCGATCGTCATCTTCGCGATCAGGGCGTCGACACGCTGCACATCGCTCTGCGCCAGCGCGCGAGGGGAAACGCCAAGCGCAAAAGCACCGCCCAGCGTGCGGATCATGAGGTCGCGACGGTCTAATATCATGCGGGGAGGGAAATAGCCTGACAAGGATGAACGGAACTTGTCCAACCAACCTCCGCGCTCGTATTTCGTTGCACTGCAACAAGCACGCTGCGACATATCGCCCCACGCCTGCGATGGCCGGGTAAGCGCTTCGCATGGCGCCCTACCCCACGCGAAGACGGCTGTATCCATTCGTTCTTCTTGACACCGGCCAGTCGGCTTGGTCTGTCGGCGACTATGTTTAAAGAGATTCTTGAAGCAGAGCTTGCGAAACTCTCTAGCAGCTACGAGGTTTGTGGCATCGTTGACCGCTCAGGGTGCGTCTATCCTCTTGGTGCCGACACCAAAGTGCTAAGCACCATTTTCGAATTGGTTAGCAGACCGGCTGTATATGCTGCGGCAGAGAAGCTCGGACTCGAGGTTTTTGAAGCGGAAAAACAAAACCACTATCCTGATTTTACTCTTGGCTCCGGAGAAGGTTGCAAACAGAAAATCGCGGTTGACGTAAAAACGACGTATCGCAAAGCCAATGGAACATTTCGTTTCACACTTGGCAGCTATACCAGCTTCATCAGAGGGACGGGAAAGAAGAACATCCTTTTCCCGTTTTCGGATTACGCAGAGCATTGGGTAATTGGGTTTGCCTATGACCGCGTCGGCAAGAAAAAGGCTCAGGCTGAGCACATGTTTGACGTAGGCTCGATCCGGGATATTCCTATCCCGTTCGATAACGTCGAGCATTTCTTGCAGGAAAAGTGGAAGGTCGCCAGCAAGAGCCCTGGCAGTGGGAACACGGCGAACATCGGCAGCATCACGGGCACGATTGATGAATTTCGTGCGGGCGGCACCGTGTTCGGCTCGGAAGAGGATTTCCTCGCCTATTGGCGCTCCTACGGCTCCTAGCCGTTTGCTGCTAACGCAAATAGCGGCAAGTCCGCCGTTGCCGCTATTGGGGCATCATCGGCGAAGGCGTTTGGTGAAACGACCAACGCCTCGATCATCTCGTTGCGTAGATCCTCGCTCGACCCGACATGGTAGAAATGCGACGTGGTTTCCATGGGGTATTCCGCGAACCAGCGGTCGAGATAGTCGTTCCTACGATACTTGTTCTCTAGCCACATCGAGACGGCAAAACCCGCTTCGCTGCCTATCAAGGCTTGCGCCATCTGGTCGGCTTCCTCGTCGGTGAAGCCGTTATAGTAGTCCGTGTGACGGCCAACGTAGGGTGGATCGCAGTAAATCATGTCGTTCGCTTGCGCTGATGCAACGGTCTCGTGCCACGGCTGGACTGCAAACTCCCAATCCTTCCCGGACATAACCTCTGCTGCCCAATCGATTTGATTGGCGATCTTCGTGACGAGCGCTTGCCGGAAGCGGTTCGGCTTCCGGCAGAAGGGCACGTTGAAGCGTCCCTTTGAATTGAAGCGCATAACGCCGTTGAAGCAGGAGCGGCTGAGGAACAGAAAATCGAGGGGGGCACCTTCATCGTTGAAGCGGTCGCGAATGAAGTAGAAATGTTTCTCGCCCGTCTCCAAGAGGTGTTGTCCTTCAATCTCCAAAAACCGTCGCGCGGCCGCGCCCGTGATTTGCCCGGATTGGACATCTTTGTAGAAATTGATGATGTGCTTGTTGGTGTCGGCCAACAGCGCTTTCTGCGGGGCGAGGTTAAGAGCCACAGCACCCGAGCCGACAAAGGGTTCTATCCAGCGCCCTTGACCCGACCAGCGGACGCTGGCGGCGATCATGGGTGTAAGCTTCGTCTTGATGCCCTGCGTTTTGATGGGGGGCGCTTTTGGGCGCACCTTTTTTGGGAACATCATCTTCTCCAGTCACTGGGCACGATCGGGTAGAAAGGCACCCTTGCGGACGTAGAACAGAAAAGCAACGAGATTGCCTCGGCGGATGGATGTTTGTCGCCGACAAACTTTTGGCAATTTGTGCGGGCTGATAAATTTGCTGGGTATTCGGGGCCGACGCTCGCAAGATCCCTACATACCCCCATCGGCGCGATCTGAATCAGCGCATGCGAGAGCGGTTGAGCACACGGCGCACTCTTGCACGGCTCTCACCCGGTAATCGCGGCTGCAAATAACATTATCCCAGAAGAGGGTAAGCTACTGATTGCACTAGGAGAAATGGTGGACGCACTAGGGCTCGAACCTAGGACCCGCTGATTAAGAGTCAGCTGCTCTACCAACTGAGCTATGCGTCCACACTGGCCTTCATCACGATCCCAAGGGATCGCCTGCATCATGGCCTGATGCAGTGGTGGACAGGGCTGGATTCGAACCAGCGTACGGGAAACCCGGGCAGATTTACAGTCTGCTGCCTTTAACCACTCGGCCACCTGTCCAGTGCCCTACCCGGTGAGGAATTTGTGTTCCCCGCCGCGCTGGAGGCGGCCTAATGGCGAATGGAGACTTGCCTGTCAATGCCTTGATGTGAAAAGAGCGAAATCATGAAAAAGCCCAATCGCTCCACCAAGCCCAAGAGCGCCTTTCCGCGCTTCTACGGGCGTCACGCCGTCATCGCGGCGCTCGCCAATCCCGACCGCATCGTGCGCAAGATCTGGGGCACGCGCGAAGCGCTGGGCCAGCTCGACCTGCCGCCGGTGCTGCCGATCGTCTATTCCGATGTCGCCGACATGGGCCGCATGGTGCCGTCCGACGCGCCGCATCAGGGCATCGTCGCCGAGGTCGAGCCGCTGGACGATGTCTGGTTGGGCGAGATTCTGGAACAAGGACAGGATGACAAGCGGCCGATCCTGGTGCTGGATCAGGTGACGGACCCGCATAATGTGGGCGCAATTCTGCGTTCGGCCGCGGCGTTCGACGCGCTGTGCATCGTGACGCAGGATCGGCATGCGCCGCCCGAATCGGGTGTGCTGGCCCGTGCGGCATCGGGCGCGCTGGAAAGCGTGCCATGGGTGCGCGTGGTCAATCTGGCGCGCGCGTTGGAAGAAATTGCCGAGGCTGGCTACTGGCGCATCGGGCTGGACGGCGACGCGGACACCACATTGGGCGAAGCGATCGGCGAATCGCGCGTGGCTCTGGTGCTGGGCGCCGAAGGCGAAGGGCTGCGCCACAATACGATTGCCCATTGCGACATTATCGCCAAGTTGCCGATCAGCCCGCGCATGGAGAGCCTGAACGTCTCCAACGCCGCAGCCATCGCGCTCTACGCCGCCACAGTCGGCTGACAGACGCAAAAAGGGGGGAGAGACGCCATGGACCGCCTGTATCGCACTTTAGGGGCGCTGGCGGGCTTGCTGGCGCTCTCCGCCTGCCTGGTGACGCCGGGGCAATTTGAATCGACCCTCGACATTCGCGCCGACCGCAGCTTCGCCTTCACCTACAAGGGCGAGATACTGGCGTCGGACATGGGCAAGAATGCGCTGACAGGCGGCGCGAATGATGGCGATGCGGACGCGCAGGACGGCGAAGCGGAAAATAGCCCGACACTGATGCAGATTGCAGCGCAGGAGGAGGATTTCAGCGATCCGTCCGACAAGAGCGACGAAACCCAGATGCAGGCGATTGCCACCGCCCTGTCGAAGGAGAAGGGATTCCGTTCCGCCCGTTATCTTGGTAATCACAAGTTCGAGATCGACTATGCGATCAACGGCACACTAACGCACGCTTTCCTCTTTCCCTTCAACATCGACGCGCAGATCGTGCTGCCTTTCGTTGCAGTGGAGATGCGCGGCGTGGATCGGGTCCGGGTGAAGGCGCCCGGCTTCGCCAACAGCTTCGACAAGAGCCAGGGGCCAGGCGGCATGGGCGGCGCAGGGGACGACACGGCGAAGGCGCTGGACGGCACCTTCACCCTGACCACCGACGCGGAGATCATTAGCCAGAATCAGGAAGAAGGGGCGGACACGATCCCCGAAGGCAAGCGAATCGTCTGGACGATCACGCCGCTGACCAGCGACGCGCCCGCGGCCACGCTGCGCCTAAAGCCATAACCGGCGCGCCTGTTCTGATCAGTCTTCCGGCGCGATGGTGACACGCAGGCCGTCCAGCGCATCGTTCAGCACCACCTGACAGGACAGACGACTGCTGTCGTTGCGATGGTCGGAACTGTCGAGCAGATCATTTTCATCTTCGCTCATCACGGGCAGAATGTCGGCGAAGGCGGGATCGACATAGATATGGCAGGTCGCGCAGGAGCAGCAACCGCCGCACAGCGCCAGCAATTCGTCAAACCCGTTGTCGCGAATGACTTCCATCACCGACAGGCCATTGTCGCCATCGACAGCCTGCTCCTCACCCGCACGGTTGACCACAATCAGTTTCGGCATCTATCCAGTCCCCTCGAATTTCTCCGCCGCTGTGACGGACAGGCGGCGGGAAATCAAGGACCGGACCGACAGACTGATGGTGACGACAGCAGAGCAGTTGCAGACCGGCCTGGACGCTATAGCCGCGTTGGAGCCGGGTTTCGCGGCGGCAATCGGGCGAGTGGGTTATCCCGCGCCCCGCGTGCGCCCGCCCGGTTATGAAACCTTGCTGCGCACCATCGTGGGGCAACAGGTCAGCGTTGCCGCAGCCGCAGCCGTATGGAGCAAGCTGGAGGCGGAACTTGGCGAAGGCTGCACGCCAACCGCGCTGCTGGCGCGCGATTTTGACACATTGCGCGCCTGCGGCCTGTCCCGCCAGAAACAGGGCTATGCCCGCAGCCTCGCCGAACTGGTGATGTCGGGCGCGCTGGACCTGCGCGCCCTGCCCGCCGATGATGAAGAGGCGATTGCGCAACTGGTGCAAATCAAGGGAATTGGCCGCTGGTCGGCGGAAATCTATCTGCTCTTTGCTGAAGGGCGACCCGACATCTGGCCAGCGGGCGATCTGGCGGTGCAGATCGAGATCGGCCGCATATTGGGCATGCCCGAACGGCCAAGCGAAAAGCTGACTCGCGCAGTTGCCGACGCCTGGCGCCCGTATCGCGGCGCCGCCGCGATCATGGCCTGGCACCATTATAACACCGAGGTATTATAATCATGTCCGCCAAATTACCCCACGCCCGTTATATCGTCCTGGAACATGAAGGCGTGTGGAAGATCAATCTCGACAATAAATATTATGGTCCGTTTCCCACCCAGGATCAGGCCGTCCAAAGCGCGATGGCGACGGCGCAGAAAGCGGCCGATGCGGGCTACCCCGCATCGCTGCTGCTGATGCGGGGAACCCAGTTCGACATTTTATGGACCAATGTCCCGGCCTGAAACGGGAACGATGACATTATCTGTCATTTTTTTCGCACATGCGGGAACCCAAGGCCGCAAAAGGAATTTACCTTCTCCAGGTTCCGCAGGCTGAAGGCATGGGCAAGAAAGTTCTGATCGTCGAAGACGAGATTTTCGTCGCGCTGGAAATTGAGCAGATCGTCGAGGACGCCGGATTCACGGTGGGCGCGATCGCGGCGGATCGGGCCGCGGCGCTCGAATCGGCGGACAATTGCGACATCGCTCTTGTCGACCTCAACCTGCGCGATGGCCCCACCGGCCCGCAGATCGGCATGGAACTGGCCAGCCGCCACGGCATCCGCGTCATTTATGTCACCGCCAACCCGGCGCAGATCGGCGACGCGTCCGTCGCCGCGCTGGGCGTCATCACCAAGCCGTTTCGCGCGCAGAGCATTTCCGCTGCGCTCAAGCTGGCGGCCACCGAAAAGCCCGACCTGCTGGCTGCGGAAATTGCCGGCTTTACGCCTTTTCCGCCGCCCGGCTCATGGAACGCAATGGAATCCAGAGGTTGAGGCGAAGCCCACCCGCTTCCCAATAACGCTCGATACGCCCGCCCAGCTGCCGTTCGACGCTCAGCGTCATCAAGCGGCTGCCGAACCCTTCGACCCCCGCGGGCGCAACCGCAGGTCCGCCCTCTTCCCGCCAGTCGATGCGCACATCCGATCCTTCTGCCGTGACATGCAGATGAACGCAGCCGTTCGCAACGGACAGCGCGCCATATTTGGCGGCGTTGGTCGCCAGTTCGTGGAACAACAACGCCAGCGGCGTTGCGGATCGATCGTCGATCTGCGGATCTTCTCCCGACAGCAGGATGCGGCTGCCCCTACTGCTGCGATAGGGCGCGAAAATCTGGTCGAGTATGCCCCACAGTCGCCCGGCGCCCTGCCCGATCTGCGGCGCGGATTCGGCGCTGTGCGGACGAACGAAATCATGGGCGCGACCCAGCGCCAATATGCGATCGCGCAAATCTTCCGCCACATCGCCAATCTCCGGATGCTGGCGAGCCGACAGGCCGATCAATCCGGCGATGACCGAAAAGATATTCTTGATCCGGTGTGACAGTTCATGCGCGATCATCTCGCGCTCTTCCATCATCAGCCTTTGCTCATGAATATCGGTGCAGGTGCCGATCCAGCGCACGATATGGCCAGCGGCGTCCTTGATCGGCAGCGCGCGACCCAGCGTCCAGCGATAGTCGCCGCTATGATGCCGCAGCCGATATTCGATTTCATAAGGATCGCCGGTCTTCAGGCTATGGCGCCATTTATCCCAGGCGCGCGCCTGATCATCAGGGTGGAACATCCCGTTCCACCCCTCGCCATCGGTCGATCCGGCCGGAACGCCGGTATATTCATACCAGCGCGCATTATAATAATCATGATAGCCGTCCGGCAGCGTCGACCAGACCATCTGCGGCATGGTGTCGGCCAGCGTGCGGAACATGCGATCGCTGTCGGCGACAGCGGCGGCGTCCAGCCGTTGCTGAAGGATCGTGTCGCGATCGCGCCGCCGCCCCTCCAGTTCCATCATCACTTGCCGCGCCAGCAGGGTCAGCCCCTGCCGCTGCAACGGCGTGAGGTCGTCCCGGGCCTGCGTATCGATGACACACAGAGCGCCAAGCGGCTCGCCATCCGCGCCCGTCAGCGGCGCGCCGGCGTAGAAGCGGATATGCGGCGCTCCGGTGACCAGCGCATTGTCGATGAAGCGGGGATCGCGCGTCGCATCGGGCACGATGAAAATCTCTTCGCCCAGCATGGCGAGAGCGCAGAAGGATACGTCGCGCGGCGTTTCTTCCGCATCCAGCCCGGTGCGCGCCAGAAAGCGCTGGCGCACATCCTCCACGATGCTGACCAGCGCGATCGGCGCGTCGCACAATTGGGCCGCGAAGGCGGTAACTTCATCAAGCGTGCGAAAGCCGCCAGTATCAAGATCGTACAACGCCAGCAGCGCCGCCCGATCCGTGGCCAGCCCCCGCCCCTCAGCCATCGCTGACCCGCTCAATATCGGCGCCCACGGCGGACAGCTTTTCCTCCAGCCGCTCATAGCCGCGGTCGAGATGATAGACGCGGTTGACCTGCGTTTCGCCCTGCGCGGCAAGACCGGCCAGGATCAGGCTCATCGACGCGCGCAGGTCCGTCGCCATCACCGGCGCGCCGACAAGACCGCTGACGCCGCGCACGATCGCCGTGCGGCCGTTGACGGCAATATCCGCCCCCATACGCGCCAGTTCCGGCACATGCATGTAGCGGTTTTCGAAAATCGTCTCGGTCAGCACCGATGCGCCTTCGGCCAGCGTCAGCATCGCCATGAACTGCGCCTGCATGTCGGTCGGAAAGGCCGGGAAAGGCGCGGTCGACAGCGTCAGCGGCTTCAGCTTGCCGTCGGAAGCGACACGAATGCCGTCCTTATGCTCATCCACCTGAACGCCCGCATCGCGCAGGGCGGACAGGATCGCCCGCATATCCTCTGCATTGGCGCCGATCAGGTCGAGCGAACCGCCGGTGATCGCGGCGGCGCAGGCATAGCTGCCCGCCTCGATCCGATCGGGCATCACGCGATAGGTTGCGCCGTGCAGGCGATCCTTGCCATGGATCACCAGACGTGAACTGCCAATGCCTTCAATCTCCGCGCCCATGGCGACGAGAAGATTGCACAAATCCACGATTTCGGGCTCACGCGCGGCGTTTTCCAGTACGCACACGCCCTTCGCCAGCGAAGCCGCCATCAGCCCATTTTCCGTCGCGCCGACCGACACAACCGGGAAAGTATAGGTGCCGCCGGGCAAGCCGCCATCGGGCGCGCTCGCACGGACATAGCCCGCCGTAATTTCGATCACCGCGCCAAAGGCTTCCAGCGCCTTGAGGTGCAGGTCGATCGGGCGATTGCCGATCGCGCAGCCGCCAGGCAACGACACCCGCGCCTCGCCCGCGCGCGCCAGCAACGGGCCAAGCACCAGGATGGACGCGCGCATCTTGCGCACAATGTCATAGGGCGCCTCGGTCGAGGTGACGCGGCCCGCGCGCATCGTCATCACGCGGCCAAAATCCTCCGGCCGCGCGCCTTCGATCATCGTCGACACGCCCAACTGGTTCAGCAGATGGCCAAAGCTGTCGACGTCCGCCAGACGCGGCAGATTGCGCAGCGTCACCGGCTCGTCAGTCAGCAACGCGCAGGGCAGCAGCGTCAGGGCGGCGTTCTTGGCGCCGGAGATGGGAAGGCGGCCGGAAAGGGCTTTACCGCCGCGAATATGAATACGGTCCATTGGACAGCGTTCATAACGCCTCCCGCGCGCCGTGCAAGGCGGCTCGATGGCCATCTGGCATAGTTAACCGCAGCTGGCGCACGCCATGCAACATATTTGCAAAGCAACGGCATCCCTTGATCGAGTTTAGTGCAGATTCTGAAAATGCAGCCAAAAGGCAGGTCAGGCGTTTTGCCATCGTAACGACAATTTTGGAAAAAGGTGTTTTTGGTGGCAACAAGCTGTTTCGCAGCAAGGCTGGCCAAGCAAGTGCCGCTGTCGGAAGCGGAAAAGGAAGCGCTGGCCCGACTGGAGGAAAATCCCCGCAAGGTGAAGCGCGGCGCCATGATCCAGCGCGTCAACGAGACCGTGATGGAATTGTTCGTGCTGCGCGAAGGCCGGGTGATGAGTTTTGTCATCCTGCCCGATGGCAGTCGTCAGATATTGCGCGTCTACTTTCCCGGCGACTTCATCGGATCGGCCAGCACCATCTACAGCAAGGCGCCGGAATCGCTGGTCGCCCTGTCGGATGCGATCATCTGTCCGTTCGACAAACATGCGCTGCGTCGGCTGCTGGATGAATATCCGCGCGTCGCCGCCTTGCTGTTCCTACTGTCCAATGCAGAACGCGTGTCGATGACCGATCGGCTCGCCGCGCTGGGCCGCACCTCTGCCAAGGCGCGGGTCGCCTCTTTCCTGCTCGACATGTTCGACCGGCTGCGCGTCACCGACGACAGCATAACCGACAGTTTCGACTTGAAACTGACGCAGGAGGAAATCGGCGATTCCATCGGCCTGACATCCGTTCATGTGAACCGCATGATCCGGCAGATGGAGCAGGAAGGGCTGATCAGCCGTTCCAACGGGCGCATCACGCTGCTGGAAATGGCGCGCCTGGAAGAGATCGGCCATTACACCAACCGGCACAAAGATATGGATCTGGACTGGCTGCCGGTCGGCTAAGCCCCACCTTGGGCCGCGTGGACAAGTTCACCCATTATCTCTGCCCGACAATGGCTGCGCGGGAGCCTGTTAGTCTGTCCTACAGGACGGATTTTCCCTATCCTGCGATCGGCTCCTTCCATTGTCGGCAATCAGACCTGTTGCAAAACGGCTTCGCTCCGGCCAGTCAAAAGCGACATAAAGCGACAAATTCGCACGCATTTTGCGATTCTTTTGTCGCTTTATCGTCGATCCCGCGATCATAACCTGTCCACGCTGGCCAGGAACCGGCTGCCGGTCGGCTGGCCCTATTTCGCCGGTTTGCGATCAGGCGGGAAGCAGGTGGTGCAGCGCCGCCAGCAGCTGACACCCGGCATGGCCAGCGCCGGCGTCAGGCCGCGTTCGGGATACAGGCCCGTCAAAATGGCGGGCGACACGCCTTCGGGCGCAGCGCGATTATGGCACATCAGGCAGTTGCGCACATATTTGGCGCGGGTCAGGCCGCTATGATCCTCCTGCCCCCATGCGCCAGCGGGCGCCAGCAGCAACAGAAGCGCAAGGAGGCGCCTCACGCCAGCAGCTCGACATCCCAATAAAGCCAGTCGTGCCAGCTTTCGTGCAGATAGCCCGGCGGGAAGGCGCGGCCATGTTCCTGCAATTGCCAGCTCGTTGGCCGGATCGGCTGAACATAGAGCTGCATGCCTGCTTCGCGCGGCGTCCGCCCGCCCTTGCGCAGATTGCACGGCGAACAGGCGGTCGCGACATTTTCCCAGGTCGTCCGTCCGCCCGCACGGCGCGGCACGACATGATCGAACGTCAGGTCGTGGGGCGAACCACAATATTGGCAGGCGAACTTGTCGCGCAGGAACAGGTTGAAACGCGTGAAGGCGGGATGTTCGGATGGCTTCACATATTGTTTCAGCGCAATCACCGAGGGGATTTTCATCTCCAGACTGGGGCTGTGCACATGCCGTTCATAGCTGGAGACGATGTCCACCCGATCCAAAAATACCGCCTTGATGGCGGTTTGCCAGGGCCAGAGGCTCAAGGGATAATAGCTCAGCGGCGTATAGTCGGCGTTCAACACCAGCGCCGGACAATTTTCCGGGTGTCGTATGAGGTCGGGATGGTACATAAAAACCTTCTTCCCCCTGGTCGACGCTGCTGATCCACCAGCAACGTGACATCCGCATGACAGCATTAACGAATATCATCCGTCAAGAGCCTGTATGATTCAGTCTGCCGCACCACAGCATATGGTGACACGTTTTGCCCCCAGCCCCACCGGCAGGCTGCATGTTGGCCATGGCTGGTCGGCGTTGCTGGCGATGGACATGGCCCGCGCCGCCGGCGGCGCGTTCCGGCTGCGAATCGAGGATATAGATGGCACGCGCAGCCGGCCCGAACATGTGGCCGGGATTGTCGAGGATCTGCGCTGGCTGGGAATAGAATGGGATGGTGAGATCGTCTTCCAGTCGCAGCGTCTGGCCAGCTATGACGTCGCGCTCGATCGGTTGCGGGGGCAAGGCCTGCTCTATCCCTGTTTCTGCACCCGCGCCGATATTCAGGCGAGCCTGACCGCGCCCCATGGTCCCGAAGGGCCGGTCTATCCCGGCACTTGCCGCACATTGGCCCCGGCGGAAAGCGCGAAGCGAATCGCGGCCGGAGCGGCGCATGCCTGGCGGATCGACATGGGCAAGGCGGCGGCGCAGGCGGGGCCGCTGCACTGGAGCGCCCTGCCCTTTCCCGTTCGGGATGTGCGAACGCAGGTCGTCGCCCATCCCGTTCTCCACGGCGATGTCGTGCTGGCGCGCAAGGATGCGCCGGCCAGCTATCATCTGTCCTGCACGCTGGACGATGCTTCCATGGGCGTGACCCATGTGCTGCGCGGCGACGACCTGCGCGGCGCCACCGACATTCACCGGCTGTTGCAGGCGCTGCTCAACCTTCCCCTGCCCGCCTATGTCCATCATCCGCTGCTGGTCGGGCCGGTCGGCAAACGCCTCGCCAAGCGGGACGGGTCGATCGCCCTGGCCGATCTGCGCGCGCAGGGCATGGACCCGGCCTTGCTGGCGGCCGATCTGCGCGCTGGGCGCTTTCCCATTGGCATCGCTCTCGCAAGCGCCTAGCATCGGCCCATGACAAGCTTCCTCGTCATCCTGCTGATCCTTGCCATGATCGCCACACTAGTGGCGCTGATCCGGGGCATCATCGCCTTCCTCCAGACGACCAAGGAGGATCTGAACGCGCCCGAAGGCAGCGGCCCCAGCCCCGCGCGCCTCAAGCAGAACAGGATGATGATGAACCGCATCCTGTTTCAGGCCGGCGCGATCATCATCGTCGCCATATTGCTGATGGCCAAGGGGCACGGCTGAACGCAGGAATCCGTCCTTATGGTCAAGCTGAACAAAATCTACACCCGCACCGGCGACGCGGGCACGACCGGATTGGTCGACGGATCGCGCCTGTCCAAACACGCACCGCGCATGCAGGCGGTGGGCGATGTGGACGAAGCGAACAGCGCGATCGGTCTGGCCATCATCGCCATGGGCGCACGGCCCGAAACGCGCTGGCTCACCACCATCCAGAATGACCTGTTCGATCTGGGCGCCGATCTTGCCACGCCGATCCCCGACGGTGCAGACGAACCATGGGCGCTGCGCATCGTCGCCAAACAGGTGGAGCGGCTGGAGGGCGAGATCGACCTGATGAACGCCGACCTCGCCCCGCTGGACAGCTTCATCCTGCCCGGCGGATCGCCTGCCGCCGCCGCCGTCCATCTGGCCCGCGCCATCACCCGCCGCGCCGAACGCAGCGCCACGGCCGCCGCAGCCGACGTGGCGCTTAATCCGCACGCGCTCGCCTATCTCAATCGCCTGTCCGACCTGTTGTTCGTGCTGGCACGCCGGGTGAATGACAATGGCGCAGGTGACGTCAAATGGGTGCCGGGCGCATCACGTTGAAAAAATGACATAAATGGGAAACACGGTTCACCCATCCTCTGGCACGCTCCATCTGCCAGCACGGCGTTAACGCTATTCCTTCATCTTGCGTTTAGGCGCTCCCACGGAAATGCGGTTCGCAGTCGCATCACAGCAGGGGAAGGCCGTGCAATTCTATCTCGCTACATCCTTTATCTTTCCGCGCTCGCTGCGCTTACGCCTCTTCACCCTCTGTTTCATCGCCACCCATTTGCCGCTGCTGGGCTATCTGGCCTGGGGCCTTGCCACCGGGCGCATCGCCCTGCCCGAATTCGTGCTGTTGACGCTCGCGACGGTGGTCGGCACCGGCATCGCCCTGTTCGGCATCGGCGCGCTGCTCAATCCGATTCATGCGCTGGCCGAAGCGCTGCACGACGGCAAAGACGCAGGCCCGGCGCTGCCCGTCGTGGGCGACGTTATCCAGACGCTCTATGCTGGCGTGCAGCGCGCGCGCGATCGAATCGACGACCTGCATCAGGCCGCACATGAAGATCCGTTGACCGGCATCGCCAACCGACGCGGCTTTCTGGCGGAGCTGGATGCATTGCCCGCCGATCGCCGCAGGGGCTGCGTCGCCATCATCGACATCGACTATTTCAAGCGGGTCAATGATCTGATGGGCCATGAGGAAGGCGACCGCGTGCTGGCCGCCTTCGCCACGCGTCTGTCCGCATTGGTGCGCCGCGTCGATCTGGTCGCGCGCTGGGGCGGCGAGGAATTTGCCATCTTCTTCCAGGACTGCATCGAGGATGAGGCAAGCTGGTCGCTGGCGCGGATCGCCAGCCGGATGCGCACCCATCCGATCGGCGACATTCATGGCCGGCCGATCAGCTTTTCCGCCGGCATCTGTCGCTGGAACGGCGGCGAACTGGAAGACGCCTTCGCCCGCGCGGACGAGGCGCTGTACGACGCCAAGCAATCGGGTCGCGACCGGATTTGTCGCGCCCCGTCCCTGCTTCAGGAGGTATGACCGGAACCCCGTGCGCATTCATGCGCTTGTCCTCTTGAGAACGGCGCAACCGTATCGGAAAGGGCAGGCATGGCCAGAAGCTGGATGGACGCCCGGCAGGATGATCTGGAAGAGCGCTTCCGCGCGGTCCGGGCGCTGAGCGAAGCGCTGGCAGCCCCTCTTTCCGACGCGGACGCCACGGTTCAGTCGATGCCGGACGCCTCCCCCGCAAAATGGCATCTGGCCCATAGCAGCTGGTTTTTCGAAACCTTCGTCTTGCGCGACCATGTGCCGGGGTATCGGCCGTTCGACCCGCGATACGCCTATCTGTTCAACAGCTATTATGAGGCGGAGGGCGCACGCCATGCCCGGCCCTTGCGCGGCATGCTCACGCGGCCGACACTGGCCGATGTGCGCGCCTATCGCGCCCATGTCGACGCGGCGCTGATCGATGCGCTGGGCATGCTGCCGCAGGCGGGCCGCGCGCTGGTGACGCTGGGGCTGCACCATGAACAGCAGCATCAGGAATTGCTGCTGACCGATTTGCTCCACCTTTTTTCGCTCAACCCGCTGGAACCCGCGCTGTTCAACGCCCCCAGCGCCGCGCCGGTCGACCTGCCCGGTGCGCTCCACTGGATCGAGGGGCGCGAGGGGCTGGTGGAAATTGGCGAGGATGGCCGCACCGGCTTCGCCTTCGATTGCGAAGGGCCACGGCATAAGGCTGTCCTGCGCCCGCACGCGCTGGCGCACCGCGCCATAACCAATGACGAATGGATCGCCTTCATCGAAGATGGCGGCTATAGCCACGCCGCGCACTGGCTGTCGGACGGCTGGGCCTGGGTGCAAACCGAAGGGGTTGAAGCGCCACTCTATTGGAAGCAGGGCGAACAAGGCTGGACCCGCTTCGGGCTGGATGGCCGCCAACCGCTCAATCCCGCCGCGCCCGTCACCCATGTCAGCCTGTTTGAAGCGGACGCCTATGCCAGCTGGGCGGGCGCGCGGTTGCCAACAGAGGCGGAATGGGAAAGCGCAGCCCAGAATGTCGCGGCGATCAGCGGCAACCAGTTGGATGGCCCGGCCTGCCCCCGCCCGATCGCGGCAGCGGACGGCACGAACCTGACACAAATGTTCGGCGATGTATGGGAATGGACCGGCAGCGCCTATCGCCCCCACCCCGGTTTCCATGCGGCGGCGGGCGCGGTCGGCGAATATAATGGCAAGTTCATGTCCGGCCAATTCGTGTTGAAAGGCGGCAGTTGCGCCACGCCGCGCGGCCATGTGCGGGCGAGCTATCGCAACTTCTTCTACCCCCATCAACGCTGGCAGTTCACGGGGCTGCGGCTGGCCAAGGATCTTTGACATCATGTTGCTGACTGACGAAGCGCCGGCCGCCCGGCGCGCGATCGATCCCGCGTTTCGCCGCGACATCATCGACGGCTTGTCGCGCGCTCCCAAAGCCACCCCGCCCATCTGGTTTTACGACCGACGCGGATCGGAATTGTTCGAACGGATTACCGACCTGCCCGAATATTACCCCACCCGCACCGAAACCGCGCTGCTGCAAGCCCATGGACAGGATTTCGCCAAGGCGGTCGGCGAAGGGCGCGCGGTAGTGGAGTTTGGCGCAGGCAGCGCCCGTAAGACGCCCCATCTGTTGCGCGCAATCCAGCCGGCGGCCTATGTGCCGATCGACATCAGCGGCGATTTTCTGCACGCCAGCAGCGCGCAACTGGCCAGCGCCTTCCCCGACCTGCCGGTGCTGCCGCTGGTCGGCGACTTTAACGGGCCGCTGCACCTGCCGACGACGATCGACACATTGCCACGGCTCGGCTTCTTCCCCGGTTCGACCATCGGCAATATGGAGCCGGACGCCGCCGTCGACCTGCTCCGCGCGATGCGCCAATTGCTGGGCGACGCATCCATGCTGTTGATCGGCATGGACCGGATCAAGGATCGGCAGAGGCTGGTCGCCGCCTATGACGACGATGCTGGCGTGACCGCCGCGTTCAACCTGAACCTGATCGCGCGCATCAACCGCGAACTGGAAGGCGACCTGCCAATCGACGGCTTTGTCCATCGCGCCTTATGGAACGACGACAAGGCGCGGATCGAAATGCATCTGGAGGCGGTGCGGCCGCTCCATTTTCATGTCGCGGGCCAATGCTTCCGCATGGCGGCGGGCGAAACCATCCACACCGAAAGCAGCCACAAATATGGCGCGCGGGACGAACGGCTGCTGCTGCGCGCTGGCGGATGGGAGCCTGTGCGCGAATGGACCGACCCGGATGGGCTGTTCGCGCTGGTGTTGGCGAAAGCGGGTTAATCCGTCGCCAGCAACAGGTCGCGCAAATCGGTCAGGCTGGGCAACACCTGCGCGCAGGCCATTACCAGTTCCTCGGTCGGCGGCAGCAGGTCTGGAACCATCACCGTCGCAATTCCGGCGGCCGTGGCTGACCGCACTCCGGCATAGCTGTCCTCGACCGCAACGGCATGCGCCGCGTCAACCCCAAGTCGCTGCGCCGCAAGCAGATAGGGTTCGGGATGCGGCTTGGGACGCTCCACATCGCTGCGGGTGACAATCACGTCGAAATAGCGGAGCAGGCCCGTCTTCTCCAGCCGCTGCTGCGCATAGGGCGCGGCGGTGGAGGTAGCGAGCGCCATTGGAATGCCGGCCTGCGCCAGATGATCGAGCAGCAGCAACGCGCCCGGGCGCAGCGGAATGCCGGCGTCTACCGCCGCCTCGAACAATGCGTCGCTATCGGCATAGAAGCGCGCCAGCGGAAAGTCCGGCCCCATATGCTCGGCCAGCATCCGCTCATTTTCGTCGCGATGAATGCCCACCATCGACAGCAGCAGCGCCTCCGACATTGGCCAGCCCAGCGCCTGCGCGGTCTGTGCAAAGGCGTTGCGATGCACCGCTTCGGTCTCAAGCAGCGTGCCGTCCATGTCGAAAATCACGGCGCGGATCGGGTCCGGCAGGGTGGACGCGGACGGAGCGGACGGACGATATGCAGTTGCCATGCCGTCAATATGCGGACGAATGATGCAAATTCCATTGCAAAGCGTGGCAGGGCGATTGCGTGGACCAAATCAGCCCGCTCCTCGGCCGACGCGGATGGCTCTATTCCGTCACCTGCGCCGACCAGGTTCTGATCCAGCGCCATGCGCCGCGACATTCCCCCATCGCCGTCGCTTCGATCAGGCGAAAGCGGGTTCCATCCCACACATAGGTTTCGCTGCCGCCGCAGTCGCCGATCCCCCGCCCCTTGGCGAAACTCGACAGTTCGGACTTTTCGGCAACCCAGCCGGCATTGACCAGCATCGGCCGCGCCTCCTCCTCGCTCCAGCCGGGCTTACGATCGAAGCCTGCAAGATGGAACGTCCGGCGGCCCGGCGTGCCAGTGGCGATCACCGGAACGGCGGTGAAGTTGTAGGCTCCATTGCCGCACGGGACGAGGATGAGCGTTTCCGTTTTTGACAGGCGATGCAGGTCCGGCGTCTGCGAACTGTCGCGCATCTCGCCGTCGCAGCCGGTGAATTTGCCCAACGCCGTCAACTCTTCGCGCCACAGACCCGCGGGCGCAACGCCGGCCGGAACGAGGGCGCGGCGCACTTGCGGTGCAACGGGCGCGGCCCGCACCGCAATCGGCCCCATGGCCCCGGTCGCGACCAGCGCCGTGCTGGTGCCAGCCCGACCCTGCCGCGCGTCCATATAGCGCAGGGCAGCGCCCGATCCCGCGATCGAGGGCCGCCCCAGCAGGCGATTGCCAGATCGCACTTCCAGCACGCCGCCGCGCGCCATGGCGATCGCCAGCGCAGACGCCTGCGGTCCGCGCAGCGTCGCGTCGCCGTCACGGCTTTGCGCGCTGGCGACCTTGCGGCCATCGACATGGAAGCTGACATCGCCGCCGCCCTTGGCGTCGCGGCTGACCCACACTTCTGCGGCGGCATCCGGCCCGGCTTCGCGCACGACGCCGACCATTACAGGATTGTCCGGCCATGTGCCGCCATCGGGCAACAACGACACCGCCTCACATCGGTTGCGATTGTCGCAACCGATGGTCCAGTCCTTATAGGTTTCCAGCGCGCCGGGCTTGGGTGCCTGCGCGCTTATATGCGCTCCCGGCGCAGGCGCCTGCGCGGCGCCCGTAACCGGCCACACCAATGCCGTCCATGCGACGATGAAAAAAGCTTTTGTCCCCATGGGTTAACCATAACGTATCCACATCGACAGCGGTAGAGTCCTTGTCAAACCCACGTCCTGATTTGGATCAAAGGCTTAGCATTAGTCCCGCCAGCGCCGCGCTCATCAGGTTAGCCAGGCTGCCGGCAACCAGCGCCTTCAGCCCCAGCTTGGCGATCATCGGCCGCTGATTGGGGGCCAGATTGCCCGTCACCGCCATCTGGATCGCGATCGAGCTGAAATTGGCGAAGCCGCACAACGCAAAGGTGATGATGGCGATGGTCGCAGGCGACAGCGCGCCCTGCACCTGCCCCAGATTGATGTAAGCGACAAATTCGTTGAGTACGACCTTGGTGCCGAACAGGCCCCCGGCTATCTGCGCTTCGTTCCAGGGGATGTTGAGCAGATACATGACCGGCGAGAAGACATAGCCGAGCAGCATCTGGAAGCTGAGGTCGGGATAGCCGAAGAAGGCACCGATGCCGCCCAATATGCCGTTCGCCAGCGCGACCAGCGCGACGAAGGCCAGCACCATGGCGCCGACTGCGACAGCGAGTTTGACACCTGTTTGCGCGCCTTGGGCCGCGGCCATGATAATGTTGGCCGGCTTTTCTTCATCATGGGTGGCGACCGGCATCGGTTCGCCTGGCGTGGTTTCCGCGTTCAGCGCCTGCGACACCGCCGCGCTGCGCCGCGTTTCGGGCAGGTGGATGTCGTCTTCCAACGGCAATTCGGGTTCACGCACTGGTTCGTCCGGCATCATGATCTTGGCCATCAGCAGGCCGCCGGGCGCGGACATGAAGCTGGCGGCGAGCAGATAATCGATCTTGATGCCCATGGAGGCATAGGCAGCCAGGATGGTGCCGGCGACGCCCGCCATGCCGCTGGTCATCACCGCGAACAGCTGCGGCCCGTTCAGCCCCGCCAGATAGGGACGGATGACGAGTGGGCTTTCGCTCTGCCCCACGAAGATGTTCGCCGCGGCACACAGGCTTTCCACCTTGGACACGCCCGTCACCTTCTCGATCGCGCCACCGACCCAGCGGACGATGAACTGCATGATGCCCAGATAATAGAGAATGGACACCAGGCTGGCGAAGAAGATGATCACCGGCAGCGCGGCGATGGCGAAGCTCGCCCCGCCAATTTCCGGCTTGGCCAGCGGGCCGAAGATGAAATTGGTGCCCGCCTGCGCATAGCCCAGCAGATTGGCGACACCATGGGACATGCCGCCGATGATGGCGCGCCCCGCCGGCACGTAGAGGACCAGCATCGCAATCCCCGCCTGCAACAGGAAGGCCGCGCCCACCACGCGGGGCCGGATGGCGCGACGATCGGACGACAGGGCGAAGGCGATGGCAAGGATCAGGAGAATGCCGGCAAGGCCGATGAGAAGATGCATGAAGCGCTTTCGCGGGAAATGACAAACCGCGCAACTATATGAGCCTGTCACGCCCATGGCCAGCCGCTTCGCGCACCCGTGCGCCCAACAGCCTGAACCCGTGCTACAAAGCTGCTACATTGGGCAATCGCCGGGACATGTCCGCCGCCTAATCCGCATGATCGAGGGTCCGACGATATGCAGGAAGAGGCCAAACGGGATGACACAGGGTAGCGATACTGGCGATCATGCGCACGACCACGGGTTGATGCACGATCTGGAACGGATGCGCGCACTGGCGCGCGAGAATATCGGCCGCCGGCGGACGTTGCGGCTGCTGTTTTCAGCAAGCGGCGCAGCGTTGCTGGGTGCATGCGGCGGCGGCTCCGGCTCGTCCGACACCTCGACAGCGACACCCACGCCGACGCCGACCCCGACGCCTACCCCCACTCCAACCCCTACGCCAACTCCGACCGGCACATGCGTCGCCGATCCGGAGGAAACCAACGGCCCCTATCCGGCGGACGGGTCCAACAGCCGCAGCGGCAGCGTGGTCAATGTGCTGGATGACAGCGGCGTCGTGCGCAGCGACATCCGATCGAGCTTCGGATCGTCGACCACGACCGCCAGCGGCCTCTACACCACGTTGACGATCACATTGGTCAACACCAATGGCAGCTGCGCCGCGCTGGAAGGCTATGCCATCTATATCTGGCATTGCGACATCAACGGCAAGTATTCGCTCTATGACTATCCGGCGGAAAATTTCCTGCGCGGCGTGGGTGTTACCGACGCCAATGGGCAGGTGACGTTCACGACCATCTTCCCCGGCTGCTATGACGGACGCTATCCGCATATTCATTTCGAGGTTTATCCAAGCCTGGCGCGGGCCACGACTTACGCCAACCGGGTGCTCTGTTCGCAATTCGCCATGCCGGCGGCGGCCTGCAACACCGTCTACGCCACCAGCGCCTACAGCAGCAGCAAGACCAATTTCTCGGGCGAGAGCATCAGCAGCGACAATGTGTTCGGCGACAATACGACTGCGCAGCAGACAGCCATGACCATCAGTATGACGGGCGACACCACCAACGGCTATACCGGCACGGTGACGGTCGGCGTCGCGATCTGAAGCAGGGCGATCGGAATAGAGGGACGCGCGCGGATGACTTTGCAGGAAGCGTTTTCAGCCGATATGCTGCCGCCGATGGACGGTTCACGCATATTGGTGGTCGATGATGACGCGGACATCCGCGCGCTCCTTTCCGACTTTCTGGAACAGCATGGCTTTGCCGTGACGACGGCGGCGGACGGCGCGGCGATGGACCGCACGCTGACAACGCAGGATTTCGACATTGCCGTGCTGGACGTGATGATGCCGGGCGAGGATGGCCTGTCGATCCTGCGCCGGCTGGCCGCGCGCGGCGGATTGCCGGTGATCATGCTGTCGGCCATCGGCAGCGACATTGACCGCATCGTCGGGCTGGAAATGGGCGCGGAGGATTATCTGCCCAAGCCCTGCAATCCACGCGAATTGCTGGCGCGCATCCGCACCGTGTTGCGCCGTCATCGCCGGCAGGAGCGGGAGGCGCTTGAACCCAATGGCCGCAAACTGCGCTTTGCCGGCTGGCAGATCGACATGGGCGCGCGGCTGCTGACCGATCCCGACAATGTCGTGGTGACGCTGACCGACGGCGAGTTTCGCCTGCTGCGCGCCTTTATCGAACATCCGCGCCGGGTGCTCAACCGCGACCAGTTGCTCGATTATTCGGCCGGCAATGACAGCGAAAGCTATGACCGGGCGATCGACGTGCAGGTGAGCCGCCTGCGCCGCAAGCTGGAGCGCGGCGCAAAAGGGGAAGGCGGCGACGAACTGGTCCGCACCATCCGCAACGAAGGCTATATGTTCACCGCCGAGGTCCGCCCGGCGTGAACGCCCGCCTTGATCGGTTCAATCCGTCGATCCTGACGCGCATCGTCGCGCTGCTGGCGGCCACCTTGCTGCTGGCGTTGGGGGCGATGATGCTGGTCGCCTTTCGCGGCCCTCCTCCCCATGCCCGGCCGATGATGCTGGGCGAAGCCGCGGCCGTAATGCAGGGCGGCGCAACCCCGACGGGCAGCTGGACGATCACCCGCTATCGATCCGATCCGCCCCCCCTGATCGAACAGGGGCAAAGAGACGATCGCCGCGCCGCCGCGCAGATTGCCCGCCTGCTGGGCGCGCCGTCCGCCGACATTCGCCTGTTTAAAGAAGCGCCGCCGGCACGAATGCCCGACGCAGAAATGAAGCTGTTCCCACAGCCCGGCCCAGACCGGATGATGCTGCACGGCGCCTTCCTGCTGGCGCGGCGCACCGATGCGGGGTGGCAGGTGGTGCAGGCGCGGCAGGGCGCCAACAGCAGCTGGTATGCGATCACCCTGTCGCTGATGGCCGGCATCTTCATCCTGCTGCTGCTGCCAGCCTATTGGGTGGCGCGGCGCATCACCCAGCCCATTCGCCTGCTGGCCGAAGGGGCCGCCACGGAGCGCCCCGAACGTGCCGATCCGCTTCCTTTGAAGGGACCGCCCGAAGTGCGCGCCGTGGGCGCCGCCTATAACCAGATGCGCATGCGGATCGCCGATTATCTGAGCGAACGCACGGCGATGCTGGTGGCGATCGCGCATGATCTGCGCACGCCGATGACCCGCCTATCCTTCCGCCTGGAGCAATTGCCCGACGGCCCCGGGCCAAGGCGCAGGCCGATGTGGCGGAAATGCGGGCGATGGTGACGACCCTGCTCGATTTCATGCGCGAAGGGACCGACAATGCGCCGCGCGTGCGGATCGACCTGTCCGCCATCGTCGAGACGCTGGCCGACGATCTGGCCGATATGGGGCAGGATGTGGCGGTGATGCAGAGCGAACGCGCCGTCGTGCTGGGCGATGCCGTGGCGCTGCGGCGTTGCGCCGGCAATCTGGTGGAAAATGCGGTGCGCTATGCCGGATCGGCGCGGATCGGCATTGCCGTCGATGGCCGGCATGTCATGGTGACGGTGGAGGATGACGGACCGGGCGTGCCGGATGCGACGATCGACCGGCTGTGCGAACCCTTTTATCGCGGGGAAGCCTCACGCAATCGGGAAACAGGCGGTGTGGGGCTGGGCCTGTCGATCGCGCGAACCATCGCCGACGGCCATGGCGGCAGCCTCTCCTTCGGCAACCGGCCCAAGGGCGGATTGCGCGCGACCCTTACTCTGCCGCTCGATCGCTGATCCTAGAGCGTAATCCGTTCATACTGAATCGGATCACGCTCTATTTTTCTTTTGTTTTCCGCATTTTCCGAGCCAGCAGATGGTGCCATCTGCTCCGAAAATGCTCTAGTCATCGCCCGAAAAGGCGATGGACGACCAGGACGCCATCGCGTCCACCGCCAGAGGCGACAGACGCAGGGCGCTTCGGCGGCGGCTGTTGGGGGATGTGCGATGCTCCTGGATCAGTCCCCGTCGCTCCATCACCCCCACCTGCCCGACGACGATATTGAGCGACAAGCGCAGCTTCTCGCTCAACTGCTCCAGCGTCAGCGCCTTGCCTTCCAGTTCACCCTGATAGAGGGCCAGCAATATGTCCCAGGCGGGATCGGAAAAAAGATTCTGCCCGAACAGCATCGCCCGGACCCGACGCGCTTCGGCATAGCGATTGATCGCGGCCATCTGTTCCGCGCCTTCGCCGTCCAATATCGCCGGCTCTTCCTTGCGGGCGTGGAAATTGATGAGGCAGCGTTGCAGGGCGACCACCAGATCGACCGCCTCCTGATTGGGGGCGCTCCGATCAGGCGGGATATGCGCGGTCATGCGTCGCCTTCCGGTCGAGTTCGATGCCAATGATCGCGAACAGCATCAGCGGGATGACCCAGACCGTGCTCAGCCCCGCATAGATCATGTCCGAAAAATGGGGCAACATCAGCGTGACGACATGGGTCAGCACCGTCATCAGTTGGCAGGCGGCCGTCCAGATCGGCCAGTAGCGCCGGCTGTTCAGCATCAGCCAGACCAGACCGCAAAAGGCGCCAAGGTCGACGATCAACAGCCAGAATTGCGTCGCGTGCCACGACCCGGCCAGTTGCGCCGGGATGGTGAGCAGCGCCGCCGCCACAGAGATAAGAACCAGTAACCGTCCTTCACGTCCGCCAAAGCAGACGGCGAAGGCGCAGGTCATGATCATCAACAGCCAGAAGAAAGCCGCCAGCATCTGCATTTCCGATTGAGAGGGGGGCCAAAGGTCATGCGGATGCCGACGGCTTCCACCCGGTCAGGCGACCAGGGTCAGGTGACGCGCGGTTTCGCGTTGTTCCAGTTCCAGCCCGATGGGGCAACCAAAGGCCGTCACTTCATGCTGGCTGCGTTCGATGCAGCGGGTGAGCAGCGCGGTGGCGCGCACCATGTCGCTGCGGCCTTCGATGATCTTGGTCGCGCTGTCGTGAATCTGCTTGAGGATACGCTGGCTTTCGCTGGCGGTCAGGCCCGACCCCTGCGACGCGGTGAGGAAGGCGGTGGTCAGCTGCGCGGCGTCGACCAGCGCATTGTCGAGCGCGGCAAAAGCCTGGCGGGTCTGGTCGGCGACGGCCTGGGTCTTTACGGGATCGAGATTGAGCACAAGTCTTCTCCTTCGCACGCGCCCCACCGGGACGGTGCGTCTTTCAGCATGGCGATTTGGGCAGGATCAACCCAGGACCCTGAAGGCCCCACTGATGAGCAGCAGCAATGTGACGACACCAGCGCCGGTCAGAACGGCGGCGCGGATCATCGCCAATATGCGGCCATCAATGCTCAGTTCGTTGGTCGATCCCCCTAGCGGCGGGCCGAAGGCCAGGATGCGGCGCAGGAGCGTCTTTGGCTCCTTCTGCTCATTCGGCCTGTCCGGCTGAACAAGGGATGACGCAGGTTCGGGATCGGAGGCAAGCGGCTCCGGTTGATATATCAAAGGCTGATATGTGTCGATTTGGGGCGGGCGTTGCTCGACCGAAACGAACAGGCGCGCCGCTTCCTTGCGATTGGGCACGCCGAACTTGCGCAGGCTGGTGCGGACGCGCTGGTCGACCGTATGCTCCGACACATGGAGCTGGCGCGCGATTTCCTTGGAATTGAAGCCCTGCGCCACCAGGCGCAGGCACTGCTTTTCCCCCTCGCTCAAGGCCGGAAGGGTATCCGCCACGTCCGTCATTCCTCCTGAACAGATTCCTGCCGGTCAACGCACGACCAGCGACCCGGAACCCAGCCCACCCACTCACATATGTCGACACAAGGTTGCGATTCGGTTCGCCTATAGCCCTTAAGTGACATGATGGGATGCGGATGCGCAATGAAGATGGCGTTAAGCAAAAAAGGCCGGCGCCTCACGGCACCGGCCTTCGTTGCGGACGGACGCGGCAATCAGGCGGCGTTCTTCGCCTCCCTCGCGGCGGTGTAGCGATTGTCGGGCGCCGGCAGCCCCAGATGCTCGCGGAAGGTGGCGCCTTCATAGTCCGTGCGGAACAGGCCCCGCGCCTGAAGGATGGGGATCACCTTGTCGACAAATTGGTCCAACTGCCCCGGCAAAGGCTCGAATATCACGAAGCCGTCGGCCGCGCCGCTTTCGAACCATGCCTGCAACCGATCCGCCACGGTTTGCGGCGACCCGACAAAGGCGCCGCGCGGGGTGGCCAGCCTTTCGGCGATCTGGCGCAGGGTCAGATTTTCCGCCCGCACCTCGGCCAATATGCGCAGCGTGCCGCTCTGCTGACTGTTGAGGCCGATATGTTCGACATCCGGGAAGGGCGCGTCGAGGTCATATTGGCGGAAATCATGGTCATTGAAGGTCCGCGACAGATAGCCAAGACCGGTGTCGATCGATTCCAGCGCAGCCAGTTCGCGATAGCGCGCCTCCGCCTCTTCATCCGTATCGCCGATGATCGGGGCGATGCCGGGCAAGATGAACAGCCTGTCCGCATCCCGGCCAAAGCCCTTCGCCCGCGCCTTCACATCGGCATAATAGGCCTGCCCCTCCTCCTGCGTGGGCGCGTGGGTGAAGATCACCTCGGCCCGGCGCGCGGCGAAGCTGCGGCCGTCGTCCGAAGCGCCCGCCTGGAAGATGACAGGCTGGCCCTGCGGCGTGCGCTTGATGTTGAGCGGCCCGCGCACCTGAAAATGCTCGCCCTTATGGTCCAGGCGATGGAGCTTGTCGGGGTCGACGAACTGCCCCGTCTCCTTGTCGGCGACATGGGCGCCCTCTTCCCAGCTGTCCCACAGCCCCTGCACCACATCCAGATATTCGGCCGCAATACGATAGCGCACGGCATGGGCGGGATGTTCGGTCTTGCTGAAATTGGCGGCGGTATCGCCCAGCCAGCTGGTGACGACATTCCAGCCGGCGCGCCCACCACTCAAATGATCGAGCGAGGCGAACTGACGCGCGACGTTGAAGGGTTCGGAATAGCTGACGGTCAGCGTCGCAACCAGACCGATGCGCGACGTGGTCGCCGCCAGCGCCGAAAGGATGGTGATCGGCTCGAACCGGTTGAGATAATGGGGGCTGGATTTCTCGTTTATCGACAGGCTGTCGGCCACGAACAGGAAATCGAACTTGCCGCGCTCCGCCGTCGCGGCCTGCCGCTGATATTGCGCCAGGCTGGTGCTGGCGCTGCCATCGCGATCGGGATGGCGCCAGTCGTTCCAGGTCCGCCCGACGCCATGCAGGATGAAGCCGAGTTTGATATGCCGCTGCTCTGTCATGATCCTTGCCTTTCGATCCGATTATGGATCGAAAGCTAGGCGCATCGCCCCGCCCGCCTCCAATGCGTTATGCTCGACCCGTTATGAGTTGAGCAAAAGCGCCGGCATCAGGATTTGGCTTTCGCGCCTTCCTGCTTCGCCTTGTGCGCGGCCAGCAGCGCATCGATTTCCACGATCCGCAGCCGCTGCGGCGTATCCTTGGGCAGCCCCTTCAACCGGCATTCGGCCCAGAGCGAGCGGCGTTCGGCGGTCAGCGCCTTGAGATAAAGATCGGCCATGATGATCTCACTTCTTTCTAACGGAAAAGGGCCGGTGCCTCGCGACACCGGCCCTTTCGAAACTGGTCTACCCTAAAATCAGGCGGCCTATAAGAGGCCACCCTGAAACATCAGGCGGCCTTCGAACGGCTCATGCGCTTGCGCTCGTTCGGGTCCAGATAGCGCTTGCGCAGACGGATGGTCTTGGGCGTCACTTCGACCATTTCATCATCATCAATGTAAGCGATCGCCTGTTCCAGCGTCATCTTCTTCGGCGGGGTCAGGCGGACGGCGTCGTCCTTGCCGCTGGCGCGGAAGTTGGTCAGCGCCTTCGACTTCATCGGGTTGACTTCAAGGTCTTCGGGCTTGGCGTTCTCGCCGATCACCATGCCTTCATAGAGGGCCTCGCCCACGCCGACGAACAGGATGCCGCGATCTTCCAGCGGACCCAGCGCATAGGCATTGGCTTCACCAGCGCCGTTCGAGATCAGAACGCCGTTCTTGCGGCCTTCGATCTTGCCCTTGTGGGGGCCGTATTTCTCGAACAGGCGGTTCATGATGCCGGTGCCGCGCGTGTCGGACAGGAATTCGCCATGATAGCCGATCAGGCCGCGCGAGGGCGCGGAGAAGGTGATGCGGGTCTTGCCGCCGCCCGAGGGACGCATGTCGGTCATTTCGGCCTTGCGGATGTTCATCTTGTCGACGACCGTGCCCGAAAATTCATCGTCCACGTCGATGACAACGGTTTCATAAGGCTCGGTCTTGCCATTTTCGTCTTCGCCGAACAGCACGCGCGGACGCGAGATGCCGAGTTCGAAGCCTTCGCGGCGCATGGTTTCGATGAGGACGCCGAGCTGCAATTCGCCACGGCCGGCGACTTCGAAGCTGTCCTTGTCGTCCGATTCCGTCACCTTGATGGCGACGTTGGATTCGGCTTCGCGGGCCAGACGATCGCGGATCATGCGGCTCGTCACCTTGCTGCCTTCACGGCCCGCCATCGGCGAATCGTTCACGGCGAAGCGCATCGACAGGGTCGGCGGATCGATCGGCTGCGCCTTGATCGGCGCGCTGACCTGCGGGTCGGCGATGGTGTTGGCCACGGTCGCGACGGTCAGACCGGCGAGCGAGATGATGTCGCCAGCCTTGGCTTCGTCCACGGGCACGCGGTCCAGACCCTGGAACGACATGATCTTCGACGCGCGGCCGGTTTCGATCACATTGCCTTCAGCGTCCAGCGCGTGGATCGGCTGGTTCACCTTGACCGTGCCGGACTGGACGCGGCCGGTCAGGATGCGGCCCAGGAAGTTGTCGCGGTCGAGCAGCGTGACGAGGAAGCTGAACGGCGCATCCTGGTCCAGCGACGGCGGCGGGACATGGTCGACGATCTTCTGGAACAGCGGCTCCAGCGTGCCCGAACGCAGCGAAGCGTCGTCATTGGCATAGCCGTTGCGGCCCGAAGCGTAGAGAACGGGGAAGTCGAGCTGTTCGTCGGTGGCGTCCAGCGTCACGAACAGGTCGAACACTTCGTCCAGCACTTCCTGGATGCGCTCGTCGGGACGGTCGACCTTGTTGACGACGACGATAGGCTTCAAACCGAGAGCAAGAGCCTTGCCGGTCACGAACTTGGTCTGCGGCATCGCGCCTTCCGACGAATCGACCAGCAGGATCACGCCATCGACCATCGAGAGGATGCGCTCCACTTCACCGCCAAAGTCGGCGTGGCCGGGCGTGTCGACGATGTTGATGCGCGTGCCGTTCCATTCGACCGAGGTGGGCTTCGCCAGAATGGTGATGCCGCGTTCCTTTTCCAGGTCGTTCGAGTCCATGGCGCGTTCTTCGACGCGCTGGTTTTCACGGAACGTGCCGGACTGGCGGAAAAGCTGGTCGACGAGGGTAGTCTTGCCATGGTCGACGTGCGCGATGATGGCGATATTACGCAGGGACATGAATCTGCCTTTGGGATCGGGTTCTCCCGGCCGGCACCACGCCTGTCCAGGACTATCGGGCGCGCCCCTACAGGAAATGACGCGATGCGGCAAGGGCGGCGGTTGGCGCGGCAGGCATATGGTGGATCGCCCGGCCCGATCCGTCCATCCTCTTGCCCGAAAAGGAGACATGCATGACCGACAGTCCGCTGATCAGCCGCCGCACCCTGATGCAGGCCGCCGCCATCGCTGCCCCCATGGCGTTGACGCCCGGCATGCTGAGCGCGGCGGGCAAGCCTGCGCTGCGCGACGCGATGCTGCTCGACCCGGCGATCCGCTATTTCAACGCCGCCAATATCGCGCCGACCTTCCGCAGCGTGGCGGCAGTACATGAAAGCGAAACCCGCGCCTTCCAGATGGACCCGTCGGTCGAACGGCGCGCGCTTTATCCCAAGGCGGCCGACGCCCTGCGCGCCCGAATCGCCAAAAGGCTGAACGTCACGGCGCAGGAAATCGCTCTGGTCCGCAATTCGAGCGAAGCCAACACCGTCGCCGTGCGCGGACTGGCGCTGAAGGCCGGCGACCGCATCATCCTGACCGACCATAATCATCCGTCCACCTGGGATAGCTGGAAATTGCGGGCGGAGCGCGAGGGGCTGGACCTGCATGTCGTACCCGTGCCCGTCGACGCCAAATCGTCGCAGGACCTGTTCGACAGCATCGCCGCCGCCGTGACGCCGAATACGAAGGCGATCTTCCTCTCTCACATGAGCAATATCACCGGCATCATCTATCCGGTGGCCGAAATCGCGAAGCTGGCGAAGGCGAAGAATATCTGGCTGCATGTCGACGGCGCGCAGACCTTCGGCTGGATGCAACTGGACCTCGCCGCGCTGGGCGTGGACAGCTATTCGGGCAGCACGCATAAATGGCTGATGGGACCGCTGGAAGGCGGCATGCTCTATGTGAAGCAGGAACGGCAGGCCGAACTCCAGCCGATCATGATGAGCCATGGCTATTGGCTGACCGACCCGGCAAACCTGAACACCGCCCAGAAATATGAGATTTCGGGCCAGCGCGACGATCCCAAGCTGATGGCGGTCGCCGCGACGCTGGACGTGCTGGACGGCGTGGGCGACGCGGCGATGGATCAGGCCGTGCGCCAGCGCGCCGCCTCCATGCGGCAGGCAATCGCGGACGTTTCCGGCACCCGCCTCTTCGGCAGCGGCGCGGCGGCGATCACCGGCCCGGTCATCACCGTCGCCTTCCCCGGCAAGGACGTGACCGCCCTGCGCGCGAACCTATGGCAGGCGAAGATCGCCACCGCCGCATCGAAACTGGAAGGCGGCGCCATCCGCTTCTCCCCGCATATCTATAATAGCGACGATGATGTGGCTGCGGTGATCGAGGGGTTGCGGCGGGGCTGAAGGCCTATTGCGGTTTTTGCCCGTGCTGTGCTCCTGCGAAAGCAGGAGCCTAGGGCGGCGGAGCACTTCATTGCCCTGGGTTCCTGCCTGCGCAGGAACACGGCTTCGCTGCATCCGGGCCGTAAACACCCACCAGAATTGCCCCTGCTTTACAAAAGCACAATTGCCCCTTGCCCCACGGCTCACCCCTTCTATGGTGCGCGCCGTCGCCAATAATATACCATATCCCTGCAAGGAGCCTTCCCAAATGCGGTTGCCCGCCACCCTCGCTTTCGCCTCCCTTCTCGCCCTCGCCGCCCCGGCCCTCGCGCAGAAGGAGGCGCCCGATACCGCCAAGCAACATGCAGACAAGATCGCCGGAGAGGTCGCGGCCAACTGGGCCAGCGCGCCGGTCGAGGAAGTGACGCAAAGCAGCAAGGGCACCGCCCATGTCGATGGCAAGGCGATCCCCTACACCCAGACCGCCGGCACGCTCACCATCCGCGACGCGCAGGGCAAGCCGGTCGCCAGCATGTTCTACACCGCCTATACGGCGCAAGGTAAAAGCCGCCCCGTCACCTTCTTCTATAATGGCGGCCCCGGCTCCTCGTCATTGTGGCTGCGCATGGGCAGTTTCGCGCCCGAACATGTCCGCACCACCAATCCCGAAGCGGTCAGGCCCGCCCCCTTCGATGTCGGCCCCAATAATGACAGCCTGATTGGCAGCACCGACATGGTGTTCCTCGACACGATCGGGTCGGGCTATTCGCGCATCCTGGGCGACGCCAAGCCGTCCGACTTCTACAGCGTCGATGGCGATGTGGACGCCTTTGCCAAAGCTATCATCCGCTACACGACGAAGAATGGCCGTTGGGCGTCGCCCAAATATATTTTCGGCGAAAGCTATGGCACGACCCGGTCGGGCGCGCTCGCCTATCAGCTGGAGGATCGCGGGCTGGCGCTGAACGGCGTGGTGCTGCTGTCGTCGATCATGAATTACGGCATCCGCCAGTCGGGTTTCGATGCGATCCATGTCGGCTATCTGCCCAGCTACGCCGCGACCGCCTGGTATCATAACCGCGTGCCCGGCGGCCGTCCTGCCAGCCTGGAAGCCTTTGTCGAGGAAGCCCGCGTCTTCGCCAATGGTCCCTATGCCACGGCGCTGCTGAAGGGATCGGACCTCAGCGCGGAAGAGACGGATCAGATCGCCCAGCAATTGAGCCGCTTCACCGGCCTGTCGGTCGATTATCTCAAGCGCGCCAATCTGCGCGTCAGCCTGTCCCGCTTCCGCAAGGAATTGCTGCGCGACGGGCATGAGACGATTGGCCGCTTCGACAGCCGCTACAAGGGCATTGATGCCGACGCAGCGGGCGAGGAACCGGAATTTGACCCGTCCAGCACCGGCATCACCGGCCTCTATGTCGGCAGCTTCCTCGACCAGTTGACCAACAAGATCGGTTATAAGACCGACCTCGACTATCGCCTGAGCGCGCGCGAGGGCGGCGACTTCAAATGGGACTGGAGCCATTCGCCCCCCGAAGGCGGCAAGCAGAATGTCGCGGATGTGACCGCCGACCTTAGCGCCGCGATGCGCACCAATCCGCATATGCGCGTGCTGTCCCTGAACGGCTGGTATGACATGGCCACACCCTTCTTCTCGACCGAGCGGGATTTGAAGCACATGATGCTGGAGCCGCAGCTGCGCCAGAACCTCCAGTTCAAATATTATCCGGCGGGCCACATGGTCTATCTGAACCCGGAAGCGCTGCATCAGATGCGGCTGGATATGGAGCGCTATTACGCGGAAGGCGCACGCTGATATAAAAAGGGCGGTGGTGACACCGCCCTTTTTGCCTTTTGCTTTCCGCATTTTACGAGCCGTCATCTGTTCCAGATGACTTCAAAATGCTTCAGTGATCGCTGGCCGCAAAGGCCCCGATGCCGGTTTCCGCCCGCACCCGCTGCGCCGGATAGCCCGCTTTATCCACAGCCGCGCGCGGGGAGCGATCCAGCCGCGAGATCAGCCAGATGGCGATGAAACCGGCGGGAACAGAGAAGATCGCCGCCGAACTATAGGGGAAGGGCGCCGCGCCAAGCCCGAAAGTGGTGGTCCACACCGCCGGCGACAGCAATGTCAGCACGAAGGCCGTCAGCAGCCCGATCGTCCCGCCCCAGGCCGCGCCGCGCGTGGTGCAGCCACTCCACAGCAGCGACAGGATCAGCACTGGGAAATTGCCCGACGCGGCCAGCGCGAAGGCCAGACTGACCATGAAGGCGACATTCTGCTTTTCGAACACCAGCCCCAGCAGCACCGCCAGCGCACCCAGCGCCAGCGTCGTCAGCCGCGACACGCGCAGTTCGTCGGCGGAACTAGCCTGCCCCCGTTTGAACACGGTCGCATAAAGATCATGGCTGACCGCCGACGCGGCCGACAGCGTCAGCCCCGCCACGACCGCCAGGATGGTTGCGAATGCCACGGCCGAAATGAAGCCGAGAAACGCATTGCCGCCGATCGCATGGGCGAGGTGGATCGCCGCCATATTGCCGCCGCCGCGCAAGGCACCCTGCCCGTCCAGATAGCCCGCATCCGTCCCCACCAGCACGATCGCGCCGAAGCCGATGATGAAGGTCAGGATGTAGAAATAGCCGATCCAGCCGGTTGCCCAGAGGACGGACTTGCGCGCCTCCTTCGCGTCCGGGACGGTGAAGAAGCGCATCAATATATGCGGCAGGCCCGCAGTGCCGAGCATCAGCGCCAGGCCGAAGGAGATGGCCGATACCGGGTCTTTGATGAAATTGCCCGGCGCCATGATGGAATGGCCCCGTTCCGCCGCCTCGATCGCGTTCGCGCCATCTGCCAGCGCGGCCTGCGTCTTCACTTCGACCGCGCGGGCAAAGAGCGTCTCCAGCGAAAAGCCGAATTGCGCCAGCACCATCAGCGCCATGAAGCTGGCTCCGCCGAGCAGCAGCACCGCCTTGATGATCTGCACCCATGTCGTCGCGCGCATGCCGCCGAACAGCACGTAAAGCATCATCAGCCCGCCGACGATCACCACCGCCAGCGCATAGGGCAGGCCGAAGAGCAATTTGATAAGCTGCCCCGCCCCCACCATCTGCGCGATCAGGTAGAAGCTGACGACCAGCAGCGTACTGACCGCCGCGAAGCTGCGCACCGGCGGCTGGGCGAAACGGTAGGAGGCGACGTCGGCGAAGGTGAAACGGCCGAGATTGCGCAGCCGCTCTGCCATCAGGAACAGCAGGATCGGCCAGCCCACCAGAAAGCCGGTGGAGTAGATCAGGCCGTCATAGCCATCGTTGAAAATCTGCGCCGATATGCCGAGGAAAGAGGCGGCGGACATATAGTCGCCCGCCATGGCGAGGCCATTCTGGAACCCGCTGATCCCGCCGCCCGCCGTGTAGAAATCCGACGCGGTGCGGGTGCGCGCGGCCGCCGCCTTGGTGATCCACAGCGTCAGCCCGACGAACGCCACGAACATGGCGATCGCCACCCAGTTGGTCGGCTGTCGCTGCGCCTCCCCCTCCAGCGCGGCGGCGAAGGCAGGCGCGGGCAACAGAGCGATCAGCCCGATCAGCGCCCTCATGCGCCATGATCCTTCAGGATTTGCGCCATCTGCGCATCATGATGGCGGTTGGCATGGGCGACATAGAGGCCGGTCAGCGCAATCGCGAGCAGGATCAGACCAAGCCCGATCGGGATGCCGATCGACGTCACCCCCGCCCCGATCGGCGCGCCCAGCAAAGCCTTGTCGAACGCGATCAGCAGCAGATAGGCGACGAACGCGCCAAAGATGATCGCCGACAGCCACCAGCCCAGCCGCGCGCGCCGCGCCACCAGCGCCTGATAGCGCGGATCGGCCGCCACCGCCGCGACCAGCGCATCCTCATCCGTCCGGGCCATCCGCTCTCCTTTGCCTGTTGCGCCATGCTAACCGGGCGCGGAGCGATTGCAATGGCGCGGGCGGAGGCTTTATAGCGGCAGGACAGACTTGCAGCCCGACTGTTCTATATACATATGACAGTGAAGGGCCGACATTTGGCTTCTGGGAGATGACATGGCTTCGACCGCGCCGACCGCTACCGCTGACACGCTGAACCTCACGCCGCCCGATCCGGTGCCCGTAGTCGCGCCCGAAAAGGCGGCCGGCCTCGTCCCCATCGACACGGAAAAGCGCTCCAAGCTGGATGAGAAGGTCGACGCCTTCGTCGCCGATCTGGTCGCGCAGGACGCCAATTCGCCCGAATTCGGGCAGCGGGTCGACCAGTTGACCAATATGGGCCGCAAGGAAATTGCCGAGGCCGCCGGTCACTCCAACCGCTTCCTCGATCGCCCCGTCCGCGCAATGGACAGCGACACGAAGGTCGGCGCCGACCTCGCTGAGTTGCGCCGCACGGTAGAGGATCTCGATCCCGGCAAGCGCGGCAACCTGTTGGCGCCCAAGAAGCTGTTCGGCATCATCCCCTTCGGCAACAGGATGCGCGACTATTTCGACGGCTATAAAAGCGCGCAGGGCCATATCAATTCGATCCTGGGATCGCTGGCCAGCGGCAAGGATGTGCTGATCAAGGATAATGCCGCGATCGACGTGGAACGCCAGAATATGTGGCAGACCATGGGTCGTCTGGAACAGATGATCCATATCAGCAAGACGATGGACGCGCGCCTTGAGGACAAGGCGCTGGAACTGGATTCGACCGATCCGGCCAAGGCCAAGGCGATCCGTGAAAGCGCGCTCTTCTACATTCGTCAGCGCACGCAGGATTTGCTGACGCAGATGGCGGTGACGGTGCAGGGCTATCTGGCGCTGGATCTGGTGAAGAAGAATAATGTCGAACTGGTAAAGGGCGTGGACCGCGCCAGCACCACCACCGTCGCGGCGCTGCGAACGGCGGTGACGGTGGCGCAGGCGCTGGCCGGGCAACGGCTGGTGCTGGAACAGATCAGCGCGCTCAACACGACGACCGCGAACATGATCGACCGCACCGGCGAATTGCTGAAAAGCCAGACCGCGCAGATCCACGAACAGGCCGCGTCCAGCACCATCCCGGTCGAAACGCTCCAGCGCGCTTTCCAGAATATCTACGACACGATGGACAGCATCGACACGTTCAAGATGAAGGCGCTGGAAAATATGAAGACGACGGTGAACACGCTGTCGGGCGAAGTCGAAAAGTCGAAGGGCTATATCGCCCGCGCCGAAGGACAGGCGCAGGCCGCCAAGGAAGTGCGCGCGGACAATCCCCTGCTGAGCGCGATCGAGGGGTGATTATGGCCTTCGCATTCCCCTTCCCGTTCCGTTCGGACCTGTCGAGAACTGTTGCGCGAGGGTTCTCGACAGGCTCGAACCGAACGGATGTGGGAGTGTCCGCGCGATGAGCCGCTCCGACCGCGTATTGGCCGATGCCGAAGCGGTGCTGCGCCGCCACAGCGATCGCGGACGCAGCCTGTCCACGCGCGCGCGGCAGCGGCGCAATGCGGGCCTCATGCGCAAGGTCAAATATGCCTTCTGGGCGGTGCTGGCGATCCTGCTGGGCAGCGCGGTGGCGGGTTTCATCCTGCCGCTGGGCGTGACCGGGGTCATGATCGTGCTGGGCGTCATCATCGCCGCCCTGCTGCTGATTGCATTCATCCCCGGCGAAAGCCCGGTGCGCACCGAGGCACTGGCCCAGACCGATATTGCCGCCCTGCCGCTCAAGACCGAAATCTGGCTGGAAAATCAGCGCAAGGCGCTGCCCGCCCCGGCCATCACGCTGGTCGACAGCATCGGCGTGCGACTCGAAACGCTGGCGCCACAGCTGGAGCGCCTTGGCGAGCAGGAACCCGCCGCGCAGGAAATTCGTCGTCTGCTGTCAGATCATCTGCCCGAACTGGTGACGGGCTATCAATCCATCCCCGAACCGCTGCGGCGCGAGGAACGCAATGGCCGCGTGCCGGAAAAGCAGCTGGTAGAGGGGCTGAACGTGATCGATGCCGAAATCGCCCGCATGACCGAGACTCTGGCGAGCGGCGATCTCGACAAGCTGGCGACGCAGAACCGCTTTCTGGAACTGAAATATCAGGAAGCCAAGGAACTTGGCCAGTAACGGCGTCTTGTTCCAGATATGATCCACCTGACCCTGATCATCGTCGATTTTCTGACCGGCCTGCTGGCGGCCGGTGCCTGGGCGCTGGCGTCAGCGGGGGGAGCAATCGCGGCGGTCGTGGGCGGCGGCTTTCTGGGCGTGTCGCTCGTCCGGCGCTTACGCCGGAAATAAAGCACCAACGCCCTACCCCCGCAAGCGCCCTATCCCCGCAAACGTCGGTGATTCTGGCGCACCACTTTGCGATAATGCGCTACGGATGCGCCCAGGACGCTGGGGGCCGTCGTCCCCAACGTCCCGGTCATCAATTTCCATTGCAGGCTGGCGGCCGCCTCCACCTTTTCGCTGACCATGCGCTGGGCTTCGCGCATGGCGGCCGGATCGCCGGTCATCAGCCTGGGCAGGCGCATGCCGATGACGGAACAGGACTCCAGTCCGAGGCTCCAGCAATCAAAGGCGAGGCTCATTGGGTCGGTTTTGCGCATCTGGGTACAAGTCTGGCGCATCCCGGACGTTCCCGCAACCATCTTGTCGGCCAAGATGCTGGCGTCGCGATCACCGCCTGCCTATGACGGAAAGACCATGCCCGATCCCGCTGACACCATCACCCCACCGCTGCTGGCCGGCGTCGAACTGGGCGGCACCAAGGTCGTCGTTCTGCGCGCACAGGGGCGGAAGATCGTCGATCGGGTCATGATTGCGACCACCGGCCCCGATGAAACGCTGGGTCATGTCGCCACGCAATTGCGCCGCTGGCAGACAGATACCCCTTTCGCAGCGCTCGGCATCGCTTCCTTCGGGCCTTTGCGACTGGACCGGGCCGCCGCCGATTTCGGCCATATGCTGCCCACGCCAAAACCCGGATGGACCGGCGCGGACATTTATGACACGATCGCCGGCGCATTGCCCTGCCCCGCGATGATCGACACCGACGTCAATGGCGCGGCGCTGGCGGAATGGCGCTGGGGCGCGGGGCAGGAAGGCGACAGGCCATCCGACTGCCTATGCTATCTGACGATCGGCACGGGCCTTGGCGGCGGCTTTGCCCTGAATGGCGCAGCCATCCATGGGGCGATGCACCCCGAACTAGGCCACATCCTGATCCGCCGAGCGACAGGCGACGATTTTGCCGGGGCCTGCCCCTTCCATGGCGACTGTATCGAAGGTTTAGTGAGTGGCCCCGCGCTGGCCCGGCGGTTCGGCGTGTCGGGCGACCGGATCGACCCGCGCGATCCTCGCTGGGACCATGTCGCCCATGATATTGCCCAGCTTGTCGGCATAGTCCTGCTGACCACGGCCGCGCGGCAGGTGCTGATCGGCGGTGGGGTCGGCATGGGCCGCGCCGACCTGCTGGATCTGGTGCGGGCAAAGCTGGTGGCGCAACTGAGCGGCTATCTGCCATTCGTCACGCCTCAAAGCGTCGGGCAGATCGTCCGCACGCCCGCATTGGGTGAACAGGCCGGTCCGCTGGGCGCGGTAGCACTGGCGCTCGATGCGTTGGCAAGGGGATGATGTAGGGAAAAAATGTCCCGGACGACCATGACGCGTGCAGTTCGCCAGTGGGCCGTCCGGGATCGCAGCGTCGCCTTACTTGGAGAGATATGACAACGCTGTCCTGGCCGAATAAGAGATTCACGCCATCAGTGCAACTGCTTTGTTGTCGACGGCAAAAAGAAAGGGCGCAGCCTTGCGGCCGCGCCCTTTTCAGGTCGAATATCCGATGGATCAACCAGCGTAGAGATGGGTCGGCAGGCCCCGCACGCCGCAATCGACCTCGAAGAAGCCGCCATCATAAGGCGTCGGATCATCCAGCCCCACGGTAGCCGAGCTGACGAACATGCGGTCCAGCTCCGCCCCGGCGAAGCTGATGTTCGTCACCTGCCGCGCGGGCATGGCGATGGCGCGGTCCAGCTTCCCCTCGGGCGTGAAGCGGCTGATCCGGCTGCCGCCCCAATGGGCAACCCAGATATACCCTTCCGCGTCGACAGTCATGCCGTCGGGATAGCCATCCTCCTCGCCAAACTGGATGAATGGCTCCCGTTCGGTCGCGCCCGTTTCGGTGCGGCGGAAGCGGTACATCTGCTTCTTGGCGGTATCGCTATGGTAAAGCCACTGGCCGCAGGGCGAGAAACAGGGGCCGTTGGGCACGCGATAGTCGCTGTCCACAACGGTCCAGCTGCGATCCGGCGCCAGACGATAGAGCGCGCCGCGATCATGCGCCTCGCTCATGTCCATCGTGCCGCACCAGATATGCCCCTGCGCGTCCACTTTGCCGTCATTCATCCGGCTGTCGGGGAAATGCGGTTCCGGGTCGCCAAAGGGCGTGATTGTCAGCGGATCGAGGCTGATCTCGGCAAAGCCGCTCTGGAAGCCGCCGATGAACCCGCCGGCCATGCGTTCCGCCAGCCAGCCCAGCGGCTCCGGCATGGCGAAGCGCTCGATCGCGCCGCTATCCAGCGACAGCCGGTTGAGCGCCGGAGCCAGAATATCGACCCAATAGACTGCGTCGCCGCGCGCCGACCAGAGCGTCCCTTCGCCCAGCGTATCCGCGACATCCCGCTCGATCAGACGCCACTCCGCCATCAGCGCGCCACCGACAGGCGATAGATCATCTCATGGTGATAGGGTTTGCCGGGATCGACACGGGCCGACAGGAAGCTTGGCTGATTGGGCGAATCCGGGAATTTCTGCGGCTCCAGCGCAATGCCGTCGCCCATGCGATACACATGGCTGCCCTTGCCGATGAAGGTGCCGTCCAGGAAATTGCCGGTATAAAATTGCACGCCCGGTTCGGTCGTCAGCACTTCCAGCACGCGGCCCGACACCGGATCTTCCAGCCGCGCGGCCAGTTCCGGCGCCTTCGTCAGCCCCTTGTCGAGCGCGAAATTATGGTCGTAGCCACGCCCCGCGATGATCTGCGGATCGCGCCCGTCGCGCAGCCCGTCGGCGATGCGGCGGGGCGACCGGAAATCGAACACGCCGCCTTCGACCGGCTTCAGTTCACCGGTGGGGATCAGGTTGGCGTCGACCGGCGTATAGGCCTTGGCCGGGATCGTCAGCAAATGGCCCATCGCGCCATCGGGCGATCCTTCACCGCCCAGATCGAAGATCGCATGGTTGGTCATGTTGACGATGGTCGGCTTGTCGGTCTTCGCGTCGAAAGCGATGCCCAGGTTGCCGCTTTCATCCAGCGTATAGGTGACGGTGACGTCCAGCTTGCCGGGATAGCCCGACTCGCCGTCCGGGCTGGTCAGGCCCAGCACGACGCTGGCCTTGGGACCGCTCTTCAGGGACACGACCTTCCACACCTGCTTGTCAAAGCCTTTGCCGCCGCCATGCAGCGAATTGACCTTGTCGTTGAGGGGCAGCTGATAGCTTTTGCCATCCAGGCTGAACTTGCCGCCCGCAATGCGGTTGGCGTAGCGGCCCACGGTCACGCCGAAGAAGTTGGGATGGTCTACATAGTCCTTCAGGTCGTCATAGCCCAGCAGCACGTCGGCGCTCTTGCCGTCCTTGCCGGGGCCGACCAGCGACTGGAGCGTCGCGCCATAGGTCAGGATCTTTGCCGACACGCCTGCGCCGTTGCTGAGCGTGATGGTTTCGATCGCCGCGCCATTGGCGGTGCCGGCGGGCGCGCGCGTGGCTTCCGCCGCCAGCGCCGTTCCGCTTGCGAGGGTGAAGGCCAATGCGTATGACAACGCTGTTTTCATATATGCAACCTTTCGCATGGACATCCTCCCATGCCGCCCCCATTGACGGGCGGTGTAGGCGGATATACTCCGACAAATTCTGCGGACGCAACCCTTGTTCGGGACGTCCGCTGCTGGAACTGCACTTGGAGAAGGATGAATGGCAGGACCGATCTCGTCTGGCGCTGCGACGCACGCAACGCATAACCCCGGCACGCGCTACGGCCCTGCGCTCGCGTTGCTCGCCAGCCTCTTCTTCATGTGGGGCTTCATCACCGTCATCAACAATACGCTGCTGCCCCACCTGCGCAGCGTGTTCGACCTCAGCTACACCCAGACGACCCTGATCGAATCGGTCTGGTTCATCGCCTATTTCTTCGCGTCGATCCCGTCGGCCAAGTTGATCGAACGGGTCGGCTATCAGAAATCGATGGTGATCGGCCTGCTCATCATGGCGGCGGGTGCGCTGGGCATGACGGTCGCGGCGTCGATCCCCTCCTATGGCGTGACGCTGGTCATGCTGTTCGTGATCGCCAGCGGCATCACCCTGCTTCAGGTTGCCGCCAACCCCTATGTCGCCGTCGTCGGCAAGCCGGAAACCGCCTCCTCGCGCCTAAATCTGGTGCAGGCGATGAACTCGGCGGGCACCATGCTGGCCCCGATGTTCGGCGCCTATCTGATCCTCGGCCGGTCAAAGGGCGGCACAGCGCAGGGTGAAGTCGTCCTGAGCCAGGCCGAACGTCTGGCCGACGCCCAGTCGGTCGTCTTGCCCTATGTCATCGTCGCGGTCGTTCTGGCGGTGCTGGCCATCGTCATCGCCCGCTTCCCGCTGCCCGCCATGGGCAACGCGACCCAGCGCCACAACAAGGAAGAGCGCAAGAAGCATTCGCTCTGGAAGCACCGCAATCTGGTGTTCGGCATCCCGGCGATCTTCATCTATCTGATCGCGGAAATCGGCGTCGCCAACCTGTTCATCAACTTCGTCAGCCAGCCTACCATCGCCAATCTGACGCATGAACAGGCCGGCAATTACCTGACCCTGCTCTGGGGCGGCATGATGGTCGGTCGCTTCGCCGGCTCGGCGATCATGCAGAAGTTCGATGCAGGCCATGTCCTCGCCGCCTTCTCGATCGGTGCCTTCATCGTGATGATGGTCACGGTCTTCACCACCGGCCCGGTCGCCATGTGGTCGCTGATCCTGGTCGGCCTGTTCCACTCGATCATGTTCCCGACCATCTTCACCCTGGGCATCAAGGGCCTCGGCCCGCTGACCGAAGAAGGTTCGGGCCTGCTGATCATGGCGATCGCCGGTGGCGCGCTGGTGGTGGTGCAAGGCTGGCTGGCGGACCATTATGGCCTTCAGACCAGCTTCCTGCTGACCGCCGCCTGTGAACTCTATGTCCTCTTCTACGCCCTGTGGGGATCGAAGACGACCCACGCCCTGCCCGATCAGCAGATCGCGGCATAAGACCCAGAGGGCGTAGCCCAAGACAGAAGAGGGCCGGAGCGGACATGCCGCTCCGGCCCTTTTTGCTTTGCTGCGCTCCGGCCTGACCGCCTTCACCTACGGCGACAGGGATGCGCCATCTCGCATAGCGGCCCGATGGCGGATGTGGGTGAAAACACGACATGCCGGTTCTAGCCCAACCGTGTTTTTGCGAAGGCAGGAACCCAGGGCGATGAAGCGTCAGGCTCCCCTAGCCTCCTGCTTCCGCAGGAGCACATCATCGCCGCATATGTTCACTTTTGGCCGTTTTGCACCGAAGGCGCATAACATATTTACACCGAGACGCGGAGCAGATGCGTGCCCCTCCACACCTCCACCTGAACAATATGCGCCACGCCAGCCAGAAACCGTTTCGGTCCGTCATCCCCCCATCGCGCTGGCTGTATCCTCCAGCGCCAGATCGACCAGCACGCCCATCGCCTCGGCCGCCGCCGCCGGATCGCCGGCCGCGATCGCATCATAGACGCGGACATGGTCGGGAATCGGATTGCGCGGCAGGGCGCGGGCGCGCTGCTTATATTGCGTCGTCCAGTTGACCGCCGCGCCGATGCTGGCGGTCAGGGTCAACAAGGCGTCATTGCGGGTCGCGTTCAATATCGCATTATGGAAATCGCGGTCCGCCGCCCGCCCCGCCTCGGTCGCCAGCGTGTGACGGCGCATTGCGGCGAGCGCGTCCTTCATCAGTTTCAGATCATCCTTGTCGCGCCGCTGCGCCGCCAGCCGCGCGGCCGCTGGCTCCACGATGGCGCGCAGTTCGAACAGGTCGCGCACGAACTGCACGTCCGGCTCCCCGGCGAAGGCCCAGGCCAGCACTTCGGGGTCCAGCAGGTTCCAGCGATTGCGCGGCAGCACGCGCGTCCCCGCCTTGGGCCGGCTTTCCACCAGCCCCTTGGCCGTCAGCACCTGTATCGCCTCGCGATAGGCGCTGCGCGACACTTCCAGTTCCTCGGCAAAGGCCACTTCGCCCGACAACGTATCGCCCGGCTGATATTGCCCCGACAAGATCGCCATGCCCAACTTGTGTGCAATCGCGCCGTGCAACCGCCGGCCCGGTCCCCGGACTGCCTTGGCGCTGCCTTCCTTGTCCGCCTCACCATCTTGCAAAGACGGATTTTCCTTCACCATCACCGCTCCTATCGCCTCACCCCTGAAAGGCATGCCCTTCGCTACAATAGAAGCATTGCCATTACCACCATCCTGTAATATGTCGGAGTAATTAGAAGATTCACCGTCGCCGCGCCGCTCCACCCGGAATGGCTCTCTTGGCGCGCGGAGAAGCGGCTTTTGATGTGTACGACGCCCGGCCGGGCGTGCGGGAGGAGAGATTTTCATGACATTGCGCCTGTTGCAGCATCGTTCGGACTCTGGCGAACGGGCCGTCATCGCCGCGCAGGGCGATGCCGCCCATTTCGTGCCGGGCTACACCACCATCCGCGCTCTGGCGCTGCACGCGATCGCGCAGAAGATCAGCCTGTCCGCTGCCGTAGACGCCGCGGGCAAGGGCGATGCCGTCGACATCGCCGCCGAATTTGAGGCGAACCGGCTGCTCGCGCCGATCGACCATGAAGATGGTGCCCATGTGCAGCTCACCGGCACCGGCCTGACCCACCTGGGTTCCGCCGAGGGCCGCGACAAGATGCATCGCGAAGCCGCCGCCGCTGAAAAGCAGACCGATTCGATGCGCATGTTCCTGGAAGGTCTGGAAGGCGGCAAGCCCGCCGCTGGCGAAACCGGCCAGCAGCCCGAATGGTTCTACAAGGGCGACGGGTCGCAGCTGGTCGGCCCGACCGATCCGCTCACCATGCCCGCCTTCGCCAAAGATGGCGGCGAGGAACCGGAACTGGCCGGCATCTATCTGATCGGCGAAGACGGCACCCCCTATCGCCTCGGCCTCGCGCTCGCCAACGAGTTCAGCGACCATGTGACCGAGCGCCACAATTATCTCTGGCTCGCCCATTCGAAGCTGCGTCAGGCGTCGCTTGGCCCGGAACTGCTGGTCGGCACCCCGCCCGAGCATATCGAAGGCGCCAGCCGCATCCTGCGCGACGGCGAAGTGATCTGGGAAAAGCCCTTCCTGTCGGGCGAAGGCAATATGTCGCACAGCTTCGCCAATCTGGAACATCATCATTTCAAATATGATCTGTTCCGCCGCTCCGGCGACGTGCATGTCCACTTCTTCGGCACCGCCACCTTGTCGTTCAGCGACGGCATTCAAACGCAGGAAGGCGACGTGTTCGAAATCATCGCTGCGCCCTTCACTCTGCCGGTGCGCAATCCCCTGAAGCGCGCTGACGCCGTTCAGGTTGCCGTCAAGCAGCTCTGATCCAGATGGACCCGATCCGTATCGCGATCGTCGGCATAGGCAAGATCGCGCGCGATCAGCATGTGCCGGCGATCCGGGGCAACAGCGCCTTCAGCCTGGCGGCGACCGTCAGCCCGCATGATGCAGGTCTGGACGGCGTGCCGCACCATGCCAGTCTGGACGCGCTGCTCGCCGAAGGGCCGGCGGTGGATGCAATCGCGCTCTGCACCCCGCCGCAGGTCCGCTATGATCTGGCGACGCAGGCGCTGAAGAAGGGCGTTCACCTCTTCCTCGAAAAACCGCCCGGCGCCACGCTGGCGGAGGTGGAAGCGCTTAAAAGCCAGGCCGACAAGGTCGGCGTCAGCCTGTTCGCCGCCTGGCACAGCCGCTTCGCCGCCGGGGTCGCCCCGGCGCGCGCATGGCTGGCCGAACGCAAGATCGAGAAAGTCTCGATCATCTGGCGGGAAGATGTCCGCGTCTGGCATCCGGGTCAGGCATGGATCTGGCAGCCCGGCGGCCTTGGCGTGTTCGATCCGGGCATCAACGCCCTGTCGATCGTCACCCATATATTGCCGCGCCCCTTCTTCCTGAAGGACGCGACGTTGGTGCTGCCGGAAAATCGCGCCGCGCCGATCGCCGCCGACATCGCCTTCCGCGATACGGCGGGCGCGCCGATCCACATGGACCTCGACTGGCGCCAGACCGGCCCGCAAAGCTGGGACATCGTCGTTGAAACCGACGCGGGGACGCTCAAACTGTCGCATGGCGGCGCGGTGCTGACCCTGCCCAGCGGCACCGAACATGGCGAGGATGTCGAATATGCCGGCCTTTATGCCCGTTTCGCCACGCTGATCCGGGGCGGCCGGTCGGATGTCGACACCAGCCCGCTGCGGCTGGTCGCCGACGCCTTCCTGCGCGGCACGCGAGAGACGACGGACGCCTTTCACGACTGACTTATCCACAAATTCATTCACAATTTTATCCACAGGGAGAGGACGGACATGACAAAAACCTTGCGCCGCACCGCCGCTGCATTGCTGCTCTGCGCCAGTGCGCTGGCCGGACTGCCGGCCCATGCCGACACCAGCGGCAAGCCGACCAGCGCCACCATCCATGCCGACAAGCCCGGCGCGGTCTATGACAAGCGCGTCTTCACCCAGTTTGCCGAGCATCTGGGCAATGGCATCTATGGCGGCCTTTATGTGGGCAACGACAAGTCGATCCCCAACACCAACGGCTTCCGCAACGATGTGATCGCGGCGCTGAAGAATCTGTCCGTGCCGGTCATCCGCTGGCCCGGCGGCTGCTTCGCCGACGAATATCATTGGCGTGAAGGCATCGGCCCGCAAAAGAACCGCCCGGTCAAGGTCAACACCCACTGGGGCGGCGTGACCGAACCCAACAGCGTTGGCACCCACGAATTTTTCGAACTGCTGCGGCAGGTCGGCGCGGAAGCCTATATCGCCGGCAACGTGGGCAACGGCACGCCACAGGAAATGGCGGAGTGGGTCGAATATATGACCGCCCCCGCCGGCAGCCTGGCGGAGTTGCGCGCGAAGAACGGCCATAAGGAGCCTTGGGCCGTCCCCTATTTCGGCATCGGTAACGAATTGTGGGGCTGCGGCGGCAATATGCGCCCGGAATTCGCAGCGGACGAAACCCGTCGCTACGCCACCTTCGTCAAGGCGCCGCGCGGCACCAAGATCATGAAGGTCGCGGCGGGCGCTAATGTCGACGACTATAACTGGACCGAAACCATGATGCGCGTTGCGGGTCCGCAACTCGATGGCGTTTCGCTCCATTATTATACGCTGCTCAACAGCCAGTTCCCGCCGATCGGCGATCCGTCCAATTTCGACGAATCCGGCTGGGCCAACATCCTGTCCGGCGCCGTCCATATGGACGAGTTGATCACCAAGCATAGCGCGATCATGGACAAATATGATCCGGCCAAGCGCGTGTTCCTGGCGGTCGACGAATGGGGCACCTGGTATGCGCAGGATCCGGGCACCCATCCGGGCTTCCTGCGTCAGCAGAACACGCTGCGCGACGCGCTGGTCGCCTCGATCCATCTCGACATCTTCGCCAAGCATGCCGACCGCGTCCGCATGACCGCGATCGCGCAGATGGTGAATGTGCTTCAGGCGATGATCCTGACCGACGGCAAGAAGATGGTGCTCACGCCCACCTATCATGTCTTCGAAATGTACAAGCCCTGGCAGGATGCGACGGTGCTGCCGATCGACATCCAGTCGCCCTGGTATGCCAAGGATCAGTTCACCATGCCGGCCGTCAGCGGCTCGGCGGTGAAGGGCAAGGATGGCAAGGTCCATGTCGGCCTGTCGAACCTGGACCCGAACCAGTCCAACACGGTGACGGTGAAGCTGGACGGCCTGAACGCCGCGACCGTCAGCGGCCGCATCCTGACCGCGCCGGCGATCAATTCGCTCAACAGTTTCGACGCGCCTGAAACCGTCAAGCCTGTCGCCTTCACCGGCGCGCAGGTCAGCGGCGGCACGCTGACCGTCACGCTGCCGGCCAAGTCGGTGGTGGTGCTGGAACTGCAATAACCTGTTTGGAGCGGGCAGTGGGTGGAATTACCGCCCGCTCCATCCCTTAGGAAAAACGTGCTCCTGCGAAGGCAGGAGTCCAGTTCCGCACTATCAACTGGGCTCCTGCTTTCGCGGGAGCACGGCGTTTATATATGGAGAGGTCATAATGGCCCGACAGATCATCTCTGCCTTGACCGGCATGGCCCTGTTCGCAGCCGCCCTGCCCGCCATCGCGCAGCCAGCTTCTGCCCCTGCCACGCTCAACAGCCAGTTGACCGGCGATCTCGTCCCCACCCATGATCCGGTCATCGCCCGCGAAGGCGACATCTATCACGTCTTCAGCACCGGCCATGGCAAGCGGCTGATCGAGACGCGCAGCTCGCCCGACCTCATCCACTGGACGGCGGGCGATCCGATCTTCACCGCGCTACCCGACTGGGCCAAGGAAGCCATCCCCGGCAGCGATGGCATGTGGGCGCCCGACATCAGCTATGTGAACGGCCGCTATCGGCTTTACTATTCCGTCTCGACCTTCGGATCGAACCGCTCCGCCATCGGCCTCGCCACCAGCCCGACGCTGGACCCCAAGGCGAAAAATTATGGCTGGCGCGACGAAGGGCTGGTCGTCCTGTCCACGAAGGACGACGACTATAACGCCATCGACCCCAATTTCATCATCGACCGCGATGGCCGCCACTGGCTGACGCTGGGCAGTTTCTGGACCGGCATCAAGCTGTTCGAACTGGACCCCAGGACCGGCAAGCCCAGGGACCCGCAGGCCAAGCCCTTCTCCATCGCCCGCCGCCCCGCCCCCGCCGGCGGCCCGGCGCCGGTGGAGGCGCCCTTCATCATCGACCATGGCGGCTATTACTGGCTGATGGTCAGCTATGACTATTGCTGCAAGGGCGTGAACAGCACCTACTACACCGTCATGGGCCGGTCGAAGGCCATCACCGGCCCCTATCTGGGCAAGGATGGCAGCCCCCTGATGGAGGGCGGCGGCACCATCTTCCTGCGCGCCGATCTTCAGGAACAGCAGCGCTTTCGCGGCCCCGGCCATGCCGGCTGGCTGCATGATAAGGACGGCAAGGACTATGTCGTCTACCATGCCTATGACAAACAGGCGAACGGCGCCCCCACCTTGCGCATCGCGCCGGTGCGCTGGGGGGCTGACGGCTGGCCCCAAGCCGAATATTGATCCATTTGTCTGACTAGATTTTTTTCACGCCGCATTTCGGAGAGACTCTGATGCCCTTCACCCTGTCCCGCCGTGGCTTTATCGGCAGCGCCGCCGCGCTTTCGGCCGCGCCGGCGATCGCCCGCACCGCTTCGGCCGAGGCGGCCGCGCCGGTGCCCGTCAACCCGCTGGTCAAGCAGCGCGCCGATGCGCAGGTCTTCCGTCATGATGACGGCTATTATTACATGACCGGCTCCGTCCCCGAATATGATCGCCTCGTCCTGCGCCGGTCGAAGACGATCGCGGGCCTCGCCACCGCCAAGGAAGCCGTGCTCTGGCGTCATGAAGCGAGCGGCCCGCGCTCCGGCTTCATCTGGGCGCCCGAACTCCACCAGATCGACGGCAAATGGTATATGTATTTCGCCGCCGGCCCCAGCGGCGGCGGGGACGATGTGTTCCGCATCCGCACCTATGCCGTGGTCTGCGACGGCTCCGATCCGATGACCGGCAAATGGAGCGTGCTGGGCGAATTTCAGGCGCCCTGGGATAGCTTCAACCTCGATTCCACCAGCTTCGTGCACAAGGGCGTCCGCTATTTCGCCTGGGCGCAGCGCGAACCGGGCATCGACACCAACAGCAACCTCTATATCGCCAAGCTGGAATCGCCGCTGAAGCTGGCCGGCAAGGCGACCCGTTTGACCGTCCCCACCCTCGACTGGGAAATTCGCGGCTACAAGGTCGCCGAAGCCCCCGCGGTCCTGCATCGCAACGGCCGCCTGTTCATGACCTATTCGGCCAGCGCCACCGATGCGCGCTATTGCCTGGGCCTGCTGACGGCGGATGAGAATGCCGACCTGCTGGACGCCAAAAGCTGGACCAAGTCGCCCCAGCCAGTCTTCGTCACTAATACAGCCACCAGCGTCTATGGCCCCGGCCACAACAGCTTCACCGTGGACGAACAGGGCCGCGACATCCTCGTCTATCATGGCCGCGACTATGAAGCGATTGAGGGCGATCCGCTGTTCAATCCCGATCGCCACACCCGCGTCCAGCGCCTCTATTATACGGCCGATGGCACCCCCGATTTCGGCGTGCCGGTCGGCAATGGCCCGACGCCCGAACGCTTCATCTCCGCCGCCAGCCCCCTGTCGCTGCTGGCGCACGACGGCACCCGCCTGATCGGCGGCAATCCGACGCTGGCCCAGACCCAGTTCCGCCAGACGCCCGGCCGCGCCGGCAAGCAAAGCGTGATGCTGTCCCCCATTCTGCTGCCCGACCATTATCTGGTCGCCAGGAAGGACGGATCGGTAACGCTGGAAAAGGACAGCAAGAATGCGGACTTCGCGTTGCGCAGCCAGTTTGTGCGGTTTCAGGACAAGGGCAGCGACCTGCTACGCTTCGTCGCCATTGCCGCCCCTGGCAAGGCTTTGGGGCTGACCGACGGTCAGGTTCAACTGGTCGGTAGCCGGGATATGACGGCCTATTGGCGCGCGGACTGACCGCCCAAGTCTGACAATATAAAAGCAGAAAAGGGTCGACCGCCATCGTGCGGCCGGCCTTTTTTCAGAAAAACCCCGGATTTCAATCATGAAATCCCCGACATTTCCTAACATGCAGCATAAATATCACAAGCATCCCATTTCATGGGACCACACCCCAATTTTCCGCTTGCGATTCATTTGTCGGAGCAATAATTAGTCAGAGTAATTCACGCATGGCGTAACCGCGCCAGCCCAGGGGAGGATATTCAAATGGCTTTCAAGCCGGTCGCACTTGCTTCCGCTTCCATCGTCGCGCTCATGCTGTCGGGCGCCGCACACGCCCAGGATGCAGCCGTCACCGCGCCGCAGGGCGAAGACGAAGCCGCCGACATCGTCGTCACCGGCGTCCGCGCCTCGATCGTCGGCGCGCTCAACGTCCGCAAGCAATCCACCCAGATCGTCGATTCGATCGTGTCGGAAGACGTCGGCAAGCTGCCCGACAATAATGTCGTTGAAGCGCTCCAGCGCGTCACCGGCATTCAAGTCACCGACCGCGCCGGTGGCGAAACCGCCGCCATCACCATTCGCGGCCTGACCGATCCGCTGACCACCCTCAACGGCCGCAACATCTTCACCGCCGCCGGCACATCCTTCGCCTTGCAGGACATTTCGGCGAACCTCGTCAAGCAGATCGACGTCTACAAAACCCGTTCGGCCGATCAGCTGGAAACCGGCCTTGCCGGTCAGATCGACGTGCAGACCCGCCGTCCGCTCGACTTTGACGGCTTCACCATTTCGGGCCTGGCGCGCGGCGTCTATTCGGAACTGGCCGACAAGTTCAATCCGAACGTCGCCCTGCTCGTCAGCAATCGCTGGGAAACCGGCATCGGCGACATCGGATTCCTGATCAACGGCAGCTACACCAAGGCCCGTTATCGCAACCAGAATCTTCAGGCCGGCGCCATGGTGCCCTTCGCCACCGAAACCCCGCCGGAAGGATCGGGCCTGACCCCGTTGCAGCGCATCTTCCCCGGCGCCACCAACGAAAACTGGACCCCGGGCCTCGACGCCGGCCTGCCCACCGCGCCCGGCTCCACGCTGAATATCAATGGCGTTGAAACGCCCTATTATCTCTCGCGTGACGCCGTCATCGCGTCCGACCTCTATGGCAAGCGCGAACGTCCTTCGATCAATGCCGCGCTCCAGTGGGCCCCCAATGACAGTTCGGTCTACACCGCCGAAGTGTTCTACACTGGCTTCCGGGGCGAAACCTTCAACAGCCTGCACTTCAGCTTCGCCGACTGGTGGGGCAATCTGCCCACCGACGTCGCAAACAGCTTCGAACTTTATGACGGCACGAACATCATCAAGTCGCGCCAGATGGGCGCAGTCGCCGGCTTCAACAGCGGCGACATGGCGACCAACAAGACCGACAGCTATGTCTATGCCCTGAACGCCAAGTGGGACGTGGGCGAGCGCGGCAAGATCACCGCCGACATCGCCTATCAGGACAGCAAGAACGAAACCTCCTTCTTCGCCATCCGCACCGATCGCGGTCCGCTCGACCTGAATATCGATTTTAATGGCGGCGGCGGCCTGCCCTCCTACAGCTTCGGCAATCAGGGGGTGCTGACCGACGCGTCGGCCTGGACCGTTGGCAATCTGTTCGACAGCGGCACGAAGAACACCGGCAGCGCGCTGACGATGATGCTGGATGGCGAATATAAGTGGGACGAAGGCTTCCTGCGTCGCATCAAGGCGGGCTGGCGCTATGACGCCCGCAAGGCCGACAGCTATGTCCGCGATCAGGGCGCAGGCGGTCTGGGCATCACGCTCGACGCCCTGAGCGAAGGCACGCCCTTCACCAACAGCGGCTTCTTCGACGGTCGCGCCGACATTCCGACCAGCTGGGTGCTGGCCGATCCGCGCAGCATGGACAAGGACGCCGTGCGCGCCCTCTACCGCGCCGCCTATCCGACCGCCGGCCTGCTGCTGTCCGACCAGATGAGCTTTGGCCATGTGTTCGGCATCAACGAAACCAATCTGGCCGCCTACATCGTGGCCGATGGCGAACTGGAACTCTTCGGCCGCCCGCTCCAGCTTCAGGGCGGCGTGCGTTTCGTGGCGATCGACACCGACTATGATTATTTCGATCGCGGCGCCAATTTCGCCCGGACCAGCGTGGCCACCAACTCGCAGAAATTCCTGCCGTCCTTCACCGCACGCTATAATCTGACGGACAATCTGCGCATCCGCTTCAACTATGGCGAAACGCTGCGCCGTCCGGCCTTCGGCGACCTCAACCCCAATCTGGCGCTGGGCGGCGATCTGTCGCGCGTCGGCTTCGGCACGGGCTCTTCGGGCAACCCCAATTTGCGGGCGACCCATTCGAAAAATATGGACCTTGCGATCGAATGGTATTTCGAACGCAACAGCGCCATCTATGCGACGGCTTTCCAGCGCAAGATCGACGGCCTGGTCGTTCCTCTGACCGTGCGCGAGTTCATCCCGAACAACTATCTGCCGCGCAACGAAACCTATACCGAATATTTCAACATCACCCGGCCGGAAAACGCCTCCAACGGCACGCTCAAGGGTCTGGAACTGGGTCTGACTTACTTCCCGTCCTATCTGCCCACTTTCCTTGATGGTCTGGGCTTCACCGGCAGCGCGACGATCCTGGATTCCGAACAGACGATCCCGGTCGTCAACAATGAAGGCGAAATCACCGGCACGGCCAAGTCCGCCTTCTTCGGTGTGTCGAAGCTGTCCTACAACGCCACCCTGGCCTATGATAAAGGCCCGGTCGGCGCCCGCCTGTCCTATATCTGGCGCAAGGGCTTCCTGAACAACAATGAAGCCCGCGCCTTTGCCAACCCGATCGGCATGTGGCGCGCGCCGGAAAAGAGCCTGGACTTCCAGCTGACCCTGAACGTGAACGAAGACATCGGCATCACCTTCGACGCGGTGAACATCACCAAGGCGAAGCAGCAGAATTATTACAAGTTTGGCGATGTTGGCAATCCGACGCAGTTCAACTCCAGCACGCTGCTGATCGACCGGACCTTTGCTCTGGGCGTCCGCTTCAAGTTTGACTGAGTGCCCGATGGGCGTGGCGTCTCCTCGCCGCGCCCATCATCATGGCGGCCGTATCGGGATGCTCTCCAGTCCCGCTGCGGCCGCCATATTTATTTGTGGATTACAGGGAGAAGATGATGCGCGCGATCACCATGCTGCTGCTGGCTGGGGCAGCCTTTGCCGGGATCGGCGCCGCCTCTCCTGCCCCTGCTGCGGACCAGCCTTTGATGGACACGGCCGCCATCGCCACCCAGCGCTTCGGCAATGACGCGCCCTGGTATCGCGATCGCATCCCCTTCTTCGAATCCGCCGATCCGACCATCGACGCCGTCTATTATTATCGCTGGCAGGTCTATCGCGGGCATCAGCGCGATCTGGGCGCGGAAGGCTATATCACCACCGAATTTTTCGACGATGTCGACTGGCAACGCCATCCCTATGCCAGCCTGAACGACGCCAGCGGCTTCCATATCGGCGAAGGGCGCTGGCTCAACGATCGGCGCTTCGCCGACGATTATATCAACTTCATGTATGGCAGCGGCGGCAATGATCGGCACTTCACCGATCATATGGCCGACAGCGTCTGGGGCCGTTATCTGGTCGATGGCGATCGCGCGGACGCGGTGAAGCATCTGCCGGTCATGAACCACATCTACCGGCTGTGGGACGACAAGTACGACTTCGACAAGGGCCTCTATTTCGTGGAGCCGTTGCTCGACGCGACCGAATATACCGTCTCCTCGATCGACGCTTCGGGCGGCAAGGACGGGTTTCGGGGCGGCGACGCCTTCCGCCCCTCGGTCAACAGCTATATGTTCGCCAATGCCCGCGCCCTCTCCAAAATGGCGGAGATGGCCGGCAACAAGGCCATGGCGGCCGACTATGCCGCCCGCGCCGACGCCCTCAAGCAGCGCGTCCTGACCGACCTGTGGAGCGACAAGCTCACCCATTTCATCGACCGCCACCAGTCGCGGAAGAATGAGTTCGTCAATTACTGGGATCCGATCCGCAATCGCGAACTGGTCGGCTATCTGCCGTGGATGTTCAACCTCGTCCCCGACGATGCGAAATATACGGCGGCATGGGCGCATCTGCTCGACCCCGCCTCGCTCGCCGGGAAAGCGGGGATGCGCACGGTCGAGGCGAATTACGAATATTATATGCGCCAATATCGCTATCTGGGCGAAGCGCCCGAATGCCAGTGGAACGGCCCGATCTGGCCCTATCAGACGACGCAGGTGCTGCACGCCATGGCCAATCTGCTGGACCATTATAAAGCCGACGGCCCCGTCACCCGCAGCGCCTATATGCGCCTGCTGCGCCAATATGCCGCGCTTCATTATCAGGGCAGCGGCAAGGATCGGCGACTGGATATCGAAGAGGATTATCACCCTGAAACCGGCAGGCCGATCGTCGGCCTCGACCGCAGCCATCATTATTTCCATTCCGGCTTCAACGATCTGATCCTGACCGGCCTGGTCGGCATCCGCCCCCGCGCCGATGATGTGCTGGAAGTGAACCCGCTGCTGCCCAACACTGGCGACAGCCAGACCCTGCCCTGGTTCCGCGCGCAGGACATTCCCTATCATGGCCATAAGGTCGCGGTGACATGGGATGCGGACGGCCGCCACTACCGGCGCGGCAAGGGGCTTTCGATCGAGGTTGACGGCGGCGAAGTCGCCCGGCGCGACACGCTCGGCCGCATCGAAGTTCCCGTCGCGCGCGCAGCCACGCCCGCCATCGCCCGTCCGATCAATCTGGCGGTGCAGCTGGTGCGCGGCCAGTTCCCGATCGGCTCCGCCTCCAGCAACGACGCGCCGGAAAATGTGCATGATGCGATCGACGGCCGCGTCTGGTTCTTCCCCGAACTGCCCAATGGCTGGTCTTCGGCGCCCACCCCGGCGGCATCGCAGCAATATTATGCGATCGATCTGGGCAAGCCCACCGCGCTTGCCCGCGCCGAACTCGCCTTCTTCGCCGACAACAAGGGTTTCGCCGTGCCGCAAAGCTATCGCCTGCAAGCATGGATCGACGGCGACTGGCGCGACATCGCCGCGCCAATGGACAGTCCGGTCGCCAATGGCGTGACCGATGTGCGCTGGCCGCAGATTCAGGCCAGCAAGGTCCGGCTGCTCTTCACCCAGCCGGCGGGCAAGGCCACGCGCCTGGCCGAATTCAAACTCTTTGGGGACTGAACAACGAAGGACTGAGGGAAACCCGCCATCCCCGCCGCCATCTTTGCTGGCCACCGCCAGAAAGGAGTGATACACCGCCCAATAAGTCAAATGACGCAGATACTCGCCCCTTCCCGTCCCGGCATCTATGCCAGAGGCACCGAAACGGTTTCCGCCATTTTGAAGGCGGCGCTGGACGTGCTGATTGACGAGGGGGCGGATGCCTTTACTATCCGCCGCATCGCCGCGCGCTGCGACATGAAGGTGGGCAATGTCAGCTATCATTTTCCCCGCAAGGAAATGCTGATCCAGGTGCTTCTGGACGAGCTGGTCGACAGCTATGGCAAGATGCTCGACGATGTCGTGCGCAAGCCGGGCCTGACCGCCGAAGAACGGCTGAAGCTGGTCATCATCCTGTGCCTGGACGATATTGGTTCCAAACGCACCACCCACCTCTTCACCGAACTGTGGGCGCTGGCCAATCATAATGAGTTCGTCGCCGACCGCGTCCGCGCCTTTTACGAGCGGGTGCATGGCGTGATCGGCGATTATGTCGCCGCCATCAATCCGGCCCTGTCGGAAGAAGATGTGCGCACCGTCGCCCTGTTCATCAGCGCGACGATGGAGGGGGCCACCCCCTTCCTGGGCCATGGCAAGCCCTGGGCGGACAAGATGCCCGCCTTCACCGCGCTCGCCGTTCAGTCGCTGGTGACGCTGGCCCGCACCGCCACATCAAGCGACATCGCCGCGCTCGCCCCGGCAAAAGAGCCGGAACTGGCTTAAGAGCCTGTTTGGAAGTGCGCCTCCGGCGCATCCGCACCGGCCCACACCCCCACCCGACCTCCCATCAGGATACCATGTCTGGGTAGTCGGGTGGGGGTGTGGGCCGGTGCCGCAATGAAAACGCGCTCTTTCGCGCATTTTCAAAAAACCCTAAACCTATCGCGCCGCAACATTTATTTGTTGCCAGACCGTTTCACCCCCTTGACCGAATCTGGACAGGTGTCAAACCTTGTCATCGACGCAGCAGGCACCAAGGGGGATCAGCCAGCATGTCGAACGCCACACGCAGGATTTTCGCCGCCGCTTTCTCCGCCCTGTTGCTGGGCAGCGCCGCCATCGCGCACGCCGACTTGGCCGACACCAAAGCCGCGCTGGAGCCGGAGGAATCGGATGTTCTGACCATCGATCCGCCCAAGCCGACATGGTTCTATGTCGACGGCGGGTGGGATATGCCGGGCACCAGCATCTTCGACGGCGAAAGCGGCAAGATGAAGGGCATGGTCGAAACCCGCCGCCTCGCCGATATGGCGATCGATCCGGCCGGCCAATATTATTATGTCGCCGAAACCATCTGGTCGAAGGTTGATCGCGGCACCCGGCAGGACATGGTGACGGTGTATGACAGCAAGACACTGAACCTCGTCACCGAAATTCCCTTGCCCGGCCGCATCCTCATCGGATCGCGCAAGAATAATTTCATCGTGAGTGACGATGGCAAGACCGCCTATGTCTATGATTTCAGCCCGACGTCGGGCGTAAACATCGTCGATCTGGCGAAGAAGAAGTTCACCGCCGCAATCGAACTGCCCGGCTGCGCCAGCCTGATGCCCAATCCGGGCGTCGGCTTTTCGGCGCTCTGTTCGGACGGGTCGATCGCCACCGTCGCGGTAAAGGGTGCGAAGGGCGACATCACCCACACCGCCCCCTTCTTCGACGCGACCAATGATCCGATCTTCGATAATTTCGCCTATGACCGGAAGAAGAAGACCACCACCTTCCTCACCTATACCGGCCAGATTTACGTCGCCCAGATCAGCGCCAGCCCGACCGTCGCCGCGCCCTTCTCGATCCAGACGGCGGCCGGCATCCGCGTCGGCGAAACCAAGCCGCTGGAGGTCAACTGGTATCCCGGCGGCCGCCAGCCCATGGCGCTGCACCGCGCGACCGGCATGTTGTTCGTGCTGATGCACAAGGGCGAATATTGGTCCCACAAGGAATCGGGCAATGAAGTGTGGCAGGTCGACGTCGCCGCGCAAAAAGTGGTGAAGCGCTTCACGCTTAAAGACCCGATGAACAATATCGAAGTGTCGCAGACCGCCAAGCCGCTGCTCTATATGAACGGCGAAAAGGGTGAGGCGCTGGTGCTGGACGTCGCCACCGGCGAAGAAAAGCACAAGATCGAGAAGGCCGGCGGCGGCGTCATCACCGTACCGGAGGTCTATTGACCGTGGGAACACTGGTAGAGCAGGCGCTGGCCCTGTTCGGCCTGACCGTCTCGATCGCCGTCGGCCTGCTCTTTCTGGCCGCCGGCATCGCCCAATGGCGGCACCGCGCCCTGCTGTCCGGCGTGATCGCCAATTACCGGCTGCTGCCCGCCGCGCTGGTCGCCCCGGCCGCCACGGCGCTGCCACTGGCGGAGGTCGCGACCGGCGCAGCGCTGCTGATCGGCCTGCATCCGCTGGCGGTCGTCGCGGCGATGGCGCTGCTGCTGCTCTTTGCAGGCGCGATGGCGATCAACATCGTGCGCGGCCGCAGCCATATCGATTGCGGTTGCGGCCATGGCGCGCTGCGTCATCCGATCGGCTGGCCGCTGGTCGCCCGCAACATCGCGCTCGCCGCGCTGCTGGGCCTGCGCCTGCCGCCCGCCCCGACTTTCGGCGTGATGGACCTTGCCACCGCGATCGCCGGCGGCGCTGCCATCGCGCTTCTCTGCCTGCTGTTCCAGTCGCTGACGGCGCTCGCCGCGTCGCCCGCTCATCGGAGATAATATGCTGACTTCGCTCATCATTTCGCAGATCGTCTCCTGGATCGTCATCCTCGGCCTCGTCGTCGCGCTGCTGGCGCTGGCGCGGCAGGTGGGCGTGCTGCACATTCGCGTCGCCCCGGCCGGCGCGCTGGCCACCAGCGGCGGCCCGTCCGTGGGCAGCAGCACCGGCGCGATCGTGACGCAGGATCTCAATGGCAGGGCGGTGACGATCGGCGGCCACGCCCATGGCGTGTCGCTGCGCCTGCTGCTGTTCGTGTCGGCGCAATGCCCGCTCTGCAAGGCGGTGATCCCGATGGCGACCAGCTTCGCCCATGCGGAGCGCGTCGCCCTGACCTTCGTTGGCGATGATGATGTCGCCGCCCAGCGCGCCATGATCGCCCAGCATGGGCTGGAAAGCTACGCCTTCGTCAATGGTCCCGAGGTTGGGCAAGCCTATGAAGTCGCCAAGCTGCCCTTCGCCGTGCTGCTCGACGCCGAAGGCGCGATCTTGTCCAAGGGGCTGGTCAACAGCCGCGAGCATCTCGAAAGCCTGATCGTCGCCCACGAAATGGGCATCCGCACGGTGCAGGATTATATCGGCGGCCTGAAGGCGCAGGCGGCGTAAAATTCGATTTTGGGGGAACGACAGATGAAGAAGTTCAACGCTGACGCCCTGGGGGAAAAGCTGCTGCGCACCTTCGCCGGCGGCTCCTCGCGCCGGTCGATGCTGACGCGGCTGGGGGCCGCCCTGGTCGCCGCGCCCGCTTTCCCGCTGCTGCCCGTCAGCCGCGCCGAAGCCGCCAAGCCCGACCGATCGCCCGAAGCCAAGACTTTCTTCGCCCGCACCGCGCAGACGAAGGACGACACCAAATGCGACTATTGGCGCTATTGCGCGATCGACGGGGCCCTATGCACCTGTTGCGGCGGCGGCATTCATAGCTGCCCGCCGGGCGCGGAGCCTTCGCCGGTCAGCTGGGTCGGCACCTGCATCAACCCGGATGACGGCAAAGCCTATCTGATCGCCTATCGCGACTGTTGCGGCAAACCCGCCTGCGGCCAGTGCGGTTGCGACAATACCGACCGCGAAACCCAGCTCTACATGCCCCAGCTCAACAATGACGTGATCTGGTGTTTCGGCACCAGCAGCATGGATTATCACTGCTCCACCGCCGTCATGGTGGGCGCGGCAAGCTGACATTTCGTCATTGCACGCGTAGCGAAGCAATCATGCGCGCGACTATGGATTGGTTGGGCTTCGCCCGCCTTCGGCACGCTACGCTTGCAATGACGGATGGATAGGGAAACGGCGCAGATAAAGAATATGTCGACCGACATGCTGTCACGCTCAGTCCGTCCCATCCTTGGCTCCGCCCTGCTCCTGCTCGGCGCCACCGCCGGGTTGCGCGCCGCGCTACCGCCCATGGGCCTGCTGCCCGCTGCCATCACCGATCCCGAGATGGCCCGCGCCGACTATGTCGAACAATGCGCCGGCTGCCATGGCGTCAATGGCAGCACCGCGCCCGCCCAACTGCCCGAACTGCGCGGCCGGGTCGGCTGGTTTCTCTGCACGCCTGCGGCCCGCGCCTATCTGATCCGCCTGCCCAATGTCGCGCACAGCCGGATCAAGGATAATCAGCAACTGGCCGACATGATGAACTATGTCGTGTTCGGACTGGGCGGCGCCAGCGCGCCATCGGGATCAAAGCCCTTCACCGCCGATGAGATCGCCCGCGAACGTGCGCAGGCGCTGTCCACCACCATGCTCAAGGCCGAACGCGCCCGCCAGGTCGACAGCGCCATCCGCCAATGCGGTGCCCCCGCCTCCCTGCGCCTCCTCTATCCGGGGCAAAAGGGATAGGCTGCAGCATAGGTTTGGATGGTCAGGAAGCGACCAGAAGTGGACATCTGAACTCCTTGCGTTAACCACCGTGAGCAGACAAAAATGCGGTTCGCAGTCTAAGGGGGCGCCGATGGTTCACGTTTTTTGCAATTTGGAAGAGTTGGGCGGCGGCCTTCCGGCGATGTGTGACATGACCTTCGAGATTGTCGAAACAGCCTATGATGAGAAAGCGAATTTCTGGCAGCTAAAATTCCGTGCTGATGCGACTCCATATGAACCAGTTGGCTTTATTGCGATCATTCCGGTTTCGGGATGGCAAGAGCAGATCGATGGCGAAGAAAATGATGCTTTTCGTAGTTTTTGGGGACCGATAACACTTTGTTCCTGCGGAATTGAAAGTGATCGCCTCCTAACCCTGCTCGCAGCTTATTATGGCATTTCCACACCGCGACCAAAAAATGAAGGGTTCGTAAGAAAGTTGTTTGGGAACAAAGGCCATGGCGTTATCAATGAATTAAAATTCGCCAGCAGAGTCGAATGTTTTGCGGTCGGTATAAATTCAGATCCATCTTTAGTTGCCAAAAAACCAGTTCACATGAAACTATTCCTAGAAGATGGCGTTGAGAATGGCCGATATGCAGAGGTTTTTCTTGATATTGATATGCTTCAAGGGTTTGCTGCACTGAACGAAAAAGATGAAGGCTATCGGACGGATTTGGTTCATTGGCTGTCACTTCCGGGGAATGTGATGGCTAATCCATACGCAAGCCAAGCCTGAACCGACGACTGATATTGGCTAAACTCATCCCAGAGTCGACCGTCCCCTTCCCACCCTTCCAGGCCCAATAATGCGCCGCCACGTCGCAGACTTATTCCGGCGCAGCGGTCGCCATGTCGGTCGCCCTATCCTTCACCCGCTCTGCCGCCGCGTTCAGGAAAGGCTGAACCCGCAACCGGGGGAAAACCTCTTCGATCGGCTTGATGTCGGGCAGGATGTAGACGACCCCGCCCTTGCGCTTGAACAACGGGCTGACCCCCTGATTGTAAAAAACCTTCGGCACGTTGATGCAGCCAAAGGTGATGCGATTATCATCGATCGCAGGCGACAACATGCGTTCGCGCCGCTTCTCCTTGGGGTTGCCCGGCGGAATCATGTGCAGCGCGACCGACGTCGCATAATCGACCCACAAGACCCGCGTCTTGCCCGCCGCCACGCCGAATTTCGCGATGAAGCGTCCGGCCGGCGTGGTCTTTTCGGCAGGACCGATCTCAGCCAGCGACTTGCTGCCCACGCCCGGCGTCGCATCATCCCCCGGCGCAATGCCGATCAGCACCGGCGCATCAGCCAGCGGCTTGCCTTTGGCGTCGAACAGAAAGGCGTGCGCGCCCTTCTTGTCGATGATGACATAGGGAAGGCCGCGATTATCATGCGAAGTCTCAACCCACTGGGCGACCTGCTCGGCCTGCGCCGACCGAACCACTGGCGGCGCAGGCGGGGCTTTGGCCGCCGCAGCCGGCTTTTTCTTCGCCCCTGCTTTTTTCGCCGAAGCCTTCTTTGCCGGCGCCTTCTTCGTCTGCGCCTTGGCTGCGACCGGCGCGGCCTGCCCGGCATCGGCCACTCCAACCGTCAGCAGCGCGAACCCGGCCAGCGCCGGGAAAATTCTGATCATGCGTGGGGATACTCGGGGAAAGGCGTCGGCGCCTGAAAAGGGAAAAGGGCGCCGACGCAGGATGTCATGATCTTCTGGTTATGAAAGCAATCGTCAGTTGCGCGCGCGCTTGCGCTGCGCTTCGGCCATGCGCTGCTCGACGCTGTCGACGCGGCCGTTCAGCTGGTCGAGACGCTGGCTGTTCTGCTGCGCCTGGCCCGATGCCGACTGCGCTTCGGCCAGCGCCTGGCGCGCGGTGCCGTCAGTGGTCTGCAACTTCGAATCCAGCGCATCGACGCGCTGGTTCACGGTCGCGACCTGTTCGCGGACAAACCCTTTAGTGGCGCAGCCACCCAGTGCCATGGAACCCACCAGCACGACGGCCAGGGGGCCAATTTGGTCAGAGACGGCGACATCTTATTCTCCTTATCGGTAACATTGCCGCAACAGACGAAGCCGAGCGCGGAAATTCCGACAATGAGATTCTGACCGGCTGTGCATCTCGCCAGTTGAGTTGAAGCCGAAGGGAAAAGCACGCAAATCCGCCAAAAACCGACCTGAATTGCCGATTAACCCGACCAGAAAATACCCGCTCGACCGGCCGCCCGAAGGCCACGGCCCGTCGCTTTGGCAATTTCCGTCAAAAGGACGACCGCCGCCGAATCTCCCCGATCCGACGGCGGTTCTCCCTTTTCCACTATCGACCGATCAGAATTTCTGACCGAAGCGGATGCCGAAAAATTGCGGCTTGATCGTGAAGGTGCGCGAAGAATTGGCGCAGAAGTCGATCGAGCAGAAGGTATTCTTGGTCAGCTGCCCGCGCTTGTCGAAGGCGTTTTGCAGGAAGAAGCTGAGGTTCCAGCTGCCCTTCTTGATGCCGCCGGAAAAGTCGAAGCTGACAAAGCCCTTGGTGCTGCCCAGCAGTTCGTTGGCGTTGACGTTCAGATCCTGCGTCGCCCCGGTCTGGTACAACGCCGCCCCCTGAAGGAAGGCGTCATAACCGCCCAGCATCGTGTCATAGCGGATCGACGTCGTACCCTTGAAGCGGGGCTGGCGCGGCAGGCGCGTGCCATCGTCCGCCGCGACGGTCGGGATCGGGGGGTTGCCTTCGGTGAAAGTGCCCTGCGAGCAGGTCGACAGTTGGGAGATGGACTCCGTTTCGGCGTTGACCGCGAAGTTGCAGAAATCGCCCTTCAACTTCGCGTCGTTGAAGGCCCCGGACGAACTGATGGTGATCTTGCCCAGTTTCAGGCTGGCATCATATTCGATGCCCTTCACCTCGGCCTTGCCCGCATTGCCGGTCATGCCCGCGCCCTGCGCCCCGGCGACGACGACGCCATATTGGATGTTGTTCCATTTTTCGAAATAGACCGCCGCATTCAGGCGGAAGATATTGTTCCAGGTCGTCTTCACGCCCAACTCATAGTTGGTGAGCGTTTCGGACTCGAACGAAGGCACTTCGGCCAGGAAGGACGGCTTCGTCGCCGTCGCGCGAATGCGCAGCGGCCGGTTGAAGCCGCCGGGGCGGAAGCCTGTCGAATAATTGGCATAGACCATCTTGTCCGGCGTGATCTGCCAGTCGAGCGCGATCTTGTGCGTTTCGCCATCCTCCTTATACCGCCCGGTCCGGTCCGTGGCGAGCGGATTGGTGTTGAGGCAGGTCAGGCGCTGATCGGCCGGCAGGGGCGTTTCGCATCCCACCCCCTGCGCGGATGCCGCCACGCCGGCGAACCCGACGACCGAATAATCGGTCCAGAAGTAACGGATGCCGCCCGTGATCTTGACCGTCGGCGTGATGTTGTAATGACCTTCGGCGAAGATCGCCTTGTCATGATAAAGCTGGTTCTGCTCGACAATATAATAGCCGTCGCCCTTGGCCGCCGGATTGCCGACCACCATCGTACCGCCGGCCGATTCCGGAATGCCAAAGCCATCCAGCGTGGTTTCATTGCCGTCGCACACATCTTCGACCACCGAATAGGCGCAGGCCGCCGTGTAACCCACGACATTTTCCAGACCGCGGATCGCATAATAGGTGTTCAGCTTGTTCGACTGCCGCTGATAGAAGCCGCCAACCGTCACGTCGAACGGCCAACTCTTGGGCGTGCTGATCCGCAATTCCTGCGTGAACTTGTTCCGCTTGGTGTCGGCATGATAATATTGCGTCGGATCAAGCAAAGTCGTGCACTTCAGGCTATCGCCCGATCCGCTGCACCCGGCCGCATCGAAAAATTGCAAATAGCTTTCATAGCCACCGCCGAACCCGTCATAGGTGACGGTATAATAAGTATAGTCGTTCAGCGTCCGGGTGCGCCGCTTGAAATAGCCGGTCGCTGAAACCACCTCGAAATCGCCGATATGGCCGTGGATCGACATGGCCGCCTGATACCAGCGGTCGTCATTCTTGGTCTGGTCATAGTCATGGACTTCCAGATCGCCGACGCGTGGATCATAACCGAAATAGCCGCGCGCCACCTGCTTCTGCGCGGTGATGGACGGGTTGAACGACCAGCCATCGACCGGCTCCCACAGCAATTGCAGGCGCCCGCCAAATTCCTTGATCGTGTTGTAATCATCCTTGGCGATGTCGCTATTGTCGAGATTGTAGAAAGTCAGCGGATTGGTATCGCCCAGATTATAGACCGCCGGCGATCCATCGTTCAGTTTCCCATTGTTGGGCGTGTTGTCGATATAGCCGCCATCGCGCCTATAATAGCCCATGGCCCGCACCGCCAGCGTATCGCTGACCGGCACGTTGATGTAGGATTCCAGCTGCCCGCCAAAATCGCCCTTGCCATATTTATTGGCTTCGACGTTGTAACCGAACTCGAACTTGTCCAGACTGGGCTTGTTGGTGATCAGGCGGATCGTGCCGGACAGCGAGCCCGCGCCATAGAGCGTGCCCTGCGGCCCGGACAATGCCTCCACGCGCTCCAGATCATAGGCGTGAATGTCGGGCACTTCGGTCCCGGTGATCGGAATATCGTCCAGATAATAGCCGACCGAGGCATAGGCGCCGCCCGCGGGCACGATGCCGCGGAAGAAGGCGGTGTTGCGGCCCGGCCCGATGCCTTCGAACGACACCGACGGCAGCAAAGCGGCAAAGTCGGTCAGGCCCTTCACCTGCCGTTCGACCAGCATTTCCGCGCCCAGCGCCTGCATGGAAATCGGCACCTTCTGGATGCTCTGCGCGCTGCGCGTCGCCGTCACCACGATTTCGCTCAAGCCCTGTTCTTCGGGCGCTGCGGCGGCATCGGCCGGCGCTGTCTGCGCGAATGCGGGGGAGGCAAGCCCCGCCAGGATGGTTGTCACCCCCAGTATCTTCATCAATTGCGACCGGCGATGAGACTGGACTTTCATTCCGTTGGACTCCCCCTGAAGAAACCACGCCTCTCGCCTCGCTCTCCTGACTATCGCCCACGGTTTGCCCGCATGACATTGACGCACCGCACCATGCCCCGACGGACACAGGCGGACCGCAGCCAACACCAGCGCGCAAACGACCACGGCCGGAAGCACCAATGCCACCGGACATGCTGCGCGCCGGCGCAGCCCGATATTTCCAACTATAAACCCCTTGGACGCAATCCATTCAGGACGCTTGTCCAACTTTGATAATGCGGCAACACAATCAGGAGTCAACAGCTTAGTTGCGGCGGCGCACAACTAAGATTGCGCAACTGCAAAATCCCCGGCATGCTGCATCCGACACAGGAATTTAGGACAGCCCATGGCCGCCGCCGGCACGATGACCAGTCCCCTTCCCCGCGCCGCCGGCTCCGGCCAGGCCGCGCATCAGGCGCTCGCCGATGCCGCGCAACGGCTCGACAGCGACCCCGCCGCCGCGCTGGCGCAGGCCGAAGCGATCCTGCGCCAATCTCCCGGCCTGCCGCCCGCCCAGCTTATCGCCGCGCAGGCGCTGCGACGGCTCGGCCAACCGCTGGCGGCGCTTGACCGGCTGACCGCGCTCGCCCGCACCCAATCGCACATTCCCGCCGTCCTCTGGGAACTGGCGCAGACGGCCAGCGAAACGGGCGCAACCGATCAGGCGATCGCCGCGCTGGAGCGACTGACCGCGCAGCAACCAGCGGTGGCGGGCGGCTGGTTCCTGCTGGGCGCGCAATTGCGCCGGGCGGGGCGCGATCAGGATGGCTGGCGCGCCGACCTGTCGGGCGTCCACGCCGCCACGCGCGACCGCGCCCTGCTCGAAGCGGCCATCGCCATGCGGGAGGAGCGGTTCGACGCGGCGCAGGCGCTGCTCGCCGACCGCGACGATCCGCCCGCGCTGCGCCTGTCGGGCGAAATCCACTGGCGTCAGGGCGACATGACAGCGGCGCTGGCGCTGGTGCAGCGCGCGGTCGACACCGCCCCCGGTTTCGATCTCGCCCGCGATTTCCTCGTCCGCCTGCTGCTCCAGACCAATGATCTGGCGCAGGCGCTCATCCATGCCGAACATCTCCAGGGGTCGCCGCTGCGCAATCCCGGCTATGCCTTGCTCAAGGCGTCGGTGCTGGTGCGGCTGGGCGATCAGCAGGGCGCGCGCACGATCTACGAAGCGCTGCTCGCCGCCAAAGCGGAGCAGCCGCAAGTCTGGCAAAATCTGGGCCATGCGCTCAAGACGTTGGGGGAACAGGCGGAGGCGGTCGACGCCTATCGGCAGGCGGTTACGCATCAACCGACAATGGGCGAAGCCTGGTGGAGCCTCGCCAATCTCAAGACGGTGACGCTTGACCCCGCCGACATAGTGGCGATGGAGCGGGCGCTCGCTTCTCTGGAACCCGACGCCGAAGCCCGTCAGGAGGATATTTTTCACCTCCATTTCTCGCTGGGCAAGGCGCTGGAGGATGCGGGCGACTATCCCGCGGCCTTCGACCATTATGATGAAGGCAACCGCCTGCGCCGCGCCATGGTGCTGCACGATGCCGACGCCTTCGCCGCCGAAGTCGCCGCCGCCACCCGCAGCTTCACCGCGCCCTTCTTCGCCGCCCGCAAGGATGGCGGCTGCCCCGCGTCCGATCCGATCTTCATCGTCGGCCTGCCGCGCGCGGGATCGACGCTGGTCGAACAGATATTGTCCAGCCACAGCCAGGTCGAAGGCACCATGGAGCTGCCCGACATGATGGCGATCGCCGGCCGGCTGCAATCGCGCGTGGATGAAGGCGAATTTGCCGATTTCGACGCGATGCTCCGCGCGCTCGCCCCGGCGGACCGCACGCGGCTGGGCGAGGAATATCTCGACCGCACCCGCATCCACCGGCAAAGCGACAAACCCCACTTCATCGACAAGCTGCCCAATAACTGGCAGCATGCCGGCCTGATCCATCTGATCCTGCCCAATGCCCGGATCATCGACGCGCGCCGCCATCCGATGGGCTGCTGCTTTTCCGGCTGGAAACAGCATTTCGCGCGCGGCCAGTCCTTCACCTACGACCTTACCGACATTGGCCGCTATTATCGGACCTATGTGGAGCATATGGCGGCGATCGACACCGCCCTCCCCGGCCGGGTTCACCGCGTCCTTTATGAACGCATGGTCGCCGACACGCCGGGCGAAGTGGCGCGGCTGCTCGACCATATGGGCCTCCCGTTCGAGGAGGAATGCCTGTCCTTCTGGCGCAACAAGCGCGCCGTGCGCACCGCCAGTTCCGAACAGGTGCGCCGTCCCATCTTCACCGATGGCCTCGATCAATGGCGCCATTTCGCCGCCTGGCTCGGGCCGCTGGAAACCGCGCTGGGACCGACGCTGACGAGTTGGGATCGCTAGGACGCGTCGCCGCCACCCGGCCTGCATCATCATTTTCCCCTTGCCCCCGCGGCCATCCCATGCACAAAGCTTGCCAATTGCCGTGAGCGCTCCAATTTTAAGATGTGCTTAGTCTTACGGCTGCAAGGATAGATGCATGGATGATGTGATGACCCCGGACAGGACGGCCAACGCCCGTCCCCAAATCCCGCAGGAGGTGGGCGACGGCCTGTCGGTCATTTCGATCGCCAAAAGCTATGACAAGCGCGTCGTGCTGTCGGATGTGTCGCTGACCGTGGGCAAGGGGGAGGTTGTCGGCCTGCTCGGTCCCAATGGCGCGGGCAAGACGACCTGCTTCTATTCGGTGATGGGTCTCGTCCGTCCGGATCATGGCCGCATCGTGCTGGACGGGCAGGACATCACCAACCTGCCCATGTATCGCCGCGCGATCCTGGGCCTTGGTTATCTGCCGCAGGAAACCTCGATCTTCCGGGGCATGACCGTCGCGCAGAATATCGGCGCGGTGCTGGAACTGGCGGAGCCGGATCGTGATGCCCGCGAAGCACGCCTCGAACAGCTTCTGTCCGAATTTGGCCTGGCGCGACTGCGCGATTCCGCCGCGATGGCGCTGTCGGGCGGTGAACGCCGCCGCTGCGAAATCGCCCGCGCGCTGGCCGCCAACCCCTCCATCGTGCTGCTGGACGAACCCTTCGCCGGCATCGACCCGCTCTCCATCGCCGACATTCGCGATCTGGTGAAGGATTTGAAGACGCGCGGCATTGGCGTGCTCATCACCGACCATAATGTCCGCGAAACGCTGGAAATCGTCGACCGCGCCTGCATCATCTATGGTGGTCAGGTGCTTTTTGCCGGCAGCCCGACCGAACTGGTCGCCAATGCCGACGTCCGCCGCCTCTATCTGGGCGAGAATTTCCAGCTCTAGGATGGCAGTCGCGCGCGCCTTTCTTTCTGACGGGAGCGGGCGATAATGGCGCTCGGGCCGCGCCTCGACATACGCCAGAGCCAGTCTCTGGTCATGACGCCGCAGCTCCAGCAGGCGATCAAGCTGCTGGCGCTCTCCAATCTGGAGATTGAAGCGTTCGTCGCGGGCGAGCTGGAAAAGAACCCCCTGCTCGAATCGGGTGGCGCGCCCGATGCGCAGCCCGCCCCCGACGGCGTCGACCGCACGGAGGATCGCCCGGCGCTCTCCGCCGAAACCGGCGCCAGCGACGATCTGATCGCGCAAGGGCTGGGCGGCACGGACAGCCCGCTCGATGTCGATCACGGCGCCAGCACCTTCATTGATGACGGTCCGGGCGACCGCATGGCCACCGATGGGGTCAGCACCGGCGGCAGCGGTGGCGGCATGGACATGCTGTCGGGCGGCTATAGCGAAGACGCACCCGATTTCGACAGTTTCGCCGCGCCCGACATCGGCCTTCAGGAACATCTGATGGATCAGGCCCGCGCCACCCTGTCGGGCATGGACATCGTCATTGCGACGCAACTGATCGGCCAGATCGACGAAGCGGGCTATCTGGAGGCGAACCTGCTCCAGACCGCCCATGGCCTGGGCGTGCCGCTCTATGATGTGGAGCGGGTGCTGGGCGTCATCCACACATTCGATCCCACTGGCGTCGGCGCGCGCTCCCTCTCGGAATGCCTCGCGCTTCAGGCCAAGGAAGCCGATCGCCACGATCCCTGCATGGCCCGCCTGCTCGCCAATCTTGATCTTCTGGCCAAGGGCGCCCTGCCCCAGCTGCGCCGCATCTGCGGCGTGGATGAGGAGGATATGGCCGACATGATCGCCGAACTGCGCGGCTATGATCCCAAACCCGGCCTCAAATTCGCGCATGACCGCGCCGCGCCGGTGACGCCCGACCTGTTCGTGCGCGCCACCCGCGAAGGCTGGGCGATCGAAATCAACAGCGCCACTCTGCCCCGCGTCCTCATCAACCGCAGCTATTATGTCGAACTGTCCACCGGCCCGCAGGACAGGAACAGCAAGGCATGGCTGGCCGACTGCCTCGCCAGCGCCAACTGGCTGGTGAAGGCGCTCGACCAGCGGCAAAAGACGATCATCAAGGTGGCGAGCGAAATCCTGCGTCAGCAGGAAGAATTCTTCCGGCAGGGAGTCGCGCATTTGAAGCCCCTGACGCTCCGGGCCGTAGCCGACGCGATCGGCATGCATGAATCCACCGTCAGCCGCGTAACCTCCAACAAATATCTCTCCTGCCCGCGCGGCCTCTACGAACTCAAATATTTCTTCTCCAGCGGCGTCGCGGCGTCGGGCGGAGAAGGCGGCGCGGTGTCGGCCGAAGCGGTCAAAAGCCATATCAAGGCGCTGATCGGGGCCGAAGATCCGCAGGCAATCCTGTCCGACGACACTCTGGTCGACATGCTGCGCGCCAAGGGTATGGACATAGCCCGCCGCACCGTGGCGAAATATCGCGAAGCGATGGGCATCGGCTCATCCGTCCAGCGCCGCCGGCAAAAGGCGCTCAAGGGCAAGGCGGCCTGAACGACGGGACATGAACGGCTGATGCAAAGACGACACATGCAGCACCGCCCTGCCTTGTTTGTCTCACCGACATATTGAAGTGTAACGTCAATATGATAACTGTTAGCAGTAAGCAAATGAATGGCTGGGGACCAAATCTTGATCGATAAAATATTGTCCTGGGGCGGCGCAAAGGATCGGCCGAAGGAATCCGAGGCCGCGTCGGCGACAGCGCAAGCATCTGCCCAGGCCACCCAACCCACGATGCGTTACCATGTCGATGTCTGGAGCGACACGGAAGTGTCTGGCTGGGCGCATGATTCCGCCTATCCCGATGCCCATGTCCCTATCGAGGTTCGGTTCAGGGACCGCGTCCTCGGCCATGTCATTGCTGAAACGCCGCGCGGCGACCTGGCGGCATTGCGGCCCGATGGTGCCTGCGCCTTCCGCATCCCGCTGAACAGTTTTGCGATCGGCGTTCGCCAGCAACTGAACCTGCGCCTGCCCAACGGTCAGATTCTGACCCGGCCGGCCACCTCCCCGGACGTCAACAACCTGCAAAGCGGCCACAGCGCCTTTGGCAGCCTGTGGATCGACCGGCCGGACTGGATCGAAACGCTGCGGCAAAAACAGACGGAAGGCCTGTCGGAAGAAGTCGCGATCCGCATCTTCCAGTTCGTACGCGACGGCTTCGTCGTCATTCCGCAGGCGGTTGCCCCCGAAGTGGTGGCGAAGGTCAATGCGGCGGTGGAAGCAGCCTGGGCCAGCACCGACAGCGGGCTTTTCATGGAAACCTTCACCAAGGATGTGAAGGGCGTTCAGATCATTCCGGTGGACCAGAAGCATCGCTATGGCCCCACCAAGCTGCTCGACACCTATGCCCGGCTGGAAGCCGCGCGGGCGGCCTCCAGCGCGCCGGCCGTCGTGGAATTCCTGACCGCCATTTTCGAAGAACCGCCCCGCGCCTTCCAGCAGCTTCACTTCACGCGCGGGTCGCAACAGCCCGTCCACAAGGATACGGCCTATGTGAAGATCGACAGCAATCCGATGGCGATCGCCGCGACCTGGCTGGCGCTGGAGGATATTTCGGAAGGCACGGGCGAGCTGGAATATTATGTCGGCAGCCATCATGCCCCCGATTTCAAATTTGGCGGCATCAACAAATGGATCAGTCAGAAGCCCGATGACCATGATGAATTTCTGCAAAGCCTGCATCGCGACGCGGAAACCTATCGCCAGCGCAAGCACAGCTTCCTGGGCAAGGCGGGCGACGTGCTGATCTGGCATGCCGATCTGGCGCATGGCGGATCCAGGGTCGCCCATCCTGAAAAGACCCGCAAGAGCCTCGTCACCCATTATACCGGGGTCAATGAAGATCCCCATTATCTGCGCACGGTGAATTTCCAGAGCCTGTCGCATGATGGCGTGATGTTCAGCTCCAACTATTCCGACGTCATCTGACGCATGTCGCAGGGACGGGCTGCACGGCTCGCCCCTGCCCCCCCGGCGCGCGCCGCTCTTGACGCCGCCCGTGCCCTATTCCAAAATTTGCGTCCCCCATCACCCCGCGCCCGGCTTGACCCCGCCCGCGCGAGCGGCAAAGGCAGCGGGCAACGCCCACGCTCAAGGATTGCCCCTCGCCCATGTCCGTCGCCTATCTGAACGGCAGCTATCTGCCGCTGGACGAAGTCCGCATCTCCCCGCTCGATCGCGGCTTCCTGTTCGCCGACGGCATTTATGAAGTCGCCGCCGTGCTCGACGGCAAGCTGGTCGACAGCGCCAGCCACCTCGCCCGGCTCGAACGCTCCACCGCCGCCATCGGCATCGCCCTGCCGCTGACGCTGGACGAGATCGAGGCCGCGCAGAAGGAACTGGTCGCCCGCAACACTCTGACGGAAGGGCTGGTCTATCTCCAGATCACCCGCGGCGCCGACACCACCCGCGACTTCATCGCCCCGGCCGGCCTGCAACCCACGCTGTTCATGTTCGTGCAGGTGAAGAATTTCGTCGACATGCCCGCCGCAAAAACGGGCATCGCCGTCGCCACTATGCCCGACCTGCGCTGGGCGCGCCGCGACATCAAGAGCGTGGGCCTGCTCGCCCAGGCCATGGCCAAGCAGGCCGCCAAGGACGCCGGCGCACAGGAAGCCTGGATGACCGAGGAAGGGGGCATCGTGACCGAAGGCGCATCGTCCACGGCCTTCATCGTCACCGAAGAGGGCATCATCACCCGCCCCTACAGCCAGTCGGTGCTCGCCGGCTGCACCGGATCGGCGCTGACCGCGCTGGCGCAGGAAAGCGGCCTTGCGGTCATCCGCCGCGCATTCACCGTGCAGGAAGCGCTCGCCGCCAGCGAAGCCTTCATCACCAGCGCATCGACCTTCTGCCTGCCGGTGGTGAAGATTGACGGCCAGCCCGTCGGCGACGGCACGCCCGGCCCGGTCGCTACCCGCCTGCGCGATCTGTACATCGCCTTTGCCCGCGCAACCGGGGTGTAAAATGACTCCATAATGGATGGACCGGGCATTTCCTCCGGCATGGGCCGGTTTTGCCGCCATGACGGAGGAAGAAAGCGTCCGATCCGACCATAATCGACCTATCCTGCGCCTACCTGCTCCATCTTGTCTCCGATATGGCTGGAGATCGGGCTGATCCAATCCGTTCTTGCTTTATTCTCCGGAACGAAGATAGAACAGGATTCGGACCATGATGGAAGATTTTTCCTATTTCCTGCCCGCTTCGCTGGGAGCCGATCCGATTGCGCCGCAGGACGAGCGCGCCAGTCTGCTGATCATCGCGGACTGGATCGGCGGGGATGACATGGCGCCGGTCGCCGCTGCGGCGGGTTTCCGCCTGCTGGGCAAGGTCGGCCTGGAAGACGCGCCGGCCCGGCTCGACCAGCAGAGCCAGTGCGATGCGCTGCTGCTCTTCTGTCCGTCCTCCACGCCGCTGCTGGAACGGCTGCTGGTGCAGGTGGAGACGCAGGCGATCCAGACCGGCATGGCCGTCATTCTGGTGGCGGGATGGGAAACGGTCGAACTGGCCTTCGCCTGCCTGCGCAGCCCGCACAGCCAGTTGCTGTGCGATCCGGACCGGACCGAACTGGCCGCCGCACTGGTGGCCGCCGGGGAACATCGCCCGCTGCCCGGACAACTGCATGATCGTGACCGGGACAGCGCCCGGCTCCAGCAATTGAGCGAGGAGGTAGGCCGCCTTGCCCGCACGATCGACATGCTGACCCAGCAAGCACGGACCGGCGCCGCGCCCGGCTTCGATTCCGCACCGCGCATGGCGGATCGACCGGGCAACTATTTCGCCATGCCCGCCCTGTCGCCGCTGGGCGCGGCGGCCGCCCTCCCCCCTTCCGCCCCGGCCGTAACCGCAACGCAGGTGCGCGACCTGCTGCGCGCGCGCCGTATCCGGGCGGACTTCCTGCCCGGCGACCTGTTTGCCGATCCGGCCTGGGACATGCTGCTTGATCTGCTGGCCGCCCGGCTGGAGCAGGAGCGCGTCTCCGTCTCCAGCCTGTGCATCGCCGCCGCCGTGCCGCCGACGACCGCGCTGCGCTGGATCCGCACCCTCTGCGACAAGGGACTGCTGGAACGCCACGCCGATCCTCAGGATGGCCGCCGCATCTTCATCCATCTGGCGCAGGAGGCGACGGATGCGCTGCTCCGCTGGTTCGACGCCAGCCGCCGCTTCCTCACGATCTGACTTTGCCCGCTTGACCAGCGCGCCTTTTGCCCCCAATAGGCGGCCTCCTCAACGAGAGGGCGATTAGCTCAGTTGGTAGAGCGTCTCGTTTACACCGAGAATGTCGGCGGTTCGAGCCCGTCATCGCCCACCAGTTTTTTGGCTTTTAAAGCCCGTCCGGGGGACGGGCGGCCAAAAAACTCCGAGCAGCTATGCTGCGAGGGTGCCGAAAAGAAGCCATCCCGGGGGACATTTGCCCGCAAAACTCTCGAGCGACAGCGAGGGGCGCCATCGCGCCAAACCCATAGCTGCTCACACATCTCCATCCCGGACATCCACGCTTCATCGCGCCATCTAACGCGCCCGGTCAGGTAGCCCTCTCAACACAGGCCCGCCTCGACCAGCGCGCAGGACGATCATCGCCACGGCCAGAGAGCCGACAATATGGCCCATGATGAGCAACCATTTTGAAGCTCAACATTGATACGGGTTCTTGGCGCTTCATTGCGCGCTGGAAACCCTCATTGGTCAATGCCGACGAAAAAGACAGAAAATCTATAAACTTGTCATTCCCATATACTGTCTTTCAGCCTACCAACAGCCTGTGTGGCGTGGGGACGCCAAGGGGGATGATGATGGCATTTTCGATCAACAGGCGTGACGCAGGTCGCCGGAACACATCTCTTCTGCTGTCGTCGGCCATCGCCGCGATCCTGATCGCGCCGGGCGCGGCGCAGGCGAATTGCACGCCTAGCCCGGCTCAGGCCAATGCAACCACGACATGCACGGGTGCTGAAAACAGGCAACTCGTCATCGCCCAGTTCGGATCGGACATCGTCGTGGAGCAGGGGGCGACCCTCGCCGCGCCCGACGCCAGCAGCATCCTGATCACATCGCCTGTGTCGGCGAACAATGTCACCCGAAACTATTCGACATTGCTGATCGACGGAACCGTGAATGGCGGCACATCCAGCGCCATCGCGATGGCAGCCGCGCCCGACAGCTATTATGTCACGACATCCCACATCACCGTCTCGCAAACAGGCCGCATCGCCGGCCCCACCGGGATCGACATTTCCGGGATACGCTATAATTATTATACGCGCCCCACCGTCATTCTCGACAATAGCGGCGCGATCGCCAGCACCACCGGCCAATATGCGCTGCGCACGGACGACAGCGGCAGCGGCCGGTTCGAATCGATCACCAACCATGCCAGCGGGACGATCGGCGCGATTTACGGCTATGTCGGCACGCTGACCAATGAAGGCCTGATTGATGGCGGCACTCTGGCCGCCTATAGCGATTCTTCGGAGCGATACCCGACCTATTCCAACAATGTCGGCATCATCAACAGCGGCACGATGCGATCCGCCGCCTCCACCGGCACCATTGTCCTGCAAGGGCCCTACGGCAATGGAAATCATATAAAGAATAGTGGCGTCATCACCAATGACGGCAACGGGCCAGCGATCGCCCACAGCCTGTATTTCGCTATAGTGAATGGCCTGAACGGTTCCATCACCAGCAACGGCACGGCGATCACCGGCGACGGCTATCTCGTGCTCAACAATGACGGCACGATCACCGGCGGCGGCGACGCCATCGTCAACCGCAACCAGATGATCCTGACCAATCGCGGCACCATCAACGGCGATGTTCGCGGCGGCGACCGGGGATCCACGGTCGACAATATCGGCGGCACCATCAATGGCAGCCTGCTGCTGGGCGCGGGCGATGACCTGCTGATCGGCGACGCCGCCAATCTCGACAATCCCCTGGGCACCATCACCGGCATCGTCGATGCAGGCGGCGGCATCGACACGCTCCAGTTCCGCTTCCTCGAAGATCGCACGCTGGACACGGCGATCGCCCTGCCCGCCACGATCGAGCGCCTGTCGCTGCTCGCCGGCAATGGATCGACCCTGACTTTCTCGGAAAGCTTCGCCTCGACGACCGGCCTGACCCTTGGCGGGGGTGACATCGGTTTCATCGACTCGAACAATCGCTTCATCCTGAACGGCCGGATTGACGCAACAGGCCCCGCCCTGACCAGCGACAGAAACACCCCTGGCAGCTTTCAGTTCATCAACAACGGCACGATCACTGCGATCCTGGCGTCTCTGAACGATTTCGCGGTCACGCTGCCTTCCAGTGTCACGATGGAGAATAATGGCGTCATCACCGCCAGAGGCGGCGGCGCGGTGGGCGCCATCACCTTCGGCACCATCACCAACAATGGCCTGATCCAAGCGGACGGCACAGCCGTCGCCAGCAGCTGGCTTTTGACCAACGCCGGCACGATCCGCTCCATGCAGGGGATCGGCGTCGACATCAGCGGACGCGCTTTCGACATCCCGTCTACCAATAGCGGCACGATTGAAGGCGCTTTGGCCGGCGCGCGGCTGCTCAATGGCGCACTGGTCAACAGCGGCACCATAAGCGGCGGCAATTCCGGCATTCAAATCGGCGCGAACAGCCTTTTCGAAAATGCAGCCGGCGGCATCGTCAACGGCGGCACGAACGCCATCTCGTCATATGAAGGCTCCTATTCCTACACCGGCGGCACGCGCATCACCAATGCCGGCGTGATCAACGGCAATGTGGACCTGAGCGGCAATATAGCCGATGTCTTCATCGCGGCGGCGGGCGGCATCGTGAACGGAAACATTCATCTGGGCGGCAATGGCGATATTTTCGCGACCGCCCTGACGAATGACGGACCGGGCGAATTTGCCGGACTGACCGGCCGGGTGACGGGTTCGGGCCGCGTGGGACTGCGCTATCTCATCGATGAAGACAGCAGCGCCACGCCGCTGCGTTCGGGCATCTTCTCGACCATTGGCTATGATCTGGCCAATGATGCGTCCCTGACGCTGACATCGGCTTCCCCGCTGGACTTCCAGATCGGCTTTGCAGGTCAGGGCAAGGTCGATCTGACCGCCGACATGACCGGCGCCATCACCGAACCTGATTACCCCTTTCAGTTCCAGGACAGTTTCCTGATCAACCTGTATCAGGCTTCGATACGGCAGGATGACGATGGGCAGGTGTTGAGCAATGCGGTCGACCTGACCAGCAACGGCCATATCAGCGCAACCAATGCCGCCAGCATGTATAACAGCACCATTTCGGGGGCCGTGCTGGTCGGTTCGGGCAACAGCTTCACCAATGCCGGGCGCATCACCGCGACATCGGCTGTCCATAATGTCTATGACGGTTTTGCCGCCATTCAGGCCTTGGGCGGCACTGTCATCAACAACGGCATCATCGAACTCGACAATGCCGTGGGCATAGGCAGCGGCGGCGGCTACGACACGGCAGTCATCAATAATGGCAATATCGTGCAATTGGCCGGAAGCGACACGATCGGCATTTTGAACGCGAGAACGATCGACAATAGCGGCACCATCTGGACGGGCGGCGAAGCGATTCTCGTCCGCGCCGCCCCCGCATTCATCCGCAACAGCGGCACGATCCGCAGCAACGGCTCACCGGCAATCTCGTCCGACCAATATTATGAAGCGGCATATATCGCCAATGAACAGGGTGGCCTGATCGCCGGCGGAACGGGCCAGCGCGCCATCAGCCTGACCGGTGGCAGCATCATCGCGAATGCGGGCACCATCGATGGTGACGTCGCTCTGAGCACATTCATGTACAGCGGCGGCGCCAGCACTTACGTCAACCGCGGCGGAACATTGAACGGAAACCTGATTCTGGGGTCTGGCGACGATATTGTCGTGGCGCTGAACGACCAGTCGGGCATTTCAGGCCAGATCGACGCTGGCGGCGGAAACAACATCTTCGTTCGGGCCTATGATGAAGACATGAGCGTCGACCTCAGCGCCGCGACCTTCCTTCCCACCGGGTTCACCAAATCTGGCGTTGGCGCCTATGGCGTCAATGCGACCGTCACCCTGTCTCATCCCGCCACCTATGCAGACACGCTGCTGCTGCTGGGCGAAGGCACCATCGTGAACAGCGTGCCGCTCATCCAGCCCGACCGGCTGGACAGCGCCGATTTCGCCATCCAACTGGGCGATGCTTCGGATCCTGCAAATCGCTATGGCCTCGGCTCCACCCTGTCCTTCATAAACAAGGGGGCGATCAAAGGCGGCGTCAGGGGCACTGCGCGCAGCTTCGACAATCAGGGGGAGATCAGCGCCGCCCATGACGATTATTATGCCCATCCCACGGTCGCCCTGACCAGCGCAGGCACGCCGTCCTTCAGCTTCAGCAACAGCGGCGCGATTTCAGGTGTGCGGACGCCGTACCCGTCCGTGGTGGTTATCATCAATCAGACGAGCGGTGACAGCTTCTCCTTCGACAATTCCGGCCAGATCTTGGGCCAGGCCGAGGTCAGAAGCATGGCACGGCAGTTCGACTTCACGAACAGCGGCGCAATCTCAAGCAAGCATAGCAGCCTCAACCTGACCGTAGGCCAGTCCTGGTTCTATCCGGGCTATCCCGTCGTCAACGCGGAGGATGTGAACATCGACAATAGCGGGATGCTGAACAGCGGACTTAACGCCTTTCTCACGGCGCGCCGGGTTGCCTTCGTCAACAGCGGCACCATCGGCGGCCAGCAGGACGGCTCCGCTTTCAATCTTGCGCAATATGGCTTCCTTGCGGACGACCCGTTGCAGGATGACGGCATCGCCGCCGATCAGGAAAGCTTCAGCCTGACGAACAGCGGCACGATCAACGGCGAAACCATCCTCAGCAGCCGTGCACAGTCCATCGCTATCCGCAATAGCGGGACGGTGACCAGCACCAGAAGCGACGCCTATGCCGCCTTGCGCATGGAAACAGGCAGTATAGGCGCGCAATCGGTATCGATCGTCAATGACGGAACCCTGTCAGCCGACGCATCCGGCCTGTCCGCCCTGCTCCTCTCCAGGGACATTCTGACGCCAGAAGGCGCTACCGCAGACACCATGGTCAGCCTGAACAATCAGGGCACGATCCGCGCGGATCGCGGCGCAACCTTCACACCCCTAATGCCATCGCCCATGCCCGACTATGGCTATCCCGATCTGCCTGACACCGTGCATGGCGTCGTTGCGGTTGGCGTCAACGCCATCAGCAGCGGCACCGGGCGCGTCGCCATCACCAACGCGGCGGGAGCGACCATCTCGGCAACGGGCGCGACCGACAAGATGACCGATGGAGCCAGTCTCTATCCCTATTCCCTGCCTGTCGGCTTCAAAGTCCCCGATGCCTACAAGAACGTGGGTTCCCTCGCCATCGGCGTGATCGCCGACCATGTGTCCATCGACAATGCCGGCACCATTCGCGGCCTTGCAGGCGGCATGATAGCGCCAGACACCCTGATGGAACTGGATGGGATCGGCCTCGCCTTCACCAACGGCTACATGGCGGGCGCGATCCAGACTTTTGGTTCGGCCGACACGGTCGTCAACCGGGCCGGCGGCCTGATCGTCGGGTCGATCGACCTGGGCGACAAGGATGACAGCATCGTCAATTTCGGCACGATCGACGGCGACATCTTCCTTGGCGCGGGCAATGACAGCTTCACCCACGCGCTTGGCGCAACCCTGACCGGAACGGTGGACGGCGGCGAAGGCGATGACAGTCTGATCATCGACATCGGCGGCGGCGGCACGCTGAACAACGCCCTGTTCCAGCGCTTCGTCAATTTCGAGAGCCAGACGGTCAGCGGTTCGGGAACCGTCACCGTTGACGGGCCTCTCGCCATCGACACCCTGCACCTGCGCGACGCGGCGCTGACGATCGCGCCCGGACAGGTGCTGCAAACCGCAGGCCCCATCGCGGTGACGTCCACCGGCGGGACCAACAGCCTGGTCAACCGGGGGGCGATCGCGGGCGGACTGGATCTGCGCCAGGGAAGCAATCTGCTGATCAACGCCGGATCGATCGCAGGCCCGGTCACATTCGGCGATGGCGACGACTGGTTGCGGATCGAAAGCGGCGCAACCTTCGCCGCCGGGGTCGATGGCGGCGGCGGCTTCGACACGGTGCAGCTTGACCTTGCCGGCGCCGATACCGCACCAACCGAACTGGATCTGTCGGGCTTCGCCGCGTTCGAACAATTGCGGGTTCAGGCCGGCACGGGCGCGCTCAGCGGCGCGACATCCTTTGCGGCGATCGCGGTCGATGGCGGCCGGTTGATCGGCCGCGTCGGATCGACCATCAACGGCAATGTCATGGTGGCGTCCGGCGCAACCTTTGGCAGCGCGGGGACCGTCAATGGCGATATTGCGGTCAATGGCACATTGGCGCCGGGCGCTTCGCCGGGCACGATGACGGTCAATGGCAATGTCGCGCTGGGCGCAACGTCGAACACATTGTTCGAATTCACGCCGACCATCAGCGATGCGCTGGTCGTCAACGGCACGCTGGCCATCGCCGATGGCGCGCGCCTGACCATGACCGGCGAGCGTCCGTTGACGCCGGGCCACTACACGCTGATCAACGCCAGCGGCGGGATCAGCGGCAGCTTCGGCGCCAACATCACCCGCGACAACCGCATCATGGGCGTCCTGTCCTATAGCGGAAACAGCATCGACCTGATCGGCATGTTCCAGCTTCGCAATGGCGCGAGCCAGCAGGTGACGGCCACCAACGACTATCTCAACGCGCTGTTGCTGAATGGTCAGGCGACGTCCGGCATCCTGGCCGCCTTCCCCATATTGGTCGGGACAGACGGCTATGCCAGCCCGGCCATGCTATCGACCCTCAGCCCCGAACCCTATGCCTCAGCGATGCAGATGGGGATCGAAAATGGCCTCGCCATTGCCGCCACGCTGCGCACGACGCGCATGGCCGGCCTGACTGACGAAGCCGGACTCTACGCCTTTGGCCAATCCTATGGCAACTGGCGGACGTTCGGCGCAAATGGGCGCGGCCTTTCCAGCGCGAATGTCGATGGCCGCGGTTTCCTGGGCGGCATCGGCTATGGCAACAGCACGATCGGCGCGGCGCTGTTCGTCGGCCGCAGCGACAGCAACCAGCATATGCGCAGCATCGGCACCAGCAACAGCGCGGACGGAATGGTCTTTGGCGGCCGCCTCCATTATGCGGCCGGCGGCCTGAAGGCCGGCGCCAGCCTGATCTTCGACCGGGCAAGGGCGGACACGCAACGCGCCCCGTTGAACAGCGGGGCCGTCCGCAGCCGTTATGACCTGCACGGCACGACGATCGACGGCTGGCTGGGCTATGGCCTGGCGGTTGGCGACGACTGGCAGATCGGCCCGCAAATCGGCATCACCCATGTCTCGGTACAGCGCGGCGCGATCCGGGAAAGCGGCAGCAGCGCCTTTGCCCTCGACATCACGAAGCAGGATTATGACGCCACCTTCCTGACCGGGGACATCCGACTGGAAGCGCCGGGCAAGACCGGCCTGCGCCCCTGGGCGGCGGCTGGCGTGCGGTGGCGCGTCAGCGGCGACGCGCTGCGGGCAACCGGCGCTTTTACCGGCACCAACACCAGCTACAGCGTCGACGGCGTCAATCGAAAGAAGGCGATGCCGCATGTGGGCGCAGGGCTGAACATCGCCCTTTCCCACAGCCTGTCGCTGTTCGTGAACGGCGATGCCGAATTTGACGACGGCAACAGTGCGCGCAACGTCAATGGCGGCATCAGCTTCGCATTCTGATTGCCCCTGCATCCGGCAACGGCGGCGCATCGCCTTCACCCGATACGCCGCCGTAATGTTCATGCTCCAGCAAGCATGGATGCGGCACATGATGTTGCATGCCATTTGCAAGCCTCCTTGGCGGCACGCTGGTGCCGGTTCTGCTGATGCTCTCACCCTTTGCGGTGATGGCGGCGAAGGATTGCACACAGGCCCGACCCGCTGAACAACAGGCGTCGCAACCCTGCACGCGCCAGCGCCTGCCGCTGATGTGACGGCGCATATTGCAGCGCAACCGCGCCGCTGCTAACCGCTGGGGCATGATCCAGCCGCCCGAAACCATCCGAGTCTCCAAATCCCGCGTGTCCTGCGACGGGTCGGGGGATATTCCCGCCGCTCTTGGCCATCCGCGCGTCTTTCTGGAGATTGACGAACATGGCTATGTCGATTGCGGCTATTGCGATCGCCGCTTCGTGCTGATCGGCGGCGCGGCGGACAATGCGGACGTCGCGGCCAAGCCCGACATCGCATCGGGCGCCAGCCTCTAACCCTCCTTCCGAAAATTTCGATTGGGCTTGTGTCGCGCCGTCCCTATATCGGGCGGCATGACCGATCTCGCTTCGCAACTCACTGACGCCCGCGGCCTGCTCTATCGTCCTGGCCTGCTCGATCCCGATGGCGCGCGCCGCCTGACCGCGCAGGCGCTCTCCGCCTGCGACGATGGCGAACTTTATCTGCAATATCGCGCGAGCGAGAGCTTCGGCTTCGATGACGGCCGGCTCAAGACCGCCGATTATTCCACCGATGCAGGCTTCGGCCTGCGCGGCGTATCGGGCGAAATGACCGGCTTCGCCCATGCCAACGACATCAGCGAAGCGGCCATCGCTAAGGCGGCGCAGACGCTGACCCTGCTCGATCCGGCCAAGGGCCAGCCCGCCCCGCCGCCCCAGCGCACCAACCGCCATCTCTATACCGACGCCAACCCGCTGGAGATCGTCCCCTTCGCCGAGAAGGTGGCGCTCTGCGCGGAGATTGACGCCGCCGCCCGCGCCCGCGATCCGCGCGTCGCGCAGGTGTCGGTCAATATCGCCGGCAGTTGGTCGGTGGTGGAGATCGTCCGCGCCGACGGCTTTACCGCCACCGACATCCGCCCGCTCGTCCGCCTCAACGTCTCCGTCATCCTGGAGGAAAATGGCCGCCGCGAAACCGGCGTGTTCGGCATAGGCGGCCGCTATCTCTATGATCAGGTGATGGACAAGGCGGTCTGGAACCGCGCCATCGACGAAGCGCTGGCGCAGGCGCGCGTCAACATGCGCTCGGTCGCCGCCCCCGCCGGCGAGATGACCGTGCTGCTCGGCTCCGGCTGGCCCGGCGTGCTGGTGCATGAAGCGATCGGCCATGGGCTGGAAGGCGATTTCAACCGCAAGGGCACCAGCGCCTTTTCCGGCCGCATCGGCCAGCGCGTCGCCGCGCCCGGCGTCACCGTGGTCGATGACGGCAGCATGATGGACCGCCGCGGCTCCCTCTCGATCGATGATGAAGGTACGCCGACGCAGGAAAATATCCTGATCGAGGACGGCATTCTCAAAGGCTATATGCAGGATCGCCTGAACGCCCGGCTGATGGGCGTCGCCCCCACCGGCAACGGCCGCCGCGAATCCTACGCCCACGCCCCCATGCCGCGCATGACCAACACCTTCATCAAGGGCGGCAATGACGATCCGGAAGAACTGCTCAGCCGCATGAAGTCCGGCATCTTCGCCAAGAGCTTTGGCGGCGGTCAGGTCGACATCGTATCGGGCAAATTCGTCTTCTCCTGCACCGAAGCCTATAAGGTCGAAAACGGCAAGCTGACCGATCCGATCAAGGGCGCGACCCTGATCGGCGACGGCCCGACCGCGCTGACCAAGGTGGTCGGCATCGGCAATGACTGGGCGCTGGACGAAGGCATCGGCATGTGCGGCAAGGGCGGTCAGAGCGTGCCCGCCGGCGTGGGTCAGCCCACGCTGTTGCTGGAGGGGCTGACCGTCGGCGGCACCGCGACCTAATAGTCAGCGCCGATGTGCGACGATCCGGGCAAGAGACGGCATGGATGGCGGAACTGCCCGGCCTGTCCGTTCATTGGGCGTACATGAACATGCTGACCGACAGCCATGATGCCGTGACAGACGACTGGGCCGCCGCCCTGCTCGATTTCTGGTTCAACCAGGTCGGCGAAGCGGGGTGGTGGAGCCATGATCCTGCGCTGGACCGGCAATGCATCAGCCGGTTTGAAAGACTATGGGCGGAAAAACAGGCGTTCCCGCCGGAAACCTTCCTCGATCGCGCCGATGATGCGCTCGCCGCCATCCTGCTGTTCGATCAGATACCGCGCAACATGCATCGCGGGACGGCACTGGCCTTCGCCACCGATCCCCTTGCGCGGCAGATCGCGCGCGGCGCGATCGCGCAGGGCTATGACATTCAGATTGGCGGGGCCGGCCGCCTCTTCTTCTACATGCCCTTCCAGCATAGCGAGGCGCTGGAGGATCAGCATCTGTCCCTCACCCTGTTCGAAGGGGCCGGGGATGAACGATCGCTCGCCTTCGCCCGCGAACATCATGCAACCATATCGCGGTTCGGCCGTTTCCCGCACCGCAACGCCGCGCTTGGCCGCGCCACCCTGCCCGAAGAAGCGGCCGCCGCCGCAGAGGGCGCGCGCTGGTAGGCCTTTTCTGCCCATTTTTTGGCAATGTTATATTTCGCGTACCCACTTCCCGAAAGGGAGGGCCTGAGCTATGTCTGAAATGAGCTATAGCTTCGGGGAGGTTAGTAACATGGCCGCTAACGGCGTGAATCTGGACGCGCTAATTCCACGTGAGGACTTTGCCGCCCCGACGACCCCGTACAAGGGCACCCCAATTGGCACTATCGGTATGGGAATGCTCAGAGAGGAATTCTTCGCGCAGAGCTTGAGGAAGCCTGATTTTCAGCGCGAGACTAGTAATTGGACACCGCAGAAGATCGTAGATTTGATCGCTGCGTTTCTTGATGGCGACCTCATCCCAGCCATCATTCTTTGGCGCTCCGGTCAGTACGTATTTGTAATCGACGGCGCTCATCGCCTGAGCGCGTTGCTGGCGTGGATTTATGACGACTACGGCGACAAATCTCGGTCGATGAATTACTTTCAAAATCAGGTGCCAGAGGAACAGCAGAAGTTGGCCGAGCAAACTCGGAAGCTCGTTGAAGCCAACATCGGCACATATGCCTCATACGTAGATTCCAGCAAAACTCAGTATGCCAATGAGAAGATCAAAGAGCGGGTAGGGATGATGAACTCCAACTCGTTCGTCGCTCAATGGGTTCCTGCGGGCGATGCGCTTGGCGCGGAAAATTCCTTCTTCAAGATCAACCAAGCACCAACACCGGTTGATCCGATTGAGAAGCGGATTCTCAGGGGACGACGTTCAGCTACAGCGATTGCGACCCGTGCCATCAATCGCGCGGGTGCTGGTCACAAATACTGGGCCGAATTTTCTAGTGAAAATCAGGGAGAGATTGAGAAGGCTGGCAAGGCCATTTACGAAGCCCTTTATCTGCCTCCCATGGGCGGACTACCTATCAAAAGTTCCGATGTGCCAGTTGGTGGACGAGGGTATAGCTCCCTTCCGTTTATCTTCGATCTGGTGAACCTGGTAAACGGTATTGGCCCCAAAGACCCATTGCTGGTAGACCCCGACGGTGACAAAACCCTGCAATTCCTACAGGCGGCGCAGAGGCGATTGGAGCGGGTGACGACCACTTCCCCTGCGTCTCTCGGTTTACATCCTCTGGTGTACTTCTACACCCGTGGAGGAGCTTTCCAGCCGGTGGCGTTTCTTGCAGTTCTCCAGGTCGTAAAAAAGCTCGCTGATAAGGGGAAACTGGACGAGTTCACCCGTGTCCGCCGATCTTTCGAGGACTTTCTAGTGGCGCGCAAAGAGGCGTTCACCCTGATCGTCAAAAATCTAGGCGCGGGCCACCGCAGTCGGCCTGCGCTAGAAGATTTTATGACCCTCGCATTGGAAGGATTATGGGCAGGAAAGGTTGAGACTGAGATCATCGAGGGAATGACGGCCGATAACCGTTTCCGCTTTTTTGCGACTCCAGCGCCGATACGTGAAGGTAGTGGCGGAAAGCGGAATTTCAGTACCAGTACAAAGTCGGCGGCCTTTGTGAGTGAGCTTGTTCAGAATGGTGCGCGCTGTGGGATATGCGACGGTCTGCTCCATCGCAATTCAATGACTACCGACCATATCGAGCGGAAGGTGGACGGTGGTGGCGCGCATTCCGGCAACGCGCAGATTGCCCACCCTTACTGCAACACAACCTATAAGGAGAACGACGCTAAGCGCCTTCCTTCGCAGCCGGCGCTTTTGTAAGAATGCGCTCAATCTTTTCGTCTGCCTCGGTGGGGTCTAGTTCGCCAGCGTCGATGAGCTTTTGAGCCTCGCGCACGAACCGCTCGCTCTGCTCCGCTTGGTTCTCGGCATTTTGCTTCTTCGGCATCAGGCCCTCGCACTAGTCGTTTGATAGGTGAGGCGCTTGCCAACCACACCCAGCAGCGCGAGTTCGGCGCGGGTGGCATCATCCACGCCGTTCGCGATACGGTTGCTATAGCGGAAATCGAACTCTGCGAGATAGCGGTGCAAATGCTTCTCCCGGCAATGCTGGTAGATGCCACGCATCCCGCGCTTGAAGATCGAGAAATAGCCTTCGATGGTGTTGGTGTGGCGATCGACGCGGACATATTCGCCCCGTCCATGGTTCACCACGTCATGGGTGATGAACCGCTTGCCGATACCATGATAGTGCGAAGCCTCGTCGGTCATCAGGCGGCTTTCGGTCGAAACATTGCGTTCAATGATCGGCACAATCTCATTAACGGTCACATTCTTGACGACGAACGCCCGCGAAATGCCAGTGCGGCGCTCGACCAGCGCAAACACTTTCATCTTGTGACCGAAGCCACGGCGCGGCTCCGCGCCCTCCTTGTTGCCGATGTAGGTTTCATCAGCCTCAATGGTGCCCGCAAAGCCACCCATCAGGCGGTCATTGTCCGACTTCATGGCTTCGCGGATACGGTGCGACATGAACCAAGCGGTTTTCAGGGTAACGCCAAGGATGCGATGAAGCTGGTTGCTGCTAATGCCCTTCTTGCTGCCCGCAATCAGGTAGATCGCCTGGAGCCAGACATTCATTGGAACGTGACTACTTTCAAAGATGGTGCCGATCTTCACGGTAAAGGGCTTGCGGCAGTCATAGCATTTGTAAGTGCCAATCCGGGTGCTCTTGCCCTGCATCTTGCTGATGCGGTCGGTGCCGCCGCAATGCGGGCAGGCCTTGCCGTAACGCCAGATACGCGCCTCAACATAATCGTAGGCGGCCTGCTCGTCGTGGAAATGCTTGGCGGAAAGGGCGGATGCCATCGGTTTAACTCCTATGGTCAAACCCTAGCATTTCCGTTGGGTACGTCAAGTATAATATCGCCCATTTTTTAGGCAGCTTCGCCCGCCTGCCCATTTTTTTGGCGCTGCACCATAAGCCGGCAGGCTCAAACCCCGCATTAACCCGCGATTAGCAATTTGGCACGCCTCTTGCTGGTAGTCGTCCGCACACCAATCAAGGGGGCGACATGAAACTTGTCATGGCTATCATCAAGCCGTTCAAGCTTGACGATGTCCGCGAGGCACTCTCCTCGCTCGGCATCGCAGGTATGACGGTCAGCGAAGTGAAGGGCTTCGGCCGCCAGAAGGGGCAGACCGAAATCTACCGCGGCGCCGAATATTCGACGAACATGGTCCCGAAGATCAAGATCGAGGTGGTCTGCGACGACGACCTCGCGCCGCGCGTCGTGGAAGCGACCCAGGCGGCCGCGAACTCGGGTGCCATCGGCGATGGCAAGATCTTCGTCCTCGATGTCGGTCAGGCCGTGCGCATCCGCACCGGCGAGACCGGCGAAACCGCGCTGTAAGAAGGGGGGAATGATGACCTTTTCCAAGAAACTTGGCGGCGTGGCGGGGGCAACGGCCCTTTCGCTCTTCGCCGCCCTGCCCGCCTGGGCGCAGGACGCTGCGGCGCCCGCGGCCACGGTCGACAAGGGCGACGTCGCCTGGATGATGACCTCGACCGTGCTGGTCCTGGCGATGATCCTGCCGGGCCTGGCCCTCTTCTACGGCGGCCTCGTCCGCACCAAGAACATGCTGTCGGTCATGACGCAGATCGGCGCGGTGGCCTGCCTCGCGATGCTGATCTGGGTGATCTACGGCTATTCCATGGCCTTCGGCCCCGATTACACCAGCGGCCTCAGCAACTTCGTGTCGACCTTCGACAAGGCGTTCCTGAAGGGCGTCACCCCGGCATCGCAGGCTGCGACCTTCACTGCCGGCGTCGAAATCCCCGAATATGTGTTCATCAGCTTCCAGATGACCTTCGCCGCGATCACCGTCGCGCTGGTTCTGGGCTCGGTCGTGGAACGCATCAAATTCTCGGCCGTCATGGTGTTCGCCGCCATCTGGCTGACGATCGTCTACTTCCCGATCGCGCACATGGTCTGGGCTGCCAGCGGCCTGTTCTTCAAGGCGGGCGCGCTCGACTTTGCGGGCGGCACCGTGGTCCACATCAACGCCGGCGTTTCCGCGCTGGTCGCCGCGATCATTCTGGGCAAGCGCATCGGCTATCCCAAGGAACCCATGCCGCCGCACAGCCTGACGCTGACCGGCGTTGGCACCGGCCTGCTTTGGGTTGGCTGGTTCGGCTTCAACGCCGGCTCGGCGCTGGAAGCCAATGGTTCGGCTGCCCTTGCGATGATCAACACCTTCGTCGCCACCGCTTCGGCCGCCCTGTTCTGGATGCTGGCTGAGCGTATCAATGGCCACAAGGGTTCGGCTCTGGGCTTCTGCTCAGGCATCATCGCCGGCCTCGTCGCCGTCACGCCTGCCGCCGGCAACTCCGGCCCGTTCGGCGCGATCATCCTGGGCGCCGTCGCTTCGATCGTCTGCTTCTACGCCGTCACCGTCCTCAAGCCCAAGCTTGGCTATGACGACAGCCTCGACGCCTTCGGCATCCACGGCATCGGCGGCATGATCGGCGCCATCGGCACCGCCATCGTCTACTCGCCCGCCTTCGGTGGCCCCGGCGCGGAAGACTATGACATGGGCGCCAAGCTGATCGTTCAGATCGAAGCGGTTCTGACCACCATCGTCTGGGCCTCGATCGGCACCGCCATCGCCATCTTCATCGCCAAGGCCGTCACTGGTCTGCGGGTGAGCCAGGAAGTCGAATATGAGGGCCTGGACCTCGGCGAACATGGCGAGCGTGCTTACAATCTCTAACTTTTAACCGAATTGGCCGGGCGGCCCATCCGCCGCCCCGCCTTCCGATGTTCCTCCTGCGAACATGCCTTGGGGCCGGTACGAAAGTATCGGCCCTATTTTTGTGGGTGGGTAAACTTGCACGGTGAAAACGCACAAACTTCCGTCACCCCGGATCAAGCCCGGCAAAGCGGAAGGAGAAATGGCCGCTATCGGCTATTATCTGTCACCCCAGCGAAGGCTGGGGTCGTAGGAGAGGATGCGCTACACGGCCTGAGATCCCAGCCTTCGCTGGGATGACGGAGCAGGAATGATGAGTCCGCCAGCCCACCCAAAAACCTCACCCCGGCCGCGTCCATAGCCCCTCGGCCCGCGCCGCATCCGCCCGCCAGCGCCGCGCCCGACCCGGCACCTGCAACCCCGCGCGCGCCACCCAACCCAGCTTCTCTCGGCTGGGCGTCACCACGCGATGGTCCCACGCCTGCTCGCCCCGGCGCGCCACTTCGCGCGCAATGTCCCCATAAATGCCCGCCGCCGCCAGCACCGCCCAGGCAGCCCGCGGCGGCAGCGCGCCCGTGCCATGGCGCGCGCTCGCCTCATAGGCCGCCGCCATGTCGGCCAGCCGCCGCGCCAGCATCGCCAGGCGCGGCCGCACCCACGGCTTCATATGCTCGCCGGGTGGAATATCCATTTCCACCAGCCATTCGACCGGCAGGTAACAGCGGTCCGCCACCTCATCCTCGCTAATGTCGCGCGCAATATTGGCCAGCTGGAACGCCAGCCCCAGATCGCACGCCCGATCCAGCGTCGCCCGGTCATCCGGGTCGACCCCCATCAGCACCGCCATCATGCACCCCACCGCGCCCGCGACATGATAGCAGTAACGCAGCATGTCCGCCTCGCTGCGCGGCCGCCAGTCGCGCGCGTCCAGCGCAAAGCCCTCGATCAGATCATGAGCATAGCGCGCCGGAATCGTGCACTCGCGCATCACCACGCCGAACCCGTCAAACGCCGGATCGCCGGTCGGCTCACCACGCAGCGCCTTGTCGCTCAGCACCCGCATCATCGACAGCCGCGCCTGCGCGTCGGATACGCTGGTCATCGCGCCGCCATGGTCCTGCCCATCGGCAATGTCATCGCATTTGCGGCACCAGGCATAAAGCAGCCAGGCCCGCTCGCGCGTCACCCGATCGAACAGCTTGGACGCCATGGCAAAGCTTTTGGAGCCGCGCGCGATGCTGTCGCGGGCATGGGTGACGAGGGCGGCGCGGTCTGGGATAATCAAGGACATGGGTCAGACATGCCCTGCCCTGCCCGGAAAGTCACCCAGGCTCCGTTCGTTTCGAGCGTGTCGAGAAACGAGAAGCACAGCGCCAGCTGCTTCTCGACTTCGCTCGAAGCGAACGGATGCTATACCGTTACAGCCGCGCCGCCTTCATCGCGAAGATCGTCTCATGCGGCTGATAGGCCGCCATCGCATCGACCAGCCCTTCAATGCTGTCTTCATGAATCAATATGCCGGCATGCTGGGCGCGAATGAAGCCCGCCTCCACCATCTGCCGGTTGAAGCCGATCAGCTGGTCATAAAAGCCCGCCACGTTCAGCAACCCCACCGGCTTGCTATGATAGCCCAGCTGCGCCCAGCTGATCGCTTCCCACAACTCATCCATCGTGCCCACGCCGCCCGGCAGGGTCACGAACCCGTCCGACAGGTCGGTGAACAGTTGCTTGCGCTGGTGCATGGTCTGCACGACATGCAGCTCCGTACAGCCGCGATGCGCCACTTCCGCGCCGACCAGCGCTTCGGGGATCACCCCGATCACCTCGCCGCCCGCCTCCAGCGCCGCATCCGCCACCGCGCCCATCAGGCCCAGCCGCCCGCCGCCATAGACGACGCCGATGCCCCGCTCCGCCAATGTCCGCCCGACATGGCGCGCCGCGTCGATATAGGTCAGGTCCGCCGGCGTCGCCGAACCACAATACACAGCCAGTCTCTTCATATCTTCAACCCAAATCCTGCAACATCAGCGCCGCGGTCGCCTTGGCGCTGCCCACCACGCCGGGGATGCCCGCGCCGGGATGGGTGCCGGCCCCTACCAGATAGAGGTTGGGAATGACATCGTCGCGATTATGCGCGCGGAACCAGGCGCTCTGCGTCAGCAACGGCTCCAGGCTGAAGGCGCTGCCCAGATGCGCGTTCAGGTCGCGCCCGAAATCGCTCGGCGCATAATGGAACCGCGTCACGATGCGCGATCGTATGTCGGGGATCAGCCGATGCTGGATTTCGTCCAGGATGCGCTCGGCATAGGCTGGCGCAAACTGGTCCCAGTCGATCGGCAGCTTGCCCATATGCGGCACCGGCGCGAGCGCATAGAATGTCGAATGCCCGTCCGGCGCCAGCGACGGATCGGTGACGGTGGGATGATGCAGATAGAGCGAGAAATCCTGCGGCAGCACGCCATGATCATAAATGTCGGTCAGCAAGCCTTCATAGCGCGGCCCGAACAGGATCATATGGTGCGGAATGCCCGGCCAGCTGCCCTTGATGCCGAAATGCATGACGAACAGGCTGGGCGACCAGCGTTTCTGGCTCAGGCTCTCGGCCTGCTTCGCCCCGCGCGGATGATGGCCCAGCAGGTCGCGATAGCTGTGCATCAGGTCCGCGTTGGTGGCGATCGCATCCGCCTCCCCGCGCCATCCCGATGCGGTGTGCACCGCCGTCGCCTTATCCCCGTACGTCTCGATCCGCGTCACCGCATCGCCCAGCCGCAACGTGCCGCCCAGCCGTTCGAAATGCGTCGCCATCGCCTGCACCAGCCGGTTGGTGCCGCCCTTGGCGAACCACACCCCGCCATCCTTCTCCAGCTTGTGGATCAGGGCATAGATGGCGCTGGTCTTCATCGGATTGCCGCCGACCAGCAAAGTGTGAAATGACAGCGCCTCGCGCAGTTTCTCATTTTTCACATGGGACGCCACGACCGAATAGACCGATCGCCACGCCTGATGCTTCATCAGCGCCGGGGCCGATTTGATCATCGACGCGAAGTCGAGGAAGGCGACCGACCCGAGCTTGCGATAGCCTTCTTCATAGACGCCCGCCGCATAATCGCAGAAGCGATCATAGCCCGCGACGTCATTGGGATCGAGCTTGGCGATCTCCGCCCTCAAGGCCGCTTCATTGTTCGAATAATCGAAATTGGTGCCGTCGCGCCAGTTGAGCCGATAGAAGGGCGACACCGGCATCAGCGTCACATCCTGCGCCATGTCATGCCCCGACAGGCGCCATAATTCGCTCAGGCAATCGGGATCGGTGATGACGGTCGGCCCCGCGTCAAAGGTGAAGCCGTCCTTCTCCCACATATAGGCGCGCCCGCCCGGCCGGTCGCGCGCTTCGACCAGCGTGGTGTCGATCCCGGCCGATTGCAGGCGGATGGCGAGCGCCAGCCCGCCAAAGCCCGCACCAATGACGATCGCGCGTTGGGGATTTGGCCTGTTCATCAGGCGGGCGGGTTCCACAATGTTCGCATGGCGTCCCTTATGGGCACCGGGGGCCTTCCGCACAAGATGCGGATGCGATCGGCGATGGTCGACCGCCCGGCATAGAAGCGCTGGATCAGCCCCGGATTAAGGCCATAGAAGCGCGCAAATATGCGCCAGCGCTGCTCCGGCTTCGCCGCGCCGAACAGCATCTTGCCCAGCAGCCGATAATAGCCGCCCCTTTGCCAATGCGCCTTTGCATGGACGCGCGTGGCCCCGACCAGCCCGTCCAGCGGCCGCCCCGCCAGCCACAATGCGAATCGCACCGCATCGGGCAGGGAATAGCCGGTCATCGGCTGGAACAGCCCGGCCCGCACGCCCGCACGGGCGACCGGATCATCCTTGGGCCAATAGAGATCGAAATCCCCGCCATGCACCACCGGCAACACGCCCTGTTCGCGGTGGATCACTTCCGCGCGCCACCCCTTTGCCTGCGCATAGGCCGCGATCCGCGGTTCGATCGCCGGCGCGTCCAGATCGGGCGTATCGCTATAATAAGTGTCCTCGACAAAGACCGTCCGCGCGTCCCAGGGCAGCAGATAGACGAAGCGATAGCCGTCCAGCTGCTCGACCGTCGCGTCCATGATCACCGGCCGGTCGATCCCATGCGGCGCATCGCAGCGCAGCGCATGGCCGACAAATTTCTGCCACCCACATCGCAGCACCGACAGGTCGCCCGCTCCCCGCGCATCGATCACGGCACCGGCACGGATCATCCGGCCATCGGACAATGTCACCCGATCAGGAGCCAGCGCCTGCACCTGCGCGCCTGACAGCAGCCGATCGCCCAGTTGCCGCTCCAGCGTGACAGCAAGCTGGACACTTGTTGCGCTATTATAGGGCGTCTCCAGACGGCGCTCATAACCGGGAAAGCGCACGTCATGCCCCTGCGCCCAGCGATGCGCGATCAGCGGTTCGACCAGCCAGCGGTCGGCCGCCGCGACATCGCCATCGAAAAAGGACCAGATATGGTTGCCGCCGGGCCGATCCCCCTGCTCGATCAGCAGCAACCGCACCTCGGGCCGCAGCGCCGCAAAGGCCAGCGCGATCAGCCCCCCGGAAAGGCCGCCGCCGATAATCGCCAGATCGCAGTCCAAATCGCTCGTCATCCCTCCCTGTTAGGCCAGATCGCCCCAATCGATCCACCCCTTGGCTCCCCATCAAATATAGTATAGGGGGGTATCCTATGCACATTATCGCGGATCGGGACAAATTGCTGGCGCGGGTGCGCCGGATCGCCGGGCAGGTCGCCGCCGTCGAACGCCAGTTGGCGGGCGATGCCGGCTGTTCGGAAACGCTGCAACTGGTCGCGTCGGTGCGCGGCGCGGTCGGCAGCCTGATGGAGGAACTGATCGAGCAGCATATGCGCGAACATGTCGCCCGCCCCGGCCTGACCGATGAAGCGCGCGCCGCCGCGACCGAAGAAATGCTGACCCTGATCCGCCGTTACGGGAAATGACGATGCACGACGACCATAAGCATGATCATCAGGGCCACGGCCATCAGGGCCATGACCATCATCATGGCTGCGATCATGACCATGGCGACCACAGCCATGCCCCCACCCCCGCCTTTTCCGACGATGGCGAGGAAAGCCATTATTTCGATCATATCTACCTCAGCGCCGGGCATGATCAGAATGCGAAGCGCACGCTCTGGGTCGTATGGCTCACCGCCGCGACCATGGTGGTGGAAATCTTCTTCGGCTGGCTGACCGGATCAATGGCGCTGCTGGCCGATGGCTTTCACATGGCCACCCATGCCGGCGCGCTGGCGGTGGCGGCGGCCGCCTATAGCTACGCCCGGCGTCATGCCCGCAACCCGCGCTACACCTTCGGCACCGGCAAAGTCGGCGACCTGTCGGGCTTCGCCTCCGCCCTGCTGCTGGGCGTCACGGCGCTGTTCATCGCGGTCGAATCGACCATGCGCTTCTTCGAGCCGATCCATGTCGCCTTTGGCGAGGCGACGCTGGTCGCGGTGGCGGGCCTGATCATCAACATCATCAGCGCCCTGTTGCTGGGCCATGACCATAGCCATGATCATGGGCACGGACATGGACATGATCACGACCACCAGCATGGCCACAGCGACAACAACCTGCGCGCCGCCTATATCCATGTGCTGACCGACGCACTGACATCGGTGCTGGCGATCGGCGCGCTGCTGGCGGGCCGCTATCTGGGCTGGTGGTGGCTGGACCCGGCGGTCGGCCTGCTGGGCGCGGTGGTGATTGCGCGCTGGGCCTGGGGCCTGATGAAGGACACCGCCGCCATCCTGTTGGACACCGCCGAACCCGCGCTGATGGCCCGCGTCCGCACGCTGGTGGAGGCGGAAGGCGCCACCATTCGCGACCTGCATGTCTGGCGCATCGGCCCGCACGCCCATGCCGCCATCATCAGCCTGGCGCCGGGCGCAGACGGCCCCGCCGTCCGCCAGCGCGTCCGCGCCCTGCCCCGCATGGAGCATGTCACGGTGGAATGCGGCTAGGGCAACACGCCCTCAATCTTATCCGTTCGCTTCGAGCAGGTTCGAGCGAAGTCGAGAACCGTCCGTCGAGAAGTCAGCGCGCAAGGGTTCTCGACAGGCCTGTCCTGAGCGCCTGCCTTGGCAGGCAGTCGAAGGGCTCGAACCGAAAGGAGGGAGCGTAGGTTCGCTCCGTGCCGCCCGCACCTGTCCTATCCGGGCCAATCCCGCCATGGTGGAAACCGGCTCTTTCCCATCGCCCGCAGCCAGACCGGCCCGCAACAAGATTTCCAACTCTTGTTCGATCCTGTCAAAATCTGCGGGACATATGCGAAGTTAAGCCCGACCTGTCCTACTGACCCGCCTTACTGGCCAGCCAGCGCGTCCATGATCTGGCGCACCGGGCTGATGTCATAACCGGCCGCCGCCGCCTGCGCCGCCAGCACATCACCATTGTCACCGGCCCGCGCCCGGGTCAGCGCCCACAGCAATGTGCTGCGCGTGCCCGACCGGCAATAGGCCAGAACCTTGCCATCCCCAGCCTGCTCCAGCGCGCCGGCCATGCCGTCCAGCTGCCACGGGGCAAAGCCGCCATGGGCGACCGGCACCGCGACATAGGCGATGCCCGCTTCCTTCGCCGCCGCCTCGATCTCTGCGCCATTGACCTGCCCCGGCTCTTCATCGTCGGGCCGGTTGTTGATGATGACGGTCACGCCCTGCGCCTTGGCCTCAGCGACCTGATCGACGCTGATCTGCGGGGCAACAAGGATGCGGTCGGTAAGCTTGCGGAACATGGGCGTCTCCTTTGCCGCGAGCCATGCGCCACAGCGGATCAGGATTCAAGTCACAGCACCGTGCTCCTGCGAAAGCAGGAGCCCAGAGCGAAACGTCACGCCCTCGATCCTGGGCTCCTGCTTTCGCAGGAGCACGGACGAAAATCACAAAAACGGCCGGATCGCGCTCAGGAAAGCGTCGCCATAGGCGTCCAGCTTCTTCTGCCCGATCCCGCTGATATGGCTGAGTTCGCGAATACTGGACGGGCGCTGCTCGGCCATTTCCCGCAGCGTCGAATCATGGAAGATGACATAGGGCGGCACCCCCTGATCCTGCGCCAGTTCGCGGCGACAGGCCCTCAGCGCGTCGAACAGCGGATCGCCGACCGGATTGGCATCCGCGCCATTGCGGGCACTGCGCTTGCGCCGTTCCCGCTTGGGCGGCATCAGGATGCGTACCTCTTCCTCACCGCGCAGGATCGGCCGGGCGTTCGGCCCCAGCATCAGCCCGCCATGCTCCGTCGTCTCCAGCGCATCGCGCACCAGCAGCGCGCGGGATACCGGCCGCAGCAGCGCCGTCTCCTCCCCGTCGACAATGCCATAGACGGAGATTTTGTCATGCCCGCGCTCGCGGATCTTGTCGGTCGTCGCCCCGCTCAGCACCTGCTCGATATGGCCCGCGCCGAAACTCTGCCCGGTGCGATAGACCGCCGACAGATATTTGCGCGCCGTCTCGGTCGCGTCGACACTGGCCGGCGGGCTCAGGCAATTGTCGCAATTGCCGCAGGTCGGCGCAGGATCTTCGCCAAAATGCCGCAGCAATATCGCCCGCCTGCAGGTCGCCGTCTCCACCAGCGCGCCCAGCGCCGATATCCGCGCCCGCTCGCCCTGCTGGCGCGCCGGCTCCAGTTCGGCGATGCGCATCCGGGCGCGGGCGAAATCCTCCGCCCCCCAGAAGAGATGCGCCACCGCCGGTTCGCCATCGCGCCCCGCACGCCCCGATTCCTGATAATAGCCCTCGATCGACTTGGGCAGGCCGGCATGGGCCACAAAGCGCACGTCCGGCTTGTCGATCCCCATGCCGAAGGCGACGGTGGCCACCATCACCATATCTTCGCTGGCGATGAAGGCGGCCTGATTGCGCGCGCGCACTGCCGGGTCCATCCCGGCATGATAGGCCAGCACCGGGCGGCCACCCCGCCCCAGCGTCTCCGCCAGCTTCTCGGTCGCCGCGCGGGTCTGGGCATAGACGACGCCCGGCCCCTTTTCGCTCAGCATCAGATCGGCCAGCTGCCGCGACAGCCCGTCGCGCGGATGCACCGCATAGCGGATATTGGGCCGGTCGAAGCCCGAAATGATCAGCCCATCGTCGGGAATGCCAAGCTGGACGAGAATGTCCTTGCGCGTATGCGCATCCGCCGTCGCGGTCAGCGCCAGCCGCGGCACATCGGGAAATTCGTCCAGCAACGGCCGCAGCAGCCGATAGTCCGGGCGGAAATCATGCCCCCATTCGGACACGCAATGCGCTTCGTCGATCGCGAACAGCGCGACCTTCGTAGAGCGCAGCAGGTTGCGGAAATTCTCCTGGCTCGCCCGTTCCGGCGCGACATAGAGCAGGTCCAGTTCGCCGCTCCGCAACCGGTCCTGCGTCTCGCGCCAGTCCGCATCCACGCTGGTCAGGCTGGCGGCGCGCAGCCCCACCGCATTGGCCGCCCGCAACTGGTCATGCATCAGCGCGATCAGCGGCGACACGACCACGCAGCAGCCATCCAGCGCCGCGGCGGGCAATTGATAGCAGAGCGACTTGCCCGCGCCGGTCGGCATGATCGCCAGCGTCGGCTGCCCCGCCATGACGCGCCCCACCACCTGCTGCTGCACCCCGCGAAAGGCCGTGAAACCGAATATATCGTGCAGAAGCGTGGGAATGTCGCGCGCCATGGGGGTGGCCTTAGCGGCTAGTCGCCCAAGGGGCCAGCCTGTTGAGAAATGGATTGACGCTTCCTACTCCTCCCCGCCTGCGGGGAGGTGGCAGCCGCAGGCTGACGGAGGGGGCGGGCCATTATCCACAAGTTGCGTGGATGGCACACCCCCTCCACCACGCTACGCGCGGTCCCCCTCCCCGCAAGCGGGGAGGATTGAACCTTCTCAAACTCACCCCACCGGATCGAGCAGACACCCCCAGCCCGGCTTGAACCGCGCGGTGCGGCTGGCCAGCAGCGGCACGCTGGCGCGGACGGCGCGTTCCTCGGGCACATCGTTCAGGCGCACCATCGCCATGCCCGGCTCCTTGTCGTCGGCGCAGCTGCCCATGGCGCGCCCTTCGACATAGCGGCAGGAACAGCCCATCCGCGCGCCATAGGCCGCGCCCAGTTCCACGCGCGCACTCAGGCTCGCCCAGCGCCATGCCAGCACGCCCAGCAACGCCACGGCGACCAGCGCCACCAATATCCACCATTTCCGCCGAACCGCCATGGCTCTTTCCCACGCCTCCATGTAAGGGCGCCGGCTTATGCAGATTGACAGCCGAATCGTAAAGCGCCTTGGCCTTGGCGCAGGCATCGCCGCGCTTGTCGTGGCGGGCACGCTGGTCGGCCGCGCGCAGCAGCCCCCGATCCGGTCTACAGCGTCGCGTCGGACGCCGTCGTCGGCGCCAGCGCGCTGCGCGGTGCGATCGACCCGCTGTTCGATGACAAGGCGATGGGCCAGACCCGCGCGCTGCTGGTGATGCGCGATGGCAAGGTGATTGCCGAACGCTATGCTCCCGGCTTCGGCCCCGACACGAAATTGCTGTCCTGGTCCATGGCCAAGACGGTAACGTCGGTGCTGGTGGGCCTCATGGTGTCGGACGGGCGGCTGGCGCTCGACGCGCCGGTGCCGGTTGCAGCCTGGAGCCAGCCGGGCGACCCGCGCGGCCGGATCACCCTGCGCCAGTTGCTGACGATGAGTTCAGGCCTCGACCATGTCGAAGACGGCGAACCGATCATGAATGGCGATACGGTGCGCATGCTCTTTGCCGATGGCGCGCAGGACATGGCCGCCTATGCCGAATCCAAGCCGCTGGCCCATGCGCCGGGCGAGGAATTCGCCTATTCCACCGGCAGCAGCATGATCCTGTCCGACCTGATGACGCGGATGCTGACCAACAGCCCGCACCCCGATGTGCGCCGGCGGGCGATGCAGATGTTCATCGACGGGCGGCTGAAGGCGCCGGGCAACCTGCCCAGCCTGACGGCGGAATATGACGCCAACGGCACGATGATCGGCGGCAGCATCCTGCATATGACCGCGCGGGATTATGGCCGGTTCGGCGACCTGCTACGCCGCCGGGGCCGATCGCCCAGCGGGCATCAGATATTGCCGGAAAAATGGATCGACCTGATGACCACCCCGTCGGCGCGCAACGCCGCCTATGGGCTGCACATCTGGCTCAACCGCGACAGCAGCGAAAGCGCGCTAATGCCGGGGCAGGCCCCCGCCAGCCTGTTCGGCTGCGTCGGCCATAATGGCCAATATATCCTGATTTCCCCGTCCCAGCGGCTGACGGTAGTGCGGATCGGCATGTCCCCCGACAAGGACCAGCGCCGCGCGGTGCGCGGGGCGCTGGCCAGGCTGATCGGGCTGTTTCCGGGGTAGAGCGCGCCCTCTCCCAATAGACCCCGTTCGCCCTGAGCCTGTCGAAGGGCTGCACTTCTTAAAGAGCAGGGCAGGTTAAAGAGCAGGGCAGGGCTTCGACAGGCTCAGCCCGAACGGGTCATAGGTAAAGCAAAATACCCTATAAGGAAAACCGCCCCTCGATCACCGTGCGGCAAGCCCCCGTCAGGATGACGCGATCGCCCTCCAGCGTGCAGCCCAGCCAGCCGCCCCGCGCCGAGGCCTGATAAGCGCGCAGGCGCGCCTTCCCCAGCCGTTCCGCCCAGACCGGCGTCAGTAGGCAATGGGCCGATCCGGTCACGGGGTCTTCGTCAATCCCGCCGCCCGGCACGAAGGCCCGGCTGACGATATCGCTGCCCTCACCCGGCGCACTGGCCATCAACAACAGGTCGCCATGCGCCTTGAGAGCCGCGAAATCGGGCGCAAGCGCCCGGATCGCCGCTTCGTCACGATAGAGAAACAGCGCGTATCCGCCATCGCGCCAATAGGATTCGACCGGCTCCCCGCCCAGCCCTGCGGCCAGTTCCGGCATCGCCTTCTCCACCATGCTCCACGCGGGCAGAGACAGCATATAGCCTTCGCCATCGCGCGCCACGGTCAGCACGCCAGCATGGCGGGTGCGAAACCGCACCGCATCCCGGTCGCCGATCAGCACATGGCCGCTCGCCAGCGTGGCATGGCCGCACAGCTTCACCTCCACCGCCGGGGTAAACCAGCGCAGCGCATAATCCGCCTCCGGATCGTCGGGCGTCGCCACGGTGAAAGCGGTTTCGGACAGGTTGTTCTCGGCCGCGATCGCCTGAAGCGTGGCGTCGCCCAGCCAGGCGTCGAGCGGCATGACGGCGGCGGGATTGCCGGTGAAGGGCGCGTCGGCAAAGGCGTCGACCTGGGTGAAGGGCAGACTGGTCATGGGTATATCCTCATCATTTGCGCCCTGATGCCGGGCCTGCACCGCCGCGAACAGGGCCGCCCCCGCCGGATTGGCTTTCACCCCAGCAGCACCAGCGCGCTGCACACCGCCAGCCCCACGACGATATTGATCGGCACCCCGATCCGCACGAAATCGGCAAAGCGATAATCCCCCGCCGCATAGACCAGCGCATTGGTCTGATAGCCGATCGGCGTCGCGAAACAGGCCGACGCGCCGATCATCAGCGCAATCACCAGCGGGCGGGCATCGACGCCCAACTGATGCGCCAGCGCGATCGTGATCGGCGTCAGCAGCGCCGCCACCGCATTGTTGCTGAGCAGTTCGGACAGGATCAACGCGGCGAAATAGACGATGAAGACCAAAGACCATGCCGGCGCGATTTCCATCAGCGGCGTGATCCACCCGACCATCAGCGCCACGCTGCCCGCCTGCTCCAGCGCCAGCCCCACCGCCAGCATGGCGAAGATCAGGATCAGCGTGTCGCCATCGATCGCGCCCCATGCCTCCTCCGGGTCGATGCAGCGCGTGACGAGGATCAGGCCCACGGCGATGACGGCGGCCAGACCGATGCCGACCACATCGAAGGCCGACAGCAGCACCGCGCCGGCCATAGCCGCGATGGCGATCCATGCCTTGCGCGGGCGAAAGGCGCGGTGCGGCTGACATCGACACCGATCAGATGGGGATTGTCTTTCAGCGCGCGCATCGCATCACCCCCGCCCGCCACCAGCAGCCGGTCCGCGCCGCGAATCCGCGTATCGGCCAAATCGGGACCGGGCAAATGACGCGCCCGATGAATGCCGATGATCCGCACCCGCAGCGCGTGGAGAAAGGGAATGTCGAGCAGCCGCTCCCCGATCGAGGGATGGCTGGGTGCGATCATCGCCTCGACCACGCGCCCCTCCTGCGAACTGGTGCGGGAATCGGCCGCGACGCCCAGATCGAACCGGCCCGATTCGCGCAGCGTCATGATCGTCGCGCCATCGGCCCGCACGATCAGCCGGTCGCCCGAATGCAGCTCCTCATCTTCCAGCCCGGTCCGCCGCACCTCCCCCGCGCGCTTCAGGCCCAATAACTGCACCGACCGGCCAAACAGGCCCAGCGATCCGATCGGCTCGCCAATATCGTCACTCTCCTGCGGCACCACCAGTTCGGTCAGATAATCCTGCACCGCGCCGCCATCCTCGCCCGCGATCGAGGGCGGATCGCTGGGCAACAGGAAAGACAGACACAGCAGCGCGACAATGCCCGCCGCAGCGCCCGCAGCGCCATAGGGCGCAATGTCGAATATGCCGAAGCGGGCCATGCCCTGTTCGGCCGCGATGCCCGCGACCACCAGATTGGTCGATGTCCCACCAGCGTCAGGCACCCGCCCAGCACCGCCACCGTGTTCATGGGAATGAGCAGCTTCTTGACCGGATAGCCGGCCTGCGCCAGCTGAACATGATCGGGATCAGCAGCACACGACCACCGGCGTATTGTTGAGAAAGGCCGACAGCAGCAACGCGCCCAGCGCGACCTCCGCCAGCGCGATCCGGGGATGGCGCTGCGCCCGCGTCATGATCAGGTCCGCGACGCGGCTGATGACGCCCGTTCGGATCAGCGCGCCCGACAGCACGAACATCGCCCCCACCGTCAGCGGCGCGCTGTTGGAAAAGACCGAGAACATCGCCTTTTCATCCAGCAGGCCCAGCACGCCATAGGCGCACGCCCCGACCACCGCGACGACCGTGGGCGAATAGCGTTCGCGCACAAAGGCCACGAACATGCAGGCCAATATGATCAGCCCGATTTCCGCGCGATAGATGCCCAGCAGCGCGGTAATGAAATGCATCACCCCCCCCTGAAAGGTCGCGCAGTCGCGTCCCTGACGCCGGTGAAACGAAATGGGCCAGCCATGGTTGCATGGCTGGCCCGTGTCGCGGCTTTGAGGGGACGTTTTGACCGTCAGTCCGTGCTTTTTCATCGCAGGCTTTTGCAAGAAAAGCACTGCGCCGCACGGTGACGCTCCCCAGGCTTACGCTCTGCCGCTCGCCCTCCCGCGGGCGATGACCGTCATCTTATCGTAACAGGGGCGAGTCGTCTCGCCTATTCGGCGCCCCCCGCTTCGGTTCGGCGCGTCATTCGCCGCATTGGGCGCGGTGGAGCAGCTTCTGGTCGGCCAGCACCAGCGCCATCATCGCTTCGACCACCGGCACGCCGCGAATACCGACGCAGGGGTCATGCCGCCCCTTGGTGATGATCTCCGACGCCGCGCCTTCGCGGGTGACGGTTTCGACCGGGATCAGGATCGAACTGGTCGGCTTGAAGGCGACACGGATCTTGACCGGCTGGCCGGTGGAAATGCCCCCGGCGATGCCACCGGCATGGTTGGCCAGGAAGATCGGGCCTTCATTGCCCCCTTCCAGAGCCGGCCGCATGGGATCGGCATTCTGTTCGCCACGCAAGCGGGCGGCGGCGAAACCGTCGCCAATCTCGACGCCCTTGACCGCGTTGATGCTCATCATCGCGCTCGCCAGTTCGCTGTCCAGCTTGGCATAGAGCGGCGCGCCCCAGCCGGGGCACGCCCGATGCGACGCATTCCACCACCGCGCCCAGCGACGATCCGTCGAGGCGCGCGTCATCGACCAGCTTTTCCCAGCGATTGGCGGCATCCGCGTCCGGCAGAAAAAGGGATTCTGGCCGATCTGCGACGGATCGAAATTGGCATAGTCGATCGCATCGCCGCCGATTTCGCTGACATAGGCGAAGATGTCGACTTCCGGGATCACCAGTCGGGCGACCGCGCCGGCCGCCACGCGGCTGGCGGTTTCGCGCGCGGAAGAACGGCCGCCGCCGCGATAGTCGCGGAAACCATATTTGGCGTCATAGGCATAATCGGCATGGCCGGGCGATAGGCCTTGGCGACGTCCGAATAATCCTTCGATCGCTGGTCGGTATTTTCGATCATCAGGCTGATCGGCGTGCCGGTGGTGCGCCCTTCGAACACGCCCGACAAGATGCGCACTTCATCCGGCTCGCGCCGCTGGGTGGTGAATTTGGATGTGCCGGGCTTGCGCAGGTCCAGCCAGGGCTGAATGTCCGCTTCGGCCAGGTCCAGCCCGGAGGACAGCCATCCACCACCGCACCGATCGCGGGACCATGGCTTTCGCCCCATGTGCTGAAACGAAAGACGCGACCGAAACTGTTGAAACTCATTCTGCTGCTTCACTATCCCAATCGGATCCGAAACGCTGCGCCATATAGCGCAGACTGCCGAAGCGGCCGGCCAGCAGCCCTTCCACGGTCAGGTCGGCATCCAGTTCTTCCCAATGCAGGCCGAAACCGGCGCCTGCAATCTCGACCTGCTCCAGTTGTTCGGCGCGCGCCTGCTCCAATCCCTGCGCCAATGCGGCAGGAAAGGAAAAGGTGGCGCCGCTCACCAGATCGATCACGACATGACCGCTCGCCCGTCATATCGCGCCGCGCGCGCGCGCGGCTTGATCGCCAGATCATGCTCGCCACGCCGCACTGCTTCTTCGAACTGGGACTGGGTCAGTTCACCCATGAATCTCGCGCCACCTTTCGACCAGATAGTCCCGCTTTTCTCGCACAATATCGAGAGCGCGTCGACTCTCGCGCCGGTCGCCCCGACGATGCGAACCACCTGCGCCGCACCGTCATGCCCCAATAGCGCGATCTTCGTTTCTCCACCCCCAAACACATGAACATGCGGCGGCGGATGATCGTCCGTATAGATCACCACGCGAAGACCGCCTTCGCGCAGGACCGTCGGCACCGCCTTATTTGTCCAGCGCGATGTCGGGCGCGTCTTCGGCCTTCATGCCGATGACATTATAGCCCGCGTCGACATGGTGGATTTCGCCGGTCACGCCCGCCGCCAGATCGGACAGCAGATACAGGCCCGCGCCGCCGACATCGTCGATCGTCACGTTGCGGCGCAACGGCGAATTCAGTTCGTTCCACTTCAGGATATAGCGGAAGTCACCGATGCCGCTGGCCGCCAGCGTCTTGATCGGGCCAGCGGAAATGGCGTTGACGCGGATATTTTCCGGCCAAGGTCCATCGCCAGATATTTGACGCTGGTTTCCAGCGCCGCCTTGGCCACGCCCATGACATTATAGTGCGGGATGACCTTTTCCGCGCCATAATAGCTCAGCGTCAGCAGGCTGCCGCCTTCCTTCATCAGCTTGCGCGCGCGCGCCGCGACCGCGACGAAGCTGTAGACCGAAATATTCATGGTCATCAGGAAATTGTCGAGGCTGGTGTCGGCATAGAGGCCGCGCAGCTCATTCTTGTCGGAAAAACCGATCGCGTGGACGACAAAGTCCAGCTTGCCCCACGCGCTTCGATGTCGGCGAAGGCCGCGTCCAGCTTGTCCATGTCGGACACATCGCATTCGATCAGGAAGTCGGACCCCAGTTGCTCGGCCAGCGGCTTCACCCGCTTGGCCAGCGCATCGCCCTGATAGGCGAAGGCCAGTTCCGCGCCCTGCGCATGCAGTTGCTTGGCGATGCCCCAGGCCAGCGACTTGTCGTTGGCCAGGCCCATGATCAGCCCGCGCTTTCCTGTCATCAAGCCTGTCATATCGTCGTTCCGTTCCCTTTGTCCTGCATGTCGGCTGCCGCTTCCTCTTCGGGAATTCCGCCAGCGCCGCGTTCAATTCCGCGCCAATTACCACGCCAAGCCCAACGAAAAGAAAAAAATGAGGGTGATCATAACACCTGCCAAACTGCCATAGGTTCGGCCATAGCCGCCCAGCAGCGATAATGTCGGCGGCAACAGCATCGTCGTGCCATACCACCAGAGTGATGTCGCCACCGCGCCGGGCCATTTGGGGAAGCGGCGCGACTTGTAGGCGGTGGGTCAGCGCCACGAACAGCGACCAGAGCGCAATGCAGGTAATCCCCATCGGCACCAGCTTCGCCGAAGCGACCAGCCCGATCGCCTCATCCGCCCAGGGCAATATCTGGTGCAGGAACTGGTCGACGCCGGTAATCGCCACCTGCAACGAAAAGGCGAACATCACCGCAAAGACGCTGCCAGCGTGATGCCGATCGCGCCCAGCCGATAGCGCCAGAAAGGCTTGGTGCTCTTCGTGCCATAAGCGCGACGGAGAATGTCCCGGATCGTCTCAATGAGGCTGCCCACGGTCCACAGGCCGACAAGACCGCCGAGCCAGAGCAACGGCCCGGTGCGCGCGGTCAGCACTTCATTGATCGGCTGGCGCACCACATCGGCCACGCCGCGCGGGACGGTATAGAGAAAGGCGTTGACCGCCTGCACCCCATCTTCCGTGCGGCCAAAGATGCTCGCCACCGCCGCCGCGACGATGAAGAAGGGAACAACGTCATCAACGACAGATAGGCAAGGTTGCCTGCATGGATGAAGCCGTCGCTATAGGTGCCGACAGCCACGCGCTTCGCCACTTCAAAGACATGCGACCCCGGCCGCACCCGATCCATCTGGCGATGGAACTGCTCGCGCGCCTCCTGCGCCATATGGCGGCGCTGTTCGGGCGACAGGGGCGAAGGCATCGGCATGGCAGCCTAAACGCCTGCCGCCTGGTATAGGAGCAATAGTGCTCCTGCGGAAGCAGGAGCCCAGATGCAGGGGCACGCCGTTCGACCCTGGGCTCCTGCTTCCGCAGGAGCACAAGTTGTGGCTGCCGACGCACTAAACCCCTAGCGCCGCGCGTACTGCACGCCCATCGGCCCAGCCTTCGATAAAGGCCGTCAGGGCCGGATCGTCGGCCGGCACGTCGATCTGGAGCGTGACGAGCTGGTCGCCGCGCTGCCCGTCCTTGCCGGTAAAGCCCTTGCCGCGCAGGCGCAGCGTCTTGCCCGACGTCGCGCCCGGCGTCACGCCCAGCATCACCGGGCCGTCAACGGTCGGCACCTTGACCTTGCCGCCCTTGACCGCTTCGTCCAGCGTGATCGGCAGGTCCAGCAGCACATTGTCGCCATCCCGCCTGAAGAAGGGATGCGCCCTCACTTCTATGGTGACGATCGCGTCGCCCGCGCCGCCCGGCCCCGCCTGCCCCTTGCCCGTCAGGCGCATCTGCGTGCCGCTCTCCACCCCGGCGGGCAGTTTCAGGTCGATCGTCTTGCCATCCTGAAGCGTGATGCGCTGGGGCGCCAGCACCGCCGCGTCGACAAATTGCACCGCCAGCCGATAGGTGACGTTCGCGCCTTTTGCGGCGGCGCCTGCCGGCCGAAGCCGCCAAAACCGCCCCCGCCGCCCGCACGCCGCCCGGCCCCGCCGAACAAGCCTTCGAAAATATCGCCAAAATCCGCGCCGCCACTTTCAAAGCCGCCGCCGGGCTGGCCGCGAAAGCCGCCGCCACCCCCGCCGCCAAAGCCGAAGGGGGACGTCGGATTGCCGTCGCCGTCGATTTCGCCCCGGTCGAACCGGGCGCGCTTGTCCTTGTCGGACAGCAGGTCATAGGCGTTGGTCGCGGCGGAAAATTTCTCCGCCGCCTTGGGATTATCCTTGTTCCGGTCGGGATGCAGCTCTTTGGCCAGCTTGCGATAGGCGGACTTGATCTCCGCTTCGCTGGCGTTGCGGGCTACGCCCAGGGTGGAATAAGGATCGGCCATTCGTCTACCTGTTGCACAAAAGCATCACTTGCGGACTATGTGGACGATGCGGGGCGGACATTCAAGACGCAGATGCCATCGGGCTTCCCCGTATCGACACGCCTGCCCCCCGCGCTTAAAGAATGGGCATGACCGATCCCTTCGCGCTTTTCGACGAATGGTACGCGCAGGCGCGCGAAACCGAACCGAATGACAGCAACGCCATGGCGCTGGCCACGGCCGATGCACGGGGCCGGCCATCGGTGCGGATGGTGCTGCTCAAGGGCCATGGGCCAGGCGGTTTCATCTTCTACACCAATTTCGAAGGGCGCAAGGCGGGCGATCTGCTGGCCAATCCGCATGCCGCCCTGCTGTTCCACTGGAAATCGCTGCGGCGACAGATCCGCATCGAAGGATCGGTCGGCCGGGTCGATGACGCCACGGCCGACGCCTATTTCGCCACCCGTAGCCGCGACAGCCAGCTGGGCGCCTGGGCGTCGGACCAGTCGCGGCCCTTGCCCGACCGGCAGACATTCATGGACCGTTTCGACGCGGTCAGCGCCCGTTTTGCAGGCGGCCCGGTGCCGCGCCCGCCCCACTGGTCGGGTTTCCGCCTGACCCCTGACCGGATCGAATTCTGGCAGGATCGGGAGCATCGGCTGCATGAACGCCGCCTGTTCGAACCCACGCCCGATGGCTGGGCCGAAGGCCTGCTCTATCCCTGACAATTGCCGTTAGCGTCGGCGCGCTTCCAAAAAATGGCAGGCGGAAAGACAGGTCTGCTTCGTCTTTCCAACAGAGGCTTGGGTCGCGCGCCGATTGCGGGTGGCCGGCCGCCTGTTAGGTGTCGGCCTGACAGATGTACAATAGGTGGGGCTTGCCATGCGCGGCCCATGAGGAATTTGATGCGAAACAGACTGACGGCCTTCATCCTCATCGGCATGGTGCTGGGGGTGCTCACGGGCTTCGTGGCCAATCAGATGATCGGTGGCGACGCCACGCTGGCGAAGGATGTGGCGGGTTATTTCCACCTGCTGGCGGATATTTTCCTTCACCTTATCAAGATGATCATCGCCCCGCTGGTGTTTTCGACGCTGGTTGCGGGCATCGCCCATATGGGCGACAGCGCGGCGCTGGGGCGGATCGGCGGGCGCGCGCTCGCCTGGTTCATCATCGCCAGCCTCATTTCGCTGACGCTGGGCCTGATCTTCGTCAATTTCTTTGAACCCGGCGCCGGCCTCAACCTGGTCCGGTCGGGCGCGGATTCGGGCGTCAGCACCGAAGGGCTCAATTTCCGCGACTTCATCCTGCATGTCTTCCCCACATCGATGATCGGGGCGATGGCGGATAACCAGATCCTCCAGATCGTCGTCTTCTCGCTGTTCGTGGGCGTCGCGCTGACCGCCATCGGCGACAAGGGCAAGCCGATCATCACCGTCATCGAATCGATGGTCGAACTGATGTTGCAGGTGACGGGCTATGTCATGCGCGTCGCCCCCTTCGCGGTGTTCGGCGCGCTGGCCTCGTCGGTTACGGTGCAGGGGCTGGGCGTGCTCAAGACATATGGCGCGCTGGTCGGCGAATTTTACATCGCCCTTTTCTGCCTGTGGCTGCTGCTGTTCGGCGCAGGCGCCATCTTCCTGGGCAAGCGGATGGTGAAGCTGATCCGCTACGTGCGCGAACCGCTGCTGATCGCCTTCTCGACCGCCTCGTCGGAAGCCGCCTATCCCAAGATGCTGGAACAGCTCGACCGGTTCGGCATTCCGCGCCGCATCTACAGCTTCGTGCTGCCGCTCGGCTACAGCTTCAACCTCGACGGGTCGATGATGTACTCGACCTTCGCCACCATCTTCATCGCCCAGGCCTATGGCATCGACCTGCCGATCGCGACGCAGATCACGATCCTGCTGGTGCTGATGGTGACGAGCAAGGGCATCGCCGCCGTGCCGCGGGCATCGCTGGTGGTGGTTGCCGCCACGCTGGGCCAATTCGACCTGCCGGTCGAGGGCGTGGCCTTCATTCTGGCGGTCGATCATTTCATGGACATGGGCCGCACCGCCACCAACGTGCTGGGCAACGCCATCGCCACATCGGTCATCACCAAATGGGAAGGCATGCTGGAGGTCGAGGAGGATATCGACGTTCCCCATCCCAAGGCGCCGTCCCATACCGCCGCGCACGGCCGCGCCGGGCTGGAGCTGGCGTCCGACATGGTGGACGAAAATCGGAAGGGCTGACGGCCGCCCTTCCCCTGACATGAAAAGAGCCTCCGTTCCCATCGAACGAAGGCTCTTTTTCTTTCACCACAGCACGCCGCGGACCGGCTTGACCGGATCGGGCGCGGGATCGCCAATCGATTGCAGCAGGTCGATCTCGATCGTGCGGCACATGGCGGTCAGCGGCACGTCATGCACGCTGTCGGCAAAAGGATCGGTCAGGTCGTCGCCGATCCGCAGCACCGCCATGAACATCAGGCCCGCGACCGTCGATCCCAACGGAGTCGCAAAACCCAGCGATTCCACCAGGCCGATGGGCAGCAATATGCAGAACAAATGGGTGAAGGCGGTCGGGATGAAGCGATATTGGAACGGCAGCGGCGTATTCTTCAGCCGCTCCATGCCACCCTGCGCATTGGCGATGTCGACCAGCACCCGCTCCATCTGCGCCTGCTGGATGGTGTCGATCCAGCCTTCCTGCCGCGCCATGTCGATCCGCCGGCCCGTGCTGTCGAGCAGACCGTTGGCCGGATTGGACCGGGCCAACGCATGGGTCTTGTCCCGTTCCAGCAGGAATTTCGTAACCTGATCGTCGATCGGCTGACGGCGCAACTGATACCGCAGCGCGTTCACATAGGCGATCTGGCGCTTCACGATTTCGCGTTTCATGTCTCTTGCCTGCGGATCTGGCAGGAAATTGCGCGTGGCGCGCGACAGGCTGCGCGACGCATTGATCATCGCCCCCCACAAGGTCCGCGCCTCCCACCAGCGCTGATAGGCGCTGTTGGATCGAAACCCCAGAAACAGCGCCAGCGCCGAACCAAAGATGGTCAGCGGCAGCGAGGGCGCCTTGAAGGGCAGAAGATAATAGGCAATCGTGACCGCGCAGTCCCACACGAACAGGGCAGTGAGCGGCTTCCATATTTCGGACGCTATCCGACGCATACTGGGGACGGCATCGACGATCATGCAAAACTCCTGATGATGAACCGCAGCAACGCCTAATGGCCCGCAAATGCTCCCTTGATGCCATAGCGAAACGAAACATTGCTGCGACTGCAACCTGCGCAGTTGTGGGTCGTTAAACAACAATCCAGCGGGAGGCGGGCATGACGAACGAAGCGACTGACGCAGGCGAGAAGAAGGCGGCGCTCTCGCTTCAATGGCAGATGCTGGCCGGGTTCCTGACCGGACTGATCGTGGGTCTCATCGTCTATATGACCGCGCCCGACGCACGCTGGGTCGATAGCGTCACCACCTATGTCACCGGCCCAATCGGGCAGATATTCCTGCGGCTGCTATTCATGCTGGTCATTCCGCTGCTGGTGTCGGCGCTGATCGTGGGCATCGCGGAAATGGGCGAATTGCGCTCGCTGCGGCGCGTGGGCGTGCGGACATTGGTCTACACGCTGATCGTGTCAGGCATCGCCGTGGCGGTCAGCCTGTTGCTGGTCAATCTGCTGCGGCCCGGCGGCGGCGTCGATCCCGCCCAGGCGCAGGCGCTGCTGGCCGACGCCGGTCAGGGCGCGAAGGCGATCCTCGACCGCGGCGGCGAAACGCCGTCGGGCATGGAGGCGCTGCTGAACATCATTCCGCAGAACATCGTCCGCGCCATGGCGGACAATGACATATTGGCGGTGATGGTCTTCGCCCTCTTCTTCGGCATTGGCCTCGTGCTGGTGCAGACGAAGGAAACCCAATTGCTGCTGAGCGCGATGGAGGGCCTGTTCGAAGTCACGATGCGGCTGATGGGCATTGTCATCCGCATCGCGCCGGTCGCCATCGCCTGCTTCATGTTCAATCTGGCCGCGCAATTCGGCTGGGATCTGCTGATCCGCCTGTCCGCCTATGTCGGCGTGGTGCTGCTGGCGCTCGGCCTCCAGATGTTCGGCGTCTATTCTCTACTGATCGCCTTTCTGGCGCGCCGGTCGCCGCTGCGCTTCTTCGCGGCCGTGCAGGAGGCGAGCGTCATGGCCTTCGCCACCGCCTCCTCCAACGCCACCCTGCCCACCGCCATTCGCGTGGCGGAGGATAATCTGCGCCTGCCGCGCCGCATCGCCCGCTTCGTCCTGACGATCGGGGCCACCGCCAACCAGAATGGCACCGCGATGTTCGAAGGCATCACGGTCATCTTCCTCGCCCAGTTCTTCGGCGTCGACCTCTCGCTCAGCCAGCAATTGATGGTGATGCTGGTGTGCATCCTGGGCGGCGTGGGCACGGCGGGCGTGCCGGCCGGGTCGCTGCCGGTGGTGGCCATGATCCTGGGCATGGTCGGCGTGCCGCCCGAAGGGATCGGACTGGTGCTGGGCGTCGACCGTTTCCTCGACATGTGCCGCACCGCGCTCAACGTCACCGGCGATCTGGTGGCCGCCACGGTCATATCGGCGGGTGAGGATGACGGGCGGCAGGCGGCGCAAGCATGATCGCGCGCATCGCCGCCGCAATCGTCGCGCTCACGGCGCTGGCGGGCCTTATCCTCCAGTTTCGCGTGACCCACGGACAGACCGGATCGGTCGGGGCGACGCTGTGGATCTTGCTCCGCTTCTTCACCATCCTCACCAATATGGCGGTGGCGCTGATTTTCTCGGCGCTGGCGGCCGGGCGGCCAGTGACGCCGCGCTGGACTGGCGGGATCATATTAGCGATCCTGCTGGTCGGCATCGTGGCCGCCACCCTGTTGCGCGGGCTGCTGCATCTTAACGGCGCGGCCCTGCTGGCCGACACATTGCTGCACAAGGCGGCGCCGATATTGGCGCTGCTTTGGTGGCTGGCCTTCGCGTGCAAGGGCGGCCTGCGCCGGTCCGATCCCTGGATATGGGCGCTATATCCGGCGCTTTACCTGCCCTATGCCCTGCTGCGCGGCATGGCAGAGGGCATCTATGCCTATCCCTTCATCAACGTCGCAAAGCTGGGCATCGCGCAGGTCGCGATCAACGCCCTGCTCATCGCGATCGGTTTCGTGCTGGCGGGCCATGCGCTGGTCTGGATCGACCGGCGGCTTAGCGGGCAGCCTTCGCGGCTTCGCCCCACCAGATAAGGCTCTTTGCAAAGCCGGCGAAACCGCGCTCCAGCGCCGCGCCGCCCTCCCCCTGCGGCTGCGCCTGTTCGTCCAGCGTCTGGCCGATCTGGCCCACGCTCAACCGCTCCGGCACGATGGCCATGCCCATGGCCGACAGCGTCACCGTCCAGTCGGCATGGCTGTTCACCCCGGCAAAGCGGCCCGCCGAATAGCTGGCGATGGCGGCCGGGCGGCGGTCAAACTCCTTAAGATAATGATCGACCAGATTTTTAAGGCCCGGCTGCATGCCCCGATTATATTCGCCCGCGACAAAGACGAAGGCATCGGCGGTGGACAAGCGATCGGCCAGTTGCGCCATGGCGGCAGGCGCCTGACCAGCGGGATAATCGCTATAGCGCAGGTCCAGCATGGGCAGGTCAACCGCCTTGGCGTCAACCAGCCGCGCCTTGTGGCCCAGCCCTTCGAAGCCCCGGACCAGATAATCGGCCAGACGAATGCCCAGCCGGCCGCGCCGATAGGAGCCGTAGAGGACGAGAATATCGAGCGCCATGCCAAGCTTTCCCCATGATGTCGGAAAGCTTGTCGCATCGGCGCCCGCAAACGTCCACTCTTACCGCAATTTGGCGATGTTCAGCCCGTCCTGCTTGGCGCGGGCCTTGGTCGACTCCTCGCTGCGGGTCAGCGCCTTGGCGATCGCCTTCAGCGCCATGCCCTTCTTGGCGAGCATATGCAGCTTCTGGATCTCCTCCTGAGTCCAGGGCTGTTTGTGCCGTTCGAAACGATCGCCTGCCATGAGTTTTTCCTTTGTCGCCGCACCGGCCCTCTCCCCCACCCGACCACCCAACGGCAGTATCATATGGGTGGTCGGGTGGGGGAGAGGGCCGGCGCCGATCTGTTTCAGCTTAGCTGAAACCCAAAAAGCTTAATCCGCAAAAGGATCGCGGACGAGGATGGTGTCGTCGCGTTCCGGACTGGTGGAAACCAGCGTGACCGGGCAGCCGATCAGCTCTTCGATCCGGCGGATATATTTGATCGCCTGCGCCGGCAGTTCGGCCCAGCTGCGCGCGCCGGCCGTGGTTTCGCTCCAGCCGCCGATCGTTTCATAGATCGGCTCGGCCTTCGCCTGATCCTGCGCATGGGCGGGCAGATAGTCGAACGTCTGGTCGCCAATCTTGTAACCGACACAGATTTGCAGTTCCTCAAATCCGTCCAGCACGTCCAGCTTGGTCAGCGCAATGCCGGTGACGCCCGATACGGCGACCGACTGGCGCACCAGCACCGCGTCGAACCAGCCGCAGCGGCGCTTGCGGCCGGTGACGGTGCCAAATTCATGGCCCCGCTCGCCCAGGCGCTGGCCGACGTCATTTTCCTGCTCGGTCGGGAACGGGCCGGAGCCGACGCGCGTGGTGTAGGCCTTGACGATGCCCAGCACGAAGCCGGCGCCATTGGGGCCAAGGCCGGTGCCACTCGCCGCCGTGCCCGCCACCGTGTTGGAGGAGGTGACGAAAGGATAGGTGCCATGGTCGATGTCGAGCAAAGTGCCCTGCGCGCCTTCGAACAGGATGCGCTGGCCGGCCGCCTTCGCTTTGTTCAGCGTCAGCCAGACAGGCTTCACGAAGGGCAGGATGAACTCGGCGATTTCGGTCAGGTCCGCCATCAGCTGGGCGCGGTCGATCGGCGCTTCGCCAAAGCCGGCGCGCAGCGCATCGTGATGGGCGGTCAGACGGTCGATCTGAAGGTCCAGATCATCCAGATGGGCCAGATCGCACACGCGGATGGCGCGACGACCGACCTTGTCCTCATAGGCCGGGCCGATGCCGCGACGGGTGGTGCCGATCTTGCCGGCGCCCGACGCATCCTCGCGCAGACCGTCGAGGTCGCGGTGGAAGGGCAGGATCAGCGGGCAGGTTTCGGCGATCTGGAGATTGGCCGGCGTGATTTCCACGCCCTGCCCCTTCAGCTTGGCCACTTCATCGCGGAAATGCCAGGGGTCCAGCACCACGCCATTGCCGATGACGCTGAGCGTGCCCCGCACGATGCCCGAAGGCAGCAGCGACAGCTTGTAGACCTTCTCGCCAACGACGAGCGTATGGCCGGCATTATGCCCGCCCTGGAAACGGGCGACGACATCGGCGCGTTCCGACAGCCAGTCGACGATCTTGCCCTTGCCTTCGTCGCCCCACTGAGCGCCGATCACGGTTACATTTGCCATGGATACAGTCCTCCGCCCGCCGCGCGGACCGGCCATGCCCTTCGACGGGACTCGGCATGCCGGTGGGATAGAGCGGGCGCCGCAGCACCCTATGCGGGGCGCGCGTTACCCGCGTGGGCGCGGCGCGTCAAGGCGGGAGGGGCATTACACTTTGATACAGCGTCGCGGGTTTACAACGGCTTGCCGCCCGACGATCATAGGCGCGGGGCGGACATAAGGAAGAAGATGATGCGTGGACGACTTGCCCTGTTCCTGATCCCTGCCCTGCTGACGGCCGGTGCTGCCGACGCGCAGACGCTGCGCGAACGCTGGCGTGCGCGTCTGGCCGAAGGGCAGCAGACCGCACCGGGCGGGCAGGCCATGGCCTATGGCAAGGATGCGCTCCAGACGCTCGACTTTTGGCCGGGCAAGGGCACGAAGCCGCCGCTGATCCTCTTCGTCCATGGCGGCGGCTGGAAGCGAGGCGACAAGGACAATGCCACCGGCGCGACCAAGGTCGATCATTATACCGGCCTTGGCTATGCCTTCGCCTCGATCAACTACCGGCTGGTGCCCGACGCCACGGTCGAGCAGCAGGCGCAGGATGTGGCGGACGCGATCGCCTCTCTGCGTGGCAAGGCGGGGGCAATGGGCTTCGATCCTGACCGCATCATCCTGATGGGCCATAGCGCGGGCGCGCATCTCGTCGCGCTGGTCGGCACAGACATGCGCTACTTCACCAAGGCCGGATTGCAGCCCGATGCGGTCAAGGGCGTCATCCCGCTCGACGGCGCAGCCTATGACGTCCCACGCCAGATGCAGGAAGGCGGCCGCGCCATGGCCGGCACCTATGAACAGGCCTTCGGCGCCGATCCGGCCCGACAAAAATCGCTGTCGCCGACATTACAGGCGGCAAAGCCCAACGCCCCTGCCTTCCTGATCCTGCATGTCGACCGGACAGACGGAACCGCCCAGTCCAACGCCCTCGCCGCCGCCCTCAAACAAGCCGGCACCCCGGTCGAAGTCCATGCGCTGGAAGGGCGCGGCCTGCGCGGCCATATGCAGATCAACCGGTCGATGGGCGATCCCGCCTATCCGGGCACCGCAATCGTGGATGCATGGCTGAAGCAGCTGATCGGTTAGCCCCCTCGCTTTCCCGCCCCGCGCGGGCTACACACATCCATGGCGAAGGCAGACCAGATCGCAATCCGTTTGCGCATCCTCATCGAACAGCCGGTGATCGGCGTGCGCTACAGCCTGCAAGCCAAGGACGATCAGCCACTCGATCCGAAGACGTCGCAAACCGGCGAACCGCTGTCCTTCGACCTGCCAATCCGCATCGCCCCCGGCCCGAAATTTTTCGGCGACCAGGTCCGTCGCGAAGGGCCGGTCCGACGCTTTATCTATATCCGCATCGGCCAGCTTGCCGGCGATCCGGCCTCAGACTGGTCGCGCCGGATGAAGATCGACATTCACGATCTGGACGAAACGCTGCTGGCCCGCGCGATCGAGGCGCGCGGCATCGAGATAGTGGTGAACGGCACCGGCAAGGACGGCACCCCCGCCTGCGCCACGGTGCCGCCGATCCGCCGCCAGCCGGTCGAACGCTGAAGCCGGATCAGTAAGCGCGCGGCTCCGCCCCATCCAGCCAGTGCGAACAGCGCTGGGCCGCGCCGTCCTCGTCTTCGGACAAGGCGGCAACCGTGTGCCATCCTTCCCCCCGCAGTTCAGCCGCGCGTCCGGCATCGGCGCCCAGCGGCAGGAACAGGCGCTTGGGGCTGTCGCCGCCAAAGCCCGCATCGATCAGCGGATCGGGATAGAGCGAGAAGCCCATGGCCGGCTCGTCCGCGCCATCGGCCCGCGCAATGGCGTAGCTGCCGCCACGGCCGATCTCGCCAATGAACCCTTCGGCAAAGATGGAGAAGCCGAACCAGTTCTGGAATTCAAAGCCATGCCGCTCGGTCGGATCGAGCGTCAGGGTGATGTCCCAGCCGATCGGCTTAGCAATGGCGCGCAGGCCCGCAATGCGGCTGTCGATCGCGCCGCCGATGCTGGCGCTGAACGCCTCCAGCCGCGCCATCGCCGCATGGAAGGGACCAGTCGCCTCGATCAGCGGCAGATAGGCCGCCGCCGCCGGGCTGATCGCCACCAGCGCGCCGGCATCCTTGGCGTCCAGTTCGGTACGCACCGCCTCCACCTCATTGGGCGCGAGCGGCAGCGGCCCGGCGGCCAGCGCGTCGATCAGATCGGGTAAGGTGAAGTCGATGGTGATGCCGGTCACGCCAGCCGCCTGCAACGCCTCGATCGCGATATTGACGATCTCGACCGCCGCAGCCGCGCTGTCGCTGCCGATCAGTTCGGCGCCCAACTGCATCTTCTCGCGCTCGGGGCGAAGCTGGCTCGCCTTCTGGCGAATCACCGGCCCGGCATAGGACAGGCGCAGCGGGCGCGGCGCGGCCCGCAGGCGAGTGGCGGCGATACGGCCGACCTGCGCCGTCATGTCTGGACGAAAGGCCAGCGTGCGCTGCGACACCGGGTCAACCGCGCGCACCAGATCCTGCGCGCGCATGGATTTGAGCCGCTGGGTCAGCGTATCCTCAAACTCCGCGAGCGGCGGCATGACCCGTTCATAGCCATGGGTCGCCACCGTATCCAGCACGCGGCGCGCCAGACGCGCAGAGGCTTCGGCCTGCGGCGGCAGGCGGTCGGATAATCCTTCGGGAAGAAGGCCGGGCGGGATCATGGTCATGGGACAGGCCCTTTAGCGGAATTTTGGGGTTAGGCCATCCCCAACCCTCTCCCCGGCGGGGAGAGGGTTTTTCGGGCAGCTTACGCGAAGCGCAGCAGCTTCACCGTCTTGACGCCGGTCAGGTTGCAGATTTCCCAGCGCAGCGGTTCGGCCACGGTGCCGTCGACCGACAGCAGCAGCACGGCTTCGCCGCCCTGATCGCGACGGCCCAGGTGGAAGGTGCCGATATTGACCTGCGCCTCGCCCAGCGTGGAACCCAGACGGCCGATGAAGCCGGGCGCATCCTGATTGACGATGTAGAGCATCTGACCGTCCAGATCGGCTTCCACCTTGATGCCGAACAGTTCGACCAGACGCGGCTGGGCGTGGCCGAACAGCGTGCCGGCAACCGACTTGTCACCATTGGCGGTGCTGACGGTGACGCGCACCAGCGTCTGATAGTCGCCCTCACGATCATGGCGCACTTCGCGCACGTCAAGGCCGCGCTCCTTCGCCAGGAAGGGCGCGTTGACCATGTTCACCGTGTCCGAATAGACGCGCATCAGCCCGGCGAGAACGGCGGCAGTGATCGGCTTCTGGTTCAGTTCGGCGGCATGGCCCTCGACTTCCACGGCAACGCCGGTGATGGCATCGCCTTCCAGCTGGCCGACAAGGCTGCCCAGCTTTTCCGCCAGCGCCATATAGGGCTTCAGCTTCGGCGCTTCCTCGGCCGACAGCGACGGCACGTTCAGCGCATTGGTGATGCCGCCGTCCAGCAGATAGTCGGACAGCTGATCGGCGACCTGCAACGCCACATTGACCTGCGCTTCGTCGGTCGACGCGCCCAGATGCGGGGTGCAGATGAAGTTGGGGGTGCCGAACAGCGGCGATTCCTTGGCCGGCTCGGTCTGGAACACGTCCAGCGCGGCGCCCGCCACCTGCCCCGAATCCAGCGCGTCCTTCAGCGCCGCTTCGTCGATCAGGCCACCACGCGCACAGTTGATGATGCGCACGCCCTTCTTGGTCTTGGCCAGATTTTCCTTCGACAGGATGTTGCGCGTCTGGTCGGTCAGCGGCGTGTGCAGCGTGATGAAGTCGGCCTTGGCCAGCAGCGTGTCGAGATCGGCCTTTTCCACACCCATTTCGATGGCGCGTTCCGGCGTCAGGAACGGGTCGAAGGCAACGACCTTCATCTTCAGGCCCAGCGCGCGGGTGGCGACGATCGAACCGATATTGCCGGCCCCGATCAGGCCCAGCGTCTTGCCGGTGACTTCCACGCCCATGAAGCCGTTCTTGGGCCACAGGCCCTGCTGCGTCTGGGCATTGGCTTCGGGCAGTTGGCGGGCGAGCGCGAACATCAGGGCAATGGCATGTTCGGCGGTGGTGATGGAGTTGCCGAACGGCGTGTTCATCACGATCACGCCCTTGGACGAGGCATAAGGAATGTCGACATTGTCGACACCGATGCCGGCGCGGCCGATGACCTTCAGGTTGGTCGCGGCGTCCAGGATTTCCTTCGTCACCTTGGTGGACGAACGGATGGCCAGGCCATCATAGTCGCCGATGATGGCGATCAGTTCTTCGGGCGTCTTGCCGGTGATGACGTCGACTTCGACGCCGCGCTCCTTGAAGATCGCAGCGGCGCGGGGGTCCATCTTGTCGGAAATAAGGACTTTAGGCATGGGAATATCCTTGTCTCTTGGCGCTCCTGCGAAAGCAGGAGCCCAGGGTTCATGGGCGGAACTTGGCCGCCCTGGGCTCCTGCTTTCGCAGGAGCACGGCATAGAATTGGGTTAAGCGGCAGCCTTCGTCTGGGCATAGGCCCAGTCGAGCCACGGGCCGAGCGCCTCGATGTCCGCCGTCTCGACGGTCGCGCCGCACCAGATGCGCAGGCCCGCCGGGGCGTCGCGATAACCCGCGACGTCATAAGCGGCGCCTTCCTTTTCGAGGAGAGCGGCGAACGCCTTGATGAAGGCTTCGTCCGCCCCCTCGACCGTCAGGCAGACGCTGGTGGTCGACCGCGATGCTTCATCGGCGGCGAGATGGCCCAACCAATCCCGTTCTTCGACGATCTTGTTCAGCGCCGCCGCATTGGCGTTGCTGCGCGCGATCAGGCCCTGCAAACCGCCCAGCGACTTGCCCCATTCCAGCGCGAAGATCGCATCTTCCACCGCCAGCATGGACGGGGTGTTGATGGTTTCGCCCTTGAACACGCCTTCGGCCAGCTTGCCCTTCGCCATCAGGCGGAACACCTTGGGCAGCGGCCATGCGGGCGTGTGATTTTCCAGCCGCTCAACCGCGCGGGGGCCAAGGATCAGCACGCCATGGCCGCCTTCGCCGCCCAGCACCTTCTGCCAGGAGAAGGTGGCGACGTCGATCTTGGTCCAGTCAATGTCATAAGCGAACACGGCGCTGGTCGCGTCGGCGAAGGTCAGGCCTTCACGGTCGGCCGGAATCCAGTCGGCATTCGGCACGCGCACGCCCGACGTGGTGCCGTTCCAGGTGAACAGCACGTCGTTCGAGAAATCGACGGTCGACAGGTCGGGCAGCTGGCCATAGTCGGCGCGGATCACGGTGGGGTCCAGCTTCAGCTGCTTGGCGGCGTCCGTCACCCAGCCTTCGCCAAAGCTTTCCCAGGCCAGCGTCGTGACCGGACGGGCGCCCAGCATCGTCCACATCGCCATTTCAAAGGCGCCGGTGTCGCTACCCGGCACGATGCCGATGCGGTGCGTGTCGGGCAGGTTCAGCATCTCGCGCATCAGGTCGATGCTATAGGCAAGGCGGGTCTTGCCGATCTTGGCGCGGTGCGAACGGCCGAGCGACTCCGTCGCCAGCTTGGCGGCATCCCAGCCCGGAGGCTTGGCGCAGGGACCGGAAGAGAAAAAGGGGCGGGCCGGACGGCTTACGGGCTTTGCGGCAGGCGCAAGGGTGGCGTCAACGGCAGTCAAATCAGTCATGTAATGCGTCTCCTTACAGAGAGCACGCGCGGCGTTGGGACCGCGTGGCCCGTCGGCCGCACTAATGTCGCCGGCAAAAGAGTCAAGCCGAATGTGAAAATGCGACGAACGGTGGCATTCGTTAACTTTCGTAAAGATTTGCGATGGTAAACACCCGATTCATGGAAGAGCGGGTGACGGAAACGGGTTTTCTGCGCGGCGCGGCCCTGGCCGTGCTAAGCGCAATGATGCTGAGCGCGTGCGGTGGCGATCTGGTCCCGCGCGGGCGGGTCGCGCAGGCGTCGAAGCCGGTGCGCGCGCCGGCCCAACCGGCGCTGGACACACGGCAATGTTTCGCGAAACTCGAATCGCAATCCGTCTCCTTCACCCCCCTGCCCGACCGGCATTTCGGCGGAGGATGCAGCGCAGTCGGCAGCGTCAAGCTGACCGACATCGGCGTGCCAACCACCGGGGTCGGCGCGATGACCTGCAACCTCGCCGCCAATTTCGCCGCCTGGGCGCGCTATGGCGTGCAGCCGGCCGCACGCCTGATCCTGGGCGCGGAAATCGAGAAGATAGAGACGTTCGGCACCTATAATTGCCGGCCGATCGCGGGCAGCGGAAAGTTGAGCGAACATGCGCACAGCAATGCGATCGACGTATCCGCCTTCGTCCTGTCCGACGGGCGGCGCATCAGCATTCAGAAGGACTGGAACGGCGATCGGCAGACGCGCCAGTTTCTGGCCGCCATCCATGCCAGCGCCTGCAAGCGGTTCAACACCGTGCTCAGCCCCAATTACAACGCCGCCCATCACGACCATTTTCATTTCGACATGGGCGGGCGTGGAGGGTTTTGCCGCTAAAGCGTCAGGAGGGCGGCTTTGGCCACTGTAGCGCTACTCCTGTCCTACATGGCCCGTTTTTGCGATGATCAGATTGTCGCCAGTCCCGCAGTCCGACTTTCCGATAGGATCAGGGCATTGTAACTTTATGTCGAATTCGGCGGAAAATATGCGAAGTTAAGGGTGCCTGCCGCCGCCGTCTCGCCCCGGCATGACTGCGGTCTTGGATTTGTCGCTGTCGCGCACTAGGTTGATGCGAATGACGAAAAAAGAGATTGAAGAACGCAAATTCCGCCCGGCCCGCGAAGAGGCCGATGACGCCGCCAAGCAGACCGGCACCCCACAAACCCGCAGTGAAGCCTATAAGCTGGCTTTTCAGGACGCCGAATTTCTGCTGCGAGAGGATCTGCGCCCGGTCCGCTTCCAGCTGGAATTGCTGAAACCCCAATTGCTAATGGATGAGGCGAAGATCGAATCGACCTTCGTCTTCTACGGCTCCGCCCGCATCCCCCAGCCCGATCAGGTGCAGGCGCGGATCGACGCCGCCGCCACGCCCCAGCAAAAGCGCATCGCCGAAAATCTGGGCAAGAAGGCGGTCTATTATGACGAGGCGCGCAAACTCGCCCGCATCGCCGCCCAATATCCGGTGAACGAAGCGGGGTGCCGCCACTTCGTCGTCTGTTCGGGCGGCGGCCCTTCGATCATGGAGGCGGCCAATCGCGGCGCGCAGGATGTCGGCCAGAGCACGATCGGCATGAACATCGTCCTGCCGCACGAACAGGCGCCCAACCCCTATGTCACCCCGGAACTCAGCTTCCAGTTCCATTATTTCGCGCTGCGCAAGATGCATTTCCTGCTGCGCGCCCGCGCGCTGGCGGTCTTCCCCGGCGGCTTCGGCACGTTCGACGAAATGTTCGAACTGCTGACCCTCATTCAGACCGGCAAGATGAAGCCGATCCCGATCCTGCTGTTCGGCAAGGATTTCTGGAACCGGGTGGTCGATTTCGAGGCGCTGGCCGACGAAGGCGTGATTGCGCCCAGCGACCTCAACCTCCTCACCTGGGTCGAAACCGCCGAAGACGCCTGGGCTGCGGTCCAGCGTTTCTATCAGGACAGCGCAGCACCGACCTGCTGATCCCTCTACGGCTTCCGCGCGCTGTCCCCTTGCCCTCCCCGCCCGGTAAGACTAGGGCGCGGCCATGCGCGCGGATATGGCCCATATCGACAGCTGGATCTTCGATCTGGACAATACGCTCTATCCGGCGAAGGCGGACCTGTTCGCGCTGATCGACGTCAAGATGGGCGAATATATTCAGGGTCTGCTCGGCTGTGATCCGGTCATCGCCCGCCAGACCCAGAAACGCTATTTCATGGAGCATGGCACGACCCTGTCGGGGCTGATGCACCATCACGGGATCGAACCGCGCGAGTTTCTCGACTATGTCCATGACATTTCGATGGAGCGGCTGACGGTCGACGCCGATCTCAATGCACGCATCGCCGCGCTGCCGGGCCGCCGCCTGATCTTCACCAATGGCGACGCCGCCTATGCGGGCCGCGTGCTCGACAAGCTCGGCCTGACCGGCGCGTTCGAACTGATCCACGACATCCACGCCTGCCAATATGTGCCCAAGCCCGACCCGTCGGGCTATGACCAGCTTTGCCGCGTCCATGCCATCGATCCGACCCGCGCCGCCTTTTTCGAGGATATGGCCCGCAACCTGCGCCCGGCCAAGGCGATCGGCATGACCACCATCTGGGTCAATAACGGTTCCGAAGCGGGCGACCATGACCATCATCCCGATTTCATCGATTTCGAAACCGACCATCTGACGCCATTTCTGGCCGACATCATTGGGGACTGAACCATGAGCCAAGACCTGATCGCCACCATCGACGCCGCGTGGGAAGACCGCGCCAACGTCAACCTTCAGACGCAGGGCGACGTCCGCCAGGCGGTCGACAAGGCGCTCGCCCTGCTCGACAGCGGCGAACTGCGCGTCGCGCAGCCGACCGCCGATGGCTGGCAGGTCAATCAATGGGCCAAGAAGGCCGTGCTGCTCTCCTTCCGCCTGAACGACAACGCCATGATCGACAATGGCCCCGGCGCGGGCCATTGGTGGGACAAGGTGCCCAGCAAGTTCGCCGGCTGGGACGAGGCCGCCTTCCGCGCCGCCGGCTTCCGCGCCGTGCCGGGCAGCTTCGCCCGCGCCGGCGCGCATATCGCCAAGAATGTCATCCTGATGCCCAGCTTCGTCAACATCGGCGCGTTCGTCGATGAAGGCACGATGGTCGACACCTGGGTCACGGTCGGCAGCTGCGCCCAGATCGGCAAGAATGTCCATCTGTCGGGCGGCGTCGGCATCGGCGGCGTGCTGGAACCGCTTCAGGCCGACCCGGTCATCATCGAGGATGACTGCTTCATCGGCGCGCGCTCCGAAGTGGTGGAAGGCGTGCGCATCGGCAAGGGTTCGGTGCTCTCGATGGGCGTGTTCATCGGCATGTCGACCAAGATCGTCGACCGCGCCACCGGCGAAGTCTTCATCGGCGAAGTCCCGCCTTACTCGGTCGTCGTCCCCGGCAGCCTGCCCGGCAAGCCCCTGCCCGACGGCACGCCCGGCCCCAGCCTCTATTGCGCCGTGATCGTCAAACGCGTCGACGCCCAGACCCGGTCGAAGACGGGCATCAACGAACTGCTGCGCGACTGATCATAAGCCGGGCGGCGCAACCATGCGCCGCCCACGGTTTTGCGGCGACGGCGCCGTCTGCATGGGCATGACAGCTTCCCATAGTCGCCTCCTTATCGTCGACAAGGACACCGGCCTGCTGGCCAGCCTGGCGGATGAATTCGCCCCTTATGGCTTCGTGATCGACGCCGCGCAAAGCGCCGGGCAGATGCGCGACCGGCTGGCGGGGCAGGACTATGCGCTGGTGATCCTCGACATCATGAGCGTGCCGGGCGAAGCGCCGGCCGTGCTGCGCGATCTGGCGATCGAACGCCGCCTGCCGGTAATCGTCCATTCGGCCGCCTGCGTCGATGGGGAGCGGATCGCCGCGCTGGAAATGGGCGCGGAAGATTGCCTGTGCAAACCCGCCAATCCGCGCGAATTGCTGGCCCGCATCCGCACCACGCTGCGCAGCCGCGCCCGCATGGCGGCGCAACCGGACAGGGCGGCCGGCCGCGCCGTCGCGTCGTTCGAAGGGTGGCGCGTTGACCTGACCACGGGCCAGCTTTTCACCCCCATCGGCGCGCCCGTCGCCCTGTCCGACGGCGAGTTTCAGCTGCTCCGGGTCTTCATCCAGCATCCGCGCAAAGTGTTGGATCGCGGCCAGTTGCTCGATCAGGTCTATGGATCGACCAGCGACCATTTCGACAGGTCGATCGACGTGCAGCTATGCCGCCTGCGCCGCAAATTGTCCGCCAGCGGCCTGAAAGGTCCGGTGATCCGCACCATCCGCAACGAAGGCTATATGTTCGTTCATCCCGTGACGCACTGAAAAATTTTACAGCCCTGCCTCGATCGCAAGGCGAATCGCCTCCGCCGCCGTGCGCACGTCCAGCGCGCGCAGCATCGCGGCGCGGTGCATCTTCACCGTCCGCTCGGTCAGGCCCAGATCAAACGCGATCTGCTTGTTCAGCCGCCCTTCCGCCATCGCGATCAGCACCGTGCGCTGACGATCGGTCAGCGCCGCGATCCGGTCACGCGCGTCATCCGCCCGCCCATCCTGCACCGCAACCTGCGATCCCAGAAAATAATCGACGCTGCCGTCCGCCGCAAAGATCGGCGCGATCATCACGGCGTTGCGGAAAGCCGTGCCATCCTTGCGGAAATTGCGCAGTTCGACCAGCACCGGCCGCTCGTCGCGCAATCCTGCCCGGATCAGATGGGTCGCCGCGCATTCCGGATCCCCTCCGGCAAGAAAACGGCAATTGCGCCCGATAATCTCGTCACGGGCATAGCCGGTCAGCGCGATGAAAGCGTCGTTGCATTCGACGATTGGATTGTCGGGCAGGCGCGGATTGGTGATGACCGCCGCCATGGCGCTTCCGGCAATCATTTCGGACAGGGACATGGACAGGGCACCAGATAACGAAAAAGGGCGCTGCGGACGCAGCGCCCTCCTGTCATGTTGCCCAATCTGGACCCTAGTCGCAAGCCGCTCAAATCAGCCCGGGAAGTTGCCGGCGAAGGCAAAGTCCTCGATCGGCTTGCGATCGCTGGGGAATTCTCGCGCCTGAAGGGCTTCGGGCAGAACCGTCTTGTCGCCCTGCTTGCCGATCGCGACCGCCGCCTCGATCCGGAAGCGGTCGGGCACGCCCAACTCCGCGCGCGCCTTGTCGAAATCGACGCCGGTCATGCCATGGGTGTGATAGCCCAGCCGTGTTGCCTGCAACGCCAGCAGCGCCCAGGCCGCGCCCGCGTCGAAACTATGGCTGTGCGACGGCTTATAATCTTCCGATCCCGGCGCCGCCATCAGCGTGTCGGACAGGATGAAGACGATCGCGCCGGAATGCTGAACCCAACTCTGGTTGAAGGGCAGCAGCACGTTCAGAAAACGCTGCCAGTCGGCGCTGTCGCGATGGGCGTAGAGAAAGCGCCAGGGCTGGTAATTAAACGCCGACGGCGCCCAGCGGGCCGCGTCGAAAATCGTGTCCAGATCATCCTGCGAAATGGCCGACCCATCAAAGGCGCGGGGCGACCAGCGATCGAGGAACAATGTGTCGACGGCGCGCGTGACGGCGCGGATATTGGTGGCCATGCTTTCTCCTGAAAGACTGTTGCGACGGTGGAACCAGCCCGATGTAGGCGCTTTGCCGCAAATGCGAAGAGGTCAGCCGACGCTTTCGCACAAGGTGGCTTGCGAAACAGGCTCTTCGCGCGCCGCGATCAGGGCGTCGGCATCGCGCTCCAGCAGCACGATGGCAGGCTCGCGCAACAACGCCTGCGACAGGCGGGTGCGCCAGCGGGCAAAAAGCCCATCCTGTTCAAGATCGTCCTGCATATGTCCTCTCGACCGATTCGCACGGCTTATCTACCGATACTATAGAGTATCGGCGCGCAAGCAATGCTGGCGTTGCGGACAGAAAAGCTATCGGGGGATCAGGCGGGCACGCGCGCCTTACGATCCGCCTTCCGCCGGTCGCACGCCATCAGGTGGCAGGCCGCATCCGGCTCGCCCCGTCCCGGTTCCCTGCGCTTGCCCGGCGGCGTCCAGCCGGGCGGCGGCGGGCCGCAAAATCCCGCCTGCATGCCCCCCGGCGTCGCCATCGCGGCATGCGGCGCAATCGCCGTGGCGATCAGCGCCAGCAGCATCAGGCCGCTAAACCGCATGGCTGAACCGTTGTTCGGCCGGTTGCAGATAGGCGTCGAAACAGGCGGCGATGGCGCGGGCATAGGGCAAAGCCTGCGGCGTCAGCGCCACCCGGCCGGGGCTTATCCGCACCAGCGCCAGCGCCGCGAACCGCGACAGGTCGGGCATGGCCATGCCTTCACCCAGCTGCGCCTCGCCCCGGCATAGCAGCGCCTCTATCACCCGACCGCGCCGGCGATCGTCGGCCGTGCGCAGCGTGCCGCGCGCCGCGCTCAGTTGACCGCTGTCGATCCGGTCGCGCCATGGCCCGGCGCGCTTTTCATTCTGGACGATCAGATCGGGAAACTGGCTGATCGCGCTGGCGCCAAAGCCCAGCAGCACATCGGCCGGATCATCGGTGAAACCCTGAAAATTGCGCCGCAGCTGCCCCAGTCGGGCCGCCAGCGCCAGCCCGTCGCCCGGCAGCGCGAAATGATCGAAGCCGATCGCGTCATAGCCCGCCGCCCGCAATCTTTCATGCCCCGCCCCCGCCATGGCGAAGCGGGTCGCCAGATCGGGCAGGTCCGCCGCATCGATCCGGCGCTGGCGCGGCAACAGGCGCGGCATATGGGCATAGCCGAACAAGGCGATCCGCGCCGGCGCCATCCGCACGCTGGCGTCCAGAGTCGCCAGCAGATCGTCCATCGTCTGGCCCGGCAACCCGTACATCAGATCGAAGCCGGTCGCGATGCCGACGCGGGCGAAGCCCTCGACCGCGCGCTCCACCATGTCGATCGGCTGCACCCGCCCGATCCGCGCCTGCACATGGGGGGTGAAGGTCTGCACGCCCAGATTGACCCGGTCGACGCCCATCGCCGCCATCGCATCGATCCATGGCCCATCCAGCCGGCGCGGGTCCAGTTCGACCGAAATCTGCGCATCCCGCGTCTCGAAACAGAGCGTCAGTTGCTGGAGCAGGCGAATGAAATCGACCAACGGCAGCGAATTGGGGCTGCCCCCGCCAAAGGCGATGCGCGTCACCCTTCCCCGCCCGCCCAGTCGCGCGGCGATCATCGCGATTTCGCGCTCCAGCGCCTCGACATAGGCGGACAGGCGCTGCGCCTTGTTCGCCGCGCCGGTGTTGCAGCCGCAATACCAGCATATGTCGTGGCAATAGGGGATATGGATATAGAGGGAGAGCGGCGCATCGGCCGGCAGCGCGTCGAGCCGCACGGCCAGATCAGCCGCCCCGACAGTATCGCCAAATTGCGCGGCGGTGGGATAGCTGGTGTAGCGCGGCACCGGCCGGGCCAGCAGGTCGGGGTGATAGGTCCACATGACCGGACGATCGCATCGCCCGCCCCGCCCTGCATTGCGCCATGTCAAAAATCCCGTTGCGCTCGATCAATGCCGACGCGCGGCGCAGGGCGCAAAGGCGGTTCACCACCCAGAGGGAAGGAGAACCCCTATGCATATCGAGGCCCTGTCGATGGGCGCTGCGGCCATCATGGCGATGGGCGCGGGCGCGCTGGCCACCCCCGCCATGGCGAAAGAAGGCGACGTGCTGATCCGCCTGCGCGGCATCATGGTCGCCCCCAATGAAAAGAGCGGCAGCATCCTGCCCGCCTTCCCCGGCGAAAAGGCCAGCGTCGACAATGCGGTGACGCCCGAAGTCGACGTCACCTATATGGCGACCGACAATATCGGGTTCGAACTGATCGCCGCCACCACCAAACATTCGGCCAGCGGCCGCACCGGCACCACCGGATCGCTCGGCAAGCTGGCGTCGACGTGGGTGCTGCCGCCCACGCTGACGGCCCAATATCATTTCCTGCCCGAAGCCAGGGTCCGCCCCTATGTCGGTGCAGGCGTCAACTACACGCTTTTCTATAATGAAAAGCCCTCTGGCGCGCTGGAGGGCGCCGTCGGCGACACGAAGGTGCATATGTCCGACAGCTTCGGCTGGGCGGCGCAGGCGGGCGTGGACATCGACATCAACGACAAGATGTTCCTGAACCTGGACGTCAAATATATCGACATCGACACCACGGCGCGCCTGTCCACCACGGCGGCGGGCGTCCAGAAGGTGCGGATCAACCTCGACCCGCTGGTCTTCGGCGTCGGCATCGGCTTCCGGCTGTGACAGAAAAGGGGCGGCGATCCGGTCGGATCACCGCCCCCCCGCCCTTCTTGCCGTATCAGGCCGTATCAGGCCGTTTCAGGCCGCCAGCGCCTTGACTTCAAAGGGCAGATTTTCGCCATCCGCCTGCGTCAGGATCAGCCGGCTGCCCGATCGTATTTCCGCAGTCTCTAGCCGGAACGGCGCCTGATCGGGCGGATAGGAACAGGCCCAGCCTTCGGCCGTGCGCAACAGATGGCCGTGGCGATCCGGCTCATTGGGCCAGAAACGGCGCACGGTCGCATATTCAGGATGGTGGCGATATTCCTGTTCGTCGATCCGCCCGTCCGGCTCCAGCGGCAGCCGCAACACATAGCTGCGCGCGGCGGAGCCATTGGGAAAGGCCGGCGTGCGGGCAAGCTCCAGGCGTATCGTGGTCCACGTCATGCCGGTTTCAATCCCTTTTCAAGTCCGGAAATGCTATAAGGACTATCCCGGATAGTGGTCGCACGGGGGGAAGGTCTAATCCGGTCGAGAACGAACGGAGCCGTGCCATGAAGACCATAGTGCTGCATATCCACGACGATCTGGGCGCCGAAAGCCGGTTGCAGGCCGCCTGCGATCTGGCCCGTGCCGCCCGCGCCCATGTCCAGTGCGTTCAGGTGACGCCCCTGCCGGAGATGATCGCGGCGGGCGCGCAGGACGGGCTGGGCTTTTCGCCCGTCATCGCCGCCGAACTCCACGCCATAGACGAAGCCTTCCGCACCCGGATGGAAGCGCGTTTCGCGCAGGAAGATGTCGCCTGGGACTGGCGCCAGAAAAATGGCGACAGCCTGCCCGGCCTGCTGGATGCGGCGAAGCTGGCCGACCTGATCGTCGCCAGCCTGCCCGAAGCGGGGCACAGCAGCGCGCAGGATCCTCTGCCCATCGCCGCCGATCTCGCCATGGGCGGCCGCACCCCGGTGCTGGCGGTGCCCCCGTCCGCTAGGGGCTTTGCCGCCGCCGGCCGCGCGCTGGTCGCCTGGGATGGATCGCATGCCGCCGCCGCCGCGTTGCGCGCCGCCATTCCGCTGCTGCAACTGTCGCAGGCGGTGGAGATCGTGACGGTCGAGGATAGAGACACGCCCTTCCCCGCCACCGAAGCGCCCGAATATCTGGCCCGCCACGGCATAAAGGCGCAACTGCACAGCTGGCCCCGCGCCGACCGGCCGACCGAAATCGCCCTGCGGGACGCGATCGCCACGCTGCGCGCCGACTGGATGGTGATGGGCGCGTTCGGCCATAGCCGCTGGCGCGAACTGATCTTCGGCGGCGTCACCCGATCGCTGCTGCGCACTGCGCCCGTACCGCTCTTGCTGGCGCACTGAAAGGGCGGCATGGAAGACGCATGGGCGTAGCGGACGACGACACTGAAGCGCTGACCGATGCGCATAGTCTGGAACAGGCGCTGCTGGGATCAATCCTGGCGACGGTGCCCGATGCGCTGATCGTGATCGACATGCGCGGGCGGATCGTGTCGTTCAGCGCGGCGGCGCAGCGCATGTTCCAATATGCGCAAAGTGATGTGCTGGGCGAAAATATCTCGATGCTGATGCCCTCCCCGGATCGGGAACGGCATGATGGCTATATCGAACATTATCAGGCCACCGGCGAAAAACGGATCATCGGCGTGGGCCGTCTGACCAGCGCGCGGCGGCGCGACGGCTCCACCTTTCCGATCGAATTGTCCGTCGGCGAAGTGCAGGATCAGGGGCAGCGGTTGTTCACCGGCTTCATCCGCGACCTCACTGAACGGCAGCAGGCCGAACGGCGCGTCGCCGACCTGCAATCCGAACTCGCCCATGCCAGCCGGGTGACGGCGATGGGCACGCTGGCGTCGGCGCTGGCGCATGAACTCAATCAGCCGCTGACCGCGATCGCCAACTATATGGAGGCTGCGCGCGATCTGCTGGCCATGCCGGGCGATGTGGATCGCGCCATGCTGGGCGAGGCGATGGACGAAAGCGCGAAACAGGCGCTGCGCGCGGGCGAAATCATCCGGTCGCTGCGGGAATTCATCAAGCGCGGCGAAACCATCCGCCAGCCCGAACCGATGCGCGCGCTGCTGGCCGAAGGCGCGGCTCTGGCCTTCATCGGCACCGACAGCCGCGGCATCGACATGGATGTGCAGGTCGACCGCGCCGTCGACCATGTGCTGGTCAACCGGGTGCAGTTGCAACAGGTCATCATCAATCTGGTGAAGAATGCCGTGGAAGCGATGGAGGGCCGGCCAGTCCGCATCCTGCGCCTGACCGCCATGCCGGCCGACGATGGCAAGGTGGAGGTGATGGTGGCCGATTCGGGACCGGGGCTTGATCCTGCCATGTCGCGCACGCTCTTCACCCCCTTCACCACCAGCAAGGCAACCGGCATGGGCGTGGGCCTGTCGATCAGCCAGACGATTATCGAAGGCCATGGCGGCCGCATCTGGGCGACACCGTCCGCCTGGGGCGGAACCGCCTTTCATTTCACCCTGGACCGCGCGGACGAAGAATGAGCGAAGCTTACCCCATCTATGTCGTGGACGATGACGAGGCGATCCGCCGGTCATTGTCTTTCCTGCTGAAGACCAGCGGATTTACCGTCACCCTGTTCGACGGCGGCCTGCCCTTCCTGAAGGACGCCGCCGACCTGCCGCAGGGCTGCGTGCTGCTGGACGTGCGCATGCCCGACATGGATGGGCTGGAGGTGCAGCGCGAATTGCGCGCGCGCGGCGTGATGCTGCCCGTGGTCATCATGACCGGCCATGGCGATGTCGACATGGCGGTCGCAGCGATGAAGGCCGGGGCCAGCGATTTCATCGAAAAGCCGTTCGACAAGCAATCGCTGCTCGCCTGTATCGATGCGGCGCGCAAACAGTCGGTCGCCGCGCGCGGGGCCAGCGCACGCGCGCAGGAGGCGCAGGCGCGACTCAACATCCTGACCGATCGGGAGCGCGACGTGCTGGACGGGCTGGTCGAAGGCCTGCCCAACAAGAGCATCGCCTATGATCTGGGGATCAGCCCGCGCACGGTGGAAATCCACCGCGCCAACCTGATGCAGAAGCTGGAGGTCAAAAGCCTGGCCGAAGCGCTGCGAATCGCTTTCCATGCAGGCGACGGCGAAACCGCCCAATAAGGGGACGGGGCCGGCAACTTCCCCCTCCCCTCATCGCGCAAATGCATTTAGGCATGCGCCCATGATCCGCGCGCACTCCCTTTTCGCCATCGCCCTGCTCGCTGCCTGTTCCTCGTCCCCGCCCGCTGCGGACAATAGCGCGCAGGCGCAGGCCGCCGCCGCGACCCTGCCGGTCGTCATCCGCAGCGCGAAGGGCGCGCATCGCTTCGACGTAGACGTCGCGGCCAGCCAGCAGCAGCAGGAACAGGGGCTGATGTTCCGCAAGTCACTGGCCGACAATGGCGGCATGCTCTTCCCCATGGACCCGCCCCGCACGGCGAGTTTCTGGATGAAGGACACGCTGATCCCGCTCGACATGCTGTTCATTCACACCGACGGCACCATCGCCTTCCTCAAGTCGGATGCGCAGCCCTATTCCCGCATCCCGGTGTCCGCCGGCGTGCCGGTGGCGGCCGTGCTGGAACTGCGCGGCGGCCGCGCGGCGGAGCTTGGCATAGCGGAGGGGGACCGGGTCAGTTGGGGTGGCTGCGCCGTGCCGCAAGCCAAAATCGCGACCGACCTCAATTTCTGTCCCGACCCGGCGCGATAGCGCCATATCCTCCTTGCCCGCGCCCGTCGCAGCGGCTAAGCGCTTGGCCCATGGGAATCCTGGCAAACATCTTCACCTGGTGGAATGGGGCCACCTTCGGCACCTGGCTCTTCACGGCTCGCAAGGGCAAGAAAGTGGGCGAGGACCATCAGGGCAACGTCTATTATGAAGGCGGCACCGACCCCAATGGCCTGACTCGCCGCTGGGTGATGTATAATGGGTCCAACGACGCCAGCCGCGTGCCGGCCGAATGGCATGGCTGGCTGCATCACTCGATTGAGGGCGCGCCTGAAAGCTTCCTGCCGCCGCCCCGCATCTGGGAAAAGGAATCGAGCGTCAACCTGACCGGCACGCCCAACGCCTATCGCCCGTCGGGTTCGCTCGAAAAGGGCGGCCAGCGCCAGAAGGCGACCGGCGACTATGAAGCCTGGAGCCCCGACGCGGCATGACCCGGCGTCCGGCGGGGGCTTTCCCGCCGATCCTGCATAAAGCGATTCCCGCCCTGTCCTGCGCGCTGGCGCTGGCGCTGGCAGGATGTGGAAAGAGCGACCTGCCCGCCGCGAACCAGTCCGGCCCGGTAAAGGTGGAGGGCAGCCCGATCCAGACCGCCGACAATGGCGCGCTGCCCGGCACGCCCATGGCGCAGCGCACGGCCGTGATCGGCCTGTTGAACAAGCGCAACGGCCTGACCCGCGACCTGACCATGAAGCCGGGCGAAGCGCTGCGCGTGGGCGACGCGATCGTCCGCCTGCAAGCCTGCGAAACCACTGCCCCGTGGGAAAATGTGCAGGACACTGGCGCCTTCGTGCAATTGGACGTCCGCTCCAGCGCCGACGGCAAATGGCGGCGCGCCTTTTCCGGCTGGATCTTCCGCGAACGGCCCGACCGCAATGTCGTGCAGCACCCGGTCTATGACGTCTGGGTCAGAAGCTGTGCGATGGAATGGCCCGAAATCGGCCCCGATACGGTCAAGATCGGCGGCAAGGGCGAACCCGCCGCGGCCGGTTCCAGCGCCAGCGGATCGAACGCCAGCGACGCCGCCGCGCCCGAACCCGACAGCGCAGCTCCTGCGCCTAGCTCCACCCCCGCCACCGCACCGCCCAGCAACTGAAGATAGTCGCGCTGGCTGATCTCAACCGCGCCCATGCTGCGCAGATGATCGGTCATGAACTGGCAATCGAGCAGGGTGAAGCCGCCAAAGCGCATTCGCGCCACCAGCCAGGCCAGCGCCACCTTTGACGCATCGGTGCGGCGGGACACCATCGATTCGCCGAAAAAGGCCCGGCCCAGCGCCACGCCATAGAGGCCGCCGACCAGTTCCTCTCCCTCCCACACCTCCACCGAATGGGCGAAACCGGCTTCATGCAGGTGACGATAGGCCTGTTCGATCGCGTGATTGATCCAGGTCGACGGACGATCGTCGGCCGATTCGGCGCACAGCGCCAATATGCGGGCAAAGGCGCGGTTGGCGGTCACGCGGAAACGGTCGCGCCGGATCACCTTGGACAACGAATGCGACAGATGAAAAGCGTCGAGCGGCAGGATCGCGCGGCGCTTGGGTTCGACCCAATAGACCTCCTGCGCATCGCGATCGTCGGCCATGGGGAAAACCCCGATGGAATAAGCCTGCAACAGGACGAGCGGATCGATCATCATGGAATGGACAGAGGTAGAGCATGGCAGAGGAAAACGGGAACGGGTTTTTACAAAAAATGCGATCCAGACGGGCCAGCCCAGCCTTTTCTTGCGCATGGCATAACCTGGGGTAGCGCAAACGAGGTAATTGTCCGGGGAAAAGCCTGTCCATAGATTGACTTGCCCTGTCGCCCGCCTAGCTTCCCGCGCCATGAAGACTCTTTCTCTGGCGCTGCTGCCGCTCCTCCTCGCCGCCCCTTCTGCTCATGCCGCCGCTGATCCTTATGCCGCGCGGATCGCGAAGATCCTCAAGGCCACGCCGCTGATCGACGGCCACAATGACTGGCCCGAAGCGCTGACCGACAAGATGAAGGACGCGCGCTGGACCATGGATCTGCGCCATCTGGACCCCGGCCAGTTCCATACCGACATCGAACGGCTGCGTGCGGGGCAGGTCGGCGGGCAATTCTGGTCGGTCTGGGTATCGGCCGACCTGCCCGAACTGCAACAGGTGCAGGACACGCTGGAACAGATCGACCTCGCGCACAGTTTCGCGCGCCGCTATCCCAACGACTTCGCCTTCGTCACCACCGCCGCGCAGGCCCGCGCCGCGCACAAGGCGGGGCAGATCGCGTCGATGATCGGGGTTGAGGGCGGCGGCCAGATTGACGGCAGTCTGGCCGTGCTGCGCGCCTATCATGACCTTGGCGCATCCTATCTGACCCTGACCCACAGCCGCACCATCGCCTGGGCGGACAGCGCGACCGACAATCCCCAGCATGACGGGCTGACCCCATTTGGCGAGAGCGTCGTGACCGAACTCAATCGCCTGGGCATGCTGGTCGACCTCAGCCATGTCAGCGAAGCCACCATGCTGGACGCGCTGCGGGTCAGCAAGGCGCCGGTCATCTTCTCCCACTCCAGCGCGCGGGCGATCTGCAACACGCCGCGCAACGTGTCGGACGCGGTGCTGAAGCAGGTCGCGGCCAATGGCGGCGTCGTGATGGTCAACTATGCCCCGCAATATGTGTCCGAAGCGCGCCGCATCTGGAGCGCCAACCGCAGCGCGGAAATGGCCCGCTACAACGCCCCGCCCTTTGGCGGCCTCTATATCGGCGATCCCGAAGGCGCGAAGAAGGCGCTCGCCGAATGGGAGAAGGCCAATCCCGAACCCGTCGTGACCCTGAGCGAGGTAGCCGACCATATCGACCATATCGCAAAAGTGGCGGGCGTCGACCATGTCGGGCTAGGCAGCGATTTCGATGGCGTCGGCTCGCTGCCGCAGGGCCTGTCGGGCGTACAGACCTATCCTGCGCTGCTGGCCGAACTGATGCGCCGGGGCTGGAGCGACAAGGACATCGCCAAGCTGGCGGGCGACAATGTGCTGCGCGTGATGGCCGCCGCCGAAAAGGTCGCCGCCCAGATGCAGGCCACGCCCGCCACCTAAAACTGCACTACCTCCGTTCGGTTCGAGCTTGTCGAGAACTCTGGCGCTGGCTTCTCGACTTCGCTCGAAGCGAACGGATCAAGGGTCAGGCACGTTTCTCCGATCACCCATCGGCAAAGCCGAAGGGCGCGCGGGTGCGGCGATAATCGTCGGGCAGCATGTCGCGCCCGATCGGCGGGGCGGACCGGGCCATGCACTGGGCGCGGTGGCACAGGCGACAGGTGACGCCGATTGGCGTCGGCTCCACCGCTGGGGCATCCTGCGTGTAGATCAGCCGATGGGCATGCTCGGCGGCGCAGCATAGCGCAATCGCGCGCTCCACCCGGGGCGCGCCCCAGCCGCCGCCGCCCGCCGTCACCGTGCGCGCGACCGAGAAGTAACGCTGACCATCGGGCAGCTCCAGCCATTGCGTCACCACCTCGCGCGGCGTCTCGAACACCCGGTGCACCGACCAGAGCGGGCAGGAGCCGCCATGACGCGCAAAGGGAAAACCCGCCCCGTCCAGCCGCTTGCTGACATTGCCCGCCGGATCGACCCGCAGGAAGAAGAAGGGCACCCGCTCCTGCCCCGGCTTTTGCAGCGTGGTCAGCCGATGCGCGGTCTGTTCGAAACTCGCGCCAAACTGACGGGCCAGCGCCTCCACATCATAGCGCTTGGCCTCCACTGCCCTGGCGAAAGCGGTATAGGGCATCAATATCGCCGCCGCGCCATAGCTGGCCAGCGCCCGCCGGGCGAGGCGACGACCGCTCTCCCCGCTGAACTGCCCGTCCTTCAATAGCGCGTCGAACGGCTTGCGCATTTCCAGATAGGCGATCTGGAGCGCCTGCTGAAACTGCGAACTGGCGCTGTCGAGCGTGTCGTCCAGCAGCACCGCATCGCGATGCCGGTCCAGCCGCCGCATCGATCCCGCCATCACATCGCCTGGCAATCGCCGCACGCGCAGATTATGCCGCGCCTTCAGCCATCCGGTCAGGCCGCCCTCCGCCTCCGCTTCGATGGCCAGCTTCTCCGCCGCATCGTCCAGCAACGGGAAGCTGTTGCGCCGCGCAGCCAGGAAGCGGCGCGATTCGGCGACGGGATCGGCGACATCCTCTTGCGGCTCCGGTCCCGCGCCGCGATCCGCCAGCGCCAGATGCTCCTCGCGATAACTGGTGTAGAGCCGCAGCAAAGCTTCGGTGATACCGGGATAATTGACCGCCACGTCGCCGGTCGCAAGCGTCGGCAGATCGATGTCCGCGAACATCGGATCTTTCAGCACCGCATGCAGGCGCGCCGTCTGTTCCGCGCCGCCGTCTCCGGCCACTTCGGCCATGTCGAGTTTGTAGGTGCGCGCCAGCCGCAGCAGCATGTCGGCGGTCAGCGGCCGCTGGTTGCGCTCCAGCAGCGCGACATAGGAGGCGCTGATTTCCAGATCAGCCGCCATGTCGGCCTGCGTCAGCCCCAGTTCGCGCCGCAACCGTCGCAGGCGCGGCCCCATATAGACGGGACGATCCTTGGCCATCGACTCATACCCCTTGTACGCTCTTTACAACTTTACAGCAGATTTTTGTAAAGATCGACAACTGGACTTTGGCAAGGGTGCGCAACTGCAAAAGACCAGCCTAGGTCGGGCGCAACAGCTCATTCCCTCTCCAAAGGACAAGGCCCATGACGACCTATCAGGACAGCATCGCACAGGCGCAGAGCCTCATCGGCAGCCACCCCGGCACCTGGGATGGCATCAACGCCGAATCCGTCGCCCGCATGAAGTTGCAGAACCGCTTCAACACCGGCCTCGACATCGCGAAGTACACTGCGGGCATCATGCGCCGCGACATGGCCGCCTATGATCTGGACCCCGCCAACTACACCCAGTCGCTGGGCTGCTGGCACGGCTTCATCGGTCAGCAGAAGCTGATCGCGATCAAGAAGCATTTCGGCACGACCAAGCAGAAATATCTGTACCTGTCCGGCTGGATGGTCGCCGCGCTGCGCAGCGATTTCGGCCCGCTGCCCGACCAGTCGATGCATGAAAAGACCAGCGTCGCCGCGCTGATCGAGGAACTCTACACCTTCCTGAAGCAGGCCGACGCCCGCGAACTGGGCATGATGTTCCGCGATCTCGACAAGGCGCGCGAAACCGGCAACGCGGTCGAGGCCCAGCGCCTGACCCACGCGATCGACAATTATGAAACCCATGTCGTGCCGATCATCGCCGACATCGACGCCGGTTTCGGCAATGCGGAGGCCACCTATCTGTTGGCCAAGAAGATGATCGAGGCGGGCGCCTGCGCGCTCCAGATCGAAAATCAGGTCTCGGACGAAAAGCAGTGCGGCCATCAGGACGGCAAGGTCACCGTGCCGCATGAGGACTTCCTGGCGAAGGTCCGCGCCTGCCGCTACGCCTTCCTGGAACTGGGCGTCGACGATGGCGTCATCGTCACCCGCACCGACTCGCTGGGCGCGGGACTGACCAAGCAGATCGCCTATTCCAAGGAACCGGGCGACATTGGCGATCAATATAACAGCTTCCTCGACTGCGAGGAGATTAGCGACATTGCGCAGGCCAATGGCGACGTGATCATCAATCGCGGCGGCAAGCTGCTCAAGCCCAAGCGGCTGCCCAGCAACCTGTTCCAGTTCCGCGAAGGCACCGGGGCGGACCGCTGCGTGCTCGACTGCATCACCTCGCTTCAGAATGGCGCGGATCTGCTGTGGATCGAGACGGAAAAGCCGCATATCGAGCAGATCGCGTCGATGGTCGACCGCATCCGCGAAGTCATCCCCAACGCCAAGCTGGTCTATAATAATTCGCCCAGCTTCAACTGGACGCTGAACTTCCGCCAGCAGGTGTATGATGCGTGGGTTGAGGCCGGCAAGGATGTCAGCGCCTATGACCGGGCGAAGCTGATGAGCGCGGATTATGACGCGACCGACCTTGGCCTTGAGGCTGACGAGAAGATCCGCACCTTCCAGAAGGATGCGGCGGCGCGGGCCGGCATCTTCCATCACCTGATCACCCTGCCGACCTATCACACGGCGGCGCTCAGCACCGACAACCTCGCCAAGGAATATTTCGGCGCGGCGGGCATGCTGGGCTATGTCGAGGGCGTGCAGCGCAAGGAAATCCGCCAGGGCATCGCCTGCGTGAAGCATCAGAATATGAGCGGCAGCGACATTGGCGACGATCACAAGGATTATTTCGCCGGCGAAGCCGCGCTGAAGGCCGGCGGCGTCCACAACACGATGAACCAGTTCGCGGCCTAAGACGGCGGCCTAAAGACCAGTAGCCTCCCCCCCCCCCGCTGTTGCGGGGAGGAGGGAAACAACTTTGCGGCGTGCAGGCCGCAAGCACTCCATCTCCCCGGCAGTAACTCGATGCCTGCCGGGGAGATGGTTGTTTCAAAACCGTTTCGCGGTGGGAGCCGTGAGAACAGCCAGCCCGCGGGGACTTCGACGCTCCCTTCGCGTGTTTGGGTGGAAGGAACTGGACGACCCGGCGGGCGCACCGCCGGGTCGTTTTTTCCGCCTAGAGTATCGAGCCTTAAATAAGACCCGTTCGGGCTGAGCTTGTCGAAGCCCTGCCCTATTTTTAAGAGATACAGCCCCCTTCGACAGGCTCAGGGCGAACGGAGTTTGAGGGGATAACTCAGTGCTTTGTTCAGGCGATCCCCGCCCGCTGCCGCACCGCCTGCTTCAATATGTCGAGCGGCATCGCACCCAACGTCAGCACATCATGGAACTGCTTGATGTCGAAGCGATCGCCCTGCTTCGCCTTCACCTCGTCGCGCAACTGGGTCCAGACGGTATGGCCTATCTTGTAGCTGCACGCCTGACCCGGCCAGACGGTGTAGCGGTCGATCTCACCCTGGCTGCGGCCCCGCGCGATGCCGGTGGTGGCGATGAGGTAATCGGTCGCCTTCTCCCGGCTCCAGCGCTTGGCGTGCATGCCGCTGTCCACCACCAGACGGGTGGCGCGGAACAGCAGGGATTGCAGATAGCCGACCTGCCCCAGCGGATCGCCTTCATACATGCCCATTTCGTCGGCCAGCTGCTCCGAATAGAGCGCCCAGCCTTCGGAATAGCCGCTGTAGAAGCCGCGCCGGCGGATCATCGGAATGCTGTCCGATTCCAGCGCCACCGTCACCTGCAAATGATGGCCCGGCACCGCCTCATGATGGGTCAACGTCGCCAGACCGAATTTCGGCCGATCGAACGTGTCGCGCAGGTTGATGAAATAGATGGCCGGCCGCGACCCGTCGAGCGAGGCGTTCTGATAATAGCCGCCTGGCGCGCCCGCCTGAATCGTCACTGGCACGCGGCGCACTTCCACCGGCGCCTTGGGCACGGTGTTGAACGCTTCGGGGAGGCGCTTCTGCATGGCGATGATCTGGCTGTTGAGTTGCGCCAGCAGCGCCTCGCGGCCCGGATCGGTATTGGGATAAAGCTGGTCGGGGCGCTTGTTGAGTTCGACCAGACGGTCGCCCACGCTGCCCTGGCTCATCCCCTCGCCCTTCAGGATCGCGTCAATACGGGCAGAGATGCTGGCGACCTGATCCAGACCCATCTGGTGGATCTCATCGCCGGTCAGCCGGGTCGTGGTCGCGGCTTCGGCAGCCGCAGCATAAAAGGCCTCGCCATCGGGCAGGCGCCAGCAGCCGGCATCATGGCTGGCTTTGGCCCGCAGTTGCACCACCAGTTCACGCTGGCGATCGACGGCGGGGAAGATCTTCTCGGCGACGATCTTCTCGGCCTGCGCGGCGCGCTCGGGCGGCAGACCGGCGGCGGCCAGCTTCTTGACGAAGGAGGCGACCAGCACGGTCTGCGCAGCAGGCTGATCGCGCAGCGCCGCCTGCATCTTCATCGTGGTGTCGAGAATATAGTCGGGCGCGAACACGCCCTTGGCCGCGTCCGCCTTTTGCCGGGCCAGTTCGCCGTCCATCGCCGCGGGGAAGGCTTCCAGACGGGCGAGATAGGCGTCGGCATCCGCCGCATCCTTCACCCGATGCTGCGAATCGAGGAAATCGGGCACTTCGCGATAGCTGCCGGTCAGCTGGCTCAGAATATAGGGCGCATAGCGACCCGCCGTCTCGCCATAGCCGAACCGCTCGCCGCCCACGGCGCGATCCAGCTGATAGGCGACGACATCATAGTCGAGCTGACTGGCCGGGCTGAGCTTCGCGCGATCGACGCTGGCTAGCTGCTTCGCCTGCGCCTTGGTCCGGGCCAGATCCTTGGCCGCACCGGCCGCGCTCGTGTCGGACAGCTTGCCGCGCAACGCCGCGCGCGCGCCAGTATCGAGGCCAAGGCGCGTTGCGCTTTCCGGGGATTCGTCCAGACGCCCATAAAAGAAATCGTCCAGCATCGCGCGAAAACGCGCATCGGCCGCGTTCGATTGGGCGAAAGCGCCGGGCGTAGCGGCGGCGATGGCGGTGGCGCCGCTGGTGGCGAGAAATTGGCGTCGGTTCACGACAGGAAGCTCCATTATGGGATTGATGGGCGGCAAGGGGGCGCCGCCCACGACGCGCTCTTTTGACGGCTGTGCAACAGCTTGGCTAGCCCACCCGCGCCCTCCGTTCGGTTCGAGCCTGTCGAGAACTGGCGGGCAGGGTTCTCGACAGGCTCGAACCGAACGGGCGTTGCGTTTGATAAGCCCAGCTTGTGAGCATGACGGATCGTTGCGGCTGTAACGAAGTTTCCTCCTGCGATAAGGCGCGCATGCCTTACAGAAGGGAAACGTCGATGGCCTACACGCTGATCACCGCAAACCGCAATTATTCCAGCTGGTCGCTGCGCCCATGGTTGCTGATGAAGGCGCTGGACCTCCCCTTTGACGACCGGATCGAACCCTTCGCCGCCGCGACCAACTATGCCGCCTTTCGCAGCTTTTCCCCCACCGGACAGGTGCCCGCGCTGATCGACGGGGCCAATGGAGAGGATCGCACCGTCTGGGACTCCCTCGGCATCATCCTCTATCTGGCCGATCGCCATCCCGGCGTCTGGCCAGCGGAGGACGCCGCGCGCGCCTTTGCCCAATGCGCGGTTGCGGAAATGCACAGCGGCTTTTCCACGCTGCGCAACGATTGCACCATGAATGTCGGCGTCCGGGTGGAGCCGCATATCCACTCGCCGGCCCTCAACAAGGACATCGCCCGGCTGCGCGAAGTGTGGGAACAGGGGCTGGATCGCTTTGGCGGCCCCTTCCTCGCCGGCCGCACCTTCACCGCGATCGACGCCTTCTACGCGCCCGTCGCCTTCCGCGTGCGCACCTATGGCCTCGACGTCGGACCGACGGCGCAAATCTGGGTCGATCACATGCTGGCCCACCCCGCCATGCAGCAATGGGAAGCCGAAGCGCTGGCCGAGACATGGCGCGAAGACAGCCATGAAGCGGAAATCGGGGCCGCCGGCAAGATCATCGCCGACTATCGCGCCATGTGAGGATTGAACCGGCCGGCAGTGTAACATTCTTGCCCGGCTGAAAGGAAAAACAGCGCAAAACGGTCGCTCACCCCCTTTTCCCGTCCGCATTACGGGTCTAGGGGGTGAGGACTATGGTTAAACCTCGCACCCTGTATGAAAAGATCTGGGACGCGCACGTTGTCGAACGGCGTCCTGACGGCACCTGCCTCATCTATATCGACCGCCATCTCGTCCATGAAGTGACGAGCCCGCAGGCGTTTGAGGGGCTACGCCTTGCCGGCCGGAAGGTGCGCCGGCCCGATCTGACGCTGGCGGTGCCCGATCATAACCTGCCCACCACGCCGCGCCGCGACGCGGATGGCCATCGCATCCCCATCGCCGACCCGGAAAGCGCGCAGCAGCTCGCCGCGCTGGAGAAGAACGCGCCCGAATTTGGCGTGCGCCTGATCGGCGACGCCGACCGGGAACAGGGCATCGTCCATGTCGTCGGCCCGGAACAGGGCTTCACCCTGCCCGGCACGACTCTGGTCTGCGGCGACAGCCACACGTCGTCGCACGGGGCGCTGGGCGCGCTGGCCTTCGGCATCGGCACGTCGGAAGTGGAGCATGTGCTGGCCACCCAGACTTTGCTGCTCAAGCAATCGAAGACCATGGAAGTCGTGGTCGATGGCGAACTGGCCCCCGGCGTCACGCCCAAGGATGTCGCGCTGGCGATCTGCGGCCATATCGGCACGGCGGGCGGGACCGGCTATGTCATGGAATATCGCGGCTCCGTGTTCCGCGACATGTCGATCGAAGGTCGCCTGACCGTCGCTAACATGTCGATCGAAGCGGGTGCCCGCTCCGGCCTGTTCGCGCCCGACGAAAAGACCTTCGCCTATATCAAGGGGCGCCCGATGGCGCCCAAGGGCGCGGATTTCGACGCGGCCGTCGCCTGGTGGAAGACGCTCGTCACCGACGAAGGCGCCGCCTTCGACAAGACCGTGGTGATCGACGCCGCTGACATCGTCCCCACCGTCACCTGGGGCACCAGCCCGGAAGACGTGGTGGCCGTGACCGGCGTGGTTCCCGATCCCCAAAGCTTCGCCGACCCGTCCAAGCAGGCCGCTGCGCAAAAGTCGCTCGACTATATGGGCCTGACCGCCGGGCAGAGACTTGCCGACGTCGCAATCGAACATATCTTCATCGGCAGCTGCACCAACAGCCGGATCGAGGATCTGCGCGCCGCCGCCGCCCTGCTGAAGGGCCGGCATATCGCGGCCGGCATCAAACATGCGATGGTCGTGCCCGGCTCTGGCCTCGTCAAGGAACAGGCCGAATCCGAAGGGCTGGACCGCATCTTCCTCGACGCCGGCTTTGAATGGCGCGAACCGGGCTGTTCGGCGTGCCTCGGCATGAACCCGGACAAGGTGCCTGCGGGCGAGCGCTGCGCATCGACCAGCAACCGCAATTTCATGGGCCGTCAGGGGCCGGGATCGCGCACCCATCTGGTGTCGCCCGCCATGGCGGCGGCGGCGGCCATCACCGGCCGCCTCACCGATGTTCGGGAACTGCTATCCCATCCGGTTACGGCGTAAGACAAAAAAGGGGCTGGTCGCATGAAAAAGATTTTCTGGCTGCTGACGCTGGGCGCTCTGGCCAGCGCGGCGATGGCCGCAACGCTGGGCCGCGCCGAAGACACGCCGCCCGCGCAGGTGAAAAAGGCGAATTGATGGAAAAGCTGACGACCGTCGAAGGCGGCGCCTATCCGTTCGGGATGAAGAATGTCGACACCGACATCGTCATCCCCGCGCACTGGCTGAAGACCATTTCGCGCAACGGCCTTGGCAAGGGCGCATTCGAAGTGCTGCGCAAGGAACCGGGCAATGTCTTTGACGACCCCGCCTATGCCGGCAGCCCGATCCTGATCGCGGGCGACAATTTCGGCTGCGGGTCCAGCCGCGAACATGCCGCCTGGGCGCTGGGCGACCTCGGCATCAAGGTGGTGATCGCCCCCAGCTTTTCCGACATCTTCTCGGGCAACGCCTTCAAGAACGGCATTTTGACCGTGGTGCTGCCGCAGGAGGCGGTCGACCGGCTGCTGGAAGTGGCGAAGACCGATCCGATCCATGTCGATCTGGAAGCGCAGACCGTCACCACCCAATATCAGGATCGTTTCAGCTTCGAAATCGACCCCTTCCGCAAGCATTGTCTGCTGGGCGGGCTGGACGAGATCGGCCTGACGCTGGACGATGCGGATGTGATCGACGGCTATGAAGCGAAAGTCGCGCAGGACCGTCCGTGGATCGTCCCCGCCGCCGTTGCGTAATTCGCCGCTTCTGCCTATCAATTGATCCCGATACTGCTTGCAACAGGGCTGAAACCTATGACCACCTTCGATGATCGCGAAAAGGCGTTCGAAAATATGTTCGCCCATGATCAGGAGATGCAGTTCCGCATCCAGGCGCGCCGCAACCGCCTGTTGGGCGAATGGGCTGCCGCGAAGATGGGCCTGACCCCGGAAGAAACCGACGCCTATGCCAAGGCCGTCGTGCAGGCCGATTTCGAGGAAGCGGGCGACGAAGACGTCATCCGCAAGCTGCTGGGCGACATGACGTCGGCCGGGATCGACATTGACGAAGCCGGCGTGCGCGCCGCGCTGGACGAGCAGGCGGTGATCGCCCGCCGCATGTTCATCGAAGCGCAGTAAGGCATAGCATCATGCCAATGGCTGCCGACGATATTGCGGACATGATCCGCACCGCCATTCCCGATGCGCAGGTCGAAATTACCGACCTTGCCGGGGATGGCGATCATTATGCGGCAAAGGTGGTGGCGGAAAGCTTTCGGGGCATGAGCCGGGTCGCGCAGCAGCGTGCCGTCTATGCCGCGCTGGGCGGCCGGATGGGGGGCGTGCTCCACGCCTTGCAACTCACCACCGCCGTTCCCAATTAACGCATCATCATATTTTCGCGCCCCTGCGCCGGGCGCCAGACAGGACTGGAAGTTTTACCATGACCGACGCCGTGCAGCAGCGGATCGCAGACATCGTCAAGGGCAATGACGTCGTGCTCTTCATGAAGGGCACGCCGCTCTTCCCCCAGTGCGGCTTTTCCAGCCGCGCCATCGCCATCCTGGAACATCTGGGCGTGGGCTATGACACGGTCGACGTGTTGCAGGATCAGGCCATCCGTCAGGGCATCAAGACCTTCTCCGACTGGCCGACCATCCCGCAGCTTTATGTGAAGGGCGAATTTGTCGGCGGCAGCGACATCATGATGGAAATGTATGAAGCCGGCGAACTTCAGCAACTGATGACCGATCAGGGCGTCGCTGCGGCAAACTGATCCGGGCTCGGCTGGGAAAAAATAGAAAGGCGGTCCGGGTCCGGGCCGCCTTTTTTTTCATGGCCGCAATGGCTTCAGCGCCCTTTACGCACCCGCCGGCCGCATCGGAAAATGGCCAGATTGCCACCGCTCCCGCAATGTGTTACCAGGTTCCATAAAATGGACTTTGGAGATGATATGCGGGGCAACAGGCTGATGATCGGTTGGACATTGCCCCTGCTGGTCGCGGCGGCGCCAGCGCCTCCGCCAGCCAGCTGGATCGACGCCGCCACCGGCCATCGCATCGTCCGGGTGGACGACCGGCCCGGCAATTACGGCCTCTATTTCAACTATAATCCCTTCACGCCGGACGGGAAGCGGATGATCTATCTGACGCCCGAGGGCATCCGCGTCGCCGACACCAGCAACTGGACCACGAAGCTGGTGCTGAAGGAAAAGATCGACCGGCTGATGTTCGTCGGCAACCACACCCCGGTGGCCTATTACAGCACCAGTCCGACGGGCAATGAAGGCGCGTCCACCATCTGGTCGGTCAATCTCGACACCGGCCAGCGCCGCCGCATCGCCGACCTGCCGGGCGGCCGCATCGCATCAATCAATGCGGACGACACGCTGCTGGCCGGCCACCGCGAACTGGCGCCGCCGCCGGCTGCGATCGCGGCGCAGGGCAATCGCGATCCCAAGACCGGATCGCCCACCTATGCCGCCAATGGCCCGGACGGAAAGCCCCTGCCCTTCGCCGTCGCCAAGGAACAATGGATGGCGAAGCGCCTCGCCGCCGGCGTCCCGATGGAAATCTTCACCATCGACATCCGCACCGGCGAACGCAGGACGGTGACGCAATCGACCGACTGGCTGAACCATGTTCTTTTCTCGCCGTCCGACCCGACCCTGCTATCCTATTGCCATGAAGGCCCATGGCAGAAGGTCGACCGCATCTGGACCATCCGCACCGACGGCAGCCACAAGACGAAGGTCCATCAGCGGAGCTTTCAGGGCGAAATTGCCGGCCATGAATATTGGGCGCCCGATGGCCGCACCATCTGGTATGACCTGATCCAGCCCATGGGCGTGCGCTGGCTCGCCAGTCTGGACGTGGTGAGCGGCAAGCGGGTCTGGTATGCGCTGCGCCCCGGACAGGGCAGCTATCATTATAGTTCATCGCCCGACAGCCGCGTCTTTTCCGGCGACGGCAATGATGAGGGGAAATTTATCAGCCTGTTCCATCCCCGCGTGGACCCCAACCCGCGCGTGGCGGACACGCTGGACGGCGACCGGCTGATCGCTTCGGGCGATCTGGAAACAGAGCGGCTCGCCGACCTGTCCAAGCAGGATTATACGCTAGAACCCAACCAGCATTTCACCCCGGACGGCAAATGGCTGGTCTATCGCGCCAATATAGAGGGCAAGCCCGCAATCTATGCCGTGGAAGTGGCGAAGGCCAGATAGCGCCGTTGCGCGCCGCGCGCCGGCACCATAAACCGGCCTGGATGACCAGTCCGATCCGTCTTCTTGCCATGGCCGGCCTGCTTGCCCTGCCGGCCTGTTCTCCCCCGCCCATCCGGATCGACGTCGGGAAAGCGGCCGATGGCCGGATGCAGGCCCATCTGTCGCAAGACTGGGGCTTCATCATCCCGCGCCGGGAAGCCCCCTGCATCCGGGAGATCGCATTGCACAGCGTGGAAACGCCCTATGGCAATCCGATCTGGCAGGCGCGGCGCGCAGGCGACGACACCCAATGCACGCCTCTGTCCACGATCATCCTCGGCGCGCCGCCGCCCGGCTTTGCCCAGACCGGGCCGTTGCCAAAAACCCTGCGCGGACCCTATCTGCTCACCATACGCGGCATTGGCTTTGGCGACAGGGTCGTCTCCCTTGCGCCATAAAGGACTTACGCGCTCGCCGCCGACGTCTCGCATAGCGCCTTATACTGTTCCATCATCTGGTCCCAGCCGGGATGGAATCCCATCTCCTCATGACGCGCCTTCGCCTCCGCATCCCAATGACGCGCGGTCGCGGTGAAGCGCGCTCCCTCCCCTTCCTCCGCAAATTCCCAGATCGCAGTGATGAAGGGCGTCTGCGGTATCCAGCCGGCCGCATAGGCATCGGTCGTCACCACCCGTTCGTTCGGCACGACCTCCAGGAACACGCCCTCCATCGGCCCGGTTTCCTCGCCATTGGGACCGAACATCTGCACCGCGCTGCGCCCGCCGGGCCGCAAATCCTGCTCGATCACCTCGGCGCGCCAGGGCTTGGGGCAGAACCATTCCTCTTTCAGATCCACCCACACTTTCCAGCATATCTCCCGCGGCGCGGCGATATGGCAGGTGACGGACAATATATGCTCAGCGCTACTCATGCGGCTTCTCCGTCAAAGGCCGCCTGCATCGCGGCGGTGTCCAGTTTGCGCATCGTCATCATCACTCCCATCATCCGGGCAATGGCGGCGCGGTCGTCGGTCCGGTAATTGGCCATGATCTGGCGCGTCACCAGTTGCCAGCACAGGCCATATTTGTCCGTCACCCATCCGCACGGCCCATCCTTGCCGCCATCGGCGGTCAGCGCGTCGAAATAGCGGTCCAGTTCGGCCTGATCCTCGCACGCGACCGACAGCGACACCGCCTCGTCAAAGCTGAATTGCGGCCCGCCGTTCAGCGCCTGATAGCTTTGTCCGAACAGGGTGAATTCGACCAGCAGCACGCTGCCGCCCGGCAGCGGCGATGGCGACGGATTGTCCTGCGGATAATGACTGACATGATCGATCGACCCGCCAAAGACGGAAACGTAGAAAGTCGCCGCCTCCAGCCCATTGCCATCGAACCACAGGCAAGGGGTGATCCTGTCCATCACCCCTCTTCCTTGCCGCCCACCAGCGCGAACATCGCGCCCTGCGGGTCGGTCGCCTGGATGATCCACGCGCCGCCCGGCACCTCCATCGGCCCCTGCAACACGGTGCCGCCGCCCGCCGTCACCCGCGCCACCGCTGCATCAATATCGCCCACGGTGAAGTAGAACAGCCAGACCGGCACTGGCAGCATCGGCGGCCGGGGCATGATGCCGCCGGTCATATCCTGAAAATCCGCGCCGCCCGTCTGCGAAACAAGCTGGTAACTGCCCATCTCGCCCATATCCATGGCGTCGCCCGTCACCCAGCCGAACTGCCCGGTGTAGAAGGCCAGATCCTTGTCGAAATCCCCGGCGTAAAGTTCATGCCAGCCGACATGCCCCATCGGCATGCCCGCAGGCGCATCCATGCCATCGGGGCTGGAGCCTTTGAGCAACATGAAGATCGCCCCGCCCGGATCGCTCATCACCGCAAAACGCCCGACGCCCGGTATATCTTCCGCCGCGCGCTTCACGCTGCCGCCCGCCGCGCTCAGCCGCTCGACATCCGCATCCACATCGGCCGACCCGACATAGCCGCCCCACCAGGGCGTCATGCCGCACGCCTTCGCCTCGGCCGGGATCGCCATGATCCCGCCCAGCGGCCCGGCGCTGCCCGACACGATATGATAGGGTTCGGCCAGATCGCCGCCAAAGGGCGCGCTGCTCCATCCCACGACGTCGCCATAAAAAGCCAGCGCCGCCTGCGGATCGCTGGTCATCAGTTCATACCAGAAGAATTTGCCGGTAAAATCGGTCATCGTCCGTCTCCTTGCAGGGAGGTCAGGGCACCCAGTTCAGCGCATAGCGCTCAGGCCTTTGCGTCCACCAGCACCTCGAACCCGCCATAAATCAGCCGCGCGCCGATGAAGGGCATGTCCTCGCCTTCCTTGGGCTGCATGCGTTCATCCTTCATGACTTTCTCGGCCCCGGCGTCGCGGGTTTCCTTGTCGGGCCATTCGATCCAGGAAAAAACGACCTCTTCATCTTCCTCCGCAATCACGGCGGTCCGAAAATCGTTCACCTTGCCGATCTTGATGTCGTTCGCCCAGCATTCCACCACGCGCAGCGCACCATATTCGATGAAGATCGGCGCGGCATAGGCCGCCACCTCGCGATAGCGCTCCTTATTGCCCTTGGGCACCGGGATCACGAAACCGTCCATATAGGCCATTTTCTCTCTCCTTGCTGATCGTTCAACCTTTACCCGCCATCACGGCGTCCATGTCCATCCACATCACTTCCCAGATATGGCCGTCCAGATCGGCGAAGTTGCGGCCGTACATGAAGCCATGATCCTGTTTCGGGTTCGGCTCGCTGCCGCCCGCCGCCAGCGCGCTGTCCACGGTCGCATCCACCGCCTCGCGGTTCGTTTCACTCAAACACAGCAGCATCTGCGCGGTTTCATGCGCATTGGGGATGCCGCGCGGGGTGAAGCTGCGGAACCGGTCATGGGTCAGCAGCATCACATGGATCGTCTCGGACAGGGTCAGCATCTGCGCATCGTCGTCGGCGAAATCATCGTTCCGCACCGCGCCTACCGCTTCATAGAAAGCGATCGCAGCGGACAGGTCGCGGACCGGCAGATTGACGAAAATCATCTTGGGAGCGGACTGGTTCGACATCGCACTTCTCCTAGAAATTTTTCCGGCGTCCGCACGTCCCTGCGACTCACCGCTTGAACTTTGTGCGCCACATGATTATCTTATGCAACAGTTAAGTTAGAAAAGATAACCATGAGTCAGAAACGCGCCTATCAGGACGGATGCGCCGTCGCCCATGCGCTCGACATCATCGGCGATCGCTGGGCGATGCCGATCATGCGCGAACTGATGCTGGGGCCAAAGCGCTTCACCGACCTGCGCGCCGGCCTGCCCGGAATCAGCGCCAATGTGCTGACCCAGCGACTGGAGGAACTGGAAGCGTCCAGCATCCTCATACGCCGCCGCCTGCCCCCGCCCGCCGCCAGCCAGATTTATGAACTGACCGACTGGGGCCGCGAGTCGGAAATTCTCTTTCAGGTGCTGGGCCGCTGGGCCTGCCAATCGCCCACGATGCAGCCGGGCAAGCCGATGAGTCCGGTGTCAGTGGTTCTGTCGATGCGCACCATGATCGACCGCAGCCGCATCGGCCCGCTCGACGCCACGATCGGCTTCCAGTTCGGCGAAGAGGAATTTCGCGCGACGCTCAAAGATGGCGACTTTCTGATCGATCGGGGTGAGGCCGCCGGCGCGGACGCGATCCTGCGCGGCGACCAGAATGCGCTGGTCGCCATCCTCTATGGCGGCGCGCGCTATGTCGATATGGCGGGCGCGCTAACGGTGGAGGGCGACGCGGCGCTGGCCGACCATTTCGCCACCATCTTCCCCCTGCCCGCCAAAGCGCCCGACATGGTCAACCCTGCGCAGACAGCTTCATAAGCACCAGACCGCACAGGATCAGCCCGGCCGCCACCAGCCGCGCCGGGCTGATCGCTTCCCCCAGAAAGGCGACGCCGACCGCGAACGCCCCCAGCGCGCCGATCCCGGTCCAGATCATATAGGCGGTGCCCAGCGGCAGGCTGCGCATCGCCAGCGACAGCAGCCCGAAACTGGCGACCATCGCGCCCAATGTGATCAGGCTGGGCGCCAGTCGGGTAAACCCCTGCGACTGCTTCATCGCAAAGGCCCAGACGATTTCCAGCAAACCGGCGATAAATAAAGAAACCCAGGCCATAACGGCTCCCTTCCCAAAGAGAGCCGGGCCGTCCCGGACTTGAAACCCGCGTTGAGCGGAGGAGGACGTGGCCTCGCTTGCCGGAAAGATCAGTAGGCATGCCCTTTACAAGAGGCAAGCCCAGCAACCACCGTGCTCCTGCGAAAGCAGGAGCCCAGGGTCGAACGATGCGCCCCACATCCAGGGCTCCGCTTTCGCAAGAGCACCGATGCCTCAATGCGCGCCGTTCAGCATCCCGAACACCTGGGCAAATTCGCCGCGCTTCGTGGCTTCGCTCAGGAATTTCACCCGTTCGACATGAATTTCGTCCAGCGTCGGCTCCTGCCGCAGCAACGCCATCGTCTCGGCGATGAAGTCCGCCAGCGGCATCATCTGGTCATTTTCGGCATGGCCGGGCATCAGATCGGTCTGTACGCCGGGCGGCACGATCTCGACCACGTCGACGCTGGTCGCCTTCAACTGTTCGCGCAGCGCCATCGACCAGCCATGGATCGCCGCCTTGGTCGCGCTATAGGTCGGCGTCGCCGCCAGCGGGACAAAGGCCAGCCCCGACGACACGGTCAGGATGGTCGCGGCCGGCTGCGCCTCCAGATGCGGCAACAGTGCATGGGCCAGCCGGATCGGCCCCAGCAAATTGGTCGCCACCGTCGCCTCGGCTATGGCCAGATCGATCTTGGCCTCCGCCACCATGATGCCGGCATTCAGCAGCACGGCGTTCAGCGCCGGGAAATCCGCGACCAGTTGCGCCGCAAATGCCGTAATCGCGGCCGGATCCTCCATGTCCAACGTCATCGCCGCCATGCCGGGATGCGCCGCCACGACCGCGTCCAGCGCCGCCTGCCGCCGCCCGGCGATGATCACCTGATTGCCCGCTGCGTGAAATTCATGCGCCAGCGCCGCGCCGATGCCCGATCCGCCGCCGGTGATGAGGATGGTGTTGCCTGTAGTTTGCATGATCTGTTTCCTTTCAATTGGCTTGAAAGGCAATGTAGACTATCACTCTCCTTTGGAAAGTAGGCACCATAAAGTGCTGTAGTTACCCAAAGGTAAGAAATGGAAAATCCGCTCGAAAATCGCTTTACTGCCGCCGACATTGCCGACGCCGAACGCTATATGGCGCATGAGCCGCCCGCCGAAATCGATCCGCGCATCGAACGACTCGTCAACGACCTGATCGGCCGCATCGCCGACAAATGGACGCTCTTGGTGCTGGAATTGCTGGAGGAGAAAGGCACGCTGCGCTTCACGCAGATTGGCCGGCAGGTGGAAGGGATCAGCCAGAAGATGCTGACCCAGACTTTGCGTCAGATGGAGCGAGACGGCCTGCTGACCCGCACCGTCCATCCGGTGGTGCCGCCCCGCGTCGATTATGCGCTCACCCCGCTCGGCAACAGCCTGAGCGCCGCTTTCTGCGGCGTCTGGGTCTGGGCCGAACGTAATCTGGAAATGGTGGAGGCCGCGCGCGCCACATTCGACGCGCGCGACTAATCCTTATTGATCCGACGTCGTCGGCAGCGGCTGCACCACCAGCTTGGGCGCGCTATTGTCGGGCAGCGTGGGCGCAACGGCGGGCGGAGCCGCCACCGGCCCGGTCGCGGCTCCGCTGGCGGGGGCAGCGGTTACGGGCGCGGGCGTCATGCTCTGCATCGTGCTCGTCGAACTGGGCTGCCACCCTTCCGGCGGCACTTCGGCCGGCGGGCGCGGCGGCGGGGGCAGCGGGGTTGGCGACACCACCACCGTCACCGTGCCGCCAAAGCGCGACTGCCATTCGGCCAGCCGGCGCAGATAGTCAGCATAAGCGGCGTAAAATTCCTGATAGGGCTTTTCCAGCTCCTTCAGCGCTTCGGGCGCATAGGCCAGCAACGCGCTGGACGGCATCGTCAGCATTTTCGCGCCAACGCTGACCGCCACCGGGCAGAAATTCTTGATCACTGGCGGCAGCGCGAAGAAATTATAGACCACGGTGTTCAACTGCTCGCGCGACCCAATGCCCGACCGGCCGAAAGCGACGCGATAATTGCGGTCCACCGCGGCATTGGCGGCGGTCAGGATCGGCTTATGCACCGCCAATATCTGGTTATACTGGCTGCGCGCCGTATCGCCGAACTTGTCGCAATTGAGCGCCGCGACGTTCAGCGCCATGCGCACATGCCACAGCGCCGTGTTCGACGTGATGCCCTTATTGGGCGTCAGATAATCCCCGCTTTCATCCTTGGTCGGCAGCGCCATACCCTCGGCCGCCTGATTTGGCGGCACGGGGCGCACGGTGGGGACCACTGGCGGCGGCGGCGTGGGCGGCGGCGGTGGCGGCTTGGGCGTCGAACAGGCCGCCAGCACGGCCAGCGACACCAAAGAAATCCGGCCATAGAAACGGCGCGTTACGAACATCCAATTCTCCGATGGGGCTATCGTCCGGTCATGCCGGTCATTCGGTTCGGAGGAAATATGCCTTATGCTCCGTTCATCGCAACTATTCAGGCGGCTCGCCGCTCCAGCGCGGTCGCAGCCTGCGCCATCAGCTCGCCGATGATGTCGGCGACCGGCTCTTCCTTCGTCACCATGCCGACCGACTGGCCCGCCATCAGCGACCCGCCATCGACATCGCCATCGATCACCGCCTTGCGCAGCGCGCCGGCCCAATAATGTTCGATCTGCAATTGCGCCTCCATCATGTCGACCGCGCCGCTGTCCAGCAGATTGGCGACTTCGCGCTGCTTGGCGGTGAAGGCTTCGGTGCCGGCGTTTTTCAATGCGCGCACCGGGATCACCGGCAGGCGCGGGTCGATCTGCACGCTGGCGATCGCATCGCGCGCCGACGCGCGGAAGAAGGCCTTCTTGAACGCGGGATGGGCGATGCTCTCGCTCGCGCAGGCAAAGCGGGTGCCAAGCTGCACGCCGGCCGCGCCCATTTCCAGATAGGCGGCGATCGCCTCGCCCCGGCCGATGCCGCCGGCGACGAAGACCGGCACCTGATCCGCCATTTCGGGCAATATTTCCTGCGCCAGCACGCTGGTCGCCACCGGCCCGATATGGCCGCCCGCTTCCATGCCTTCCACCACCAGCGCGTCCACGCCCGACCGCACCAGCTTCTTGGCCAGCGCCAGCGCCGGGGCGAAGCAGATCAGCTTGGCGCCCTTTTGCTTGATCGCCTCGATGCTGCCCTTGGGCGGCAGGCCGCCGGCCAGCACGACATGGGGCACATCATGCTTCGCGCACACATCGATCAGGTCGAACAGCTGGGGATGCATGGTGATCAGGTTCACGCCGAACGGCTTGCCAGTCAGCGCCCTGGTCGCCGCAATCTCCGCGTCCAGCAATTCCGGCGTCATCGCGCCGCACGCAATCACGCCGAAACCACCCGCATTGGAAATGGCCGACACAAGGTTGCGCTCACTGACCCAGCTCATCGCCCCGCACAGGATCGCGCTTTCACAGCCCAGAAATTCGGAGCCGCGAGCCATCAGGGAAGCGAGTTTGGCGGTGGTCATAAATTTAACCTCAAGAATCGCAAAAAGCCCCTCCCCTTCAGGGGAGGGGTTGGGGTGGGGGCGTGCAGTAGCAATCCCCCCTCGCCCTTCATCGCCTCCCCCTGACCGGGGCGAGGCAAAAAATCAAGCCGCCGGGGCGTCCAGACCATAGGCGGTATGCAGCACGCGCACCGCCAGTTCCGTCTCATCCTCGTCGATCAGCACCGAAACCTTGATCTCGCTGGTGGAGATGGCTTCGATATTGATGCCGCGTTCGGCCAGCGTCTTGAACATGGTGGCGGCGACGCCCGGATGGCTGCGCATGCCCACGCCCACGACGCTGATCTTGGCGACCTGCGTGTCGGTGATGATGCGGCGGAAACCGATCTCTTCCTTCAGCCCTTCCAATATGTCGACGCTGCGGGCCAGGTCGGCGCGCGGCACGGTGAAGGTGACGTCCGTCTCTTCCTTCTCCTTGCTGTCATTCTGGATGATCATGTCGACATTGATCGCCGCATCGGCCAGCGGGCCAAAGATGCTGGCGACCGCGCCCGGCTTGTCGGGGACGCGGGTGACGATGATCTTCGCCTCATTCTTGTCATGGGCGATGCCGGTGATGAGCTGACGTTCCATCTTCGTTTCCTTGAGCTTGGCTTCCAGTTCCTCGTCGCTCACGATCAGCGTGCCGGGGAGGTCGTCCTGGGTGGGATCATCGAAGGAAGAAAGCACCTGTACGACAACGCCTTCCTTCATGGCGAGGCCGACCGATCGGGTCTGGAGCACCTTGGCGCCGACCGAGGCCAGCTCCAGCATTTCCTCATAGGTGACGAGGTCCAGCTTGCGGGCGCGGGCCACGATGCGCGGGTCGGTGGTGTAGACGCCGTCGACGTCGGTATAAATGTCGCAGCGATCGGCCTTCACCGCCGCCGCCACCGCCACCGCTGACGTATCGGACCCGCCACGGCCCAGCGTCGACACGCGGCCATCGGCCATCATGCCCTGGAAACCGGGGATCACCGCGACCTGACCCGCGCCCATCGCCGCCAGCAGCGCGCCGGTGTCGATCTTCTCGACGCGCGCCTTTGCGTGGGCTTCCACCGTGCGGATCGGCAATTGCCAGCCCAGCCAGCTGCGCGCGTCCACACCCATGGCCTTCAGCGTCATGGCCAGCAGGCCGCTGGTGATCTGTTCACCTGCCGCCACCACGACATCATATTCGGCCGGGTCGTAGAGGGCGGAGGCTTCCTTGCAGAAACCGACCAGACGGTCCGTCTCGCCTGCCATGGCCGACACGACGACGGCGACTTCATGCCCCTGCTCGACGACATGTTTGACGCGCGCCGCCACGTTGCGAATTCGCTCCATCCCCGCCATGGAGGTGCCGCCGAATTTCATCACGATGCGCGCCATTTGCTTGTCGAACCTATCCTTTAAGCGTTTTCAAAGCAGGTGGAACACCTGCTGACTTTAGAAAACGCAACCACCAAAAGAGCTGGAGCAGCCGAGCCGATGCAATCGGATCGGACACTGCTCCAATTGTGAAACAATATGTCCCAAAGGGGCAAAACGGCGCTCCTATTAGCAGCCGCAACGGATATGGCAAGCAATCCTGCTGTTCTTCGCGCCCGTGCCGCCGCCCCCTGCGGCAACGGCTTTTCGCTTCAAGGGGATAGGCCGGACATTGGCCTGCGCGCCTCGCCCTGCTAGAAGCCATATATGACAATCGAAACCGCCACCGCCACGATCGATCCCAAGGAAGCCGCCCATTTCGGCGCCATGGCCGCCGACTGGTGGGATCCCAACGGGTCCAGCGCGATGCTGCACAAGTTGAACCCGGTGCGGCTGCGCTATATCCGCGCCGCGATCGACCGGCACTGGCCGGGCGACGAACAGGCGTTCCGTCCGCTCGCCGGCAAGCGCGCGCTGGATGTCGGCTGCGGCGCGGGCCTGCTGGCCGAACCGCTGGCCCGCCTCGGCGCCACCGTCACCGGCCTTGACGCCGCACCGGAAAATATCGCCGCGGCGCAGGCGCATGCCCAGGGTCAGCATCTGACCATCGACTATCGCGCCACCCCGGTCGAGGATATGGCCGACACCGGCTATGACCTCGTCACCTCGATGGAAGTGATCGAACATGTGGCCGATCCCGCCGCCTTCGTCGCCGCGCTGGCGGCCAAGCTCGCCCCCGACGGCCTGATGATCCTCTCGACGCCCAACCGCACGCCCCTCTCCCGCCTCGCCATGATCACCATCGGCGAAAGCGTGGGCGGCATCCCAAAGGGCACGCATGACTGGCACAAGTTCATTACACCCGAAGAACTGACCGCGCTGCTGGAGCAGGCGGGACTCGAAGTCACCGTCAGCATCGGCCTCAGCTTCGATCCCGGCCGGGGCTTCACTCTGTCGGCCAACACCGCGATCAATTATCTGCTGACGGCCCGGCACAAAACATAACCTTCTCCCCCTGTGGGAGAAGGATACGCAGCCTTAGCCCGCAGGGCTTAGGCGAAGTTGGATGAGGGGGACGGGACATGACCGACGAGTCCGCACAGGTCGACGCCTATATCGCGCGCCAGGCCGATTTCGCCCGCCCGATCCTCACTCATTTCCGCGCCCTCGTCCACGCCGCCCAGCCACAGGCCAGCGAAGCGATCAAATGGGGCTTCCCCCACTTCGTCTACGCCACCAAAAATCTCGCCTCCATGGCCGCCTTCAAAAGCCATGCCGCGATCGGCTTCTGGTATAGCGAGGATCAGACGCAGGCCCGCGCGGAGCAGGGCGGCATGGGCCATCTGGGCAAGATCGCCAGCCTGTCCGACCTGCCTTCGGACGACGATCTGCGCGCCATGCTGGCAAAGGCCGCCGCCATGATCGACGCAGGCGCAAAGCCGCAATGGATGGAGCGCCGCCAGCCACGCGCACCGCTCCCCGTCCATCCGGCCCTGACCGCAGCGATCGCCGCCAGTCCCGCCGCTGCCGCCACATGGTCCGCCTTCCCGCCCGGCAAGATCCGCGACTATGCAGAGTGGATCGGTGAGGCGAAGACGGACGCGACCCGCGACAAACGCATCGCCCAGGCCGTCGAATGGATCGCGCAGGGCAAGGGCCGCAACTGGAAATATGAAAAGGGCTGAGAGGCTGTTTGGAAAATGCGCGAAAAGGCGCATTTTCCTGGCGGCACCGGCCCGACAAAAAGGGGCGGAATAACCCGCCCCTCCCTATTTTATTTCATGCCGTCCGGGCGATCACATCGTGATCTTGGCGCCCGCATACATGTAGCGGCCGACATAGCTGACCGGATAGTTGCTCGACGCGATCGACGGCTGCTGGTCGAACAGGTTGTTCGCCCCGACATAGAAGCGGAACCGTTCATCCACGTCATAGGCGACGTACAGGTCGTGCTGCCACTTTTCCTTGTACCGCAGATATTCGGGCGCCGCGATGTCGGGATTGGCGTTGGTCTGTTCGATCTCGTAGCGGCGGGTCTTGCTGAACCAGCTGATGCCGTAATTGACGGTCAGCTTGTCGAGCGTCCAGGTGATGTCCCCGGTCGCGTTCCACTTGGGATAATAGGCTTCCTCGCGATCGACGTCGACGGTCGCGCCCGGCGTGGGAACGAACTCCAGCTTGTTGAGATAACCGCCGACCAGGCTGAACGCAAAGCGCCCCGTCTTGGCCGTATCGAAACTGTAGTTCATCTTGAAGTCCGCGCCCGACGTGCGGAAATTGGCGACATTCTGCGGCTGGACGAACCAGCCATTGATATAGCCGGTGGTCGGATCGCGGCTGATATTGCCGCAGAACACATTGTCCAGGCTCGGCTGGTCGACGCACAGTTCCGCTACTTCCTCGGCCGTGGCGGTGTTGATCGCATTCTTCAGCTTGATGTCATACCAGTCGAACGACGCGATCAGGCCCGGAATGAAGCTGGGGCGCAGCACCACGCCCGCCGTCCAGGTCCGCGCCGTTTCTTCGCGCAGATTGCGGTTGCCGCCAGTGTTGCCGGGCAGGCTGACCGTCGCGGTCGGATCATTTTCCGGGTTGAAGGCGGCGATCTGCGCCGGCGTCAGGCCCAGCGCGCTCAGCGTCGCCTGACAATTGGCGGCGCGATATTGCGTCCCTTCGGTGATATAGACCGGATCGCACGGATCGCCGATAAAGTCATAGCTGCCGTTCATCGGCGCGAACAATTCGGTGATGTTGGGCGCGCGCACCGCTTCGGACCATGTGCCGCGGAAGGTGATGTCGGCGATCGGCGCATAGGTGCCGTCCACCTTCCAGGTCGTGATCTTGCCGATGGTCGAATAGTCCGACAGGCGCAACGCCGCGCCGAAGCTGAGCGTATGGGCGAAGGGCATGTCCTTCAGCACCGGCACCGACAATTCGGCAAAGGCTTCCTTCACGTCGAAGCTGCCCCGTTCGGGCAACTGGAGCGAAAAGTCGGCCAATGCCCCCTGCTGCAACAGGTCGTCGGGCACGAAGCTGCTCTTTTCCTTGCGATATTCGCCGCCGATCGCAAAGCCGACCGGGCCGCCGGGCAGTTCGAAAAACTGGCCGAAATCGCCGGAGATCGATCCCGATACGACATGCTGCTGGATCTTGGCGCGGTTCATGATGTCCGCATTGACCCAGTCGAGCGCCTCCCGACTCGGCGCACCATTGCCCAGCAGGTTCATCGGACGGCACCCGCTGCCCGCGCCCGGCGTGAAGGTGGTGGCCGGCGCATCATAATTGTCGGGATTGATGTTGCCGGTCGGGTCCAGATCCGACCGGCAGACGATCTGGCCCGTCGCCGGATCGCGCACCGCGTCGATCGACGCCCAGTAACGGTCGCCGATGCGATAGTCGGTCAGCAGCACCTTCGACTTGGTCTGGCCGAATGTGTAGGACAGTTCATAGCGCGCATGCTCGGAAATCGCGCCTTCGAAGCCGCCGACAAAGCGCATCGTTTCGCGTTCATTCTTCTCCCCGCGCACGCCCATGTCGAAATTGTCGCGCGACACCAAAGCGCCGTCGGGCGCCAGATCGCCGAACTGGTCCTGCAAATAGGCGTTGTCGGGGGTCAGATAGGTGAAGAAGTCGAACGAGGGCTGCGACACCGTGCGGGTCCGGTTCTTCACATATTTGGCTTCGAAGAAGAATTTCACCGCGTCGCTGAAATCATAATGCGACAGCAGGTTGAAATTATGCACCCGGTTATAGGCCTGCAGATCGCCCTGATAGCCGGCCAGCGGCGTGCTGTCGCCGCCCTGCGTCAGGCCGCCGGACGACGGCAGCAACGTGCCGCGATCATAGACTTTGCCTTCCCCGGTAAAGTCCGGGATGCCATCGAAATCGACGTCGATCGCCCCGCCCATCGAACTGTCTGCATAGCGCAGATTGTTGGTCGGCACGCGATCGGGCACATTGGGATCGTCCGGGAAGTCGAGCGGATTGCGCACGATGCCATAGGTTTTCAGCGGATTGCCGGTCCGCGCCCGGTCAAAGCTGCTCAGCCGGTCCTGCTCGCGAAATTCATAGGACAGGGCGATATTGCCGCGCCCGTCCGCGAAATTCTTGCCATAGGTCAGCGATCCATAGCGCTGCCCCGCATCGCCCCGGCTGGAAATGCCCACCTGCCCGCTGGCCTTCAAACCGTCGAAATCACGCTTCAGGCGGAAATTGACCACGCCCGACACGCCATCCGCGCCGTAAATGGCCGATGCGCCGCCGGTCAATATGTCCACGCCCTCGATCAGGTCGTCGGGAATGGTGTTGATGTCGACAGCGGCCGAACCGGACAGGCTCGCCACATGGCGGCGGCCATTGACCAGCACCAGCGTCCGGTTCTCGCCCAGACCGCGCAGGTTCAGCAACTGCACGCCGACCGCGCCGAAGCTGGCCTGCGACCCGGATGTCTGCGCCCCGCCAAAGGACGCGATCAGGGCCGGATTCTGGCGCAGCGTGTCGATGATCTGGACGTTGCCCGCCTGCTCCAGCGTTTCGGCCGTCACCGTCACCAACGGATTGGCGATATTATAGTCGCTGCGCTGGATGCGGCTGCCGGTGACGACGATCGTTTCGCCATCGTCGCCAGACGCCGATTCCTGCGCCATGGCGGGTGCAGCGCAAATGGCCGAAATCGCGCTGGCTGCCATGAGCGTGCGCGCAAAAGCGGTGCGGTTGAACATGCGGGTCCCCTATATTTTTCGCTGCTCTCCAGGAGCGGAATGACCCGAAAAAACCTCCTCTTGCCGACCTAAGTCAATGAATCTGCGATGAATGGCTGGAGAATGTAGCGCTTTTGTTGCCGCCTGTAGCCCGCATGCAACATGCCTGACCGCCCCGGCCACGCCGTTCGCCGCCGATCAGTCGCCGGGGCCTGCCCGCTACTGCCCCACCGCCTGCGCTCGCGCGATCAGCGCCCTGGCTTCCTCGACATGCATCGTTTCGATCATCCGCCCTTCGAACCGCTCCGCCCCGCCGGTCGCCGCCTCGATCAGCCGCCGGGCGTCCGCCACCGCCTGCGCGTCTGGACCAAAAGCCTGATTGGCCACCGTCACCTGCGCCGGATGGATCAGCGTCTTGCCGTCGAAACCCAGAGCATGGCCCTGCGCGCATTCCAGCTCCAGCCCGGCTTCATCGTCCAGCCGGTTGAACACGCCGTCGAACACGGCGATGCCCGCGGCCCGCGCCGCCAGCACCACCGCCTGCATCGCGAACGACAATCCCGCCCGATCCGCCGATGGCGGAATGCCCAGATCCTTGCGCAGGTCATTATTGCCCATGAACAGCCCGGCGCACCCTTCGCCCGCCGCGATCGCCGGCGCCGCCAGCACGCCGCGCGCGCTTTCGATCATTGCGATCACCGGCTTCTGGCAGACGCTGAACACATCCTTGACCTGCTTGGGATGCTCGACCTTGGGCAACACCACATAGTCCGCGCCCGTCGTCTTGACCGTGATCATCTCCACCCCATGCCAGGGCGTGCCCTCCACATTGATCCGCACCGCGCTCAGCCGCCCGCCAAAGCCTTCGCCCAGCGCCTCGACCGCGCTGGCCAGCGCCATGTCCTTGGCGTCGTCCGCCACCGCATCCTCCAGGTCGAGTATCACCATGTCGCACGGCAAGGTCCGCGCCTTGGCGATGGCGCGCGCATTGGATGCGGGCAGGAACAGTAACGAACGGGCGTGGCGCAATTGCATGGTGGCTCTCCTCAGCGGCTCCTTCTCTCCGTTAAAGGCTGGCGCGCATAATCCAACCCCATGATTGCCATGGCGACCCGCGATAGCGGCCCGCCGATGCGCGGGTGGTCCTGCATCTGTCCTACACCCCGCCGCGCATGCCACCATCGTCCCCATGACCAGCGAAACGTCTCTCCTCCATTTCCCCCCCGTCCCCCTTGCGCGCCATCGCACGCGGGGCTGGACGCCCGACCGGCAACTCGCCTTCATCGACGCGCTGTCCCGCTGCGGCGTGGTGACGCAGGCGGCGCGCAGCGTGGGCTGCACGCCCCGGTCCGCCTATCATCTGCAGGAAAAGGACGGGGCGGAAAGCTTTGCCGCCGCATGGGACTGGGCCCTGGAAATGGGTCTGGATGAAAGTCTCGCCCGCGCCTACGCGCAAATTCAGGGGCGGCGCAAAACGCCGCTCGTGCGCCGTGGCCAGATTGTCGGCGTCCGTATCGATCAGGATTTCCGCGTGATGTTCGCCGCGCTGCGGGCACTGGGCGCAGAGCGAGATGGAAAGCGCAACGCCCTGCCCCACCGTCAGCGTACGGCCCAGCGCGACCTTCTGGCTACATTGCTGGAGAATGGGCCCTTCACCCCGGAAGAATGGGCGATTTTGCGCCCGGTGATCGCCGCCGGCGCAGGCCAGCGCCTTGATGATGCATCGCCCGACCTGCCCTGACCATTCATTATTACAATCTGTCGCGACCGGGAAATTTCATGTCGAATTTGGCGGGAAATATGCGAAGTTAGGGGAAAGACCGCCATCGGAGACGCTTTCCCCATGACCACTTCCCGCCGCGATTTCCTCGTCGCCGGCTCCTCCGCCTTCGCCCTTGCCGCCCTCCCCGCCCGCGCCGCCGAAACGGCTGACGCCCGCGCCGAAGCGATCCTGTCCGACATGGCCGAAGCGATGCTGGCCGACGCGCCCGAAACCGCCAGCGGCCTTGGCATCGACACCGGCGCGCGAGCCGCGCTCAAAAGCCGGCTGGGCGACAAGAGCCCGGCCGGTCAGGCGCAGATCGCCGCCCATGTGAAGGACCGCCTCGCCAACCTGCGCGCCATCGACTTGCAGCCCCTCTCCCCCGCCACCCGCACCGATGTGGAGGTCGTGCTGGCATCCCATGAACTGGCGGCGGACGGTTTCGCCTTCCCCTTCGGCGACATGGCGATGATGAACAGCAACTGGTCCTATCGCAACGCGCCCTATGCCGTCGCCCAGAATACCGGCAGCTTCGTCGAAACCCCCGATTTCCTCGACAGCAATCACCCGATCAACAGTGCGGCCGACGCCGACGCCTATCTCACACGCCTGTCCGCCTATGCCGCCAACCTGAATGGCGAAACGCAACGGCTGAAACATGATGCCGGCATCGGCGTCGTCGCCCCCGCCTTCCTGCTCGACAAGACGTTGAAGCAGATGACGAGCGTGCAGGCCCAGCCGGTCGACCAGTGGGTGCCCGTCGCCTCCATCGCCCGCCGCACGAAGAACATGCCCGGCGACTATGCCGCAAAGGCCGCCGCCATCGTGACGGATCAGGTCGCGCCCGCCCTCACCGCCCAAATCGCCGAACTCCGGCGCCAGCGCGCCACCGCGACCATGGATGCGGGCGTGTGGAAACTGCCGCAGGGCGAGGATTATTACGCCTGGGCGCTGCGCGCGGGCACCACCACCACCCGCTCGCCCGAGGAAGTCCACCGGCTCGGCCTTGATCAGCTTGCCGCGCTGCAATCGGAAATGGACCGGCTCCTCAAAAGCCTTGGCATGACCAAGGGCACGGTCGGCGAACGCATGACCGCCATGGGCAAGAACCCCCAATATCTCTTCCCCAATGACGATGCCGGTCGTCAGCAGATCCTCAGCTTCATCGACGGCCGGCTGGCCGACATCCGCACACGCCTGCCCCGCGCCTTCGCCACTCTGGTCCCCGCCAAGCTGATCGTGAAGCGCGTGCCGGTGGAGATCGAAGCCGGCGCGCCCGGCGCCTATGCCGGCGCGGGATCAATGGATGGCTCCGTCCCCGGCAACTATTATATCAACCTGCGCGATACCAGCATCTGGCCGCGCTATTCGCTGCCGACACTCTGCTATCATGAGGGCATCCCCGGCCATATCTGGCAGGGCGAATATACTTATAAGCTGCCGCTGATCCGCTCGCTCCTCGCCTTCAACGCCTATAGCGAAGGCTGGGCGCTCTATGCCGAGCAACTGGGCGACGAACTGGGCGCCTATGACGGCGATGTCGCCGGGCGGCTGGGCTATCTTCAGTCGATCGCCTATCGCTGCTGCCGGCTGGTGGTGGACACCGGCCTCCACGCCAAGCGCTGGACCCGCGATCATGCGATCCAATGGTTCGCCACCACCAACGGCTCCACGGTGGAGGATGTGCAGGGAGAGGTCGATCGCTACTGCGCCTGGCCGGGTCAGGCCTGCGGCTACAAGGTCGGCCATGGCGAAATCGTCCGCCTGCGCGAAACCGCGAAAAAGGCGCTGGGCGACCGCTTCGACTTCCGCCTGTTCAACGACGCCGTGGTCAAGGGCGGCGGCGTGCCGATGACCGTGCTGGCCAAAAATGTCGACGCCTGGATCGCGGAGCGCAAGCACGCCTGATCCGCCCGGCGGGGTTGCGCACCCCCGCAACCCCGCCGGCCCGTCTCACTCGACGGTCACGCTCTTCGCCAGATTACGGGGCTGGTCGACATCGGTGCCCTTCAGCACCGCGACATGATAGGCCAAAAGCTGCACCGGCACGGCATAGACCATCGGCGCGATCAGCGGATGGACCTTGGGCATGGTGATGGTCGCCAGACAGCCCTCACCCGCCGCCTGCACCCCGTCATAGTCGGAAATCAGCACCACCTTGCCGCCGCGCGCCTGCACTTCCTGCATGTTGCTGACGGTCTTTTCGAACAAAGGCCCGCTGGGCGCGATGCAGATCACCGGCACCAGTTCGTCGATCAGCGCGATCGGGCCATGCTTCATCTCGCCCGCGGCATAGCCTTCGGCATGGATATAGCTGATTTCCTTGAGTTTCAGCGCGCCTTCCAGCGCCAGCGGATAATCGGTCCCACGCCCCAGATACAGCACGTCGCGCGCCGGCACGATATGATGCGCCATTGCCTCAATCGCCTCGTCATAGGCCAGCGCGCCGTTGATCGCGGCGGGCGCTTCAGCCAGGTGGCGGACGATTTCCTTCTCGTCCTTCGCGCTCAGCTTGCCCTTGGCGCGGGCCAGGTTCGCGGCAAAGGCCGCCAGCACGGCCAGTTGACAGGTGAACGCCTTGGTCGACGCCACGCCGATTTCCGGCCCGGCATGGGTCGGCAGCAGCAGATCGGCTTCGCGCGCCATCGAACTGGTGGGGACGTTGACGACCACGGCGATCTTCTGCCCCTGCGCCCGCGCATAGCGCAGCGCCGCCAGCGTATCGGCCGTCTCGCCCGACTGGCTGATGAACAGGGCCAGGCCGCCCTCCTCCATCACCGGCTCGCGATAGCGGAACTCGGACGCGAAATCCAAATCGACCGGCACGCGCGCGAACTGCTCGAACCAGTAGCGCGCGACCATCCCGGCATAGAAGCTGGTGCCGCAGGCGACGATGGTGACGCGGCGAATGGCCGACAGGTCGAAATCGGGGATCGGCAGCGACACCCGGTCGTCCATCCGTTGCAGATAGGCTTTGAGCGTCTGGGCCACGACGACCGGCTGCTCGTAAATTTCCTTCTGCATGAAATGGCGATGATTGCCCTTGTCGATCATCGCGCCGGACACGCCGCTGATCGTCACGGGGCGATCGACGGGGTTGTTGTCCTTGTCGAAAATCTCCGCGCCATTGGCGGTGATGACGACCCAGTCGCCCTCGTCCAGATAGGCGATGCGCTGGGTCAACGGCGCCAGCGCCAGCGCATCGGACCCCAGATAGGTTTCGCCATCGCCATAGCCCACCACCAGCGGCGATCCCAGCCGCGCGCCGATCAGCATGTCGGGATGGTTGCGGAACGCGATCGCCAGCGCAAAGGCGCCATGCAGGCGCGGCAGAACCTGCGCGACGGCATCCTTGGGGCTGGAGCCCTGCTCCACCAGTTCGCTCACCAGATGGGCGACGACTTCGGTGTCGGTCTGGCTGTCGAACACCCGGCCCCGCCCGATCAGTTCCTCGCGCAGCGCCTTGAAATTCTCGATGATGCCATTGTGGACCAGCGCCACTTCGCCCGTGGCATGGGGGTGGGCGTTGCTGGTCGTCGGCGCGCCATGCGTCGCCCAGCGGGTATGGGCGATGCCGGTCGTGCCGGGCAGCGGCGCGGCGACCAATTCCTTCACCAGATTGTTGAGCTTGCCCTCGGCCCGGCGACGCTCGATCGCACCATCATGGATAGTGGCGACCCCTGCGCTGTCATAGCCGCGATATTCCAGTCGCTTGAGGCCATCGACCAGCCGCTCCGCAACGTCGTCCTTGCCGATGATACCAATGATGCCGCACATGAAGGAAAGCCCCGTCGAACAGATGAGATCGCGCCCATATAGGGCGGCTTTATCGCCATGCCATTAACGCGGCCGGCACGACAGCGCCATGGCCTGACCATGAAAAGAAATTCATCGGGGACGAATGGTGATCATCCATATGTCGGGCGGCGCGAACAGCCGGATCGGCAGGCCGCTGGTGCCCACGCCCCCCGCCACGATCATCGTCTTGCTCCCATCGCGATACAGGCCGCAGGCATAGCGGACGCCAAATTTGGACGGCACATAGACCGCACCGACAAAGGGCAGCGCCACCTGCCCGCAATGGGTATGCCCCACCAATGTCAGCGACGGCCCATTGGGCAGGCGCGGGAACACATCCGGCCCATGCGACAGGATGACCGGCGCGCCGCCGACCCGCCGCATCGCCGCCAGCGTGCCGGGCAGGTCGATATGCCGGGTATAAATGTCGCGCAGCCCGCCGATCGCCAGCGGCCCGCGCCGCACCGCGCCATCCTGCAACAAGGTGATGCCGATATGGGTGAAGGCGTCGCGCCACGCCTCCTTGCGCAGGGCGCGGCGGTTGAGCGAACTGAAACTGTCATGATTGCCCAGCACCGCCACCACGCCCATCGGCGCGCGCAACCCGGCAAAGGGCGCGATGCTGGCCCGCGCATCATAGATCGCCCCGCCCTTGCGATCGCCCAGATAATCGCCGCCCAGCAATATGAGGTCGGGCTTCAGCCCGTTGATCTGCGCCACGATGCGCGCCATCCGCTCCGGGCTGTTATCCGGCCCGGACAGATGCGTGTCGGTCAGCAGCGCGACAGTCATCGCCTTGCGCGGCGCGTCCGCGGGAAAGGGCAGCGCAATCTCCGCGCGCCGCACCACCGGCATGGCGCGCGCGTTCAGGAACATCCACAGGCCCATGCCTCCCGCCAGCAACAGCAGGACCAGCGCCGTCCGCAGCAATGTATGCCACAGCCTCATGCCGTGCAGGGCGTCCGCGCTGCCGTCACCTTGCGGCCTTCACTTGGCCGCCTTCTTCGCTTTCATCCGGTCGCGGAACGCCGCCGCCCAGCCGACCTTGCCCATCTGTTCGGCCCGCACCAGACACAGCGAATCCGCCTCCACCGGCCGCGTCACCACGCTGCCCGCCGCCACGATCGCGCCGTCGCCGATCACCGCCGGGGCCACCAGCGCGCTGTTGGAGCCGATAAACGCCCCCGCGCCGATTTCCGTCTTATATTTGAAGAAGCCGTCATAATTGCAGGTGATGGTGCCAGCCCCGATATTGGCCCCCGCCCCCACGCTGGCGTCGCCGATATAGGACAGGTGATTGGCCTTCGCGCCTTCGCCCAAGGTCGCCTTCTTGATCTCGACGAAATTGCCGACCTTCGCTTTGGGACCAATATCCGCCCCCGGCCGCAACCGGGCATAGGGACCAATGCCTGCGCCGCTGGCGACGGTCGCGCCCTCCAGATGGGAAAAGGCGTGGATCGTCACATCATCCGCCACGGTGACGCCCGGCCCAAAAACGACGTTCGGCTCCACCACCACATCGCGGCCCAACACCGTATCATGCGAGAAGAACACCGTTTCGGGCGCCACCAGAGTCACGCCCTCGCGCATCGCGTCGATCCGGCGGCGCGCCTGCCACATCGCCTCCACGCCCGCCAGTTCGATCCGGCTGTTGACCCCCGCCACTTCCCAGGCGTCCGTTTCGATGACGGCGCTGGTCGCGCCGGGCAGCATGACGATGTCGGGCAGATAATATTCGCCGGCCGCATTGTCGTTGCCGATCTGGTCCAGCAGCACGAACAGGTCCGTCGCCCGCACCGCCATCAGCCCGCTGTTGCACAGGGTCACGGCGCGCTCCGCCTCGCTCGCGTCCTTGAACTCGACCATTTTCTCGATGATGCCCTGCCCGTCGGCGATGATCCGGCCATAGGCGGCGGCGTCATCGGGGCGGAAACCCAGCACCACCGCGCGCGGCTCGTCACCCCGGCTCAGGCGATCCAGCATCGCGCGCATCGTCGCACTGCTCACCAGCGGCACATCGCCATAGAGGATCAGCACATCGCCCGCGAACCCCGCCAGCGCATCATGCGCCTGGGCGACCGCATGGCCGGTGCCCAACTGCTGCTCCTGCACCGCGACGATCGCGCCGGTGCCGGCCACCGCCTTTTCCACCTGATCGCGCCCCGCGCCGACCACGACCACCTGCCGTTCGGGCGCCAGTTCGCCAACGCTGGCCAGCAGGTGCAGCAGCATCGGCCGCCCGGCAATGGGATGCAATACCTTGTGCAGCGCGGATTTCATGCGCGTTCCCTGCCCGGCGGCAAGAATGATGACGGCGAGGGGGCGGTTGGCGGTCACTTTCGACAAATCCCGGATTATGAGCGGTGAACAGACTTGTCCTCTGCCATGTTTGACTTGCCATTGCCACCATCGGCGCGGCATGGCGCAGCATGGCCGCGACAAATCCGAACCCTGCAACGCCCCTCCCGATTCCCTTCGACATTGTGGGATTCGATCTGGACGGCACCCTGATCGACACCAGCGGCGATTTGGCGGCGGCGGTCAATTACGCCATCGGCACCATCGGCCGCCCACCCTTCCCCGTGGCGGCGATCCACCCCTTTGTCGGCAAGGGGGCGAAGGTGATGCTCCAGCGCGCGCTCGACGCTTCGGGCGGCTATGACGAAGCGACGCTGCTGGCGCTGCTCCCGGTCCTGCTCGATTATTATGAGCAGAATCTCGCTATCCACTCCATTCCCTATCCCGGCCTGATCGACGCGATGGAACAACTCGCCGCGCGCGGCGTGAAGCTGGCCATCTGCACCAACAAGGCGGAACGCTTCACCATTCCGCTGATGCATCAGCTGGGCCTGTCGGATCGCTTCGCCAGCATCGTGGCCGGCGACACGGTCGGCGTCGCCAAGCCCGACCCCGCCCCGATCCGCGAGATGATCGCACGCGCGGGCGGCGGCCGCACCATCTTCATCGGCGACACGATCAACGACATTGCCGGCGCGCGCAACGCCGGCGTCGCCAATATCGCCGTCAGCTTCGGCTTCCTCGACGGCCCGGTCGAAAATCTGGAGGCGGACGCGGTGATCCACCATTTCGATGAACTGCTGCCCCTGCTGGAGCGCTGGCCGGCATGACCTTGCGACTGGAGCGGGACGGCCCGGTCGCCCGGCTGCTGATCGACCGGCCCGACCGGCGCAACGCCATGAACCAGATGATGTGGGAAACATTGCCCGCGCTCGTCAGCGAAGCGATGACCGACGATGCCGTCCGCGTTCTGATCCTGTCCTCCGCCACGCCCGGCCTGTTCTGCGCGGGAGCAGACATCAACGAATTTGCCGCCTGCTCGGGCGATGAAGGCTGGCGCGTCGCCAATCAGGCGGCGATCCGCGCCAGCCAATATGCGCTGGCTCACGCAGAAAAGCCGGCGATCGCGGCGATCGACGGCGATTGCGTGGGCGGCGGTTGCGGCCTCGCCATCGCCTGCGACCTGCGGATCGCGTCGCCCACCGCCCGGCTCGGCATCACGCCCGCCAAGCTCGGCATCGTCTATTCGCTGTTCGACACCAAATTGCTGGTCGATCTGGTCGGCCCGGCGCGGGCGAAACGCATCCTCTTCACCGCCGCGCTGCACGGCGCGCAGGACGCGCTGGCGATCGGCCTGATCGAGGAAATCGCCGCCGATCCACTGGCCGCCGCCGATGCGCTCGCCCGCACCATCGCCGCCAATGCCCAGCATAGCGTGCGATCGTCCAAGGCGATCGTCCGCCGCATCCTCGACGGACAGGCGGACGACGACGCAACCACATTGGCGCTGTTCCGCGACGCCTTCACCCTGCCCGACTTCGCCGAGGGCGTAACCGCCTTCCGCGAAAAGCGCCGCCCGGATTTCTAAATTGCGCGGATAAACGCGCGGGTGTGCGGGGGCGTGAAAGGGTGGTTAGGCGATTGTCGGGTTATCGTGCGTGCCGGCATGAAATTGAGCGTCATGCCAGCGAAGGCTGGCATCTTTGGGAATGGTGCGCGACAGTAGGATATGGCGCGAGGCGGCTATACCTACATCATGACCAACAAGGCGCGAGGCGTGCTCTATATTGGCGTAACGGCTGATCTCGCGGCGCGGATCGAGCAGCATCGCAGAGGGACAGGTTCTGCCTTCTGCAAAAAATATGGCCTGACACGCCTCGTTCTCGCTGAAGTGCATGATGACATCACATTGGCCATTGCTCGCGAAAAGGCGCTCAAGGCATGGAAGCGGGACTGGAAAATCCGGTTGATCGAGGAAAGCAATCCCGATTGGTTGGATATTACGCATCTTATCTCATAGCCGCCTGAGACCCCAGCTTTCGCTGGGGTGACGAATATGGAATGGCCGCTTCTGAGGGATATTGGAATGTGGCTAACTGGCCATTTCTGATCGTCACCCGCCCCCCTGTCCTACACGCCCACCCACAGCTATGGCCCAATCTTCCATATGCGATATGCGAGAAGTTAGGGAATTTTCGCCGATGCTCGGTTCCTGCCCGCCCGAATTTGCTCAGCCGGCCAATCTCCCTCACACCGCTCGGCTCGTCGCATCGCCGAAGACTTTGTTAAGCATCCCTCCTTTAGGCTGCTGCGCCAAGGAACGATGCGCCGTCATCGCCCCCATCCATCATGCTTCAAGGACGACAACCCAGCGTGGGTGAGAATTTCGCTTTCTTCCTGCCGATCATGATGGCCAGTTTCGGCGTCGCCTTCCTCATCGTCTGGGGCTGGGGCGCGCGCGGCGCGGGCTGGTGGAGCGGCGCTTTCTTCTCGGTCGCGGGCGGCTTTGCCGTGCCGGTCGCCTTCCAGGCGCTGCCGACCCATATCTGGGGCATCGTCGCCGACCTGCTGTTCGCCACCGGTTTCCTGCTGTTCAGCCAGGCGCTGCTCGATCGCTGGCGGCCGGGCTGGCTGCTGCGGCTGCGCTGCGCCATCTGGGGCGGATCGGTCGCGCTCTGCGCCTTCGCCGTCCTGATCGACCATGTGCCGTTGGAACTGGTGTCGTCCGATTTCGGCTGCTTCCTGCTCATTTCCCTGCCGCTGGTGGCCGCGCGCGGACAATTGCGCCGCTGGTCCGACCGCGCCTTGTATGCCGCCGCCGTCCTAGTGTCGCTCGACAATCTGGTGCGGGGCAGCAGCGTATCCTTCACCCTGCCCAGCGGCGTGCCCTTTCGCGACAGCGATTACGCCTTTTTGATGCAGGCGCTGGCCTGCATGTTCGGCCTGTTCCTCGCTTTGTCGGCGCTTGCCGCCTGCGTGCTGGACCTCATCGCCCGCTATCGCCACGACGCTCATGTCGATCCGCTGTCGGGCCTGCTCAACCGGCGCGGCTTTGACGAAGCCGTCGCGCGCCGCCATCGCCGGGGCGGCAGCCTGATCGCCTGCGACATCGATCATTTCAAGCGGGTCAATGACGAACATGGCCATGGGCTGGGCGACCGGGTGATCGTGGCGCTGGGCGACATGTTGCGCACCCTTGCCCCGGCCGACGCCGTGGCCGCGCGCTTTGGCGGAGAGGAATTCATCCTCTTCCTGCCCGGCACCGATGCCGCCGGCGCCGCCGGCATTGCCGAAGCGGTGCGCACCCATTTCGCTGAACAGGCCGCCGCCCGGCTTGGCCTGTCCCGGCCGCTCACCGCCAGTTTCGGCCTCACCACCCTGCACCGCGCCGACCCGTCGATCCATGACGCGATCGCGCGGGCCGATAGCGCCCTTTACGAAGCGAAGGAAAAGGGCCGCAACCGGGTCTGCGTCCGCCGCGCGCTGGCCATGCCCCATGCCGTGCCGGCCACCGACGATCGCCTGCGCCGCGCCTGATCAGGCCGCCGCGTCGTCCGCGCCGCGCATCCGGGTGAAGATGTTCCAAGTCGCAATGAACAGCGCCGCGATCACCGGGCCGATGATGATCCCGTTGAACCCGAACAATTCAATCCCTCCCAGCGTGGAGATCAGCACGACATAATCGGGAATTCGCGTATCGCGGCCGACCAGTATCGGGCGCAGCACATTGTCGACCATGCCGATCACCAGCACGCCGCAACCCACCAGTATGACCGCCTTCCAGATCGCGCCGGTGGCGAACAGATAGATGGCGACCGGCACCCAGATCAGCCCGGTCCCCACCGCCGGCAATAGCGAGAATGCGCCCATCAGCACGCCCCACAGCAACGCGCCCTGAATCCCCAGCCCCCAGAAGACCAGACCGCCGATCAAGCCCTGTACGATAGCGACCACGATGCTGCCCTTGATCGTGGCGCGGATCACGATGACGAACTGCTCGATCAGCGCCTGCCGCTGGCTCGGCCGCAGGGGCGCGGCGGCGGCGATGCGCTGCGACAGCATTTCCCCGTCGCGCAGCAGGAAATAGGTCAGGTACAGCATCACGCCCAGCGCCACGAGGAAGCTGAAGGCGCTCTGCCCGATCTGGAACGCCTGCGCCGCCAGCGTGCGGAAGCTGCTGGTGACGCCCTTCGTCACCATTTCCTGCGCGGCGTAGAAATTGCCGAGGCCCAGCCGCCGCAAATAAGGACGCAGCCAGTCCGGCATGCTTGCCATGGCTTCCGAAAACAGCCGGACGAAGTTGATCTCCCCCGACTGGATCTTGCCATAGAAGTACGCCGCCTCCTGCAACAGCGCGCCGCCCAGCACAAAGGCCGGGACAATCACCACCGCCAGAATCAGGAACAGGGTGATGAGCGCCGCGCCGTTGCGATGCCGGGGCATCGCCGCCAATATCCGCCGGTTGAGCGGCGCAAAGACGATGGCGGCAATCACGCCCCACAGCACTGCGGCAAAGAATGGCTCGATGACCAGCGCAAAAGCGATCGACACGACCAGCACGACGCCAAGGAAGAAACCATCCTCGATCCTGGCCGTGACGTTCAGCGGCGGCGGGGGCGGTTGGGTGTCCATGCCCGTTTCTTGGCAAAATTCGCGACCCAAATCCATCGGCTAACGATCCTCATCGGCTTTCCCCTGTCCTTTTGCCAATTCGCCCGGTAGAGAGGCCGCTTCCTTGGCGCATTTGGGACCAGCAGACATAGTGGCACGCGAAATCACCGGATTTTCCAACCCGCTGGTGAAGCGCGTCCGATCGCTGCGGGAAAAGAAATATCGCAAGGCCGAGGGGCTGTTCCTGGCCGAAGGGCTGCGCATCCTGACCGAAGCGCGCGAAGAAGGCGTGCTGCCCGAAATGCTGTTCCACGCCGGGTCCACCCATCCGCTGGCGCTGGACCTGATCGACGCGATCGAGGCGGATGGCGGCGACGTGATCGAAACCACGCCCGACATCCTGTCCAAGATCAGCGGCAAGGATAATGCGCAGGCCGTGGTCGGCGTCTATCGCGACCGACTGACCCCGCTGGCGAAGCTGGATCGCAGCAAGGCCGATATCTGGATCGTCGCGCAATCGCTGCGCGATCCGGGCAATCTTGGCACGATCCTGCGCACCGGCGACGCCGTGGGCGCAGGCGGCCTTATCCTGATCGACGATTGCGTCGATCCCTTCTCGGTCGAATCGGTGCGCGCCTCCATGGGCGCGCTCTTCACCCAGTCGATCACGCAGGCGCGCTGGGGCGAATTCATGCACTGGCTGCGCGCAGGGCCGGGCGAACTGATCGGCACCAGCCTGAAGGCGACACAGGATTATCAGGAACCCGCCTATCAAAGCCCCAGCTTCCTGCTGGTCGGCAATGAAGCGCAGGGCCTGCCCGAATCCTATGAAGCCGAATGCGACCAGCTGGTGAAGATGCCGATGCTGGGCAAGGCGGACAGCCTGAACGCCGCCGTGGCGACCGCCGTTATGGCCTATGAACTGCTGAATCAGAAACGACGAGCATAAACACCGTCATCCCAGCGACCCGAAGGGCGACCAAAGGTCAACGCTGGGATCTCCCTTTTCTTCTGGGGCGATCGGAAGAAGAGAGAGGCCAGCCTGCGCTGGCATGACGAATTTCGGGGGTGAGACTGAGGTGACACAGACGAACGGCATGGGCGAAATGTGGCGGCACAAGCGCGTGCTGGCGGCCAGCCTGATCGGCACGGCGGTCGAATTTTACGACTTCTATATCTACGCCACCGCCGCCAGCCTGATCTTCCCCTTCCTCTTTTTCCCCGCCTCCTCGCCCACGGCGCAACTGATGGCCTCCTATGGCAGTCTCGCCCTCGCCTTTTTCGCGCGGCCGGTCGGCGCAGCGGTATTCGGCCATTATGGCGACCGCATCGGGCGCAAGGCCACTCTGGTCGCTTCGCTGATGCTGATGGGCGGCTGCACGCTGCTGATCGGCTTCCTGCCCACCTATCAGATGATCGGTTACTGGGCGCCCGCCATATTGTGCCTGCTGCGTTTCGGTCAGGGCTTTGGCCTGGGCGGCGAATGGGGCGGCGCGGCGCTGCTGGCGGTGGAGAACGCCCCGCCCGGCTGGCGCGCGCGCTTCGGCATGTTCCCGCAGCTTGGCGCACCTGTCGGCTTCATCGCCGCCAACGGCCTGTTCCTGTTGCTCGGCGCCTTCCTGACCGACGACGCCTTTTTCGAATGGGGCTGGCGCCTGCCCTTCATCGGCAGCGCGGTGCTGGTGATACTGGGTCTGTGGGTGCGCCTGAAGCTCACCGAAACGCCCGAGTTCGCCGCCGCGCAAAAAGAAACCTCGCCGCCCGCCGTGCCGCTGGCAACACTCCTGTCCTCGCATCTGGGCGCGGCGATCGCCGGCACCTTCGCCTGCGCCGCCTGTTTCGCCGTCTATTATATCGCGACCGCCTTTGCCCTGGGCTATGGCACCACCGCGCTCAAGATCGACCGGGGAATCTTCCTCGCGATCCAGCTTGGCGCGATCCTCTTCATGGCTTTGAGCATCATATTGGCCGGCTGGTGGTCGGATCGCACCAGTCCCACAAACGCGCTCGCCTGGGGCTGCGCCGGAACGGCGCTGATGGGCCTCGTCTTCGGCCCGCTGATCGGCACGGCGGCGCTGCTGCCGATCTTCGTCGCGCTCAGCCTGGCGCTTTTCGTGATGGGCTTCATCTACGGGCCGCTTGGCGCCTATCTGCCCGCCCTCTTCCCGGTCCAGCTACGCTATACGGGCGCATCCTTCGCCTTCAATCTGGGTGGCATCTTGGGCGGCGCGCTGGCCCCCATCGTCGCAACCTGGCTGATCGGCGTGCAGGGCGTGGGCCTTGTCGGCCTCTATATGTCCGCCGCCGCCTTCATCAGCTTGGCCGGCCTGTGGTGGACCAGCCGGAAGGTCTGACTCAGATCGGCTTGCGCATCAACAGCATCGGCACGCCGCTGTCTTCGAACGGGCGCACCCCCTCAAAGCCAAAGCTGCGATAGAGCGGCACCCCCGCCATCGTACCCGACAGTTCGAGCGCGGCGAAACCTTCCGCCTTCGCCGCCTCTTGGCACAAGGACAGGATCAGCGTGCCCACGCCTTTGCGGACATGATCGGGGTGGGTGTACATCGCCCGCACCCGCGCCGACTCGCGCGCCGGATCGAGCAGCCGGTCGTCCCGCCCCGCGCTATGATTGCCGCCATAGGCCGTCGCCCGCCGGCTCCACCCGCCGCACCCGGCGATCGCATCGCCATCCTGGATCACGAAATAGGTGCCGTCCGCGATCAGCCGACTGTCCAGCCCCATGAAGGCATGGCTGGCCTGCACCTGACCGGGCGTCAGATAGGTGGATTGCAGCCGGTCGATGGCGAGCGTCATGATGGCGGACAGGGCCGGTTCGTCGGCCGGCGTGGCAAGGCGGTGGGTCAAGGTCATGACAATAGTCCTGCAACGGAAACGACCGGCCCCGCAAGGGACCGGCCGCCTCCGTGACATCGAAAAACAGGATCAGAACTTGAAAGCGACCTTCCCGTACCAGAAGCCGCCGTTAAAGCCGAAAGGCGACACGTCGGGATAAATGTCGCCGGTAAAGCGACCGCCCGTCGATCCATAGACCGGGCCAAGACCACCTGCGCGATTGTCATATTTATCGGGATAGTTGCTGAACAGATTCTGCACGCCCGCGCTCAGCGTGAAATTGTCGTTCACCTGATAGCTGCCTTCGAAGTCGAACACGAATTCGCTGCCAAAGCTCTGCTGGACATAGGATTCGCCGTTGACGCCCGTGCCATCGTCAAACACCTTATACTTGCCGTACCAGTTCATGCGGCCCAGCACGGAGAGTGGCCCGCTCGACCAGTTTTCAGTCAGGATCACGCGGGTCTTGGGCAGGGTATTTTGCAACTGCTGGATGCGCGTATCGCTGATGATCGGCGATCCGGTTTCGGGATCGATGCCGACGCTGATCACCTTCGTCTTGTTATAGTTGAAGGCCAGCGTGGTGTTGAACGTCCCCATGCTCGCCGTGCTGAAGCGATAGCTGCCGACCACATCGATACCCTGGGTGCGGGTGTCGAAGGCGTTGGTCAGGAACTGCACTTCGTTGACGGTCGCATAGTTGGCCAGGCCCAGCGCCTGCAATTCGGGGCGCTGATCGTCGGTGATGACGCGCGAGCCGGTGGTGCCGATGCGATCCTTCACCTTGATGTTATAATAGTCGATCGTCAGCGACGCGCCCGGCGCGGGCGTGAATACCGTACCCACCGAGAAGCTGACCGATTCTTCCGGCTTGAGCGGCACAGCGCCCAGATATTGGGCGACCGGGCTGGCGACCGGCAGCGTCATGAATTCGATCGCGTTCGGATTGCCGGGGTTGAAGGTGGTCGCGATGCTGCTGGTGTTGGTCTGGCCCGGCGTCGGCGCACGGAAGCCGGTGGCCAGCGTACCGCGAATGGCGACCACATCGGGCACGACCGCATAGCGGGCCGAAACCTTGCCGGTGGTCGAATTGCCAAAGTCGGACAGATGCTCGTAACGCCCCGCCACACCCAGCGAGAACTGCTCGGTAATGTCGCCTTCGATGTCGATGTACAGCCCCTTCGAATTGCGGCTGCTTTCGCCCGCGATCGCCGGGCCATAGCCGGGGAAGCCGTTGGCGCCGACTGGCAGGGCAACCGACAATTGGCTGCCGTCCGCATTCAGGACCGGCGTGCCGTCCTGATGGAAGACCAGATTGCCGGTGTACGGCCCGATCGCATAGGAGGCCGCGTCGCCCAGGCCCAGTTCATAGGATTCCCGGAAATATTGCCCGCCGAACGCGATGGTGACCGGGCTGGCCAGGCCGACCTCCCACGGATAGCTGAAGTCCGCGTTGAACAGGGTTTCGCGCTGCTCCAGCTTGCCGAGATAGAATTCGGTTGGCGAGGTGATGCCCAGCGACGGGTTCATCGTGCCGTCCATCGTATATTTCAGCGTCGACTGGCCATAGCTGCCCGACAGGTCGTAATTCAGGCCGAAACCGAATGTGCCCTTATAGCCGACAGTGCCCGATATATCGTCGATCTTGCCGAAGAAGATCGGCGTGAAGCCGCCCGAATAGACGCAACTCCAGTTCTGGACCAGCGGGTCGGAACAGGTCGCCACCTGCGTATAATCGCGCGTGGTGGGATCATAGCCATTGGGCGCGTAAACATTGCCGCCGGCCGATCCGGTCTGGATGCCGGGCGTGCTGTTGTCGAAGTCGGTGAAATAGTCGTTGAAAATGCCATTCTTGCCGAAATTGGCCGAGTTGACCGACTGGCGATAGTTGAAGCTTTCTTCCTGGAAGCTGTGGCCATAATTGCCGAAGAAATAGACGCTGCTGTCGTCGCCCAGATCAAAGCCGCCATTCACGAAGAAGCGATAGGATTCCATCTTGGGATTGCCATAACGCTGCGCCAGTGCGGGCACGCCGATGTCAGGCTGTTCCTGCGACAGTTCCAGCGCGCCAGGACGGGTGACGCCACGGCTGGTCTTGCCGGCATTCACATATTCGCCGCTGATGTTGATGAAACCGCTGTCGCCCAGCTTGAAGCCGCCGTTCAGCGCGACCTGATAATCCTCGCCGTCGCCGCGATAATATTGACCATAGCGGGCATAGCCCGAAATGCCGCCGGTATCGTCGCGCAGGCCCATGTTGATGACGCCCGCGATCGCGTCCGATCCATATTGCGCCGACGCGCCGTCGCGCAGCACTTCCACGCTCTTGATCGCGATTGCAGGAATCTGCGCAAGGTCAGCGGAATGCGCGCCGGCCGATTGCGCATTGGCGCCAATCTGGACGAGGGCGGAACGATGCATGCGCTTGCCATTGACCAGCACCAGCGTCTGGTCGGGCGCCAGGCCGCGCAGGTTGGGCGGGCGTACGAAGGAGGAGCCGTCGCCAATGGCGTAACGCGCGACCGAGAAGGAGGGAACCAGATTCTGGATGACCTGGTTCATGTCGGCAACGCCCTGCTTTTGCAGTTCCTCACCGGAATAGACATCGATTGGGGTCGGCGACTCTGCGACGGTGCGGTCGGTGCGTCGGGTGCCGGTAACGATGATGGTTTGGTCCGGTGCATCCGCTGCTGCCTGCGGCGCAACATCCTGCGCAAGAACAGGCATGGAATAAAGAAGCGCGACGGCAATGGCGCCGCGCGAAATCAGACCCTCATACTTCATCAAAAAAGCCCCCTATTATTCCTTATATAGAGACCTTTTCGACATCCCCTTCCGACCCGTTTACCCTGATTTGCCAAGATTGCAGGAACACTTGACCGAAATCATGGATTTCAGCCTGAAAGCATGTTGCAACATTTGGAAACACAAGGCTGACACAAATCCACTTGGGGAGAAATGGCCCTTTTTTGCAGTGCCGCAAAATCTCTTGCGCATGCGAAGCCCGGACGGTCGTCCGATTTTGTCAAATCCTTGTAACACAAAGAAAAAGGCGGCACCCCCTGGGGGCGCCGCCTGTCTCTTTTTTACAACTGTCAAGCCCGATTGGGCTATCAACCCTCGCGATTGTCGCGACGCTCGGCAATACGCGCGCGCTTGCCGGTGCGGCCGCGCAGATAGTAGAGCTTCGCACGACGCACGACGCCGCGGCGGACCACGGTGATCGAATCGATGTTGGGCGAATAGAGCGGGAACACGCGCTCCACGCCTTCGCCGAACGAAATCTTGCGCACGGTGAAGTTGGAACCCATGCCCTTGTTCGAACGGGCGATGCACACGCCTTCATAGTTCTGAACGCGGCTGCGCTCGCCTTCGATGACCTTCACGCCGACGCGCAGGGTGTCGCCGGGGCGGAAGTCGGGAATATCCTTGGCGAGGGCGGCGATGCTTTCCGCCTCGATCTGCTGGATGATGTTCATAACGTCAGTCCTTGGTCTTTTGCTGCGCACCAGAGGGCGACTGGTCCCGAACGCCGATATGACGTTCCCAAAGGTCCGGCCGCCTTAGCCGTGTATCTGCCTCCGCCTGTTGTTTCCGCCAGGCGGCGATCTTCGCATGATCCCCCGATCGCAACACTTGCGGGATCGCGCGACCCTCCCATTCCACCGGGCGGGTATAATGCGGATATTCGAGCAGCCCCGTTTCAAAGGACTCCTCGACTCCGCTGGAAGCCGCGCCCATTACACCGGGAAGCAGCCGAACACAAGCATCCAGCAGCAGCAAAGCCGCCATTTCCCCGCCCGACAATATGATGTCGCCCATGCTGACCTGTTCGATCGGGCGGGCATCAAAAATCCGCTCGTCAAACCCTTCGAACCGGCCACACAATATCGTCGCGCCCGGCCCCGCCGCCAGTTCCCGCACGCGGCCTTGCGTGATCGGCTTGCCGCGCGGCGTCATCGCCAGCACGGGCAGGTCGGGCCGCTTGTCCAGCGCATGGTCGACCGCCTGCGCCACTATGTCCGCGCGCAGCACCATGCCTGCCCCGCCGCCCGCAGGCGTATCGTCCACGGTGCGATGCCGGTCGGCGGCAAAATCGCGGATATGAATGGGGTCGCAGGACCATTTCCCGTCCGCCAGCGCCCGCCCGGCCAGCGAAACGCCCAATGGCCCGGGAAACATCTCAGGATAGAGGGTCAGTATTTGCGCGGTGAAGCTCATTTGCGTCGCCGCGCCCGCAGTCGCGCCGCCGAAAAACCACCTGCCAGGCAGATGACGCCGCACACCAGCAGGGTCAGCCCCAGCTGGATCAGCACGTCGGACCAGACATCGCGCCGCATCGCGCCGGGCAGGATGAACAGCAGCGGCATGGGCAGGACCAGCGCCACCGCCGTCACCGCCCTGATGCGCGGCGTCCATGGCACGGTGAACAACCGCCATCCCGCCGCGACAAGGAACAGCAGATAGGCGCCAAGGACGATTTGCGGAATGATGGGCATGACCGGCGCTTAGAGCGATTTCCAGTCAGATGGAACATCTGACGATCAGAAATCGCGGAAATCAAAGACCATCCATGGAAGACGCAGCGTCCAGATCAGGGCGCCTTGATCGCGATCTTGAATTCCTGAATCTGCGCCGTGGCCGTCGGCGCCAGCAGGATGGTGCCGGCCACCCGCCCCTTCTCGCACGACCAGGTGAAGCTGCCCGACAGATTGCCGGTCGCCGTGACGGGCGCGTCGGTGCGGCAGGCGCCAACCTCCCCTTTGAGCGCCGCCAGCCTCTTGCGCCAACTGTCCGCATCGCCGTCCATCAGGAAATTCATCGCCAGATGATCGCGCGCCACGCCGACCGTGCCCGCATCATAGATACGCCCGGCCGCCGCATAGCCATCGGCCAGCAGCGGCGTGACCGGCACCGTCCGGGCGATCAGCGCCCCCGCCTGCTTCAACGCCACCGCCGCGTCCCAGGCCGCCCCTGCGCCGCCATTATAGGTGCGATTGGTGAAGACGAAGATGCCCACGCCATAATCCGGCATCAACATCACATGGCTGCCATAGCCCGGATAGCCCCCGCCATGCGCCAGCGTCAGCCCCAGGTCGCAATCCTGCGCAATCCGCATCGCAAAGCCATAGGCCGCCGCCTGCTTGCACGCCGTTGCCCCGCTCTTGCCATTGCGCGCCGCCACGGTCAGGAAATTGCTGCCTTCAGCCAGCATCCGCACCGCCGACCGCGACACCGGCCCGCCATCGGCATCATCCCGCGCCGGCCAGGCCGACAGCAGGAAAGCGACCCAGCGCGCATAGTCATTGGCGCTGGTCTGTAATCCCCCCATCGCCCCGAACGCGCCATCGGCCATGTCCGGTTCGGGCGTCCACCGCCCCTCCTCCCAACGATAGCCCAGCGCCCGGCGCTCGATCGGCCACTCACCGACCGCATAGCCGCTCGACGCCATGCCCAGCGGCGTCAGCAGAGTGCGCTCCACATAGTTGCGATAGGGCATGCCACTGACATTGGCGATGATCCGCCCCAGCAGCGCATAACCGAAATTGCTATATTCATAGCGACTGCCCGGCGCGGTGCTGAACGGCACGCCCGCGGCCAGCATCTTCGTGAAATCCGCCTGCGGCAAAGGCGTCTGCCGGTCGCCCCAGGGATTGTCGTCGACAAAGCCCGCACTGTGGGTCAACAGATCGCGGATCCGAATATGCGGACTATCCTTGGTCGAATAGGTCCAGCCGCGCATTTCGGGGACGTAGGTTTCCGCCAGATCGTCCAGCGACAGCTTGCCTTCGTCGCGCAGCTTCATAATCGACACCGCCGTGAACGCCTTCGTCATGGAGGCGATGCGGAACAGGCTGTCAGCCGTCGCCGGCCGTTTCTTCACCAGATCCTGCACGCCAAAGCCCTTCGCGTGGACCAGACGCCCATTGGCGACGATGCCATAGACCAGCCCCGGCGCATGACTGTCATGCTGAAAATCGGCAAACAGCTTGTCGATGTCGGGCAGAGCGGCGGCGATCTTCTTTTCATCCGCCTGCGCGATCGCCTGACCCGGCAGGCAGAACAGGACCAATGCAGCGAGCCAGCCTTTCATGCGACCGTCCAATTCTCAATGCGCAACCCGGCCACATCGGCAAAGTCCGCTTCATTGTTGGTGACGAGTGTCAGGCCGGCGGACAGGGCATGAGCGGCGATCAGCCGGTCCAGCCGCCCCCGCCGGAATGGCAAACGGGCGTATGTCGCCGCCGCTGCCGCATCATAGGGCAGCACCGGGATCAGTTCGAACAATTGCTCGGCCTGATGCGCCCGCTGCGGCTCGCGCGACACAATGCCGCGCATGACTTCGCTATAGACGATAGCGGACGTCACCACCGTACCAACGGCGCAGCTCTGCACATGGCGCGACGGCACGCAATCAACATCCTGAAGAATATAGATCAGGATATTCGAATCGAGCAGGAAAAGCGGCTCAGTCACCCCGGAGCAGCTTCCCTTCCCAATCGAGTTCCCGCTCCTCGAACTCTCGCTCCTCCCGCGTGCGCGGCTTGAGCCAGGGCATAGACCCGGCAATGCCGGTCAGGTCGATTAGGCGCGGCGGCGCATCGACGGGCTCGAAGGTGAATTTGCCATGCTCTTCGCGCACAACCATTTCGGCGCCTTCCTCAAGGCCCAGAGCCTTGGGCAGGCGCAAAGCCAGGCTGTTGCCCGACTTGAAGACCTTGGCCCTATATTCTTCGCCCATGGCGCAGACTCCGTATATACGGAGCGTATATACTATTCCGCGAACGCCGCGTCAATCACGGCCCCATCCTCGCTCAGCGTCACCACATGCATCGGCGCCATGAAGCGTTTGCCGGGCTTGTCGTCGACGGAGGGCCGCTGCACCTCGACAATGTCGCCCGCGCCGAAATTCTCGACCGCGACGATTTCACCCAGCGCTTCGCCGGTGCTGGAGGTGCAGGGCAGGCCGATCAGGTCGGCATGATAATATTCGCCCTCGCCCAGTTCGGGCAGGGCGGAACGGGGCACGGTCAGCTCCGTGCCGCGCATGGCCTCGGCTGCGCTCCGGTCGCCAATCTCGGCGAAACGGGCGACCGCGCCATTGGGGCCGGGACGCACCGACTTCAACGTCAGCGTGCGCCCGGCCACATCGAAGCCCTTGTAGCTTTTGAGGCTTTCCACCCCGTCGCCAAAGAGCTTCAGACGGACTTCGCCCGCCACGCCATGCGCGCCGATGATGACGGCCAGAGTGACGGGCTTGTCGGTCAAGATGCTCAGCCTTCAGCCGATTCTTCGGCCGGGGCTTCAGCCGGTGCAGCGGCTTCGGCAGCAGCAGCGGCGGCCGCTTCAGCAGCTTCGGCAGCCTTGGCAGCGCGGTCTTCAGCGCGGTCCTTGGCCTTCTGGCCCGGCTCGGCCTTGTTCGGGTTGTTGCGCGCCTTGCGCTCCTTCACGCCAGCGGCGTCCAGGAAACGGGCGACGCGGTCGGTCGGCTGCGCACCAGCGGCAACCCAGTGCTTTGCGCGCTCAACGTCCAGAACGACGCGCTTTTCGTCGCCCTTGGGCAGGACGGGGTTGTAGCTGCCGATGCGCTCGATGAACTTGCCGTCACGCGGCGCGCGGCTGTCGGCCACGACGATGCGGTAATAGGGGCGCTTCTTGGAGCCGCCGCGCGACAGACGGATGGAGGTTGCCATGGAAATAGACCTTTCTAACTAACTGCTATGTTTGGGGTCGTCATCCCAGCGATAGCTGGCGCCTCTCTTCCCTTTTGGGGAAATGAAGCCCCAGCTTTCGCTGGGATGACGGGTTGCTTCACTTCTTCATGAAATTCTGAAAGCCGGGAGGCAGCTTGGGCATATTGCCGCCCAATCCACCGAGGCCGCCCAGCCCCGACAGGTCGGGCGGACCGCCCGCGCCACCGTCAGGACCGCCGAGGCCACCCAGACCGCCCATGCCACCGCCACCGGTGAACATCTTGGCCAACCCTTTCAGGCCGCCCATCTTGCGAATCTTCTTCATCGCCGTTTCCATTTCCTGATGCATTTTCAGGAGACGGTTGACGTCCTGCACGGTGCGGCCTGCGCCCTTGGCGATACGGATCTTGCGCTTGGCGTTGATCAGCGCGGGCTTTTCCCGCTCCTTGGGCGTCATCGATCCGATCATGGCGTCCAGATGGATCAGCGTCTTGTCGTTCGCACCGCTATTGGCCATCGCCGCCTGCGCCTTTTTCAGGCCCGGCAGCATGCCCGCCAGCGCGCCAAGGCCGCCCATGCGGCGCATCTGATTGAGCTGCGCACGCAGGTCGTTCATGTCGAACTGACCTTTGGCCATCTTCTTGGCCAGCTTGTCGGCTTCCTCGGCGTCGATCGTTTCGGCGGCCTTTTCGACCAGCGAAACCACATCGCCCATGCCCAGGATGCGCTGCGCAACGCGAGCCGGATGGAAAGGCTCGATCGCGTCCAGCTTTTCGCCGGTGCCCGCAAATTTGATCGGACGGCCCGTGACGGCGCGCATCGACAGCGCCGCGCCACCGCGCGCGTCGCCGTCCATACGGGTCAGCACCACGCCGGTCAGCGGCACCTGCGCCGAGAAGCTGGTTGCGACATTCACTGCGTCCTGCCCGGTCAGCGAGTCGACCACCAGCAGGATTTCGGCCGGGGTCGCCACATCGGCAACCGCCTTCATCTCGTCCATCAGCGCCTGATCGACATGCAGACGACCGGCGGTGTCGAGCATGACGACGTCGAAGCCCTGAAGCTTCGCCGCCTGCAACGCGCGCTTCGCGATGTCGACCGGCTGCTGCCCGGCGATGATCGGCAGGGTCGCGACATCCGTCTGCGTACCCAGCACCGCCAGCTGCTCCTGCGCGGCCGGGCGCTGCACGTCGAGCGACGCCATCAGCACCTTCTTGCGCTCGCGCTCCTTCAGGCGCTTGGCGATCTTGGCGGTGGAGGTGGTCTTACCCGAACCCTGCAAACCCACCATCATGATGACGGCGGGCGGGGTCACGTCGATCATCAGGTCGGACGTGTCCGAACCCAGCGTCTCGGTCAGCGTGTCGGAAACGATCTTGACGACCATCTGGCCGGGCGTGACCGACCGCAGCACATCGCTGCCCACGGCCCGCTCGGTCGCCTGATCGACGAACTGGCGCACGACCGGCAGCGCGACGTCGGCTTCCAGCAGCGCGATTCGCACCTCGCGCATCGCGGCGCGGACATCGTCCTCCGTAAGCGCACCGCGCCCACGCAGCTTGTCGAATACCCCACCGAGACGATCGCTTAGCGAATCGAACATCACCACCTCATTTGGGCCAAAAGGCCCGGAAAATCACGCACACCCATCAAACGACAAAATCGCCGGCGGGCGAAAACTCGCCGGCCAGCGTCCATCCGATGCCCCTCTTGGGCATCCTGGAGTCGTCAGGGCATCGGACGGAGACCGACCGATTGCAAGCGCGCCTTTACGGGAAAGCGACAACAAGTGCAAGCAGGCGCATCAAACGGCCTGTTGGCCGGGCGGCAGGCACCTCTCTCCTACACCCCTTCTTCCTGCTAAACCCGAAAGACACCCACAGGCAGCGGATGCAGACTGCCGGTACACACTTTCCGATAGGATCAACGCATTGTAACTTTATGTCGCTTTCTGCGAGAAATATGCGAAGTTAACAGAAGATAGAAGGGGAGCCTGAACGAGATGAGTTGGACACGCCGCAAGCCGATGGAGGCGATGACGCCGAAGGACGCGGGCCATCAAATGGCGCGCACCCTGTCCTGGCCGCATCTGCTGGCGCTGGGCGTCGGCGCGATCGTGGGCACCGGCATCCTCACCCTGATCGGCGTCGGCGCCGACCGGGCCGGCCCCGCCGTCCTGCTCTCCTTCGCCATTGCCGGCGCGATCTGCGCCTGCGCCGCGCTCGCCTATGCCGAACTCTCCACCATGATGCCGGCGGCGGGCAGCGCCTACAGCTACTCCTATGTGGTGCTGGGCGAAGGCATCGCCTGGATCGTCGGCTGGTCGCTGATCCTGGAATATAGTCTGGTCGTGTCGACCGTGGCGGTCGGCTGGTCGGGCTATGCCGCGCCGCTGCTGACGCCGCTGGGCTTTCCCGAACTGCTCACCAAGGGACCGGAACTGGGCGGCGCGATCAACCTGCCCGCCATCTTCATCATCGCCGTGGTCGCGGGCCTGCTGATGTTCGGCACGCGCGAAAGCGCGCGCCTCAACACCATCCTCGTCCTCATCAAGATCGTGACGCTCAGCCTGTTCGTCGCCTATGCCCTGCCCGCCTTCGACGCGCAGAATCTCGAACCCTTCATGCCCTTCGGCTTCGCCAAGCATATGGGACCGGATGGGGTCGAGCGCGGCGTCATGGCGGCGGCGGCCATCATCTTCTTCGCCTTTTACGGCTTCGACGCCATCTCGACCGCCGCAGAAGAGGCCAAGAACCCGGATCGCGACCTTGCCATCGGCATCGTTGGATCGCTGATCGTCTGCACGCTCATCTATGTGCTGGTGGCCGCCGCCGCGATCGGCGCCCTGCCCTTCACCCGCTTTGCCGACAGCCCGGAACCGCTGGCGCTGATCCTGCGCGAAATGGGCCAGGGCGGCATCGCCCGCATCGTCGCCATCGCCGCCGTGATCGCCCTGCCCACCGTGTTGCTGGGCTTCCTCTACGGCCAGAGCCGCATCTTTCTGGTGATGGCCCGCGACGGCTTCCTGCCGCAATCGCTGGCCCGCATTTCAAAGCGCGGCACACCCGCCCGCATCACGCTGGTCACAGCGATACTGGTGTCGATCATCGCCGGCGTCCTGCCAATCGACGAAATCGCCGCGCTGGCGAACGCCGGCACACTGATCGCCTTCACCGCCGTCGGCCTCTGCCTCCTCGTCCTGCGCAAGCGCGCGCCGGACCTCAAGCGCCCCTTCCGCACGCCTGCGGCATGGGTCGTGGGCATCGGCGCGGTCGCCGGCTGCGCCTATCTCTTCCTCAGCCTGCCGATGAAGACGATCATCGCCTGCGCCATCTGGAATGTGATTGGGTTGGGCGTGTATTTTCTTTATGGGCAGAGACGGGCGGCTGTCGCCTGAGGGGGGATCGATCATATGGCATCAGCATTTTTGTTGGCGAGCGCGCTTGCATTCGCCTCACCGACTGGAAACCCCGGCAGCTGGATGTCGGACAATGACTATCCAGCCGGCGCACTAAAACGGCGGGAAGAAGGGACAGTCGGGTTCCAGTTATTGATCGCCCCAAAAGGGCGAGTTGCTAGATGCACCGTTACGGATACCAGTGGCTCACCTGACCTTGATGCGGCAACCTGCGCCGTGATCATGGACCATTCCAAATTCAAGCCAGCGACCGACGCAACAGGTCAACCGAGCTACACCCTCTATAAAGGGCGCCTTACATGGCATCTGCCAGGTCGCTCCGGCCCATTCAGAAGCAAACAGCCCGCGCCGCCCCTGCCTACAATGGTGCTGACCGTCCAGAAATTGCCTGATGGTTCGCGTGAGAAAATGGTCTGGCTCATCGCCAGCTTTGACGCTGCCGGACAGATGACTGCGTGTGAGCCAAGCCCCAACAACCCCAAAGAGGTGAGGCTCGCAACCGTCGCCTGCACAGAGGCGAAAGCGGTGTCGACCGAGATCACGAAGGATAATGACGGCAACCCTATACCGTTAGTCCGTGGCCTCAGTGTCCTGTTCAAGGCAACGGAATAAACGCAGAATGCCTTTTCCTTCCATTCCCGACCCCGCGCTGGACGAAAATGGACAGCCAATCACGGCGTTGAGAAACTGGACTGTCGTTTTCCGAGCAGCGACAAAATAGGTCAGGCCGCCAGTGGTTTGACCGCCAGATCATCCGCATGCAGGCGCGCCATGGCCAGATCATGGCGCGTCTGCATCCGCATCAGTGTTTCAGCGTCGATGCCGAACAGCTTTTCGAAACGGATCGCCATCTCCGCCGTCAGATCCTGCCGCTGATTGAACAGACGGCTTACCGTTTGCCGGGTAACGCCCAGATGATCGGCCAGATCGCCCAGCTTCAAACCATGCGCCTCGACAATCTCCGTCCTCAGCCAGTCGCCCGGATGAACCGCCAGCGATGCATGCATCTTAAGCGCCATGATAATCCTCCAAATCCATATCGATCAGCGCGCCCTGTTCGTTCATCCGAAAGGTCAACCGCCAGTTGCGCGTCACCGTCATCGCCCATGAACCGGCCCGATCGCCGGTCAGCGGATGCAGCCCGTAATTGGGTGGCTGGGACAATATCTCAAGCGAGGTCGCCGCATCAATAAAGGCCAGCATCTTCGCCAGCCTCGCCACATCGCCGACCAGCCCCTTGGCATTGCCCGTCTCGAAAAAGCGACGCAGCCCCTTATGCGCTATGCTTTCGATCTCCATATGTAATGCGGTACGTTACACGTCGCAAAATGTCAATCGATACGTTACATTGCGCACGCAGACTCGCCTTTTCCCTCCACCCCCACTACATGGCCGCCCATGGGACGTTTTTCGAAGATGCATGGCCTGGGCAACGACTTCGTCGTGATCGACGCGCGCGAAAGCGCGATCGACATGACGGAGGCGCGCGCCCGCGCCATTGCCGATCGCCATGCCGGGATTGGCTGCGACCAGTTGATCCTGATCGGACAGAGCGACGACGCCGATGTGTCGATGCAGATTTTCAACGCCGACGGCAGCGAAGTGGAAGCCTGCGGCAACGCGACCCGCTGCGTTCCCCTGTTCGTCGGCCGCGACGTGCTGATCCGCACCAGGGCCGGCCTGCTCGACGCCAAGAGTGTCGATGGCGGCGCCAGCGTCGACATGGGCGCGCCGCGCTTCGACTGGGACGCGATCCCGCTCGCCTACCCCATGGACACGCTGACCATGAACGCCAGCTGGGAAGACCTGCCCGCCCCCGCCGCCGTCAATGTCGGCAACCCGCATGTCATCTTCTTCGTGGATGATCTCGACACTGTGAACTTCGATCGGCTGGGGCCTCTGATCGAGCATGATCCGCTGTTCCCGCAACGCGTGAACGTCAATTTCGCGCAGGTGATCGGCGACAACCACATCCGCCTCGTCGTGTGGGAACGCGGCGCCGGCCTGACCCGCGCCTGCGGCACCGGCGCCTGCGCCACCGCCGTCGCCGCCGTCCGGCGCAAGCTGATGACCGGCCCCGTCACCGTCAGCCTGCCCGGCGGCGACCTCGTCATCGCGTGGGCGCCCGGCGGCTCGATCCGGATGACCGGCCCCGCCACCCATGTCTTTGACGGCGAGGCCGACTGGTCGCGTTTCTGACCGCCATGGCCGGTCCCGACATCATCACCATGGGCTGTCGCCTCAACATCGCGGAGAGCGAGGCGATCCGTAACATGGCGAGCGGGCAGGACGACCTGATCGTCGTCAACAGCTGCGCCGTAACCGCCGAAGCGGTCCGCCAGACCCGGCAGGCAATCCGCCGCGCCAGGCGCGAACGCCCCGACGCCCGCATCCTCGTCACCGGCTGCGCCGCCCAGACCGAACCCCAAACCTTCGCCGCCATGGCCGAAGTCGATGGCGTGATCGGCAATCGGGAAAAGATGGAGGCGAGCGCTTTCGCACCCGTGGCGGAGAAGGTGCGCGTCTCCGACATCATGGCCGTGCGCGACACCGCGCCGCACATGGCGTCCGCCTTTGCCGACCACGCCCGCGCCTTTCTGGAGGTCCAGAATGGATGCGACCATCGCTGCACCTTCTGCATCATCCCCTATGGCCGGGGCAACAGCCGCTCCGTCCCGGCGGGTGCCGTGATCGACAAGGCGAAAGAACTGGTCGACGCAGGCTATCAGGAAATCGTCCTGACCGGCGTGGACGTCACCAGCTATGGCCCGGACCTCCCCGGCAGCCCCTCGCTCGGCCTGCTGATCGAACGCATCCTGAAGGGCGTGCCCGATCTTCCCCGCCTGCGCCTGTCCTCCATCGACAGCGTGGAGATTGACGAGCGGCTGTTCGACCTCATCGCCCATGCACCGCGCATGATGCCGCATCTGCATCTGTCGCTACAGGCGGGCGACGACATGATCCTCAAACGCATGAAGCGCCGCCACGGTCGCGCCGACGCCATTGCCATCGTGCAGCGCGTGAAGGCAGCCCGCCCCGACATCAGCATCGGCGCCGACATCATCGCCGGCTTCCCGACAGAGGATGACGCGATGTTCGAAAACAGCTTGCGGCTGATCGAGGAATGCGACATCGTTCACGGCCACATCTTCCCTTACTCGCCCCGCACCGGCACCCCCGCAGCCCGCATGCCGCAAGTCGATCGCGCCACGATCAAGGCCCGCGCCGCCCGCCTGCGCGAAGCCTGCGCCACCCGCCGCGACGGCTGGCTGCGCAGCCTGATCGGCGCCACACAATCGGTCCTGGTCGAACGCAGCGGCCTGACCGGCCATGCCGAAAATTTCGCCCCGGTGCGCTTCGCATCGGCGCAAGCCCCATCCTCCATCGTCCGCGCAACCATCACGGGCCTTGAGAATGGCTCTCTGATCGCGCAAGAGGCAGCATAATGACTGATACCGGCACCAGCTGGCGCGACCGCCTCTTCGGCGGGCTGAAGCGCACGTCCGACAGGCTCGGCGACAATCTCACCGGCCTTTTCACCAAGGCCGCACTCGACGCGCAGACCCTCGACGAGATCGAGGAAGCCCTGATCGTCAGCGACCTTGGCCCCGCCATGGCCGCGCGCGTGCGCGATCGCCTGGCCGAAGGGCGCTATAACAAGGAACTGACCGAGGAATATCTGCGCGAAATCATCGCAGAGGAGATCGAGAAGACCCTCGCCCCGGTCGCCCGCCCGCTGGAGATCGAAGCCTTCCCGCGCCCGCAGGTCATATTGGTGATCGGCGTCAACGGATCGGGCAAGACCACCACCATCGCCAAGCTTGCCAATAATTTCCTGGAACAGGATTATGGCGTGATGCTGGCGGCGGGCGACACTTTCCGCGCGGCGGCCATCGGCCAGCTCAAGGTCTGGGCCGAGCGCCTTGGCATCCCTATCGTCGCGGGCAAGGAAGGCGGCGACGCGGCGGGCATCGTGTTCGACGCGGTCAAGCAGGCCACCGAAACCGGCATCGACGTGCTGATCGTCGACACCGCCGGCCGCCTTCAGAACAAGACCGAACTGATGGACGAACTGGCCAAGGTGCGCCGCGTGCTGGGCCGGTTGAACCCAGCCGCCCCGCACGACGTTGTGCTGGTGCTGGACGCCACCACGGGACAGAATGCGTTGAACCAGATCGAAGTCTTCAAGGAAACCGCGCAGGTGACGGGCCTGGTCATGACCAAGCTGGACGGCACGGCGCGCGGCGGCGTGCTGGTCGCAGCGGCGGAAAAATATCGCCTGCCTATCCACGCGATCGGCGTGGGGGAAAAGATTGAGGATCTGCGCCCCTTTGATGCCGGCGACATGGCGCGCGCCATTGCGGGGACGGCCTATGCCCGCTGATAGCACGCCTGCCACCAAGCCCGCCCATAACGGCACCCTGTCGCTTGCGCTCGATTTCGGGCCGCTGCTGGTCTTCTTCCTGACCTACAAGGGCGCAGGCTGGATCTGGGGGGCAGGCAACCCGATCACCGCCATGACCTTCGGCACCGCCGCCTTCATGGCCGCGATCGTCATTGCCGTCATCATCTCCAAGGTGAAGCTGGGCCGCGTTTCCCCGATGCTCTGGCTGTCCGCGTTGCTGATCCTCTTTTTCGGCGGCCTCACCATCTATTTCCACGACCAGAGCTTCATTCAGATCAAACCGACCATCATCTACGCCTTCTTTGCGCTGATGCTGTTCGCCGGGCTGCTGCGCGGCAAGCCGCTGCTCAAATATCTGCTTCAGGCGGCCTATGACGGGCTGACCCATGAAGGCTGGCTGAAATTGTCGCGCAACTGGGCCTTCTTCTTCGTCGCAATGGCCGTCGCGAATGAGGCCATGCGCCGCACCATGACGTTCGACACCTGGCTGGCGGTCAAGGTGTGGGGCGTGACCATCGTGTCGGTCGTCTTTGCCGCAGCCAACATTCCCATGCTGCTGCGCCATGGCCTGACGCTGAACGACGGGCTGGACAGCGACGAAGTAGGCGAAACGACACCGCCGCAGGGTTGAACGAGCCTCCCCGGACCTTTTGAAATACGCCCAAAAACATCCTATTTGTGCGATCGTTTCGCAATAGGCACATATCTGTTTTCTTGGGCGTTGGGTGCGCATATGGGAAGCGACGGAGGCGTCCACGCCCCGCATGGACCATATGATCAACCGGCCGCGCCACCCGTGCACGGCCGCCCCATAACGAACCCGAGGAGTTCCGCCATGGCCTTTGTTCTGCCCGACCTGCCCTATGCCAAGGATGCCTTTGGCGACATCCTGTCGGTCGAAACCTTCGATTTCCACCACGGCAAGCATCACAATGCCTATGTCGTGAAGGCCAATGAACTGGTCGCCGCCGACGAAAGCCTTCAGGGCAAGTCGCTGGTGGAACTGATCAAGTCGTCCAAGGGCGGCCTGTTCAACCAGGTCGGTCAGATCTGGAACCACACTTTCTACTGGAACTCGCTGTCGCCGGTGAAGACCGCCCCGACCGGCGAACTGCTCGCCAAGATCGAGGAAGCCTTCGGTTCGGTCGACGCCCTCATTGAAAAGCTCAAGGCAGAGGCCGTCGGCCACTTCGCCAGCGGCTGGGCCGCGCTGATCCTGAAGGACGGCAAGCTGGAAGTGACCAGCTATCATGACGCCGACACCCCCGTCGCGCATGAAGGCCACGCCCCGCTGCTGATCCTCGATGTATGGGAACATGCCTATTATATCGACTATCGCAACCTGCGCCCGGCCTATGCCGAAAAGCTGCTGAAGGAAGCGATCAACTGGGACTTCGCTGCCCTGAACCTGGACGGTGAAGGCGCCAGCCGCGCCGATCAGCCGGCCTGATCGTTCAGACGGGCCGGCGCTGCGCCGGCCCGTCTGCCGCGATACCGAACAGATACTCGCCGCCCTTGGCAAGGGGATCGCGCAGGAAGAAGGCTTACTTCATCCTCTCACCGATCAGATCGCCCCCACCCGGCCGCGCCGCCTGCGCTTGTCAGGCTGCTTCCAGTTGAGCCACGAACAGGTCGGCTGCCCGCTGCAATGCCTGCGCGGTTTGCGACAGGCCAGATGCAGCGCCCGACACACGGCTGGACAAAGCCTCGCTGTCGCGCGCCACATCCGCCACATCCCCCATCTGCCGGGTCATGACGGCGGCGTCGCGGGCTGTGTCGCGCGCCGACTGGCCGATTGCGGCGGTCGCATCCCGCTGGCTGGCGACCGCATGCTGGATTTCGTCGGCGGCATCAGCCAGTTGCCGGACAGCGCCCGCCACTTCCGACAGCGCATCCTGCGCCACCCCGGCACCTTGCCGAGCAGACCAGGCCAGCGTCTGGATTTCGCCCGTTGCATTGGCCGCCTGGCCGGCCAGTTGCTTGACCTCGCCCGCGACCACGGCAAAGCCGCGCCCGACTTCGCCCGCACGCGCGGCCTCGATCGTAGCGTTGAGCGCCAGCAAATTGGTGCGGGCTGCGATTTCAGTGATGGAGTCGGCAAAACTGGTGATTGACGTGGTGCGCCCTTCCAACTCGCGCATCACCTGATGTCCGGCACTGGACATGCGTTGCGCTTCCCCGCCAAGGCTGGCCTGCTGATGCGCGGCGGCGGCAATGGCGGATATGGATTCCGAAAGGCTTTCGATCCGGCTGGCCAGCATGGCCGCATTGGTCGATGATTGTTCAGCGACCTGCACCGTTTCCGCCGTCCCGGCGCTGGCGCGCTGCGCCAGTTGATTGAGTTGCCGCGCCGAATCGTCCAGATCGCGCGTAGCGGCGCCCACCGCCCCCACAATCTCGGCCACCGACTGGCGAAAATCGCGCGCCAGTGACAGCGTCGCCTGCTGCCGCTCAGCCGCCATTCGCGCCTTTTCCATTTCCTGCTGATCGCGCAGTCGCGTCGCCCGTGCGTCTGCCTCGCGGCTGGAAGCCATCGCCGTTTCCGCCGCGATGCGCCCGCCCTCCGCCTGCTCCGCCAATTGCCCGGCCTGGGCGATATGATCGTCCAGCGCCAGCAACAAAGTCCGCAAACGCACGGTCAAATAACAGAGCACCATGGCCTGCGCGATCACCGCGACGCCATGGATCGCAACCCGGCCGACATTGCTGCTATCGGGAAAGGCCCAGGCCGGCGCGACAAAATTCAGCGCAAGATGGTGCAGGGCAGTCAACGCCGAACCCAGCAGGATCGGTCGCCAGTCATAGAGCAACGCCAGCCCGGCCAACGCGACAAAGAAGAACATGTGCCCATCCATCTGCCAGCGATGGCCGGCAAGAAGGTAGAGGCCGATCGCCGGTTGCGCCGCCGCCAGCGTGCCCATCAGCAACCGCACATCCAGATCGCGGCGATGACGCAATATCTGCACCGTCGGCAGGATGTTGATCAGGACCGATAGCAAGAAGGCCCGGCCTCCATGCTCAACGGACAATATCATGCCGCCAATGCCCAGCATGATGGTCCAAAGCCAGTTGGCGAAAAGAAGTATCTGCAACCCGTGCAGACGCAGACGATCAAGGCTGTTCGCGCCGGTCAAAGGAACCGCTCCGTACAACCGCCTGCCTGCGACGACAGGAGCAGGACGCCGTGCCGCAACAATGGGCCGGACAAGGCGGCGCGGTCGCCATCGACCAGCAACGACCCTGTCCATGGTCCGGCCGACACCAGCCGGGCGCCATGGCGCACTGCTTCCGCGGCGAGTCCGGTCCGCGCCTGCCCCGTTATCGGCACCAGCAATATCCGTCCCTGCGCAGGCGGGATCGTATAGAGCAAGCCAAGCCCGAACAGGATGAGAATGCATTGCCCGATCAGAAGCGGGCTGGGCCGGAAAGAGGCGCGAGAAGACATTGCGCCTCTTTAAAAATCATTGGTAATTATAGAATTAAGACTGGCTGTCACAAATCCCCAGCGTCGTCGCCAGTTCATCCAGATCGGCTCCCGGACGCACCAGCAGCCATTGCCGGCTGTCGGCTCCGTCCACCACCGTCACGGCCCCCTTGGGACAAACGCCCAAGCAGTTCACCTCGACCAGACCGGCACTCGCTTTGCGTCCCTTTTTCAGCGATAAATGCCGACGCAGCGCCTTGGCCAGCCGTTCATCGCCATGCGGGCCAAATCCGCCATCCAGCTTCTTTGAACATTTACGGCAGATGAGGGCGACATTGCGCCAGTTGGCCTGGACATGATCTTTCAATCAGCCGCCTCCCGTGGCTTCCAGCTTCGCCGCTCCTCCGCCATGCGCAACACTTCATAAGCGGCCTGGATCGTCTGGAACCGCACTGCCGCATCGGCATCGCCGGGCTTGACGTCGGGATGATATTCCTTGGCCAGACGGCGCCAGCTCTTCTTCACCGCGTCAAAATCGGCATCATCCTCCAGTTCCAGCGCGGCAAGAGCATGCATCTCATCGCGCGACCGGCTGCCATCGCCCGGCCCGCCCCAGCCATGATAGGCGCTGGACTGAAAACCGCCTGCATCGCGGCGCTCATTGCGCTCGCGCTGCTCGCGCTCTTCGCGGTCCAGCCCCTGAAAATAGTCCCAGTTGCGGTTATATTCCGCCGCATGCTCGCTACAAAAATACCAGCGTTCACGGCTGTTTGGGGATTTGGGCGCGGGACAATCGCCCGGCTTGTCGCACCCATGCCGATCGCACAGGCGCACCTGTTGCGCCTCACGCGATGCGCCATAGCTGCGCCAGCGGGGAAAACCCCAGTCATTGGATCGGCTCTGTCTTGCCATGCCCCCTAGTTAGTGAAGGCGCATCACAAACGCCAGCCCATCCCCGCCGCTAGTCATCAGTTGGGCATACGGAAAGTGATGCCGCCCACGCTGCCGCCACAGCCCAGCGCCCCTGCGGGACGATAGCTTTGCTCAAAAGCCGCACGCGAATAGATCCGTACACTGTTGTTGCTGAACACCATCGGTGGATAGCTGATGATCGCCCGCTGGTTCAGGGTCTTGCCATCAGCTGAAACGTCAAACTGCACCATGCTCCACCCTTCGACCCCCACGCGCACCATATCCATCGGATAGTCGCCGCTGGAGGCCGGATTACCCCGCATGACCGGCTGGGCATCGACCACAGAACATTGTTGCGCCGTTAGCCCCGTCGCAAGGAAATCGGCGCGGGCGCCTGCCATATCCCGGGCAGCGACCCGTGCCGACGCCCGGCGGGTCAGCGCCGCCACACGCACTGGATCGTCGGCGGTCAGGGCAGGATCGGCGATGATCCTGTCCAATATGTCCCGGCTGCGCTGTTTCTCTCGCGGGCGCATCCGATCATATCCCAGCAGGCGCATCATTGCTGCCGCGCGGGGATCAGCCCCATAGTCCGAATCGGTCAAGCGACCATTTTCGCTATCTCTTATCTTCAATATGTCGGCATAGAGCAGCACCATCGGCGGCGCGCCCTGCGCCATCAATATTGTGCGTAATGCCACGGCATGATCCTGCGCCACCTTCCCCGCCGTCAGCGGATTTTCAAGCAGGCGCGCCAACACATCGGCTTGTGCGAGAGGAGCGCTACTACCGCTTTGCAAACGCGTCAGCTCATTTTCCAACGACAATTTCCGCTGCGCTTCCTGCTCGCCGGCCGGATCGAACGCGGGCGCGCCATGCTGATCGAGCCATTGGCGGAAGCTGGATTTCAGCCCTGCGTACAGCGACGGCCCGCCCTCTCCGGTCGAACATCGCAATTCGAGACGCGTGACCATACGGAAAAGAAGAGGAATTTGCGCAACATCCTCCGGCTTCCAGGTCCAGCGCGTGACAGCACGGGCAAAGACCAGCGCCATTCCGCCCTGCCGCGATCCATAGACTGGTCGCGCATAGCTGACGGCCCCGTCATCGCCGATGCCAAATTCCACGACGGCGACATCGTCGGGCTGCACGCCGTCTTCGCCACATTGCGGCAACGCCATGTCCGCACCATAGGTGAAGTCCTGCTTCTCCATCCGTCCGGCGCCGGTGTAGACCAGATAGTTGCGGGCCGTATCGCGATGCCCTGCCAGCATGGCTGCAATTGCAGCATCCGATCGGGCGACAAGGTCGGCGTAGCCCACCTTCATCGTCAGACCGCCTTCCGCCTTCACTGCCTTGGCGAAAGCGCTTTCCGCTTCGCCGAAGCGCCCTAGGTTGAGCAGCGCGCGCCCGCGCATCGCGGCGACGTAACCGGCAGTCGCCTTGTCAATCTCTGGCGCTCCCGCCATCAGCCGCTCTGCCTCTTCCGTCTTTGCCAGCCCAACGGCCGGATCGATGAAGATCGCGGCTTGCGCTTCTCCCGACAGCGCCGCTATTTTCGCACTGGCGTCATTGGCCACAGTCAGCGCATCCGCGTAGCGCGCCTGCGCCGCATCATAATCCAGGCTGTTGAGCGCCATTCGCCCCAGTGCCAGCAATGCCTGACAACGATCCATGTCGAGCGTCCTGTCGGTGGACGGTAATGCGGCGATAGCCTGTTCCAGCAACGGCTGCGCCTCCGCCCAACGGGACAATTCGGTCAGCGCAACCCCCTTGCGCAAACGCACGATCGCCAGCGATCGGGGCGCCTTCACGCGCTGTTCCAGCCCGGACAAGATATCGACGGCGCGGACATAATCGCCGCTCTGCGCGGCGGTAGCGGCGGCATCAAACGCCTGCTGAACGGTCAGAACGGGTGAAGGGCTATCCTGCCCCTGCGCCATGACGGGCATTATCGCCGCAGCCACCAGCAATCCACAGGCCCAAAGCCGCATCCACGCCCCCACTGTCGCGATCAGAAGGCGGTAGACTAACCATGGTTCATGCAGATTAAAATACAGTCATTACTACATGTTAAAATGAAATGGCAGCTACGGGATCTGCCATTCGATTCGCCAGAGGGCCTGTAAGCCGGGTTCTGTCCACTCCTTTCGGAGATAGGCGACCATTCCTCTAGGGAACGGATTGCTCCGTTCCTCAAGCAACCAACCCGGGCGATCTCGGTCGAAACAGACCTAGCAACCTTGCGACTGCGCGCCGCCCCTATTCGGTCTTGCTCCCGGTGGGGTTTACCGTGCCGCCTTGCGTTGCCGCAGACGCGGTGCGCTCTTACCGCACCCTTTCAATTTCACCCGACCGAAGTCTTAGGGCCAAAGCCCTGGGCGACCTGCTTTCTGTTGCACTGTCCCTTGGATCACTCCAGCCGGCCGTTAGCCGGCACCGTCATTTCGTGGAGCCCGGACTTTCCTCGCCGTGGAAGTTACCCGCCACGCCGCGGCCGCCCGGCCCTCTGGCGAAACGCGCCCTTAGACCGATTCGTCTGGCCAGTCATCCTTAATCAGTCGTCGCCCCGGGGCTTGGGCAACAGCAGGGCCAGCAGGATGGCGCGGCATTCGCCATCAATGATCCCATCAATCAGTTCGGGGCGAAAGCGCCGCTGGAAGGCGATGACGGCCGGCTGCGGTTCGGCAATGTCATAGCCGAAGCGTTCGAGCGCCAGCATGAAGCCGCCATCGGTCCAGTGCGGGTCCATCAGATTCTTGGTCGGACGCGGCAGCGCCAGCCGCAGGCGCGCCAGTTGGCCCCAGGGGAAAAGCTCGCCTGGATCCTGCTTGCGAGCCGGCGCAATATCGCTATGGCCCACGATATTCCCGCGCGTGATCCGATGGCGCTGGACGATGTCGTGCACCAGCGGGATCAACGATCCCATCTGCGCCTCCGGGAACGGGCGGTAGCCCCATTCATGACCGGGATTGACGATTTCGATGCCGATGCTGGCGGAATTGACATCATCTATACCGCGCCAGTGCGACCGTCCGGCATGCCATGCGCGTTTGGCTTCATCGACCATATGGACGATCTGGCCGCCTTCGGTCACGACATAATGGGCCGAAACCTTGGCTTCCGGATTTGCCAGCCATTGAATTGCGCTCTGCGCATCCGGCATTCCCGTATAGTGCAGCACGAGCATGGTGACGGGCAGAGCGCGTTCGTCGAAATTGGGCGACGGTGTTTCAATCATGGGAATATCGGTCATCGGGAAAGGCCAGTCACTTCCAGCAGTTCGAACATCGCGCCCTTCCGGCTCGCCCTTTTTGCGGACAGCCTGAAGCGAACAATGGCGAAGTGCGGCGCAGCAATCAAGCAGGGTTAATGACCGGTCCGTCAAACGATGCAAAACGGCGGTTCAGCCAAGCTTGCGCAAGACCCGGCCGCTATCGCGCGGCGACGGCGGCTTGGGGGCGTAGCCGCCGCGAAATTCGGCATGCGGAACGAAATCGTCGCCCTGACCGATCACCGTTTCCCCGGCCCCCAACAAAAGCACCGACCCTGCATGGCTGTGCCGGGCCAGTTGGTGCAGCACCGCCTGACGGCGCTCGGCGGTGAAATACAGCAGAACATTGCGGCACAGAAGCAGGTCATATTCACCCGTCGGCGCACTTGGATCGAACAGATTATCCTGCCGGAATTCAATCATCCGGCGCAGTTCGGCGCTGACGCGCCATTCCTCGCCATGGGGTTCGAACCATTTGATGAGGTCGCCCACTCCCATACCGCGCTGCACGTCCATCTGGGAAAAAACGCCAGACCGCGCCTGCTCGATCGCAGCGGAAGAAATATCCGTCGCCAATATTTCGATTCGCCATCCTGTCCAGCGCGCCGCATCGTTGCGCAGTCGGATCGCCAGCGAATAGGCTTCCTGCCCGGTCGAACAACCGGCACTCCAGATACGCAGGGTACGGTCCTGCCGATCTTCCTGAATATGCGGCAATATCTGACGATGGATCAGGTCGAAAATCTGAAGATCGCGAAAGAAGCTGCTTTCATTGTTGAGCAGCGCATTGACCACATCTTCTTCCAGCATCGCATTACGTTTGCGCACCACCTGCGCTGCCAGATCGTCAATATCGCGCAGTCCATGGGCGCGCATCACCGGGCGCAGCGCGGTTTCCATACGCCATGCGCGCCCTTCCGACAATATCTGCCCCGTCCGCGCCTCCAACAATCCCGAAAGAATGCGCGCTGCGCCCTGAAGGGCGGCATCTGGGGACGACAACGCCATCAGGCAACCACCCGCCCGCGACGCGCAACGAAATGCATGATCGTCGATGGCTCCATCACCGCGCAGGTCAGGCCCGCGCCGGCCACCGATCCCGGCATACCCCATACAACGCTGCTCGCTTCATCCTGCGCGACGATCCATCCGCCCGCCGCCACGATGTCACGCGCACCTACAGTGCCGTCACGGCCCATGCCGGTCAACACAATCCCCGCAGCCCCGGCACCATAGACCTCCGCCATGCTGGCGAACATCGGATCGACGCCGGGCAGGTTACCCGCGGGCGTGCGCTCAGGCGTCAGGACCACATTGACCCTGCCATGCAGCCCGCGCCGGACCTGAAGATTAGCGTCTCCGGGCGCGACATAGATGGTGTCTGGTGACAGCAGATCGCCGGTTTCCGCGACCTTCACCCGCAGGCTGGTCATGCGCGACAATTGTTGCGCAAAATAGCCAGTGAAGCTGAGCGGCAAATGCTGGGTCAAAAGTACCGGAACGCCCAGCGGCGCAGCAAGCCCCTGGAACAATTGGCCCAACGCATGGATGCCTCCGGTCGATGCGCCGATCCCCAGACAGGCGAGAGGCGCATCGGCCGGCGGGACCATGACCTGCGCCGGCACCCGTGGCAGGGGGGTGGCGGCCGGACGATCGCCAAACAAACGGTTCAGCCGTTCGATCAGCGCCTGCGGAAATTGCTCGCCGAAACTGCCGCTTCCCGGCTTCGACACGATGTCGCTGGCGCCAAGGGCCAGCGCCTCGACCGCGGCGGCGCTGCCTTCCTCGCACTTGCCGGACAGGATCGCCACCTTGACCGATGGGTTGGCGCGCAACACCTGCGGCAAAGCAGCCAAACCGCTTTGCCCAGGCAATTCGATATCCAGCAGGATCAGATCGACCGCATGATCCGCCAGATAGCCCAGCGCATGTTCGGCGCTGTTGGTTTTGTGCACCACAATATAGCGCGGATCGGCATTGAGGATGCGTTCGATGACGGTGCGAACGACAACCGAATCATCGACGACCAGCGTGCGCACCTTGCCGGCGTCTTTTTTGGGGCTGGCATGTATCGGCATGATGGCTGTCATCATGAAGGCTTTCTGCGCGAGATTGAAAACAGCGGGTTGAACGCCCCGAAAGGCATTGCAGCGAAGGGGCTAGATGACCCCGACGATCGCCAGCTTGCTTTCCAGCGTTTCCCGATCGAATGGCTTCATTACATATTCGTCGGCACCCGCTTCGACCGCCGCCTTGATGTGGCTGATGCCATTTTCCGTCGTACAGAAAATGATCTTGGGCCTGGCCGTCATCTTGGCGCTCGACAGCGCCTGAAGAAACTCCATGCCGCTCATCACCGGCATGTTCCAGTCCAGCAGGACGACATCCGGCGCAGAGGCTTCGCACTGGGTCAGCGCGTCCTGCCCATCCACCGCTTCGCTCACGCTCAGGTCCAGCGATTCGAGTATATGACGGGCCACCTTGCGGATAACCTTGCTATCGTCGACGACCAGGCAATTCTTCATGAAGCGTCCCTTGTGTATTTTTCATATTCCGTTTGACCGGACTTAGCTGGCAATGCCGATTATTTGGTAAACGATCCGACGAAGCGTCAGGCGGCCTGCGCCACCGATCCGCCCTCAATGAAGGCGGCGAGCGACACCAGCAGCCAGGGATCGCCTTCATGCTCGACCAGCGCACGGGCATAGGGCGTCCAGGCCGGACCGAGCTGGCCGCGCAATGGCACTTCCCCTTCGGGCACGCGGCAGATGTCGGACACGCCGTCGACCATCAGACCGTAGCTGTGACCGCTGATGTTCGCGATAATCGCCAGGCTGCGCTGCTCCGCCGGCGTCGGCCGGCCAAGGATGAGCGCTGCGACATCAATGATGGTGAGCACCCGGCTGCGCAACGCGGACAGGCCTGCGACGTGCACGCCCATGCCCGGCACCGGCGATATGTCGGTCAGGCGAACGACGGCCTCCACTTCGCAGGCGTCGACAGCAATCCGCGTACCGGCCAGGGTGGCGAGAAGATAAAGCTGGTCCATGGTCGCGTCCTACCCCCGCCGTCCGGCAATCGCCGCCATCAGCGCGGCCTGATCATAACGATAGATGCTGCCATCGTGCGGCCCGACCGGACGGGGCGACGCGCGCAACTGGACGACGCGGCATCCCATGATCTCCGCCACCTGAGCCGCGCCGGCGTCGGCGCACAGCACAACGTCTTCAGGATCGATGATCGCGTCGGCCGGCAGGCCCAACACCACATCATGCCCCGCCTGACGCAGCAGCGGCGCCAATATTTCGCGCGTCCAGCCATCTTCCGCATCGGCCAGAAGGCAACGGCCCATCGCCCGCTCGACCATGCTCTCTTCTGGCAGGGCGGCGAACAGGGCAAAGGGGTTGATGACCTCCAGATGCTCGCCATCGATCACCGCAACGCCGCTCAGCAGGCCGTGCATCGCCACCATGTCAGGTACGGCGGGCATCTGTACGATGTCCAGCACCGCCGCCACCGGATAGCAGGCTTCCCGCCGGTCATCCTTCAGGCGCAGCGCCGACACCTTGTCGCGATCGAACTGGGACAGGCCATTGGCGACCGGCACTAGCCGACCGTCCAGCCGCACGAAAGCGCGGCCGGCCGACCGGCCGAACAGGCGCGCGTCGACATCCTCGACCCGCTCAATCAGCGACAGCTTGAGCAAACGCCGTTCACCCGACAATTCCTCGAAGCGCAGCGCCGCGACCATTTCGACACCCGTCTGCGCGTCGGCGGCCTCCTCCTGCTGCCGCGCAGCGCGATCATCGATAATGTCGGGCAGGCGCGCTGCATTGGCGAGTCCGGCGGCGTCCAGCAGCAGCATGGGCTTGCCATTGTCGGGCAAGGTCATACCGGCATAGACGCCCGTCGCCATCACCAGCGGCGAAGCGGGACGGATCACCAGTTCCTCATGATTGTCGACCGCCGAAACACCCATGGCAAAGGGCACGCCGGTTGCTGACCGCACCACCATGATGGCGCGCGGCCCGGACTGAGCTGGCTTTTCCATGCCCAGAACATCTTCCAGATCGATCATCGAATGGCGGACCGACCTTATTGTGGCGATTTTCGCCCCGCCAACCTGACTGATCTGGAGCGTTTCATTATTGTCGTGCAGGATTTCGACTACGGCCGCGCGCGGTATCGCGAAATGCTGGCCGCCGGCGCGCACGATCAGGCCCGGAATGATGGTCAGCGTCAGCGGCACGCGCAACGTGATCGTCAGCCCCTGCCCCGGATGATTGTCGAGCGCGATGACGCCGCCGATCCGCTCCACATTGGCGCGCACCACATCCATGCCAACGCCCCGGCCCGAAATGGCCGTCACCTGGCTGGCGGTGGACAGGCCGGGCTGAAAGATCAGGTCCAGCTTCTCCTGCTCGCCCATGCGCGCGGCGGCATCCGGCGTCAGGCGGCCGGCGAGCACGGATTTTTCGACCAGCCGCGCCGTATCGATGCCCGCGCCATCGTCGGCGATGGCGATGACGATCTGGTTGCCGGACTGGCGCGCTTCTACGCGCAGGCTGCCCATTTCCGGTTTCCCGGCGGTGCGGCGCTTCTCCGGCGTCTCGATGCCATGGTCGATGCTGTTGCGCACGATATGGGTGAGCGGGTCGACGACCATCTCCACCATCTCGCGGTCCATTTCGACGTCGCCGCCCTCCAGCGTCAGGTCGATCCGCTTGCCAAGTTCCCGCCCCAGATCACGCACCATGCGCGGGATCGCGGCGAACAGACGGTCGACGCGCTGCATGCGGGTCTTGGAAATCACATCGCGCATGTCCGCGACACAGGTGGACAGGCGTTCGAACACATTGTCGAGTTCGGGATCAGCCGTTCGCTCGCGCAGTTTGCGCGACAATTCGTTGCGCGCCAGCACCATGTCCGACACGCCGTTCATCAACTGGTCGATCAGGCTCAAAGGCAAACGGATCGTGCGCGGCCCCGTCTGAGCGCCGCCCTGCCGAGCAACGGCGACAGGCGCCTGCGCCTTGCCGACAGCCTCGCCAACCATTTCGTCGGGCATCGCGCTGAGCGCACCGATCAGGAAATCGTCATTCTCGTTGGGCAAAGCGGCGCCGATCGCCACGGCCTCGGCCAATTCGCCGATCCGGTCCATAATGCCCAGCACGGCGCTGACCGTGGCGGGATCGGGACTGCGATTGCCGGCGCGAATCTCCGACAGCACATCTTCGGCGGCGTGGCTCAGCCGCTCGAATCGCGGCAGGTTCAGGAAGCCGCAGCTGCCCTTGACCGTATGAAAGAAACGGAAAATCGCGTCCAGCCGGTCGCGATCCGACGGATCAGCCTCCCAGGCGACGACTTCGCCGGCGAGCGCTTCCAGCGTCTCCTGCGTTTCCGATATGAATTCCTGTAGTAGCTCGTCCATTCCCAACCGGCCCCACGATGCGCGCATCGGCACCATGGCGGGGCGTGGTTAAAGCGTCGTTAAAGGCGCGACGAAAGGAAAAAGGCGCCGCGATTCCACCGCGACGCCTCTCATCATTCGGGGTATCGAAGCCTTGGGATCAGTGCTTCTTTTCGACGGCATCGGCCGCCTTTTCGCCCGCCTCACGGGTGGCGTCAGCCTTGTTTTCCAGCGCATCGGCGGCATTTTCAGCCGCATTTTCCGCATTGCCGGTCAGGTTGTCGGCCATAGCCTCCATATTGTCGGCCTGGTTATCGAGCGCGTCCGCCTGATTCTCGTACGCATTCTCAACCTTGTTTTCCTGCTTGGAATCGCACGCAGCGAGCGCAACCATGCTGGCAAGGCCAAGGATAGTGACGAAAGTTTTCACGGCGTTTTCTCCTGTTCTGCGCCCCCATGGGCTACCGTTCTGGACAAGGGGCCAGCCACTCGCAGGCAGCAGGCCAACCCTGACGCCGATCAACCGGCCGCACTGGCTATGGTTCCCGCAACCGACTCACTTCGTCGCATAAACGCTTATTTTTTGAGCGAATCCCGGATTTCGCGCAGCAACAGCACATCTTCCGGGGTCGGCGCGGGCGCGGCCGGCGCGGGTTCGGGCTTGGCGGTCAGCTTGTTCATCACCTTGACCAGCAGAAAGATGATGAAGGCCAGAATGAGGAAATTGACCAGCACGGTCAGAAACTGGCCCCATCCGAACATGGCGACGCCCGCCGCCTTCAGATCGGCATAGCTTTCAGGATTGCCCGTGAACCCGGCAGGCAATTCGCCCAGCCGGATGAAGTAGCGCGAAAAGTCCGCCCCGCCGAAGATGAAGCCGACCACCGGCATGATGAGATCGTCGGTCAGCGATTTGGTGATGGTGGCGAAAGCGCCGCCGATGATGACACCGACGGCCAGGTCCATCACATTGCCGCGATTGATGAATGTCTTGAATTCCGAAATCAGCCCCATGTGTGAAATCCCTTATACTGGCTGTGATAATGACAGGATGGCCCGTTGCGCCGCGCCGGGCAACGCCCTATTTCCACCAGCGAAACAAAGCCGAGGATGTTCCATGACGCAGCTGCGCCGCATCTCCACCCTTCTTCTTCCCCTGTTCGGGGCCTTCGCCCTGTCCGCCTGCGGCATCAATAGCGTGCCGACCGCCGAAGAAGAGGCCAAAGCCAAATGGGCCGATGTGCAGGCCCAATATCAGCGCCGCGCCAACCTGACCGGCAATCTGGTCGCCACGGTGAAGGCGGCCGGCAAGCAGGAACAGGCAACCCTGACCGCCGTGACCGAAGCGCGCGCCAAGGCGACATCGGTGCAGATCAACGCCGACGACCTGTCCGACCCGGCGAAGGTCGCCCAGTTCCAGGCGGCGCAGGCGCAGCTCAGCCAGGGCCTTGGCCGCCTGCTCGCCTCGGTCGAAGCCTATCCTGACCTCAAGACCAACGAAAATTACCTGCAACTCCAGTCGCAGCTGGAGGGTACGGAAAACCGCATCGCCGTCGCCATCCGCGACTATAATGGCGCGGTGCAGGCCTATAACACCCGCATCCGCACCTTCCCCGACGCGATCGGCGCGAAGCTGATCCATGGCGCAAAGCCCATGGCCCCGTTCCAGGCGACGACGCTGGGCGCGGAAGAAGCGCCGAAGGTCGATTTCGGCAATTAAGGCGATGCTGCGCCGCTTGCTCCTGATCCTCACGCTGCTGGCCATCGCGCCGGCGGCGTGGGCGCAGAGCTTTCCCGCTTTCGACGACAAGGGCGTGGTCGACGCCGCCAATCTGCTCGATCCGGCGCAGGAACAGGCGCTGAGCCAAAAGCTGATCGCGCAGAAAAAGGCGAGCGGGCGATCGTTGGTGGTGGCGACCATCCCCGATCTTCAGGGCTATGACATTCGCGACTATGGCTATCGCCTTGGCCGCGCCTGGGCGATCGGCGACAAGCAGAATCAAGGCGCGATACTGATCATCGCCCCGTCCGAACGGAAAATCGGGATCGAGGTCGGCTATGGCCTGGAAGGCGTGCTGACCGACGCGCTTTCCTCCCAGATCATTCGCAATGCCATCAGCCCGCGCTTCAAGGCTGGCGACATGGCCGGTGGCATCAATGCCGGCGTGGACGAAATCACGACCCTGCTCGCCCTGCCCCCGGATCAGGCGCGGCAGCGCGCGGCGGCGGCCGAAAACAACGCCCGAAAGCAGGATGATGGCGGTGGCGCGATCATCGGCTTCTGGGTGATCCTTTTTATCGTGTTCTTCGTCGCCCTGCCGCTGCTATCGCGTGCGCGCGGCGGCAGGCGTTACCGCCGTGGCGGCGGCGTTCCGCCCGTCATCATCTGGGGACCGGGCACCGGCAGTTCCGGTTGGGGATCAGGCGGCGGTGGCGGCTGGGGCGGATCGAGCTGGGGCGGCGGCGACAGCGGCGGCGGCTTTTCGGGCGGCGGCAGCTTCGGCGGCGGTGGCGCGTCGGGGGACTGGTGATGCAGCTTCATCTTACACAGGCCGATCATGACCTCGTCTCCGCAGCCGTCACGCAGGCGGAGGCGCACACGTCGGGCGAGATCGTCACCATCGTCGCGCGCCGGTCCGACAGCTATCATGATGTCGGCCTCAGTTGGGCGGCGGCGGCGGTGTTCATCGCACTGGCGCTGATGACGGCCTTTCCCGCCCAACTGCGCGCCTTCCTGTCGATGCTGCTGCTCGACTGGGAGCATGAACTGGCCGACTGGAAACTGCTGATGGGGCTGCTCGGCCTCCTCATCCTCAAATTCCTGGTCGTGCGGTATCTGCTGGCGATCATGCCGCTGCGCATGATGATGACCCCGCGCGCGACCAAGGCGCGGCGCGTGCGGCGGCGGGCCATATTGTTGTTCCGCACCGCAGCCGAAGCGCGCACGCGCGGGCGCACCGGCGTGCTCCTCTACCTCTCGCTCGATGAGCATCGCGCCGAAATCGTCGCCGACCGCGCCATCAATGAAAAGGTCGCGCCCGAAGCCTGGGGCGAAGCGATGGCCGCGCTGATCGATGCGATCCGCGCCGGCCAGGCTGGCGATGGCCTTGCCGAAGCGATACGACAGGTCGGCATCATACTGGCCGCGCATTTCCCGCGCGATGACGATGACGTCAACGAACTCCCGGATAGGCTGATCGAATTATGAGCGACCCTGACTGGCACGCCCCCGAACAGATTATGTGGGAAGGCCGGTTCATCACTGCCAAGACCCGGGGCAAATGGGAATATGTCGGCCGCGCGCGCGGCATCCATGCCGCTGTCATCCTGGCGATCGATGATGCCGCCGATGGCCGCCATGTCATCCTGGTCGATCAGTATCGCGTACCGCTCGGCCGGCGCTGCATCGAACTGCCCGCCGGCCTTGTCGGCGACGAACAGGAAGGCGAGGACGCCGGCATTGCCGCCGCGCGCGAGTTGGAGGAGGAAACCGGCTATCGCCCCGCCCGGCTCGAAGCGCTGGGCCAATTTTACAGCTCCCCCGGCATGGTGTCGGAAAGCTTCACCCTGTTTCGCGCCCATGATCTGGAAAAGACCGGCGATGGCGGCGGAGTGGATGACGAGGACATCCATGTCCATCGCGTACCGATAGACGGCATCGCCGATCAAATCGCCGCGTGGCGCGAACAGGGCTATGCAATGGATGTGAAACTGTTGCTGCTCCTCGGCGCGGGCATGCTCGAGTAAGAGTCTGTTTGGAAATGCGCCTCTGGCGCATCCGCACCGAAAACGCGCTCTTTCGCGCATTTTCCAAATAGACTCTAAGAACGCAATCAGAGCACCCGATACCAGTCCGCCACCCGATCAAGCGCCAGCGTCAGCACCAGCTTGCCCGCGCGACCGGGCCAGCCCAGCGCCTTTTCCGCCGCAATCAGCCCTTCCCCGGCGCAGGCGACACGCCAGAGAATATCCGCCAGCCCCGGCCCGGCGGCCTGCATCGCTGCGTCGAACCGCTCCCGCGCAGACAGTTGCGCCACCGTGGGATCGGCCCGCCGCTCCGGTCCACGCCGCCCGCCACTGCGCGGCGCCGCATCCCAGCACATCGTCACCCGCGCGCTCAGCCCCGCTTTCTCCCAGTCCGCGCGCAACAGATCGCCGGCGACAAAATGCCGATCGCTCAGATGACCGCGCGCATGCAACCAACTCAGCGGCGATTCGCCCAGATTGACCATCACCCGCTGCGGCCTGCCGTCCGGCCCCTCGATCATCTGTTCGACATGACTGGCCATGCGCGCCTCCCAAGGAAAAAGCTGTCGCTGCGGCCTTGCCACGCCGGATAATCTGTAGGAAAGATACAACCAAATAGGTTATCAAGGGCGTTTTCATGATCACCCGCATCCGCGAGGTTCGCAAGGCCAAAGGGCTGACCCTGGAACAGGTTGGCGCGCTGTGCGATCCGCCCACCACCGCCCAGACAATCGGGCGACTGGAAACCGGCACGCGCACCGTATCGGTCAACTGGCTGAACCGGATCGCGCTGGCGCTGGGCGTCACCAGCGCAGAACTGGTCGCTTTGCCGGGACAGGCCGAAGTGCCCGTTGCCGCTCTGCTCGGTCCCGACGGCGTGCGCGCGCCCGCCCGCGCCCTCACCCTCCCCCCGCCGATCGCGTCGGACGGTATGGTCGGCGTGCAGGTGGGGGCCAGTATTGGCGATTATCGCGCGGGCGACGCCATCTGGTGCCGCCGCATTGCGCCGGAGGATTTTGGCAGCGCGTTGAACCGCGACATTTTGCTGCCGCGCCCCGCCGGGCGCTTCCTGTTCGGCCGGCTGATCGGGCGGGAAGGCGACCGGCTGCAACTGCTGCCGCTGGGTGCGGGTACGCGCCAATTGGTGCTGACCGACCCGCCATGGGCCGCCGTCGCCGAACAGCTCGTCCGACGTCTCTAGCTAATTCATCGCTCTGCGCTTAACCAAGCATCAAAGCTGTGCATGCAAAGTAGAACCATGACGCTCAATGTTCTCATGCTATCGACCCTGTTCCCCGACATCAGCCGGCCCAATTTCGGCGTGTTCGTGGAACGGCAGGCGCGTGAACTGGCCAGCCGCCCGGAAGCCGACGTCACCGTCATCGCGCCGGTCGGCCTGCCGCCGTGGCCGCTGTCGCTGGCGGGCCGCTATGCGCCGCTGCGCGCGCTGCCGCGCAAGGAGCGCTGGCGGGAACTGACCGTCTACCGCCCGACCTTTCCGATCATCCCCAAATTTGGCGGCCGCACCAATGTGACGACCATGACCCGCGCCATCCTGCCGCTGGTCCGCCGGCTGCATGCGGAAAAGCCGTTCGACGTGATCGACGCCAGCTTCTTCTTCCCCGACGGCCCGGTGGCCCAGCGCCTGTCAAAGGCGCTCGGCATCCCCTATTCGGTCAAGGCGCGCGGCGCGGACATTCATTATTGGGGCACGCAAAGCGGCACGCGCAAGATGGTGCGGCAGGCGGCGGACGGCGCAGCCGGGTTGCTTGCCGTATCGGATGCGATGCGCCGGTCGATGGCTCGCATGGGCATCGATGCGGACAAGGTGCGGGTCCATTATACCGGAGTCGATCTCGACACGTTCGAACTGACCGATCGCGCCGCAGCCAAGGCCGCGCTGGATTTCAACGGCCCGGTGGTGCTCAGCGTCGGCGCGCTAATCCCGCGCAAGGGACAGGATCTGCTGGTGCGCGCGCTGCCGCAATTACCCGGCGTCACGCTGCTGCTGGCGGGTCAGGGCCAATATCGGCGCACGCTGGAGAATCTGGCCCAGGAACTGGGCGTTGAACGCCGCATCGGCTTTCTGGGATCGGTCCCGCATCACAAGCTGCCGCGCATCTTCGCCGCCGCCGACATCATGGCCCTGCCGTCCGAATCGGAAGGACTGGCCAATGCCTGGGTCGAAGCGCTGGCCTGCGGCACGCCAATCGTCATCAGCGATGTCGGCGGGGCGCGCGAACTGCTCGACCGGCCGGAGGCGGGGCGGATCGTGGAACGCGACCCCGAAGCCATAGCAGAGGCCATCCGCGCCCTGTTGGACAATCCTCCGTCGCAGGCCGCCGTGCGCGCGTCGGCGCTGCGCTTCACCTGGCAGGCGAATGGCGACACGCTGCTCGCGCATTTGCAAGGCATCGCCGCCGGCTCATAAAGCGGGCGGCACCAACCGCGCCCGGCCATCGGGCGCGGGAAAATGCCCGCCATCGAACGGCACTTCGCCCCAGCGCCACGGCGTCAATTCGTCATAGGCCGGGTTGGAAATTGGCGCGTGCCGCTTCAGGTTCAACAGTCGCTCGCCATCGTTGCGATAAGCGGTCAGCCGCACATGCTCGCGATACAGGTCCGCCGCCCGCTCATAATGAAACGCGTCGCCCCACCCCATCGCCTGCGCCACCTTCGTCACCGCCCACCAGTCTGGCTTCGCCTCCCCCGGCAGCGAAAAAAGGCGGCGCTGCCGACTGATCAGGCGATCAGGACCAGTCAATGTGCCATCCTTCTCGACGCCCGCCGGCGATGGCAGCAGCACATCGGCGTCTTCCATGCCTTCCCCCCGATCGCGACTGGCGATGACGAATGGCAGGGTCGCGCGCGCCTGCCGCAGCCAGGGCAACGCCTCGTCATCCCGGCCAATGCTCCACAGCGCCTTGATGCGCCCGGCGTGCATCGCCTCTTCCACTGCGCCCGGCGCCTGCGCGATCAGGTGCGCGCCCCAGAAACGCGCCACCTCGGCCCGGGCCTGCGGCGAAAAATCCCGATGCGCCGCCAGATCGCCGGTCAGGCAGCCGACTTCCCGCCCGCCCATGGCGTTGGCCTGCCCGCTCAGCAGAAAGGGATTGTTGCCCGGCCGGCCAATCGCGCCCTTCGCCAGATGCAGGTTCACTACGGCGCTCGCCACGCCGCTGCCTTCCCCTTCATCCCACAGCGTCACCAACCGTCCAGACGACGCCATCGCATCATAGAAGGCCCGCACCTCAGCCGTTGGCAGACCGCATTCGCGCGCCACCGACCAGATGTCGCACCCCGGCCGCAACCTGTCCCAAAAGCCAGCCGGCATCGCCACATGCCGGTCCAGAAAGCCCTGATCGACCGCGCCTATATCCTGACAGTGAAGCAGCAATCCGGTCAGCAGCCGCGCCATGCTCCCGCGCGCCACCACCAGACTTATGTCCGCCAGGCCATGCCCCTGCGGCGCAGCCCCCTCCGTCACCTGAATCAGCCGCACCCCGTGCGTCTCTCGGGCCGCCTGCACCCGGTCCATCAACACCGGATATCGCAGCGCCGCGCGATCCCCCAGCAACAGCAGCGTTTCGGCCTGCTCAATATCCTCGATCGCAGCGGGCATGACGGGCGCGCCAAAAGCGGCGCGCAGCGACTGATGCGCGCCACCCATGTCCCATGGCGCATGGATGTGCGCCGACCCGAAAAAGCCCTTCATCAGCTTGTTGGCGGCATAATAATCCTCGGTCAGCAAATTGCCCGCCACATGCAGCGCAATGCTGCCCGAACCATGGCGATCGAGAATAGCCTTCAGCCTGCGCGCGACATGCGCAATCGCCCGATCCCATCCGGTTCGCCGTCCACCCACCATCGGGTGCAACAGGCGCCCGTCCAGCGTCGCCATCTCCGCCAGCCCCTCACCGCGCGCGCAGAGTTGGCCGGCATTGGCCGGATGCATCCGATCCCCTTCGATCAACAGGCTGCGATCATCGCCGGTAATGGCGCGGACGCCGCACCCCGCGCCGCATTGGCCGCACAGGCTTCGCACGATCGCCATCTTAGCGGGAAAGCCGGGCCGGCAGGGCGAAGCGCGCCATCATCGGCGGATGCCTAGCGGAAGATGGAGGCGGACAAAAGCCCATGGTTGCGCCGCTGCCGCACTGGGCGCACATAGGCGGCATGATCCAGCTGCTCGCCCGCCTCATCGCGCTCACCCTTTTGCTGCTCACGCCAATCGCGCAGGCCGTCCCTTCCGATCGCGGCCCCGTGGTGCTGGCCGCCGCCAGCCTGCAGGAATCGATGACCGCCGCCGCCGATGCATGGGCGGCGCAGGGCCACGCTCGTCCCGTCCTTTCCTTCGCCGGATCATCCGCCCTCGCCCGCCAGATCAAAGCCGGCGCGCCCGCCGATCTGTTTCTCTCTGCCGATGAAGAATGGATGAGCGACATCGAACGGGCTGGGCTGCTGGCGCGCGGCACGCGGGTCAATGTGGCGGGCAATGCGCTGGTGCTGATCGCGCCGGCAAAACGACCGGTGCGCCTGCACATCGGCAAGAGGATGCAACTGGCTCGCGCGCTCGGCGATGGTCGTCTGGCCATGGCCAATCCCGATGCGGTGCCGGCGGGCAAATATGGCAAGGCGGCGCTCATGGCGCTGGGCGTCTGGCCATCCGTCGCTGGCAAGGTGGCGCGCGGCGACAATGTCCGGTCCGCGCTGGCGCTGGTGGAGCGAGGCGAAGCGCCGCTCGGCATCGTCTACGCCACCGACGCGCGCGCATCTCAGGATGTGCAGGTGGTCGGCGTCTTCCCTGCGTCCAGTCATGCGCCGGTCCGCTATCCGCTCGCGCGGCTGAAGGGCAGCCGCCATCCCGATGCCGAAGCCTTTCGCCGCTTCCTGCTGTCGGGCGCGAGCAAGGCGATCTTCGCCCGCTACGGCTTCACCGCGCCCTGATCTGCACTTTCACTTCAGGCAGGCGACCAGCCCGGATATGACCGCCAGCGTTTCCTGCGGATCGCGCACCCGCACCGTATCCAGCCCGATCTGCTTGGCCGGATAGTCATTGCCGCCCGGAAAGATAGCATCGCCGATGAACAGCATCGCGTCCAGCGCAATGCCGCTCGCATCGCGCAGCTTCTTGAGGCCATAGCCCTTGTCCACGCCTTCACGCGTAATGTCGATAGAGGTCGCGCCGCCCATATTGATCGACAGGCCGGGCAGGCGCTGACGCAGGTCCGCCTGAATGATCTTGCGCTTGGCGAAATCGGGATCCCATCCTTCCTTGGCGTGGATCGGCGCTTGCTGCCCCAGCGCGGAAAAGGTGATCTGGCTGCCCCGGTCCTCGATCCGGTCGCCCCATGTCTGTTCCGGCACGAACCCGGTCGCCTCCAGCGATGCATCGAACGCCGCCAGAATCGCCGCCTTCTGCGCATCGTCGAACAATTCGGCATAAACCGGCGACCAGCCATCCGCACCGTGGGTATAGAGCTTTGTGCCGGTGGTGGGCATCAGCCACAGCCGCGACCGATCGGCATGGGCCGGCAGGCGGCTGGCAACCTGCTTTTCGAATTGCGGCCAGTCTCCGCCGGAAATCACCGCGACATGCGCAACGGCCAGCAGGTCGGCAAGGGCGTCGCCCATCGCCTCGCCAAGCGGTTGCTTGCTTTCCGCCAGCGTACCGTCAAGGTCGAACGCGACCAATTGCTTCATCCATCGTCTCCAGCACTATCCAGGGTGGGGGCGTCGCCTATCATCGCCTATTCGCCGGTCAAGGGCGAACATGCGTCGGACTGGCGCCGTTCATCTGCGCACGGCTAAGCCTACAACCCAACCCGTTTCCATACCATGAAAGGACGATGGCTGTGGCGTCGCTGATCCTCGCTTCCCTGCTGATGGCCGCCGCATCGCCCGGCGCGACACTGGACCTGCGCCCGCAACCCGATCAGCAAAAGCCGATCTTCGACTGGTCGAAACAACGCTGCCCCAATGACAACATCATTCCCGATGCGCCGGCCCGCGCCTTCCGGCGAGCCGATGGGCAAATCAGCCTGATCGCCACCCATTTTGTCAACTGGACGCTGACCGGCCCGCGCTGGTCGTCGCTCAGGACCGACTGCCGCCCCGTTTTCGGCCCGGCCGACACCGGCGCCAACCAGCATGCCTGGATCGAGGCCACCTATACGATGGACGGCCGTACCGTGACCGCGCTGCTCAGCCGCGAATTGTCGATCGACACCGACCCGCGCAACTGCAAACCGGGCAAGGGCGTGAGTTGCTGGCTCAGCGATATTGTCACCGCCCAATCCGGCGACATGGGCCGCCATTATCGCATGGGCAAGGTCGCCGCCACGCTGGGCGACAGGATGCCCGCCGCCAGCCCGTCCCGCTACGGCGCCTTCACCACCAGCAACATCGCGCGCGGTCAGAGCGGCTATTATATGGTGGTCTTTCTGGACGGCCCCGGTTCGCCCAAGGGCAATTGCCTGCTGCGCAGCGATAATCCCATGAACCCGGCGCTCTGGCGCGCCTGGGACGGGCAGCAATTCACCCTGGACCTGTCCAGCCCTGCGCAGGCGCGCCGGTGCCATGCACTGCCGCATCTCGATGCACCGGTGCGGTCAATCAACTGGCTGCCGCGCCAGAAGCGTTGGGTAGCGATGATGGCGGCCCAGCGCATGATCGACGGCAAAGCGACCCAAGGATTTTTCTACGCCCAAAGCGCCGACCTGCGCAATTGGGGGCTGGCCCGGCTGCTGCTTCCCGCCCCTGTCTTCCGACTTGAGCCCGGCCGGGACTATATGCTCAGCTATCCGGTGCTGATCGATCCCGACAGCCGATCGCGCAATTTCGAAACGCTGGATCATGATCAGGCGCTGCTGCTTTTCGTCCGTCGCCGGTTCGAAGGCGCGAATGGCACGATGGATCGCGACCTGCTGTCCATGCCTGTCCAGATCGGATCGCGATAGCAGCCCCCTTCCGCCGGCGATGAAAGCCTGCCACTATCGTCGGCACGCCATGCCGTTTTCTCCCGATCCCTCCTGCCAGTTCATTCACGCATGAACTGGCTGCCTTCTCCCGAGGAATGGGGCGTCATCGCCTTGTCTTTGAAGGTCAGCCTGGTCGCGGTTGCAGCGATGTTGCCGATCGCATTCGGCCTGTCCTGGCTGCTGGCGCGGCGGCGCTTCCCCGGCCGGTTGCTGCTGGAAGCGATCGTCTATCTGCCGCTGGTCGTACCGCCGGTGGTGACGGGCTGGCTGCTGCTGCTGCTCTTCGGCGCGAACGGGCCGATCGGTCGATGGCTGGGCGACTGGTTCGGTGTCACATTGTTGTTCCGCTGGACCGGTGCGGCGCTGGCCGCCGCAATCATGGCCTTGCCGCTGATGGTCCGCGCAATGCGCCTGTCGATCGAGGCGATCGACCGACGGCTGGAAGATGCCGCCCGCACGCTGGGCGCTTCGGGCTGGCGATTGTTCCGGACCATATCGCTTCCCTTGGCGCTACCCGGCATCCTGGCTGGCGCGATGCTGGGCTTTGCCCGGTCGATCGGGGAGTTTGGCGCGACGATCACTTTCGTGTCCGACATTCCAGGCGAAACCCGCACCCTGCCGATCGCCATCTATGCCGCGCTTCAGGTGCCCGGCGGTGAAGCGATGGTCAGTCGCTTTGCCGTGATTTCGGTGCTGCTGTCGCTGGGGGCGCTTCTATTGTCCGAGCTGATGGCCCGCCGCTTCACCCATGGACGGGTCGTCCATGTCCTTTGACATTGATGTCCGCCGCCGGATCGGCGACCGCACCATCGCCTTGCGCGTGCGCACAGGGCCCGGCCTGATTGCGCTGGTCGGACCATCGGGCGCGGGCAAGACCAGCCTGCTCAACATGGTCGCCGGCCTGCTTCGGCCCGATGCCGGCCATATCGCCATTGGCGGCACGCCCCTGTTCGACAGCGCCGCTGGCATCGACATACCGGCAGCGCGGCGCCGGGCTGGCTATATATTCCAGGACATGCGCCTGTTTCCGCACCTGCGGGTCGAGGCGAATCTTCTCTACGGCGTGCGCGGCACGGATGGACTGACGCTGGACGATGTGCTCGGTTTTCTGGGCATCGGCCATTTGCTCCGCCGCCTGCCCGCAACCCTTTCCGGCGGCGAGGCGAAGCGGGTCGCGATCGGCCGGGCCTTGCTGTCCGATCCGGCATTTTTATTGATGGATGAGCCGCTTTCCTCTCTCGATCCGGCCCGACGCGATGAGGTCATGGCAGCGATCGAACGATTGCGCGACCAGTTCGCCCTGCCGATCCTGTACGTCACCCATAATGAAGCGGAGGCGGTCAGACTGGCATGCGAAACCATCCGTCTGGCCCCGCCCGCATGACAGCCCTCTTGCGCACCGTGCCGGGCGCGATAGGAAGCGCCCATGTCTGAAAACAGCAATGATGACAATGCGGCCATTCTCGCGGCCATCGCCCAGATCGACCAGAGGCTTGCGGCGCTTGAAGGCCAGATGCGTGATCTGGGTAGCCAAGTTGGCCGGGTGCATCATTTCGCCGAAATGGTGCTTAACGAAGTTCACGCCCGGCGGCGCGATCGACAAGCGGATGACAATGGCGGACGGCGCTGGTCGGAAGCAGGCTTTCCGCTGATCGAGCGCAACTGGCCGATCCGGTTCGGTATTGGCGGCGACGGCGCTGATTATCTCGCAGGCAATTGGTGGGAACCGGAATATTGGGGGCTTTGGGGCCGCGAAGACACACACGCGATCCGCTTTGCGTTGGAAAGCTATCGTGGCGGCTATGTCGAGGTCAATCTGACACTGATAGGCTTGGTAGGCGCCAGCGCGCAACGACCGACCGTCGAATTTACAGCAAATGGTTATTTCCTGCTCGCGCACACGCTTCGGCCAGATGAACATACACTCAAGCTTCGGCTGCCTCCCGCCTGCATCGGCGAAGGTGATGTCGCCTTATATATGAAGATCAATCCGGCGATATCGCCGCAGGCGCTTGGCATTAACGAGGATGATCGGGTGCTTGGCGTCGGCCTCATCTCCCTTGACATATGCTGATCAAAGACAAACAGCCTGCCTGCGCTGAAACGGCAAGGCAGCTATTGCGTCGCGACCACGCCCTGTCTAGTCGAGAAGCATACGCGTCCCGACACGGAGCAACAGCAGAGTGAACGAAACGCCTTCTTATCATTCCAGATTTGGCGGATTGTGGATCGATCAGGACGACTGGCGGCAGGAAGTTACCCGACGCGGACTGGATGAAGGACAGAAGGAACTGGTCGAGCGCTTTGTCGCAGACGGCTATGTCATCCTCGAAAATGCCATTCCGCACGAGATCGTTGACGCTTTCGCCAACCCGATCGCCGCAGCCTTCCAGAGTGGCAATTCCGACATTCTGTATCAGCCGCATGGCGATTCGCAGGCACGCCCTATGGCGGAGGGAGCGGACGGACTGACGTCCCGCGTGGTGGACGCTTATGTTCCTCTGCCCCAGGCGCTCGACCTGTTCGCCGCACCGGCCCTTCTCAACTTTCTCCAGACGATTTTCGCTGACGACCCGCTGCTGTTCCAAAGCCTGAATTTCGAGAAGGGGTCGCAGCAACCGCTGCATCAGGACACCGCCTATGTCGTGGTCGACGGCCAGCCGTTGCAACTGGCGGCTTGCTGGATCGCGCTGGAAGACATTGTCGCGGGATCAGGCGAACTCATGTATGCACCCGGATCGCACCGGCTGCCCGACTGGCAATTTGGTGGCGACAAGAAGCATTGGAATCCCGAACTCGACGGCATGGAAACCCATGGCCAATGGGCCGTATGGCTAGAGGATCAGGCGCGCGCCGGCCGCGGCGTAGGCCGGTTTCTGGCGCGCAAGGGCGACATTCTCGTCTGGCATGCGGATCTGGCGCATGGCGGCTCTCCGGTCGCCGATCCAGCCCTGACGCGGCGCAGCCTGGTCGGGCATTTCTGCCCCCAGCGCCAGAAACCTTATTATTTCGGTGATCCGGCGCATGCCGCTGTACGACACCACGGCGCACTGGGCTATGCCAGCCAGCATTTCCAGCTGTCGCCGATGGACAAGCCAAAAGATCGCACCCCTCCCTCCACCCCGCGCAGCATGTTCGGCTGGCCGCGCCTGTCACTGGCGCAACTCTATGCAAAGCGGAAATTGTCGCGATCGAGCTGAATGATCGGGAGCTGATGGCCAAGAGCCAGTTGCCAAGAATGGACTGTTGCCGCTACGCTGACGCGCAAGAGGGGTCAGCATAAAAGACAAGGTCACACCACGCCCATGGTCGCGCGATCATGTGGCGCGTCTCAACCGGTTGAATAGAGGACTGCATGGCCAATTTGATTGTCACGGGCGGCGCGGGTTTCATCGGCGCCAATTTTGTTCGCCACTGGCGCAAAGTGTCGCCGGCTGACGGCATCGTCGTCCTCGACCTGCTGACCTATGCCGGCAACCCGGCCAATATTGCGGACGTAACCGATGTCACGCTGGTCGAAGGCGATATTTGCGACACCGATCTGGTGTCGAAGCTGATCGCGGACCATGATGTCGACACGATCGTCCATTTCGCCGCCGAAAGCCATGTCGACCGGTCGATCACCGGCCCCGACGCCTTCGTCACCACCAATGTCGTGGGCACGCACAGCCTGCTCAAAGCCGCCAAGAGCGCCTGGCTCGACAAGGGCAGCGGCAAGCCGCACCGTTTCCACCATGTGTCGACCGACGAAGTCTATGGCACGTTGGAGCCCGAAGACCCCGCCTTCAGCGAAACCACACCCTACGCCCCAAATTCGCCCTATTCAGCGTCGAAGGCCGGGTCGGACCATCTGGTCCGCGCCTACCACCATACCTACGGTCTGGAAACGACGACCAGTAATTGTTCCAACAACTATGGTCCCTACCAGTTTCCCGAAAAGCTGATCCCGCTCTTCACCCTTAACGCACTGTCGGGCCGCAACCTGCCCATCTATGGCGACGGCATGAATGTGCGCGACTGGCTGCATGTGGAGGATCATTGCGTCGGCATCGAACTGATCCTCCGGAAGGGCCGGATCGGCGAAACCTATAATGTCGGCGGTGGGCAGGAACTGCCCAATATCGAAGTGGTGAAGGAAATCTGCCGTGGCGTCGACGCCGCCTTCGCCTCCAATCCCGACCTTGCTCGTCTCTTCCCCGACGCGCCTGCCGCAAAGGGCGGCGCCAGCGCTGACCTCATGACCTATGTCGAGGACCGCAAGGGCCATGATCGCCGCTATGCGATCGATGAAACCAAGATCCGGTCGGAACTGGGCTATGAGCCCGCCCGCGACTTCCCGCAGGGCTTTGCCGAAACGCTGGCCTGGTATCTGTCGAACGAAGACTGGTGGAAGCCTCTGGTCGAGCGCGCGAAGATCGCCCGCTGATATTTTGCGGCCGCGCATCCGGCCTGGATGCGCGGTCCGACCCTATTGCGGATATCTCATGAAGCTCGACATCATCATCCCGGTCTATCGCAACGCCGCGATGGTGCAGGATTGCATTCGGTCGCTGGTGCCCAATCTCATCGAAATTGCCGATTGCGCGCCACGCCTGATCGTCATCAACGATTCTCCTGATGATGAGGAAGTCGAACATTATCTCGCCTCTGGCGAAGCGATGCGGTCGATCGGCCTCATTCTGCGCAACAACGAAAATCTGGGCTTCGTCCGCAGCGTCAACAAGGGACTGGCGCTGGCGCGTCAACGTGGCGCGGCCGCGCTGCTGGTCAACAGCGATACGCTGACCTATCCGGGCACGCTGGCTGAAATGGTTGCTGTGCTACACGCCGATCCCCAGATCGCCTTCGTCTGCCCGCGATCCAACAATGCGGCGCTCTCTACTTTCCCGCAGATGCCCAATCCACTGTGTGATGCAGGATCGCTGCCCGAAACCTGCCATCACGCCTGGCAGATGCTGCGCCATCACCTGCCTCGCTATACACTCGCTCCTACCGCCGTCGGCTTCTACATGCTGATCGCCGACCATATCCTGCGCAATTTCGATCCTCTCGATGAGGAGTTTGGTGTCGGCTATGAGGAAGAAAATGACCTCGTCATGCGTGCGGGCAAACTTGGCTATCGCGCAGCCATGGCCAATCATGCCTACGCCTATCACGCCGGCTCGGCCTCCTTCCTGCTCAAGGACATGGATCTGCGTGGCCAGCAGGAAGGCAATCTGAACAAGATGATGGCGCGGCATCCGGAATTCCTACCGCTGGTGCGCGCTTATGAAGGTACGGCCGATTATCGCGCCGAAACCCAGATCAAGACGCTGCTTCCAACGCCCGAGGGCCGCCGCAAGGTCGCACTCAACCTGCTGACCATGGGCACTCACCATAACGGCACAAACGAACTCATCGTCAACGTCATCCGCTGGCTGGAGGCAAACCCGCCGGCGGATTTCGACATCCACGCTATCTGCAAGCCCGGCGTCGCCGAATTTCATGGTTTCGCGAACTTCCAGTCGATACGTATCGAGGAAAAGATTCGCCCCGATTATGCGCTGTCGATCTTCTTCGGCCAGCCATTCGACCTGCATATCGTCAACCTGATGGAGTATTTGGCGCCCATCAACATCTATGGCATGCTGGACGTGATTGCGCTGGATTGCAGCAATCTGCGCGGCCAGGACGATATTGAACCCATGTGGCGTCATGTCGCGGAACATGCGGATGGCGTCTTTTTCATCAGCGAATTTTCGGGCGAGACTTTCCGCAATCGCTTCGCCCGCCACTTCCGCACCAACGCTTATACGCGCCTGTTGCCGACCCGCCTGTCGGCCTATCGAGACACCGGTCATGGCGCGTCGGGGGGCAGCGACCATGTGCTGGTGATGGGCAATCACTTCAAGCACAAGGCCTCGGAAGCCATCGGCCGGCTGCTGGCGGATGCGCTGCCAGACACGGCCGTCATTGCCATGGCAGGTGTCGCAACCCGAGACGGCAACCTGACCCTCGCCGCGTCCGGTGCCGTGCCCGAAGCGGACATGGACGCGCTGTTCGCCAATGCCAGCGTGATCGTGCTGCCATCCCATTATGAAGGCTTCGGTCTGGGGCTGGTCCATGCGCTGTCCCGGGGCAAGCCGGTGGTGGTGCGCGACATTGCCCCGGTGCGCGAAATCCTGGCGACCTATCGATCGACCGAAGGCGTCTTCCTGTTCAGTGACGACAGCCCACTGCCAGAGCTGGTGCAGCAAGCCGCACGCTTTGGCCGGTCCCACGCCGATGATCGCGACGCGACGGACTGGGCGGACTGGGCAAGCGGCTTCTGGACCTTCGCGCAATCGCTATTCGATGATCCTGCACTGATGGAGCGCCTGTTGCGCCGGATCGAAAGCAGCGACACGCTCAAGTTGGCGCACCGTCTGAAAGACAAGGATGACGTCGCCTTCCAGCCCGAAGGACAAGTACGGCAGGTGTCGCTGGGTGCGCTTTTTGCCCTGCCCGACGAAGTCTTCGTCCAGTCGCTCTACAAGAATTTCCTCGGCCGTCCCGCCGATCCGTCAGGCCTCGACCATTATGTTCTCTCGCTGCGCAATGGCGCCAGCAAGAAAAAGGTCGCAAAGGCGATCATGCGGTCGGACGAGTATAAAGCGAACGCCAGCCGCATCCACATTGTCGACCGCTGGCGGTTGATGTTCTGACGAGCGCGTTAGGCCGTCCGCGCCAGCAGTCCGGCCGCATCCCGATCCGCCAAAACCTCATCGGCTGGATCGAGCAGCCACACGTCGCCGGGCCGCCATGACGCACCGTTCACCCGCCCCTTACCAGCCAGCGGCACAAACCAGACTGGCCCTTGCGTCGTCGGCAGCACCTGCCCGGCAGTCCAATGCCCCAATTCCATGGAAAAGGGTGAGTCCGTTCCGTCCAGCAGCACCTGCGCCTGACCCAGCGGCACATGAACCGGCGACCGGACATATGGCTCCAGCCGACTGGCGGCGATACCCTGATCCAAATGCAGTTCGCGCGGCCGACCATAGTCGAACAATCTGTAGGTCACATCGACATTCTGCTGCACCTCAACCAGCGTGATGCCGCCACCGATCGCATGCACCGTGCCAGCGGGCACGAAATAGCAGTCGCCCGGCCGCACCGGCTTCCAATCGATCCGATGCTCCAAAGACCCGTCAATCGCCGCCGCGCGAAAGGCCTGGGGCGACATTGGCTCCAGCAGCCCCAGCCCCAACCGCGCATCGGGCGCGCAGTCCAATATATACCAGGCCTCTTCCTTGCCGCCTGTCAGGCCAAAAGCATGCGCCTGCCGGTCATCAGGATGGACCTGGATCGACAGGGGCTCGCTGGTGAAGAGATATTTGACGAGGAGCGGCAACGCCTCTCCGCCCTCAAACCAGATCTCGCCGATTTGACCGCCCCGCACGTCGAAATGGGCCGGAATATCCTCCCGGCCCCATGTCTTTTCGACGGCACGCGCAACAAGCTTTGGCATCAACGCCGTCCTGTCAGAGACGCTTAATTGCTCAGCGCATTCTCGATCGTCACGGCGGGCAGCACGGTGCCCACCAGGATGTTCACGAAACGCTGGAAATCCGCGACCGGGCTGTTGGAGGCGTAGAGTACGTCCCGGTCCTGAATTTGGAAATTCTGCATGGTGAAATAGGTGGCCGGGTCGCGCATGTTGACGCGATAGATCACCGGCACCCGGCCGTCGGCGCGATGGCCAAGACCCGCCACATTGGAGACCCGCGCTGGATCCTCCCAACGGAACAGGAAGACGCCCTTGGGATCAGCCCGGCCATCCTGAAGGCCCGCAACGCGCCCCAGGGCCTGCGCCAATGTCAGGCCGGTGGCTTCGAACTGCACTTCGCGATTGGCGCCCGTTGCACCCAGCGCGGTGAAACTGAACGGTTGGTAGAGCGCTGTAACGACGTCGCCGGCCTTGAGCACCACATTCTGGCGCGGGTCGCTGATGATCGCCTGCAACGGCATCATCTCGACCTTGCCTTCGCGGCTCAACTGCACGGTCATGCGGCTGGCCGCTTCCTTGGTGCCGCCCCCCGCCGCAATCGCATCCAGGATGGTTTCGCCCTTCGGCGTCAGCGGAATGCGTGTGCTGTTGGTGACATCGCCTACAACCGATACTGTCGCCGTCATATTCTGGGCCAACCGGACATTGACCTGCGGCAGATGCGCCTTTTGCCGCAACCGACCGACGATATCATGTTCGATGTCGACCAGCGTACGACCGACCACGGGGACCGTGCCAGCGAAGGGAATGTTGATCGCGCCCGAAGGTCCGACGACATAATCTGGCAGGCCGGTGCCGCGACTTGTCTCCACCGATGTCGGCGGGGCGATCGCACCGAACAGCACCGCCGGCGGCGCTTCCCAGACCGTGACCTGCAACACGTCGCCGATGCCGACGATCTGGCCCATCGGCGCTGCACCGCCAAACAGTTCGGCAAAACCCGGCTTGGGCTGTGCCACCGGCAACTCACTATTCTGTTCGTCCAGGCTGATGATTCGGATGCCCTGAACCGTGGTGCTTTCCGCAGCCTTCATGACATGCTGCTTGCCAGGGCCGACAGAGGTACAGGCCGACGTCAGGATCGCCAACGCTAGCAAAGCCTTCCGCCCTGAACGCGCCTGCAATTTCACGAGGTCCGTCAATCTGTTCATCCGATTATCCAATATCTTCGCATCCAGCCATACCGCCCGGACCGCATTGCCTATCCACTATAGGGGCCAGCGAGTTGCAAGCCCATTATTCTTCGGCGTTCACACGGGTCGCCGCATCAGATCAACCGTCCAGCATCCATCGCAGTGTCCGAGTCAACGGAACATGCGCCAGCGGTCCGATCACCGCCTCGACGCGGGCCGGATCTCCATAGAGAATCGCAACATCATTGGCGCGGACGAAATCCGGGTTGACCATGACCTCCATCCTATGTCCAGCAAGCGACTGGACCGTTTCCAGCACCTCACTCAACGTCACCGCCTTGCCCGAACAGAGTTGGAAGACGCCGCCAATCGCGGCAGGCGCTTCCATCAGCCGGGCGTAGGCGTCGACGACTGTGCGCACATCGGAAAAGTCTCGCGCCACATCGATATTCCCCAGTTCGATCCGCTCCGCCCGCCGGCGGGCATGATCAACAATCTTTGGAATCAGGAAGCGGGGCGACTGGCCAAGCCCGGTATAGTTGAAAGGTCGTGCGACGATGATCGGCAACCGATCGGCAAACAGGCGACAGACCATTTCGGTCGCCACCTTGCTGACGCCATAGTCGTTCGCCGGCATGATTGGGCTGTCTTCCGTTAGGCAGCCGCCCTGATTCCCATGAATATTGGCGCTGCTCGCCACGAGCACCGAAAGAGGCGGCGTCGGCAAGCTGGCCAGAGCGCCCAGCAACAGGCGCGTACCCACGACATTGGCGGCATAGATTTCCGACACATCGCCATGGGCGACGAAGGAGATGGCGGCCAGATGGACGACATTATCCGGCCGCACCATATCCACGATCCGCTCAACGCTGGCGCGATCGACCAGATTGCCGGCATGGACGGCGTCAAAATGCGGGATTGCCCCGGCATCCGGCGCAGGGACCAGCGCATGCACCTCATGCCCGCGTTCGGCCAGCAACGCCGCCAGATGCCGTCCGGTAAAGCCGCCGCCGCCGGTGATCAGGGTTCTGGGCTTGCCCATCGGCATCGGCCTAGAAGCTGAACCCGGCCTGGTTCCGGCGAATATCCGCCTGCACCATCATGTCACACAGGCCTTCGAGCGATGTCTGCGGCGTCCAGCCCAACCGGTCGCGCGCGCTGCTGGCATCGCCAATCAGCAGGTCGACTTCAGCCGGCCGATAGAAGCGCGGATCGATCCGCATCAATGTTTTGCCGCTCTTGCGGTCGACTGCGATCTCTGCCTCGCCCTCGCCCGCAAATTCCACATCAAACCCGGCCGCACGGAAGGCGAAATCGAGGAAGGTGCGCACCGTTTCCGTCCGCCCGGTCGCCAGCACATAGGTGTCAGCCTCATCGGCCTGCAACATGCGCCACATGCCATCGACATATTCGCGGGCAAAACCCCAGTCGCGCGCCGCGTCTATATTGCCCAGCGCCAGACAATCGAGTTGCCCGAGCGCAATCTTGGCTACGGCATCGGTAATCTTGCGCGTCACGAACTCGCGGCCCCGCAACGGGCTTTCATGATTGAACAATATGCCGCTGCATCCAAAAATGCCGAAGCTCTCACGGTAATTGACCGTGCTCCAATGGGCATAGAGCTTGGCCACACCATAGGGGCTGCGAGGATAGAAGGGCGTCGCCTCATTCTGCGGCACCGTCTGCACCTTGCCGAACATTTCCGACGTGCTTGCCTGATAGAAACGGATCGTTGGATCGACGATACGGATCGCTTCCAGCAGGTTGACTGCGCCTAGGCCGGTAATCGCACCCGTCGTGATCGGCTGATCGAACGACACCCCCACAAAGCTCTGCGCCGCGAGATTATAGACTTCGCGTGCGCCGGTCTTCTGCAACAGGCGGATCGACGCCGACAGATCGGTCAAGTCATGTTCCACCAGATGAAGATTGGGGTGATTGGTGATCCCCAACTCCTCGATCCGCCAGAAATTGACCGAACTGGTGCGGCGATAGGCACCATAAACCTGATAGCCCTTTTCGAGCAGAAACTCGGCCAGATAAGCGCCGTCCTGCCCGGTAATGCCGGTGATGATCGCGGATTTCATCGCGCGACGATCAGCCCTTCTGCCCGACGCGCGTAATGGTGAAGCCGGCTTCTTCGGCCTCGGCGACGGGATAGATGTTGCGCAGGTCGACTAGCACGGGCTGGGTCATGGATGCAGCTAGGCGCTTAAGGTCGAGCGCGCGGAACGCATCCCATTCCGTCACCAGCACTGCCACATCGGCCCCGGCAGCGGCTTCATAGGCGTCCTTCGCCATGGTGACGCCCGGCATCATCGGCGCGGCCACGTCCATGCCTTCAGGGTCATGGGCGACGATCTTTGCACCGGCATCCTCCAGCGCCTGCACGATCGCCAGGCTGGGCGCGTCGCGCATGTCGTCGGTGTTGGGCTTGAAGGTCAGACCCAGCAGCGCCACCGTCTTGCCCCGCGCGTCGCCGCCCAGCGCCTTGACGATCTTGCGGCCCATCGCCCGCTTGCGCAGGTCGTTGACCTGCACCACCGTCTCCACGATGCGGATCGGCGCGTCATAATCCTGCCCCGTCTTCACCAGCGCCAGCGTATCCTTGGGGAAGCAGGAACCGCCATAGCCGGGGCCTGCATGCAGGAATTTGCTGCCGATGCGGTTGTCGAGGCCGATGCCGCGCGACACATCCTGCACTTCGGCGCCGACAGCTTCGCACAGGTCCGCCATTTCGTTGATGAAGGTGATCTTGGTCGCCAGAAACGCATTGGCGGCATATTTGATCAGTTCCGCCGTGCGCCGGCCGGTGAACATCAGGGGCGCCTGATTGAGGCTGAGCGGACGGTAGATCTGCGCCATCACTGCGATCGCGCGTTCGCTGCCGGTGGTGCCCACGACCACGCGGTCGGGCCGCTTGAAATCGCCGATCGCCGCGCCTTCGCGCAGAAATTCCGGGTTCGACACGCACTGAATGTCCAGATCCGGGCGCAGTTCGCGGGCGATCCGCTCCACCTCGTCCCCGGTGCCCACCGGCACGGTCGATTTGGTGACGATCACCGTCGGGCCATCCACCGCCTCGACGATTTCCCGCGCCGCAGCATAGACATAGGACAGGTCGGCATGGCCGTCGCCCCGGCGGGAAGGCGTGCCGACCGCGATGAAGATCGCGTCCGCGCCCTTGACGCCGGCGGCCAGATCGGTGGTGAAGGTCAGGCGGCCAGCCGCCGCATTGCTGCCCACCAATTGATCAAGGCCCGGCTCGAAAATCGGCATCTTGCCCGCTTCGATCGATGCGATCTTCCCCGCATCCTTGTCCACGCACACCACGTCATGCCCAAAGTCCGCAAAACAGGCCCCGGACACAAGTCCAACATAACCCGTGCCGATCATCGTGATTTTCATGTGTAGGTCCGCGTCCTTGGAAGAGGTGAATGACGGTGGCTGCGACGGCTAACAGAGCGCCGCATCATTGTGAAGCGGCTTGCATCCCGGCGATCATCTGCCGCAACTGGGTGCGCCAGTGCGGCGCCGGCCCGCCCAGTGCCGCAAAGGTCTTTCCCTTGTCCAGCACCGAATAGCTGGGCCGCCGGGCGGGCGTGGGATAATCGGCTGTGGCGATCGGCAGGATCGTCACATCCTTGTCGAGCAGGCCGGCCGCACGCCCTTCCTCATAGATAGCGACAGCGAAGTCGTACCAACTCGCCGCACCGCTGTCGGTATAATGATAGATGCCGGTCGCCCCGACATCGACCAGTTTCCAGATTGCCGACGCAAGTGCGGGCGCATAGCTGGGCGTGCCGATCTGGTCGGCAACGACGCGAATTTCCGGCCGCTCCTTCATCAGACGCAACATGGTATGGACGAAATTGCCGCCAACCGGGGCATAGACCCAGGCGGTCCGCACGATCAGCGAATCTGTGCCGGCCAGTTGCTCGCCCGCCAGCTTGGTGCTGCCATAGACACCCAGCGGACTGGTCGGTGCGTCGGGCGCATAAGGCGTGCCGGCGCCACCATCGAACACGAAGTCGGTGGAGACATGCACGAAGCGCGCGCCGATGCTGCGCGCCGCATCGGCCAGGGCGCCGACAGCCGTGCCATTGACCGCCATAGCCCGATCAGAGTCGGTTTCCGCCTTGTCGACCGCGGTGTAGGCGGCGGCATTGATGATGATGTCTGGCGCCACGGACTCGACGAAGGGCTTGATCAGATCAGGCTGCGACAGGTCCAGTTCCGCCGACCCGACACAGACCAGCGTAACGCCATCGGGCACCGTCGCCTGTAGCGATCGCCCAAGCTGACCATTGCAGCCGGTAATCAGCGCCTTCATGCAAACGCCTCGATCTCGGCCAGCGCCTTGCCCTGCTGGTCCTTGCCCGACAATTGTGGCTCCAGCCCTTCCAACGGCCATTCGATACCGACCGCCGGATCATTCCACATCAGCGAATGTTCGGCCGACGGATCATAAGGGGCCGTGCATTTATACAGAAAGTCCGTGCCATCCTCCAGGCTGACAAAGCCATGGGCAAAGCCCGGCGGCACCCAGAACATGCGCTTGTTCGCAGCCGACAGTTCAACCCCGGCCCATTTGCCGAAGGTCGGGCTGGACCGGCGCAGATCGACCGCCACGTCCCAGACCCGGCCGGATACGACGCGGACCAGCTTGCCCTGCGGATTGGGGTTCTGAAAATGCAGTCCGCGCAGCACGCCTCGGGCGGAGCGGCTGTGATTGTCCTGCACGAAGTTCAGGTCCAACCCCGCTTCGCGAAACACCGCCGCATTCCAGCTTTCCAGGAAAAAGCCGCGATCATCGCCAAACACGCGCGGTTCTATGATCAGCAAACCGTCAATGCCGGTTTCAACGATGTTCATGCAAAAGCGCCCTTGCCTTCCAACAGCTTGGCCAGATAATTTCCATAACCGCTCTTGCGCAGCGGCGCCGCCAGCTTTTCAAGCTGGGCGTCGTCGATAAAACCCTGCCGCCAGGCGATTTCTTCGGGGCAACAGATTTTCAGCCCCTGCCGCTCCTCGGTCACGCGCACATAGAGCGACGCGTCGAGCAAGGAACCATGGGTGCCGGTATCCAGCCAGGCATAGCCGCGACCCATAATCTCGACGTTGAGGCTCCCTTCCTCCAGATAGAGGCGATTGAGATCGGTGATTTCCAGTTCGCCACGCGGCGACGGCTTGAGCGAGCGCGCCAGTTCAACAGCGCGACCGTCATAGAAATAGAGGCCTGTCACCGCATAGTTGGACTTGGGTTCTTCGGGCTTTTCCTCGATCGTTTCGGCCCGGCCGTTGGCATCGAAGGACACCACGCCATAGGCTTTGGGATCGTTGACATAATAGCCGAATACCGAGGCGCCGGTGGTGCGCTGGTCCGCCTTGGTCAGAAGATCGCCCAGACCATGGCCGTAGAAGATATTGTCGCCCAGCACGAGTGTCGACGGGCTGTCGCCCACGAAGTCGGCACCGATCAGATAGGCCTGCGCCAGGCCGCCCGGATCAGGCTGCACCGCATAGGATAGCGACAGGCCCCATTCCTCGCCGGTGCCCAGCAACGCCTTGAAGGCGGGGGCGTCATGCGGGGTCGTGATGATCAATATTTCGCGAATACCCGACAGCATCAACGTCGACAAAGGATAATAGATCATCGGCTTGTCATATACAGGCATAAGCTGCTTCGATACACCCTTTGTCAGCGGATAGAGCCTCGTGCCCGATCCACCCGCCAATATTATACCTTTGCGCAATGTATGCCCTCCCGAATCAAGCGGTCTCTAGAGCCAAACTGGACGGATGAAATTAAGCCCCCGGTTTCATCGGGCTAGGACATAGCGGATGGATTTCGCACATGCAAAAACAATCCAGCCTCATTAACGATCAATTCGGCGACGGCGCGCGGCGTTTTACCGCACGGCGCCGTCTTTATCGAATACCCCCTTCCCTGCCGGGTATATCGCTGCCCAGATCATGCCCTGTCGCCATCGCACCGGAGAACCGTTTTCATGAAGAGACGCGAATTACTGCACAGCCGTCAGAACAACGGATCGGTGATGCTCAATGAAGCCCATGCCTTCGCCACCCGCTTTGCACTTAGCCTTTATCGGCGGCGCGCCATCTATTCCTTCATCCCCAAAAATGCCTGCTCGACGATGCGCTTCACCCTGGCGGTCGACAACGGATTCCTGCGCAAGACGGATTCTATCCAGTGGATCCACGCCAATAACGGCGCGTTCGTCGCCGCCCAACCGGACCTTGTGACCGCCGATTTCACGTTCACCATCCTGCGCTGCCCGTTCGACCGGCTGGCCAGCGCCTATCTTGACAAGATTGTCGGCATGCATCGGGATGCCTGGGATTTCCGCGAGGAAGGACATGCCAGCGGCAGCGCAATGGATGCGTCCTTCACCGACTTCATCCGCACGATCACCAGCGACAGGGCCAGACGGCAGAATATCCACTGGCGCCCCCAGAGCGAATTTCTGCTCTATGCCGCCTATGACCGCTATTACGCCTTTGCCGATATGCCGGCGATGGCCCGCGACCTTAAATCCACGCTGGACCTCGACATTGTCGACGCCCGATCCATGACCGGCCATGGCCGCGGCGCTCTACAAAAATTGGATGGCGATTATGGCGCCATGCCCGCCCTCGACATCGCCTTGCTGAAGCGGGACGGCCAGTGCCCCACAACACACGCCCTCTACACCGACGAAACGATCGGGTTGGTCGCCAGATGCTACAGGGAAGATATTCGGCTCTATAGAAAACGCACCGGGCATCCCTGCACATTCACGACCTGATGAGACCGATCGCACGCAGCAATTCGCGTGTCGTATCATCCCAGCCCCGTGGAATCGCCGGAGGATTAGGGTCGGGATGCTCCAGAGCTGACAATAGCGACGCAGCCAGCGCTGGAGGATCATCCGACGAAAAGAAATGGAGACCGGGCCGCGCAAGTTCACGAAAGACCGGCAGATCGCGCGCCAGCACCTTGCGCCCCTTGTCCAACGCCTCGACCACCGGCAGTCCGAAGCCTTCGCCATGAGACGGCACCCATATCAGCGCCGCGCGCGCATAGAGTTCAGCCAGATATTCGTCCGATGCGTCGTCCAGCCAGAACAGGCGCGTGCCGGCGTCGGGATGCTGGCGCAACCTTTGCTGCAACGGCTCCGTCCGCCAGCCCGGACGACCAGCGATCACTAACAACGGAGCCTCCCGCCCCTGCTGCCACAGCCAGTCCATCGCATCGATCGCCTGCGCGTGCGCCTTGCGCGGCTCAATGGTCCCGACCATTAGCACCGCCGGGCGCCCCTCCATTCGCGCCAGCAGAGCGTGACCCGACGGCGCGATCCCTCGACTGGGGGCGCTGGCGGACAGGTCGCCGCTCAGCGCGATCGCTCTGATGCCGATCTTTGCACGGCGCGGACCACCATGATCCGCCATCCAGTCACGCACATCCTGCGCGACGGTCGCCGATATGCAGATCAACTGGTCGGCATGGCGCAACAGCACCTTCATCCAGCGTCGGAAATTGCGCCCCGTACTATCGGGAAACCAATCGGAATGGCGCAGCGGCAGCATATCATAGACCAGCACATGGACGCTCGCACCGCGCCGTTTCCATCCCGCCACCTGACGCCGATGCCGCCACAGCCGATGTGCGGCAAGGTCCAGCCCCAGGAAGATGTCGCCCGCCGCGACTTGCACCGGTCGCACATAGCCAGGCATGCCAGCGGTCAGGAAATCCTGCCCCGCCTCGCAATAGCCGCGTCTGACGGTTGCGAACACCGGCACCAGTCGCACACCAGGCAGATCGGTCGCCAGCAGCCCCAGCCAGATCGCCCGGACGACCCGCTGGATGCCTGTTCCTGCATCATGCTGGATGATAGTCGACACATCGACCAGCAATTGCCGGTCATGGCCCGTGCCCGAAGCGGCACCGCCCCCTCGAAACAGGCGACGGACCCACCCCGGCACCACGCTCATTCGGTCGCGTGCGCCGTATAATAGGCGTAGGCTTCGTCCAGATCGTCGAACATATGCAGCCGCCCCCCAGCCAGCACGCCGGCCTTGTGGCAATGATCCCGCACATAATTGGCATCGTGCGACACCATGATCATGGCCCGATCGGCGCGTTTCACATATAATTCTTCATGACAGCGATCGCGAAACCGCGCATCGCCCACCGCCGTCACTTCGTCGATCAGGAAGCAGTCAAACTCGATCGCCATCGACACCGCAAAGCCAAGACGCGCGCGCATGCCCGCCGAATAGGTACGGATCGGCTCCCACAGATATTTGCCCAGTTCGGCAAAATCTTGCACTGCTTCGATCTTCTCTTCCGGGTTGACCCCATAGACGCGACAGATGAAGCGTAGATTGTCATAACCCGTCAGGGAATGCTGGAACGCCCCGGAAAAGGCAAGCGGCCAGGACACCGTCATGCGGCGAATGACCTGTCCACGCGTGGGCGTTTCCGCTCCACCGATGATCCGCACCAGCGTCGATTTGCCGGCGCCGTTACGGCCCAATATGCCGACCTTCTCACCCTTTGCGATGCTCAGGTTGATGTCCCGGAACACCTGGTGCCGGCCATGACGGGTCGGGTAGCTTTTCGCTACATCATCCAGAATGATCATTGCGGTATCAGATCTTTTTCGACAGCCCGGATCTGGATCAGCGCTAGCCCCGTCAAGATCGTGCAGACGAGCGCGACATAGCCAAGGTCATAATGGGGCGTGAAATGCGATCCGAAAAAACCGTCACGCACACATTCGATACCATGCACCATCGGCAGCCACAGCACGATATTTTGCATATCCGGCGGCAGGGAGTCGACCAGAAAGGCCGCGCCGGACAGCGGGAAGAGCAGATAGGCGCATGGGTGCCAGAATTTGTCGATCAGTTCGATCCGATGCGACAATGCCCCCAGAAACATCGCAAGCGACGATCCGAACCAGGCCAGCATGCCCCATCCTTCAGCCACCTTGAGCACATCTTCGGGCAAGGACAACCAACCAAGAGACGCAAAGAACAGGGTCAGCACCACAAAAGAGGTCGCGACGCCTGCAATTTCCAACACCAGCCGCGACAGGAAGATGTCCAGCACCTTCACGTTGCGGTGATACATCAACGACAGATTGGGTTCGATCGCGCCCACCAGCCGCGAGGGCATGTTGCGCCACACCAGCACGCTGGAATAGCCGGTCACGGCAAAGGCGGCGATGGGAAGGTCGGACCCGTGCACGCTCTTCGTCATCGCCCATAGCGTCGTAACGCCCAGGGTAAAAATCATCGGTTCGACGAAGAGCCAAAGGAAGCCGATATTGTGGCGACCATAGCGGGTCATCATTTCGCGCCGAAGCAGCGCGCTGATCACCCGCGCCTGGACTGCAAGACCCTTGCGCAGCGTCTGGACGTCCGCCTGCTCCCCGGCCGACATCAGTCCTTATGCTCCCGGATCCCGGCGGTCAGCATGGTCAGGATACCCCAGATGATCAGACCGACCACCAGCGTGCTGATGATGCCCCGAAGACGGCGCGGCTCGTCGGGCGAATCCGGCATGCTCGGTTCCGCGATCCGTTCGATATAGGCGCGCTTGCGGCGGGCCTCGTTACGCGATTCCTGAAGCGTCGCAATGGCCGCGCCCAGTTGTTTGTCGGCAATCTCGCTTTCCAGTTGCAGGCGCTGATATTCAGCGGCCGTCGCGGCGAGCGAGGTGCGATTGCCCGCCACCTGGCCCATCTGAGCGTCGATTTCCTGCCCCAACTGGGACACGCGCGCGGTCAACACCGGAATCTGCGGATTTTGCGGGGTGAAGGCGCGCAACTGGACCAATTCGGTCTTGGTCGCAATCAATTCATCCTGCAACTTGGAGATCATCTGCAACTGCACCGTGGCCTGCCGCTCAGGATCGACCACGCCGCTGCGATTGCGATAGTTGGACAGCGCCACGGCCGCGTTGCGCGCGACCAACTTGGCCTCTTCCAATTCCTTATTGCCATAGTCGATCAGGTCGGTGCGGCCGCGCTGGTTGAGCCGGTTGACCAGATCCTCGGCGCGTTGCAGCAGCCGTTCGTTGATCTGTTCGGCTTCCTTGGGCGAAAAGGCCCGGACGCGCAGGGTCGTGATCGAAGACGCAGCGTCGTTGCTCACTTCCAGCTTGTCGCGATAGAAGCGGAACAGCCGTTCATTGGCCGCCCCCTCCCCCATCGGGTTGAAGCGGTTGAAGATGGACACGCCATGGTTGCCATAAGCGCGCGCGACGAGACCGTCGCCGTTCACCGCCTTCAGCGCATCCCGCGAGAGGATATAGTCGCGGGTCACATAGGCTTCACTATTGTCGTTGGAAAAACCACTTGCCTTGAGCAGCATGCCCAGCCCTGCTGCGCCGCCGCCCTTGTCCGGGCTCCGCACTACGAACCGCGATTCCGAAATATAGACGTCGGATGCAAACAGGCCGAAATACAAGGTTGCGACGATGGTGGGCACAACCACCGTGGCCAGGAACAGAGGGTTCTTCAGGCCGGACAGTTTTTCAGTGATATTGCTCATCAAGCCCCAGCAAGCCGCAGTGTTTCGCAGGTTGGTAAGCGTGCGCTGCAACAAAGTCCAGCGGTCAATCACAGCAGTCTGCCGCATCAAAGACGGCAGTTCACCGCATTAACCAAGCGCCTGAAAGAACGCAGAACAACAAAAGGACGATTGCCGAAAACGACAATCGCCCTTGTTCACTGACATTGAAATCAAGCGGCCTGAAAACCGCCCGCGCATTAATCGACAGGGATTTCCGCACCCAGATTGGTTTCGACATTATTACCCTGAAAGAACCGTACGAAACGGTTGTAATAATGAACCTGCTTGCGGTTGAAAGTGTCGAACGACGCCTGATCATACAGTTCCTGCACGTCGACCCCATCCTTCAACAACTTGCGCGCGGAGACGTTGGGGATCCCGGCCTGGTTGGCCATTTCGACAGTACGGGTGTCATGCGTCACCAGCATGGCCGGGGTTCCGGCCAGCAACGTCGCGATCACGCCGTGGAGGCGTGTGCCGATCGCAAACTGCACGGTCGATGCATAGTCGGTCCAGGCGCCGACATCGGTGAAGATTTTGAGGTTCGCCTTGAGATAGTCGACAACCGCCCCCTTATCTTCGCTGCCATAGACCTGCGCCAGATAATCGAGCGCCTCGGGCGCCGTTTCCGCCGTCAGTTCGCCACGGGCAAACTGCATGTCCTGTCGTTCGGTCTGCGCGACATAATCATAGCCATTCGCCATCGCCAGCCGCATCATCATCAGGCCAATGTGCGATTTAGCCTTGGGATTGAACATATTGGGTTCGTCATCATAGCGCGTGCCGCTGATGCTGACGCGACTGATAGGCCCTTCGACCTTCTCGACCCGGGGCGGACCATCGACACGCCACAGCAGCGAGGGGCAGCCTGTAACAGTCACATTGGTGACACCCGCGCTGGCCACGACATCAGCCGTAAAGGCGCCCCGAACGGAGAGATATTTGCACCGTTCGGAAACGACTTTCAGGAACCGCTGAGTTCCAGGCAACAACTCAGGAATAGCGCTGTCAAACGACTGAGCGCCCAGCCCCAGAATAACCGTGGGCAGGTTGGCCCGCTCGATCAACGCTGCCAGACCACCCAGATCACGGCGGCCTGTCAGCCAGTTTGCCGCCGGGATAATGATGCCGTCATGATGTTCGCGAACATAATTGGGGTCAAAGCCCATGCCCGCCGAAGGCTTGTCATGCTTCACCACACGTCGCGACGCGGAAAAGAACATGAGGTTGCCGGTATTAAGCCCCGTTTCGGTCAGAATTTCGTCGACCGTCTTACCCTCTGCATTTTCAACTGAACCCGGACGCGAGGAAAAATAAGGATTTTTCATTACTATCCACAATCGTTGAGTGGCAAGGGATGCCATCAGAAAACTGATGTTCTGTTCCTCTAACCGAGGGATTTATCCCTTGCAACCGCGATGCTGCAATCACCGTTTTTTGCAGCGCAGCAAAATGGCCACATAAATTGACGGCGCTTCGGCCTGGAAACGGGGTAGTGGAGCGGCCGATAAATGGCCCCCCGATGCCCAGAGGGCCACCCTATTTCCCCCATTCACCCTCTCGGGCTCATTCCCATCCGCTCACCACGGACGGGAGAATATCGACATGTCATGCGTTGGTTCGGATCGAGTTCAGCCATGGTGAACAACAATGCGGCGAACGAGAATGACGCAAGAAGTGGAGTTTCTATGATCGCCATTTTCCTGAACATGCTTTTGCCGATGGCCGCCACGCCTGCGCGCCCGGCCACGCCTGCGCCGCGCCTGTCGCTGAATGTGACCGCCGACCTGGACAATCAGCGCACCCTCTTTTCCTGGCCGGGCCAGCGCTGCGCAGACCGGCGCATGCAACCTGACGCACCGGTGCGCGCCTTTCGCCGCGCCGATGGCCAGATCACTCTGATTTCCGGATCCTATGTCAACTGGACCATGACCGGCCCAAGCTTCGACAGCCTGAAGGTCAATTGCGACAGCGTGTTCAGCCCGGAAGGCGCTGGAGCCGGCGATCAGGCATGGATAGAGGCGACCTACACGCCTGACGGACGCACGGTAGGCGCATTGTTGAGCCGGGAGATCGCCGACGACAAGCGCCCCGGCGCCTGCGTGCCCGGGCCGGACAATAGCTGCTGGCTGGGCGACATCATCGCCGCCCGCTCAACCGACATGGGCCAGAATTACAGCAAGGGTTCGGTGGTCGCGACGTTGGGGGACAAGCGCCCGGCCAACGGGCGCCGCTATGGCGCTTTCACCACCAGCAACATCGCCAAGGGGCCGAACGGCTTCTACACCATCGCCTTTCTGGAAGCGAAGGACATGATCCGCGGCAATTGCCTGCTGCGCAGCGACGACCCCCTGGACCCGGCGCGGTGGCGCGGATGGGATGGAAAGGGCTTCACGCTCAACATGAACGATCCAGCCAGTGCGCAGCGCTGCGCAACGCTCGCCAATCTGAACCAGCCGGTCCGCTCGATCGCCTGGGTCAGCGCCAAAAAGCGCTGGATTGCTGTCCTATCGGACAACAAGGCCAGTGGCGGCCGCCAGAGGCCCGGCGTCTATTTCGCCGACAGCCCTAACCTGTTCCGCTGGAACACACCCCGCCTGCTAGCAGACTCAGCCATTTCCCTGGTCGGGCCTGAAGTGCAGCAGCGCCGCTGGTTCTATCCCGTGATCCTCGACCCCAACAGCAAGTCGCGCAATTTCGATACGATTGATCATCCCGATGCCCTGCTGATCTTCGTCGCCCATCGCCCCGGAAAGGGGAAAGGCCCGATCAACAAGAATCTTGTCACGGTGAACGTCCATATCGAATGAGGGGAACGGCAATATCGCAGGGGCGCGTCACGCAACGGACGGCCCCTGCGCACTCCATCAACTGGCCGGAGTGAACACCAGCATCGGCGAATAGGCGTGCTGTACGGCCCAGCTGGTGTAGAGATGGTCCGTGCCCACAAAGCCGCTGCGCATCATCGCCCTACGCACATTTTCGCCCAGTCCGCCCCAACTGGCGCGTTCATCCTTCAGCTGGAAAATCGCCGTACCACCTTGCGGCTTGAGCAGGCGCTTGAGTTCACGGGCGATAACCCCAACATCGCCGGCGTCATCCGCATCGACCCGCACAAGGATGAGGTGCAGCCCGCCATCCTTGTTCGGCAGGCGCCCCTTGCCATAAAGTTCCGCCAGCAGCGCGTCCATGGTCAGCCTTGGCCCTTGGAACTGCTTGGCCCAGACCGGCTCCATCGCGCCTTCCAGACCCACCGACAGACAGGGCAGGCGACGGAACATATAAGCGGATTCGCCCAGCCAGCGGTACAGCGTGCGATCGTTCCGACCACTCTCGCAACTCGGGCACTGGGCGTCGTCGCCAGTAAACGCTTCACCGAACCAGTCGCAAATATTGCAATGGTGCAGCTTGCCGGCACGCACGGCGGCGAAGGTGTCCAGTTCATCCAGCATACACGGATGCGCCACCACGACCGTTTCGTCGAACCGCTGCGACAGGCTGGGCCGGGTCTTGTTGAACAGGGCCACGATATTTTCAACCGGGCCCATCTTCCAGCCGCAGCTTTCAATGAAGAAGCTATATTCGACGTCGGTATAATCATGCGGCACGGCTTCGGAAAAACCGCCGATCGCATCATACATGGCCCGGCGCATGCCGAACAGGCCACCCTGCACATGGCCAAAGGGCCGGTCAGGATTGTCCGTCGCAAAGCTCTTGTTGCGGAACTTGTCGAACAGGCGAATGCCCTTGGGATAATCGGCGCCCGTCAGATAGGTGGGCGACTTTTCGACCGTACCGGCCAGCCCGACCATGGGATCATGCTTGAAAGCATGAACGAACGGAATTTCCCATCCTTGCGAAAAGCTGAAGCCCTCCTTGCCGCAGACATAGATGACGACGTCGCTGACGCCCTGATCCACCGCAGAGTTGGTGCCCGGCCCCACCATGGCGTTCCGGTTGTTGTGGATGATCGTCACATTGTCGCTGCGATCCCACACCGCATCGAGATGATCGGCTACCGCCTCGCGACTTGATTGATTGTCGCAGACGATCAGATGATAGGGCAGCGATGTATTGTGCTGAATGCGGTCGATGACGCCCGCCAGTTCCTTGAGGCCATTCCAGCTGACAATGACGATGTCGACGGTCCGGTTTTCCCACACGCGCGTCAGCACGTCGACCGCCCGGCCCACATCATGCTTCTGCAAGGCCTTCTTCTGCGCCGCCTGGATCATCGCAGCGACCTGATTGGCGGGCATGGTGTAATAACGGCGAATGGCGTCCGCCACCGATTGCGGATCGGGGTCCGCCATGATGCCGGTAATGCCGTCCACCACCAGATCCGGGATGCCCGCAATATTGGTGGTCAGGACAGGAACGCCAGCCGCCATGCTTTCGACGATGGACGTGGGGATGCCGTCCATATCGCCTTCCGCCGTCCGCACGGACGGACAGGCGAACAGATCGGCGCGCTGCATCACCGCCGGAATTTCGTCATGGTCGAGCTTGCCGCAGATGAACACATTGTCCAGCTTCAACTCGTCGATCAGGGCGCGATATTCCGCCTCGCAATCGCCATAGCCATAAAGTTCGATCCGCACGCCCAGATCGCTGATCGCCGGCGCTGCCTTGATCAGCAGGTCCAGCCCCTTCTTGGGTACGAAACGATGGACGGCGATGATCCGCCGCTGGCTGCGCGCGTCCTTGCCCGGCTGGAACGCTTTGGTGAAGCGGCTGGTGTCGACCGCATTGGGATTGATCACTACCTTGTTGCGGGGGAAGCCCCGGCTGATCACGAAATCCAGATGATATTGCGACAGGGTGAACATCCGCACGCACAGTGGCGACTGGCCGATTTCGGCCAGACGGTTCTTCTCATCATTCGAATATTTGAAGATGTCCTGCGCGTGCGCCATGAAGGTGAACGGAATATTCGCCTTTTCGCAGGCCGGCCACACCATGTCAGTGACGGTGGGATAGACGAAATGGGCATGCACGATGGTGCGCCCGGTTTCGACCAGACGCCGCGCCAGATCCTCCATCGACGCGACCCGTTCATAGGGCACGCTGAACCCCGGATCGAAGCCCTTGTGCGGACTCTGCCGGCAGAAGACCATCACGTCATAGCCGCGATCGATCAGTTCCTTCACCTCCGACAGGACGAAGGTTTCCGAAGGCACCGGGAAATGCCAGCAGAAATAGGCGATCTTCGGCGCTTCGTTGACCGTCTTGAGCGTAGGCAATTTCGCAGGCTTGATGATCGGCGCCGCCATCGCGGCATGCCGGCCAATCTGCGCCATGACCGTGTCATAGACGGTGCGCATCTGCTCGACATAGGTGCCGCGGCCGAATTTGGCGTGCGCGCGCGCCAGTCCTGCGGCCCCCATCGACTGAACAAGCGCAGGATCCGCACAGAAACGCTCGACAAAGGCGACAGCCGCCGCCGGCGTCCGATAGGGAATGAGATGTCCAGTGACGCCATCCTCGACCAGTTCGGGGATCGCGCCCCAGGCATAGGCGATTACCGGGCGCTGCGCCGCCATCGCCTCCAGCACCGTGCGGCCGAAGGATTCGGCGAAGTGCGACAGGCTCAGGATCACATTGGCCCAGGCCATCGCCTCGACCGGGCTGGCGGCATAGCCTGGAAAGAGGATATTCTTGGGCACGACGCCTTCGACCTGCCCCTTCTTGAGCGCCTTGACCGCCTCGCTTTCCGGACCGATCAGCAGAAATTCGGCATTTGGGCAGCGCGTTTCGCACAGACGCGCAATCTCCACGACGTCGGCCAATCCCTTTTTAGGGATGTTGCTGCTGACCAGCCCGAACCGAACCTTGCCCCCCCGGATCGGATTGTCCATCGCCAGTTCCTGGAGATCGACCGTGTTATAGACGGTGAATGTCCGGTTCGTCTTGTTAAAGACGCGCGACGTAACATCGGAATTGCCGATCACCCAATTCGCGCTCGACCGGACTTCCTCAATAATGTCGTCGCACGAGGCCCCGATGACCTTGATCAACGCGTCGTCATGATCGATCAGTTCACGCACATGCACCATACTCTGCACGTCGCACTGGCGCGCCGCGCGCAGACATTCGCGCAGCATGATGGTGTTGCTGTGGACGATCTTGATCTTCATCGCCCGGATCATCTGCGAAAAGAGCGCGACCGCATCCGGATTGATCGCCTCGTCCTTCTTCCACCAGCCATATTGGAAGGTGGAGACATAGACGGCATGACGCCGTAGCATGTTGGTGTAATCCGGCGCATTACGCGGCAGGACCACATAAACATTATAGCCAAGCGCGCTGATGCCGCGCACCATGTCGATGAAACTGCGCTCGCTCCCGAACAGATGAGGAGCGGCCGCATGGGCGACAACCAATATGCTGGGCTTAGCCGGATCGAACGCGGCATGGCCGTAAAATTGTTTAAAATTCAGCTTCTGCGCCAGTTCCGGCGCCACTTCGAGCATGGGCGAGCGCCGCTTGTCGGCGGACGAACGAGTCTGCGCAGCGCCCCCGGGAGCGCCTGCCCCCTCCGTCAGTTGAATAGTGCCAGTGGCGCCGCCCAGAACGATCGATGGCTGATCCGCCAGCCGCACCTGCGGTATGCCCCGTCCCACCAGCGGCCGATCAAAGCGCAGGGTAAAGCCATGATAGCCGCCGCCCTTGCCAGCTTCCGCCAGATCGGGTCGGGCGCCATCCGCCAGCACCGCGCCGATAATCTGTCCGTCCAGTTCAGCCTCGACAGTCAGAGGCATATCGGGCGCATCGGCGCGCCACACCCATCCTGACACCTCGTGCCGTGTCACCAGTTCGATATAGCCCTCAACCATGGAGGGGTCCGGCGCGGACACCGTCTGACCCGCGCGCTCCGCTTCTAGGTCGCGCATTTCCAGCGTGCCCGACGCACCGCCCAGCACCACGCCGGGCTGAGCCGACAAGCGGATTTGCGGCACGATGTCGCCACCCAGCGGCGCGGGAAATTTCAGGACGAAGCCATAGCGCCCGGTGCCATGCCCGGAATCCCGCAAATCTTCACGCAGAACATCCGCCGTTGCGGTGCTGACGACTTCACCGTTCAGGACGGCTTCGATCGTGAGCGCCGCATCGGGCGCATCAGACCGCCAGACCCAACCCGTCGCGCCGTGCCGCGTCAGAAGTTCGATATAGCCTTCGACCTGCGCAGGATCGATCGAAGCTTCCCCGGTCGTGGGCGCTGGCAGGCTGCCTTCGACCAGATGCACTTCGCCGGTCGCGCCGTTCAGCACAATATCGGCATGCTCCACGACCCGAACGATCGGCAGGACATCGCCGGCAATCGGCTCGAAGAAACGCAGCGCGAAACCATAGCGACCGCTTCCCTTGCCCGCGGCGGCGACATCCTCGCGCAATATATCCGCCTGCGCCGCGCCGATGACCGTGCCGTCCAGAACCGCTTCGACCGACAAGACCATGTCCGGCGCATCTTCACGCCAGACCCAGCCACTCACCCCGTCATGGGTCAGAAGTTCGATATAGCCTTCCACGGCCACCGGCGGAGAGACAGGCGCTTTATCCGCCGTTACATCAATCGCTCCATGCGCTGTCAGTATCATGGACGGACGCCGGGTCAGACGAACGATCGGCTCCGCCCCTTCGGCGATAAAGTCGTCATAGGGCAGAATGAAGCCATAACGCCCCGTGCCTTTGCCCGCGACAACCAGATCCTCACGCGCAATCTCCGCCACCGCGCTGCCAATCACCTGATCGTCCAGCACGGCTTCGACCGCCAGCGCCATATCCGGCGCGTCCGGACTCCACACCCATCCGGTTGCGCCTTCGTGACTGGCATGTTCGACAAAGCCCTCGATATGAGGAGGGATGTCGCGGTCTGCTTCGGTGGCGACGTCGGCAGCGCCCGATTCTGGCGCATCGGCTTCCGCCGGCATATCGGCTATCAGCATGAAGGCGCCGGTGGGGCTGATGGCGACCGAGCGTTGTTCGGCAAGGCGGATCAGCGGCTCTTCACCCTCCATTAGCGGGCGCAGCAATTCCATCCGGAATCCATGATTGCCCAATCCCTTGCCCGCGGCGGCAAGGTCCGGCCGCGGCAGGTCCGCCAGCGCCAGACCAACAATTTCATCATTCACCAGCGCTTCCACGCGCAACGGCACATCAGGAATATTGGCACGCCAGACCCAACCAGCCACCAACTGGGGCTCCATGGCTTCGATATAGCCTTCAACCGCTGGATTTTGTTCATCTTTCTGATCAACACGCTTCCAGTGCCGATCCCAATCCCGCAGCGCCATATTCAAACTATCAACCCCCGCCGACTTCAAAATGAAATATAGTCACGAATCAAGCAAGATGACGATCAACTCACACCTTCAGCATATTGAAGGAACATCCCCAAAAGGCAATAATCTTCCCCGCATTGCAGCACAACAAGATGAGCGATCGCAATCCATTGCACTCTTTTACGAGCGCAATATTCATGCGTGGAATTGCAAATCCGAAGATTAACCATCTGCCATTCGTAGCATGACGCCGACACGCACAATGCGTGCGCCGCTCATTCTGGACAGAATTGGAAACCCCTCAGCTCTGCTCGCGTGGTTGCAGCGCACAACAATATTTATTGCAATGCGACAGCATCGGTCTGACGGCCAAACGCCCCTTGAAAGCGACGACTGGAGAAACATCGCCGCATATTCATGGTTAACGGCTGGAAAGCCATAAAATGCAGACCCTTGTTGAAACGACTGTCTCCAGCCGCAACTTATGCAGCGGGCTTTTCCAGCAATGTCAGCCCATCCAGATACTCCACATGCCCCCAATGAATGGGAGCCTGGTCCAGCACCACCAATCCGGCACGGTCGGCCAGATGCTCGAAGATCGCGTTCGACATGAAATTGCGATTATGCGGATTTTGCGTCCAGACATGGGTCGGATGCTCGCTATAATTGCTATGATGATAGAGCGCCCGTCCTCCCGGCGCCAGAACGCGCGCGGTTTCCTTCAGATAGCTCCAGACGTCCAGCATTTCGAAATGGACGACGGCGTCGTAGGAAAATAGGGAATCATAGCTGCCATCGGCCAGTTCGGACAGGTCGACGCCATTATTCACATAATAGCGGAATTTCGGCGCTTCCCCCAGCAAAGCGCGGCAGGCCGCGATGTTCTGGCCCAGCGCATCCACCAGCACGATATTTGAGGCGCGATCCATATACATGGGCACATGCCGCCCTTTGCCAACCGCCAGTTCGATGATGGCATTACATTCCAGTTGGCGAAACATTTTCAGGAAAGGAGAATTGCCATCCCAGAAAAGCGCGACGGCGTCCGCCTGCGCGGCATCGTCATAATAGCGCGTATTTTCATGCACATCCAGGATGGCCTGCGTCGCTTTCGCCTTCTCCATCATCCTTCTCCCGTTCCTGTTTATATGGCCCGGGGTGCAAAGCCGGGAGTGTCAAACACCCCGGCTTTGAAGATCATGTCAAGACGCTGTTGCTAAGGCACTGATATCGATCAGTTCACCTGCCCCGCCAGATGCAGCAGATGCGCCGATGGCGGAACGCCGTTGGCGCGCAGCAGATCAACAAAGGCCTGCGCCCGCTGAAGCCGATTGCGATCGAAAGCCTCTGCGTCGAATTGTGCGGCAAAGCTGTCGCGGATCATGGCCCAGTCGAACTGCCCCGAACGCCAGGGTTCGTCATAGATCGACACATAGGGAATGTTCATGCTGCGGCACAGTTCATAGGTGCGCGAATCCCATGCCACGCACAAAGCCGGCGTACCGGCCTGCAATGCCAGCGCCGTCCCATGAATGCGCGTGCCCAGAACAAAGTCCGCGCGCGTCAGATGCTCCATCCACGCCGGCACATCCCACCAGACGTGGAAATGGCGACGCCCTTCACGCTGGAAATCGCCCAGTGGCAAATGCGGCATCAATTGCTTGTGCAGGACACGCATCGTCTGTTCGTCCAGCGCATCGCCGCGTGCCAGCCGCAGATGATCCAATTGCATCTGGACATGCATCAGCCCCCCGGAACGCACAACCGTCCGGATGAGCGCATGTTCGAAGGGTTGCGAGCGCGGATCCCACGGATTGCCCAACGTGCCGTTCAGCAGCGGCAAATCATCGCCCAGAGCCGCGAATTTCTGAGCCACGACATGGCCCAGATTACGCGCCGGCGACAGCATCAGCGACGGGCATCCCGTGACGACCGCATTGTCGGCCAGGCCATAACGGTCGAGCAGCTTGTAGGTCAGGTCGCCACGGACCGAGACGTTGACCTGCCCGCCCGAACGATCCCTGAGCGCACGCAGCCACGCCAGATGCCGGTCCGACAGGGTCACATCGCCCGGCTCCAGCGTCAGCCGGTCCAGCAATCCCTGCGCGCCCAGACCCAGCACCACCGCTCGCCAGTCGGCCGGCGCACGCTCCAGAAACGCATGGAAATGGGTGGGATCATAATGCTCGCCGAGGTAATTGGCGAGTGTGAACACGCCAATCTTCTCCTCCGGCGAAGGGGTTTCGATCAGCGTCACATTCCGCGGAAAGCCCAATATCAGGGCCGATGCGTAGGAAAAGGCCAGGTTGCCGGGATTGATCCCGACTTCCTGCGCCAGCGTCTTGGTCGACTTGTGACTGGTAATACCGAGCCGCGATGGCTCACCACGCAAGATAATTTTGTTCATCAATGATACAATTTCAAATGAGCTTCTGCACAGTCGGATTGACGAAGGAAAGACGGCATGTCCCTGATAAGGCCGTCATAATCAACCTGTCCTTCGGTGATGTCGACGATCAGATTTTGCAGGCTGAGGCTGTCGCGCGCGCGGAAATTCAAGCCGCCACGTCCGGGCTGCACCTTTTCCGCCATGCCGCCAATATCCGGACAGATGACCGGGCGGCCATATTTATAGGCTTCCTGAATCACGACGGGGGAATTTTCCCACCATTTCGACCCCATGACAACCCAGTCCACCCCGGACATAAGACCGCCCAGTTCCTCACGCTCATAGGCACCGTGGAAACGGACCATGCCCTCGGCCTGCTTTTCCGCCCGCTTCAGCAAATCACTGACCTTCTCACGGAAATCCGCGCTCTGATGCTCCAGCCCGGATCCGTAGATATCGAGCGACACCTGCTTGCGCACCGCCTTCGGCAGGCCAAGAAACGCCTCCAGGATCAGGTCGATGCCCTTGAAATGGTTGATCTGACCGAAATAGGCAAAGCGGCCGCGCCCCTGCCCTTCGTTCAGGCGGCGCGGCGGCACGCGTTCGCCATCCTCCAGCCCGTTTTCGATGACGATGACCTTGTCCGCCGACAGGCCCCAGGCGACATAGCGGTCCTTGAGGAAATCGCTCGGCGACACAAAGGTGTCGACCAGGTCGAAGAAGGATTTCACATAGACTTCGCGCAGGAAGATGTCCTCCATCGACGTCTGCGGGAAACAGCCATGGCATTCGCGCGGGCTGGACCTGTAGCAGAGCCGCCCGTCGGTCTTGATCATCTGGCCGCTGTTCAGACAGATGCCGATGAATTCATGCAGCGTCAGCACGATCTTCGCCCGCGGACACACCCGCTTGGCGGCGTGGATCATCTCCAGCCCCAGAAACACATAATGGTGGAAATGGATGACGTCGGGATCGATCGTGCGCAGCATATCGGCAAAATCGCTATCCTCACCCAACGCGATCGTGGCCGACAGGCGCGGAATATCGGCATTGCCGCCGATCAGATATTCCCGTTCGTTGAGCGAGGCCACCGGACTGCCCAGATGCAGCATCTGCTGTTCGGCGCGGCCAATGAACCAGGCTTCATGCCCCGGTAGGGCATTAATGCCCTCGAACAGCGAGTAGGCAGCAATTTCGCCGCCGCCCTTGCTGAAATTGGGATGCGCGTGACTGAATATCGCGATACGCATTTAGATCAATTCTCCCACGGGTCCGCGAGTTCGGCGCTTTCGATCTTCTTCTTGTACCGCCAGCCATTATAGAGCGTCAGCAGGTGTCGGTACGATGTAATGCTCTGCAAATTCTGCGATTGGCGCTCCAGATGCCAGAGCCGGGGCTTGGCGTTCAGAACCAGCTTCAGCTTGCGCTTGCGCAACTTGAGGCACAGGTCGCTATCCTCGAAATCACCGATGATATAGCCTTCATCCAGACCGCCCAGTTCGCGATACATGTCCGCGCGCAACATCAGGCAGGCCGCGGTTAGCAACGGCACGTCATAGCTGTCGTCCGCCCCCCACCAAGGCGCGCCCTTGCCAGGATGCACGTTCAGCACGAAGCCGGGATAATAGGGGTCTTCCTTCGGCCGCATGCCGGCATGCTGCACCGATCCATCGAAGAACTGGAGCAACGGCCCGACAGCCCCCACACCCGGCTCGTCCAGCGACTGGATCATGTCGCCCAGCCAGCCCGGCTTTTGCGGAATGACGTCGGAATTGAGCAGCAGCAACCGGGGCGCGACGGCAAAACCCGCCCCCATATTATTGGCGCCGGCAAAGCCCATGTTCCGATTGTACCACACCACCCGGAAAGGCAGGCGATACAGATCATACATGGCCGCCGCCATATCGAGCGTGGGACTGAGAATATCGGGATCATCGACGACATAGATCAGGTCGACACGATCGAAATCGGCATCATCCTTGAACCGCGCCATCTGATATTTCAGGAAATCATAGCGGCCATAGAGCGGCACGATGATCGAAACGTCGGTCGACGGCGGCAATGTGCCAAACTGCTTGACCTGCGGCTTCGGCCGGTGACGGCTGATCTCGGGGGAAATAGTGCTGATCGGTTCGCCCAGCACCTTGTCGAACAGGTCGAACAGGCTGTGGCGAATACGGTCGGGCGCCGGCACGAAGGTCAGCACATCCTTGACCACTTGTAGCGGCGTCGCCGCCTCTGCATCCACATCGACCAGCAACCAGGCCTTGCCTCGATCGCCGCAATCAAAACACAGAGCGTGGACGTCGTTCGGACTGACATCGCCATCGACGCGCAGCACGAAGCCAGCCATTTCGGTCACCTGCGGGAAGCGCCCCTTCAGATTGGCGGCGACATCCATGCGGGCCAGCCGGAAGAATTTGTCGGTCACATCGATTGGGGAGCGCTTTTCGGTGTGGAACGACACCGACTTGAGCGAGGCATGCAGATCGACCATCCAGCCAAAGATGATCAGCCCGCCTTCCCCCATCGGAAAAGCCTTGTCGATGGCGCCGACCAGAGAATGGGAGTCCTCGAAATATTTGGGCAGGCTGGCCAGCGTCGGCGTCGAATCCGACGTGCCGAACTCGACCGCCAGCAAAAAGTCACGCACCAGGCCAGTTCCCCCGAAATTATGGCAGCGCAGATGATATTGGCCAGCCCGCGCATCCTGCACCAGAATGTCAAAGCCCGGATTCTCCTCCACCACATGGGGATGCGCCGCCTGCACGTCGGGCCGGGACAGGCGCGACACGCGTGCGCGCACCGGGCTACCATCACGCAACACCTCGATCCGGTCACTCCCGACCAGCCAGCCTTTCAGCGTCAGCCCCCGGTTGAGCAGTACGATTGTGTCCAGGCTGATGCCGGAGGCCATGACGCCGCCCGCCTCCACCTTGATGGGCTCGGCTCCAGCCAGCAAGCTATCGCGACCCTCCTCCGGCACGCCCTGCGCGCCGCCCTGCTTCTTCAAGTTCAGGAAACCCACCATTGATCTGTCTTCCCCTTACCCGACCGCCTTGGTGACGGCCCGGGTCCGATAAATCGAAACCGACTGCCCGACGCCCGCCTGTAAGCCAACGCCGGCCAAGCCTATGCCGACACAGGCCCGGTCAAGCCGGGTCGCCGCTCTGTCGATCCACTGGAAAGGGCGATGAAAGGCAATCCCGCTTCGTCGCCGTTACGGCTGCGGACCATCACACCCTTCCACAGCCGCAAGTCTCTAACCCCGAATATGGCCTTTAGATTACTGGACGTTCAGCCGATAACGCCGGACGTGTCAATTCAAAATCCCGCACCTGCGCATGGAGCGGCACGCCTTTCCGGACGAACCGCTTCAGCCCTCTTGTTCGGCCACATCGGCGCGGCGCGCATGCAATGCACGATGCGCCTCCATGATCGTCTTGACCTCTTGCGATCGGTTGCGGGGCAGGATCAGGACAGCCTCCGCGGTCGATATCACTACCATGTCCGACACGCCCAACGCGCCGACCGGCGGACCGCCATCAACGAAGATCAGATTGCGCGACCCATCTTCCACCACCGCCGGGCCGGTGATGCTGTTGTCGCGCTCATCCCGGCCGCGTATCGCCCAGAGGGCATCCCAGGAACCTACATCGGACCAGCCGATGTCCACCGGCACAACCACCGCACGCCGGGTTTTTTCCATCACCGCATAGTCGATTGACTGGTTGGTTGCAGCGCCGAAACTCGCCGCGCCGGGACGAGTCAGCGTCCCATCATCGACCGCCTCGGCCATCGCCTGCGCCATCGGCCCGGCAACATCAGGGGCCAGCAGGGCCAGTTCGGACAGAAATGCCGATGCGGTGAACAGGAATATGCCCGCATTCCAGCTGTGCCGCCGCCCGTCGAGATAGGACTGCGCCACGGACAGCGTCGGCTTTTCGACAAATTCGCTGATCTCATGAATATCCGCGTCGCCGTCCAGTGGAGCGCCCTTAGCAATATAGCCATAGCCGGTGGCCGGATGATCGGGCTGCACGCCGAACGTCACCAGACGGCCCGACCGCGCAACCGGCAGAGCGTCGGCGATGCGCTGGTGGAAAGCGGCCAGATTACCGATCACATGATCCGATGGCATGACCAGCATCAGCGCATCGGGATCGCGCTGCGCAATCCAGTGGGCCGCCATGGCCACCGCCGGCGCGGTGTTGCGTCCCTCCGGCTCCACCAAAATGGCCGACGCCGTCAGGCCGGTCGCTTTGAGCAGTTCTCCCAATATGCCGACATGCCGATCGCCCGTCACCAGAATGGGCGGCGCAAAACCGGGACGACCGGATACACGCCGCAGCGTTTCTTCCATCATGGTGCAATCGGACGTCAGCGGCAGAAATTGCTTGGGGCGGTCGGCGGTGGACAAGGGCCACAGCCTTGTTCCGGAACCGCCGACAAGGATCACGGGATAGATGAGCATGAACAGCCCTTAGATCGAAGACGTAAATATTTCGCGGAAAATTATCGCCGGAATATGACGATCAACTGGCCAGCAGGCTCAATCGGCCATGACCGCCTGGGCGCAACGGAAATTCGGCTACGCCATGATCGGTCCGCTCCGCCCGGGTCAGCCGCTCCACCGCGTTAACCACCAGCATTTCCAGCCCTTCATCACTCAGCAGACCACCATGGATCAGGCATCGGTCGATCAGGACGCGCTTGAACGCGGCATAGAGGCCCATGTCGGGCTGATGCGGCGCACTCCAGAAACCATCCAGCCCGCTATCATGCACCACGCCGGGAATCTTGTAGACGGCATGGCCCAGCACGATCACCGGCTTACCCGCGTTCAGCGCCAGCGTGCCGACCGTGCTGTTGACCGTGACGACGCCCAGCGACCTGTCGACAACCTCGGCAATATCCCAGTCGGCCAGATAAACGACGCGATCCGCCACACCATAATAGCGCGCAAGCCGCGCCGTCAGCGCATGCCAGCCGACCAGCCCCGGATCGAGCGGATGGCGCTTCACCACCAGCGACACGCCTTCCGGGGCATGGCGGGCAAAGCTCTTGATCACGAACCGCAGCGCCGCCCGCATATTGCCAAAGGGCGAATGGACGCGAATCTGGTAATCGGAATTGAGTTGAAGCGGAAGGGTGAAGAAAGGCTGGTCCTTGATCCTGGCCCATTCCGCACGTGCCCGGCGTGCATAGCTTTTGCGCCCCACCAGCTTCCAGCACCAGGCCAACGATTCCATCAGGAAGCTATGCGGACGGTGGGTAGTATAAAAGGGAAAATAGGGCCGCATCAGCGCGGATGCCAGGCCATTGCGCATTGTGTTGCGCGCTCGCGCGCGAAAGAAGGATGGTACGCGCGGGCGGTTTTCCTCATCCCCGTCAGGCAGGTCGCGCGCTTGATCGCGATACCATTTTGGATCAAGCGGCAAGGTGGAGTTGCCGTTCACCCCATCATCCTGCAACGTCAGAAAATCGGGCCGGATATAGCCTTCCTCCACGACATGAACGCGCACGTCGCGCAGCCGCGCCATGCCATGCGCCGACGCATGATAGGGACGGCAATCGCCGTAGAGCACAAGGTCGGTCACGCCCTGATTGACGACAAAATCGTCAAAGAATAGCGGCCAGTTGCGAAATGTGCCGCGATAGTCGGTCGCTTCACCCGGCCAGTCTATCTTGTCGCCGCCATTGATGTTGATCCGCAGCGCCCGATGGCCACGATCACGAAGCGCCTGCGCCAGCATCGCGAAATAGGGACCATGTGGCCCCTGTAAAAAAAGAAATGTCTTGGCGGACGCTTCAGCCATGCAGGAACTCGGCGGACAAAGTCATAAATCGGCGCAACTTCCCCTGTAGCATCCGCAACCGGATCAAAAACGTCACCGGCGGCGTCGATCCGTTCGCCATGCGGTCCACCATCACTTCGGGACCGCAGGGCAATCGCGTAACGGGATCGATATAGCGAGGATAGAGAATGAGCGCGCCCGCCACAAGCTGATCCACGGTGAGTTGACGACCGCGTCGACCAGTCGATTTGGCAAGGTCGCGGGTCAGCCCCCATCCGGCATAAAAGGGCATGCCGTGAACCGTCACGGATCGCCCGCGCATCAGCGCCTCAAACCCGGTCAGGGACGAAAGGACATGCACTTCATCCACCGCCTGCACCAGTTCCATCAGCGGCGCGCCGGTATCGATCGTATCGGCATGGGCCAGAACCACGGCGTCGGACAGATGACCCTTGCGATGACCGGCCTGCACGTCGGGATGCGGGCGATAGACGATCCAGGCGTCCGGTTCGGCCCTTCGCACCCGCGCCAGAAAATCCAGATTGCCGTCGACGCCCGCGCCGCCCAGCCGGACCGACAGGTCATCGTCCACCTGCCCGACCGCCAGCACCGTGCGCCGCCCCTTGGGCAGGCCGATCATCTCGCCGGCTTCCGGCCCATATTTGGTGACGCCCGCCGCACAGATGCGGGTGCGCAACCGCCGCGCCCGATCGACCAGCCCGGCCGGAAAGGCATGGGTCGCGAGCAGGCTCTCCAGATCATTGGCGGCGCGCGCGTTATAATAGATGCCAGTCCGGTCGACCACGACGGATCCGGGCGGATGCAGCGCCGCCCCCAGACCGCGTGAGCGCAGGAAGCCATCCTCCACCCGAGCCACGGCCACACCCTGACCGGCTGCCTCCTGCGGCAGAGCAGGCGGCACCCGCGACGGCCAGATCGCAAGCGATCCACCCTGCTGCCGCGCACGGCGCAGCCCCCGCGCAGGCGACAGGAAAGGCGGCGCGCGCAGGCCGTCCCACAGAAAATGGCGAATGGCCTCACGTTTCCAGAAAGCCATGCCGCTGGCTGCCGCAATGCCGCGATTGCCCTCCAGATGCCGTCGCCAGTCGGCGAGCTGCTCGATGGCCTGCATGACATCGATCGCTGCGCCGGAAAAGCAGTCGCGATAGGCGGCCGCCGCAATCCGGGACCACAAAGCCGTTCGCAATATGTCCGGATCGACCGGCGCGCCATCGGGGTCGAACACCGGCACGCCAAGCAGGCCAGCAATCAGCGCCAGATCATCGTCGGGCGCAGCATGGACCGCACGCGCCTGCTCCACCAAAGTCCAGGGGTCGCAACAGGCCGGCAACAGCCGCCCGACCGGCCCCTTTTCCCTGCCCGCCAAAGTGCTTGCCGGAACGATGCCGATTTCCTGCGGCAGCAAGCCGGCCAGCGCCTGCGACGCCACCGGCACGCCGTCCCGCACGATCAGGCGCAATCCAGTCGGGCGATGCCCCCAGAAATCGCCGCCGACCCGCCCCTGGACAAGCCTGTCGAGCACGGCATCGTCAATGCCGGCATCCGCTGAACCGCCGGCAGGCGCACTGATTGCCGCGACCGATGGCGCAATGCCGGGGAAAGGCGGCGAACGCAGGAAAAGCGCGAGCGTCACGGTTGCCCGGCGCCTGCCGCCAGCACGGCTCCACCCTGTCGGGCGGTGTCCATCATAATGCCGGATGCAGCCCCTGCACGGGCCATGGCCATGTCCTCCATCGTCCCCCACCCATGCGAGCGTCTGATGGGAAGGTCAAGAAACAGAGGCCGTTACTTCTTCGATCAGGTCGGTGACGATGTCGAAATAATCACGCCAGGTCGGCGCCCGCCACGCCGCGATGCGCGCCAGTTGGGCGGCTCGATCCGGGGCATCGGGCTGGCTATACTGTTCAATCGCGCGCATCCAGCCGATCCCGTCGAGCGGATCGAGATAATCGGGCGCGTCGCCGCCCACTTCGCGATGGGCGATGATGTCGCTGCAAATCACCGGCACGCCCGCCGCCAGCGCCTCGACCACCGGCATGCCGAACCCTTCGATAAAGGACGGCATCAACATCGCCCGCGCCTGCGCCACCAGCGCCTGCATCCGGTTGTCGGACACTTCGCCCGCCTCGATCACATGGCCGCGCAGCGCCTCACCGCGCTCCAGCATGTCGATCACATTCTCATTTTCCCAGCCGCGCCGCCCCACCAGCACCAGCACCGGCGCGGCATCGCCCAGCCGGTCGACCAGCCGCCGCCAGATGTTGAGCAGCAGCAAATGATTCTTCCGCGGCTCGATCGTGGAAATATAGACGAAATAGGGCCGATCCGGCACATCCTCCTGCCGGTTGGCGAACATGTCCGCCGGGTCCGCGCCGAAATGCGCGACGCGAATCGCCCGCCCGCCCAACCCGCGCCGCATATGCGGGGCAAGCGCGTCGATCGTCGCCTGGCTATTGCCGATAATCCCGGTCGCATGGCGATCGATCGTGCGCACGCGCCTGCGATGCTCGTCCGCCCCCTGCGGCCGGGCGAATTCGGGATGGCTTAGCGGAATAACGTCATGCACCAGCGTCACCAGCTTCGCGCCCTCGGCCCGCAGGATCGCGCCGACCTGCGCCTCGTCATCCAGATGATGGGGCGACACTTGCAGATAGATGCGCGGCCCGGTCGCGCGCGGCACCGGGCGCGGCCGGGTGGCGAACATGTGGCGGATGACCGCCGCCTTGCCTTCCCCCGCGTCGGTCGCCCCCGCATTGCGCCATTTCGCCGCAGTGAAAGCCAGAAACTGACGCACCGCCGAATTGCTCAGCCGGCCATAATAGCCGCCCGCCGGATGCACCGCTGCAAAGGCCAATCGGTCGGGAATCCGCGCCAGCAATTCGCGGGCATAGACATATTCGACCCGATCGATCCCGGTTGGCGCAGGATGAAAGGCGCGCGACAACAGGCGCGACACGTCCAGGATGACTTCGCTCTCGCCGCGCGCGCCGGCAAATTGCGCGCTGGCCCGCTTGGACCGCAGGGCCAGCCGCGCGCCGGGCGCATTGAAAGGACGCAAAGCCATGTCAGCGCCTATCCCACAGGCTGTTGCCCCACAGGCGGTTCGCGAAGAAAAACATCATCAGAATTGCGCGCGAATCTCTTCGGCCAGCACCTGCAAGGCGTCCTTGTCCGCCATCGCGCCCGCGCCATGGGCAGCGAACCCCTTGGGGTCGCCCTCCCACCGGGGCAGGATATGGACATGCAGATGGAAAATCGTCTGCCCCGCCGGCGCGCCGTTAAACTGGGCGATCTGGATGCCGTCGGGGTTCAGCGCCTTGCGGATGGCGGTGGCGACCTTCTTCGTGGTCGCCATCACCTGCGCCAGCGCTTCGTCTTCTATCTCCAGCAGGTTGCGCGCCTTGGACCATTTGGAAATGACCAGCGCATGGCCCCGCGTCTGCGGCATGATGTCGAGGAAGGCGAAGGTCGTGTCATCCTCATAGAGCTTCATCGACGGGATTTTGCCCTGAAGGATCAGGGCAAAGATATTAGCGTCGTCATACGTGCCGTCGAGGCTCATGGATTGCCCTTAGCTGATATAGTGGGCGGTCGTCTTAGCAGCGACTTCCTCCGCCGTCACGCCCGGCGCCATCTCCACCAGCTTGAACGGGCTGTCATGATCCGGGCGCTGGAATACGCACAGATCAGTGACGATCATGTCGACCACATTCTTGCCAGTCAGTGGCAGGGTGCATTCGGGGATGAACTTCGCGTCGCCATTTTTCGACGTATGCTCCATCACCACAATGATCTTCTTGACGCCCGCGACCAGATCCATCGCGCCGCCCATGCCCTTGATCATCTTGCCGGGGATCATCCAGTTGGCGATGTCGCCATTCTCGGCGACTTCCATCGCGCCCAGCACGGTCAGGTCGATATGCCCGCCGCGGATCATCGCGAAACTGTCGGCGCTGGAAAAATAGGCGGACTGCGGCAATTCGCTGATCGTCTGCTTGCCGGCGTTGATCAGGTCGGCGTCTTCCTCACCTTCATAGGGAAAGGGGCCGATGCCCAGCATGCCATTTTCGGACTGGAGCGTCACTTCCACGCCATCGGGAATATGGTTCGCCACCAGCGTCGGAATGCCGATGCCCAGATTCACATAGAAACCGTCCTGCAATTCCTTCGCCGCCCGCGCGGCCATCTCGTCACGAGTCCAGGGCATCAGTTTAGACTTCCTTCCTGAATGGTCGTTATTTCGCCGACCTGATTGCGCAATTCCGCCGATAATGCGGATACGATCGATTCGAGAGCTTGCCGCTCATCCAGATCCCATGTCGTGGCATAGGCGCGCGCGGCATGCCGGATCGTATCGGACATCAGATAGCCGAAAAACGTCGGGTCTTCCAAAGTCCGAGCGGAAATCCAGACGCTGCTGCCCGCCCCATTTGTCACCCACACCCGCATGATCTCATGGGACTGGTCTGTCAGTATGTCGCCCCTATCCAGCGACAGGGCGTTAGGATGCTCAGCTTGCGATATCGCTTTCTCTGTCATTTCCCGGTTCCATTGGCGGGCAATTCCCACCTTTTGTCCATCGGAAACACATCGTCATAGCCGCCGACCAGCCCGCTGCCATAAACAGGGTTGGGCAGCACGAACCAGCCATTGCCCCACAGCCCCGCAACCGGCGCCTGCATGGTCATGGCACGGCGCGGGCCGGGGGCCGCTTTGTTCAGGTTGAACAGGTCGGAAAAATCGCCCAACTGGTCGCCGCCCATGGCGATGACGCAATATTTGGCGGCGATCGTCGCCCGGCGGCCATCCTTGCGCGATCCCATGGCGTCGTCACCGCTGAGATACAGCGTCTGGCCATGTACAGCCTCGCCCAGCCCCGCCGCCCTGATCGCGCGCACCGTCGCATCGGCATTGGCGGCCGATCGGTTGGTGTTGAAAATAACCGTCACGCCCAGCGCCCGCAACGCCGCCACGCCACGGTCCGCACCCGGCACCGGCCCGACCGCGCCTTCGCCGGTCTTTTCCCACGCATCCCAGTCGGCCGGATTATAGCCCTTGCCGGTCTTCGCATCATGATATTCGAAGCCGGTGTTCAGCATCACCGTCTCGTCCACGTCGAACACGGCTGCAAACGGCTTGTCGCCACAAGGCACGAATGAAGGCGCCGCCAGACTCGCCCCCTCCGCCAGCACTACGCTATTTGCCGGGCGCGCCTTCACCGTCACCGCCGCATAGGTCAGCAGCGCATTCCACGCCTGCACCGAAATCGCGGCGCCCTCGCCCGACCCGTAAAGATATTGCATCCCGGCGGGCGGATTGGCGTTCGGCGCAGCGCCCGTTACGGCTGGCGGCGTGGTAGTTGCACAAGCCGCCAAGGGCGCCAGCAGCAGCGCCGGAAAAGCACGCTTCGTCATCAACATCAGGCCGCTTCCCGCGCCCGCGTCGTGCGAAACTCGATCTTCTTGTCATAGGGCGCGCCGATGATCATGCGCTTCACATAAATGCCCGGCAGGTGGATCGCATCGGGATCGAGCGTCCCCGTCGGCACCACTTCCTCCACCTCGGCGATGCAGATCTTCGCCGCCGTCGCCATCGGCGCGTTGAAATTGCGGGCGGTCTTGCGGAAGATCAGGTTACCGCTCTCGTCGGCCTTCCACCCCTTGATGATCGCCACATCGGCAAAGATGCCCCGCTCCAGGATATAATCCTGCCCGTCGAAGCTCTTCACTTCCTTGCCCTCGGCCACCTGAGTCCCCACGCCAGTCTTGGTGTAGAAGCCGGGAATGCCTGCCCCGCCCGCGCGGCACCGCTCCGCCAGAGTCCCCTGCGGACAAAATTCCACCTCCAGCTCGCCCGCCAGAAACTGCCGCTCAAACTCCTTGTTTTCGCCGACATAGGAGGAGATCATCTTCTTCACCTGCCGCGTGCGCAGCAGCTTGCCCAGCCCTTCGCCATCGATCCCGGCATTGTTGCTGGCGATGGTCAGATCCTTGACCCCCGAATCGCGGATCGCGTCGATCAGCCGTTCGGGAATGCCGCACAGGCCAAAGCCCCCCGCGCACAGATGCATCCCGTCGAACAGCAATCCGTCCAGCGCAGACGCGGCATCGGGGTAGAGCTTCCTGGCCATCGGCATCCATCCTTCCTGAAATTTCGCACCACCCTATGCAGGCCGACCGATCAATACCAATGATTTGTTTTTTCGGTTAAGCACAAACAATGTCTATCAATCGCATCGCCTTCTATCATCTCGAAACGCTGCTCTGGATCGCGCGGCTGGGCACGTTCGCGGCGGCGGCGGCGCGGCTCAACACGACCCAGCCTGCCATTTCCGCCCGTGTGCGGGAACTGGAAAATCATCTCGGCACCGCGCTGTTCCGGCGCGACGGGCGGACGATGGCGCTCACCCCCGCCGGGCGCGAACTGGTGCGCGAAAGCGAACCGCTCTGGGCGCGTTTTCAGGGCGTGCTGCTGGGGTGCAGCGATATTGCCGGCGCCACCGGCATCATCCGCATCGGCGCGGGCGAAATTGCCGCCGCCAGTTGCCTGCCCGGCTTCGTCGCAGAGCTTGGCCGCGACCTGCCGCAAGTCAGTCTGGAAGTGGACATCGCCCTGACCGCAGACCTCATCCAGCAACTGGCGTCGGGCCATGCCGACATCGCCTTCGCGGCCGGCCGCATCGCCCATCCGATGCTGCGCACCGCCCCGATCGGCAGCGTCGACCTGCTCTGGCTCGCCAGCCCCGCAACCGTCGCCACGATGGTCGTAAACCGCCCGCCGATCTGGTCGCTCACCAACCTGTCGCCGCTCTATCGCATTATGAAGGACGCGATCGCCGCATCGGACCTTGCCGATTGCCCGCTGAACCTGTGCAACAATGTCCGCACCATGATCGACATCGTGCAGGAAGGCGGCGGCATCGGCATCTTCCCCCGCCCGATGGCGCGCCAGCAACTGGCCGACGGCACGCTCCTTCCGGTCCCCGGCGCCCCCGCTATGCCGCCCGTGGATTTTCACGCCGCCATCCGCGCCGCCGAAGCCGATCCGCTGGTCCTGGCGATCTTCGACCGCGCAAGCCGGCTGGAATTGCGATCCAGCGTTTAGATCAGACCGGCCAACGGACTCGAAGGATCGGCATACATGCGCTTGCCCATGCGCCCGGCGCGATAGGCCATGCGGCCAGCCTCGACCCCCGCCTTCATCGCGGCGGCCATCAGCACCGGGTCTTTCGCCTCTGCGATCGCGGTGTTCATCAGGACGCCGGTGCAGCCCAGCTCCATCGCCACCGTCGCTTCGGACGCGGTGCCCACGCCCGCATCGACCAGCACCGGCAGCTTCGTGCCCTCCACGATCAGGCGGATCGTCACCTTGTTCTGGATGCCCAGGCCCGATCCGATCGGCGCGCCCAACGGCATGATCGCCACCGCGCCCGCATCCTCCAGCCGCTTGGCCGCAATCGGATCATCGACGCAATAGACCATCGGCTTGAAGCCTTCCTTGGCCAGAACTTCCGTGGCCCGAAGAGTCTCGACCATGTCGGGATAGAGCGTCCGCGCCTCACCCAGCACTTCCAGCTTCACCAGATCCCAACCGCCTGCCTCGCGCGCCAGCCGCAGGGTGCGGATCGCATCCTCCCCGGTGAAACAGCCGGCCGTGTTGGGCAGATAGGTGATCTTCTTGGGGTCGATATAGTCCGTCAGCATCGGTGCCTTAGGATCGGAAACATTGACCCGGCGCACCGCCACGGTGACGATTTCCGCGCCCGACGCCGCGACCGCCGCCGCATTCTGTTCGAAACTCTTATATTTGCCGGTGCCCACGATCAGCCGCGACCGGAATGTCTTGTCCGCCACGGTCCAGCTGTCGTCATCGAGCGACGCGACATCGCCGCCGCCCACAAAATGCACGATCTCCAGTTCGTCGCCATCCTCGACCTTGACCTGCGCCAGCGTCGAACGCGGCACCACTTCCAGATTGCGCTCGACCGCCACCTTTTCCGGCACGAAGCCCAGTTCGCTCGCCAGATCGGCCAGCGTCAGCCCGTCGCGAATGCGGCGATGCTCGCCATTGATATGGATGGAAATGGTGCCGTCTATGCTCACTGCGCTGTCCCGGACAAGAAGGAGTCTCGACTAGGCGAGACGGGAAGGGCTAAGGATTGGCCCGCATATAGAGGCGGCCTTGCCCGCCAAGCAACAGCAGAAGGGTTCGCCATGGCCGACACGCGCAAAATCTATGTTCTCAACGGCCCGAACCTCAACATGCTGGGCACCCGCGAGCCGGAGATTTACGGCTATGACACGCTGGACGACATAGCCGAACGGATGGAGGACGCCGCCGGCCGCGCCCATGTGGAGATTGATTTCCGCCAGTCCAACCATGAAGGCCATCTGGTCGACTGGTTGCAGGAAGCCCATGCGGAAGGGGCGCATGCCGTCATCATCAATCCGGGCGCCTATACCCACACATCCATCGCCCTGCATGACGCGATCAAGGGGATCACAGTGCCGGTGATCGAAATCCACCTGTCCAACCCGCATGCGCGTGAACCTTTCCGCCACAAAAGCTATGTCGGCATGGCGGCGAAGGGGACCATCGCCGGCTTTGGTCCCATGTCCTATATGCTGGCGCTGGAAGCCGCGCTGGAACTGTAGCTCACCGCGATTCCGGCGCGCGAAAGTTGCGCTTTGCCGCAAATGCGAATAGGCGCAGGCGCCAGAAACCATATTCACCGGCCAGGGACTTCACATGACCGACAAACAAGAAAAGGGCGCAATGCAGGTGGACGTGCAGCTGGTGCGCGATCTCGCAGCGCTTCTGGACGACACCAACCTCACCGAAATCGAGGTTGAGGACGGCGACCGCAAGATCCGCGTCGCCCGCAAGGTCGGCGGCGCGCCGGCTGCCGTTTATGCGCCCGCTCCGGTGGCCGCAGCCCCCGTTGCCGCTCCGGCAGTTGCACCCGCAGCACCGGCCGCCGCAGCTGAACCCGCTGTTCCTGCCGGTAATGTGGTGAAATCGCCAATCGTGGGCACCGCCTATCTCTCGGCCGAACCGGGCGCCGCCCCTTTCGCCCGCGTCGGTGCGCAGGTGAAGGCCGGCGAAACCATCCTGATCGTCGAAGCCATGAAGGTCATGAACGCGATCACCGCGCCCGTCGCCGGCACGGTCAAGGCTGTGCTGGTCGATAACGGCCAGCCGGTCGAATATGACCAGCCGCTGATCGTCATCGAATAAGGCGCGAACCGCTTATGGCCATCGAAAAGCTGCTCATCGCCAATCGCGGCGAGATCGCGCTTCGCATCCACCGCGCCTGCCATGAAATGGGCATCAAGACGGTGGCGGTGCACTCCACCGCCGACGCCGACGCCATGCATGTGCGTCTCGCCGATGAGGCGATCTGCATCGGGCCGCCCGCGGCCAAGGACAGCTATCTGAACATCGCCGCCATCATTTCGGCGGCGGAAATCAGCGGCGCGGATGCGATCCATCCCGGCTATGGCTTCCTCAGCGAAAACGCCAAGTTCGCCGAAATCGTGGAAGCGCACGGGCTGGCCTTCGTCGGTCCCAAGCCCGAACATATCCGCACCATGGGCGACAAGATCGAAGCCAAGCGCACCGCCGGCGCGCTCGGCCTGCCGCTCGTCCCCGGTTCGGACGGCGCGGTCAGCGATGTCGAGGAAGCCAAGATCATTGCCGAAGCCGCCGGCTATCCGGTGATCATCAAGGCGGCATCGGGCGGCGGCGGTCGTGGTATGAAGGTCTGCACTTCGCCCGACGATCTCGAAACGCTGATGCAGCAGGCCGGCTCGGAAGCGAAGGCCGCCTTTGGCGACGCGACCGTCTATATCGAAAAATATCTCGGCAATCCGCGCCATATCGAAATCCAGGTGTTCGGCGACGGCAATGGCAACGCCATTCATCTGGGCGAGCGCGACTGTTCGCTCCAGCGCCGCCACCAGAAGGTGCTGGAAGAAGCCCCCTCGCCCGTCCTGTCGCAGGCCGAACGGGAACGGATCGGCGGCGTCTGCGCCAAGGCAATGGCCGACATGGGCTATCGCGGCGCGGGCACGATCGAATTCCTGTGGGAAAATGGCGAATTCTACTTCATCGAGATGAACACCCGCCTTCAGGTGGAACATCCCGTGACGGAGATGATCACCGGCGTCGATCTGGTGCGCGAACAGATCCGCGTTGCCGAAGGCAAGCCGCTTTCGGTCGCACAGGAAGACATCGTCTTTTCCGGCCATGCGATCGAATGCCGCATCAATGCGGAAGATCCCCGGACCTTCGCGCCCTCGCCGGGCACCGTCACCAGCTATCACGTCCCCGGCGGCATGCATGTCCGCGTCGATAGCGGCCTGTATCAGGGCTATAAGGTGCCGCCTTATTATGACTCCATGATCGGCAAGCTGATCGTCTATGGCCGCACCCGCGAGGGCGCGATCATGCGGCTGAAGCGCGCGCTGGAGGAATATGTGATCGAAGGCATGAAGACCACTATCCCGCTGCATCAGGCGCTGCTGACCGACAAGGATTTCCTGGACGGCAACTACACCATCAAGTGGCTGGAAGAATGGCTTGCGCGCGAGGATGCTCAGTGAAAGCCACCATCTGGCATAATCCCAAATGCGGCACATCGCGCAAGACGCTGGCGATCCTTGAGGAAACGCCGGGCGTCGAGGTGGAGGTGGTCGAATATTTGAAGACCCCCTTCACCCGCGACAAGCTGGTCCAACTGTTCGCCGACGCCGGGATGACCCCGGCGGACGCGATCCGCAAGATGGGCACCGACGCCGAGGAACGCGGCCTGCCGGACATGACGGCGGACGCGATCCTTGACGAAATGGCGGCCAACCCGGCCTATGTGAACCGCCCCTTCGTCGAGACCGAAAAGGGCGTCCGCTTCTGCCGCCCGCAGGACAAGGTTCTTGAAATCCTGTAATTATCCAGCCTCTTGTCACGCCATCGTAACAAGAGGCTGATTTGAGCCCTTGCTTTGACGGCGGGAAGCCGTAGCTTCCCCTTCATGGCAAAGGAACCGGCATTGGCGACCATCGCCGTCTACAGCCTCAAGGGCGGCGTAGGCAAAACCACCTTCGCGATCAATCTGGCCTGGGCGTCCGCCTGCATATCCAAACGCCGCACCCTGCTATGGGATCTCGATCCGCAAGGCGCATCCAGCTGGCTGATCCAGACCGACCAGACCAGCCGGGACGCCGCACAGGCGATCTTCAGCAAGGATGTCGATATCCGCAAACTGATCCAGCCCTCGACCGTGCCGGGGCTGGACCTGATCGCCGCCGATACGTCGCTGCGCGGGCTCGACCATCTGTTTCGCGAAATGGACAAGAAGAAACGGCTCGCCAAGCTGATCGACAGCCTGGGCCGCGATTATGACCGCATCATCCTCGATTGCCCGCCGGGCCTGACCGAAACCAGCGAGCAGGTGCTGCGCGCCGCCGACCTGATCGTCATCCCGGTCATCCCCTCTCCCCTGTCGCAAAGGGCGATGGGCGAAGTGGCCCGCTATCTGGTTCAGCGCGGCGGCAGCCATGCGCCGATCATGCCGGTCTATTCGATGGTCGATCGCCGCCGCAGCCTGCACCGCGCCGCGCTGGAAAGCCAGTCGGGCTGGCACGCCATCCCCATGGCCAGCACGATCGAACAGATGACGGTGCGCCGCAAGCCGCTCGGCGCCTTCGCCCCTGCATCGCCCCCGGCGCAGGCGTTCGCGGCGCTCTGGACCCAGGTCGAACGGCAATTGCTGGCGCGCTGACCCGGCCGGTTCAGCCGATCGCCCGCTGGGTCGGCATGGGGAACAGCCGCACCGCATCTCCCCCCAGCATCGGCCGACCGAAATAATAGCCCTGCACCTTCTTGCAGCCCAGCCGCCGCACCATCTCCAGTTCCGCCTGCGTCTCCACGCCTTCGGCCGTCGTGACCATGCCCAGACTGTCCGCCAGCGTCACGACGGCGCGGATGATCGCCAGACTTTCCGCCGTGTTGCGCGACGCCCCCACCACGAAGCTGCGGTCGATCTTGATCGTGTTGAACCGGGTGCGGCTCAGATAACCGAGCGAGCTGTATCCGGTGCCGAAATCGTCCAGCGACAACTGAATGCCCAGCGCCAGCAACTGATCCAGCACCTTCAGGGCGCCGGCATCGTCGGTCATGAACACGCTTTCGGTCACTTCCAGCTCCAGCCGATGCGCGTCCAGCCCGCTTTGCGCCAGCGCCGATACGACCGCCGCAACGAAGCTGGGATGCGCCAGCTGCTCGGCCGACACGTTGACGGCAATGCGCACATCGTCGGGCCAGCCCGCGGCCTCCTGACAGGCGGTGCGCAACACCCATTCGCCGATCGGGCCGATCAGCCGCGCTTCCTCCGCCACGGGGATGAACCTGACCGGCGAAATCGGCCCCATTTCGGGGTGGGTCCAGCGCACCAGCGCCTCGAACCCGACGATCCTTTCTTCCGCGACGTCGACCACCGGCTGATAAAGGACGTGCAACTGGTCCTTTTCCAGCGCCTCGCGCAACGCCAGTTCCAACTGGCGACGCTCCTCGGCCTGCGCGTGGAGTTGCGGCTCATAGGCGCAATGCCGCCCGCCGCCCTCGCCCTTCGCCCGGTACAGCGCCAGATCGGCGCTGCGGATCAGCGCTTCGGCCTCCCGCCCATCCGCCGGCGACAGCGCGGAGCCGACCGAAGCGCCCACATGCAGCATATGCTGATCCACCTGATAGGGCGCGGACAGGGCCGTGATGATTGCGGCCGCCAGACGCGGCACCGCCGCGGCATCGGCGATGCGCGGCATGACGACGGCAAATTCGTCACCGCCGATCCGGCCGCAGAAATCATCGCCCGTGCAAACCGTCAGCAACCGGCGCGCCACCTGGCTCAGCAACTTGTCGCCGGTCTGGTGGCCCAGCGTGTCATTGATCGCCTTGAACCGGTCCAGATCGATCATCAGGTAAGCGCATCCGGGCGACCGGCCATGCGCAGCCTCCAGAGCCCTATTCAGGGCATTGTCCAGCGCCTCGCGCAGATGGCTGCGATTGGGCAGGCCGGTCAGCGGATCGAAACGCGCCAGCTGCGCGATCTTGTCGGCCGATTCGCGCTGCGCCGTCACGTCGGAGCCGACACCGCGAAAGCCCTGAAAGACGCCCTGTTCGTCATGCCGCGGCGACGCAGACAATTCCCACCAGCGCCATTGCCCCTGCACCTCGACTGGCAGCGCCAGATTGCTGAAGCTTTCGCGCTGCTTGAGATGGTCGGAAAGGTCACGCAGCCCGGCAGCGAAGCGCCCGCTTTCCCATCCGCTGCCCGCCAGCAACTGCACCAGCGACGCGCCTTCCAATTGCGCCGGCGTCCGCCCCAGCATTTCGGCCAGTCGCGCCGACACGCCGGTCAAACGCCGCATCGCATCGGTCTGCCAGAGCCAGTCCGATCCGCCGGCTTCATATTCGCGCAGCAACAGGCTGACGACCTCGGTCTTCTCCACCAGTTGCGCGGTGGCGCTATGCTGCCGCCCAAATGTATGGGCATAGATCAGGCAGCCGCCCAGCAGCGACAACGCATAGCTGCTGGCCAGCGCCCGCAGCGGCAATTCGCCCCCCGCATGGAACATGGCGAACAGCCCGGCAATGCAGGGCAGCAGGAAGGCCATGGCCGACAGCGGCAGGGCGGCATAGCTGATCGCCCCGCACACCATGACGCAGCTGATCAATGTCCAGAGCGCCACCAGCTGCTCGGTATCCCCCGAATGGGAAATCAGCGCCATGCAGACAGCCCAGACGCCGCCATGCAGCAGCGCACCGACGGCATGCCGCCGCAGGTCTGCCGCCGACAGAAGGGCCGCCCCGCCCTGCCGGCGCTGCCGATCGAGCAGCAAAGCGGCAAGGCTGATGGCGACGAGGGCGATGCTCCACCCGCCCAGCAGCCAGGACGGGCAGCAAAGGGAAAAGACCTGCCAGAGGAACAACAGGCCGCAAATATTCATGCCATGGCGCAGCACGGCCAGCCCGTCAGCGGAGCGCAATTGCGCCTCCAGCACACGCAGCCCGGCCGCATCGCCGATCGGAGCCAGCCCCATCATTGCGCGCATGGACTTGCGCGCCTGATGATCCTGCTCTGCGGCTGGTTCTTTCTTGCTACCCACATGCCCGCGTTAGCAGGCGGGGGTTAGCAATCCGTAACCTGCGTCAGGCGGCGATGTCGTAGGGGCGAATTTCGCCGGTCAGATAGAGATTGCGCGCCTTGGACCGGCTGAGCTTGCCCGAAGAGGTGCGCGGCAAAGTGCGCGGCGGCACCAGTTCCACGACGCAGTTCATGCCGGTGATGGCGCGCACCCGTTCGCGAATCTGGTCGCGCAGGCGTGACCGCTCCTCATTGTCCGACGTGCGGCAATGGACCAGCACGGCGGGCGCTTCCTCGCCGCCGGGCGTGGTGATCGCGAAGGCCGCGATGTCGCCCTGCTTGAAGCCGGGCAGCTGCTCCACCGCCCATTCAATGTCCTGCGGCCAGTGATTCTTGCCGTTGATGATGATCATGTCCTTGGCGCGGCCGACAATGTAGAGATAGCCGTCGGACAGATAGCCCATATCGCCCGTGTCCAGCCAGCCGTCAGCCATGCAGGCCTCGGTCGCTTCCTGATCGCGGAAATAGCCGACCATCAGCGACGGCCCGGTGGTCCACACCTTGCCGATCTGGCGCTCGGCCATCAGGCCGCCATCCTCGTCGCGGATTTCCACGATCATGTCCTTGGCGGGCTTGCCGCAATTGACGATCGATCGGAAACGCTGGGGACGGCCTTCGGGCGCTGCGCCGCCGGACAGGTCGGTTTCCTCGACCAGTTCGACGATGATGCCCTCGCCCGGCGGCATGATGGTGACGGCCAGCGTCGCTTCGGCCAGGCCATAGCTTGGCAGGAACGCCTTGGGGCTGAAACCGGCGTCGGCGAAGGCGTCGACGAAGCTCTGCATCACGTCGGGGCGGATCATGTCCGCGCCATTACCCGCGAGGCGCCAGCGCGACAGGTCGAAGCGGTCGGCCGCCTTCGTCTGGCTCGACATGCGGCGCGCGCAGATGTCGTAGCCAAAGGTCGGCGAATAGCTGATCGACGTGCCTTCATTGCGGCTGATCAGGTCCAGCCAGGCCAGCGGACGGCGGGCGAAATCCTCCGTCTTCATATAGTCGGTCGACACCTGATTGGCGACGGGCGACAGGAAACAGCCGACCAGACCCATGTCATGATACCAGGGCAGCCAGCTGATGCAGCGATCGCTGTCCTGCACTTCCATGCCATGGCTGTGCGCCGACAGGTTGCTGAGCAGCGCATGGTGCGTCACCGCGACGCCATGGGGGAAGCGGGTCGAACCGCTGCTATATTGCAGATAGGCGATTTCGTGGGGCTGCGCCTGCGGCAGGTCGACGGGGACAGCCTCACGCGCCAGGAAATCTTCGAACGCGATGCTTTCGACCGCCTTCTGACGGCCCGATTCGCCCGCCATCTCTTCCAGTTCCTTGGGGAAGAGGAACAGCATCGGGTCACAGCTGGACAGCTGGACATTCAACTGGTCGATATAGCTTTCCTTGCCGCCAAAACTGGTCGGCAACGGCAGCGGCACCGGCCAGGCGCCGGCATAGACGATGCCGAAGAAAAGCGTCGCAAAGTCCGGCCCGGTTTCGGCGACCAGCGCGATGCGGTCTTGCGGCTTCACGCCATGGGCGATCAGGCGATGGGCGCAGGCGATGGCGTCGGCGCGCATCTCACTGAACGGATAGGGCCGCGCCAGATTGCCGCGTGCATCATGGAAGTTGAGGCCGCGTTTGCCCTGCGCCGCATAGTCCAGCGCCTCGCCCAGCGTCTCGAAATCCGAGAAGCGGCGCGGCAGGTCATCGGTGGTCGGCGTCGGTGCCATCATCTCTTGCGAACCCGTCATATTGGTTAACCCAATGTCTTCAAAATCGTGAAACCGCGGCCGCTAGCAGCTTTGACCGCCATTTGCACCGCCTATTCCATTCCAGCGTCGCTTATTAGCCGACAAGGCGCGGTAAAATTCCGGCCCGACTGTGGCATAAAGATGGCGCATCGGTCATTAGATGTCGACATGACCGGCAAACGCCCCCCTCCGCCGCTCGATGAAGCGGTGCTGCGCGATCTGGCGCTGCGCCATGTCGCCCGTTTTGCGACCAGCCGGGGCAAGCTGCTGGCCTATCTCAACCGCAAGATCAGGGAGCGCGGCTGGGGCGGCGAAAGTCCCGCCGATCCTGACGCTCTGGCCGACCGCTTCGTGGCGCTGGGCTATATCGACGATGCGGGCTATGCCGTGATGAAGAGCGCATCGCTCAGCCGGCGCGGCTATGGCGCGCGCCGCATTGGCGAGGCGCTGCGCGCGGCAGGCATTGCCGAGGGCGACCGGGAGCAGGCCGACGCCCAGACCGCTTCTGACGCCTGGACCGCGGCGGACCGCTTTGCCCGACGCAAACGGATCGGTCCCTACGCCCCCGCCCCGCTCGACCCCAGGCAACGCGAAAAGGCGATCGCCGCCTTCCTGCGCGCGGGTCATGCCCATGCCATCGCCCGCCGCTGGGTCGATGCCGCGCCCGGCGAGGAGATGGAAGAGGAATGAGCCAATGCCGGTCCGCCGCGACGATCGGGCGGCGACAATTGCGAAACTTCTCTAACTTCGTGCGTGTCATCAATGGAAAGTCAGCCCATAGCCGCCCCACGCCCTGTAGGACAGCCGCAGGCGAGTGATGCACGCGCGCCTTTGAGCCTGTTTGGAAAGGCGCTTCTGGCGCATCCGCACCGAAAATGCGCTCCTTCGCGCATTTTCCAAACAGACTCTTACGCATATTTACGGATAGGTCGCCGCCTGCCGCCGCGTCATGCAGCCCCAATGGATATGCGATTTGACATGGCGCAAAAGACCGCCGCCGCCCCGATGGCCCGCAGCTGCGGCGGGCAATCCTGCGACATGTGCGTCGTGCGCGACCATGCGATCTGCGCCGACCTCAATGATGCCGATCGCGAGGCGCTGAGCCGGATCGGGCGGCGGGTGGCGCTGCATGCCGGGCAGACGGTCATGTGGGAGGGCGACGACAGCACCGTCGTCGCCAATGTGATCGAAGGGACGCTCAAGCTCGCCACCTCCACCGGCGACGGGCGCGAACAGATTGTCGGCGTGGTCTATGCCTCCGACTTTATCGGCCGTCCCTTCGGCGCGCGCACGCCCCATAGCGTCACCGCGCTGACCGACGCCCGGCTCTGCCTGTTTCCGCGCGGGGCCTTTGACGGCTTTGCGATGCGCCATGGCGAATTGCAGCATCGGTTGTTGCAACGGACGCTGGATGATCTGGATCGCACACGCGACTGGATGCTGCTGCTGGGGCGCAAGACCGCGCGGGAGAAGGTCGCCACCTTCCTGCTGGACATGGGCCGCCGCCTGCGCGCGGACGCGGACGGGGTGATAGAGCTGCCTTTGTCGCGCCAGCAGATCGCCGATGTGCTGGGCATCACCATCGAAACCGTGTCGCGCCAGATGACCGAAATGAAGCGTGAGGGCGTGATCGATCTGGTCGGCCGGCGCGGCGTGCGACTGGTCGATATTGGCGCGCTGGAGGCGCTGGCGGAGGCAGCCTGAACCAACCTCCGTTCGGTTCGAGCCCTTCGACTGCCTGCCAAGGCAGGCGCTCTGGACAGGCTTGTCGAGAACCCTCCCGCGCTGACTTCTCGACAGACGGTTCTCGACTTCGCTCGAACCTGCTCGAAGCGAACGGAACTTGTTATTGCCCCCTCCTCACCCTCCCCCTACGCACTATCCCGTAAAGACCCGCACCGCCGCTTTTGACAGAGGTCAAGGCATAAGGGCGGCGTCCACGCCAAGGACGTCGCAAAAGCCTTTTGCGGGGACAGGTCGATGGACAGACTGGTTTTGCGGACGGGCGGCTGGTTCGCGCTGGCGCTGATCGCCTTTGCGGCGATGCTGGCGGCGCGGGACGGCGGCTTTGCCGTCCATATGGGGATAGTGAGCGCGGTGGCGCTGGGGCTGGCCGTCTATGCCATGCGCAGCGCCGATTATGCCGGCTTTGCGCGCGGCCTTCTGAAGATGCCGGCCGATCAGGGCAAATATTATGACGATGTGATCCGCTGGGGCGTGATCGCCACCGTTTTCTGGGGACTGGCCGGTTTTCTGGCGGGGCTTTACATCGCCTTGCAACTCGCCTTTCCGGCGCTCAATCTGGGCCTGGAATATACCAGCTTCGGCCGCCTGCGCCCGCTGCACACATCGGCGGTGATCTTCGCCTTTGGCGGCAATGCGCTGCTGTCCACCAGCTTCTATGTCGTGCAGCGCACCTGTCGCGCCCGGCTGTTCGCGCCGAAACTCGCCGACTTCGTCTTCTGGGGATATCAGCTTTTCATCGTGCTGGCCGCGACCGGCTATCTGCTGGGCATTACCGAGGGCAAGGAATATGCCGAGCCGGAATGGTATGTCGACCTGTGGCTGACGATCGTCTGGGTCTGTTACCTGATCGTCTTCGGCGGCACGGTGATCAAGCGCAGCGAGCCGCATATCTATGTGGCCAACTGGTTCTACCTCGCCTTCATCCTGACGATCGCGATGCTGCATATCGTCAACAATCTGTCGATGCCGGTCAGCCTGCTCGGTTCCAAAAGCTACAGCGCCTTTGCCGGGGTCCAGGATGCGCTGACGCAGTGGTGGTATGGCCATAATGCGGTGGGCTTCTTCCTGACCGCCGGCTTCCTGGCCATGATGTATTATTTCGTGCCCAAGCAGGCGGAACGGCCGGTCTACAGCTATCGCCTGTCGATCATCCATTTCTGGTCGCTGATCTTCCTCTATATCTGGGCGGGTCCGCATCACCTGCATTATACCGCCCTGCCCGACTGGGCGCAGACTTTGGGCATGGTCTTTTCGATCATGCTGTGGATGCCCAGCTGGGGCGGGATGATCAACGGCCTGATGACGCTGAACGGCGCGTGGGACAAGATCCGCACCGATCCGATCATCCGCATGATGGTGATGGCGCTGGCCTTTTACGGCATGTCGACCTTCGAAGGACCGGTCATGTCGGTGAAGGCGGTCAACAGCCTGAGCCACTATACCGACTGGACGATCGGCCATGTGCATAGCGGCGCGCTGGGCTGGAACGGCCTCATCACCTTCGCCTGCCTCTATTATCTGACGCCGCGCCTGTGGAAGCGGGAACGGCTGTACAGCCTGCGCCTCGTCAACTGGCACTTCTGGCTCGCGACGCTGGGGATCGTTCTCTACGCCGCCGCCATGTGGGTCGCGGGCATCATGCAGGGCCTCATGTGGCGCGAATATGGGGCCGACGGCTATCTGGTCTACAGCTTCTCCGAAGTCGTGAGCGCGATGCTGCCCATGTATCTGATCCGCGCGGCGGGCGGCCTGCTTTACCTGTCGGGCGCGATCATCATGGCCTGGAACATCGGCATGACTATCGCAGGCAAGCCTCTGCGCGACGAAAAGCCGATGCGCGACGCGGCCTATGATCCCGGTGCGGACAAACCTCTCATGCCTGCTGCCAACTAAAGTCCCGTTCGCCCTGAGCCTGTCGAAGGGCCGTCCTTTTCTTCCGAAGAAAGGACAGGGCTTCGACAGGCTCAGCCCGAACGGAATTAAGGTTCCTTCGAGGACAAAGACAATGACAAGCAAACCAAAGGGTAGGTTTTTCGACCATGGCACGCTGGAGCGGAATATCTCGCTGCTCGGCATCGCATCGCTGGTCGTCGTCGCCATCGGCGGCATCGTGGAGATCGCGCCGCTCTTCTGGATCGACAACACGATCGAGAAGGTGGAGGGCGTGCGCCCCTATACCCCGCTCGAACTGGCGGGCCGGAACATCTATATTCGCGAGGGCTGCTACAACTGCCACAGCCAGATGATCCGCCCCTTCCGTGACGAGACGGAACGCTATGGCCATTACAGCCTGGCGGCGGAGAGCATGTACGACCATCCCTTCCAGTGGGGGTCGAAGCGCACCGGGCCCGATCTGGCCCGCGTCGGCGGCCGCTATTCGGACGAATGGCATGTCCAGCATCTGAAAGACCCGCGCGCCGTGGTGCCGGAATCGATCATGCCGACCTACCCCTTCCTCGCCGAGCGCGAGTTGAACACGGGCGACATGCGCGGCGACCTGACCGCGCTGACGCGGGTGGGCGTGCCCTATAGCAAGGAAGATGTGGCGAAGGCCAATGACGACCTGAAGGCGCAGGCCGATCCCAATGCCGACGCGACCGACCTCCTCAAACGCTATCCCAAGGCGCAGCAGCGCGACTTCGACGGCAATCCGGCGAAGCTGACCGAGATGGATGCGCTGGTCGCCTATCTCCAGATGATCGGGACGCTGGTCGATGTGGATACGGCAAGACCGCAGGAGGAGCCGCGATGACGTACGACGCGCTTCGCCACTTCGCCGACAGCTGGGGACTGGTGTTCATGGGGGCAAGCTACCTCATCCTCGTCGGCTGGCACTTCCTGCCGCGCGGCCGCCGCCACAGCCGCGACGCCGCCACGATGATCTTCAAGAATGACCAAACGGAGGCCGACAATGGCTGACGGACAGGACAAGAAAATCGACGCCGCCACCGGCACCGAACTGAAAGGGCATGAGTGGGACGGCATCGCCGAACTGGACACGCCGCTGCCGCGCTGGTGGCTGTGGACCTTCTACGCGACCATCCTCTTCGCGATCGGCTATGTGATTGCCTATCCGGCGATCCCGATGCTGCATGACTATACGCGCGGGGCTTTGGGCTGGTCGAGCCGGGGGGCGCTGAACAAGGAACTGGCCGCGCGGGAGGCGGAAATCGCGCCGCTGCGCCGGGCGATCGCCGACACGGCCATCACCGACCTGCCCGGCAAGCCGCAACTGATGCAGGCCGCGGTCGAGGGCGGACGCGCAGCGTTCAAGGTCCATTGCGTCCAGTGCCATGGATCGGGCGCGGCGGGGGCGAAGGGCTATCCCAACCTCAACGACGATGACTGGCTATGGGGCGGCGATCTGGCGACGATCGAAAAGACGATCACCGACGGCGTGCGCAACCCCAATCATGATGCGACCCGCGTGTCGATGATGCCCGCCTTCGGCCGCGACCAGTTGCTGACCAGCGCGCAGGTCAATGATGTGGTGGCCCATGTCCGCGTCATCAGCCGGCAGGACCGGCCAAACGCCGCGTCGCAGCGCGGCGCGAAGCTGTTCGCCGACAATTGTGCAGTCTGCCACGGCCCGGATGGCAAGGGCACGCGGGCGCTGGGCGCGCCGAACCTGACCGACGGCATCTGGCTCTATGGCGGCGACGCGGACACGATCCGCGAAACCGTGTGGAACAGCCGTCAGGGCGTGATGCCGCGCTGGGACGACAAGCTGGACAAGGCGACGATCCGCATGCTGGCGACCTATGTCCACAGCCTGGGCGGCGGCGAAGCGACGCCAGTGGAAGCGGGCAATGCAGCGCAGTGAGGCCTTCCTCCCCGGCACGGGGAGGAGGACCGCCGCGAAGCGGTGGTGGAGGGGGTATGCCCCCAAACGCCACGGTTGCGTCAGCTTGCCCGCCCCCTCCGTCAGCGCTGCGCGCTGCCACCTCCCCGTGCCGGGGAGGAGGGGATGCTGATGCCAGCCGGGTCCAGCGCCCTCTATGAAAAGCGCAAGGGCGTCTATCCCAAGGCGGTCGATGGTTTCTATCGCCGCCTGAAATGGGCGATCATGGCGGTGACGCTGGCCATCTACTGGGGCACGCCCTGGCTGCGCTGGGATCGCGGGCCTTATGCGCCGGATCAGGCGGTGCTGATCGATCTGGCGCATCGACGCTTCTACCTGTTCGCGATCGAGATATGGCCGCATGAGTTCTACTATGTCGCGGGCCTGCTCATCATGGCGGGGATCGGCCTGTTTCTGGTGACGTCCGCCGTGGGCCGGGCCTGGTGCGGCTATGCCTGCCCGCAGACTGTGTGGACCGACCTCTACCAGCATGTCGAACGCTTCATCGACGGCGACCGCAATGCGCAGATAAGGCTGGCGAAAGCACCATGGAGCGCCGCCAAGATCGCGCGCCGCTTCGCCAAATGGGCCGTCTGGCTGGCCATCGCCCTCGCCACCGGCGGCGCATGGATCTTCTATTTCGCCGACGCGCCCACGCTTCAACACGCCTTCTGGCACGGCACAGCAGCGCCCGTAGCCTATGCCACGGTGGCCGTACTGACCGCGACGACCTTCGTGCTGGGCGGCTTCATGCGGGAGCAGGTGTGCATCTATATGTGCCCCTGGCCGCGCATCCAGACGGCGATGCTGGACGAAAAATCGCTGGTCGTCACCTATAAGGACTGGCGCGGCGAACAGCGCGGCAGCGTGAAGAAGGCGCAGGCCAGCCCCGATCTGTTCGGCGACTGTATCGACTGCAACCAGTGCGTCGCCGTCTGCCCCACCGGCATCGATATTCGCGACGGGGCGCAGGTCGGCTGCATCACCTGCGCCCTGTGCATCGACGCCTGCGACAAGGTGATGGCGCAGGTCGGCCGCCCCCGTGGCCTGATCGATTATTGCACGCAGGAAGATGCGGAGGCGGAAAAGCAGGGCGCTCCCCCCCGCCCCGTTCTCAGGACACTGCTGCGCCCCCGCACATTGGCCTATGCGGCGGTGTGGCTGTCCATCGGTGCGGCGATGCTGTTCGCGCTGGGCGCGCGCACCCGGATCGACATCGCCGCGCAGCAGGACCGCAACCCGATCTTCGTTCGGTTGTCCGACGGGGCGATCCGCAACGCCTATATGGTCAAGGTCCGCAATATGGAGGCGCGGCCGCGCCCGGTGACGGTCGCTGTCGATGGCCTGCCCGGCGCGATGCTGTGGACCGACGCCATGCCGCGCGGACAGGCGAGCGCGACCGTGACCGCCACCGTTCCCGCCGACAGCGTGGCCAAGCTGCGCCTGTTCATCGCCGCCCCTGCTCCCGGACCGCAGCGGCAGGATTTCGCCTTCACCGTCCGCGCCACCGACCGCGAAGGCGGCGGCGACCGCGAACCCGCCCGTTTCGAAAGGCCCTGACATATGATCCGTCGCTTCACCGGCTGGCACATGACCGGCATATTGGTCGCCTTCTTTGCCGTGGTGATCGCCGTCAATCTGCTGATGGCGACGGTCGCGATCCGGTCTTTCGGCGGCACGGTGGTCGACAACAGCTATGTCGAAAGCCAGAAGTTCAACCGCTATCTGGCGCAGGCGCGAGCGCAGGATCGCCTCGGCTGGACGGATGCCGTGGCGCTGGACGCCGCGCGCCATGTCACGCTGGCGCTGACCGACAGCGCTGGCGCGCCGATCCGTGATGCCCGCATCGCGGCAGTGGCGCAGCATCCGCTGGGCCGTGCGCCCGACATCGCCATCAGCTTCCACGAAACCGCGCCCGGCCATTATGTCGGCGATGTCCGACTGCCCGCCGGGCGCTGGCAGTTGCGCGCCGACATCAACCATGGCGCACAGCATCTGTTGCGGGAGGTTTTCTGATGGCGACCCAGCCTGTTTTTGCCGAGGCCCCCGTCCCCGACAGCATCGAAAGCCTGTTCGCCGTCCCCGCGCTGCATTGCGCCGGCTGCATTGCCAAGATCGAGCATGGCCTCGCCAAAGTGCCGGGCATCGAGGGCGCACGGGTCAACATGACGGCCAGGCGCGTCGCCATCCGCCATGATCCCGCGCTTAGCCCGCCGGACCTGAAGGCCGCGATCGCCGCCATCGGCTTCGACGCTGAACCGCTGGCCGACCCCGGTGTGGATGTCGCCGCCGCCGAAAATCGCGCGCTCATACGGGCGCTGGCGGTGTCGGGCTTCGCCGCGATGAACATCATGCTGCTGTCGGTGTCGATCTGGTCCGGCGCGGATGGGGCCACGCGGCAGATGTTCCATTGGCTCTCCGCCCTCATCGCCCTGCCTACGGTCGCCTATGCGGGCCAGCCCTTCTTCCGATCCGCCTTCGCCGCGCTGCGACAGGGGCGCACCAATATGGACGTGCCGATCAGCATCGGCGTGCTGCTGACCACGGGGATGAGCCTGTATGAAACGCTGACCGGCGGCCATCATGCCTGGTTCGACGGGGCGGTGATGCTGATCTTCTTCCTGCTGGCGGGCCGGTGCCTGGACAGCATGATGCGCGGCCGGGCGCGCGCCGGCGTCGCCGCGCTGCTGAAGCAGACCGCGCCGGGCGCCATGGTGCTGGACGCACAGGGCGCCAGCCGCTGGGTGCGGGCCGATGCGTTGCGGCCGGGAATGCATATGCTGGCCGCCGCAGGGGAGCGGCTGGCCGCGGACGGGCGCGTGGTCGATGGGAGCAGCGGTCTGGACATCGCCTTCCTGACCGGGGAGAGCGCGCCCGTCTGCGTCAGTCCGGGCGACGGCGTGCAGGCCGGCGCGCTCAATGTCGACGGACCAATCATCGTGGAGGTGACGGCGGCCGGCCCGGATACGGTGATCGCCGACATCGCCCGGCTGATGGAGGAAGCGGCGCAGGGCAAGTCGCGCTATGTGCGGATCGCCGACCGGGCGGCGCGCCTCTATGCGCCCTGCGTCCATCTGCTCGCCGCCCTCTCCTTCGCCGGGTGGATGATTGCCGGGGCGGGTGTGCATCAGGCGCTGCTGATCGCGGTCGCCGTGCTGCTGATCACCTGTCCCTGCGCATTGGGGCTGGCGGTGCCGGCGGCGCAGATCGTGGCGTGCGGCGCTTTGATGAAGCGCGGCGTGCTGGTGAAGGACGGGTCGGCGCTGGAACGGCTGGCCGAAGTGGACCAGGCCGTGTTCGACAAGACCGGCACGCTGACGCTGGGCCGCCCCACCCCGCGCGACATCGACCGGCTGGAGGCGCAGGACAAGGGCATAGTGCTGGCGCTGGCGCGCGGCAGCCGCCATCCGCTGAGCATCGCGCTGCGGCAGGCGCTGGAAGCGGAGGGGGTGACGCCCGCGCGACTGGAGGACGTGCGCGAACAGCCGGGCGAAGGCATGAGCGGTCGCTTCGCTGGCGAGACCGTGTCCCTTGGCCGTCCCCGCAGCCTGATCAGCCTGTTCGATCTGGCCAGCGAATATCGGCGCGGTCCCACCGTAACGCTGCTGCGCTTTGCCGACGCCCCCCGCCCCGATGCGGTCGAAACGCTGGCCGATCTCAACGCCATGGGCGTCGCGACCCTAATCGCCAGCGGCGACCGGCCCGAAGCGCTGGAGGCGATCGCCCGCGCCACCGGCACGACCGCGATCGGCCACCTGCGCCCGCAGGACAAGCTGGCGCTGATCGGCCGGCTGAAGGCGGCAGGCCATAGGGTATTGATGGTGGGCGACGGCCTGAATGATGGTCCCGCACTGGCGGCAGGCCATGCCAGCATGGCCCCGGCCTCCGCCAGCGACGCCAGCCAGCTGGCCGCCGACGCCGTATTTCTGGGCGACCGGCTGGCCCCGGTGACGATGGCTGTGCGCACCGCCAGGCGCAGCGTCGCCGTGGTGAAACAGAATTTCGCGCTGGCGATCGGCTATAATATCTTCGCCGTGCCGCTGGCGATTATGGGCCATGTCACGCCACTGGTCGCCGCCATCGCCATGTCAACCAGTTCGCTGGTGGTGATCGCCAACGCCCTGCGCCTGAAGGGAGCCGCACGATGACCGGCATTTCCATCCTGATCCCGATTGCTCTCAGCCTTGGCCTGCTGGGTCTGGCCGCCTTCTTCTGGGCGCTGCGCGACGGCCAGTTCGACGATGCGGACGGCGCCGCCGCCCGCATCCTGATCGATGAGGAATGATGATTTCACGCCAAATCCGTTCGCCCTGAGCTTGTCGAAGGGCTGTCTTTTTGCAAACGCTTCAAGAACAGAACGGGGCTTCGACAAGCTCAGCCCGAACGGAAGTTGGGCGATCCCTATTGAACTAGGGCCGATCGACATTCAGATGATGGCGGAGCGAAAATGGTGGATTTGCGTGACCCGGAGCGGAGCGTACTCAAAGTACGTGAGCACCGGAAGCACGGAAATTCGCCATTTGCAGCCCGCCAGGGCTGAATGTCGATTGGTCCTAGAAGCGCACGCCTATGCCCATCCAGATGCGCGCCGGATCAATAATATAGCCCGACGCCTCATAGTTCAGCCGCTTGTCGAACAGGTTCTGCACACCGCCATGGACGGTGAAGGCCGGCGTGATCTTGTACGATCCGCCAATGTCCACCACCGTATAGCTGGCGGCGAAGATGTTGCTGCCGCTGATCTGCGCTTCGGTCACGGCTTCCTTGCCGCGATAGACGGCGCGGGCATAGGCGGACAGGCGCTGGTCGGGCTTCCAGTTCAGCGATGCGCTGGCCTGCTGCTTGGGCGTGTCGTTGAGCGCCGCGCCCGCCGCCGCGCCGGTCAGCTGTTCGGAATCGGTCAGCGTGCCCGACGCATTGACCCGCAACGTGCTGGTCAGCGGGAAGTCGACCGACAATTCGATGCCGCGCACCTTGGCCTTGTCGACATTGACATAGGTCGTGGGCGGACGCCCGATGGTGCTGAGCGGCTCATCGACGCACCAGGCCCCAGCCTCGATACAGGTCACGCGCGTGATCTTGTCATTGAAGCGCGTATCATAGGCGGTCAGGCTGGCGTTGAAGCGTCCGCGTGAAAAGAGCAGGGCCGCTTCGATCGTGCGGGATGTTTCCGCCTCCAGATCAGGGTTGCCATAGATGGTGCCGCCCCGGCTGGTCTGGCCCCAGTCGGACAGCGTCTGGCGCAGGCTGGGCGCGCGGAAGCCCTGCGAATAGCCGCCCTTCAGCGTCAATGCCTGATTGATGTTCCACACCGCATAGGCGCGCGGGGTCCAGTGCACGCCATATTGTTCGTCATTATCCATGCGGATGCCGCCGGTCAGCGCCAGTCCATCCAGCAGCTTCAGCTCATTTTCCGCGAACAAGGCCCAGCTGGTGCGCGTCGTGCCGGTGGTGGTGGACCCGGACAGGCGGTTCCCGGTCAGGTCGGTCAGGTCTTCATAGCGATAAAAGCCGCCCACGGTCAGCGTGTTGGATGGCAGCGGCACGACCCACAGGCTCTGCGCGACCGTGTTCTTCACCTGCTTTTGCGCGGTGACGTTTTTCGCATCCTCATATTGCAGATAGGATTCGGAACTGGCGAAGCCCCATTTGCCGCTATGGCTGATCGACCCGACCTTGCGCCGCTGATCCTGCACGTCCACCGTGCCGGCCGGCGCAGTTGCCGAAGCTTCGATCGTCTCGCCCGAAACCTGCGTCACCTTCTGGCGATAATAGCCCGCCTCCAGCAGGATTTCGTGCCGGTCGTTGAGCGCAAAGCCGACCTTCCCGGCCAGGCTCTGGTCCAGCCGCTCGGGCGTGCCGCCGATCACCTTGTCGCCTTCGCGCCGGTTGATCGCGCCCTGCAATTGCAGGCCCACGCCGTTCGTCACCGGGCCGGACAGATAGAAATTGCCGTCGCCGAAATTGCCATAGTCGCTGCCCAGCTGCATCGTGCCGTTGACCCGCGCGCTGCCGCGCCAGTCGCTGCCGATGCGGCGGGTGATGATGTTGACGACGCCGCCCATCGCATCCGATCCGTAGAGCGAGGACATGGGGCCGCGCACCACTTCGATCCGCTCGATCGCCTCCAGCGGCGGCAGCTGGCCGCCTTCGCTGATATTGCCGCCATTGGTGCGGGATTCGCGGGAGGAAAGCCGCTTTCCGTCGACCAGGATCAGCGTATATTGCGGTGCCATGCCGCGAATGGAGATGTCGCGACTATTGCCCTCGCCCGGCGTCACCGTGACGCCCGGAACCTCCATCAGCGCGTCGGTCACTTCGCGATAGGGCAGCCGGTCGAGCTGTTCGCGGGTGATGACGCTGATCGATGCGGGGGCATCGCGCACTTCCTGTTCACGGCCGGCGGCGGTGACGACGATTTCGCTGCTGTCGGCCTCCGCCGCCCACGCCGGGGCAAGCATGGTCAGGACCGGGACGAGCGCGGTGGCGCGCAGAAGGGACTGGACCTTCACGTAGGAAACTCCTCTGGATGAAATGATAGGCCGGGCGAAGAAGGACTTGCCCGTTTCGGGTCACGGCAACGCCGCGCCCTTCATGTCGATGAATGTGCGATCCCCCGGCGTCTTGAGATGACGCATCTAGTTGCGATTGCTTCGCAGCCGCATGTGTCGCATCCGCGCCGCCATGCCAAATATCAAATCTGAATAGCGATTGTGCGCGATATGATCGCCGCGCACTATCCGATCAGGCGGCGGTCGCCAGCATCTCGATCAGCCATAGGGTGGCGGGATCACGGGCGCTGCGCTCATGCCAGAGCAGCCAGTAATCGAAGCCCGCCACCTCTTGCGGCGCGGGCAGGCAGGCAAAGCCGTGCGACCGGGCAAAGCGTTGCGCCGCCCGGTCGGGCATCGTCAGGATCGCATCGCTCGCCCCGATCAGGTCGGGCGCGGCGTAGAAATAGGGCAGGCGCGCCACCACCCGCCGCTCGTCGGCCCGATCGCCCAGGCTAGCATGGACATGGTCGACATGGGGTTCGCCGATGCTGATCGCGACATGCGGCCAGCGCAGATAATCGTCCAGCGTGACGCTGTCCTGCGTCGCCAGCGGATGATCCGGCCGCACGATCAGCGACTGGGTTTCGCGGAACAGATGGCGCGAATGGGCCAGCGACAGGTCCGGCTCCAGCCCATAGATGACCAGATCCAGTTCGCCCGCCGCCAGCTTGCGGAACATATCTTCTGAAAAGGCGGACACATCGATGCGGCAATCGGGCGCCGCCGCGCCGATCGCCGGCAAGGCGGGCGACAGCACCGACAGCACCCCATAATCGGTCGCCGCCATGCGAAATACCCGGTCCAGCGTTTCCGGCGCGAAGTCGGATGGCGCCAGCATCGTCGTGGTCAGGGCCAGCCAGTCCTCCAGCGGCTGGGCCAGTTCCACGCCGCGCCGCGTCAACGTCATGCCCGCGCCAGACCGCACCAGCAGCGGATCGGCCAGCAACTGGCGCAATTGCCCCAGCGCGCGGCTGACCGTCGGCTGGCTCAGGCCCAACCGCTGCGCCGCGCGGCTGACGCTGCGGGTCTGAAGCAGGATGCTGAGCGTCACCAGCAGATTGACGTCGAGCGGACGGATCGCGCAGCCCCTTCCCTTACAGCGCCGTCAGCAACAGGCCCGCCGCCGCCGCCGGCATGGCCAGCCCATAGGCGATGCGCGGCCGCCAGGACAAGAGCAGCACCAACGCCGCGCCGCCGATACAGAGTTGCCCGATCCAGGCGACCACGCCCAGCCCCGCGCCGAACCGCATGATCGCCACGATCGCCGCCAGCGCCAGCAGCGCCCAGCCCAGCGGCCGCGCCGCCCGCATCGACGGCATCGCCGGCAAGGGCCGGGCGGGCCGATATTTCTTGACCGCCAGCGCCAGACTGGCCAGCGCGGCATAGCCGATCAGCCCGGTTTCAAACGACATCGACCGCCTCCCGCGCAACCATAGTGAGCGAAGGCGCCGCCGATGGTGGCAGGGGCTTGCGCTTGCGCACCGGCGCGGCCTTCACCTGCGTCGCCCGCCATGCGCCAAAGCCCAGCAGCGCGCCGATGGCGATCATGGCGATGTCGAACGCCACGAACAGCGTGTCGCCGCGCATCAGGCTGGCGATCAGCCCCCGGTCCGTCGTCGCCATATTGACCAGCGGCAACGCCAGGAAGGCGGCGGCCGACAGGCCCAGCGCCTCCGGCCAGGCGCGCTTTACCGGACGCAGCAACATCAGCGCGGCCATGCCGAACCACACCCAGTACATCGCCTTGACCTCCAATGCCTCACGCCCCGCCAGATCGGCCGGGATCAGCCGGTTGGCCAACAGGAAGGCCGCCATGCCCGCCGGCAGGCAGGCGATGGTCGCGATGTTCAGCCGCTCGAGCAGACGGAAGCCGAAAAAGGGCTTCGCACCCGACTTGCGCCGCTTGGCGGTCCATAGCAACAGGCCGGTGCCGACCATCGCCGTGCCGGTCAGCCCCAGCAGAAAATAGGTCCAGCGCAGCACCGGCCCGGCATAATTGCCCAGATGCAGGCCCAGCATCACGCCCGCCGTCGCGATCGCCGCGCCGGGCGCAGGCGATGCCGACAGGCGCGCGCCGGTGACGCCGGAATAGGTGATGGAACCGGCGCGGGCGTTGATCTGGTCCGCGCTGCTGCGCTGGATCGTCACCGTCGCCGCCGCATCATTGGGATTGCGGATGACAATGGTGCGCGGCGTCCCCCCGCCCCATTCGGCGCGCGCCGCATCGACCATCGGGCCGATCGACGCCAGCGGCGCGGCTCGGCCGGCGGCAGGCACCTCCTCGTCCCGGCCATAGGCTTCGGCGTAGAAAGTGGCAGGCTTGGCGTAATTGGCCACCGCAGGCCAGGGCATGTACATCGCGACCAGCGTGATCAGGCCCGTATAGGTGATCATCGCATGAAAGGGCAGCGCCAGCACCGCCGACACATTATGCGCGTCCAGCCAGCTGCGCTGCCCCTTGTTCCAGCGCAGCATGAAGAAATCGGCGAAGAAGCGCTTGTGCGTCACCACGCCGGATATGATCGCCGCCAGCATGAAGATGGCGCAGACCCCCGCCAGCCAGCGGCCCCAGGGATGGGGCAGCTGCAACTGGAAGTGGAAGCGATAGAAATGCTCGCCCCCGCGCGTTTCCCGCGCGGTCACGGGCGCGCCGGTCGCCGGGTCCAGCCGGATTTCCGGGCGACGGGGCGCGGGCGGCGCATCGGGATCGGGATTGGGCCGGGCGCGCGCGAAGATACGGGTTTCCACCATGCGATCGTCGGGCAGGTAGATATACCATTGCTCGTCATCCGGCGACGTCGCCTGCATATGGGCGACCGCCAGTTCCGCCGCATGGCGCGGAGACACCGGCGCCAGCTGCAATTCGGGCTGCATCCAGCGGGTAATCTCCGGCCGGAAATAGCTGGCCGTGCCGGTCAGGAACATGGCGAACAAGATCCATCCGGCCAGCAAACCCAGCCAGGTGTGAATCCACGCCATCGACTGCCGCAGGCCGCGCGGCGCCTCCATCTCCGTCGCCTTGCTCATGGGTGTCTTGCTCATGGTCGCGGCCCCATCAGCCACAGCAGCCCGACTGACAGGATCGCGCTGCCCCAGATGACCGCCGCCACGCGATGCAGCCGCCTTTCATGGAAAGCCCATAACGCCAGCAGGGCATAGATCAGGAAGGACAGGATCATCCCCCATGCCGTCGCCTCCGCCCGCGAAACCGGCAGGATTCGCGCCAGCAGTGACGCAAGGGCCGACGCAGCCGCATAGCCGCCGACCAGCGCGGTCAGGCAACGGGCGGTCATGGCAATGGCGCGCACCGGCGCGCGCCGGGACGGTGTCAGGCTGTCAGTCTTCATGCGCTCCCCTTGGCGGCGACGGACTTGCCTCTACCCGATGGCGCGCCTAGTGGCAATTGCGAATCATTATTACTCGCATCCGCAACAGGGGAGGATCGCATGACCAATCATACCGGAGCTGCAACGCGGCGCACAATGCGCGCAACTGTCCAACTCGGTGTCGCACTCGCCGCGCTCACCCCGTTTCTGGCCCATGCCGAAGAGGCTGACAGCAGCGCGGACACGATCATCGTCACCGGCCTGAAAGACAATCAGACCGGCTCCGGCACCAAGACCGACACCCCGCTGATGGCGACCGCCCAGAGCATCACCATCATCGATAATGACGAACTGATCCGCCGCAACGCGCTGTCGATCAATCAGGCGCTGGGCTATGTCGCCGGCGTCTCCCCCAATCAGCGCGGCGCCATGGTCACGCGCTATGACCAACTAATCCTGCGCGGCTTTGCGCCCGGCGTCTTCCTGGATGGCATGCGGCTGATCGCCGGCCCCTATTCCACGCCGCAAATCGACTTCAACCGGGTCGACCATATCGACGTGGTGAAGGGACCAGCATCGGTCCTCTACGGCAATTCCACCCCCGGCGGGCTGGTCAACCTGACCAGCAAGATGCCCGAAGCGACCGCCTTCGGCCGGTTCGAAGCGCAAGTCGGCAATTATGACAGCCTGCGCTTCGTGGGCGACGTCAACCAGCCGCTCGACAGCGAAGGCCGGCTGCTCGCCCGCGTCGTGGGCGGGTGGCAGAAGGCGGACGGGCTGACCGACGGCACCGTGGCCGAGCGTTATCATGTCAGCCCGATGCTGACCTTCGCGCCCGATACCGCGACCAGCTTCACATTGGTCGCCGCCTATCAGCACGCGCCCAGCGGTGGCGGCTATTCCGGCGTGCCGGCCTTTGGCACGGTCTTGCCCAATGGCGGGCTGGGCACGCTCCCCCGCAACATCAACACCGGCGATCCGGGCTATGAGCGCTATGATCACAAGGCGAAGTCCATCGCCGCCTTCTTCCGCCATGATTTCAACGATCATCTGACGGTCCGGTCGAACTTCCGGTTCCAGAACAATAAGCTGTCCTATCGCCAGCTCTATGTTTCCGGCTTCCTGACGACCGGCACGGGCGCGTCCACCAACAGCGACTATTCCCAAATCTTCCGCGGCGGCGGCGGCGCGGACGAGGATTTCGACACGCTGACGCTGGACAACAGCCTGAACGCCAAATTCGCGACCGGGCCGATCCAGCACAATATCCTGCTCGGCCTCGATTATCAGCGCATCACCGGCGAAAATGTCCAGCAATTCAACAGCCGAATTACCCAGGGCATCCCCAATCTCAGCCTGTTCGCACCCAGCTATGGCGCGGGCCTGCCGACATTCGACCTGAAGGATCTGTCCGGGCTGGCCAGCGCAGCGCGCGCTTATACCAACAGCTATGGCAAACGCGACCAGACCGGCGTCTATTTCCAGGATCAGATGTCGATCGGCCGGCTGCAACTGATCGCCAGCGGTCGTCAGGACTGGTATGATCAAAATTCTCTGAACCTCAACCCGACCACCGCCGCCGCCCGCGCCGCGCCGGTTACGCGCTTCGATCAGTCCGCCTTCACCATGCGGCTGGGCGCGCTCTATGAATCCGCCTTCGGCCTGTCGCCCTATGTCAGCTACGCCGAATCCTTCGAACCGCAATCGGGCACCGTTTTCGTGTCGCCGACCGAAAATCGCGCCGCGACCCCGGTGACGGGGAATCAATATGAGGCTGGCCTGAAATATCAGCCGACCGGCACCAATGCGATCTTCACCCTGTCCGCCTATGAACTGCGCCGCCAGAATGTGCTGGTCGGCCACCCGGAGGCCGGCACAGGATCAATCCCGTCGACCGCCCAGATCCAGATCGGCGAAGTGCGCGTGCGCGGCGCGGAACTGGAAGGACGCGGCGAAATCACGCCCGGCTTCGACATCATCGCCGCCGCCAGCTACACCGACGCGATCATCACCCAAGGCGCGCGCGCCGTCGCGCCGACGGCCACCAACAGCGGCACGCCGACCACCACCGGCACGCGTCAGCTCGGCACGCCGAAATGGGCGGCGTCCACCTTCCTGTCCTATGATTTTGGCAAGGCGGAAAAGGCGACCGGCGCGCTCGCCGGCCTTAGTCTGGGCGCGGGCCTGCGCTATGTCGGCGGATCGGATGGCACCACGACCTATGCGATCATCAACAATGTCACCACCTTCCAGCGTTTCCACACCGACGGCTTCATTCTGGTCGATGCGCTGATCGGTTATGATCTGGCCAAAGTCGGGCTGGATCGCTGGAGCATCGCCGTCAACGCCGCCAATCTGTTCGACAAGACCCATATCTCGGCCTGTCCGTTCAACAATAGCTGCTATTATGGCGCGCCGCGCACGGTTATCGGATCGCTGCGCTTCGCCTGGTAACGCCGAAGGCGGGCCTCTTCTTGGTTCTGAAACATGACGGATGCGACATATCTTGATCGCGGCATGAAAAGAACCAGAAGAGGCCCGCCCCGGCATTGTGACAACTCGTCGCGATCCAAGTTGCCTGCCTCTGTATATTCAGGCATATCCGCCGCACATCTCCACAGCCGCCCTTGTTGCGCCTGACCGGATGATGACTTGGGGGAAGTTGGCGTTGCGGTACGCTTTGGCGGGATTTCATGGCGGGAAAGCCAAGGGGCGTTGGCGTGCCCTGACGGGCGGCGCGGCAGGCGTTGCATTGCTTGTTGGAGGGGCGACGCCCCTGTTCGCGCAGCCGGCGTCCGTGCTGGCGCCCCCAAATATGCGGCCATTTTCCGCGCCAACGGCAGACGATCCGCTGTTGCGTAACGCTGATGCCACCAGCGACCCCGCCCTGTTTCAGGGAGAGGTCGAAACCGCCGTCCAGACCAACATCGTCATCGACGAAGCCCAGGCCGGGGAGCGGGAGGCACGGGCCGCCCGCGTGCAGGCCCGGTCCGCCCTCTTCCCCACGATCGACCTGTCGATCGATGCGAATCGATCGCTGGCGCGTAATTTTTCCAACGATATCGGCAACATCATCGAACGGTCGCGCCCTGAAGGCCGCACCGACGCCACCGCATCAATGCGCCAGCGGCTGCTCGATTTCGGCTCTGCGTCGATCCGCATCAGCGCCGCCACGGCCCGATTGGAGGCCGCGCGCCTCACCACCCGCACCCAGGGCGAGGATGTGGCGCTGCGCACCATTGCCGCTTGGTACGCCATCTTTGCCCAGCGCCTGATGGAACAGGCCGCGATCGACTATGGCGCCCGGCAGGAAAAGGTGCGCGATCAGCTGGAGCGCCGCATCACACAGGGTTATTCGGCGCGCGGCGACATGCCGCGGGTCGAAAGCTCGATCGCCAACACCCAGTTGCGCCTTGCCCGCTTCCGCCGCGATCTCAATACAGCCGAAGCACAATATCGGACGCTGACCGGGCATGACGCCCCCGCGCAGATCGGCCGGGCACCCCTGCCCCGCGACCTGCCGACGGACGCCGCCGATCTCGAAGCGCTGCTGCTGCAATCGCCGATCGTGCGCAAGGCGGAGGCGGAAGCCCGCGCCGCGCGGCAGGACGCCCGCGCCGCCCGCGCCGAACGGCTGCCCAGCATCGCCGCGGGTATCGACGCCGGCCGCTATGGCGTGTTCGAAAATCCGGGCGACTATGACGTGCGCGGCCGCATCATCCTGCGTGCGCAGCTGGGCGCAGGCTTCAACGCCAAGGCCGATCAGGCGACCGCCCGCGCCGATGCAGCCGATGCCTATGCCACGCGCGTCCGGCAGGATGCGCTGCGCGACGCCCAGACCGCGCTCACCGATCTCAAGGCGTTGCAGGCGCAGGTGGACGCGGCCCATGCCGCCTATCTCGCCAGCCGCGACACGCGCGACGTCATCGCCGCCCGCTTCGCCTCGTCACAGGGGACGCTGTTCGACCTGCAAAGCGCAGAAGACAACTATTTCTACAGCGCGGCCAACTATGTGCAGTCGCTGTCGGACCGTGACGCCGCGCACTTCATCCTGCTGGCCAAGACCGGCCAGTTGCTGCCACACCTCGCCATTTCCATCGCCTCTTCGGACAGGATCGCCCGGCCATGAACGACCAGCCCTTGATCGCGGCCGCCAGGGAGCGTTTCGCCCCCTGGCTGATCGAGCCGATGCTGCGCAACCGCGCCATCTATGTGAAGGTCGCGATCGCCGCGACGATGATCAATCTCTTCGCGCTCATCTCCTCGCTCTTCACCATGACCGTCTATGACCGGGTCATTCCCAACGACGCCTCCTCCTCGCTGGTGGGGCTGACGATCGGGCTGGTGATCGTGCTCATTTTCGACTTCGTGCTGCGGTTGCTGCGCGTCTATTTCGTCGATGTGGCCGGCGCCAATATCGACCATGATGTCGGCGACACGCTGTTTGCGAAGCTGCTGGCGCTGCGGCTGGACAAGCGCAAGGGGTCGACCGGCACGTTGACTGGCCTGATGCGCGAGCTGGAAACGCTGCGCGATTTCTTCGCCTCGGCCACTCTGTCCGCCATTATCGACGTGCCCTTCATCCTCATCACCCTGTCGGTGATCGCCGCGCTGGGCGGCATATTGGTGCTGCCCCCGCTGCTGATGATCCCGGTGGTGGTGCTGGCCGGCATGCTGACCAATCCCGCGCTCGACCGGCTGTCGGCCAAGAGCCTGGGAGACGGCCTCGTCAAGCAATCGGTATTGATCGAAACGATCGGCAGCCTGGAAACGGTCAAGGCGATCGGCGCCGGTCCGATGCAGCGCGACCGCTGGCGCAAGGCGCTGGTCAAGCATTCGCACAGTTCGCTGGGCCAGCGGCTGACTGCGTCGATCGCCGTCACCGTCGCCAACAGCGCCAACACCATCGCCTATTGCGGCATCATCATCCTGGGCGTGGGCCTGCTGCGCGATCATGTCATCACCACCGGCGCGCTGCTGGCCTGCTCCATATTGTGCGGCCGGGCGATCGCCCCGCTGGCGCAGATCGCGACGCTGCTCTCGCGCCTCTCGGCGACCCGCATCGCCTATCGCCAGATCAACACGCTGATGGAAACCCCGGACGAAGGGCCGGCCGGCGAAGGCCTGATGCCCACGAAGATCGACGGGCGTGTCGAAATGCGCAATGTCGCCTTCCGCTATCCCGGCGCGCCGGAAAATGCGCTGAACGGCATCAACCTGTCGATTGCACCGGGCGAGCGCGTCGGCTTCCTCGGCCGGGTCGGCTCCGGCAAGTCGACCATCGCCCGTCTGGTCCTGGGCCTGTATGAACCGCAGGAGGGCGTCGTGCTGATCGACGGCGCGGACGTGCGCCAATATCAGCCGCATCAGATCCGCAGCTTCATCGGCGCCGCCATGCAGGACAATGTGCTGATGGCGGGATCGGTGCGCGACAATATCTGCCTTGCCCGCGATGCCGGCGATCAGGATGAAATGCTGCGCGCGGCCGAAATCAGCGGCACGCATCGCTTCATGGGACAAATCGTTAATGGCTATGACATGCGCCTCGCTGATCGTGGCGAGGGTCTGTCGGGCGGGCAGCGGCAGTCCATTTCCATCGCCCGCGCGCTGGTCGGCAATCCCCAGATCCTGTTGTTCGATGAACCCAGCAGCGCGATGGACGCGCAGACCGAAGCGGACCTGATCAATCGGTTGCAGCCCGAAGTGGCGGGGCGCACCGTGCTGCTGATCACCCATCGCACATCGCTGTTGCGCCTGGTCGATCGCGTCATCGTACTGGATCAGGGCAAGATCGTCGCGGATGGCCCGCGCGATGCGATACTTCAGCGCCTTTCGGGAGGAAAAGCGGCATGACCCGCGGCGTCGAAACCACGGCCGATGGCCATATCCGGCCGACCGTGCCGGCCAATATCTTCCTCTGGGGCATCCTCGCCTTCGTGGCGATCTTCCTGCTCTGGGCAGGGCTGACCCAGATCGACCGCACCGTCCGCGCAACCGGCAAGGTCATTCCCAGTTCGCAATTGCAGGTCATTTCAAACCTGGAAGGCGGCGTCGTGGAGGCGATCCTGGTCCGCACCGGCCAGGATGTGAAACAGGGCACGCCGCTGGTGCGCCTCAACCCCACGCAAAGCGGATCGGAATTGGCGAGCAGCCGCACCACCAGCGATGCGCTCTCGCTCAAGATCGCCCGGCTGGAGGCGGAGATCATCGGCCGCGCGCCGCGCTTCCCCGCCCCGCGCGACGCGGTGATGGCCACCCAGATCGAGGTCGAACGCAGCCTCTACAATGCCCGGATGGCCGAACTGAACAGCATCAACGGCGTTGGCTCCGCCCGCGTGGCGCAGGCACAGCGCATGATCGCGGAAAGCCGGGCGACGCAGGATTCGCGCAACGCCTCGCGCGATACGGCCAAGGCCGACCTGCAACTGATCCGGCCGCTGGTGAATGAAGGGATCGAACCACGCCGCGCCCTGTTGCAGGCGGAAAATAGCGTTGCCGTCTCCACCAGCGAAGCGGTGGGTGCAGCAGCAGCCGTGTCCCGCGCCCAGTCCAGCCTGGCCGAAGCGCAATCGACCGCGATGCAGCAGAAACGCGACTGGATCGCCCGCGCGGCCGACGAACTGGCGATCGCGCGCGGCGAAATGGCGACCCGTCAGGCCGCCCTACCTGCCTATGAAGACAAGTTTCGTCGCACCATCGTACGCGCGCCAGTGGACGGCCGGGTCAATCGCGTGTTCGTGACCACCGTGGGCGGCAGCGCCCGGCCGGGCGACCCGCTGCTGGAAATGGTGCCGGGCCGCGACAGCCTGCTGATCGAGGCGGCGGTGATGGCCAAGGACATCGCCTCGGTCCGACTGGGGCAGAAGGCGAAGGTCAATATCAGCGCCTATGACAGCGCGGTTTACGGGTCGATGCAGGGCGAAGTCGTCGCCATCTCGCCCGACGCGGTGGTCAATGAACGCACCGGGGAAAGCCACTATCTGGTCCGGGTCCGCACCTCCAGCGACGCCATTACCGACGGCAACGGCCATCGCCTGCGCATCGGCCCCGGCATGGGCGCAGACGTCAACCTGCTGGGCGACAAGCGGACGGTCCTGACCTATTTGCTGACGCCGCTGACCCGCCTGAAGGAAACTGCCTTCCGCGAATGAAGATCGGGCGGGGCGATGGCCGCTGTCATCGCCCCGCCCATATCATCCTGTCGTCATCACACCTGCCCAGCGGCGCGATACGACATGGTCAGCCGATGATGAAATTGCCCGCGTTCAGCGCGGGATTGCCCAGCAATATGGCGAACTGGATCGCTGCGACCGCGCCATTGCCGTCGGCGTCGAACAACAGGGCGCCGGTCTCGCTGTCATAGATGATCCGGTCCGATCCATCCCGCGCGCTCCGGTCGGCGCGAAAGGCTTCCGCCGGCAACGCCCCGATCAGCAAGCCGGTGAAGATGGCGGCGTCCAGCACCATTGCATCGCCTTCCAGCGCATGAAAATCGTGGACCCTATCGACATTGTCCGGGCCAATCGGCGCCGCAAACAGGAATCGATCCGCGCCCAGCCCGCCATTCATCCGATCATGGCCGGGTCCGCCATCCAGCACATCCTGCCCGGCCTGTCCCACCAGATAATCGTCACCGCCCATGCCGCGCAGAACATTGTCGCCGCGACTGCCGCTCAGCGTCTGGTTCAGGCCGTTGCCGCTAATGTCACGATCAAGCGCGCCGGGCAGCACCAGCGTCTCCACCGCTGCATCGGCAGGCAGGACATAGCTGATCGACAGCACCACCGCATCGTTGACGCCCTCGTCGCCATTCTCGACAATCCTGTCGCCGACATGATCGACATAGTAAATATCATTGCCCCCACCCCCGCTCATCAGGTCGCCGCCGGTTCCGCCGTCCAGAATATCCGCGCCATCGCCGCCCCGCAGCGCATCCACGCCGCGCTCGCCATACAGAAGATCGTCGCCGCCATCGCCATATAGTGCATCAGCGCCGTCGCCACCGACCAGCTTGTCCAGCCCTCCGCCGCCATACAGGCTGTCATCGCCGCCCAGACCCGACAGCAGATTCTTGCCATCCGTGCCTGTCAGCCTGTTCGCCGCCGCATTGCCCTGCGCACTCGCCGCGCCATCCAGCAGGGTCAGACTTTCCACATCGATGCCGGTCAGGCTGTAGGAAACGGATGCGAAGATCCGGTCATTGCCGCCCTGCCCCGGCGTTTCGATCACGACATCGCCGACATTGTCGACATAATAGCTGTCATCGCCAGCGCCGCCTTCCATCACGTCCGCGCCGCCCTGCCCGTTGATGCGATCATCGCCGTCACCGCCGATCAACTAGTCGTCGCCATTGCCGCCGTGCAGCCGGTCCCTGCCCCCGCCGCCCTCCACGACATCGTCTCCGTCCAGCCCCTGCAACAGATTGTCAGCCGCATTGCCGCGCAGCAGATTGTCCAGCGCATTACCCTGTCCGGTTGCCGCCGCGCCAGGCAGGATCAGATTTTCGACGCCGCCTTGGGGCAAAGCATAGGATAGGCGGGCAACGACCTGATCCAGCCCTTCGCCGTCCGCCTCCACCACTTGATCGCCATAATCATCGACGCGATAAATATCATTGCCAGCCCCGCCCGCCATCCGGTCGGCATGCTCATTACCGTCCAGCAGATCGTCGCCGTCTCCGCCGTACAGGCTGTCCAGCCCCAGTCCGCCCTGCACATTGTCATCGCCGCCCAGGCCCAGAATCTCATCGTCACCCGCCGTGCCGGTCAGGCTGTCGGGTCCGTCGGTGCCGACAATCGACGCGTCGGCCCTGATCAGATCCTGCACGCGCGTCAGGGTGAAGGCGCCATCCGGATCGTCCGGCTTGCGGATGATGATCCTGGCGGCAGAGGGGCGAAGCAGCATGGCGTCATTCTCCAGCAGGGGGCGGTTCGCCGGCTATGGAGACGCTGGCGCCGGCGCGCCCTTCATGATCGAGATGAACACAGGGCCGCCCAACCAAATTGGACGGCCCTGCGCTGATTCTGGTGATCGAACGATGATCAGGTGACGACGAATTCGCTCGCCGTCAGCGCCAGGCCGGTTGACAGGGTGGCGAACTGGATCGCCGCCGTTGCGCCGGTGCCATCCGCATCGAACAGCAGCGCGCCGGTGGCGCTGTTATAGATGATGCGATCGGTCGAGTCATTCGCGGCAGACCCAATGAAGAACGCGCCGGAAGACAAGGTGCCGGTCGCCAGTCCAGTAAATATAGCATTTTCCAGCGATATGGTGTCGTCGGCCACCGTATAGTCCGTGATCGTGTCGATATTGCCGCCCCCCAGGGCGGAATCGAACACGAACCTGTCCTGACCAAGTGCACCCGTCATGCTATCGGCGCCCAGACCGCCGTTCAGCATATCATCGCCGCTGCCGCCGTTCATGCTGTCGTTGCCGTCCAGTCCCAGCAGCACATTGTTGCCGATGTTGCCGGTCAGCGTGTTGGCCCGACCATTGCCCGTCCCGTTGATGTTCGCCGATCCGGTCAGGGTCAGCGTTTCCACGATCCGGCCGGACAGGGTGTAGGACACGGACGAAAAGATGCGATCCGTGCCGCCGCCATCGGCTTCGACAACATTGTCACCGACATTGTCGACATAGTAAATGTCGTCACCGGTGCCGCCTGTCAGCACATCCGCACCGGCGCCACCATCCAGCGTGTTGTTGCCGCTATTGCCGGTCAATGTGTCGTTAAAGCCCGAGCCGATCAGCTTTTCGATGTTGATCAGCGTGTCGGTGCCTGCGCCGATGGTGTTCTGCGCCCCGGCAATGGCCAGGCTGACCGTGACCGCAGCGGTAGCATCGACATAGGTGGCGCCATCGGTGTGCGCGCCGCCATCCATGATGTCATTGCCAGCACCACCGTTCAACGTGTCGGCGCCAAGCCCGCCGTTAAGCGTGTCATTGCCGTCAAGACCAGACAGGATATTGCTGCCATCATTGCCGTTGATCGTATTGGCGCGGTTGTTGCCGATGCCATCCAGCGCCGCCGCGCCCAGCAGGGTCAGCGTTTCCACGATCCGTCCGGTAAGGGCGTAGGATACCGACGAGAAGATCGTGTCGGTACCTGCGCCATCCAGTTCCACCACATTGTCACCGGCATCATCGACATAATAGATGTCGTTGCCGGTACCGCCAGCCAGCACATCCGCACCTTCGCCGCCATTCAGCGTGTTGGCGCCGCTGTTGCCGGTCAGCGTATCATTATAACTGGAGCCGGTCAGATTTTCGATGCTGATCAGCGTATCGGAACCCGACCCTCCGGTTGCCTGCGCACCCGCGATCGCGAGACTGACCGTCACCGCGCCGAGCGCGCCGGCATAAGTTGCGGTGTCCGTGTCCGCGCCGCCGTTCAGCGTGTCATTGTCCCCGCCGCCGTTGAGCAGATCATTGCCGTCGCCGCCCAGCAGCGTGTCGGCGCCGCCATGGCTTTGCAGCACGTCATTGCCGCCATTGCCGGTGAAGATATTGGCCGCGCCGGTTCCGATCATCGTATCCGCGCCGCCATTGCCGACGACATTCTCGACGCTCGACAGGGTAATGGCTCCACTACCGAAAGGCGTGTAGCTGAATTCCCCATCATCCAGATTGGTGATGGAAGTCGTTACCGAGGTTGCCGAGAAGTCGAACGTGTCCGATCCCGCGCCACCGGCGAAAATTTCACCATAGCTGCCGATCCAGCCATCTTCGATGATGAAGGTGTCGTTGCCGGCCTCGCCATAGACCAGGTCCTTGCCACCGCCGCCATTGAACACATCATTGCCGGCGCCACCGACCAGCAGGTCGTCGCCATCGCCGCCATTGACGACGTCATTGCCGGAACCTGCATAGACTTGGTCATTGCCGGCATTGCCGTTGATGACATTGACCGCCGTGCTGCCGGTGATCACGTCATTCTGCTGCGTGCCGTCAATATTCTCGACCGAGGTGATGCTCCATGTCCCGCCATATTCGGGTTCATAGCGCCATGTCCCGGCCGCCAGGTCGATGATCGCGCCCCATGTGGCGGTGATGCCGCTCAGGTCAAGCCGGTCAGTGCCCGAACCACCGTCGATGGTGTCGCCCCATTCGACATTGGACAGAGACAGATATTCGCGGTTGATGAAGACGTCATCGCCGGCTTCGCCATAGAGCGTATCCGATTCCCAGCCGCCATAGATGGTGTCATTGCCCGAACCGCCATAGATGACGTCCACGCTGTCCGCGCCGTCGATAATGTCATTGCCGGCGCCGCCATTCAGCGTATCGCTGCCATAGTCGCCGAAGATATAGTCATTGCCATCATCGCCATTGACCGTGTCGGCGCCATCCCCGGCATAGATGGCGTCGCCACCAGCGCCGCCGCTCAGCACATTGGCGAGATAATTGCCCGAAATAATGTCATTGCCCGATCCGCCGATGGCGTTTTCGATCATTGACGCGCTGTTGCCGCCATAGAGCAACGCATTGAAGATGTTGCCCCGCGCAAAGACATCACTGCCATTATTGCCAAGATAGGCCAGTTGCGCCTGGCTGAACACCGAATAGCCGCCAGGATTGAGATCGAGCGACAGGTTGGTGGTATAGTTGGACAGGTCATAGGTATCGACGCCGCCGCCGTCCCAGATCGTCGCGAAAATGCGATTGCCGCCCGGATCAATCGCCAGCGATCCGTTGATATAGGTCTCGCCGGTCGTGGGACTCCATGTGTAGACCGTGTCGCCCGACTGAACGCTGTAGTCTGCGCCATACATCGCCTGCAACGCCGCGATGTCCAGCATCATATAGGTCTGCGGGGCGCCAAATTGCTCATAGCTGTAGCCAGACAGCGGGGCGCCGACATAGCTGCGATAGGTCATGACCGAAAATTCGACCGAATCATAGGCTGTCGGCAGCGCGCCAAAGCCGCCGGTTTCCTGCCCATGCTTCAACCCAAGCGAATGGCCCAGTTCATGCAGCATGGTGTGCCAGGCATAGTTGCCCGCAACCGGATTCTTCAGCGTATAGATAGTACTGTCATAATAGTTGCCGAAGAAAGTGTCGCCGCCATAGGCGTTGGCGTTGGGGTAATAAGCATAGGCGGTCGTCGGATCGCTCGAATTGGCAGCGCGAATGGTTGCTGCGCTGCTGCCGGCACCGGCATAATCGATGCCCAGATTGGTAAAACCTTCGACCGAGAACCCATAAGCAGCGGAAAGCTGGGTATAGGTGAAGTCGTTGAGCGCGGTGTGCATCGCCAGCGTCTGCTGCGCCGTGAATTGCGAAAAGCCTTCATTCTGCGCGCTGAAGCCATCGCCATCGGCGTCGGAATTATAGCCCGCCTGATAGTCGGCCGGCGAATCCGTGTCGGCGTAGGTGATTAAGCTGTTGGCCCATTTGATGCCGCTTAATATGCCGTCGATACGCTGATCGCCCGTCGCCCCCTGCGCGACGGTGGTGGACCCGCTGCCATTTTCCTGCGGCGCGTCGAGATCGCCAGCCGAACCTGTCGTCGGCGGCGTCATGACATCCTGTGGATAGAGCAGCAGCGTCGCGCTGCGCAACTGATCGACGCGGGTGGCGTCGAATATGCTGGCTCCTACATCCAGCGGAGCCCCGAAGGCCGAGACAGTGCCGGATTCAGATGCCGTTTTGGATTTAAGTGGACCATTGCCGTCAACCTTGAACATAGAACCTCCCAGAAATTGAGGAAGACACGTTCTTTGTGTCGATATGGCGACCACTTATTTGGTGCAGAGTAATGGCAGTATTTTGTGCAGGTGCCAAGAATTAGATTTTCTGAAAAATCAGCGATATAGCAACAAATTCAATTGTGACAAAACTTGTCATTCGCGGTTTATTTTCGAATCGTAAAACAGGAATATTTTACCGCTAAGCAATAAATCCCACACTGTCACAAAAACAAACAGACTGTTAAACAAGCATCAACTAAATGAATCTGGACAATTATTGCTCCACTTTCACCGGCAAAGTTCGTGACCGATCCTCTCGCACGCGCGAAAGAGCCATGATCGCATGCCCGAATGACGCCGCCACGGAAATTGTTACACCATAGTCACGAAAATGACTTGACCGCGTCAACCAACCCACATGGCCGTGCAACATCCCCCGGATAGGTGCGCCCCCGACCTCAGGTCCGAAATAGGGGGACTATCCGATCATGCGTATCACTACCGCTCTGCTGCTGGCGTCGACCGCCATCATTTCCGTTCCCGCCTTCGCGCAAGACGTCGCGCCTGCCGCTGATGCCGCCGCCGACGCATCAGGCGCGGAAATCATCGTCTTCGGCCGCGGCGAAACCCGCCAGGTGCAGGAAATCACCAATCGCGACATCATCACGCTGACGCCCGGCACCAACGCGCTCAAAGCCATTGAAAAGCTGCCCAGCGTCAATTTCCAGTCGGCCGACCCGTTCGGCAATTATGAATGGTCGCAGCGCGTCACCATCCGCAGCTTCAACCAGAATCAGCTTGGCTTCACCTTCGACGGCATCCCGCTGGGCGACATGAGCTATGGCAACCATAATGGCCTGCACATCACCCGCGCGATCAGCAGCGAGAATATCGGCAGCGTGCGCGTGTCGCAGGGTGCTGGCTCGCTAGGCACGCAGGCGACCGGCAATCTGGGCGGCACGGTAGAAACCTTCTCCGCCGATCCGGCCGATTATCTTAGCGGCGGTTGGCTCGCCGGACAGGGCAACCTGACCTATGGCAGCGATGAAACATGGCGCGCCTTCGGCCGCATCGCGCTGGGCACGCGCGACGGCATTCGCGGCTATGTCTCTTATGGTTACGGATCGACCGACAAGTGGAAAGGCCAGGGCACGCAGGACCAGCATATGGGTAATGCCAAGGTCGTGATCCCCGTTGGTGAGGCGAAGATCGACGGCTGGCTGAGCTATTCGGACCGCCGCGAACAGGATTATCAGGACATGTCGATGGGCATGATCCGTCGCCTCGGCTGGAACTGGGACAACACCTACCCCGATTATGCCCGCGCGATCGATTATGCCGACCGGCTGAACGACGCCGACCGGATCAGCAACAGCGGCGGATCGCCCTTCCCCGACGGCCTATACGATTATAGCGGCGCGCCGGTCGCCGGCGGTCAGGTCTATCCCGGCAACGTCACCAGCGCCGACGACGCCTATTATGACGCGGCCGGCCTGCGCAAGGACTGGCTGGGCGCGATCGGTTTCACCACGCCGATCGGCGAGCAGGCGAATTTCCAGATCAAGGGCTATTATCACAATAACAGCGGCATGGGCCTGTGGGCCACGCCCTATACCCCCAGCCCCAATGGCGTGGCCATGTCGATCCGCACGACCGAATATGACATGGACCGGATCGGCGTGTTCGGCAGCGTCGACTATACGCTGGGCATCCAGCAGCTGAGCGTCGGCGCATGGTATGAGAATAACAAGTTCAATCAGGCCCGCCGCTTCTACGCCTTCGCCAGCCGCACCTCGCCGGGCCTGAGCTTCCGCGACTATCCGACCGATCCCTTCTACACCCAATGGGCGTTCGATTTCACCACCAACACCTTCCAATATCATGTGCAGGACAAGATTGACCTGGGCATGGTGACGATCAATCTGGGCTGGAAGGGCTTCCAGGTCACGAACAAGGCGGAAGCGGTGGTGCAGGCCACCTTCCCCGAAGGCAAGATCAAGGCGCAGGACTGGTTCCAGCCCCATGCCGGCTTCGCCGTGGAGCTGACGCCGGAAGCCGAAATCTTCGGCGGCTTCACGCAGGTCACGCGCGCCTTCGCCAGCGCCACCACCACCGGCCCCTTCTCCACCAATCAGGCCGGCTTCGATGCGATCAAGGATGATCTGAAGCCCGAAACGTCGGACACGTTCGAACTGGGCCTGCGCTACAACACGTCGCGCTTCAACGGCACGCTGGGCGCTTATCTGGTGAACTTCCGCAACCGCCTTCTGGCGGTGCAGGTGGGCAGCCCGATCCAGGGCCTGGCCTCCGCGCTCCAGAATGTCGGCGGCGTACGCGCCGTGGGCATCGAAGCGGCCGGCGACCTGAAGCTGGGCGGCGGTTTCGGCGTATATGCCAGCTACAGCTACACCGACGCGACCTATCGCGACGATGTGCTCAACAGCTCGGACGGCACGCTGGTCGCCGCGATCAAGGACAAGACCGTGGTCGACAGCCCCAAACATATGGCGCGCGGCGAGTTCAACTATGACAATGGCCCGATCTTTGGCCGGATCGGCGTCAATTATATGTCGCGCCGCTTCTACAGCTATACCAACGACGCCTCGGTCCCCGGCCGGGTCATCGTGGATGCCTCGATCGGCTATCGCCTGACCGACAAGATCGAGGTGCAGCTCAACGCCACCAACCTGTTCGACAAGAAATATGTCGGCACCATCGGGTCGGGCGGCTTTGGCAACAGCGGCGACGCGCAGACCCTGCTGGTCGGCGCGCCGCAGCAATTCTTCGCCACATTGAAGGCGGGGTTCTAACATCAACAACAGCCGTTCGTTTCGAGCGAAGTCGAGAAACGGGATGCAAAGTCCTATCTGCTTCTCGACACGCTCGAAGCGAACGGTGGTGGAGACATGATCGTGAAAAATGCCGCGCTTGCATCGCTTCTGCTCGCCACTTGCCTGCCCACGGCGGCGCTGGCGGAACCCGTCCTGCTGATCTCGATCGACGGCCTGCGCCCCGGCGACGTGCTGGAGGCGGACAAGCGCGGCCTTTCCCTGCCCAATTTGCGCCGTTTCCTGACCGACGGCGCCCATGCATCGGGCGTGACCGGCGTTGCGCCCACGCTGACCTATCCCAGCCACACGACGCTGATGACCGGCGTCACCCCGGCCACCCATGGCATCGTCGCCAATAACAGCTTCGATCCGACCGGCATCAATCAGGGCGGCTGGTACTGGTATGCGCAGGACATCAAGGTGCCGACTCTATGGGAGGCGGCAAGCAAGGCGGGCCTGACGACCGGCAACATACACTGGCCGGTCAGCGTCGCGGCAAAGGGCGTCCGCTGGAACCTGCCGCAAATCTGGCGCACTGGCCATGCCGACGACGCAAAGTTGCTCGACGCGCTGGCCACGCCGGGCCTGAAGGCGGAACTGGAAAGCAGGGTCGGCCAGTCCTATGCCATGGGCATCGATGAAAGCCTGAGCGGCGACCAAAATCGCGGCCGCTTCGCCACTGCCCTGATGGCGGCGCACAAGCCCGATTTCCTGACCGTTTACCTGACCGCTCTGGACCATGAACAGCATAGCGTCGGCCCGGATACGCCGCAGGCCCATGATGTTCTGGAAAAGATCGACGCCATCGTCGGCGATCTCGTCGCGGCCGAGCGCAAGGCGCATCCCGACGCGGTGATCGCGCTGGTCAGCGACCATGGGTTCGAAGCGACCCACACCGGCCTCAACCTGTTCCGCGCCTTCATCGACGCCGGCCTCATCACGCTGGATAAGGATGGCAAGGTCGCATCCTGGCAGGCCATGCCGTGGATCGCCGGCGGTTCGGCGGCGATCATGCTGTCCCGCCCTGATGACGCCGTGAGCGTGGCCAAGGTCAAGGCGCTGCTCGACCGGCTGGCCGCCAATCCGGCCCACGGCATCGCCGCCGTGCTGGACCAGCCCGCCATCGCAAAGATCGGCGCCAATCCGCAGGCGCGCTTCCTCGTCAATCTTCAGCCCGGTTTCGTCACTGACATTTATCGCGGCCCCACCGCGCCGCTGGTCGCGCCCACCCCGGTCAAGGGCATGCACGGCTATCTGCCCGGTCCCGCCCATCTGGAGGCGACTTTCCTGATCAGCGGACCGCACATCGCCAAGGGCAAGGATCTGGGCCGCATCGACATGCGCGCCATCGCGCCGACACTGGCCAAGGCGATGGGCGCTACCCTGCCAGACGCGCAGGCTGCGCCGCTGGAGCTTCAGTAACAGGATCGACGCCGAACCGTCATCGCCATGACCGATTGCGATCATGGCGATGCAACAGCTTCGTAAGCGGCGCGTCACGCTGGCCCGGTACAGGACAGGCATGACAGCGATCCATCCCCGCCAGATCCGCATTTCCGCTGCCGACAAGGCGCGGCTGCGCATCCTCTTCCTTGCCAAACATGCCTGCGCCGATGGCCGGCCTGATGCGCAGGATGGCAATCACGCCATCTATCATCATGAAATGCGGACCACGCTGGAGACGATCGGCCTGCATGTCGATGTCGCCGACCGCTATGATGCGCTGTTCGATCGTCCTGATGCCGATTTCGTCGTCACCCTGCTCAATCGCGGCGGCTTCCTGAACAGCGAAATGCTCGCCCCGCTGCTGCTGACCCGGTGCGACCTCCCTTATCTGGGCGCTTCGCCGATCGTGCGCGGCCTGTCCGACGATAAATATCTGAGCAAGATGATCGCCCGCGCGCGCGGCGTGCCGACGATGAAGGCGCAGATCTTCCGGCGCGGCGGCCTGTTCGAAGCGCCGGCTTTCACGGCCGACCGGCTGGTGGTGAAGCCCAACGCCTCCTCCGCCTCCTGGGGCGTAAAGATGGTCGATAGCTGGGCAGAGGCGCGCGACCATGCCGACAGCCTGTTTGCGCTGGGCCATGATGTGCTGGTCGAACAATGGGCGCCCCTGCTCGACGTCGCCGTGCCCGTGGTGGGCGGCAGTGGCGGCGCGCCCTGGATTCTCCCGCCGATGATGTATGTGCCGGCCGATCCGCATCGCGAACGCAGCTATGAGGAAAAGCGCGGCCTCATCGACGCGGGCGACGATCCGCTGGTGCTGGTCGAGGACGCGGACCTGCGCACCCGGCTGGAGGCGATGACGCAGGCGATGCTGCCTGAACTCTGGCCGTTCGACTATGGCCGGTTCGAGTTCCGCTATGACCCGGCGAGCGGAACGGTGCTGTTCATGGAAGTGAACCTGTCCTGCAACCTCTGGTCGAAAAAGACCATCTCCCGATCGGCCGCCTCGATCGGGGTCGACCATGCGGCGCTGGTCGAAACCATCATCGGCCACAGTCTGGAGCGGCAGGGATTGTTGATCGCCATGCCTGAACAGGTGGCGGCATGATGCCGGGTCGGACCACGGCGGTCATTCTGGCCGGGCGACGCGACGGCGCGACCGATCCGCTGGCGCTGACGGCGGGTGTAACCCACAAATGCCTCGTCCCAGTCGCGGGCCAGCCGATGCTGCTCCATGTGATCGAAGCGCTGGCCGCCAACAGCCGGATCGGCGAAATTCGCGTGGTGATTGAACAGCCCGAATTGCTGCGCGACCTGCCCTCTTTGCGCGGGCTGATCGCGGGCGGACGGCTTAAGGGGATTGGCGCGCAGCCCAATCTGGTCGACAGCGTGCTCGCCTCGGCGGAGGGCGCGGCCTTCCCCCTGCTGATCACCACCGCGGACAATGTGCTGCTGACGCCCGAAGCCGTGGACGAGATGATCGATGGCTGCGCCGCGACACAGGCGGATGCGGCGGTCGCCTTCACCCGGCGCGCTTTCGTGCTGGCCGCCCATCCGCAGGGCCAACGCAAATATTACCGCTTCGCCGATGACAGCTATTCCAACTGCAACACTTACTGGATGCGCGACAGGTCCGCGCTCCGCGTTGCCGAGACCTTCCGGTCGGGCGGGCAGTTTGTGAAGCATCCGATGCGGATCATCAGCGCCTTCGGCCTCATCAACCTCATCCGCTTCCGCTATGGCATCGGCACGCTGGAACAGGCGTTCGGCCGCTTTTCCCGCCGCTTTCGCCTGCGCATCAGCCCGGTGATCCTGACCGATGGCGCGGTCGCGATCGATGTCGACAACGCGCGTACGCGCGATGTGGCCGAGACCGTGCTGGCCGACCGCGCCACGCTGGCGATCGCGGCGGAATAGAACTTGCTCACCTTGCGCGCGCTGCCGGTTGGCCGGGACGGCGGCAACAGCCTGCTCGCCGCCTATCATGACGGGCTGGCGCAGCACTGGCCGCCCGCGCGGCGGCTCGCCGGGCATCTTCTGGCGCTGGCCGGGCGCGGCGGATGGTCGGCGGCCGAACGGCTGTATCTGGGCCATGGCGTGCGCCTGCACGGCCTCAGCATGAAGGATCGCAAGGGGCTGCATCGCCTGCTCAACCCCGCAGCCTTCCCACTTTTGAATAATCCGTTGAAGAATAAGCAGCTATTTGCGGAACGGGCGGTGGGACTGCCCCTACCCGACGCCTGCGATCCCGATGGCATGAATCTGGTCGACTGGCTCGCAGGACAGGACGACATCATCGCCAAGCCCAGCTATCGCTCCAAGGGGCAAGGGGTGGAGCGCTTCGTGCGGCAGGATGGGCATTGGCGGGCAGATGACACATGCATCGACAGTGTCGCTCTCGCTGTTCACCTGCATCGTCTCTGGCGTCAGGGCGGCGTCATTCAGCGGCGCCTGCCAACCCATCCTGCCCTTGTCGACCTGTCCCCCGGCGCGTTGCCGACGTTGCGGATCGTTACCTGCCTGAATGAAGAAGGCGTGCCCGAAATCTGCGCCACCGCGCTGCGCCTGTCGGCCGGCGGCCCGCGCCCGGTCGACAATTTCAACGCCGGCAATCTGGTGCTGGCGGTGGATGACAAGGGACGATGCGGCGTCGCCTGGCGCAGCGGCGGCCAGCGCCCGCCCTCCCGCCACAGCCGCCACCCCGCGACCGGCGCAGCAATCGAGGGCATGACCATCCCCGACCTCGCCGCCGCCCGCGCGCTGGCGATGCGGGCGCATGATCGATTTCGCGCCGGCTTTACCGTGATCGGCTGGGACATCGGCCTCACTGCGCAAGGCCCCGCGCTGATCGAGGGCAATTGGAACCCGGGCACCGACATCGTCCAGCTGGTCGAAGGCCGGGGCATCGCGCAAAGCCGACTGGGCGAACTCTATCGCCATGCCCTGACGCAGCTTCCCGCCAGCCAATGGCGCGCGGCTCCGGCGCTGCAACGGGACCGCATGTGAAAATCGCCCTCTATGTCCATGCGCTGGCGGCGACCGGGGTGGTGCGCAATGTCCGCCTGCTTGCGGCCGACCTGACGGCGCGGGGCCATGATGTCGAACTGGTGACGGCGCTGCCTGGCGGCGCGGGCGTGGGCGGCGTGCCGCACCATGCCCTGCTGTCGGATGCGGACGGATCGCGCCGGCTCCAGAAATGGCGCGCCATGCCCCGCCTGCACGCCCATCTGCGCGCCAGCCGGCCGGACCTGCTGATCTCGGCGGGCAATCATGGCCATCTGACCGTGCTGCTGGGCAGCCGCTTGCGGCCGGGACTGCGCCGTGTCTATCGCATCAGCAATGATCTGCGTCGCGCTGCGCCGGGCGCGCCCAAGGGAGTGTTCGCGTCCATCGGACGCGCACTGATGACCCGCCTGCTGGCGGCCGACGCCGATCATCTGGTGCTGGTATCCCCAACCTTGGTGGACGGCGTGCCGGCCTTTGCCCGCTCCGTCGCTTCAGGGCGCGCCAGCGTGATCGAAAATGCGATCGACGCCGGCACCGCCCGTCGACAGGCCATGTTCCCCGCGCCGCATCCCTGGCTGGACGGACCTGCACCCGTCATCCTCGCCATTGGTCGTCTGGCGCCGCAGAAAAACTTCCCGACGCTGATCGACGCTTTCGCCCGACTGCGGCAGGACCGCCCTGCCCGCCTGATCCTGCTGGGCGAAAGCCGCGACGATGCCCGGCAGAGCCTGTATCGACAGGCGGCCGCACTGGGCGTCGAAACCGACCTGCTGCTGCCCGGCGCAGTTGACAATGTATTCCCCTGGATTGCGGGAGCCGCCGCCTTCGTCCTGCCATCCTGGTGGGAGGGATCAGCCAATGTCCTGCTGGAAGCGATGGCCCTCGCTCGGCCGATCGTCGCATCGCGCAGCGCCGGCAACGCCACCGCCCTGCTCGACCATGGCCGCTTTGGGCTATTGATAGACCCGGCCGATCCGGCCGCCATGGCGCAGGCGATCGCACAGCAGATTGATCCGGCCCGCCACATCCTGCCGGGCGACAGGATCGACGCCTATAGCCTGGATCGCTGGTCGGATGCATGGCGCACTATTGTGACGCAGATCGCGCCAGCACCCGAAAGGCGACCCGCCTTCACCTGACGGGGCGTCAGCCGTCGGTCAGGCCGCGGATCGTCGCCGCATCCAGCGGCGCATCGAAATGCACGTCGAATTTCTTGCCATCCACCCAGACGACATGCGCCGCAACGCGCATGCCATCCGTCTGAATGATGATCCCGCTGCCCGGCCGGGGCGCCCGACGTTCGCAATGGAGCAACGCGCCGGATGCCGACAGGTCCAGCATATGGGCCCGCAGCGCGATGCCGTCGTGGCGCAACTGGACCGGCTCGAACAGCTTGCGCCGCATAGCGTCATGCGACGCCGCGTCTCCATCCGCATAGGAATCCCGCTCGATCATGGTCCGAGCCTCCCTTGTCGACAGACTGCGCCAACAGCGATGACAGCCCGTCAACAAACAGGGCGTCACCCCGATTAACCATTTTTCAGTTCCGAAAAGCGCAGGGAATGATGCTGGCCGGATCAGGTCGCGCGGCGATGCGGCGGAAGCGGGCGAGATAACCGCCCGCGGTCGGCTTAGGGATCACCTCTTCCATGCGAAAGCCCATGGCGGCCAGTTCGCAGGCCAGCAGGCGCGGCGGCGTGCCATGCTGATCGGTCGACCGATTGGCGTCGACCACGATCAGTTCGCCATTCTTCCTGAGCGCGGGACTGAGATGCCAGAGAAAGGCATAAGGCTCTGCGATCTCATGATACATATGGACCATCAAAATGCGGTCGAAACTGTTTGCGGGCAGCCTGGGGTCTTCGGGCGCGCCCAGCTTGACGCTGACATTGTCCCATTTTTCCCGCGTGATGCGGCGCGACAAGGCTTCGATCACTTCGGGCAGAATATCCTCCGCCAGCACCCGCCCGTCCGCGCCAACCCGTTTGGCGAGGCGCACCGTATAATAGCCCTCGCCCGCGCCGATGTCGGCTACGCTCATGCCGGGGCGGATGCCCGCGCGGTCCATGATGTCTTCTGCTTCATTGACGCGGTCACGCGCTTCCTCGCTGGACCAGCGAGTCGACACGATCGGCGCGATCGGGCGGTCGGCGCGGGGGAAATCCTGCGCGGCGGCGGGGCGATCCTTTTCATCGCCCCCACCCAACGGATTGCAGGCGGCGAGCAGGAGCAAGATGCCCGCCGCAACCGCCCGCACGATCATCAATCGACATCCTCCACATCGACCGATTCGCCCGTCACCTTCTGCGACAAGGCGGCGGCCATGAAGGGATCGAGCGCGCCGTCCAGCACATCGTCAGGCGAGGTGGAGGTGACGCCGGTGCGCAGATCCTTCACCAGCTGATAGGGTTGCAGCACATAGGAGCGGATCTGGTGGCCCCAGCCGATTTCGGTCTTGGCCTGATAGTCGGTGTTGGCCGCTTCCTCCCGCTTGCGCAGTTCGGCTTCATAGAGCCGCGCCTTCAGCATGTTCATCGCCGTCGCGCGGTTCTTGTGCTGCGATCGGTCATTCTGCGACGCGACGATGATGCCCGAAGGGACGTGGGTGATGCGGACCGCGGAGTCGGTGGTGTTGACGTGCTGGCCGCCCGCGCCCGATGCGCGATAGGTATCGATCTTGAGGTCGCTTTCCTTGACCTCAATATCGATATTGTCGTCGATCACCGGATAGACCCACACCGACGAGAAGCTGGTGTGGCGGCGCGCCGCGCTGTCATAGGGGCTGATGCGGACCAGGCGGTGAACGCCGCTTTCGGTCTTGGCATAGCCATAGGCATTTTCGCCCTTGATCAGGAAGGTGGCGGACTTGATGCCTGCGGTTTCGCCCGCCTGATAATCGACCAGATCGACCTTGTAGCCGCGCCGTTCCGCCCAGCGGCGATACATGCGCGACAGGATTTCGGCCCAGTCCTGACTTTCGGTACCGCCCGCGCCGGCATGGATTTCCAGATAGGTATCGCTGGCGTCGGCCTCACCGGCCAGCAGCGCCTTGATCTTGTCCTCGTCCGCCCGCTCGGCCAGCGCCTTCAGCGCGGCGATGGCTTCGGCGACCATATCCTCGTCACCTTCGGCCTCGGCCATTTCGATGAGTTCGGCGTTATCGGTCTTCTCGCCCTCGATCGAGCGGGTCGCGCCGATCGCGCTGTCGAGCCGGGTGCGCTCGCGCATCACCTCCTGCGCCAGCTTGGCATTGTCCCACAGGGTCGGGTCTTCGACACGCGCGTTCAACTCGTCCAGCCGGCGCAGCGCACGGTCCCAGTCGAGGAAGCGGCGCAGCAGGTCCAGCGCGGCGTCGATACGGTCGATATATTGCTGCGCTTCGGCGCGCATGGGAAGTCTCCAGAAATGTCGTTGCGCCCAAACGCGCCAGCAAACGCATGCCACTATCCGAGGGCGGCGGATTTGGGAAGGGCGTAAGCCAAAGGCCAGACGGGCTGCCCTGCTTTTCACAAATCCGCAACTATCATCTTAATCGAGCAACCAAACGCCTCTAGTGTTGCGATATATTCGCGACTAACCAAGGCATATGCGGTTCAAGAAAATCCTCAAGCGGCTGCGTCCTCGCCGACATAAAGCCCCGCCCACTGATCCAGTTGTTCAGGGCGAAGCGGCTCCGGCGGCGGCCGGCAACAGCTTCCTGCCCGACATGGATCGTTGGGTTCATATCCATTATGTCGATTCGATCGATCAGGTCGTCGCTGAAATCGGAGATCCAGCCGGGAAGACCATAATGGACCTGGGCTGCGGCGAAATGTTGATGACATATGGCCTGGCAGCGCGAGGCGCGGCTCAGGTTGTGGGCCTGGACGTGTCGGCGCTCAATCCGGAGGGCGCTGTTGCACGACTGATCGAAGCCGGCTTTCCCGAAGCGGAACAGATCAAGGATCGGGTTAGCGCCTGCGTCTATGACGGTCGGGTCATGCCGTTTGACGACAATCATTTCGATGTGGTGTTCAGTTGGGGAGTCATGGAGCATGTCGCCGACGTTCCCGCCGTACTCGCGGAGATCAAGCGCGTGCTCAAGCCCGGCGGGGTCGCCTTCATCAAGGTCTTTCCGTGGTTCCACAGCTATTATGGCAGCCACCTGTCGGACTTCATCCCCACGCCTTTCGCGCATCTGACGCTCGACAATGCAGCGATGCGCGCGATCATAGAAAAGACGGCGCATGAACAGACCGTGGTGCATCCCAATCTGATTCTGGGCCACATGTGGGACGAATATCAGACGCTCAATCGTTATTCGGCGAACATGTTCTATCGCGACGTCAAGGCTGCCGGCTTTACCCGCGACGTGTGGAAACTCATCAGTCACCAGCATGACCTGAGCCATGCGCCGGCCGGCCATGATCTGTCAGACCTTATGGTGTCAGGATCAGACACGCTGCTTTATAAATAAGCCGTATGGCGCGCCTTCAATAAATCCCGCCCTGCCCTTCCAGGAAGTCGGCGTCGTTGCGGCGGCGGCCGCCTAGCCGCCAATCCTCCCCTGAAAGGGGAGGTGGCAGCCGAAGGCTGACGGAGGGGTAGCTAGCCCCGCGCGCTGGCGCTGATGTGGAGGACGACAGCCTCTACATCCTTCAGCACATCCGTTGCCCGGATACGGAGAACCCTGATCCCCTCCCCGGTGAGCCACAGGTCACGCGCCGCATCCCGTTCCGGTGCGTCGCCACGCCCATGCACCTCGCCATCGACCTCAACCGCAAGGCGGTGTCGGGGGCAGAAGAAGTCCAGTATATAGACGCCCGCCGGATGCTGGCGCCGAAAGCGGAGGCCGGCGGGGCGTTTGCGCAGTTCCTGCCAGAGCAGGATTTCGGGCAAGGTCATGGACCGGCGCAAGGTGCGGGCGCGAAGCTGCGTGTCTTTCGGGCCATGGAGCATGGCCGCACCCTACCCCTCCGTCTGGCCTGCGGCCAGCCACCTCCCCTTTCAGGGGAGGATTTTCTCGTCGCATTATTCCTCCCCTGAAAGGGGAGGTGGCATCGCGAAGCGATGACGAAGGGGTAGTTCACCCCACGCATAAAGTGGATGTCATCCATTCGCGCCAAGCTGACAAACGATCAGCGCAATTGGGTCATTCGTCCGTCGGAAAAATACCCGACTTCAACATCGGGAAGTTCAATAGATACGCGACTTGCCAACAGCAAACGCGCTTGATCGAGTTGCTCCACTATGTGCGGTTTAAAACCCTCATAATGGGCATCTTCGTACCTCAGAAGCCATTCCGCCAAGTCAGAACATAAGGTCGGGCTCAATCCAATATCGGAAGGCTCAATATAGCCACCCTCCATTTTATCTCTGATTCCAGTGCCTGACAGCATCCCGTCGATGAGAAGAATACGGTCTGCCATCCCTCAATAAATCCCGCCCTGTCCTTCCAGGAAGTCGGCGTCATTGCGGCGGCGGCCGTTGGCGACCGCGCGGTCTGCGCGGGCGGCGGCGACCTTGGCCTGTTCCTCGGCTTCTTCCTTGCGGATCGAGCGGCGAGGTTCGGATTCGGGCTTGAACGCTTCCCAGATCACGGCAGGCTTGGGATCGGTGCCGGGCCATGCGCCATAGACGCGCTTGCCCGAACGGCGGTCGATCGCGACCATGCGGATGCCGGCGGGCGCGACGAAGGGCGTCTTGGGCATGGTTTCCAGCAGCGGCGTCATCGCCGCCTTCCAGATCGGCGCGGCGATGCGGCCGCCCTGCGCCCAGCCGCCCAGGCTGCGCGGCTGATCATAACCGATATAGACGCCCGCGACGATGTCCGGCGATCCGCCCACGAACCAGACATTGGTCGGGCCGTTGGTGGTGCCGGTCTTGCCAAAGAGCGGGCGGTTGAGGTCGGCCAGCACGGTGGCGGTGCCGCGCTGGATCACGCCTTCGGTGATGTGGACGACCTGATAGGCGGTCATCGGGTTCATCACCTGTTTGCCCTCCATGCCGAAGCGGGGCATCGGCTTGCCGTCCCAGTTCGCCATGTTGCAATTATCACAAGGCTTCCAGCGTTCGGGCCAGATCACCTTTCCACGCCGGTCCTGCACATAGTCCATGACCTTGGGCGGGAATTGCCGGCCCTGATTGGCGAGCGCGGCATAGGCGTTGACCATGCGTTCCACCGTCGTCTCGCCCGCGCCCAGCGCGAAGGAGAGATAGGGCTGATAGTCGCCGATCCCCATATTCTTGATGGTGCGCACGACACGATCCATGCCGGTCTGGCTGGCGGCGCGCACGGTCATCAGGTTGCGCGATTGCTCCACGCCCCAGCGCATCGTCTGCGGACCGGCGCTGCCGCCGGAGAAGTTGCGGAAGCATTTCTGGCCAAGGCCCGCGCCCTGATAGACGCACAAGGGGCCATCGACGATGATCGAGGCGGGGGTCATGCCATTGTCGAGCGCGGCGGCATAGACGAAGGGCTTGATGGTGGAACCGGGCTGCCGCAGCGCCTGCGTCGCGCGGTTATAGGAGGAGAGGCGCGAATCGAAGCCGCCCTGCATCGCGCGGATGCGGCCGGTATGGACTTCCTCCGCGATCATGCCGCCGGAGACTTCGGGAATGTTGCGCAGCGCCCAGCTTGATCCGTTGCGCGCCACGACGATGAGGTCGCCCGGCTTCATCGCCGAGAAGGCCGGGCCGCCAGTCTTGCGATAGGGCGTCTGCGCCGCGCCGGCCGGGAGCGTGCCGGTGCTGCCGTCGGCGAAACCGATCTGCGCGTCCGTGGACGTGCGGCTGATGATCACCGCGACGCGCCACTCGGCATAATCGACGTCGATGTAGCTGGCCGCCAGTTCCTTTTCCCAGCCATTGTCGACATTGACATGGCCGACCGGACCGGACCAGCCGCGCCCGGCGTCGAACCGGAGCAGGCCGTTGCGCAGCGAGGTGGCGACATGATCCTGAAGCGTGGGATCATAGGGGCTGCGCACCCAGAGGCCGCCAGCATAGACGCTGTTCGGGCCATCCTCCGCCTTTTCGCCGAACAGCTGGATCAGGCGGCGGCGCACCTCCTCCATATAATAGCCGCCGGCGCGGGCGTCGAAGCTGGAGCCATGCGCCTGCACCGTGCCGAGCGGCTGCGCCTGCGCGGCGGCGCGCTGGGCGGCGGTGATCCAGCCATTCTTCTCCATTTCGCCCAGCGCCCAGTTGCGGCGATCGAGCGCGCGTTCATGCCCCTTTTCGCTTTCCGGGCGATAATTGGCCGGCCCCTTGGGCAGGATGGCGAGATAGGCCATTTCATGCAACTGGAGGTCGGCGACATCCTTGTCGAAATAAGCGCGGGATGCCGCCTGAACGCCATAGGCGTTACGGCCAAGGAATATCTGGTTGAGGTAGAGTTCCAGGATCTGCTGCTTGCTCAGCACATTTTCCATGCGCCAGGCGAGGATCATCTCCTTCACCTTGCGGGTCGGGGAATATTCGTCGCCGATCAGCAAATTCTTCGCGACCTGCTGGGTGATGGTGGAGCCGCCGCGTGCACGCTGGCCCGAGCCGAGCTTGCTGGCATAATCGAACACCGCGCCGGCGAAGCCGGGAATATCCACGCCATGATGTTCAAAGAAGGTCTTGTCCTCCGCCGCCAGATAGGCGCGGATCAGCAAGGGCGGATAATCGCTATATTGCAGCTGGACGCGGCGTTCGCGGGCATAGCTGTGCACCGGCTGGCCATTGATGTCGCGCACGATGGTCGGCAGCGGGGGCTCATATTCCAGCAGCGAGGTCGCGTCGGGCAGGCCGCGCGCGAAGATCAACCAGAACAGGGCAATGGCGAGCAAGGCGCCGCCCAGCAGGATCGCCACCCAGCGAAACAGGCGGCGCTGCCATAAGGGGCGCAAACGTCCAAACAGGCCCCCGGCGTCACGGCGCAGGCGATAGGCAAAGGACTTAGGGGCGGTTTCGGAACGGGCCTCTTCCATGGGAAAGAGGCTCTAGGGTCAAATCGCGGCCAAGGCCAGTGGCGATCATGCGATCGGGCATGCGATCGACCGCATCTGGCGACCGTGGCGGACGCATGTGCGGCGAACAATCCCTTAACTTCGCATATTTCCCGCCGAATCGGACATTTTGTTGCGCTGGGCTGATCCTATCGAAAAGGCGCAGCATCCAGGGCGGGATCGAACAGAGCAACCCAACATCCGCCGTTCTGTTCGAGCGTTTTTTGGATAAAGGTCATGCCGGTTCAGTAGCGCACATCCTGCAAATAGGACAGGTCAGCCCCCGGCCGCGCCGCTGCGCATCGCCAGTTTGCGGGCGAAATGCACGTCGATGGCGCGAGCGACGCCACGGGCGATCTTTTGCTGCCCATCGCGCGAGGACAGGAAGGCGCTGTCGTCGGCGTTGCTGATATAGCCGGTTTCGAACAGGATGGACGGCGTATCGGGCGCTTTCAGCACCATCAGCGAGGCAAAGCGGTGATAGGCGCTGCGGAAGGGCACATAGGGCGCGGCCTCCCGCTGCAACAGGCGTGCAAAGTTAGCGGAAATATTCATCGATTCGCGCTGGGTAAGGTCGATCAGGATCGAGGAGACATCGCCCGACTGACTACCCAGGTTCACGCCATTGATGATGTCCGCCTTATTTTCGCGCGCAGCCAGACGCGCCGCTTCCCGGTCGGAGGCGGTTTCGGACAATGTATAGACGGTCGCGCCATGGGCTTGGGTATTTTCCGCCGCGTCGGCGTGGATGGAGATGAACAGGTCCGCCCCCAGCTTGCGGGCGATGCCATAGCGTTCCTGCAACACCAGGAATTTGTCGTCATCGCGGGTCAGCGCCACGCGGACGCGGCCCGATTTCACCAGCTGGTCGCGGATCGCCTGCGCAATGGCCAGCGTCACATCCTTTTCGCGCTTGCCATTTTCGCGGTTGATGGCGCCCGGATCATGGCCGCCATGGCCCGCATCGATCACCACCAGCGGGCGCGCGCCATCATGCGATCCTTCCACCGGCGGCAGGGCGACGCCGCGGGCGGCGGCCGGGATCGGCACGGTGATCGAATGGATGCGCTTTTGCGGACGCGCGGCCATGTCGGCCGGCGCATCGAAACGGGTGCGCCCCCGGCCGACTTCGGTGCGGAAGCGGCTGTCGCTGACGCCCTGAAGCGAGAAGCTGAGCGATTTGCCGTCGGCCGCCATGTGCGGATCGCCGAGCGCGGCAGGACCGGACAGGTCCAGCACCACGCGGGCAGTGCCATCCGAAAGCTGGCCCTGCCGCACCGCCGCGACGCTGCCCTTGCCCGGCGAAAAGTTAAAACGCCCCATCTGCGCGCCGGGAATGTCGAGCGCGAGCCGACGCGGCGAATCCAGCAGGAAGGCGGACGCGCCCTCAACCCGGTCGTCAAAGCGCACGACGACGCGGTCGTCGCGCACGTCGACGCCCGATATGCCGCCCGCGCTGATCGGCGCGGCGAAAAGCATGCCCGCAAGGGCAAGGCCCTGAACCATGCGCCGCTTGTGCAGCGCCTGTCGGTTGGCCGTCCAGCCAAATTTCATGACGATGATCCGTCCGAGAGCGTCCCCACGCTGAATCCCGGATTAAGCATTGCCTGTATGAGTCGGGTAAAATGAGAAGGTTAACAGTCGCTTCAGCATCGAATGCAGCGCATTGCCGACTGCCACAGATTCGACATAATATTTTGGGCAGCCGTTGCCCCATCGGTATTTGACTGCTACCCATCCATATTCCTGACAGGTCCGCCTATTATAATGGCAGGCTTTTAAGGGCAATGAGATAAGCATCGACGGGCGCGGGATCGCACCCCCGGCGATGACGCAAACAGGTTGACGCTGCATGAGGCATGAATTTCCATCCACGCTAGCCCCGGCAACGGGCGTAGCGGCGTGGGTGGTGCGGCCCGGCGAATTGTCCGGCCCTGCCGACGCAGCAGACGCGCAATTTTTCCTTGAAACCCGGACGATGCCGACCGCCGCGCCCTTATCTGCGCGCGCCCGGCCGTCCCTTCACTATCGCGTGGAAGCGCGGCCCCGTGCCGCTGCCCGTCCACGCCGGAGATTTATACATGACAATGCGTATGCTGATCGATGCGCGCCACCGGGAAGAAACCCGGGTCGCGGTCGTCAAGGGTAACCGGATCGAAGAGTTCGATTTCGAATCGGCCGAACACAAGCAGCTCAAGGGCAATATCTATCTGGCCAAAGTGACCCGCGTGGAGCCTTCGCTCCAGGCGGCGTTCGTGGATTATGGCGGCAACCGCCATGGTTTCCTGGCGTTCAGCGAAATCCATCCCGATTATTACCAGATCCCGCGCGAGGACCGCGAGGCGTTGCTGCGTGAAGAGCGCGAGCATGCCGAAGAAGAAGCCGCGCTGCGCGCCGATTATGATGATGAGGATGAAGACGGCCATCATGGCGAGGACGGCGTCGAAGTCGTCGAGGCGAGCCATCATCATGACGATGAAGATCATGGCGAAGGCGAAGCGCCCGAAGCCGCCAAGGGCGGCAACCGTCGTCGCGGCGGCGGCAAGGGCGATGAAGCCGCCGACGAACTGCGCCGCAAGCGCATGGCGCTGCGCCGCCGGTACAAGATTCAGGACGTCATCAAGCGCCGCCAGGTGCTGCTGGTGCAGGTCGTCAAGGAAGAGCGCGGCAACAAGGGCGCGGCGCTGACCACCTATTTGTCGCTGGCCGGCCGTTATTGCGTGCTGATGCCGAACACGTCGCATGGCGGCGGCATTTCGCGCAAGATCAGCAATGCGGCCGACCGCAAGCGGTTGAAGTCGATCATCGCCGAAATGGCGCTGCCTTCGACCATGGGCTGCATCGTGCGCACCGCCGGCCTGCAACGCACCAAGCCGGAGATCAAGCGCGACTTCGACTATCTCGCCCGCCTGTGGGACGAGATTCGCGAACAGACGCTCAAGTCCGATGCGCCCGCGCTGATCCACAATGACAGCGACCTCATCAAGCGCGCGATCCGCGATATCTATAACAAGGATATTGAGGAAGTGATCGTCGAGGGCGAGCATGGTTATAAGGCCGCCAAGGACTTCATGCGCCTGCTGATGCCGAGCCATGCGCGCCGGGTGAAGCAATATGCCGACGCGGTGTCGCTGTTCCAGCGCGCCAGCGTGGAAGATCAGCTGGCGGCGATGTACAACCCGGTCGTGCAGCTGAAGTCGGGCGGCTATCTGGTCATCAACCCGACCGAGGCTTTGGTGTCGATCGACATCAACTCGGGCCGGTCGACCCGCGAACATGGCATCGAGCAGACTGCCGTCGCGACCAATCTGGAAGCGGCGCGCGAAATCGCCCGCCAGCTGCGCCTGCGCGACATGGCTGGCCTGGTCGTCATCGACTTCATCGACATGGAGATGAACTCCAACATCCGTAAGGTCGAAAAGGCGATGAAGGAGGCGCTGAAGGACGATCGCGCCCGCATTCAGGTCGGCCGGATTTCAGGATTTGGCCTGATGGAAATGAGCCGCCAGCGCCTGCGCACCGGCGTATTGGAAGCATCGACCCGCCAGTGCCCGCATTGCGAAGGCACGGGTCTGGTCCGCACCGCATCGTCGGCCGGGCTTGGCGCGCTGCGCATGCTGGAGGAAGAAGCGGCCCGTGGTCGCGGCAGCGTCATCACGCTGCGCGCGAGCCAGGAGGCGGCCTTCTATGTCCTCAACAACAAGCGTCGCGAGCTGGACGAGATCGAGCAGCGTTATGGCGTGACCATCGTGGTCCTGCCGGACGGCGAGATCGAGGGCGCGCGCATGTCGGTGGAGCCGAGCGGTCCCCGCCCCGAGCGCGTCGTGACCTATGCTCCGCTGGCCGAGGACGAGGATGATCTCGACCTGCCCGAAGAGGACGAGGAAGAGGAAGAAGAAGCCGAGGAAGCCGAAGCCGCGCCCGAACGGGAAGAGCGGGGCGATCGCGGTGAAGAGCGCGAAGGCCGCCGTCGCCGTCGCCGTCGCCGCCGTCGTGGCGGCCAGCGCGAGGAAAATGCGGGCGAAGGCGCCGCTGAAACCGACGAAGCTGGCGAAGAAGGCGAAGACGAAGCCGTCGAGGGCGAAGAGGCCGCCGAAGGTGAAGCCGTTGTCGCCGAAGCGGGCGAGGCCGAGGGTGAGGAAGGCGGTTCGCGTCGTCGCGGTCGCCGCGGTCGCCGGGGTGGTCGTCGCCGTCGCGAGGGTGGCGATGCGCCGCTGAGCGAGGACGCGCAGGCTGCCGACGCCGTTGAGGCGGAGCCGGTTGCGGAAGAGGCTGCGATTGTCGAAGCCGCCGAAGCGCCCGCCGCTGAGCCGGTTGCCGAGGAAGCCGCCGAGCCGGCGCCCAAGACCCGCCGTCGTCCCCGCGCCCGCAAGAAGCCTGTCCCGAGCGACGTCGAGGGAGCGGAATCGGAAGCCGTGGCGGAAGCCGCTGCGCCGGTCGAGGCGATCGAGGCCCCGGCCGAAGTCGCCCCTGCCGCCGTGGAAGAGGCTGCGCCCGAAGCGCCGGCCAAGCCCAAGCGCACGCGCAAAAAGAAGGTGGTGGAACCGGCGGCCGAGACCCCTGCCCCCGAAGCGGACGCCGCGCCTGTAGCGGAAGAAGCGCCGGCCAAGCCCAAGCGCACGCGCAAGAAGAAGGTGGTCGAGCCTGTCGTCGAAGCGGTGGCCGAGGCCGAAGCGCCTACTGCGGCAACCGAAGCGCCCGTCGCCGAACCGACGGCGGCCGGCGAAAGCCCGGAAGCCGAAGGCGAAGGCGGCCCGCGTCGCGGCTGGTGGCAGCGCACCTTCGGCCAGTAACGCCCGGACGCTCGCAATGAAAAAGCGCCGCTGCCCTTCCGGTCCCGACCGGCGCGCAGCGGCGCTTTTCTTTTGGCGGCGACCGGCCGGGGCCTTCACGGCAGGTTCAGCGCCGCCATGGCATCGGCTTTGCCGCATGACCCGACTTTTCCAATTCATCGCGCTGACGCTGGCCGCCCTCGCGCTGATGACGCGCCCGGCGCTGGCGCAGCAGATCTTGCGCGATGCGGAGACGGAAGCCTTTATGGCGGACATGTCCGGCCAGCTGATCAAGGCGGCGGGCATGGAGCCGAAGAATGTCCAGGTGATGGTCATCAATGACCCGGAGATCAACGCCTTCGTCGCGGGCGGCCAATATGTGTGGGTGCATAGCGGGCTGATCGCCCAGGCCGACAATGTGAACCAGTTGCAGGGCGTGGTGGCGCACGAACTGGGCCATATCGAGGGCGGCCATATCATCCGGTCGGGCGAAGGCATCAAGGAGGCGACCAGCGTCACCCTGCTGAGCCTGGTGCTGGGCGCGGCGGCGATCGCGGCGGGCGGCGCGGAAGCGGGCATGGGCATCATGGGCCTGGGCCAGCAGGCGGCGATGACCAAATTCCTGGCCTTTTCGCGCGGGCAGGAAAGTTCGGCCGACCTTGCCGGCGCGCGCTATCTCCACACCGCCGGGATCAGCGGCCGGGGCAGCCTGGAATTCTTCAAGAAGCTGCAAAATCAGGAATATCGGCTCGCCATCCCGCAGGACAATAGTTACGGGCGCACCCACCCGCTGTCGGGCGAGCGCATCAATGTGCTGCGCGAAGTCTATGAGGTCGATCCGGCGTGGAACAGGCCGCCCGATCAGAAGCTGGAGGCGCGGTTCGAGCGGATCAAGGCGAAGCTGGTCGGCTTTGTGTCGGAACCCGCCCAGACGCTGCAAAAATATCCCGAGAGCGACCAGTCGATCCCGGCGCATTATGCGCGCGCTTATGCCTGGCATAAGAGCGCCTACCCGGAGAAGGCGCTGTCGGAAGCGGACGCGCTGCTGACCGCCGCGCCGCACGACCCCTATTTTCTGGAGCTGAAGGGGCAGATATTGCTGGAAAGCGGGCGGCCGGCCGATGCGGTGGCGCCGCTGCGCGAGGCGGTGAAGATCACTAATCAGCCGCTGATTTCGGTGCTGCTGTCCCACGCGCTGATCGCGACCGAGGATGAAAAGAATTTCGCCGAGGCGGAACAGGTGTTGCGCCTCGCCGTGCAGCGCGACCGCGAGAACCCCTTCGCCTGGTATCAGCTGGGCGTCGTCTATGAACGGCGCGGCGACATTCCGCGCGCGGCGCTGGCGACGGCGGAGCGCTATGAGATGATGGCGCAATATCCCATGGCGCTGCGCAGCGCGGACGCGGCGATGCAGGGGCTGAAGCCCGGCACGGTTGACTATCTGCGGGCGCAGGACATAGCGATGGTGTCACGCGCGGCGATCGAGCAGCAGCGGAAGAAAAGATAGATATGACAGACCAGACCCGGCCGAGCTTTCGCGCCGCTTTATCCAACAGGACCATGCAGATGACTTTAGGCGGTTTCGCCCTCATCGCGGCTGCCGCCGGCACCGCTTTCGCCGTGCAGGCGCCCGCCGCCGTCGGCCCCGCCGACAAGGCGGCGATCGAGAAGATCGTGCACGACTATATCCTGGAGCATCCCGAGATCATCCCGCAGGCGGTGGAGAAATTGCAGGCCAAGCGGATGTCGGGCACGATCGAAGCGGCCCGCAGCACGCTGGAGACGCCCTATGCCGGCGCATGGGAAGGCGCGGCCAATGCCGACGTGACCGTGGTCGAATTTTTCGACTATGCCTGCGGCTATTGCCGCGCTTCGTTGCCCGACCTTGCCAAGCTGGTCGGGTCCGACGCGAAGGTGAAGATCGTCTATCGCGAACTGCCGATCCTGTCGGAAGAAAGCAGCGACGCGGCCAAGGTGTCGCTGCTGGCGGCCGAGCGCGGGCAATATATGGCCTATCACAAGGCGCTCTATGGCGCGGGCAAGGTGACGCGCGACACCATCGTCGCCGCCGCCGCCAAGGCGGGCATCACCAGGTCGGAAGCCGAATCGGCGATCGCGTCGAGCAAATATGATGCGGAAATCCAGTCCAACATCGCCCTTGCGCAGAAATTGCAGGCCAGCGGCACACCGACCTTCGTGATCGGCGATCAGGTGCTGAACGGCGCGGTCGGTTTCGACGCGCTGAAGGAAGGCGTGGCGGCGGCGCGGGGGAAGTAAATAAAGCGCCGTTCGGTTCGAGCTTGCCGGGACTGCATGACCCGGTTCTCGACAAGCTCGAACCGAACGGATGAGAGGTTGGCACATTGCCGCTTCCGCCATTGACTTCGCCCCCCCTTTTCCCTATCGGACGCCCCCTGACTAGCGGCCGCTGCACAAGCGGCCCTTTTTTGTCACGCCTGATTCTCTATTTGTCTTTGAGGAATGAACGATGAAGCGCACCTATCAGCCGAGCAATCTGGTTCGCAAGCGCCGTCACGGTTATCGCGCCCGCATGGCGACCCGGGTGGCCGCAACATCATCCGTGCGCGTCGCGCGCGCGGCCGCAAGAGCCTGAGCGCCTGATTTCAACGCCTGAAAATGTCGCCGCGCCGGCCATGATGGTCCGGCGCGCGGATTTTCTGGCGGCGAATCGCGGGCGTCGCGCACCCATGCCGGGCTTTGTCCTGCTGGTGCGCGAACGCGGCGATGGCGATCCGGCGATGCGATATGGCATCACGGTCACGAAGAAAGTTGGCGGCGCCGTCATCCGCAACCGGATGAAGCGCCGTTTTCGCGTTCTTGCGCGCGAATTGCTGCCGACCCTGGGCATAGCCGGGGCCGACCATGTGCTGATCGGCCGCGACGGCGGGATCGAGCGCGACTTTTCCCTGCTGCACGCAGAGCTGACCAAGGCGCTGGGCAAGATCATGACCCGGCCGATCGATCCGCCGCGCGACCCGTCGCGCCGGAAAGGCAAGCCGCAGCGCCAGCCCCGCATGGAGCCGAATCGGGCGCCGGGCCAGTGATTGGCCGGCTGCTGATCCTGATCGCCCGTGCCTGGCAACTCGGCCCCTCGCGCATCCTGCCCCCCACCTGCCGCTATGCCCCATCCTGTTCCGAATATGGAATTCAGGCCGTGCGCAAATATGGCGCGATCAAGGGTAGCTGGTTGGGGTTCAAGCGGCTAATGCGATGCCACCCATGGGGCGGCTCGGGCTACGATCCCGTTCCCTGACAGACATAGACATAAGACGGCGGAGCCGAACAAAGTGGACGATAAGAAGAATATCATTCTGGCGGTGCTGCTGACCGCAGCGATCCTGTTCGGCTGGCCCTATGTCTCGCATTATTTCTTCCCGGCGGCCAATCCGCCGGTCACGAAGATCGAAGGCGGCAAGACCACCCCGGTCGCCGCGCCCGGCACCGATGCGGCCGATGGCCCGGCGGTGATTCGCGACCGCGCGATCGTGCTGAAGGACAGCCCGCGCGTCGCCATCCGCACGCCCAAGCTGAGCGGCTCCATCAACCTGAAGGGCGCGCGCATCGACGACATCGTGCTGCCGACCTATAAGGAAACGATCGAGAAGGCGTCGCCCGACGTTCGCCTGTACAGTCCCAGCGGCACGGCAGACGCCTATTTCGCCGGCTTCGGCTGGCAGGGCGAGGGCCTGAAGACCCCGACCAAGGACACGGTCTGGACCGCGAACGGCAAGGAACTGACCCCCACCAGCCCGGTGACGCTGAGCTGGAACAATGGCGCGGGCCAGTTGTTCGAAATCCGCCTGTCGGTCGACGAAAATTACATGATCACCGCCGCGCAGAAGGTGTCGAACACCGCCGCCGGCGCGGTTGGCGTCAAGCCCTATGCCTATATCAGCCGCAACGGCATCCCCAAGGATCCCGACACCTGGACCATCCATGTCGGCCCGATGGGCGTGTTCAACGGCGCGGCCAATTATGACGTGAATTACAAGGATCTGGACAAGGGTCCGTCGACCCAGAGCTTCCAGTCCAAGGGCGGCTGGATCGGCTTTACCGACAAATATTGGCTGTCCGCGCTGGTCCCGGCCGCCGACGCCGATTTCGCCGGCCAGTTCCGCAAGGGCGCCGGCACGCAATATCAGGCCGACGCCGCGCTGGGTTCGACCATGCTGGCCAGCGGCAAGGCCGCGACCCAGACCATCCGCCTGTTCGTGGGTGCCAAGGAAGTAAAGACGCTGCAAGCCTATGAGCGCGCCGGCGTGCCGCTGTTCGACCGCGCGATCGACTGGGGCTGGTTCTACTGGTTCGAACAGCCTATCTTCGCGCTGCTCCACTGGCTGTTCGAGACGCTCGGCAATTTTGGCGTGGCCATCATCTGCCTGACCTTCTGCGTCCGTGCACTGATGTTCCCGGTCGCCCAGCGCCAGTTCGCCAGCATGGCGGCAATGCGCGCGGTGCAGCCCAAGATGAAGGCGCTGCAGGAAAAATATAAGGACGACAAGCAGCAGCTCCAGCTCAAGATGATGGAGCTGTACAAGCAGGAGAAGGTCAATCCCCTCGCCGGCTGCCTGCCGATCTTCATCCAGATCCCGATCTTCTTTGCGCTGTACAAGGTGTTGCAGCTGACGATCGAAATGCGTCACCAGCCCTTCGTGCTGTGGATCAAGGATCTGTCCGCGCCCGACCCGCTGCACATTTTCAACCTGTTCGGCCTGCTGCCCTTCACCCCGCCCTCCTTCCTGGCGATCGGCGTGCTGGCGCTGCTGCTGGGTATCTCCATGTACTTCCAGTTCAAGCTGAACCCCGCGCAGATGGATCCGATGCAGCAGCAGGTGTTCGCGATCATGCCGTGGATGATGATGTTCATCATGGCGCCCTTCGCCGCCGGCCTGCTGGTCTACTGGATCACCAACAACTGCCTGTCGATGGCGCAACAATGGTGGCTGTACCGCAAGCATCCGGTGCAGGCCGCCACGGCGCCGGCGAAGTAATTCGCGCTACCCCGCCCGTTCGGTTCGAGCTTGTCGAGAACGGCGCGCAACGCTTCTCGACAGGCTCGAAGTGAACGGAGTTTTGATATGGCGGGCGAAGATCAAGCCGAACTGATCGAGGAAGCACGCAAGCTGTTTTCCGGCCCGATCACATTCCTCAAATCCGCCCCGACGCTGGATTTCCTGCCCGATATGGCCGTGAATGAGGTCGCTTTTGCCGGGCGGTCCAATGTCGGCAAATCCTCGCTGCTGAACGCGCTGACCAACCGCAATGGCCTGGCCCGCACATCCAATACGCCCGGCCGCACGCAGGAACTCAACTTCTTCGACGTGGGCGATCCGCTGCGCTTCCGGCTGGTCGACATGCCGGGCTATGGTTATGCCAAGGCGCCCAAGGATCTGGTGAAGAAGTGGCGTTTCCTGGTGAACGACTATCTGCGCGGGCGCGCAGCGCTCAAGCGGGCGCTGGTGCTGATCGACAGCCGCCATGGGATCAAGGATGTCGACACCGACATGCTGGACATGCTGGATGGCGCGGCGGTCAGTTACCGCATCGTGCTGACGAAGGCCGACAAGATCAAGGCGAGCGAACTGGCGGCGGTGACCCAGCGCACCGCCGACGCGATCCGCAAGCGCCCCGCCGCCCATCCCGAGATCATCGCCACATCGAGCGAAAAGGGTATGGGCATCCCGGAACTGCGCGCCGCGGTTCTGGAAGCGGTCAGTCAGGGATAAGCGCATGGCCGACGACGATTATGTCTATGACGAAGCCAGCGGCGAGTGGATCAGCGCGGCGGATGCAGCGGAACGCGCGGGCACAGATGGTGTCGTGGAAGTGCGCGATTCGGTGGGCAATCTGCTGGCCGATGGCGATCAGGTCACGCTGATCAAGGATCTGACCGTCAAGGGCGCGGGCCAGACGCTGAAGCGCGGCACGCTGATCAAGGCGATCCGCCTGACCGGCGACGCGCAGGAAATCGACTGCAAATATGACGGCATCAAGGGCCTGGTGCTGCGCGCGGAGTTTGTGCGCAAGCGGTGAGTGTCGCCCTATTTGCCCTCTCCCGTTTTCACGGGAGAGGCTACGGAGACTTGGCAGCTTGCTGCCTAGTCGATGTCGGTGAGGGTCTTTCTTCTTCTTCCTTTGCGCCTCAGCAAAAAGAAGAGAGACCCTCACCCAACCCTCTCCCGTGAAGACGGGAGAGGGCTAAGAAACACCTTTTAAAACAGGCTATACTGCGCGCTGCCCTGTAGCTTCCATGTGCCCACAACATCATGCCGGGTGCGGCCGACATGGCTGCATATCAGCACCAGTTCCTCCACCCGCCAGCCAAAACCGTCGATGCGGCGCTGGGCCGGAGGGCCGTCGCGGTAGAAAAGGGTCTGATGCGGACTGAAGCTCCAGTCGTCGCGCGGGGGCGCGGCCGATCGCTTCAGCGCATCCGCCACCTGGCGCTGGAGCCGGGCCAGCGGCGCATTGCTGCGGCCGGGGCGCAGCGCGGCCGATCGACCGCCATAGCTTAGCCGATCGAGCAGCAGGTCGAACGGGTCGGCCATGATCGCGGGAGCGGCCATGTGCAGCCGGTCGATCGTCTCCTGCGGATAGGCCGGCGCATCGGCGGTGACGCCCAGCGTCACATGCTGGTGCGCGGGCAATATGCGATCTGCGCCGCCCGCCAATATTTCGGCATAATGATCAATCCGGCGCGCGACGACGGGCGGCGGTTTAATCGCGAAGAACAGGCGATAGAGGGGCTGGGCGCGGCGTCCCATTGGGCGATCCTTGAAAAGCAGCTATTTTGTTCTTTATATGTTCCATTCCCTTTGGTGTCGATGGCCAATGGAACCCGAATCGCCCTATCCTGCGTTAAGAGCGCACTGAGGAAAGGAGTGAGGCATATGGTGCAGCACACGATCGCCAGCCTGTCCGAGAAGATGCAGCATATCGATTTCGCCATGCTGTCGACCCATACCGAGGACGGCCATATCGGCGCCCGGCCGATGAGCAACAATCAGGATGTCGCCCATGGCGGCGACAGCTATTATTTCACGACCGAAGACACGCTGATGGTGAAGGACATTGAGCGCGACCCCCGGGTCAGCCTGTCCTTCCATGGCAAGAGCGGGCTGTTCGGCCAGCGGCCCTTGTTCATCGCGCTGGAGGGTCGGGCCGACCTGATCCGCGACCGCGCGCAGTTCGAGGCGCACTGGAACCCCGATCTGGAACATTGGTTCGCGCAAGGGGCGGATACGCCGGGACTGGTTATGATCCGCGTCCATGCCGAACGCGCCCATTATTGGGACGGGCAGGATGAAGGCGAACTGGAAATCGACATTTTGCACTGAATGACGCGCGGTCGGACGATTGCGCGCGGTGTGCTGGCCGCCCTTTATGCGGTGGCGGGCGTCGCGCACCTGGCGCGGCCCGGCGGGTTCGTCGCGATCACGCCCGGCTGGGTGCCGGAGCCGCAGTTGGTCGTCGCCCTGACCGGCATTGCCGAACTGGCGGGCGCGGCGGGACTGATGATCCCACGCCTGCGCCGGGCGGCGGGATGGGGGCTGGCGCTCTATGCCCTGTGCGTCTGGCCGGCCAATATCAACCATGCATTGAACGACATTCCGCTGGGCGGCGTGCATCTGAGCTGGTGGTATCATGGTCCGCGGCTGGCGTTGCAGCCGGTGATCATCTGGTGGGCTTTGTGGGCGAGCGGCATCACCCATTGGCCATTGCGTCGCCGCTAACTGGTTGTGTTTCGGGCATGGGGGCTTAGGGTGTGCCCCCTCCCCCAAACGACTTCTGGAGCGCGCGTGACCCGGCATATTCCATGGATCATCATCGCCCTGCTGGGCGCAGCGTCGCTGGGCGTCGTAGCGGTGTCGCGCGGCGAAACGGTCAACGCGTTGTGGATCGTGGTGGCGGCGGTCAGCTGTTTCCTCGTCGCCTATCGTTATTACGCGCTCTATATCGCGCGCCATGTGATGCGGATCGACCCCGCGCGGCCGACCCCGGCGATCCGGCGCGCCGATGGCCTCGACTATGTCGCGACCGACCGCACCGTGCTGTTCGGCCATCATTTCGCCGCGATCGCGGGCGCGGGGCCGCTGGTGGGTCCGGTGCTGGCGGCGCAGATGGGCTATCTGCCCGGCACGCTATGGATCATTTTCGGCGTGGTGCTGGCGGGCGCAGTGCAGGATTTCATGGTCCTGTTCATTTCCATGCGGCGCGACGGCAAATCGCTGGGCGAACTCATTCGGATGGAAATGGGGCAGGTCGCGGGCACGATCGCGCTGTTCGGCGCCTTCATGATCATGGTCATCATCCTGGCGGTGCTGGCGCTGATCGTGGTGAAGGCGCTGGCGGAAAGCCCGTGGGGCATGTTCACCGTCGCCGCCACCGTGCCGCTGGCCATGGCGATGGGCGTCTATACACGCTGGATACGGCCGGGGCGGATCGGCGAAGTTTCCATATTGGGGCTGATCGGCCTGATCGCGGCGATCGTCTATGGACAGGCGGTATCCTTGTCGCCGGTGTGGGGGCCGGCCTTCACCTTCACGCCGGTGCAATTGTGCTGGATCTTGATCGGCTATGGCGCGGTCGCTTCGGTGCTGCCGGTGTGGCTGCTGCTCGCACCGCGCGATTATCTGTCGACCTTCCTGAAGATCGGAGCGATCGCGGCGCTGGCGATCGGCATCGTCATCATGGCCCCGCCGCTGAAGATGCCGGCGCTGACACAGTTCGTCGGCGGCAATGGCCCGGTCTGGTCGGGCGGCCTGTTCCCCTTCCTGTTCATCACCATCGCCTGCGGGGCGGTGTCCGGTTTCCATGCGCTGATTGCCAGCGGCACCACGCCCAAGCTGATCGCCAGCGAAGCCCATGCGCCGATGATCGGCTATGGGGCGATGCTGATGGAGGCGTTTGTGGCGATCATGGCGCTGGTCGGCGCGTCGATCCTGGACCCCGGCATCTATTTCACGATGAACAGCCCCGCCGCGCTGATCGGCACCGATCCGGCCAGCGCGTCAGCCGCGATCACCGCCATGGGCTTTCCGATCTCGCCTGACCTCATCGCCCAGACGGCGAAGGATGTGGGCGAACTTAGCATCATATCCCGCGCAGGCGGCGCGCCGACGCTGGCGGTGGCGATGGCGGAAATCTTCAGCCATGTGGTCGGCGGGCCGGCGATGAAAGCCTTTTGGTATCATTTCGCGATCCTGTTCGAGGCTTTGTTCATCCTGACCGCGGTCGACGCGGGCACGCGCGCCGGGCGCTTCATGTTGCAGGATCTGATCGCGCTGGCCGTGCCCGCCTTCAAGGAGACGAAGAGCCATGCGCCCGGCATCGTCGCGACGGGCCTGACGGTCGCGGCCTGGGGCTTTTTCCTCTATCAAGGCGTTACCGATCCGCTGGGCGGCGTGAATACGCTCTGGCCGGTGTTCGGCATTTCCAACCAGATGCTCGCCGCGATCGCGCTGATGCTGGGCACCGCCGTGCTGTTCCGCATGAAGCAGGACCGCTTTGCCTGGGTGACGATGGCGCCGGCGGCCTGGCTGCTGATCTGCACCCTGTCGGCGGGATGGCTGAAACTGTTTTCCGCCGATCCCAAGGTCGGGTTCCTGGCGCATGCCGACAAGTTCAGCGCAGCGGCAAAGGCGGGCGAAGTGCTGGCCCCGGCCAAGTCGATGGCGGAGATGGAGCGCATCATCTTCAACGATCGGATCGACGCCGCGCTGGTCGCGCTGTTTCTGGCGGTGGTGCTGTCGATCCTGTTCTTCACGGTGAAGACCTGCCTGGCCGCGCGCCGGATCGCTGCGCCCACCGCGCGGGAAATCCCGGCCCAGCTGGTGCCGGCAGAATGAGGGAGATGCTGGCGACTCTGGCCCGCACCGCACGGCTGATGGTCGGGCTGCCCGACTATGACGCCTATCTGCGCCATATGGCGCAGCATCATCCCGACCAACCGGCGATGGACCGCACGCAATTTTTTCGCGACCGGCAGGAGGCGCGCTATGGCGGCAAAAATGGCGGGCGCTGCTGCTGAAAATCACTGAAAACAAAAGACTAATAGAAGCGGCGTGGAAATCTGAACGCCATATTTTGCAATATTACAATCGTAAAATCCCATGGCGCGACAGGAAATTTCACAAATACGCCATATGGGGTATTGATCCGTCCCGTCGCTTTGCTAGGGCGCGCCGGTCCTTTGTGCCCGACAGCGTAAGGGATCTGCCCCTCGCCCGTCCCTTGCGGCGAGGGGCAGCCTTTGATCTTCAGCCTTTCGCGTTGAAGCCGGCGACCATGCCGGCGGTGATGGACAGGGCGATTTCCGCCGGTCCCACCGCGCCGATGTCCAGCCCGGCCGGCCCGTCGATCCGGGCGAGATCCTGCGCCGTGAAGCCCATCGCCTCCAGCCGCTCCAGCCGCGCGGCATGGCTGCGGCGCGATCCGAGCGCCGCAATATAGCCGGTCGGCGCGCGCAACGCCGCAATCAGCGCGGGGTCGTCAATCTTGATGTCATGGCTGAGCGTCACGACGGCGGTCGCTTCGCCGGGATGACGCGCGGCAACCGCTTCGTCAGGCCAGCGATCATCCAGGTCAACGCCGGGAAAACGCTCCTGAGTCAGGAAGCGCCCGCGCGGATCGATCACCACCGGCGTCACCCCGATCGCCTGCGCCAGCGGGACAAGCGACTGGGCGATCTGCACCGCGCCCACGATCAGCAGGCGGCGCGGGGGATCATAGCGGTTGAGGAAAGCGCCGTCCGCCTCCCCTTCCCGCGTCATTCCACTCGTCAGATCGGTGGACAGGGTCAGCGCGCGGCCGCGTTCGCTTTCGGTCAGTATGCGGTCGAACAGGCCGGGTGCAAATCCGCCTTCACCGACCGGCTGAACCAGCACGGCAATTTCACCGCCACATGGCAGCCCGGCTTCCCATGCGTCGCCATCCGCCACGCCATAGGTCCGAACATGCGCCGCCCGGCCGGCAATCACCTCGGCCGCGCGTTGCAGCACGTCGGTTTCCACGCAGCCGCCCGAAATGCTGCCTTCCAATCGGCCGTCGCCATGCACCAGCATATGGCTGCCGCGCGGACGCGGCGCCGATCCCCATGTGGAGATGACGGTCGCCAGCGCCATCGGCGCGCCGCGCCATTCCATCGCCTTGCGGATCACTCCGCCATTATCGTTCAAACCCAGACTCCCTTCGCGGCCATTCTGACCGGGCAGCCGCCCGATCACCGCCGCAAAATATCCACTTGATCAAAGTGGCGGTCCGACCCGTTCAGATCAAGCGCCGCCCGGTCCAAACGACCCGGCCGACAATATCCACCAGTGCAGGGTCAATATCGGCCCAGTCAGGATAATGGGGATTGTCGCTGACCACGCTGAATCGCCCGCGCAATGGACCCATGGCGACCCGCTTGACCATCAGCACGCCATCCAGCCGCAGCACATAGACGCCATCACGCAGGCGGACCGCATCATCGCGATGATCGACCATGATGTCGTCGCCATCGCTGAGCGTGGGCGCCATCGATTCGCCGTCGACCCGGATGATCGACACATGTTGCGGCTGCACGCCCAGATGCCGCAACCAGCGCGCATCGAACGCCATCACGCCGGCCGCCCGTTCATCCTCGTCCAGCGTGCCGCCGCCAGCCGACGCGCCCAGCGCCAAACGCGGCACCGCCACGACCGACGGCATGCTGCGCGATCGCGTGGGTGGCGGCGCGGCAGGTTCGGCCATCGCCGCGCCGCCGCCCAACATCCGTTCCGCCACGCCAAAATAGCGCGCCAGGATGCGGCGATCCGCCTCATCCAGCTTGCGCGGCGTGCCGCGCTTGATGAACTGCTGAATATAGGCCGGATTGCGCCCGATCAGCCGGGACAGATCGGCATAATTGTCCCCCCGTTCGGCAACCAGCCGCTCCAGCGCGATACGGGCGTCCTGCATGTCATCCATGATCTGTTTTTACCGATAGGAATTTTCCTAGACAAGTAGGAAATTGAGATTGAGATAGGAATATGCCTATCGACTCGCAGCCTGCGAGTCGCGCGACAAAGGGAGATGAAAGCAAATGCTGTTGCGCACCATCGAACGATTTCTGCACGAATTCGACATTGCGCCCACCCGCTTCGGGCGCGATTGCGCGCGCGATCCACGGCTGGTCTTCGACCTGCGGCGCGGGCGCGAGCCGGGCGATCGTGTCACGAGGCGCGTGGAACATTTCATGAACACTTATCGCAGGAGCGCCCGTCCATGACAAGAGCCGATCCTCTTTTCCGCATTGCGCAGCGATCGTCCGCACCCCGGCGACTCAGCCCTGAAGACAGGGCCATGTACACCCTGTTCCTCCAGTTGCGGCGGCGGGCAGGCGAACCATCCAGCATCGAAATCTTTGACAGCATCCCCTGGCAAAGCGCGCTGTTCCAGGGACGACGCGTCCTCTTCAACCTGGAGTTTGCGGGTGAAAGCCATGCCGAAAGGGCGGAAATATTCGCCGCAGAGATGGGGTCAGTCGACTGGCCGCTGTCCGGCTATTTCGTCGCCGACATCACGGCGGACAGCATGCATGCCAGACCAGCGGGCACCGAACTGAGACTGTCGGCGCTGATTATCAAAGATTGGTAGAAAGGCGTTAGCCGGCCGGATCAGCGCCGCCCGGCCAGCGAGCGCAGCGCGCCCAGCGCAGCGCGCAAGGCTTCGTCCGTGTCGCGCTCCACCGCGCCGCACACCGGCACGGCGGGGGCGACGGGCATGTCGGCAATCACGCCGCCCGGCGCCATCACCGGACGGACAGGGCGCGATCGCAGCACCAGTCCGCGCTCCAGCCTGTCGGTCAGTTCATTGACGGACAATCCCTGCGTGGGCGCGCGCAAAGGCAGCGGCGTCAGCTTCGGCTCGGCGGCCGGCGCGATCGGTTCGATCGCATCGGCCATCAGCGGGGCGACATCCTCTTCGACCGAGTCGGGAAGGTCCGATTCCGGTTCGACGAAGAGCGCGACCGGACGCAGGAAGGCGGGCTGCGCCAATGGCGTTTCCGCCTGCGGCGCGGGGGCATCAGGCGCGGCAAAGCGCATGGCGGGTTCGGGCGATACGGGTTCCGGTTCGCGATTCACCACCAGCGGCCGGCGGCCCGATTCGGATCGGGCGAAAATATCGAGACCATCAAAGTCGCGGCTGGCGAAGATGGGCGGACGCGGCGGCGCATCCGGGTGCGCATCGGCGCGACGCAGCGACGGCGCGTCGGTTCCAACATCGGGCGCGGCGCGTCCACGCGCCAGGGCGGTCAGCTTGGAGAAGGCGAAACCCATGGTCTTTGCTCCCTGGACGCGATGGGCGCGCCCTTTCCCTTCTTCTTCGTCCGTCACACCGGCCGGCGCGCGACGGGTCATTCCAATCAGGCCCGCCGCCATCAGGCCGGCAAAGCCCGCAACCACAAGCCGCGCCGTCCAGCCCAACGGCGGTGCGGCGGCCGGTATGGCCTCGCTGAGGCCACTCGACGCCACGACCGTTTCGATCAGGCCGATCGGCGTTCCCAGGGTCAGCAGCGCGACGGCCATGCCGCCCATCGCCACCATGGCCTTGCCCTTCCCCTTTAGAACGCCTGTCGACACCGCTCTTTCCACGTTTCGTTCAGGCGACCGCCCGCACCTTGTCAGGACGGGCTAGCAGCCTTTGGTAAACAGGTTCGTAACGCAAAATATTTGACGACCAGTTACGATCGCGCTCGACAAAGGCGCGCGCCACGGCCCGGCGATCGTCCCACATGCCGCGATCGGCGAACAGGCCGGCGATCGACGCCGCGATCGCGGCCGGATCATCGGGCGCGAACAGGGTGCCGGTGACGCCATCCTCGATCAGTTCGCGATGGCCGCCCACGCTGGACGCGGCGACCAGACGGCCCTGCGCCATCGCCTCCAGCGGCTTGAGCGGGGTGACGAGGTCGGTCAGGCGCATCGCCTTGCGCGGATAGGCCAGCACATCGACCTGCGCATAATAGTTTTCGACCTGATCGTGCGGCACGCGGCCGACGAAGACGATATGATCGGTGAAGGGGGAAGCCAGCGCCTGATCGCGCAATGCCTGTTCCACCGGGCCGCCGCCGACCAGCAGCAGCTTCGCCCTTGGCCGGGCGCGCACGAGTCGCGGCATGGCGGCGATCAGATCGTCCAGCCCTTCATAATCATAGAAGCTGCCGATGAAGCCGACGACGTCCGCCCCCTCCAGCCCCAACTTTGCGGTCAGCGCCGGATCGCGCGGGACAGGCGCGCCGAACTGATCCATGTCGACGCCATTGGGCGACACGATGATCTTGGCCGGATCGATGCCGCGCGCGATCAGATCGCCGCGCAGCCCTTCGCAAATCACCGCCACCGCATCCGCCGCGCGCACGGCATGGGTTTCCAGCTGGCGCGTCAGCCAATAGCGCGGGCTGCCCTCCGTCCCGGTGCCGTTGCCGACCGCCGCATCCTCCCAAAAGGCGCGAATCTCGTAGATCATGGGGATGCCGTGGCGTTTGGCGACGCGCTGCGCCGCCATGGCGTTGAGCACCGGGGAATGGGCGTGGATCACATCGGGCCGCCATTGCCGCACCAGCGCGTCGATCGCGTCGGCATGGGCGGCAATGTCGCGCCATTCGCGCAGCACCGCATTGCCGACCGCCGGTTCGCCCGGCGTGCGATGAAAGGTCAGGCCGTCAACCGTCTCCGCCTGCGGACCGGCGGCGCTGTGGCGGCGACCGGTGATGCCGCGCACCTCCCACCCCCTGCCCATCTGCGCGCGCAGGATCGCCCGCGTACGGAAGGTGTAGCCGCTGTGCATCGGCAGACTGTGGTCCAGCACGTGAAGAATGCGTGTCATAGCCAGTCCTGTCTGCCGGAAAAGGTTTAACGGCCCGTCAACTCTGTCGCGCTAGGACAGGGTCCGTGCTTACCGGACTCCGCCTCCTCCCATGATCGATACGCTGTCTTTGCTGGTCAGCCATGGTGCGATCCTGCTCGCCGCCTGGCGATTGCTGTCGCGGCCCGATCTGGATCGCGATCCCGAGTCGCCGCCCCTGAAGGACGCGGAGCAGCCCGGCGATGCGTGACCTGTTCTTCCTCGCCTTTCTGGCCGCCTTCTTCCTCATGGGCTTTCGCCGGCCGTTCCTGCTGGTCGCGGTCTATGCCTATATCGACATCGTTTCGCCCCAGCGCCTGTCCTATTTCCTGCTGAACGCGATTCCCATCTCCTTCATCGCCTTTGCCGCGATGGTGGGCGCATGGCTGCTGGTGGACGACAAGAAGGATTGCCGATTTTCCGCGCGGCAGGGGCTGATGCTGCTGCTGGTCGCCTGGTGCGGCTACACCACCATGACCGCCGACTTCCCGGTCGAGGCGCTGACCAAATGGAACTGGGTATGGAAGGCGATCATCGCCGGCGTCTTCCTGCCGCTGGTGCTGCGCACGCGATTGCGAATCGAGGCGCTGATCGTCTTCATGATTCTGTGCGCCAGCACCATCATCATCAATGGCGGCATGAAGACGGCGCTGTCGGGCGGCGGCTATGGCGTGCTGAACCTGATGGTCGAAAATAACAGCGGCCTGTATGAAGGCAGCATCATCAGCTGCGTCGCGATCGCCCTGATCCCGCTGATCCTCTGGGTATCGGCCTATGGCACCATTTTCCCGCGCGACTGGAAGCTCAAGGCCTTCTGCTATGCGCTGTGCCTGGCCTGCATGCTGATGCCGGTGGGGACGGAGGCGCGCACGGGCCTTGTCTGCCTGGTCATCCTGGCGGGCATGATGCTGATGCGGTCAAGCAAGAAATTCGTCTATGGCCCGTTGATGGCGCTGGCGGCGCTGGCCGCCATCCCCTTCCTGCCGGCCAGCTTCACCCAGCGCATGGGGACGATCGAAAATCATCAGGGCGACGAAAGCGCCTCCACCCGCGTCGCAGTGTGGATGTGGACGCTCGATTATGTGAAGCAGCATCCGGGCGGCGGCGGCTTCGACAATTATCTCCAGAACAGCTTCACCTATTTCGCCCAGAGCACCATTTCGGACGACAGCGGCACGCGGGTCGAGCGCCGGCTCGTCACCGATCAGGGCCGCGCCTATCACAGCGCCTATTTCGAACTGCTGGGCGAACAGGGCTATTTCGGCTTCGCCATCTGGGCGCTCATCCACTTCATCTGCTTCATCCGCACCGAAATGATCCGCCGCGCCTATCGCAAGCGCGACGGACCCGATGAAGCCTGGATCGCGCCGCTCGCCGTGGCGCTGCAACAAGGACATATAATCTACATGATCGGGTCGCTGTTCGTGGGTATCGCCTATCAACCCTTCATCTTCATGATGCTGGCCCTGCAAATCGGGCTGGACACCTATCTGACCCGCCGGCGCAAGGCGGCGGCGAAGCAAAGTCTGGCGGCATCGCTGGCGCAGCATCGCGGCCTGCCGGCATGAGCGGCGACCTGCGCATGCTGGGGCTGGCCCATGGCCTGCTGCTGGGCCTGTTGCTGGCCAGCCCGCTGATCGGGCCGGACATGCTGCCATGGGCGGTGCAGGCGCTGTTCCTGCTGGGCGGATTCCAGTTGCGGCTGGCCGACCGGCGCTGGGATCTGCGCGGCGGGCCTATCGCCTGGATCAGCCATATCCGCATGGCGCCCCGCCGCCTGCTGCCATGGGCGGCGGCGGCCGTCGTGGCGCTGATCGCCGGGCGGACCGACCTGATGCAGGCGATCATCGGCGCGACATTGCTGTGCGAATTGCTGGTCTATCCGATCAGCGCGCATCTGATCGCCCGGCTGACGCGACCGATGGTGGCTGGCCTCATCCTGCTGCTGATCGGGGTGCAGGGCGCGGCGGGAAATCCCATGCTCGGCTATGTCGTCGCGTTCCTGACCGGCCTGTCCACCTGCCTGTTCTGGCTGCGCGGTCCCGATGGCGACGGCCCGACTTTGATCTGGGCGCTGGGGGCCACCACGGCTGCAGTCGTCGCGCCGATCGTCGCGCCCGTCACCCTGCCCTGCGCCTTTGCAGTCGGCGCGGTCAGCGCCACGCTGGCGCTGGCGCATCTGTCGGTGCTGCGCCGCCGTCCGGTGCCGTGGCGATCCGACCGCCGCCAGACCATGCGGCGCGGCCTGTGGCTGGCCCCGGCCCGCCCGTCCTGACGGGAACGAAGCGATTGTCCGGGGGTTTTGCGCCATGAGAAGGAAACTATGGCGCACCCCCCGATCGTCCATGCGGACGACTGCAATCCCGGCATCACGCGGCGCGCGCTGAAACGCGGCTGGGCCTATCATGACGCGGATGGCCAGCGCGTCACGGACGCGGAAGAGGTCGCGCGGCTGAACGCCATCGCGCTGCCGCCGGCCTATCGCGACTGCTGGTTCTGCCCCTCCCCCTTCGGCCATATTCAGGCGACCGGCTATGACGACCGGGGCCGCAAACAATATCGCTATCACCCCGACTATCGCGCCGCGCGCGAGGCGGAAAAATATGCCGGCTGCCCGGAGTTCGGCCGCGCCTTGCCCAAATTGCGCGAGCGGCTGGAAGCGGACCTGTCGAAGCGCGGCCTGCGCAAGGAACGCACCATCGCCGCCGTCGTGCGCCTGCTGGACCTGGCCAAGCTACGCGTAGGCAACGAGCATTACGCCACCACCAACAAGAGTTTCGGCGCGACCACGCTGCGCCGCCGGCATCTGGACATCAAGGGCAAGTCGCTGACGCTGCGTTACCGCGCCAAATCGGGCAAGCAGCAGCAACTGACCGTCACCGATACGCGCCTGTTGCGCTTCGTGCGGCAGGTGCAGGATCTGCCGGGCCAGCATCTGTTCCAATATCTGGATGAGGATGGCGCGGCGCGGCCGATCACCTCCGGCGACGTCAACGCCTATATCGCCGATGCCATGGGCGCGCCCTTCACGGCCAAGCATTTCCGCACCTGGGGCGCTTCGACCATCGCGTTCGAGGCGCTGGCGGCTGGCCCCGTGTCGCTCAAGGACATGATCGCCCCGGTGGCGCAGGCGCTGGGAAACACCCCCGCGATCAGCCGCAAAAGCTATATCCACCCCGCCCTGATCGCGCTGTGCAGGGATGGGCAGGATGATTGGCGCGCAGGGCTTCGCCTGCCGCGCCGGACGCGCTATCTGTCACGCGAGGAACGCGGGCTGATCGCCTTCCTCGACTCTGTTTCCGATTGCGCCCCGCTTGCAGCGGCGGCCTGAACCCCCTTTCATTTCCCCCAGAACAGGACAGGCATGGCCGACAAGAAAGATCCCGCGCTTCCCGACATCAGTGTGACGCCGCCCAATCTGACTGAAATGTGGCACAGCACCATCCACTGGTTCCAGTTGCACTATATCCAGATCCTGATCGCCATCGGCGCGGCTACGATCATCTATCTGGCGCTGGCGGCGATCCGCGAACTGGGCAAGCGGCATCGCGGGCATGCAGGCGACGCGCTGGGCTATACCAATGTGCTGGGCCGCGCGGCGGCTCGCACCACCCATTATTTCATGCTGCTGGTGTCCGCCCGGCTGGTGGTGGGATATGCCGACGCCCCAGCTTCGCTGGCCAAGACCGTCGCCTTCCTGTTCACTGTCGCCTCCGTGTTGCAGGCGGCGATCTGGGCGCGGGAGATCATCCTGGGCCTGATCGAGCGCAAGACGCTGGCCGAGGATGGCGGGGGCGAGACGCTGGCCAACGCCATGGGCCTGATCCGCGTCCTCGTCAGCTTTGCATTGTTTGCCATCGCCGCCGTGGTGGTGCTGGACAATCTGGGCGTCAATGTGACGGGTCTGGTCGCGGGTCTGGGCATTGGCGGCATCGCCATCGGTCTGGCGGCGCAGGGTATTTTTTCCGACCTGTTCGCCGCCCTTTCCATCATCTTCGACAAGCCGTTCCGCCGGGGCGAAATCATCACCTATGATCAGACCACAGCGCGGGTGGAGAAGATCGGCCTCAAATCCACCCGCCTGCGCGCGATGAGCGGCGAAAAGAAGGTGATGTCCAACGCCAATCTGCTGCAAAAGGAAATCACCAGCCTGCAAACGCTGACCCAGCGGCGGGTCACTTACGCCATCGGCATCATCTATCAGACGCCAGAGGACAAGGCGGAGGCGATCCCCGCGATGCTGAAGGCGATCGTGGAGGCCGAAGGGCTGATCTTCGTCAACGCCGGGATCATCGCCTTTGGCGCGAGCAGCCTGGATTATCAGCTGAATTTCGACGTGCCCGATCCCGACCATCATGACTATTTCCAGATGCGGCACCGCATTGGCCTGGCCATCTGGAAAAAGTTCAACGCAGAGGGGATCGAGTTCGCCTATCCCACCCAGACCAGCTTCACCGCCGCCCCGGACGGCAAGGCGATCATGCCCTATGCCGAAGTGCAGCCGGTGCGGCGGGTGGACGGCTAGCCGCAGACGATATTCCTCTGACCCGTTCGTTTCGAGCCAAGTCGAGAAACAAGAAGCGCTGCGCTATCCCCTTCTCGACTTCGCTCGAAGCGAACGGAGGTTGCTGAGCCACTCGCAGGTCATTGCCCTGACGCTGCCTCGCCCTGCCCGGTGGCGGCCCAATATAGGCCGCCCATCAGATGGGCGAGATAGGTCGGATCGCGATACATTTCGACATCATGGCCCAGCGTGGTGACGAAGACCCGGCCTTTCTCATAAACGTGCCGCCAGGCGACCGGATGATCCCGGCCCATGGGTCTAGCCACCTGACCCGGCCAGATTTTCGTCGGGTCATAGCTGCTTTCATCCACCTTCAGCACCGGGTCGATCGCCACATCATAGGGATTGGTGAAGACGTAAAATTCGTCGCTCCAGATCCAGCGATCGGGCAGGCCGAAAGTGGCGGGAAAGCCCTTGTCCGCGATCGTCACCACGCCGGTTTGCAGCATCGGGTGGTTGACGAAGCTGCGGCCGACCAGTTTCTCATACCAGACCCAGTCATTGGGCGGCGTGATGGCGGCGCGATGCACCACGATCGCATTGCCGCCGGCGCGCATATAGGCTTCGAACTTCGCGCGCTGGGCCGGGTTCAGCACTTCACCCGGCGTATTGAGAAACATCACCGCCGCATATTGGCCAAGGTCGCCGTCGAACGCATCGGTGCGGTTGGCCCAGGTAAAGTCGAACGCGTGGAGCTTCGCCAGCCGCTCCAGACTGTCGCGCGCGACCGGAATATATTCATAATGATATTTGTTGGGGATGGAGAGGATGAGCAGCTTATACTGGCTGTCGGCCAAGGAGGCCGAGGGGATGAGCATCCCCAGCAGCGCCAGCAAGGCCCAGATCATCCGCCGCATCGCCACCCCCTTCAGTCGATCTGCGCCGCATATAGGCCGTGGTGCGACAACATGAACAGCGTCTTGCCGTCCGCGCCGCCGAACAGCAGTTGCAGCGGCCGTTCGGGCACGTCGATCCGGCCGATTTCCTTGCCATCGGGCGCGTAGACGAAGACCTGACCATTGGCGACATAGACGCGGCCCTGCGCATCGCGCGCCACGCCCTCCCCGCCGCGATCGGCGAAGATTTTGAGGTCGCTCAGCGTGCCGCCCGCCGCCACCAGGCCGCTATAGGTGCGGTTTTCCGACGCGTTGGTGACATAGATGCGCTCGCCCGGCTTGCCCTGCACGAAGCCATAGCTGTCGAGCGAATGGGAGAAACGCAGGCCGCGATGGTCGGCCGGTCCCTGCGCGAAGACGCGCCAGGCCGGGAGCGCGATGCTGCCATCGGGCGAGACATAGGATTGCGCATTGGGCTGGGCCGTGTCGTGGGCGAACATGTCGGCCAGAGTGGTGAACTGGTAGCTTTTGGGATCAATCTGATCCCTGAACTCGCCATTCACCCACCAGTTGACCGGGAAGACCGTCGCCGCGCCATTCTGGGCCGCCGGGGTGGCGGGGATGACGCTGATCTGGGTTTCGGGCGCATCGGGCGTGACGCTGTAGACCGTGCCGTTGCGACCATAGGAGGAGAGGACCAGCAGGTTGCCCGACTTGTCGATGGTGAGGTTCACCGGATCAAGCGCGGCGTCGCGAACCATTTCCAGACGACCCGCATCCGACCAGCGCCAGATGCGCGAGAAGAAACGGTCGATAAAATAGAGCCGGCCCTGCGCATCGACCGCGCCGCCGCCGATGCCGTAGAAGCCGTCGGCCAGCTTGGCGACCGAGGCGTTGCCGAAGGTCGAGGGGGCGACGGGTTCGGGCTTGGCCGGCACGTCGAGCACGGCAAATTCCCGCTCGCGCACTTCCAGGCCGTGGGTGACGTCCGTAATCGCATTTTCGAACGAATATTTGGTGAGCCGCAGGAAGGTGGCGCAGCCATTTTCGTCGCAGGTGCCAAGGCCGCTTTCCGCATTCACATGGACGTTGCGGAAGCGAATGTCTTGGGAATTGTAGAGCGACACGGCGGTCGGCGCGGGCTTGCGCGTGCGGGTGACGCGATAGCCGTGGAAATTGGCGACCAATATGTTGCGGGAATCGCGGATTTCGAGCGCAACGGCGTCGCCGCTCTCGCCCGCCTCCCCTTCGGTCTGGGGGGCCAGCAATTCCCAGTTGGCGACGCGGTTGAGGCCGATTTCGGTGCGGACATGATGTTCGACCGACGCCTGAATCAGGCGACCGGGCGTTTCCGTGTCGGAAATCAGGATGCCGGGATGGCCAAAGCTGCTGGGGCTCCAGATATTGGCGAAGGTGCCGCCGCCGCCCTGCGTGACCCAGAGGCTGGCATATTGGCCGGCCCAGCGGCGCGATGCGTCAGGATCGGCAGTGGCGTTGTTATTATAGGGGTTGCGCCGGCTGCCGTCGAAGGCGTCGGTGCCATGGCCGCCCTGGAACTTGACGTCATTGACCATGGAATTGGCGCCGGCCTTCCACAGCAAGGCCGTAGCGCGCGGATTGGCGCCATTGGTGTCGAGCGCGATGCCCGCCACGATCGCGTCACCGCCCTGCGCGCTTTCGACCAGCGCCTTGGGCGCGCCGACGCCCTGAAAAGCGGGGGTGCCGTCGGGCAGGACGATCTGGGTCAGGCTGGGGTGCAGGCCGATCAGCACCGTGTCGGCGCGCAAGCGCAGCGTGTCGCTGACCTTGTAGAAGCCGGCGGGGAGATAGACCACGCGATGGCTGTCGATCGCCTGTTGCAGCGCAGCGGTATCGTCCGTGCTGTTGTCCCCCTTCGCGCCCAGCGTGCGGACATTGACCCAGTCGGACACGGGGGGAGCGCACGGATGGCGGGCGCTGTGGGTGCGGGCAGGCTGGCGATGCTCTGCGCCTGCATGTCCGTCTTATAGTCGCCGATGCGGCCGAGGCCCGGAAGGGTCAGGCCGTGGGTGAAGGAGGACATTTTGTAGGTCGCGCCCTTCCCCGCCACCGTCCGGCCGCTCTCGCGGAAGCGGGCGAAGGTAGGGGTGTTGGCGGCCAGCACATTCTGGAAGCCGACCTGCGTATAGACATTCTTTTCATTGGAGATGATGACGCCGGCCTTCGACACATTTTCGAAGCGGACATCCTGTCCCCAGAGCCAGTCGCCATAGCCGCGATCGATCTCGATCCCGACCGGCACATTGCGGAAGGCGACGTTGAGCAGGGTCAGGCCCGCCTCATGTTCGCGGATGGCGGCGTCGCGCTGGCCTTCGAATGTAGCGTCGACCAAGGCGAAGGGCCAGGCGGGCGAGGGTTTTTCCGCCAATATGCCATAGCGGCCGCCCTTGAAGTGCAGATCCTCCGCCTCGTTGGCGACATGGTAGAGGCCGGCGAGGCCCGATCCGATGTCGAAATCGACATGGCTGACGAAGCTGTGCTGGGCGGAGTGAAAGCGGATCGCGGTCGCGGCCGGATTGCCGTCCTTGATACGGAAATCGATATTGCCGAGCGCGGAATAGAAGGTGCCGGGATTGGCGTCGGCCACATTTTTGTCGAAGGGCACGCTGCCGGCCGGGGGGAAGGCGGCGGGCGTGCCGTCCTTGTCGGTCTGGCGCTTGCCGCCGGCGAAGATCAGCATATGGGCGACGCCGCGCTGAAAGCCGGGGGTGTTGGCGCCCAGTTCGATCACTGGGCGCTTTTCACCGATGCCGAAAATGCGCACGCCCGGCCAGAGGAACAGGGTGCGGCTGATGCGATAGGTGCCGGCGGGAAGGAAGACGATGCCGCCACCGCCCTTTGCCGCCGCTTGGTCGATCGCCTGCTGGATCGCCGCGCTGTCATCGGCGCGGCCATCGCCGACGCCCTTCACGCGCACGGCGCGGGCGTCGTCGGGCATGCTGGTGTAGACGGATGGCGATGCAAAGGCGGTTTGCGCCGCCGCCAGACATAGCAGCACCGACGCACAGGCTCCGCTCAATCCACCATTTAGGCCGCGATACATCCATCAGGCTCCGTAAAAAAGAAGACGTCCCGGCCGTGCAGGACCGGGACGAGTTTGGGGGGAGGTAATCTTATTTTCTATCAGAAGTTGAAGCGGACGCCGGCGCGGTAGATGCGGCCCAGCGTGTCATAGAGCGCGGGGTTCACATCGAGACCAGTGTTGGTCTGGGGCGAGGCGACGGGGTCCTTGTCGAACAGATTGTCGACCTTGCCATAGATGGAAATGGCGTCGTTGAATTTGAAGGTTGCGCCGATATCGACATAGAAAGCGCCCTTCATCTTGTTATAGTCGATCGTCGGGTGGTTGCCGGTGGAGGCCGGGCAGGACGACTGGCACACGACATATTGATTGCCGAAGGTGCCGTCGCTGAACCAGCGTTCCTGCACCGTGAGGCTCAGCTTACCGCTGTCATAGGTCTGCACCGCCAGCCATTTCCAGTCCGGCGTATTGCCATTATTGGCCCCGGCCTGATCAATCGGATCGACCCCGGCAATGCCGGCGCTGACGACGAACTTGCGGATATGGGTGCCGAGCGCGCGGACGGTGACGCTGCCCGGCAGGCCCAGCGGCTGCTGCCACTGATAGCTGGCCTCAATGTCGAAGCCGCTGGTCCGCCAGGAGGCGAGGTTGAACGGCTGGACATTGACATAGTTCAGGCCCGGATCGGCATTGTTGAGGCTGAAGCCGCCGCAGAAGGCCTGATTGCCGTCATAGCAGAATTGCACGATCTGCTGCGCCGACAGGCTGGACACCACGCCCTTCAGCTTGATGTCATAATAGTCGAACGACAGGCTGAGGCCCGGCAGCCAGGAGGGGCGCGCCAGCACGATGCCCAATTCGGTGTTGCGGGCGATTTCCGGCTTCAGGCTGGCGTTGCCGATCGTGTTCTGGAAAATCTGTACCGCACGGCCCTGGAAGGGATCGTTGAAGCTGGGGACGGAGGTGACGGTTGGCGCGGCGAACAGTTCCGACAGGTTGGGCGCACGCACGTCGCGCGAGGTAACGGCGCGCAGGCGGATGCCGTCAAGCGGCGTGTCCCAGGTGCCGCCGACCTTCCACGCCCAGACCGTGCCCGACGTGCTGTAATGGGTGCCACGGCCCGCCGCGTTCAGATTGGCGCGGCCCATCGCTTCGCTGTCGAACAGCGGCATGTCGATTTCCACGAAGCCTTCATAGACTTCATATTTGCCGCGGCCGTTCTTGTAGTTGCCGGCCGCCCAGTTGCTGCCCAGCGAGCTATTGAGCAGCGGATCGGCCGGATAATCGGCGCTGTTGGGGCTGAGCGCGGAGACGCCCGCGCCATAGGGATCGGCGTTCACGCGGTAAAATTCGCGGCGATATTCCGCGCCGAAGGCGAGCGAGAGCGGCCCGGCCCACAATTCCAGCGGATTGCCCGAGAAGTTGAGGCTGGCGACATCCTGCGTCAGCTTCGTATGCTGGAACGGGCCATTTTCATGCGGCGCGACATAGGCGAGCGCGGCGGCGGAAGGAGTGAAATCGCCAAAGACGTTGATCGGCACGCAGCCATTGGCGCGGGCGACCGGATCGGCGCAGACGATCGCGCCATTGAGGGTGATGGCATTGGACGCCGCCGCATAGCGGCTTTGCAGCACGATATCCTTTACCCGGATGTCCGAAATGGTGATGCCATGTTCATAATAGGCGTCATAATTCCAGTCAGTGCCGGCGGCGGCGAACTTGCCCTTGGCACCGGCGACGAAGCGATATTGCTTGCGATCGGTATAGACCTGCGGATCGGGGAAGGCGCCGTTGGAGGAACCGAAGCTGAAGGAGGTGATGCCGGCGGTCGCGCACTGATCGCGCACCGACTGGGGCAGATAGGCGTTGGCGCAATCCACCGTCAGGCTGGAGCGGGTATAGCCGGGATTGGGCTGGTTGTTGGTCTTCACCTGCGCGACGTTGACCGTGACATAGGCTTCATTGTCGTCGGCGAAATCATAGCCGATCCGGCCATAGCCGTTGATGCGCTCCAGCGAGGATTTGAGCGATGCGCCAGACCCCGGCGCACCCGACAGGTCGCCGCCTTCGCAGAAGCTGTTGCCGCGATAGCAGTTGGCGACAGCGCCAGTGCCGGTCGGCGTGCCGCCCGATCCATAGTTGAACTGATAGGGGTTGCCCTGCCGATCGAAGGCGATGCCCTGCAACGGGCCGTTATTGATCAGGCCATAGCGCGCATATTGATAGGGCTGGGCATAGTCGCGATAGTTGAACTGCGGCAGGCCATTATTGGTCTGGCCCGTGTTCATCAGCGTGGTGGCGCGATACCAGTTGCGGCTGCCGGCCAGATCCGTGCCGAAATCGCCCGCGCCAACGCCGCCTTCATGATCATATTCGCCGCTGACCACCACATGCAGGCGATCGTCCATAAAGGATTTGCCATAGGCGGCCTGCACCAGCGCGGTTTCATCATCGCCATATTTGGTGATGCTGCCCAGGATATTGCCCTTGAACCCTTCGAAATGCGTGTCGGTGATGAAGTTGACGACGCCGCCGACCGCATCCGACCCATAGGAGGCGGACGCGCCGCCAGTGACGACGTCGACGCGCTTCACCAGCAATTGCGGGAACATGGAAATATCGGGAACGCCGGTGACGTTGGCGCCGACGACGCGCTGGCCATCCAGCAGCGTCAGGGTGCGGATGGGACCAAGGCCGCGCAGCGAGAAGGAACTGAGGCCCTGCTGGCCGCTCGATGTGGAGAAGGTGCCGGTGGCCGCGCCGGTCGATCCTTGCAGCGAAGGCAACTGGGCGATGGTGTTGAAGATGTTGGGCTGGGCGTTGTTGACGATCTGCTCTTCACCGATGACGGTGGTGGGCGTCGGCGCATTAAAGCCGCTGGTGGTGATGCGCGATCCGGTGACCACGATGTCGGCGGCGCGGGGAGCATCGGCCTGCGCGGCATCCTGCTGCGGCGCGACGCTCTGGACGGGTTCGGGCGCGCCCTGGGCTTGCGCTGCGCCCGCCAGGGCCATGGTCGCCACGGCTGCCAAGCTGACGCTGGCCAGATGCCGGTGGAGTGCGATCGTCACTTTCATTCATCCATCCCCTTTTATCTCCGACGGCCCTCCCGCCGCCGGGCACCCATGACGGGCTATTGTGTGAGTATTACCCCCTGCCCTGTCCGGCCGCACTTACGACATAGGTCGTAGATGCAGCGGAAGGCCGGATTTTCAGGGCTTTGCGGCGTAGAGCGCGTGGTGCGTCAGGATGAACAGGGTCCGCTTGTCGGGACCGCCGAACAGGATCTGGAGCGGCCGGTCGGGCACATCGATGCGGCCCGTCTCCTTGCCGTCGGGACCATAGACGAAGATTTGCCCGTTCGCGACGAACACCCTGCCCTGCCCGTCCACCGCCACGCTTTCGCCGCCGCGATTGGCGAAGGGCTTGAGCGCCGTCAGCGTGCCGCTTGGCCCCACCGTGCCGCTATAGGTGATATTTTCCGATCCGCTGGTGACGAACAGGTGGTCGCCGATCTTGCCCGACACGAAACCATTGGCGTTAAGACCATCCGACCAGCGCCAGCCGCTATGGTCGACCGGACCCTGCTGCCAGACGCGGAAGGCGGGCAAGGACAGGCTGCCGTCGGGCGAGACATATTCGCGCGCTTTGGGCGTGCCGGCATCGCGGGCGAACATCTGGGCCAGCGTGGTGAATTCATAGGTCTTGGGATCAAGCTGGTCTTTGAACTCGCCATTATTCCACCAGTTGACCGGCAGCAGCGTCTTGGCCGTGCGGCCATTGCGCACCGGGGTCGGCTGGATCAGCGTCATCGCGTCCTTCGGCCCGGCGGGGTCGAAGGCGTAGACGCCGCCCTTTGCCCCCAGTGAGGACAGGACCATGACATGGCCCGAAGCGTCGATGGCGAGATTGACAGGGTCAAGCGCATGATCGCGCACGATCTCCAGCCCCCTGGCCTCGCTCCAGCGGTGGATGCGCTGGAAGCGGCGGTCGATGAAATAGAGCGCACCTTGCGCATCCACCGCCGCGCCGGAGATGGACCAGAAGCCGTCCTCCAGCTTCTCGACCGTCGTGGCGGAGGGCGCGACGGCCGGGATCGTGCTGCCTGATGGACCAATGTCCAGCGCGGCGAATTCGCGTTCGCGCACGAGCAGCTTGCGGCTGACATCTTCTATCGCATTGTCGAACGGATATTTGCTGGCCCGCAGGAAAGTGCCGCAGCCTTCATCGTCGCAGGTGGCGAAGCCGCTTTCGCCATTCACATGGACATTGCGGAAGCGGATGTCGCCCGAATTGGCGATCTTCACCGCACTCTTTTCCGGCGCGTAGGTGCGGGTGACGCGATAGCCATGATAGTTGGCGAAAAGGAGATTATGGCTGTTGCGGATGTCGAGCGAGATGGCGTCCGGGCCGTCATCCACTTCCTGCTCGGTCTGCGGGGCGAGAAATTCCCAGTTGCGCACATTATCCAGCACGATTTCGTTGCGGGCATGATGTTCGACCGACATTTCATAGACATGACCCGGCGTGTCGGTGTCGGTGACATAGAAGCCCGCCTGCGCGAAGCTGTTGGGACTCCACACATCGGCGAAGGTGCCGCCGCCCCCGTCCGTGACCCAGATGCTGGGATATTGGGCATCCAGACGCCCATCGGTGACGGGATCGCCGGTGTTGACGCGCAGCGCGCCCAGCATCTTGCCGTCGGCGGTGGGCGTGCCGCCGCCGCCCATGATCTTGATGTCCTCAACCAGGCTCTGCTCGCCCGACCGCCAAAGCAGGGCGGAAGCGCGCGGGTTCACCCGGCCGGTGAAGAGGCCCAGGCCCGACAGGATATTGTCGCCGCCCTTGCGGCTTTCGAGGATCGGCAGAACCGCGCCCAGGCCGGCATGATTGGGGTTGCTGTCGGGAATGAAGAGCTGGGTGATGGCCGGGTGCAGGCCGATGAGGATGCTGTCCGGGCGCAGGGTCAGCCGGTCCGTAACCTTGTAGAAGCCGGCCGGGAAATAGAGGATGCGGTTGGCGTCGATCGCCTTTTGCAGAGCGGCGGTGTCGTCCGCCTTGCCATCGCCGACAGCGCCCAGAGTGCGGACATTGACCCAATCGGCCATCGGCGGCAGGTCGCGGATCGCGGGCGCGCGCGGTGCGGGCATGGCGGCGAGCAGCTGGATGTCGGCGGTGGTGGCATAATCGCCCGTCTGGCCGAGTGCGGGCACGGCTAGGCCATAGGAGAAATTGGCGACCTTATAGGCCTTGCCCTTGCCGTCGATCGTCCTACCGCTGTCGCGGAAGCGAGCAAAGACCGGACTGTTCACGGCAAGCGCATTGTCAAAGCCGATCTGGGTGAAGACGTTCTTCTCGTTGGAAATGACGACGCCGGCCTTCGATATATTCTCGAAACGGACATCCTTGCCCCACAGGCTGTCGCTGTAACCGCGGTCGATCTCGATCCCGACCGGCGTGTTTTTGATCGCGACATTGACGAGGGTCAGGTCGACTTCATGTTCGCGGATGGCGGCGTCGCGCTGGCCGTCAAAGGTCGAATCCAGCAAGGTGAACTGCCAGGCGGGCGAGGTCTTTTCAGTGACGATGCCATAGCGGCCGCCCTGAAAATGGACATTCTCGATGACATTGCCGGCCTGATAGACGCCGGCAAAGGCGGTGCCGAGGCGAAATTCCATATGGCTGAGGAAAGCATGCTGGGCCATGCGGAAGCGCACCCCGGCGGCGGCCGGATTGCCCGCGCCAATCTCTATGTCGACATTGCTCATCGCGGAATAGAAGGTGCCGGAATTGGCGTCGCGCACCACCTTGTCGCGCGGCACGACCGTCGGCACCGGAACCGGCACCTGCCCGACATTATATTGGTCGCCGCCGGCGAAGATCACCATGGTCGACACGCCCTGCTGAAAACCGGGCGTATTGGGAGCGAGCAGCAGCACCGGCCGGGTCGGGCCGACGCCATAGACGCGCACGCCCGCCGGCACGATCAGCGACCGGGTGATGCGATAGGTGCCCGACGGCAGGAAGACGATGCCATGGCCGGTCGCATCGCGCGCCTGATCGAGCGCCTGCTGGATCGCGGCGCTGTCATCGGCGCGGCCATCGCCAGTCGCCTTGACGGTTACGGCATGGGGTTCGGCGGGCGCCACGGGGAAGACCGACGTCGTCGCGGCAAAGGCCGGCGCTCCCAATGTGGTCGCTGCGAGCAACATCGCGATCATGCTGCGTCCGATCATGTCCGCCTCCTCTTCCCTTTTTTCTGGATGCGGCATGGCTAGGGGAGCGGGCGCGGATTGGCACTTGCGACAAAGGTCGTAGTTTTCCTGAAGGGTAGCCCGCCCTTATAGCGATGGGACCGATGCATCTCGCATCAGCGCATAAGGACGCCCGCTTGCCGATTTCCGCCGACCCCGCCCCCACTTCTCCGCGCGCCCTCATCGTCATGGGGGTGAGCGGTTGCGGCAAGTCGACGCTGGGCGCGCTGCTGGCCGGGGCGCTGGACTGCCCCTTTCTGGAAGGCGACAGCTATCATTCGACAGCGGCGGTGGAAAAGATGCGCGGCGGACAGGCGCTGACCGATGCGGATCGCTGGCCCTGGCTCGACCGGCTGGGCGCGGCGATCGCGGATAGGGTGGCGGCGCAGGGCGTGGCGGTCGCCGCCTGCTCGGCGCTCAAGCGCGCCTATCGCGACCGGCTGCGCGCGGCGATCGGCGTGCCGGTGCATTTCATCCTGCTCGACAATGACCGCGACGCCCTGCTGGCGCGGGTGGGCAACCGGCCGGGCCATTATATGCCCCCCAGCCTGCTCGACAGCCAGCTCGCCACGCTGGAGCCGCCGCTGCCCGAGGAAGGCGCGATGATCCTGACGACCGATGTGCCGGCGGAGACGCTGCGCGACCGGGTACTGGGTTGGCTGGGATAGGGTTGAGGTCGTAGAGCGGGCATTACCCGTCACCCCAGCGAAGGCTGGGGTCGCAGGAAATGATGCGTTACGAGGCTCCAGATCCCAGCCTTCGCTGGGATGACGGCGAAAATGCAGACCGTTTCCTAACCACCCAAGCCGCCCTCACCCCTACGGCATCAGCCGTCGCCGCCCCTCCCACAAATGCCAGCGCATGGCGAGAGCCGCACCCTCCGAATCTTGCGCGCGGATGGCGGCGACGATCTGTTCATGTTCGCGCAGCATGGTCGCGATCACTTCGGGCGGGCGGGATCGGCTGATGTCGACGCCAGCGCGCATGATCTTGTCCACATCGCCATGCAGCGCGTCGAAGGCGATCAGGAAGGCCGGATTGCCGGTCGCCTGCGCAATGCGGCGATGCAGGTCCATATCCTCGACATGGGCGGGTTCGCTCGACAGGAGCGCCTCGCGCAGCCGCTCCATGCCTTCTTCCACATGCGCCATTTCCTGCGCGGTGCGGCGCGTGGCGGCCAGGCGCGCGGCCTCCGCCTCCAGCACGAAGCGGACTTCATAGCTGCCCAACGTCGCAGGCAGCTCGGTCGCGGGCATGAAGGCGGCGAGGCGCTGCGACGGGCGGCTTTTGACGAAAGAGCCGGCGCCCCGGCGCGCCTCGGTAATGCCGTCCGATGCGAGCCGCACCAGCGCCTCGCGCACGATCGCGCGGGACACGCCGAACCGCTCGGCCAACGCCGCCTCCGACGGCAGGCGCGCGCCGACCTCCAGATCCTGCGCATTGATGATCTCGACGATGCCGGCATAGGCATGGTCGGACAGCCGGGCCTGGTTCATCGGCGCACCTGTGGATTGCTGTCACCCATGGCCGCCTCCTTTGTTAGAAGATGCTGCTCGCGACAAGCACCAATAGCAAGCCGACCACCGCGACCACCGTCTCCATGATCGACCAGGTCTTGAACGTGCCGGGCATGTCGGTGCCGAGGTAGGATTTGACCAGCCAGAAGCCGGGATCATTGACGTGCGAGAAGAAGAGCGAGCCCGCGCCGATCGCCAGCACCATCCATTCCGGCTCCACGCCCGATGCGGCGACCAGCCCCTGCATCACGCCGGCGGTGGTGATGGTCGCGACGGTGGCGGAGCCGGTGGCGAGGCGAATGCAGACCGACACGCCCCAGGCGAGCAGGATCGGCGAGATCGCGCCGTCCGCCGCAAAGCGGACCAGCAGGTCGGACAGGCCAGCCGTCACCAGCACCTGCTTGAGCGCGCCGCCCGCGCCGATCGCCAGGATGATGCCGCCCGCCGGCACCATCGCTTCGGTCCAGATGGCGTTCTGAATCTTCGCGTCGGTGATGCGGCGGCCGAACAGCAGGGGCAATGCGACCAGTACGGCGATCAGCAAAGCGACGACGGGGTCGCTGACCCAGCCGAGCCAGTGGAAATGCGGTGCGACGAACGCCGGCAACAGCGCGACCGCCTGCCCCGCCGCGATCAGCACCACCGGCAGCAGCACGGCGGCCAGCGCCCGCCCGACCGACGGCGTCGCGACATCGACCTTCACCGGATCGAGCAGAGGCGGGTTGAGTTTGACGCCGGGCGCGGTGAAGCGGGTGAGCAACGGACCGGCGATGATCGCAGTGGGGATGCCGACGATCAGGCCATAGACGAGAGTGAGGCCGAGGTTAGCGCCCAGCGCATTGACCGCGAGCAGCGGGCCGGGATGCGGCGGCACCAGCGCATGGACGACCGACAGGCCCGACAGCGCGGGCAGCATCAGACGGAGCTTGGCGGTGTCGCCATTCTGCCCGGCGGGCAGCGCGGCGGCGGCGGACGCGACGATCGGCAGCAGCAGGACAAGGCCGGTTTCGAAGAAAAGCGGCAGGCCGATGACGATGGCGGTGAACAGGCTGGCCCAGGGCGCGCCCTTCACGCCGGACAGGCGCAGCGCGGCACGGGCAAGGCCGCCCGCTCCATCCGACAATTGCAGCATCGCGCCAAGGCCAAGGCCCAGCGCGACGACCAGGCCGGTGCCGCCAAGGATGGCGCCCGCCCCCTTTTCCACCGCCTTGGCCGTATCCTCCATCGGCAGGCCGGCGATCAGGCCGACGGTGAAGGCGCCGCAGAGCAGGCCAACAAAGGGATGCAGCCGCCCCCGGATGATGAGCGCGATGGAGAGGGCAATGCCGATGACGGCGGCGATCAGCAGGCGATAGTCGGCCGGGGTCATCGGCTCGTTCCCCGATGGTCGAAACGCTGCCCACATGATGCCGATCGACGAAATGGTAACGCCATTCCCACCCTCTCCCTGTTCCGCTTGTCCGGGGGCCAAATCGACCGAATCCCGCAAAGCTGTTAGACAGGTTATAACTGCAATTTCGCCACAAACTAGGGTATTTGACAAATTATCGGATTTTTCTCTTGAACCTGTCTGACTGATTCCATTATCGTTAGCGCTAACGAATCTCAGGACCGCCCGGCCAATTTGGGGCTGTCCGCCGACGGATCGAAACAGGGAGAGGCAAGATGCATATCGCGACGGATCTGCACCACATACCCGATCGTCAGGATCGCCACGCCCCGGAAATCCCCCACCTCACGCCGACCCAGATAAAGGTCATGCGCTGCGTCCATTCGGGCCTGCTCAACAAGCAGATCGCCTATGAGCTGGGCATGGCGGAAGCGACGGTGAAGGTGCACATGACCGCGCTGATGCGCAAGCTCAACGTCCGCAACCGCACGCAGGTCGCCATCGCCGCCGGTCATTTCGGCTGGATGCGCGCCACGCTGAGCCACGCCGCCGACTGACATTTCTTTCATTGCGGGAGAAGGCCCCATGAACCGATCGAGACGGGACATGATGAGCGGGATCGGCGCGGGTCTGGCGCTGGCGGGCATGGGCGGCGGCCCGGCCTTCGCCGCATCGCGCAAGATCGGCTATGCGATCGTCGGCCTTGGCTCCTATGCGACGCGCCAGATCATGCCCAATTTCGCCGGATGCGATCAGGCGAAACTGGTCGCTTTGGTCAGCGGAACGCCGGCCAAGCTGGCGCATTATGGCGACCAATATGGCATCCCGGCGACGCGCCGCTACAGCTATGCCGATTTCGATCGCATCCGCGACAATCCCGATATCGATGCCGTCTATGTCGTGCTGCCCAACAGCCTGCATGCGGAATATGTCATCCGCGCCGCGCAGGCGGGCAAGCATGTGCTATGCGAAAAACCGATGGCGGTGTCCGTCGCGGAGTGCGAGGCGATGATCGCCGCCTGCCGCAAGGCGGGCAAAAAGCTGATGATCGGATACAGATCGCGCTTCGAACCCTATAACCGGCTGGCGATCGACCTGACGCGCGGCGGGCATGTCGGGCCGACGCGCCTGATCACTGCGGAACATGGTTTTCCGGCGCAGCCCAATCAGTGGCGGCTGGACAAGCCGCTGTCGGGCGGCGGGTCGCTGATGGACATCGGCATCTACAGCCTGAACGCGGCGCGCTATCTGACTGGGGAGGAGCCGGTGGAGGTGAGCGCGGTGGAAAGCACCGACCGCGCCGACCCGCGTTTCCGCACCGTGGAAGACCGGATCACTTTCATGCTGCGCTTCCCGTCGGGGATCATCGCCAATTGCATTTCCAGCTATAGTTCGGGCCATAATGGCTATCGCGTGATCGGCACGCAGGGATGGATCAATATGGAGCCGGCGACCCCCTATAGCGGGCAGACCATGACCATCCGCAAGAATAATGTCACCGCGCCCCGCACCCTGCCCGCGCCGGCGAAGAACCAGTTTGCGGGGCAGCTCGACCATCTGGCCGAATGCATCATGACCGGCGCGACGCCGATCGTGCCGGGCGAGGAAGGGCTGGCCGATTTGCGCGTGATCGAAGCGATTTATCGCTCCGCGGCGGAGGGGCGCAGCGTGCGCCTGCGGGCATGATCGCACGGCGGACGGCGCTGGCGGGCCTTGCCAGCCTGCCGGTCGCGGCGGTTGCGGCGACACGGACCAGCGGCGTCACGCGGATCGATCCGGGACTGGACCGGATCATCGCGCCATCGGCGAAGGTTGAGCGGCTGGCCAGCGGGTTTCGCTGGGCCGAAGGGCCGGTGTGGGCGGCGCAGGACAAATGCCTGTTCTTCAATGATCCGCCGTCCAACATCCTGTATCGCTGGCGCGCGGAGGATGGCGCAAAACCCTTCCTGTCGCCTTCGGGCCTGCAAACGCCGGTTCCGCCGGAAATCCGCGAAGCCGGGCTGAATGGCCTGGCGATCGATGCGGCCGGCGCGCTGATCGCGGCGGACAGCGGCACCCGCGCGATCGTGCGGATCGACATCGCCAGCGGGCAGCGCCGCATAGTGGCCGACCGCTATCAGGGCAAAAGGTTCAACAGCCCCAATGATCTGTGCATCGCTGCGACTGGCGCGATCTATTTCACCGATCCCACCTATGGGCTGCGCGAAGGCGACGCTTCGCCGCTGCGCGAACTGGCGCATTGTGGATTGTACCGCATGTCGCCCGATGGCGAGGTGACATTGCTGGATGGGGATCATCGCCGCCCCAACGGAGTCGCCCTGTCGCCCGATGGACGCACCCTCTACCTGGCGCTGTCAGACGAAAAGCAGCCTGAAGTGCTGGCTTATGCGCTGGATGCCGATGGCCTGCCGACGCAGCGCCGCCTGTTCCGCGACATGCGGCCAGAGTTGGCGCGGGGGCTGCCCGGCCTGCCCGACGGGATCAAGGTGGATGTGCACGGTCATGTCTTTGCGACGGGGCCGGGCGGCGTGCATGTCTGCGCGCCGGATGGAACATTGCTGGGCATGGTCAGCACCGGCAAGGCGATCGCCAACTGCGCCATCGATCAGGAAGGCGCCCGGCTCTTCCTGACCTCGGCCGATCAACTGGCGGTGATCGGCCTGCGTCGAGCCTGATCAGACCCGCATCGGCATCAGCACATAGAGCGCCGGGCTGGCGTCGCTTTCGCGGATCAGCGTCGGCGCAGCGGCATCGGCCAGATGCAGTTCGACCAGATCGCTGTCGATCTGACCCAATATGTCGAGCAGATAGCGCGCGTTGAAGCCGATATCGAAGCCTTCGCCCTGGAACGCGCCCGGCACGTCTTCAGCCGCCGTGCCATTTTCCGGGCTGGTGACGGACAGGGTGATCTTGTCCTTGTCCAGGCTCATCTTGACCGCGCGGGTCTTTTCGGTGGCGATGGTGGCGACGCGGTCGACGCCGTCCTCGAAGCTGCGCGGATCGATCTTGAGCAGCTTGTCGTTCGCGGTCGGGATGACGCGGCTATAATCGGGGAAGGTGCCGTCGATCAGCTTGCTGGTCAGGATCGCGCTGCCCAGGCCAAAGCGGATCTTGCTGGCCGACAGGCTGATCTGCACCGATCCTTCGACTTCATCCAGCAGCTTGCGCAATTCGCCGATGCATTTGCGCGGGATGATGATGCCCGGCATGCCTTCGGCGCCTTCCGGGCGCGTCACGGTGACGCGGGCCAGACGATGGCCGTCGGTCGCCGCGGCCTTCAACACCGGCTGATCCTCGTCCGACACATGGAAATAAATGCCGTTCAGATAATAACGCGTCTCTTCGGTCGAGATGGCGAAGCGCGTCTTGTCGATGATCTGCTTCAGCGTTTCGGCCGGCAGTTCGAACTGCGTGGGCAGGTCGCCTTCGGCGATGACCGGGAAATCGTCGCGCGGCAGGGTGGACAGGTTGAAGCGGGCGCGCCCGGCCTGAATCAGCATCTTGCCATCGGCCGCGTGCAGCGACACCTGGCTGCCTTCGGGCAGCTTGCGGGCGATGTCGAACAAAGTGTGGGCGGAAATGGTGGTCGACCCCGCCTGCTCCACCTGCGCCGACACGCTTTCGACCACCTGAAGGTCGAGATCGGTCGCCATCAGCTTGATCGCGCCGTCGGCCGACGCTTCGATCAGCACGTTGGACAGGATCGGAATCGTATTGCGCCGCTCGACCACCGACTGGACGTGGCTCAGGCTCTTGAGGAGCGTTGCGCGTTCGATGGTGGCCTTCATGTCCCTGTTCTGTCCGTTTCTTTTTAAGCCGATAGCCGGGTGGTTCGGTCGAATCCCGGCGACAATGATGGATGCTTCTTCATAGCCGCTGTTGCCGTCCCTGCAAGCGTCGGCTTCGCGCTTTTCATATCCGGCCGGGGTTGCAAATGGGGACAGGTTGGGCTTTGCCCACGGCATGCGCCGCATCCTTGCCCTGCTGATCCTGCCGCTGATCGTCGCGACGCCCGCGCGGGCGCGCGATTCGCTCGGCATCTTCGAAAGCTGGGGGGCGTTTCGCGATCCTGCGGCGCCACGCTGCTACGCCATCGCCCAGCCCATGGCGCGGCGGGGTCAAAGTCCCAAGGGCTTCGCCTCGGTCGGAACATGGCCGCGCCAGCGGGTGCGCGGGCAGGTACATATCCGCCTCAGCCGCGCGCGGGCGGCCAGTGCGCCGGTCACGCTGGTCGTGGGCGAACGCCGCTTCGCGCTGGTCGCGGGACAGATTGACAGCTGGGCGCCCGACGCGCGCAGCGACGCCCAGATCATCGCCGCGATGCGATCGGCCAGCAGCATGAGCATCGCCAGCATCGGCGCAAACGGCCGCGGTTTCGCCGACAGCTACGCCCTGCGCGGCGCGGCCACGGCGATCGACGCGGCGGCGCTGGGCTGCGCAAAACTGCGCTGACCTTGACTTTTTGGGCCTGGACATGTATGTAAAGTCCATCCCGTCCCCGGCAGGCCGTCTTGAGGCGCTCGCAAGAGCAGACATCAGCTCAAGGCCGCTCCCGGGGACATTTTTTTAGCAGGCTTGAGAATGGCAACGGCAATCGTCGTTGATGGAGCTTATTTTCTCCATCGTTTCCGACATGCTTTCCCGAATCTGGATGCCAGCAATCCGAAGGCGGTTGCCTACGGAATTATATATCTGTCGGCTTGGCATATCGCCGTGCGCCTTGGCCCCAAGCCCACCTTAGCGGCCATCGAATCGCAGAATTTCCGGCCCGAAGAAACCGCCGAACTCTATCGCATATTCTTTTATGATTGTCCGCCGCTGACCAAGCGACTTCATTCGCCGGTAAGCAAGAAAGCTATCGATCTTTCCAAGACGGATCTCGCGCGCTTCCGTTTGGCAGTTCATGCCGAATTACAGACTGTGCGGAAGGTCGCCCTTCGTTTGGGACGACTGAACGAAAGTTTCTTATGGCGCCCCAAAGCTGAAGCAATGAAAGCGTGGCTTAAGGCGCCAGACCAGTTCGATCCCAGAGATGAAGATTTCGAACTGGATGTCACGCAAAAAGGCGTAGACATGCGATTGGGCCTTGATGTCGCAGCAATGGCCTTCAAGCGTCAGGTAAACCAGATTATATTGGTTGCCGCCGATGCCGACTTTGTGCCCGCAACCAAACTGGCGCGCCGCGAAGGCATCGATGTGGTATTGGACCCCATGGGTGGCTTCGCAGCCCATGATCTTATTGAACATGTCGACGGCGTGAGAAGCGCGGTATTTGACAAAGCATTGATGGCGAAAAATTGATGATGCAGATTCCCGGCCATATCGATCCTGTGCCCGTGCCGCGCGCGGTGACGCCGCGGGAGGATGGGCGCGTCGACCTGATGGGGCTGTCGCGCCCGCAGATCAAGGGCGCGCTGGAGGAAGCGGGGCTGGACGTGAAGGCCGCCAAGCTGCGGTCCAAGCAACTGTTTCATTGGCTCTATCATCGCGGCACCACCGATTTTGAGGCGATGACCGATCTGGCCAAGCCGATGCGCGGCTGGATGGCCGAACGCTTCGTCGTCGGCCGCCCGCAGGTGGTGGAGGCGCAGGTGTCGAGCGACGGCACGCGCAAATGGCTGCTGCGGTCGGACGACGGGCAGGATTATGAAATGGTCTTCATCCCCGATGCGGACCGGGGCACGCTGTGCGTCTCCAGCCAGGTCGGCTGCACGTTGAATTGCAGCTTCTGCCACACCGGCACGATGCGACTGGTGCGCAACCTGACGCCGGGCGAAATCGTGGGTCAGGTGATGCTGGCGCGCGACGCGCTGGGCGAATGGCCCAAGGGCAATATGGCGGCCGCCCACGATGTCGACGCCGATGAAGACGAGGATGCGCCGCAATATTCGCCCGACGGGCGAATGCTGACCAACATCGTGATGATGGGCATGGGCGAGCCGCTCTATAATTTCGAGCATGTGCGCGACGCGCTGAAGGTCGTGATGGATGGTGACGGGCTGGCGCTTTCGCGTCGGCGCATCACCCTGTCGACCAGCGGCGTGATCCCGATGATGGCGCGGGCCAGCGAGGAGATTGGCGTCAATCTGGCCGTCTCGCTCCATGCCGTGACCAAGGAAATTCGCGACGAACTGGTGCCGCTGAACCGCAAATATGGGATCGAGGAGTTGCTTCAGGCCTGCGCCGACTATCCCAAGGCCAGCAACGCCCGGCGCATCACCTTTGAATATGTGATGATCAAGGACAAGAATGACAGCGACGAGGATGCGCGCGAACTGGTCCGCCTGATCCGCAAATATAAACTGCCGGCCAAGGTCAACCTGATCCCGTTCAACCCCTGGCCCGGCACCGATTATGAATGTTCGACGCCCGAACGGGTGCGCGCGTTCAGCTCCATCGTGTTCGAAGGCGGCATCAGCGCGCCGGTGCGCACGCCGCGCGGGCGCGACATCATGGCGGCCTGCGGCCAGCTCAAATCCGCGAGCGAGAAGAAGAGCAAGGCGGAAATCAAGCGCCTGGCCGAAGAGAAGCAAGCTGCGCTCGGATAATCCGGGGCTGACAGGATGCGCGCTGCGCAGAAACGGAACCCCGCCCGAAATGGCGGGGTTTTCTTTTGGGGGAATGCCGATGAGCGATGACGAGATTGATGCGCTGGCGACGGGCTTTTGCGACTGCACCCTGCCCAAGGCGCTCTGGACCCATGAAGCCCATTTCGCGACCGCGCTCTGGCTGATGCTGCGGCGACCGGACATACGGGTCGAACGGGACATGCCCGGCATGATCCGCCGCTATAATGAAAGCGTGGGCGGGGTGAACAGCGACAGCAGCGGCTATCATGAAACGATCACGCAGGCGTCGCTGCACATGGCGCGGCGGATGGTAGCCGACCAGCCTGACGGCGTGACGCCTGCCGCGGCGCTGGCCGCGCTCATGGCTTCGCCGCTGGGCGACAAGGACTGGCTCTTCACATATTGGTCGCGCGATGTGCTGATGACGGCGCAGGCCCGCCGCGATTGGGTCGCGCCCGACCGCACGCCGCTTCCGGCATAAAGGAAAAAGGGCGGCCCCTTGCAGGACCGCCCTTCGCCCTCCTCACATCGTCTGACGATGCGAAGATTCTGATCAGTTGAGAGGGATCAGAAACGGAAGCCGATGCCGACAACGCCGGCGTCGCGGCCGCCGATGTTGGCTTCATATTCGCTGCGCTGATATTCAGCCGAGATGTAGGTGTTCGGGGTCACGGCATATTCCAGACCGCCGCCATAGCGCACGCCTTCGAACGACGCGCCGGCGCCACCCACATCAATGCGGGTGTTGGCATAGCCGACCTTGCCGAACGCCAAAACCTGCGGGGTCACGGTGTAGCCCAGACGGACCGAAGCGGCCAGATCACGGCTGACTTCCGCGCCGGCGCCAGCGCTGGTGGTGCTGTCGCTGAACGAGACTTCGGGGCCGAAGGTCACGCCGTTGGTGACGGCCAGGTCATAACCGGCGGCAACGCCATAGGTGAAACCGTCACGGCCGTCGAACTTGTCATAGCCCAGCGTCACGCCCGCGCGCGGCCCGGTGAAGGGCGCTGCGTCCTGAGCGAAAGCAGGGGCAGAGAAAGCAGCGGCAGCAGCAATGGCTGCGAAAATCACAGTCTTCATAAAGTCCTCGATATTATTCTTGTCGCCGTGACTTAGATGTTCATCCGGCGTTCAGGTTCGATGCAAAGCAATCATGAACTTATTCTCACAATTCCTCCTGCTTCTTTTCTCTCGATTATCTAGAGAGAGAAGAGCGCCATCTGCATCACGACCGCGCAGTGGCCATCTAGGATCGCCAGATTGAGTTGCAAAGGGGGTCGGAATTTATTTCAATCAATTTCGGGACTTGTGTTGCAGATTAGTGACACGCCCGTTTGAACGCCACCAGGGCGCTTGAAAAAGGGGCAGCCGTCGCCGGCCGCCCCTGCTGCGCAGTCCCCGCTCCGGTCAGAAGCGCAGCCCGACGCCCGTGACGAACTGGTGCCGCGAAAGGCCTGCCTCATAGTTGGAATAACGATATTCGCCCTTGAGGAAGAGACTGTCGGTCAGCCGATATTCCAGCCCAGCCCCCAGCCGCAGCCCGTCCAGATTGTCGCCGCCGCTGACCGTGCCGCCTTCTCCGGCCGAATCCCGATATTCGAACCGGGCGTTGGTGTAGCCGGCCTTGGCATAGGCCAGCGCCTTGTCGCCCAGCGGCACGCCGATGCGGCTACCGACATAAAGGTCGCGATCGCTCGCCGTGCGGCCGCCGGCATAGCCTTTCTTCGTGGTGGAATCGGATATTTCCGCCTCGACGCCCAGGATCACGCCACCAGCGGCGACATCATAGCCCGCGTTCAGGCCATAGAGCAGCCCGTCGGCCGAACTGATTCCATCGGCATCGACGCTGTCATAGCCGGTGATGATTTCGGCATGGCCGCCGGTGAAGGGGGCGGCATCCTGCGCAAAGGCCGGGGCGGACAGAAAACACAGGACCGAAGCGGCCAGAAAAATCGTAATATTCTTCATAATTACCCATCTATCTTCATACGTCGAAGCATAAAATGACTGACAGGCGACCTTTTTCCTTCTTCATCTCTTGAACAAAGATGACGGTTTTTGTTATATATCTGCTAATCTTATTTGCGTATCGACTTATTTTTCCCTTGCGGGATCGCGATTGATCGAAACAGCTTCGTCATTTCCATTGTCGTTCGACCAACAACAGTTCAGACGTCGCGAACGACATGATCCCATATGGACCGACGCCAAAAAAGCGATAGGATCGTCGCCATGGACAATCCGCCCGACAACCCGCCCGACCGCACAGGGGCGATCGTCAGGCGGCACCGCCTGTCGACGCGACTCTGGCATTGGCTCAATGCCCTGCTGCTCTATGTGCTGTTCACCAGCGGCCTTGGCATCTTCAACGCCCATCCGCGCCTCTATTGGGGGCATTATGGCGCCAATTTCGATCATCCCTGGCTGACGCTCGATCGCTTTGGCGGCTGGCTGACGCTGCCGGCCCATTATAATCTGGCCCTGTCGCGCCACTGGCATCTGACCGCAGCGCCGATCTTCGCCTTTGCGCTGCTCGCCTATATGGTCTGGAGCCTGTTCAACCGGCATATCGCCCGCGATCTGGCTTTTCGCCGCGGCGAGCTTTCGCCCCGCCATGTCTGGCGGGACATATATAACCATGCCCGACTGCGCTTTCCCACCGGGCAGGCGGCGCTGCGCTATAATGTGCTGCAAAAGGCCAGTTATGTCGGCGTGATCTTCCTGCTGCTGCCGCTCGTCATCCTGACCGGCCTCACCATGTCGCCGGGCATGAACGCGGCCTGGCCCTGGCTGGTCGACCTGTTCGGCGGCCGGCAAACGGCGCGGTCGATCCATTTCCTCGCCGCCTTCGCGCTGGTGGCTTTCTTCCTCGTCCATATCCTGATGGTGCTGCTCGCCGGGCCGCTGAACGAAGTGCGATCGATGATCACCGGCCGCTATCGCCTGCCCAAGGAACGGCCATGATCCTGACCCGGCGCAGCCTGCTGCTGGGCGCAATCGCGTCGCTCGCGGGCTGCGATCGACTCGCCAGCACCCCTTCCGTGCGCGAAGCGCTGTTTTCGGCGGAAAATTTCCACAAATGGGCGCAGCGCAGCCTGATGGCGCGCGACGCGCTGGCGCGGGAGTTTCGCCCCGACCAGATTTCCCCGATCTTCCGCGCCAATGGCACCGCCAATCCCAACACGCCGGCCTATAAGGCGCTGTGGCGCGGCGGCTTTGCCGACTGGCGACTGCGCATCGACGGGCTGGTGACGCGGCCCCTGTCATTGTCGCTACCCCAGTTGCACGCCCTGCCCCACCGCGAACAAATTACCCGCCATGACTGCGTCGAGGGGTGGAGCGCGATCGGCAAGTGGCGCGGCGTGCCTTTGAAGACCATCCTCGACGGCGCGGGCCTGCGCGACACTGCGCGCTATCTGGTCTTCCACTGCGCCGACAATATGGGTGCCGGCCTGCCCTATTATGAAAGCATCGACCTGATCGACGCCTTCCATCCGCAGACGATCCTGGCCTTCGCGCTCAATGATCGCCCTCTGTCGGTCGCCAATGGCGCGCCGTTGCGGCTGCGGGTGGAGCGGCAACTGGGCTACAAACAGGCCAAATATCTGATGCGCATCGAAGCCGTGCAACATTTGTCCGCCATAGGCGCGGGCAAGGGCGGCTATTGGGAAGACCATGCCGGCTACGACTGGTATGCGGGTATTTGACGCCTGCGAAACGACATGACAAGGTAGCGGCATGAAACTGTTTGAACGTGTTCTCAAGCGGTTGGTCACGCGTGGCCAGCTTACCGTCTATTATTCTGGAGGAGGCAGCTTCACCGTCGGACAGCCCGATCCGGCCTTCCCCACCCTCGCCCTGCGCTTCCACGACAAGCGCGTTCCGCTCGACATCATCAAGGATCCGCGCCTTGGCATGGCCGAAGCCTGGATTGACGGCCGCATCGGCATGGAGGGCGGCGGCATCATGGAATTCATCTCCATGATTCGGGCCAACAATCCCTGGGAACAGGGCAAGTCGATCGACGCCAAATCCTTTATCAGCCGCAGCTTCAAGACCGCCCGCCAGAAATTCTGGCGTCTCAACCACAAGGGCCGGTCCAAGGCGAACGTCGCCCATCATTATGACCTGTCGGGCGCGCTCTACGCCCTCTTCCTCGACCGCGACCGCCAATATAGCTGCGCCTATTTCCCCGATGCGGACAATGAAGCCGGCATCAGCCTGGAGCAGAGCCAGGAGGACAAGAAGGCGCATATCGCCGCCAAGCTGCATCTGAAGCCCGGCATGAAGGTGCTGGACATTGGCTGCGGCTGGGGCGGCATGGCGCTCTATCTCCACCGCACCTGCGGCGTGGACGTCACCGGCATCACCCTGTCGGAAGAACAGTTGAAGGTTGCGCGCCAGCGGGCGCAGGATGCGGGCGTCGCCGATCATGTCCGCTTCGAACTGATCGACTATCGCGACATGCAGGGGCCGTTCGACCGGATCGTGTCGGTCGGCATGTTCGAACATGTCGGCACCGCGCATTTCCGCACCTTCTTCAACAAATGCCGCGAATTGCTGACGCCTGAGGGGGTGATGCTGATCCACACGATCGGCCGGGTCGGCGGGCCGGGCATCACCGACGCCTTCACCCAGAAATATATCTTCCCCGGCGGCTATATCCCCGCTTTGTCGGAAATGATCCAGGGCAGCGAGGATACGCGCCTGATGGTGACGGATGTGGAGGTGCTGCGCATCCATTACGGCCTCACCATCCGCGAATGGTATAAGCGGACGATGGCGCACAAGGCGGATATCGTCGCCCTCTATGACGAGCGCTTCTTCCGCCTGTGGACCTTTTATCTGGCCGGGGCGGCGACCGTGTTCGAACATGGCGGCATGGTCAATTATCAGGTCCAATATGTGCGCGATCGCCGCACTTTGCCCATCACCCGCGACTATATGCAGGAGGCGGAAGCGGCGCTGCGGGGCCGCTGATCCGCATTAACCGTCGCTGACAGCCCCGTTCCCGGACGGTTCAGTCAGCGGCGGTCATTCTCTCCCCCATGCCCCCGCCCATGCCGGGCGGGCATCTGAGGAGAGACAGGCAATGAAACTTTTGTGGAAGGGCGCGGCGGCGCTGAGCATCGCCGTTGCCGGATTGAGCGCGGCGGCCGTCCCCGCGCAGGCGCATGATCGCGGTTATGGCTGGCGCGGCGACCGCGATGGCCGCTGGGATCGGCGCGGCTGGGACAATCGCCGCTGGGACGATCGCCGCCACTGGCGCGGTGATCGCCGCGACTGGCGCGGTTATCGCGGCTATTACCGTACCGGCTATCGCCAGCGCTGCTGGACCGAATGGCGCTACGACCATTATCGCGACCGCGACGTGCGCGTGCGCATCTGTCGCTGAACCGGCACAGGCGATCCGTTCAGGGCCAGAGGAACGGGTCGCATGTTGACGGATGGCGGGGCCAGACGCTAGGCGCGACGCAGCATTTCAAGGAATTTGACCATGAGCGACACGCCCCCCGACCATCTGTCCACCAATCCCAAAAGCCCCCATTTCGACATGGAGGTGCTTCAGCGCGGCATCGGCATCCGTTTCAAGGGCCGCGAGCGCAAGGATGTGGAGGAATATAATATCTCGGAAGGCTGGATTCGCGTCGCCGCCGGCAAGACCCGCGACCGCCACGGCAATCCGCTGACGATCAAGCTGACCGGCGAAGTCGAAGCCTGGTTCGAAACCCCCGCCGACGACGCCGGGGACAAGGCCACCGACGCCGAATAAGCATGACGAAAAGGGGCGCTGCATGCGCCCCTTTTTCCATCAGTTCAGCACCGCGTCCCGCTTCACGTCGGAGATGATGGCGCTCAGCGAACGCTCCGCAGGCGCGGAATCGGCAAAGGCGATCGCGCGCATGTCGGTCTTCAGTCGGGGAACCGGGCCATTCCCGGCGCGCGCCATGCGCACCGGCATCGCCGGTTCAGCCCGCAATACCGCCGGCACCGGTTTCTGGTCCCAATTGTCCGTATCCACCTTCGCAAAGCGCACGCTCGCGCCCAGCGCCGGATCGGGCACGAAGTCATGCAGCTTAGCCCTGGCCGGATAGATGAAGCCATAGGTGGGGTTGGTCCGCGCGCCCATCTGGCCGGTCGGGCTGTGCCACACGCGCACCTGGCTCCAGTCGCCCGCGTCCGATACGTCGATCGCCAGCACATCTTCCTCGATCGATCCGGGCACCGACCAGTTGGCATGACGGATCAGCACGCGCCGGTCGTCCAGCACCTTGCTGACCACCGCGACATGCCCCAGCACCATCGGGCCATAGGGGCGGAACGCCAGCACCGCGCCCTTTTTGGGCGTGTGGCCACGCTTATATTGCCCGTCGGCCTGGTCCCACCAACTCAGCGCATCGCCGCGAATATCCACGCCCGATACGGTGCGGGCATAGGGCACGCATTGCAGCACCGCCGCGCCAAAGGCGGGCGCAGCCATAAGGCCGGACAACAGCATCGCCGCCGCCCAGCGCGTCATTCGAATCATTATGCGATCCCGAAACGTCTAGAATCGCCCCACCGGGAACGACCCTAAAACGCGGACTCTTTGGGAAAGGTTAAAATCTTAGAAAGCAGCGCGCAGGCCGGCGCCACCGCTCTGTTCGGCCGATGCGATGCGCACCGGAGCCTGATCGACCGCCTTGGGCGCATCGGCATAGATGAAGCCGCGGGCCGCATTGGAGCGCAGGCCCAGATTGCCGATCGGGCCGTACCATACGCGCACATCGGTCCAGTCATTGTTGGGCGACACGTCGATGGCGCGGACATTGCGCTCGATGCCGCCGCGATAGGACCAGTTGGCGTGGGTCAGCAGCACTTCACGGTCGCTGACCACTTTGCTGACCATGGCGACATGGCCGACCGGCATGGAGCGGCTGGCGGCAAAGGCCAGAACAGCGCCGACGCGCGGTTCATGACCACGGTCATAACGGCCTTCGGCCTGACCCCACCAGGTATTGGCGTTGCCATGAATGTCGATGCCGGAAACTTCACGGGCGAAGGGCGCGCATTGCAGCGTGCCGGCCGTGGCGGGAACAGCGATCAGAGCAGAGAGCGCAAGAACAGACGCCGCGAAAAACGCGCGAAAACCAGCGAACATCCGATTGCGACCCCGACTTATTGTGTAGGCTTGAACCCCGTTGATCGTCTTAGGGCAGACGCCGGACGAACGGACAAGCGCGGGGCGACGAGTCGTTTCGCCGATGCGTTATGTTGCGGAACGAAAAACATGGCCGGCCGTTACAGTCAGCCGTGTCGCATCATCCAGATCGTTGAAAAGACTGGATTCCGTGCCCGTCATCCACACCTGCCCCCCGCTGTCCCGCAATCGTTGGAACAATGCGCTGCGGCGCGACGGGTCGAGATGGGCCGCCACTTCGTCGAGCAGCAGCACCGGCGGCTGGCCGCGATCGGCGGCGACCAGCGCGGCATGGGCCAGCAGGATCGACAACAACAGCGCCTTCTGCTCCCCGGTCGAACAGAGCGCCGCCGCCTGCCCCTTGGCGATGTGCGTGACCGACAGGTCATGGCGATGCGGGCCGGACAGGGTGCGCCCCGCCGCCGCGTCGCGCCGCCGCTCCCGCCCCAGCCGCGCCGCCAGCGGTTCGTCGCCCGTCGCCTCCACGCCATCGACCGCGATCAGCGGCCGGGCGAAGGGTTCGTCGGGCTGGTCGGCCAGCGCATCATTGAGACGCGCGACCAGATCCGCCCGCGCATCGGCCAGCGCTGCGCCATGTTCACCCATCTGCGCCTCCAGCGCGCTCAGCCAGGCCGGATCGGCGCGTCGCAGATCGCTCAGCAGCCGGTTGCGCGCCCGCATCGCCGCATCATAGCGCGCACTATGCGCCGCATGGCCCGGATGCAGCGCCAGCGTCAGCCGGTCCAGAAACCGCCGCCGCCCGCCCGGACTGTCCAGAAACAGCCGGTCCATCGCCGGGGTCAGCCAAACGATCGACAGATGATCGGCCAGCGCATTGGCGGACGAGGCGACGCCGCCGATCCGCACCTGTCGCCGATCGGGACTGGCCGGCGCTACGCCGGTGCCCAGCACCACGCCATCCACCTCCGCCGCGACGCCGAAACCGCCCGGCCCGCCCTGCCGCGCCATGGCGGACAGCGGCACGCCGCGCAGGCCCCGGCCGGGGGCCAGCATCGACACCGCTTCCAATATGTTGGTCTTCCCCGCGCCATTGTCGCCGGTCAGCAGGATGAAGGCATGATCTGGCAGGATCAGCGCATCCGCATGATTGCGGAAATCGCTCAGGGTCAGGCGGCCGATCATCGGCACGCTGTAGCGGGGAGAAGGGGCGGAAGATAGATGTGTTGGGCGTTGGGAGTGCGCCAGTACGGGAGGTTTAGTGACAATACGAAAAAGCCCCTCCCTTCCAAGGGAGGGGTTGGGGTGGGTGCGAGCGAAGCGAGCTTGCGTCCTATCTCCCCCCTGAGCGCCGCTGACGCGGCGTACCCACCCCCGCCCCCTCCCTTGAAAGGGAGGGGAGAAGATAGGGCAGATTCTGACCGTCAGCCCCACCAACCCAAACTCCCTCCCCTCAACACCGTTTGCGCGTCACCGCCGCTCCGTCGTTCGTCACGATCAGCCTGTCCCCCGTCCGCCGCATCTCCACGGTGCGCTGCCAGCTCTGGCCTTCGCCGGTGAAGCTGGCGTCCACGGCGACCCGGCCGTCCGCCCCTTCGCGCACCGCCTTCACCGTGCCGACGCTCTCGTGGAAGATCAACTGGTCGGGCGCGACCGTCAGCTCCAGCGCGGCGGCGCGGTCGCCACAGCGTTCCGCCTCGCCAGCCCAGCGTCCCTGAAAGGCGACCGGGATCAAGCCGTCGGGCGCAGCGGGCGGCGGCGGCCCATCGACGCCGGCCGCCGGCTCGAGTGGGGCCATGGCGTTGGCGGGCGCATCGGCCGGCCGCGTTTGCGGCAGCGCCTGATCCACGATGTTGGTGACGACGCCGGGCTGCTGCGCGGCGTCATTCTGCTGCCGGTCGCAGGCGGCGGCGAGCAGGAGCAAAGGGAGCGGCAGAAACCTGATCATCTCGAAGAAACCCGGCCGCCCCCTCCCGGTTCCCCCGCATGACTCACGCCCGGCGGCATGATAGCGTGCGGCGTCAAATTCGAAGGAGAGTCTGCATCATGCCGGTGCTGGGAATGGGCGGCCTGTTTTTCCGATCGCACGATCCGCAGGCGCTGGCCGCATGGTATCGCACGCATCTCAATGTCGGCGGCGGCTGCGTGGCCGATCCAAAGGCGGAAGCGAATGAATGGGTGTGGCAGACGCTGGGCGGCCCGATGGTCTTCGCCCCGTTCAAGGCGGACAGCGATTATTTCGCCGCCGACAAACAGCATATGATCAATTTCCGCGTGTCCGACCTCGACGGGCTGCTGGCGCACTTGCGCGCGGCGGACATTGCGATCATCACCAAGCCCGAATGGGACGACCCGGTGGTCGGCCGTTTTGCCCGCATTCACGATCCAGAGGGCAATGCGATCGAACTTTGGGAACAGCCTGCCCCAAAAGAATGACCTAAGGAGCCTGTCCATGAAGCGCCTGTCCCTTTTCCTCGCCGCCGCTGCCGCCATGTTGACGCCGGGCGCCGCCATGGCCGCGCTCGCCGTCGGCGCAAAGGCGCCCGATTTCACCACCCGCGGCGCGATCGCGGGCAAGACCTTCACCGTCACCCTGTCGCACCAGTTGAAGCGCGGGCCGGTGGTGCTCTATTTCTTCCCCAAGGCGTTCACGCCGGGCTGCTCGGCCGAAGCGCGCGAATTTGCCGAGAATATCGACAAGTTCAAGGCGGCGGGCGCGACGGTGATCGGCATGTCGGCCGATCCGGTCGATGATCTGGTCGCTTTTTCCACCAAGGAATGCGCGGGCAAATTCGCCGTGGCTTCGGCCGGGCCGGGCATCGTGTCGGGCTATGACGTCGCGCTCAAGATGCGGCCGGGCATGACCGACCGCACATCCTATGTCATCGCGCCGTCGGGCCGCATCGCATTCGTCCACAGCGAAATGAGCTATGCCGGCCATGTGAAGAGCACGCTGGCCGCGGTCGAGGCGATGAAGACGAAATAAGGCTGTCGATCCGTCGGGAAGCGGCGCACACCACTTCCCGACGGACGAATTTCACCCCTTCACATATTTACCGAACCAGCCCAGCGTCGCATCCCACGCCGCCTTGGCCGCCGCCTCATTATAGCTGGGGCGATAATCCGCCATGAAGCCATGGTCCGCGCCTTCATGCACGATGATCATGTCGGGCGGTGATTTTCCCGCCGCAGCCAGCGCGGCCTGCATCATATGCACATCGGCGACCGGGATGCCCTTGTCCAGCGCGCCATAGTGGCCCAGCACCGGCGCTTTCAGCCTATCCACCTGCTCGATGGCGCTGAGCGGTTGCAATTCGGTCTTGTCCGTCACCAGCCGGCCGTAAAAGGCAACCCCGGCGTCCAGATCGGCGCTGTGCGCGGCATAGAGCCACACCATCCGCCCGCCCCAGCAAAAGCCGGTGATGCCGCGCCGCGTCGCATCGCCGCCATGCTTCCCCGCCCAGGCATAGGTCGTATCGATGTCGGCCAGCACCTGCGCATCGGGCGCTTTCGACACGATCGTCCCGACCAGTTGCTTGAAATCCGCCACCTTGGTCGCATCGCCATGGCGCGCGAACAGATCGGGCGCGATGGCGTAATAGCCGGCCTTGGCAAAGCGGCGGCACATGTCGCGAATCCATTCATGCACGCCGAAAATCTCATGCACCACCACGATCACCGGCGCGGGCTTGCCGCCGGCGGGGCGCGCGACGAAGGCGGGCATGGCGAAACCGTCGTTCGCGGCGATCGACACAGTGTCTTCCGTCAGTCCGTCGCCCGGCGTCTGCACCGCGCTGCTGGCGACTGGGCGACAGGCGGCGGCGAATCCGGCGGCAAAGGCCCCGCCGGCCAGCACATGGCGGCGCTGCAATCCCGTCATGCCGATCCAGTTGCGATCCTCCGGCAGGCGCGCGGGCGCTTCCCGATCCTTCTCGTCCTGGCGCTCACTGGTCATCGGTGCTTCTCCTGCCATTTGCCGTCGACGCAGCCTAAAGAATCAGCCCGGAAACGAAAGACCCGACTATGGGATAGCCAACGCCATTCCCGCCTTCACCCGGTCCAGCGCCAGAAAGCTGTGATAGCTGGCGACAAAGTCATTTTCGGCAAAGAGCCGCCGGGTGATCGCTTCATAGGCGTGCATGTCCGGCGCGACGATCAGCAGGACGAAGCTGAGGCCGCCCGTCACATAATAGCATTGCTGCACATCGCGGTCGGCGCGAAACAGCGCCTTCGCGCGGTCGACCGTCGCCGCCTTCTCATCGGTCAGGTTGACCTGAACGATCGATGTGATGCCCAGCCCGACCGCATCGGGATCAACGATGGCGGCATTGGCGGCGATCACGCCATCCTTCTCCATCGCCGCGATGCGCCGCTGCACGGCGGCGGTCGACAGGTTCACCGCTTCGGCAATAGCGCGTTGCGGCATGCGATTATCCTGCTGGATGATTCGCAGGATCGCCCGATCGAACGGGTCGATCGCACGGCGGGATGCAGAAAAATCGGCCATGACCGAGTAATTGTTGCATTCGACCAGCCAATCAAGAGCGCTTTTCCCATGACGATGATGATATTTATCGCACCAGGGTCAATGGGGCGATGATGGTGGCGGCATGAGCAGGGTATCGAACGGCAATATCGTGGCGGGCATCGCCTGCGGCATGGGCGCGGGGGCGCTATGGGGACTGGTGTTTCTGGCGCCGGAAGTGATGCGCGGCTTCAGCCCGCTGCAACAGGCGGTCGGCCGCTACCTCGCCTATGGCCTCCTGTCCGCGCTGCTGATCGCGCCGCGCTGGCGCAGCCTAGCCGCGCGGATGACGCCGCGCCTGCTATGGGCGCTGGCCTGGCTCGCGCTGGCGGGCAACCTTTTTTATTATGTGCTGCTGGCCAGCGCCGTACAGATGGGCGGCATCGCCATGACGTCGCTGGTGGTCGGCTTCCTGCCCGTCGCAGTGACGATCATCGGCAGTCGTGAAGCCGGCGCGTTGCCGCTGCGACAGCTTGCCCCGTCGCTGCTGCTATGCGTGGCGGGCGCGCTGTGCATCGGCTGGCAGGCGGTGGTGATGCCCGGCCCGGGTCCGGTCGCGACGCGGCTGATCGGCTTTCTGTGCGCGGTCGGCGCGCTCGCCTCCTGGACCGCCTTCGCCATCGGCAATAATCACTGGCTGCGCCGCATGGGCGACATGCCGGCGCAGGACTGGAACCTGCTGATCGGACTGGCGACGGGCGCGCAGGCGTTATTGTTCCTGCCGGTCGTGCTGGTGGTCGGCCTTGGCGATCATGACGCTGCCGCATGGGGCCGGTTCGCAGCCGTCTCCTTCGCTGTCGCACTGCTCGCCTCGATCGTGGGCAACATGCTCTGGAACCGGATGAGCCGGCTGCTGCCGCTGACCATGGTGGGACAGATGATCCTGTTCGAAACCGGCTTCGCCCTGCTCTATGGCTTCGCATGGGAGCAAAGGTTGCCGACCCTGCTGGAAGGGGCCGCCTTCGCCCTCGTTATCCTGAGCGTCGTCACCTGCATCGCCGCGCACCGGCGACCAGTGCCGGCCGACGCCGCCATTGCGGCCTGATTGCGTCCTTTCCCCTTTGCCCGAATCGCGATAGGGCGATTTTCATGACCAACATGTTTCTTGTGATGGGCGGCGGCGCGATCGGCGCGGCGCTGCGCTATCAACTGGGCCGCCTCGTCGCCCCGATCACCCCCGGCACCACCTGGCCCTGGGGCACCTTCGCCGCCAATCTGATCGGCGGTTTCGCCATGGGGCTGCTCGCCGGCTGGCTCGCGCGCGGCAGCGCCGCTTCCGGGGAGCCGATCCGCCTGTTGCTGGGCGTGGGCGTTTTGGGCGGCTTCACCACCTTTTCCGCCTTCAGCCTGGAAACCATGCTGATGATCGAGCGCGGCCAGATCGCGCTTGCGTTGGCCTATGCGCTGGCCTCGGTGATCGGCGCGGTCGGCGCACTGGCGCTGGGCCTCAATCTGATGCGGAGTGCCGTGGCATGAAGGGCCGTCCTCCAGCAAAAGGCGGCGCAGGTTCGCGCGGTGGCAAGCCTTCGGGCGGCCGCCCATCCGATCGCAAGACGTCTGATCGCAAGCCCGCCGGTCGCGGCAAGCCATCCGGCCCGCGCAAAAGCGAAGGCGACAAGCCTTTCCGTCCTAAAGCGCCCGCCGCCGCCAAATCGGCGGCTGCCAAACCCGCCGCGCCCAAGCCCACCCCGGCCAAGGCGAACCCCGCCAAGGGCGTTTCGCTCGACGTCCGCCAGTTCCGGGTGAAGGCGGACGATGACGGCATCCGTCTCGACCGCTGGTTCCAGCGCCATCTGCCCGATGTCGGCTTCAACCTGGTGTCGCGCTGGTCGCGCACCGGCCAGCTGCGCGTCGATGGCGCGCGCGCCGCGCCGGGCGACCGCATCGTCGAAGGCCAGATGATCCGCGTGCCCCCCGCTGAAGCCAAGCCCGAAGCGGCGGAAAAGCCCAGGCGCGTGCGCGTCATCGACCTGACGCCCGACGAGATCGCCTATGCGCAGGAAATGGTGATCCATCGCGACGATCAGGCGATCGTCATCAACAAGCCCCCCGGCCTCGCCACGCAGGGCGGCACCAAGACCGACGAGCATGTCGACAAGCTGCTCGACGGCCTGTTGTTCGACGCAGAATCGCGCCCCAAGCTGGTCCACCGGCTCGACAAGGATACGTCCGGCGCGCTGCTGCTGGCCCGCTCCAGCCGCTCCGCCGCCCATTTCGCCAAGGCTTTTTCCAGCCGCACGGCGCGCAAAATCTATTGGGCGCTGGTGATGGGCGTGCCCAGCATCGAAGACGGCATGGTCGAATTGCCGCTCGCCAAGCAGCCGGGCACCGGCGGCGAGAAAATGCATGTCGATCAGGAGGAAGGGCTGCCCGCCCGGTCGCGCTACCGCGTGATCGAACGCGCCGGCAACCGCGCCGCCTGGGTCGAACTGCAACCCTATACCGGCCGCACCCACCAGTTGCGCGTGCATATGGCGGCGATCGGCCATCCGATCGTGGGCGACGGCAAATATGGCGGCAAGGAAGCCTTCCTGTCCGGCACCATCAGCCGCAAGATGCATCTGCACGCCCGCCGCATCCGCGTCGACCATCCCGATGGCGGCCGGGTCGATGTGATGGCGGATCTGCCGACCCATTTCGCCAACAGCCTGCATGAACTGGGTTTCGACCTGAGCCTGGGCGATATGCCGCTGGACGACGAGATCGACCGGACGCCGACGCGCGAGGATGAAAAGCGGTTCGCGCGCCAGCACGCCAAGCAGGTCCGCAAGGATCGCAAGGGCGAACGCCGGTCGCGGGGCGGCCCGAAGAAGGGATGACGCCGGGCGCGCCCTATCGCTGGAGTGACGAGGCGGCGATCCGGGCCTTTGTGGCGCAGACGGGCTTCGGCCTGCTCTGCGTCGCCGCGCCGGACAGGGTGCATGTCGTCCATCTGCCGCTGGTCTGGCTGGATGACAGGCGGATCGGGCTGCACATCCATCGCGCCAATCCGATCGCCCGGCATCTGGACGGGCAACAGGCGCTGATCGTCGTCACCGGTCCCCATGGCTATGTCAGCCCGGACTGGTACGGCATGCCCGACAAGGTGCCGACCTGGAACTATCTGTCCGCCGAACTGCGCGGGCCGATGAGCCGGCTGGACGATGCCGCGACCGTGGCCCAGATCGACGCGCTCAGCCATGATCAGGAAGCCCGCCTGTCCCCCAAGCCGGTGTGGACCCGCGACAAGATGGCGCCCGGCAGTTTCGACCGGCTGCTGGGCGGGCTGATCGGCTTTTCCATGCAGGTGGAAACCATGCAGGGCACGGCCAAGCTGGGGCAGGACAAGCCCGAAGCCGCCCGCATCGGCGTGGCGGATGCGCTGGCGGCCGGCGGCAATAGCGATCTCGCCGCCCTTATGCGCGCCACGCCGGGAGCTAAGCCATGAGCAACCGCCTGATCGTCTTCGATTGCGACGGCACGCTGGTCGACAGCCAGCACAGCATCTGCACCGCCATGGTCCGCACCTTCGAGGAAGCAAAGCTGCCCCCGCCCGATCGCCTGGCGATCCTGTCGGCGGTCGGCCTGTCGCTGCCGGTCGCGATGGCCCGGCTGCTGCCACAGGCGGATCGCGACTATCACGACCATCTGGCCGACCGCTACAAGCTGGCTTTTCAGGCGATGCGCCGCGAACAGGGCGTGCAGGAGCCGCTTTATCCCGGCATGGCGGAACTGGTGATGGAACTGGACGCGGCCGGATGGCTGCTGGGCGTGGCGACCGGCAAGTCGGACCGGGGCCTCAACCTCTGCCTCACCCATCATGGCATCATCGACCGCTTCGTGACGCTCCAGACCGCCGACCGCCATCCGTCCAAGCCGCACCCGTCCATGCTGCTGACCGCCATGGCCGAAGCGGGCGCCGCGCCCGACACCACGATCATGATCGGCGACACGAGTTTCGACATAGACATGGCGCTGGCGGCCGGCGTGCGCGCGATCGGCGTGGGCTGGGGCTATCATCTGCCGGACGAACTGGTCGCGGCCGGCGCGCATGCCGTGGCGATGGACAGCGGGCAATTGCGCGGCCATATCGGCGCGCCATGACCGACCTTCCACCTCCCCCGCCGACCGACCCGGACAAGGTCGCACGCCAGCGCCATTTCGCCATCGGCCTGTTCCGCCTGTCGGGCGCCTTCATTGTCATGTTCGGCTTCCTCGCCATCATGCAGCGGTTCGACTGGGTGCAGGGCAACCGGGCCAAGGCGTTCGGCGCGATCATGGTCGTCACCGGCCTGTTCCAGTTCGTCATCGTCCCGCGCCTGCTGCTGGCGCTGTTTCGCCAGAGGCCGCCGCAATGAAGCGTTTCTACACGGATGTGACGATCGTGAACGCCGATGGCGGCTTCGCGATCCAGTTGGACGGCCGGCCGGTGCGCACCCCGGCCCGCGCGCTGCTGGCGCTGCCGACACGGGCGCTGGCGGATGCGGTCGCCCAAGAGTGGCGGGCGCAGGGCGAGACGGTCGAACCCGCCTCCATGCCGATGACCGGCCTTGCCAATGCCGCGATCGACCATGTGTCCGCCAATAAGGCGGATTTCGCCGCCGGCGTCGCCCGCTATGCGCAAAGCGACCTGCTCTGCTATCGCGCCGATGGTCCCGACACGCTGGTCGCGCGGCAGGCGGCGGCGTGGGATCCGCTGCTCGACTGGGCGCGCACCCGCTATGACGTCGCCTTCGCCGTGACGCAGGGGATCATTCCGGTGCCCCAGCCCGATGAGACGCTGGCCCGGCTGGAGGCCGCCGTCCTTGCGATCGATCCCTTCACCCTGACCGGCCTGTCGACTTTGGTGACATTGAGCGGGTCGCTGGTCTGCGGTCTGGCGCTGGTCGAAGGCGGGCAGGATCGCGACAGGATCTGGCAGGCGGCAGAAATCGACGAAGCCTGGCAGATCGAACAATGGGGCGAAGATGCCGAAGCCACCGCCCGCAGCGCCGCGCGCACGGCCGATTTCGCCACCGCCGCCACATTCTGCGCGCTCGCCCGCGTTTGAGGCGCTGGAACCCGCGCGCCCTTTCGGTCATTCTGTCGGGCGATGATGCGGGCGATACGCCCCGCCCGACTTTCACGCCATGAGGAGACACAGAGCTTGGCGCAGATGCTGACCCGGTCCGTGCTGACCGCCCTTTTCGCTTTTGCGACCCCTGTTCTGGCCCAGCTCCCGCCAGCACCCCCGCCCGAAGCGCCACCCGAGGAAGCCGCACCGGTCGAAGAAGCGGCTCCGGTCGCGCGCGAACTGACCTCGGCCGAAATCGCCGCCTTCAATCAGGCCGTGACCGATTTCACCGCTGGCCAGACCGCCCAGCAACAGGGCGACAATCAGGGCGCGGTGGAGAAATATGACGCCGCGCTGCCCGCCATCCGCGTCGCGGTGGAGGCCGATCCGGCCAAGATCGACAATGTGAACTTCCTCGCCAACGCGCTCTATGCCGACGCCGCCGCCTATGGCGCATTGGGACAGAGGGACAGGCTGATCCCGCTTTATGAGGAATCGCTGCCCCACTGGCGCAAGCTGGTGGAGGCCAAGCCTGAGGATGCGACCAGCCGCACCATCTTGGCCGGCATATTGGTGCAAGTGGGCAACCAGAAGCTGGGCGACGCCGATGTCGCGGGCGCCGACCCCTATTATACCGAAGCCCTGCCGCTGGCGCGCAAGGGCGTGGAGGAAAAGCCGGGCGATCCGGCCGCGCGCAACCTGCTGCTGTCGGTGCTGATCGGCGCCTGCCAGACATCGATGGTGGAAGGGATGCGCGACGAAGCGATCAACCTGGGCAAGGAAATGATCGCCGACGGCAGCATCGACGCCGCCAACCGCCCCTCGATCGACGCCCTGACCGGCGCGGCGGGGTAAGGGCTGCGCAGATTGTGCGCCGTCAGCGATCTTTCCTCCTCCCCTCCCTGAAAGGGAGGGGTTGGGGGTGGGTTCCGCCGAGGCACTCGGCGGTCTTATCCAAGATCACGGACAGTACGCCGTCGCGATTTTCGAACACATCACCATTCCAGAAACGCAGCACAGTCCATCCCGCATCCGCCAAAAAAGCTGTTCGATGTTCGTCATAGGTCAACGCATTCTGATGTTGCGCGCCATCAAACTCCAAGGCCAATTTGGCGGTCCGACACGCGATGTCCAATATATAAGGTCCGACAACCAGTTGCCGGGTATAGCGCGGCCGATAGCGCGATAGCTGCCGCCAAACCATCCGTTCCGCTTCTGTCTGCCCGTTGCGCAAGGCGCGCGCGTTAGCTGTCATATGTTCCGGGATACGGCGCATTGCCGCAGGATAACAAGGCGCGCTTCGCGCGCCTACCCACCCCCGCCCCCTCCCTGACAGGGAGGGGAGAAATAGACAATTTTCAGCCCGCCTACCGCCCATTATCCGCGATGATGTCGACGCTGGTCTTGCCGCCCGGCGCATCGGTGAACAGGATGAAATAGGCGCTGCCGTCCGCGCCGCGCGTGCCGCCCAGCACATGGTCGCCGCCCAATATGCGATGTTCGCCGTCATAGCCCGCCCGGCGCGCGATCGTGTAATAATAGTCCATCACCCCCTGACGCGGAACCGGCGTCACGAAGCTGGCCGCGCGCAACGTGCAGCCATCGGCCTGCGTCCCCGCCGCTTCGGTCAGTTGCGCGCCGGGATAGAGGGCGAAGGGTTCGGGCAGGCGCTGCGCCCATTCCATGCCGTAATTCAGCTTCTTGGCGCAATTGCCATTGCCGCCGCGCCGGGTCGCCTGTTCGCGTGCGACCGCGCCCAGCGTCGCCGCCGACGCCATCGCCTCCCCCTCGCTCGCCGCCGGTGCGGGCAACAGCTTGCCCCCGGCCAGCTTCACCGCCTGCGCCTGCGCCGCGCCGGCATCGCCCGTTAACGCCGGCAGCGCGCCATTGGCGGGCTTGTCGGCCGGGCGCACGGCGTTGCGGTTGGACTGGCCCACCAGTTGCGGATCGACCACGATCGGGTCGGCCAGCGCGCCTTTCAGCGCCGGATCGGCGACATTGTTGGTCAGTTGCGCGTCGAGCGCGGCGAGACTGGCGTCCTTCTCGCCCTTGCCGCAGGCGGCGAGGGCCAGCACCAGCGACAGCATGCCGACGGACCGGACAGACGCCATGATATACTCCTTTGCCACGCGGCGATGGACGCGACGCGTTGATATTCGATTAGGGACAGGCCCGAACTGGCCGATTTTCCAGTAAAAAGCCAGTTTCACCGGACTGGCATCATCGGCATGTCTTGCTCTGGCACAGGTTGCAGGCCATGTGTTGACGATGCTCAACATCCTGTCCGGCTTCATCGGCCTTGTCGCCCTTATCCTGATGATCCCTGCGGCGCTGCCGTTTCTGGGCGGTCTCAACTGGCTGTTCGTGCCGATCGCCCTGTTCGGCGCGTTCATCGGCCTGATGTCGTCGAAGAAGGGCGGACAGAATTTCTGCCTGATCGTCGCGGCCTTCGGCGCGCTGCGCCTGTTTCTGGGCGGAGGCATTTTCTGACCGACGCCCATGCAGAAACGCGGCGCGGCCTGATGGCGGCGGTGGGTGCCTATGGGCTGTGGGGGCTGTTGCCGCTGTTCTTCCGCCTGCTCCACCATGTCGATCCGGTGGAGATCGTGACCCAGCGCGTGCTCTGGTCGCTGCTGCTGATCCTGGCTTTGCTGGCGCTGCGCAATGGCCTGCCGCCCTTTCTCGCCGCGCTGCGCAATGCCCGGCTGGTCCTGCCGCTCGCCGGATCGGCGCTGATGATCGGCATCAACTGGCTGACCTATGTCTGGGCGGTCAATGACGGCCATGTCGTCGCCGCCAGCCTGGGCTATTTCCTCAACCCGCTGGTCAATGTGATGCTGGGCGTGCTGGTGCTCAAGGAAAGGCTGCGCCGGCCGCAGATGCTGGCGATCGGCGTTGCGTCGATCGGCGTCGCTATCCTCGCCGCATCGGCGCTGACGACATTGTGGATCAGCCTGGCGCTGGCTTTCAGCTTCGCCTTCTATGCGCTGCTGCGCAAGCTGACGCCGGTCGCGCCCATGACTGGTCTTGGGGTCGAGACATTGCTGCTCACCCCGCTCGCCATCGCCTATCTGGTCTGGGAACTGCGCCATGGCGGCGTTGGCTTCGGGCAGGACGCGCCGACCACCGCGCTGCTGATCGTGTCCGGCGCGGTGACGACGGTGCCGCTGGTGCTGTTCGCCATCGCGGCCCAGCGCCTGCCGATGGCGACGCTGGGGCTGCTGCAATATCTGGCCCCCACGCTCCAGTTTCTGTGCGGCATCTGGCTGTTCGGCGAGCGGCTGAGCGTCGGCCAGATGGCCAGTTTCGGTCTGATCTGGCTTGGCCTCATCCTCTTCGCCACCGATGGCATCGCCACCGCCCGTCGCAACCGCATGGCCGCGGCCTGACCATGATATGCGCGAACGGCTTGGCTAAGTCGTTTCGCCATCCTACCTACAGCGCATGACCGTCACCACCCTGCGCGATCGCGCCATTCTCCGCATATCGGGCGAGGAAGCCCGTCCCTTCCTTCAGGGCCTGCTGACCCGCGATGTGGTGAAGCTGACGGACGCGCATCCGCGCTGGACCGGGCTGCTGACGCCGCAGGGCAAGGCATTGTTCGACTTCATCTTGTGGGGAGACGGCGACGATGTGCTGATCGATTGCGAAGCGGCGCAGGCCGACGCGTTGGCCAAGCGCCTGACCCTCTACCGCCTGCGCCGCAAGGTGAAGATCGCGCGCGAAGACGCGCTGACGGTCCACTGGTCGCCCGCCGCCGCCGATCAGCCGCTGGACCCGCGCCTGCCCGCGCTCGGCCATCGGTGGCTTGCACCCGCAACCGATGGCGACGCCTCCGCCGCCTTCCGCGCCCATCGCCTGTCGCTCGGCGTGTTCGAGGGCGTCGAAGAACTGGGACAGGACCAGACTTTATGGCTGGAAAGCAATGCCGAAGAACTGAACGGCGTCGATTATGACAAGGGCTGCTATGTCGGGCAGGAAAACACCGCCCGCATGCATTATCGCAACAAGGTGAACCGCCGCCTCGTCGCCGTGCCGCTGGATCAGGCCGATGACAAGCGCCAGCGCGCCGCCCTGCCCGATGTCAACCTGTCGATCGAATTGCGCCGGGTCGAAACGCTCGATCCCGCCGCCCTGCCGGTCTGGCTCGCCGCCGCGATCGCCGATCAGGCTGCGCAATGAAGCGCCTGCTGCTCGCGCTCGCCAGCGCCTTCCTGCTCGCCGCGCCGGCCAGCGCCGACACGCCTTGGACCCTGGTCAAAAGCTACCCGCATGACCCCGCCGCCTTTACCGAAGGCCTCTTCTACCATGACGGCGCCCTCTATGAGAGCACCGGGCTGGAAGGCCAGTCGGAGATTCGCAAGGTCGCCCTGAAGACCGGCAAGGTGCTGCAACGCCGCATCGTCGATCGCCCCTATTTCGGCGAAGGCATCGTCAACTGGCAGGACCGGCTCATCAGCCTGACCTGGCGACATCGGCGCGGCTTCGTCTGGTCGCTGGGCGATTTCAGGCCCCTGTCCGACTTCCGCTATGATGGCGAAGGCTGGGGGCTGACCCAAGACGGCAAGAGCCTGATCATGAGCGACGGCACGGCGCAGTTGCGCTTCCTGGATCCCGACAGCCTCGCCGAACAGCGCCGCATCACCGTCAGCTGGAATGGCCGGCCGGTCGATCGGCTGAACGAACTGGAATATGTGCGGGGCGAGATATGGGCGAACATCTGGTATGACACGAAGATCGCCCGGATCGATCCCGCTACCGGCGCGGTGATCGACTGGATCGACGTCGCCCCGCTACTCAAAGCGGCCAAGGTGCGCGACAGCGAAGCTGTGGCCAACGGCATCGCCTATGACGCGCGCACCGGCCATGTCTTCATCACCGGCAAGAACTGGCCCCGCCTGTTCGAAATCCGGGTCGGGAAATAACGGGTCTATTCGAAAAATGCGCAAGCGAGCGCATTTTCCAGACAGGCCCCTAAAGTTCCAGCCCGATCAGCGTGCCGCTGCCGATCCGGTCGACATAGCGCTTGCCGTCAATCTCCAGCCAGTCGGGCGTGATTTCCAGCCGGCGTCCGTTGATGGTGGTGCGCAGATGCTCCACCGCGATCCGGTTGCGCGCCACGATCCGCAGCACGCACAATCCGTCGCCGCGCGACGCCATCATCGAATAGCGGTCGCCGCGCAGCAGAAAATGCCAACTGCCATCGGTCGGCTTCCATTCATTGCCGTCGATCACCTGCATCGGCGTGCCGTCCGGCGCGCCCAGCCGCACGCTGATCCGCGTCGCGCCATTGGTGCGGCGCGGCGGCGCAAAGATCAGGATCGGCTCGCCCTCCAGCGTGATCGGGATCGGCGTGTCGCGCAGCAACCGTGATCCGCCGACAATCAGTTGCGGCAACTCCGCTGAAAAGGGCAGCCGATCGCGGGCGAAGTGGCGCTGGCGCACCACCGGATTGGCATGGAAGCTGTGGACCTGGGTCGCGGTCAGCCGCCCCTCCTCCACCAGTCCATGACAGGTCGGACACAATAAAGTAGCGCCCGGCCCGTCGGGCAGGCCCAGATACCGATAGATAGTGACGCCGCAACGCACACAGGCAAAGCCGCACGCATGACGAATATCCGCACGCTGCTCTGCCGTCAGATCCGACAAAGACGGCATCACTCGCAAACCAACCATAGCGACACCCCTGTGATCGCCGCCCACCCCTTTGTGGACGATCGTTCCTGACATGGCGTCCTCTTGCGATCGGTTGCTCGGCTGGCCCCCTTTTGGTTACGCTATCGTTTAAATAAATCAGCCCAAGTCAAGGGGCTGCGGGAATATAGTCTATCTTTGGGGCAACAGGTCGACATTACGCGCGGCGGCGATCGCCCGGATTCGATCGGGCCGGGGCATATTCTTGATGGCGATTTCCGCCATATCGCCAGCGCTAAACAGTTCGACATGGCCCACGCCGAACATGCGCTGCCCCAGGCTCTGGGTGATCCGCACCGACCGGATGGAGGTCAACGCAATCTCGGTTCTCTGTTTGGAGAGCAATCCCCGCTCCAGCAGCACGTCTCGCTCCGACAGCGCCAGCCGCTCGCCCTTGTGCAATACCCACCAGATGCCGATCGCAATTATGCCGACCACCGACACCAGCAGCAACAGGAACAACAGAGGGTGCGCGCGGAACATCGCGGGATGCTCGTCATATAACCAGACTTCGCTCATGCCGCCTCCTTCCCGGTCTTTGACCATGCCGCCCGACGCAGGTCAAGGCGGGCGCACAAGCACGCCTGACAGGACGCGCCTCCATCTTCTCGCTGTCCTACAGACATCGACCCGCCATAGCATCCGGGCATGACCCAAGACCTTGCCCCGCCCGACAGCACCTCCACTTCGTCCGATGACGGGGCGGAGGACTGCGCCAACCATCTCCAATTCCGCACTGTCCCGCGACGCTATCGCCATACTGGCTGGACGCCGGAACGACAGCAGGGATTCATTGCGGCGCTTGCCGACATGGGTTCGGTCAAGGCGGCCGCGCGCAGCGTCGGCATGACGCCCGAAAGCGCCTATCAGCTGCGCCGCGCCCCCGGCGCGGAGGAATTTGCCGCCGCCTGGCTGACAGCGCTCGACCATGGCGTGCGCCGGCTGGAGGACATCGCCATCGAACGCGCCATTCATGGCGTGGAGCAGCCCGTCTATAGCTATGGCAAGCTGGTTGGCACACGCCGCGTCTATAATGACCGCCTGCTGATGTTCCTGCTGCGCAACCGCGCGCCGACCCGCTTCACCCCCAACGGCGCCCGCTCGCGCACATTGCAGGATGAACTGGCGGAAATCCCCAATCGTCCCGACAGCCCTGAGGCGATCCGGCAGTCGGACGAAATGATGCGGATCATCCGTCGCGAACGGCAGGCCAGAGGAGAATAGGGGAAAATTTCTTCGCGTCTCCACCAATCCTTAGGAATTTCATGGTTAGATTTTGTTCACCATGACCGCCCAGAAACAGCTAACCCCGCGCGCCACGCGATTTTCCTCCACCCACATTTGCGAAATTGCGGGGCCGACGATGGCGCCGGTTCGCGGCCGGATCGCCAATATCTCGGCGTCCGGCATGCTGGTGGAGCAGAGCTGTCCCATTTCCATTGGCGATGTCATCCATGTCGCCATCCCCGGCAATGGCGATGTGCCGGGCACCATCGTGCGTCGCAAGGATGGCAATATCGCGATCAAATTCTTCGCGAAGATCGACATAGCAGCCTTTTGTCAGGCGACGAAGATCGCCGCCTGATCGCGCGGCGCGCTAGAGCGTAATCCGTTCATACTGAATCGGATCACGCTCTATTTTTCTTTTGTTTTCCGCATTTTCCGAGCCAGCAGATGATGCCATCTGCTTCGAAAATGCTCAGCCCATCCGCTTGCGCATCGCCGCCAGCACGTCGCCCGCCAGCCGCGCATAGTCGGCGCAATCGCGCTGCATCGCCGCTTCGGCGCCTTCGCCGCGCAACTGCCCGAAACATTGCCGGTTCTGCGCCGCGCGCATCTGGCGCAGCCGGGCGCGACTCTCAGGCGCCAGCCCCAGTTGCGGCGCCGTCCGCCGCCACGCTTCGGCCGCGCTGAAGATGCGCCGTCCAGGGTGAATGCCCGGATCATGCCCCGCCGCAGCGCCACGCCGGTCGACCCGGCCCGCCTCCACGATCAGGTCGGTCAGGAACAGGTCCAGTTCGCGCAAGCCATTGCCGATCAGCTTCGCTGGCATGGCCCCGCGCCGCCGCCCGGCGGCATCGGGGCAATCGCACAGCGACATGCCATTGGCCAGGAAAGCGGCGGCCCGCTCGATCCGTGCGACCTGCCCCGCAATCGGTGCGCAGCGGCCGCTCACCCGATCAGCTTTCGTCGCCCATGCGCAGGGCGGCGATGAAGGCTTCCTGCGGAATCTGGACACTGCCATATTCGCGCATCCGCTTCTTGCCTTCCTTCTGCTTGTCCAGCAGCTTCTTCTTGCGGCTGATGTCGCCGCCATAGCATTTGGCGGTGACGTCCTTGCGCATCGCCGCGATCGTCTCGCGCGCGATCACCTTGCCGCCGATCGCCGCCTGAATCGGGATCTTGAACAGATGGCGGGGGATCAGATCCTTCAGCCGCTCGCACATATGGCGGCCCCGCGCTTCAGCGGCGGAGCGGTGGACGATCATGCTCAGCGCATCGACCGGCTCATTGTTGACCAGGATGCTCATCTTGACCAGATCGCCTTCCTGGCTGCCGGTCTGATGATAGTCGAAGCTGGCATAGCCGCGGCTGATCGACTTCAGCCGATCATAAAAATCGAACACTACTTCGTTGAGCGGCAGGTCATATGTCACCTGCGCGCGCCCGCCAACATAGGTCAGGTTCTTCTGCACGCCGCGCCGGTCCTGGCACAGCTTCAGGATGGAGCCGAGATATTCGTCGGGGCAATAGATCACCGCCTCGATCCACGGCTCCTCGATCTTCTCGATATGGTTGGGATCGGGCATGTCGGCCGGATTGTGCAGATGCAGGATGCGGCCATCCTTCATATGCATGTCATAGACGACCGACGGCGCGGTGGTGATCAGGTCCAGATCATATTCGCGGGTCAGCCGCTCCTGGATGATCTCCAGATGCAGCAGGCCCAGAAAGCCGCAGCGGAAGCCGAAGCCCAGCGCCGCAGAGGTTTCCATCTCGAAGCTGAAGGATGCATCGTTCAGGCGCAGTTTGCTGATCGAATCGCGCAGCTTCTCGAAATCATTGGCGTCGACCGGGAACAGGCCGCAAAACACCACCGGCTGCACTTCCTTGAAGCCCGGCAGCGGCTTGGCCGCGCCATTCTTGACGGTGGTGATGGTGTCGCCGACGCGGGTTTGGGCGATTTCCTTGATCTGCGCGGTGATGAAGCCGATTTCGCCAGCGGCCAGTTCGGGCAGCGCCTCGATCTTGGGCCGCATGCAACCGACACGATCGATCAGATGTTCGGTGCCGCCGATCATGAACTTGATCGCCTGCCCCTTCCTGATGACGCCATTGATCACGCGGACGAGGATGACGACGCCCAGATAGGGGTCATACCAGCTGTCGACCAGCATCGCCTCCAGCGGCGCATTGCGGTCCCCCTTGGGCGGCGGAATCTTGGTGACGATGGCTTCGAGAATATCGTCGATGCCGATGCCCGACTTGGCGCTGGCCAGCACCGCTTCCGATGCGTCAAGGCCGATCACATCCTCGATTTCCTTGCGCACCTTCTCCGGCTCGGCGGCGGGCAGGTCGATCTTGTTCAGCACCGGCACGATCTCATGATCATGTTCGATCGACTGATAGACGTTCGCCAGCGTCTGCGCTTCCACGCCCTGTGCGGCGTCCACGACCAGCAACGCGCCCTCGCACGCGGCCAGACTGCGCGACACTTCATAGGCGAAGTCGACATGGCCCGGCGTATCCATCAGGTTCAGCTCATAGGTCTCGCCATTTTTGGCGGTATAATCGAGCCGCACCGTCTGCGCCTTGATGGTGATCCCGCGCTCCTTCTCGATATCCATATTATCAAGGACTTGCGCGCTCATCTCACGGTCGGTCAGGCCGCCGGTGCGCTGGATCAGCCGGTCGGCCAGCGTCGACTTGCCATGGTCGATATGCGCGATGATGGAGAAGTTACGGATATGGGACAGGTCGGTCATGCGCGCCCGATAGCAGCGATTTCAGGCGCTGTCAGCAAGTCACCGCACGCCATGTAGGCAAGCCCCGGACGCTATGCTATGCCATCGCGTCCTTTGTGGGTCGCATCATAAACAAAATGCTTTCATCTCAACCACATCAGAGGAATTCGGGCATGTTGAAGATGGTTCCCGCGCTCGCCGCGTCGGTGGCGCTGATCGCAACGCCGCTGGCTGCAAGCGCGCAAACGAACATGAGTTCGTCGGGCCAGACGTACAAGGATGGCACCACCAAGGGCGCCTCCTCGGGCCGCCGCTCGCAGGAGCGCGCAACACAGCAAATTCCGCACTGCACCCGCCGCATCGGCACCGTCGCGATTGTCGAACCGGACAATCAATGGTGGCGCGAACTCAATCTGGGTAGCCCCGAAGCGATCCTGAAGGTCTTCATCCAGCAGTCGGGCTGTTTCGGCATCGTCAATCGCGGGCGTTCGATGCAGAGCCGCGCGATGGAACGCGCCATGGCCGATTCGGGCGAATTGCAGGCCGGATCGAACCTGGGCAAGGGCCAGGTCAAGACGGCGGACTATTATCTGGAGCCGGACATCGTGTCGTCCAACCGCAATTCGGGCGGCGGCGGCATTGGCGGCGCGCTGGGCGGCCTGATGGGCGGCACCTTCGGCGCGATCGCCGGCGGCCTGAACATCAAGAAAAAGGAAGCCAATGTCACCCTGTCGGTCGTCAACGCCCGCACGACCGAGGAAGAGGCGCTGACCGAAGGCTATGCCCGCAAGACCGACATCGGTTTTGGCGGCGGCGGCGGCGCAGGCTGGTGGGGCGGCTTTGCTGCGGCCGGCGGCAGCAGCTACCAGAATACCGAAATCGGTCAGGTCATCGTGCTCGCCTATCTGGACGCCTATACCAAGCTGGTGACGCAATTGGGCGGCCTGCCCGACAATGCCGCTGCTGCCGCGCCCGTCGCGCAGTAAGTCGGTCCATTCAGCAGAGTGAGGGGCGCGGCCAGCGATGGCGGCGCCCCTTTTCGTTCAGCTCTGGCTAGGCGCGGGTTCGACCGGCAGCTTTCCGCCCTCGCGTCGCCTTTTCCACCACGCCAGAATCGCTTCTCCCGCCGGGCGCTCCACAAGTCGGTTGATCGCCGTGCCGAGCAGCAGCGCCACCAGAAAGGCTGCGGCAAAGCCGATCCAGGGGCTGAAACCGGCATGGGCGAATTTCAACATCACGACAAAGCCGACATGCTGGTGGATCAGATAGAAGCTGTAACTGATCCCGCCCAGCCAGATGAGCGGCCGGATAGCCAGAAAGCGCAAATGGCCGTGGATCAGCGCGGCGAAGGCCAACACCAGCACGCAGCCGACGATCGTGACGTCCCATGTCTCGATCGTGGCGATCGACGCCAGCGCCAGCGCCGCATAGGGCGCCTGCTGCCGCAGGCTGCGCTGCCCGCGCCACACGCGATAGGCCAGCATGCCGATCATGAAGAAAGGCGTGTAGCGCAGCACCAGCAGCATGATGATCCGTTCGGGCATGTCGGGCCAGAACCAGTAGAGCCACCGCACCAGCAGCCACGCCGCCAGAACTGGTTCCAGTCGCCGCACGCCGCCGAACTTCCAGATCGCGATCATGCAGAAATAAAAGGCGATCTCCACCGTCAGCGTCCAATAGGCGCCATCCACCTCCGGCAGGAAGGCAAAGCCCTGCAACATGGTGAAATTGGCCAATATGGCCACCGGCCCGATCAGCAACTGGGTCGCGTGCGCCAGATATTCGATCGACAGGGTCAGCAACATCGCGACCAGATAGGCGGGATAGAGCCGGGCGAATCGATTGACGACGAAGTCAGCCACGGTGCGGATGCGATCCAGTGTGAAGAAGATCGCGAAGCCCGAAATGGTGAAGAACAGCAGCACGCGATAATTGCCGCCAGGAAAACTGAACGGCACATGCGCCGCCTGCGGAAACAGTTCATGGAAGCGCGTCGAATAATGGAAAATCAGTACGCACAGCGCACCGATGCCGCGCAGGGCGTCCAGTTCCGTCAGGCGGCCACGATCGAGCGGCGTTCCAGTCATGCCGCCTCATAGCAACAACACAGCAACGAATCCGTTAAGATCGCGGTTAATTTCTTTGGGAACCGCGCTTTTCTTGGCTGCTCTCTTGTCGCAGTCACCGCATCGGCCAGCCCCCGCGCAGCGCTGCGGCTCTGTTTGCGCCTATTACGGCGACTCGGCCGCCTTTTTGAGACCAGCCAGTTGCTCGCCCAACACCTGATCGACCAGCGGCGCCATCTTGTCCGCCCCCATGCGCAGATAGCCGCCCACGACATAGGTCATGGTGACGCGCGCGCCCTTCCCCGCGGATGCGATGGCGAAGTCCAGCGTGCCGGCGACCCCTTCCGTCTGCAACGGCCCGAAGGCGCCGGAAAAGCGCAGCCGCTGCCCGGGAACGGCGTAGATCACGCGCGCATGCTCGATGCTGCCCGGCGCGCCCCCCTTGGACGGGATCGTCTCGCAGAAACAGCCGCCCGCCCGCGCATCCACGGTCATATTGGCCGAATCGCCGCTATAGGTGTGCGCATCATTCCACCAGTCGCCTGGCGTCGTCAGCAGGGCATAGATGCGCGCCGGATCGGCCGCGATCTCGACGCTGCTTTCGGTCGCAAAACCCACCGTGCTGCTGCCGGTAACAGCAGCATGGGCCGGCGCAGCCATCGCCGCACCAGCCCATGCCAGTAACCCGAAAATACGCATAGCCGCCTCCCCTGTCATAGGGGACGCAGTCTAGCTCAGGCCGCGCCGGCGTCCAATATGCCGGCGATGGCGACGGTCACGTCGTTCATGTCGGCCATGCCGTCCACCCGCGACACGATGCCGCGCGCTTCGTAGATCGGCAGGATCGGCGCGGTCTTGGCGCGATATTCGGCCATGCGGGTGCGCACGGTTTCCTCATTATCGTCCGGACGGCGCTTGAACTCATGCCCTTGGCACTTGTCGCACTCGCCCTCGACCTTGGGCTGCTTGAAGCTGTCATGATAGCCCGCGCCACAGCTGGCGCAAGTGAAGCGGCCGGTGATGCGCTCGACCAGCGCGTCCTCGTCCACTTCCAGTTCGATCACATGATCCAGCGTGCGATTGCGATCCGACAGGATGGTGTCGAGCGAATGGGCCTGCGCCTCCGTCCGCGGATAACCGTCGAAGATCACGCCGGTATCGGCCGCCAGCGCGTCGAGCGCTTCGCCGATAATGCCCGACACCACCTCGTCAGGCACCAGCGCGCCCGATTCCATCAGCGCCTTGGCCTGAAGTCCCACAGGCGTTCCCGCCTTCACCGCCGCGCGCAGCATGTCGCCGGTCGAAAGCTGCACCATGCCACGATCGTCAACCAGCCGAGTCGCCTGAGTGCCCTTGCCGCCCCCGGAGGGCCAAGCAGAATGATATTCATTGCGCGCATTCTCCCCTGTTCGTGCGCTGATTAAAGGATCGAAACGCCCCTCAGCGCAGTCGACCCTTGAGCTTCGCCTTCTTGATCAGATCGCCATATTGATGGGCGAGCAGATGACTCTGGATCTGGGTCACGGTGTCCACCGTAACATTGACGACGATCAACAGGCTAGTCCCACCAAGGTAGAAGGGAATGCCCGCCCGTGCGATCGCAAATTCCGGCACCAGACAGATGAAGGCCAGATAGGCCGCGCCGATGACGGTGATGCGCGTCAGCACATAATCCAGATAATTTTCGGTGTTCTTGCCGGGGCGGATGCCCGGAATGAAGCCGCCATTGCGCTTGAGGTTATCGGCCGTTTCTTCCGGGTTGAACACGACAGCGGTGTAGAAGAAGCAGAAGAAGACGATGCCCAGGCCATAGAGCAGCATGTAGACGGGGCTGCCATGCGACAGATACTGGTTCAGCGTCAGGACGAAGTCGCCCCACTTGCTTTCCCCCGCCACCGTCTGGCCGGCGAACTGCGAAATGGTCAGCGGCATCAGCAGCAACGAGCTGGCGAAGATCGGCGGGATGACGCCAGCGGTGTTGACCTTGAGCGGCAGATGGCTGCGATCCGCCTGCATCAGGCCCTGGCGCGTCTGGCGCTTGGGATATTGGATCAGCACCCTGCGCTGCGCCCGCTCCATGAAGCAGATCAGCGCGATCAGGCCGAACGCCAGCACGATGATCAGCATGATCAGCAGGCCGGAGATCGACCCTTCGCTGCCCGACTTGAACAGGTTGCTCAGCGTCACCGGCAGCTGGGCGACGATGCCCGCCATGATGATGAGCGACGTGCCGTTGCCGATCCCGCGCGAGGTGATCTGTTCACCCAGCCACATCAGGAACATGGTGCCGCCGATCAGCGAGACGACGGCGGTCAGGCGGAACAGCAGGCCCGGCTCGATCACCGCCTGCACGCCCGACTGGGCGCCAAAGCCTTCCAGGCCGACAGCGATGAAATAGCCCTGCACCGCGGTCAGGCCGACGGTGCCGTAACGGGTATATTGATTGAGCTTCTTGCGGCCGCTTTCGCCTTCCTTCTTGATCGCCGCCAGCTGGGGCGAGAGGGAAGCGCCAAGCTGCACCACGATCGACGCGGTGATATAGGGCATGACGCCCAGCGCGATCAGGCTCATGCGCGACAGCGACCCACCCGAAAAGGTGTTAAAGATGTCGAGGATGCCGCCATTGGTCTGGCTGTACAGCTGCGACAGGGCGGTCGGATCGACGCCGGGCAGCGGCACGAAGCTGAGGAAACGGAAGACGATCAGAGCGCCCAGCGTGAACCACAGGCGCTTCTTGAGGTCGGTCGCCTGGCTGAACTTCGCGAGGCTGAGATTGGATGCGAGCTGGTCGGCTCTCGATGCCATGGTGGCTGCCCTTCAAATCACTCTTGCCCGACTGCAATACGGGCCGGAATCGGCTATCCCCTTAACGGGGCTGTGGGGCGCTGTCGAACCGGGAATTATCGCTTTCGCGACAAACGGCGTCCCCCGATGCACATGACCCCGCCAACCCATATCGGGCAGCGGGGTCATGCATGCAAGTCTCAGGCGATAAATCAGCCCTGCTTGGCAGCCTTCTTGGCGGCAAGGGCGGTGCCCTTCTTCGCCTTGGCCTTTTCAGCAGCGGGGACGACGGCGATCACGTCGACCTTGCCACCGGCCTTTTCCACGGCTTCAACGGCGCTCTTCGACGCACCGGCCACCAGGAAGCTGACCTTCGCGGTCAGTTCGCCCTTGGCGAGCAGACGGACGCCGTCCTTGCCGCCGCGGGTCAGGTTGGCGGCGTTCAGAGCGGCCTGGTCGAGAACAGCGCTCACGTCCAGCTTGCCGGCGTCGATCGCCTTCTGCACTTCGCCCAGGTTCACGATCGCGTAATCCTTGGCGAAGATGTTGTTGAAGCCGCGCTTCGGGATGCGCATGTGGAGCGGCATCTGGCCACCCTCGAAGCCGTTGATGCTGACGCCCGAACGCGCCTTGGCGCCCTTCTGGCCGCGACCGGCGGTCTTGCCCTTGCCCGAGCCGATACCACGGCCGACGCGCATCCGGCCCTTGCGGGCGCCGGCATTGTCATGAAGTTCGTTAAGCTTGGTCATATTCCTGCACTCGCTTTCGCTTTTGTCGCGCGCGGCATGATTGCCGGAAGGCAATCATGCCGAAGTCCCAGCGAAGGCTGGGACCGCTGGCAGTCGGATGCGCCCCTACGGATTGCTTCCGACCAGATAAAACCGGGGGTCTCCTCGAAAGGACTCGCCATCCGGCATGAGATCCCAGCCTCGACTGGGATTTTCAGAAGCGCGCCCTTAGCGCGCCTCTGAAAAAAACGAAAGAGGGGTTTCCCCCTCTTTCGCTCTCTATCGATGGATCGAAAGGCTTCAGCCTTCGACCACGGCCACCATGTGGGGCAGCTTGGCGATGGCGCCGCGGACTTCCGCCGTGTCTTCCAGCTCCACCACGCGGTTCATCTTGCCAAGGCCCAGGCCGATCAGAATCTTCTTCTGGGCTTCGGGGCGACGGATCGGCGAACCGATCTGCTTGATCTTGATCTTCGCCATGTCAGTTACTCCGCAATCGCTTCGGCATCAGCCTGCGCGACTTCGGCCGAGGCGCCGCCGCGACGCAGAAGGTCAGCGACCTTCTTGCCACGACGCTGCGCCACCGACTTCGGGCTGGTCTGTTCGCCCAGAGCCGCGAAGGTCGCACGGATCATGTTGTAGGGGTTCGACGTGCCATTCGACTTCGTCACGACGTCAGCGACGCCGAGGCTTTCGAACACGGCGCGCATCGGACCACCGGCGATGATGCCCGTACCGGCCGGAGCCGAACGAACCGTCACCTTGCCAGCGCCGAAATGGCCCAGGCCGTCATGATGCAGGGTGCGGCCTTCCTTCAGCGGAACGCGGACCATCGCCTTCTTGGCGGCGGCGGTCGCCTTGCTGATGGCTTCAGGCACTTCGCGCGCCTTGCCATGGCCGAAGCCCGCACGGCCCTTGCCGTCGCCGACGACGACCAGAGCCGCGAAACCGAAGCGCTTACCGCCCTTGACGGTCTTCGAGACGCGGTTGATGTGAACCAGCTTCTCGATCAGCTCTTCGCCCTGCTCCTCGTCGCGGTTGCCGCCACGACGGTCGTCGCGACGGCCACGGCCGCCACGCTCGCCACGGTTGCGATCGCCACCGCCGCGGTTGCCACGGCCACGGCCGGGACCACGACCTTCGGTCGGTGCGCCTTCGCCACCCTCGACGGGTGCGACGACTTCGTTGGTGTTTTCGTCAGCCATGATCAGAACTCCAGCCCGGCTTCACGGGCCGCATCGGCCAGCGCCTTGACGCGGCCATGGAACAGGAAGCCACCACGGTCGAACACGACCTTGGTGACGCCGGCGGCGGTCGCCGCAACGGCAACGCGCTTGCCGACATCGGCAGCGGCTTCGGAGGAAGCGCCGGTCTTGCCCAGAGCCTTCGAACCGACTTCCTTGTCCAGGGTCGAAGCGGCGGCGACGGTCTTGCCGGCGGCGTCATCGATGACCTGGGCGTAGATGTGACGGCCCGAACGGTGGATGCTGAGGCGGGGCTTATTGCCCGACACAGCCTTGAGCGCGGTGCGAACGCGGCGACGACGCCGCGCGAAGAGGGAAAGCTTTGCCATCTTACTTCTTCTTCCCTTCCTTGCGGAAGATGAACTCGCCGGCGTACTTGATACCCTTGCCCTTATAGGGTTCGGGCTTGCGCCAGCGGCGAATTTCAGCCGCTACCTGGCCGACCTTCTGCTTGTCGATGCCGCTGATCTCGACCGTGGTGTTGTCCGGGGTCTTGATCTCGATGCCTTCGGGCACGTCGAAGTCGACGTCGTGCGAATAGCCAAGCTTCAGGTTCAGAACCTTGCCCTTGGCGTCCGCACGATAACCGACGCCGGTAATCAGCAGCTTCTTGGTGTAGCCTTCGGTCACACCGGTAATCAGGTTGGCGACCAGCGTGCGCTGCATGCCCCAGAACGCGCGAGCGCGCTTGGTGTCATTGGCAGGCTTCACCGCGATCACACCGTCTTCGATGCTGTAGGTGACTTCGTTGGCCAGCGGGATCGACAGGGTGCCCTTGGGCCCCTTCACCGACAGCTGACCGTCGGCGATGGCGGCGGTCACGCCCGCAGGGACGGCGACCGGCTTCTTACCAGTACGGCTCATCAGAACACCTCCGCCAGCACTTCGCCGCCGACATTCTGTTCACGCGCTTCGGCGTCGGACAGAACGCCGCGGGGCGTCGAGACAATGGTGATGCCCAGGCCGTTGCGGATCACCGGAAGTTCCTTGGAACCCGAATAGACGCGGCGGCCAGGCTTGGACACGCGGGCGACATGCTTGATCGCGGGCTGTCCTTCGAAATATTTCAGCTCGATGCGCAGGCCGGGGTGCTGGCCAAGCAGCTCTTCGGAATAGCCACGAATGTAGCCTTCACGCTGCAACACGTCGAGCACGCGGGCGCGCAGCTTGGAAGCGGGGGACACAACGCTGTCCTTCTTCGCCTGCTGCCCGTTGCGGATGCGGGTGAGCATATCACCCAGGGGATCGGTCAATGCCATCTCAAATGATCCTTACCAGCTCGACTTGGTGACGCCGGGGATCAGGCCCTTGTTGGCCAGATCACGCAGCTGCACGCGGCAGAGACGGAATTTGCGGTAATAAGCGCGGGGACGCCCCGTCAGTTCGCAGCGGTTCCGAACGCGGGTCGGGTTGCCGTTGCGGGGGATCTCCGCCATCTTCAGACGCGCGATCAGACGATCGCTGTCGTCGGCCGCGGTATCATTCGCGATCGCCTTGAGCTTCGCATAGCGGCCGGCATATTTCTTCACCAGCTTCTTGCGGCGCTCGTTCTTGTTGATCGAACTCAGTTTCGCCATGACTTAAGTTCTCTTCCTTAGCTTAAGCGTTTGGGAGAGAAGCGGGACCGATTAGGCCGCCTGCTTCTCTTCGAGCGGGAAGGGGAAGCCGAAGAGGCGCAGCAGTTCGCGCGCTTCATCGTCCGTCTTCGCCGTGGTGGTCACGATGATGTCCATGCCACGCACCTTGTCGATCTTGTCATAGCTGATTTCCGGGAAGATCAGCTGTTCTTTGATGCCAAAGGCGTAGTTGCCACGACCATCGAAGCTCTTGGGGTTCAGACCACGAAAGTCGCGAACGCGCGGCAGAGCGATGTTGATCAGGCGGTCCAGGAATTCATACATGCGCTCGCGGCGCAGCGTGACCTTGGCGCCGATCGGCATGCCTTCACGCAGCTTGAACTGCGCGATCGACTTGCGAGCCTTGGTGATGACCGGCTTCTGACCGGCGATCAGCTCCATTTCCTCGGCGGCCTGCGTGACCTTCTTCTTGTCCTGGGTCGCTTCGCCCACGCCCATGTTGAGCGTGATCTTTTCGATCTTGGGGACTTCCATGACGTTCTTGTAACCGAACTTCTCGGTCATCGCCTTGGCGATTTCGGCGTCATAGATCGCCTTCGAGCGCGGGATATACTTCTCGCTCATTACAGCACCTCACCGGACTTGACGGCGACACGGACCTTCTTGCCGTCGCGGTCCTCAAAACGGACGCGGGTCGGCTTGCCATCCTTGTCGGCGACAGCGACGTTCGAAATGTGCAGCGGCGCAGGCTTGCGATCGATGCCACCCTGCGGGTTGGCCTGATCGGGCTTGCGGTGACGCGCATGCACGTTGATGCCTTCAACGAGGACGCGGTCCTCCTTGGGCAGAACCTGGAGGACGGCGCCGGTGCGGCCCTTGTCCTTGCCAGCCAGGACGACGACCTTGTCGCCCTTCTTGATCTTGGCAGCGCTCATTACAGCACCTCGGGAGCGAGCGAGATGATCTTCATGTGCTTCTTGGCGCGCAGTTCGCGAACGACGGGGCCAAAGATACGGGTGCCGATCGGCTCCTCGTTCTTGTTGATGAGCACAGCGGCATTGCCGTCGAAGCGAATCACGCTGCCGTCAGCGCGACGCACGTCCTTGGCGGTGCGCACGATGACGGCGCGATGCACGTCACCCTTCTTCACCTTGCCACGAGGCGCAGCTTCCTTGATCGAGACGACGATGATGTCGCCTACGCTCGCGAAGCGACGCTTCGATCCGCCCAGCACCTTGATGCACTGGACGCGCTTGGCGCCGCTGTTGTCAGCGACGTCAAGATTGGATTGCATCTGGATCATGGATCCGGTTCCTTCTTATTTGGCCTACCGGGACAATTCCCGGCGGTTCCGAATTCAAGTGCATAGAGACTCTTGTCGAGCCTTTGACTCTACGCGAAGCGCGGGCCTGTACCCTTTCCGAAAGGAAAAGGCCAGCCCCGCGCCGCATTTTTATATCAAAGGCTCAGGGAGCCTCCCTCAGGCCGCCGTTTCCGGCGACTTGTGGGTGTCCACGCGCTCGATGACCTTCCAGGTCTTGAGCTTGGAAATCGGAGCGGTCTCTTCGATGCGGACCGTTTCGCCTTCCTTGTAGACGTTACCCTCATCATGGGCATGATACTTCTTCGACAGACGAATGATCTTGCCGTAGAGCGCATGCTTAACCTTGCGCTCCACCCGAACCACAACCGTCTTGTCGGTCTTGTCGGAAACCACCGTTCCCGTCAGCACGCGCTTGGGCATCGTGTGTTTCCTTCTTACTTCGCAGCCGAGCGCGAACGCTCGGACTGAAGGGTCTTGATCTGCGCGATCGACCGGCGGACTTCACGCACGCGGCTGGGCTTTTCCAACTGGTTGGTGGCCGCCTGGAAACGCAGGTTGAACTGCTCGCGCTTCAGGTTGTTGAGTTCGGTCGACAGTTCGTCGTCCGTCTTGGTCTTGAGGTCTGCGACGTTCGCCACGGCTTAACCCTCCAGGTGCGAGGTATCGCCGAGGCGGGCGATGACCTTCGTCTTGATGGGCAGCTTCATCGCGGCGCGCGAGAAGGCCTCTGCTGCGAGCGGACCGGGCACGCCGTCCAGTTCGAACAGGATGCGGCCCGGCTTGACGCGAGCAGCCCAATATTCGACCGAACCCTTACCCTTACCCTGACGGACTTCGGCAGGCTTCTTGGAAACCGGAACGTCGGGGAACACGCGGATCCACAGACGGCCCTGACGGCGAAGGTGACGCTGGATCGCGCGGCGGGCCGCTTCGATCTGGCGTGCGGTGACGCGCTCGGGTTCCAGGGCCTTGAGGCCGTAGGCGCCGAAATTCAAAGCCGAACCGCCCTTGGCGTCGCCCTTGATCCGGCCCTTGAAGGCCTTGCGGAACTTCATTTTCTTCGGTTGCAGCATGACGCTATACCTACCTTATTCTCAGCGCGCCGGGCGCACGCCGGAGGTCTGAGCCTCCAGCATCAGCCGGTCGGTGGCCATCGGATCGTGGCCAAGGATTTCGCCCTTGAAGATCCAGACCTTGATGCCGCACACGCCATAGGCGGTGTGCGCGGTGGCTTCGGCATAGTCGACGTTCGCACGCAGCGTGTGCAGCGGAACGCGGCCTTCGCGATACCATTCCACGCGCGCGATTTCCGCGCCGCCCAGACGGCCGCCACAGGTGATCTTGATGCCTTCGGCGCCCAGACGGAGAGCCGACTGCACCGCACGCTTCATGGCGCGACGGAAAGCAACGCGGCGTTCCAGCTGATCGGCGATGCCCTGCGCAACGAGCTTGGAGTCGATTTCCGGCTTACGGATTTCGACGATGTTCAGGCTGACGTCCGAAGAGGTCAGGCTGCCCAGCTTCTTGCGCAGCTTTTCAATGTCCGCACCCTTCTTGCCGATGATGACACCGGGACGGGCAGCGTAGATCGACACGCGGCACAGCTTGGCCGGACGCTCGATCACGACCTTGGAGATCGCGGCCTGCGGCAGGTTCTTCATGATGAACTGGCGGATCTTCAGATCCTCCAGCAGCAGACGGCCATAGTCGGCGCCTTCGGCGAACCAGCGGCTGTCCCAGGTGCGGTTGATCTGCAGACGCAGACCGATCGGATTGCTCTTGTGACCCATAGTCTTACGCCTCCGCTTCTTCAGCTGCTTCGCGAACGACGATGCGCACGCGGCTGAAGGGCTTCAGGATCCGGGTCGACTTGCCGCGGCCGCGAGCGTGGAAGCGCTTCAGGGTGAAGCTCTTGCCCACCGATGCTTCCGCGACGACCAGTGCGTCGACGTCCAGATTGTGGTTGTTTTCCGCATTGGCGATGGCCGAAGCCAGCACCTTGCGCACGTCGACAGCCATCGCCTTCTTCGAGAAGGCGAGGATGTTCAGCGCGTCCTCGACCTTGCGGCCGCGGATCAGCGTGGCGACCAGGTTCAGCTTCTGGGCCGAACCACGGATCTGCGTGCCGACGGCGAGCGCTTCATTGTCGGCGACGCGACGGGGAGCCTTTTCCTTGCTCATTAGCGCTTGCCCTTCTTGTCGGCAGCGTGGCCGGGGAAGTAGCGGGTCGGGGCGAATTCGCCCAGCTTGTGACCCACCATTTCCTCGTTCACGACAACCGGAACATGCTTGCGGCCGTTATAGACGTTGAACGTCAGGCCAACGAACTGCGGCAGGATGGTGGAGCGGCGCGACCAGGTCTTGATCGGGCCACCACGGCCACCGGCGTCCTGCGCCGTTTCCGCCTTCTTCAGAAGGCTGAGGTCCACGAACGGACCTTTCCAGACGGAACGAGCCATCTCGCTTACCTCTTCTTCTTCGCGTGGCGGCTACGGATGATGAACTTGTCCGTCGCCTTGTTGTGGCGGGTGCGTGCACCCTTGGTCGGCTTGCCCCAGGGCGTGACCGGATGACGGCCGCCCGAGGTCCGGCCTTCACCACCACCGTGCGGGTGGTCGACCGGGTTCTTGGCAACACCGCGCGTCAGCGGGCGGATACCGTTCCAACGGTTGCGGCCTGCCTTGGCAAGGTTGGTGTTGGCATTGTCCGGGTTCGACACGGCGCCAACGGTGCCCATGCAGTCCGAACGGATGTAGCGCTGCTCGCCCGAAGACAGGCGGACCATCACCATGCCACGATCGCGACCGACCAGCTGGGCATAGGTGCCCGCCGAACGGCAGAGCTGACCGCCCTTGCCGGGCTTCATCTCGATATTGTGGATGATGGTGCCGACCGGCATCTGGCCGAGTTCCATCGCGTTGCCCGGCTTCACGTCGGTCTTCTTGCCCGCGACGACCTTGTCGCCGGGAGCCAGACGCTGCGGTGCCAGGATATAAGCCTGGGTGCCGTCGGGATAATTGACCAGCGCGATGAAGGCGGTGCGGTTGGGGTCATATTCCAGACGCTCGACCGTACCTTCAACGTCCCACAGACGACGCTTGAAGTCGATGATGCGGTAACGCTGCTTGTGACCGCCACCGATACCGCGCGAGGTCACATGACCCTTGTTGTTACGGCCGCCGGTCTTGCGCTTGCCTTCGGTCAGCGCCTTGACGGGCTTGCCCTTGTGCAGGCTCGACTTGTCGACGAGGATCAGGCCGCGCTGGGCGGGGCTCGTCGGGTTATAGTGCTTAAGTGCCATCTATCCCGCCTCAGATACCGGTGGTGATGTCAATCGACTGGCCTTCGGCCAGCGTGACAATCGCCTTCTTGACGTCCGAACGCTTGTAGGGCTTGCCCTTCCAGCGCTTGACCTTGCCCTTCTGCACCAGCGTGTTGACCGCCTTGACGGTCACGCCGAACAGCGCTTCGACGGCAGCCTTGATTTCAGGCTTGGATGCGTCGTTGGCGACCTTGAAGACCACCGCGTTGTTTTCGGAGAGAAGGGTCGACTTCTCGGTGATGACCGGCGCGACAACGACGTCGAAATGACGGTTGTCCACGGTCGCGGCTTCTTTCTTAGCCATTGAAACGGGCCTCCAGCTTTTCGACCGCGGCGCGGGTCAGCACCAGCGAGTCGGCCTTCAGGATGTCGTAGACGTTGGCGCCGACGGCCGGCAGCAGGTTCACGCCGATGATGTTGGCCGAAGCCTTCGCGAAGCTGACGTTCACGGCATCGCCGTCGATGAACAGCGCCTTGGTCAGGTTCAGCTTGGCGAGGTGCGCGACCAGATTCTTGGTCTTGCCTTCCGCCACGTCAAAGCTGTCCAGAACGATCAGCGAACCGTCCTTTGCCTTCGACGACAGAGCCATTTTCAGCCCCAGAGCGCGAACCTTCTTGTTCAGGTCGTGACCGAAATCACGGGCGCGGGCGCCGTGCGCCTTACCACCGCCGATGAACACGGGCGCCTTGCGGTCGCCGTGACGGGCAGTACCGCCGCCTTTTTGACGACCGAACTTCTTGCCGGTGCGGGCAACGTCCGAACGCTCGCGGGTGGCGCGGGCCGGAGCGCGACGCTTTTCCAGCTGCCAGGTGACGACGCGGTGCAGAATGTCGGTGCGGGGCTCGACGCCGAACACGGCATCGTTCAGCTCCAGCTCACCGGCTGCTGCGGCGTCGAGGGTCTGTACATTGACCTTCATGACTTAGCCCTCCTGGCCTTCGGTCGCTTCGGGAGCGGCTGCTTCAGCAGGCGTCTCGGCAGCGTTGTTGCTGTTCGCGGCAGCCTTCAGGCTGGCGGGATACGGAACGTCGGCGGGACGCTTCACCTTCACGGCGTCGCTCACGGTCAGCCAGGTACCCTTGGCGCCCGGAACCGAACCCTTGACGAACAGCAGGCCACGCTCGACGTCCGTGCGGACGATTTCGAGGTTCTGCTGCGTGCGCTCGCGGTCGCCCATGTGACCGGCCATCTTCTTGTTCTTGAAGACGCGACCCGGATCCTGGCGGTTACCCGTCGAACCATGTGCACGGTGGCTGATCGACACGCCGTGGGTGGCGCGCATACCGCCGAAGCCCCAGCGCTTCATGGCGCCGGCGAAACCCTTACCCTGGGTGTGGCCAGCGACGTCGACCAGCTGGCCGGCGATGAAATGATCGGCCGCGATTTCGGCGCCGACTTCGAGGAGCGCGTCCTCGGCGACACGGAATTCCACCAGACGCGCCTTCGGCTCCACTTCCGCCTTGGCGAAGTGACCGCGCTGCGGCTTGGCGACATTCTTGACCTTCGCGACGCCCGCACCCAACTGAACCGCGACATAACCGTCACGCTCAACTTCCTTGCGAGCTACGACCTGATTGCCCTCAAGGGCAAGAACCGTAACGGGAATATGACGTCCGTCCTCCTGGAACAGACGGGTCATCCCGACTTTCTTAGCGATCACGCCTGTGCGCATCACTTGTTACTCCCATAGAGGCCCGCCTTAGCAGCGGGCGTATCCAACGAAAAAACCGCTCAGCATCTCTGCTTCGCGGCCCAACCCTTGCTTATAGATCACCCCGTCCGGGTTGGATGCCGATCCCGCCAGGGAAAGGCGACGGGGGACCAGGACCACGCGCCTGCCCGGTTCACCGGGGAAGGCCGTGCGGTATCCCTTGTGTCGTTTGAGCTTCCGCCCCTTTCAAGAAGAGGTTCGGAATGCCCGATACCCTGCCCTCCTTGCGGGGAGCAGGGACTTGCCGGCTCAGGCCAGCTTGATCTCGACGTTCACGCCGGCAGCCAGGTCCAGCTTCATCAGCGCGTCGACCGTCTGCGGCGTCGGCTGCACAATGTCAAGCATGCGCTTGTAGGTGCGGACTTCAAACTGCTCGCGCGACTTCTTGTCGATGTGCGGACCACGGTTGACCGTGAACTTTTCGATGCGCGTCGGAAGAGGAATCGGACCGCGAATGAGAGCGCCAGTGCGGCGGGCGGTGTCGGCGATGTCGCCGGTCGCCTGATCGAGCACGCGATGATCGAACGCCTTGAGGCGAATGCGGATGTTGCTGTCCATTGTTCCTGTACCGATGCGAAAGAGCCAAAAACGCGGAGCATTTTCAAAAATCAGCCGGAGCAGCCGATGACTTGTGAAAATGCGCCAACAAAAAAATATCCGCCCCGTAAACTGCCCTTCTAGCTCGTTCGAGCCGGAGAAAGGCGATCCGGGGCGGCTAAATTCCTCAGCGGCGCGAATCAGGCGATTCGCGCCGCTGCGGTCCTATATTACTTCGAGATCGTGCCGACAACCCCTGCGCCGACGGTACGACCGCCTTCACGGATGGCGAAGCGCAGACCCGGATCCATGGCGATCGGCGCGATCAGCTTGATGCCGAGCTTCACGTTGTCGCCAGGCATGACCATTTCGGTGCCTTCAGGCAGGATCACTTCGCCGGTCACGTCGGTGGTGCGGAAGTAGAACTGCGGACGATAGTTCGCGAAGAACGGGGTGTGGCGGCCGCCTTCTTCCTTCGACAGCACGTACACTTCGGCGTCGAATTCGGTGTGCGGGGTGATGGTGCCGGGCTTGGCCAGAACCTGACCACGCTCAACTTCTTCACGCTTCGTGCCGCGCACCAGGGCGCCGATGTTGTCGCCCGCACGACCTTCGTCGAGCAGCTTGCGGAACATTTCCACGCCGGTGACGGTGGTCTTGGCGGTGTTCTTCAGGCCGACGATTTCGACTTCTTCACCAACCTTGATGATGCCGGTTTCGACGCGGCCGGTCACAACCGTACCACGACCCGAGATCGAGAACACGTCTTCGATCGGCATCAGGAACGCCTTGTCAACCGGACGCTCCGGCTGCGGGATGAAGCTGTCGACAGCCTGCATCAGCTTCAGAACGGCGTCGTGGCCGATTTCAGGGGTCTTGTCCTGAAGGGCAGCGGCAGCCGAACCGGCGATGACGGGGATGTTGTCGCCGTCGAAGTCGTACGAGCTGAGCAGCTCGCGGATTTCCAGCTCGACCAGTTCGAGGATTTCGGCGTCGTCGACCAGGTCGACCTTGTTCATGAACACGACGAGCTGCGGCACGCCGACCTGACGGGCGAGCAGGATGTGCTCGCGGGTCTGGGGCATCGGGCCGTCGGTGGCCGAAACGACGAGGATCGCGCCGTCCATCTGGGCCGCACCGGTGATCATGTTCTTCACATAGTCAGCGTGACCCGGGCAGTCGACGTGCGCATAGTGACGGGCTTCGGTTTCATATTCGACGTGGGCGGTCGAAATGGTGATGCCGCGCTCGCGCTCTTCGGGAGCCTTGTCGATGTTGGCGTAGTCAACGAAGGTTGCGCCGCCGGTTTCGGCGAGCACCTTGGTGATCGCTGCGGTCAGCGAGGTCTTGCCATGGTCGACGTGACCGATGGTGCCGATGTTGCAGTGCGGCTTGTTCCGCTCAAACTTAGCCTTAGCCATTTTATCCTACCTTCTAATCAAATCAGCTTTGGTCTGACCGCTCGGCCGCGCCTCGCGAAGGCGCGTCCATAGCAGCAAATTCACAGATTACCAGCCCCTAACCGAGCCGCTTGCACGGCTCGGCCAGAGAAACTCGTCAGGCCATCTTCGCCTTGACTTCGTCCGCCACATTCTGCGGCACTTCGTCATAGTGCGAGAAGATCATCGAGTAATTCGCACGCCCCTGGGTGAAGGACCGCAGCGAGTTCACATAGCCAAACATGTTGGCCAGCGGGACCATGGCTTCGACCACCTGCGCGTTGCCGCGGGTGTCGGTGCCCTGGATCTGGCCACGACGGCTGTTCATGTCGCCGATGACGTCGCCCAGATATTCTTCCGGGGTCACGACTTCGACCTTCATGACCGGCTCCAGCAGGGTGATGCCCGCCTTCTGCGCCGCTTCGCGCATCGCTGCGCGACCGGTGATTTCGAATGCCAGCGCCGACGAGTCGACGTCATGATAGGCGCCGTCGTACAGGTTGATTTCGAAATCGATGATCGGGAAGCCGATCAGCGAGCCGGTGGCCGCCGTTTCGCGCATGCCCTTTTCGATCGCGGGGATATATTCCTTGGGAATGTTACCGCCCTTGATCTCATCCTTGAAGATGATGCCGGCGCCGCGTTCACCCGGGGTCAGTTTCACCTTGATGCGGCCGAACTGGCCGGTGCCGCCCGACTGCTTCTTGTGGGTGTAGTCGACGTCGACGGCCTTCTTGAGATATTCGCGATAGGCCACCTGCGGCGCACCGACATTCGCCTCGACCTTGAACTCGCGCTTCATGCGGTCGACCAGGATTTCGAGGTGAAGTTCGCCCATGCCCTTGATGATGGTCTGGCCCGATTCGTGATCGGTCGACACGCGGAACGAAGGATCTTCGGCGGCCAGGCGGTTGAGCGCGACGCCCATCTTTTCCTGGTCGGCCTTGGTCTTGGGCTCCACCGACAGTTCGATGACCGGCTCGGGGAATTCCATGCGTTCCAGGATGATCGGCGAGCGCTCGGCGCACAGCGTATCACCCGTGGTCGTTTCCTTCATGCCGGCCAGCGCGACGATGTCGCCGGCATAGGCCGCATCGATGTCTTCACGGCTGTTCGCATGCATCAGCAGCATGCGGCCGATCTTTTCCTTCTTGTCCTTGACCGAGTTCAGATAGGTGCCCTTGGTCAGGGTGCCCGAATAGACGCGCAGGAAGGTGAGCGAACCCACGAACGGGTCGTTCATGATCTTGAACGCCAGGCCGGAGAAGGGCGCGTCGTCGGCGGTCGGACGGCTGTCGGGGGTTTCGCCGTCCATCTTGACGCCCTGGACATCTTCAATGTCGAGCGGCGAAGGCAGATAATCGACGACGGCGTCGAGCAGCGGCTGAACGCCCTTGTTCTTGAACGCGCTGCCGCACAGCACCGGCACGAAGGCGTGGCCCAGCGTACCCTTGCGGATCAGCTTCTTGAGGGTCGCGACGTCGGGCAGATTGCCTTCCAGATAGGCTTCCATCGCCTCGTCGTCCTGTTCGACGGCGAGTTCGATCAGCTTTTCGCGATATTCGGCAGCCTTGTCCGCCAGGTCGGCCGGAATTTCTTCATAGAAGAATTCGGCGCCCAGGCTTTCATCCTTCCAGATGATGGCGCGGTTTTCGACCAGGTCGACCAGACCCTTGAAGTCCGCTTCCGCGCCGATGGGCAGATAGAGGACGGCCGGGACGGCGCCCAGGCGATCGATGATCGTCTGCACGCAATAATAGAAGTTGGCGCCGGTGCGGTCGAGCTTGTTGATGAAGCACATCCGCGGAACCTTATACTTGTCCGCCTGACGCCACACGGTTTCCGACTGCGGCTCCACGCCGGCAACGCCGTCGAACGCGGCGACCGCGCCGTCGAGCACGCGCAGCGAGCGTTCGACTTCGATGGTGAAGTCGACGTGGCCGGGGGTGTCGATGATGTTCAGGCGGTGGTCGTTCCAGATGCACGTGGTCGCAGCCGACGTGATGGTGATGCCACGTTCCTGCTCCTGCTCCATCCAGTCCATGGTGGCGGCGCCGTCATGGACTTCGCCGATCTTGTAGGACTTGCCGGTGTAGTAAAGGATACGCTCGGTCGTGGTGGTCTTGCCGGCGTCGATGTGCGCCATGATACCGAAATTGCGATAGCGTTCGAGCGGATGGCTGCGGGCCATGATGCTTCTCCGTTGCCGGCGCGCCGGCGGTTGGGGATTCGTGTGATCTGGGGTGGCCCCTAAACCAATCCGTTCGCCATGGGTAGCCACCCGTGGCGAACGGACCGATTTTGGCAGGCCAATGTCGAAGCGGGCGCGAAAGCACCCGTCCCGATATTACCAGCGGTAGTGCGAGAAGGCGCGGTTCGCTTCCGCCATGCGGTGCGTGTCTTCGCGCTTCTTCACGGCATTGCCGCGGTTGTTGGCGGCATCCAGCAACTCACCCGACAGACGGGCTGCCATGGTGGTTTCGCTGCGGTTGCGCGCGGCCGTGATCAGCCAGCGGATCGCCAGGGCCTGCGAGCGTTCGGGACGAACTTCGACAGGAACCTGGTAGGTCGCACCGCCGACGCGGCGGCTGCGGACTTCGATACCCGGCTTCACATTGTTGAGGGCGTCATGGAACAGACCGATCGGGTCCTTCTTGGCGCGCGTTTCGACAGTGTCGAGAGCGCCATAGACGATCGATTCGGCAACGGCCTTCTTGCCGTCCTGCATGATGCTGTTCATGAACTTCGACAGCACAATATCACCGAACTTGGGATCCGGCAGGATAACGCGCTTTTCGGGGCGACGACGACGTGACATATTCCTGTTCTCCCCTTACTTCGGACGCTTAGCGCCGTACTTCGAACGGCTCTGCTTGCGATCCTTGACGCCCTGGGTATCCAGAACGCCGCGAAGAACGTGATAGCGCACGCCGGGAAGATCTCGCACACGGCCGCCACGGATCAGCACGACGCTGTGTTCCTGGAGGTTGTGGCCTTCACCCGGAATGTAGGTGATGACTTCGCGCTGGTTGACCAGACGCACCTTCGCCACCTTACGCAGAGCCGAGTTCGGCTTCTTCGGGGTCGTCGTGTAGACGCGGGTGCAAACGCCGCGCTTCTGCGGGTTCGCATCCATCGCAGGGACCTTGGACTTGGTCTTCTGCAGTTCGCGGCCCTTGCGGACCAGCTGGTTGATTGTTGGCATGAAGCCCTTCACCTTTTCAGTTACTTTACCGGCATTCCAGTGGCTTGCCGCCTGAAAGCATAGCCTCCAAACAGCAAAGGCCCCGGGGGCGAAAACCCCCTGGAGCCACAAGAGCACCCGGTAATGTTCAGCTCTGTTGGCGCCCAGCCATATATCGCGAGGAGACGAGTCTTCGCACGGCAGACCTCTGGGCAGGGCGGGCCTATAGCGATATGCGGACACAGGGTCAAGCAAGCTGCCCCGACTGGGCAACAGCCGGGCTATTTCAACGAGTTAGTAAATTGGCAACCATGTCGCCTTACCCTGCGTGCGGGCGCAGCATGGGCAAGACGTGATCCTTTTATCCAACCTCACCGGCGAATTCCGCGATTCCGGCAGGGAATCGGCTTTCCAGGCGGAACGGCTGCCCGTCTCGCGCCGCCATGCGCGGATGCTCTTCGCGCTATCGGCCCTGCTCAATGCGCTATTCCTGATCAGCGACTGGCGCTTTGCCGGCACGCCCCATTTCTGGGTCGCCGTGCCCTCCCGGCTGACGGTCGTGCTCTGGTCGCTCTATTGCCTGTCGCTGTGTCGCCGCATGAACAGCTTTCGCGCGGTCGAACGCATCTGCTTCGGCTGGCAGGTGGTGACGGCGATCGGCGTCGCCTTCCTGGTTTCCTCGCGCAGCGACATCGCCATCTTCGTGCTGGTGATGCTGCCTTTGGTCTTCTACCTCGTCGTGCCCACCAGTTTCCGTGGCAATGTCGGCGGCGGTCTGGGCTGCGGCGCGGCCTTGCTGCTGGGCTATCTGCTGCCCGCCCCCGCCTCCACCACCATGCTGGGCATGGTCCTGGCGATGCTGATCCTCCATTGCGGCATGTGGATGGCGATCGCCCGCCATAATCGCCTGCAACGACAGGAATGGATGGCCGGCCGCGCCGCCTATGACGCGCAGGCCGCTCTGGCCGACAGCCGCGACACGCTGGAACGCATGTTCATGGCGGTGCCGCTGCCCCTGCTGGTCACGCGCCGCGATGGCAGCGTCCTTCGCATGAACCGCGCCGCAGCCGAAGGCTATGCGGCGGGACAGAATGTGGTGCTGGACAATGTCCACCATACCTATGTCGATCCGCCAGTGCGCGACGACATGTTCGACCGCCTCCAGCGCAACGAAGTCATCGACAATTTCGAATGCCGCCTGCGCCGCGCCGACGGCGTGGTCCGCGATGCGCTGCTGTCGTCCCGGCCGATCGTCATCAATGGCGAACCCTGTTTCGTGACCAGCGTGGTCGACATCACCGAACGCAAGGAGGCTGAGGGGCGACTGGAGCGTCTGGCCATGACAGATGGGCTGACCGGCCTGTCCAACCGCGCCCATTTCATGACCACACTGACCCGGATCACGCAGCAACCGCCGGTCGCCCCCGCCTTTTCCGCAGTCGCCCTGATCGATCTGGATGAATTCAAGCGGGTCAACGACACCGCCGGCCATGATGCGGGCGACGCCCTGCTCTGCGCGGTGGCCGACCGGCTGCGCCATGCGCTGCGTCCGGGCGATCTGGTGGCGCGCATGGGCGGCGACGAATTTGCCGTGCTGCTGGCCGACCTGCCGGGGCCGGATGCGCTCCAGCCGGTGCTGACGCGGATCAGCGAATATCTCCATGCCCCGCTCAGCTATCATGGCCGCGCGATCGAAAGCCGGGTCAGCATCGGCGTCGCCCTCTTCCCCGACCATGGTCAGGATGTCGCGTCACTCATAAAACATGCCGACATCGCCCTTTATCACGCCAAGAATAGCGGGCGCGGACGCGCCACCCTGTTCGGCCCCGGCCTGCTCGACAGCTGGGAACGCGAAGCGGCCATGCTCGATCGCGCCCGCCATGTGCTGGCGCAGGAGCGCCCTGTCCCCTGGTATCAGCCCAAGATTGCGCTCGACACCGGCCAGCTTCAGGGATTCGAAGCGCTGTTCCGCTGCCCCACTCCCCTTAGCGGGGTGATCATGCCCGGCGAAATCGCCGCCGCCTTCGAACATCCCGAACTCGGCCCCGCCATCACCGCGCAGATGATCGACGGCATCGTCAGCGACTGCCGGCGCTGGCGCGACGCGGGCCTGGCCTTCGGCCATGTCGCCCTCAACGTGTCGGGCGCGGACCTCAATGACGATCGCTTTGCCGATCGCCTGCTCGACCGGCTGGCTCAGGCCAATCTGCCACCCTGCTTCATCGAACTGGAAGTCACCGAATCGGTGTTTCTGGGCCGCAATGCCGATCGCGTCGGCCGCGCGCTCCAGCAATTAAGCGAAGGCGGCATCGCCATCGCGCTTGACGATTTCGGCACCGGCTACGCCTCCCTGTCCCATCTCAAACAATTTCCGATCGACGTCATCAAGATCGACCAGCGCTTCGTGCGCGACCTGGAAACCGACCCGGATGACGCCGCGATCGTGCGCACCGTCCTCAACCTTGCCTACAGCCTTGGCATCCGCACCGTGGCCGAAGGCGTGGAGAACCAGCAGCAACTCGATTATCTGCGCGCGGGCGGCTGCCATTATGGACAGGGCTTCCATTTCGGCGCGGCCATGCCTGCGGAAATGGTAGAGGAACGGCTCCGCAACGATCACCCCTGGCTGGCGGCCTCCATCGGCTGAGAGCCTTGCGGCACCGGGCCGCACCCCCACCCGACCACCCAGACATGGTATCCTGATGGGTGGTCGGGTGGGGGTGCGGGCCGGTGCCGCCGCGAAAATGCGCGCCTTCGCGCATTTTCCAAACAGACTCTAAAAAGTGAAAAATCCTGTCAGATTGGCGGAACCAATCAGCTTTTCTTGCATTTCGTCGCGTTGATGGATCGACTCGTCACGACTCCGGGATGCCGGATTCGCGCGCTCGGCAAAGCTTTGCTACCGGCCCTGTCCGAATAGAAAGAGTCGGGGTCGCATTTGTCGCATCAGAAAAAGAAAGGGGTGGCCGGCCTCCGGGACCGGCTGAACGCCCTCTGCCCTGAGCGCGAGATTTTTCTGCGTTCCGGCGGCCAGGTCCGTTTCATCCGCCTGTCCCGCAAACTTCAGTTCAGCGCCATCGGCGTCGTCGTCGCCGCCCTGATCGGCTGGGGCGGCGTTACCATCTCCATGCTGGCCAGCAACGCCGCGATCGCCCGGCAGAGCGCCGCCCTGACCGCCAAGGGCCAGTCGGTCGCCACCGCCGCCAGCAAGGTCGAACATTATCGCAAGTCGGTCGAGGATCTGGCGCAGGATCTCGAAGCCCGTCAGAACTTCATGGACGATCTCTACAAGACGCATTTCGGCGCCGAGGAAGAGAAGAATGCCGGCGCCGACCTGATCGGTGCCGATGATGCCGACCAGACGGACAAGAAAGCCGAAAAGCAGGATCGCCTGACGGCCAAGATCAGCATGGCGCCCGAAGCCGCGCCGCTGGTCCGGCTGGAACAGCGCCAGCGCCGTTTCGCCATGCTGCTGACCCATGCGGTCGAGCGGCGGGCGGACAAGGCCGCCGCCGCCATCCGCAGCTTCGGCCTCAATCCCGACAGCCTCGCCCGCAGCGCCGCGCGCGCGCAGGGCGGCCCCTTCGTTCCGTGGAAGGGCGACAAGGGCGCGATGACCGGCGAGCTGGAAAATCTGGCCGACGCCATGGCGCGGATGGAGTTTCTGGAACGCAGCCTGATGATGATTCCGTCGGGCCAGCCCACTGCCACGCCGATGCTGTCCAGCTCCTATGGCTATCGCCGCGATCCGTTCAACGGCCATGCCGCCTTCCATGCCGGGCTGGATTTCCCCGGCCGACGCGGCCAGCCGATCAATGCGGCCGCCGACGGCCGGGTCAGCTTCGTGGGCCAGCGTCAGGGCTATGGCAATGTGGTGGAGGTCGACCATGGCAATGGCATCATGACCCGCTACGCCCATCTGTCGGGCTATGCCGCCCATGTCGGCGAAAAGGTCGCCCGTGGCGATCGCATCGCGCTGATGGGATCGACCGGCCGCTCGACCGGCCCGCATCTGCATTTCGAAGTCCGGCTGAATGGCCAGGCCATCAACCCCCGCCGCTTCCTGGAGGCCCGCAAAGATGTTCTCCAAGTCCAGCAAATCGCCACGGCCCGTTTCGCCGATGTCGGCAACCGGGGCTAAGCACACGCCCTTCTCGCTGATCGGCAGCGATGTGACGATCAGCGGCAACCTGTCCGCCACCGTCGACCTGCATGTCGACGGCGTGGTGGAAGGCGACATCAGTTGCGCCGCGCTGGTGCAGGGGCCTGACAGCCGGATCACCGGCCATGTCGTCGCCCGCAGCGCCCGCCTTGCGGGGCTGGTCGACGGATCGATCAGCGCCGACGAACTGGTGGTGGAAAGCAGCGCCCGCATTACCGGCGACGTGACCTACGCCACCATCACCATTGCGGCGGGCAGCCGGATCGAAGGCCGCTTCGCCCATAAGGATGGCGCAGCCCCCGCCGCCGAACTCAAGCTGATCGCCAACGACAGCGCCGGCTGACCCGTGCGCATCTAACCATATTTGTCACTGGCCGCGTGCCGTCACTACGCGCTATCGCCCCGCCGTCATTTCGATGGGAAGAGGTGCGCGATGGAACGTCCCGACTTCTGGCCTGATGTGCGCCGTTTCCTGCTGGGCTTCGCCAGCGGCGGCATCGTCATCGGCGTCTACACATTGATCAGCGTGCATCCCCTGCCTTAGTCGCCGCTTGACCCGCACGCCGCCGTGCGGAACATCCTGTCGCCATGACCGATGCGCTTCCCCTCGGCCATCCCGTCTACCGGGACATGCCGACCACCATCTTCGAACATATGTCCGCCCGCGCGCGCGAAACCGGCGCGATCAATCTGGGGCAGGGTTTCCCCGAAGGCCCCGGACCGCGCGAAGTGCTGCAAGCCGCCGCCGACGCGCTGCTAACCCGGTCCAGCCAATATCCGCCGATGCCCGGCCTCATCGAATTGCGCACGGCCATCGCCGACCATTATGCCCGGCACCAGCAACTCGACCTCAACCCGCAGGAGGTCATCGTCACCTCCGGCGCGACCGAGGCGATCGCCGCCAGCCTGCTCGCGCTGGTGAAGCCCGGCGACGAAGTGCTGATGCTCGCCCCCCTCTACGACGCCTATCTGCCGCTGGTGGAGCGGGCCGGCGGCATGGCGAAGGTGGTGCGCCTGACCCCGCCCGACTGGCGCGTCACCCGCGACGCGCTGGAGGCGGCGATCGGCCCGCGCACCCGCATCCTGCTGATGAACAATCCGGTGAACCCCGCCGGCATCGTCCTGCGCGACGAAGAACTGGCGCTGCTGGCGGAGCTTTGCGTCGCCCATGACCTGATCGCCATCTGCGACGAAGTGTGGGAGCAGACCGTCTATGACGGCGTGCCGCACCGCCCGCTGATCGGCTTTCCCGGCATGCGCGGCCGCACGGTCAAGATCGGGTCGGCGGGCAAAATCTTCTCCGTCACCGGCTGGAAGGTCGGCTGGATGTGCGCCGCCCCGCCCATCGCCACCCTGCTCGCCCGCGCGCATCAGTTCCTGACCTTCACCACCCCGCCCAATCTGCAATGGGCGGTGGCGCAGGGGCTGGGTTGGCCCGACGACTGGCTGAACGATCAACGCGCCGCCTATCAGGCGTCGCGCGACCGGCTCACGGCGGGGCTGGAAAAGGCCGGCTATGTCGTACAGCCCAGCGCCGCCACCTGGTTCCTGTCGATCGACCTGCCCGCTTCCGGCATCGCGCTGGACGACGTCAGCTTCTGCAACCGGATCATCGACGAAGCCGGCGTCGCCGCAATCCCGATCAGCGCCTTTTATCCGCAAGACCCCGTCACGCATCTCGTCCGCCTCTGCTTTGCAAAGACGGACGCGATGCTGGATCAGGCAATCGACCGGCTGGCCGCCTTCCGCGCGGCGCTGGGCTGACGGACGATCGCCACGCCCAGCGCGATCATGCCGATCAGCAACAGCCCCTGCGCGGCCAGGAAAGGCGGCTCGCTGCCCGTCGGCGCAAAGGCGTTGAGCGCCGGCACCTTGAGGAAGCCCTGCACCACCAGCACGAACAGGTTCATCCACAAGGCGGCGGTGGCGCTCACCGCATGGATCGTCCGCGCCCGCCCCTGCAGCTTCAGCCCATAGAGCGCCACAAAGGCCACGATCAGCACCAGCGTCGAGATCACCCCCACCCCGATCGCCGGCGTGAACCCGCGAAAGGGAAAGAGAAAGCCGGTCAGGCTGGTGAGCAGGGTAGTGACCAGAAAAAACCCCTGCACGCCCGGCAGGAAACGCCCCTTCGCCTGTGCCGGCAGGGCGATCAGCCCGGCAATAATGCCGATCAGGCTGATCGCGACATGCAGCGCGATGAAGGCGGGAATGGAAAGACCGAGGATCATGACGTTTCTCCTAGTTTCCAGAAATCCGTTCGGTTCGAGTAGCCCCTTCGACCGCCTGCAAGGCAGGCGCTCAGGACAGGCTTCGAGCGAAGCCGAGAAGGCGTATCGAGAACGGGTTCTCGACAAGCTCGAACCGAACGGGGTGGGTTCAAATCCGATAGCGGGCCGCCGCATCCTTGAGCGAAAGATTGGGCCGCAGCGCAGCCCGCGCCGCCAGATAGGCGTCCAGGTCCGCATTGTCCGGCAGCGCGGGAATGGTGATCGGCTCGCCCATGTCCAGCCCGGCCAGCGCCGCGTCGACCATCACCTCCACATCCATCACCATCGCAGGCGGAATGGCGGCGATCTGCTCGGCCGTCCAGATGGCGGTGCGGGTGATGCCGGGCAGCACCGCCTGCACCTTCACCCCCTTGCCGCCCAGTTCGACCTGCAACGCCTCGGTAAAGGCCAGCACATAGGCTTTGCTCGCCGGATAGACCGCGGTGAAGCCGTCGGGCATCAGCGCCGTGACCGACGTGATGTTGATCAGCGTCCCCGCCCCCTTCGCAGCAAAGCGGGGCGCGACAGCGCGGGACAGCCGCGTCACCGCCAGGATGTTGAGGTCGATAAGGCCGGTCAGATAGGCCGGGTCCGTCTGTGTAAAAGCCTGCTCCCCGGCGATCCCGGCATTGTTGATGAGGCCGGTGATGGCGTCATCATCGCGCAGCCGCGCTTCGATCCGGGCGAGGTCATCGGCCTTTGATAGATCGGCGGCGATTACTTCGACGCCGACGCCGGTTTCGCGCAGGCTGGCGGCCAGCGCCTCCAGCTTGTCGGCCCGCCGGGCGACCAGGATCAGATTGGCGCCGCGCTTTGCAAAACGATCGGCATAGACCGCGCCGATACCGTCCGACGCGCCGGTGATGAGAATGGTGTCGTTGTTCATGGGGGTTCTCCCGTTAATCCACCTCCGTTCGGTTCGAGCTTGTCGAGAACTGTTCTCGACACGCCTTCTCGACAAGCTCGAAGCCTGTCCTGAGCGCCTGCCTTGCAGGCAGTCGAAGGGGCTACTCGAACCGAACGGGGATAAATTGTTGGTTTTCAGCCGTTGATGAAATCCAGCAGGTCGGCATTGAACCGATCCTGATGCGTCTGCGTCAGCCCATGGTCGGCGCCTTCATACACGATCAGCGTCGCATCCGTAACGATCTTGATGGTGGAGAGGGCCGCCGCGCCGATCGGCACGATCTGGTCGTCATCGCTATGCAGGACGAGCGTGGGCACATCGACCTTGGCGAGGTCCGCATGGAAATCGCTCTCGGAAAAGGCGCGGATCGAGTCGAGCTGGCCCTTCAGGCCGCCCATCATCCCCTGCCGCCAGAATTCTTCGCGAATGCCTTCCGAAATCACCGCGCCGTCCCGGTTATAGCCATAGAAGGGGATGGTCAGATCCTTGAAGAACTGGCTGCGATTGTCGAACGTGCCCTTGCGAATGCCGTCGAACACCTCGATCGGCAGGCCGCCCGGATTGGCTTCGGTCTTCAGCATCAGCGGCGGCACCGCACCGATCAGCGCCAGCCTGGCGACCCGGCCCGTGCCATGGCGGCCGACATAGCGGGTCACTTCCCCGCCGCCGGTCGAATGGCCGACCAGCACCACATCCTTCAGGTCCAGCGCCTCGATCAGGTCGGCCAGATCGTCGGCATATTGGTCCATATTGTTATTGTCCCACACCTGATCCGACCGGCCATGGCTGCGACGATCATGGGCGATGGTGCGAAAACCCTGATTGGCGAAGAACAGCATCTGCGCGTCCCAGGCGTCGGCCGACAGCGGCCAGCCATGGGAAAAGACGATCGGCTGGCCATCGCGCGGCCCCCAATCCTTGTAGAAGATGCGGGTGCCGTCCGTCGTGGTGACAAAATTGCTCATGATGAAAGTCCCTTTCCGTGTCTGGAAGAGCGTCTCTCACGCCCTGTGCTTGCAGAATTAGGGGAGATGACGGAGGATCGGGATTGGCGGTTCCGACATTAAGCGGGCCGATTCCGACAAAGGGCCTTGGCATGACCGACACCCGCCTTCCGCGCGCAGAAGTGGGCATCCTGCTCTATCGCAACTGCCAGCAGGCGATGGTCCATGGCATGACCGACCTCATAGACATTGCCGGGCAGTTTTCGGTCCAGCATGGCGGCCCGGTGGTCCGCGTCAGCCATTGGCGCATGCAGGAGGATGGCGACTTCGCCCGCATCCACGACACGCATGAGGGGCTGCCCGGCACGCCCGGCATATGGCTGGTCCCCGGCCGCCTGACTGGCGTGCCCGACGCACAGGAAGCCGCGCCCTACGCCCGCTGGCTGCTCGATCGCCATGCGCAGGGCGCGACGCTCGCCTCCAACTGCGGCGGCGCTTTTCTGCTCGCCGCGACCGGCCTGCTCGACGGCCGACCGGCCACCACCCACTGGTGGTTCGCCGATCAGTTCCGCACCCGCTTCCCAAAGGTGAGGCTCGATTGCGACCGCATCGTCATCGACGATGGCGACATCATCACCGCCGGCGGCCTGATGGCCTGGACCGACCTTGGCATGCGGCTGGTCGACCGGCTGCTTGGCCCCACGGTCATGCTCGACACCGCCAAATTCCTGCTGATCGACACGGCCGGGCGCGAACAGAAGCATTTCGCCCGCTTCCTGCCGCGCCTCACCCATGGCGACGAACCGATATTGAAGGTGCAGCACTGGCTCGCCGCCCGCGAAGCCAAGGCGACCAGCCTGGGCGAAATGGCGGCGCAGGCCGCACTGGAGGAACGCACTTTCCAGCGCCGGTTCAAGGCGGCGACGGGCATGACCGCGATCGAATATGTCCAGCATCTGCGCGTCGCCCGCGCCCGCGAGCATCTGGAATTCACCAAACGCACCGTCGACCAGATCGCCTGGAGCGTCGGCTATGAAGACGCCGCCGCCTTCCGCAAGCTGTTCCATCGCCTCGTCGGCCTTTCGCCCGGCGACTATCGCACCCGCTTCGCCGCGCCCTCCGCGCAGGCAGCGTAACAACCCGCAATATCCGTTCGTTTCGAGCGAAGTCGAGAAACGCGCGCGCCCCGTTTCTCGACTTCGCTCGAAACGAACGGTGCAAGAGTCTTGCAGCCGCCGTCAGCGCCCGCTAGGTTCCCGTTTCGTTCCGACAACCCTACCCCTCCCCGTTCGGGCTGAGCCTGTCGAAGCCCTGTTCTTTCTCCAGAGAAAGACGGCCCTTGGACTTCTCTCAGGGCGAACGGAGCCTAATGAGGTTAAAGCAAATCCCATGGACAGCCTGGCCGCCATTCTGATCGTCATCGCGCTGCTGATCGGCCTTGCCGTCGGCTGGCTGCTCAAAGGCAAGGCGCTAGCCCCGCTTGCCGCCGAAAAGGCCGATCTGACGACGAAGCTCGACACCGCCACGACCCAGCGCAACGCCGCCATCGCCGAACTGGCGGTGGAGCAGGAACGGGTGACGCAGGCCAATGTCCAGATCGCCCGCGTCGAATCGGCGCTGCACGCATCCGACCAGCGGCTGGAATCGGCGCAGCATGCCGCCAGCGAAAAGCTTGAGGCGCTCCAGGCCGCCGCCGCCCAGCGCATCGACGCCATTCAGGCCGAACGCGAAGCCGCCCTGCGGGAACTCGCCGCCCTCAAATCCGATATTGAGGCCCGCACCCGCGCCTTCGAAGCGCAGATCGTCGCGCTCAAGGACGCCAAGGAGCAACTCTCCGCCCAGTTCAGCGAGATCGGCGGCAAATTACTCGAATCGGCGCAGAGCCAGTTCCTGACCCGCGCCGACCAGCGTTTCGCGCAGGCCAGTGAAAAGAGCGAGGCGCAGCTCAAATCCCTGCTCAATCCGGTCGAAACCACGCTGAAACGCTATGAGGAAGGCCTCGCCCGCGTCGAAAAGGATCGCGTCGGCAGCTATGCCGAACTGCGCGAAGCGGTGCAGCAGGTGCATCTGGGACAGGGGCAGGTGCGCGAGGAAACCGCCAAGCTGGTCAACGCGCTGCGCGCCGCGCCCAAAACGCGCGGCCGCTGGGGCGAACAGCAGTTCAAGAATCTCATCGAAACCGCCGGCCTTTCCCCCTTCGTGGACTTTCAGGAGGAAGTGTCCGTCACTGTAGAAGATGGCCGGATGCGACCGGATTTCATCATCAATCTGCCCGGCGATCAGCAGATGGTGGTCGACGTCAAATGCTCGCTCGTCGCCTATCTGAACGCCGTCGATCAGGTCGATCCCGCGCTGCGCGACGCCCATATGCTCGATCATGCCCGCGCCATGCGCACCCATGCCGACGCGCTGGGCCGCAAAGCCTATTGGGAACAGTTCGACAAGGTGCCCGACTTCGTCATCATGTATGTGCCCGGCGACAATTTCGTCACCGCCGCGCTGGAGGCGGACATGGACCTGTGGGAACGCGCCGCCAAGAATCGCGTCATCATCTGCGGCCCGGCCACCTTCCTCCCCCTCGCCCGCACGCTGGCCAGCCACTGGCGGCAGGCCGGCTTGCAGGATCAGGCGCGACAGGTCGGGCAACTGGGCAAGGAGCTTTATGAACGCCTTGCGGTGGCCGCCAGCCATCTCAAGCGGCTGGGGTCCGGCCTCACCAGCGCGGTCGACAATTACAACAAGTTCGTCGGCAGCTTCGACCGCAGCGTCCTGCCCTCCGCCCGGCGTTTCCGCGATCTCAACATCGAAACCGGCGGCAAGGAGATTGAGGCGGTGGAGCCGCTCGAAGTATTGGCCCGCGACGCCCAGTCCGACGAGGCAAAGGCCCTGCCCGCCGCAGAATAAAACGTCCCTCGTCCCGCAGGCGGGAGGGGGGTTAGAGGGTGGGCCTGCGCAATCCACCACATTGTAAATAAGCCAGGAACAAGCCCGCCTCCCCCGCGTATCTCTCCATAAGCGGCTGAAAATTCCGATGGCCGCAAACAGGAGAGCATCATGTGGAAGACCCTGCTGGGGCGCCGTCCGCTGCGTCGGCGCACCGTGCCCGTGCCGGATCGCCCCCCGATCGAACAGGACCGTGCCATGCGCGATGATCCCTTCGCGGACCTCATCGCAAAGCTGAACAAAATCCCCTATCAACGACGGCGCAAGGTCGGGATGGGCTGCTGAAACCTGTCCTATTCCGATCGTCCGCCCTATAAGCGAAGGACAGCCCTCCCGATCGCGCCGCGCATAATATAATTTCCAACTTTTGTTTCGAAATGTCCGATTCGGCGGGAAATATGCGAAGTTAAGCCCGCAATCTCCTGTCGCCGTCACCTCCCCTGCCGCCCACCATTGCTGCTTTGCCCCGACGCTGGCATGGCGGCTTCATGAAAAAGATCGGCCTGCTCGGCGGCTCCTTCAATCCGGCCCATGGCGGCCATCGCGCCATTTCGCTCTTCGCCAGAGACGCGCTCGACCTCGACGAAATCTGGTGGCTCGTCTCCCCCGGCAATCCGCTCAAACCCGCAAAGGGCATGGCCCCGCTGCCCGCCCGTCTCGCCCACGCCCGCAAGGTCGCCCGGCGCGCGCCGATTCGGGCCACCGCGATCGAACGGCATTTGCGCACCCGTTACACCGTCGACACGCTCCGCGCGCTCACCCTGCGCTATCCCCGCCACCGCTTCATCTGGCTGATGGGGGCCGATAATCTGGCGCAATTTGGCCAGTGGCGCGACTGGCGCGGCATCGCCCGGCAAATGCCCATTGCCGTAATCGCCCGTCCGGGTTATGATGACGCCGCCCGTGGCTCTACGGCCATGAGCTGGCTGCGGCGCTTCGTCCGGTCCGCGCGCCAGAGTGCAGACTGGACGAATTGGAGACCACCGGCGCTCGTGCTATTGCGCTTTCGCCCTGATCCAAGATCGGCGACCCTGCTGCGGCAGGCGGACCCCCTCTGGCATCGCGAATATGAAGCAACGTGTGTGCGCGATCCGCTCACGCGCCGGTATGTCATCTAGATTGGAGTTTAATTGTCTAACCTCGCCCCTGCCAACGATACCGCGCTCGGCGCAGAATCCGTGGCCGCCCTGCACGCCCTTGTCATGCAATCGCTCGACGACGACCAGGCGCAGGAAATCATCTCCATCCCGCTGGAAGGCAAGAGCAGCATCGCCGATCATATGGTGATCGCGAACGGCCGTTCGTCGCGTCAGGTCGCGGCGATCGCCCAGCATCTGGCCGAACGGATCAAGAAGGAAACGGGCCGCTCCGCCCGCGTCGAAGGCCTGCCGGTCGCCGACTGGGTGCTGATCGACGCCGGCGACGTGATCGTCCACCTGTTCAAGCCGGAAGTGCGCAGCTTCTACAATCTGGAACGGATGTGGGGCTTCGTCGACGCGCCGGTCGCGGGCAACGCCTGATTTCTCTTTGACCGTTCGGTTCGAGTAGGCTTCGAGCGGAGCCGAGAAGCCGTATCGAGAACCCTTCTCGACTTCGGTTCTCGACCAGCTCGAACCTGCGCTCGAAGCGAACGGAATTTGTAAATGCTCCTCCACATCATCGCACGCGGCAAGATCGGGCGCTCGCCCGAAGCCGATCTGGTCGACCGCTATGTCAAGCGGCTGACCATGCCGCACAAGATCACCGAAATGCCCGACCGGGGCGGCAAGCTGCCCCCCGTCGGTCCCGGCACCGTCACGGTCATGCTGGACGAAAAGGGCAAGCAGCTCGGATCGATGGATTTCGCCCGCCGGATCGAGGGCTGGCGCGACGCGGGCATGCGCGAATGCCGTTTCCTGATCGGCGCGGCGGACGGCTTCGATGACGCGGAGCGGGCGAATGCAGACCTGCTGATCGCCTTTGGCGCTATGACCTGGCCGCATATGTTGGCGCGCGCGATGCTGGCCGAACAACTCTGGCGCGCCTGCTCGATCCTCTCCAACCATCCTTATCATCGCGAAGGCTAGAAGCCCCCGCGATTTCCGCCTAGGCAGAGCAGGATAAAGGGTCAGGGCATCGGGTGAAGCGCACTATCCTCATTGCTGGCGGACTGGCGGGCCTTCTGGCCCTTGCCGCCACGCGCCTGCCCGCCGCCGCCGATAACGCCATCATCCTGTCAGGCACCGCCGGCACCACCTTGGCGCAGGAACAGCAGGCACTCAAAAACGCCCGCCGCCAATCGGACGAAGCGCGCGACCGCTCCGCCCGTCTCGAACAACAGGCCGGTCTGGCCCGCGACGAAGCCGAACAGGCGCGCCGCCGCGCCGCCGCGATCGCCGCCCGCATCCAGCAGGCGGAGGCGGATATTCAGGCCGCGCAGGCCCGCATCGCCATCATCGCCCGGTTGCAGCGCGCGCAGGCCGCCCGCCTCGCCGCCAAACAGGAACCCGTCGTCCGCCTGACCGCCGCGCTCCAGATGATGGCCCGCCGCCCGCTGGCGCTGGCGCTGGTCCAGCCCGGATCGGTGGCCGATGCGGTGCATATGCGCGCGGTGCTGGGCCAGATCCTGCCCGTCATCCAGCAGCGCACCGCCGGGCTGCGCGCCGAACTGGACAAGAGCCGCGCGCTGCGCGCCACCGCCCAGCAGGCCGCCGATGCGCTGGGCAAGGCGCAGGCCGACCGCAAGGATCGCCAGACCGCGCTGGCCACCCTCGAAGCGCAAAAGCGCATCGCCGCCCGCGACTATCGCGCCAATGCGGGGCTGGAGAGCGAACGCGCGCTGGCGCTGGGCGAGCGGGCGCGCGACATTGTCGATTTGATGGACCGGCTGGAGGAAGCAGGCGATTTGCGCGACCGGCTGGCTGCCTTGTCCGGCCCGCTGCTGCGCCCTGCCCGCCCCGATCAGGCCGCCGCCCCCGCGCCCGAACGCGAAAGCGCCGCCGATGGCCCGCCGCCCTATCGCCTGCCCGTGATCGGCCAGCTCGTCACCGGCATGGGCGAAGTGAATGACGGCGGCGTCCGCTCGCGCGGCCTGACGCTGGTAACGCAACCGGGTGCTCAGGCGATCGCCCCCACGGCCGGCCGCGTCGCCTTTGCCGGTCCCTATCGCGACTATGGCCAGATATTGATCATCGACCATGGGCAGGGCTGGACCACCCTGATCACCGGCCTCCACCGCGTCACCGCCCAGGTCGGCGACAGCGTGCGACAGGGCGACCCCGTCGGCATCACCGGACCCGAACGCCCGAACATCACCGTGGAGCTGCGCCGCAATGGCCGCCCGGTCGACATCGTGCCGCTGGTGGGATTGGGGTGAGGCATTGAAGGCAGCATCATTTGATGCTAATTTTGGTGCCTTGCGGAGATAGATGATGCGCACGACATTGGCCCTTGATGACGATTTGGTTGCCGAGGCGCAGGAACTGACCGGATTAACCGAAAAATCCGCACTGGTTCGGGAAGCGCTCAAAGCGCTCGTGCAACGGGAAGCCGCGCGCCGTTTAGCATTACTTGGCGGCTCCGAACCGGATTTCGAATTGCCGCCGCGGCGACGCTCAATGCCAGCATGATATTGGTCGATAGTTCGATCTGGATGGATCATCTGCGCATGGCCGATCCCCAACTGACGGCTGCACTGAACACAGGGCGAATATTGGCCCATCCCTTTATCATCGGTGAAATTGCGCTGGGCAGCCTGAAAAACAGGCAAGGCGTCTTGAGGATGCTACGAAGACTGCCCGAAGCGGTGCTGGCAAAAAACCACGAGGTCGACACCCTGATCGAACGGGTGCCATTGTTCAGTCTGGGAATCGGATATGTCGATGCTCATCTCCTAACCTCCGTTCGGCTCACCGCAGGAGCCTTCCTATGGACACGGGACCGACGACTGCACGATATTGCGATGCAGATGAGCATCGCCTGGACGCCGCCCCACCCCCATTAACCCGACGCTCATCGACCCTGCGCGACACTCCATCGAAGCGCGCTTTTGCGTTGGCACGCGAATCGGCCTATATCGGGGATCAGATGCCGGAATCTAGGACAGCCATGAAATCCACCTTCCTCCAGGGCGCGGTTGCGCTCGGGGCGCTTGCGCTCATCCCTGCTACGACCGCCGCTCTCGCCGATGGGGAAGCGTCGAGCTACAAGGCGCTCGATGAATTCATGGATGTGTTCCAGAAGGTGCGCAGCGACTATGTCGAGAAGGTCGACGACGAGAAACTGATCAAGGGCGCGATCGACGGCATGCTGGCCAGCCTCGACCCGCATAGCAGCTTCCTCGACGCGCGCGATTTCCAGAATCTGCGGACCCAGACGGAAGGCAGCTATGGCGGCCTTGGCCTGTCGGTCACGCAGGAGGATGGCGCGGTCAAGGTGATCGCGCCGACGCAGGATACCCCGGCCTGGCGCGCGGGCATCAAGGCGGGCGACTATATCACCCATATCGATGGCCAGCTCATCTATGGCGGCACGCTGGATGAAGCGGTGGACAAGATGCGCGGCGCGCCGGGCACGTCCCTCAAGCTGACGCTGGTCCGCGCCGGCCGCGACAAGCCGATCGAACTCACCCTGACGCGCGAGATCATTCAGTTGAAGCCCGTCAAATGGGAAGTGAAGAATAATATCGGCGTCATCAACATCGTCAGCTTCTCGGCCAATACCGGGGCGGACGTGCGATCGGCGATCCGCAGCATCGACAAGTCGCTGGGCCACAAGCCCACCGGCTATATCCTCGACCTGCGCTCCAACCCCGGCGGCCTGCTGGATGAAGCGGTCAGCGTCAGCGACACCTTCCTGGAGCGGGGCGAAATCGTGTCGCAGCGCGGCCGGGCCAAGGGCGATGTGGAACGCTATTATGCCAAGCCGGGCGACGATGCGAAGGGCCTGCCGGTGATCGTGCTGGTCGATGCCGGCTCCGCCTCCGCCTCCGAAATCGTGGCCGGCGCCTTGCAGGACCAGCATCGCGCGCTGGTGATGGGCGAACGCAGCTTCGGCAAGGGCAGCGTCCAGACCATGCTGCCGCTCAGCAACACCACCGCGCTCAAGCTGACGACCGCGCGCTATTATACGCCGTCAGGCCGTAGCGTGCAGGAAGGCGGCATCCAGCCCGACATTCGCGTGCCGCAACTGTCTGACCCCGATTACAAGAACCGACCGAAATTCCGCGAAAGCGACCTGCGCCGTCACCTGATCAACGAGATCAAGACCGACGACAAAGCGCTGGAAGAGGATGCGAAGGACGATCCGCGCTTCGCCATGTCCGCGGACGACCTCAAGAAGAAGGGTGTCGAGGACTTCCAGCTCGACTATGCGCTCAAGACGATTTCGCGTCTGGCCGGCACGCCCGGCGCCACCATTGCCCAGGCCCAGGTAGCGGCACGGAAACCGGGTGCCAAATAAAGCGCGCGCGCCGGTGCCCAGATGCGGCATCGGCGCGCAGTTCCGGCTGGCTGCCACCGACTCTTGCGGCCTGCCCTCTCAACAAAAAAGATGCGCACGCAAAAAAGCGGCCCAGTGAGGGGCCGCTTTCTATGCCGAAACGAATCGAAACGAATCAGGCTGCGGCGGCAGCCTTCTTCTTGACGATGTCGCGCTTCAGGCGGCGAGCCTTCAGCGACAGCTTGTCGTCGCTGGTCTTGACCAGCCAGTTGTCCAGACCGCCATTATGTTCGACCGAACGCAGACCATGGGTCGACACGCGCAGCTTCACGGTGGTTTCCAGCGCTTCGGAGATCAGCGAGACGTTCTGCAGGTTGGGCAGGAACACACGCTTGGTCTTGTTATTGGCGTGGGAAACATTGTGACCCACCTGGCGACCCTTACCGGTCAGCTCGCAAATGCGCGACATAGTCAATCAACCTTTGAAATTCGGGTTCGTTCGGAAAGCCGCGCCGATAACGGGATTCGTCTCCCCCGTCAACCCGCAGCAAGGCAGGATCGCAACCCTTTGGCGACCCGATGCGTTGAAAGCGCGATTAACGCAAAGGAGGGACATATGCGAGTCATTGGTGGATTGCTGGTGATTATCCTGCTCGTTCTGGCCGGCGGCATCGCCACGGGCTTCATTGATCTGCAAAAGACGCAGGAGGGCCGCCTGCCCGAAATCGCGGTCAAGGAAGGCACGCTCCCCAAATATGAGGCGAATGTGGCCAAGGTGGAAGTAGGCACCCGCAAGGAAACGGTCGATGTGCCGACGGTGGACGTGAAAAAGCCCTGATCCTTCCTAACAGCCAGATGATCCTGTAAGGGGCGGGCATGGCCCCGCCCCCCTTTCCCTTGCCCGTCCCGATGCGCCGCGCGCTCGACCGTGCCCGCGCGGCGCAGGCGGCAGGCGAAGTCCCGATCGGCGCAGTGGTGACAAGGGACGGGGCGATCATCGGCGAGGGCGAGAATCGCAACCGCCGGGACAATGATCCCACCGCCCATGCCGAAATTGTCGCAATGCGCGCGGCGGCGGCTGCGCTGGGCGACTATCGCCTGACCGGCTGCGACCTGTGGGTGACGCTGGAGCCGTGCCCGATGTGCGCGGGCGCGATTTCCCACGCGCGAATCGCCCGGCTCTATTATGCAGTAAGCGATCCCAAGGGCGGCGCGATCGAACAGGGACCGCGCCTCTTCGCCCAGCCGCAATGCCTGCACCGGCCCGAAGTCTATGGCGGCCTCGCCGAGGCCGAAGCCTCAACGCTGCTCCGCGACTTTTTTCTCGCCAGACGCTGACCGAAGCATCGCGCGAAAAGGATCAGCCTTTTCGCATCAGCGATGCGACCTCAAAAGCTATATCAAAGCGCGCGATCAGCGCGGCTTGGTATAATCGATGCGATAAAGCTGATAGGGCAGCGTCATCGCCGTCTCCAGCTGCACCGGCACCAGCCATTTGGGCAGGTCGCCCCGCATCAGGCCGGCATAAAAGCCGCCGGGGCTGCGCGACTGATAGATGGTGCCTTCCGGGAACCAGGGACAGACCAGCAGATAGGTGGCGTGATGCTTGGCCGCGATCGCGCGAAAATCGCGCGCCGGACCGTCAAAGGCGTGGTGGATGTCCAGAATCGTCGCGCCGTTGCGGTGATAAGGGCCAGCCAGCGCGCTATGATGCGTGGTGGCGATCAGGCGCGGGCCAAGATCGACCATGGTGAAAATGGTCGCCGGCGGCAGCTGGTCCAGCACCTGCAACGCCGGCAAGGTGCGGCAACGGCCATTGGCCTTCTTGATCGAATCATTGCGGGCGATGGCGGACGGACGCCAGGGCTTTGGCGTGGCGCCCGTCGCCTTTTGCCAGGCCGTGACGATCTGCGGATAGAGCGGATAGGCGCAGGCGATGGCGGCCAGCAGCGCCACCCCGGCCCCGGCGGCAATCTTCACGCCGCGCCGCCCCGTCAGGATCGCGCCGACCAGCCGGTGCGCGGCCCAGGCGGCGGGCGGGATCGCCAGCAGCTGCGCCGCCGGCCCGGCGCGCAACTGCCAGAAGAGCAGCGCCGTGGAAAAGAGCATCATCAGCCCCACGGTGGCCCAGGCCCAGAGCCGCTCCGGGTCGCGCCGCGCATCCCACAAGGCCCAGATCAGGCCGATCAGCCCCGCGACCGGCACTGCCATCAGCGGCACGACCATTGACTGCGCCTGCACCGTGATGGGCTTGGCCTCGCGAATATTGGCGAGCCAGAGCCGCTCCAGTTCGGGCGAAATCTGATAGGGGCTCAGGCATTGGGGCCAGTTGAGGTAGAAGAAGAGAGCGACCGCGCCGCCCACCACCGCGCCGGCCGCCATCCGCACCGGCCATCCGCGCAAAGGGGCGATCGACAGGACGACCATTCCCGCCCCCGCCGCGCCGAACACCGCCACCCAGATGGGCGAGATCGCGTCGCACACCATTGCGCGGTTGGCATAGCTGGCGAACAGCAGATAGAGGATCGACGTCGCCCCCGCGAGGCTGAGCCCATAGGGCAGCAAACGCCGCTCAGCCCCCGGCCGGAACACCCAGCGCAGCGCGATCAGCGCGCCACCGGCCGCCAGATACACGATCATCTCCATGCCGATGGCGATCGACAATGCGCTGCTGATCCCGGCCATCAATCCGCCGCGCAGGCGATTTTCGTCGATCACCCCGGCCAGCATCGTCAGCGCCAGCGCCAGTTGCCAGCCATGATGGTCGATCCGCATCGGCGCATACATGCCCAGCGCCATCTGCGTCGCCAGCGGGGCGAGGATCGCCAAGAACCAGCCATTCGGCCCCGCCAGCCGCCGCCCGATGAAACCGAGCGAGAGCATCAGCAACAGCAGCGGCAGCAGCGGCGCAATGCCGCAGGCCAGTCGATCGGCCAGTCCCTGATCGACAAAGGCGCGGAAAAACAGGATCAGCCCCGCGATCGGAATGTCCACCAGCCGCGACCAGTGGATATTGGCCCCAACCGGCGGATCGAGCCGATATTGGCGCAGATCATACCAGCCCTGCCCCGCCAGCCAGTCCTTCACCTGCACATAGCGGATATTGTCGTCCGTATCGCTCAGCACCAGCCAGTGGATCGCCAGCCAGCGCGTCACCACCATCGACACGGCAATGATGATCCAGATGAGGAAGGTCAGCCATTTCCAGTGCCGCTGCGCATAAGCGGTCAGGATCGGCCCCCAATGCAGGGCATGGGCGCGCAGGGCATCGCGGCTAGGCAAGGTCATGGCGGTGGACTAGAGGGATTTCGCGTGAAATGGAACATTTCACGGCTCGGGAATCCCGGCAAAAAACAACGGACCGCAACTTTGCCTCCGCTACTGTTGCGGTCTATGGCTCCGCATCAAAGCGCAACCGGGGCCGTCATGAAATATCTGTCACGACTTTATGCAGACCATGGCGCGCTGTTCTGGCAGATCGTGCGCTATGGCGTGACCGGCCTGTTCGTCACCGCCTGTCAGGCGGCGATCTACTGGACGCTGGCGGCGATGGCCGGCCTGCATCCGCAGGTCGCCAATTTCATCGGCTATCTCGCCGCCGTCGTCATCGGCTATGTCAGCCATAGCCTCTTCACCTTTCGCGGCCATGGCGGCGACGCCAGCCATGGCGCGCGCGGCGCGAAATTCATCATCGTGTCGTTGATCAGCTATGCGCTCAATGCGCTCTGGGTCTATCTGTGCGTCACGCATATGCGCTGGCCGGCCTGGTCGCCCATCCCCGCCATGATCTTCATCACGCCCGGCATCGTGTTCGGCCTGAACCGGCAATGGGTGTTCCGCTGACCTTCCAGATCAGGCGACATCCGAACAAAAGTCGCCAAGTTCAGCATGACGAAAGCATGGGGAATGTTTAAGCGGGCGGAATGAACAGCCAGTCTCCCTCGCTTGCCATGGCCCGCGCCCTGGCGCTGCTCGCGCCTCTCGCCATGTTGGCGGGCGCCTATGCCTTTCAATATGCTGGCGGCTTGCATCCGTGCGAAATGTGCTGGTGGCAGCGTTATGCCCACTTCGCCGCCATCCCGCTGGCGCTGATTGCCTATGGCGTGCGCGGGCGGGCCTGCATCAGCGGCCTGTTCGCAGGCTTTGCCGGCATCGCGGTCGGCATCAGCGGCCTGATCGGCCTGTTCCATGCCGGCGTCGAATATGGCTGGTGGGAAGGGCTGACCACCTGTTCCACATCGCCCTCCGGCGGCAGCGCGGCGGACATGCTCAACCAGATCATGGCCAGCCCGATCACCCGTTGCGACGTGGCGGCGTGGAAGATGTTCGGCATTTCGATGGCGGGCTATAACGGCCTCTTGTCGAGCGTGGCCGCGCTCGCCATCTTGGCCCTGTTGCTGAAAGCGAGGAAGGCATGAGCGCGCCCAAGGATTTCCCCCGGCCCGGCAAGCGGCCGAGCGATGTCGACCGCGCATCCATGGTGCGGGTGGATCAGGCCGGCGAATTTGGCGCGGTGCGCATCTATGCCGGGCAACTGGCGGTGATGGGCGACCGCCATCCTTATGGCCGGCTGATTGCGGGCATGGCGGCGCAGGAGGAACGGCACCGGGCCGCCTTCGACGCGATGATCGCCCGGCGCGGCGTGCGCCCGACCGCGCTGGCGCCGATCTGGAATGTCGCCGGCTTTGCGCTCGGCGCGGTGACGGCGGCGATGGGGCCAAGGGCCGCCATGGCCTGCACCGCCGCGATCGAAACCGAAATCGACAAACATTATGCCGAGCAGCTGGAGCAGCTGGGCGCGGACGACCCGGAACTCTCCACCGCTATTGCGGATTTTCAGGCGGAGGAAGTCGAGCATCGCGATGCCGCACTGGCCCATGGCGCGGAGCAAGCCCCGGCCTACCCCCTCTTGTCGGGCGCCATCCGGCTGGGATGCCGCGCCGCCATCGCGCTTTCCAAGCGCATCTGATAAGGACGGACAGATGATGAAGACCAAGATGATCGCCGCCGTCGCCCTGATGATCGGCGCGTCCGTCCCGGCGCTGGCGCAACAAGACACGCCCCCCAATGCCGCAACCAGCAGCGGGACGGAGAAGATCAATCTGGTCATCGTCTATGGCGACGACGCCTGTCCGCAGAGCCGGGGCGACGACATCGTCGTGTGCGCGCGCAAGGGCGAGGAAGAACGCTATCGCATCCCCGAGCCGCTGCGCGGCGATCCGAACAAGCCCAGCAATCAGGCCTGGGGGGAACGGGTGCGGTCAATGGAATATGTCGGCCGGCAGGGCACCGAAAGCTGCTCGCCCGTCGGCGGCGGCGGCGCGACCGGCTGTTTTGCGCAGCTGTCCCGTCTGGCCAAGGCGGAACGGCAACAGGCCGACAATGCCAGCTGGAAGGATCTGGTCGAAGCGGAGCGCGCCCGGCGCCTGTCCACCATCGACGCCGACAGCGAAGCGATCGAAGCGCGGGTGAAGGCGGAGGAAAAGGCCGCCGCCACTGGCCAGCCGGCGCCAGTGCCGCCTTCGACGAAGGACGGCATCGTCCTCGACGGTCCCGCTCCGCAGCGCTGACGGATCTGGACCGGACGGGTTCGAGGGGCGGGCGCCGTCCTGACAGACAGGCACCGGACCGGGGCGGGTTCGGCGTCATCACAGGGGACAAGAAGGAATTTTCTATGCGACAGTCCGTCGTTCTTCCCCTGATCGGCCTGATGCTGGCGCCCCTGCTGCCCGGCAGCGCGATGGCGCAGCCCGAACCGCCGCCCGAACGGATCATCAACCTGCTGGTCTATGGCGACGATCCCTGCCCGCAAAGCAAGGGCGACGAAATCGTCGTGTGCGCGCGCAAGCCGGAATCCGAACGCTATCGCATTCCCAAGAAGCTGCGCGAAAAGCCTGAACCGGCCGGCGGCCCGGGCTGGGGAAGCCAGGTTGCGACCATGGAGCAGACCCAGCGCCAGACCCTGCCCAACAGCTGTTCGGTGATCGGCAGCAACGGCTTTACCGGCTGCACCGCGCAGATGCTGCAACAATGGTTCGCCGAACGGCGCATGCAGGAGAGCAAGGGCGAGCCTTAAGGTCGCGCTTTAAATATGATCCGTTCGCCCTGAGCCTGTCGAAGCTTCAAACGAGGCGCGTGACTCGTTTGAACCTGAGCGCCTGCCGCAAGCAGGCAGTCGAAGGGGGCTGTACTTTTCTTAGCGTGTTCAAGGCAAAATGCAGGGCTTCGACAAGCTCAGCCCGAACGGAGGTTGGGTGATCCAGGTTTCACGCACGAGGCTCTAAGGCCGCATCCCCTCCAGTTCCGGCCCGGTATCAGCGGTCGATCGAAAATCGGGCTTCAGACTGATCCCGGCCGCCTGCTCATAGGCCAGTCCCGCGTCGAGCAAGCGCTGCTCTGCATAGGCCGGGCCGATGAAACTTAACCCCACCGGCAGGCCGCGCACCAGCCCCATGGGCACGGTCAGGTGGGGATAGCCAGCGATCGCTGCGGGGCCGGTGGAGCCGCCCGGCCCCTCATATTGATCGCCCCAGACCGTGTCCGACAGCCAGGCCGGGCCATAGCTGATCGTCACCAACAGATCTACGCGGTTGTCCGTCAGCATCGCATCGATCCCGTCCTTCCCCGCCAGCCGCAGCGATGTGTCCCGCGCGGCGCGATAGGCCGGATCGTCCAGCCCGGCCTTCGCCTGCGACAGGGTGAAGATATCCTGCCCGAACAACGGCATTTCGGTGGCGGCATGCGCCGCATCGAAGGCGATCAGCGCATCGAGCGTGCGGGTTGGCACCTGATCGGCGCGGGTCGTCGCCAGATAGGCGTTGAGGTCCGCCTTGAACTCATATTGCAGCACATCATAGCTGGCGGCGGACATGCCCTCCATTGGGGGCTTCTTCACCTCGACCAGTTGCGCGCCAAGGCCCTTCAGCACGGCCAGCGCGCCCGCATAACGGGCCAGCAATTCCGGCTGCGCACCGCCGCGCAGCACGCCGATCCGCATGCCCCGGATCTTTGCCGGGTCGAGCGCGGCGGCATAGTCGCCCGCATGGGCCATAGCGTTCGCTGTAGCGGGATCGCCCGGATCGCTGGCGATCAGGGCGGACAGCAGAATGGCGACATCGCGCACGCTGCGCGCCATTGGCCCGGCCGTATCCTGACTATGGCTGATCGGCACGATATGGGTGCGCGGGATCAGGCCGATGCTGGGCTTCAAGCCCACCAGCCCCATCATGGAGGCCGGGCAGATGATCGACCCGTTGGTTTCGCTGCCGATCGCGGCGGGGGCGAAGCGGGCGGCGACGGCCGCGCCCGATCCGCTCGACGATCCGCAGGTGGTGCGATCGAGCGCATAAGGATTGCGGGTGAGGCCGCCGACCGCGCTCCAGCCGCTCATCGATCGTTCGGACCGGAAATTGGCCCATTCGGACAGGTTGGCCTTGCCCAGAATGATCGCGCCCTTCGCCTTCAAGGCGGCGGCGACCGGCGAATCACGCCCCGGATCATTGCGGGCCAGCGCCAGCGACCCGGCGGTGGTGGGCATGCCGGCCGCCTCGATATTATCCTTGAGCAGGATCGGCACGCCATGGAGCGGGCCGCGCACCCTTCCCGCCCGCCGCTCCGCATCCAGCGCGCGCGCTTGCGAAATGGCGTGGGGGTTGAGCGCGATGATGGCGTTGAGCCGTGGCCCCTTGCGGTCCATCGCGGCGATGCGCTTCACATAGGCGCGCACCGCTTTCTCGCTGCTGGTGCGGCCGCTGGCGAGATCGGCGGAGAGGGAGGCGATGGTCGCATCCTGCGTTTGCGCTTGTGCGGGCGCGCCCGTCATCATCAGGGCAAGGACGGGCAGCAGCCTCTTCATCGCGGATAAACCTCATCCATATGGGCAAGGCTCTGGACGATCAGCCGTTCCAATACCGCCATGTCGATGCCCGACAGGCGCTTGACATAGAGGCAGCCCTTGCCGCGCCGATATTTGCCCAGAGGCGTGAAATCTGCATCGTCCAGCCCGGCGAGGTAGAAGACCAGTTCCGCCTTGCGCGGGGAAAAGCCGATGCGGCACATGACGCCCTCCCGCCCGCTATCATAGCGATAATGGTAGCGGCCAAAGCCGATGATGCTCGGCCCCCACATATGCGGCGGCTCACCCGACAGGCGCGCCATCAGCGCCGCCACGATCCGGCCATCGGCCTGCCGCTCGGCCGGTTCGACCCGGGCCAGAAAATCCTCGACCGCCGCGTCCGTTTCGACCGTCTTGTTCACCATGGCTTGCCATCCCCCCGCCGCTCGCCTAGAGGCTAGCGCGTCATCTGGGGAGTAGCCAGTCGTTCCGATTGCAGGAACGGGCCATGCGTCAACATATTTGGTCGAGAGGCCATGGCGTATGGGAGGCGGATCATAGGCATCCGTATCGGGCGAGACCAATGGCATCGGCGCTTTTCTGTCCGGCCGGGCGGGAAGCGACGGTGGCATTGTGTCTGTCAACCTTCGCCCGGCCCCGGAACGATCCAATGGAAGCACTCTTTACTTCTGCCGCCTTGGTTGCGCTCGCCGAAATGGGCGACAAGACGCAATTGCTCGCCATGCTGCTCGCTACCCGCTTTCGAAAGCCGGCGCCGATCATCCTGGGCATTTTTGGCGCGACGGTCGCCAATCATTTCCTCGCCGCGCTGGTCGGCCATTCCATCGCCGGCGTGCTGACGCAGGGCTGGTTCCGCTATGCGGTCGCCGCCTCCTTCATCGCCATGGCCGCATGGACGCTGATCCCCGACAAGATTGACGAGGACGCCCCGCTCAAGGCCCCATCGAAGGCGGGCGTGTTCGTGACCACCCTGATCGCCTTCTTCCTGGTCGAAATGGGCGACAAGACGCAGGTCGCCACGGTGGCGCTGGGCGCGCGGTTCGACAATCTGCTGGCCGTCACCATGGGCACCACGCTGGGCATGATGATCGCCAATGTGCCCGCCGTGCTGTTTGGCGAAGCGCTGGCGAAGAAGGTGCCGATGCGCGCGCTTCAGATCGGCGCGGCGCTGCTGTTCCTGGCGCTTGGCCTGTGGATGCTGGCTGACCTGCAAGGCTGGATCGGATAGGATAGAAGAGGTTGTCAGCGGGTGGCGGCTGTTGCAAGGGTGGGAGCAATCCTTGCCCTGGCAGAAAAATATAGGACGCGCGTGATGAACGACAGTCTGGTTACGATCTTCGGCGGCGGCGGCTTTCTGGGCCGGCAGGTGGCGCAGGCGCTGATGGCGCGGGGCGCGCGGGTGCGGATCGCCCAGCGCGATCTGGCAAGCGCGGTCAAGATCAAGGCGCTGGGGAATCTGGGCCAGAGCCAGTTCGTCGCAGCCGACATCCGCAAGCCCGCCACCGTCGCCCGCGCGCTGCACGGCAGCGACATCGTCATCAATCTGGTCGGCGTGCTGAGCGGCGATTTCGACGCCTTCCATCATGAAGGCGCGGCCAATGTGGCGAAGGCGGCCGCCGCCGCCGGCGTGAGTGCGCTGGTCCACATCTCCGCAATCGGCGCGGATGCGGCCAGCCCGTCGGCCTATGGCCGGTCGAAGGCCGCAGGCGAGGACGCGGTCAAGGCCGCCTTCCCCACCGCGACGATCATCCGCCCATCGATCATCTTTGGCCCCGAAGACCAGTTCCTCAACCGCTTCGCCCAGATCATCGGCTCCGCGCCACTGATCCCGGTGATCGGCGCAGGCACGAAGTTCCAGCCCGTCTATGTCGCCGACGTGGCGCAGGCGATCGCCAATGCGGCCGAGCAACCGGGCGTCCATGGCGGCAAAACCTATGAGGTCGCCGGCCCGCAGGTGATGAGCATGAAGGAAATCAACCGCTGGATCGCGAGCGCCATCGGCCGCGACCGGCCACTGGTCGAAGTGCCCGGCGCCTTTGCCTCGCTGCTCGCCGCGTTGCCGGGCGGGCCGATCACCCGCGACCAACTCGCCATGCTGGGCCGCGACAATGTCGCCGCCCCGGGCGCGCAAGGGCTGGCGGCGCTGGGCGTCGCCCCCACGCCGCTGAGCGCGGTCGCCGGCAAATGGATGGTCCGCTATCGCAAACATGGCCGCTTCGCCGGCCGTGCGAAAGCCTGATCACATGATATGCGGGCGGGGCGCATGCCATATGCCGCCCCGCCTTTCATGCTCCTCCCCACAGCCATCTGGGGGAGGATTTTTTATGCCAGGGAGCCAGGATCTAAACCATGGACCTTCATTATCTGACCGTCATCCTGCTGGGCATTGTCGAGGGGCTGACCGAATTTCTGCCCGTATCCTCGACCGGCCACCTCATATTGGCGAGCGAGCTGCTGGGCTATGACGCCTCCACCTGGGCGATGTTCAACGTCATCATCCAGCTGGGCGCGATTTCGGCGGTGGTCGTGCTCTACTGGCGCACCTTCTGGGCGGTCGGCATGGGCCTGTTGCGGCGCGAGCCGGTCAGCTGGCGCTTCCTGCGCAACCTGATCCTCGCCTTCATCCCCGCCGCCGTCATCGGGCTGGCGCTGCACGATTATATCGAAGTGCTGCTGGGTGCGCCGCAGGTCGTCGCCTGGGCCTTGATCGCCGGCGGCGTCGCCATCCTGCTGATCGAACGGGCGATCAAGGAACAGCGTTTTCACGGCATCGCCGACATTCCGGTCGTGCGCGTGCTGGGCATCGGCTTCATCCAGTGCATCGCCATGATTCCCGGCGTCAGCCGGTCGGGCGCAACGATCATGGGCGCGCTGACGCTGGGCGTCGAACGGCGCACGGCCGCCGAGTTCAGCTTCTTCCTCGCCATCCCCACCATGCTGGGCGCGACGACGCTGGAATTGCTGAAGAAAGGGGATCAGATCACCAGCGCCGCCGTGGGCTGGGACAGCATCGCGCTGGGCTTTGTCGTGTCCTTCGTCGTCGCCCTGCTGGTCATCAAATGGTTCGTCGGCCTGGTGTCCAAACATGGCTTTGCGCCCTTCGCCTGGTATCGAATCATCGCTGGCGCAGCCGCTCTGATCTGGCTCACCCTAAGATAGGACCGAATCGGACATATTGATCGGCCATTTTTTGCGATCGATTCGCAACAAGGGGTAAAATGGCCGATTAATAGGTAACTTATACTGACCTATATGCCAGAATCCACGTGACTCCGTGGGTTTTTCTGCTATGCGCGCATCTGCAACATAGTCAGGGACAGGTTTATGGGCGACAATCCGATGCTGAAATTCGTGGGCAAGGGACAATCCTACCGGAAAAGCGCGCGGCCGATGATCGCGCCGACGACTTTCTCGAAATCAGCCGCAGCTTCGTGCTTGAAAAAGCGGAAGAACAGGCGTCGCGCTGTTCGCAATGCGGCGTGCCCTATTGCTCGACCCACTGCCCGCTGCACAATCATATCCCGGACTGGCTGCGCCTGACCGCCGAGGGGCGTCTGCGCGAAGCCTATGAACTGTCCAACCTGACCAGCACCATGCCGGAAATTTGCGGCCGCATCTGCCCGCAGGACCGCCTGTGCGAAGGCAATTGCGTCATCGAATTTTCCGGCCACGGCTCCGTCACCATCGGCAGCGTCGAGAAGTACATCACCGACACCGCCTGGAAGGAAGGCTGGGTCGAGGCGCTGGTTCCCGGCAAGCCCACCGGCCAGTCGGTCGGCGTGATCGGCGCCGGCCCCGCCGGCCTGACCACTGCGGAATATCTGCGCGTCGCGGGCTATGAGGTGCATGTCTATGACCGGCACGACCGCGCCGGCGGCCTGCTGACCTATGGCATCCCCGGCTTCAAGCTGGAAAAGGATGTGGTGATGCGCCGCATCCAGCGCCTGAAGGACGGCGGCATCATCTTCCATGAAAGCTTCGAGGTCGGCTGCGACGCCACCATGGAGCAGCTGCGCGAAAAGCATGATGCGATCCTCATCGCGACCGGCGTCTACAAGCCGCGCGACATCAAGGCGCCGGGCGTCGGCGCGCCGGGCGTGGTCAAGGCGCTCGATTATCTGACCGCCTCCAACAAGGCGGGCTTTGGCGACGCGGTGCCGGAACATGAAGACGGCACGCTGCTGGCGACAGGCAAGAATGTCGTCGTCATCGGCGGCGGCGACACCGCGATGGACTGCGTGCGCACCGCCATCCGTCAGGGCGCCGCTTCGGTGAAGTGCCTCTATCGCCGCGATCGGGAAAATATGCCCGGATCGCAGCGTGAGGTCGCCAATGCCGAGGAGGAAGGCGTCGAGTTCGTCTGGCTGACCGCGCCGATCGCCTTTGAAGGCACGGAGCATGTCACCGGCGTCAAGGTGACGAAGATGCGTCTGGGCCAGCCCGACGCTTCGGGCCGCCGCGCGCCCGAACCCGATCCGGGCAGCGAACATACGCTGGACGCCGATCTGGTCATCAAGGCGCTGGGTTATGACCCCGAAGAACTGCCCAGGCTGTTCGGCGCGGACGACCTGTCCGTCACCCGTTGGGGCACGCTGCGCGTCGATCACAAGACGATGATGACCAGCATGGACGGCGTGTTCGCCGCCGGCGACATCGTGCGTGGCGCAAGCCTGGTCGTCTGGGCGATCCGCGACGGCCGCGACGTGACCGATCATATGCACCGCTATCTGAAAGCCAAGGCGAAGGCGGGCGAGAAGGTGCCGGCATAAGCCGCCCCTCGACCACCCGACACCCTATCATCATCGGAAGGAAGGCCCGATCATGACCGACACCCATTTCATGGCCAGCCCGGAAGAGCGCGCGCGCATCGCTGCGCAGGGCATGTATCACCCCGATCTGGAAGGCGACGCCTGCGGTGTGGGCCTGGTCGCCGCGACCGATGGCCGCGCCAGCCGCCGCGTGGTCGCCAGCGCGATCGATGCGCTCAAGGCCGTGTGGCACCGTGGCGCGGTCGACGCCGATGGCAAGACCGGCGACGGCGCGGGCATCCATGTCGACCTGCCGGTCCGTTTCTTTGACGATTGCATCGCCGACAGCGGGCACAAGCCGCTGCCCAACCGGCTGGCCGTGGGCATGGTGTTCCTGCCGCGCACCGATCTGGGCGCGCAGGAAGCCTGCCGCACGATCGTCGAAGCGGAAATCATCGATGCGGGCTACACCATCTATGGCTGGCGTCAGGTGCCGGTCGACGTGTCGGTCATCGGCCAGAAGGCGCAGGCGACCCGCCCCGAAATCGAGCAGATCATGATCGCCGGCCCGATGCCGGAAGAACGCGACATGGCCGAGTTCGAAAAGGATCTCTACCTGATCCGTCGCCGCATCGAGAAGAAGGTGATCGCGGCCCAGATCAACGACTTCTACGTCTGCTCGCTGTCGTGCCGGTCGATCATCTACAAGGGGCTGTTCCTCGCCGAATCGCTGTCGGTCTTTTACCCGGACCTTCAGGACGAACGGTTCGAGAGCCGCGTCGCCATCTTCCACCAGCGCTATTCGACCAACACCTTCCCGCAATGGTGGCTGGCCCAGCCGTTCCGCACCCTCGCCCATAATGGCGAGATCAACACGATCCGCGGCAACAAGAACTGGATGAAGAGCCACGAGATCAAGATGGCGTCGCTGGCCTTTGGCGAGCAGTCCGAGGACATCAAGCCGGTGATCCCGGCCGGCGCGTCCGATACCGCCGCGCTCGACGCCGTGTTCGAGGCGATCTGTCGCTCCGGCCGCGACGCGCCGACCGCCAAGCTGATGCTGGTGCCCGAAGCATGGCAGGCGGACAGCGCCGAACTGCCCAAGGCGCATGCCGACATGTATGAATATCTCGCCTCCGTGATGGAGCCGTGGGACGGCCCTGCCGCGCTGGCGATGACCGACGGCCGCTGGGTCGTGGCCGGCGTCGACCGCAATGCGCTGCGCCCGCTGCGCTACACGCTGACCGGCGACAATCTGCTGATCGTGGGATCGGAGACCGGCATGGTCGTCGTGCCCGAAACCACCATCGTCAAGAAGGGCCGCATGGGTCCGGGCCAGATGATCGCGGTCGATCTGCTGGAAGGCGAAATCTATGACGACCGCGCGATCAAGGACCAGATTGCGGGCGAACGCCCCTATGGCGACCTCATCAAGGATTTCCTGACCGTCGAGGATCTGGCCGACGCGCCCAGCGCCCTGCCGTCATGGGACAAGGCGGAACTGACCCGCCGTCAGGTCGCCGCCAATCTGACGCTGGAGGATATGGAGCTGATCCTGTCCCCCATGGTCGAGGATGCGAAGGAAGCGATCGGGTCGATGGGCGACGACACGCCGCTCGCCGTCATTTCCGACAAGCCGCGCACCATCAGCCATTTCTTCCGCCAGAATTTCAGCCAGGTTACGAACCCGCCGATCGACCCGCTGCGCGAACGGCATGTGATGAGCCTGAAGACGCGCTTCTCCAACCTCCACAACATCCTGGAGGAAGGCGCGCAGAACAGCCATGTGCTGGTGCTGGAATCGCCGGTGGTGACGAGCGCCGAATGGGCGCGGCTGAAGGCCTATTTCGGGCCGGCCGTGGCCGAAATCGACTGCACCTTCCCCGCGACCGGCGGGCAGGAGCAGCTGCGCGCCGCCATCGCCCGCATCCGGGAAGAAGCCGAGCAGGCGGTGCGCGAAGGCCGCACCGAAATCTTCCTGACGGATGAGCATGTCAGCGCCGACCGCGTCGCCATTCAGGGCGTGCTGGCGGCTGCCGCTGTCCACACCCATCTGGTCCGCAAGGGGCTGCGCAGCTACGCATCGATCAACGTGCGATCGGCCGAGGCGCTCGACACCCATTATTATGCGGTGCTGATCGGCGTCGGCGCGACCACGGTGAACGCCTATCTGGCCGAAGCCAGCATTGCCGATCGCCATGCGCGCGGCCTGTTCGGCGACCTCGCCTTCGACGCCTGCGTCGAGCGTTATCGCGTCGCGATCAATGAGGGCCTGCTGAAGATCATGTCCAAAATGGGCATCGCGGTCGTCAGCTCCTATCGCGGCGGCTATAATTTCGAAGCGGTCGGCCTGTCGCGCGCGCTGGTCAATGATCTCTTCCCCGGTATGCCGGCGAAGATTTCGGGCGAAGGCTATGCCTCGCTCCATTACAGCGCGATGCTGCGCCACGACGCCGCCTATGACGCGGCGGCGGTGCGCCTGCCGATCGGCGGCTTCTATCGCCAGCGCAATGGCGGGGAGGCGCATGCCTATTCCGCGCAGCTGATGCACCTGCTCCAGACATCGGTCGCGACCGACAGCTATTCGACCTATCTGCAATTCTCGCGCGGCGTGCGCGATCTGCCGTCGGTCTATCTGCGCGACCTGCTGGAGTTCAACTTCGCGCGGGAAGCGGTGCCGATCGACGAGGTCGAAGCCACCACCGAAATCCGCAAGCGCTTCGTGACGCCGGGCATGTCGCTCGGCGCGCTCAGCCCCGAAGCGCATGAGACGCTGGCGATCGCGATGAACCGCATCGGCGCCAAGGCGGTGTCGGGCGAAGGCGGCGAGGATGCCGCGCGCTTCAAGCCTTATGAAAATGGCGACAACGCCAATTCGGTGATCAAGCAGATCGCGTCCGGCCGCTTCGGCGTCCATGCCGAATATCTGGGCAGCGCCGAAGAAATCGAAATCAAGGTCGCACAGGGCGCCAAGCCCGGCGAGGGCGGCCAGCTGCCCGGTTTCAAGGTGACGGAATTCATCGCCCGCCTGCGCCATTCGACGCCCGGCGTGACGCTGATTTCGCCGCCGCCGCACCATGACATCTATTCGATCGAGGATCTGGCGCAGCTCATCTACGACTGCAAGATGATCAACCCGCGCGCCAAGGTGTGCGTGAAGCTGGTCAGCCAGGCAGGCATCGGCACCGTGGCGGCGGGCGTGGCGAAGGCCCATGCCGACGTCATCCTGATCGCCGGCCATGTCGGCGGCACCGGCGCATCGCCGCAGACGTCGATCAAATATGCCGGCACGCCCTGGGAAATGGGCCTGTCGGAAGCCAATCAGGTGCTGACCCTCAATGGCCTGCGCCATCGGGTGAAGCTGCGCACCGACGGCGGCCTCAAGACCGGTCGCGACATCGTGATCGCTGCGATCCTGGGCGCGGAGGAATATGGCATCGGCACGCTGTCGCTGGTCGCCATGGGGTGCATCATGGTGCGCCAGTGCCACAGCAACACCTGCCCGGTCGGCGTCTGCGTGCAGGATGAAAAGCTGCGCCAGAAATTCACCGGCACGCCCGAAAAGGTCATCAACCTGATGACCTTCATCGCCGAGGAAGTGCGCGAGATATTGGCGCGTCTGGGCTATCGCAGCCTGGACGAGGTGATCGGGCGGACCGAATTGCTCAAGCAGGTCAATCGCGGCGCCGAGCATCTGGACGATCTCGACCTCAACCCGATCCTGGCCAAGGTCGACGCACCCGACGATCAGCGCCGTTTCAGCCTGGAGGGCCGCAACCCGGTTCCCGAAAGCCTGGACGCGCAGATGATGAAGGATGCGCGCGCCGTGTTCGAACGGGGTGAAAAGATGCAGCTCACCTATACGGTGCGCAACACGCATCGCGCCGTGGGCACCCGCCTGTCCGCCGCCGTGACCGAAAAGTTCGGCATGTCGACGCTGGCCGACGGCCATCTGACCGTGCGCCTGCGCGGGTCCGCCGGCCAGTCGCTGGGTGCCTTCCTGTGCAAGGGCATCAAGCTGGAAGTGTTCGGCGACGCCAACGACTATGTCGGCAAGGGGCTGTCGGGCGGCATCATTTCGGTGCGCACGACCGTATCCTCGCCGCTGTCGTCGAAGGACAACACCATCCTTGGCAACACCGTCCTTTACGGCGCGACCAGCGGCAAGCTGTTCGCGGCGGGTCAGGCCGGTGAGCGCTTCGCCGTCCGCAATTCGGGCGCGCAGGTGGTGGTCGAAGGCTGCGGCGCCAATGGCTGCGAATATATGACCGGCGGTACGGCCGTGATCCTGGGCCAGACCGGCGCCAATTTCGGCGCAGGCATGACCGGCGGCATGGCCTTCATCCTGGACGAAGATGGCAGCTTCCCCAGCCGCGCCAACCCGGAAAGCATCGTGTGGCAGCGGCTGGAAAGCGCGCATTGGGAGGCAGAGCTGAAGGCCCTGATCGCCCAGCATGCGGTGGCGACCGACAGCAAATGGTCCAACACCATCCTGGACGACTGGGATCGCTGGCGCCGTTATTTCTGGCAGGTCTGCCCGAAGGAAATGGTCAAACGCCTCGCCAACCCGCTGAGCGATGCGCAGGCGGAGGTCGTCGCGGCCGAATAAGCCGGATTGCGCACCTTAACGGGGGTCGGTCGGGACGATGGGGGGCGCAGGCTCCGCATCCTCCCGCCGAGCCCCTGTTTGCGTTGGGACGGTCGCAACCGGGACAGCATGGGGCGCAGCAGGCGCATTATCGGCGAATCGCACCACATGGACCGGCACCAATTGCTGGGGCGAAGATGTGACTTGCGTCGCTTGCGGCGTGTCTTCCGCCGCATCGGCCATATAGTCACGCACCACCGGATCATCGCTGCCCGCAATCATACCGTCCGCATCCAGCCCTGCCATGTCCGCCTGCCACCGCCGTTCGGCCAGCGTCGGGCCGCACCCGGTGCAGTGGATTGCGACCGGCGCTTCGTCCATGGCTATCGCGCTATCGGCAGACGGCTGGGGATCATAGCCGCTCTCGACCACGGACTGATCGGCGGGCGAGCGCCCCTGTGGACTGGTGACATATTGGCCCAGCCCCAGTCCCATCACCATGGCGGCGCCCATGGTGGCGCCGGTCGCCATCCAGAATTGCATCGGCATTATCGTCTCCTGCGCCGGTCGCCTCCTCTCGCGGCGCCGGCCTCCTCTTTCCCGATCAATCACAACGCGGATGCAGATCACTTGTTGCATGACCCAAAAGCCTTTGCTAAGGGCCGCCTCCTACCAAGGCACCGGCCCCGCCGGTTTCCTGTTTGATTGTGCGGTCATGGCGGAATTGGTAGACGCGCAACGTTGAGGTCGTTGTGGCCGAAAGGCCGTGGAAGTTCGAGTCTTCTTGACCGCACCATCACCCTGCCAGCCTGAATGCCGGCAGAATCTTTTCCCCCGAAACGATTGGCTGTTGCATTGCAACAAGCGCTGGCGTTTGATCGCCCGATGCTCAAGGCCGCCCTCCACCACCTGACGTCCTATCGCTACAGCCGCCCGATCCGGCTTGGTCCTCAGGTGATCCGATTGCGGCCCGCGCCGCACAGCCGCACCAAAGTGCCCAATTATGCGCTGAAGATCGAACCGGCGAACCATTTCCTCAACTGGCAGCAGGATCCGCACGGCAACTGGCTGGCGCGGATCGTCTTTCCCGACCCGATCGATCATTTCAAAATCGAGGTCGACCTGCTCGCCGATCTCGACATCATCAATCCCTTCGACTTTTTCGTGGAGCCTTATGCGGAGGAATATCCCTTCGCCTATGACGATCAGCTGAAGACCGATCTGGCCGCCTATTTCGATCTGGAGGATCAGGGGCCTTTGTTCGACGCGCTGGTCGCCGAATATGACGGGCATACATCTCGCACGGTCGATTTTCTGGTCGAGGTGAACCGGCGGCTGCAACAGCGGGTCGGCTATGTCATCCGCATGGAAGCGGGCGTGCAGACGCCCGAAGAGACGCTGGACATCGGCACCGGCTCCTGCCGCGATTCGGCCTGGCTGCTGGTGCAGTTGTTGCGCCGGCTGGGTTTCGCCGCGCGCTTCGTGTCGGGCTATTCGATTCAACTCGTTGCCGATGTCGAGCCGCTGGAAGGGCCAAAGGGCGTGACGCAGGACGTGGTCGACCTGCATGCCTGGGCCGAAGCCTATGTGCCGGGCGCCGGCTGGGTGGCGCTGGACGCGACCAGCGGCATGTTTGCCGGCGAAGGCCATATCCCGCTGTGCGCCACGCCCCATTATCGCTCCGCCGCCCCGATCAGCGGCATGGCCGAACCGGCCGAGGTCGATTTCGAATTCGCCATGACCGTGTCGCGCATTGCCGAAGCGGTGCGCATCACCAAGCCCTTTACCGATACCCGCTGGGACGCGGTGATGGCGCTGGGCGCGAAGGTGGACGCAGACCTCAATGCGCAGGATGTGCGCCTGACCACCGGCGGCGAGCCGACCTTTGTCGCGGAAAATGGCGGCGATGCGGGCGAATGGAATGGCGACGCGGTCGGCCCGACCAAGGCCGCCTATGCCGACAAGCTGATCCGCAAGCTGCGCAGCGAATTTGCGCCGGGCGGCCTGCTGCACCATGGCCAGGGCAAATGGTATCCGGGCGAAAGCCTGCCGCGCTGGGCCTATGCCGTCTATTGGCGCAAGGATGGCGTGCCGGTGTGGCGCGACGCCGACCTGATCGCCACCGACGATGCGCCCGCAGGCGCGCGCATGGTTACGGCGGACGATGCGCAGGCTTTCCTGGGCGCACTGGCGGGCAATATGGGCTTTTCCGCCGACTATACCCATCCCGTCTATGAAGACCCGGCGGTCTGGTCGATCAAGGAAGCCGATCTGCCGGTCAACACCACGCCCGAAGCGCCCGAGATCGCCGATCCCGAAGCGCGCGCGCGGATGGTGAAGGCATTCAGCCGCGGCCTCGACCAGCCGGTCGGCTATGTGCTGCCGGTGCAGCGGTGGCAAAGCGCCGTCGCCACCCCACGCTGGCAGAGCGAAATCTGGCAGTTGCGCCGGGGCAAGCTGTTCGCCGTGCCCGGCGATTCGGCGCTGGGATATCGCCTGCCGCTGGGGTCGCTGCCCTATGTCCCGCCGTCGGCCTATCCCTATATCCACCCGCGCGACACCAGCGAACCGCGCGGGCCGCTGGCCGACTATCGCGTGCAGGTGAGCGAGGCCGCCACCCGAGAAGAGGCGCAAGCCCAGCCGGTCCAGCGCGTGGCGGAGGCCGAAGGCGGCGCGGCGGCGCAGGCGCGCGTCGAGCAGGTGCTGATCGAAGGCGCGGTGCGCACCGCCATCACGGTCGAGCCGAACGGCCATTGCCTGTCGGTCTTCCTGCCGCCGGTGCAGACGCTGGAAGATTATCTGGAACTGATCGCGCAGGTCGAGATCGTGGCCGAGGCAACCCGCATCCCGGTGCGGATCGAGGGCTATGCCCCGCCGCCCGACCCGCGCCTGGACGTGCTCAAGGCCACGCCCGACCCCGGCGTGATCGAAGTCAATGTTCAGCCCGCCGCCAGCTGGGACGAAACGGTCGCCATTACCGAGCGCCTCTATGCGCTGGCGCGCGAATGCGATCTGACCGCCGACAAGTTCATGGTCGATGGCCGGTCGGTCGGCACCGGCGGGGGCAATCATATCGTGCTGGGCGGGGAAAGCCTCAATGATTCCCCCTTCATCCGCCGCCCGGACCTGCTGAAGAGCTTCGTCCTCTACTGGCAGCGCCATCCTTCGCTCTCCTATCTCTTCTCAGGGCTTTGCATCGGCCCGACCAGTCAGGCCCCGCGCATCGACGAAGCGCGGCATGACGGCCTGTATGAACTGGAGATCGCGCTGGCGCAGGTGCCCGATCCGGTGAAAGAGGGCGTGGACAGGCTGCCGCCGCCCTGGCTGGTCGACCGATTGTTCCGCAACCTGCTGGTCGACGTCACCGGCAACACCCATCGCACCGAAATCTGCATCGACAAGATGTTCTCGCCCGATGGACCGACCGGGCGACTGGGCCTGCTGGAGTTTCGCGGCTTCGAAATGCCGCCCGAAGCGAAAATGAGCCTGGCCCAGCAATTGCTGATCCGCGCGCTGACGGCGTGGTTCTGGCGTCAGCCGCAACAGGGCGGGCTGGTCCGCTGGGGCACGGCGCTGCACGATCGTTTCATGCTGCCCCATTTCGTCTGGGCGGATTTCATGGAGGTGCTGAACGACCTTAAGGGCGCGGGCTATGACTTCGATCCCAACTGGTTCGAGGCGCAACGCCAGTTCCGTTTCCCCATCCACGGCGCGGTCGATGCGGGCGGCGTGGGGCTGGAGATCACCCATGCGCTGGAACCCTGGAACGTGCTGGGCGAAACCGGCGCGATCGGCGGCACGGTGCGCTATGTCGATTCATCGACCGAGCGGTTGCAGGTGCGCGCCACCGGCCTGATCGCGGGCCGGCACATATTGGCCTGCAACGGCCGCCGCGTTCCCATGACGGCGACCGCCGTGCCGGGCGAGGCGGTGGGCGGCGTGCGGTACAAGGCGTGGGCGCCGGCCAATTGCCTGCACCCCAATCTGCCGGTCAATGCGCCGCTGACCTTCGATGTGCTCGACAGCTGGAGCGGCCGGTCGCTGGGCGGCTGCGTCTACCATGTCGCGCATCCGGGCGGGCGCAATTACGACACGCTGCCGATCAACGGCTATGAGGCGGAATCGCGGCGCAAGGCGCGTTTCCAGGATTATGGCCACACGCCCGGCCCGGTCGACATGCCGCCGGCCGAACTGCCGGGCGAATTTCCCATGACGCTGGACCTACGCTTCCGCCATCCGGGTGTGTAAGGGTGACGCCGTGGATACCAAGACCCGACTAGACTGGGCGGCCGACTATCTGGCCGCAGCGCCCAAGGGCGACCTGTTCGCCGGCGCTGCGCCCGCCATGGCGGCGCACTGGCGCGCGATGCTGGATCGTCTGTCTGCGCAGGCGAAGGGCGATCCGGCGACGCTGGCCGACCATGTCGGGCGACAGGCCGCCGATCTGGGTCTGGCCTTCCGCCTGACCGGGGATGAGCAGGAACGGCCCTGGCCGCTCGGCCCCGTTCCGCTGCTGATCGGCGCGACCGAATGGGCGCATATCGAAACCGGCCTTGCCCAGCGCGCCGAACTGCTGGAACGGGTGATCGCCGATATCTATTCCACCCAGTCGCTGGTGCGCGATGGCAAGCTGCCGGCAAGCATCGTCACCGGCAGCCCGCATTATTGGCGGGTCATGACCGGCACACCGCCGCCGCGCGGCCATCACCTCCATTTCTATGCCGCCGACATCGGCCGCGGCCCGGCAGGCGAATGGCGGGTGCTGGCGGATCGGGTGCGCACGCCCGTCGGCATGGGTTATGCGCTGGAAAACCGGCTGGCCCTCTCCCGCGCCACCGGCGACCTGCTGGGCGCGATGAACGCCCGTCGCCTCGCCCCCTTCTTCGCTGACCTGCGCCGGGGCCTCGCCGTCGACTGCGCCCGGTCCGATCCGCGCATCGGCCTGTTGACGCCCGGCCGCTTCAACCAGAGCTATGCCGAACAGGCGCATCTCGCCCGCTATCTCGGGCTGTTGCTGGTCGAGGGCGACGATCTGATCGTGTCGGACGGACGGCTGTTCGTGCGCACCATTCAGGGCCTCAAGCGCATCGACGGCCTGTGGCGCTGGATGGACAGCCGCTTCCTCGATCCGCTCGCTTTCGACAGCAAGTCGCGGATCGGCGTGCCCGACCTGTATGACGCCTGCGCGCGCGGCGGGCTGATGGTCGGCAACTGGCCGGGCGCGGGCGTGATCGAATCGCGCGCCTTTGCCGCCTTCCTGCCGCAACTGGCCAAGGCGGTGCTGGGGCAGGACCTGATCCTGCCCAATATCGCGACCTGGTGGTGCGGCCAGCCGCGCGAGCGCGACCATGTCCGCGCGCGGCTGGACGATCTGGTGATCGGCTCCGCCTTCGATCAGGACGTCATCGGCCTGCCCGACGCGCATTTCACGCCGGGCGCATCGATGAACGCAGCGCAGCGCAAGGCATTGCTGGCGGCAATGGCGAAGCGGCCGATGGACTATGTCGGGCAGGAGGTGGTGAAGCTGTCGACCGCCCCGGCGGTGATCGACGGTCGCCTCGCCCCCCTGCCCTTCACCCTGCGCGTCTTCGTCGCGCGCGATGGCGCGGGGCAATGGCGGGTGATGCCCGGCGGCTTTGGTCGACTTGCGGGCCATGGCGACATTCGCGCCGCGCTGATGGGACAGGCGGATATGTCCGCCGACATGTGCGTGGTCGACGCAAAGCCCGTGCCGCCCGACACGCTGCTGGGATCGGGCGCGCCGGCAATCCGGCGGGTCGGCGGCATGCTGCCAGCCAAGGCGGCGGACAATCTCTTCTGGCTGGGCCGCTATATCGAGCGCGCGGAAATGACGCTGCGCCTGATCCGCGCGATCGCCGGTGGATCGATCGAAGCCGACCTCGGCTCCTCGCTCGATTCGCCCACCATGGCCCGGCTGGTCGATCAGCTGGTGCAATGGGGCGCGGTGCCCGGCAGCGGGTCGGCGGTCGGCCCGCTGTGCGCGACGGCGCTGGGCGAGGCGCGTCAGCCCGGCAGCGTCCGCGCGCTGATGGCCGTGGTCGCCAATATCGGCGAAGGGCTGCGCGATCGGCTGGCGAGCGATTTCTGGCGGCTGGTGCGCCTGCCCTTGCCGACCTTCGACGGCGCGGTGACGGAAACATTGCTCGACGCCTCCGCCCGCATGATCGAGCGGATTTCCGCGCTGGCGGGGCTGGCGGCGGAAAATATGGGGCGGACGGAGGGGTGGCGCTTCCACGACATGGGCCGCCGCATGGAGCGCGCGGTCAATGGCTGTCGCCTGATCGCCCTGTTCGGCGGCGATCAGGCGTCGGCCGACGACCTGACCGTGCTGCTGGACCTGATGGACAGCCAGATCAGCTATCGCACCCGCTATCTGACCGATCCGGCGCTGCCGCCGGTGCGCGACCTGCTGGCGCTGGAGCCATACAACCCGCGCGCCATCGCCTATCAGGCGCAGCGGCTGGCCGAGCATGTCGCCGCCCTGCCCACGCTGCGCGCCGACGGCATGCCGGAAGAGCCCCGGCGGCTGGCGGACGCGCTGGTGGCGCGGCTGGCCCCGCTGACCGGCGACATGCTGACCATGGCGGATATTGCCGATGCCGAAAGCCGGCTGTTCGCCCTGTCCGACGCCATCGGCCAGCGTTACTTCCTGCAACTCCACAAAACGGAAAATGCGGACCTGCTGTCATGATCTACCATGTCCGCCACCGCACCATATTGCGTTACGCCGCGCCCGTCCGCGTCGCCCGCTTCAACCTGCGGCTGAAGCCGGCACCATGGCCGGGACAATGGACGTCCGACCATGTGCTGGAGGTCGATCCCGCCCCGTCGATCATCGAATCGCGCCCTGCCGCCTGGCCGGTGCAGGTATCGCGGCTGGTGATCGAAAGCCCGATCCGTGAACTGACGATCGAAAGCCGGTTTCGCGCCGGGGTGCAGGGCGGCGTAATCGAACCGCAAGCGGATGATCCCACCATCGGCGCGGTGGCCACCGCCGCGCTGATCGACCGGGCGATGGGACCATCGGCCCCGGCCCATTATCTCTATGCCTCCGCGCGCGCGCCGATGCTGGCGCAGATCGGGCAATGGGTGGGCGACGCGCTGGCCCCCGACCGGCCGATCGTCGCCGCCGCGCTGGAACTGGCGCTGCGCATTCAGGCGGAGTTCGCCTATCAGCCCGGCGTCACCGATGCAGGCACGCCGGTCGCCGACGCCTTTGCCGCGCGCCATGGCGTGTGCCAGGATTTCGCCCATGTCATGGTGGTCGCGCTGCGCCTTGCCGGCCTGCCCGCCGCCTATGTCAGCGGATACCTCCGCACCCTGCCCCCGCCCGGCATGCCCCGACTGGTCGGCGCGGACGCGATGCATGCCTGGGTGATGCTATGGTGCGGGCCGACGCGCGGCTGGATCGGTTTCGATCCCACCAATGGCTGCATTACTGGCGACGGGCATCTGTTCATCGCCATGGGCCGCGACTATGCCGACGTCGCGCCGATGGACGGGCTGTTCGTCGGCGGCACCGGCCAGAGCCTGCAGGTCATGGTCGACGTCGCCCCCGAAGAAGAGGAAGTTGCATGATTACCGCCATCATCCTGGTGCTGGCCGGGCTCTATTGTCTGGGGCGCGGCGTCATGGATTTGCGCGCGAAACGCTGGATCTGGGGCGCGTTGGGGCTGGTGAGCGGCATCGCGATCATGGCCGCGCCGATCCCGACGCAGGTGCAGGTCACGGTGCCGGCGGGAACGGCGGCGCGCTGATCTACACCCGTTCGAACATCAGCATCATGCCTTTGCGCGGGCGCACCGTCAGGCGGCTGATTGGTTCGGGCTTGAAGCCCGGCTTCACGCGGATCCGGTAACGGCGCACCACCGCCGCAATCACCGTCATCACCTCCTGCTGGGCAAAGCCCGCGCCGACGCAGACGCGCGGTCCCCGGCTGAAGGGGAACCAGGCCTGTTTCGCCATGTCCGCATTGGCCGGGTCGGCGAACCGATCGGGATCGAAACTATGGGGGCAGGCCCAATTATCCTTGTTGCGCTGGGTCAGCCAGGGGGCGACGACCAGCATCGCGCCCTGTTCCAGCTGCTTGTCACGCATCTGCATCGGACAGGGGACTTCGCGCGGGAAGAAGGCGAGCGGCGGATAGAGGCGCAGCGTTTCCTTGAATATGTTGCGCACGACATGCATGTCCTTCAGCATCGCGGCGGTGAAGGGATGATCGCCCGCGATCTGCGCCACTTCCGCTCGCGCCCGGTCCTGAATATGGGCGCATTCCGACAACAGATAAAGCGCCCATGTCATGGTGCTGGCCGATGTTTCATGCCCGGCCAGAAAGATGGTCGCCACCTGGTCCATCAATTCCTTGAGCGTGAAATGCGCGCCGGTTTCCGGGTGCTTCGCCTCTACCAGCGACTGGAGAATATCCTTGTGCTGCGCCGGGTCGCCGGCATGGAAGGCATCGAAACGCGCCGTCACGATCGGCCGGAACACATCGCGGATCGCATCGGCAGGCCGGGCCGATCGCTTTTCGAACCAGCGACTGGGCAGGCCATAGAGGCCCAGCATCGAAGCGGAATGGGACAGGCGCTGGAACCGGCCGAACGCCTTGTGGATGATCGCCGACCGCTCCAGATCCAGCGTCTGAGAAAAGAGCGTGCGAAAGATGATGTCGGCGGCCACATGCGTCATCATCGGATCGACGTCGAATGGCCTGGTGCGATCGGCGGTGTCGATCCGCTCCAGAAAGGCGTCGGCCGCCGCCGCCATCATCGGCATCGACTTGGCGAGCGCGGTATGGGCGAAGGCCGGGTTGACCATCGCCCGCTGATTTTCCCAATCCTCGCCATTGGCGGAAAAAACGCTGTTGCCGATCAGCGGCCAGAGCCCCTTCACCAGTTCGCTATGCTTGGGAAATTCGGTCCCGCCCTTCAGGATGCGGTCCACCAGCGGCAATTCGTTGGCGATATACATGGTCTGGCCGCGCCCGCGCACCTCGCCCATCTTCATCGTATAGCTTCTTTCGAACAGCACATGGATCCAGCTGTGCCAGCCGATGAAGAAGCGCCGCATCATCGTGCGCTTGTTGCGCGTGGGCTGCGGGAAAGGCGGGGTGAAGAGCGGATCGGTCATGGGATCGTCCTGAAGGCGGCGATGGACTCGTCAAGGCGGTTGCGACCCGCGGTCAGGCTGACGAAATCGACCGGCGACAGATGGTCCCCCACCCGCAGATAGTCGAAATGCGCCTCATATTTGTTCGACCAGCCGCTATGATGATTTTCCGGCCGGTAGAAGAGGTGGAAGCGCGGCGAGAGCATGTCGACCCGCGCCGCACAGCGATCGCTGACAAGGGTCAGTGGATTGACGTTGAAATAGGCGGCGCCGTCGGGCGGATAGGACAGGTCGACATAGCGGAAAGGCTTGTCGGCCAGCGCGGCGAGATCGGCATGATACCAGCCCGCGTCGGTGCGCAGCGCAATCACCGGCACCACCTGCCCCAGCCCGATCATCGCGAAATGATCCGGCAGCGTATCGCCGCGCAGGGCGAAGATGCGCCGCATCAGCGACATGCCCAGGATCGTGCCGGCGCTATGGGTGACGAGCAGCACTTCGTCCCACGGCCCGTCCATCTCCGCCACGATGCGCTGCGCAAACAGGTCCAGCCGCGCGTCCAGTTCCGGCCCCGGCCCGTTCGCCGCCAGCCCGTGATGATAATAAGTGAAGCGCAACAGCCAGGGCACCACCAGCTTCGTCAGCCATTTGCCCGAAAACAGCGCGCTCACCCCGATGCCGACCAGCGCCGCCGCCCAGAAGGGCAGCAGGATCGACAGCGCCAGCGCGGGGATCAGCGCGAAGAGCAGCGGGATCATCACCGCCAGGACGGGCGGGTAGCAGATCGTCAGCACCGGGCCGGGCCGCAGCCGCTTCATCCGCGCAAACTGCATGAAGCGGGCATGGCCGACATAGGTGGCGATGGAGCGCCAGGCCAGGATCAGCGGATTGCGAATCCACACCTTTCCGACCAGATCCTCCCAGCGCAGATACTCATAGTCCGTCTCGACCCCGGCCTGCGGATTGTCGATGGTCCAGATCGCGGAGGAGGCCGGGCCGGCGCGCCGGGCGCTCACGGTCAGCGCCTGCCTCGTCAGCGCGGCATGGCGCGCCGCCTGTTCGCGATAGAGCTGATGATAGAATCGCACGCCGCGCGGATCGAAACCGCCGAGGTAGAAGACTTTACGCTTGAACTTTTCCACGGCCCCCGCCCTAATCGGCGCATGAACACGCCCGAACGCGATTACTGCTATTTCATCGACCACCGTAAGTACAACCGCAATGTCGGTTGCCGGAAACATGACAATATGTACGGCATCAATGGCGGCGGCGGCGAGCGAGACCGGTGGCGCGCCGACCTGCATTTTTACCGGCATATGAAATCGAACGGCGATCCCATGGCATTGCCCGCCCTGCTCGCCTGCCTCACCTTCGGCTGGTTCTGCTGGAATTATCATCCGGGCAAGGGGTTGTGGCGCGGGCAATTGTTGCGCCGCTTCGCCAAAGCGCCCAAGTGAGCGGCATGAGCGATCCCAAGCATGTGAAGGTCGGCCCGATCACCTTCGGCAACGACCTGCCCTTCGTCCTGATTTCCGGCCCCTGCCAGATCGAAAGCCGCGACCATGCGCTGTTCATGGCGGACGCGCTGGCGAAGGCGGCGGCGGATGCCGGGGTGCCCTTCATCTTCAAGAGCAGCTTCGACAAGGCGAACCGGACATCGGTGTCGGGCCGGCGCGGCGTCGGCATCGATGCCGGGCTGGCGATCCTGGCCGATGTGAAGGCGACGCTGGGCTGCCCGGTGCTGACCGACATTCATGGGCCGGAACAGGTGGAGGCCGCGGCGCAGGCGGTGGACATTCTCCAGATCCCGGCCTTCCTCTGCCGCCAGACCGACCTGCTGGTCGCGGCAGGCAGGACCGGCGCGGTCATCAACGTCAAGAAGGGGCAGTTTCTGGCCCCCTGGGACATGGCGGCGGTGGCGCAGAAGGTCGCATCGACCGGAAACGAGCGCATATTGCTGACGGAGCGGGGCGCGAGCTTCGGCTATAACACGCTGGTCAGCGACATGCGCGCGCTGCCGACCATGGCGCAGACCGGCTATCCGGTGATCTTCGACGCCACCCATTCGGTGCAGCAGCCCGGCGGTCTTGGCACCGCATCGGGCGGGCAGCGCGAGTTCGCGCCGCTGCTGGCGCGCAGCGCGGTGGCGGCGGGGGTCGCGGCGATCTTTGCCGAAGCGCATGACGATCCCGACAATGCGCCGTCCGACGGGCCGGTGATGCTGCCGCTGACCTGGGTCGCGCCGATGCTCAAGACGCTGCGCGCGATTGATCAGGTGGTGAAGAACTGATCATGCCGCGCTCCTGCGAAAGCAGGAACGCAGGATGCAGGGCATATCGTTCGACGCATATCGTTCGACTCTGGGCTCCTGCCTTCGCAGGAGCACGCCCCATATGATTACGGCCGCGTCTGGCCGGTGCCGCGCACGATCCATTTATAGGTGGTCAGCCCTTCCAGCGCGACCGGCCCGCGCGCATGAAGCCGCCCGGTCGAAATGCCGATTTCCGCGCCCAGCCCGAATTCGCCGCCATCGGCAAACTGGGTGGAGGCGTTCCACATCACGATCGCGCTGTCGACGGCGTTCAGGAAATGCTCCGCCACCGCCGCATCGTCGGTGATGATCGCATCGGTATGATGGCTGGCATGCACGTCGATATGGGCGATCGCCTCCTCCACGCCGTCGACCAGCCGGACCGACACGATCGCGTCGAGATATTCGGTGTCCCAATCCTCGTCGCTGGCGGCGATGACCCGCGCGTCCATCGCCTGCACCGCCTCATCGCCGCGCACTTCGCATTTGGCGTCCAGCAATGCCTGCACCAGCGCGCCGGCGCTGGGATAGGCGCGATCGATCAGCACCGTTTCGGTCGATCCGCAAATGCCGGTGCGGCGCATCTTGGCATTGACCACCAGGCTTTGCGCCATGGCCGGGTCCGCCGCGCCGTCGACATAGCTGTGATTGATGCCGTCCAGATGGGCGAGCACGGGCACGCGCGCTTCTTCCTGCACGCGCGCGACCAGGCTCTTGCCGCCGCGCGGCACGATCAGGTCGACAAATTCGGCCGCCTTCAGCAGCGCGCCGACCGCCGCGCGATCGGTGGTGGGGACCAGTTGCACCGCTTCGGAGGGCAGGCCGGCGGCGACGATCCCTTCGACCATGGCGGCATGAATGGCGCGGTTGCTTTCCTTCGCCTCGCTGCCGCCGCGCAGGATGACGGCATTGCCCGCGCGCAGGCAGAGGGCTGCGGCGTCCGCCGTCACATTGGGCCGGCTTTCATAGATGATGCCGATCACGCCCAGCGGCACGCGCACGCGCGACAGTTCCAGCCCGTTGGGCCGCACGACGGTATCGATCACGCTGCCCAGCGGATTGTCGAGGCTGGCGACCTGCTCCACCCCGGCGGCGGCACCGGCAATCCGGTCCTCATCCAGCTTCAGCCGGTCGAGCATGGCGGGCGACAGGCCGTTGGCGGCGGCATTTTCCATGTCGCGGGCATTGGCGGCAAGGATGGCTGGTGCCTGATCCCGCAGCGCCTGCGCCGCGCGGCGCAGCGCGTCCGCCTTCTGCGCATCGCTCGCCTGAGCGATGATGCTTGCGGCGCGGCGCGCACGCGCGCCCAGCGTCGCAATCAGCATTTCGGGGGTCTGGGTCAGGTCATTCATCACGTGTCTCGCCATCCAATCGGGCGGCGGCTTAGCATGAATGGCCGGCCGGGCGAAAGATTGCGCAGAATGATTATGGGGATTGGTGCTGGCGGCCGAACCATGGGTCGCATAATGATCCGACCGCCAGCGGGCAGGGAACCTGCCTCGGTCCCCTTCCTAGTCGTCCGGCGCGTCGGCCACATACCCCATAAGGGGTAGAGCCTTTGAAACAGGCGAAAAAACTGAAAATTCAGTGGCTGATCAGGCCTACGATGCGCACCAGCTGGGATTCCCGGTTGCAGCCGGTCTTTTCATAGATGCTGCGCAATTGCGCCTTGAGCGTTTCGGTGGAGACGCCGCGCGCGGCCGCAATGTCCGCCCGCGACTGGCCCGCCGCCAGCCGGATCGCAATGTCCGCTTCGGCCGGGGTCAGGCGGAACGTGCGGGTGAGCATCTGCACATGCCGGTCGCTGGCCGCCCCGACCCGGGCGATGACGATGGCGCGCGGCGCGAAGGGCAAGGCCCAGGGCGCGACCGGCAGCGGATAAAATTCCAGCATGATGCCAACACCGCCATCGGCCTCCGCCAGCGCGACCGGATCGGCCGCACGCGCCGGCGGATCGACGATGGTGCGCACAGCGCGCAGGATGGCGCGCGTTTCATCCGCCCGGTCGCTGGCCAGCCAGCCATCGCTCAGCCTGATGCGGCTGGACGAGAGCAGGGCTTCGGCGCGCGGGGTCATGCCGCCGACCCGTCCGGTCGCATCGAGCAGCCAGCAGGCCCGCTCCATCGATTCGAACGTGCCCGCCAGCAGGGCAAAACCCTGTTTCTCGATCGCCTGCTGCAAGCGGACGGCGGTGCGGGCGTGCCCGGCAATATCGGCGAACAGATCGCGCTGGTCCTGCGTGGTGCGGCCATCCTTGCTGTCGCGCAGCAACGCCAGGCCGATCATATGATCCTGGCCGGCGGTCAGCTTGGCCTGACAACCATTGAAAATGTCGAAATCGGAACAGAGGTCGAGATAATCGTCGGCGCGCAGCGACTGACGGGCAATGTCATAATGCGCCTCATGCACGATCGCCGGCCGATCGGGCAGGCGATCGGCGGCAACGCGGAAATTGAGATCGGGCGCGCCCTGATCGATCATGGCCGATTTGGTGAGGATACTCTCATCAATGTCGCTGATCCAGTTGAAGGACGCAGCGCTGGCGCCAAAACCGATCATCTGGCCATGGCGCGACCCCGTCGCCTCCGCCATCGCCCGAAGCGCGTCATCCCATTTTTCCGGTTCCAGCGCGGCGGAAAGGAAAATGTCAGCCCAGTTGCCTGCGTTGCTGGCGGAAGTCGCCATCCCATTCCCCCTTGCCCGCTTCGGCGTTATCGCAAGGGCATGGGAAGTCAAACGCCATGTGGTTTCCGGCTTGTTACCACCCCTTTATCCTGATCTGCATCAAGGATCAGGCCGCCTGCGCCAGCGCTTCCTGCTTCACCGCGCGAATCATGCGGCACGGGGGGATGTTGCGCCATTCCAGCGAGTCGCTGACATCTTCGAACACCGGCGTCAGCATCCGACAGACATAGCGCGAATATTGATAGATCAGGAACGCGCCGCCCGACCGCAGCGCGGTGCGGGTTTCGGCGCAAATGGCCGCGCCCACGCCATCGGGCAAAGTGGAGAAGGGTATGCCCGACAGGACATAATCGGCCTGATAATGACCCGCTTCCTTGATGAAGCGGCGCACATCGGCCGCCGATCCATGCACCACCCGCAGACGGGGGTCATCAATCTCCGCCTCCAGATAGGCGACGAAATCAAGGTTTACGTCGATCGCCAGCAGGGTGGCGTCCGCCGGCAGCCGATCGAGAATGGGCCGGGTGAAGGTGCCCACGCCCGGACCATATTCCACGAATAGCCGGGTATTGCGCCAGTCCACCTGATCCAGCATCCGATCGACCAGCGTCGCGGAGGAGGGAATGACCGATCCGATCATGCCGGGATGTTTGACGAACTGCCGGAAAAACATCCTCCACTGGCTGAAAAAGGATCGAACGCCGCCTTTCTCACCCTTGCCCTTGGTCTTCTTCACCGGAATGGAGGCCATTAACACTCGCCTGTCTGAACTGTCCGCACGGCCTTGCAAATCCCGCGCTCGCTGGCAAGCGGCTTCGCAACGCACCTGTCATAAACGCGGCGAAGCCGGCCGAGTTCATTTCCGGCATCGCCGCGTTCTTGATCATCGGACAGCCTATTGGGCGGAATCGCGCGGACGCAGCATGCCGGGCGATACGAAGCCGATCGGGTCGACCTGCATCGCGCGTTGCTTCAGCTGCGACTGGATCTGTTCATATTCGCGCTCCATGTCCGGCGTCACCGATGCGCGCGTTTCCTCCAGCGCGACGTCGAAATGGGCCTGCGTCACCTTGTCGACGTTCAGCGACTGGCGCAGCGCCACCAGACCGGCGCGGCGGACCAGATCCTCTAGGTCGGCGCCGGTGAAACGCTCGGTCCGTTCCGCCAGCACATCGAGATCGACATCGTCGGCCAGCGGCATCTTGCCGGTGTGGATGGACAGGATGCGCTTGCGCCCCGCCTGATCGGGCACCGGGACATAGATCAGCTCATCGAAGCGGCCGGGCCGCAGCAAGGCCGGATCGATCAGCGTCGGCCGGTTGGTCGCGCCGATGACGACCACCGACTGCAATTCCTCCAGCCCGTCCATCTCGGCCAATATGGTGTTCACCACCCGCTCCGTCACGGCCGGTTCGCCAAGCCCGCCGCCGCGCGCGGGGACCAGACTGTCCAGTTCGTCGATGAAGATGACGGTGGGGGCCACCTGCCGCGCGCGGGCGAACAGGCGGGCGATCTGCTGTTCGCTTTCGCCATACCATTTGGACAGCAGGTCGCTCGATTTGGTGGCGATGAAATTCGCCTGCGCCTCTCGCGCGACCGCCTTGGCCAGCAAGGTCTTGCCGGTGCCGGGCGGGCCATAGAGCAGGAAGCCCTTGGCCGGGCGGATGCCGATGCGACGGAAGGCGTCGGGATCCTTGAGCGGCAGCTCCACCCCTTCCTTCAGGCGCATCTGCGCGTCGTCCAGCCCGCCAATGTCGGCCCAGCCGATATTGGGCGCCTGCACCATCACTTCGCGCATGGCCGATGGCTGGACCCGCTTGATCGCGGACAGAAAATCCTCCCGCGTGACGGACAATTCCTCCAGCACGTCGGCCGGGATCGTCCCTTCTTCCAGATTGAGGCGCGGCATGAAGCGGCGCACCGTCTCGATCGCCGCTTCGCGGGTCAGCGCCGCCAGATCCGCGCCGACAAAGCCGTAGGTCATGCGGGCGAGTTCGGCGAGGTCGACCTTGTCGCCCAGCGGCATGCCGCGGGTGTGGATGCCCAATATCTCGCGCCGGCCGCGCTCGTCCGGCACGCCGACCACGATTTCGCGGTCGAACCGGCCGGGCCGGCGCAGCGCCTCATCAATCGCTTCGGGTCGGTTGGTCGCGGCGATCACCACCAGATTGGTGCGCGGCTCCAGCCCGTCCATCAGCGTCAGCAACTGGGCGACCAGCCGCTTTTCCGTCTCGCCGGTCACATTGCCGCGTTTGGGCGCGATCGAATCGATTTCGTCGATGAACAGGATCGACGGTGCGGACTTGGCCGCCGCCTCGAAAATCTCGCGCAGCTGCTTTTCCGATTCGCCATAGGCCGATCCCATGATCTCCGGCCCATTGATCAGGAAAAATTCGGCGTCCGATTCATTGGCGACGGCGCGGGCCAGCCGGGTCTTGCCCGTGCCCGGCGATCCGTGCAGCAGCACGCCCTTGGGCGGATCGACCCCCAGCCGTTCGAACAATTCGGGATAGCGCAGCGGTAGTTCGACCATTTCGCGCAGCTGGTCGATCGCCTCGGCCATGCCGCCGACATCGTCATAGGTCACGTCGGCGCGGCGCGATTCGCGCGGCTCCTCATATTCGGCGCGCAGTTCGACTTCGGTTTCCGCGTCGATATGGACGATGCCCTTGGGCGTGGTCGACACCACGACCAGACGAATTTCCTGAAGCGCATAGGCGGGCGCGGCCAGCATCTGGCGCAATTGGGGCGGCATGTCGCCGGGCGGCACCTGTTGCTGGCCGGCGGTCGCGACAATATCGCCTGCGGTCAGCGGCCGCTGAAAGAAAACGCGCTTCAACGCTTCGGGATTGCCCTGAAGCCGCAGGTTATTTTGTGCAGGCGCGAACACCACGCGCTGGGCGGGACGCGATTCGACTTTTGCGATCTGAACGAAGTCGCCCGATCCGACACCGGCATTGGCGCGCTGCAAACCATCCAGGCGCAACACGTCCAGCCCTTCATCTTCCTTATAGGGGCGCACCACCCGCGCCGGGGTCGGCCGCTTGCCGGCAATCTCGATCACCTCGCCTTCGGCCAGCTGCAATTCGGCCATCACCGCCAGCGGCAATCGCGCAAGACCGCGCCCTGCATCCTCCGGGCGCGCATTGGCGACCTGTATCCTGCGTCCTGTTCTTTCCTGATCGGCCACGAGCAATCCCCGTCCTTGTCCTTCCGTAACGAGATAGGAAACGCAGGCGGCCGGGGAAAGGGGGCGCGCCCGCGACGGGACGGCACAAAAAAAAGGCCAGCCCGAAGGCCAGCCTGAAAGTTTTTAGGAGAGGATGCCTGAAAGGCCCCTTCTATGTGCAGTGCGGCATGATTTTTTGCAAGTGCGAAATAATCTGATGAGTTGCAAAAAATGCATCTTGCCATTTTCGCCTTTTTCCTGCTCATTATGGAGAGGATGCTTGGAACCGGGATGCGCGCCGTTCGATAAAGAGAATTGACGCGGCGCAGCGGATCGGCTTCGGACTTTTACAGATTATGCGCAGATTGCCGCCCCTAACGGCCCTGGAGGCCTTTGTTCAGGTTGCCCGCCTTGGTTCCGTCAAGGCCGCCGCCGAAGAACTCGCTCTGTCGACCCCGGCGCTCAGCCGCCGTGTGCAGGCGCTGGAGCGCTTCATCGGTCGTCCCCTGTTCGATCGCAAGCATCAGGCGCTGGAGATCAATATCGATGGCCAGCGGCTGCTGGACGATATTGCCCCCGCGCTCGATTCGCTCAGCCAGGCGCTGGAGAATATCCAGAGCGGCGGCAACCAGCTGCGGCTGCGGCTGGCGGTGATGCCGCTGTTCGCAACCCAGCGGCTGTTCCCCCATCTGGGCCGCCTGCGCCAGCAGCACCCGCAGCTGCATATCGACATCGAAACCACGCCCCATGCCGTCGCGCGGCTGGGCGAAGGGCTGGACGCGGCGATCGTGCTGATGGCCAAGGACATTGATCCCGCGCTCTACGCGCATGAGCTGGATCATGAAGAAGTCTATCTGATCGGCCGGCGCCAGCTGCTGGAAGGGCCGCAGGCGCTCAAGTCGCCCGAGGAGCTGGCGCAGCAGACCATCCTGCTCCACCGCGACATGGCCCTGTCGTTCGACGCCTGGAAGGAAGCCGCCGGCCTGTCCGATCTGCAACCGCTGGCGGTCGACAACTATGATTCGGGCCAGCTGATGCTGGAGGCGGCGGCGCAGGGGCTGGGCGTGGCGGTGATGCATGCCAGCCATTTCGAACAATCGAACGATCCCCGGCTGGTGCGGTTGTTCCCGATCCATGTCGAAAGTCCCTATCGCTATTTCTTCGTCTGCCGCCCGCGCGCGCTCCAGACGCGGGCCGTGCGCATCTTCCGCGACTGGCTGGTGGCCGCCGATATTTGAAAATACGCGAACGGGCGCATTTTTGGGCGGTGCCGGCCTTTCAATCGATACGCCTGCGATTCTTTATCGCCGCGCCCTTAACCTTGTTTCGCACCCGTCGTTATAGCGATCATGACCGGGGCAATCTCTTCATCCGCGAGCCCACAACATGGGCTGACCGACCGACTGGCACGCTGGGCCAGAGGTCTTTCCGGCAAAGCCGAGGACGAGGATGAATCGGAGCCGGAGCAGCGCCCCAGAGCGGGCGGCGCATCCAACCGGGAGATCAACCGGCGGCGGCAGCTTTATGCCGACATTGGCGACTTCCTGTTCGCCCATGATCTGGACCTGACCCCGATCAATTTCAGCGTCGCGCTCGATTATCTGACCGGGGCCAATATCGGCGTCGAAAAGGCGATCCGCGCGGTGATGATGGAGCGCGGCAAGATCACCAATGGCTGGATCGAAACGATCGCGGCGGAACAGCGCGCCGACGAAGTCACGCCCGAATCGCTCGCCTCCATGCTGGACAAGGTCGAGGAAAATCTGACCCAGTTCACCGGCCTGATGCATGAATCGCGCAATTCGGCGAAGGATTATGGCGCAGCGCTTCAGGAACAGGCGAAGGATCTGGCGTCGGGCGGCGACAATGAGCCGGTTCTGGCGCGCCTTGTCGGCCTGACCCGGTCGATGGTCGAAAAGACCCGGCAGGTCGAAGGCCAGCTGCGCGAAAATCAGAAGCAGACTCAGGCGCTTAAATCCAGCCTGGAAAGCGCCCGCCGCGCCGCCGAACATGACCATCTGACCGGCCTGCCCAACCGCCGCGCCTTTGAAGGCGTGCTGCGCGAGGAAGTGGCGCTGGCGCAGGCGCAGCATGAGGCGCTGTCGGTCGCCTTTTGCGACATCGATCATTTCAAGCGGATCAACGACACCCATGGCCATGACACCGGCGACCGGGTGCTGAAATTCGTCGCCGGCCTGCTGGCCAAGATTTCCAACGACCGTTGCCATGTGGCGCGGCACGGCGGCGAAGAATTTGTGATGCTGTTCCGCGGCAAGACGGCGGCCGAAACCTGCGAGGCGGTGGACGGCGTGCGGGAGGATCTGGCCAATCGCAGCCTGGTTAACCGCACCAATGGCGAGCGGATGGAGCGGGTGAGCTTTTCCGCCGGCGTCGCCAATGTGCTGGTCTATGAAGATGCGCGCGCCGCGCTGAAGGCCGCCGATCGCGCTCTCTATCTGGCCAAGGAACATGGCCGCAACCGCGTCTATCTGGCGGCGGAAACGGACTGATACGCTCTGGCCTCCTCCCGCGTGCGGGAGGAGGCAAATCTTTTAGAAATCCGGCTTTTCATAATGGGGCGGCGGGGTGATGACCTCCATCCGTTCCGACAGCAGCGGTCGGAAGGACGGGCGCGACTTGAAGCCGGCATACCAGCGCTTGACCGGCTCATGCCCGGCCCAGTCGATGCCGCCCAGATAGTCCGCCACCGACAGATGCGCCGCCGCCGCAATATCGGCCAGGCTGAGCGTGCCGCCCGCCATCCAGCTGCGATGGTCGAGCAGATAATCCATATAATCCATATGGACATTGGCGCGCTTCATCGCTTCGCGCAGGACGCGGGCATCGGGCGACGCGCGCTCCACCAGACGCTTCTTCATGCGTTCGTGCAACAGCGGGCCGACGACATCGCCATAGAAATTCTGGTCGAAGAAAGCGGTCAGCCGGCGCACTTCCGCACGGCCCGCCGCCGTGCCGGAAATCAGCGGAAACTTCTCCACCGTCTCCTCGAAATATTCGCACATCGCCTGACTGTCGATCAGGGTGATGCCGCGTTCTTCGTCCGCCATCACCGGCGTGGTGCCGGCTGGATTGAGATCCAGAAATTCGTCGCGCATCATCCAGGGGGATTCGCGCACCAGATCATAGCCGATCCCCTTTTCGCCCAGCAGCAGCCGGACCTTGCGGGAAAAGGGACAAAGCGGAAATTGGTAGAGCAGCCACATAGAGCATTGCTGTTAGGCGCGCGCAGCCCATGGGGAAAGCGGCAAATTGCGGAAATGCGATGCAGCGCCTTCGGCGATATTCTCCAAAAGAACGACGTCAAACGGCATGGACCTCCCGCCCGATCGCGCTAAGCTATGGCGGAGAAGAGACTGCGACAATAGTTTCGCTACGGAAAGGATGCCTGATGTCTGACGATTTCTTCCCGGTGCCGGACAGCTGGGCCACAGGCGCGCTGATGGACCGTGCCGGCCGGGAAGCGGATTATGCCCGCTCGATCGACGATGCCGACGCCTATTGGCTGGAGCGGGCCAAGCGTCTGGACTGGATCACGCCGCCGACCCGCGCCAATGAAAGCAGCTTTGCGGAAGCCGATTTCGGCGTCCAATGGTTCAGCGACGGCGTGCTGAACGTCAGCGCCAACTGCATCGACCGCCATCTGGCGGATCGGGCGGACGAAACTGCGATCATCTGGGAACCCGATTCGCCCGACGCCGATCCGCGCCGTTATACCTATGCCCAAGTCCATGCCGAAGTCTGCCGCCTGGCCAATGTGCTCAAGGCCGCAGGCGCAAAGAAGGGCGACCGGATCACCATCTATCTGCCGATGATCCCCGAAGCCGCTTTCGCCCTGCTGGCCTGCGCGCGGATCGGCGCGATCCATAGCGTCGTCTTTGGCGGCTTTTCGCCCGAAGCGCTGGCAGGCCGCATCATTGATTGCGATTCGACCATCGTCATCACCGCCGACGAAGGCCGCCGCGGCGGCAAGGCCGTGCCGCTGAAGGTCAATGTCGACGCCGCGCTGAAGGAATGCCCCAGCGTGCGCAAGGTCGTGGTGGTGAAGGCCACGGGCGGCGCAGTGACGATGAAGGACGGGCGCGACCTCTGGCTGCATGAAGAAGCCGCAACCGTCTCTGCCGACTGCCCGCCCGAACCGATGAAGGCGGAAGACCCGCTGTTCATCCTTTACACCTCCGGCTCCACCGGCAAGCCCAAGGGCGTGCTGCACACGACCGGCGGCTATCTGCTCTGGGCCAGCCTGACCCACGAACTCTGCTTCGATTATCGGCCCGGCGACATTTACTGGTGCGCCGCCGACATCGGCTGGGTCACGGGGCATAGCTATATCGTTTATGGCCCGCTGGCGAACGGCGCGACGACGCTGATCTATGAAGGCGTGCCCAATTATCCCACGCCCGCGCGCATCTGGCAGGTGGTCGACCGGCATCAGGTCCAGACCATCTTCACCGCGCCCACGGCGCTGCGCGCGCTGATGAAGGAGGGCGATGATTTCGTCCATTCCACCAGCCGCAAATCGCTGCGCCTGCTGGGCACGGTGGGCGAACCGATCAACCCGGAAGCCTGGCGCTGGTATCATCATGTCGTGGGCGAGGATCGCTGCCCGATCATCGACACCTGGTGGCAGACCGAGACGGGCGGCGCGATGATCGCGCCGACGCCGGGCGCGACCGACCTCAAGCCCGGCTCCGCCACCTTCCCCATGCCGGGCGTGGTGCCGCAGATCGTGGATGGCGAGGGCAAGGTGCTGGAGGGCGCGACCGAGGGCAATCTGGTCATCGCAGGGAGCTGGCCGGGGCAGATGCGCACGGTCTGGGGCGATCATGAGCGCTTCTTCCAGACCTATTTCAGCACCTTCCCCGGCAAATATACGACCGGCGACGGCGCGCGGCGCGACGCGGACGGCTATTACTGGATCACCGGCCGCGTCGACGACGTCATCAACGTGTCGGGCCACCGCATGGGCACGGCCGAGGTCGAAAGCGCGCTGGTGCTGCATGAAAGCGTCGCCGAAGCAGCGGTGGTCGGCTTCCCCCACGACATCAAGGGGCAGGGCATCTACGCCTATGTCACGCTGAACAGCGGCGAGGAGGCGAACGACGCGCTGCGCAAGGATCTGGTCAAATGGGTGCGGACCGAAATCGGGCCGATCGCCACGCCCGACGCCATCCAGTTCGCGCCGGGCCTGCCCAAGACGCGATCGGGCAAGATCATGCGCCGCATCCTGCGCAAGATTGCCGAGGGCGAAGTGTCGGCCCAGGCGCTGGGCGACACCAGCACGCTCGCCGACCCGTCGGTGGTGGACAATCTGGTCGCCAATCGTCAGGGTTAGAGCAGTTTGAAGTCATCTGGAACAGATGACGGCTCGCAAAACGCGGAAAACAAAAGACTCTTAGGGCGTGGTGCGGTTCAATCTAATCGCATCACGCCCTAAGGGGCCGTCCTGACAGGCGGTCCATCATGAAATGAAGCCATGGGCGTCGGGTAGGATGGCCATGGCTTTGGCCGACATCCCAAAAGGAGCAGCCCATGGCCCGTTACACTTCCGTCGCCCGCGCCCTGCACTGGATCATCGCCATCCTCATATTGGGCAATTTGTTCCTCGGCTTTGCGCATGACGCCCTGCCAAAGGACTGGGTGGTGATGCCGGTGCACAAATCCATCGGCCTGACCGTGTTGGCGCTGACGCTGCTGCGGATCGTCTGGCGCCTCACCCACCGCGCCCCACCCCTGCCCGCAGCGATGCCGGCATGGGAAAAGGGCGCCGCCCATGCGACGCATGTCCTCTTCTACGCGCTGATGCTGGTCCTGCCGCTGTCGGGCTGGATCATGTCTTCGGCTGGCAACCGCCCGCTCAACTGGTTCTTCCTGTTCGACGTGCCCAAATTCGCCGTGGCGAAAGGCGACGCCATCGTCGGCCTCTCGCGCGGCGCACATGAGCTGCTGCCCTGGCTCTGGGTGGCGCTGATCGTGCTGCATGTCGGCGCAGCGCTGCGCCACCATTTCCTGCTGAAGGACGATGTGCTGCGGCGGATGCTGTAAGTTGAAATTCAGGGGCGTTTGCGCTATGTAGAAAGCGCAAATGTCATGGCGTTTTCGCCTTTGATAGAAGAACCCCCGTCACGGCAATGGCGGGGGTTCACTCGTTTGGGGACGCGCGGCAACGCGCCCCCGCCCGTCGTGCACCTTATTTGGAGCGCGAAACCTCCACGATCTTGAGGATCAAGGTCGCAAAGGCGATCATCACTCCAAGAGCGATGCACGCATCCGCAAATGTCATGCGCGTTTCTCCTTTTGATAGGCGGCGTTATTGCCGCGAATCAGGAGTAGCAGGGAAATGGCTGTCGCGTCCGAGGCATCGCCTCGTCGCGGGCTTTCCTACACCATCTCGCCCGTCAGCAGCCGTGGCAGCGCGCCCGACTGGCCGCGCGCTTCGGCCATGAAGCGGTTCTTGAGCAGCGAGGTGCGCTGCACCGCCGCCAGCCCCGCGCGACGCACCAGCGAGGGGATCTTGCCCGGCACGTCGAACAGGCGGACGAGGCCGTCCATCGCCACGCTGGTCATCATCGCGTCCAGCCCGCGCCAGCGCTGATAGCGCGCCAGCAACTGCGCATCGCCCGGATCGAGGCCAAGGCGCATGCCCTCCACCAGCACTTCGACCAGCGCGGCGACATCGCGGAAGCCCAGATTGAGGCCCTGCCCGGCAATCGGGTGGATGGCGTGCGCGCTGTCGCCCACCAGCGCGAGGCGCGTGTCGGTAATGCGCGCGGCATGGTGGAAGCCCAGCGGATAGGAGGAGCGCGGCCCGGCCAGCTTTATCTCGCCCAGGAAACCGCCGATCCGCTTCTGCGCCTCGGCCAGCCAGGCGCGCTCGGACAGCTTCATCATCGCCGGCGCCTGCTCGGTCGGCACGGTCCACACCACGGCGGATCGGGTGCCCGGCAGCATCGGCAGCAGCGCGAACGGACCGCCGACATAGAAGATTTCATAGGCGGTATTGGCGTGCGGCACTTCATGGTCGATCGCCGTCACCATGGCGGTATGCTTATATTGCCAGCGGGTGGTGTTGATCCCGGCCGCCTCGCGCGTGGGGCTGTTGCGCCCCTCGGCCGCGACCAGCAGCGCGCCCTCGATCACCGCGCCGCTCGCCAGCGTCAGCGTGACGCCATCGGCATTGCGATCGACATGGGTGGCATGATCGGGCTGAAAACGGGTAAGGTTCGCGGCCTCCTGCGCGGTTTGCGCCAGGGCGACGCGCAGGTCGCGATTGGGGAACATCGTTCCCATCACGCCATCTTCGGCATCCGGCGCGAAATCCAGCGCGCCCGGTTCCAGCCCGTCGCTGACCCAGATGCGGTCGATCGGGCAGCCCTTCCCCTCCAGATGCCGGCCCACGCCGATCGCGGAGAGCATGGCGTAGCTGGTCGAACTGATGGCGGAAACGCGGCCGTCGAACCCGGCGGCGGTGGTGCCGACCGGATCGGCCGGATCGATCACGGCGCAGCGCACGCCATGGCCGGAAAGGGCGATGCCAAGGGTGAGGCCGACCAGCCCGCCACCCAATATCACGACGTCAAAGCGTTCCATGGAGGCGTGTCTAGGCGCTTGGAAAGGGATTGGGAAGCGACCTGGATCAAATAGCATGTGCTCCTGCGAAAGCAGGAGCCTAGTTGGTAGGCCAGAACTGGGCTCCTGCTTTCGCAGGAGCACGCAGCCTCACATCTTACAGCGTGTGCACCCAGCCGGCCGGATCGGCCACGGCGCCGCGCTGGATGCCGGTCAGTTCGGCGCGCAGGCTTTCCGTCACCAGACCGCCATCGCCATTGCCGATGGTGAAGTCGCCGCCCGTGCTCTTGACCGTGCCGATGGCGGTGACGACCGCCGCCGTGCCGCAGGCAAAGGCTTCGCGCATCTTCCCGCTGGTCGCGTCTTCGCGCCACTGGGCAAAGCTGTACAATTCCTCACGCACCTTGATCCCCCTGGCGCGGGCGAGCGTGACGATCGAATTGCGGGTGATGCCGGGCAGGATGGTGCCGAGCGGCGGCGTGATGATCGACCCGTCGTCCATCACGAAGAAGACGTTCATGCCGCCCAGTTCCTCGACCCACTTATTTTCTGCGGCGTCGAGGAAGACGACCTGATCGCAGCCATGCTGGATCGCTTCCTTCTGCGCGACCAGCGAGGCGGCATAGTTGCCGCCGCACTTGGCGGCCCCGGTGCCGCCCCGCGCCGCGCGGGTATAATGGTCCGACACCCACAGGGTCACGGCCTTCTTGCCGCCCTTGAAATAGGCGCCGGCGGGCGAAGCGATGACGCAGAAAATATATTCGTTCGACGGGCGCACGCCCAGAAAGGCTTCGCTGGCGAACAGGAAGGGGCGCAGATAGAGGCTCCCTTCGCCGCCCGGAATCCAGTCTGCATCGATCTTCACCAACTGCTCGACCGCTTCCAGGAACAGCTCTTCCGGGATCGCCGGCATCGCCATGCGCTCGGCCGATTCGGCGAAGCGGCGGGCATTTTCCTCCGGGCGGAACATGGCGATGCTGCCATCTTCCAGCCGGTATGCCTTCATGCCTTCAAAGATTTCCTGCGCATAATGCAGCACGGCGCAGGCCGGATCGAGCTGAAAGGGGGCGCGCGGCTCCACCTTGTGGCTGTGCCAGCCCTGCCCTTCGGTATAGCGGATCGTCACCATATGGTCGGTGAAGAGCCGGCCGAAACCGGGATCTTCGAGCAATACAGCGCGCTGGTCTGCCGCTACAGCCTGGCTGTTGCGGGTGACGGTGAAGCGCGACGTCTGCTCGGCGGCCATGGTGAGTCTCCTTATACTGGCTCGGAAGGGGCCGCCTATGTCACAGAGCGGCGCGTGAAACAATTGGTCATATATGCTGACCTATTACGCGCGGACAGGGCCAGTCGCGCGGCGATGGCCTCTTCTCGCGCGGCGGCGGCCCGGCTATCGATCGGCCATGCATTTCTTCTCCGACAATGTCACCCCGATCAGCCCCGCCATTCTGGCCGCCATCGCCGCCGCCGATCATGCCGACCATGGCTATGACGGCGACGCATGGAGCGCGCGGCTGGACGGCGCGTTCAGCGACCTGTTCGAAACGCCGGTCAGCGCCCTGTGGGTCGCCACGGGGACGGCGGCCAACTGCATCGCGCTCGCCACGCTCTGCCCGCCCTATGGCGGCATCCTCTGCCATGAAGAAGCGCATATCATGGTCGATGAATGCGGCGCGCCCGGCTTCTTCACCCATGGCGCGAGCCTGATGGCGCTGCCCGGCGACGGCGCGAAACTGTCGCCGCTTGCCGTGGCCGACCGGCTGAAGGCGATCCGTCCCGATGTGCATCAGGTGCCGGCCCGCGCGATCAGCATCACCAACGCAACCGAATATGGGCTGGTCTATGCGCCCGACGAAGTCGCCGCGCTGGGCGATGTGGCGAAGGCCCATGGCATGGGCTTCCACATGGATGGCGCGCGCTTCGCCAATGCTGTCGCCCATCTGGGCTGCGCGCCGGCCGACGTCACATGGCGCGCGGGCGTGGATGCGCTCAGCTTTGGCTGCGTCAAAAATGGCGGCATGGTGGGGGAGGCTCTGCTCTTCTTCGGCGACAAAGCCCCTGCCCGCGCCGCCGAGGCGAAGCGCTGGCGCAAGCGGTCGGGCCATCTCTTTTCCAAGGGCCGTTATCTCGCCGCACAGATATTGGCGATGATCGACGGCGGGCTGTGGCTGGACAATGCCGGCCGCGCCAATGCCGCGGCGCAGGCGCTGGCGGCGGGCGCAGCCGGGCGGCTGATGCATGTCGTGCAGGCGAACGAACTGTTCGTGCGGCTGACCGCGGCGGAAGCCGCCAGCCTGCGCGCGCAGGGTTTCGACTTTTACGACTGGGGCGACGGCGCCGCCCGGCTCGTCACCAACTGGTCGCAGGATGCGCAGAGCGTCGCCCCGCTGGCGCAGGCATTGCAGGCGCTGGGCCATGGGTGAGGGCAAACGGGGCGGCGTGCTGCTGCCCTTCATCCTCGTCACCCTGATCTGGAGTTCGACCTGGATCGTCATCCGTGATCAGATCGGATCGGTGCCGGCCAGCTGGTCGGTCTGCTATCGCTTCCTGCTGGCCGGCGTCGCCATGGCCATCTTCGCACGCTTCCGGGGCGTGTCCCTGCGGATCGGCGGCGCGGGCCTGCTTTTTGCCGGGCTGCTGGGCGTGGCGCAGTTCGTGCTCAATTTCAATTTCGTCTATCGGGCGGAGCATTATCTGACGTCGGGCGTGGTCGCGGTCGTCTATGCGATGCTGCTGATCCCCAATTCGATCCTCGCCTTCCTGATCTTTCGTCAGCCCGTCAGCCGCGCCTTCATCGGCGGATCGGCGGTCGCGGTGGCGGGCATCATCCTGATGCTGCTGCATGAATATCATGCCGCAACGGTCAGGCCGGACATGGTGCTGCTGGGCGCGGCCTTCTCCTTCGCGGGGCTGATGAGCGCGTCGGCCGCCAATGTCATGCAGGGGATGGAGATTGCCCGGCGGCTGCCGATGGTGGCGGTTCTGGCCTGGGCGATGCTGATCGGCGCGGCGGTGGATGCGCTGTTCGCCTGGGCCACGGTCGGCCCGCCAACCTTCGATCTGCGGGCGGGCTATATAGCGGGCGTCGCGTGGCTGGGACTGGCCGGATCGGTCGTCACCTTCCCGCTTTACTTCACGCTGATCCAGCGCATGGGCGCAGGCCGGGCGGCCTATACCAGCGTCCTGATCCCGGTGATCGCGATGCTGATTTCGACACTGGTGGAGGGCTATCGCTGGTCCGCGCTGGCGATCATCGGCGCGCTGCTGGCGATCGCCGGCATGGCCATCGCCCTGCGATCCAAAGCCGCTTAGAGCCTCGTGCGTGAAACCTGGATCACCCAACCTCCGTTCGGGCTGAGCTTGTCGAAGCCCTGCATTTTGCCTTGAACACGCTAAGAAAAGTACAGCCCCCTTCGACTGCCTGCTTGCAGCAGGCGCTCAGGTTCAAACGAGTCACGCGCCTCGTTTGAAGCTTCGACAGGCTCAGGGCGAACGGATCAAGGTGAAGGCGTTCCAGTCTACCGCATGCCGCCGGGCTGATAGCGCAGCTTGGCGGCGTTGACCTTGTCGATCAGGCTGGCGATCGATTCGGGCGCGGCGGCCCCCCGTCCGGGCACGGCCATGTCCGTCATCCGGTGGCTGAGCGCCGAAAAATTCCTGTCAATCTGGCTGTCGATGCGGATCATGGCGCGTCCCTTAAAAAGCGATGCCCCGCTTGTCGATCAGCGCGGTTAACAAGGCGTAAACCATGCGATGAACGGAATCACAGGCAAGCGCGCAGCCCTTCGCGATAGGTCGGATAGCGCGGCGTCCAGCCCAGCAGCCGCTTCGCCCGGCCATTGGCGACGCGGCGATTTTCGGCATAGAAGGCGCGCGCCATCGGCGACAATTGCGCTTCCTCCAGCGTCAGGAGCGGCGGAACAGGCTGGCCCAGCAGGACGCAGGCTTCCTCGATCAGCCGGTTCTGCGCGCAGGGCAGGTCGTCCGACAGATTATAGACGCCCGGCGGCCCGCTATGGAGCGAGGCGATGATCCCCGCACCAATATCGTCCACATGGGCGCGGCTGAAAATCTGTTCGGGCAGGTCGATGCGATGCGCCCGCCCCTCCCGCACCCGGTCCAGCGCGCTGCGACCCGGACCATAGATGCCCGGCAGCCGGAACCGGCGCATATCCGGGCGAAGCGCGCCCCAGTCCGCGTCGGCCTGCGCCCGCGCGGCGCGACGGCCAAGGCCGACGGGGCTGGCTTCATCCACCCATGCGCCGGCTGCGTCGCCATAGACGCCGGTGGAGGAGAGATAGCCGGTCCAGATGGCGGGGGCGGCGGCAATAGCCGCGCCATAGCGGGTCAGGACGGGATCGGCGTCGCCTTCGGGCGGAACGGAGGAGAGGATATGCGTGGCCTGTGCGATGGCGGCGCGGACGGCGGCGTCATCGTCAAAGGCGATGGTTTCGCTGTCGGCGTTGCGGCGCACGCCGGTGATGCGCCAGCCGTCACCACGCAATCGGGCGGCAAGGCGGGACGCGGTATAGCCCATGCCGAGGATGAGCATATGGGGCATCTTACCCGCCCGCCGGGTTAAACCGTAAAGCTCTCGCCGCAGCCGCAGCTGCCCTTGGCGTTGGGATTGTTGAAGACGAAGCCGGCCGTGAAATCATCCTCCACCCAGTCCATCGTCGATCCCACCAGATAGAGGACCGATGCGCCGTCAATGTAGAGTATGCCGCCCGGCGTTTCGATCTTCTCGTCGAACTTGGCTTCTTCCGTCACATAGTCGACCGAATAGGCAAGGCCCGAACAGCCACGCTTGGGGGTAGACAGCTTGACGCCGATCGTGCCTTCGGGCGCCTGGGCCATCAGGTCGGCAATGCGCTGCTGCGCGCTCGGCGTCAGGATGACGGCGGCGGGGCGGGCGCGGACTTTGGTCGTCGTTTCGGTCATTCCAATATCCTCCCCCCTCCCTGAAAGGGAGGGGCCGGGGGTGGGTCGTCGCCGCAGGCGGCGCTTGGTTCGATGGGACAGAGGCTCGCTTCGCTCGCCACCCACCCCTTAATCCCCTCCCTGGAAAGGAGGGGAGAAACTAGAGCATCGTACGGAAAAGTGGGAACCGGTTTTCCGCTTAAAACGATGCGACAACAAAAACTTAGAGCATGCGGTCCGCGTCGAATTTAACGCAGCATGCTCTACAGCATCCCCAGTTCGAGCTTGGCTTCGTCGCTCATCTTGCCCGGATCCCATGGCGGATCCCAGACCAGATTCACCTCGACATCGCCCACGCCCGGCACCGCGCCGACGCGCAGTTCGACTTCGCCCGGCATGGATTCGGCCACCGGGCAATGCGGCGTCGTCAGCGTCATGGTGACGACGGCGTGGCCATCGGTCGTAACGTCGACGCCATAGATCAGGCCCAGATCATAGATGTTGACCGGGATTTCGGGGTCGAAGATTTCCTTCAGCGCATCGATGATCCCGTCATACAGGTCGCCGCCCGGCTCGCCGGCCGCCACTTCGTTGGGCTTTTGCGTCAGGAAGCCATCCAGATAGTCGCGCTGGCGCGGCGCGGCCTCTGCCGCATCGTCCACGCGCGCCTTGGGCGGGCTGTCCACCGCGTCCACTTCCTCGACCAAAATCTTGCGTTCCTCAGTCATCCAAAAATCTTCCTGACCCGCTCGATGCCCTTCACCAGCGCATCCACATCGCTGTCGTCGCTATAAATGCCGAAACTGGCCCGCGCCGTCGCCTCCACGCCCAGATGGCGCATCAGCGGCTGTGCGCAATGATGGCCGGCCCGGATCGCGACGCCCGTTTCATCCAATATGGTGCCGACATCGTGCGGATGCACCCCCTCAACCTCGAAAGAGAGGATGCCGGCCGAATTATCGGGGCCAAAGACGCGCACGCTGTTGATCTGTTCGATCGCGGCGCGCGCCTTGGCCACCATGGCGCATTCATGGGCGTGGATCGCGTCCAGCCCCACGCCCTGCACATAATCGATCGCCGCCGAAAGCCCGACGACGCCCACAATATGCGGCGTTCCCGCCTCGAACCGGGTCGGCGCGGGGGCATAGGTCGTCTTTTCGAACGTCACCTTGTCGATCATCGACCCGCCACCCTGATAGGGGGGCATGGCGTCCAGCAGTTCCTTGCGACCCCACAGCACGCCGATGCCGGTCGGGCCGTACAGCTTATGCCCGGAAAAGACGTAGAAATCGCAGTCCAGCGCCTGCACATCCACGGCAAGGCGCGGCACCGCCTGGCAGCCGTCGATCAATATCTTCGCGCCGACCATATGGGCGATGTCGGCGGCGCGGCGGCAATCGAGCACGCTGCCCAGCACGTTCGACACATGGGCCAGCGCGACCATGCGATGCTGCGGCGTGATCATCGCGCGCATCGCGTCGAGATCGATCTGGCCGTCCGCCGTCAGCGGCACGACGTCGATATGCGCGCCGATCTTCTCCGCAACGATCTGCCAGGGGACGATATTGCTATGATGCTCCAGCGTGGAGAGCAATATGCGGTCGCCCGCCTTCAGCTGCGTCCCGGCCCAGCATTGCGCCACCAGATTGATGCCCTCGGTCGCGCCCCGGACATAGACGATCTCGCTGTCCGACTGCGCGCCGATGAAGCCCGCGACCTTGCGCCGCGCCGCTTCATAGGCCAGCGTCATATTGGCCGAGCGTTCATAGACGCCGCGATGCACCGTCGCATAGTCCGGGCCATAGGCGCGGGCGATGGCGTCGATCACGGCATTGGGCTTTTGCGCGGTGGCGGCGCTGTCCAGATAATGCCAGTCGCCCACACCGGGGAAATCATGGCGTAAGCTCAAAAAACCGTTCGGGCTGAGCTTGTCGAAGCCCTGTCCTTCCTTTGCAGTGAAGGACGGCCCTTCGACAGGCTCAGGGCGAACGGATGTTGGGTCGTTCGTCACACCAAAGTCTCCAGCTTGGCGAGCGCAGCGGCCTCCAGCGCGTCCTTGACCGCTTCGCCCGCCACATCGTCAAACATGCCCGCGACGAACGCCTTCAACAACAATGTCTTGGCCGTCGCCGGGTCCATGCCGCGCGACGCCATGTAGAACAGCGCCTGCTTGTCCAGTTCGCCCACCGTCGCGCCATGCGCGCATTTGACGTCGTCGGCGTAGATTTCCAGCTCCGGCTTGGCGTTGGCCGTGGCGGTGCGATCCAGCAGCATGGCCTTGATCGACTGGAACGCATCGGTGCGCTGCGCATCGCGGGCGACATTGATGCTGCCCAGATAGCTGCCCGTCGCGCGCTGGCCCAGGATCGACCGGATGGTCTGGCCGCTGGTCGAATCGGGCTGAGCATGGGTGACGCTGGTGATGATTTCCAGCGTCTGGTCGCCGCCGCCGATGATCGCGCCCTTCAGTTCGAAATGCGCATTGCTGCCGATCGTGACAGTAAAGGTCACGCGGCCCAGCTTGCCGCCGACATTCAGCACATGGAAATCGCACCGCGCGCCGTCGGCAATGGTGATGACATAGTCATGCACGGCCGCAGCCCCTTCGCCCACATCCTGCAACAGATGATGGGCCACGCTGTCGCCCGCCGCCACATCGATACGGGTGGGCGCGGGCACGGGCCACACGGTCGCCAGCGCCTCTAGGTCGCTATAGCGCCATTCTTCGGCCTTGCGGGTGGGCAGGGGCGTCGGCAGAGTCAGGGCGTTCACGCGGCCACCACCTCGGCATAACCCTCGCGCTCCAGCTCCAGCGCCAGTTCGGGACCACCCGACTTGACGATCCGGCCGGCGGCCAGAACATGGACGAAGTCGGGCTTCACATAATCGAGCAGCCGCTGATAATGGGTGATCAGCAGCACCGCCTTGTCCGGCTTGCGCATGATCGCATTGATGCCCGATCCCACGATCTTGAGCGCGTCGATGTCGAGACCCGAGTCCGTCTCGTCCAGGATCGCCAGCTTGGGATCGAGAATGCCCATCTGCACCATTTCGGCGCGCTTCTTTTCGCCGCCCGAAAAGCCGACATTCACCGGGCGCTTCAACATTTCCATGTCGAGCCCCAGCAGACCGGCCTTTTCCTTGGCCAGACGGATGAATTCGCCGCCGTTCAGTTCCTTCTCGCCGCGCGCGCGGCGCTGCGAATTGAGGCTTTCGCGCAGAAATTGCAGGTTGGACACGCCCGGAATCTCGACCGGGTACTGGAAGCCCAAAAAGAGCCCGGCCGCAGCCCGCTCATGCGGCTCCATCTCGAACAGGTCGGCACCCTCGAAGGTCGCGGTGCCGCCGGTCACGTCATAGTTCGGACGGCCGCCCAGCGTATAGGCCAGCGTCGACTTGCCCGCGCCGTTCGGCCCCATGATCGCGTGGATTTCGCCCGCATTGATCTGGAGCGACAGGCCCTTCAGGATCGCCTTGCCGTCGATTTCGTTGGTGAGAGTGTCGATCGTCAGCATGTCCGTTTAACCCTTATGCGCGCGCTGCAGCGTTCGCGCGGTCCAGAAAGCCATGTCGCGCACATCGCCCGGCGCGGGGAACAGCGTGTCGATATGCCGCTTGATCGGCATATAGGGCCACCAGTCGGCATCCGGTTCCGGCGCGCCCTTTTCCAGCAGCGCGACGACGAATTCGCTGACCGGGCCCATGCGGGCGAGGTTGGGCGCCTTCGCCTTATGGAAGGCCTTGTCGGTCCGCAGCTTCTCGGTCATCGCGACATCGCCCTTTTCCAGCGCATCGCGGCATTCGGCCTGATAGGCGTCGAGATCGCCGAAATCCTTGGCGGCGCGGGCGGCGAGTTCGCCGTCCTCCAGCTCATAATCCTCGGTCAGGATGCGGATCGCAGCGGTCCATGCCTGACCATTGCCGACATCCTCCGCGAAATCGGCGAGGGCATCCTGGATATCGTCTTCGTCGCTCAACTTATTCGTCCTTCAAAATCTCAAATGCTACGTCACCCTGAACTTGTTTCAGGGTCCATTCCTCCCCACTCCCCTCGCCCTCAATGGCGCAATGGATGCTGAAACAAGTTCAGCATGACGGGGTGGGGCGGAGATATTAGCCCACGCTGCCTTCCAGACTGATGCCGAGCAGCTTCTGCGCTTCCACCGCGAATTCCATTGGCAGTTGTTGCAGCACTTCCTTGGCGAAGCCGTTGACGATCAGGCTGACCGCGCTTTCCTGATCGAGGCCACGCTGCATCGCGTAGAACAGCTGATCGTCGCTGATCTTGCTCGTCGTCGCCTCATGCTCGATCTGGGCGCTGGGATTGCGCACTTCGATATAGGGCACGGTATGCGCGCCGCACTGGTCGCCCAGCAGCAGGCTGTCGCACTGGGTAAAGTTGCGCACGCCCTCCGCGCCCGGCGCCACGCGCACCAGCCCGCGATAGGTGTTGTTGCTGCGGCCCGCGCTGATCCCCTTCGACACGATGGTCGAACGCGACCCCTTGCCATTGTGGATCATCTTGGTGCCGGTGTCGGCCTGTTGCAGATTGTTGGTGAGCGCCACCGAATAAAATTCGCCGACGCTATTTTCGCCGTTCAGCACGCAGGATGGATATTTCCAGGTGATGGCGCTGCCGGTTTCCACCTGCGTCCAGCTGACCTTGGAGTTGCGGCCCTGACACAGCGCGCGCTTGGTCACGAAATTATAGATGCCGCCCTTGCCATTCTCGTCGCCGGGATACCAGTTCTGGACGGTGCTGTACTTGATCTCCGCATCATCGAGCGCGACCAGTTCCACCACGGCGGCGTGCAGCTGATTTTCATCGCGCATCGGCGCGGTGCAGCCTTCCAGATAGGAGACATAGCTGCCTTCATCCGCGACGATCAGCGTGCGTTCGAACTGACCGGTATTTTCCGCATTGATGCGGAAATAGGTCGACAGCTCCATCGGGCAGCGAACGCCCTTGGGAATGTAGACGAAAGTGCCGTCGGAAAAGACCGCGCAGTTCAATGTCGCGAAATAATTGTCGTGCATCGGCACGACCTTGCCCAGCCACTTCTTCACCAGATCGGGGAATTCGCGCACCGCTTCGCTGATCGAACGGAAGATGACGCCCGCTTCCTCCAGCTCCTTGCGGAAGGTGGTGGCGACGCTGACGCTGTCGAACACGGCGTCGACCGCGACCTTGCGGCTGCCCTTCACCCCGGCCAGCATTTCCTGCTCGGCGATGGGGATGCCCAGCTTCTGATAGGTCGCCAGAATTTCGGGATCGACCTGATCCAGCGAATCCAGCTCCACCTTCTTCTTCGGCTCGGCGTAATAATAGGCGTCCTGATAGTCGATCGGCGGGACGTTGAGCTTGGCCCAGTCCGGCGCGTCCATCTTCTGCCACATGGCGAACGCCTTGAGCCGCCAGTCGAGCAGCCATTGCGGCTCCTTCTTCTTGGCGGAAATGAAGCGGACCGTATCCTCGTTCAGCCCCTTGGGCGCGAAATCCTGCTCGATGGCCGAAGACCAGCCATGTTCATAGGTCGAGGCGCGATCTGCGGCCTCCTGCGCTTCCTGATTGCGAACGGTGGTTGCTTGTTCGGTCATGCCATTTCTCGTGTCAAACTGGCGATAGTCACGTTCGCGAGCGCTTCGCGGATCGCGTTGTTCGCCACATTCATGTGCGGGCGGATGCGGCAATCGCTTTCCAGATTGCAGTCATGGGCGCCCATTTCCGTGCAGGCGGTCATGGCGATCGGCCCTTCGACCGCCTCCACCACGTCCGCCAAAGTGATGGCCGCAGGCGGGCGCGACAGGCGCACGCCGCCGCCCGTGCCCCGGCTCGATTCGAGCAAACCGGCCGACGACAGGCGGCTCACCAGCTTTTGCGCGGTGGGCAGCGGAATGCCGGTTTCGGCGCTCAGCGTGGTCGCGTTCATCCGCGTCGCGCCGCAATGGCGCGCGGCGGCGGACATCAGCACGACCGCATAGTCAGCGAAGCTCGACAATTTCATGTCGTGTCACGCGCCCTTTACAAGTTGCGAACCATTCTCAAATCGGACCGATTCCATCCGATTGGGCGCATGTGGTCGCACAGGCACGTTTAATCAAGGAAATTTTGCTTGGGCGCGGTCAACTCAGACGGTTGAGAACGGCCACGTCACCGCCCAGCGAACGGCGCAGCAAGGTCAGTTGCGCAACGGCGGACGGTTCGGTCTGCAACTGGTGCGGGGTCAGGCCGATGAAATGCTTGATTTCCCGAATGAAGTGCGACTGGTCATAAAAGCTGGCCTCCTCGCACAATTGCTGCCAGCTGTCGCCATCCAGCGCGATCCGCGCCGAACAGCGCAGCGCCCGATATTTGCGGGCCAGCAGCTTGGGCGGGGCGCCATAATATTTGTTGGTCAGGCGCGCCAGTTGGCGCGGCGACAGATCGGTCGTTTCCGCCAGCGATTCGATGCGGGGCGATCCTTCCCCCATCAGCCAGGCGTCGACCGCCCCCAGCAAGTCCCAGATGGCGGCGCGCGGCGGCTTCACCAGCTTGCCCAGTTCCGACCAGCACAGATCCGCCATTGCGTCGGCATCATCATCGTCCAGCCCGCGCAATGCCGCCAGCAATGCGCGGTAGACATCGCCTTTTTCCGCCGCCAGATCGCAAAGCCGGTCAGCCAACAGGCTGGCGTTCCCGCCATGCAGCGCCATCCATCCCGCCGGCAACAGCGAAATGCCCAGCACCCGGATCGGCCCGTTCACCTGAAAACGGGTCGCGCCCATGGTCGGCCCCAGCAGGCAGACATCGGGCGTGGGCGTCACCGCGCCATCGTGAAAATGATAGTCGCCGCCGCCGTCAAGCATGAAGCGCAATTGCGGCACATCGGCGCGTGTTGCATCTGCGAAACGGTCCGCCGTCACCGAAAACAGATAGAGAGAGCCGAAATAGGCGCGCAGATTCGGCGGAGGCGCAAGATAGCGGAGCCGGACAGGCCCCTGCGCCGCCGCCACCGTATAGGATAGCGGCCCGCGTTCATCCGGTAACGCGACTGCGCCACCGCCCGTTTCTGCCAGATGCGGCCCCATGTTCTTCACCCCAAGGAAAAACACTATGCGCCAATAGCATGGGGGCGCAAGCAATATGGCTAATTCACTGTAACTTTTATGTCGCTGAAAGCCGGGCGACGGATGCGAGACAAAAAAATGACCCGGCGATTTTCATCGCCGGGTCAGGAAAAGGTCTCATCGGCCATGGGCCTAAGAGCCTTCGGGTCGCAAGCCGGCTTTACGCCGGAATCGGTGAAATTTTATTGGATGAATCGGACATTTCGCGATTGCAAACGGTCTCATTCATGACGTTTTCTGTCATGAAATGTCAGGATCGGGGCGATGTGACTGATCCGCCACAGTGACTCGACGCCCGCGCCCGGCGCTGGCATAGCGCCCCCATGTCCTATCGCCTGATCCGCCCGCTCCTCTTCACGCTCGATGCCGAGCGCGCCCATAATCTGTCCATCGCCGCGCTGCGGATGATGCCGACGGCAAAGCCTCTTGCCGCCGACCCGATGCTGGCGACGACGGTGGCGGGCATCCGCTTTCCCAACCCGGTCGGGCTGGCGGCGGGTTATGACAAGGATGGCCGGGTCGCGCACAAGATGCACGGGCTGGGCTTCGGCTTTGCCGAACTGGGGACGCTGACCCCGCTCGCCCAACCGGGCAATCCCCAGCCACGCCTGTTCCGCCTGGCCGAGGATCGCGCCGTCATCAACCGCTTCGGTTTCAACAATGGCGGACAGGGCGCAGCGGCCGACCGCATCGCCCGCTATCGCCGCCCGCATGGGCAGGGCGCGATCATCGGCATCAATATCGGCGCCAATAAGGAGGCGACGGCCGCCGGCCGCGCCAACGCCGATTATGCGACCGGCGTCACCTGCATGGCGCCGCTGGCCGATTATCTGACCGTCAACATCTCCTCCCCCAACACCCCCGGCCTGCGTGCGTTGCAGGGGCGGGCGGCGCTGGACGATCTGCTGAGCGCGGTGATGGCCGCCCGGCCGCAGGGCGGACCGCCCATCTTCCTGAAGGTCGCGCCCGATCTGGAGCCGGCCGATGTGGAGGATATTGCCGCCGCCTGCATCGACCACCGGGTCGACGCGCTGATCGTGTCCAACACCACCATCACCCGCCCGACGCTGCGATCGGCCCATGCCGGCGAAACCGGCGGCCTGTCCGGCGCGCCGCTGACCGACCTGTCGCAGGCGCGGCTGCTCGATTTCCGCCGCCTGCTGGGCCATCGCCTGCCGCTGATCGGCGTGGGCGGCATCGCCAATGCGGACCATGCCTATGCCCGCATCCGCGCCGGCGCGTCGCTGGTCCAGCTTTACAGCGCGCTGGTCTATGAAGGCCCCTATCTCGCCCGCCGGATCAATGCCGGCCTCAAGGCGCTGATGGCGCGCGACGGGGTGAAGACTGTGGCGGAGATTGTCGGCGTCGACGCCTGATCGGTTCGCCGCGCCATAACCCCGGTCTATCATGGGGTTGCGAAGCGGCGTCGGGGCGATAGGGTGCCGGGCATGACCTCCCGCCTGACCGGCCTGCTGGCCCCCCTCGCCCTTATCGCCCTGAACCCCGCCGCCGTTTCTGCACGCGAGCCGGTTTCGACCAACGCCACCGTGTCCGCCGCCGATCCGCGCGCGGCGCAGGCCGGGCAGGAGATATTGCGCAAGGGCGGCAGCGCCACCGACGCCGCCATCGCCATGATGCTGACGCTGGGCGTGGTCGAACCGCATAATAGCGGCATCGGCGGCGGCGGCTTCCTGATGCATCACGATGGCAAGACCGGCGTGCTGGAGTCGATCGACGGCCGCGAAACCGCGCCGGCCGCCGCCCGGCCCGACCGTTTTCTGGGCGCCGACGGCAAGCCCCTGCCCTTCATGCAAGCCTGGCCGGGCGGCTATTCCGCCGGCGTGCCGGGCAATTTGCGCATGGCGTGGGACGCCCACAAAAAATGGGGCAAGCTGCCCTGGGCCGATCTGTTCCAGCCGGCGATCCGGTACGCGCAGGATGGCTTCCAGCTGGGCGAGCGCACCGCCACGGCGCTGCGCGCGACGCAAAATATCTGGGCCGACTTCCCGGAAATCCAGAAGATGTTCTGGGTGAACGGCGCACCGCCGCCGGTCGGCGCCTTGCTGAAAAACCCGCCGCTCGCCGCCCTGTACAAGCGGATCGCGGCGGAGGGACCGGGCGCCTTCTACACCGGCGAAAATGCCCGCCTCATCAGCCAGGCCGTGACCAACGCGCCCAAAAATCCGGTGCCGATGACGGAGGCGGACATCGCCGCCTACAAGGCCGAACCGCGCAAACCCATTTGCGGTCCCTATCGCGCCTATACCGTCTGCGGCATGGGACCGGTGTCGGCCGGCGGCATCACCGTGCTGGAGATATTGGGCATGGTGGAGCGTTTCCCGCTTGCCGCATGGGGCAAGGATGATCCCCGCTCCTGGCATGTCATCGGCGAAGCGATGCAGCTCGCCTATGCCGATCGCGACACCTGGCTGGGCGATCCCGCCTTCGTCTCCGTGCCGATCAGCGGCATGATCGACCCCGCCTACCTCAAACAGCGCTCCTCGCTGATCCGCCTCAACAAGGCGCTCAATGTCTACAAGCCCGGCACCCCGCCCGGCGCGCAACCGCGCACGGCGTCGCTTCCCCAGCCAGAAAGCGGCACCAGCCATTTCGTCGCGGTCGACCATGATGGCGACATCGCCGCCTGGACCTCCACGATCGAAAGCTTCTTCGGCAGCCAGCTGATCGCCAATGGCGTCATCCTGAACAATGAGCTGACCGATTTCAGCTTCTCGCCGGAAAAGGATGGAAAGCCGGTCGCCAACCGGGTGGAGCCGGGCAAGCGCCCGCTCTCCTCCATGTCGCCCACCATCGTCTATGACGCCAGGGGCACGCCCGTCTTCACCGTGGGCGCGGCCGGCGGCAAGACCATCATCATGCAGGTCGCCAAGGCGCTGATCGCCCATTTCGACTGGGGCCTGTCCGCGCAGGAGTCGATCGCGCAGGGCCTCATCTTCTTCAACGGCGACGGGCTGGTGCTGGAACAGGGAACATCGGTGGAAGCGATGAAGGCGCCGCTGGAGAAGCTGGGCCACCGGGTCAGCATCAGCAAGCTGGGCCTGAAGGCCAATGCCGCCGAACGCCTGCCCGACGGCCGCTGGCAGGGCGCTGCCGATCCGCGCAGCCCCGGCGTGTCCTTGCAGGAGTGAAGTCCACACCCGTTCGTTTCGAGCGCAGTCGAGAAACGGGGCGCAAGCGGTTCTCGACAAGCTCGAACCGAACGGGAAACTATCACCCCTTCAAATTCAGCCCCGCAACGTCGAATTCGAACGGCGCGGTCTTTTCCTTGCCGTCGACCACCAGGTCGACCTTCACGCTCTTCGCCTTGCGGATGACGTCATAAGCGCCCTGCGACGGGGCGATGGCGATGCCGTCATCATTGGTGGCCATCCGTCCCTTCCATTCATGCTCCTTGCCATCGTCGGTGGTGGCCGTAACCCGGCAATCGGACATGTCGCAGGTGAAGGGCGCACCGACCAGCTTCACCGTCACGTCCGCCCCGCCCTCCTTGAGCGGCTGGACCAGCAGGACCGAGAATGTGTCGGGCGCGGTCATGGTGACGACGCTGTTCTTGCTGCCGATATAGGCGACCTTCACCGCCTTGCCTTCCCCATTCTCATATTTCCACGACTGGCCGATCTGCTCGCGCTGGGTCGGTTCCTTGGGTTTTTCGGCGCAGGCGGACAGGCCAGCCACCGCCGCAATCATCAGGATGGCGCGCATCGCCCTTCTCCTTGCATATGGTTACGCAAGGACAATGTCTGGGCGGCGCGGAAAGTTGCGTGGTTGGCCGGATGAAAGGCGCGGGAAACGACCGGGCTGGGTGGGAAGGGGACGGGCTACTTTCCCACTCTCCGTTCGCCCTGAGCTTGTCGAAGGGCTGCACTTCTTCTTCAAAACGCAGGGTTTAAAGGAAAAGAGCAGGGCTTCGACAAGCTCAGCCCGAACGGATGTTGGGTGTCCACTTCTGGTCGATTTCGGCTAGGCAGCCTTGGGCGGCGCATATTTCTATCGCACCACGCCCGCCAAGGGTAGTTTGGGGACTGGCAGGTTTTGGTTTTCTCAACGCCAAAGCCGACATTGATCCGACCTGCTCTGTGATGCATCGTCGCGCGATGAAGAATTTCGCGATCCTTAGCGTCGGCCCCATATTTCTGCTCAGTGCATGCTTGAATAATCCTACGATTGATGAAGAAATCGCCGGACGATGCGGAATTTCGGTTGGCGAGTATCAGAACGTCGAGTCGAAATTAAATCGGAGCCGCGACGGCGCATCAGTGCTTGCTGGCCACTGCCGCCTTACCCGAACCGCAAAGGACGTTATCGAAGGAACAGTAATCGATAATGCTTTATGAGCATGAAGAGTGATCAATGCTCTTATTCATGCCTGCAATTGGGCAGTGATCCTTGTCGTCCAGATGGCAACAAGTGGTCGTAACCCGCCATCTCCCCTTCGTCATGCCGGGCCTGACCCGGCATCCCGCTTTTTCCTGCAAACGCCAAACGGTAAGCGGGGCCCCGGATCAAGCCTGTCCTGAGCCTGCCGAAGGGTCCGGGGTGACGGATAGCGCCCGAAAGCCGGCACCCGCCGGTCCGATCGCCCTACCCCTGATACCGCCCCGCCGTTTCGCGGATCAGGGCGATCATGTTGGGGATGCCCTGCGTGCGATTGGAACTGAGCTGGTTTTTAAGGTCGAAGGGCGCCAGCGCGCCCTCAATGTCCGCCGCGCCAATCTCCGCCGGGCTGCGATCCTGCACGGTCAGCAGCACCAGCGCGATGATCCCCTTGGTAATCGCCGCATTGCTGTCCGCCAGAAAATGCAGCCGGCCATCCTCCAGCACCGTGGGATAGACCCACACCGCCGCCGAACAGCCACGCACCAGAGTCGCGTCGGTCTTGAGCGGATCGGGCATCTCCTCCAGCCCGCGCCCCAGATCGATCAGCAGCCGATAGCGATCATCCGCATCCAGAAATTCATATTCGTCCTGAAGATCGGCCAGAGCGGGCATGGGAGCGGGCAAGTCGGTCATGCCCGCCATATAGGGGCAAATGGCGCGGGCGGAAGCCGCTTTCACATCCTCCGTTCGTTTCGAGCCCTCCGTTCGTTTCGAGCGAAGTCGAGAAACAGGAGCGCTGCGCTAGACGCTTCTCGATACGCTCGAAGCGAACGGAAGTAATTCTTCAACTCGCCACCTTGCATCCCTTGGCCGACGCAATGCCGCGCAGATAGCCGCGCCGGGCGATGCCGGCCGTCACTGCCGCCTGCAAACGCCGTTCGGCCGGGGCCGCGCCGCTGATTTCGCGCACCAGCCCGCGGAAGGGGATCAGCGAATTGACCACCGTCTTGCCGACCGCCTCGGCAATCTTGCCGGTGCGATTTTCGTTCGCCTTCGCGCCCACCGTGAAGTCGTCACCCAGCACGGCGTTGAGTTCGGACAGCGACGCCTTCAGCCCCTTGCAGCTGCGCGAAGGGGGCGCGGCATAGGGATTTTCCACCGCCTTCACCAGAACGGCGGGAATCTCATCCTTGTCCAGCCCGACGTCGCGGGCCGGCTGGGTCGCGATCTTGCCGGCCTTGTCGAATGTGCCGTCTTTTTTTGCGGCTTCCTCCTCTTTCGGCTTGTCCTGCGCCTTTTGCGCCAGGGCAACGCCCGGCAGGGCCAGGGCCAAAGTCAGGGCCATCGCGATCGCATGTGATTTCATGTGGTTCCTCCGCCCGATCAAACCAGCGACAGGGCGGTCGGTTCCCGTGCGAAACGATCAGCGCAGGCGACAGCTTCATGCGCCCGCGCTATGCGATTATCCCTGTCCCGCAGGAAGGCCGATCATCTTGTCCCAGTCCGACGCCCGTTTCACCATCGCTTCGCCCACCTTGTCCGCCAGCATCGACCCGCTGGGCGCGGAGCTCTGGTCGTTGACCGACGCGCAGGGCCGCGAATTGATGACCGACGCCGATCCGCGCTGGTGGACCGGCCATGCCCCCCTGCTCTTCCCCTTCGTCGGCCGATCGCGCGGCGACATCTATCGGCTCGACGGACAGGACTATCCGATGCCCCAGCATGGCTTTGCCCGGCGCAAGCCCTTTGCCGTCGTGGCGCAGAGCGGCGACAGCCTGCTCCTGCGGCTGGAGGCCGATGAGGAAACACGCGCCGCCTATCCCTTCGACTTCCGGCTCGACATGGGCTTCGTGCTGGACGGCGCGACGCTGCGCATGACCGCCACCGTCGCCAACCGGGGCGAAGCGCCCATGCCCTTTTCCTTCGGCTATCACCCCGCCTTCGCCTGGCCGCTGCCCTATGGCGGCGCGGCGGAGGATCATCGCATCCTCTTCGATCAGCCCGAACCCGCAGCCATCCGCAAGGTGGGCGACGAACCGGGGCTGATCGCGCGCGAGTCCGTCCCTTCCCCGGTGGAGGGCGACACGCTGGTCCCGACCCATGTCATGTTCGAAGGCGACGCGCTGATCTGGGACGATCTGGGCAGCCGGTCGCTGACCTGGGGGGCGCCGGGCCATCCGCATCTGAAGATTGATTTCCCCGATACGCCCTGGCTGGGCCTGTGGCAGAAACCGGGCGCCCATTATCTCTGCGTCGAACCCTGGGCCGGCATGGCCGATCTGGTCGGTTTTGACGGCGATGTCTGGGCCAAACAGGGCATCATGGCGCTGCTGCCGGGGGACAGCCGCAGCTTCCGCATGGACGTGACGCTGGTTTCGCCATGACTCTGCCGTTTCGGGAATTGGTAAGGCAGTCGCCACCGCCGATTGTAATCGGCATTTGGTCCGTCTTGATAGTCTCCCTCATTGCCTTCCTCTTTTGGGTGAATCACTTTTCAAAGCGGGAGGAAAATCGACGCGCAGCTTTGGTGTATCAAGTTGACGGGTCATTTGATCGACCAGCGGTGGCCAGATGTTTGGCGAGCCAACTGCCTTTCACGGGACGAGACTGGCGTTCCGTGGACCAGGGGGGCCAAACTTGGCGCAGAGACAACACAGCACGGCATCTCAGAGTCGATTTAGTCGATGAGAGTGATCTGCAACGCATCGATATTTTCACGCGCGACGCCCGACCTTTGCGGGCTCAGGAAATCAACGCTGTAAGGCGCTGCCTCGTCCTTCCGGGCAAGCAAAAATAGATCGGGCTGGGAACTCGTCAAAGATTCAGTATATGGGCACGCCATGACGATCCCATCCCGCCGCACCTTCGCGATCATTTCCCACCCGGACGCCGGTAAGACCACGCTGACGGAAAAGCTGCTGCTGGAAGGCGGCGCCATCCATCTGGCGGGCGAGGTCAAGGCGCGCGGCGCGAACCGGCGCGCCCGGTCCGACTGGATGAAGATCGAACAGCAGCGCGGCATTAGCGTCACCTCCTCGGTCATGACGTTTGAGCGGACGCGCGATGGAGAAACCATCACCTTCAACCTGCTCGACACGCCGGGCCACGAAGATTTCAGCGAAGACACCTATCGCACGCTGACCGCCGTCGATTCGGCCGTGATGGTGATCGACGCGGCCAAGGGCATCGAACCGCAGACGCGCAAGCTGTTCGAAGTGTGCCGCCTGCGCAACCTGCCGATCATCACCTTCGTCAACAAGGTCGATCGGGAAGGGCGCGAAACCTTCGGCCTGCTCGATGAAGTCGCCGACCAGCTGCAACTCGACGTCTGCCCGATGAGCTGGCCCGCCGGCATGGGCGGCGAATTTGAGGGCATTTACGACTTCGCCACCAACCGGCTGATGCAGCCGACCGGACCCAGCCGCGAATTTGACGGCACCCGCCACCAGTTTACGGGCCTCGACGATCCGAAGCTGGCCGACCATCTGTCCGACCGCGCGCTCGACAAGCTGCGCGAGGAAGCGGAGCTGGCGCAGGGCGGCTATGGCGCATTCGACCATGACCGCTATCGCGCCGGCGACCTGACGCCGGTCTATTTCGGGTCGGCGCTGAAATTGTTCGGCGTTACCGAACTGATCGACGCTTTGTCCGCCCATGCCCCCGCGCCGCGCGCGCAGCCGGCCGAACCGGCCGCCGTCGAACCGGAGCAGAGCGAAGTCACCGGCTTCATCTTCAAGGTGCAGGCCAATATGGACCCGATGCACCGGGACCGCATCGCCTTCATGCGCCTCGTTTCGGGCAAGTTCCGCCGCGGCATGAAGCTGACGCCCTCAGGCAGCGGCAAGGCGCTCGCCGTCCATTCGCCGATCCTCTTCTTCGCGCAGGACCGCGAATTGGCGGATGAGGCTTTCCCCGGCGACATCATTGGCATTCCCAACCATGGCGCGCTGCGCGTGGGCGATACGCTCAGCGAAAAGCCCGGCCTGCGCTTCACCGGCCTGCCCAATTTCGCGCCGGAAATATTGCGCCGCGTGCAGCTGAAAGACCCGACCAAGACCAAGCAGCTGCGCAAGGCGCTGGACGACCTGTCCGAAGAAGGCGTCATCCAGGTCTTCTATCCCGAAATCGGCAGCAACTGGATCGTCGGCGTCGTCGGCCAGCTTCAGCTCGAAGTGCTGATTTCGCGGCTGGAGGCGGAATATAAGGTCGCGGCGGGGCTGGAACCCTCCCCCTTCGACACCGCGCGCTGGATCAGCGGCGATGACGCAGCGGTCAAGGAACTGGTGTCGTACAATGGCGCGAACATGGCCAAGGACCGCGACGGCAATCTCGTCTTCATGGCGCGCAGCGCCTGGGACATCGGCTATCAGCAGGAACGCCACCCCAAGGTGAAGTTCAGCGCGACCAAGGAACGGTAATCAGAGCATTTTGAAGTCATCTGGAACAGATGACGGCTCGCAAAATGCGGAAATCAAAAAACTAATTAGTGATTTAAAATCACGAATGGGCGGATTGCGTCCGCCCATTCACGACTAAATCGGATAGCGCTCAAACTGTCGCTTTCGCTGTCTCTTGTCTCAGGGACTATTTGGAAAATGCGCGGAAGAGCGCATTTTCGTTACGGCACCGGCCCACACCCCCACCCGACCGCCCATCAGGATACCATGTCTGGGCGGTCGGGTGGGGGTGTGGGCCGGTGCGGATGCGCCAGAGGCGCATTTCCAAACAGCTCTCACGCCGCAACCCAATCCTTGCGCAGCGCCCTCCCCGCCAGCGCCATGAACAGCCCGGCAAGCAGGTAGAAGCCCAGCGCCGCGACGATCGCATAGCGCAGCGCTTCCACCCCATAGGTCGGGGTCAGCGCATCGGACAATGCGCCGACGCTCCAGCTGCCAAGGCCCAGCCCCACCAGATTGTTGATCAGCAGGAAGGTCGCCGAAGCGCTGGCCCGCATCTGCGGCGGCACCAGATGCTGCACGGCGGTCAGCACCGGACCCAGCCAGACATAGACCAGCGCCTGCGGGATCAGGAACAAAGCAAAGGCAAAGGTCACGCTGCTCGACAGCACGCCGACCACGAACAGCGGCATGCCAATGACATAGCTGATCGCCGGCACCCAGGCGAACCAAGCCTTGTCCCGGCCGCCCATGGCATCGCCCAGAAATCCGCCCAGCAGCACCCCGGCCACCCCGCCGATCAGCAGCAGTCCGCCCAGAAACTGGCCCGCGCCCAGCAGGTCCAGGCCAAAGCTGCGCATCAACAGGCTGGGCAACCAGAAGGCCACGCCATAGCCGCACATCGAACTGCACGCCGCGCCCAGCGCCAGCATCCAGAAACTGCGCTTGGCCGCCAGGATGCCGAACACAGCGCTGACCGGCACGGCATCGCCCGCCTGCACCGGCCGCGCGGGTTCGCGCACCACCAGGCGGAAGATCGGCGCGATCAGGATGCCCAGCAGGCCGACGGCGATGAAGGCGGTGCGCCATTCCACCGTCTGTGCGATATAGCCGCCCAGCAGCACGCCACCCGCTGATCCCAGCGGAATGCCGAGCGAATAGATGGACAGCGCCCGCGCCCGCTGATGCGCCGGAAAATAATCGGAAATGACCGCATAGGAGGGCGCGACGCCGCCGGCCTCCCCCACGCCCACGCCGATGCGGAACAGGAACATCTGCATGAAACTGCCCGCCATGCCGCACAGCGCGGTAAAGCCGCTCCAGATGGCGAGGCTGACGGTGATGACCCAGGTGCGGCTGGTGCGATCGGCCAGCAGCGCCAGCGGAATCGCCAGCGTCGAATAGAGCAGCGCAAAGGCGATGCCGCCCAGCGCGCCCAGTTGCGTGTCGGTCAGCCCCAGCTCCGCCTTGATCGGCCCGGCCAGGATGCCAAGGATCTGCCGGTCGAGGAAGTTGAACGTATAGACCAGCAGCAGCATCGCCAGCACGACGCCGCGATAGGCGGGGGAAGAGGTTCGATCCGTCATAAGGCTTTCACCCATCTCCGTTCAGTTTGAACTTGTCGAGAACCTTTGTGCGCGGGTTCTCGACAAGCTCGAACCGAACGGATGAAGGTGAACAAATCAAAATTTCACCGAACCCGTCACAAACACCTGCCGGGGATTGCCGTAGAAAGCGGTCAGCGTGCCTTCCCGGCCCAGCGAGGGCGTGGGATAGCCGGCCGCATTGTTGATGATCGCCCCGGTCGTCGCATTGGCCGCGACGAAGGTATAGCCCGACGTCTTATATTCCTTGTCGAGCAGATTCTTGCCATGCACGCCGATCGTCCAGCGATCATTGGGCGCGGTGTAGACCAGGCTGGCGTCCCACAGGGCATAGCCTTTCTGGTCGATATAGGGGTTGGGGATTTCGAACTGATAGGTCTTGGACCGCCAGGACAGGGTGCTGCCGGCATAGAGGCTGCCATCGCCCACCGGCACCGTGTAGCTGAGCGTGCCGCTGGCAGTCCATTTGGGCGTGTTCTGCACCCGGCGATAGGCCGCCACATCGGTCGGCACGCCGCCGACATTGGTGATATATTCGCGATATTCCGCGTCGATATAGCCGATCGCGGTTTGCAGGTTCAGCCGGTCGCCGCCCGACAATATGTCGCGGCCCAGCCGTGCATTGCTTTCAAATTCCAGCCCCTTGAACCGCGCCTTGCCCGCGTTCGACACGACGCCGCAGAAGGATGGCGTCGCCACCCCGCCGACGCTGACGGTGCAGGCGACGGAGCCGGGAATCTGCACATCCTTGTAATCGGCATAGAAGCCGGCGATCGCGACATAGAGCGCGCCGTCCATCAAATTGCCCTTATAGCCGACCTCATAGCTGTCGACCTGTTCGGGGCGGAAGCTGAGGAAGGAGGCGACTTCGCTATCCTGCCGGATGCCGTCGCCATTCAGGTCCGGCGCATTGGTGCCCACCCCGCGCGGATCAAAGCCGCCGCCCTTGAAGCCTTTCGAATAGCTGGCGTAGATATTGTGATCCGGCGTCGGCTTGTAGCTGACAGAGAAGCGCGGCGTGAATTTCTTGAACTTGGACGATCCGCGGAAATTGGTGCTGGGCGCGCCGAAGGGGATGCCCGCGCCGTCGAACACCGGCGATCCGCCGCCCAGATAATTTTGCCGCACTATCTCCGCCCGCCGCTCATCCCAGGTATAGCGGCCGCCCGCCGACAGGCTCAGCTGATCGGTCAGATCATAGGTGAAATCGCTGAAGATCGCATAGGTTTCGGTATCGACATTCGCCTGGGTGAAGGCGGTCAGGCCCGGGACGGTGGTGAACAGCCGCACATCGAACTGGGTGTCGGCCTTTGCGTCCAGATAATAGAGGCCGACCATGCCGTGAAAGCGGCCCTGATCGTAGAGCAGCTGGAATTCCTGGCTCAATTGCTCGTTGAAATAATAGGCCGGCACATCGACATCGACCGCAGGCAGCGCATCGAAATCGATCGGCGACGCGCTGTCATCCTTGCGCCAGGCGCTGATCGACCGCAGCGTCACCGCGTCGCTCAGTTCGGCCGTGATGTTCAGCGACAGGCCATAGGATTTCACATATTGCTTCGGGTCGGTCAGCCCGCCCTGCGTATCGAACACATCCTTCAGCATCGGCGTGCCGGACAATTGCCCAGGCATCAGGCGATGGCCGCCGCGCGCATTGCTATTATCCTTGGTATAATCGCCGGTCAGGCGCATCAGCACCGGCTCGCCATAACCGCCCATTTCGACGGTGGCGCGCCCGGCCCATATGTCCTTGTTATAATTATCCTCGCCGGTGGTCAGATTCTTGCCAAAGCCACCGCGCGACAGCCGCGCCACCGCGCCGCCCACACGCACCAGATCGCCGATCGGGGCGGAGGCGCTGATGATGCCGTCGGCCTGATCATAAGTACCAAACGTACCCTTAAGCTTGAGCGAGAAATCCTGCGGCAGCATCCGCGTCACATATTTGACCGCGCCGCCGATCGTGTTGCGGCCATAGAGCGTGCCCTGCGGCCCGCGCAGCACTTCGATCCGCTCCACATCATAAATGTCGAGCAGCGCGCCCTGCGGCCGGTTGAGATACACATCGTCGAGATAGATGCCCACACCCTGTTCGAAGCCCGACACCGGATCCTGCTGCCCCACGCCGCGGATGAAGGCGGTCAGCGTCGAATTGGTGCCGCGCGAGGCCTCCAGCGTGGTGTTGGGAGTGACGTTGGCAAGGTCGCTAATGTCGATTGCCCCGCCGCGCTCCAGCGCCTCACCGGAAAAGGCGCTGACCGCGATCGGCACGCTGACCAGCGTTTCCTCACGCCGGCGGGCGGTGACGACGATCGCCGCGCTGTCTTCATCGGCGGCGGATGCCTGCGGCGCGCTGTCCTGCGCCCATGCGGGCAGCGTCGCCAAGCCGCCCCATGCGGCGGACGCGAGGGCAAGGGCGCGAATGGTCTGATGAGCCTTCATCGGGTCAGTCCTCTCCTGAAAATAGCGATGCCCGGTTTGCCGGATCACCTGCGTTGCCTGATTCGATAATGAAAGTTGAACCAACTTTCAACTTGAAATAAGAGGCGGGAGACGAGAGCATGGCGCTGCGGCAAAAAGACAACAGGATTTTGAGAGGATTGATGAGCGAAGAGGCCGCACGGGAGGACAAGACTCCGCGCACCGCACGGGGCGCACGCACCCGCCGCGCCCTGCTGTCGGCGGCGGGGCAAGAATTTGGCGAAAAGGGATTTCACGAAGGATCGATCAGCGGCATCACCCGCCGGGCGGGCTGCGCGCTGGGCAGTTTCTACACCTATTTCGACAGCAAGGACGATATTTTCCGCGCGCTGGTGAACGACATGTCGGGCCAGGTGCGCGACTATGTGTCCCCCCGCATCGCACAGGCGCGCGACGGCATCGACGCCGAACGGGTCGGCCTGCTGAGCTTTCTGGAATTTGCGCGCACCCACAAGGAAATCTACCGCATCATCGACGAGGCGGAGTTCGTCGATCAGGCCGCCTATCGCGCCCATTATGAAAATACCGCCAGCCGCATGGCCGCGCGCCTGACCAAGGCAGCCGAGAAAGGCGATGTGCGCCCGGATGTGGAGGAAGTGCATGCCTGGGCGATCATGGGCATGAACGTGTTTCTGGGGTTGCGCTATGGCGTGTGGGATGACAGCCGCCCGGCCGAGGACATTGCCGCCATCGCCAATGCACTGGTCGAAAAGGGGATCGGCCGGCAGTCCTAGAGCATTTTGAAGTCATCTGGAACAGATGACGGCTCGCAAAATGCGGAAAACAAAAGACTCTTAGAACGTAGTACGGTTCAATCTAATCGCGTCACGCTCTATGCGGCGTCGGCAAATTCATCCGCCTTCTCTGCCTGCCTGCCAATGCCTGCGCGGGAGTGATGCCTGTCTGTCCTACAGGATGGATTTCCACGACGCTGCGATTGGCTCCTTTCAATTGTCAGCAACAAAACGCGTTGCAAACGGCTTCGCTTCAGCACGACAAAAGCGACATAAGGCGACAAATCCGCACGCATTTTGCAGTGCTTTTGTCGCTTTATCGCCAGTGCAGCGCGATCAGAATTTGTCCGCGCCGCCTTAAGGAGCCGGGCGCTGGCCGCGCCCTGCCGCATCAGCGACTCACCTTATCCCTGCGACCCTTGTCGCCACCGGGCGCCGGGCCTAGCCGGCTTTATCATGATAAAGTCGCGCCTCCCCCTCTCCGCCCTTGCGATCGCCGCCCTGTCCGCGATCGTTCCCGTCACCGCTTATGCCGAGGGTCTTGGCGGGGAAGTCAATTACGGCCGGGCGGATGGCCATTGGGGCACGGAAATCGGCGCCGGCTATGCCCTCGACATGGCGGGTTTCAGCCTGACTCCGGGGGCGGGCGTCTATCTGCGCGATGGCGACACGAAACTCTATGGCCGGGTCGAGGCCGCCTATCATATCCCGCTGTCCGCCACGATCGGCGCGGGCGTGCGCTTTAGCGGCGACAATACCCGCCCCTATGCCACGCTGGCCATGCCGATCATCCCCAAGCTGCGCGCCAAGGCCAATGTCGGCCCCAAATATTATGCGGTCGGCCTGACGCTGGGTTATTGAGCGGCGTTGCCTGACCTTGCGTGATCAGGCGCGAGCGATGGCCATGGACATTATACGGACCATCGACGTTCCCACCGTCAGTTGGGTGACGATCGACCGGGCCGTCATATGCCTGTCACAGCCCGCCCGGCATAAGGCCGCCTTTCTCATGAAGGAGCTTGTTTTCCTGTGACATCGCGCGAACTGACCGGGCTTCTTCCCCTGAGCGAGACACGGGCGCAGCCGGATGATCTGCCCCGCCGCCTGTCGGACATGGCCTGGCGCATCGGTTTCGGCGCGATCGGCTGGCCCTGGCTGCTGGCCAGCCTGTCGGGCGGACGACCGGCGGACAAGCGCGCGCTGCTGGACGAACTGGGGCTGGCGCATGACGCTTTGCCCCATCTGGGCAGTTGGAAGGCGGATGTTGGCTTTCTGCGCCATATCGTGCGGGAAATCGCCCGACTGCGCCCTGCCCATGTCGTGGAGCTGGGCGCGGGCGCATCCTCTCTGATTGCGGCGCGCGCATTGCAGCTCCATGGCGGCGGGCGGCTGCACAGTTTCGACCAGCATGGCGGTTTTGTCGACGCGACCCGCTTATGGCTCGCCGACCATGCCCTCGACGTCGACATCCGCCACGCCCCGCTGACCCATGAAAGCGCCGATTGGCCCGGCCGCTGGTATGCGATCGATCGGCTGCCCGATCAGATCGACCTCATCATCATCGACGGTCCGCCCTGGAGCGTGCATCCGCTGGTGCGCGGCGCGGCCGACAGCCTGTTCGCGCGCCTTTCTCCCAACGGCGTAGTGTTGCTGGACGACGCCGCCCGTCCGGGTGAACGGCTGGTCGCCCGCCGCTGGCGCCAGCGCTGGCCGCATATCGATTTTCGCCTGATGAAGGATGGCACCAAGGGCACGCTGGTCGGCCGCCGCCGCGACACCAGCCTGCCGGTCGCCAACGACAATGAAGCCGGCCGCACGCTTCGCCATATGGGCCGCGCCGCCGCCATCGCCGCGCTGATCGCCACCGGCTGGATCGCGCGCGGCGAACTGGGCGAATTTCCACAGGCTGCACAGGCCAGCAGCTTTCTGGATGAAGCCGCCGCGTCCCGCCGGGCCGGTCTGTTGCGGCAGGCCATGGCCTCTCAGGTGGAAAGCGCCACGCTCAACCCGCAGGAAATCGAGCGCGCGACCGGCATCGTCCTGCCCCGCATGCCCGCCGACTGGCGCGTCACCGACGTTCAACTTTTCCCTACGCCAGACAGCCCGGCGATCGCCATGACGCTGGAAACCGGGCGGGGCGAGCATCTGTCCTTCTTCGCCGATCGTGCCGAAACCCCGGCGGAAGGAAAACCACTGCTGGCCGAACGGGCCGGCGACGTCAGCGCCTATTGGGAGGCGGGCGACATGGCCTATGCCCTGACCGGACAGGCGGGGCCGCGTCGCATCATGGAACTGGCGGGCAGCATCGCGCCGGCGGGCTGAATGTCCCATTGAGGCGGCGTTGGCGGGCTGCTAAGCGCCGGCCATGGAGGATATCGCCCCCGCTTCGCCGTCGCCTGCATCCAGGCGGCCCGCCCTTGGCAGCCTGTCGATGCTCTGGCGCGCCGCGCGCCGCTATCCCGGCCGCATCGCCGGCGCATTGCTGGCGCTGATCGTCTCGTCCGCCGCGACGCTGGGCATCCCCAGCGGCTTCCGGCTGGTGATCGACCGGGGGTTCATGGGCGGCGGGGACATAAGCCGCTGGTTCGAATATCTGCTGCTGATCGTCCTCGTGCTGGCGATCGCTTCGGCGTTGCGCTTCTATTTCGTGTCCTGGCTGGGCGAGCGCGTGGTCGCCGACATTCGCAGCGCGACCCAGGCCAATCTGCTGCGGCAGGCGCCCCGCTTCTTTGAGGAAAACCGCCCTTCCGAAATCGCGTCGCGTATGACCGCCGACACCGCCATCGTCGAACAGGTGGTCGGATCGACCGTGTCGGTCGCATTGCGCAATCTCGTTACCGGGATCGGCGGCCTCATCTATCTTTTCGTGCTCGCGCCCAAGCTGGCGGCGCTGTTGCTGCTGGGGATCCCGCTGATCCTGCTGGTGCTGATTGGCCTTGGCCGCCGGGTGCGGGGCCTGTCCCGCGCCAGTCAGGACCGACTGGCCGATGTCGGCAGTGTGACGAGCGAAGTGCTGGGCGCTATGAAGATCGTTCAGGCTTTCGGGCAACAGACGCGCGAAGCCGCCCGCTTCGACGCCACCGTGGAGGCCGGCTTCGCGACCGCACGCAAGCGGATTGGGCTGCGGGCGATCATGACCGCAGTGGTCATCGGGCTGGTGTTCGGATCGATCACCGCCGTCATGTGGCAGGGCGCGCTCGACGTCGCGGCCGGGCGACTGTCGGGCGGCAGCATCGCGGCTTTCGTGCTGACCGGCGGTCTGGTGGCCGGCGCCTTCGGCTCCTTGTCAGAAAGCTGGGGCGATTTGTTGCGGGGCGCGGGCGCAGCCAGCCGGCTGGAAGAATTGATGACCGCCGTGCCGGATATTCAGGCTCCGGCCCAACCGCAACCAATCCCAGCGACGAACAGAGGCGCGCGCCTGCGCTTTGAAGACGTGCATTTCCATTATCCCACCCGCCCCGATCAGGCCGCCCTGCACGGCGTATCGATCGACGCTGCGCCGGGGGAAACGGTCGCCGTGGTCGGCCCTTCGGGCGCTGGCAAATCGACGCTGATCCAACTGGCGCTGCGTTTCTATGATCCTGACGCCGGCCGCATCAGCATTAACGGCGTCGCCTTGCCCGATGCGGATCCCGCCGCCCTGCGCGCGATGATCGCCATGGTGCCGCAGGACAGCGTGATCTTTGCCGCATCGGCCCGCGACAATCTGCGCTATGGCCGGTGGGACGCCAGCGATGAGCAGATCTGGCAAGCGGCCCGCACCGCCAATGCCGAAGCGTTCCTGCGCGCTTTGCCGCAGGGTCTGGACAGCTTCCTGGGCGAAGGCGGTGCGCGCCTGTCCGGCGGTCAGCGCCAGCGCCTGTCGATCGCCCGGGCCCTGCTGCGGGATGCGCCGATCCTGTTGCTGGACGAAGCCACATCGGCGCTCGATGCCGAATCGGAACGACTGGTGCAGGATGCGCTGGCGACGCTGATGCAGGGGCGTACGACGATCGTCATCGCTCATCGCCTGGCCACCGTGCGCGCCGCCGACCGGATCATCGTGATGGATGAGGGGCGGATCGTCGAACAGGGCGATCATGCTGCACTTGTGGCGCAAGGCGGCCTCTATGCGCGTCTCGCCAGCCTCCAGTTCCAGGACGTGCCTGCCGCCTGAGTTATGCCGGGACGGCGGCCTTCACCGGCAGCCTCATTGCCTTATCGACGTATCAGCGCTGGGCAGCCTGAACGCTCAATCGAACGATATGGTCCAATATTGCAGGATGCAGGGGGCGTTCGAAGGCGCACCCCGATTCATGCGCGTGGGTCCAGGTGACGCGCGCGCGACGCCCTTCGAAGCCGGGCAGCATGATCCAGATGTCATTGCCGATGGTCAGCTTCATGAAGCTTTGCAGGCGGAAGCCGCTGACCGATACGTCGGTGATACGGCTGCTGAACCATGTTTCGCCCGGACGCCGCACCTTGACGGCGATCTGCACATGGCGCCGCTCGGCCGTGCGCCCTTTGCGATCATAGTCTGTCTGTCGTTCAGCGCCCATGGTGCCACGATCATCCGTCAGCGACGTAAGCAAATGGTTAAGTACCCGCCTCTTTTCCGAAAAAGCCGCTTTTGACATGCCATAAAAAAGGGCCGCCCGAAGGCGACCCCTATCAGTCTTGGCACTTCCATCACCAGCCAGCCCGGCAACCATCCCGACAAACCGGGAAGTCTTGCACCGGAAAGGTCGAGGCCGGTTCAGCGATCAGAAATTGCCATATTGTTCGTTGCCGACGAAGCCCAGCTTCGTCACGCCCGCACGCTTGATCTCCGCCAGCACTTCGTCAACGACGACATAGCGGGTCTGCGCATTGGGCTGGAACTGCAGTTCCGGCTCGACGGGCAGACGCAGCGACTGCTGCAGATACTGACGCAGGGTCAGCAGGTCGATCGGCGCACCGTTCCAGGTGATCACGCCACCGGCGTCGATCGCGACCTTGTTCTTGACCGGATCGATCACGCTGTCCGTAGGCGGCGCGTTCTGCGGCAGGTCGATCTTGACCGCGTGGGTCTGGATCGGAATGGTGATGATGAACATGATGAGCAAAACGAGCATGACGTCGATCAACGGCGTCGTGTTCATTTCCATCATCGGTTCGCCATCATCGGAACCCATGCTCATTGCCATGGCGAATTCTCCTTAAAGCGACCGGTCAGAGACGGGTCGGATTCGAACCGGGTTCCGGTTCGGAGATGAAGCCCACCTTCGGGAAGCCGGCGCGCTGCATCGTGTAGATGGTGCCGCCGATGCACCGATAGGGGGTGTTGATGTCGCCGCGGATATGCACTTCAGGCAGATCCTCCGGCTTCAGATTCTCAACGCCACCAGCCTTCTTGATGTCCGCTTCGAGCTTCGCGACCGCACGATCGAGCAGTTCGCTCGAATTCACCGGGGCCATGCCCCAGAAAACCGCACAGGCACCGTCGGAACCCGTCGTGACCGAGAGGGACACATTTTCGGGCTTCGTCGTGGTCGGCTCGAACGCCACCTTGGGAAGTTGCAGATCGACCGTCTGGACGACGACCGGGACCGCGATGAGAAAGATGATGAGCAGCACCAACATGACGTCGACGAGCGGCGTCGTGTTGATGTCGGACAACGGCTTTTCTTCACCGCCGCCAGAGCCAACACTCATTGCCATTGATACTATCCTAACCTTGGTTTCGATGGCGTCCCGTCAATGGGAGCATTGCGGGAGCCATGGTCGGTGGGGAACCGGACGGTCGCAGCCGCCACCCGGTTCCTTCCACCGGCGTCTTGAGACCGATCAGGCCTTGGCAGCAGCCGGCTTGGCAGCAGGTGCGGCCGGAGCGGCAGCAACGGAAGGCTTCACGGCGCCGTCCGAAACCAGATAGGCCAGCAGATCGACGGTGAAGCCGTTCAGCTGTTCGGCGATCGTCTTGTTACGGCGCTGCAGGAAGTTGTAGGCGAGCACCGCGGGAACGGCGACGGCCAGACCCAGAGCGGTCATGATCAGAGCTTCACCGACCGGGCCGGCAACGGCGTCGATCGAGGCCTGACCGGCAGCGCCGATCTTGATCAGAGCGCGGTAGATACCGATAACCGTACCGAACAGACCGATGAACGGCGAGGTCGAACCGACGGTCGCGAGGAAGGCCAGACCGCCGCCCAGCGACGAGTTGATGGCGGCTTCCGAACGGGCCAGCGAGCCGTGCAGCCAGTCATGCGCTTCGACCGGATCCTTCAGCTTGCCATGCTCTTCCTGCGCCTTGATGCCGTCGTCGACGATCTGCTTGTAGGCCGAGTTCTTTTCGAGCTTGGCGGCGCCTTCCTTCAGGCTGGCCGAACGCCAGAAGGTCGCACGAACCTTCTTGCCCTGGTTGATGACCTTCTGCTGTTCGATCAGCTTGGTGAACAGAACATAGAAGGTGCCAACCGACATGATGCACATGATGGCGAACACGGTCTGGGCGATCAGACCGCCCTGCTGCAGGGCTTCCTGCAGGCCGTAGGGGTTTTCCGGCTTGGGAGCCGCAGCTGCGAGATACATCAACATGTTCAAGACTTCCCTCTCAATGAGATCAAGCGTGGGACAGGCGGCGCCGGGCGCTCGCCTACCCGAGTAGGATTATTCCGGCAGACGCCAGGTGATGCGGCCATTGTACGTGTCAGGCATATCCTGACCATCCGAACCCTTTGCCGGCTTGAACCGCGCACGGCGCGGCAGCAGGCGGCAGGTCGCCTCGTCGAGGTCGGCATGGCCGGTCGACTGAGTGATGGTGCAGTTGGTGACACGTCCATCCGCGCCGATTTCCAGACGGAAACCAGCCGTACCCGAACGCTCTTCGCGCTGTGCGCGGCTCGGATAGTCGGCATCGCTGAGCCAGCTGCCCGGTGCGCCACGCGGCGTAGCGCGCGTTGCGGCCTGGGGCGGCGGCGGCGGAGCCGGCGGCGGCGGCGGCGGAGCCGCAACCGGGACCGGATTGAACACCGGCGGCGGCGTCCGAACCGTCTGGATCGGCGGCGCAGGCGCCGGGGTCTGGACGATCGGCGGAGGCGCAACAACCGGCGGCGGCTCGATCGGCTGATCTGGCGGCGGCGGCGGCGGCTCCTCGTCCGGTGGCGGCGGTTCCTCCTTCACGTCGACAACATTCAGCTGCTCTGCCGCCTTTTTGACATATTTCATGCCAAGGCCGGTGACGAAGGCATAGCCAAGAACAGCGTGAATCAGGGCGACGATGACGATCGAGACAGTCCGACTCGATCCTTGCGAGTGGTCAGCATAGGCCATTCGGCAACGACACTCCTTAACTCATCTTACCAGTGGTTTATACAAATCAGCCAAAAACGACCCCAGCCAACCGGGCTATCCCGATCACCTTTGGCCCCTAACCGTATATTTGCTACCGAGCGAACTCCTATCGCGGCGGATCGTGGCACGCAAACGCTTTATCGACATGATCATTTGCGACTACCATTTCATATCGGAATGACTTGCCTGTGACATCCTTGCCACGGGCTAAAACCATAGGACGAAGTTAACGATGAAATCCGCCAACCGCCTCTTGAAATATGGATTGCCGTGCCTCATTTCCGCCTCATATCCTGCGGTTTTCCCGGCCTTTGCCCGTGACGGGGCGATGGTAACGCAACCATCCGCAGCGCAATCAGGACTGTCCTATGCGGACATTGTGGACCTGGCGGACAAGGCCCCGCTGGTGGCCAATGTGCGGATTCGCAACATCATCATTTTGAAGCCCGAGCAGGCTGGAACGGTGCCGGCAGACCATAAAAGGCTGTTCATAGAGGCGGATGTGACGGGCCTGATTCGCGGTGAATCGGGAATCAGCCCCCTTGTAACCTATCTATATGATGCGCCGCTGGACGCCCGCGGCAAAGTGCCCAAGCTCAAAAAGGCCCAGATGATCCTGTTCGCCCGCGCCGGCGGCCGGCCGGGCGAGATTCAGCTGATCGCGCCCGATTCGCAGATCCCTTCCACCCCGGCGGAGGTTGACCGGGTCAAATTCATCCTGTCCGCCCTCGTCGCCCCGGACGCGCCGCCGCGAATCCTGGATGTCGGCGACGCCTTCCATGTCGCGGGAACCATTGCAGGCGAAGGCGAAACGCAGATTTTCCTGCGCACCGAAAATGGCGATCCGGTATCGCTGTCCATCCTGCGTCGGCCGGGACAGGCGCCGCACTGGGCCGTGGCGTTGGGCGAGATCGTCGATGAAGCCGCGCGCCCGCCTGAACCGGGCAGCCTGCTCTGGTATCGCCTCGCCTGTAGCCTGCCGGCCACCCTGCCCCCTCGGTCGGTGCGCAGCCTTGCGGTGCAAGATGCCGAAGCGGCCCGCGCCGACTATCAATTGGTGATCGATGCCCTTGGCCCTTGCGGCCGCACCCGCAAATCGGGCTGACGCGCCTTTTCCTTTGGACAGGGACGCGGAGGCGGCTATCAGCGCCGCTCTTGAAAAGTCGGAAGGGAAAAGCCGCCATGACCAATCTGCACCGCCATGCCCCGCTGCGCGTCGCGCTCGTCGGCCTCGGCACGGTGGGCGGCGGGGTCATTCGGCTGCTGGAGGCCAATGGCGACCTGATTGCGCGGCGAGCCGGCTGCCCGATCCAGATCGTCGCCATTTCCGCACGCGACAAGAATAAGGATCGCGGCGTCGACCTGTCGCCTTATGAATGGGTCGACGACATGAACAGCCTTGCCACCCGCGACGATGTCGATGTGGTGGTGGAACTGATCGGCGGGTCTGACGGCCCGGCCCTCACCCTCGCCCGCCAGTGCCTGATGGCTGGCAAGCCTTTCGTCACCGCCAACAAAGCGATGCTGGCCCATCATGGCCTGGATCTGGCCCGGCTGGCGGAAACGGGCGGCATCGCCCTGAAATATGAAGCGGCCGTCGCGGGCGGCATCCCGGTGATCAAGGGCATGCGCGAAGGCGCCGCCGCCAATGAAATCAGCCGCGTCTACGGCATCCTGAACGGCACCTGCAATTACATCCTGACCACCATGGAGAAGGAAGGCCGGGGCTTTGACGAGGTGCTGAAGGAAGCGCAGGAACTGGGCTATGCCGAAGCCGATCCCAGCTTCGACATCGATGGGGTCGATGCCGCGCACAAGCTGACCATCCTGGCCAGCCTGGCCTTTGGCACCGAACTGGATTTCGACGCGGTCGCCACCACCGGCATCCGCCACGTCATCGCCGCCGACATCGCCGAAGCCGCTGCGCTGGGCTATCGCATCCGGCTGGTAGGCATGGCGCAGAACGGACCGGAAGGGCTGTTCCAGCGCGTTCACCCGATGCTGGTGCCGCTCGATCATCCCCTCGCCCATGTCGACGGATCGCTTAACGCCGTCGTGGCGGAAGGCAATTTCGTCGGCCGCCTCTTCTTCCAGGGACGGGGCGCTGGCGATGGCCCGACCGCATCGGCTGTCGTCGCCGACCTAATCGACGTGGCCCGCGATGAATATGGCGACGCCTTCGCCATGCCGGTCGCCGCCCTGACGCCGCAGCATAAGGCGGATGCCGGCGCCCGCATCGGCCGCACCTACCTACGTTTCAAGGTGCAGGATCGCCCCGGCGTGCTGGCGGAGATTGCCGCGGCCACCCGCGATGCCGGCGTATCGATCGAAAGCATGATCCAGCGCGGCGCGAATCAGGCCGATGGCGTGCTGGTCGCCATCGTCACCCATGCCGGCGAAGAACGCTGCATTGCCGACACGCTGGACCGCCTCGCCGGCTCCGACAGCCTTCTCGACACGCCGATGGTGATGCACATACTGGATTGATCCAGTCTCAAAAAAGCAAGATTGGAAGATTCAATGCACCCCGCTGCCTCTGAAACGATCGGGCAGCGGGGGCGGCGGCGCCAAATCGGCATCGGGATCGACGATTGCGGTGATGCCCTTCACAAGACCGTCGATCATCTTTGCGCCGTTCCAGCCGCCAACGCATCCCGCCGCCTGCCCGCCCACGACGCCGCAACTGCCCTGACGCGGCGCAGCGGCCGAGGCGCGCGGCGCTTCTCCCCGGGCAACGCCCTCCGCCTCGCGCGGTAGGGGTAGGCGTTCGCGCGCATTACGCTCTGCCCGTGTGCCGCACACGACGATGGCGTCACCGCTACGGTCGCAGGGGCGGATCACGCGCGTCTTGTCCCTATAGGCCGCCATCAGCGGATCATCTGCATCCTGCGCAAATGCCGGCGTCATCATCGGCATGCAGAGCAGCAGGAACAGCGCGCGCTTCATAGGACATAAAAGATCAGCCAATCATGGCCGCATCATGTCGGCGGGCGGGCGAATGGGAAAGGAAGCGACGTCGCGCCGTCCTTGCTCGACAAGAACCGGGCGACCTCCTATCTGCTGGAGCCATAAGAAAAGGGCAGAGGAAATCATGGTTCAGGCAAGCTCGACTCTCGACCGCGTGCTGGTGCTCGAAATGGTCCGCGTTACCGAAGCGGCGGCGATCGCCGCATCGAAACTGATCGGCCGGGGCGACGAGAAAGCAGCCGACGCCGCCGCCGTGGAAGCGATGCGCCTGGCCTTCAACGATCTTTACATGGATGGCACCGTCGTCATCGGCGAAGGCGAGCGGGACGAAGCGCCCATGCTCTATATCGGTGAAAAGGTAGGCAATGCGATCGGCACCGGGCCAAAGATCGACATCGCGCTCGATCCGCTGGAAGGCACCACCATCACCGCGAAGGCCGGGCCGAATGCTCTGGCGGTGCTCGCCATTTCCGAAGAAGGCGGCCTGCTGAACGCCCCCGACGTCTATATGGAGAAACTCGCGATCGGCCCCGGTTACCCGGAAGGGACGATCGACCTCAACCGCTCGGTCCGGGAGAATGTCGAAGCCGTAGCCAAAGCCAAGGGCGTCGATCCGCACGAACTGATCGTCTGCGTGCTGGACCGACCGCGTCATGAAAGGCTGATCGGCGAATTGCGCGCGATCGGTTGCGGCATCATGCTGATTCCCGATGGCGACGTGGCCGGCGTGATCGCCACCAGCGACCCGGAAACCACGATCGACATCTATATGGGGTCGGGCGGCGCACCCGAGGGCGTGCTGGCCTGTGCCGCGTTGCGCTGCGTGGGTGGTCAGTTCAAGGGTAAACTGCTGTTCCGCAACGAGGATGAACGGGTGCGGGCGCGCAAATGGGGCATCACGGATCTCGACAAGATTTACGACCTGAAGGAACTGGCGAAGGGCGACTGCATCTTTGCCGCGACCGGCGTGACCGACGGATCGCTGCTGGACGGGGTGAAGCGCCTGCCCGGCAGCAGGCTGACGACCCAAAGCGTCGTGATGCGCGCGAGCACCGGCACCGTGCGCTGGGTGAAGGGCGAGCACCGGCTCGATCATAAAGGGTTTTGATATAAGAAAGGGAGCCATTTGGCTCCCTTGTGCGACTGGCTTTAACGACCCGCTCGGTGATTAAGGTCGTGGCCCAGCGCCAATATGGCAACGCCAATGAAGGTGTAGATGCCCTCCTGCATCCCATGATCCATGGTCAGCGCTCCCGCCATCACGCCAAGCCCCAGCGCCCCGATCGCCGACGGCATCATATAGCCATGGACGATCGCGCCATGCCCCAGCGCCACCGCGCCCAGCAGGATCGCCAGCACAAGGCCGGCTTCATGAAAGATGGGGCTTTCGAAAATGCCGCCGGCAGAGGCCAACAAGCCCAGAATCACCGCCGTCGCAAAACAATGCGCCACGCACAGACCCGACAGGGCGATCGCGATGCGATCGATCCGGCCAGTCATCAGGGCATTGCGCAGGGTCAGCTTCATGGTCGCCGCTACATAGGACAGACCAGCATAAGTTACAACATAACATCACAACTTTTATGGGTTAAATCCCCTTGTCCGGCGGGTCAGGCCGCCAGCCGCATGCAATTGCGGCCGCTGCGCTTGGCGCGATAGAGCGCCTTGTCTGCCGCCTCCAGCATCGCCGACCGATCCGACTGACCATCCAGTTCGACCAGACCCGCGCTGAAGGTCACGCGAATCGGCTGATCCCCGACCATCATCACCGGATCGGCCAGCGCAGTGCGCAGTCGCTCACACACCAGGCTCGACCTGTCTACATCGCTGTCCACCAGCAATATGGCAAACTCCTCGCCGCCCAGCCGGCCAATGCTGTCCACGGCCCGAAGGCCGGGCCGCAGCCGTTCCACAAAGGCGCTCAGCACCCGATCGCCCGCGCCATGGCCATAGCTGTCATTGACCGACTTGAAATGATCGATGTCGATCAGCAGCAGGCTTGATCGCGCGCCCGTCTGCGCCCGTGCGATTTCCTCATCCAGCTTTTCCAGAAAGGCACGGCGGCTGTCGGCCCCAGTCAGCGCATCGCGCGAGGCCACCTGCTGCAACGCCCGCTGGCGCGCCTTGTGCCGCGATATGTCGCGAATGGTGCTGACCACCCCATTGGCATCGCCATGTTCATCGATCACCGCGCGGAGCACCATTTCGTACCAATCGAAATCTCCGGCCGTCACCAGCGGACGAAATTCGACCTGATGGACGCTACCCGGTTGGGCCAGCGCAGCGCGGTGCGCTGCGATCACGATGGCCCGATCCTGCGGATCGACCAGATTGGCGGCCGACTGGCCCAGCAACAGTTCAGGAGCACAGCCAATCTGTTCATGCGCGGAGGGCGACGCATATTCTATCACGCCATCGACACCGATGTTGAGCACCACGTCCCCACTATGTTCGGCGATGGTGCGGAACCGCACTTCGCTTTCCGACAACAGGCGAAACAGCCGACGCCGCGCATGCAGTTCGGCCGCGACCGGCATGCACAGCAGGAAACTGAGGGCGAGGTAGAATTGGAAGAATTGCACCCGATCGCCGGTGCTCGCAGGGATGATGGTCAAAGGCCCGACCCCGGACATGGTCGCGGTTCCGCCAATCGCCGCCAGCAGGACGATGGATGCAGCGGCCCCCATCTGTCCGACACGAAAGGCGATCAGCACAAGCGGCAACAGCGGCGCAAACAACATGGGATAACGCGCCCAATAGAAGATATGCACTGTGCAGAGCGTGAACAAAATCAGCAGCACCGCGGCTTCCACCTTCGCCGGTGTGGCGGTTTCGCGCATCCAGCGTCCAAGTTCTCCCTGCAACAGCATGATCAGGATCGGCGCACAGGTCAGGCCGCCCAGCGCATGGCCGGTATACCATTGCAACCATGACGCCCCGAACGACACCGACGTCAATTGCGACGCGACGGTAGCCGCCAGCATCCCGGTCACGATGTCGGCTACGCCGGTCAGCGCCAGAATGAAGACCACCAGCGGCCGGATCGCCCCGATCACGCGATGGTCTGGCACATAGCGGCGGCAGAGAATCGCCACGATCAACGATTCGAGGATGTTGATCGCCGCCATCGGAATCGCCGCCATCGGCCCCATGCCGAACATGGCGGTCGCTGCTGCGCTGGCAATGCCGCAGGCGATGATGGCACGCGGCCAGTGCGCCGTGCGCGACGTCAGCAATTCCGCCATCAGGAAGGCATTTGCCCCCCACAAAAAGGCCAGACCGCCTTCGAACCGGGAAATTATGAGCGCAGCGGACGCTGCCACAAAATAGACGCTGCCCGTCACGATCGGGCTTAGGGCAGAAGGATTTCGAAGGACAGGCCGCGGCATGATGCGCCTGTCGTTAGCCGCTCAACCTTAATAAACATTGCCGTTTCATGTCGCTGACGCCGCACGCATGCAAAATAGCAGATGGCGTAGCGATCAGGTGACGGCGGCAGCATCCAATAACGTCCGCCATCCTTTCAGACGCTGCGTCCGCATCGCCGGCATCATCGTCGGATCAAAGCGCATGCGCCCTGGAATCATGGTCGCCGCCGCCTCCAGCGTGGGAAACAAGCCTACGCCGACTCCCGCCAGCATCGCCGCGCCGCGCGCCGTCGTCTCTACGTCCGCAGGCCGCTCCACCGGCAGACCCAGCATATCCGCCATATCCTGCGCAATCCAGTCATTGGCGCTCATCCCGCCATCGATTCGCAGCGCTCGCCATGGCGCGCCATCAGCGGCAAACGCCATGGCGAGATCATGCACCTGATGCGCGATCGATTCGAGTGCGGCGCGCACGATATGCGCCCGCCCCGAACCATGGGTCAGGCCGGTGATGCGGCCTGTCGCTTCCGGCCGCCAATGCGGCGCGCCAAGCCCTGACAAGGCCGGCAGCAGAAACACGCCACCATTATCCGGCACCGACCGGGCGATCACATCCGTTTCGGCCGCCGTGGCGATCAGCCCCAGCCGGTCGCGCAGCCACTGGATCAGGCTGCCGGCGACAAAGACCGACCCTTCCAGCGCATAATGGCGCTGCCCGCCCATCTGGCATAGCACCGTGCCCAGCAACCGATGCGCCGACCGCGGCAGTGCATTGCCAGTGGGCGCCAGAATGAAGGCGCCGGTGCCCAATGTCGCCTTGACAGAGCCCGCAGCCAGACACCCCTGCCCGATCGTCGCCGCCTGCTGATCCCCGGCCAGACCGCATAGCGCAATCCTGCCCCCCAGCAATTCTGCGACCGTCGTGCCGAACAGGCCGGCATTGTCCACAATCTCCGGTAAGGCCGCCTGCGGCACGCCGAACAGCGCGCATAATTCCGCATCCCATCCCTGGCCGTCCAGCTTCATCAACTGCGTGCGGCTGGCGTTGCTCGCGTCGCTGACATGCAGGCCGCCCGTCAGTTTCCACATCAGCCAGCTTTCCACCGTGCCAAGCGCCAGATCCGGTCCTGCCGCCGCCACCTCCGGAGCATGATCGATCAGCCAGCGCATCTTGGCGGCGGAAAAATAGGGATCAAGGATCAGGCCGGTACGCTGCTGAATCTGCGCCTCGTGCCCCGCCGCCTGCAACCGATCGCAATGGTCGGCGGTGCGCCTGTCCTGCCAGACGATCGCACGGGCAAGCGGCGCGCCGGTCCGCCGGCTCCAGGCGACGACCGTTTCACGCTGGTTGGTGATGCCGATCGCGGCAATCCGGTCGGCCCCGCCCGCCTGCGCCACCATCTTGCGGGCGCAGTCCAGCGTCTGTTCCCAAATTTCGGCGGCGTCATGTTCGACCCAGCCGGGCCGGGGATAATATTGGGTCAGGTCCGCCTGCGCCGTCGCCACGCGCGCGCCATCAGGCGCATAGAGCATCGCCCGCGTCGATGTCGTGCCCGCATCCAGAACCAGCAGATGCCGTTCGCTCACCCATTTCCCTCCAGCCATGTGTCGAGGCGCGCTACCTGCGCCCGGTTCAACCGCAATCCCAGCTTGCTGCGCCGCCACAATATGTCGGCGCTGGTTTGCGCCCATTCGCGGCGGATCATGTGACGGACTTCCGCTTCGGTCAGTCCATGGCCGAAATCCTCGCCCAGCGCCTCTGCGTGACGGGCTGAACCAAGCCAGGTCCATGCCTGCGTGCCATAGGCGCGGGCGATGCGATCGACCGTGGCTGCGTCCAGAAAGGGATAGTCCGCCGCCAGCCGCCGCATCAACGCCGTCAGCCCGGTCATGGGAAAATCCCCGCCCGACAGCGGCGCAGTCGCGGTCCAGTCGCCGCCGGCCATGCGGGGCAGGAACGGCCGAAGCCGGCCGATCGCTTCGGCTGCGAGATGGCGATAGGTGGTGATCTTGCCGCCAAAGATGTTGAGCAGGGGCGGCTGCCCCTCGTCACGATCCAGTTCCAGCCTGTAACCACGCGTCGCCGCTTCCGGCTTGCCCGATCCATCATCGACCAGCGGCCGCACACCGGCATAGGACCAGACAACATCCGCAGGCGTAATCGAACGCGCGAAATAGCGATTCGCGCCATCACAGAGATAGGCGATCTCCTCTGCGCTGGCGGCGACCTGATCCAGCTCTCCTTCATGATCGCAATCGGTTGTGCCGATCAGGGTGAAATCCCGCTCATAGGGGATGGCGAAGAAGATACGGCCGTCCGGCAACTGGAAGAAATAGGCCAGGCCATGATCGAACAGACGCGGCACGACAATGTGCGATCCCCGCACCAGCCGCATGGCCCTTTCCCCCGGCCGGTGCGCCCTCGCCAGCAGGTCGAGCACCGCAGGCCCCGCCGCGTTGACCACGGCGCGGGCGCGAAAGAGTGACACTGCCCCATCATGCTGCCGCGCTTCGATGCGCCAATGATCGCCGGTACGCGTCAGTTGCGTCACCCGTGTCCGCACATGGACGCTCGCCCCCCGGTCTGCCGCGTCACGGGCATTGAGCATCACGAGACGGGCATCGTCGACCCAGGCATCCGAATAGCAATAAGCGGGACCAAAGCCGGCCCGGAGCGGCGCGCCCGCACAATGGCGTCGCAGATCGATCGCCTGCGTGGCCGGCAAGGTGCGCCGACCGCCCATATGATCGTAAAGGAACAGGCCCAGGCGCAGCATCCAGCGCGGCCGCAATCCGCGCGTCCAGGGCAGGACGAAGCGCATCGGATGAATGATGTGCGGCGCGATCGCCCAGAGCCGTTCCCGTTCCGCCAGCGATTCGCGCACCAGCGCAAATTCGCGATGTTCCAGATAGCGCAGCCCGCCATGAATCAGCTTGGTCGAGGCTGACGATGTACCTTGCGCCAGATCGCCCTGCTCCAGCAGCAGCACGCTGACGCCACGCCCGGCGGCGTCGCGGGCGATGCCACAGCCATTTATCCCACCGCCGATGACGGCCAGATCACGGATCGGCGCTGCACTCTCCTCACTCACAAGAGGAGAGATAGGATGGCCAGCCGGTCATGGAAAGGCGGAACGAAAAGACCGACGGAGGGACAGACCTTCCGCCGGTTCCGTCACCAGTCCCCAGGTGACGAAAGGGTTCAGGCCAGGCTGTCGACCACCAGCCCGCTATTGCTGCTGTCGGCGCTGCTCGCGGCGCTGCCGTAGAGCGACTGCGTCATGCTGGATCGTAGATTTTCAAGAAAGGCGATCATCGAATCCAGCTGATCGGTCACGCTCGTCGTGTCGGTGGCGCTGATCGAACTGTCGTCATCCTCGCTGCCGTCGGCCGACGGCGGCGGTCCGGGAGGCGCCCCCCGCATAGCGCCAGACGCGCCGACGCCGCCCGGCCCGTCTATGCTCATACCGCTGTCGGCGCTGTCGCCGGCTGATATATTGCCCGGCCCCTGGGCGAAAAGGCTCTGAAGCTGGGCCGCCTGATCCTCCGTCAGGGTTCCGGCCGACACCTGTTCGTCGATCAGCGAGTCGATCCGATCCTTCATGCCCGAAGGATCGAGCCGCGAACTGCCATCGCTGACCGAGGCGGAAAGCGCGCTGTCGATCGAATCGAGCGCCGTTTCAAGTGCGTCGCCATCAACCTGCGAGATCGATCCCGCTTCGACAGCTGCGTCGATTTTGCCGTCCATCGACATGCGCGGCGACTGCCGCTGCGCTGGCGGCATCGCCATGGTATAACTGGATATGCTTGTCATGCTTGAAGTCCCCACTTCATGTTAGTGGGGCCATCATGCGGAATGTTTCTAAAAAACCTTATATTTCAACGATGTAATTTATTGAAATATAAGCGCTACATCCGCGCCGGCGTCAGGCCTTTTCCAGCGTGCATTGTAACGGATGCTGGTTCTGGCGGGCGAAATCCATCACCTGATTGACCTTCGTTTCAGCCACTTCATAGCTGAAAATGCCGCACACCCCAACGCCACGCTGATGAACGTGCAGCATCACACGGGTCGCTTCCTCCATGTCCATGCGAAAGAAGCTTTGCAGCACATGGACGACGAACTCCATCGGCGTATAATCGTCGTTGAGCATCAGCACTTTGTAGAGCGACGGCTTCTTGGTGCGCGTGCGGGTCCGAGTGGCGATGCCTACATTGGGTCCGCCCGGGCCATCGCCCTGGTCGTCCTGATCCCGGCCCGCCATGCTGACGGACCACGCCGATGCGGTGGTGACACTGTTCATGATGGCAAGGAATATGGCGATTTGTCCGCGCATGGCAAGGGGGCGAGGGTGCAACGGGTCGCCCAGCCGTCGGAAATTCCGTGACAAAAAAGGCGTCCCCTTTCCAAAAAAGGGACGCCCTTCATGCTTTGACCTCTTGGTCGCGAACGCCCTCAGGCGGCCAGCGACTTCACCTTGTCAGTGACCAGCGTGACGCGCGCGCTCAGCGGCTGGGCGACATCGCCCGCCAGCTTCATCAGCGCTTCGCTGCTCTTGGCTGCTTCCTTGGTGAACTCATCGAAGCTGCTCGACAGCAGTTGGCTCTGCAACTGGAAGAATTCAGTCGGCGTCTTCACGGTCGAGAAGCTCTTGATCGACGCCGTCGCCTTTTCGAAGCTCTTCTTGCTATAGTCGACCGCTTCCTGGCCCAGCGTTTCGATGCCCTTGGCAGCGATCTTGCCGGATTCGACCAGCGCTTCGACATTGCCCTTGGCAAGGTCGCTCAGTTCTTCGATCGCCTTGGTCGACTTTTCGACATTGGCCTTCGTCTTCTCGTTGAAGTCGGCATAGGCGGTTTCGAACTTGGCCTTGGTTTCCTCGGCAAACTTCTTTCCGGTTTCGATGACGTCGTTCATGATCTTGGTTCCTTCTGTGGCGGGCAGCGGCGTGGTCGCGAAAGATTCGGCCTTTTCAGAAAGGCTCTCTGTAATTTCAGGCTCCGGATCGGGATCGGAAGGCTCTTCAACCGGCTCCTGTTCCGGAACAGGTTCCGGTTCGGGCGTCGATTGCGGATTAGTATCGATCGGCTTCACCTCATCGGCTTGCGGATTGGTATCAATCGGCTTGACGCTGGACTGAGGATTGGTGTCGATCGGCTTCACCTCATCGGCTTGGGGGTTGGTGTCGATCGGCTTGACGCTCGCCACCGCAACTTTCTTCGCTACAGGCTTGGGTTTTGCAGGCGCACTCCCGATCGCAGCTTCCGCCGCCTTCAGCGCCTCGCTCGCCGACAAGGTCGACGCGCTGGCCTTGCTGCGCGGCTTGCTCCTCGGGGTCTTCGGGGTATCGGCCATGACCATCCTCCGTTTGTTGCACTGCACAATATGGGTTTTGCGGAGTTATTGCAAGGCTTATTGTGCAGTGCAACAAAACCGACACCTGCCGCCCGCCACACGAACAAAGCGATGGACCGCAAACACTGTAAATCAGGGATTTAGCGCGCCTTCACATAGCGCCCCGGCGCCTCCTCTATCGCCTTGAGCCGTCCTTTCCCGGGCACGCGCGCGCCCTTTGCCGGGACGGATTTCGAATCGAGTCCCTCGATCCATCCACGCCAGTCCGGCCACCAGCTGCCCTTCGTCTCCTTCGCGGCGGCAAGGAAAGCGTCCAGAGTCGGTTGCGCTGCGTCACAGGCCCAATATTGATATTTCATCGCGGCCGGCGGGTTGATCACGCCGGCGATATGCCCCGACCCCGCCAGCAGGAACCGGATCGGCCCGGAAAGATTTTCCGTCAGCTTCCACACACTCTCCAGCGGCGCGATATGGTCTTCCCGACCGGCCTGCACATAGGCGGGCGTCTTTACCAGCCGCAGATCGATCGGCGTGCCGGCCACGCTGATGGCGCCCGGCACCACCAGCAGATTGTCACGGTAGAGCTGCGTCAGATAATCCCGGTGCCAGCGCGCCGGCAAATTGGTGGTATCGCCATTCCAGTAGAGCAGGTCGAAGGGCGGATAGTCCATGCCCAGCAGATAATTGTTGACGACATAGTTCCAGATCAGGTCGCGCCCGCGCAGCAGATTGAAGGTCGCGGCCATGTAGCGCCCGTCGAGGAACCCCTTGGACGACAGCTGCTCCACCATCTTCATCTGCTCGTCATCGACGAACAGGGTGAGGTCGCCGGCCTGGCTGAAATCGACCTGTGCGGTGAAGAAGGTCGCGCTGGCCACCTTATCCGCCTCGCCGCGCCCCGCCAGCAGGGCCAGCGTCGCCGCCAGCGTCGTCCCCGCGACGCAATAGCCGATCGTGTGGACGCTCTTCACCTTCAGCAGATCGCGCACCGTATCGATCGCGTCGATCTGACCACTAAGGATATAATCGTCCCAGGCCATGTCCTTCATCGAGGCATCGGCCGATTTCCACGACACGAGGAAAACGCTGATTCCCTGATCCACCGCCCATTTGACGAAGCTTTTTTCGGGCGAGAGATCGAGAATGTAGAAACGGTTGATCCAGGGCGGGAAGATGATCAGCGGCGTTTCCAGCACCGTCTCGGTCGACGGCGCATAATGGATCAGCTGATAAAGCGGCGTTTCATGGATCACCTTGCCGGGCGTGGAGGCGATGTTGCGCCCCAGTTCGAACTGCGTGCCGTCGGTATGGGTAAGCTGGCCCTTCTCCATATCGGCCAGCATATGCTTGAGGCCCTTGACCAGATTCTCGCCGCCGCTCTCGATCGTCTTCTGCACCACCTGCGGATTGGTGAGCGGGAAATTGCTGGGCGCGATCGCATCGAGCAGGCCGGTCGTCGCAAAGCGCAGCTTGGCCTTCTGCTTCGGGTCCACGCCGTCGACGGCGTCGGCCATCTTCATCATATAATCGGACAGCAACAGATAGCTTTGCCGGATCAGGTCGTAAAAGGGATGATCGGTCCAGGCCGGATCGGCAAAGCGCCGGTCCTTGCGCGCGGCCGGACTGTCCACGGGGGCCGGTTCCGGCTGGTTCCGCAGCAGACCGCCCGAATCGAGAAAACGCTGCCAGAGCGCCAGCCCTTCGTCTGCAAAGCCGGTCTGGATGCGCGCCACGATGGCAGGATCAAAGGGCAGAACCTGCCCGGTGGCGCCGGCCGCCTGCTCCAGCATCAATTGCTGGGCGCGGCCGATCACCTGCGTCCATTGCTGCATATCCTCCAGGGTCGGCAGGTGCGGCTCCAGGACATCGCTATTCTGCATGGCCACCTTGCTCCTCCTGGCATTGTCGGTCTGCGCCGCTTTCGCTGGCATGTCCCCTATCAGGCGGTTATAGCCAGATTGTGACATGCCAGCGGCGCGTCACGCACTATTCCCTACCGCGAGCTTTCAGGAAAGCCCCAATAATGTCCGAAGAATTTTACCGCATGAAGCGCCTGCCGCCCTATGTCATCGCCGAAGTGAACGCGATGCGGGCCGCCGCGCGGGCCGGCGGAGAGGACATTATCGACCTGGGCATGGGCAATCCCGACCTGCCGCCGCCCGACCATGTGATCGCGAAACTGATCGAAGTCGCGCAGAAGCCCAGCGCCCATGGCTATAGCCAGTCACGCGGCATTCCGGGGCTTCGCAAGGCGCAGGCCAATTATTATGGCCGCCGTTTCGGCGTGGACATCGACCCGGAAACCGAAGTTGTCGTAACGATGGGATCGAAGGAAGGCCTCGCTTCGCTGGCCACCGCGATCACCGAGCCGGGCGACGTGGTGCTGGCCCCCAATCCCAGCTATCCGATCCATACGTTCGGTTTCATCATCGCAGGCGCGACGATCCGGTCGGTGCCGACGACGCCGGATGAAAATTATTTCCGTTCGCTCGACCGCGCCATGGCCTTCACCGTGCCGCGCCCGTCGATCCTGGTGGTCAATTATCCGTCCAACCCGACGGCAGAGACGGTGGACCTTGCTTTCTACGAGCGCCTTGTCGCCTGGGCGAAGGAGAACAAGGTCTGGGTGCTAAGCGACCTTGCCTATTCCGAGCTTTATTATGACGGCAACCCGACGCCGTCGATCCTTCAGGTGCCGGGTGCCAAGGATGTGGCTATCGAATTCACGTCGCTCAGCAAGACCTATAGCATGGCCGGCTGGCGCATGGGCTTTGCGGTAGGCAACCGCAAGCTGATCGCAGCGATGACGCGGGTGAAATCCTATCTGGATTATGGCGCGTTCACGCCGATTCAGGCGGCCGCCTGCGCCGCGCTCAACGGGCCGCAGGACATCGTGCAGAAGAATCGCGAGCTTTATCACAAGCGCCGCGACGTGCTGGTGGAGAGCTTCGGCCGTGCCGGTTGGGACATTCCGGCGGCGCGCGCGTCGATGTTCTGCTGGGCGCCGCTGCCGCCCGCGCTCAAGGACATGGGGAGCCTTGAGTTCTCGAAGCAATTGCTGACCCATGCTAAGGTCGCGGTGGCGCCGGGTGTGGGCTATGGCGAGGATGGCGAAGGCTTTGTGCGCATCGCCATGGTCGAGAATGAGCAGCGGCTGCGGCAGGCTGCCCGCAATATCAAGCAATATCTGAAATCGATGGGCGTCAATACGCCATCGACCAAGGGCGCAGCCTGATTCAAACAGGTCGCTGCCGCCAATGTGGGAGCGACCCGTTTTTACGCGGGAAAGTGGCGCTTTGCCACGCATTATCCTTGGCCCAGCCCCTTGCCCCCCGCTCCGCGATAAAGGATAGCTGCATCCGATGAGAGGTGCCGCTTGATGATCCCCCTTCCGCAGGTCAGCCAGGTCGCGCAGACGATCCAGCTGGCGCTGGCCCCGGTGTTCCTGCTGGCGGGCATCGGCGCGTTCCTGAACGTGTGCGTCAGCCGTCTGGCCCGCATCATCGACCGGGCGCGCGACGTCGAACGGATGGTGTTGTCCACACGGGGCAAGGAACATGACCGGATGGTCGCGGAAATCCGCGTGCTCGACCGGCGCATGAGCGTGGTCAATGCCGCGATCTTCCTGTCGGTCGCGTCGGCCTGCGCGGTCTGCCTGGTCGTTATCCTGCTGTTCGCCGGCAATTTGTTCAACGCCCATTTGGGCACGCCGATCGCCATCTTGTTCAGTCTGGCGATGCTGTTGCAGGCAGGCGCCTTTGGCACCTTCATCCAGGAAATCCGGCTCGCCTCGCGCACCATCCATATTCGCAACGAAGTTCTCTATCACAAGGTCGACGAGGAAGAGGCGACATGACCCGCTTCACCGTCAACGACCGGCCGGTGCAATATCGCATGGATCCTGAAACGCCGCTGTTATGGGCGCTGCGCGACGCATCCAACCTGACCGGCACCAAATATGGATGTGGCACGGGCGATTGCGGCGCGTGCACCGTGGACATTGACGGGGAGGCGGTGCGATCCTGCCAGGTGACGATCGGCAAGACCGAGGGGCGGTTCGTTACCACGATCGAGGCGCTGTCGCCCGATCGCGGCCATCCGCTGCAACAGGCGTTCGCCGCCGACAATGTGTCCCAATGCGGATACTGCATTCCCGGCATGATCATGGCCGCGTCGGTGCTGCTGCGCCGGACCAATGATCCGTCCGATGAGGATATTGACGCGGCGATCACCAATATCTGCCGCTGCGGCATCTATCCCCGGCTGCGCGGGGCGATCAAGCGGGCCGGGCGCATCATGCGCGGCGAGGAACAGACCGCCGCCGCGCCGCCGCCCGGCATTGCGCCGGAAGAGGCGGCGAAGGCGGTGCCGGCCTTGGGGCGTTCTTCTTCCCGGACGGACAAGCCAGCCGACTGACGCGCCTGCCCGTTCCTTCGGATGGCCTCAGCCGAAGCGATAGCCCGATACGGTCCAGCCCAGCACGCTGCTGCGGTGGGTGCAGGTCGCCGCGTCATCGCCGCCCGCGCCCAGCGCCACCATCAGCGGCAGCAGATGCTCCTCGCGCGGATGGGCGAAATGGGCGTGGGGCAGCGCATCCCAGGCGGCGACGCGGGTGGCGCGAGCCTGCGGATCGGGATCGGTGACGGCGGCGGTCAGGGCATAGTCCCAGGCGGTCGACGGGGCGATCGCCTGCGGCCCGCGCACGCGCAGATTGTGGAAACTCATGCCCGATCCGACGATCAGCACGCCTTCATCGCGCAGTGGGGCGAGCGCCCGGCCCGCCGCGATATGATCGGCCGGGTCGAGATCGCGGCGCAGTGAAATCTGGGCCAGCGGAATATCGGCATCAGGCAACGCCACCTTCATCGGGATGAAGACGCCATGATCCCAGCCGCGCGCAGCCTCCTCCCCCGTGGGGAAGCCGGCATCGCGCAGCAAGCCGGCGGCGCGACGCGCGAGATCGGGCGCGCCCGGCGCATCCCAGCGCAGGTCATAAGTGTGCGGCGGAAAGCCATAATAGTCGAAAAGGAGCGGCGGTTTTTCACCAGTATGGACGGTGAAATCCGCCTCCTCCCAATGGCCCGAGACCAGCAGGATGGCGCGCGGCCGTTCCGGCAGACCGGCGATCAGCGCCGCCAGATAATCCTGCATCGGGCGCCACATCGGGTCGCTGTGCGGCCGATCAGGATCGGACGGGTCCATGAAGAAGCAGGGGCCGCCGCCATGAGGAAGGAAGAAAGTCGGCTGTTTCATGATGCTCTCGATACAGGGCGATGGCGGGCTTAACTTCGCACTTTTCCCGCCGAACTGGACATTTTGTTACGCGCCCTTGATCCTATCGGAAAGGCAAAGCGCTACTGCCGAGAGTGCAAGGGCGACAAGAAGCGGGGCGTGCCATAGCCGTCGATATTGCCATTGGCGCGCCGGATAGGACAGGCAGAGATACGTCGTGCATGACCGCTACATCGGCATGCGGCGGCCATCCCGCAATCGGGCAAGTGGAAACTGTTCGTTTCGCCGTCCGCCCTGCGATCAGCCCGCTGCGTCGATCACCGGCGCGAGCGCCTGGGCCAGGGTGGCGCCCGAATAGGGCTTCTTGACCAGCGTCACATCCTCGAACCGCTCGGGCAGTTCCAGTCCGTCGCCATAGCCGGTGGCGAAGAGGAAGGGGATGCCGCGTTCGGCCAGCAGGTCCGCGACCGGCAGGCTGGTTTCATGGCCAAGGTTGAAGTCCAGCACGGCAAGGTCCACCGGCTGAATGGCGATCGCTTCGCGCGCGCGGCCGACGCTGGCGGCCGTCAGCACCTCCGCCCCCAGATCGCGCAACGCATCTTCGCCATCCATGGCGATGATCATATTATCTTCGACCAGCAGGACGTTGCGTCCCCGCAGCAGACCGGGGGTGACGGGCGCGGCCGGCTTGGCGCGATCGCGACCGGCGCTGTCGGAAAGGACGGATACGACATGGCGCGAAGGGATGCAGAAATGCGCTTCGATCCCCGCAAGCCTGTAGTTGATTTCGGCCTGGCCGCCCAGATCATAGGGGATGGAGCGTTCGATCACGGTCGATCCGAACCCCCGGCGCGTGGGGGCCACCACCGGCGGGCCGCCGATTTCGGTCCAGTCGAGCAGCAGGCTGCCATCTTCATCCACGCGCCAGTCGATTGTCACCGATCCATTGTCCGACAGCGCGCCATATTTGGCGGCGTTGGTCAGCATTTCATGGATCACCAGCGCCAGCACAGTAAAGCAGCCAGGCGTCAGCAACACATTGGGGCCGGTCAGCCGCACCCGATCGCTGCGTTCGCCCAGATAAGCGCCCGCCTCCACCTCTATGAGGTCATGGAGGCGCGCAGGGCTCCAGCGGTCGGCGGTAATCTGATCATGCGCGCGGGCCAGCGCATGGACGCGACTTTCCAGCGTGCCGATAAACTCCTCGACCGAGCGGGCGCTGTCGCGGGTCTGCGACAGGAGGCCGCGGATCAGCGAAAGGATGTTGCGGACGCGATGATTGAGTTCCGCGATCAGCAATTCCTGCTTTTCATGCGCGCGCTGCCGTTCCGCATCGGCAGAATCGGAGAGGCGCAGGATCACTTCCAGCAGTGCGGTGCGCAGCGCTTCAGCCACGCGCAGTTCGGCCGGGGTAAAGGGCAGAGCCACGCCCTGCACCAGTTGCGACCATATTTCGAAGCTCTTGCGCGGGGTCAGGCGGGGGCCGTTTGGCCCATATTCGATTTCCTTTTCCGGCTTGCCCGCCCAGCGGACCGAGCGCAGTTGTTCGGCGCGGAACAGCACGACATAGTCGCGCGGACGGCGCGACAGCGGAATGGCCAGGATGCCCGACGCGCGATCGGCATAGACGGCCGCTTCGGGCAGCACCTTCGTCAGACTGTCGGTCGTGTAAATCTGGCTGGCGGCGACGCGGTTCAGCATTGTGACAATGGCGGAAAAGGCCGCTTCATCGGGGACCAGCCCCGAAAAGGTCATCTGTCCGTCAATATAGACGCCGACGCCATCGGCCGGGATGGTGTCGAAAATGATGTCGCCCAGCCAGCGCGCGTTGGACAGCAGATCATGATCCTGCGCGACGGCGGACAGCAGCCGGTCGGCCACCTGCCGCGCCTTGCCTTCATAGCTGGCGGTTTCGGCGCGCTCGCGGCTTTCAAGCATCATCGAGAAAATCTGGCCGAACAGTTCGGCGGCGCTGCGCTGGGCAAAGGTGGGCAGGCGCGGGCTGTAATGATGGCAGGCGAACAGGCCCCAGAGCTTGCCTTCGACGATGATCGAAATGGAGAGCGAGGCGCCCACGCCCATGTTGCGCAGATATTCGACATGGATCGGCGAAACGGCGCGGGTCAGGCACAGCGACATGTCGAGCGCCGCGCCGGTGGGATCGAGCGCGGGGACAACGGGCACGGGGTCGGCCCCGATGTCGGCGATGATGCGGAAGATGTTGCGCAGATAGAGGGCGCGCGCCTGCGCCGGAATGTCCGACGCGGGGTAATGGAGGCCAAGGAAGCTGTCGACGCCGGGCTTCAGCGCTTCGGCCACCACTTCGCCATCGCCGCCGTCGGCAAAGCGATAGACCATCACCCGGTCGAAACCGGTCAAGGCCCGCACCTGCCGCGCGCCATCGCGCAGGAAGGCGGTCATGCCGTCGGCCTGCGCCAGACGCGCGACCATGGAGCGAACGGTGCTGCTCGCCTCCATCTCATCATGGCTGGCGAGTTCGGCCTCTATCACCACGAGCGGGCCGGAGAAATGAACCGCCACGTCGAAGGCGGGGCCGCCCTCCATCAGGGCGAGCGAGAAGACGCGTTCGACCGAATCGGGACCGCGCAGCAGGGTGATGCGGTTGCGCAGCGTGTGGATGGCGTCGGCGGTGAAGATGGCGCTGACGGGCTGGCCCAACATCTCCTGCGGCGTGCGACCGATGAAATCGGCGCTGTTGGCCGACACGCGCGACACCAGCCAGTCGGCCGTGAGCGCCATCAGGAAGCCGAAGGACTGGACCTTGCCCAGCACATGGATCGGTTCCCGATCGCAATTGGTGAGGTCGACCGCGAAATCGGTGGCGGTCAGATCGCTGCCGTCAGCCATGCCGCATCGCCCGCTGTTCCTGCGCCGCCGTGGCGAACAGGGCGAAGGCGGCCAGAGCGCCCTGCACGGCGTCCTCCAGCCAGCCCTCGCCGCCTTCCGCCGCTGCGCCGTCAAGCGCGCGCTGGAAGGCTATCCATTCACCCTTGTCATGCACGGCGGAGAGATAGGCGCGGGGCAGGCCTTCACCGACCTGGCGGGACAGCATCGCGCCGCCAAGCCGCGACCCTTCCAGCGTATAGAGCAGCCCCCAGCGCCCCCCTTCCTTCATATCCTGCCGCATCGGCAATGGTTCCGGCATGCTATCCCCCAACGCCGCCAGATCCTGCGCCAGCAACGGCAGGCGAGAACGTGCCGGACGCGCAACGGGTTCCATCGCGGCGAGCGCACGGCCATGGGCGGTCAGAAAAGAGCGATAATCGTCACGCGACTCGAGCGAAAAATCGCCGAATGCATCATCGACGCGGCGATGGCTGTCCATCGTCGCGGCGCGCAGGGCCTGCCGCGTGCGGCCAGCATCGGGAGTTTTCATCACTCGGCAGTCCTATGGGGTATGCACGCAGAATGCTTTGATCTGGATTAGCTTTCTGCGGAAGTCGGGGCGTTTTGCCCTCGATCCGGGCTGAAATCAGCATGGAAGCAATATGTCCCAATGTCCATATTCGGGCCGGCGATTCTTTCTGATCGCTGACAGGCGGGTTCAGCCTTGCGACACGACGACTGGTCTAAAAGCAGATCATCAGGGGACATCTTGTCCCCGCGTGAGGAAAGTCAGAACGATGTTGAGGAAGATGGTGCTGGCGGGGCTGATGGGCGCGACGCTGCTGAGCGGGATTGCGCCTGCTTATGCGCAGGCCGGGCAGGAACGGGGCGGACAGGAACGCGGCGATCGGGGCGGGCGTGAAGATCGCGCAGCGCGGCCTCAGGGCAATATGGCCTGGTCGCGCGGCAACCGCATGACCCAGCCGCAGGGCGATAATCAGAATAGAGGCCAGAGCTGGCAACGCCGCGATGATGCCGGCGCGCAGCAACGCTGGCAGCAGCGCCCTACTGGCCAGCCCGGCAATGCCCAGCCTGCCGGGCAAATGGCCCCGCCACGCCCCGACGCGCGCTGGCGCGGCGACCCGAGCCTGCCCGCCAATCGCGAGGTGGAGCGGCAGGTGCGCGAACGGCGCGAGCGGGAACAGCAGCAGAACTGGCGCAACGATCAGCGTAATGACCGGCCAGACTGGCGCAACGACCGGCGCGGAGATGACAGGCGCGACTGGAATGGCAATCGCGACTGGAACCGCGATCGCGACCGCAATGACGGCCGGTGGAATAATGACAATCGCAATGGCGGCTGGAACAACGGCAATTGGAACAACGGACGGCGCTATGATGATCGCACCCGCTGGAGCAACCAGCGGCGCTGGGACAATGGCTGGCGGCAGGACAGGCGCTATGACTGGTACAGCTATCGCAGCCGCTATGGCGACCAGTATCGCATGGGACGCTATTATGCCCCGCGCGGCTGGGACTATGGCTATCGGCGCTTTTCGGTCGGGATCTTCCTGAACAGCCTGCTCTATTCGAACAGCTACTGGCTGGATGATCCCTACAGCTATCGCCTGCCGCCGGCCTACGGGTCGCTGCGCTGGATCCGCTATTATGACGACGCGCTGCTGGTCGACGTGCGCGACGGCTATGTGGTCGACGTGATCAACAATTTCTTCTGGTGAGTTTTCTCCCTTCCTGAACTGGCCTTCAGGAACGACTGACCCCGGCATGGCGACATGTCGGGGTCTTTTCTTGTGGGGCGCGGCTGTGGCAGAGGACGGGCATGACAGATCCGATCGACGATGGCGGCATCGCCTCAGCCATTCGCGCGCAATTTGGCGACAGCGTTCGCGCGCGGCTGGACCGCAATCCGATGGTGAGCCGGATCGATGCGCCGAACCTGGAAATCTATGGCCGGCAGAATTTCCTGAGCGCGCAGGAATGCGCGGACTTGCGCGACCTGATCGACGCCAGCGCCAAGCCCTCCTCGCTCTTTTCCGGCAGCGCCAATGCGCAATATCGCACCAGCCATAGCGGCAATTTAAGCCCCTGGAACCCGCTGGTCGAAACAATCACCAACCGCATCTGCGCGCTGACCGGCCTGCCCGCCGCCCATGGCGAGACGTTGCAGGGGCAGCGCTATACGGCAGGGCAGGAATATAAGGTCCATTGCGACTATTTCCCGGTGACGGCTGATTACTGGCAGCAGATGCGCACATCAGGCGGGCAGCGGACCTGGACGGCGATGATCTATCTGTCGCCGGTCGAAGCCGGGGAGAGACGCATTTCCCGCAATGCGAATTCATGGTGCCGCCGGTCGAGGGAATGATCCTGATCTGGAACAACATGGCCCGCGACGGCGCGCCCAACCGATATAGCCTGCATGCCGCCCGGCCGGTAGAGCAAGGGACCAAATATGTCGTGACAAAATGGTTTCGCGAACGGCCGTGGAGGTGAGGTTTCGGGGAATGTGCCTGCGCACATTCGGCCGCACCTGCCCTCACCCCCACCCGACCGCCTAACGATAGTAGCCTATGGGCGGTCGGGTGGGGGTGAGGGCCGGTGCGGCTTCAAAATGCGCCCTTTCGCGCATTTTCAAACAAACCCGCCTGATACAAACTGCGACATAAATGACTGGAATCTGACTGGATCATTCCCGGACCGTTCAGGCGGGGAGCGGCATATCCATCCTTGTTGGCGGCGGAACCCGAACCCGAATGCGGGGTTCAGCCGCCACCCAATGGGAGACAGATTATGCGTAAGTTCATCATCCTGGGCCTGCTGGCCGCCACCGTCGTGCCGAGCGTCGCTTCGGCCCAGTCCTATGGCGAGGCGCGCCGCAGCGAACAGCGCCTGCGCGAGGAACAGCGCGACCTGCGTCAGGCGCAGCGCTATGGCGACCGCCGCGATGTGCGCGAGGCGCGCCGCGACGTGCGCGACGCCCGTCAGGAAGCACGCGAGGACTGGCAGGATTATCGCCGTTCGCACCGCGACGTCTATCGCGGCGGCAACTGGCGCGCGCCGTTCCGCTACAGCCAGTGGAATGCCGGCGCGCAGCTTCGCCCGGCCTACTATAATTCGCGCTATTATATCGCCGACCCCTATCGCTATCGCCTGCCCCGTCCGGGCGTGAACCAGCGCTGGGTCCGCCACTATAATGATGTGCTGCTGGTCAATGTGCGCACCGGCCGCGTGATTACCGCGCATCGCGGTTTCTTCTGGTAAGATATTGAAAAAAGGGCGGCGCCTGTCTTTCCGACCGGCGCCGCCCTTTTCGCTTTTCCCCACTTGGCCGCGCCGCCCGTTGCCGGGCGCACGCGGCCGATGACACGCGCTGGGCGCGCCACCAGTCCGAAAGGGGGGTGGACCGTTGCCCGAAACGGTCCATTGGGCGGAAAGTTCCGCCGGTTTGATTCAGATCAAGATGCGAGCGCCTGCGCGATCAGCTTGCGGCTATTGGCGATGCCGTAAAGCGCGATGAAGCTGCCCATGCGCGGCCCCTGATCCGCGCCCAGCAGGGTCTGGTAGAGCGCCTTGAACCAGTCGCGCAGTTCGGCAAAGCCAAACGCTTCATCCTTGCCAATGGCATAGACGATATTCTGAATGTCCTCGGCGCTTGCGCCTTCCGGCAGGGCGGCCAGTTCTTCGTCCAGCTTGCGCAGGGCGGCGGCTTCATTGGCTTCGGGCGCGCGGCGCTGAAGCGTGGGCGCGACGAAATCGCGGTGATAGGCCAGCGCATGGCCGATCAGCGCATCGAGTTCGGGATAGGTTTCCGCGCTGGCGCCCGGCACATAATTTTGCAGATAGCCCCAGACCTGTTCGGGGCTGGCGTCGCCCATCACGCCGACAAGGTTCAACAGCAGCCCGAACGTCACCGGCAATTCGCCATCGGGCAGCTTGCCGTCATGGATATGATGGACCGGATTGCCGAGCTGCTGCTCGATCGCCTGCTTGGGATAATTGCCGCGGAACTGCCAATATTCGTCCACCGCGCGCGGGATGACGCCCATGTGCAGCTGCTTGGCCTTTTTTGGCTCGCGATAGGCGTAGAAGGCCAGGCTTTCCTGCGGGCCATAGGTCAGCCATTGTTCGAGGCTGAGGCCATTGCCCTTGGACTTGGAGATTTTCTCGCCCTTTTCGTCGAGGAACATCTCGTAATTGAAGCCCTCGGGCGGGCGGCCGCCCAGCGCACGGCAGATTTTCGACGATTGCGTGACCGAATCGATCAGATCCTTGCCCGCCATTTCATAATCGACGCCCAGCGCATACCAACGCATCGCCCAGTCGACCTTCCATTGCAGCTTGGCCGCGCCGCCCAGGATCGACTGTTCGATGGTTTCGCCTTCATCGACGAAGCGGACGATGCCCGCTTCGGCGTCGATCACCTCGACCGGCACCTGAAGCACGATGCCGCTCTTGGGCGAAATCGGCAGGACGGGCGAATAGGTGGCCTGCCGTTCCTTGCGTAGGGTCGGCAGCATGATGTCCATGATCGCCTGATAACGGCGCAGAACCTGACGCAGCGCTTCGTCAAAAGCGCCGGCCTGATAACGCTCCGTCGCGGACACAAATTCATAGTCGAAGCCGAAGCTGTCGAGAAAATCGCGCAGCATCGCATTGTTATGATGGGCGAAGCTTTCGAATTTTTCGAACGGATCGGGCACCTGCGTCAGCGGCTTGCCAAGATATTCAGCCAGCATCGCCTGATTGGGGACATTGTCCGGCACCTTGCGGAACCCGTCCAGATCGTCGCTGAACGCCACCAGTCGCGTGGGAATGTCCGACAGGGAATGGAAGGCGTTGCGGACCATGGTGGTGCGCAGCACTTCGTTGAAGGTGCCGATGTGCGGCAGGCCCGATGGGCCATAGCCGGTTTCGAACAGGATATGCCCTTTATCCGGCGCGCCGTTGGCATAACGCTTCAGAAGCTTGCGCGCTTCTTCATAGGGCCAGGCCTTGGATGCGGTCGCAGCGGTGCGGAGAAGTTCGGACACGGTCATGGCCCAAGCCCCTACCCCCGGACGGCGCGAAAGAAAACGGGCTTTTGCGGCAAAATCGGGTTAAGAATCGTTCTCAAATTAAAGATTCATTTACCGTGCATGTCGTAAATTGGGCAAGAATGGAGGCGAAATGCAGATCAAGCGCAGCCGCGAACGCATTGTCGTGGACATCCCGATCGTCGTCACGACTGTGCTCGACAGCCTGGAAGGCACCATCGTCGACCTGAGCGAAGGTGGCGCACAGGTGGTCGGTTGCACCCTGCCGCCGCGGTCGCAATGTCAGCTTGATCTGGACGGCCATGTCGTATTCGGCACGGTGCGCTGGTCCGAAGAGGACCGGATGGGCATCCGTTTCCCCTATGAACTGGTCGATGGCCCGCTGTTCGACAAACTGGAACTGGCGCGTGGCGGCAGGCGTTCGCCGGTGCCGTTCCAGCCGCGCTTTACCGCGCCGGCCATGGGTGGCGGATTCGGCCGCCGGGCGGTCTGAAACAGGTTTTCCTTTTGTTCCTGTTCGCCTAGACCGGGCGGGTGATTGATCCAGCGACATTGCCAGCGCTCCACGCCAGCCATGGCGGCATATGGCTGTGCGAAGACGGCCGCACCCAGGCGCTGGCCAAGGGACAGGCGATCGCCCGCGCCGCCGAAACGCCGGTGCTGCTGCTCAATGCGCCGCTGACCGGACAGCGGCTGGGCTATCCCGAGCTTAATGGCCTGGACCTGCTTGAGCTATGGGCCTTCCTGCATCCCGCCCGCTTTCTGGTGCCCACGCCCAAGGGGCTGGCGGATGCGCTGGACCTGCCTGCGCCGACCAATGAAGGCGATATTCCCGCCCTGTTGCAACGGGCCGCCGCGATGTTGCTCGACCGGCTCGGTTCGCCCGAATGGCCCGAGCGCGAGGGGGGCTGGACGGCGGCGCAATCGCTGCACCGGATGCGCTGGCCCTGGTCGCCGCTGGTCGCGCCCCGCATCCCCCGCCCGCGCGAAGCGGAACGCTGGCTGTTTTCCAAATTGCCCGAATGGGAGGAGGCGCAGCCCCGTCCGGCCCCGCGCACCGTCAGCCTGGCCGAGGATCAGGTGCTGGCCCAGTTGGATGCGCTGACCGGCGCGGGGGCTGAGCCTCGCCCCGGCCAGCGCGCCTATGCCGCCGCCGCCCGCATCGCCTTCACCCCGCGCAAGCATCGCGACCAGCCCAATATGCTGCTGGCCGAAGCGGGCACCGGGATCGGCAAGACGCTGGGCTATCTGGCCCCCGCCTCGCTCTGGGCCGCGGAAGCGCAGGGGACGGTGTGGGTGTCGACCTATACCAAGGCGCTGCAACGGCAGCTGGATCGGGAAACTTTGCGCCTGTTCCCTGACCCCGCCATGGCCGCGCGGCGGGTGGTGGTGCGCAAGGGGCGGGAAAATTATCTCTGCCTGCTGAATCTGGAGGATGCCTTGCAGGGCGGCTTCGCCGGGCGGGCCGCGATTTTGGCGCAACTGGTGGCGCGCTGGGCCGCCTTCACCAAGGATGGCGACATGGTGGGCGGCGACCTGCCCGGATGGTTGCCGACTTTGTTCCGCCGCAATGGCTCCACGGCGCTGACCGACCGGCGGGGCGAATGTATTTATGCGGGCTGCCCCCATTATCGCAAATGCTTCATCGAACGGTCGGCGCGGGCTTCTGCGGATGCGGACATCGTGATCGCCAATCATGCGCTGGTGATGATCAATGCCGCGCGCGGGCGCGAGACGGGGCAGCGGCCACAACGCATCGTCTTCGACGAAGGGCATCATCTGTTCGATGCGGCGGATTCGACCTTCTCCGTTGCCCTGTCGGGGCAGGAGGCGATCGAACTGCGCCGCTGGATCATGGGGCCGGAGGGCGGATCGCGCGGGCGGCGGCGGGGGCTGGCGGCGCGCCTGTCCGACATGGCCAGCTATGACGAGGAAGGCGGGCAGGCGATCCGCGCGGCGGTGGACGCGGCGCAGGCGCTGCCGGCCGATGACTGGCTGAAGCGCGTGGTGGCGGGCGAACCGTTCGGGCCGCTGGAGGCGCTGCTCGCGGCGGTGCGAGGGACGGTCTATACCCGCGCGGAGGCGGCGGGCGAGGCGGATGCCGGCTATGGGCTGGAAACCGAACTGGCCGAGCCGGATGGCGCTCTGGTCGAGGCGGCGCAGGAGGCGGCGCTGGCGCTCGATGCGCTGATCAAGCCGCTGGTGCGGCTGGCGCGGCGGCTGGAGGCGGTGATCGAGGATGCGCCCGACTGGCTGGACGGCGCGGCGCGGGCGCGGATCGAGGGGGCGGTGGCGTCGCTGGGCTGGCGGCGTGACCTGATCGCGGCCTGGCTGGCGCTGCTGGCGCGGATCGGCGGGCCGGCCGATGCGGACTATGTCGACTGGATGACGGTCGACCGGGTCGAGGGGCGCGAATATGACATTGGCATCCATCGCCACTGGCTGGACCCGACCCGCCCCCTTGCCGAAACGGTGCTGAAGCCGGCGCAGGGCGTGCTGCTGACATCCGCCACGCTGAAGGGCGGGGGCGAATGGAGCAATGCGGAGGCGCGCAGCGGCGCGATCCACCTGCCCCATGGCGCGGAGCGGTTCGAGGCGGCCAGCCCGTTCGACTATCCGGGCCGGGCCGAAGTGCTGATCGTCACCGACATCAAGAAGGGCGACATTGCCGCCATGTCGGGCGCTTACGCGCGCCTGATTGAGGCGGCAGGCGGCGGCACGCTGGGCCTGTTCACCGCCATCCGGCGGCTGCGCGGGGTGCATGCCCGCATCGCCGACCGGCTGGCGCGCGGCGGCTTGCCGCTCTACGCCCAGCATGTCGATCCGATGGATACGGGCACTTTGGTCGATATTTTCCGCGACGATCCGCGCGCGTCGCTGCTTGGCACCGACGCGCTGCGCGACGGGGTGGACGTGCCGGGCCATTCGCTGCGGCTGGTGGTGATGGAGGGCGTGCCATGGTCCAAGCCCACGGTGCTGCATGCCGCGCGGCGGCTGGCGGGCGGCGGCAGCGCCTATGACGACCGGCTGATCCGCGCGCGGTTGGCGCAGGCGTTCGGGCGCCTCATCCGCCGGGCGCAGGACCGGGGCAGTTTCGTCATCCTGTCCGCCGCCATGCCCAGCCGGTTGCTGAGCGCTTTTCCGCCCGGAACGCCGATCCGCCGGCTGACGCTGGACGAAGCGATCATCGCCGTCAGCGTGCAGGCGCGCGAACAGCCCCTTGGCCTCGAAGCCGCTTTGGGGCATCAGGGGTCCGAATCCGGCCCGCCCCAACAGGAGAGAGAATGAAGCGCCTGACCCTGTTGCGCCACGCCAAATCGGACTGGGACGATCCGGTGGCGCGCGATTTCGATCGGCCCCTGAATCGGCGCGGCGAGAAGGCTGCGCTGTTGATGGGGCAATTTGCCGCCAAGCGGAAGATGCAGTTCGACCTGCTGGTCGCATCCCCCGCCGTGCGCGTGGTGCAGACGCTGGAGACATTTTTCGAAGGCTATGGCGAGACGCTGGACGCGCGCTGGGATCGGCGCATCTATCTGGCCTCCTCCCCCACTTTGTTCGATGTGGTGCGCGATTTTCCCGACAGCGCCGACCATGTGCTGATGGCCGGGCATAATCCGGGGTTCGAGGAACTGATCCTGGATCTGGTGCCCGATGATGGCGCCAGCCCTCTGCGCGAGGATGTGGAGGTGAAATTCCCAACCGCCAGCATCGCGGTGATGGATCTGGCGATCGATCAATGGGCGCAGGCCGGCGAAAACAGCGCCACTTTGGTCAGCTTCACCCGCCCGCGCGATCTGGACCCGGCGTTGGGGCCGGGCACGCGCTGAGGCGCGGGGCGTGACGCCTATTCACTGGCGCCGCGCGGACATGCGCGATGCCGCCGCCCTGTCGGCGCTGGGCGGCGCGACTTTCCTCACCAGCTTTGCCCATGATCATCCGGGCGGCGCGTTGCTGGACCATATCGAACGCGCCCATGGACTGGCCTATTATCAGGCTGCGCTAGGCGATCCGGCGCAGACTGCGCTGATCGGGGAAACGCCGCTGGGCGCGCCGGTGGGCTATGCGCTGATCACGCCGCCCGCGCTGCCGGTGGCGACGGACGCGCGCGATATTGAGCTCAAGCGCATCTATCTGCTGCATGGCTGGCAGGGCGGCGGCTATGGCGACGCACTGATGGCGCTGGTGCTGGAGGAAGCGCGGCGGCGCGGGGCCAGCCGGCTGCTGCTGGCCGTCTATCCGCAGAATGGCCGGGCGCGGCGTTTCTATGCGCGCCACGGCTTTGCAGAGATTGGCGAAATGACCTTCATGGTCGGGGACGTGCCGTTCCGCGACCTGATCTACGCGCGGACGCTGTAACCCGCCAGTTGAAAACTGGTCAGTCGCCGATCGCGGCGGCCAGCGTGGTGCGGATTTCCTGCAACCGTTCGATCAGATGCGCATCGTCCATACAGGGTTCGACCGGCTTGGCGGGCGCAACGACGGGGGCGCCGTTCGGCTCCTCCAGCGCCTTTTGCGCGCCCTTGACGGTGAAGCCCTCGACATTGAGCAACTGGTTGATGCGCCGCGCCAGCGCGACGTCGGCCGGGCGGTAATAGCGTCGGTTTCCTGATCGCTGCAACGGCCGCAATTTGGGAAAGCGCGTTTCCCAATAGCGCAAAATATGCTGGGGAAGACCAAGCTCGCCGGCCAGCTCGCTGATGGTCAGAAATGCACCCTCTACCTTTTCCATGACAGTGATGTTGCACCCGGAGCCGGGGCAACGTCAACTATGGTAAAGCAATGGGAATATTGGAAAAGCGCCCAGCCGTGTCAAATTGAGGCGACGCGGTCCCGCATTGTCTGGCTGGCGCGGAACGTGAGCACCCGGCGGGGTTCGATCGGCACTTCGACGCCAGTCTTGGGGTTGCGGCCCATGCGTTCGGTCTTGTCGCGCAGAACGAAGGTTCCGAAGCTGGAAATCTTCACATTTTCGCCGCGCTCCAGCGCGCACGACATATGTTCAAGGATGGATTCGACCAGCGCCGCGGCTTCCGCCCGCGACAGACCGACATGCCGGTTGACGCTTTCGGCCAGGTCCGCGCGCGTCAGGGTTCCATTGCCGCTCATCGATCATCCCCATTTCATCGCCCAGCGACCATCTCCCCGGATGATCTTCATGAAATGTGATTGATTCGCGGCGCTTTGGCAAGCGCTATAGATCAGACGCGCAGGACGCAGGCGCCCCAGGTAAAGCCGCCGCCCATCGCTTCCAGCACGACCAGATCGCCCGCCTTGATGCGCCCGTCGCGCATGGCGAGGTCGAGCGCCAGCGGCACGGACGCTGCGGAGGTATTGGCATGCTGGTCGACGGTTACAACCACGCGATCAGGGTCAAGCTTCAGCTTGCGGGCGGTGGCGTCGAGGATGCGGGCATTGGCCTGATGCGGGACCAGCCAGTCAATATCCGCCGGAGTCAGATTCGCCAGGTCAAGCACTTCGCGCAGCACCGACGCCAGATTGGACACGGCATGGCGGAACACTTCCTGCCCTTTCATGCGCAGCTTGCCCACCGTCTGCGTCGTGGACGGGCCGCCATCGACATAGAGAAGCTGGTTATGGCGGCCATCGGCATGGAGTTTGGCCGCCAGAATGCCGCGCTTACCCTCAACGCTGTCCTCTGCGCCCAGCACGATCGCGCCCGCGCCGTCGCCGAACAGGACGCAGGTCGCACGGTCTTCCCAGTCGAGGATGCGGCTGAAGGTTTCCGACCCGATCACCAGCGCGCGGTGGGCGGCGCCCGACCGGATCATGCTGTCGGCCACGGTCACGGCGTAGAGGAAGCCCGAGCAGACGGCCGCGACGTCGAAGGCGACGCAATCGTCAATGCCGAGCGCAGCCTGAACCTTGGTCGCGGCGGCGGGGAAGGTCTGGTCCGGGGTCGCCGTCGCCAGAATGATGAGGTCAATGTCCTGCGCGGCGATGCCGGCGGCGTCGAGCGCATTGCGGGCGGCATCGGCGGCAAGGCTGGCGGTGGTTTCGCCCTCCCCCGCGATATGGCGGTTGCGGATGCCGGTGCGCTCCACGATCCATTCGTCGCTGGTGTCGACCATCTGCGCCAGTTCGGCATTGCTGACGGTGCGAACGGGCAGGGCCGAACCCGTGCCGAGCAATATGGACCGGCGAATCACTTGGCGGACAGCTCCAGCTTTGACGCTACATCGGCCAGCGACTGAATATCGGCGATGTCGGCTGCGATGCGCCGGGTAATATCTTCTTCCAGCAGGCGGGCGGCGACATGCACCGCATTGGCCACGCCCTTTTCATCCGCGCTGCCATGGCTTTTCACCACCACGCCATTGAGGCCCAGGAAAACCGCGCCATTATGATTGTTCGGGTCAAGATGATGCTTGAGCATGTACATGGCCGGCTTCGAGATCAGGAAGCCTATCTTCGAGCGGATCGAACTGGTGAACGCCTTGCGCAGCACGTCGGTCACGAAGCGGGCCGTGCCTTCGGCCGTCTTCAGCGCGACATTGCCGGAAAAGCCGTCACACACGATGACGTCGGTATCGCCGCGGGCGATCTTGTCGCCTTCGGTGAATCCATCGAACTGAAGCGAGAGATTATCGGCGGCGCGCAGCACGGCGGCGGCATCGCGAATCTCGTCAGTGCCCTTCAACTCTTCGGTGCCGATGTTGAGCAGGCGGACGCGCGGACGATCGAGGTCGCAGGCGATGCGGGCATAAGCCGCGCCCATCACCGCGAACTGAACGAGGTTGCGGGCGTCACATTCAGTATTGGCGCCCAGATCCAGCATGATGACGTCATTGTCGCCCAGCGTGGGCAACATCGCCGCCAATGCTGGACGATCCACGCCCTTCATGGTGCGCAGGGCGACCTTCGCCATTGCCATCAGCGCGCCGGTATTGCCGGCGGAGACGGCAGCACCAGCCTCGCCCGCCTTCACGGCGGCGATGGCCATCGCCATGGAGCTGGTTTTCTTGCGAATCGCGACGCTCGGCTTATCCGAGCCGTCGACGACCGTATCGGCATGGACGATGTCCGACGCCGCCCGCAAGTTGGGGTGATGGTCGAGCGCCGCCTTGATCCGCTCCTCGTCGCCGAACAGGGTGAATCGCAGGCCATCATGACGGCGACGGGCCAAAGCAGCCCCCGCCATCATCACGCGCACGCCTTCGTCCCCGCCCATCGCGTCGATTGCGATTCGCGGTTGGCTAGACACTTTTATTCACCCCTTTGCGGAGTAGAGAGAAGGGCTTACGCCCCGACGGCGACGATTTCGCGGCCGTTATAGTGACCGCAAGCGTCGCACAGATTGTGGGGACGCTTCAGTTCACCGCAGTTCGAGCATTCGTTGAACGCTTCCACGCGCAGGGCGTCGTGGCTGCGACGCATGCCGCGCTTGGAGGGGGAGGTTTTGCGCTTGGGGACAGCCATGTCGGCACCTTATTCCATATATCAATCAGGTTGTGCGACTGGCCGGTTCCCACAGGATGCCGACGCCAACGGCGCCGCAGACCCATGCGGCCGGGTGATCGCGAAGCCCTGCGCCTATAGCGGTTTTTGCCGGAGGCGCAAGTCCTTCCTTACCCCGACACTTGCCCCTTTCCCCAGCGACTCTACTGTGTGCAGCGCCGAATAACAGGGATATGACCCATGCTGCTGCCAATTACACTGACCTTTGCCGCCGCCTGCGCGCTGCTGAACTTCTGGCTGGCGATTCGCTGCGCCCGGTTCCGGATCAAGGACAAGATATTGCATGGCGACGCCGGGCACGGCCTGCTGGCGCGGCGGATGCGGGCACATGCCAATTATGTCGAATATACGCCGATCGTGCTGATTCTCTTTGGGCTGGTCGAGATGGCGGTAGGCGCGTCGCTATGGCTGTGGATCGGCGTGCTGGCCTATGTGGTGGCACGGATAGCCCATGCGTTCGGCATGGATGCGGACAAGCCCACGGCGCTGCGCGCGGGTGGCGCGCTGCTGACATGGGTGATCATGATCGTGATGGCCGGGACGGCGCTCAGCATCGCCTATGGCGCGACGCGCGCCATGCCGGTGCCACCGGCTATGGCGGCGCGGGGATAGGCGCTTCTTCCGTTCGCTTCGAGCGAAGTCGAGAAGCGGCTAACGCAACGCTCTCGTTTCTCGACACGCTCGAAACGAACGGGCGTTGATTACATCACCCGCCCAATACCGAATCGGCGACGAAAGGGTTGGTGCGGCGTTCGTGGGCAAAATTGCTCATCTGGCCGTGGCCGGGGACGAAGGCCGTTTCGCCGCCCAGCGGCCAGAGCTTGCCGGTGATGGCGTCGATCAGATCCTGATGATTGCCGCGCGGGAAGTCGGTGCGGCCGATCGATCCCTGAAACAGCACGTCGCCCACGATCGCCAGCTTGCTGGGGGCGTGGTGGAAGACGACATGGCCGGGCGTGTGGCCGGGGCAATGGATGACGTCGAAGGTCAGGTTGCCGACCGTCACCTGATCGCCGTCGTTGAGCCAGCGGTCCGGCTCGAAACTTTCGCCGGGTACGCCCCAGCGCTCGCCATCCTGCGGTAGCCGGTCGATCCAGAAGCGATCATCCTCATGCGGCCCCTCGATCGGGACATTGAGGTCGCGCGCCAGCACGCCCGCCTGCCCGCAATGGTCGATATGGCCATGGGTGACGAGCAGCTTCTCGATCGTGACGCCATGCTGCGCCGCCGCCTTCTTGAGCACGGGCAGATCGCCGCCCGGATCGACAAAGGCGCCGCGCATCGTTTCCGTGCACCAGAAGAGCGTGCAATTCTGCTGGAGCGGGGTGACGGGGATCAGGACGGCTTTGAGCGGCGACATGGTCATGGGGAGGATGTGGCGGACGGGGGCGGCATGTGCAAGCCCCCGCACGGATGGTGAGGCCGTGCTACTGATTGCCTGCCATCTTCTATCCGTCACCCCAGCGCAGGCTGGGGTCGCAGGAGAGGACGCGCTATGGGGCCTGAGATCCCAGCCTGCGCTGGGATGACGGTGGGGAAACCGACAGCTACCGCACCAACAACGCCTGCCGCGCTTCCTATTCCGCGCCTTCCATCGCGAACGGCTCGGCCAGGCTGATGCTGTCCAGCACCTTGGCGGTTTCGTCGCGGACGCGGAGCATTACGCGGTGCAGGCGGCATTCCGATTCAGGCAGGCAGTTGGTGCAGCTTTCATGCGCGAAGCGGCTGGCGCAGGGAGTGAGTGCGAGCGAACCGCGCGTCAGGCGGACGATGTCGCCATAGCTGATGTCGACCGGGGCGAGCGCCAGCCAATATCCCCCGTCCCGCCCCCGCTGCGTCGCGACCAGCCCTTCGCGCGACAATTCGGACAGGATGACCGTCAGGAATTTGGACGGGATATTCTGCCGCGTGGCGATTTCATTGAGCGGCACCGGACCCTGTCGGTAGCGGTCTGCAAGATGCTGGAGAGCGCGGATGGCGTAACGGGTCTTCTGGGACAACATGGGCCCGTTATTCGCCCCCCGCCCCGCTTTGGCAAGTCAAGCGGGGCAATGGAGAAAGAAGTTTTTCAGTGCGTCGTGGCAGAAAGCGCCGCGCGGGCTTGTCCGGGGAAATCGCTGAAGACGCCATCGACGCCGGTGGCCGCGATCGCCTGCACATAGCCGGTGAAGTCGCCGCGGCCCTGCGGGTCGTCGGGTCGCTGGAATTGGGCGGGAAGGAAGCTGTTTTCCATCCGCAGCGTCCAGACATGGACCTGCAAGCCGGCATCATGGGCGCGGCCCACCAGCGCGGTCGGGCCTTCAGGCGCAAGGATCATCGCCGCGGAGGGACCGACCCCGTCGGCATAGGCGGCAATGTCGCCCAGCCCCTGCACGGTCAGCATGTCGGCATAGGTCGTGCCGGGCAGATCGGCAGGCCCACCTTCCGCATCGACAAGCTGGATCAGGCGCAGCCGGGTGGCGGCGCGCAGGGCTTTCAGATTGCCGACCTCGAACGACTGGATGAACACCGGATCGTCGGCATTTTCATAGCCATATTGGCTGAGCAGCGCGAGCATCGCCGCCTGGTGCGGCAGGCCGATCTTCGCGAAATAGCTGGGATGCTTGGTTTCGGGATAGATGCCGATGCGACGGCCGGTTTCCGCTTCCTTGGCGCGGACCAGCTTCAATATCTCTTCGAAGGTCGGGATCAGATAGAGATCGTTGAAGCGCTTGTTGGCGGGGCGCAGGTCAGGGAGCCGTTCCCTTGCTCTTAAGGTGCGCAGTTCGGCGAGGGTGAAATCCTCGGTAAACCAGCCGACCATTTCCACGCCGTCAATCTGCTTGCTCGTCTTGCGATCGGCAAATTCGGGATGGTCGGCGACGTCGGTCGTGCCGCCAATCTCATTTTCATGCCGGGCGACGAGGACGCCGTCCTTCGTCAGGACAAGGTCCGGCTCGATATAGTCGGCGCCTTGGTCGATCGCCCGCTCATAGCTGGCGAGCGTATGTTCGGGCCGTTCGCCGCTGGCGCCGCGATGGGCGATCAGGATCGGTTCGGCCCGGACCATCTGGAGGGGGATGAGGCTCATGAGCAGGAACAGCCCGATGCGCGCCAGCCCCCGCCCGATCACGCCTTCACGCCTTGCAGCGCGTTTTCGTAGGTGGTCGCCTTGAAGCCGACGATGGTTTCACCCCGGCCGGTGTCGAGGATCGGGCGCTTGATCATGGAGGGGTTGGTGATCATCAGCAGGATCGCCTTGTCCGCATCGATATGCGCCTTGTCACCCGCATCCAGCGCCTTGAAGGTGGTGCCGGAGCGGTTGAGGATGGTTTCCCAGCCATGTTCCATCACCCATTCCTCCAGCTTCGCCTTGTCGACGCCGGCGACCTTATAATCGTGGAAATTATAGGCGACGCGCTCATTGTCCAGCCAGTTGCGGGCCTTCTTGATCGTGTCGCAATTCTTGATGCCGTACATGGTGATCATGATGGCTTATCCTTTGAACGCGGTGACTTCGATTTCGATCTTCATCTCCGGCTTGACGAGGCCGGCGATGACGCAGCTGGCGGCCGGGCGAATGTCGCCGAAGACCGGCCCGGCAATGTCGCCCATCACATCCCAATAGGCGGCGTCGGTGATGTAATAAGTGACGCGCACGACATCGGCGAAGGAGAAGCCGGCGTCTTCCAGCGCCTTGCCGATCACCTTGAGCGCGTTGCGGCCCTGTTCGACCACGTCTTCGGGCATGGTCTTGGTTTCGGGATCGGTGCCGGTGGTGCCGGCGACGAAGCACCAGTCGCCTTGGACGACGGCGCGCGAATAGCCGACCTGCGCCTCGAAAGGCGAGCCGGAGGAAATGAGCTGGCGGGACATGAGGGGGATTCCTGTTGCAGTGCGAAAGGATCGCCCGCGCCTTTGCCCCCTGCGGCGCGGGCTGTCCAGCGCTTTTCCCCGGAACAGGGCGGGATGCAGGTCGTTGAGCAGGGATCAGCCCAGCATTGGAGAAGCGCGATGGACCGCCCCACCCCCGACCGGGAAATCGAAGAAAATAGCGAACAGGCCGAGACCGGCAGTCAGGCGCAGGATGTGGCCGATGACGCACGGGGCCGGTCGACCGATCTGGCGGAAGACAGCGAACGCGGTGGGCGGGCCAGTGTGGCGCAGATCACGCCCGACGATACGGAGGATCTGGTCGAGAAGATGGAGGCGATGAACCGATCCGGCCGGATCGACATGGACGCCTATGCCGGCGAGCCATCCATGGACGATGAGGAGGATAGCTATGGCGCGCGCGACGAGGAGGATGAGGATTAGGCAGCTGCGCTGCCGCCGGCCTCCAGCGCGAAATTGATCATGCCGCGCGCCATATGGCCCAGCGCCTGGGCCATGGCGTCGCCGATGGCGGGATCGAAATCCTCCTCACTGGCGATCGCGCAGGCCATGGCCGTCGCCCATTGATCGGCCAGCATCGGCGTGATCGGGAAAGCGCGGTGCAACGACATGATGCACGGGCCGCGTTCGAACCAGTCGCGCGGGCCGCCCAGCCAGCCGCACAGGAAGCGGGTCAGGCCATGACGCACGGCGCTGAGATCGGCGGCGTGGATGGCGCGCAATTCAGCATAAGCCGGATCCTGATCGATCAGGTCGTAGAAGCGGTTGGCGACGGCGCGGACGGCCGGCTCCCCGCCGATGCGGACATAGGGGCTGGGCGGCGCAGCGGCGTTCATGGCGATCGGCTCCGTTTCGGATGGTCCCGGCGAGCATGGCAGGGCGGCGCGGCGCGGCATTGACCTGCGTCAAATCGGGAAAGCGCCGGATCGGTGGAACAGTGGGTGCGCTTTAACCCGCTGTTTGCCGGCGGGCCGCTAGAGCGGCGGGATGGCGAAACAATCCTATGGCAGACAACGAAAGCGACCGGCCTTTAGCGGCCCGGCGCTGGTCTATGCCATCTGCATCGGCCTGCTTGTCGGCTGGTATGGGCCGCTGTGGGTCGAGCGGTTCGACCTGCCCCGCGTCGATGTGCCGGAGCAGCGCGCGCCGGCTGATAGGCTGTCGGCCGACTTCGGATTTTGCCATTCAGGCGGCGGGATCAATTGCGTGGTCGATGGCGACACATTCTGGTTTCAAAGCGTGAAATACCGGATCGCCGACATTGATACGCCCGAAACCCATGGGCCGGAATGCGCGGCGGAGGGGGCGTTGGGCAAGCGGGCCACCGATCGGTTGCAGGCCCTGATGAATGCAGGCCCTTTCTCGCTGGAAAACGCCGACCGCGATACGGATCGTTACGACCGCAAGCTGCGCGTCGTGACGCGCGAAGGCCAGTCGATCGGGGACCAGCTGGTCGCCGAAGGACTGGCCCGGACATGGGATGGCCGCCGCCACCCCTGGTGTTAATTTTTTGAAGATGCGCGCGAGAGCGCATCTTCAAACAGGCTCTTAGCGGCAGCTGACCCCGCCACGATCGATTTCGCGGCCCAGCAGCGCGCCTGCCCCGCCGCCGATCAGCGTGCCGAGCAGGTTGGACTGGCCCTGCGCGATCTGGTTGCCGAGCAGACCGCCCAGCGCCGCGCCGACGATCAGGCCCGTGGTGCCGTCCGACCGGCGGCAATAATAGCGATTGTCGCCACCGCGATAGATGCGGGTGCTGCGATCGACCCGGATCGGGGCATAGCCGCTGCGATAATAGCGGTTGGGCTGATAATGGCGGCCATAGCGCGGATCGGGGCGGTTCCAGTCATAGCTGTATATCGGGCGACCGGGGCGGCGATTATCGGCGCGGCGGTCCTGACGCCAGTCGCGGCGGTCGTCACGATAATCGCGATTGGCCTCGCGGACGTCACGGCGATAATCCTTGCGCGCATCGCGCACGTCGCGGCGATAATCCTTGCGGGCGTCGCGAATGTCGCGCTGACGTTCGCGCGCGTCGCGGCCCGGCTGGGCCATTGCGGACGTGGCGGCGATGCCGGTCAGGCTCATCGCGCCGAGCGACAGGGCGACGATCGCCTGTTTGAAACCGAACTTCATGATTGAGGCTCCTTCCCTCATAAACTGTGATGCTGGCGGTAGAACCCACGGCATTACAGAATGTTGCATGAACGGAACAAAACCGCCCGTTCAGCGCGGGGACAGGCGTGAGGAGGGCGCGGGCGCGCACGACGAAAACAGGATTTGCGCGGCTTAACTTCGCATATTTCCCGCAAGTTTGCACATTTCATGTCCGGTTCTGGTAATATTCTTACGCGTCGATCGGCAGGCAAGACAGTGACATGAATCATAGAGCATAATCCGTTCATACTGAATCGGATAATGCTCTATTTCTCTTTTGTTTTCCGCATTTTCCGAGCCAGCAGGTGATGCCACCTGCTTCGAAAATGCTCTAGGTCGGCCGTGCCGGATAGGACAGGCCAGGGTCGGGAAGCCGATAGCGCAGCGCGCGCGTTTCTCGGCTATGCTCGAAACGAACGGGGTGGTTGGGTCGACCTGATATTATCCCTGTAACGGCCTGTCAGAGCGCGTTGGCGATGGCGTCTCGCTGGTCGTTGGACAGGCCGTCGGCGGCAGAGGCATTTGCACCGTCGGTCGGTTTGTCCGGTCCTGATCCGACGAACTGGATCGCGGTCAGGATCACCAATATCGCCCAGAGCAGCGCCAGCCAGCGACTGGTGAAGAGTGAGCGGAGACGGACGCCGAAGAGCATGGCCGCATGATAGGGCGGCGGGGTTAAGGAAGGATCACCCCGGTTCGGCGCAGCGCACCGTTCAGGCGGCGGCCTTGCGCGAGCGGGTCTGGTCGCCCCTGCCCGCGAGCAGGCCGGCGATTGAGATGTCCTCGTCTATTTCCTCCCAATGGAGGCCGCTGGGGCTAAGGAAGAAATCGGCGCGCTGCGCGGGTGTTGCATGCAGCAAGCGCGGGAACCAGACGAGGGGAATGCCCAACGTGCGGCCATCTTCCAGATCCACCCACATCTGCGCTTCATCGAAGCGAACATCGGTCGGCCTAGGCGAAGAAGTCATTCCAAGCGTCCTCGATTTCCGTGCGCCGCATTACGACAATGTCTCGAAGCCGCTTTATCCAGCGGGCATCGAAGCCACGATTGTAGGCAAGTTCGACCTCGGGATATAGCCAGGACTTGGCATCTGCATCGGGCTGGGCGACATGGATATGCACTGGCTCGCGCGGATTGCCTTCATTGGCGAAGAAGTGGAACCGGCAGCCATCGACACGGAAGATGACCGGCACGGCCCACTCCTGCTCGCTCCGATCGGTTGAACAGGCAATGGCCTGCCGGTCCAACCGATTCAATTTGGGAAATCTTACTCCGCCGCGATCCCCGCCGCCTTGAACATGTCCGGGTCTGCGTCGAGGTTGGCGGGTTCGCCGCCCTTGATCTTCTGGCGGCGATCGAAGGCGTCCCAGACGTCGTTCCACTGGCCGCGGGTCGCGCCCTTGCTATATTCGGTCGCGCGGGTTTCGAAGAAGTTGGCATGCTCCACGCCGTTGAGCAGCGGGGTCAGCCAGGGCAGCGGATGCTCGTCGATCATGTAGATGGGCTTGAGGCCCAGCTGACCCAGGCGCCAGTCGGCGATGTAGCGGACATATTTCTTGATGTCCTTGGGCGTCATGCCAGGGACCGGACCCATTTCGAAGACAAGGTCGACGAAGGCGTCTTCGATGCGGACGGTCTTCTGGCACATGTCCATGATGTCGTCCTTGACCGAGGCGGTCAGGCAGTCGCGTTCCTTCACGAAGCTGTGGAACAGCTTGATGATGCCTTCGCAATGGAGCGTTTCGTCGCGGACCGACCAGGTGACGATCTGGCCCATGCCCTTCATCTTGTTGAAGCGCGGGAAGTTCATCAGCATCGCGAAGGAAGCGAAGAGCTGCAAGCCTTCGGTGAAGCCGCCGAACATGGCCAGCGTCTTGGCAATATCCTCGTCCGTGTCGACGCCGAACTGGGCCAGATAGTCATGCTTGTCCTTCATCTCCTTATATTGGAGGAAGGCCGAATATTCGCTTTCGGGCATGCCGATTGTGTCGAGCAGATGCGAGTAGGCGGCAATGTGGACCGTTTCCATGTTGCTGAACGCGGTCAGCATCATCTTGATTTCGGTCGGCTTGAACACGCGGCCATATTTTTCGTGGTAGCAATCCTGCACTTCCACGTCGGCTTGGGTGAAGAAGCGGAAAATCTGGGTCAGCAGGTTGCGTTCATGGTCGGACAGCTTCTGCGCCCAGTCACGGCAATCCTCGCCCAGCGGCACTTCTTCGGGCAGCCAGTGAAGCTGCTGCTGGCGCTTCCAGAATTCATAGGCCCAGGGATATTCGAAGGGCTTGTAGACCTTGCTGGCTTGAAGAAGGGGCATGTGGGTTACTCCGAGCGATCTGTTCCAACCCCTCTCCCCTTGTGGGAGAGGGAGGGGCCCGTCGCGTCAGCGACGGGAGGGTGAGGGGTGAAGGCTGCGGCGATGGTCGCCAGCACACCTTCAGGATTCTGCATCACATCATGGTTCCAGAAGCGGATCACATGATAGCCTTCCCCGTTTAGAAAGGCCGTGCGGTCCGCATCCGTCGCTTCATCATGCTGGCCGCCATCAATTTCCAATATCAAGCGGCCGGCATGTGACGCGAAATCAGCAAAATAGGGGCCGAGCGGCACCTGACGGCGAAACTTTGCGGCGGGCAATCTTTGGCGGAGCAGCGCCCAGAGGCGCTTTTCTGCGTCAGTTGCGGCGCGGCGCAATTCGCGGGCACGCACTGTCGTCGGGTTCGGGGCTTTCCCCCTCACCTTCCCACGCCGCTGCGCGGCGCAGGCCCCTTCCTCTCCCACAAGGGGAGAGGAGGTTACATCACTGACAGGCGAGGCACTCGTCATAGTCGGTGGTCTCGCCGATTTCGAACTTGGGGGCGTCGATCGTGTTGTCGGCTTCCACGCCGCCGCTGCCCGCAAAGCCGGCGCGCTGGACCGACTTGGAGCGCAGATAATAGAGCGACTTGATGCCCAGTTCCCAGGCGCGGAAGTGGAGCATGAGCAGATCCCATTTTTCGACATCCGCCGGGATGAACAGGTTCAGCGACTGCGCCTGATCGATATAGGGGGTGCGATCGGCCGCGAGTTCGAGCAGCCAGCGCTGGTCGATTTCGAAGCTGGTCTTGTACACATCCTTTTCTTCCTGGGTCAGGAAGTCGAGATGCTGGACGCTGCCGCCGCGCTCCAGGATCGAGTTCCACACGGCGCTGCTGTCCTTGGCTTTGGCCACCAGCAGCTTTTCGAGGTACGGATTCTTGACCGCGAAGCTGCCCGACAGGGTCTTGTGCGTGTAGATGTTCGCCGGGATCGGTTCGATACAGGCCGATGCGCCGCCGCAGATGATGGAGATCGACGCGGTGGGCGCAATCGCCATCTTGCAGCTGAAGCGTTCCATCACGCCCATGTCAGCGGCGTCGGGGCACGGACCACGCTCCTGCGCCAGCAGCATCGACGCTTCGTTCACCTTGGCATTGATATGCTTGAAGATGCGCAAGTTCCACGATTTGGCCATGGCGCCTTCGAACGGGATGGAGCGCGCCTGAAGGAAGCTGTGGAAGCCCATGACGCCAAGGCCGACCGAGCGTTCGCGGCTGGCGCTATACTTGGCGCGGGCCATTTCCGGCGGGGCGCGATCGATATAGTCCTGAAGCACATTGTCGAGGAAGCGCATGATGTCTTCCGCGAAGGTCGGGTGATCCTTCCATTCGTCCCAGGTTTCCAGGTTCATCGACGACAGGCAGCAGACGGCCGTGCGGTCGTTGCCCAGATGATCGGTGCCGGTCGGCAGGGTGATTTCCGAACAGAGGTTCGACGTCGACACCTTCAGGTTCAGGTCGCGATGATGCTTGGGCATCATGCGGTTCACCGTGTCGGAGAAGACGATGTACGGCTCACCCGTGGCCAGACGCACTTCGACCAGCTTCTGGAACAAGGCGCGGGCGTTGACGGTGCCGCGCACCGACTGATCCTTCGGGCTGCGCAGGTTGAATTCCGCGCCGTCGCGCACGGCCTCCATGAACTCGTCGGTCAGCAGCACGCCATGGTGCAGGTTCAGCGCCTTGCGGTTGAAGTCGCCCGACGTCTTGCGGATTTCGAGGAACTCCTCGATTTCCGGGTGCGACACGTCGAGATAGCAGGCGGCCGATCCGCGACGCAGGCTGCCCTGGCTGATCGCGAGGGTGAGGCTGTCCATCACGCGGACGAAGGGGATGATGCCGCTGGTCTTGCCGTTGAGGCCGACAGGCTCGCCAATGCCGCGCACCGCGCCCCAATAGGTGCCGATGCCGCCGCCGCGCGAGGCGAGCCAGACATTTTCGTTCCAGGTGTTGACGATGCCTTCCAGGCTGTCGTCGACGCTGTTCAGATAGCAGCTGATCGGCAGGCCGCGTCCGGTGCCGCCGTTCGACAGGACCGGCGTGGCGGGCATGAACCAGAGTTTCGAGATATAGTCGTAGACGCGCTGGGCATGGTCCGCATTGTCGGAATAGGCGGCGGCGACGCGCGCGAACAGATCCTGATAGGATTCGCCGGGCAGCAGATAGCGGTCGTTCAGCGTTTCCTTGCCAAATTCCGTCAGCAGCGCGTCGCGCGACGCATCGGTCACGACCGGGAAACGGTGCGCCAGCACGGTCGATGATGTCATGGTTTCAGCCTTGTCCTGCGCGGGTTCGGGCTGAGCCTGCACGCTCGCCTTCGCCTCTTCCAACAGATCGTCCATCACAGTCGCCACGTCGCCACCTTGTCCACTATCTCTAAAATCCATGCGAGCCCCCGAATGTTCCCGTTCCGTTCGATTCGGTCAAGCGGGTCGCGGAAAGCCGCGCATCCTGCACATGAACCGGACCGTGCCGGGGACGGAAGAGGCCCCAACCGACCGGATCACATGGGCAAAAGCGCCCTTGCGCCGGAAAATAGTCCGGCGATGCGATCACAATCTGTTGGGTGTCCCCCCGTTAACCCGATACAAGGGATAGTGCCATAGCGTAGTTCAGGCGCAAGAGGGTAAATGACAATCTGACGACTCCATTCGTCGCCCGTCCCGCCCGCCCGAACGGCCAGACCGGGAGCGACGCGCGGACTTTCCTAGCCCCCGCAAAAGGCAAGAGGGCATGCGCAAAGAAAAAATAAATTGAGGCTTGCCACGCAAAAGCGTGGGTGTCTGATTCCGGCGGGACACAACAGGTTGCGGGTCCATGGGAGAGCGCGATGATTCTCTACTACCACCCCCTTTCCTCCTATTGCTGGAAGGTGCTGATCGCCCTGTATGAAAATGGCATTCCGTTCGAACGGCGGATGCTGGACGGGGCGGAGGCGGCGGCGGAATGGACGCAGCTATGGCCGATCGCCCGCTTTCCCGTGCTGCATGACCCGGCCCGCAACGCCACGGTGGGGGAAGCCAGCATCATCATCGAATATCTCGCGCTGCATGAGCCGGGGACGTTCCGCCCGATCCCCGCCGATCCCGACGCGGCGCTGGAGGTGCGGCTGATCGACCGGCTGTGCGACAATTATGTGATGACGCCGATGCAGACGATGGTGGGCGACCGGCTGCGCCCGCCCGACGCGCGCGATCCCCATGGCGTCAGCACGGCGCAGGATCTGCTGGCGCGGGCCTATGCCCTGCTCGACGCGCGGCTGGCGGGGCGGCGCTGGGCGGCGGGCGACAGCCTGACCCTGGCGGACTGCGCCGCCGCGCCCGCCTTATTCTACGCCGACAAGATCATGCCGATGCGCGCCGACTATCCGGTGCTGGGCACCTATCTCGACCGGATTGAGGCGCGGCCCAGCTTTGCCCGGGTGCTGGAGGAAAAGCAGCCCTGGTGGCCTATGTTTCCGTTTGCGCAGAACGATTAGAGGCGGTTAGGGGCTTGCCCGCGTCGCTCCCGCCCGTTTAAGCAGATGCGGGGAACAGGGGCATATGGCTGACAGCGAACATGATCAGGCATCCATGCCTGAATATCCACCGCCGGACGACCTGCGGGCGTTTCCGCTGCGCCATGGTTTTGACAGCGCCACCTATGCCCGGCGCAATCCCGACCTGTCCAACCTAAGCCCCGACGCCGCGCTGACCGATTTCGCCCGCCATGGAGGCACCTATGTCCCCCGATAATATCCATGCGCAGGCCAACCGCCTGTCATTGCTGGCGCCGGACGGGCGCTTTGCCCTGAACCTGCCGGAATCGCCTGCGCCGCAAGACGCGATCGCTTTCATCCAGCGCCATGGCTTCGATGTCGCGGCCTATCAGGCGCGCTACAGCGACATGGCGGTCGTCTCGACTGAAACCGCGACCAGACATTTCGCCATGCATGGCTGGCGCGAAAACCGGCTGGCGTCCTTCGCGCATCTCGACGCCATGCGGCAAAGCTGCATGAGCAACCCGCAGGCGGGGTGGATGCGCTACATCATGCAGATCGGCATGCAGACGCTGACGCTGAAGGTGCTGACCAACTGCCGGACGCCGGAAAGTTTTGCAGGACTGGTCCAGTTGCTCGCCCCCCGCGACGACGCCCTGCCGATGCTGGTGATCGGCGACAGCCATACCGCTTTCCTCAATCAGCCCTGGCCAATGCTGGCGGCCGGCATGGTGCCAGCCCCGATCCTGTGTTCGGGCGGGTCAGCCCGCGGCCTGGCCAATCCCAATCCGCGCGCCGATTATCGCGGCCTGATCTTCCAGCGCCTGTCCGCGCTGGGCATGGCGCTGCTCCACCGGCCGGTGCTGTTCAAGTTCGGGCAGGTCGACGTGGAATTCGTGTTCGACATGAAGCGCATCCGTGAGGGCGTGCGCCACTATGACGGCGCCGCCGCCCGCAGCTTCATTGCGCAATCCATCGAACGCTACGGTCAATTTCTGGACGAATGCCGGCAATATTGCCGGGGCCGCATGATCGTCATGGGCATTTTCCCGCCCACTTTGTCCGACGAGACGATCCAGAAGGGCTATATCAACGCGCATATCGCCTTCCTGAATGCGGAGGATGACGCCAGGGCGCTCCAGCAATCGCTGGCGGCGCTGGAGCATCCCGACATTGTCGAGCGCATGGCGCTGGCGCGTTACACCAATGCGCTGATCGCAGATGTCTGCGCGCGACGCGACTTGCCCTTCATCGACGAATTTGATGCGCTGCTAGGGTCGAACGGCATGGTCCTGCCGGAACTCGCCATACCGACCGACCATCATCTGGCGCTGGCGGGCGATCATGGCCGACGCCGCATCATGGCGGTGGGACGCCAGATTCACGCGCTGGCGATGGCCTGACCGCTGACGACTGGACTCATCGCCTCAAAGGCCTATAGCCCGCCCTTGCAGGGACCCGCCGTGCAGAGGCGGGCCGCAATATAGGGACCAGGGTAGATGACCGTCATCAAGACCGCCGACCTCATCGAGAGCGTCGCCGACGCGCTCCAGTTCATCAGTTACTATCATCCGATGGATTATATCCGGGCATTGGGCACCGCCTATGAGGCCGAAGCCAATCCGGCGGCCAAGGACGCCATCGCCCAGATCCTGACCAACAGCCGCATGTGCGCCGAAGGCCACCGGCCGATCTGCCAGGACACCGGCATCGTCAACGTGTTCGTGAAGTGGGGCATGGAGTGCCGGCTGGACGATAACAGCCGCTCGATGCAGGACATCATCGATGAAGGCGTGCGCAAGGCGTATCTGAACCCCGAAAACCGCCTGCGCGCGTCGATCCTGAAAGACCCCGCTTTCAGCCGACAGAATACCAAGGACAACACGCCTTGCGTGCTGAACGTGGAAATGGTGCCGGGCAACAAGGTGATCATCGACGTCGCGGCCAAGGGCGGCGGCAGCGAGAACAAGACCAAGTTCAAGATGATGAACCCCAGCGATTCGATCGTCGACTGGGTGCTGGAGATGGTGCCGCAGATGGGCGCCGGCTGGTGCCCGCCGGGCATGCTGGGCATCGGCATCGGCGGCACCGCGGAAAAGGCGGTGGCGCTGGCCAAGGAAAGCCTGATGGACCCGATCGACATGGGGGAACTCAAGGCACGCGGGCCGCAGAACAAGATCGAGGAACTGCGCATCGAATTGTTCGACAAGGTCAATGCGCTGGGCATCGGCGCGCAGGGCCTGGGCGGGCTTGCCACCGTGCTGGATATCAAGATCCACGACTATCCCTGCCATGCGGCGGGCAAGCCGGTGGCGATGATCCCGAACTGCGCTGCGACCCGCCATGCGCATTTCACGCTGGACGGGTCGGGTCCGGCCTATCTGGAAACGCCCAAGCTGTCCGAATGGCCGCAGGTCGACTGGAAGCCGAGCAAGGAAGCGATCCGCGTCGATCTGGACGCGCTGACCCCGGAACAAGTGCAGGGCTGGAAGCATGGCGACCGCCTGCTGCTCAATGGCAAGATGCTGACCGGGCGCGACGCCGCGCACAAGCGGATCGCCGACATGCTGGCCAAGGGCGAGGAACTGCCGGTCGATTTCAAGGGTCGCGTGATTTACTATGTCGGCCCGGTCGATCCGGTGCGCGACGAAGTGGTCGGCCCGGCTGGCCCGACGACCGCCACGCGCATGGACAAGTTCATGGACATGATGCTGGAACAGGGTCTGGCCGCCTGCGTCGGCAAGGCCGAGCGCGGCCCGGCCGCAACCGACAGCATCGCCAAGCACAAGAGCGCCTATCTGATGGCGGTCGGCGGCGCGGCCTACCTCGTCGCGCGCGCGATCAAGGAAGCCAAGGTTGTGGGCTTTGAGGATCTGAGCATGGAAGCCATCTACGAATTTACCGTGGAGGACATGCCCGTCACCGTTGCGGTCGACAGCGAAGGACAGAATGTCCACCGCCTCGCCCCGCTGGTGTGGCAGGAAAAGATCAAGCGGGAAAAGCTGCTCGAAGGCGCATGATCATCACGCCCTCCCCATCGCATGGTGGGGAGGGTGTAGGCAGCCCGTGATGGTCAGGATGCGCCGGATCGGGTGACACAGCGCCTTAGAGCGGATGACAGTGATTGATTGGAAATGCCCGTTCGCTTCGAGCGAAGTCGAGAAGCGGGGAGCGCGGTGGCTGCGTTTCTCGACTTCGCTCGAAACGAACGGATCAAAATAAAGTCGTTTGTATCGCGCGCGCGATAGCGCTTATCCCTGATCGCGATAGGCCATTTGCAGGATGCCCCAGTGTCGGCCCTTTACATGGATCGACGCAATCACCTGTTTCAGCAGGATAACCTCCCCCTCGGCGGTCAGGCGGCGATACGCCTTGATGCAGAAGGGCTTGGTAATTTTCGCCTGCTCGCGCGTATCGGGAAAGTCGAAAATCACGCCTTCACGCGAATGTTCCAGGTTCCAGTTGACGTCGCCGGGCCGCTGCGGCTGGGCGCGTTCGGGCATGGCGATCGCCCCAAAGGCGTTGCGGTCGGTGAAGGTCATGCCGAACAGGCCGGCAAAGCTACGCGCCTTTTCCTGCTGCGCGCGCGCAGTCGGCAACATCGCAGCCTGCACCGGATGGGTGAAGAGCGGCGGGTTGGAGCCGGGGACCGGCGCATAATATTCGCCGAACACGTCCGCTTCGCTGATGTCGCCGGCATCGATCGCCCGTTCGATCGCCTGGCTCACCCGTTCGGCGCTGTCCAGGCTGAAGCGGATATAGGGCGAATCGGGAATGTCGACGCCGCTTTCCGCCAGATATTGCAGCAGTTCGTTGGCGTCTTCGCTGGCGGTGGTGACGCGGCCGGACAGGCGTTGCAGGCCGTCGGCATTGTCGGTGGAGGTATTGGCCAGCGCCGACAGGCCGGTGCGGATTTCCCCGGCCGATCCGACCATGGAGGCGATGCGGCACGCCACCGCTTCGCTATTGCCCGACAGGCCGTGCATCAGCGCGCTCAGCCGATCGACCAGCGCTTCGATATTCTTGGTGTCGTTGAGCGCGGTGCGCGCGGTCTGCGCGCCATGGGTGATGCTGTCCAGCATGCCGCCCGCTTCGCCCGTGAGCGCGCCGATCGACTGTTCGATCGTGTGGGTGGCAGCTGCGGTTTCCTGCGCCAGCTTCTTCACTTCGGATGCGACGACTGCAAAGCCGCGCCCGGCGTCACCCGCGCGCGCCGCCTCGATCGTAGCGTTGAGCGCGAGCAGATTGGTCTGGCTGGCGATGCCGCTGATGACGCTGGTGACATGGGCGACGGTCTTGAGCGCTTCGCCAAAACCGTCGAGCCGCGCATGGATGCGGCTGACCTGTTCGATGAGGTCGACGAAATTGCTGTTGGCGGCGGAAAGCTGACGCCCGGAATCATCGATGATGGCGCGGGCGGCGATCGCCTTCTCACGCGCCTCCTGCCCGGCCTGCGACACGCTGTCGCCGTCGCGCGATAGTTGCGCTGCCGCGCCGCTGATCGCCTCGATCGTATGCGCCTGTTGCGTGACGCGATCGGCCAGTTCGCTGATGTCGGCTTGCAGATCGAGCGTACGGATGCCCAGGTCGCCAGACAGTCTGGCAACCTTCATGACCGCTCTTTCGACGGATTGCGATGTCGCTTCGTTTCCCACGAATCCCATGGCTATCGCGCCATGGTAAAGGAAGGGTTAGCGTTGCGGTGGGCCGAAAACAGGGGTTAAAGCGCGCCCATCAAGGCCAGCGCCACGCCGCTGACCACCAGCAAAAGTCCCACAGCTTCGCTGCGCCGCATCCTTTCCCTAAGGTAAAAATGGCCGAACGCCATGGTGAAGGCGACCTCGATCTGGCCGACGATCCGCACCAGAGCGACCGGCGCGGTGGCGAAACCGGTGAACCAGCAGGCGGACCCAAGTGCAGAAAGCAGCCCGACCTGCCCCGACACGCGCCAACTGGCCAGCACCGCGCGCATCTGCCCCGGTTCGCGCAGAATCAGCCAGGCGCCTTGAATCAGCGTCTGCAAAAGCACCGTCGTCGCCAGCACGATGAGCGCGGCCACAATGCGGTCATCGCCGCCGACCTCCTGCGTGGCGCGGCGGATGCCGATCGCCGTCAGCGCGAAGAAGAATCCCGACGCGATGCCGGTGATCGCGGCGGGCTGGGCCAGCGCGCGCAGGAAATCGGTCGGTCCCATCCTTTTGCCGCCGGTCGACAGGATCATGACGCCGATGACGCCGCAGCCGATGCCGGCCCATGCCAGCGGCGAAAGCCGTTCGCCCAGCAGCAGGAAGGACAGGACCGCCCCCTGCACCGCTTCCGTCTTGGAATAAGCGGTGCCGACCACGAAATTGCGGTGCTGGAACGCCATGATCAGCAAGTTGGTGGCGATGATCTGCGCCAGCCCGCCTGCGAGGCAGAAGAGCAGGAAGCGCGATCCGATGCCCGGCATGGGCGCGGGAAAGAGCAGGCGATAGCCGCCGAGCAGCAGCAGCGCGAACGGGATGCCGTAGAGATAGCGGACCAGCCCGGCGGCGTTGATCGACAGGCTGTGGCTGACCCGGCGCTGGACGGCGGTGCGCCATGCCTGAGTCGCGCCGGCCATCAGCGTGGCGGGCAGCCAGAGGGGGGATGTGATCATGCTCGCCCTATACAGGGCGGGTCCGCCGCGTCACCCCATCATCACCAGGAAGGTGAAGAAGAGCGACAGCGACACGCAGGCAAAGCCGTAGAGCAAGGGCAGGCGCAGCATCGCGCCCGTGCGCGACAGGGCATAGGCATCCTTGAACTGGCGATACATGTGCCAGGCAGCGAACAGCAGCAGCCCCAGCGTCACCAGTCCGCTGGTGACATGCACGGCGGTCAGCAGCATCGAGAACGAAAAGAGCAGCGACATGAAGGCGATCGAGTAAGTGACGTAGATCGCATGATCATACATCTTGTAGCGACGGCTGAAGGGGAAGAGCAGCCACAGGAAGGGCAGCGAAATGAGGATCAGCGCCCAGGAGAATTTATAGGCGTTGGCCTTGAGCTTATAATAAGCGAATTCGGGATTTTCCGCCGCCGCGCTCACCGCCTTGCCCACCGTCTTGGCGATGCCGCCATTCATCCCTTCGCCCACCAGCGAATCGGTGAGGTCGCCCGCCAGCGTCAGCGCCTTGCGCTCCGCGCGGGCGTCGGTCAGATTTTCGGTCAGCGCCTCCCTGCGCGCCGCCGACAGGCCGGGCGCTTTCAGCTTCGCCTCAATCTCCCGAATATGGGCGTCGGCCTTGTCCTGTTCCTTGCGCAGTTCGGCCTGCGCGCCCGCATCCATCTTTACGCCGTTGACCGCAGCGGTCGTGCCGCTGTGGCTGGTGAGCGAAAAGATCGCGTACATGAGGAAGGCGGAAAAAAGGAACAGGGCGAAGGGCGACACGAATTTCGCCCGCTCGCCATGGATGTAGCGCCGCGTCAGCGTGCCCGGCCGGATCGCCAGTTCGGGCAGGGTCGTCCAGATCTTGCCTTCGAAATGCAGTACACCATGCGCCAGATCATGCCCGATCGCGGCGAAGCTGCGGTGGATATGCGCCGCCTGCCCGCAATGGGCGCAATAATTGTCCGATACCGCAGCCCCGCAATTGAGGCAGGCGCCATGCCCCGCACCATGCGATTCGCCATGGCCCGCCTCCACCGCGCGCGCCAGCATCGCTCCCGTAATGGCGTCTCCCGCCGCGTCCAGTTCCCCCGTCATGGGGAGGCAGGATAACAAAGCTGTATGACGCTTGCCAGACAGCTTTCGCAGCACACCGGATCATCGCCGCGCGTTTGCTAATCAGGCGCCGCCGGCCAGCCGCATCATGCGTTCGGGCATATCGGATACCGCCTTGCGGCCCATGGTCCAGTTATTTTCCAGCCGCACCAGTGGATTGGGCGCGCACCAGATTTCCCCCGAATCGCTGAGCCCCGTCACCCAGATCAGATTATGTTCCTGTCCATAATCGATGACGGCAAAGGCATAGCCCTTTCCTTTCCCTTCGACATGGATGGGCAAAGGCGGGTCGAGTTGCGTGAAGGACATGGCGCGGCTCCGGCATGAGGATGTGCTGAACAATGCCGATGATCAGGGCCAGTTCCTGCGCAAATGGGGAGTTTGATCGAGATCAGGCAGTTTTTCCGCCTCTTGCCGCCGCACCGTTCCACGCTATGTCGCACAGGCATCGCCTTGGGGGAGCAACATGGGTCGTCTTGTCAGCATCGCCAGAGGCGCAGGGATCGCTCTGCTGTTCCTGATCGTTGCGCTGTGTCTGGCGGTCACGATCATTCCGCCCTTTCTGGACCGCATCTATTATCAGGGGCCGGTCAGCCGCCATTATGACGGCGCGCATTTCTTCAATCCCGACGGGGTGATCGATCTGCCTGCGCCGCCGGGCGCCAGCCGACAGGGCTTCATCGCCCGCTGGCTGCTGGGCCATGACGACCGGCCGCCATGGCCCGTCGCGATCGCGGTCAAGCCTGCGCGCCCCGCCCCCTTCGCCGCGCCGCGCGGCATGGTGGCGACCTGGGTCGGCCATGCGACCGTGCTGGTGCAGGCGGCGGGCCTCAACATCCTGACCGACCCGATCTGGTCCGACTATGCCAGCCCGTTGCCACCCTTGGGACCAAAGCGGGTGGCGCAGCCGGGCATAAGGTTCGACGATCTGCCCAAAATCGACCTGATCGTGCTGAGCCACAATCATTATGACCATATGGATTTGCCCACGCTGAAAAGACTTTGGGAGCGCGACCGGCCGAAGATCGTCACCAGCCTGGGCAATGACGCGATATTGAAGGCGCAGGGCATCCCGGCGACCGCGCTGGACTGGGGCCAGTCGGTCAGCGGCGCGGCCCTGAACGGCCTGGCCCCCCATGCCGTCATCCAGTGCGGCAATTATGAACATTGCCCCGATTATCAGGTGCATGTGACCCGCAACCATCATTGGGGCAGTCGCTGGGGCACCGATCGCAACCGCGCCCTCTGGTCCAGTTTCGTGATCGAGACGCGGGCAGGCAACATCTTCTTTGCCGGCGATACCGGCGCAGGCGACATGGGCTGGCCGATCGAGGCGCGGCGCTATGGCCCCATCCGGCTGGCGCTGATCCCGATCGGCGCCTTCCGATTCTGGAAGGGACAGATGCAGTCGGACGCGCATATAGGCCCGGTGCAGGCGGTGGAGGTGTTCCGACGGCTGGGCGCATCGACCGCCATTCCCATCCATTGGGGCACGTTCCGCCTGTCCTACGAACAATGGGATACGCCGCCCCGGATGCTGGAGCTGGCCCTGCGCTGCGCAGGGATAGAGCGCCGGCGCTTCGCCCCGCTGCGGATCGGCCAGTCGCTGCTGGTGCCGGGCTTCAGCCCCGTCCCCATCGGCCGCAAAAGCTGCGACGAACGGGCGATCCGCGCGCTGGAATAAAGGCGGTCAAGCCGCTGGCTTGCCCCCCGCCGGGCAATCGCCGGTCCGCGTGCCGGTGAGGTCATGGGTGGTGCGCAGCACGGGCTTGCCGTCCTGCGTCTTCGTCATGGTGGTGCCCAGGGTCAGCGTGTCGGCGGTATAATTGCCCTCTACCGTGATTTCCGACGTGCCCGCGCCCGCCGTGCAGGCCAGTGTGGCGATCAGCCGGCCCTTGCGCGCCATCTTGTCCTTATAAATGCAGGCCGTGCCTTCCGCGCCCGCCAGAGCATCGGCATCGGGCATGCCATCCTTGTCGATCGCGACGCATAGTTTGTCGTCGCTCACCTGCTTGAGCGCGGCCTGATATTCGGCCGGGGTGACGGTGGACGTGTTGAAGCCGGTGGTCTTGCGGGTCAGCGCCCATTGCCCGGCCTGCATCAGCACCGGCGCTTCCTCCGCTTTCGGCGCGGGCGCCTGATCGCTGCCGCAGCCGGCAAGCAGCAGGGGCGCCATCAATGCCGCCGCATATATCGTCTTTCGCATAGCCTCTCCCCTGCTTTTCTCGTCCAACCGCGCGACGGTCTACCGGCAGGCGGCAAAGCGCAAGCGTAAATCAGCGACGCCGGCGGGTGGGGGGCGTGGAAGTCCGGCGGCTTGTTCGAGATCCAGGCGAGGAAATGCGCGAGGTCAGGCTGGGCGCGCAGCGCGTCCGCATCGGTAAAGCCGCGCGCCAGCTGCGCATTGGTCAGCGTCGCATGAATGGTGCGGTGGCAGATCGGATGGAGCGGCTCCACGGTACGGCCACCCCGGCTTTTGGGCAGCGGATGATGCCATTCCACCCGCCGCCCTAGTGTGGTGAATTTGAAATACGCTACATTTTGCGGCAAAGTGGTGAGCGTATTTCAAATCCAGAAACCACACTAGAATCATATAATTGCTAGTGGCCCTAATGAAGCTGAAGTTCGCTCAGCCTTACCGGGTAACGTGGCGAACTTCAGATTCGGGCCACTAGCGGCCGACCGCACAGCCAGCAGGCGGCCGGCGGATCAATCGGCAGTTTCGCTTCCATCGTCGTCGACCAGCGCCCTGACCAGCTGCCCGCGCTGCACCCGGCCGAACCGATTGAGCGGCAGGTCATAGAGTTCGACCAGAAAGCGCCGGTCCCAGTCGGTCAGGTCGCTGGCCCTGTCTTGCGGCGAAAACAGGTTCAGGATGGACGGCACCTCCGGCAGCGCCCGACCGCGCACTTCGGCCAGCCCGACAAAGGCCGCATATTGAGTGGCGGCAGTAAGCGATATGCCCTCCGCCCGGTTGACGTCGATGATGACGGTCGCAGCGGCAATGGTGCGGATCGCCTGCGTGCGGACCAGGCTGGGCGCGAAAGACCCGCCGATCGGCACCCCATCGGGCAGCACAGGCGTGCCACCTTCGCTATTGCCGCCGGCCCCCGGTGGAGGAGCCGTGGCGACCGCACCGCCATCGCCCGAACCGAAGCGGATCGAATACCACCAGCGGATCGGCGCCTCGCTTTCCAGCAGGGCGCGACGATCAGGCCCTTCCACCTGCGCCAGACCGATGGGCTGTTTGGCCTGAATCATCGACACCATTTCCCTGCCGTCGCCGACGAAGGCGACAAGGAAATTGGTGTCACAGTCCTTTTCCGCCACCGGCGCGCCCATCGCCTTCATCGTGGCGCGCAGCTGATCGGTGACGATGCGGGCATGGTCGGGCGACAGGCCCTTCACCCGGGGGCATATGTTCGCCACCCAGCGGGCGACGCTGCGCTGGCTTTTCACCACGCCCAGCTTGCGGACGAAATCATTGGCCTTCGCCCGCACCTCCTCCCGCGTCAGCCGCTGCCCCTGGACCACGATCATGTCGTCCTCGCCAGCCGACTGGGCCAGAACCGGCATAGGCACGGCGCAAGCGGTCAGCGCCAGCGCAACAACAGAAGGAAAGCGCATCATTTGTCCTCCGTGCAGCTGTCGCCAATCCACTTGCCTTCCGAACGGGCGGTCATCGCCATGGTCATGCCATTGGGGCCGCCCGCCATCTTCATGTCCATATCCATGGCATAATGTTCGGGCGCATAGGTGCCCGACATGACGGCGTTCATCGTGCCGCCCTGCGACTTGCACGACACCTGCCCCTTTACCGCGCCGTCCTTCGCCTCGAACCCGCCATAGGTGCAGTTCTTATTCTCCTGCCCGGCGAACATCTCGCCGCTGGGATTGGCGGCCTGTTCGGGCGTCACGCAATATTTGAGCGACGTCTGGTTCATCATGCTCTTCATCTGATCCTTCATGCCGGCCGGGGCCTGGGGCATGTCGATGTCCTGCACGGTGAAGCGCCCTTCCCACTGGCCGGGCTTGAGCTGCACCTTATCGACCTGCGCCTTCACCTCCGCCTTGCTCATGGCGTCGGTCGCGGCGATCTCTCCGGCTTTCTCGCCAGGCTTGTCGTTGCAGGCGGCAAGTCCCGCCGTCAGAAGCGCCAGCATCAGCAATGTCGCGCGCATGATCATCCTCCCTGTTTCCGCCCCCCACGCAGAACCATAACGCCGTTACACGCAGGTTCAATGACATAGGATAGTTGTTCTTTTTTTGTTCCTTTGGATATTCTATATCCCTGAAAGATTGCGTCCCCTGTCAAAGCCCCCATATTGCGCCCATGTCGATTCAGATCCGCACCACGCTCGATGAACCGGAAACCGGCGACGCCTTCGTGCCGCATCGCCCCGCACGCCCCGAAAAGAGCGAGGGCGGCCGGCCTTTCACGCTGGTCAGCGAATATCAGCCGTCGGGCGACCAGCCGACGGCGATCGCCGAACTGGTGGCGGCCGCAAAAGAGGGCGAGAAGGATCAGGTGCTGCTGGGCGTCACCGGCTCCGGCAAGACCTTCACCATGGCCAAGACGATCGAGGCTTTGCAGCGGCCGGCGCTGATCCTGGCGCCGAACAAGATTCTCGCGGCGCAGCTTTATGGGGAGTTCAAGAGCTTCTTCCCCGACAATGCGGTCGAATATTTCGTCAGCTATTACGACTATTATCAGCCCGAAGCCTATGTCGCGCGGTCGGACACCTATATCGAGAAGGAGTCGAGCGTAAACGAGAGCATCGACCGGATGCGCCATTCGGCCACCCGCGCGCTGCTGGAGCGGGACGATGTGATCATCGTGGCGTCCGTCTCCTGCCTCTATGGCATCGGATCGGTCGAGACCTATTCGGCCATGACCTTTGCCATGAAGAAGGGCGGGATCGAGGACCAGCGGGAGATCATCCGCAAGCTGGTGGCGCTTCAATATAAGCGCAATGATGCGGGCTTTGCGCGCGGCAATTTCCGCGTGAAGGGGGACAATCTGGAGATTTTCCCGTCCCATTATGAGGACACGGCCTGGCGCATCAGCTTCTTCGGCAACGAGATTGAGGAGATTGTCGAGTTCGATCCGCTTTCCGGCAGGAAGGTCGCCAGCCTCGATTATGTGAAGGTGTTTCCCAACAGCCACCACGTCACACCCGGTCCGACGCTGAAACAGGCGATGGAGGCGATCCGCCATGAACTGACCGAGCGGCTGAAGGAACTGGAGGGCGAGGGCAAGCTGCTGGAGGCGCAGCGGCTGGAGCAGCGGACCAATTTCGATCTGGAGATGATCGCGGCGACCGGCAGTTGCGCCGGGATCGAAAATTACAGCCGCTTCCTGACCGGGCGTCTGCCGGGCGAGCCGCCGCCGACTTTGTTCGAATATCTGCCTGAAAATGCGGTGCTGTTCGTGGATGAAAGCCACCAGACCGTGCCGCAGATCGGCGCGATGGCGCGCGGGGACCACCGGCGCAAGATCACGCTGGCCGAATATGGGTTCCGTTTGCCGTCCTGCATCGACAACCGGCCGCTGCGCTTCAACGAATGGGACGCGATGCGGCCGCAGACGGTCAGCGTTTCCGCCACCCCCGGCCCGTGGGAGATGGAGCAGACCGGCGGCGTGTTCAGCGAACAGGTGATCCGGCCTACGGGGCTGATCGACCCGCCGGTCGAGATCAAGCCGGTGGAGGACCAGGTCGACGACCTGATCAACGAATGCCGCAAGGTCGCGGCGCAGGGATATCGCACGCTCGTCACCACGCTCACCAAGCGGATGGCTGAGGATCTGACCGAATTCATGCATGAGGCGGGGATCAAGGTCCGCTACATGCACAGCGACGTCGAGACGCTGGAGCGTATCGAGCTGATCCGCGATCTTCGCCTGGGCGTCTATGACGTGCTGATCGGCATCAACCTGCTGCGCGAGGGGCTGGATATTCCCGAATGCGGGCTGGTGGCGATATTGGACGCGGACAAGGAAGGCTTTCTGCGGTCCGAAACATCGCTGATCCAGACGATCGGCCGCGCGGCGCGCAATGTGGAAGGGCGCGTGATCCTTTATGCCGACCGGATTACCGGGTCGATGGAGCGGGCGCTCAACGAAACGTCGCGGCGGCGGGAGAAGCAGCAAGCCTATAATGACGAGCATGGCATCACGCCTTTCACCGTAAAGAAGAATATCGGCGACATCATCGCCCATGTGGCGAGCAAGGATCAGGTCACGGTCGAGACGGGACTGGAGGACCGGCCGCATCTGGTGGGCCATAATCTGCGCGCCTATATCGAGGATCTGGAAAAGAAGATGCGCGCGGCGGCGGCTGACCTGGAGTTTGAGGAAGCCGGGCGCATTCGTGACGAAATCCGCAAGCTGGAGGCCGAGGAACTGGGATTGCCGCATGAGCAGCAGGTGGCTGCGCCTAGGGGCCGTGCAACCGAGGGGAAGCCGGGGACAAGGAAGGGGCGGTTCGGGAAGACGACGCGGAAATTTGGAAGATAGCATTCCACTATAGTCCAATTAGTGCTATTGTCGATCTCGCAATATCGTGAGATCGCCATGCACATTGATGTCAGCCTAGATGTTTTCAAAGCGCTAACCAACAAGTTGCGCTATGAAGGCCACAGCTTTGATGACGTGATAAGAGAGCTATTAGCGCTCGATTCGCCAACGGAACCTGATCGAAATGCCGAAGCCGGTCTTGAAGATAGCGAGCCGCTCAATAGCGTGAACCGCAGCTTTCGCCGCATGATGGGTGAATTTTACTCACGCGGCCTTGTCTTGCCAGACGGCACAGGGCTGCGCGCACGATATAAAGGAGAGGAGTTTCGGGCTCGAATAGAAGGAGGCATATGGCTTGATGAGGGCGGGCAAGAGCATTCCAGTCCTTCCGCCGCGGCGCGCGCCATCACCGGCAATAATGTTAACGGACTACGCTTCTGGGAGGCACGTAGACCTGTCGACACATTTTGGCGGAAACTGGATTCTATTGCCGGTGAAAACCAGTGATCCGCTCTTTCGCCGATCCCGAAACCGAGAAAATATGGCATGGCGAGCGCAGCCGCAAGCTGCCGTCGGACATGCAGGATCGCGCATTGTATAAATTGAAGCTGCTCAACCGCGCCCGCACTCTGGACGACCTGCGCAATCCGCCAAGCAATCGCCTTCATGCGCTGAGCGGCGACCGCGCCGAACAACATTCAATTTCCATCAATATGCAATGGCGTATATGCTTCGTCTGGAAAGACGGACACGCGCACAATGTCGAAATCACCAACCACTACCGATAACCCCGACTGGCTGCACAACGCCCATGCTGGCGAAATGCTGTGGCTGGAGTTCATGGAACCCCTGGAGATGACGGCGGCGGAACTGGCGACCGCGATCGGCTTGCCTGCCGATCGCGTGCAGGCCGTGATAGATGGCGACCGGCCGATGGACGGCGAACTGGACCTGCGACTGGCGCGTTATTTCCGCATATCGGAAGGTTTTTTCCTAGGCCTCCAGATTGACTATCAACTGCTGGAAGCCAAGCGCGCGCTGAACGGGGAACTGGATCGCATCGTTCCGCGCGCCGCCTGACGCCTGCCCTCAATAAGTCCGGCTCGTGACCTTGGCGGTGCCGTCGGGGAGGATTTCGATCAGGTGGGCGCTGTCATTATTGCATTGCGCCTTCCAGCCCTTCACGCCCGGTCGGATTTCGGCGCGCTCTGATCCCGTGACCGAAGGACAGGCGCCGCCGGACGCCTTGATCGCCTTTTCCAGCACGCCGTTGCGCAGGTCCGGGTCCAGCTTCGCCACCTGCGCGGCGGCGCCGGCGTCGGGCTGGTCGACGCGGGGGGCGGGGGTGTCGCTTTCACCGCCGCCGCAGGAAGCCAGCAGCAGCACCGGGGCCAGCATGAGGAAAGTCCGCATCGTCATTCTCCTGCAAATCCGTCCGTCGCGCGGATGAGCGCGTCCAATATGCCCGGTTCATTATAGGCGTGGCCCGCGCCCTCGATCATCTCGAAGCGCGCCTGCGGCCATGAACGATGCAGCGCCCATGCGGTTTCCGCCGGGCAGGCCATGTCATAACGGCCCTGCACGATGACGCCGGGAATGTCGCGCAACTTGCCCGCGTCGCGGATCAGCTGGCCATCCTCCAGCCAGCCGCCATGGACGAAATAATGATTTTCGATTCTGGCGAAGGCGAGCGCGAAATCATCCGCATCATGGGTGGCGGACAGCGCGGGATCGGGCAGCAGGCGGATCGTTTCCCCTTCCCACACGCTCCAGGCGCGGGCGGCGGCGATCCGGGCGGCGCGATCGTCGCCGGTCAGGATGCGGCGATAGGCGCCGACCATGTCGCTACGCTCGGCCTCCGGAATGGGCGCGACGAAGCGTTCCCATTTGTCGGGATAGATGCGGCTGGCGCCCTGTTGATAATACCAGTCAATCTCCTGCTTGCGGATGGTGAAGATGCCCCGCAGCACCAGTTGCGCCACCCGATCCACATGGGTCTGGGCATAGGCCAGCGCCAGTGTCGATCCCCAGCTGCCGCCGAAGACCAGCCACTTGTCCACGCCCGCCATCTCGCGCAGCCGCTCAATATCGGCGACGAGGTGCCATGTGGTGTTGGCGTCCAGATGGGCATGCGGGGTCGATCGGCCGCAGCCGCGCTGATCGAACAACAGCACGTCATAACGCGCGGGATCGAACAGCCGGCGATGATCGGGCGAAATGCCCCCGCCCGGCCCGCCATGCAGGAAGATGGCGGGCTTGGCGCCGGGCGTGCCGGCGCGTTCCCAATAGAGACTGTGGCCATCGCCTACGTCAAGATGACCAGTGGCGTAGGGGGTGATCGGCGGATAGAGGCTGCGCATGGACCCGTCCTAACAGGCGGCGGCGCGAAGCGAAATGGGGGTGCGCGGACATGCGATGGATGATGGCGATAATGGGCGCGCTGGCGCTGGTGACGGGCGCGCAGGATGTGGGCGCGAAACCGGCCGCGCCATTGCCCACGCCCGTGGCGGCCAAGCGACTGGTGATCGTGGACGATGACATGATCGGGCTGAACGGGGTGCCGTTGCTGCTGCTGCAAAGCCCGGATGTGGAGGTGCTGGGCATCACCACGACCAGCGGATCGGTGTGGCGCGACACCGCCACCGCCTATGCCCTGCGCACGCTGGAGATATTGGGGCGGACCGATGTGCCGGTGGTGCCGGGCGCAACCTTCCCCCTGCTCAACAGCGCGGAGGCGACGAAGCGCTGGGAGGGGCAATATGGCCGGCTGGTGTTCAAGGGGCCGTGGACCGATTACTGGCCGGGCGACACGATTCAGGATCATCCCGGATCGACCGACCCGACCAAGGTGCCGGATTTGCCGATCGGCAACCCGACCAGCAAGCCCAGCGCGGAGATCGCCGCCGCCTTCATGGTGCGGATGGTGAAGGCGCATCCGGGGCAGATCACTTTGTTCGCTACCGGCCCCATGACCAATGTCGCCATCGCCCAGAGCCTGGACCCCAGCTTCGCCGCCAATGTGAAGGAAATCGTCTATATGGGCGGCAGCCTGGCGCCGCATCAGACATTGCAGGGCGCGTCGGCCGAGCAGTTTGCGCGCGAATTCGTCAATTCGCCCCGGCGCGAGTTCAATATCCGCTGGGATCCTGAGGCCGCGAAGATCTTCGCCCATGCACCCTGGAAGAAAATCACCATGATCCCGGTCGATCCATCCACCGGCACGCAATGGACGCGGGAATTTCTGGATGGACTGAAACCCGCCCATACACCGCTGACCGACCTGTTCCAGACCGGCCTTGCCCCCGGATTTCCGATGTGGGACGAAATCGTCGCGATGGCGTGGCTGAACCCCGAAATCGTGACGAAGGACGAGACATTGTGGATCGATTTCGAAACGAGCCAGACCGCGGCCTATGGCGATACACTGTCCTGGACGGAGGCCTATCGCCCGCATCTGGGCGAACAGGCGCAGCGGGTGATCCTGTCGGTCGACCGGGCGAAGATGGAGGCGGCGATGGCGGCGCTGTACAAGCGGCCGATCGGCGCTTCGACCAACGACCGCAAAGCATCGACCGACACCAGATCGCGCCGTTGAACCGGCGCTGCGGCAGGCGCATGGTCGCCCTCTTTGCAGGAGGGGTTTCATGCGCCTGATCGTTGCACTTGCCGTTACGGGATCGGCCATCACGGGACTGGCGATCGCCAGCCCGGTCGCCGTTTTCGCCAGAACCGACTTCGCCGCCGCCATCGCCGACCCCAAGCGCCCGGCCGAAGCGCGGGAGTTGGACGCCAGCCGCAAGCCGGCCGAGACGCTGACCTTCCTGGGGCTGAAGCCCGGCATGAAGGCGGCCGACATCATGACCGGATCGGGCTATTGGGCGGAAATCATGGCCGATGTGGTCGGGCCGAAGGGCAAGGTCACGGGCTTTGAACCCAGCCAATTTTACGCCAGCGAAGAGGAAAAGCCCAAATGGGCGGCGCTGGTCGCGCGGCGGCCGGAGGTCGATTGGGTGCGCTATCCGTTCGAGGCGTTCAGTGCGCCTGCGAACAGCTTCGATTTCACCATCATCAATATGAGCTATCACGACCTCTACTGGCAGTCGGACAAATATGGCATCCCGCGCACCGATCCCGCCGCTTTCGTGAAGACGCTCTATGCCGCGACCAAGCCGGGCGGGATCGTGGGGATCATCGACCATGTCGGCGCGCCGGGCGACACGCGCGCGATCGTGGACGCGCTGCACCGGATCGACCCGGCGGTGGTGCAGGCGGATTTCGAAAGCGCCGGCTTCGTGCTGGAGGCGCAAAGCCCGCTGCTCGCCAACGCGGCGGACGATCATAGCAAGCTGGTGTTCGACCCGGCGGTGCGCGGCAAGACCGACCGTTTCCTGTTCCGGTTCAGGAAGCCCAAATAATCCTCCCCGGCATGGGAAGGATTTGACCGCAAGGCGCGGGATGACGGGTGCGCTGCTATCCGCCATCCTGCCTTCATGGACCTGACCGACATCGATCGCCATGGCGCCGCGCGCCTGCCCGCCCTTTTGTCGCCCGAACAATGCGCAGACATCATTGCGCTGTGGGATGATTCCGCCGCATTCCGCAAGGAAGTGGTGATGGCGCGTCACGGCTATGGCAGCGGGCGCTATCGCTATTTCGCCTATCCGCTGCCCGAGCCGGTTGCGGCGCTACGGAAAGCGCTGTGGCCCGCGCTGGCGGCGCACGCCAATCGCCGGGCGGCGATGCTGGGGACAGGTGAGATATATCCCGCACGGCACGCCGATTTCCTCAATCGCTGCGCGCTGGGCGGGCAGGACAAGGCGACGCTGCTGCTGCTGCGTTATGAAGCGGGCGACTGGAATGCGCTGCATCAGGATGTCTATGGCCCGCATATCTTTCCGTTGCAGGCCGCCGTGCTGCTGTCTCAGCCGGAGCGCGATTTTACCGGCGGCGCGTTCGTGTTGACCGAGCAGCGCCCGCGCATGCAATCCCGCCCCGAAGTCGTGCCGCTGGCGCTGGGCGACGCCGTGGTCTTCCCGGTGCGCGACCGGCCGGTCATGGGCGCGCGCGGCGTGCATCGGGTGCAGATGCGCCATGGCGTCAGCCGGCTATTGTCGGGCGTGCGCTATACGCTGGGCATCATTTTTCACGATGCTGCATAACACCAGCCAGCCCCCGTTCAGCCGACCCATTACATTTTGCGACAAATTTGTCCGGTACATGCCAGATTCTTGCGACAAGTGGCGGCTAGACGAATAGGGGTTCCGGTCTGTCCTGGGGGGTTTTTCGTGCGTCGATCCGCATCCGTTTTCCTGTTGCCGTTGATGATGGGCGTCGCGCCCGGTGCGCTGTTGGCGCAGGAGCAGCCGCGCGGGCCTGCCACGCCGCAGATGGACGAGGGCGAGGAGATTATCGTCACCGGCCAGCCGCAGCGCGGATCGGTGATCGGCGATGTGAAACCCGAACAGCAATTGTCGCCGGGCGATGTGCGCGCGCTGGGTGTCGCCTCCATTTCCGAACTGGTCAGCGAATTGTCGCCCCAGACCAATGGCACGCCGGTCATCCTGCTGAACGGCAAGCGCATTTCCAGCTTTTCGGAAATTCAGGACCTGCCGACCGAGGCGATCCAGCGCGTCGACATTCTCCCCGAACAGGTTGCGCTATCCTATGGCTATGCGCCCACGCAGAAGGTGATGAACATCGTGCTGCGGGAGCGGTTTCGCGCCGAAACCGGACAGACGAAAGTCGGCACGACGACGCAGGGTGGTCGAGAGAATGGCGAGGTGGAAGCCGGTCTGCTGCGCATTCAGGGCGACAATCGCTTCACGCTGAACCTGGAATATAGCCGCGCGGCGCATCTGCTGGAAAGCCAGCGCGACATCGTGTCGGCCGCGCCCGGCCGGCCCTATTCGACGCTGGGCAATGTTACCGCGACGACGCAGGGGGCGCAGATCGATCCGGCTTTGTCCGCGATGGCGGGGCAGAACGTCACGGTCGCCACCGTGCCCGGCAGCGCCGCGACCGCCGTGCCGACGCTGGCCGATTTCGCCGCCGGGGCGAACGCAACCGACGTCAGTGATGTCAGCCGATACCGCACGCTCAGCCCATCGACCGAGAATTTTTCCGCCAACGCCACGCTGGCGCGCGCGCTGGGCGGGGTATCGGCCACGATCAATGGCCGGCTGGAACTGTCCGACAGCGATTCATTGCAAGGCCTGTCGCAGGCGGCGCTGAACCTGCCGACGGGAAGCCCTTTCTCCCCCTTTTCCAATGACGTGACGTTGTATCGCTATCTGGCGCAGGCGGGCGCGCTGGGGCAACAGGTGCGCGGCACCACCGGCCATGTCGGCGTAACGCTGAACGGGCGGCTGGGCGGCAGCTGGCAATGGTCCTTCACCGGCAATGGCGACCTGTCGATCACCCGGACCCGCACCGATCGCGGCGTGGATACCGGCGCGATCCAGAACGCGATCGATGCCGGCGACGCCGGCGTCAATCCCTATGGCAGCTTTTCCGCCGACCTGCTGTCCACCCACCGCACCGATCGGGCGCGGGCGGAAAGCCGCGCGGTGCAGGGCGACCTGCTGGTCAGCGGCGCACTGTTCGACCTGCCCGCCGGCAAGGTGATGACGTCGATCCGCATCGGTGCATCGGCCAATGGCTTTGAAAGCCGGTCGCTGCGATCGGGCGTGGAGAGCGGCAATGATTATAACCGCGAAATCACCAGCGGACAGATCAGCCTGGACCTGCCGATCACCAGCCGGTCGCGCGGCGTGCTGGGCGGCGTGGGCGACATTGGCGTCAATCTGAACGCCGCGGCGCAGCATTATTCGGATTTCGGCACGCTTTCGACGCTGGGCTATGGCCTGCGCTGGCAGCCGGTGAGCGCGGTGCAAATCCTTGTTTCCGCCAATCAGGACCGCGCCGCGCCAACCGGCACGCAGCTGACCGATCCGCTGATTTCCACGCCCAACGTGTCGGTGTTCGACTATGCGACCGGGCAAACGGTGTTCGTCACCCAATTGTCGGGTGGCAATGCGACATTGCGCGAAAGCGTGCGCGACCAGTTCCGCCTGAGCGCGACGGTCAAGCCGTTCGAAAAGCCCAATCTGACGCTGACCGCCACCTATCTCAACAGCCGGACCAGCAACCCCATTTCCGCCTTCCCATCGCCCACCCCGGCGATCGAGGCGGCCTTCCCCCAGCGGTTCCTGCGCGACGCGGACGGCAATCTGCTCCAGATCGATTCCCGGCCGATCAACTTCCTGCGGTCGCAAAGCGAACAACTGCGCTGGGGCTTCGCCCTGTCCTTCCAGCTTAAATCGCACATTCAGAAGGTGATCGAAGCCTGGCGCGCCGCCGGATCGAAGCCGGAAGACCGGCCCAAGGAACTGGACGCTATGCGGGGGCCTTCGCAGCGCGACCGGCAGCCGGGGCAGGAAGGCGGCCCGCCGCCGGGCGGCGGACAGGGCGGGAATGCTGGTCCCGGCGGCCCTGGCGGTCCCGGTGGCGGCCCCCGCGGGCCGGACGGCGGCGGTTTCCGCAGTGGTCCGGGCGGTCAGGGCGGCGGGCGGCTGAGCTTCAGCGTCTATCACACCTGGCATTTCGCCGAAAATATCCTGATCGCGCCGGGCGTTGCGCCATTGAACCTGCTGGATGGCGACGCCACCGGATCGTCGGGCGGCCAGCCCCGGCATGAGGTGGAGGCGCGGATCGGCTATATGAACAATGGCATCGGCGCGCGGCTGGGCGTGGACTGGGAGAGCGGCACCCATGTCGATGGCGCACTGACCGGAACCAGCGCCGGCAGCTCGCGGCTCAATTTCGGCAGTCTGGCCACCGCCAATCTGCGCATCTTCGCCAATCTGGGGCAAATGCCCAAATTGGTGAAGGACGTACCTTTCTTGCGCGGATCACGGCTGTCGATCGGCATCGACAATATCTTCAACGAACGCCGCACGGTGACGGACGCCACCGGCGCGACGCCGCTGCGCTATCAGCCGGGCTATCTCGATCCGCTGGGCCGCACCGTATCGATCAGCTTCCGCAAGCTCTTCTTCCCCAATTTCAGCGCGGGGGCCAATCGCCCGCGTGGTTAAATGGGCGTTAGTCACGCCTAAACTTGTGCATTCCCCGGCCGTTATGATCGACGTAACGGTTGGGGAAGACGACAATGAAGCCTGTCAGAATTGTGGTGGTCGATGATTCGCTGACCATCCGCACGATGATCGAAACGCTGCTGGAGCAGGACCGCCGGGTTGAAGTGGTCGGCATCGCCCGCAATGGCGAGGAAGCACTGGACATGATCCGGCTGGAAAAGCCCGATGTCGTGACGCTGGACATCGCCATGCCCGGCAAGGACGGCATGACGATCCTGGACGAGATCATGGCGATCGACCCCTGCCCCGTCATCATGCTGTCCAGCCTGGTGCGCGACGGCGCGCCGATCACGGCCGAAGCGATGGACCGGGGCGCCGCCGCCTGTTTCAACAAGGCGATGATCGTGCGCGAAGCCCGCCGCTTCGTCACCCTGATCCGCGAAGTCGGTCGCGGCCTGATGCCGGCTTTCGAACAGGCGGAGACGGCGATCGCAGCCTGACAAGGCGACAATGATGCAATAAAAACGGAGCGTCAGGCGCGCGAAGCGGACCTGACGCCGGGGGTACGCCCTGTCAGCAGCATGCGCGGCGGCGCCCCTTTATCGCGGGAATGTCATGTCCAGGCCAAGCGTCCTGGCAAGCATGAAGGTGAAGAACAGCAGGCCCAGCAGCGACAGCGCCAGAACCGCGCTGATCTTACCGACAGCGCTTAGTACCTCTCCTTTCCGCGTCTTCTTATCCTGATCATAATGCCATTTGATGGCAAAGAACATGCCGGTGCCGAGCACGGCAACCTTGAATATTATGAAAACAACGGGAACCCAGTCCATTGCCTTTGACAAATCCTGTCTGATAACAAAGCATATCTATAATATGATTGCGACACTGATCGAAATCATCTTGCCTTAGACCACGGATGCGACGGCAAATATTGGACATAATGCCCGCCCCCCGAATGACGCGGTATGGATGGCGCTGATGGCGCGGTGCGCGTGCGCTGAGGCGACCCGCTGCGCCGCCCCGTCAGGACGCCATGGATCGCGGCACGTTACGCAGGCTGGCGATGTCCACCGCGCTGGAAAATTCCACGCCCATCCGGTCGTCCTTCGACCAGCGACTGGTGGCGTTGACCAGGTGATTATCGGCAAATTCGATCGCGAAAGCCGTGCCGGCCGGCACATTCCACAATCCTTCGATCAGCGCGCCGGTGGCGGAAATATTGCGCACCCGTCCGGTATAGATATGACCGTCATGATGGACGGCGACCGTGCGCAGCATCGTCTTGCGCGTCGGACGACTGGAACGATAGCCATTGGCGCTGGCGCTGGTGCCGGTGCTGCGCTGGGCGATCAGCACATCTTCGATCGGCATCGGCCGGCCATAGATATAGCCCTGAATATGGCTGCACCCCAATTGCCGGATCAGCGCCAGTTCGTCCTGCGTTTCGGCGCCCTCCGCCGTGGTGTCCATGCCCAGCGCTTCGGCCAGGTTGACGATCGCCTTGACGATGGCGCCGTTGCGGCTGCCCTTGATCGCGGCGCCGCGCACGAAGCTCTGGTCGATCTTGATCTTGTCGAACGGCGCGGTGCGCAGATAGCCGAGCGAACTATATCCGGTGCCGAAATCGTCCAGCGCCAGCCGCACGCCAATCGCCTTGAGCCGGGCGAAGATCGCATCGATGCCGGCCTCTTCGTCCAGGAAGACGCTTTCGGTGATTTCCAGCTCCAGCCGTTCCGGCGCCAGCTGGACCGCCGCCAGCGCATTCATCACGGTCGAAGGGAATCCGGGATTGGTGAACTGGTTGGGCGACACATTGACCGCGACGCGCACGCCATCCTGCCATTGCGCCGCATCGCGACAGGCGGTGCGCATCACCCATTCGCCAATCTGCCCGATGAGGCCGATGTCTTCCGCGATCGGCACGAACAGCGCCGGCGAAATCGGCCCGCGCACCGGATGGGTCCAGCGCAACAGCGCCTCATAGCCGGTGACTTGTTCGGTCTTTGACGAAACGATCGGCTGATAGACCAGATGCAGGCCATCGGCGGCCAGCGCCCGGCGCAGATCGCCTTCCAACTGGCGGCGATCCTCCGCATCGGCGTGCATATCCGACGAATAGAAGCGGTGGACGCCGCGCCCATTGCCCTTGGCCGCATAGAGCGCCAGATCGGCATTGCGGATCAGCGCGTCGGCGGTAACGCCATCCTGCGGACAGGCCGAAATGCCGATCGACACGCCGATCACCACGGCAGTCCCTTCGATCATATAGGGTTGCGATATGTCGCTGATGATCGCCTGGGCCAGATGGCCGAGCGCCGCCTGTTCATGGCGACCGGGCAGCAATATCTTGAATTCGTCGCCGCCTTGCCGACCGACCAGCCCCTTGTTGCCGACCACCTTCTGCAACCGCAGGCTGACCTGCCGCAACAGCGCGTCGCCTGCCGGATGGCCCAGCGTGTCGTTGACGCTCTTGAACCGATCAAGGTCCAGCATCATCAGCGTGCAGGCGCCCGGCGTGCCATTGCGGTCGGCCACCGCCTGTTCCAGCGACCGAAGCATCTGGATGCGGTTGGCAAGGCCGGTGAGCGAATCGAACTGGGCAAGCCGCGTCACTTCCGCCTGGCTGCGGCGCATTTCGGTCAGGTCCGTACCCGACCCGCGAAAACCGTGAAACTGGCCATATTCGTTGAATATCGGCTGGCCGGAAATCGACCACCAGCGCTCTTCCTTCGCGTCCCTGACCAGAGCCGCGCAGACAGAAATTTCCGAAAAGCCGGTGCGGGCCGACAGATGGAAGCCCAGCGTGCGCTCCCCATCGCCCTGCTTGCGGTCGTCCGGGCGCACAATGTCGGTCATCGGCCGCCCCAGCAGCCCGCCCTGCGGCACATCCAGCGTCTGGGTCAGCGTGTCGGAAATATAGGTCAGGCAGCCCTGCCGGTCGGTTTCCCAGAACCATCCCCGGCCGGTGCGCTCATGCTCTTGCAACAGCCGGTCCGATCGCTGCGCGCGCAAATCCTGCCGGTGGCGGGCGATCGCCTGATCCCGATCCGCCGTCGCCTGCCGCACGGTCGCAATCAGCATCACGATGACGCAACTGCACAGCAGGCCGATCTGGATCACGCCGGCCCGGTCCAGCACGGACACGATCAGCGCGCCCAGAAAATAGCTGATCCCCAGCAGGCGGCGATCGCCAAAGATGCAGACCGCCAGCAAGGCCACCGCCAGTTCCGGCACAGCGGCCAGAAACAGCGTGTCGGTCGCGGCGCCCGCTTCCTGGGCCAGCCACAGGCTGAAGCTGAGGCCCGACAGGAACACCATCGGCAGCATCAGCCGATTCTGGACATGCGGCATGCGCCGCTGAAACCATTGCCGGCGCGGCAGCAGCATCAGCGCGCCGTCGATCATCAACATGCCCGCCAATATGGCGGCCTGCGCGCGATCGCCCGAATAAAATGGCAGGCGCAGCAGCGCGACAACGCAGATCTTGGCGAGCAGGATCAGCGGCCATAGCCGGGCGATATGGATGAAGGCCCCGGAAATCCAGGATGCGGCGACCTCCGTCCCGCTCTCGGCTAGGCCAAGCGCGACCATTATGGTCATGGGACGGGACGGACTATCGGCAAGGGACGCGCGCAACAGGGACATGCGTGCAACCATAGCGCGAACTTCTTGCCAGAGAATTACTCCGCCGCGCGCAGGAAAGCTGGACATATGCGGGACAAGCCAGTCGCGGCACATCACCCGCGAAAAGCCCCGACCGGGCAGGCAACCGATCGCGCCGAAACGCAGCGAGCATAGAATAGCCGCATCGCGACATGCGCCGACATTGCTGGCTATAGCCATGTTTTCATGAAAAACTGGAGCGGGCGAAGGGATTCGAACCCTCGACCCCAACCTTGGCAAGGGCCGCATTTGAGGCCCCACGCGGTTCCGCAAAGAAACTTACTGACAAGACAAGTGCTTGCCTTTGCTACATATATTGGGCAAGTTTCGTTCCAGGTGGTTCCGTGGAAAACCGGCAATTCTCGCTCCCCCACGGCTCCCCCGATAGGAGGACGAGATGGCGGCGGCAAACAAGAGGCGGTTCACCGACCAGATGCTGGAGCGAATGCGCCCTCCCACCAGCGGGCGGGTGGAGCTGGGAGACGAGGTTGTCCCCGGCCTCGTGCTCCGGGTGACGACCAGCGGGGTCAAGTCGTTCAGTGTCATCTACAAGGTGCCCGGCGAGGGCGGGGTGAGCACGACGGGCAGACTTCTCGCCGGTCGCCAGCACCGCATCACGCTGGGCCAGTATCCCCTGCTGGGCCTCGCTCAGGCGCGGGAGAAGGCGCGCGAGCTGCTGGGCACCGCCAGCGAGGGCCGCGATCCCCGCCCGGAGCGGCGCGAGGCGAACCTGCTGCGCCACACCAACACCGTCGAGACGGTGGCCCGGCGCTTCATCGAGCAGGACGCGAAGCGCACCGTCGCGAGTTGGCAGAACATCAAGCGCGTGCTGGACCTGCACGTCGTCCCCCGGCTGGGCAGCACACCGATACGCGACGTTCGCCGCGCCGACGTTCACGAGCTGCTGGACGAGCTGGTCGCCGCCGACAAGGTCGGCACCGCGCGCGAGGTCCGCAAGCATCTGTCCCGGCTGTTCAACTGGGCCGTGGATCGGGAGCTGCTCACGGACAGCCCGGTGCATGGGCTGCGCCGTGGCGATCTCGACCCCAACGCCGACGCGGGCCGGGCGCTCACCAACGACGAGCTGCGCCACGTCTGGCGAGCGGCGGGCGACCTCGGCTACCCCTTCGGCCCTTGGTATCAGCTTCTCATCCTGACGGGGCGGCGGCGGGACGAGTGGGCGGCAGCGCGGCGCTCGGAGATCGACGCAGCCAACCGGCTGCATGAGCCGCCCAAGGAGAGGCACAAGTCCCGGCGCGGGCATGTGTTGCCCCTGTCCGACGCCGCCTGGGCGATCATCGACGGCCTGCCCGTATGGCCGGGCAACGACTACCACCTGCTCTCCACTGACGCGGGCGCGGGGCATATCAAGGGCTTCTCCAAGGCCAAGACCCGGCTGGACGCTGGGGCGCTCAAGCTGATGCGGAAGGCTGACCCTTAGGCGGTGCTGACCTCATACCGCGTCCACGACTTCCGCGTCACCTGCGAGACGCGGCTGGCGGACCTCGGCTTCAACCAGGACGTGCGCGGCGCCGTGTTGGGCCACGCCAAGCCGGGATTGCAGAAGACCTACAACAAGCACGAGTATGAGCGAGCGGTGCGCCACATCGCGCGGCTGGAGCGGCTTCGCCTCCTATCGGAGCAGGGCGTGCGACCGCATTACGCCTTCGAGGCGGAGGAGCTGGAACACCTGCGGACCCTGCGGGACGCGATCCACGCGGAGATGGTCGCCGCTGGACAGGTGCCGGGGTGAGGCCCCTCAACCGCCCGGAGCGCGACGTGACGCTCCACACGCCCAAGACGCGGCGCAAGTGCCTGCGCTGTGGTGCGCCGTTCGACAGCACTGGGCCGGGAAACCGCCTCTGCCAGAAGTGCCGTTTCCAGGCTGCGGGGATAAGCCCGTTTGCTCCATAGTCGAGCCAAGAGGGGTTGCGCTCGGGGGACAAATGGAACAACAAGAGAACAAAGGGGCTAGACAGTGGCAGAATGTGGCGCCATAAAGGCGCCATGTCTATTCCCGAACGAACAGTAGCCGACTTGGATCGCATCAACCTGAGGCTGTCCAAGGAGACGTTTGAGGCGATTGACCACGCGAGAGCAGCACGTCCGGGGCGCGTGTCACGGAACACTTGGATCGCGGAGGCAATCGAGGAGAAACTGACGCGGGATGCTGTTGAGCGGCCCGCCCCAATGGGGAAGGTTGGCAATGCCTAGCTTCTACGAGTTCTTCGCGGGCGGAGGAATGGCTCGGGCCGGACTGGGCGACAGTTGGAAGTGCCTGTTCGCCAACGACTTCGATCACAAGAAGGGCATGACCTATCAGGCCAATTGGGGGACTGGGGGCGAGCTAACCATTGGTGATGTGAAGGATATTCGAGCCGCTGACTTACCCGGCACCGCCGATCTTGTCTGGGGTTCGTTCCCCTGCCAAGACCTGTCACTGGCAGGTGGCGGCGCTGGGCTGAAAGGCGAGCGCTCCGGCACGTTCTATCCCTTTTGGGACGTCATCAAAGGTCTCATCGCGGATGGCCGCGCGCCCCGGCTGATTGCACTGGAAAATGTCTGTGGAACGCTGACGTCCCACGAAGGCAAAGACTTCCAAGCGATCTGCCAGACGTTCGCTGACTCAGGATATCGCTATGGCGCTCTTGTCGTGAACGCCGCGTTGTTCGTGCCGCAGTCTCGCCCCCGCCTCTTCGTGCTTGGTGTTCGTGAAGACGTCGAGATCGACCCTGCGTTACTTGCCCCCGGCCCAATGGAGCCATTCCACACGCGGGGGCTTTGCACGGCGGCCGAGAGCATTTCGGACGACGCAAAGGGGGCGTGGCTATGGTGGAATGTCCCGACGCCGCCTCATCGCAATTCAACCTTTGCCGATCTAGTTGAGGAAAATCCGGCCAGTGTGAATTGGCACACGCCCGCCGAGACGACACAACTGCTCGGCATGATGTCCGCCCTCAATCTTGCGAAGGTGTCTGCCGCCAAGCGCGCGAAGCGACGCATGGTTGGTGGCGTCTATAAGCGGACCCGGCTGGACGAGCGGGGCGTAAAGGTGCAACGCGCCGAGGTACGGTTTGACGATGTTGCCGGGTGCCTCAGGACACCCGCTGGCGGCTCCTCGCGGCAGACAATAATTGTGGTCGATGGTAACGATATTCGCTCGCGGCTGATCTCGTCGCGGGAGACAGCGCGGCTGATGGGCCTGCCTGACGAATACAAGCTGCCAAAGAATTACAACGAGGCGTATCACCTGACGGGTGATGGCGTCGCAGTGCCGGTTGTTCGTCACCTCGCCGCCTATCTGCTTGAGCCCCTCTTGGGCATTGCCGCTGCACAAGATCGCGAGGCTGCGTGAGCATTATCCCTTGTGAACAGAACAAGGGGTTGCGCGATCAGATTGAGCGCTTTGCAGAGGTGTTGAAAACCGAGGCGCACAAGCTCGGCGACCACGGACTGGATGAGAAGGAGTTCTACAACTCCGGTCTGTTTCGCGGAGCGGTCGAGCGTGTCAGAGGACAATTCTCTGCCACCATGCGCGGCAAGCGCGAGTTCGTGCAACACGCCCTGAACCACATGGAGGATGGTGGCTTCATCGCCGGTTGGGATTTGACGGAGGACGCCAATCGCAACGACTATATCGTCCGTCTGAACAGCGGCCGCAACGCTGTGATCGACTTGAAGGGCTGCCTCGACGGGAACAACACCAACATCTTCGAGCGCCCGGCGAATGCAGACGAGTTCGTGATATGGAGCATTTGCACCAATCACGGGGCCGACCCGCGCCGAAACGCTTGGTCGGGCATTCATACACGGCTGAGCGCGGAGATGATTTCCCGCAACCAGCGGGTTGATGGCGTGGTGCTCTGGGACATGGTCTGCGGGACCATCGGACGCCCCTGTCCCAAGCTGCTGGCCGCAACGGACCGCGCGACCGATCTTGGTCCGTTCAGAGCGCCACCCGCCTGCATCTACCTACTGCCGGCGTCAATCCCGTCGGTGGCGGCCCCCAGCGCTGCGGCGCAGTCGCTGGATCAGGTGGAGTTTCTCTCGGCTTTCCACTCTTGCTTTGGCGGGCAGGACGACGAGTTGCACTATGTAGACTTTGCCGTCGCTCGCTCGGGCAGAGAGTTGATGAGAAAGACCACCGTCAGGCGCGGCGGCGTGGTGGCGCAAGAATCAGAGATGACGGCGATACGTCGCGTCTGATACGGGATAGCGATGCCCAATCGCGATCCTGATTCCGTCAACTTCCCTCCCTTTGAGACTGAGGATTTGCGAGACAATCTCGCAAGATTTCTCAATTCGCCCTTCGAGGATTCAACAGGCACCACCCGTCCGGTCGGCAACTACAGATGGGGCGTGTATGCATTCTTCGACTATGATGGCGAACCGATCTACGTTGGGCAAACCAACGAGAAGCTGCGGACCCGCATTCGCCGCCATCTGACGAATCAGCGAACCGACGCGGTCGCAATGTCAGTCCTCGATCCATTCGAGGTATTTGAGATTGAGGTCTGGCCGCTGCCCGAATTTCAGGAGGTCGCCCGCGCTGATCTTGCCGCCCGCCAGCATCTGGACGCCTTGGAGCGTCTCGTCACAGCGCAGGCCATTGAGGGATCGGAGTTCAGGGCGATCCTCAACGAGAAAGATCCTCCACTCGGAACGGCGACGGTGGCTCCGCCGCCATCGTTTCGTGGTCGCATCGTATCCGACAGGGTGTTCGAGCTTCGCTCGCATCCCGACTTTCGGATAGCGCGCCGTGCGCTCATTATCTCACGGCTGGCTCAGGTCATCTCCGAGCGCAAGGTGCAGGGCGGGCTTCGCCGCGTGCTCCTAACCCAGGCGAAGCGCCTTCAATGGCTCGCGGAGCGCCGGTATGAGGCGCTCGGTGGCGCGGCCTCAGTCGAGCCAGAGGGCGATGAAGACGCCTGACCCCGCGCGGTCGCGCACTATGCGGGCCGTCAAATCGGTGAACACCAAGCCCGAGATGCTTGTGCGGAGGCTGGCCCACTCACTGGGCTATCGCTTCCGCCTCCACCGCAAGGACTTGCCTGGCTCGCCCGACTTGGTTTTCTCCGGGCGGCGCTGTGTGATCTTTGTGCATGGCTGCTTCTGGCACGGTCACGACTGTCGACGGGGCGCTCGACAGCCCAAGGATAACGCCGACTACTGGCGTGCCAAGGTCGCCCGAAATGTCGCGCGAGATGCGCGCGTGCTGGGGGAGTTGGAAGAGGCAGGCTGGCGCAGCATCGTCCTCTGGGAGTGTGAATTGCGCGATCGCAACCAGTTGGAAGCTCGAATCCGCAATTTCTTGGATGGCCCTGGCGGCGCGTTGCACCGCTCCCCCAGCGGCTCCCCCGAGCCGAGCGACAAGGGCGTATAAAGCGCCCTAAGCGCCTACAAGCCTTTATAATTTCAATGGAAAACTGGAGCGGGCGAAGGGATTCGAACCCTCGACCCCAACCTTGGCAAAGGCAGTATCGTTTCTAACCGTGACTTACGGTGAACGACCAACGCTTGCAAAATACCGACCTAAATAATTGATTTTACGAGCAATTAATGGTTATATTGAGCTAGCTTCACTATGAGGGTGGCTATCTCAATATAACCATTAATTACACCGGCGTGGCGACATGGTGGTGATTTGGACGCAACGATTTGGCCACCGAGAAACTCACCAAACGCCATATTGATGGCCTCAAGGCCTCCGCCAAATCATATCGCCATTACGACACCGAATTGAAGGGCTTCGGCGTTCAGGTCCTGCCCAGCGGGGTCAAATCCTACATCGTTGAATACCGTCCCGATGGCGGCGGACGCAGTGTCGCCAAGAAGCGGATGACCTTGGGCCGCGTCGGTGAACTTACCCCAGATCAGGCCCGCGCGATGGCGCGCGACAGGCTTGCCGATGTTCGGCGCGGCACCGATCCGCTGTCTGACCGCCAGACCAAGCGTCGCGAGCAAAAGCTATCCGAGTTCATCGACCAATGGGAGATCGACGCTCCAGCAGGCAAGCGCACGGGCCGTCCCATGAAGGAGCGCACCCGCACCTACATGTTGGCACGGCTCCGTCATCATGTCGTCCCGCTCTTGGGAACCAAGCGCATCAGCGATGTGACCGTGGACGACATAAACGGCATGATCCGGCGTATCGCACGCGGCGAAACAGCAAAGGATGGACTGTCCGGCAAGAAGCGCGGGCGTGTGAAAGTCAGGGGCGGTGAAGGTGCAGCCCTCAAGGTGGCAAGCGATCTTTCGATCATCTTCAACTATGCCGTCGAAAAGCGATTGATCCCCACCAATCCGGTTACACTTGCGAGAAAGCCGCGCGCAGGGAAGCGGCACGACTTTCTTACCGCATCAGAGTTTGCCCAGATCGCTCAGGCATTGACTGCCTTGGAAGCGGAGGGATGCAATCCTGCCGGTATCGCCATCCTAAGGCTGATTCTGTTGACCGGTGCACGACCCAGCGAGATCGAAGGTCTAAAGTGGGCGGAAGTCGATACCGATCACCAGTGCCTTCGCTTGGCGGAGAGCAAAACGGGGTATTCGGTGCGCCCCCTGTCGCAAGCCGCCGTGGACATATTGTCAGCGATCAGTCGCGGCGCGTCGCCCTATGTCTTTCCGGCTACCCGTGGCGACGGCCATTTCACCGGGGCGAAAAAGATATGGAATCAGGCGCGGACGAAGGCCAAGCTCCCCGGAAGAGTCCGCTACCATGCGCGGCACGCTATGGCGACATTCGCCTTGGCTGACGGCGTGGACGCCGTGTCCGTCGCTGCGATCATGGGCCACAAAGGCCCGCGCACAACACTAGCGACCTATGCGCATGTCATCGACGGGACGGCGGCCCGCGCGGTCGAAGCCGTTGGACAGAAGATCGCCGTCGCCATGCAAACACCGCCTTCGACCCCTACGCCCGTTGAAGGCCATACATAGGGGAACTTTGGCTGAATTTCTGATCCGCCGGTATATACCGTGGGAAGACAATGGTGTCGTTCCAACAGGAGGCTCCAATGACCCATGGTCGTACTTTCCGCCGCCCCGAAGCCGCACGGCTTTTGCAAGCTCATGGACTTCGAACCACAGCCGCCAGCTTGGCGACGATGGCGACGCGCGGAGGCGGACCGCGATTTTTCAAAGTCGGGAAGCTCTGCATGTACCCTCTGAGCGACCTCGAATCATGGGTAGCGCAGCGCACCACTGGCTTATTGGATTCCACCTCCACGACGAAGGGAGCGCGCGTCGATGACTCTCTCCAACCGGATTACGAATTGGACGACGATCTGTTCATCACCGGGCATCCCGGCTTCGACGAGATCACGCGCCTTCTCGATCAGGAGGCGGAGATGCAAGCACATATGGACGCTGCTCGCATCGAATACGACGAACAGTTCGCCTAGATAAAACAGTTAGTTGACACCCTCTGAGGGTCTGGTTTTGCATGGATGGGAGAAATCGTTCTCCCGCTAGCACTACCACGGAGAACATCATGGAACATACCGCAGAAGTCGACGGCTTCATCCTCATCCCTGCGGCGACCGGCGGCGGGGCTTTGGTTCGCCGAAGCCAGATCGCGGGCGCTCGCGCCAATGGTCGGGACGGGGCCATCGTCTATGCGATGTGCGGGCCGTCGATCTATACGACGGCGACCATTTCCCAACTCGCCCAGTATCTCGACGCGGAGTCCGCCAACATTCATCGGGACTGACCGTAGCGACCCAGATTGTGTGCCGGTGGGGCGACCCATCGGCACATGTCGTATGTGAAGGAGGCACAGGTGAAAGCCCGCAAGAACCCGACCAACGAGCAGCTATTGCGGCGATTGCGTCGCCGACCGGAATCAGAACGTGACCCCCGCTACAAGAACGATGCCTATTGGGCGCTGCGACTCCAAGGTCATCCACACGCATACGCCAAACGCGCTTTCCGGGATCAGCCGCCCGTATTCCATGAGCGAGAAGTTTCCGCAGACGCTGGCGGATGCGATCCGGAAGATTTGCTATTTCAAGCCGGATCAACTTGGACAGAGCTAGAGGTGGCCATTCGCCCGCTCCTCTCGGACGAAACCGTTCATGCGCTCCAGCCAAGGGATCGCGAATATATGGCTTGGGATCAGGAAGTCCCCGGACTGGGGGTTCGAGTACGGACCACGGGCTATAAGAGCTTTGTGCTCTTCATTCGCCCCGGCCATACTGGGAGGCTCCAAAAACACACATTAGGGAAAATCACGGCGCTTTCACTCGACGATGCTCGGCAAGCAGCAAGAGCCCGCCGTAACGCGGCTCTGGATGAGGCTGAATCGCAAACAGATTAAACCGGTCTGTCTTGGTCAGTTACCCCCAATTACCCCAGCCCAATCAGAGAGACTTTAGGTCACGGGGAGTTTGAAAAAGGCAGATCGGCGCGCTTCAGAAAAAGACAAAACTGGCTGAATCAGACCCGCAAGCCTGCTCCAGTTCTCTTTTGCGCTCCCACCAAAAAACTCAGATGAGATAAATTTCGCTATTTTCCGCTTCATCGCATGACGGCGGACCATTTCGATGAAACGCGATGAGATGAAAGCCGAGAGGGAATGAAATATACCCCGCAACGATTCCTCTAGCCTCATGGGCGCTTAGGTGTGGCAAGTTGGTGTCCTAACGGCGGGCCAAATCCGCAATTTCACCGCCTGCAGGAATTGATCCGCCATCGCCACCATGGAATCGCCATTCGGTTTGAGTCCTGTCGTCGGTATGCAGGGGCGGGAGCGATGCTCAGCATCGCCGCATATTGCGCGTCCAGTCCCGATTGTGAGGCGAGCTTTTCATGCGTCGGCTTTCACAAGGCGCGCGGCGAACGCATGACCTGCTTGGATGACAGCTTAAAACCTAGAGCAATGGTTCAATTTGCTCCCCAGGATAATGGATAGTGATAGCGATCAGCAAAGATACAGGACAGAAACCGAGCCAGTAAGGGCATACTCACACATACCTTTATCCAATCTCGGACCATTCTCCATCAGGTGAAGGCCTGACATTGGGAAATAGCTCAGAGTAGCGATAAGGTTGCATGGTATGGATGGGGACGAGCTTGCTCGCCCCCACTCTATCTACAAATCGGCGCAGATCAGAAACATGGGCATGACCGGAGGTGTGATGAATTTCGAAGCTCATGCCCTGAGCATTGGCCCACGCCCTTAAATCGGGCTTCTCCCGATCCAAATAGCCCGGCCAGAGCGACCAGATGACCTTCCCCCCGGCCAATTCGCCGATGGCTTCCGCATCCTCGATCATAGACGACCTAAACATCATCACCCATTGATCGCAGGTCGCTCCTATGTCCGAAGCGAATACGCGGTGCCGCCGATAGGGTTCGACCAGATCGAACCGCTTCTGCCTGATGATGCGCGCCCTCTGCCTCTTTGGCAGATACACCTTCATCCTTGATGATGGCGATAGCGGGCTGGGCAGCGACGACTTGCCGAGGGCGTCCAGAATATTTGCCGTGTAGGCGTCCGCAATGAACTGCCTACCAGACCGCTGCGTCGCGCGATAGAAAGTGACCAGTCGGTCGATGTTTTGAGCGGAGAAGCAAGCAAGGACGATACCGCTGGTATCTGCAATCGACGAGGCAATGTCAGCCTCGACCTGATCCTCTGTCATCGGGGCAGGCGAATCCTCACGCCCCAACACCGTTCCCTCCATCAGCAGCACATCGACTGAGGCGGGCGGGTCGGCAAGAAAGGCGTCGAATGCCCATGCCTTCCGGCCATGTGCGCGGAAGTCGCCGCTATACAGCAGCCGTTGCCCGTCCGCCTCGATCAGCAGCGCATATGCATCAAAAGCGGAATGATCCATCAGGTAGGGGGTGACCCGGAACGGCCCGATGTTGAACGAGCCGCGATTGCGATAGGTCGTGATCGGCTGCGCGAAGTTCCTACCTGTCGTGAAAGCCGAGGCGACCTCCAATAACCGCCGCGCACCATCGCCAATGTACACCGGCACCGAGGGATGCACTACTTCGAGCAGCCCATAGTGATCCGAATGGGGATGGCTGATGAGGACGCCGAGCAGGTCGGGACTGTCCCCGTCCACCAATCCCGCGACTGGCGGCAATAAGCTCTGATCGGGCCTTCCCGCTTCCAGCGGCAGACCCAAATCGAGAAGCAGCGACTTCCCGCTCGACTGCACCTCAATGCAGTTGCCGCCGATGACGGTCGCGCCACGATGAATCCGGAAGCGCATATCCTACACCCGCGTCCGCTGATCGAGCGCCGACAATGCAGTCATCGGATCGGGATCAGGCCAGACAAACGATATGGGGAAGGCTTCGAAGGCAAAGGACAGTCGGACTTCCTGCCGTTCCGCACCTAGCGCCATGACGCCCCGCGATAGCCCCGCCTCCAACCAGCCGAGATTCAGTCCATCATAATATGGATGTGGCGCGAGGACTGACAGCCGCACATCCGAGGCTTCGACAAGCGACTTGCCGCCATAGCCGAGGCGCGCACTATGCTCCCGACTTAGCAGCCAGACGAAACCGTATTTGAGGATTTCCACCGCTGCATAGAGCGGATTGTCGCTTCCTACCTTCAACTCCACGAATTCGAAAGCGTTAGGACCACGGCGATGGACCAGATCAATCGCCCGCCGCCGATCGCCACCTCCCGCGATCATCCCCGATGCAATGGGAACCTGATTCGACCAGTCGCTCCGACCCCGTGACCTCGCCGCGCTGACAATGGCGCGCTCCAGCGTCACCTCCGGACTCGAATTATGGGCGGCGTGATCGCACTTAGGTTCGAGCCACCGCCAGTTCTCACGCGACGGCGACTTGGCCAGCGCACCGATGCATCCAAGCCAGTTCCCGGCCACCCTTTCAAACAGGGTGCGCACAAAACCTACCCCATCGAACGCTACGGGTGGCGTCGCGCTCAGCCTTTGGAGCGCGGATCGATGTTTAATGCTGGCGATATTCAGGTGATCGGCTGCGAGGCGATCAACATCGTCGAACAGCGACAGCGGGACGAGGCTCTCAGCCGGGAACATACCTTACATCTCCAATCTAAAGCCAAGCCAAAGGAAGGTGCTAGTATCATACTACTTGTAAATCGAAATCAGTCAGCTTGATGCTTGATACCGTCACGAAGCGGCAGCGGGCAAATTCTGGGGATGAACCTCAAGGATCGCGTTGCCAGCAGAATAAAGACAATCCGGAAACTCCGGCGGCTGACCCAAGAGCAGCTAGCGCAGCGCGTTGACCGAACCGTGTTCGCCATTTCGCAGTTGGAACGGGGCAAGAGCCTGCCCAGCTTTGAGACATTAGAACGCCTGTCGGTCGCGTTGGAGGTGCCGGTGAAAGAGTTCTTCGACGATGGTAGCGAGGCGGCGGGCATGTCGCCCCACCGACTAAGCCTCACCACGGCAGTTGCTGACCGGGTTCGGTCGATGGCGGACGATCAGATCGAGGCGACGCTTCGTATGATGGACGCGATGTGGCCGAAAGCGCGCAAATAGGCGATTTGCGATCTATTAAAAATAGGGGTCCCCGCATCCCTGACGGGTGAGCGCCACGCGCAAGCACCTCAACCTATCTGTGAAAATGACTATCTCGCGTCGATTTGTCTGAAACGAGTTGCAGAAATGGACGTAGTAGGGGAGCTTTCGCTAGTTGCGTCATTTGCAGTCCCTGAAAAATTGAAGACCATGGCAATCACCCAAAAATCAATAAAGATTCTGTGGTCGGCCTCGGGGGGCTTATGCGCATTTCCCGAATGTCGGCAGAGACTGACATTTAGTGAAGCTGGTGAGTATGCCCCTTACACATTGGGCGAGATGGCGCATATTTGCGGCGATCAACCCGGCGCAAACCGCCATGATGCAGCACAGACCCCGCAAGAGCGGGATGACTATCAGAATCTAATTCTTTTGTGCCCAACTCATCACAGCCTGATTGATCGCGCCGAAAACGAGGGGCGATTCCCAGTCGAATCTCTGCACCAGATTAAGGCTGACCACGAAGCCTTTGTTCGTTTACGGCTTCATCCAGACCCTGCAACCGACAAACAGGCCATAGCGCGTGAGATTTCGCCGCTGCTCGCCGCCAACCATCAGGTCTGGCTGAATTACGGACCGCTTTCAGACCTCGCTCGCAAAAACCCAAATAGCGATGCAGCCTATGCGGTTTGGCTATCTGAGCGGCTTGGAACGATCGTACCGAACAATCGCCGTATCACCGAAATTCTAGGCGATAGTGCCCAAGTTTTCACACCTGAACAACAGCGGATAATTGCAGATTTCCAGCTTCATGCTCGCGGTTATGAGCGCTGGGTGGCAGATGAGATCGCTTACGAAGGTGTTGTCCGCTTCCCAACGGCCTTTGCCGATCTGATTCAAGGGACTCTGCATGCCAGCGCATAGTGAGACATTTCCTTGGCCGAGCTACTATGGAAATTTCGACTTCTTCGAACAAAGAATGCGTACGCATAGCCGTGTGCGTAGCCTCGAAGCGTTGGGTGATGGGCGGTACAGGCTTACAAAGACGGACGGGGCTGTGCTCGAAGTTTTCATATGCGAGTGCTATTCCTATGGCGTTGCTGAGTATCTGGAAACGACCGGCAAGCTCGGTAGATTGGACGCGATCATCATCTCGTCGAATTGGTGTGGTTACACCACCGATCTCAAGATGCAGTGTCGTGACGAACGGGTAGGCCTCTTCGACATCCGAGATTTTATGGCCGCACTCAATCGTCGGGTGTTCTGGGCCTATCTGAACGACTGGGATGACAAGCGCTTCAAAGAACAAGGGCTTATTTGATGGAAAGCCTTACCGTTTATGGGTTTGGCTCGTTCTTCAGTGGCGGACCCAAACCACACGACATCGATTTGCTTCTCGTGCATCGCTCGGCAAATCTTGAGTCGTGCAGATTCGCTATCGACTGCAAGGCGCAGATCAAATCAGCGCTCCCTTCCGCCGACATCGTGATGCTCTCGGAGGCCGAGGCCAAAAGCCTTGATTTTGTCGAACGGGCGAAAGCGGTAAAGTTAGAGAACTTGAGCGCCGAGAGCATGGACGCCGATGTGCAGGCACTTGCGAGCCGACTTTCAAGACCCTGACTGCTCCGCAAGGAGCGCGTTCACTCGGCAGCAAAGGCACAAATCGCGTCCCTTGGTTTGCATTCCCGTGGCGACATGGTGGCGACACAGATTGAAGGCGCAATCTTACCTCGCCCGAAGGGCGGGTATTACCTTGATTTATATGGGAAAACTGGAGCGGGCGAAGGGATTCGAACCCTCGACCCCAACCTTGGCAAGGTTGTGCTCTACCCCTGAGCTACGCCCGCTCGGGCGGCCGAAAGAAATGGTCTTCCGGCGGATGTGGCCAACTGGCAGAAAATCTGGAGCGGGCGAAGGGATTCGAACCCTCGACCCCAACCTTGGCAAGGTTGTGCTCTACCCCTGAGCTACGCCCGCTCTTGGCGGCCGGGAGGGTGAAGCCCTCTCGGCGGGTGGCGGCCAACTAGCAAGGCTTTCCCAAATCGGCAAGGGGCAGAATTGCAGAAAAATGAAATCCGCCTTTTCTGATGTGGAAAACCAGCCTTTTCGGTGGTTTAGAGCAGCAAAGAAAATGCCGCTCAGACGCTGGCCATATCATGATCCGGCGAATCATGCGGCCCGCGTCCCCGGAAAAGGGCCGCTTGGCCCACGCTGTCGATCTGCTAATCTGCCCTCATATCTGTTGCGGCGGGATCATTTGCCGCCGCCCTTCGTAATGCATAGCAGCCAATAGGGAAACGCAGACATGTCGTCCGATCAACTGACGCGCCGCGGCCTGTTGCAGGGCAGCGCCGTGCTGGCCGCCGCCGCACCCGCTTTATCGGGCGCGCCCGGCGCTGCCGCCGCGCCATCCAAAATCCATGGAGCCAAAGCCATGATGCCGGTGGAACTGACGATCAACGGCCGCGAGGTCCATCTCCAGCTCGATCCCCGCACCACCCTGCTCGACGCGCTGCGCGAGCATCTCAACCTGACCGGCACCAAGAAGGGCTGCGACCATGGCCAGTGCGGCGCCTGCACGGTGATCGTGGAGGGCCGGCGCGTCAACAGCTGCCTGACGCTGGCGGTGATGCATGATGGCGAGAAGGTGACGACGATCGAGGGGCTGGGCACGCCCGAAGCGCTGCACCCGATGCAGAAGGCGTTCATCGTGCATGACGGCTATCAATGCGGTTACTGCACGCCGGGGCAGATTTGTTCGGCCGTGGCGGTGCTGGACGAGATTGCGGCGGGCGTGCCGAGCCATGCCACCGCCGATCTGGACGCGGTGACGCTGACCGACGCCGAACTGCGCGAGCGGATGAGCGGCAATATCTGCCGCTGCGCCGCTTATCCCAACATCATCGCCGCCATGCGCGACGTGGCCGGGGAGGCCAAGGCATGAAGCCCTTCACCTATGAACGCGCGGCCAGCGTGGAGGCGGCGGCCAGATCGGCGGCATCGGTTCAGGGCGCGCGCTTCATCGCGGGCGGCACCAATTTGCTGGACCTGATGAAATTGCAGATCGAAACGCCGACCCATCTGATCGACGTCAACCATCTGGGCCTCGACCGGATCGAGGAAACGGCGCAGGGCGGGCTGCGCATCGGCGCGCTGGTGCGCAATACCGATCTGGCCGCCGACAAGCGGGTGCGGCGCGACTATGGGGTGCTGAGCCGGGCACTGGTGGCGGGCGCATCCGGGCAACTCCGCAACAAGGCGACGACGGGCGGCAACCTGCTGCAACGGACCCGCTGCCCCTATTTTTACGACACCCGCATGCCGTGCAACAAGCGGCAGGCGGGCAGCGGCTGCGGCGCGATGCAGGGGATGAGCCGGAGTCTGGCGATTCTGGGGGTGAGCGACGCATGCATCGCCCAGCATCCCAGCGACATGGCGGTGGCGATGCGGCTGCTGGACAGCGAAGTAGACACTATAGACGCATATGGCGCGAAGCGGTCGATCCCGATCGCGGACTTCCACCTGCTGCCCGGTGAGACACCTCAGAAAGAAACGGCGCTGAAGCCGGGCGAGATAATAACGTCCGTCACCCTGCCCAAGGCGATCGGCGGGACGCATGTCTATCGCAAGGTGCGCGACCGGGCATCCTATGCCTTTGCGCTGGTGTCGGTGGCGGCGATTTTCGGGAAGGACGGCAGCGCGCGCTTCGCCTTTGGCGGGATCGGCGCGAAACCCTGGCGCGTGGCGGCGGCGGATGCGGCGGCAAAGCAGGGCGCAAAGGCGGTGGCGGAAGCGGCGCTGAACGGCGCCCGCACCACCCATCATAATGATTTCAAGAAATTGCTGGTCGAAAGGACTTTGGCGTCGCTCTATCGGCAGCAGGAGGAACGGGCATGAAGTTCGATCAGCCGGCGGGCATCAACCCGATCGACCGGGGCCGGGTGGTCGGCATTCCGCATGACCGGATCGACGGCGCAGCCAAGGTGACGGGCACCGCCCCCTATGCCTATGAACGGCACGACGCCGCCCCCAACGCCGCCTATGGCTGGATCGTGGGCGCGGGCATCGCGAAGGGGCGGATCGCCGCCATGGATATGCGCGCGGCGGAGGCTGCGCCCGGCGTGCTGGCCGTCGTCACCCACGCCAATGCCGGCAAGTTGGGCAAAGGCAGCATGAACACCGCGCCGCTGCTGGGCGGCCCGCAGATCGACCATTATGAGCAGGCGGTGGCGCTGGTCGTCGCCGACACGCTGGAAAATGCGCGCGACGCCGCCAAGCTGGTGCGCATCGATTATGGGACGGACGGCGGCAAGTTCGACCTGAAGGCCGAAAGCATCCGCGGCGTCATGCCACCCGCCATCTTCGGTTCCCCGGCGGATTCGCAGGTCGGCGATTTCGACGGCGGCTTTGCCGCCGCAGCGGTGCAGATCGACCAGCATTACACCACGCCTGACCATAGCCATGCGATGATGGAGCCGCACGCCACCACCGCCGCCTGGAATGGCGACCGGCTGACGCTGTGGACGTCCAACCAGATGATCGACTGGGGCGTGGGCGAAGTGGCCAAGACGCTGGGCATTCCCAAGGATAAGGTGCGGCTGGTGTCGCCCTATATTGGCGGCGGTTTCGGATCGAAGCTGTTCCTGCGCGCCGACGCGCTGCTGGCGGCGCTGGGGGCCAGGAAGGTCGGCCGCCCGGTGAAGGTCGCGATCGCCCGGCACCAGATCCCCAACAACACCACCCATCGCCCCGCCACCATCCAGCGCATCCGCATCGGCGCGGACAAGGATGGCGTGATCGACGCGATCGGCCATGAAGTCTGGTCGGGCGACCTGCCCGGCGGCGGGCCGGAAACCGCCGCGATGCAGACCCGCCTTCTCTATCGCGGGCCGAACCGGATGACGGCGCACCGGCTGGTGACGCTGAACCTGCCCGAAGGCAATGCGATGCGCGCGCCGGGGGAAGCGGTGGGCCTGCTGGCGCTGGAAGTCGCAATGGACGAACTGGCCGAAGCGTGCGGCGTCGACCCGGTGGAACTGCGTATCCGCAACGATGTGCAATATGATCCTGAAGCAGGGCCGCAGCGTCCCTATTCCAGCCGCAAGCTGGTGGAGTGCCTGCGCGCGGGCGCGGATCGGTTCGGCTGGAGCAAGCGCAACCCCAAACCGGGGCAGGTGCGCGACGGGCGCTGGCGCGTCGGCATGGGCGTGGCGGCGGCGTTCCGCAACAATCTGGTAGGCAAATCGGGCGCGCGGATCGGCGTGGACGGCGCGGGCAAGGTGATCGTCGAAACCGACATGACCGACATCGGCACCGGCAGCTACACCATCATCGGCCAGACGGCAGCGGAAATGCTGGGCGTGCCGCTTGAGGCGGTGACGGTGCGGCTGGGCGACAGCCGTTTTCCGGTGTCAGCCGGATCGGGCGGGCAATGGGGTGCGAACAGCTCCACGGCGGGCGTCTATGCCGCCGCCATGGCGTTGCGCGCGAAGCTGGCGGAAAAGGCCGGCTATCCCGCCGATCAGGCGCTGTTCGAGGATGGCCTGATCAAACTCGGCAATCAGTCGCAGACGCTGGCGGCGCTGGCCGGGCGCGATGGGCTGTGGGCGGAAGACAGCATCGAGTTCGGCGACCTCGACACGCGTTATGTTCAGGCGACCTTTGGCGCGCATTTCTGCGAAGTGGGCGTGGATATCGACACGGCCGAAGTGCGCATCCGCCGCATGGGCGGGGCCTTTGCCGCCGGCCGCATCCTGAACCCCAAATCCGCGCGCAGCCAGGTGATCGGCGCGATGACCATGGGCGCGGGATCGGCGCTGATGGAGGCGCTGGACGTGGACACCCGTTTCGGCTTCTTCGTCAATCATGACATGGCCGAATATCTGGTGCCGGTGCATGCCGATATTCCGCCGCAGGACGTGCTGTTCATCGAGGAGCTGGACGACAAAAGCTCCCCGATGAAGGCCAAGGGCGTGGGCGAACTGGGCATATGCGGCGCGGGCGCTGCGGTGGCCAACGCCATCTACAACGCCACCGGCATAAGGCTGCGCGACTATCCACTGACCATCGACAAGCTGCTGAAAGCGCAGGCGGCGTAAAAGCGCCCTTGGCGCATCCGCACCAGCCCACACCCTCACCCGACCACCCATCAGGATATCATGTCTGGGCGGTCGGGTGAGGGTGTGGGCTGGTGCCGCGTCGAAAATGCGCTCTTCCGCGCATTTTCCAAGCAAGCTCGACTCTCCCGACCCAAGGTATAATGGAGCGCCGCCGCCCCCGCCCCTAGCCTTCCCGCCAAAGAATATGGGGAGAGGCTTTGTGAGGATTTTAGCGGCGCTGCTGACGGGGAGCGCGATCGCGCTGGTCGCCGGAACGGCATGGGCGCAGGCGCCGGACGAGGCGGACGGCGTGCGCCAGCCGATCATCGTGACCGCGCCGGGCGGCGCGGTCGATATAGACGATGCGCTGACGCTGACCGCCGCCGACATCAGCCGCACCGGCAGCCCCGATTTCCTGGGCGCGCTGACCCGCAATTTCGCGGGCGTGACGCTTCAGGATGCGCAGAATAATCCCTGGCAGCCCAATCTGGTCTATCGCGGCTTTGTCGCCTCGCCGCTTCAGGGGCAGGCGCAGGGCATCGCCGTCTATCTGGACGGCGCGCGCTTCAACCAGCCCTTTGGCGATACGGTGCAGTTCGACCTGCTGCCCGAAGCTGCGATCCGCAGCGTCAACCTGCTCGACAAGAGCGCCGTTTATGGCCTCAATGCGCTGGGCGGCGCGTTGACGCTGGAAACCAAGACCGGGGCCAGCGATCCGGGGCTGGAGGCCAGCCTGTCGCATGGCCGTTTCGGCATGACCGAGGCGAGCCTGGCCGGCGGCATGGCCTGGGGCGACTGGAGCGCGTTCGGCGCATTCCAATATACCCATGATGATGGCTGGCGCGATCATTCGCCCTCCACCCTCTATAATGGCTATGGCGATGTGGGCTTCGATACGGCGACGGGCGGCCTGCATCTGAAGATCGTGGGCGCGAACACGAACCTGACGGGCAATGGCGTTTCGCCGGTGGAATTGCTGGCGGCGGACCGGCGCGCGGTCTTCACTTGGCCCGACAATAGCCGCAGCCGCTATGGCCGGATCAGCCTGCACCCCTGGGTCGCGCTGTCGGACACCACCCGGATAGAGGGGACGCTCTATGCCCAGAAGCTGACGCTGCGCACCGTCAATGGCGACGCCGCCGACATTGAGGGGTGCGAGGAAGAGGATGATGCGGGCTATGTCTGCCTGGAAAGCGTGGGCGGCGATGACGAGGAGGAAGAACAGGCCGTCCTGACCGACGCCGATGGCAATGCGATCGCCGACACGCTGGGGGGCGAAGGCTATGGCGTGCTCAATCGCGGGCGCACGAATACACGGGCGATGGGCGCGCTGGTGCAACTGATCGACAAGCGGGCGCTGAACGGAGGCGAGAATGTCTTTGCGCTGGGCTTCAGCTATGACAGCAGCCGCACCCGTTTCGACACATCGACCGAACTGGGTGCGCTGACGGAGGATCGCAGCGTCGACGGGCTGGGATCGATCATCGTGCAGGAGGACGGCGCGATCGCGCCGGTCGGCCTCATCGCCCATACCGATTATTGGGGCGTCTTCGCGCAGGACCGGCTGCCGATAACATCGCGCCTGTCGGCCGAAATCGCGCTGCGGTATAACAACGCCCGGATCGTGATGCGCGATCAGATCGGCACCGCGCTCAATGGCCGCCATCACTTCGAGCGGCTCAATCCCGGCATCGAGTTCGACTATGCGCTGTCGGACGCCCTCAGCCTTCGCGCGGGCTATGCCGAAAGCAACCGCGTGCCGACCCCGGCCGAACTATCCTGCGCCGACGAGAACGCACCGTGCAGCCTGACCAATTTCTTCGTCGCCGATCCGCCCTTGAAACAGGTGGTGGCCAAAAGCTGGGAAGCGGGCGCGAAGGGCCATGCGCAAGCCGGCGGCTTCGCCATCGACTGGCTGCTGTCCGCTTACCGCACCGACAATCGCAACGACATTCAATATGTCGCGTCGGAGATTCGCGGCCGCGCCTATTTCCGCAATATCGGCATGACCCGGCGGCAGGGCGTGGAGGCGACGCTGCGCGCCAGCCGGGGCGGCTTCAGTGCGGGTCTCAGCTATGCCTTCACCGATGCCACCTATCGCGCGCCGCTGACCCTTTCCAGCCCGGCCAATCCGACGGCGGATGAGGATGGGCTGATCGCGGTGGAGCGCGGCGACCGGCTGCCGGGCATCCCCGGCACAGCGCCACCATCAGCATCGATTATGCCGGCAAGGGCTGGAGCGTGGGTGGCGATGTGATTGGCCGGTCGGGCCAATATCTGGTCGGCGACGAAGGCAATGACGAAGCGAAGCTGGGCGGCTATGCGGTCGTCAACCTGCGCGCCAGCGTTGATCTCATCAAGGGCGTCAGCCTGTTCGGCACGCTCAGCAACGCCTTTAATCGCCGCTATGCGACCTTCGGCACCTTCAGCGAAGTGGATGAGATCGAGTTGGAGGAAGCGCCCGGCGCCTCCAATCCGCGCGCCTACGGCCCCGGCGCGCCGCGCCGCTGGCAAGTGGGCGTGAAGGCTTCATTCTGACGCGCCTTTCCCCTGGGTGCGCGGCAAGCGATGCTGCGCACCCAGGGGGTCAGCCCGGCACGTCCACCCGCGGCAGCAGCGCGGCCTCCAGCCCCGGATAGAGGTGCGAGACGCTGCGCTGCATTTCGTAACGGGCGGCGGCCATGGTCGCGAAGCGGTCGGGAATGGCGATCTCGCCCGCCTCCACCATGTCGAGGCCATCGCGCACCGCCTGTGTCAGCGTCGCTTCCAGCCAGTCGATCCAGTCCCGCGTCTGGGCAATTGCCGCCGTGCCGCCCGGATCGAACGGACCATGGCCGGGGACGACGCCCTTGTGCCGCAACGTCTTGAGCCGATCCAGACTGACGCGCCATGTCGCCAGATCGGCGGTCGGCGTGCTAGGCGCGCGATCGTGAAAGACCAGATCGCCGCCTAGCAACAGGCCCGTCTGCCCGTCCAGCAGGGCAAGGTCGGCGCTGCTATGCCCCGACAAAGCCAGCAGGGTCAGGCTGCGCCCGCCAAAATCCTCCTGCGCCTGCGTGATCGTCCGCCCAGGCAGGATCAGATCGGTGCCGCGCATCCAGTCGCCCAGCAGCCGGTACATGCCATCGGCATAGCCCTGCCCCTCCGCCCGCAGCGCGTCGATCGTGCCGGGCAGCGCGGCGACGATGGCGGGATCGAAGGCGGCCAGCCCCATGCCATGATCGGGATGGAGATGGCTGACATAGACGCGGATGACGGGCTTGCCGGTCAGTTGTTCGGCCGCCTGCCCCAATGCGCGGGCGTAGCGGACCGACGGGCCGCATTCCCACAGCACGGTTCCGGCTGGCGTGGCGATGATCGCGATATTGGCGATCGCGCCGCCATTGCCCGCCTCGACCGGCTCGTCGGCGCCACGCACCAGCCAGACGCCATCTGCGATCACTTCGGGCGTGATCGCATAGTCGGCGGCATAGGCGGGCGCAGCGGCCAGCGCCGCCATGCCGCCGATCAGGGCGCGTCGCGACAGGATCATCGGCCGGCCGGCATCGGCGACTGGCGCGCCACGGACAGCGCGGCCCGGTAATCGCGGCCATTGGTGTCGTGCGCCAGGATCGTCAGCGCGTCGCCGGCCTTGCCGTCGACCATCAAAGTGATGGCCGGGTCTTCGGCGACAGCGGCCCATATCTCCATCTCGCCCAGCGTCCGGCCGCCCGCATCCTTCACCGCCAGTTCCTCCAGATGATAGGTGGCGATATTGTCGACGAAGCCGGTGTCCATCGGGTGCCGGAAATTCAGGCGCAGGCGGCTCACCCCGTCCGCCATCGGCCAGGCTTCGCCCCGTATCTCGCCCAGATGATCAGCCCAGTCGCCCTTGACCCGGCTGACCGGCGGGGCGGAACAGCCCCCGCCCGCCGCATCGACCCAGCCGCCCGACACCAGCCACTCCCCGCTCGCCAGCTGCACCGCGCCGCGCACCGGCGTCCGCTGGTCCAGCTTGATCCGGGTCGCGACATAGGCGGCGGCATGGGTCGGGCGATAATCGATCGCGATCGGTATGGGGTTCAAATCGACCAGCAGCACGATGCGAGTCACGCCGGGGATCGCGCGGGCATCTATGGCAACGGGGAAGGATCGCTGATTTTCCGCAATCATGGGGAAGTCGACCTTCACCCGCGGATCGAAGCGAACCGGATCGTCGCCGAACAGCGTGCGCGCATGGGCGGCCCACATGGGCGATCCCAGCGGGTCCGCCACTGTCTGAGCAGGCGCTGTCGCCCTGGCATCGGTCGCGACCCATGCCAGGGCGATCGCGACCCAAAGGCTTGCCTGCCTTTGCATTGTCCTTCTCCCTTATGCCGGGGTCTATTCTCCTTTTATGTCGCCTACCATTGGCCCTTGGTCGCATCAGGAGAGAGACATGCGCGCCGTTTTCATCGCAACCTTACTGGCCGCATCCCCCGCACTGGCGCAGGATGCGCTGTTCGATGTGCAGGGCTATCGCATCGCCCATTATCGCGCGCCGGTGCATCAGGCTCCCCCCGGCGTCGGGCGGATCGCGCCAGAAGCGGCCGCCCATTTGCGGCCGGGGCGCGACGCCCTGTTCATCGACGTGCTGCCGGCCGAGGGCGGGCATCGGGAAGCGGACGGACGCTGGCGGCTCGCCGCGCCGCACGACTCGATTCCCGGCGCGCACTGGTTTCCCGAAGCCGGGCGCGGCGTGCTGGCGCCGTGGATCGGCGACGGGTTCCTGCGGGGCGTCGCCCGGCTGACGCGGGGGCGGCGTGACGCAATGCTCATCCTGTTCTGCAAGGCGGATTGCTGGATGGGATGGAATGCGGCCCGCCGGCTGCGCGCGGCGGGCTATCGCAATGTCTGGTGGCTGGCCGAGGGCGTGGATGGCTGGAGCGACCTCAACCGGCCGCTTTCCCGCGTCGAACCCGATAGCGGCGTCGCCCCATAGGACCAAAGGTCAATTGTGCGCGCAGCCCCTGTGGCCGCACTCTCCCCTTAATCCGGCCGAGAAAGCCGTTTGATTCCATGGAGAGTGATTTGACTGACCTGCGTATCCCGGCCGTTCTGCTGACCGCTGCCGCCCTGGCTGTTTCGCTGCCCGCCTGCGCCAAGGACATCGTCGTCCAGATGAAGAATCAGGGCGCCGACGGCACGATGGTGTTCGAGCCCAGCTATATAAAGGCCGCGCCCGGCGACACGATCCGCTTTCAGCCGACCAATCCCAGCCACAATGCCGAAACCATGGCGAACATGCTGCCCGCCGGCGCAACGCCGATGAAGGGCGGCATGAACAAGGAAGCGGTGCTGACCGTCAGCAAGCCCGGCCTCTATGGCATCAAGTGCATGCCCCATTATTCGATGGGCATGGTCGCGCTGGTGCAGGTGGGCAAGGTGACGCCGGCCGACATCGCCGCCGCCAAGGCGGTGAAGCTGCCGCCCTTCGCCGCCAAGCGCATGACCGCCGCCCTCGCCAAGGTGAAATGAGCGCCCAGCCCCCTTTCATTCACAAGGCCCTTTCATTCAGACGCATATCATTCGGGAGTAGAAGCATGTTGCAGCAGGTGATGGAGCGTTTCGCGGGGCAGACGCTGATCCGCGACCAATATGACAATTATATCGGTGGCGAATGGGTCGCGCCGGTGCAGGGCGACTATTTCGACAATATCTCGCCCGTCACCGGTCAGGTGGTCGGCCGGATCGCGCGCGGCACCGCCGCCGACATCGAATTGGCGCTGGATGCCGCGCACAAGGCGAAGGATAGCTGGGGCAAGACCTCCTCGACCGAACGGTCGAACATCCTGCTGAAGATCGCCGACCGGATGGAGGCCAATCTGGACCTCATCGCGATGGCCGAGACGATCGACAATGGCAAGCCGATCCGCGAAACCACCCATGCCGACGTGCCGCTCGCCATCGACCATTTCCGTTACTTCGCCGGCTGCGTCCGCGCGCAGGAAGGGTCGATCAGCGAGATCGACCATGACACGATCGCCTATCATTTCCACGAGCCGCTGGGCGTGGTCGGCCAGATCATCCCGTGGAACTTCCCGATCCTGATGGCGGTGTGGAAACTCGCCCCGGCGCTGGCCGCGGGCAACTGCATCGTCTTGAAGCCCGCCGAACAGACGCCGATGTCGATCCTCGTCCTGCTCGAAGTGATCGGCGACCTGTTGCCGCCCGGCGTGCTCAATGTCGTCAACGGCTTCGGCGTGGAAGCGGGCAAGCCGCTGGCCAGCAACAAGCGGATCAGCAAAATCGCCTTTACCGGCGAAACCACCACCGGCCGCCTGATCATGCAATATGCGTCGGAAAATCTGATCCCGGTCACGCTGGAACTGGGCGGCAAGTCGCCCAACATCTTCTTCGAAGATGTGATGGACGCAGACGATGAGTATTTCGACAAATGCCTTGAGGGCTTTGCGATGTTCGCGCTCAATCAGGGCGAAGTCTGCACCTGCCCCAGCCGCGCGCTGATCCAGGAATCCATCTACGAAAAGTTCATCGAACGCGCCATCGCACGGGTGAAGGCGATCAAGCAGGGCAGTCCGCTGGACCCGTCGACCATGATCGGTGCGCAGGCATCGAACGACCAGCTCGAAAAGATCCTCTCCTATATCGAGATCGGCCTGAACGAAGGCGCGCAGCTGCTGACCGGCGGCGAACGCGCCAGCCTCGATGGCGAACTGGCCGATGGTTATTATGTGACCCCGACCGTGCTGAAGGGCCACAACAAGATGCGCATCTTCCAGGAGGAAATTTTCGGCCCGGTTCTGGCCGTCACCACCTTCAAGGACGAAGCCGAAGCGCTCGCCATCGCCAATGACACGCTCTATGGACTGGGCGCCGGCGTATGGACCCGCGATGGAACCCGCGCCTATCGCATGGGCCGTGGCATTCAGGCCGGTCGCGTCTGGACCAACTGCTATCACGCTTACCCCGCCCATGCGGCGTTCGGCGGGTACAAGCAGTCGGGCATCGGCCGTGAAAACCACAAGATGATGCTCGACCATTATCAGCAGACCAAGAATCTGCTGGTCAGCTACAGCCCCAAGGCGCTCGGCTTCTTCTAAGCGGGGGCTGCGAACAGTCGAAGGCGCTCTCCTCTCCAAATACGCCTTCGACGGCGGCGGGCATCATTTTCCCCGATGCCCGCCGCATCGTCGTTTTTCAGGAGGATGATCATGACGGCCCTTCCCCCCCGCATATTGGCCACGCCTGAAGCGCAAGCGCTGATGCACCTGCTGGCCCGGAAGCACGGCCCGCTGATGTTCCACCAGTCGGGCGGCTGTTGCGACGGGTCTGCGCCCATGTGCTTCCCGCGCGGCGAGTTCAGGGTGGGCGCGCAGGATGTGCTGCTGGGTCATGTGGCGGGCGACATTCCCGTGTGGATCGGCGCGGCGCAGTTCGAATATTGGCGCCATACGCAGGTGACGATCGACGTCGTGCCGGGACGTGGCGCGGGCATGTCGCTGGAAAGCCCGGAAGGCGTGCGCTTCATCGTCCGCTCGCGCATCTTCACCGACGACGAAAATGCTCTGCTGGAGGCGGCGGGCGACCCGCTACGCGGGGATGCCGTAACGGGATAGATGCACCATTTCCAAGGATGACAAGCGAAGGCAAGGCGGTGCATAACCCTGAAAAATCAGGCCGGAAAAATTAGGGTAGCCGCGGGGAGAGGGACATGACCATGCTAGCGTCGGAGATCGGCTTTGCGTCGAGCCACTCGCCGGACCCGGCGGTGGCGATGGCCGATGTCGCGCGGCAATTGGGGGACGCGCCGCTGGCCGGCATGCTGCTCTTCTGCTCCCATCGTTTCGACCGGGATGCGCTGGCCCGCGCGGTCAATCGCCATAGCGAAAATGTCGTCGCCATCGGTTGCACCAGCTCGGGCGAACTGACCGAGGCGGGCTATGACGAGGATAGCCTCAGCGTCATCGGCTTCCCGGCGGACGGCTTCCACCTCGTCTCCCATATCTTCGATGATATTGATGCGTTCGATCCGGTAGCCGCGCGGGAGGATATTCGCGCGCTGGCGGCGATTGCCGATCGCGACAGCCGGCATCTGGGCGACCATGTCAATCATGTCGCCCTGTTCCTGGTCGATGGCCTGTCGCATCGCGAGGAATTGCTGACCATGACGATGCAGGACGCGCTGGGCGACATTCCGCTGATCGGCGGATCGTCCGGCGATGGCCTCGCCTTCCGCGAAACGGCGATCTTTCAAGGCGGGCGTTTCCATCGACGCGCGGCGGTGATCGCCATCCTGTCCACCGCCCGGCCGGTCCATGTGTTCAAGGCGCAGCATTATCGCCCCGGCGCGGCCAAGATGGTCGTGACCGGCGCCATCCCGCAGGACCGGATCGTGACGGAAATCAACGCCGAACCGGCGGCGCAGGAATATTTGCGGCTGGCGGGCCATGCCGGCGAGGAACTGGGGCTGGCCTTTTATGCCGCGCATCCGCCGATGGTGCGGGCGGGCGGCGACTATCATGTCCGGTCGATCCAGAGCGCCAATGCGGACGGCAGCCTGACCTTCTATTGCGCGATCGACGAAGGCATCGTGCTGACCGTGGGCGAGCCGGTGGACCGGATCGCGGGCATGGAGGCGATGTTCACCGACATCGCCGCCCATGTCGGCACCGTCGACCGCATCATCGCCTTCGACTGCGTGCTCAACCGCATTGATGCGGAACGGCGGCAGATTGGCCGGGCCGTTTCCGAACTTTATGGCCGCCATCGGGTGATCGGCTTCAACACCTATGGCGAGCAATATCACGCCCTGCACGTCAACCAGACCTTCAGCGGGCTTGCGATCGGGCGATGAGCGACGTCGCGCTCCCCGCCGCACAAAGCGACAGCGAACTGGACAGTTTGCGCGAGGAGGTGCGCAAGCTGCGCAAGATCAACGCCGCGCTGATCGACCGGGTCGAACGGTCGAGCGACATGGCCGGCAACGCCTTTTCCATGTTCGAAACCGCGATCACGCTGGAAGCGATGGTGCGCGAACGGACGATGGAGCTGGAGGATGCGCTGGGCCGGCTGGCCAAGGCCAATGCCGATCTGGCCGAAGCCCATGATACGGCCGAAGCCGCGCAGATCCGCCTGCGCGACGCGATCGCATCGATCAACGAAGGCTTCGTGCTGTTCGACGCCGACGACCGGCTGGTGCTGTTCAACGAAGCCTATCTGGGCTTCTGGCCGGAAATCGCCGATCAGGTGCGCGAAGGCCTGTCTTTCGAAGAAGTGGCGCGGCTGGCCGCCGCCTATCACCAGCCTTTGGGATCGGTGGTGGCGCCCGACCGCTGGGTGTCGGACCGGCTGGCGCGGCACAGCGTCGCCGATGGCGGCCATGTGCAGGCGCTGGCCGACGGGCGGTGGGTGCAGATCAACGAACTGCGCACCAGCGAGGGCGGCATCGTCGGCATCTATACCGACATTACCGAGGTGAAGGCGGAGGATGCGCGCGACCGGGCGCTGGAGCTGGCCGAGCGCAATCTGGTGTTGCAGGCGACGCTGGACAATCTGTCCGAAGGCGTGTGCCTGTTCGACGCGCAGGGGCGGGTCGCGGCCTGGAACGAAGCGTTGCAGCATCTGCTGGGCCTGCCCGACGACTGGGCGCAGGAGAGCGGCACCCATGCCGCGCTGGTGACATTGTGCCGCGATCGGCTGGGCATGGCGGATCAGGGATGCCTGGACTGGCGCGGCCATGGCCAGCGATCCGATTCGATGCATGCGCTGGTCCGGGCGGGGGAGCGCAGTTTTGAACTGCGCAGCACCGCGCTGGAACGGGGCGGACAGGTGATCGGCTTCACCGACGTCACCGACATGCTGCGCGCGCAGGCGAGCTTGCAGGAAACGGCGGAAAATCTGGAGCGGCGGGTGGCCGACCGCACGGCGGAGCTGCGCGCCGAAGTGGCGGAACGGCGCGAGATTGAGGGCCAGTTGCGCGACGCCAAGACGGCGGCGGAAAAGGCGAACCTGTCCAAGACCAGCTTTCTGGCGGCGGCGAGCCATGACCTGTTGCAACCGCTGAACGCCGCGCGGCTGTTCGTCGCGGCGCTGGGCGACCGGCGGCTGGCGCTGCCGACCCGCGCACTGGTCAACCAGACGTCGACCGCGCTCGATTCAGTGGAGGATCTGCTGGAAGCGCTGCTGGAGATCAGCCGGCTCGACGCGGGCGCGATCCAGCCGGAGATTGGCGACTTCCGGCTCGATACTTTGCTCGGCACGTTGCGGGTCGAATTTGCGCCGGTCGCGCGCGCGGCAGGACTGACCCTGCATATCGCCAGCGATCCGATCTGGATCCGGTCCGACATCAGGCTGGTGCGCCGCATCTTGCAGAATTTCCTGTCCAACGCGCTGCGCTATACCCAGCGCGGATCGGTAACGGTCGTTTGTCAGGCGGATGTGCAAGGCGTCAGGGTGAGCGTCACCGACAGCGGCCCTGGCATCGCGCCCGACAAGCAGGCTTTGGTGTTCGAGGAGTTTCGCCGGCTCGATACGCGGACCAGTGGCAAGGGGCTGGGCCTCGCCATCGTCAGGCGGGCGAGCGACATGCTGGGCCATCGGGTGACGCTGGAATCGGTTCCGGGCAAGGGGGCGACCTTCGCGATCGACCTGCCGATGGGAGAGCCGGTGGCGGAACAGGCGAACGGATGGGACACGCCCGGCCGCGACCGCACGATGCGCGGCCTCAACATTCTGGTAATCGACAATGAACGGGCGATCCAGACGGGGATGCGGACGCTGCTGGGCGGATGGGGATGCACGGTGCAGACGGCGGGCGGCTTTGCCGAGGCGGCCGGCCTGTTCGCCGCTGGGCTGGCGCCCGACATCATCCTGATCGACTATCACCTGAACGATGGCGAGACGGGCGAAGCGACGCTGGCGCAGCTGCGCGATCATTTCGGCGCGGCGGTGCCCGCGATCATGATCTCCGCCGACCGGGGCAAGGAGTTGAAGGCGCGGCTGGACGCGCAGGGCACGCCCCTGCTCAACAAGCCGGTCAAGCCCGCGCAATTGCGGGCATTGTTGCGCACCATGCTGAAATAGCGCGGGCTTGGCCCTGCCCCGCGCGGACGTTAAGGTCGGCTGCACAAGGGGGCGACGCGATGCACGCAATGCAAATGTTCGAACTGGTGATCGCCATGCTGCTGGCGATCATCCTGCTGCATTATGCTGCGCACAAACTGAGCCTGCCGCCGGCGGTCGCGCTGCTGGCTGGCGGCGCGCTGTTCGCTTTCGTGCCCGGATTGCCGGTGATTGCGCTCGACCCCGAACTGGTGCTGGTGATCTTTCTGCCGCCGCTGCTGATGGACGGGGCATGGTTCATCGCGCTGCGCCACCTGCATCGCCATATGCTGGGGATCATCGGGCTGGCGATCGGCGCGGTCATCTTTACCACGGTGATCGTGGCGGTGGTGACGCACTGGCTGGCGCCGTCGCTGCCCTGGGCCGCCTGCGCGGCGCTGGGCGCGATCGTGTCGCCGCCTGACGCCGTATCCGCGCGCGCCGTGCTGCAACGCGTGCATCTGCCCCGCCGCCTGTCGATCCTGCTGGAGGGCGAAAGCCTGTTCAACGACGCCAGCGGCCTCGTCCTCTTCCGCTTCGCCATCGCGGCGGGGGTGACGGGGGCGTTCAGCATGGTCGATGCGCTGGAAAGCTTTGCGCTGCTGGCGATCGGCGGCGCGGTCGTCGGCGCGCTGGTGGGCGCGGCCTGGGTGCTGCTGGTGCCCCGGCTCAACGACAAATATCTGATGATCGCCTCCTCGCTGCTGGCGCCATGGGCGTCCTATCTGCTGGCGGAAAGCGGGCATCTGTCGGGCGTGATCGCGACCGTCACCACCGGCCTCATCTGCGGCTGGTATCAGCATATCGTCTTTTCCGCCGAAGTGCGGATGAACGGCACCGCCTTCTGGGCCGTGATGATCTTCCTGATGGAGGCGTTCGTCTTCCTGCTGATCGGATCATCGCTGCGCGGCGTGATCGACCGGGTCGGCGGCTTCGACGTGGTGCTGCACGAGATGGCGGGGCCGGTGCTGGCCATATTGGCGGCGCTCACGCTGGCGCGGTTCCTCTGGGTGTTCGGCGCCGACGCCGTGATCCACGCCCTGCGCGCCGCCGGGATACGCCGCTATACGCCGATCGGCGCGCGGGCGGCCACGGTGCTGGGCTGGGCCGGGATGCGCGGCGTGGTGACGCTGGCGGTGGCGCTGAGCGTGCCGGAGGATTTCCCGGCCGCGACTTCATATTGGTGGCCGCCTTCGCCGTCATCATCGGCACGGTGCTGGTGCAGGGGACGACGCTGGGCATGGTGATCCGGCTGGTGAAGCTGGAGGAGCCGGAGGGCGATCGCGCGCGCATGACGATGAGCGAGGCGGAAGCGGCGATGGCGCAGGCCCAGCTGAAAATTGTCGAAATTCATGCCCATGACGAGGACGGCAATGTGATCCATCCGCGCCTGCTGGACCGTTATCGCCGCCATGCGACCCTGTCAGCCACTTATGCAGGACAGGAGGAGGAACATGCCGAAACGCTGCACGCGCATTTCGACCTGATCCTGAAGGCGGTGGCGGCGGGCCGGATCGAGTTGCTGCGGCTGCACCGCAATGGCGACATTGACGAAGAGACGCTCCACGAACTGGAGCGCGATCTGGATCTGGAGGAACTGAGCGCGCTGGCCGCCAAGGCATAATAAAACCAAGGAGGGCCGCCTTACTCCTCGCCGAAATGCACCCGGTTGGCCTTGATCACCGCCTGCGTGCGGCTGAGCACGCCCAGCTTTTGCAGGATCGCCGATACATGCGCCTTGATCGTGGTCATCGACACGTTGAGGTCGTGCGCGATCTGCTTGTTGAGGCGGCCATTGACCAGATGGCCCAGCACCGTCTTCTGCTGCGGCGTCAGGCTGTCGATACGGCGGGCGATGTCATCTTCCTCGGCTGAGGGCGCAGCGCCCTCCCCCATGGTTTCGGGCAGGTAGATTTCGCCCGACACGACCCGGTGCAGCGCATCGACGATGGCGCTGCGCTTCAATGATTTGGGAATGAAGCCGGCGGCGCCGGCGGCGAGCGCTTCCTGCACGATGGCGCGATCAAATGCGCCCGACACCATGACGACGGGCAGGATCGGAAAACGATCGCGCAGCAGCTTCAGGCCGTCGAGCCGGCGCACGTCGGGAATATTGAGGTCGAGCAGGATCAGGTCGAAATTATCCTGCTTTTCCAGCGTGGCGACGGCCTCATCCAGACCGGCCGCCTCGAAAATCTCGATATTGTCGAAACTGATCGCGATCACGCTGCGCAAACCGTCACGCACCAGGGGATGATCATCGATGATCAGCACCCGCTCCATAATCGCATCCCCGCCCATATAATGGCCCATATCATGCCCCTGCATCGGATGGTCGGTCAAGTCATGGGACGCGGCAAAACGCATTGCGCCGGGCGGGATGGCCGGGGCCGATTGCGTATGATGTCCGCGTCCCATGACGATCATTGTCTTTGGTCCTTGTCTCTGGTGGCAATGCGCGCAAGACCGGCATCGGCCCTGCGCGCGTCACCCCTTATTTCGGCAGCTTGAACACCCAGAGCGCGCCGCCCTGATTGATGTCCTTGAACGATTTGGCGACTTCGCCGCCCCACAGCGGCACCGCGCCGCCCCAGCCGGACATCACCGCCACATATTGTTCGCCATCCTGTTCCCAGGTGACGGGCGATCCGACCACGCCGGACCCGGTCTGGAACTTCCACAATTCCTGGCCCGTCTTGGCGTCGAACGCCTTGAGGAAACCTTCGGGCGTGCCGGTGAAGACAAGGTTGCCGCCAGTGGTCAGAACGCCGCCCCAGAGCGGCGCCTTGTTCTTATATTCCCACATGATCTTGCCGGTCTTTGGGTCCATCGCGCGCAGCACGCCGATATGATCGTCGGCAATCGGCTTGATGGTGAAGCCCGCACCCAGATAGGCCGCGCCCTTCTTGTAGGCGATCGGCTCGTTCCAGATGTCCATGCCCCAGTCGTTGGACGGGATGTAGAACAGGCCCGTATCCTGGCTGTAGGCCATGGGCATCCAGTTCTTGCCGCCCAGGAAGGAGGGCGAGGCGAAGACCGGCTTGCCCTTGCCCTCGCCGGGGGCTGGCGGACGGCCTTCGGGAATATAGTTGGGCTTGCCATTCTTGTTGAAGCCATTGGCCCAGGTCGTCTGCGCCACGAACTTGCTGGCGCTGATGAACTTGCCGTTGGTGCGATCGAGCACGAAGAAATAGCCGTTGCGGTCGGCCTTTGCGCCCAGCTTCATCGGCTTGCCGTTGACCGTGGCGTCGAAGGGAATGAACTCATTCACGCCGTCGAAATCCCAGCCGTCATGCGGCGTGGTCTGGAAATGCCATTTGATGACGCCGGTGTCCGGATCGATCGCCAGGGTGGAGGCGGTGTAGAGATTGTCGCCGGGACGCAGATGGCTGTTCCAGGGCGCGGGATTGCCGGTGCCGAAGAAAAGCAGGTTGGTTTCCGGGTCATAGGTGCCGCCCAGCCAGGTCGCGCCGCCGCCGCTTTTCCACAGGTCGCCCGGCCAGCTGGCGTTGAGCTTGCCGGTGATGCCATTATCCTTGCCCTTGAGCGTGCCCATATGGCCTTCGATCACGGGACGATGCCAGATCAGTTCGCCGGTATTGACGTCTCTGGCTTCCACGGCCCCCACTACGCCAAATTCGCCGCCCGAATTGCCGGTGATGACCATGCCCTTGACGATCAGGGGCGCGGCGGTGGCGCTGTAGCCTTCCTTATAGTCGGCAATCTGCTTGTTCCAGATCACCTTGCCGGTGTTGCGGTTGAGCGCCACGAGGCGCGCGTCCAGCGTGGCGAAGATGATCTTGTCGCCATAGATGGCTGCGCCGCGATTGACGACGTCGCAGCAGGGCATGATGCCGTCGGGCAGGCGGGCGTCATATTGCCATTTTTCCTCGCCGGTGCGGGCGTCGAACGCGAAGACGCGCGAATAGCTGCCCGTCACATAGATGGTGCCGTCATAGACGATCGGCTGCGCTTCCTGACCGCGCTGCTTTTCGCCGCCCAGCGATGCAGCAAAAGCGGGCACCAGTTTCGACACATTGCTCGAATCGATCGCCTTGAGCGAACTGAAGCGATGCGCCTGAGGCCCCATGCCATAGGTCAGTACGTCGCCGGTCGACGCCGCGTCGTTCATCAGATCCGCATCGGTTGGCCCTTCGGCCAGCAACGGCGCCGCAGCGACCGCCAGCGACAGTGCGGCAGCGCCCGACAGCGCCCGCATCATCGGTCCTTTCATAACCATCCTCCCTATTAAAACGGGCGCTCTACGCCCCCCGTTTGCGTGCAGACTATGCCACCCCGACAAAGCGGCAATTGAACCTTTGGTCGGCCCTTCACCCCGCCGCCTGCGCTGGCGTCCAGGTGACGCCATAGCGGGCGAACAGCGCCTTCATTTCGCCGCTGGTCGCCATGGCGGTGACGATTTCCTCCACCGCGTCGCCCAGCGTGCGGCTATTTTCCTTGACCGCCATGCCGATGTCCCAGCCGGGCGAAGCGAAGGCGGGCAATGGTCCCTTGCGCCAGGTCAGAGGCGGTCCGCCGGCGCGGCGGGCCGCCTCCTCTATCTGGGCGCGGCTGGCCAGCACGGCGTCGGCCTTGCCCGCCAGAGTGGCGGCCACCGCGTCCGATCCGGTCGGATAATGAGTGACGTCCTTGGCCAGCACGCCGCCGAAGCTGCCGATCAGGTAGAAATCGGGAATGGAGTCCAGCTCGACAGCCAGCCGGCGGCCTTTCCACTCGGTCGGCATCGCCTCCACCGCCATGCCGCCCGCGCCGGCGAGGCCAAAGCTTTCGCGATAATAAGGCGCGACGATCGCGACCTGATCGTTACGCGATGCAAAGGTCCGGTCGAAGGGAACATGCAGCATGATGTCGCCGGGCGTGAAGCCCAGCAGTCCGCCCTTCCACACGCCATTGCGCAGGTCATCGTCGGCGCTTTCGTCCGCGACCAGCTGGGCGACATCGGCGCGCACGCCCAGCTTCGTGGCGATCGCCTGCGCCAGATCGGCGTCCAGCCCAATGAGCTTGTCGCCCTCCTCCCAGGACCATGGGCGGTTATTCTGATAGACGACCACCCGGATGGCGCCCAGCGCCTTGACCTTGGCGAGCGGGGCGGCGCTGAGGCCGCCGGGCATCAAGCCCAGCGCCAGCGCCGCCCCCGCCCCGCCGATCAGCCCCCGCCGCGAGAGCATGGCGATCAGCCCTGGAACTTGGTTTCGAGCCAGGCGCGGATGGCCCAGCCGGCCTTCTGCCCCAGCACATCGCCGAACGGCGGCATATAGACTTTGCCGTCATGGCTGGAACCGTGGCGGAAGCGTTCGGCGAACCACTGGTCGCCCGATTCGCCCTGTTCCAGATAGCGCAGGTCCGGCGCGATGCCGCCGCTCTCCGCGTCCAGGCCGTGGCAGCGGGCGCAATTCTGGCCATAGGCCGACTGGCCGATCTCGATCGCCTTGGCATTGCCGCTATAGGGATTCTTCTCCAGCCAGGCGTCGCCGATTTCCGGCAATGCCGACGTATCCACCGCCTGCGGCGTCACATCGCCATGCGCCATCAATGCACTTGTCGCGGTCATGCCCAGTACAGCCATGGCACCCAGCAACGCGACCCTACCCAAATTCATCATTATATCCTCACCCGGTCGGTTTTCCCCTGATGCGTCCGAGTGTAGGCAAGCGCGCGCCGCGCCCCCATTGGCCATTGGTACAATCCCGTAGAGACAGGGCTGCGGATAGACCCTTGGGACAAGAATAGGGGCAGGGAGAGGAAGAGACGATGAAGCGGATAATGATGGCCGGGCTGATGCTGATGCCGGCCGCAGCGCAGGCCGAAACCCTCTATGTCTCCAACGAGCGGGGCGACAGCGTCAGCGTGATCGACGCGGCGTCGGGCGCGGTGCGCGCGACATGGAAGGTCGGCGGCCGGCCGCGCGGCATCACCGTGTCAAAGGATGGGCGCTACATTTATCTCTGCGCCAGTCTGGACCATGCGGTGCAGGTGATCGACCGGGCGACCGGCGCGGTGGTGGCCGAACTGCCATCGGGGCAAGACCCCGAGCAATTCTTCCTGTCGCGCGACGGCAAGACTTTGTTCGTCGCCAATGAGGATGACGCCGCGCTGACCGCGATTGATCTGGCCAGCAAGAGCGTCGCCTATCAGGTCGATGTCGGCGGCGAGCCGGAGGGGGTGGCGCAAAGCCCGGACGGCAAATGGGTGGCCGTCACGTCCGAGGAGGATAATGTCGTCAACTGGATCGATGTGGGGAGCAGGGCGATGGTCGCCGAAACGCCGGTCGACCTGCGCCCCCGCCATGTCGAATTTACCGGCGACGGCAAGAGCTTGTGGGTCGCGGCGGAGGTGGGCGGCACGGTGCAGATCGTCGACACCGCCAGCCGGCACGTGACCGAGACGCTGCACTTCGCCATCCCCGGCATCCCCGACCATCGCATCCTGCCCTGCGGCATCCGCTTCACGCCCGATGGCAGGACGGCGGTGATCGCGCTGGGCCGGGCCGATCATGTCGCCATCATCGATGTGGCGAGCCGCAAGGTGCGGGCCTATGTGCCGGTGGGCAAGCGCGTCTGGCATGTCGCGATCAGCGCGGACGGCGCCCACGCCTACAGCGCCAATGGCCTTTCGGACAATGTGTCGGTGATCGATCTGGCCAAGGCGCAGGTGACCGGCACCATCGCGGTCGGCGCAGCGCCGTGGGGTATAGCGATCGCGCCCTGATGATCCGCCTGCCCGAAGGGAGGAGAACCTAAGTCCAATTTCTCCCCCTTCCCTTCCGCAGCACTCTCCGCCCCAGCCGGAGACAAGCCGGCGCGAAGACAGGGAGGATGATATGAAGGGGACGTTGCGCCTGATGAGCGCGGCTGGAGCGCTGATGCTCGCCGCCACCGCAGCGCCGGCCATGGCCGGCACCACCGCGGACCTGCTGAAACGGCTGCACGAAAAGGGCATCCTGACCGACGACGAATATCAGGAACTGGTGAAAGGGCAGGCGACCGAAACCGCGCAGGCCGCCGCGCCCGCTCCGGCGGTGACGCCGGACGCATCGGGCGGCGCGGGCTATGTGCGGATGACCGATAGCGGCGTTGGCCTTCAGGTTGGCGATGTGACGCTGAAATTCTCCGGCTCCGTCAATGGCTTCTATGTCCATGACAATGGCGATACGCCCAGCGCCACTACGGCGGTAACAGGTGGCGTCGCCACGGTGGGCGGCAACAGTTCCGCGGTGCGCAACGGCCTGCTGCCCGGCTTCCTGAAGGTCGAGGCATCGACCAGCCTGGACGGATGGGACGTTGGCGCGCATTTCGGCATGTATCCGGGCATCAATTCGGTCAGCTATGTCGGTGGCGGCGCGAACAGCGGCGGCAATCCCCGCGCGCTCCAGACCGCCGGCATCGATTTCCGCCAGACCTATCTGACCTTCGGCCGCGCCGGCTTTGGCGAAGTGAAGATCGGCCGCGACATCGGCCTGTTCCAGTCGGAATCGATCCTGAACGACATCACATTGCTGTCGTCGGGCACCCCGGCGGGCAATGTCGCCCCGTCCAACACGACGCTGGGGCGGATCGGCACCGGCTATATCTACACCGATTTCCAGCCGCAGATCACCTACACCACGCCCAGCTTCAGCGGCTTTACCGCCAGCATCGGCATATTCGAGCCGTTATCGTCGCTCACCGGGCCGGAGGAAGCGAACAAGCAACCCGGCTTCCAGGCCAAGTTCGTCTATGATGGCAAGTTCGGCGACCTCGCGACGCGCCTTTGGGCGTCGGGCATTTCGCAAAAGCATAATGTCATCGCCGGGCCGGACTATACCGGCTGGGGCTGGGACGCGGGCGCCAAGGTCACGTTCGGCCCGGTCACTTTGGTCGGCACCTATTATGACGCATCGGGCCTGGGCACGACGGCGCTCAACCTGTTCGACACCGATGGCCTGGGCAACCGGCGCGACAGCCATGGCTTCTATCTGCAAGGGCTGACGACCTTCGGCAAATTCTCGGTCGGGGGCAGTTATGGCGAAAGCAACCTTGACTATGCCAATGCGGCCGATGCGCTGGCCAACCCGACGCTGGTCGACAAGAATAGCAGCTGGGTCGGGCAGGTCCGCTATGGCCTCAACAGCTGGGTGACGTTGCTGGGCGAATATGTCAGCACCACGTCGAAGGCGCATAACGGCAACAAGGCGACGTCCGACGCCATTGCCGCAGGCGCGATCCTGTTCTTCTGACCGAAGGAACAATGTCACGGGGCGGGGGCCGTATCCTAATAGGGTGCGGCCCCTTTCCATTTGCAAAAGGCAAGGAAAATAGAGAGAGGGGCGTCGAGGGGATCGCTTCATGAAACGCTATTTTTTGCCTGCCGTCCTGCTGACCGTTCCGACCATCGCACTGGCGCAGGCGCCGGAGGAGGCGGCCGGCGATTCGACCATCATCGTCACCGGCGCGGGGCTGGCGTTGCCGCCCGGAACGCCGGCCTATGGATCGGTCGTGATCGACCGGCAGCGCCTGCTGGACAGCGCATCGGGCCGGATCGAAAGCGTGCTGGGCGATGTCGCCGGGTTTCAGCAGTTCCGCCGCTCGGACAGCCGGTCGTCCAACCCGTCCAATCAGGGCGCGACCTTGCGCGCGCTGGGCGGCAATGCGTCCAGCCGCACGCTGATGCTGCTGGACGGCGTGCCGGTCGCCGATCCCTTTTTCGGCTATATCCCGTTCAGCGCGCTGGCGCCTGATCGCCTGTCCGTCGTGCGTGTGACGCGCGGCGGGGGCATCGGCGCCTTCGGATCGGGCGCGGTGGCCGGCACGATCGAAATGGCCAGCGCGACGCGCGACCAGTTGCCCGACTTTTCCGCCAGCGCCCTTTACGGCAGCCGTGATGCGACCGAACTGTCCGCCGGGCTGACGCAGGATCTGGGCGGCGGCTATGTCTCGCTGTCGGGCCGGTGGGACCGGGGCGACGGCTTCCAGACCACGCCAAAGGACCAGCGCGTCGCCGCCACCGTGCCGGCCGCCTATGATGGCTGGTCGACCAATGTGCGCGCGGTCGCGCCGATCAGCGCCACGTCGGAACTGCAATTTCGCGCCACCCTGTTCGAGGATAATCGCACGCTGCGGTTCGCCGGCGCGGACAGCATGAGCCAGGGGCAGGACGCCAGCATCCGCTATATCAATCGCGGGCCGTGGCAGGTGGATGCGCTGGCCTATATCCAGGCGCGCAACTTCTCCAACATCGTCATCTCCTCCTCCAGCTTCCGCAAGTCGCTGGACCAGCGCAACACGCCGTCCACCGGCATTGGCGGCAAGATTGAGCTGCGCCCGCCCGTGGGCGACGCCCATATGCTGCGGCTGGGCGTCGACACGCGCTTTGCCACCGGCGACATGTATGAGGACGCCTATAACGCCAATGTCGCGGCCAACCCCCGCACCTTCCTGCGCCATGCCGGCGGCGACCAGTGGACCACGGGCTTCTTTGTCGAGGATGACTGGACCATTGGCGATCTGGTGCTGACCGGCGGCGGGCGCGCCGATCGCTGGTCGATCCGCAACGGCTTCTACCATCAGGTCAGCGCCACGACTGGCGCGACCACGGGCAGCGACTATGCCGACCGATCGGACTGGGAATTTTCCGGTCGGGTGGGCGCGCTCTATCAGGCCAGCGACGCGATCGCGCTGCGGGCCTCGGCCTATAGCGGCTTTCGCCTGCCCACGCTCAACGAACTTTATCGCCCGTTCGTGGTGTTCCCGATCACGACGCGCGCCAACGACGCGCTCACCCCGGAAAAGCTGAAGGGCGCTGAGGCCGGCATCGACCTGACGCCGGCAAAGGGCGTCACCCTGTCCGCCACCGCCTTCTACAACCGGCTGGACGACGCGATCGCCAATGTGACGATCGACGCGACTACGCGTCAGCGGCGCAATGTGAACCGCATCGTCGCCAAGGGCGTGGAACTGACGGCGGCGGCCAGGCTGGGCGACATCACCCTGTCGGCCTCTTACGCCTATAGCCATAGCCGGGTCGATGCGCCGGGCGCCGCCTTTGACGGCCTGCGCCCCGCCCAGACCCCCAGCCACGCCGCCAGTGCGACGATCGCCTATGCCCCGGCGTCCGGCCCGACGCTGTCGACCACGCTGCGCTATGTCGCCAAACAATATGAGGATGATCTGCAAAGCGACGTGCTGCCCGATGCGCTGACGCTCGACGCCATCGCCCGCCTGCCGATCGGCCATGGCGTCAGCATCGTGGCGCGCGGCGAAAATCTGTTCGACGAAACGGTCGTGACGCGCAATGCGGGCGGATCGATGGATCTGGGCACGCCGCGGACCTTGTGGATCGGCGTCAGCTTCGGGGGCTGATGCGTTGACGGCGATACTGATTGCGGCGGCCCTGCTGACGGCAAACATCATCGCCTTCACCCTGTTCGGCCTGGACAAAAGGCGCGCCCGGATGGGTTTGCGCCGCTTGTCCGAACGCAGTCTGCTGCTCTGGGCGCTGGCGGGCGGCACGCCCGGCGCCTTCCTTGGCCGCCATGTCTTTCGCCACAAGACGCGCAAACAGCCCTTTTCGACCCTGCTCTGGCTGATCGCAGCGGCGCAGGCAGCGGGCGTCGCCGTCCTGATACTGCTTTGATGACCGGGCTATGACCGCAGGCGCAGTCAGCGGACCCCAATGGACTGATCGATTATCATGGCGGAGACCAGCGGAAAGAAACGCGCTATAGCACTAACTCCTTGCTCTTCTTGTCCTTCGGGCCTTTGAATGTCGTCCATGCGCTCCTCCATGCTCTTTCCCTGGCGCTATGGCATGTTCCTGGCGCTGCTTGCCCTGATCGCGCCGCTGTTGCTGATCCTGCCCTGGCATGAAGCGGTGATGGCCGGGTTCGATGCCGCAGCGATCGCCTTCATGGCGTCGGTAGTGCCGCTGATCGATGCGAACCCGGACTCAATGCGGCGCAAGGCGCTGGCGAACGACGCCAATCGTGGATTGATGCTGCTGCTGACGGGCATCGTCAGTTTAGTGATCTTGGTCGCGGTGGGCGTGGCGACCAGCCAGCATGGTGGGCCGGACGCAATCAGCATCGCGCTGTTGCTGGCGACCCTGCTGATCGCCTGGCTCTTTTCCAACCTCGTCTATGCGATGCATTATGCCCATATCTTCTACCTGCCCGGGCGCGCGGGCAAGGACCGGGGCGGGCTGGATTTCCCGGATACGCACGAACCGGGCTATTGGGATTTCCTCTATTTCGCCTTCACGCTGGGCATGACGTTCCAGACGTCGGACGTGTCGATCGGGTCGACGGCGATGCGCCGGACGGTGCTGTTCCAGTGCCTCGCCGCGTTCCTGTTCAACCTTGGCATCCTGGCCTTCACCATCAATGTGCTGGGCGGATCAGGCGGCTGATTCCCAGCGGTCCGGGCCATCCTTGCCGCTATCATCGCCCGCATCGTCGCGCAGCACGGCCAGCGCTTCCCACCATGATTCCTCGGGCTGGCGAAAGGCGGCCAGATGGCCGTGCCGCGGCCGCGCGCACCAGATCCGCCCCTTGCGATAGAAATGCCAGCGCGAATCGCAATTGAGCGGCACCTGCTCGAAACCGGGCTGCCCATCGGCGGGATCATCGACCTGTCGCAATTGTCCGGGCACCTCACGGACGCTGCCATCGGGAAACTGCACGGCGATGGACATGGACTATTTCCTCTTATCAGGCCCGCTCGGCTTCCATAACGATCTGAAATCGCTTCGGTTCACCGGGCGTCATCGCTTTTGCGACGAATCGCCGGCATCAGGCCCTCTCCTGCCTTCATCGCTTGATTACGAATCTTTGCTAAAGGCTGATGACAATGAACAAGGCCGATCCCTGTCCCCCATCCGCCGTCAGCCATGGCGTCGGCATCGCCGGCCTGGCGGGCCTTGCCCTCTGGACGCTGGTGGCGCGCCATTATGGCATGAACGGTCCCAATGCAGGCCTCGCCGCGGTGGTCGCCTGCGGCCTGCCGATGGTGCTGTGGTCGCTGATCGTGGACAAGGTGCATCGGCGTACTTCGACCGGCATCGACTGGCAGACCACGCCCCGCCCGCTAAAGGCTGTGATCGACACCAGCATCGTCAAGATCGCAGGGTTGTGGGCGACATGGCTCGCCATCGCCCTCTTCTACTGCATCGCCCGCTGGTACTGGAGCGGCAGCTATCGTTTCTCGATGGACCTGTTCATGGCGGCCGCGCCCTGGCTGCTGGCGGCGTCCATCCCCTATATGCTCTGGATCGACCGGCGACTGACCGATCCGAAGGACGCCTGCTACAGTTTCGGCCAGTGGGTGATCGGCGGCGCGGCCGGCGCGCCCGACATGGCGCAGGTCGCCCACCATGGCCGCGCCTGGGCGGTGAAGGGCTTTTTCCTCGCCTTCATGGTGTCGATCGTACCGGGCAATTTCGCCAGCGTGGTGGAATGGCGGATCGACCATGCGCTGTCTAACCCGGTGGCGCTGGCCGGCTTCCTGATCGCGGTCATGTTCATGATCGACGTCTGCCTGGCGACGGTCGGCTATATTTTGACCTTCAAACCGCTCGATTCGCACATCCGCACCGCCAATCCCTTATTGGGCGGCTGGCTGGCGGCGCTCATCTGCTACCCGCCCTTCGTGCTGATGGGCGGCGGCGGCCCCCTCGATTATCATGCCGGCGGGGCGGAATGGGATTATTGGACGCAAGGGTCGAGCGCGCTGCAATGGCTGCTGGGCGGCTGGCTGGTGCTGCTGACGGGCCTTTATGCCTGGGCGACGGTGGCGTTCGGCATCCGCTTTTCCAACCTCACCCATCGCGGCATATTGACCCATGGTCCCTATCGCTGGACCCGGCACCCGGCCTATCTGTCGAAAAACCTGTTCTGGTGGTTTTCCGCCTTGCCCTTCCTGACGGTCAGCGGATCGCTGTCGGACATGGTGCGCAACTGCGCGATGCTGGGGCTGACCAACGCGGTCTATTATTGGCGCGCCAAGACCGAGGAGCAGCATCTGGGCGCCGACCCGGACTATCGCGCCTATAGCGACTGGATGGAGCGCAATGCGCCCGTCCCGCGCTTCTTCGCCTGGGTGACGGGGAAGAAGCGCGAAACGATGGTGTCAGCGCAACCGGCGGAATAGGAAGACGTGCTCCGGCGCAGGCCGGAGCCCTGCTCCAACGATGCGCTTTTGATCGAGAACAGGACTGGGCTCCTGCTTTCGCAGGAGCACATGCTTCTTCAGAAGCTCTCTTCCCCATAAACCTTGCTCAGATCGCCGCCCCATTCGCCATGATAGCGGTCCAGCAGTCGTTCGGCGTTGGTCTTGCCCGATGCGACGACTTCGTCGAGGAAGGCCAGATAGCCGGTTTCATTGTCGCCCGCGCTGTTCAGGCGACCACGCGCGGCAAGGCCCGACCGGGCAATGTCCACCACTTCCCCGGCAATGTCGCGCAGCTTGCGCCCGCCGCCGATCGGCGCGTCGAGGCCCAGCTTCGGCACGGAATCGCGCAATATCTGCCGCTCCTCCATGCTCCAGTCCTTGACCACGTCCCACGCCGCGTCGAGCGCGCCCTGGTCATAGAGCAGGCCGACCCACAGCGCCGGCAGCGCACAGATGCGGTTCCACGGTCCGCCATCGGCCCCGCGCATTTCCAGAAAGCTCTTCATCCGCACTTCGGGGAAGGCGGTGGACAGATGATCCTCCCAATCCTTCTCGGTCGGCTTTTCGCCGGGCAGGACGGAGAGTTTTCCATCGAGGAAATCGCGGAAACTCAGCCCCGCCGCGTCGATATATTTGCCGTCGCGATAGACGAAGTACATCGGCACATCGAGGGCATAGTCGGCATAGCGCTCATAGCCAAAGCCGTCCTCGAACACGAAGGGCAGCATGCCGGTGCGCGCCGGGTCGGTGTCCGACCAGATATGGCTGCGATAGGACAGGAAGCCGTTGGGCTTGCCATTGGTGAAGGGCGAATTGGCGAACAGGGCGGTCGCCAGCGGTTGCAGCGCCAGCGAAACACGGAACTTCTGCGCCATGTCCGCCTCGCTGCCATAGTCGAGGTTGGTCTGAATGGTGCAGGTGCGCAGCATCATGTCCAGGCCCAGCGACCCCACGCGCGGCATGTGCCGCAACATGATGTCGTAACGCCCCTTGGGCATGATGGGCAGCTCTTCACGGCTCTTGTCGGGCCACATGCCAAGGCCCAGGAACCCAAGGCCCAGCATGTCGCCGACATATTTCACCTGTTCCAGATGGCGGCCGGTTTCGGCGCAGGTCTGGTGCAGATTTTCCAGCGGCGCGCCGGACAGTTCCAGCTGGCCGGCCGGCTCCAGACTGATCGTGCCGTCGGCACCGGACAAAGCGATGATATTCTCGCCCTCGAACACCGGGCTCCAGCCATAACGGGTCAGGCCGATCAGCAGCGTGTGGATGCCGCCCTTTTCCTCATAGGCCGGGGCGTGATGATCCTTGCGGCTATAGACGAATTTCTCATGCTCGGTGCCGATGCGCCAGCGTTCCTTGGGCTTCTCACCCTTGGAAAAGGCCGCGATCAGCTGGTCACGGCTTTCGATGACGGGATCATGATCCCCTGAGTCGGTTCTAGTGCTCATGCCCCGCCCTTAGTGCTTCCCCAACGCGCGTCAAACAAGAGCGCGCGGCCGACAGATAAGTTGCCCCTATCAAGAGCGCAATAACATGGCGAAATGAAACTATTCCCAGTCGCCATTGATCGTCATCCACGCGGCCGTCGCGGCGATCGCAGCCGTTTCCGCGCGCAGGATACGCGGGCCGAGCGACACCGGCACCGCTCCCGGCGTGGCGCGGATCGCCTCGCGCTCGGCCGGATCAAAGCCGCCCTCCGGTCCGACCAGAAAGGCGGCCGGACCGGGGTGCGCGCGCAGCGTCGCTTCCAGCGGTGCGCCGCCCGTCTCATCGGCGAAGAACAGGTGCCGGCCGATCGGCCAGCCCTTCAGCAATGCGTCCAGCTTCACCATCTCGGTCAGATCGGGCAGCCCGGTGCGCCCGCATTGTTCCGCCGCCTCGACCAGATGGGCGTGCAGCCGATCAAGGTTCAACTTATCCACAACCGCCCGCCGGGTCAGCACTGGCTGGAGCCGGGCCACACCCAGTTCGCACGCCTTTTCTGCGATCAGGTCGATCCGCCCCTTCTTTATCGGCGCGCAGCACAGCCAGAAATCGGGCACATGCTCCGGCGGCTTTGTCTGTTGCACGCATTCCAGCACCAGATCGCGCTTGCGCATATCGCGCACCCGCGCCGCCCATTCGCCCGACCGGCCGTCGAACAACAGCACGATGTCATCAGGCTTCACCCGCATGACGCTGATCAGATAATGGGCCGGATTGCCGTCGACCGGCACCGCGACGCCTTCGCCCAGTTGGGTTTCGACATGCAGGCGCGGCGCGCTTTGCGGGGGCCAGGCGGGGGTAGCGGTCATCTTCTCTCTTGTCTTGCCGGATACATGTTCTTCCCTAAAGAGAAGCATGGCCCTTCGACAAGCATAAGGGCGGACGGAGTCTCAGTTGAATCACACCATCGTTCCCGACAGCGAAGCGCGCGGCCTGCTCGCACGGCTGCCGGATACCCCCCGCACGCTGGCGCAACTGGCGCGGTTCGACCGGCCGATCGGCTGGTGGCTGCTGTTCTGGCCCGGCGCATGGGCGGTCGCGCTGGCGGGCGGCGGCTTTGCCCGCTGGCCGCTGATCGCCTGGCTGCTGGTCGGCAGCATCGCGATGCGCGGCGCGGGCTGCGTCTTCAACGACATTGTCGACCGCGACCTCGACCGGAAGGTGGCGCGCACCGCCGCCCGGCCGCTGGCGAGCGGCGCGATGGCGGTCAGGACGGCCTGGCTATGGCTGGTGGCGCTGTGCCTGATCGGCCTGATCGTGCTGCTGCAACTGTCTCTCTATGCGCAGATCGTCGCGCTGGGCAGTCTGGCGCTGGTCGCGGCCTATCCCTTCATGAAGCGAATCACCGGCTGGCCGCAACTCTGGCTCGGCCTCGTCTTTTCCTGGGCGGCGCTGGTGGGCTGGAGCGAAGTGGCGGGCGCGCTGACCCTGCCGGGCTTGCTCCTCTATGCCGGAGCCATCTTCTGGGTGGTGGGTTATGACACCATCTACGCCTTGCAGGACCGGGAGGATGACGCGCTGATCGGCATCGGGTCCAGCGCGCTGTCGATGGGGCGGCATGTGCGCGCCGGGGTGAGCCTTTGCTACATAGTGGCGCTGGCGCTCTGGGCAGGCGCGATATGGGAAATCCGCCCCCAATCGTTAGCCCTTGCAGCCCTGCTGCCGATGGCGGCGCATCTGCTCTGGCAGGTGGGCACGCTGAAAGAAGATGGAGTCGATCCGCTGCGTAAATTCCGGTCCAACCGTTTCTCGGGGTTCCTGATGTTCCTGGGCTGCCTCGTCGTGGGGAGCGCTTCGCTATGACGCCGCAACCGGGCACGGATTGCTGGCGCATCGCGCGCGCAGAAAAAGCCAGCGTCATCGTCGACGCGGACAATTATTTCCGTCAGGCGCGCGCCGCGATGATGAAGGCGAAGCGCCGCATCATGCTGATCGGATGGGATTTCGACCCCGCGATCAGCCTGATCCGCGAGGATGAGGCGAAGGATGGCGCGCCGGTGGTGATCGGCGATTTCATCACCTGGCTGGTGGAGCGCACGCCGGAACTGGAGATTTTCCTGCTGCGCTGGGACGTCGGCGCCATGAAATCCATGGTGCGCCCGTCGCATCTGGTGACGACATTGCGCTGGATGGCGCATCCGCGCATCACCGTGAAGCTGGACGGTCATCATCCCCCGGCCGCGTCGCATCATCAGAAAATCGTCGTGATCGACGATTGCTTCGCCTTTTGCGGCGGCATCGACATGACCGGCGACCGATGGGACACGCGCCATCACCGCGATGAGGAGCCGGGCCGGCTCCATCCCGACGGCACGCCTTATGGGCCATGGCATGATGCGACGACGGCGCTGGCCGGGCCTGTCGCCGCCGCGCTGGGCGATCATGCCCGCAATCGCTGGGTCGGCGCGGGCGGCGATCCGCTGGAGCCGGTCGAGGGCGTCAGTGATTGCTGGCCCGACAAGCTGCCGGTGCAGTTTGAAGGGGTCGATGTCGCCATCGCCCGCACCGCGCCCAAGATGGACGATCAGGAAGAACTGACCGAGATCGAGCAACTCTATCTGCATCAGATCGCAGCGGCGAAGCACCGCATCTATGCCGAAAGCCAATATTTCGCCTCCCGCCGCATTGCCGAGGCGATCGCCAAGCGGCTGGGCGATCCGGACGGCCCGGAAATCGTCATCGTCAATCCCGAACAGGCCGATGGCTGGCTGGAACAGCAGGCGATGGATTCGGCCCGCGCCCGGCTGTTCGAAGCGTTGAAGGCGCGCGACACCTATGGCCGCTTCCGCATCTATCATCCCTTCACCAATCGCGGCGTGCCCATCTATGTCCATGCCAAGATCCTGATCGTGGACGACCGGCTGATCCGGGTCGGCTCCTCCAACATGAACAACCGATCGATGCGGCTGGACACGGAATGCGACGTCTGCATCGACACCGCGCTGCCCGGCAATGACGGGCGGCAGGCGACGATCCTCAAGATTCGCGACGACCTGATCGCCGAACATCTGGACCTGCCGGCCGAACGTGTGTCGGCGGTCATCGCTGAACGCGGCCTGATCGCGGGGATAGAGGAATTGCGGCAAAAGCCCGGCCGCACCCTGCGCCCCTATGTGACGCCGGACCTGAACGACGTGCAGCAATGGATCGCCGACCATGAGGTGCTGGACCCCGAAGGGCCGGAAGAAATGTTCGAACCCGTGAGCGAACGCGGCCTGTTCCGCCGGATGAAGGGCTGGTTCGGGCGGGGCTGACGCGCCTGTCCTATCGCGATGCCGCTGCGCTATAATCGGGCTGCGGCTTTGCGATAGGATCAGCGCCGCGCACGATTATGTCGCATTTGGCGGGAAATATGCGAAGTTAGAGCATTTTGAAGTCATCTGGAACAGATGACGGCTCGCAAAATGCGGAAAATAAAGGACTCTTAGAGTGCGATGCGGTTCAATCTAATCGCATCACACTCTAAGGGGATCGCCCTACTCCGCCGCCAGCAGCGCCTCCGCGCCGTGCAGGTTGACCGACACCAAGCGGCTGACCCCGCGCTCGACCATGGTGACGCCGAACAGCCGGTGCATCCGGGCCATGCTGACGGCATTATGGGTGACGATCAGGTAACGGGTGTTGGTCTGCGCCACCATCGCATCCAGCAGGTCGCAGAAACGCTCGACATTGGCGTCGTCCAGCGGCGCATCGACTTCGTCCAGCACGCAGATCGGCGCAGGATTGGTCAGGAACAGGCCGAAGATCAGCGCCACCGCCGTCAACGCCTGCTCACCGCCCGACAACAAAGTCAGCGCGGCCAGCTTCTTGCCGGGCGGCTGGGCCATGATCTCCAGCCCCGCCTCCAGCGGATCGTCGCTGTCGATCAGTTCCAGATGCGCCTGCCCGCCATTGAACAGGGTGGTGAACAAACGCCGGAAATGCCCGTCCACCGCCTCGAATGCGGCGAGTAACCGCTGCCGCCCTTCGCGGTTCAGGCTGCCGATTGATCCGCGCAGCTGGTTGATCGCCTGGGTCAGTTCGGCGCTTTCGGCGCGGCTCGTCGCCTGTACCGCCTCCAGCTCTTCCAGCTCCTGCGCCGCGACCAGATTGACCGGGCCAATCCGCTCACGCTCGACCACGAAGCGGTCATGCTCACCCTGCTCGGTTTGGGCCAGCCGCATGTCGGCGCTGGAAAAGCCCAGTTTTTCGGGCAGCACCGGCGGCGGACATTCGAACCGCTCGCCCGAAAGGCGATTGGTTTCGATCCGCCGTTCGTCGGCTGCTTCGGCGCGGGCGACGGCGGTGGCGCGGGCTTCGCGCGCGGCGGCCAGCGTCTCGCCCGCCTGCGCCGCCCGACCTTCGGCAGTCCGCAACGCGCTTTCCGCCTCCAGTTCGGCGCGGCGGGCCTGATCGGCGGCGTCGGTCAGGGCGCTGCCCTGATCGCTCAGGTCCGCAATGGCCTGCGCCAGCGCTTCAGGCTGCGCTTCGATCGCCGCGCGCTCGGTCGCAATCTCCTCACCGCGATCGACCATGGCGGCAATCCGCTTGGCCGCCTCCCCTGCGCGGGCGCGCCAGCCCTTGATCTCGGCATCGGCCGCCGCCTGTCGTTCGCGGTCGCTGGTCAGCGCCCGGTCGGCCAGCGCCTGATCGGCCTGTAGCTGGCTGACGGCGGCGCGCGCCTTCTCGCTCGCCTGCACCAGCGCCGCAACCAAGGCCCGCGTCTCCGCGCCGTCGGGCACGGCGACGCGCGCAGCCTGCGCCTTGTCATGCTCGCCCTGCGCCGCGCCCTGATCGCGCCGCGCTTCGGTCAACCGTTCCTCTATTCCCTCGCGCCGCCCGGCCAGCCGCTCCAGCGCTATGGTCGCCTCATCCGCCGCACGCAGCGCTGCGCGCAATCGTTGGTCCGCCTGCGACAAGGCCGTCCGCCCGGCGGCCAGAGCCTGCGCAGCCCCCTGCTCGCGCGTTCGGGCTTCATCCTGCGCGGCGGCCGCGGCGTCGACATCGGCCTGTGCCGCCGGGCGGGCAGCGGCAATCGCCTCCAGCCGGTTCAGGCGAATGAGCCGCTCGGCCGCCGCCGCCCCGCCCTCCAGCGCGACATAGCCGTCCCAACGGCGCATCTGCCCGTCCAGCGTGACCAGCCGCTGCCCCACGGCAAGCGCCTGCCCCTCGTCACGCGCCGCCACCGCAATCTGCGCCAGACGTCGGGCCAGTGCGGCGGGCGCGGTGACATGATCGGCAAGGGCGCTCGCCCCGGCAGGCAGGGGGGGATCGACCGGCAAAGCCTCCGCCCCGGCCCAGCGGCGCTTGCCTTCGGTCCCGACCGGCGCTTCCAGATCGTCGCCCAGCGCAGCGGCCAATGCCCGTTCATAGCCGGGCGCGGCCTTCAACTGGTCCAGCGCGCGCGCCTTGCCCGCCGCGCCGCTTTCGACCGCGCGTTTCAACGCCGCCGCCTCGCTATCCAGCGCCGCCAGCGCAGCGCGGGCGGACGCCAGCGCCGTTTCGGCAATCGCCCGCGCCTCGGCCGCCGCCTGCCTCTCCGCATCGGCCGTCTGGATCGCGGCGTCGGCGGCGTCGCGGTCGGCCCCGGCCTGCGCCTGTGTCGCCTGCGCGGCCCCGCGCTGCGCCTCCAGCGGGGCGGCGTCGGGCAGCGCATCGGCTTCCGCCGCCAGCCGCGCCACATCGCGATCGGCGCGCTCCAGCCGGCTGCGCGCCGCCGCCAGCGCTGCTTCGGCCACGCGCAGTTCGGCCTGCTCGGCCGCCTGTTTCGCCATCGCCTTCGCCAGTTCCAGCTCGGCGTCGCGCGCGCCAGCCTCCGCCGCAGCGATGCGGGCGGCGAAATCGGGGCGCAGCTTTTCGGTGTCTGCGATCCGCCCTTTCAGCGTCGCAATCTCCGCCGTCAGCCGGGCGATGGCGTCGGCCGCGTCATTGGCGAGCGTGCCTTCACGCGCGCGATCCTCCTCCAGCCGGTGCGCCTGCTGGGCGAGGTCGGACAGGCGGCGCATCACCGATTCCCGTTCGGTGCGCAACGCGGCGAGGCGATGGCCCGCTTCATTGGCGGCGTCGCGCGCCTGCTGCGCCCCAGCGCGGCGCTCCGCCAGCGCCGATACCGCCGCCTGCGCATGCGCAGCCGCCGCCATCTGCCTTTCCTGCGCAGCCGACACCGCAGCGTCCGCCTGCTTCGCTTCGGCGCGCGCCGCCTCTGCGCTGGCATTGGCCTCGCGCCAGCGCGCAAACAGCACGCGCCCTTCCGCAATCCTGATCTGTTCGGACAGGCGGATATAGCGTTCCGCCGCCTTGGTCTGTCGCCGCAGGCTGCTGGCGCGCGCATCCATGTCGAGCAAAATCTCGTCCAGCCGGGCCAGATTGGCTTCGGCCGCGCGCAATTTCTGTTCGGCGTCCTTGCGCCGGACATGCAGGCCGGCGATGCCCGCCGCCTCCTCCAGCATGGCGCGCCGTTCCTGCGGGCGGGCGGCGATGACGGCGGCGATGCGCCCCTGACTGACCAGCGCCGGACTGTGCGGGCCGGTGGCGGCGTCGGCAAAGACCAGCGCCACATCCTTCGCACGCACATCCCGGCCATTGGCGCGATAGGCGCTGCCCGCGCCGCGCTCGATCCGGCGGGTGACTTCCAGTTCGCCATCCGCGCCCACGTCCACCGCGTTGAACAGTTCGCCCTGTTCCTGCACGGTCAGCAACGATACTTCGGCAAAATCACGCTGCGGGCGGGTGGCGGTGCCGGCGAAGATCACATCCTCCATGCCGCCGCCGCGCATGGATTTGGCGCTGGATTCGCCCATGACCCATCGGATCGCTTCTAGCAGGTTGGATTTGCCGCAGCCATTTGGCCCGACGATGCCGGTCAGGCCCGGTTCGATCCGCAGCTCCGTCGCATCGACGAAGCTCTTGAAGCCGGAAAGCTTGAGGCGCTTTATCTGCACGGGGGCATGCCGGGACGGCAGGCCGCCCCGGTTCCGTCAGGCGCAGGCGCCGATGTCAGCCCCCCGCGCGACAATCAGAGTCCCGCTTCCTTGAGCTTGGGCTGGAGCGTGGCCCAGGTGGCGACATTGTCGATCAGCACGCCATTGATCAGGAAGCTGGGCGTACCCTGAATCTGATACTGGTTGTTCGCGGCTTCGACGCCCTTGGCCAGCTTTTCGGCGGTCGCCGTATCGGCCAGGCACTGCTTGGCCTGATCGGCGGAAACACCGCGCTGCTGGGCATATTCGACCAGACCCGCAATCTGGGCGATCGCGCCGGGGCGCTGGGCCGGAGGCAGCTGTTCGACCGTCTTGAACGCAGCGTCCTGACCCTGAACCTTTTCGAACATCGCCGACTGGTTGGCGAAAAACTGTTCGGACAGCGGATAGAAAATATCCTTGCCGCCGCACCGCGCCAGCAGCGCCGTGGTCAGATCGATCGGATCGCGCAGATAGGTGCGAAATTCGAAGCTCATCTTGCCGGTGTCGACCAGCTTCTTGATCTCTTCCGACGCTTCGGCCGAAAAATCGCGGCAATGGCTGCACGTATAGGAGCCATATTCGACCAGCTTCACCTTCGCCGACGGGTTGCCCATCAGATAATAGCCTTCGGGCGTAGCGGCGATGGTTTCCGACCAGCTGGTGCCGGCCGGCGCAGCGACGGCGGCGACGGGTTCGCCGCTCGGCTTGGCGCCTTCGTCACTCTTGCCGCAGGCGGCAAGCGTCAGGCTGAGGGCAAGGATGGCGATACCGGAAAGAAGTTTCACGACGGGCATGGCTCCGATGATGGGGGCGTATGGAAAGGGGTTTAGATCAGCGCGCAGCAGGGGGCAATGCGGCCTGAAGAATGGCCCAGCTCGATCCCTGCACCAGCGTGCCGTTGACGACAAAGCCGGGCGTGCCGCTGATCTTGACCTTGTTCCACGCTTCGTCGGTCATCGCCAGAATCTGCTTCATCGATTGCGGATTGGCGACGCAGGCGTTGAGCTGTGCATTGGTGAAGCCGCGCTTGTTCATCAGCGCATAAAGGCCGGTCTTCTGGCCGATGTCCTGAAGCGCGGGAATCTGTTCGGTCGGCTTGGTCGCATCGCGATCATAGCTTTCCAGCTGCTCCATCCAGGCGCTCTGGTTAGCGAACAGCGCCTCATGATTGCCCATGAAGCGGGCCGGGCCGCCACAGCGGGCGAGCAGGGCGGCGGTCAGGTCATATTTGTCGCGCACGGCGTTGCGCACTTCGACCGCAACCTTGCCGCCCTTCACATATTGGGTCTTCAGCGGCGCGCTCGCCTCTCCGACGAAATGAGCGCAGTGCGAACAGGTATAGCTCACATATTCGACCAGCTTGGTCGGCGCGGCCGGATTGCCCATATAATGGCCGCCGATCGGACTGATGGTGACGCGGCTCACCCAATTTGCGGCAGGCGCGGCAACCAGCGCGGCGGGAACAGCAAGCAGGGCAAGCGACAGATATTTTTTCATGGGACGGGTCCGTAACAAGGGCCGGCTGAACAGGGGCCGAACTGATGTCAGTTGATCTTGGGCAAGCCGCTGCTGTTGGCAAGCCCCTGCGCCAGCGATTCGAGCACGGCGCGCAGTTCGGGATCGCCAATATCGCGCAGCGAATCGCCCAGTTCGACCGGGATCGGCTTCAGGTTGCGCGGCGGCGGGCGGCGTTCCGGCGTGGACGGCCGGATGTCGCCCTGCCGCATCGCCACCTTCGCGACGGCGGCATAGCCAAAGAAGCGGTTCACCCGGTCGACAATGTCGGGCAACACATGCTGGATCATCGGCGCATGGCCGCTCATCACTGTCAGTTGCAGCGTCCCGCCGGCCTTCTGCCCAACCGGGAAGCGGATCGATTCGGGCGCGGAAATGCCGGCATAATGCGGGCCGACAATCTCCGCCCAGCGGGTGACGATGCTCGACTGGACGAAACCGAATTTGCGAAAGGCGGCGCGGCCGATGTCGGGCATCAGGTCGGAAATCTGGCGCGGCGCGCCAATGCGCGGACGCTCCTCCGCCGGAATCCTGCGACTCTTCATTTTCGGTGGGACCGGGCGTTCCGTCATGACGCGCTACATGGCATAGGGCCGCCATGCGCGTCGAGGGTAGAGACACAAAAATCGCGAGCGACCTGCTTGCCCATTATGACGTCCATGCGCGCCGCCTGCCCTGGCGCGCGCCGCCAGGCGCCAATGCCGCCGATCCCTATCGGGTCTGGCTGTCCGAAGTGATGCTGCAACAGACGACGGTGGCGGCGGTCGGCCCCTATTTCGCGAAGTTCACCCAGCGCTGGCCAAGCGTCGCGGACCTTGCGGCGAGCGAAGACGCCGATCTGATGGCCGCCTGGGCGGGGCTGGGCTATTATGCCCGCGCCCGCAATCTGCTGGCCTGCGCACGGGCGGTCGTACGCGATCATGGCGGGCATTTTCCCGATACGGAGGATGGCCTGCGCGCCTTGCCGGGGGTGGGCGCCTATACCGCCGCTGCGGTCGCCGCGATCGCCTTTGGCCGGCGCGCCGTGGTGGTGGACGCCAATGTCGAACGGGTGGTCGCCCGGCTCTTTGCCATCGCCACGCCCCTGCCCGCCGCCCGGCCGCAGATTCGCGAAGCCGCCGACCGGATCACCCCTGATGCGCGCGCCGGCGACTTTGCCCAGGCGATGATGGATCTGGGCGCAACCATCTGCACGCCGCGCAATCCTGCCTGCGGCATTTGCCCCCTGCGCGACGATTGCGCCGCCGTCCTGACCGCCGATCCGGCCGCCTATCCGGTCAAGGCGGCGAAGAAGGCGAAGCCCCATCGGCTGGGCCATGGCTGGTGGATCGAACGCGACGGCCATGTCTGGCTGGTGCGCCGGCCGGACAAGGGGTTGCTGGGCGGGATGCGGGCGCTGCCCAGTTCGGACTGGACCGCCGCGCCCGACGCTACGCCGCCAATCGATGCAGACTGGATGATGATCGATATTCCAGTCGCCCACGTCTTCACCCATTTCTCGCTGGCGCTGACGATCCATCATACCCATGTGGGGTCGGATGCGACGCCGCCGGGCGAAGGCGAATGGTGGCCGGTCGAACGGATCGGGGACGCCGGGTTGCCGACATTATTTGCGCGCGCGGCGGATGCGGTGAGAAAGGACAAGGATGCACGGGACTGAAACGCGCAAGCTGCCGGGCTTTGTCGGCGGCACCATCGACCGGGTCGACCACATCCGCACCAATCCGGCATTGCTGGCGAGCGCATTCGTCGATCCCGCCGCCCGGCTGCTGCTGCTCGACGGGCTGGATCCGGTCGAGGCGGACGGGCATCTGGTGCTGGAGCCGCTGGCGGCCGATGCGCAGGTGGAGGATCATCTGCTGCTGGGCATCGACACCGGCAATCGGCCGATCTTCGCCCGGCTGGTCGCTGATCTTGGCCCCAATCTGGTGCCCACGCCGCGCAGCCGCGCCATCGCCGATCTGGTGCCGGCGGAGGAAGTCGCCCTCTATGGCGCGGCGCGTAGCCTGGTCCACTGGCATGCCCGGCACCCTTTCTGTTCGGTTTGCGGCGGGGCAACGGCGCCGGCAAAGGCGGGCTGGGCCCGCAAATGCGGCAATTGCGGGTCCGAACATTTCCCGCGCACCGATCCGGTCGTCATCATGCTGGCCGAACATCGCGGGCGCATATTGGTGGGGCGTCAGCATAGCTGGGCGCCCGGCCGCTATTCGGCGCTGGCCGGCTTTGTCGAGCCGGGCGAGACGATCGAGGAAGCGGTCGCGCGCGAACTGTTCGAGGAAGCGGGCGTGCGGGTGCGCGATGTGCGCTATGTGATGAGCCAGCCCTGGCCCTTCCCCTCTTCGCTGATGATCGCCTGCATCGGGCAGGCGGAGGATGATGCGCTGACGCTGGACCAGACCGAGATTGAAGACGCCTTCTGGTGCGATGCCGATGGCGTCCGCGCGGCGCTGGCCGGCGATCCTGACGCGCCCTTCTCCGCGCCGCCGCCCATGGCCGTGGCCTGGCATCTGCTCGACCGCTGGCTGGCGGTCGCCGGTCCTACGCTTGTTCCCTCTGGCGCAAGCGCGTAAGGCCCTTCTCTTTATCGCTATAAGGACTATCTCCCCTCCATGCTCAGCCTAGAAGAAGCCCAGTCGCGCGCGCAGGATCTGGTCGGCGCCGCGCGCAAGGCGGGCGCGGACGCGGCCGACGCCATCTATGCCTGCAATGCGTCGACCAATGTGTCGGTGCGGCTGGGCGCGCTGGAGGATGTCGAGCGGTCAGAGGGCGAGGAAATCGGCCTGCGCGTGTTCGTGGGCCAGCGTTCCGCCAGCATTTCCGCGTCGGACATGAACCCGGCGACGCTGGACACGCTGGTCGACCGCTGCATCGCCATGGCGCGCGAGGCGCCCGAAGACCCCTATGCCGGCCTGGCCCCCGAAGACCGGCTGCTGCGCAAGCGCCCGCCCTCGCTCGACCTGACGGACGAGGATGAACCGGAACCCGCGGTGCTGCGCGAACGGGCGTTGCTGGCGGAGGAAGCGGCGCGCAGCGTGCCGGGCATCACCAACAGCGAAGGCGGCGGCGCAGCAAGCGGCCGCAGCCAGGTGGCGCTGGCCACCAGCCATGGCTTTGCCGGCGCCTATGCCGGGACCAGCCATTCGACCTGGGCCAGCGTGCTGGCGGGCGCGGGCGCGGACATGCAGCGCGATCATGCCAGCCACAGCGTCCGCCATCTGGAGGATCTGGACGACGCCGAAGCGATCGGCATTCGCGCCGGCCAGCGCGCCGTCGCCCGCCTCAATCCGGTGAAGGTCGAAAGCGGGGTGATGCCGGTGATCTTCGATCCGCGCATCGGCTCCAGCATGATGGGCCATCTGATCGGCGGCATGGTCGGCCCGGCGATCGCCCGCCGGTCGAGCTTCCTGCTGGACTTGCTGGGCGAGGCGATCTTCGACAGCAGCGTCACCATCATCGACGATCCGCTGTTGCAGCGCGGCCTGCGGTCGCGCCCCTTTGACGGCGAAGGACTGCCGGTCGAACGGCGCGCGCTGATCGACAAGGGCGTGCTGACCGGCTGGCTGATGGACAGCGCATCGGCCCGCCAGCTCGGCCTGGAACCCACCGGCCATGCCAGCCGCGGCGGCGCGGGCGCGCCCGGCGCCAGCGTCACCAACGTCCATATGGAAGCAGGCAGCATTTCGCCCGGCGACCTGATGGCGGACGTAAAGCGCGGCCTCTATGTCACTGAACTGATCGGCATGGGCGTCAACGGCGTCACCGGCGACTATAGCCGGGGCGCGGCCGGCTTCCTGATCGAAAATGGCGCGGTGGCGCATGCCGTGTCGGAAATAACCATCGCCGGGAACCTCAAGGACATGTTCAGGGCGCTGGTGCCGGCCAACGACCTCCAGTTCCGCTATGCCATGAACGTGCCGACGCTGCGCATCGACGGGATGACCGTTGCCGGGGGATGACGCCTCTATCCGCGCCGTTGTGTCGGCCGTGGCGGATGCGGCTGATCATGCGCTGACGCTGTGGGCGGGCGGGGAAACCCGCGTGCGCCAGTGGGAAAAGGTGCCCGGCCATCCGGTGTGCGAGGCCGATCTGGCGGTTGACGCCCTGTTGCGCGAACGGCTGACGGCGATCGATCCGGCGGCCGGCTGGCTGTCGGAGGAGACGGCAGACACGATCCATCGACTGAGCGTGCCGCGCGTGTGGGTGGTCGACCCGATCGATGGCACACGCGACTATCTGCGCGGCCGGCCGGGCTGGGCCGTGTCGGTGGCGCTGGTCGATCGCGGTGCGGTTTCGCTGGGCATATTGGCCGCCCCGGCGCGTAACGAACTCTGGGTGGCGCAAGCCGGCATGGGCGCGACGCGCAACGGCCGTGCATTGCAGGCTGGCCCCCGCACCATGCTGCCCGGCGCGCGCGTACCCGCCGATCAATTGCCCAAGGCCGATCGCGATCTGGTGGTGGTGGACAAGCCCAACAGCATCGCGCTGCGTATGGCGATGGTCGCTGCTGATGAGGCCGATCTGGTCGCCACGGTGCGCTGGGGCAATGAATGGGATGTCGCGGCTGCAGCACTCATTTGTCAGGAGGCGGGCGCCACCGTCACCGATGCGCTGGGCGATCCGTTGCTGTTCAACCGGCCCCAGCCCACGGCTTTCGGCCTGCTCTGCGCCGCGCCCGGCATCCATGGCGCGGCGGTCGACCGCCTGTCCCCCCGCGCCCGCGAATTACTGGGCCAATCCGTCCCGAACGGCGGTTAATTGACCGGCGGACGGCGGCGGTAACTCAGCGCTTCCGCCACATGCACCCGGCCGACCCGATCGGCTCCCGCCAGATCGGCAATCGTCCGCGCCACCCGCAGCACCCGCGTATAGCCCCGCGCCGACAATTTCATCGCGGCCGCCGCCTGCGCCAGCAATTGCCGGCCCGCCTCATCCGGCCCGGCCACATCCTCCAGCGCGTCGCCATCGACTTCGGCATTGCTCCTGACCTTGCTGCCGGCATAGCGCGCCGTCTGCACCACCCGCGCAGCCGCGACCCGCGCAGCCACCTCCGTCGATCCCTCAGCCGGCGGCGGCAGCACCAGATCGGCCGCCGTCACCGCCTGCACCTCCACATGCAGGTCGATGCGATCGAGCAGCGGTCCAGAAACTTTGGCCTGATAGTCCGCGGCGCAACGCGGCGCGCGCGAACAGGCCAGCGCCGGATCGCTGAGGTGCCCGCACCGGCACGGGTTCATCGCCGCGATCAACTGCACTCTGGCCGGGAAAGTGACATGCGCATTGGCCCGCGCCACTGTCACCTCGCCCGTCTCCAGCGGCTGGCGCAGCGAATCGAGCACGGTGCGCTGAAATTCGGGCAGTTCATCCAGAAACAGCACGCCCAGATGCGCCATGCTGACCTCACCCGGCCGCGCCTTGAGGCCCCCGCCGACTAAAGCCGCCATCGACGCGCTGTGATGCGGATTGCGGAACGGGCGGGCGCGGCTGATCCGTCCGCCCTCCAGCGTGCCGGCGACGCTCGCCACCATCGAACTTTCCAGCGCTTCGGCCGGCGTCATGTCGGGCAATATCCCCGGCAGGCAGCTCGCCATCAGCGATTTGCCCGCACCCGGCGGCCCGACCATCAGCAAATTATGCCCGCCGGCCGCCGCAATCTCCAGCGCGCGCTTGGCGACTTCCTGCCCCTTCACCTGTTTCAGGTCCGCTGTCCGCATTGGCGCATCCACGACGCCGGGCTGTGGCGGGGACAAAGCGGAGGTGCCCTTGAAATGGTTGAGCAGGCTGAGCAGGTCCGGCGCGGCGACCACCTCCACCTCGCCGGCCCAGGCGGCTTCTGCACCTTGGGCCACCGGGCAGACCAGCCCCTTTTCCTGACTGCCGGCATGGAGCGCCGCCAGCAGCACGCCGGGCGACGGCGCGGTCCGCCCGTCCAGCCCCAGTTCGCCGACCACCACATAGCCGGCCAGCGTCTCTGCATCGATCACGCCCATCGCGCCCAGCAGCGCCAGCGCGATCGGCAGGTCGAAATGACTTCTTTTACCCTATTGCACAGAACCGTATGAAAGTGAGGTTTCAGGACGAGATGCCGATAGTGAGGTGGAATAGTTCGTGCGGACAGCAGGGGCTGCGCGTAGCCATCGGCTTAGCGCAGCGCAGCCCCTGCTGATGGTGGTACGATTCCGGCATGGCGCCCGGACCCACTGCTGCCAAGCAGTGGGCCCGGTCACACTTGAGGGGCAGTTGGGCAGTCGCAACATTCTTGTGTTTTGAGCCGGCGACGAAACAGCGCAGTTGCCGATCCGGTAGAGATCTGGAACAGCGCAACGTCTAGCAGTGCTTTAGCACGGTCGCGAGGCGAACGTTTTGAACGCCCGTTAGGCGAATGTCCGGATTGGAGCCGGGCGATGGGGATAGCTGACGCTCACGTGAAGTCGGCAGTCGACCAGAAATTGCCTTTTATGAGCGGGAACGCGAACGGCCGGGTTCCCCAAAAGCGGCCAACGCTTAAAAATGGGCAGATTGTCTCACCATCAATGGCACATGACAGAAGCGCGTCTCGTAGCTAAGAGCGCAATCGGTGCATCGACTTCGCAATCTTGTCCTTGCCAATCGGCCCCTTGCCTGCGCGGTGCTTGTACTCGCGCTGATGATGAAGATCGTCATGCCGGCGGGGTTCATGCCAACCGTTTCGAACGGGCGGATCGTGGTCAGCATTTGCTCGGGTACCGGGCCGATGACGATGGTCATTACGATCCCCGGCCTTGAACATGGGAAATCCGGTAGCGACGGTCATCAGGGCAAGGCAGAACAGCCTTGCGCCTTCTCAGGCTTGTCGGCGCCGTCCCTCGCTGCTGCGGACCCAATTCTGTTGGCGGCTGCGATTCTGTTCGTGCTGGCGCTCGGCACGCGCCCTCTGGTGCTGCGAGCTTCGACAGCGCCACCCTATCTGCGTCCACCCCTGAGGGGGCTTCCGGCAATCTGATCGTTCGTCGTCGCATGAGGGGCTGAGGGGACGGGTGCGTGTATCGCGTCCGCCTCCTTCGCTGTCATGCACCTGCGTCCGATTTGGCTTGGCTCAATGCGCGCTCTTGCGGCTGCCAGGCCTGCCGAGGATTACCATCATGATAATCGCTGCCTGGTTTTGCCGGGTTCGCCACTTCGCATGACTGCGCGAAGTCGCATCCTCCTGCGCCAGTTCCATTTGTGGCTGGGCGATCGTCAAGCGGACCCGTCCCTGGTATGAAGCGGGAGCGGCGGCATGACGCAGGTATATTTCTCGGAGGCTCGCCACGCCGATGATGTCCTGCGGCTCGCGCTCGGCGCCGCGCAGCTCCCGACCGACGATCTCGGCGGTCCCGACCAGATGTTCTTCAGCCTGTCCGACGATGAAGAGCTGATCGGGTTCATCGGCCTGGAAGGTAGCGGCACCGACCGGCTGCTCCGCTCGCTGGTCGTGCTGCCGACCCGGCGCGGCAAAGGATATGGCCGGATGCTGGTCGAACGCCTTGAAGGCGTTGCTGATGGCGCGGTCGAGCGGCTGCACCTCCTGACCAGCGGCACCGGGGAGTTCTTTCGCAGGCTTGGTTACACCGATGCCGATCGCGACGCCGCGCCGGCCTTCATCGCAGCGACCGCGCAGTTCACGTCGCTGTGCGGTCCGCGCGCGACCTATCTCGTCAAGGATCTTGGATGACGCGCCTTCGTGACGTACCCGACGCCGACCATCTGCCAGCACTCGATCGCGGCATCGCGATCACCCGGCCCGCCGCCGGCATGGGCGACGATCAGCCGCCGCCTCGCATCCTGCTGCTGTACGGGTCGCTGCGCGAACGCTCGTTCAGCCGGCTCGCGGCTGAGGAAGCGGCACGACTGCTGATCCTCTTCGGCGCGGAGGTGCGGATATTCGATCCCAGCGACCTGCCGCTCCCAGATCAGGTGAAGGGTGACGATCATCCGGCGGTCCATGAGCTGCGCCAGCACGCGCTCTGGTCCGAAGGCATGGTTTGGTGCAGCCCCGAGCGGCACGGCCAGATCACCGGCATCATGAAGGCGCAGATCGACCATCCGCCGCTGGAGTTCGGCGGCATGCGGCCGACCCAGGGTCGCACGCTCGCGGTCATGCAGGTGTCGGGCGGCTCGCAGTCGTTCAACGCGGTCAACACGCTGCGCCTGCTTGGCCGCTGGATGCGCATGATCACGATCCCCAACCAGTCGAGCGTGGCGATGGCGTTCAAGGAATTCGACGAGGCCGGCCGCATGAAGCCGTCGAGCTATTATGACCGCATCGTCGACGTGATGGAGGAACTGGTGCGGTTCACGATCCTGACCCGCCCGCACGCCGGCCAGCTCGTCAACCGCTATTCCGAACGGAAGGCTGTACAGGCAAAGCATGAAGCTGCCACCGATCTTGCGGTCCAAGCCGTTCTGTAGGCCAGCACTTCAATCATCGACTAATCGGAAAGCCGAGCCGCCATCGCCACGTTGCAGCATCACCTCCATCCTATTGTGCTCGGCCGGGAAGCATCGCTGTAAGGATATACTTCCCACTCCTCCTCGTTTCGAAAACAACTCCGGCAAGGTGGAGGGCAATCAGAACGTACAGCAAATTTACCGCTGACTCGTGCACTTCCTTCAAGGGCTCGTCCTCTGCGTCATCGCCTATCTCTTTCCGCTCAGAACCTTTGAGTAAGACGCTGTCCCTGTCATCTGTGCCCCGACCAACGGCGTGGGACGGAGCCTCGCTAATCCATTTCGTGGAGGGCAGACCAGCCATGCCAATGCCGGTCGCTATGATGATGCTAAGCGTTCCCCAAATAGCGTAGACCATCAATGCACCTAACGGATTGTGCGATGGATGGATTTCATTGTGTCCGGCTCTAATCTCCGGGATATGGGCAAGCGCTTTACGCGGACTCGGTGGGAACGCTGTGAACCGTGCCTCTTTGGGTCCAACGAAACCCCAGAGCAGTCTAAACGCCAAAACGGTTGCGAGGGCGTATCCCACCCAGACGTGCGGCCCCGAACCCTCTTCCGTGAAAATTGCATTCCCGATGACAGCAAGAACGATTGACCAATGGGTCACCTTAACAACGGGGTCCCATTTCGCCTTTGCTCGGGCTGAGTCTTTTAGGGGCCGGACTGGGATTCCAGGTTTTGAACTCTGCATTTCAGATTCCTCCGCGTGAATGGGAAGATGACTTCATTCTCTACAGCGATTGCCAACCTACGCCCTCATGGCTCCTTCTCGTTACCTTGCCATATCGTATGAGAATCGATGAGTAATTTCACGATAGCTCGTGTCGCAGAGCTGCGCGCGTCTATGGCCAGCCGGTCCGCATCATGTGCTTGCCGTCGGGAATAGAGCAGATCGGACAGGTCGATAATGCCCCCTTCGTACCCGCGCTCCGTCCGTGTGGCGGCGTCGAGCGAACTTCTGGCAGCACCCTGAAGCCGCTGCCAAGCGACGTAGCGGCCAGAGGCGTTCGCCATATCAGTATCGGCCATCGCCAGCACCATCCGGCGCGCTTGCGCGAGATCCATAGAGGCAGCGGAGGCATTGGCTTCCGCCTGATCCTGCTGGAATTTCCGGTATCGTCCTCCCAATGGGATCGAGAAGACGACACCGACACCGCGTTCAATGCCAGAACGCTCGCTAAAGGCCCGGACGCCCAGCTGTGGGTCCGGCAAGCGATCAGCCTTCGCCCGCCGTGCGACGACTTCAAGACGCAGAGCTTCGCGATCAGCAGCCCCAATTTCATGACTGCGCTGGATCACCAGATCATGAAGTGCAGTCAGGTCCTGAGAAGGCAGGACTGGATCAGCCAAGGATGGTGCGTCCGACGGCAGGGCCAGATCGGGGAAGTTCGATTGCAGCAGCGCTCGCGCCTGTTTCATATCAGCCAGGCTGGCTGCCGCGACACCCTTGGCCTGATCGAGCGCCGCCTGGGCCTGGTCGGTGTCAAGCATCGATGCATCGCGTAACTGCACTCGCCTCTTCACGGCAGCGAGACCGCGTTCGAGTAATGCGACGTTCGATTGATCCGTGCGGTTGAGCTCGCTTGCCGTCAGCCAGTCGTACCAGAGCTGCGACAGATACAAGGCCGCCTGATGGCGCGTATCTTCCATCCGGTTTTGCGCGACTTCGACACCAAGCTGGCCTGCCTCGCGATCCAGGGCAGCCTTCCCGGGCAAGCGAAAAGATCGGCTGACCGTGCCGTCGAACTCCGTATAATTCCGCTCCAGCCGCACGTCGCGATTGATGTAGCTTCCGGTGAGCTGGACCTCGTGAGGGCCAACGCGGAGCATATCGCTCGCCGCCGATGCAGCGCCGACGCGCTTGCCCGCTGCCTCGACGGTCGGATGACCGTCAAGCGCCTTCACCACCTGCTCCTCAGGCGGCAAGGACCATTGAAGACCAGTCGCTTGCGCGTGCGCGGCAGTTGCGAGCGCAGTCGCTATCGAGATGGATAGCGGCAAGAGGGCAGTCAGCTTCTTCATGAAATCCTCCCGCGCTCGATGATCGGCAAGGAGTGCCAGCGCACAGGTTGTTTGCGGCGCGATGAGGCAACCGCAGCGATTATGGCGGGGATCATGGAATCCTCGACGACGAGCTCGAATGCGATCCGATGGAGGACTCCTCTTACCTGCTCATGCGTTCCGGCGTCGCTGAAGTCGCGACCGAGAACGGCTTCCTCACGGCGATGGATCGGCGCGGACGCAACGGTTCGAATAGCCTCCACCAGAGTTCCCGCATCCGGAGGGGAACAGTGGAGGACCAGCAGAAGCTCAGCCATTGGCCAGCACCTCTTCGAAATCCTGCTCGCCGCGGCCCTCTCCGAACCTTTCGAAAAGGATCGGGAGAAGTACCAGAGTGAGCAACGTGGACGTGACCAGCCCGCCGATGACCACAATGGCAAGCGGGCGCTGTATTTCGGATCCCGGACCGGTCGCGAACAGCAGGGGGACCAGGCCGAAAGCGGTAATACTCGCGGTCATTAGGACGGGGCGGAGGCGTCGCTCGGCACCCAGGCGCACCGTCTGCGTCATGCTCTGCCCCTCCTGACGGAGTTGGCGGAAATAGGAGACCAGCACCAAGCCGTTCAGCACCGCGATGCCAAGCAGAGCAATGAAGCCGACGGAAGCAGGCACTGACAGATACTCTCCCGATGCCCAGAGCGAGATCAGGCCGCCGACCATGGCGAAGGGAATGTTGACCAGGATCAGCGTGGCGGCCCGCAGCGAACGCAAGGTGGCGAGCAGGACGAAGAAGATAAGGAGCAGCGCGACGGGAATGACCATCATGAGCCGAGCCGATGCACGCTGCTGATTTTCGAACTGGCCACCCCACACGATGCGATAGCCGGGCGGGAGCGGCACCTTGCTCGCGACTGCGGCCTTCGCCTCGTCCACATAGCCCACCAGATCACGACCAGAGACGAAGGCCTGGACCAGAGCGAAGCGGGAACCATTCTCATGGTCGAGCTTCACCGGACCCTGCGTATGCTTCACCTGCGCCATGTCGCTGACCCGGGCGAGCGTTCCACCCGGCGTCATGATCTGCAGGTCTTCAAACCGGGTCGCATCATTGCGGATGCTTTCGTCACCGCGGATGACGATCGGGATCCGCTTCTGACCTTCGGCGACGATACCGGACCGAACGCCTTCCACCTGTGCGCGCAAGGTGTCCTGTAACTGATCGATCGGCATGCCAAACCGGCCTGCGGCTGCTCGGTCGATGTCGAGCTGCAGGTAGTCCACGCTGTCGTTCGCGACCGTCAACACTTCCGTCGCGCCGCGCACCTGGCCCAACTCATGCTGCACGCGACCTGCAAGATCCGCGAGGACCGCCGAATCCGGTCCGAAAATCTTGACAGCCAGGTCGCCCCGGGCGCCGGTCAGCATTTCCGAGACACGCATTTCGATCGGCTGGGTGAAACTGGGCTGGATGCCAGGCAGGCCGTCGACGGCCTTGCGGATCTGCTCCAGGACGAACTCCTTGCTGCCGCGCCACTCGGACTGCGGCTTCAGACGGACGAAGGTGTCGGTCTCATTAGGTCCCATCGGATCAAGCCCGATTTCGTCAGCACCAACCCGCGCGATGACTTCCTGCACCTCGGGGACACCCATCAACGCGCGCTCGACCGCCTTGTCGCCCTCGACGGACTGGGCCAGGCTGATGGAGGGCAGCTTCGTCAGCTGCACGATGACTGACCCTTCATCCATCGTCGGCATGAAGGTTTTGCCCACTGCTCCATAGGCCAATCCGGCGAGGACCAGTCCGAGAGCCGAGAGGCCGTAGACCAGGCGCTTGCGCGCAAACGCGCCATTCAGAAGCGCACGGTAGCGAGGCGTTAGCCAGCGCATCACCCATGGGTCCCCATGATGTCCGCTTTTCAAGCCGAACGAGGCAAGAACGGGAACGAGCGTCAGCGCGAGCAGGAGCGATCCTGCCAGGGCGAAGACAATGGTGAGGGCAACCGGCGCGAACAGCTTGCCTTCCAGCCCCTGCAGCGAGAGCAGAGGAAGGAACACAAGCGCGATGATGATGATGCCCGCCGATACCGGCACCGTCACGTCGCTGGTTGCGCGGAAGACCTGGTGAAGGCGCGGATGGGAGTCATCCTGTTGGTGCGACAGACGCTCTACGACGTTCTCCACCACAACGACCGCACCATCCACAAGCATGCCAATAGCAATGGCCAGTCCACCGAGGCTCATGAGATTCGCGGACAACCCGGCCATGCTCATGAACAGGAACGTCACCAGCGCGGCCATCGGCAGTGTGACCGCCACGATCGCGGCGGCTCGCCAGTCACCGAGGAAAACGATCAGAAGGATTACGACCAGGACGGTCGCTTCCAGCAACGCCTCCTCAACCGTTCCAACCGCTCGGCCGATCAGATCGGACCGATCGTAGAAGACCGCGATGTGCGTTCCGGCTGGCAGGCCACGCTCGACCTCGGCCAGACGGTCTTTGACGCCGGTCACAACCTGCCGTGCATCGGCACCGCGAAGAGCGATCACAAGGCCCTCGACCGCCTCTGCCTTGCCGTTCTTGGATACCGCGCCATAGCGCGTCAGGCTGCCCGTCCCGACACTCGCCACATCCCCCAGGCGGACGATGCGCCCGTCACGGCTCGTTATGACCAGCGACTGGAGATCGGCCACGGATCGGATCGCGCCGACAGCCCGAACGATCAGGGATTCTTCGCCAGTGACGAGGCGGCCGGCTCCGTCGTTGCGATTGCCACCGTCGATGGCCGTCTTGATGTCGGCAACGGATAGATGGGCTCCGGCCAAGGCGAGAGGATCGGGCCGGACCTCGAAGGTACGGACATATCCACCAAGTGCGTTGACGTCGGCGACACCGGGCACCGTCCGCAGCGCGGGACGGATGGTCCAGTCGAGAAGCTCTCGCCTTTGCTGGAGGCTGAGCGGCCCCTCGATCGTGAACATGAAGATATCGGACAGAGGCGTGGAAATCGGCGCCAGGCCACCCGACACGCTCGCCGGCAAATCCGCCATCACTCCGGACAGGCGCTCCGCCACCTGCTGACGCGCCCAGTAGATATCTGTGCCATCGGTGAAGTCGATGGTGATATCGGCAATCGCATATTTGGCGGACGAACGCAGGATAGACTGCCGGGGAATGCCCAGCATCTCCATCTCGATCGGGGCAATGACGCGGCTTTCGACCTCTTCCGGCGTCATGCCGGGAGCCTTGAGAATGATCTTGACCTGCGTCTGCGCTATATTGGGATAAGCATCCACGGGTAGCTGAACGAAGGCCCATGCGCCGAGGCCGGCGACAGCCAGCGCAAGCGCTACGACGAGCAGGCGATAGGACAGAGCCTTCGCGACGAGTGACTGAAGCATGGGCCCGACCTATTTCGAGATGGCGAGCGCTTTGAGCGCGCTTGTGCCCGTAGTGACGACGTTCTCACCGACGCTGACGCCGGTCAGGAGAAGGACCTGGCCATCCACCGCGCCGCCCTTTGTCACCCTGCGCTGAACATAACCGCCCCGGACCGCCACGAAGACCACCGACTTGCCGTCAGTATCCACTACGGCCGCGGCAGGCAGGACGACTGCGCCTTTCGGTGCAGGCCCGAATATCGTGACATTGCCCGTGGCGCCTGCGATGACCCCTGGAGCGGCGGGAAGGCTCGCCTTCAGCGAGGCAGATCGCGTCATCGCGTCGATGGTGCTGCCGACAGATGTGACGGTGCCAGAAAGCGCGCCGAGTTTGACCGTCATGCCGGGTCTGATCTGTCCAACAAGCCGCTCGGGAACCTGCGCGACGACTTCGTAACGGCCATTCGCATCGATCACATAGGGAGCAGTCGTCCCGTCCAACGGGTCGCCTGTCTGGATCTTGGCACGCGTAATTCTGCCCGCGATCGGAGCTGTCAGCGTGTAGGTGCCGCTGCTCCCATGCCCGCCGACAAGGCTGAGAATGCGGCTTTTCTCGCGAACGTCCGCACGCGCCTCCATGGCCACTGCGCGGGCTTCGTCGGCTCGCGCTCCGGCAATCACCCCTTCCTTGTCCAGTTGGGACAGCCTGGCGGCACTCGTCTGCGCGACACCCAACCGTGCATTTGCACGCGCGAGATCGGCGCCCAGCGTCAGAATGTCACGGCTCGAAACCACGGCCAGTGGTTGCCCGGCCTGTACGCTGTCGCCTTCCACAACCATGGTGCGCATCACCACACCCGGAAGTGTCGCGGTCACCGCTACACGCGCGTTAGCGGGCGGACTGATCGTGGCGGGGAGATCGGCGATCGGCGCTTCTGATGCAGGCAATGCCGGAGAGGCCTTGATGCCGAGCAATCTCGCCCTGTCCGGCAGCACGGCAAGCATGCCGGCAGCTTTCTCGGTCTTGACCTGCGTTCCCGCCGAGACGGTTTCCGAGCGAGGAAACATAGTCCAGCCCAAGCCCGCGACTGCGACGGCTACAATGGCGCCGCCCACCAGATATTTGCGTCCGTTTTCCATTTCGCCGCGATATCGGGTTCAACCTGACGGCGTCTTGACGATGGGAAATTACTGCAGGCGGAAATCCAGGATGAGTTCTCTCAAGGTCTCGCTCGTTCGAATATGACCGTTATGTGCGCTCATAATCCGATGGGTTATGGAGAGGCCGAGACCCGCGCCATGGGGGCTGGCATGGTCTGCTCGCTGATGGCGGCGGATGAGTTGCGCCAGCTTCTCTTCGCTGAGGCCGGCGCCTTGGTCGCGCACCCTGATGATCGCTCCGGGCCCGGATATGATCGTCACGGTGCCACCCATGGGCGTCGCGCGGACGGCATTTTCAATAAGGTTTCGGATTCCCGCCCCGATCGCTTCCCTGTGGCCGTATATCTTTGGCACCTGGCCTTCGGACTCTATCGCGATCTCGCGTCCTTGCGCGATGACGGTCGCTGCCAGGGACGAGACACTGTCTTCAGCCAATGTCTCGAGATCGAGTGGCTCAGGCGTCATGGGCATGGTGGCGTCCGCGTCGATCTGCGCCAGTAGCAGGAGCTGATCCACAAGACGGCGCATGGCGCTGACCTGCGCCTTCAGAGGATCTCCATCCGATCCCTCGCGTCGATCAAGCTCTAGAGACAAAATGGCCAACGGCGTCCGCAATTCGTGGGCGACGTCAGACGCAAAATCCGCCTGTTGCTGAGCTGAGGTGTCGAGTCGGTGAAGCAGGTTGTTGATGGATCGCACGAACGGTTTCGCTTCAGCAGGCATATCGGCTTCATCGATCTGCATCCCGCGTTCGGTCGGTGCGGTTTCGATATGACGCGCCGCTTTGCTCAGGGGCTCGAACGCCGTTCTGATGACCCATGTGGTTGCAAGGCCCATTGGCAGGATCAGCACCACCAGTGGGATGAGAACATGATCGAACAGTTCCGTCGATGCCGCGTCGCGCATGGTCGGATCGAGCAAGGCGCTAAACGGTATGCCATATTCCGAGAGGACAGCGTAGATCAGCGACACCGTACCGATGGCGCCAACCAGCAGCAGGCCACCGATGAGCCGATGGCCAACCGAAAGTCGCTTCAGCACGGTTCCCGGTCTTCTAGCAAGTAGCCTAGCCCCTTGATCGTATGGAGCATGTTGCGAGCTCCGCATTCCTCAAGTCGACGACGCAGCCGCGAGATTGCGGCATCCACTGCATTAGGGGATATCTCGTCTCGAAAACTATACAGTGCATTTTCGATACGAGATCGACGAACGACTGCACCAGCCTCCCGCATGAGTAACTCAAGCAGGCTGGTCTCGCGAGGTGACAGATCGATGGCCTTACCCTGATACCGCGCGCGATGAGCGCTCGTGTCATAGGATAGGCTGCCCACCTCCAACACGGGCGCTGCCCGAGCTCCCGGACGGCGAAGTAGTGCCCGAATCCTCGCTGCCAGCTCATCCGCCTCTACCGGTTTGACGACATAGTCGTCAGCGCCGCCGTCCAGTCCATCGACCCGCTGCTGGAGCGAACTGCGGGCTGTCAGCATCAGGACCGGCACCGCAAGGCCCGCGTCACGCCTCTTCTTGATCCAATGTACGCCGTCACCATCGGGCAAGCCCAGATCGAGGATGAGTGCATCATACTGAGCCGACCCAAGAGCCAGATCCGCCTCCGCTGCCGAATAGGCACAATCGCATACGAATTTCCGACGCGTAAGGCCCTCCGCCGTCAGATCTGCCAGGTGGCGATTGTCTTCAATGATCAGAATGCGCATGCTCTCATCCGGCGATGGTTTTACCCGGCATATTACCGAACCGATCTGACATCGTCCTGACCATATGAATTTCTTCTGACGCTTGTGATCCGATACGGCGTCGCGCCTCCAAATTTGTGCGGATCGAGCTTGCCGGACTGGCACGAGATAGCGAACAGGCTATAATGCGGGTCAAAGAAATGGCTTGGCTTCAAAGGGGATTACGATGCGCAGCCACCGGGAAACCCATCTCGTCTCTCGTATCGGATGGCTTCGTGCCGCGGTGCTAGGCGCCAACGACGGCATCGTATCCACGGCTAGCCTGATGATCGGCGTCGCTGCGTCCGGTGCCTCCCGTTCTTCCATGTTGATATCTGGTATAGCGGGTCTGGTGGCCGGCGCGATGTCGATGGCGGCGGGCGAATATGTGTCGGTAAGCTCTCAGTCTGACACCGAAGCGGCGGACTTGCGCCGGGAGCAGCAGGAAATCGCTGACAATCCCGATGCGGAATTGGCAGAGTTGGCTGGTTTCTATGTTCAGCGAGGGGTCGACGAAAAGACCTCGCATGAGGTTGCGAAACAACTCATGGAGCATGATGCACTGGGTGCTCATGCTCGCGAAGAACTCCACATCACCGAGATGACTGCCGCACGCCCGATCACAGCGGCATTGACGTCTGCCTCGACGTTCACGGCCGGAGCCCTGCTGCCTCTCATCCTTGCGGCTTTGCTGCCGGCGTCGCTCACCGTAACAGGCGAAGCGCTGGGATCGCTCCTGTTCCTGGCGCTCCTGGGATGGGTGGGAGCTGCCGCTGGCGGTGCAAACCCGCTCAAACCTGTCGGTCGTGTGGTGTTCTGGGGGGCGTTGGCCATGGGTTTGACCGCTGGCATTGGCAGCTTGGTCGGGAAAGCAATTTAGGACAAAGGCCCAAAAGCTGCGCACATGAAACTTCTTCTACGACGTTAAGAGCGTGTCGCTTGCAGCGACCACCGCAGCACTCGCTACAAAGCCAAACGAGGCAAACAGCGCGTAAATATCTTAATCAAGCACTTGAGCAAATCCGGCCACCCCTTCAGGTAATGATGGACGACGCTCCGGTTTGGCAGACGGCCGGATTTCTTCGACCTTACCCAGGCCTCCGAAAATCGCTTCCATTGTTCGGACGCACAAAGCGACCCCCTCGTCAGCAAGCGCGTACCAAACGAGTTTGGCCTCCTTTCTCGTTTGAACGAGATTGGCCCGGCGTAACTCCCCTAGCTGCTGGCTGAGTGCTGGTTGGACAATGTCTGTCGCTTCGCCGATCTCCGATACGTTGCGCTCCCCGCGTAACAGGCAAGAGAGGATCATGAGGCGCTGTGGTTGCGCAAAGACCTTGAGCTTTTCGGACGCGACGGTCGCAGCTTCGCGGTCCTCGTAAAATGCCTCGTTCATAGCGCGTCCGCAAAGCGGCAAAACCAGTCCTGGCGATCTTCTGCGATGTCAGATGGTGGGCAGAGCAAAGGCTGTCCTTCCCGCCATCCTTCAGGCGCAAGTTTCTGGGCACTGCCCACCACTTGCAGTGCTTTAAGCAACCGCAGCATCTCATCGACCGATCGCCCAACATTATGGGGGTAGCATGTGATCGCCCTTATGACCCCTTCGGGATCGATGAAGAATGTCGAACGCATAGCCATGCTGTCAGCAGATTGCTCGTCAACCATGCCATAGGCATGCCCAATCGCCATGCTCGGATCCTCGATTATCGGGAAGCGGACATCCGCTCCGAGCGTCTCTCGGATCGCTCTGACCCACGCCATGTGCGAGTAAAGGCTGTCGACTGACAGTCCCAACAGCGACGTTTCAAGGGCATCAAATTCCGACTGCCGACGGGCGAGTTCAGCGAATTCGGTGCTGCAAACTGGCGTGAAGTCAGCGGGATGGGAAAAAAAGATCACCCATCGTCCACGCAACTTTGAAAGCTGAATTTCGCCCCCGGTCGAACGGGCGCGAAAGTCTGGCGCGGGCTCTCCAATGCGCGGTGAGCGAGATTCAATTCTTTGGGCCATTTCCATGACGTCTCCTTCGACGCTCCTCCCTCTTGACGCAACAAGATTATTCGATTACACGATATATGTAAATGTGAATTTGTGAGGTTTTCCGTGGCCGACTCCGCTCTTGCAGCCGCCTCATCGCAGATCTCAGCCGCTCAAACGGACACCCCCCAGATCAAGGCGTTCTTTGACGAGCCGACCTTCACGGTGACCTATGTTGTTCATGATCCCGAGAGCCGCCACGCTGCGATCATCGACAGCGTGCTGGACTATGACCCCGCCTCGGGTCGCACCTCCTTCTCCTCGGCAAACGCGCTTGTCGCTTTTGTCGAGGAGAAGGGGCTTGCTATCGACTGGCACCTGGAGACGCACGCTCACGCGGATCACCTGTCAGCTGCGCCATATCTGAAGGAGAAGTTGGGCGGGCAAATCGCCATCGGCGAGCAAATCATCACGGTGCAGCAGGCATTTGGTAAGCTTTTCAACGCGGGCACCGATTTCGAGCGCAACGGTTCCGACTTCGATCATTTGTGGAAAGACGGTGATCACTTCCGGATCGGCAATCTTGATGTAACCGTGCTGCATGTGCCGGGGCACACGCCGGCCTGTATCGCCTATGTGATCGGCGACGCCGTCTTTGTCGGCGATACCATGTTCATGCCCGACTACGGCACGGCACGTGCTGATTTTCCCGGTGGCGATGCCCGAACCCTCTATCAATCTGCGATGCGGCTTCTGTCGCTCCCGCCGGAAACGCGGCTGTTCATGTGCCACGATTATCTTCCGGAAGGGCGCAAGGACTATGTCTGGGAAACGACCGTAGAGGCCGAGCGCCAAGCCAACGTCCATATCCATGACGGGGTAAGCGAAGACGAATTTGTCGCGATGCGCGAGGCCCGCGACAAGACGCTCGCGATGCCGCGCCTCATTCTGCCTTCTGTCCAGGTGAACATGCGCGCCGGTCATTTCCCGCCTGCCGAGGACAATGGCGTCACGTACCTCAAGATTCCGGTCAACGCAGTATGATGCTGCCCGGCTTCCCCAATGCCACCCCCGTCGCGGGGTTGGTTGGCGGCCTGCTGATCGGGCTTGCGGCAGCGATCATGCTGCTCGGACTTGGTCGCATCGCTGGTGTAAGCGGTATGTTGGCCCGCGCGTCGGGAATTTCCGATACGGGCACACCGCGCGCCATAGCGCTCGCGTTCATCGCCGGACTGCCGCTTGGTGCGCTCCTCGTCATACTGTCTTCCAGCAGTATCAGACCGCTTTTTACAGGATCAGTCCTGCAACTGGTCATTGCCGGACTGCTCGTAGGTTTCGGCACGCGCCTTGGTTCAGGCTGCACGAGCGGTCACGGGGTCTGCGGTCTCTCCCGACTTTCGCGCCGGTCGATGGTCGCAACGCTGACCTTCATGGTCAGCGGCTTCGCCACCGTTGGGCTGATGCGCGCTTTCGGTTTCATCAACGGATAGTCGGAGGACACCGGACATGAAGAGGAATATGGGAACGGTCGATCGGATGCTGCGCACCATCGCAGCCTTGGCGATCGGTTATCTCTGGTGGACCGGAACGATCAGCGGGGACCTCGGTGTCGGCTTGGCGATCGTCGCAGTTATATTCCTTCTGACAAGCGCGGTCAGCTTCTGTCCGCTCTACCGCCCGCTCGGCCTTTCAACCTGCGGCACTGGGAAGTGAAGGTCCCTGCCATCTCGTTGCTAGCGGGCACCTTGTTCGGAGCTGGGCTCACCATATCCGGCATGGCTGACCCCGCGCGGGTGCGCGCCTTCCTCGATCTGTTCGGGGCCTGGGATCCCACGCTTGCCTTCGTGATGGTCGGTGCGATGGTGCCGATGGCGATCGCCTGGTTGGTCCAGAAGCGGATGCCGCGACCGATCGTCTGCGAGGCGTTCGACTTGCCCGGTACAAGCTTGCTGGATGCCAAGTTGCTTGGCGGAGCGTCATTGTTCGGGATCGGTTGGGCGATCGGGGGACTATGTCCCGGCCCCGCACTCGCCGACCTTGCCATCGCACCAATTGAAGCCGGAATTTTCGTCGCCGCCATGCTCGCCGGCATGACCGCGCACCGCATCATTACAAAATGAAAAGAGGCCCGCTTCAGAGCGGGATCGAGGAGAAGCCATGGACATCAAGCCGCTCAATCGGGACTTTGCAATCTCCCCGCAGATTGATCTCGCCGACCTTCCGGCAATCGCCGCCCAAGGTTACAAGGCGATCATCTGCAATCGACCTGATAACGAGGAGAAGGGTCAGATTGCCGCTACGGAGCTTCGTGAAGCTGCCGAACGACTGGGCTTAGAGTTCGCGCATGCGCCCGCAGTCTCGGGGGCGATTACCGATGCGAATGTTGAGGCCATGGCAAGTGCGCTAGCGCGCCTTCCTAGGCCGATTCTCGCCTTTTGCCGCTCCGGCGCGAGGTCGACGAAGTTGTATGACCTCTCCTCCTCTCGGAGCCAATCGGCCCCTGTAGTCCATATTCACGATGTCGTGATTGTCGGCGGCGGTGCAGCGGGGATTGCGACGGCAGCAAGCCTTCTAAAGCGCAATCCGAAGCTCGATATTGCAGTTATCGAGCCATCTGAGGAGCATTATTATCAGCCCGGTTGGACTATGGTCGGCGCCGGTGTCTTCGAGAGAGAGTTCACACGACGCACTGAAGCGCAGGTCATGCCGAGCCGAGTGAACTGGATCCGCGCAGCAGCCTCGGATTTTGCCCCCGACGAAAACAAGGTGATCCTCAGTGATGGCGGCGAAGTCCGCTACCGTGTTCTCGTTGCCTGTCCGGGTATCAAATTGGATTGGAACGCTATTCCGGGCTTGGCCGATACGATCGGCAAGAACGGCGTGACGTCCAACTATGGCTATGATCTTGCGCCCTACACCAACAGACTGGTGAAGCAATTCAAGGGCGGACGGGCGCTGTTCACCCAGCCCGCAATGCCGATCAAGTGTGCCGGCGCGCCGCAAAAAGCGATGTACCTTTCCTGTCATCGCTGGGAAAAGGCAGGCGTCCTGAAAGACATCGACGTCCAGTTCCACACCGCCGGCGCGGTGCTGTTCGGCGTTGCCGCCTATGTCCCGGCACTGATGGAATATGTCGAGCGCTATGGCGCGCACCTCAACTTCGAATCGAAGCTCGTCGCGATCGATGGCGCCGCAAAAGTGGCGACTTTCGAACGCAAGGATAGCGACGGCACCGGACGCGTCGAAGAGCGCTTCGACATGATTCACGTCGTGCCGCCACAGGTCGCGCCGGATTTCGTGCGCACCAGTTCCCTCGCAGCAGCCTCCGGCTTCATCGAAGTCAACGAGGCGACGCTTCGACATGTGCGCTATCCTAATGTATTTGCATTGGGCGACGCCTGCTCCGCCTCGAATGCCAAGACCGCCGCTGCGGCGCGCAAGCAGGCGCCGGTTGTCGCGGTCAATGTACTTGCCGTGCTCGAGGGCAAGCCGCCGACCGCTGACTATGACGGCTATGGCTCCTGTCCGCTAACGGTCGAGGCTGGCAAGATCGTGCTCGCCGAGTTCGGCTATGGCGGCAAATTGCTGCCCAGCTTTCCCAATTGGCTGATCGACGGAACGCGGCCCTCGCGCCTGTCCTGGCTCCTCAAGGACACCATCCTGCCGCCGGTTTACTGGCATGGCATGCTCAAGGGCCGGGAATGGATGGTCGCGCCGCACGCGATCGAAGCGGCGCACTGAGCCATGCTTGAGCCGCTTCAATATGCCCTCGGCGGACTGTCAGGCGCGCTGGTGGGCTTTGTCCTCGGGCTTGTCGGGGGCGGCGGGTCGATCCTCGCCGTGCCGCTGCTGCTCTATCTCGTAGGCGTCCGCAATCCGCATGAGGCGATCGGCACCAGTGCATTGGCCGTCGCGGCCAATGCGCTTACTGGCCTCTGGAACCATGCCCATGCCCGCACCGTGAACTGGCGGTGCGGGGGGATCTATGCTGCTGCCGGCGTCGTCGGTGCGCTCGGCGGTTCAACGCTTGGCAAGAGCATCGATGGGCACAAGCTGCTGTTCCTGTTCGCGATCCTGATGATCGTTGTGGCAGTCTTGATGTTTCGCGGTCGCGGCGACCAGGGCGTCGAGGGCGCGCAATGCAATCGGGAGAATGTCGGCAAGGTTGTCAGCTATGGTCTCGGGACCGGCGCCTTTTCCGGCTTCTTCGGGATCGGCGGCGGTTTCCTCATTGTGCCGGGGCTGATCGCCTCGACCCACATGCCCATCCTGCGCGCGATCGGCACCTCGCTCGTCGCGGTCGCGGCCTTCGGTCTGACGACAGCGCTCAACTATGCGCTTTCGGGCTACGTCCTTTGGGGTCTGGCCGGCGTGTTCATCGTGGGCGGCATTGTCGGGAGCGTCATCGGCACGCGTGCATCGCAGGTACTGGCCGCCGAAAAGGGCCGGTTGAACAGCCTCTTCGCAGTCTTCGTGCTCGTCGTTGCCATCTACATGCTATTCAAGAGCTGGTCCGAACTCGCCAGCTGAACGGGGATATTCATGGACGCCATCATTCTCGCAAGGGCGCAATTCGCCTTCACGGTGAGCTTTCACTTCCTCTTCCCGGCCTTTTCCATCGGGCTGGCAAGCTATCTGGCCGTGCTCGAAGCTCTGTGGCTGAAGACCGGCAAGGGCGTCTATGCGAACCTGTTTCGCTACTGGCTGAAGATCTTCGCCGTCGTGTTCGCCATGGGCGTCGTCTCGGGCATTGTCATGTCCTACCAGTTCGGCACCAACTGGTCAGTGTTCTCGGACAAGGCGGGACCTGTCATCGGACCGCTGATGGCCTATGAGGTGCTGACCGCCTTCTTCTTAGAAGCCGGATTCCTCGGGGTCATGTTGTTCGGGATCAACAAGGTTGGGCGCAAGCTGCACTTCGTCGCGACGCTTGCAGTCGCGCTGGGGACTTTTATTTCCGCATTCTGGATCCTGTCGGTCAACAGCTGGATGCAAACGCCCGTTGGCTATGAGGTCGGCGCCAACGGCCAGTTCCTGCCGGGGCCAAGCTGGCTGACAATCATCTTCAATCCCAGCTTCCCCTATCGGCTCTTTCACACGGTCCTTGCCGCCTATCTGACGACCGCTTTTATCGTGGGTGCCGTCGGAGGATGGCATCTCTTAAAGGACCGCACCAATCCCGGCGCACGCAAGATGTTCTCTATGGCGATGTGGATGGCGGCGCTCGTTGCTCCGATCCAGATCTTCGCCGGCGACATGCACGGGCTCAATACTCTCAAGCACCAGCCGGTGAAGGTGATGGCGATGGAAGGCCATTTTCAGAGCCACCCGCACGGTGCGCCTTTGATCCTGTTCGGCATCCCCAACAGCGCTGAACAGCGGGTGTATTATGCCATCGAGATACCCAAGGCGTCGTCGCTGATTCTCAAACACGAACTCGATGCGCCCTTGAGTGGCCTGGACACCGTGCCACCAGCTGATCGTCCTCCCGTCGGTATCGTCTTCTGGGCCTTTCGCGTAATGGTCGGGATCGGTTTCGCGATGCTCGGGATCGGGATCCTGAGCCTCATCGCGCGCTGGCGCAAGGCGCTCTACGACTGGCCGCTGCTGCATCGCTTCGCTGTGCTGATGGGGCCGTCGGGACTGATCGCAGTGCTGTCCGGCTGGATCGTGACGGAAGTCGGACGGCAACCCTTCACAATCTATGGTCTGCTGAGGACCGCCCAAAGCGCTTCACCGCTGGATGCTCCTGCGGTCGCCTCGTCGCTGCTGGCCTTCGTGGTCGTCTATTTCGCCGTCTTCGGGATGGGCATCTGGTATCTGCTTCAACTCATGAAGAAGCCGCCTGAAGCACATGAACCGCCGCCCAGTGATGCGCCCATTCGCAGTGCGGGGATCACCCCGGCGCCGGCTATCATCGAGGGAGCTTCGTCATGATCGATCTCACCGTCATCTGGGCCTGTATCATCGGCTTTGCTATCATCGCCTATGTCGTGATGGACGGCTTCGATCTCGGCATCGGCATCCTGTTTCCGTTCTTCAAGGTCGGGCAGGATCGGGACACCGCGATGAACAGCATCGCTCCGGTCTGGGACGGAAACGAAACCTGGCTGGTTATGGGCGTGGGCGGCCTGTTTGCCGCATTCCCGCTGGCCTATGCCATCATCCTTCCCGCGCTTTACGCGCCGATGATCGCAATGCTGCTTGGCCTTGTATTCCGCGGCGTGGCATTCGAGTTCCGCTGGCGCGACCCGGCGCACCGTGCTTTCTGGGACAAGGCGTTCACGACAGGGTCGGTCGTCGCCACCTTCGCGCAAGGCATTGCGCTCGGCGCGCTGCTACAGGGCATCACGGTCGAGGGGCGCAGCTATGCCGGGGGTTGGTGGGAATGGCTGTCGCCGTTCAGTCTGCTGACGGGTGTCGGGCTGCTAGTCGGCTATGCCCTGCTCGGGGCTTGTTGGCTCAACTGGAAGACTGAAGGCGGGTTGCGACGGCAGACGGTGACCTATGCCGGGCGGCTTGGCATCGGCCTGCTCATCATGATCGGCGTGATCAGCCTCGCAACGCTGCGGCTCGAAACGCAATACTTTCAGCGCTGGCTGAGTTTCCCGGGCGTGGTCGCGACAGCGCAGGTGCCGCTCGCCACGCTCGTCGTAACATTCCTGTTTTATCGTAGCCTCCGATTGAAGCGCGATGCGCAGCCTTTCTTCTGGGCGTTGGCCCTGTTCGGGCTATGCTTGGTCGGCCTTGGTGTCTCGATCTGGCCCGATGTCGTTCCGGCGCGGGTGACGATCTGGGAAGCCGCAGCGCCCGTCCGCAGTCAGTTGTTCATGCTGGTTGGAGCCTCGATCATGGTGCCCGTGATCCTGGCATATACGGCCTGGTCCTATTGGGTTTTCCGGGGCAAGGTTGGCATTGAGGGGTATCATTGATGCCGCTCTGGCTGAGTCGCCTTGGATGGTTTTTCGGCATTTGGGCTGCTAGCGTTTTCGCGTTGGCGCTTGTGGGCGGAATGCTCCGCTGGTGGCTACGCTAAATGGCCCCTCGCCATAGGTGAGAGGCCAACACTCAAATTTCGGTATTTTTGGGCGTCTTCTACGTCGATCCCGAGATAGCTAACCATATTCTCGATCTTGCTATGGCCGAGCAGGATCTGGACAACCCGTAGATTGCCGGTCGCCCTGTATATGATCGATGCCTTCGCTCGGCGGAGTGAGCGGGTGCCGTATTCGCTCCGCATCAGGCCAACTCCTGTCAACCATTCATCTACAAGCCGAGCATAATGCCGAGGCCGTTCGTCGGGAGGTGCGGGAACGTCGGCTTGTAATCAGGGCTGCCGTTTAACATGTCACAGGCGAACGTCGGGAATGTCCCAGCGCCCGTGCCCGGCACGCCCTGGGCACGGGCGCCAGCAGATTCAGATCTCCGTGTTTTCTGCAAGGGCAAGCGCGTCCTCTACGTCGATCCCTAGATAGCGCACCGTGTTCTCAATCTTGCTATGGCCGAGCAGTATCTGAACGGCGCGAAGGTTGCCCGTCGCCCTGTAGATGATCGATGCCTTCGTTCGGCGAAGTGAGTGCGTGCCATACTCGCTCCGCATCAAGCCGACACCTGTCACCCATTCGTCGACAAGCCGAGCATACTGCCGTGTGCTCAGGTGCCCATTGTGATCAACCCGGCTTGGGAAAACATAATCGTCCACTGTTCCGCCCCGGCGTTCGAGCCATGCCAGCAAGCTCGCTCGAGCATCTGGCAGCAGCTCAAATTGAACGGGCCGACCTGTTTTCTGCTGCATGACGATTGCCCGCGTTCGGACCTGCCCGCCGCTTACAAGGTCGCCGATCTTGATCTGCACGAGGTCGCAGCCCCGAAGCTTGCTGTCGATCGCCAGATCGAACAGCGCCCGATCTCGTAGGCGGCGGCGCTGATTGAGGTAGAAACGGATTTCCCAAATCTGCTTCGGTTTCAGCGCCCGCTTGGCGCCCACGGTCCTTCCTGCATTCCAAACCGGGCGCTTGGTGGCGATGAGTTCTGTTTCAGGCATCTCCATGATCGTTCTCCTTTGGCCACATTGGCCTTCTGCAGAACGCTTGCCGACGAGGATGCGCAGGACTTGCTATAGGGCTCGTGCCGACCAACTCAAGACATTTGGCGTCATTGATGTGACCGACAGCTTTTGCCAGGATCCGCCATGCCATGGCTGCTGCCAATATAAAGTCGCCGCCCACCATGCGGAGCTTTGCCATCTGAGCGACATACCCAGAAGGTCAGCACTCTTTCCAGCATTCCTCTCGAGGACATTGCCTGGGCTGCGCATGCCGCGCGCCAGGCCATGGAGCGTGACCAGACGCCGCGGCTCTGGTTCCAGCTCTATTTCCAGGCTGATCGAGGGCATTCGCTTGAACTGGTGCGACGCGCCGAGGCTGCTGGCTATTGCGTCCTCATGGTAACGATCGATGCGGCCATGAAGCGATCCGAATTCGCACTGCCGGAAGGGGTCGAGGCCGCCAATCTCCGTGGAATGCCCCGCAGCGTCCAGAACAGCGCGGCTGCGGGCGGGCAGATCATCTTTGGAACGGCGCTGGCCGACGCCGCACCAACCTGGGACGATATCGCGTGGCTGCGCAAGCAGACCAGTTTGCCGATCATATTGAAAGGCATCCTTTCTCCTGCTGACGCTCGCATGGCACTTGATCATGGCGTTGATGCCATTGTCGTGTCGAACCATGGCGGACGCGTCACCGACGGTCTCATCACGCCCATGAAAGCGCTTCCATCGATCGCGCGTACGATCGATGGAAAATGCCCGATCCTTCTCGACAGCGGTGTGCGTACCGGCACGGATGTCCTCAAGGCGATTAGCCTTGGTGCCAGCGCGGTCATGATTGGTAGGCCGCAACTTCATGCCCTCGCGGTGGCAGGCATGGCCGGCGTTGCCCATATGCTTCACATGATACGGGCAGAGTTCGAACTCGCCATGGCGCAAGTCGGCGTGAAATCGCTGGACGAACTTGGTCCTGCTTATGTCACCTCTTCAGACTGATGTGTGAGGCCGGACGAATGTCCGGCCGCATGTTCCTCTAGGCGCGACATATGCACTATCCTCGGCGCTTCGAGGCCGGCGAGGCATAAACGCCGTAGCCCACCCTCTCGATCAAGCCACGCTTGGTCATCTTGCTGACGACCGAGCGAGACACGCCCATTCGGCCGAGATCGGCGATTGTTGCCGTGTCACGATCGCGCAAAACCGCAAAGACAACTGCCTGTTTGGGGGCGCCATATGTGCGATTTATGAGCCGGATCGAACGATCCTGTCGCTTCTTTGCCCGTTGTTCAGGAAGACCTGGGCACCGGGCGACATTACGAAAATCAAGTTTGCCGCCACGCCGGGTCAGGCCTGCTGCGCACGCGTCCAGCAATGCGTGCAGGTGCGCCGGCAGCCCGATGTCCATCGGCGGTATCTGGCGCTGGAATGCTGCTATGCCCCCAAGAAGCCGGATCTCATCCTGGTTCACAAATGGGCTGGACAATGTCGCTATCACGAAGCCTCGCTCGGTGGCGTGTTCACCCAGTGCTGCGAATGCCCGGATAGCGGCCTCTCCGACTTTGGCACTGCTGCCACCACGCAGAAGGCAAATTGCCAGCCGCTCCTCCCTTGTGAAGCGCTTCAAAGGAAGGAAGCGGCTGGACATGGTCAGAACTTCGCGCTGAGGCCGACCTTCACCGCAGTCGGTGAACCTGGCGTGATGTTGTTGTTGCTATGGGCATAGAGATAGTAACGCTTGCCAAGGATATTCTCGACATTCACCTGCAGGCTCAGCTCTGGCGCGATGTCGAAATAGACGGCGCCATCGAGCCGCGTATAGCCGGGCATCGCGACGCAATTGTCGGTCGAGGCGTAGCGCTTGCCCTGGTAGATCACGCCCAGCGCAGCGCCGAGCTGTTCGATCGGATCGAAGCGGGTCCAGAGCGAGGCGCTGTGCTTGGGCATGTTGGGCAGGATGTTCCCTGCCTGGACAGTGCCCGAGACATTGTCGAGGAAGGTGCCGTCGGAATAGGTGTAGGCGCCGACCATGCTGAGCTGCTTGGTAATGCTGCCCGCAGCACTGAGTTCGATGCCCTTGGTGCGCTGCCGTCCGATCGGCACCGTCGGCGAGGCCGCATTATTGGGATCGCTCAGCGCCAGAACATTGTCGCGATCCAGTTGATAGATGGCGGCGGCAAGGTTGAACGTGGGGAGAATGTCCCACTTCGCACCGATTTCGTAGTTCTGGAACTTCTCCGGCGCCAGGCTGGCGTTGGAAAGCGAAAGGCCGGTCAACTGGTCGCCACCACGCGGCTGGTAGGTACGCGAGTAGCTTGCATAGATGGAGGCATTCTCGGCCGGCTTGAAGATGAGGCCGGCGCGCGGAGACCAGAGATTGTCGGTCACGTCATAATATTCGGGAGATATGGTGCTGCCGCTCGTCCGGAAGGCGAGGCTGCGCCGATCGTGCAGCGTGGTCTTGAAATGCTCGTAGCGCACGCCCACGACGATATCGAACATGGGCGAGATGGCGATCTGGTCCTGGACATAGCCGGCCGCGACCTCCGCCACGCCGTTGCTGTTCGTGCTGCTCGAAATCATGGTCCAGCTGGTGGGCAAACGAACATTAGACGCCGAGATCGGCACGGTCACCGAGCTTGCATTGCCTGCAAAACGCCCTTCTTCCCGAATATTGTCGGATTTTTGGTGACCATATTCAGCGCCCACGAGCAGGGTATGCTCAATGGAGCCGGTATTGAAGATCGCATTGAAATCGGTCTGGTTGATGAAATTCTTGCGTTGCGTGGTGGCACGATAGGCCGAGATGCTCACGCTCGTTTCAGCTGCGTTGACCGCGCCGGGGAAGACGTTGGAATAATATTTGTCATAGTCGGCATAGCGGGTGCGGTTGCGGATCGAGACCGTGTCGCTGAACTTATGTTCGATGAACAGCGAACCGGCGTCGGTATTCGTACCGGTAGGGCTCTGGGTCGGATCGCCGAAGAACTGACCGCGCGGCGTGCGAAGCGGGCCAACGATATTGGTCGCCGAAGCGCCGAACCGAGCGGGAACGCCACGATCGGCGACGCGCTCATCCTCGAAATGCTCATATCCAAGCGAAATGGTCGTATCGGGACCAATTTTGAATGAGCCGGTCGGGTTGAAGCCCCAGCGGTTATAGTTGACGCCATCGCGATAGCTGTCGCTGTCCTGATAGACACCGGTCAGTCGGACAGCTGCAAAATCGCTGATCGGCGTGCCCAGATCAAACTGGGCGCGCTTATGCTCGAAGCTTCCGCCTTCCAGTCGGAAGGCACGATGAAGATTCCAGTCCGCAACCTTGGTAACGCGATTGACCACGCCGCCTACGCCGCCCCGGCCGAAGATCATCGCGTTCGGTCCTTTGAAGATTTCCAGCTTCTCGATGTTATAGAGGTCGCGATAGGTCTGGATATCGTCGCGCATGCCATCGACGAAGAAGTCGCCGGTGGTCGAATTGCCGCGGATCACCAGCGTTTCGCGATTACCCTCGCCCTGGGCCGAGAAAACGCCCGGGACATAGCGTATGGCGTCACCGATGCTGTTGGCTGCCTGATCCTCGATCTGCTTGACCGACACCACATTGACCGACTGGGGTACATCGATCAGCGGCGTATCCGTGCGCGTCGCGCTGATGCTGCGGCTGACCTTGTAGGAGCTTTCGGCTTCCCGATCATCGATCGCGGTGTCCGTGACCGTTACGGACCCGAGAACCTGCTCCTGGGCTATTGCGAGTGAGGGGGAGACCAGCGAAAGGAGGATGCCGGGCGCAGTCGACGCAAGCAGCGCCGATCGGAAAATCGCTGAATATTGCAAGGTTAGATCCCCTTCATTTAATGCGAATAGTTATCATTCGCGAGGGGGGTTAGCGCTTCGGTCGGGACGTGCAACTGGCCCAGGGATAAGGTTGGGATGTTGTATATGCCCCCCAATGTTCCGGTAACTTATCGCGCGAGACGAACCTCTACAGCAAAACCGGGCTTGTCCAGAACGGTCGCACAGCCCCCATGGATTTGCGCGACAGCAGAGACAAGGGCCAGGCCCAGACCATGTCCGTCGGTGGTGCGGCTGGCTTCGGTCCGCGTAAAACGGCTGAACAGTCGATCACGCTCGGTTGCCGGAACACCGGGACCATCATCGCAGACTTCAAGAATAACGAAAGCCTCGCTGGCAGTCAGATTGAGCGCGACCGTCGTGCCAGCCGGCGTATGCCGCAGCGCATTATCCAGCAGGTTGGTGATGAGTTGGGACAGCAATCGGGCATCGCCCCGGATGCGAAGCCCCATATGGATGGTGGAATGCAGCGCATGACCTGAAAGCTCGAAATCGGGCGCATAGGTTTCGACCACATCCTCGACCAGATCTCCAAGCGCCAGTTCCTGAAAATCTCGCTTGAGCGTGCCCGCCTCGATTTCGGATATGCGAAGGATGGCCGAGAAGACCTCGAGCAGTTCATGGGATTCTGCTATTGCCGCCTCGATCGCGCGCGTGCGCTTGTCTCCGCTGAAGGCGAGTGCTTCATCCAGACGATTATTCAGGCGCGTCAGTGGCGTTCGAAGGTCATGCGCAACATCGCTCGACACCTGTCGAAGATTCTCGACCAGGGCAGCATTGCGGTCCAGCATATGATTGAGCGACTTGGCGACGCCGTCGAACTCGTTGTCAGATCCGTCCAGCGGCATGCGCTGGGTCAGGTCTCCTCCGATAATGGCCTGGGCCGCATCGTCGAATCGGCGCAATCGACTGCGCGTTACAGCGCCAACGGTCCAGGCGCCCCCGACAGCCAGAAGAAGCATGGCGGCAAATGAGGCCGAAAACAGCTTCAGGATCGTGATGTCCATCTCGTCAATCACCGTGCGATCTGCTGCCACCAGAAGGCGGCTGCCGTCGGGCAGATCGGTGATGAGTGCCTGGGCTATGGCGCCATCCTTCCCGTAGTGCAGTAATTCGAAATATCCTGCCTTTGCCGGAATTTGCGCATCCAGTGCGCCGGCCAGCCGTCGTCCTTGGGGATCGACCAGAATATATCCGAGGCTTGCCGTGCTGTGCCCGGCATCGCGCTGATGAATGAGTTCGGCCAGTGCCGGGGTTCCGCCAGCACCCGCCCGCTCCAGCAAGGCGCTCGTCTCGGTGGCGGTTCGATGGTCCAGTTGCACCTCCATCGCCTCATGGGTCAGCGCATAGGCCAAGAGCCCGATCACAAGCGTCGCCAGAACGAAGGCCAGGCTAACCAGTGCCGTAAGGCCAAAGGTCGTTTTCCATGGGCGGGGCATTAATTGCTCCTGATCATGTAACCCGCGCCGCGAACCGTCTCGATCGCATCGACATCGAAGCCCGCATTCAGCTTCGAGCGAAGCCGACTGAGATGGGTCTCCACGATATTGGTCTTGGGCTCGAAGTCGAAGTCCCATACGCGTTCGAGCAGCATCGTTCGGGTAACCACGCGATGAGAATTGCGCATGAGTTCGGCGAGCAGCGAGAATTCCCGCGGTTGCAAAATGACCTTCTTTCCTCCGCGATGCACTGTGCGCCTGTGAAAGTCGATATCGATGTCGCCAACGGTCAGCCGGGACTGTTCGACTTGCGGTGCCTGCCGTCGACCAAGGGCATTCAAGCGGGCGAGGAGCTCGGAAAAGGCGAAGGGCTTGACCAGATAGTCGTCGGCGCCTGCCTCGAGCCCCTCTACCCGATCCGCTATTCGACCAATTGCGGTCAACATGAGAACGGGCGTGAGGTCGCCGGTCGCGCGCAGCATCTTGAGCAGGGATAGACCGTCCAGTCCTGGCAGCATGCGATCAACGATGATCGCGTCATAATTGCTGTCCGTTGCCTGGAACAGTCCCTCTCGTCCTTCCTCCACAAGGGTCACGGCATGCCCCACTTCCTTGAGGCCTCGGCTGAGGAATTCGCGTGTTTCCCCATCGTCTTCGATAATCAGGATATGCATGCGTTCTTCTACTCCATCACCCTGACCGGATCGAGCGGCTCAGGTGCTCGCTGCCATCCACCGCCCAGCGCACGGAACAGGGAGATATAGGATTGTGCCAGCAGATGATCCGACTGTCCCTTTTGAAGAGCAGCCGTTGCAAGGGTTCGTTCGGCATCGATCACCAGCAATGGCGACGCGTCGCCAATCCTGGCCCGGGCACTGGTTCGACGGGCGTAAAGCCCTGCTGCCTCTCTTGCCCGATCAAGCGCCTGGTTCCGGATGGCTTCGCTTTGTAGGCCTGCAAGTCCGGTTTCGACTTCCCTGAGGGCGCGCAGAACGGCGTTGTCGAACGAAGCCAGCGCAGCGCGTTCGGCTGCCTGCGCCTGCGCGATCTTGGCGCGCGCCGGCGCCTGGTTGGGGAAGGACCAGGAAATTAGCGGTGAGGCACTGGCAGAAAAAGCGCCGGACAGAAGTCCCAATGCGCCGCCCAGCGTGATCCTGGGATAGAGTTCGGCCCGCGCGATGGTGATCTTGGCTGTTGCCGAAGCAAGCTTGCGCTCTGCTTCGCGAATATCGGGCCGACGTGCCAGCAGTGCAGCACCGTCGCCTATTGGCACTTCGCTGCTCGCTCTGGGCAGCAGCGTGCAATCAACCTTGGCCATCTGGGGGGTGGTAGGCGGCAAGCCCTGAAGCGTTGCGAGCCGGAATCTTGCGCTGGCGGCAGCGGCATCGAAAGCCGGGATCGTAGCTCTCGATGCTTCAAGCAGGCTGGCGGCTTGCGCGACCTCAAGGGGAGACACTTCCCCTGCCGACAATTGTTCGCGAACGGCCTTGAGATTGCGTTCCTGCGCATCGACAATCTTGTAGGCCACCGCCCCATTCTGACGCGCCGCACATAGATCGATGTAAGCGAGCACGGTATCTGCCGCCACGGCCACGCGCACACCATCCAGCGCGGTCGCTTGCGCCTGCGCGTCAGCGCGGGCGGCCAGCGCTCCCGCACGCAGCCGACCGAACAGATCGATATCCCAGCTTATGGTTGCTGCGGCATCATAATCACTGCTCGACACATTGGCTGCGCTTGGCTGCCCTGCAGGATTGTCGATCGCTGCGCTGCTTTCGAGGATCGGTTGCGGAAGTCGCGCTGCGTCCGCCTGCCGGGTCGCAGCGCGCGCTGCTTCGAGATTGGCAAAGGCTGCGCGAAGATCGGCATTAGCTGCGAGGCTCGCTTCAACAAGCGCATCGAGTTGGCTGTCATTGAAAAGCTGCCACCAGTTTTCCGGCAAGGGTCGGTCGATCACATGTTCGCCACGCGAAAAGGGAGGCGGAGCCTGGGTAAGGCCCGATGCGGGTGGCGCGCCTTGCTGGGAGACACAGCCGCTTGCCAGGAGTCCAGCAGTCATCAGGCACGCGTGAAGGATGGCCGTTTTCATATTGCTGCTCCCTTCATGCGAGCATCTTGGGGCGAGGGCTCGGCCGGCCCAGCCGCATCCTCGCCGTACCGAGCGTAGAGGGCAGGCATCAGGAAAAGATTGAGGAGCGTGGATGATACAAGTCCACCAAGAATGACGATCGCCATGGGATGTTCGATTTCATGGCCCGGCGCGTTCCCCGCCACGATCAGCGGCACAAGCGCAAGGCCCGCGCAGGCTGCAGTCATGAGGATGGGAACCAGCCGCTCTTCTGCTCCGCGCAGAACAAGCGATGGACCAAAAGCCTCTCCCTCATGAACACGCAAATGGTGATAATGCGACAGGAGCATGATGCCGTTGCGTGCCGCGATGCCGATGACGGTGACGAAGCCGACGAGTGATCCCAGCGACAAGAGGCTGCCGGTGAACGCCACCGCCACAACGCCACCGACCAGCGCGAAAGGAAGGCTGACCGCAACCAGCGCAGTGATCCGGTGAGAGCGGAACTCCATCCACACCAGCACCAATATCCCGACAAGACAGAATAGGCCGGTCGTCCAAAGTCGCTGGCGCGACTCCTTGAGTGCTGCATATTCGCCAAGGACCTTGGCATGATAGCCTTGAGCAAAGCGGGTCCTGGCCACGATGGACTCAACCGCCTGGGCGACTGTGCCCAGGTCCGCACCACTGACGTTGAGCGTCACATCGAGGCGTCGTTGACCATCCTCGCGCTTGATTTCATTGGGAGCAGGCACCACTGCCACGTCCGCCACATCGCGCAGGCGTACCGCACCGCCGTTGGGCGTCTGGATCATCAGATCAGCGAGGGCATGCATGTCGCCTCTGGTCGCTGCCTCTCCCCAGAGCGCCACGTCAAAGGCTTTCTGATCGCGGTAAATCTCGCCAAGCTTCTGTCCGGCAACGAGGGATTGTGCCTGGCGGCGCACCTCGCCCGGCGTCAGGCCGAAGGTTGCCAGATCGCCGCTGCGGGGACGGATGCGGATCTGCGGGACCAGAACCTGCTGCTCGACCTTGAGGTCCGCTACGCCTTCCACTCCGGCTACCTGTTGCTTGATCCGGTCCGCAGCAGCACGAAGCTCATTCTGATCGGGGCCAAAGATCCGCACCACAACCGTCGCGCTTGCACCGGACAGAACTTCCTTGATCCGTTCGCGCAGATAGGTGAGCACATCCCGGAAGAGCCCAGGATAGCCTTCTATCACCTCCTTGATCCTGGCCACGCTGCCGTCATAGTCCGCCTTCTCGTCGAGACTTATCCACAACTCGGTGAAGTTCGGGCCGACCACCTCGTCGGCCGCTTCCGCCCGCCCGATATGTGCGCCGAAATTACGGACGCCCGGGATCGCACGAAGCTCCTTGGAAACCCGGATGGTGATCCGATCCATGGCTTCGATGGAGGCTCCGGGTTTTTCGAGCCAGTGCATGAGGAAATCGGTTTCGCGGAATTCCGGCAGGAACTGATCCTTGAAAGTCGCATAGCCAACACCCGCCAGAAGCAGGCCCGCTCCGATCACGATCATAACCGCACGCGGTGCGGCAATGATACGAGGCAGCATTGCTCCATAACGCCCCTTGAGCGCTCGTACGAAACGCGTGTCACCTTCATGTTTGACCGGAGCATTGGGTAGCAGAAACAGGCAAAGGGCAGGGGTTACGACGAGCGCAACCAGCAGCGATGCTGCGATCGCCAGGACATAGGCAATGGCGAGCGGCTGGAAGAATGTGCCCGCGACCCCGCCCAGGAAGAAGATGGGGAGAAAGACCAACATCACGATCAGCGACGCGAAAACCACCGCAGAGCGCACCTCTAGCGACGCTGCCAGTACGACTTCGAATGGCGTCCTGGGATTATCGGCCTCGCGGTTGAGGCGGAGCCGCCGGGCAATATTCTCGACGTCGATGATGGCATCGTCGACGACCTCTCCAAGCGCGATCACCAGACCGGCAATAACCATGGTATTGATGGTCGCCCCGCTCCAGAGCAGGACGAGCCCGGCACCGAGCAACGACAGGGGAATGGCGACCAGACTGATAATCGCCTGCCGCCAGTCCCGGGTAAAAAGAAACAGAACGACCGCCACGAGGAAGCAACCAATCGCGAGTGCGCGGGTGAGATTGTCGATCGAGCGTTCGATGAAGGTCGCAGGTCGGAAGATGCTGCTGTCGACCTTGACGTCCTGCAAACCGGGCTTGAGCTCCTCCAGGGCAGCTTCGACCGAGCGCGTGAGTTCGAGAGTGTTGCCTGTCGGCTGCTTCTCTACGATGAGCATGATGCCTGGCCCATCATCAATGATCGCGTTCCCGATCGGCGCGGCATAGCTCTCGGTCACCCGGGCAACATCGCCTACGCGGATCGGTGCATCGCCGGTCAATTTGACGACAGTCCGAGCAAGGTCGTCGGCTGTTTGAACGGCGCTTGGCTGCTGCACCGCGAGGCGCTGATTGGCGTTGTCGACAAAGCCGCCGCCTCCCACCAGGACGGCATCACCGGTTGCCAGGCGCAGTTCGTTGAGAGTGACCCCAGCCGCACGTAGCTTGTCAGGGTCGACGAGAACCTGAAGCTGACGATCGCGCATGCCCCACATGGCGACATTGGCGACGCCAGGCACGGACATCAGCCTGGGTCGAATAGTCCAGCGAACCAGTTCGGACAGTTCCATCTGATCGAGCTTTTTCGAGGAAATGCCGATCTTCATGGCGCGGCTGGTCGACGAAAGCGGGGCCAGCATGATCGGAGGGCGTGCGGCAGCAGGCAGTCGAGCCTGTGCCTGGGTAACCCGCTCCTGCACCATCTGCCTTGCACGGAAGACATCCGCGCCGCGCTCCAGGAGAATGACCACGGACGAAAGACCCAGGACCGACTTGGACCTCAGCGTGGCTATACCAGGCACGCCATTCACCTGGGTTTCGATCGGAACGGTAATGAGGCTTTCGACTTCCTCCGTCGAGAGCCCTGGCGCTTCGGTCTGAATCTCCACGATCGGCGGCGCAAATTCTGGAAAGACATCCAGCGGCACATCGGTCGATGCCCGCAGTCCGAGCACGACCAGGATAGCGGCAAGAACAAGAACGATGACGCGCTGCTGAAGTGCGCTGCGGACGAGCCAGGCGAGCATCAGTGCGCCACTCCGAATTCGGTGCCGAACAGTTCCATGGCGCCGACCGAAACTACCTGTGCTTCAGGCGCCAGGCCGCGGATGACGACAGCGCCATCCTGCCCGCTCGACAGGGCTTCGATGCGCTGCCGGATGAAATTGCCCGGCGCCGTCTGGAGATAGACCCATTCTCCGCCGTAAATGTCCCGCACGATCGCACTGGCTGGGACGGAAAGCCCTTCCTGGGTCTTGCCGAGGGGAAGTCGAATGCCGACGCGCTGTCCCACGCGCCAGAATTGGTCGCTATTATCGAGCGCATAATAGAGGTCGACCGTACCAGCTACTGCATTGGCCGACGGCGGGGCTTGAACCGGTGTCCCTTTGCGTCCTCCCTGCGTTGTTCCCAGGGGCGCGACGATGATGGATGCATTGCGGTTGATGGCAGCAACATCTGTGCCGGCGACGGAAACGCGGACCCAGAGACGTGACTGGTTGCCCAACGACGCAACCGCGGGCCCGAGCAAGCGTCGTTGCTCGATCGCAACCTGGGCCTGGGCCTGGGCTGTTGCGAGCGCTGCCGCAGCCTCGTCCCGCGCCCTGACGCTTCCAGCTTCTTCTGCAACGAGCCTGCTGGCGCGTTCCAGCGCAATGCGCGCGAGCCGAACCTGCGCGCGCGTCCGCTCGACCTCGCCGTCGGCGCTCGCCTGGCTGGCACCAATTTGTGCCAGATTGCTGAGAGCACCGGTGGGTACGCCACCAGTCCCATTGGGAACGACGATTTCGCCGCTCGTTTCTCGCGCCAGCGCAGCCGTTCCCGCACCAACCCTGGTCGTCTCGATGCCGAGCCTTTTTACAGCTTCGGGCTTCAGCGTCAGCCTGACCAGTTCGGTCTCATGCGCGACAACCTCACCATGGGATGGAGGCGAAGAAGACTGCTTGCCCTGCTGACTGCAGGCGCCGAGCATTACGAGCGCGCTCAATGGCAGAAATAGGAGAGAGGTCGTTCGGATCATGCTGCTCACCGATAAATGGATCGGTTCGAGCCCTATCGAACTTGTCTGGCGTCCAAATCTCGCCAACTATACCATTTGTCCATCTTTGCTGGAAAAGTGGCTACAGCCCTCAAAATCGCAAAGCCATTGCAATCCCGCCCCCCTGCCCATCGCTCCAGGGAAGCATTCGAATATTGTTGTTGCGCCTGGTCGTGAGAAGCAGGCCTGATGCTTCGCCCAGAAGGGCCCCGGCAGCGACATCATACCAGTGATGTTTGGTACCCTGGACACGAGAGATTCCGACGATGGTCGCAACCAGATGGGCTGGAAGCCCGACTTTCCAGCCGTAGCGGTTCTGGAGCGTTGCAGCTGCCGCAAAGGAAGTGGCGGTATGGGTGGACGGAAAGCTCCGCCGGTCGCTGCCATCCGGGCGGGTTTCGGGAAAGATATCCTTCAGTCCAAGAGACACCAGCGTCGCGGCACCGACACTTCCACTTGCCTGAAGCGCGCCCTGCCAATCCTCCTGAACGAGGGGCGTGCCGAGCGCGGCAATCACCAGCGCGTCTCGACCGATATTACTGGTATCGCGCCACGTCCGGTCGGACGCCTGAGCAAATCGCGGCGTGAGCAGGACACAGCCAAATACTGCAATTACGATGAAAAGCCGCATGAAGATCCCCTGCCAGGCTGGATGCCCGTGCCGGCAGGACGGCGTCATCCAAGGGGTGCCTCAGTCGAGAAATGCCTGTGCAGCGAAAATTATGGGAAATGCTGTTGCGCTCGTTGAAACTAATGGTCCGATAACGATCTGGAGGGCGCCATCCCCCTCTCCTGCCCTACGCTATCAACGATCGTTTCTGAGCGCCCACCATATGATCCTGACCATGAGGGGCCAGCACCGACAGGTGCATTGGCGCTGGAAGGCGGGTTCGAGGGAAGATAGGACGGGATGCTTCTTTTCGGGTTCCACATCGAACCTCACAAGATTTCTGCGGCGGAGGCGGCCGCGCTGTGCGGGCGGTTGGCCGGGTAAGGGCGCCATTTTCGATGCGGAGGTTTCAGGCTGCATGGCGCACAGCAGTTCGCAGCGAGGAATAGGCCTCGAACAGCCAAGAAAAATGCTCGTCCATCGTGGTGACTGAAGCTGCCGCGGTTGCGGCTCGACTACGCCAAATGTCCGGATCGGTAGCTGCGAAATTTTCTATCGCTTCAACCAGACTTGCCGTGTCACCTGCACGGAAACGGAGACCGATTCCTGAACGCGCATGATCGGCAGCGCCTCCTTCATCGGGCACGATCACGGGGACGCCGCTGGCGCGCGCTTCGGCGGCGGTCATGCAGAAGGTCTCTGCCTCGCACCCGTGGACGAGGGCATCGGCGCTTGCCAGCAGGCTCGCGAGTCGCCGCCGGTCGGTCGTCGGCGCCAGCAGATGGATATGCGGGTTGTGCGCGGCTGCACGGCGCACCCGCGCGCTGTCCCGACCATCACCCAGGAGCACCAGGCCGACGGGCCGACGGTAACCGGCGAGCGTCGCAGCCTGTATGACCATTGGCCATCGCTTCTCGGGTGCATGCCGGCCGACCCCCATCAGCAGCAGGCCATTTTCATCCAGGCCGCATCGCGCGAGAAGATGCCGCCTCAAAGCTGCGTCGCGATGCGACGGGGTAAAAATATGGGGCTCTACCCCCATGGGGACGGTACAGACCGAACCGACGCCCCCGGCGCGCAGGCGCGCGGAAAGACTGTCATTTGCGCTCACGACCATGTCGAAAGCCTGTCCGAGCCGTCGCAAATGTCGCCAGTACCAGTCAAAGCCCCGGTCGATGGCTGCCCGCGGCGCAACATTGCCGAACCAGCGATAGGCGTAAGCCGACAGAGGATCTGCATGCATTACCAGTGCGCGCGGGACATCGCCGCGCCAGCGTGCAACCATGGAGGCACTCGACCATGGCGACGATGCTTCGACCAGGTCGGGGGCAAGCGCGTCCAGCATGCGATGCAGCGCTGCCTCATCATCGAAATAATGATAGCGCCGATCCAGCGGAAAACGCTTGGCTGGAATGGTCACGACGCTCCCGCCGCGCGCAGGCCGCCGCGCCAGTTTCTCGCCCGGCGCAAGGATGATTATGTCATGCCCCGCCGCTGCGCCGGCATGCAGTTTCCGCTCTACATAGGTCTTAACCCCGCCGCCCTGCGGCGCATAAAAAGCGCAAACGTCGACAATTCGCATGGGCTAGCGCTCCAAAGGTCCGAAGGAAAACAGGCCGCGCCGGTAATTGAGCCTGATGGGAATATGGGCCGGAGCGGCGCCTACGCGCGCCGATGCCTTTGCCGCTGACGGTTTCGACAATCCGAGTTTGGGATTGCCCGCAAAACCTACGCCGTCGATCGAGAGCGAGAATTTCCGGTTGGCATCGCGATCATGCATCAAGCTGATCGCGTAGACGCCGGGGCCTGGTGCCCGGATGCACAGCGTCACTGACCCCTGGGAGGGGACGGTTTCCTCGACCCGCCGAAACACCTTACCTTCCGAAATCAGGATATTGTCGTCGGCGAGAAAATCGGCGTCATTTGCTGGGTAGAGCTCAAGCTTGAGGCGTCCCCTGCGGTCCTTCAGTCCCTCGACCGACACGAGAAAGGCTGACCCGCTTTCATTTGGCCGACAGAGCCCCTCAGCCTTGCCCAGATCTGGCGATGAAGGGATCGGCGCAGCGGACATCATGGCAAACAGGATCATGTCCGATCCTTGATCAGGCCGTTCATTCCCAGAAGCAGACCGACAACAAGATGCGCGGCAAGAATCAGCGTGGCCATCAAAGCCATCGCCGAAACAATGTCGCTGTCCCGTCCGATCAAGAAAGCGGCCACACCCGCAAAGACGACGTCCTTGTTGGGAAGCAGGGGCAGCCTGGAAAGCAACTGTCTGATCGTTCCAAGGATGATCCACATGCTCAGGTCCACCGAGGGGAGCAGCAGGTGCCACATCATGGCGGCCAGCAATGTCGTGGCCAGGATACGCAGCACGTGAATGGCGGAAATCAGCCACAGTTCGTGCCGAGGCAGCGCGAACAGCCGATTGCGCAAAAGCATGGCAAGCATGGACGTCAGCAGGACGAAGAAGATGGATCCCGATATCTCCCATCTGCCAATCCCCGCGACGCCGCTGCCCAGAAGCGGGAAGGCGAAGATCATCATGATCAGCGTCACGACGTTGCCGGCGAGCGCAGACAGGATGGTGACGTCCTTGAGCGCCGCAAAGGGTGCGGACCTGATGTCGGCGCTACGCCTGGCCCATGCGTAAAAGTAGACCTCGCCAAGATAGCCCAGCAGAATCTCGTTGCTCACCAGCTTGCGAAGAAGCGCGCCGAAGCCCGCCGCTGGAATATGCCAGAGTCGCCGAAAAATGACCCATTCCGAGATCGGGCCGGCAAGATAATAGGCGGCGAACGCGGTCCAGAATATGGGTGTTGTCGGCAGAAGCTGCAGGAGGTGGGCCGTGTCCAGGCCCCTGAACTGCTGCAGGACCGCCAGCAGGATCAGCAGCGAGATGATCGGCCCCGCCCATATCGTCCAGTTGCGCCCTGTCCGTATCAGCGGCTCTGGCGAGATCATGGTGCCAATGGCTGGCACCGTGGGCTGGAAAACGAGATTTGAGGAAAGGACTGAACCACCTGAATTCGGGTCCGTCATGATCGTCTCTTGATAGTTGCGTCACCCATGGGACGGCGCACTCAGGACCGAACCTCAGCTTGCGGATGGCAATTATTTTCGGAGATAGAGTTGTATGTAACATGTTTAAAACAGGTGATATAATCGCCACATGCCTGTTCGATCGTGAAACGTTTCGCCTGGGAATAGCTGGCATCCTCGCATTGATCCATGCGGCGGGCTGCAGCGATCGCAGCAGCCAGATCATAGAGATTGCCGACAGGGACCAGCGTCGCCAGACGTCCATGTTGCGTGAGTTCGGACATGGCGGAACTGCAATCGGTCGCGATGATCGGAAGTCCGGCGCCGAGCGCTTCGATGATCACCGCTGGTACGCCCTCATAATTGGACGATAGCAAGAAAATATCGAATCCGGTGAGGTGCCTCGCCGGATCGGGCACATGGCCCTTGAAACGAACCCGATCTTCTATGCCTAGTTGCAGGGCCAGCGCAGCCAGGCGTTCGCGCTCCGGCCCGTCTCCATATATCGTCAGGCAATCGCGCGTTGTTGCAGCGACGGCGAAGGCGCGAAGCATGAGCCCGAAATTCTTCTGCGGGACAAGCCTTCCGACCGCCACGAATTGAAGGCCCTCATTTTCCTGCCGTCGACGGCCAGTGGCACCGGCTCGTAAAGTCTCGAGTTGGCGCTGGTCGATCGCAGGGTCGGCTATGATGGAGATGCATCTCGATGGGATGTGGATGGCGGAGGATATCTCCCTTTCCATTGCATGTTCCATACCCACGAAATGATCGATGAACCGGGCATGGAGGCGCACCCATAGCCGATACAGCGTGCGGATCGGCATGGGCATATCCCTGCGCTCGAGATCATTGCTGATCTTGGCGACAATAGGGGGACAACGCCTGCCAAGCAGCAATTTCATCGCCAGCGCAACGACCGTGTAGCTGTTGCCGGCACAAAATAGCAGATCAGGCTGGAGCCGCCGAATGACGGCCGGCAGGGTAATCATCATCCACAGCGTCTCGAACCGCCTGGTGGAAAAGGGGGGCTGGCGTGGCTGATGGAATTCGAGCGCGCGGGCGAGTTCGTTCCGCATCGGGCCATCGGACCGACCCATGAAGAGAGGGGCTTCAATACCGGCGCCCCGCCAGGCGCGGACAAGACGCAGCGCGATACGTTCCACGCCGCCGGCTTCGAAGCTGTGAAGAAATGTCAGCACGCGCATATTCGGTTCAATCGTCCAGCAAATGCCCATAGCGGCTCGGCCGGCGGGTCAGGACCGCCCGCTGCAGAACATCATTGATGCTGAGCATGATAGCCGGCTGGGTCGTGTCACCGGGATGGACGGCGACCCTGAAATTCTCCGACCGGTGCAATAGCGGCGGTAGGAGATATGCGACCGCCAGGGATGATGCCATGCGGAGTTTGCTCCGGCTGGCCCATGTCATGACCGGTCCACGCGCCAGAGTTTGCCCAGTCATGGGTGACCAGATCTTCATATGATCTTCCGCAATTGGGAAACCGAGTTCCTCAAGCGCTGTCAGGGCGGGTTCTCCATACAGCCAGGCCGGCGCAACAAAGCCGGCAATCGGTTGACCGGTAATCTCCTCGATCAGGGCCCGCCCGTCTGCAAGCCGCTGACGGGCCGTGGCGAGATCCAGTCCGAGAAATTCTCCCTCGCCAGCTGTCATGTGCTGAGCCTTGAACCGGGCGCCAAGGCCGCCGTGGCTGGCTCCGTCACGGTGAAACCAGCCATGCAGGAAAATCTCCGCGCCGCTTTCCGCCCATCGGCGAACCCGGCCAGCAAAGGGTGAGCGCGCCGAAATAGGATGATCGCCCCAATGGTTGGGGACCACCAGCATCGCGGTCCGGTCAAGCCGCACATAGGGGGCGACATGATCGACGAGGCGATCCACCTGGCCCTCAAAAGCTGGTCCGACGTCGTGGATCGAGAATAGAAGTCGCTTCTCTTTCATAGATGATAGCGAAAGCTGGCCAGGGCGCGCGCATCGTTGACAATGGCTGATCCCTCCAGGCCGGTGAGATCCATTGCGGGGCGACGCATGTCACTGACGCAAAGGCGCCAATCGATCGATCCGGAGACCCCCGGTGCCGGACTGGCAAGGGCAAGCTCAGGGCCAGAACCGGTCAATGGGGCGCCCCCCAGCGTCTCCGCCAGGCGAGTAAGGGCATCATGCCGTGACGGGCGAGAGATGGACCGATAGTCCAAGGAAAGGCGAGAGCCCCGCGCATCGTCGATGGCAAGCCCGATACTGGCAATATTGGTCGACAACCGGCGGGGGTTGATCTCCACGACATGGAGGCGTCGCCCCATATGCGCGTAATCCCCGTTCAGCGACAGGTTCAGCATATCCATCAATGGTATGGCCGCATTGAAGGATATGCTTCTCAAGGACCAGCGATCCTGATCAGCGCTTCCATCCTGATGAACAAAGGATGCGGCACGGTTGGCGGACAGACGCAGGCTGGAAGGACCAAGCAGCAGATTGAGCGAACGGGATCTGACCCGTGCCAGATCGAAATGATCGGTGGGCGTCGCGACGGCAAGCGCGTAGGTCTTGGGGGCGTGCGCAACCGGTATCCCGTGCAAGAGCCTGGCATTGCTCGCTACCAGTAGGGGAGCATAGCGTGGATCTTCATTGGCGGCTCGAGCCGGCATGGCTTCAAAAGCTCCGAATAAGACCAGCGTCACGATCCCGAACGCATGATGCGCAGATATAATCATCAGCTCACATCTCCCCGTTGCGTGCCTCGACGGCGTGGTGAGATGGAGACCTCAGCTTCAAGCCCAGCAATTTTTTCCGTGATGGAAACTGAGGTGCCCGTGCATTCGCATCGTCGCAGGCGGCGAATACGGGAGACACAATTTGCGGACCTCGAAGGCAGTTCTGATCGCAGCTTCGCTCATGGGCATGCTCGGCGCTGCGGCACCGACCCCGTCATCGCCGGATCTGACGCCCAGGCTCCCGCTGCCTTTCGACGGGCATTTGTCCGTGCTGACCTATAATATCCATGGTCTGCCCTGGCCCGTCGCAAGAGGGCGGACACAGGCATTCGCGCAGATTGTGCAGCATTTGCGGACCATGCGCGAGGATGGGACGCAACCTCACATCATCGTTCTGCAGGAAGCCTTTACGACTGACGCTCGGGCGATCGGCCGGGCAGCGGGCTACCGATATGTAGTGGAAGGTCCGGGCGCGCAGATGCCTGGACAGGGAAATCTGCCGTCCGGCTCGCATGCTCTGACAGACGCTGCCGCATGGTATCATGGTGAAACGCTCGGCAAATATGTCGGAAGCGGGCTTCAGATCCTGTCCGATTATCCGATTGCGGGCGTCCGGAAAATGGCCTTCCCGGCCTTTGCCTGTGCAGGATTTGATTGTCTGGCAAACAAGGGCGCGCTGCTGGTCAGCGTCGCTCTCCCCGGGCAATGGGACAGGGTCGATATCGTCACGACGCATCTGAACAGCAGGCGTGCGTCACGGGTCCAGGATGACCGATCGCTGGCCGCCTACCGATTGCAGGTCGATTATCTCACCAACTTCATTACGAGCGCGCATGATCCATCGCGGCCCCTGATCGTTGCTGGGGACTTTAATGTGGGCAGCGTTCCAGCGCGCAAGCAAATGCTGCTCTCCAGGGCTCAGTCCAGATGGTGTCAGGATGGCGATATTGACGACGCCTATGGAGAAGCGGCCCGTCGTGGCATCGCTCTTTCGGCCGATGCGCGTTTTTCAAGGAAGCGCGCCCGCGACTGGCAGTTTTTCACACCTGGCCGACGTACCGACCTCGAGTTGAGCAGCATCGATGTCCCGTTCGGCCATGAACCGGACGGAACCATGCTGTCTGACCATGTGGGTTATTCTGCGACCTATCAATTGCGCAATCGCCAGCCTCTTACCAGGATCGCGCCAGGGCGAGTGTAAGGGTGCGAGGTCGGATTGGCGTATATTGCGCTTCCTCCCGGATCGCGAAAGGATTGCCGAAGGAGAAGCTGTCACCCCGAATATCGAACAGATTGTCCATATTGACGCTGAGGGTCCAGTGGCCTCGCGTCGCCTCTGCATGGGCGGACGCGGTCGCATAATTGCCCATGCTTCGGTCCAGATCATCGTCGAAGGACAATCTTGCTTTCCCGATATAATTGGCCTGCAGCCCGGTCCTGGCCTGCCAGCCACCGGCCAAGGCGAAGGATTTGCCAAAAGATGCCCGGCCAGCGAAGGCCGGGGCTATGGGAAGGCTGCGATCATCGAGCTTGACGCCATCGGCCGCACGCGTGAGCAAGGCCGACTGCGCGCTGCCACCGGCGGAAATGGTAAAGCCATTGCCCAGATTCCAATCCAGAGCGATCTCGGCTCCGATGATCCGTCCCTTGCCTGCATTGCGGGTAGAGACCAGCCCATCTTCGAGCAGATAGTCCGACTGGATGTCGTTCCAGAGCGTGTAATAGGTGCTAGCTGAAAGGGACCAGCGACCATCAAAGGCAGTCTTGCGAAAGCCAAGATCGAAGGTGCTCAATTCGTCCGCATCGAATTGGCGCGCCGACGTGGTTTCCGCAGGCGCCAGACCTCCAGGACGCATCGCCCTTGCATAGCGGAGATAGACAATACCTGATCCGTTCAATCGATAGGAGATTGCAGCGCTGGGAGACAGGATGGTCTTGCGCGCACGAACGGGCGTGATCCTGGGTTCGTCACCGGTTCCATCGCGCGTGATGCTCTGAAACAGGCGCGCGCCGATCGTCGCATCCAGGCGATTGAAGAGCGGCAAGGTCGCTTCACCGAATATCGCATATTCGACAACCTGCCGATCGTAGATTTCCACTATGGCGGGATCGCCCCCTTCCGGGGTGACGGAAGCCTCCCCTCGAGTGGTCGCCCGAAGGTAGGAAAGGCCAGCAAGCCAATGCTGCTCGCCTTGAGGTGCGATGCGCAGTTCCTGGTTCAGCACCGTATATCGACGATCATCGTCGAACCGGACCTGGCCCGTCAATCCGAACTGGTCGGCAGCGCTGCTGGCATCGAGAATATAGTCGAAACCATGCTCGACATAGCTGGTCGCCGACGTCAGTTCCAGCGTACCGATATTGCCTTTGACGGTGCCATGCCACAGCTTGAAATCATTGTCGGTGGGCTCGGCAATGGGATGATCACGCGACAGCATTTCGTCGGATTGAAGCACATATTGGCTGTCGCGCGCATTGATGTCCTGCAGCATGAAGCCTGCATCGACCGTCCATCGCTCTGAGGGCTGCCATCGCAGCGCTATCCGCGCGCCGACGGTCTCCGTTGAATTGGTCGCCTTGTCGGAACCATCATTGGATATCCAGCCGCCTTCCAGAAGACGATAGCCCACGGCGCGTAATGCCAGGCGGCCATCGACGACAGGCAGGTTCATGATGCCCTCGGCGCCCGTGCCCAATTCGCCATGCTGAACGGCCTGAGCTGACAGTCGCGCCAGGGCATAGCTGTCATCCAGTTCGGCCTTTCTGGTGACGATGTGATAGATGCCACCCAGTGCGCCCGAACCATAGAGCGGCCCTTGCGGTCCCTTGAGGACTTCGATCCGATCGACATCGATGAGCCGGAGATCGGGATCCGGCGCATTGAATGTCACCCTTGCCTCATCGACCTGGACTGCAACCGTCGATTGGCTCAGGCCGTTGAATGGGCTGTCGGCAACCCCGCGGATAAACTGTCGGTTACGCCCTGGTCCCATGTTGGTCATGGCCAGGCCTTCCATGTCGAGGCTGATGTCGCGGGACGTCGGACTTCTCGCTCCCCCCAGCGGATCAAGCGACAGCACGGATACTGATAAGGGGATATTCGCGAGCGGCTGTGGCCGCTTCTGCGCGGTCACGATGATTTCACTTGCCGCAGGCGCCACTGTGGGGGCAGGCGTGCGAGGGGATTGTCGGACTGCGATTACCGCCGGCTTGGGCTCGATACGATAGAGGCGATCACCGATCCTGAGCGCTTGAAGTCCGGTTCCTTCGAGCAACCGCGCCAGGGCTTCCTCGGGCGACAAGCGCCCTTTCACACCACGCGTTTTCAGTTGTGTGACATTGGCCTTGAAGCCGATGGAGATACCCGTCGAGGCGGAGAATTTGTCCATCGCGGCCATGAGCGGCCCGGGCGCGATATCGAGACTGACTACCGGTGCGCGTGCAAGAACCGTTTCCGGGCCAATCTCACCGGCCAGCAGCAATATGCACAAGATCGCCTTGCTGACGCACTTCGAGCCCCATGACGGCCGCCAGGTCGCTGGCAAGTTTCGATCCGTCACCGATGACAAGAATGCCCGAAAAATGCTTGTTCTCCAGCGCGAAATCGACAGAAATCCTCTTGCCCGAATATCGTTCGATGTCGCCAGCCACCATTGCAAGCGGCGCATTCGTATAGGTCAGCCGGCCACTGCGCCAGCTTCCCACTTGGGAGGGCTCTACCGTGCTGAGTGTCAATAGACCATCCTTGCCGACCAACTGATGGCCGGCATCGACCCTGACTGCCGAAGCGGTCTGCGCGCCGGCGACGGAAACCGCCCCCTGTGCGACACCGACCCGCAAGGCAGAGTTTGCAAGATTGACCGAAAAGCGGGTGCCAATATCGGTAACGCGATAGTTGCCGGCCGATACGGTCAGGACGCGCGAGGGATCGTGGCGGACGTCAAAATAGGCCTCCCCCTTCGCAAGCTCGATTTGCCCGTCATTCTTTGCCGATACCAGAATGGCGCTTCCCGGCGACAGGGTGACGCTGGTGCCGCTGGCCAGAGCGATCATGCGCGGCGCCGAGCCTTCGTTGCTGTAGGCAATGGGTCTGGATGTCTGCCAGAATGTCGGGAGCGCAACGGCAAGCGCCAGGCAAGCGGCGAGAGCACCGCCCATCACCAGTCTCGGCTTCCAACGGTGTCTTGGATCGATTTCGGCGACAGGAGGAGAAGGCTCATGGCTCAGAACGTCCCGATGTTCGCGGACAGCAGCATCGACCAGGGCAATCGAATCAAAGGCTTCCCGGTGCCGGGGGTTTGCCTCCAGCCACGCGAGATAGCCGTCCCAATCCGCATCGTCGTGCTCGAGCGCCGCCTGCCAGGCAATCGCCTGGTCAAGCATCGCTTCGTCAAAATCCGCACGCGCCGTCATGGCGATTGCCCTTCCACCTGTTTGATCACTGTGTGACGATATCGTGACGGCATTACCTCAGTCCGTGAGCGCGCGGCGAAGATATTTCATGGCGACGGCCATATGTTTTTCGACGCCGCTCTTGCTGATGCCCAACTGCGCAGCCACCTCGCCATGTGTCAGCCCTCGAAGCTTGTGCAGTTCGAATGCCCTTCTTGCCCCTTCCGGCAGCGTCTCGAGCGCCGTTTTGATGCGCTGCACTTCCTCGCGCGCGATGATCTGGTCCTCGGCGGTTTGCGACCGATCGACCGGGTCGATGCCCGGTGCCGTGAAATCGGTTTCCTGATCGTTCCAGCGCCGCTCCCGAGCCATGCGCCGCTGCTGCTCGCGAAGTCGATCAAGAACGAGATTCTGGGCCATCTTGTAAAGATAGGCGCGACCATTGCCGATCGGCCCTGCCGCCACATTCCTGGCACGCACCCACAATTCCTGAAGCAGATCATCTGCTTCGGCAGCATCTCCGACGCGCGCGATCAGAAAGCGACGTAAATCAGCACGATGAACGCCATAAATGAGCTCAAGATCGCTATCGTCGCTAAGACTCATGATCGCGATTTGACAGATAAACGGACGAACCGGAAAGAGATTCTGGCCCAACGCCTGCTCTGGCGCCCGGCAGCCGATGTGCGATCAGCAACGCCATGGCCGCCCAACTCGCTCCTACGCACCATCCCGCTACCACATCGCTCGGCCAGTGAACGCCCAGGTAGATGCGAGAGCTGCCGATCGCTAGGGTGAGGCAGATTGCCACGGAGATGATGTAGATCCGTACTCGAGGAGCCTGCTCGGCTCTGGCCAGCAAGGCGCCGACCGTAAGATAGACGATAGCGGAGTTCATCGCGTGCCCGCTGGGAAAGCTGGCAGAGCTGACCTCCACCAGATGCTTGACGATATCCGGTCTCGGCCTTGCATATTCAATTTTGAAAAGCGCGCTCATCGCGGCGCCAGCCGCAATGGAGATCGGGAGAAAGAGGGCGGTTACCTGCTTTCGCGCAGCAAGAAGATAGCCCGATGCCAACAGGGTGATGAGCGTCAGCAGATTGATGCCACCCAGCGCGGAAATATCCACCATTGCCGATCGGAGCCAGGCGGGGCCGATCGGAATTGCGCTATCCGAACTGCGACGCAGGCACTGGAGAAGATATCGGTCTATCGCGAAGCTGTCGCCCTCCAATATTTCGGATCCAAGCTTCAGGAAGAGCAATATGCCCGCTGCTGCCGCAAGGAACATGACCAGTATATAGCTGTCGATACGATGCCTGGCGGATAATTTCTGCAGGACAGAGGGCATGAGGTTCCTCGCTGAGGTATTTGACGATCAACCCGCAATTTGGCGGCGCGATATCACAAGCACATGGAAACTGCCTGGCATGGGCTGCAGAGGTCCGCTGCCGCTCGGCGGCGATACCATGTTGGCGACCGGAAGATAGATCGTCCCCGTGGCCGGATCTATCGCGCCGGTGCGCGCGCCAATTTCGGTTTCCACGCGGCCAATCCTGCGGACCTCAGGGCCCTCGAGCGAAAAGATATCGAGTACCCCATCCTTGCCGCAAGGAATGAAGGCCAGTCTATGGGTCTCGTCGATCAGGACTGCGTCAGGTCCCCGCCCAATGTCTACAAGCTTGACCAAGCGGCGGCTTCGCGCATCCACTATCGCGGCCTTGCCATTGGCGCAGGCGGCGATCAGTCGGGTGGACTTCCCGTCGAGAGCAAGGCCGCTGGGGCCCTCGCATCCAGGAAGCGGGATCGACTGTCCCATCTTTCCCGTGATGGTGTCGAGCAGTTCGATCTCGCTGAAATCCTCGTTATTGACGAACATGGTGCCGGTCCGGTCGAGTACCGCATATTCCAGGCCCGGTTTCGCCTTGATTGTTCTTTCGATTTTCATGCTCTGGACATCGACGACCGATATCGTGCCGCTTGTCGCATTCATGACGAAAGCGCGCTTGCCATCGTGGGAGAGGATCGCCGCATCCGGCTTCAATCCGACGGTCAAGCGTGCCAGTTGCTTGCCATTGGCACGCTGAAGGAATCTTACGCTTGCATCGTCGCCGCTGGTCACCAGAAGTCGATCGTCCGAGACCGGCACTGCAGAATGACCGTGAGCGATGACGCCTAGCGAGCCGATCATCTTGTGGGTGCGGGTGTCGATTACCGTCACCTCGCGGGCACGGGCGACATAGAGCTGATGTGTCCGGCTATCGACGCGGGCATAGTCCCATCCCCCATCGGGTCCGGCAATTTTATCGGTGATCCGGTAAGGAGGGGGGCTCGCTGCAGCGAGCGCGCTGCCGCTTCCTGCCAGGGCGGCGAGAAGGAGGAGGGCATGTTTCATGGGCTGTTCCTTCAGATGGGCAGATTGCTGCTGGGGCGCTGGCCCTCTTGATATGGTCATGTGGCCGGTAGGGCTCCCGTCCCGGCTTGTGCCGTTTCGCCGCGCGGCAAAGTCAGTCGCACCAGCACTGGCATCGCCAGCAGCACGAGCGGGAACTGAAGCAGCAGGCCAGCGATGATCGCTATCGCCAGCGGCTGCTGGATGCCCGATCCCTGCCCGATAGCCAGCGCCAGCGGCAGGAGTGTCAACATTGCGGCCAGGGTCGTCATCAGGATCGGTCGCAGGCGATTCCGGCTGGCTTCCCGGGTGGCTTGTGCGGCGGGCATTACGCGGCAGAGTTCCTCGAACTCGGACACGTAGAAGATCGCCATTTCGGTGCCGATGCCGATGATCATCGTCATGCCCATGAGAGCGGTGATGTTGAGGTCCACGCCCGCGAGCCAGAGGGCCGTAAAGACGGCGGTGGTCGAAAGCAGGGAACAGCCGATGATGATGACCGGCAGCCAGAAGCGCCGATACAGGATCAGCAGGAGTATGAGTTCGGCGACCAGGGCCATGGCGAACACCTTGATCAGTCCTGCAAAGGCGATCTGCTGCTGTTGATAGAGGCCGCCCATTTCGTAGCGCACGCCGGTGCCAAGTGCCCCCGGCCTGTCGAGCGCCCTGGTTACGTCACCGACGGCTGCGCCGATACCGCGCCCCTGGATACGCCCCGTCACAGCCACCATCGGCTCGAGATTCTCGCGCGCAATCTGCGGTTGGCCGGTGACGGCCTCGATCGTGGCGACCCGCGAGAGCGGAAATATATGACCGTCGCCAGCCCGGATCGGCAGTTGAGACAGGCCATCCTGGCTGAGCGTCATTGTCTCGGCCAAGCGGACACGCACATCGACCGCCTTGCTGGGCTGCGCCAGTGTCGTGGCGATCGCCCCGGTAAGAGCGGTGGAAAGCTGCGCCTCGACATCTGCGGGGGCGACTCCTTCGATTCCGGCGCGAACAGGATCGACATGGACGTTGAGCGCGTCGCCGGCGAGTTGCACGCCGTCCTTCACCTCGATGACGCCTGGAATTTGCCCGATCAAGGCTGCAACTTTGCGTGCCTCGCTCTGTAGAATGCCAGGATCAGCGGCATAAAGCTTTACCTCGATCGGTTGAGGAACAGCCGTCAGATCGCCGATGAGATCCTCCATCAACTGCGCGACTTCCACTTCAACACCGGGAACCTTGATGGCGATCTCGCTTGCGATCGAGGCGGCAAGCACTTCGGTCGGCGTGCTGTGATCCGGCTTCAGTCGCACAAAATAGTCGCCATGATAGCTTTGTCCGAGGTCGCCCCCGAGCCCGGTGCCGAGGCGACGCGAGAAGGTCAGCACCTGGGGATTGGCACGCAGCATCGCATCGATCTGCCCGACCTGTCGGCCGGTCTCCTCGAGCGATGTGCCGGGCGCCGTGAAATAATCCATGATGAAGCCGCCTTCATCGACCTTCGGCATGAACCCGGTGGGCACATTGGAATAGCCGACAAAGCCGATCAGCAGCAGCGGGCCTGCGATCATGGCAAGGAGCCATGGACGAGCCGAAAGGCGATCGAGCGTACGCTCATGTAGACGCCCAATACGTCCGTCACCGGCCAGTCCAGGATCATGCCACTGGTTGAAATCGATCAGCCAGCGCGCGAGTATCGGAACGACGAAGGCCGTCATCGCCCAGGAAAGAGCCAGTGCTCCGGCCATGGTGATGGAAAGAGCCTTGGAAAAGGCACCGGTCACGCCGGTCAGGAAGGACAGCGGCAGAAACACGATCAAGGTGGCAAGGCTGGAGCCGGTGAGTGGTACCATGAACTCTCGCGCTGCGGGCAGGACGGCGGCGTCGCCGAGTGGCTTCCCATCGCTGCCAAGGGCGCCCGCCCGCCGCGCAATATGTTCGACCATCACGATTACATCGTCGATGAGCAGGCCGACGGCCGCTGCAATGCCGCCAAGGGTCATGATGTTGAAGCTCATGCCGAGCAGCGAAAGCAGCAATATTGTCGCTGCCAATGTGGCGGGGACGACGATCACCGCGATCAGCGTCACGCGCCAACTGCGCAGGAACCACAACAGGACGAGACCGGCCAGGACAAGGCCGATCAATACGGCATCACGCACGCTTGCTGCAGATTGGGTGACCAGTTCGCTTTGATCATACCAGTTCACCAGCTTGACGCCGGCTGGCAGTTTTACGCCAGCCAGCTTTGCCTGCACTTCACGGGCTATCTGGACCGCGTTGCCATCGGGCTGCTCATAGATATTGAACAGCACCGCAGGCTTGCCGTCGTCGACGATGCGCTGCCAAACCGGAACCGCGCCGTCCTGGACTGTCGCGACATCGCGGACGTGAACGATCCCGGCAGTTGCAGCCTTGATGACGATGTTGCCGACGTCGCCCGCACTGATGATGCTGCGGTCGGCGATGACCAACGACAGACGGCCGCGATCCTGCACCTGGCCGACCGCGCTCAACACATTGCCATTGCGGATTGCGCTGGCCAGGTCGGTCATCGACAGGCCGTGATCGGCTAATCGATATGGGTCGGCGAGCACCTGTACCTCGGCGGTATCACCGCCTTGGACACCGACACGCGCCAGGCCATTGATCGATGAAAGCAGGGGCGTGATCTGATAGGTGGCCAAATCCTGCAAGGCCACCGGGTCGCCATGCTCGGATACCAGCGCATAGGAGATGATCGGAAAGACCGTAGGATCCATGCGACGGACGTCATATTGGGTGCCGGCGAGCAGCGACGGCAATATCCGCCCCAAAGCCGTGTCGACCAGCAAAGTGCTGGCGACCATGTCGCGCCCCCAGCCAAAATCGACCGAGATCTGCGCCGATCCGCGGCTCGTTTCCGAGCGGACATTCTGGACGCCGGGTATGGCGCGGATCGCTTCTTCTGCCGGGCGGGTAATTGTGAGCGCCGTCTGGTCGGCCGGACGGCTTCCGGCGTTGAGATCGACCACCACCCGAGGGAAGGACACCTGGGGAAACAGTCCCGTGGGCAGCGATAGCGATGCAACGACACCTGCCAGCGCAAGCGCCATGGCGATGAGAACCAATGTACGCGCTTGCGTACGGAGCAGATATTCCAGCATCAGTTGCTCCACCGCACGGCGTCGCCGTCACTGACCTGATAGGCGCCCGAGACGATCAGCGGCTTGCCTGGATCAAGTGCGCCCTCGACGACATCGCCCCGGTCGGAGGCAAGCAGGATGCGGATCGGGATCGCCCGGGCCTGGCGATTGGCCACCTGAAACAGGCGGGCCGGGCCGCCAGCCGTCACCACCGACTGATGTGGCACGATCCAGCCGGAAACCTGGCCGGTCTCGATGGCTACCTGCATGGCTTCGCCGGGGAGCAGCGCGCCAGCCGGGAAGCTGACATCAACATCGATCAGTCGGGTGAGTGGGTTAAGAGCGCTGTCTGCCCGAACGACTTGTCCTGCCAGGCTTTGCCCGCCCGAAAGCCGCTTGAGCGATGCAGGCATGCCTACCGCTACGCGGCCATGGACGGCGGGATCGACCCCAACGGTGACGACAATCCCACCGGCCCTGGCAACCGTGACGATCGGGGCGCCAGCCTGCAGGCGATCGCCCTGTGCGACAGATATGCTGGTCACGATCCCGTCAAAGGGCGCGACAAGCGTGCGGGCTGCCTGCCCCGCCCCTTCCGCCTGAAGGGCTGCGAGTGCATGTTGCGCGTCGGAAACCGCCTTGTTCGCCTGGGTGAGCTGATCCTGGGTCGCGAGTTGTTGCGAGAGGAGTTGCGCTGTCGTCGCAGCCTGTTTGCGCGCGGCAGCCAGCCCGCTCGAGGCCTGCTCATAAGCGCTGCGGGCCGAGGGCGCGACCATGAAAGTCGCCAGGGATTGGCCCGCTTTCACGGCCGTGCCGGGCGCTACCAGCAGCGCGGTAACCTGTCCGGGTTGCGCAACGCTCAGGCTCTGTGTTCCATTGATGGCAGGTGCCACGGTGCCATAGCAGTCGAGCGTTGCCGGCAGTGCGCCACGCCGCGCTGTCACTGTGCTGACCAATGTCGTCGGCGCATCGCTCGGCGCCACTGGCGTATTTCCGCATCCTGCAAGAAGCAGGACGATGGGCGCAAGGAAAGCTGCGCCCTTCATCGTGCCGCATCCGGCGCAGTCAGCGCATCTGCCTTGGGCAGGCCCGATCCGATGAGGGTCTGTATGGCGATCTGGCGATCGAGGAGCGCAAGTTCGAGTGTCATGATTTCCTGCTCCTTGGTGAAGCGATTGGAAACGAGGTCGACATAGCCGCGCTCGTCGAGATTGGACGCGCCAAAGGCGGCCTGTGCCCGCTCGGCAGCAAGGCGTGCGGCGGGAAGATCATGCCGGGCCGTCATGAGCTGGGCTGAAAGCTGCTCTGCCTCGCTCAACATGGCTTCGACTGTGCCCATCGTGGCCGCGAGCCGCGCGGAATAATCGGCATGAAGCTGTTCGCGGGTAGCCCGGGCGATGGCGATATTGCCCTGGTTGCGATCAAATATCGGCAGGCCGATCTGAATATTCGGGCCACCATTGATGACCTTGGCATTGTCGCTTGCGACGCTTCCGCCAAGGTTCATGTCGGGAAATTGGGAAAGGATCGCCTGGCGCACTTGCTCGTCTGACGAGGCATAGCCCATGCGCAGGGCTATGAGATCGGGGCGGCGAGCCGGCAAGTTGGGAAGATCGGCCCTGATCGCTGCCATGTCGAATGGTGGGAGATCGACCTGCTCGGCCAATGGAAGCTGCGCGTCGGGCGTGAGGCCCAGCAATGCATTGAGCTGATGCTTGAGACCAAGTTGACGCTGATCCAGGGCATCGAGCGCGGCGCGGGCAGACTGCAAAGCTAGTCGATCGGGCGCGACCGTCACCAGCGTCACGCTATGCGCTGCCAATGCCTTCTCAAGCTTGGTGTTGCGCTCGACCAGAAGCGTGTAGGCTCCAGCATAGCTCGGGCGGGCGCGGTTCCCCATGATGAGGTCGCAGGCGAGTTGGCGCGCCTGGCCTGCAACCTGCCATTCCTGCCAGATGATGTCGGCTGCGACCTGTTGTTCACTGTCGGCGGCGGCACGGCGCCTGGAACGGTAGGTGACCAGGCTCTTGATATCCTGCGCAATGCCCAGATTCCACGCCGGTACGCTGCCGGCGCCGGATAGCAGCGGCAGCAGTGCGCCGCTCAGCGACGGATTGGGCAGAAGGCCGGCTTGCAATGTCTGTCCGGTGGCGATGCCGCGCTTGAACCGGATCGCCCTGAGATCGGGATTGTTCGCAAGGGCAAGGGTAACCACCTGCTCCACGCCAAGCGGTTCGCTGGGGATGGACGGATCCAGCGAGCGAAGATCAGGCGCGAGCGGCGCCTGGGTTGCGAGCGGCAGAGGCGTATAATGCGCGCAGCCAGCAAGCGACAGTGCCAGCAGGCTAAGGCTTGCAGACATGGGAAGGCGACGTGGCATGAGAAGGCTGACCCCTGTTTATGGAGCGACCGGGCCGGTTGGCCTGGCCCGGTACCAGGCGCTCAATCCGGGTTATGGCCTTCAGGCACATTTTCGAGCGGTTTGCCCGTCACGGCGTCGATGCCCACTTCATAGGCCCGTCCCTTGCTCATGATGTCGAAGGAATAGCGCAGTCCGCTGCCGCGCTTTTCCTTTTCCAGTTCCTGATCGGTTATCGTGCCGGGGCGCAGCTTGAGCGCCGCCATCCGCGCAGCAGCGAGCGAGAGCTTGGATTGAGCAGCATATTGGCTGCCCTTGAGTTTTGCAGCGGGCGCGGCGGGCAGCATCGTGGCAATGCTGCCAATCAGGGCAGCCGCCAGGGCGGTTGGCATCCTTTTCATGGCGATATCCTCCTGCGCGAATCTGCGCATTACCCGCTCTAGCGGTCGCCAGTTTCGCGCAGCGTGACGCGAACATTGATAATCCCCAACTTGCGGGAACGAAGGAAGATGAAGCAAAATCCTTCTGTTGAAGACCAGGATCGTGCGATGAGGACGGGCGATGAAGCTGCTGCTGCTCGAGGATGATGAAACGACGCGCGTCCATCTCGAGCGCGTCCTGACTGCTGCCGGTCATGTGCTGGATGTGTGCGACAATGGCCGCGATGCGATCTTCCTGGGATCAAGCGGGGACCATGCCGTCCTCATTCTCGACCGAATGGTACCGGGCCTTGACGGATTGGCGGTCTTGAAAGCGCTGCGCGCAGCTGGCGTGAGAGCGCCAGCCCTGTTCCTCACCGCCATGAATGGCGTCGAAGACCGCGTCGAGGGGCTTGAAGCGGGCGCAGATGACTATCTCGCCAAACCTTTCGCCGCGACCGAACTGCTTGCCCGCGTCAATGCGCTGGCGCGTCGTCCGCCCATCGCCGAAACAGTTTCCGTTCTTGAGGTCTCCGATCTCAGCCTGGACAGGATCAAGCGAACGGTGCTCCGAGGCGGTAATCGGATCGAATTGCAGGCGCAGGAATTCAAGCTGCTCGAATATCTGATGCTGCATGCCGGGGAGATCGTCACAAGGACGATGCTCCTCGAAAATGTCTGGTCATTCCATTTTGATCCGAGAACCAACATCATCGAAAGCCATGTCAGTCGGCTGCGCGCCAAGGTCGATCGCGGATTTGGCAGGGAACTGATCCAGACCGTGCGCGGGGCGGGATATCGTATCGATGACGTTTGAAGCCGTGCTGCGTGCGCCCTTGCGTAGCGCGGCGTTTCGATTTGCCGTGCTGCTGGCCCTGATCTTTGCGATCGGGGCTGGGGCACTTCTGTTCACTGTTCGGAGCCAGATTGGACATTATGCAGCCGAGGCGACGAGCGGCCGATTGAAGGCGGAAGTTGCCATCCTTGGCGGCGAATATGCGCAGCTAGGACAATCGGGCCTGACCGATGCCATCGCGCGCCACCAGAGCGTGGGCGATGACGCGCAATTTCACTATCTGCTGGTCGATGCGCAGCGGCGGCGTCTTGCCGGCGACCTGCCGGTCAGCGCGGCCCGGGTTGGCACATATGCGCTCGAAATGGTTGAGCATGACAGCGGCCCGGTCAGCGGTCGGTTGGAGACGCTGACGGCGCTGGGGACGAGCCTACCGGACGGCCTGACGCTGGTCGTCGCCACCGACAATTTCGATGTGCTGGATCTGCGCAGTCGCCTCCTTGCCTTCACCCTGCTCAGCGGGGTGGGCATTACGCTGTTCGTTCTGGTGGGCGGTTTCCTGGCGGCCGTCCTATTCCTGCGGCGCCTGGAACGCGTAAATCTGGCGGTAAGCCGGATTGTCGAAGGCGAGCGGGAGGAGCGATTGCCGATGATCGGCTTTGGCCCGGAATTTGACGGGCTCGCCCACAATCTCAACATCATGCTCGATCGCAACGAGGCGGCTATGGAGGCCCTCCGCCAGGTTTCCACCGACATAGCCCACGACCTGCGTACCCCCCTCACAAGGCTGCACCAGCAACTGGAGCAGATGCGGGATGCCGATCCGATCGAGCCGGCGGCAGTGGAGGCAGCGCTGGCACAGACATCGGGCCTGCTTGCCACATTCAACGCCCTTCTGCGCATTGGCACCGTGGAGGGAGGAATTGGGCGCAGGCGGTTCAAGGCCGTGGATTTGAGCGAACTCATGGATCGGATCCAGCAACTCTATGAGCCTGTTGCGGAAGATGGCGACCACCATCTCCTTGCCGACCATGCCGGAAATATTCTGATCCATGGCGATGGCGAGTTGCTTACCCAATTGGTGATCAACCTCATCGAAAACGCCCTCGTTCATACGCCTGCCGGCACACGGATCACCTCACGACTCCGCTATCAGGATACTTCGCCTGTCATCGAGATCTGCGATGATGGCCCAGGCATACCAGCAGACGAGCGGGAAAAGGTGTTCGGTCGCTTCTATCGCCTGGATGCCAGTCGCAACACCGAGGGCTCCGGATTGGGGCTGGCGCTCGTGGCCGCGATAGCGAACTTGCATCAAGCACATTGCACAATCTGTGAGGATAGTGCCGGCATGTGTGTGCAAGTCACCTTTCCGACGCTTCAGCCCCAAGGATGATATGGCATCGCCCGTCGATGCGATCAGGTCGGATCTGCGCAACGGCTTGCCGGATATTCTGCAGGACGGAACGAACGGCGCAAATGGCGGAAAGCAGCAACGCCGGAATGGCATTGAAGGTAATTGCCCGCAGCAACTGACCTTCAAGCCACAGGTCTGAAAGCGCCCTGCTATCAACGGGCCAATCGTACAGAATATGGAGAGAACGAAGCTCCAGATCGCAAAACTCATCGGATGGCGCCTTCCGCAAATATTTTTCGTTCGTGAGCTGAGGTGGCTCCAGTGCCACGGCGTCAGCGCCCCATGCGCATCGGCTTCCTGTTCAACCATGATCAGATCCACCAACTGGCCCACAGCCTGCCCATAGCGATTTCACTCGCTGCGGGCGGTTTTGCCGGCGAGATCATCATCGCAACAACAAATGATCGCCTGGCCCATGAGGTGCGGCGGTTGGCGGGACCGTTACTGGGATCAAGGATCCAGCATGTCGAACTCGGCCTGACGACGCGGTCGGAGCGGCTTGTCGGGATGCTGGGCAGCATGATCCCGGCCAGGAAATTGCTGCTCTATCGGGACAATCTCGAATTTTTCCGTAGCCTGGACATGCTTGTCGTGGCGGAGAAGACATCTCTGCTCCTCAAGAAGCGCTATGGCCTCGACAAGCTCTTCATGATTCATACGCGTCATGGCGCGGGCGATCGTGCGATCGGCTTTGACAAGGCCAGTGCCGGGTTCGACCATGTTCTGTGTTCGGGCGAGAAGATCCGTCGCCGGCTGATCGCTGAAGCCGGGATTGATCCCTCTACCATCAGCATCGTGGGCTATCCCAAATTCGATCTTGTTCGGCAGGCGGGCAGAACCCAGCATTTTTCCCGCGAGCGGCCGATCATTTTATATAATCCGCACTGCTCGCCGCATCTTTCTTCCTGGTACAAGCATGGCAGACAGGTGCTCGATCATTTCGTCGAGCGGGATGCGCAAGAGCTTATTTTTGCACCCCATGTAATGCTCTTCGAAAGGCCGTTCGTAGTCACGATAGACAAGTTGAGCGTCAATCGCCCGGGGACCATCGCGAAGCGCTTTCTGCATGGCGACAATATCCATATTGACCTCGGCAGCCGGGCATCGACCGATATGAGCTATACGCTGATCGCCGATGTCTATCTGGGCGACGCGAGTAGCCAGGTCTATGAATTTCTGCTGCGTCCGCGACCCTGTGTGTTTCTCAACAGCCATGGCATCGACTGGCGGGGGGATCCGAACTTTGCGCACTGGCGAGCCGGCGAAGTCATCTCGGATCCCAAGGATCTTGGCCCGGCTCTCGCCCGCGCAAATGGTCTGCATCGCGATCACTACCAAGCCATTCAGGAGAATCTGTTCGCCGACAGCTTCGATCTGGACGGCCGACCGTCGTCAGACCGGGCAGCGGCGGTCATCACGCAGCTTGCAGACAAGCGCCGAGGCAACGTCGTTGGCTTCAGCAATTTTCGTGCTGCCTGATGTCCTCGCTGACCATCATTCTGCCTTTCTTCAATGAGGAAGGCTGGATCGACAAGACGGTTCAGACCCTTGCGATTCAAAGTGATATTCGTTTCCGACTGCTTCTTATCGACAATGGCTCGACTGACAACGGCACCGAACAAGCGCGCGAGGCAGCCCGATCTCTCGGATCCAGGGCAGAGATATTGTCGTGCCCGACCCCCGGGAAAATTCACGCCATGGCGCTTGGCCTGTCGAGGGTTGAGACCGCCTTTGTGGCGATCTGTGATGCGGACACGGAATATCCGATCGACTATGTAAAGCGCATCCTCGACCTGTTTACGGGCGATCCGGAAGCGGCCTCGGTGATGGCCATCGACCTTTATGCGCCGCTGGAGAGCGCTGAGTCACGAAAACGGACCGATTTCATCCTGCGCAAGAGCCGACGTTTCTCGGCGAAATGTCATGCCGGTGGCTATGCCCAGGCCTATCGCACGGATGCCTTGCGGGCAGCAGGCGGCTTCGACGCCAAACGATGGCCCTATGTCCTTGAGGATCATGAAATCGTGCATCGCGTGATGACGCATGGCCGCGCCATCTACGACCGGGATCATGTCTGTTTTCCCTCAGCGCGGCGATCATGCCGCAAGGCCGTAAGCTGGACACGGGCCGAACGGCTGATCTACCGCTACACGCCGCGATTTGCCCTGGACTGGTATTTCTACACTTTCCTCGGCCGGCGTCTTGCGGCACGCAACGGCACGGGCGATGCCCTGCGCATGAAAGACTGGCCTGCCCAACGCCCATGATCGAACGAGCAACCGTTACAGGGCGTATTTTCAGGGGATTGGGACTTGTGCTCGGCGGCAAGGCCGGCGCCGGGCTCATCAGTCTCGTCTATCTTGTCATCGCCGCGCGCGCCCTGGGGCCGCATGACTATGGCATATTGGTTCTCGTCCATGCCTATGTGACGGCGATATGCGGCATCGTCGAATTTCCGGCCTGGCAGGCGATCGTGCGCTATGGCGCGGAGGCGCGACAGGAAGGGGCATCGCACCGCCTCGCACGTCTGCTTCGTTTCGGTGCCAAGGTCGAACTGGCGGGCGGCGTCGCGGCGATCATCGCCGCCATGCTGCTGGCGCCCTGGGTCGGACCACATCTGGGCTGGCCGCCCGAAACCATGGCTTTCGCCATTCCTTACAGCTTCGCCGTGCTGGGATCGGTGCGCTCTACGCCGGCGGGCTATCTGCAACTGATCGACCGCTTCGACCTTATCGGCCTGCACAATATGGTCCAGCCGCTCGTGCGCCTGTGCGGAGCCTCGCTGGCGCTGCTGTTCGGCTGGGGGCTCAAGGGCTTCCTCGCTGCCTGGCTGCTGGCCGCCATCGCCGAGTTCGCGGTACTCTGGGGCATGGGGCTTATCTGTGCCTACACAAGACTGGGCGCGGTCCTGATCCGTCCACAGGCGGGTAATGTGGCAAGCGAAAATGCCGGCATCTGGCGGTTCCTGGTGGCCAGCAATGCCGATGTCACGCTAGCGGAACTGGCTGGGCGGCTCGCACCGCTGATCGTCGGCTGGGTCATGGGGCCTGCCGTCGCCGGGCTTTTCGCGGTCGCCCAGCGCGCGACCGTGATCATCTCGCAGCCGGCACAGATATTGGGGAACACCGCCTATGCCGAACTGGCAGGGATGGTTGCCTCCGGCCAAGGCGGCGCACCGCTCCGCCGCACGCTTGTGCGCGTCATTCTGATCGCGATCGCCGCGGCCTTGCCCGTGGTCATCCTGGCGGCGCTTTTCCCGACCATGATGGTTACCCTGCTGGCGGGCAGCGCGTTCCAGGCGGCCGGCGCGGTCATGGTGGTTCTGATCATTGCGCGGGTAATCGCGCTGGTCGGACCGCCCTGCAGTTCTGCGCTTTCCGCTATGGGATATCCGGCCCTGTCGATGAGCGCGAACCTCTTTGCGAGCCTCATTTTCCTGCCGGCGCTGCCCTGGTTGCTCGGGTCGTTCGGGCTGATGGGCGCAGGGATACAGGCCGTTGGTCAGGCCCTGATTGCCAGTCTCCTGCTGGGCGGCCTGGCCTGGCACCGGAGCCTGTCGCAGTGAACGGCATGCGCATTGCCTATGTCATCAATTCGGTCGAAGGCGGCGGCGCTGCGCAGCCCGTGCCCGCCATAGCCGACGTGCTGCGCGCCGGCGGCGCGCAGGTGCGGTTGTTCGCGCTTCGGCCAAGCGACAGGCGCGGCTTGCCCGCGATTATCGAGGCGGGGCTGCTTCCGCGCGTTCGGGAAGGCGGGACAGGCGATCATCTGGCGGCCGCCTTGTGGCTACGGCGGGAACTGATGGACTGGGGCGCGACCCATATCTGGACGTCGCTCAGCCGTGCCACGATCCTTGGTCTCATTATCGGGCCTTCCCTCGGACTTCCGGTCGTCTGCTGGCAGCATGCTGCCTTCCTCAAGCCCTGGAATGAAAGGCTGATGCGCCTCCTGGCGCCCAGGGCGGCTTTGTGGGTGGGGGATTCGCAGTCCGTCACCGATCTGACGCAGCATCGACTCCAGGTTCCGGACGAGCGGCTACGCTGCTGGCCCATCTACGCCGTCGATCCAGCCATGCCGCAGGCATCCCCATGGCAGGCCGGCGAGCCGATCCGCATCGGTTCTTTGGGACGGCTTCATCGGGTCAAGGGCTATGACATCTTGATCGCGGCCCTGGCGCAAATCAAGGCTCGGGGCCTTGCCACGCCTCCATTCTCGCTGGCGATCGCGGGTGAGGGGAGCGAGCGCGGTCGCCTGGAGATGCTGGCTCGCAACGCAGGGGTCGATGTCGAATTCGCCGGATTTACCGATGCCCCCAAGAGCTTCCTCGCCGGACTGCATCTCTATGTTCAGCCGTCACGATCCGAAGGCTTTTGCATCGCCGCGCATGAGGCGATGGCGGCCGGGCTGCCGGTGATCGCTTCAGCGGTCGGGGAAATGCCCTATTCGATCATGCCGGGCGTCAGCGGCCTGACCTGCGCACCGGCAGATACTGATGCTCTCGCCCATGCGCTGGAGACCCTGCTTGCTACGCCTTCAAGGCTTGAAGAAATGGGGCAGGCCGCACGAAACCTGGTGAACCAGCGCTACTCAAGAGAGCGTTTCGAAAGAACAGGTACAGCCATTCTCACCCATATCCGCCAAGCGCACGCCTGATTTCCAGCGCCAGCCCGCGTGCGGATCGGTCGATCCGCTTCACATCGACCAGGCTGATCTCCCCGCATGCGGTCAGGCTGTGCATGCCGTCCCGATAGGCGCCGGCGGACAATGGGACCGGCATGGCGTCGCCGGCTTTCGCGCTGAAATTCGCCTCATCCAGCCTGTCGATCCAGAGAGGACGGATGGCTCCGCCATAGGTGCTGCTGCAGTCTTGGACCGGCAGAACGACATGTCCGGACAGGATCTGGGGCGAGCCACCAGGGCGCGATGATGTCACATCGACGCGCACGGGATTGCGCGGATGCACGATCCAGGGGCCCGCCAGGCGCTCGGCCCAGGCGATATGAAGCTGCGATATCTTTGTCTGCTTTGAGGTGGCCGGCGAATAAAAGAGCCACCAGCGGTCTTGATGATGGAGGATCGTTGCATCGACCGGAACGCAGTCCAGTGCGATGCGCAGTTCCGGCCGCCAGTCAGCCAGGCCGCCATGGTCGCGATAAAGCGTCAGCGCGCCCGATCGATGCGCCTCGGGCAGCATCCAGGTCGCACCTTCGCCGGCGAAAATCTGGGGGTAGGACAGGTGCCAGGGCTCACTCAGGCAAAGGCGCCGTTCGACAACCGACAGATGCTCATCGAGCGACAGGCGCATGATCGTGCCATGACGATGGCGATAATCATAATGCTCGGCAAAGATGTGAAGCGTTCCGTCCGCACCTCTCCATCCGAATGGATCGGCAAGAAACTGGAATGCCGGCTCCTCCGGGAGCCATGTCAACGCGCTATCGATCCGGCCCGATGCGATGATTGCAGCCATCGGCTGATGGACGATCCCGCATCTCCATATGTCTTTGCGCCGGGGCATGACTTGCTATGCACATCGGTCCAATATTCCGCTACCCCCTTGCTCTGGGATGATGGCCATGCTCGACGGCAATCGCACGCTTCGTGCCTCGATGATTTCCCACCCGGAACCGGACTGGCAGCTAGTGCATCTCGGCCGACGAGAAACTGCCATTCCGCAATCGGCCATCCCTCGCATTCCGGGAAACGATCATCAGTGCTTCAGGAACGGCAGGTGTTGGACGGGAACCTGCCGTTCCCGGCGCAGCTCGCGAACGTCGGTTTTGTCCCAACCCCAGTCATGAGCGGACTAACCGCTAATAAACGCACATTTTTTGAGCTGGAGACCCGCAAAAACCGGGTAATTTCGGCCTGGCTTGACAGACGTCGAGGCTTCGGAGCGCACGAACGGCATCGTTCGGACCGATTTCCACGATGCCTAGCGTTGATTTCGCCGGTTTGGCTGGCTTGCAGACAGAGTCAGCCCCTGCATTCCCGGCGTTCGTGGAAAATCAGGCGGTTGAAGTTGTAGGCCAAGTTGCAAAGCGTCAGTTTTGCCTCAGCGCGGGCGAGGCCGATGGTGCGGATGAACAGGTTGAACCGGTTCTTCTGATGGGCGAAGACATGTTCGACATGGGCCCGGATCGAGGATTTGGCTGCATTGGCCCGCGAGGTGGCCTTCGACATCGGCTTGCCCATAGGTTTGCGCCGATGAATGCGGGACGTGAGCATCTGATCCGACAACCACTTCTCGTTGCGCCTGGAGCGATAGGCACTGTCTGCCCAGACCTCGGAACTGGTATTGTCCGTGCTGACGACCTGCCGGAGAAGACGCCCGTCCGCCGCTGACGCCGAAGTCACCGCCATGCCTCGGATGAAGCCGAAGCGTCGATCGATGCTGATGTGGGATTTGTAGCCGAAGACCGGCAGGGCGATCATGGGGAGCGGCGTTCCATCCGCTCGATACCGAACTTTCCCGCCGATCTTGAGGGTCCAGCGCGCGTCGGTATCCTTCTGTGCTGCCTTGTTCGGCTCGTTCGGCCAGATATCTCTGGCGCTCTTGCCCGACTTGATCGCTTCGCGTTCGCCCTCGGTGTTCCGCTGTCTTGGTGCAGGCACCAGCGAGGCGTCCACGAGTTGCCCGGACATTGGAATGTAGCCCTTCTTCTGGAGTTGCCAGTCAAAGGCCTTCATCACCCGCTTGAGCGTTCCCGTCTCGGTCAGGCGATTGCGAAAATGCCGGATCGTGTTCTCATCCGGCGTGCGGTCCCCAAGCGACAGTCCCAGAAACCGCAGCCAACTCAGCCGATCGCGGATCATGAACTCCATCCGGGCGTCTGACAGATTATGCTGCGCCTGCAGGATCAGGGCCTTGAACATCATCACCGGATCGAAGGGTGGGCGTCCGCCTTTGGCTCCATCGCCATAACCAAGCCCTTCGACCAGCCACGCTCGGAAATACTCGAAATCCACCGTCTCCTGCAAAACCTCAAGCGGATCGCCCTCCTTGCTCAATGCCTCAAGGTGATCGCTCAAACTGAACAGGGACTTGGGATCCATGGCTGGCCTCCGTGATCGCGCGCCCTCAATGAATCATCATAGCCGTCCAAACACTACCGGTTTTTGCGGGTCTCCAGCTTTATCTCGCGCAGCTGGGATGTCAGCGCTAGAACTTGATACGCTTGAGCTCGTTAGTAATCCCCGCAGCAACAAACTGATCTTCTGGCTCAATCTGGTGAACATCAAGGAATGTTGCCAGTGAAGCCGCCAATTGATTATCGCGCTCCATTCGTTTCAATAATCCTCGAAATTTCGAAGCTAGGGCAGCATCACGAACCAGGATTGGACTGCCAGCATGGCGAGAAAACTGAGCCACCAGCCGATTCAGATATCGACGTAGCGTCTTTATTCTAGCGTGTCCGGCAACCTCAGCGATTTCCATGAGCACCATCTTTCGATCCCATGCACTCCCATGCATCGCCATGTGGCGGAAGAATGCCTCCCTCGTAAGTCTTTCGAGGCATGCGGCTCGTAGTCGATGGGCAGACCCCGGTACCTTTGCTTCCTTAAAAGCAGCATTTATCATATTACCAATCGAATTCGGTTGATAGCCACGACCAGTTTTCCGGCTAAGGAATAGACAGTCATCTTTAATCTTTCTTACAAAATCTGGCCTTATGTTCCAGATATAATGTAAATTGTACTCAAGATGATCTAGCGGCAATGGAACCTTTCTCTTCTTACGCCCCTTCTCGATCACGATCACAGATATGAATGTGAAACCCTTCTTGCGAAGTTCAGATACTTTTTCCGTGATAATAGCTTTCTGCTCATCAGACGCGTTTTCCAAATCATATGGATCACCGCCCTCTGTCACTACCCCGTGTTCTGCGAGCGCGTCTGCGATAGAAGGTACCGAGACCTGTGCTACCCCACCACATCTCAAAGTGCTGTAATACATCCAGCCTGCCATCAACCACCGCATGAATTTCATCTCGCTGGTAGAGGTCATTGCGTTGAGCTTCGTCAGCACCGCATCGACCTGCTCCTCGTCGGGCGTCGGCCGAGGCAGAGAGCCGCCGGATCGATCAATCTTAACGGCGCAGACATAGCGTGGGACCAAACGGCCTTTGTCTCGTTTATACGCTATTTCGACAGAAATGGGAAAGCCAGGGCCATCCAATCCATTCAAAGGATCGGCTACCATTCCCCTATACTCATCATATGATGAACTTGAATGAACGTAGAACTTAAATATCACATCTATTGTTCTTGCAAGCCTCCTCTCTCCAATTCCTTTTTCTTTAAGATATTCATAGAAATCCGATATTGTATAATTCGATGCATCAACAAGATTTACATTTTGCTTTATTAAGAAACTCATCCAACTTTTCAGAATGTATGCTTCATCGTTTAGCGTCCCTACACTTATCTTCCTCATTGTGAATCGATAGAAAATATATCTCTGCAGTTCCCATATCACTCCTGATTCGTCGTCGACCAATATCGGCAATCGAGGACCATTCCTCCTACGATATTTATAATCTTGTGGAGCATGTATTATTTTTATCATAAAATTATACGGATTTCATGCCGACAACATTCTGAGTATTTTTCAGAAGTTCAGCATAGTCTCTTTTTTTATTTTCTAGTTTTTGCTTTGTAACGACGTGAGCCTGTTGTTCACGCTCCAAGTCAGCCATTATATTGATAATCTGGGCCGCTAAGGCAGAATTTAGGGCGTTTGAGTTCTTGGCTTTCTGGCCATTGAATTTCCGGATGATCGCTTCAAATCTGGCTCGAAGCAAATGATTGGACGACGAGTAATAGTCGTTCGGACTCGACCAAGCGACCACAACGAATTCCTGCTGGCCAACAACGCAGACACCTGCCCAGCGCCGCAACTCAGATGGATTACGGGGGATACTGGCATCCGGCAAAACGCCGGCAGCGAACATTGCCTCCAGCGCTATTACTTTTGTTTCGAACCGATCACGAACTGAGGGGGCAGCTCTGGCCAACTTAAGCCTCCCCTATCCCGAAATACCGCCGAATGTGCTCTCGGATCCTGCGCTCGCGCTCCTCGGAAACTTTGCGCGATATCTCATCAGTTGCAGCCTCAACGCCAGCTTTCGCACGGGCGTGAATTCCCTCCCATTTGCCCTGAAGCGCGCGAAACTGAACGTTATGGGGGCACAGGCTGCAGACCATGTCCGTCGCATTCGCTACCGACTTGCCCAACAACGGCAGTTCGCCGTCCTTTTCCATTGCCTCAGCTAAGCATGCCGCAGCAGAAAGGTCCGCCGCATCTAGACCGCATTTGCAATAGGAATGCCCCTCAGGATGAGGCTCCAACCATTTGCCTATTATCCACACCGACAGCACCTGATCGAACGACGGGTGCGCGCTGTCGAGCTCATTCACCGCGATGCCCGGTTCGATCGCGAGGATCATTTGTTCGATCTCGCGCTTCCAGGCCTTACCCCCGATACCCGTCATGCTTCCAGGATCGTCAAAGGCCTCGGTGACTGAATCTTTGATATGCTGAACCCGTACTCGCTCGAAATCCTCTCGCGCCTGCTTGGCTTCGTTGACGCGCCGCTTCGCATGCTGCGCCTCAGCCCAATTCAGCCTGTCACCCGCGATGTGTGAGTGCACATAGTATCGCGTACGCTCCATTCCGGAATGCCCGAGAAACTGAGACAGGGCGTCAAGCCAGGGATACTTGAAGCGGTAGTAGTAGACCGTCGCAAAAAAGTGCCGCTGATGATACGCGCTCCACCTCTCTCCATTAGGCAGGAGAACACCGGCGGCCTCCGCAAACATATTGACCGCTCTATTCACGCATGGCGACGGTGCTGCTTTACCGGTGATCGGATTCTGAATGGAAAGAAGCCAACCCGCCTCATTCCCCGGCCCTTCACCGATCGCCTCAAGGAGTTCAAACGTGACGGCGACAGTCCGAGGCGCCGGGATGGTTTTCATATCCCCTTCGGTCTTAGATGCGAGATGAGTTACCGTGTAATGGCCATTATCAAAAGACGTAATCGCTCGCGTCTTCATGCTATTAATCTCATTCGGCCTACGTGCCAGAAATGTGCTCGCAGCAATTATGCTCCCGCCGATAACTGACCCGTTGAAAAATCGAAGCATCCTATAATTGAGTGAATACCAAGTTCCGTCATCTCCGTTGCGCCAATAGTTGAAGTGAGAATTAACTGCATCATTGAGGCAAATCGCGCTGACGCTCCTCTCCACCGCACTGATTTTAGCTTGCGAGTTGGCTTTATAATAGCTGGCGACCGGTTCGTAAGATACCACAATGGAACGGTGGAAATCGATGATCTCGTTTTTACCGGTTACGATGAACTCGATTGCACGGGCCGCCAATTCGCACACTTTTTCGGGCGGAGGGAGTGTCCGGGTGTTATATTCTGGCTTAACTATGCTGTTTGATACCGAATCTATGGTTTCATGCGGCAGAAGTGCGCGGAACTCGATCGGATCATGATGAAGGTTATCGCGGTAGCACCACAAGTGCTCCCAAACGGCGACAGCGGAACGAACGCGGGATGCAGAACCACCCTTATAAGCTGCGTTATTACGAGGCGTATGATTACATTCCAGTTTTGGCCACCGGTCTTGGACAAGCTTCGCCACACGCTCCCACTGTGGAGCAGGTACCTGACCTCGGGAGCCCAACCCAACCAAGCCTACGAGTGAATTACTACGCAACCTCCCGAAATCATCATAGGTGGATATATCGAAGTCAGTCGAGGAAATGATCTCCAAGAGACGGTCGACCCGCGCCTCGACAGCTATGAGCTTGTGAATCCCTCCTTCTGCTAGTTCATCAATGTATTCTAAATAGTTTCCTCTCGTCAGGTCTGAAAAATTCACTATATCTTGATCGTCTTTCCATCTCACCATGTTCAGAAAGGCCATGTGAAGCTGTGAGGCATTTTTCGCGCTCTTAACAAAGCCTTTGTCTGGATCCATCGCACACGACATCGCTATTTTGCACGTGTACAAATCGTTCATGCGACCTCCTTCGCGCATGGATTGACCGCTCAGGAACATTGGGTGATCGAACCTGAGGGTCGTATCTATGCGACGTTCGAGTTCCTCGTCATGCATCATGATCTTCCAGACGTCATCTTCGAGACTGTTCCCGAAGAACCAGTACGGTCTTCCGAATTCCGCCAGTACACTTGATGCAGAATTCCCGCGCTCTATTGACGTCTTTGGTGCCAATGACATGGTCAGAATATCTCCGGCAAGCAGATCAGACCCTCTTTGAACTCTGCCGCCACGGCCTTGGAGACTTGTTCAAAGTCGAAGCGGTAAGGACTACGCTTCAGGCGCCGATGATAAGCGATCACCAAGGCATGCCATGGGAGCCAGACAGCGTACCAACGCTTTGGGTTTTCTTCAGATATCCGCTCGCTTGCGAGGTCTAGCGCAATTTGCGCGATGGCCAGCGAACGGAAGGCCTTCATCGAGGGTGCGAACCGCCTGACCGGACAGTGCGGGCAAGGATCTAGCGGAGTGCAAGAGGGCCCAGTTCGAGCCAGTTGGCTCACATCGACGTCTTTATCGCTGCAGTAGAAGCTCAAGCCGAGGTCGTCGGCCTCAGCCTTCCTTTGATCGATCAATATGCTCGATACCCCGGCAAAGGCCTCCCAATTCACATCGGGCGCGATTGCCACCTCAAGCAAGTTCATGAAATGGCGAATGTGCGACTCGATGGCTTTGGCCATCCAAGGAGCATTCAAGTAGTGATCAAACGTGGTACTGACGTCCTCATGCCCAGCCAGCGCCTGAGCGATTGAAATGTCGGCGTCATTATCGAAGTAAGACAGCTGCAAAACGGTTTTTCGTATCGTAGCCCGATTTATCTTCAGTCCACCTATAATCTCATTTCTTTCATGCCTATTTAGAAAATCTCTCCATTCATTGCCAGAAAATCTGGATGCATCATTGCTAAATTGGCCAATTTTGTATCCACCATTCAAACCGTATATTATCAACTTCTTCGAAGCATCTTCTTGGCCAGATTTTTTAGCCTCTGTTCGAATTTCCGACGTCATCTCCCGATACATGGCAATGGCATCACACGTATTCAGTGAATTCTTCCGCGACGTTGCGACTTGCGCCTCTTGACCCTCGATCAATCCGTAAACCACCTTACCTTTTGCGCGCCGCTTCCTCGCTGCAATCGTCGATAACGTGGTTTTGCCGTGAGACTCCTTGTTCAGGAAAGGATTCTCCGGAAGGTCAGAGACAACGCTCGGGTTGAACCCAGTGTCACAAATAATTAAGCCAGATATTGCATTCGCTGCATGTCCATTTGGCCTGATATATTTCAATATTTCAGTGAGTCCGCCAAATTTCTCAATAAGAAGCCTGTACCTATTAGGCATGGCCGTCACTTTTATATCATCGTTATACCGGGATTTGATCATGAATATCAAAGCTGGAAGAGTTTCGGACTTCATCTTAAGAAATGATGAGCTGCTGGTGTCTTTCGAAAGCAATTCGAATACCCTCGGCTTGGATATCATCCGCTCCGCCTCAATTTCTCCCAAGTCAGAGTACATTGATATATATCCCTGACCGATCTTCCATTTTTCATACATGGATTTCAAATCGTTCAGCAGAACCGTTTTCAGCTCTTCAAGGATAGCTCTAGAATGTTCAATCTGTATTAGACCAGATTCTTCCAGAGGAACGTATCCTTCTTGTTCTGTATTACCATTGCAGCGCCTCAATTGCCCCAGTGTGGCAACCTTGCCTGGCTTTTTCCGTCCCCCTCGGAGGCCTCGGATTGGTTGAAAATCAAGACAATGACCCCGATCCTCTAGCGCAGCGAGCATTGAGTTAAATGTGTACGCGACGTTATTCCGCTTACTCAGGGTCTTATTTGTAGCCCTATTCCACTGCGGGCATATCTCTGACAGATAGTTGCGGATCGATTTTTCCCACAACCTCCCATCAAGTGGCCCTGTGTTATTAATAAGGTCTTCAAAAATTCCGCTAAAATCCAATGTTGGCTTGGATTTATTCATCGATCTCATTTCACAGAGCGTTCGGACTAGCACACTATGGGCCTGCTCTACTGTTCCAGATGGCACAAACTGGAAGGTGAGCACCCACATTTGCATCAACCGCTGCGCGGCCATTGCGCCATAAGCTTCTGCGATACGATCAAACCGATAAGGACGATGATGCCCTGCCAGCCGGAGTGTAAAGACACTGTCCTGTTTGATACGACTCATAGTCAAGCTGTATGAAATCGATGTTCGATGCGTCAACAGCGTTAATCATGGGACGTATCAATGCTATTATTTGTCTATTTTTTGTCGATTACGTCCGTTAATGACCAGAAAATCGTAAATCAAACGGACGTAGGCCGAGGCACGTCCGTAGAAATTTGATTAGCCCCAACATTTGCATCGGACATGATATGTGGACTGGGCTGTCGATTTATCTTCATTCCGAGCACTTTGGGTCACTAGAAAACTGCCTCAACGGAAATCCCGCGTCCTGATCCGATGCCCTCCGTTGGCTGGCCAGGGGCAATGCGCGACGTCAGGCTTAAAACGGGATCATACATATCACGTGGGCGGCGGCCCGACGGGTCGGTTCCACGGATCCCGCCGATCCGGTGCTGCCGGGCTGCTCAGCACATCAGGCACGTTGTCTCCCAGCGACAAGGCCATTGAATCAGGGCGGGCCATTACTGCAAGGTCGGGTTTTTCCATACTATCGACCAAAGCCGGTCGTTCCTAATAGACATATCGACGTCTGCTCATGCCAAAAGCAGACTTTCGTTGGCCATGATCAAATCGCGGTGTCATCATAGTGCCGATGGCACTGAAGCACGATCTTCTCGAGAAGGGGTATCTACCCGAGAACCTACCGCCGACTTTCGTGACGGCTGCTATCGGCGCCAACCTTGCGGCTCGCAACGAATGGCTCACCGACGGGAGGCATCCGGTTAGGTCATCTCCGTTCAACGCGTCCAAACGAGGGATGACGCGTCGCGAATTTTCATTCGTCCATCCGTCGACCGCCCACGATCTCGCGCGCTTTGTCGCCAACCGGGAGGTGGAGCTGACGCAGCATTTCGCGCTGTCGAATTTCAGCCTGTCCAAACCGGTCCACAACCCAGATATGGACAGGGCGGTAACGATCGCATCGCATTCCGAGCTTGAAAGCGCTCGGCTATCGCGTCTCGCTCGGTATCGCTTCGTCGCGCGGACTGACATCTCGCGGTTCTACCACACGATCTACACCCACTCGATTCCTTGGGCCGTGCACGGGCGGGCCGCCGCAAAGGCGGACCGCAATCCCGCCTCCGCGAACTGTTACGCCAACCGTCTCGACCTAATCGTCCGGGCAGGGCAAGACGGCCAGACGGTTGGCGTTCCAGTCGGACCTGACGCGTCGAGATACGTCGCGGAGGTGATCGGCACCGCGATCGACCAAGAATTTGTCCGCCGCGGCGGTCACCAGAACTGCGACCTGATACGGCACGTCGACGACGTTTGGATCGGTGCCGACACCCACGCCGCAGCCGAGGAGGCACTGTGGCGTTACAGGGAAGCCATTCGGTTTTTTGAGTTGGACATCAACGAATCGAAGACGGCGATTTACTCCGATAATTTCTCCTTTTCCGACACATGGCCGACTGACATCGCCGCCAAGTTCGAGTTCGCGAGCAATTCGCTTGATCGACGCATTCCGGAGCGACTTCGTGCAGCGCTTGAATACGCTTTCTCGCTCACCTCGAAAAACAACGACGACGGGGTTCTCAAGTACACCCTTCGCTACTTGGATCGGTCGAACCTCGCCGCCACCCAGTGGCCTGTTGTGGAACCCTTCCTCAAGCGCGCTGCGGTGCATTTCGGTCATTCCATCGACTACGTCGCCCGAATGATCGTCTGGCGCCACTTGGCGTTCCGCGACCTCGTAATCGCCGACTGGTCGCCGATCCTGGTGGCGATACTGGATCGGCACGGGCGCCTCGGAAACGATGGTGAAGTGTCGTGGGCACTTTATGCCGCGATCCGGCTCGGCATTGAGATCCCCATCAGAACGGCCAATCTGATAGTTCAGAACTGCGGTCCGCTCACTGTGATGGCGCTGCTCTCCTGCGTCGAGCAGACTCTGGTCGCACCCGCCGTATTTGAAGCTGCCGCTGAGATCGTCACGAACGAAACTGGGTCTGGACCCTATTGGCCGTTGCTTCTGGAATGGCGGTCGCGACGCTGGGCAGGTAGCGCAAACCTAACGCTCGGAAACGAACTCATCGAGGATCTCGCTCAGCAAGGTATAACCCTGTTCGCACCCAATAGACTTCCGAGCGTCTTCCAGGATCTCGACGAGAACGACTTCGGCTCAGTGGCCTTCGCCATCGAAGAGCGCTCAAGCCAGTATGACGACGACAACGATGAGGAGGAAGACGATGACCTCGACGAGGACGAGGATCAGCCCTTCTGATCGGCCATTCGTTCTATCATCGGGCATCCCGACTATATAGCGGCACTTGGATTTGTCGGGAGAACGTGCTGGACTTTCGGAACAATTTTGTCTCGGTCGACCGGGTCAGTTGTGGCACAGCTTCATGAATACAGGTCGGGGGAATGTATGGAGTGGAAGGCGCACGGCTACCGGGTGGGATCTTCAAATGAGACCTTCGACGACATCCCGACGGACGCTGATGAACTCGATCAGTTCGTCGCGCTGCACCGTCGCCGGATCGAGCCCTGGCTATCTGCGGTATTTCAGGCAGAGCATCTCAACCTCCTGCTAGGTAGCGGATTCACGACATCCGTCGCGTTCGCGGCGGGGGTAGCCGCAACGGGAATGGATGTGGCCGCTGGCACTTCGGCCCATGCCAAGGCCATCATGGATCATGCTGCCGCCAGCGCCAAGAAGATGGGGCGCGGCGAAGCTAATATCGAGGATCAGCTACGCAGCGCCATCGCTGTGCTCGACGGGCTCGACATCATTGACAAGGATGCTGCGGAATCCGTCCGTGCCGACATCAACGCTGCTATTGAGACCTTTCTCTATTCCCTGCTTGCGACCGAACGGGGTATCGCCGACGCCGACAGCGCGCCGGCCTCCGCCATGCTCCAGTCCTTTCTACTGAGTTTCGCCAGCCGTGCGGCGTCACGCGAGCGCCTGCACGTGTTCACGACCAACTACGACCGACTGATCGAACGCGGGTGCGACGACGCCGGCCTGCGCATCATCGATCGGTTTGTAGGCACTTTGCGCCCCTTGTTTCGCAACACACGCATCGAGCTGGACTATCACTATAATCCGCCAGGAATTCGTGGTGAACCGCGCTTCATGGAAGGCGTCGTTCGCCTGACGAAATTGCACGGCAGTCTCGATTGGCGCTTCGACGAGTCTACGCGGCGTATCTATCGTGCCGAGACCCCCTTTGGTGCGGCGGAAGATCATCCAAGCCTTCCGGATTCTCCCGTCGATACCGTCATGATCTATCCAAATCCGGCGAAAGACGTAGAGACGACCCAATATCCGTATGCAGAGCTGTTTCGAGATTTCGCTTCTGCGACGTGCAAGCCCAATTCCGTCGTCGTCACCTACGGCTATGGCTTTGGTGACGATCACATCAACCGAGTGCTCCTCGACATGCTGTCGGTGCCATCTGCGCATCTCGTTATCATCGCGTTCGATCTCGATGATCGCATCAAGGGGTTCCTCGCGCATACCCGGCCAGCCCAGGTCAGCCTCCTTGCTGGCCGTCATTTCGGGAGCCTTCAGCGTCTGGTCGACGACTATCTTCCAAAGCCCGCGCTCGACTATATCACCGGACGGATGTCGGAGCTCCTGAAGAACCGGGCCTTCACCGAAGTCCCGGTTGTCGTCGCGGCACCGGCTGCGGATGCGCCGGCTGAACCGGGCGGTGCCGCATGAGCTCTCCTGTTGAGCGCTTGTCTGAGCTGGTCATCGGCACGGTCGAGTCCATCTCGTCCGATGAAATTCGCGTCCTCCTGGATCTTGATGCTCCACAATCAACTGCACTCAATACAGGTACGCCGACCAGTTTTCCCCGCCTCAACAGCTATGTTCTGATACCCAATGAGGCCGGCGCGACAGTGGCCTATGTCACCTGGATCGGCATCGAGCGCTCGCCATTTCCAAAACGCTCGGGGCTGAAAGACTTCGGCCTCATCGACCTGCCGTTCCCGCTGCGAAAAATGGCGCTAACTCCGATCGGCACGCTGACCGTGCGCCGCGACCGCCGCGCAGGAACCAGCGTTTACGACCTCAGCCGCGGCGTGGTCGCTTTTCCTTCGGTCGGCGATCAGATCCTTATACCGACGCCCGAACAGATCGCAGCGATCGTCGGTGCAAAGGATAAGGATCGCCGTGTCCGGATCGGCTCTTCGCCGCTTGCCGCAAACACCTCGATCATGGTCGATCCGGACAAGATTTTTGGGCGTCACGTCGCTGTGCTCGGTAATACCGGCAGCGGCAAGTCCTGCTCGGTTGCAGGTCTAATCCGATGGTCGCTCGACGCCGCGCAAACTGCGCTCACAAACCCGGCTGAAGGGCCGAACGCCCGGTTCATTATTCTCGACCCCAATGGAGAATACGCCAAAGCGTTCGCCGATCGCGCGGACAATGTCCGGCTGTTCCGCGTGCCACCCGTCGATGATCAGAAGGGTGAGCGAGCACTGCGCCTGCCGGCCTGGCTCTGGAACGGCCATGAATGGACGGCGGTGTCATTCGCCCGACCGGGCGCGCAGCGACCGCTGTTGCTCCAGGCCCTTCGTGACCTGAAAAGCGGCAATCTCGCCGACGTGCCGGCGGCGGCGCTGGTTCGGCGGCACATCTACTCGTACAGGCTGCTGGTCGATGCCTTGCTCGCGCGCGGACCGGCAGCGTTTGCGGGCGATGCCGGGCCACGACGCCAATGCGGCGACCTGATGGACAACATGGCAGCGGATTGCGACGCGATGAGCGCGCGGCTCGACGGAGACCCTGCGGCAACGCTCACCGACATTGCCGCGACCATTCGAGACGTCGCCAACAATCGTCGCGGAAACAACGGTTGGTTCAACAGCTTCGCCGTCGAGGAAATCGAATCCGTTCAGGCTGCCCTGCAATCATTCCTCGATCAGGTCGAGGATGCCTTGGCGGCCGCACAAATCACCGAGGATGCGCCGATCCCCTTCGACGTGCAGATGTTGCCGGATCACCTCGAGCGGATCGCCGCGACCGAAGGGGGCGGCCTTGCGGGCTTCATCAGCACGCTTGGCATGCGAATCCGGGGAATGATGGCAGATCCCCGGCTTGGGCAGGTTGTCGGCAGCGAACCGCAGATCAGCTTCGATACCTGGCTCGACGATCTGATCGGCAGCAACGCGTCGGCGAACGGTCAGGTGGCGATCATCGATCTTTCACTCGTTCCCTCCGAGGTCGTCCATATCGTTGTCGCCGTGCTCGGCCGACTGACCTTCGAAGCATTGCAGCGCTACAGACGGCTGCATCCGGACGGAAAGCCGTTGCCCACGACGCTGGTCCTGGAAGAGGCGCATAGCTTTGTTCGCCGCGGTGGGAACGATGAGGGCGTTCCTGAGAACCCCGCGCAACTCTGCCGCGAGACATTCGAAAAGATCGCGCGAGAAGGACGAAAGTTCGGCCTGGGCCTCATGCTATCCTCCCAGCGACCGTCCGAGCTGTCCCCGACCATCCTTGCCCAGTGCAACACCTTCCTGCTTCATCGGATCGTGAATGACCTTGACCAGGCGTTAGTCGCACGGCTTATTCCGGATAATGTTGCGGGTCTGCTGAAGGAGCTTCCTAGCCTGCCATCGCGTCAGGCCGTGCTTCTCGGTTGGGCGACGCCGATCCCTTTGCTGGTTGAAATGGACGAACTGGCCGAGGAACATCGGCCGCAATCCTCAGACCCTGATTTCTGGGACGTGTGGACCGGTAAGAGTCCGCGCGTGATCGACTGGCCTACGCTCGTGCAGGACTGGACTGGCGAGCCGCCCGCTCAACCCTAGGCGGGAAGGTCGGCAAGTTCACTTGGCGATCAAGCGTGAACGCCTGTTCGAACCATCCGTTCTGACAGCGCACCAGTCTTTGATTGTCTCCGAGCGGCACGCGCAGCCACGATCTGTCGGAGCGGATTCGCCTCTATGAGGGCGTACGCGGCTTGATCGGGTGCGTATTGATCCTGATGCACGACTACGAACCGGTCCCAGTCCGGCTGGGCACGAGCTCCGATCACGGGGAAGGCCAGAGGGCGAACTCAAAGCGCGAGAACCAGTAGAACAAGTCAAACGCAAGCTCGCGCAGGCCGGCCGCGACCTCGTCTTGCCTCACGTGGCTGCCGCTTTCGCGGATTCCGCCGGGCCACGCTTCGGTTTGGGCTTTCCATCTCCGAAGACCAAGTAGACGCGCCAGTTCTTCGAAGTGCCGACCTTCTTCATCTCGGCATCGACCTGATCCTGGGAAAGATAGGCGCCCGTTAGGTAGACGAGTCCGACAAAGAGCGAGAATTCGCTGTCCTCGTATCCCTTCATATCTTCATACAGTTCGCCTATCGCTGACTTCGCCTTCTGCTTGTCGTCGGCGAACTTCACCTCGACCGCCGTCGCAATGGAATCGATGCCGAAGTCCGGATGGTAGGTCTTGGTCTGTTTCGGGATGGGTGGTTCGCGAATGACGTCGGGGAACGCGAGCCGTAGCGCCGGCTGAAGAGCGTCTTGCACGTCCTTTTCCCTGGTCGGTACATTATTTATCGCGTCGAGGTAATGCGCGGTCTGTCGCAGCATCCGAGCGAGCACGCGTCGCTCGGTCCTCACGTCCGCCGGAATCTCGATAAGCGGCGCGATGCGATCAAGGCGCCGACTCACCGCGTCCACCACCACGTTGTTCGCACCGTAATATTCGTCGAAGTATCCGACCTTCGTGAAGTCGACTGCCTCGAACACTGCGATCTGGTCGTCGAAGTCGATCCGCGTCGCGTCGAGGCCGAGCAGCTCAAGCAGAATCCGCAGTGCGTCGATGGCCTTCCGGCTCAGTTCCTCCAGCTGGAGACCCGCAAAAACCGGTAGTGTTTGGACGGCTATGATGATTCATTGAGGGCGCGCGATCACGGAGGCCAGCCATGGATCCCAAGTCCCTGTTCAGTTTGAGCGATCACCTTGAGGCATTGAGCAAGGAGGGCGATCCGCTTGAGGTTTTGCAGGAGACGGTGGATTTCGAGTATTTCCGAGCGTGGCTGGTCGAAGGGCTTGGTTATGGCGATGGAGCCAAAGGCGGACGCCCACCCTTCGATCCGGTGATGATGTTCAAGGCCCTGATCCTGCAGGCGCAGCATAATCTGTCAGACGCCCGGATGGAGTTCATGATCCGCGATCGGCTGAGTTGGCTGCGGTTTCTGGGACTGTCGCTTGGGGACCGCACGCCGGATGAGAACACGATCCGGCATTTTCGCAATCGCCTGACCGAGACGGGAACGCTCAAGCGGGTGATGAAGGCCTTTGACTGGCAACTCCAGAAGAAGGGCTACATTCCAATGTCCGGGCAACTCGTGGACGCCTCGCTGGTGCCTGCACCAAGACAGCGGAACACCGAGGGCGAACGCGAAGCGATCAAGTCGGGCAAGAGCGCCAGAGATATCTGGCCGAACGAGCCGAACAAGGCAGCACAGAAGGATACCGACGCGCGCTGGACCCTCAAGATCGGCGGGAAAGTTCGGTATCGAGCGGATGGAACGCCGCTCCCCATGATCGCCCTGCCGGTCTTCGGCTACAAATCCCACATCAGCATCGATCGACGCTTCGGCTTCATCCGAGGCATGGCGGTGACTTCGGCGTCAGCGGCGGACGGGCGTCTTCTCCGGCAGGTCGTCAGCACGGACAATACCAGTTCCGAGGTCTGGGCAGACAGTGCCTATCGCTCCAGGCGCAACGAGAAGTGGTTGTCGGATCAGATGCTCACGTCCCGCATTCATCGGCGCAAACCTATGGGCAAGCCGATGTCGAAGGCCACCTCGCGGGCCAATGCAGCCAAATCCTCGATCCGGGCCCATGTCGAACATGTCTTCGCCCATCAGAAGAACCGGTTCAACCTGTTCATCCGCACCATCGGCCTCGCCCGCGCTGAGGCAAAACTGACGCTTTGCAACTTGGCCTACAACTTCAACCGCCTGATTTTCCACGAACGCCGGGAATGCAGGGGCTGACTCTGTCTGCAAGCCAGCCAAACCGGCGAAATCAACGCTAGGCATCGTGGAAATCGGTCCGAACGATGCCGTTCGTGCGCTCCGAAGCCTCGACGTCTGTCAAGCCAGGCCGAAATTACCCGGTTTTTGCGGGTCTCCAGCTGTGCCGCCATGTCCTGCAGGTATTCCTCAGGGTCGAAGTCGTCGGGACGGTTCTCATCCGCATCGGCGTAGGCGTTCACCTGCGCATGGCAGTTCTGGACCGCCGCCCGCGCGGCGCCATAGGCCTTGGTTGCGAGTTCGATATCGGTCTTGGTCAGTTGAGTCATAGCAGCGGTCCGCTTGGGTTATTAGCATCTGTTCCAGTGTAGGGTGATCGACGGCAGTGGCCACTGGCTAGATGAGACATTCCGTTATGCCCGAGGACGGCCTGAGCGTCCGCTATCGTCTAATGCAGTCGATCAAGGCGGGTGATCGTGAACGACGGCTTTGTCCCAAGACCTTCCGGCATTTGTCGTCCATAGCCATTCGCTCCTGTCTCCATCGGCGAACGTTCATCCCCAGCTTAGCCGTCCGTTCGCCCTGCGGCGTCAAAACAGCATGAATTGATCGGGGCCGGGGAGGGTGCGCGTACCTAGTCGGAATGGTTCGAATAATGCTGCCACAAGAACACTTTCCAGAATTGGAGACGGATAGAAGGTGTTCTGGAGATAATCGAATGCGCAATCACAGATAAGTCGGTGATCGCGCGCCTTATTGCGGACATATATTCCACAATGCGTTTGGCCATTAAACGTACCCCGCTAGCGGCGCGCTTCCAGGGCTATGATACACACAGCATGGGAACGTTCGGCGATCCGCGCGAGTGCCGCCCGCTTTCGCGCCGTTCGCCGAAGCCCTGAATTGCGCATCGCTTCGGTGCGCTCGGGGCTATCCACGATGCCAAGCTCGACTTTGCGAGCGCGTATGCGCGCCAAATGCTCATCAAGGGTAACGATCATTTTTGCCCCTTTCGCATCACCAGCTTGGATCGTCCTCGACATCATCGTCGAGTTTGGGGATTAGTACCCTTACGTGCCGCATGGGAGTAAATTTCGCGGGCGCAAATCCATCTGAGTGTTGAGGACAGACAGTCGCGTAAAACCCATCAGTCGTTCGCGAAAGAACGGCAGGTTCCGCACATGTTTGACACAGGGTACGAGAACGAGCCGTAGCGGCGTCAGTAAGGGCAAAAGCTGGCTCGCTGTAAGCCTTCAAATAGACCCGCATCTCGCCAAATTTCTCTTTAGCTTGGACCACCGTTGCGGTTCCATCGACCTTTGCTACATCGTGGATCACTTGCCGATAGAGCGCTTGCCATCCGGTCGGTAGACCGACTGCCAATTCGAGATTCCTTTGGAGAATTTCATCCTCAGTCATCTCGACCCGCCCCTATGTTGAACATGTTGAATTCCATGTCCTCAGGCCGATCGCGGAACGTGATGGTCTCCGGCGCCTGAAGTTGTACAACGGTTGGAATGGCAGCCAGTTCTTCGCCTGGTATCGTCAACGATGCCATAAAGCCGTCACTGTCAACCGCTTGCCGTCGCTCTCCTCCGGCACTCCATGCAAGAAAATCGAGGGTGACGCTGTTTATCTTCGCGACGCCCTCTTCCGCGAGCACGCACATAGCTGCTGCTACAACCCGATCAAAATCCTCGGGCTTAATATTACCCGTAAACTCGATACGCATGCTCAGTCCTCCAACGCTGCAAGCAGGGGCGGACCGGCAGAGCCGGGTGTTGGTAACTTAGGCTGATGCTCCAAGCGCCGTCGCCTTTAGGCGAGCCTTGGACATGCGCGACGGCCACCCGGCCGCAACACTTTGCGACCGGCCATCAGCTAGAGAGGTTACCACGCCCCATCGTCAGGCTTACCACCAACGACGTCCGATCAGTCGCAGATTGGAGGCGCTACGGCAAGAGCTCCACTGTGTTCAAATTTCACCTTCGGAGCATGAATTCTTGCGGCCGTTTCCACGTTGGCTGCCGCGTCGGCAAAACATCTCAAAGGAAGAAACATACGTATGAATTGCAATGTCATCCGTGATCGCGAGCCATAGCACTGACTCGCAACGATTATTTCAATTACAGCCGAGCATACGAAAGTTCAAAAAGGGGAAAGAATGGTCTTCTTTAGGAAGGTCGGCCGGCGACAGATTTACCGTGATGCGCTTGGGCGGCAGCGACAGGCCGATCGCGGCGATGGCGTTGCGCACCCGCTCACGACTTTCCGCCACCGCCTTGTCGGGCAGGCCGACCAGAATGAAGTTGGGCAGGCCGGGGACCAGTTGGCACTGCACCTCCACGGCGCGCGCCTCCAGCCCCAGATAGGCGACCGTCGAAACCGTTGCGACCAAATGCCCCCATTCCCCTCTGGCGGCTACTCCGCCTGTTCGTCTGCGCGCCCCTTGAACCCCTGCGCCACGACATACCATTCGACGCTGCCCTTGCGGCTGGCGGGCGGCTTGGCATGTTTGATCGTGGTGAAATGCCTTTTGAGCACCGCCAGCAATTCGGTGTCGGTACCGCCGGCAAAGACCTTCGCGACGAAGGTGCCGCCCTTGCGCAGATTCTGCACGGCGAAATCGGCCGCCGCTTCGACCAGCCCCATGGTGCGCAGATGATCGGTCTGGGCATGGCCGACCGTATTGGCCGCCATGTCGGAAATGATCAGGTCCGGCGCCTGCCCCAGCGCTTCGCGCAGCAGGTCGGGCGCCTTGTCATCCATGAAATCCATTTCGAACAAAGTGACGCCTGGCAACGGATCGACCGGCAGCAGGTCGATGCCGACCACGGCCGCCTTCGGCGCCATCTTGCGCACCACCTGCGCCCATCCGCCCGGCGCTACGCCAAGGTCCACGACCGCCTTCGATCCCTTCACGAAATGAAATTTCTCGTCCAGTTCAATGAGCTTGAAGGCGGCCCGGCTGCGCCAGCCCTCCTGCTTCGCCTTGCGGACATAGGGGTCGTTCAGATGCCGCTCCAGCCAGCGCACCGATTGCGCCGTCCGTCCCTTGGCCGACTTGACCCGCACCTTGCCGGCACCCGTACCCCTCACATCACTCTCCCGTCGCGGTCCATCAGCCCGCGTAAAATGCCTTCACGAATGCCCCGATCGGCCACGCCCAGTCGCTCGGCCGGCCAGATGTCGAGGATCGATTCCAATATGGCGCAACCCGCCACAACCAGATCGGCCCGTTCGGTGCCGATACAGGGCAGCTTCTGCCGTTCGGCCAGCGCCATGCCCGACAAGCGGTCGGAAATGGCGCGCATCGATTCGCACGGCACGATCAGGCCGTCGATCGCCTGCCTGTCATAGCGTGGCAGGCCCAGATGCAGGCTGGCCAGCGTCGTCACCGTGCCCGATGTGCCGAGCAGGCGCATGCCCTGCGCCTCCTGCGGCAGCCGGCGGGCAAGCGGCGAGAAAGCTTCGGCCACGCGCGCGCGCATCCGGCCATAGGCGGCCAGACGCTGCGCCGGATCATCATGGTCGAACGCCTCGCTTTCCGTCAGCGACACCACGCCCCAGGGCGCGCTGACCCAGTCGACGATGCGCGGCGCACCATCGCCATGCGCGTCGACCAGCACCAGTTCGGTCGATCCGCCGCCAATGTCGAAGATCAGCGCCGGTCCGTCGCCCGGCTCCAGCAGCGCGTGACAACCCAGCACCGCCAGCCGCGCTTCTTCCTGCGCGCTGATGATGTCGAGCGCGATGCCGGTTTCCCGATAGACGCGCTGGATGAACTCCGCCCCGTTGGAGGCGCGACGGCAGGCTTCCGTAGCAACTGAGCGCGCCAGCGTCACATGGCGGCGGCGCAACTTGTCGGCGCACACGGACAGGGCGGCGATGGCGCGATCGATCGCCGCATCACTGATTCGCCCGGTCGCGGCCAGCCCTTCGCCCAGCCGCACGATGCGGGAAAAGGCGTCGACAACAATGAACCCGTCGGCCGACGGCTTGGCGATCAGCAGCCGGCAATTATTGGTGCCAAGGTCGATCGCGGCATAGGATCGCCGGTCGCGTGCGCCGTGAAGCGCGAATCCCCGCTGCTTGGACGGGGGAGGAATGGCCGCAGCCTTGCTCCCTTCACCCGGACCGGAGCGGACGCGCTTGCCCACATGGAGGCCGGTCGGGCCGGAACTCTGCGGCGATGGGCGGCTTTGCTGCACCATGCCGTAACTCACTTCTGCACTCGCCAGTCCCCAATGCGGGACCGGAACTTGCTTCCATGCTTAAGCAGATACGCACCAATGCGCAAGCAGCGGGGCGCCGCCCATCGCGCGCGACTCGCCATTGAGCTTGTTCAGATGCGTTTCACGACGCATGTCGGCGCCAGCCCACTCCCCAACCGGCCACCCAATGGAAACATCATAGGGGTGGCCGGGCGGGGGGATGGGCTGGCCCGGCCCCGAAATGCGCGCTTCAGCGCATTTCTCAAAAGACCATGTTACTGGGTGTAGCTTTTCACCAGACGATATAGGAAGGCGCGGCCGTCCATCAGCGACTTCACCCGGATGCGTTCGTTCAGGCCATGGACGCCCTGTCCATCGGGGTCGGCGAACATGCCCGACACGCCATAGGTGGGGATGCCCGCCGCATTGGTGAAGCGTCCGTCGGTCGCTCCGGTGGCGAGACGCGGGATGACCGGAACGCCGGGCCACATTTCCTTCGTCAGCGCCTCGATCGGCCCCATGATCTGGGGCGTCAGTTCCGGCGCGGAGGATTTGGGCTGGGGCGGATCGGCCAACGTCACCTTGACCCGCGGATCGGCCGCCACCTCGCTCAGCCGCGCCAATATGGCGTCGACGCTTTCGCCCGGAATGATGCGGCAATTGACGTTGGCCGTTACCGATTGGGGTTGGGCATTGGGGGCATGGCCGCCGGAGATCAGCGTCGGGATGCAGGTGGTGCGCAAAGTCGCGTTCCAGCTGGCGCTTTCGGCCGACACGGCGGCATAGTCCGCATCGCTCGCCTTGCCAGCGCCGATCGCCGCCATCGCCGCCGACACCTTGGCCGGATAGAGCGACGCCGACGCCCCGAAATAGGCTTTGGCCGCCGGGGTCAGATCGACCGGGAAATCATAGTCGTTCACCCGCGACAGGGCGGCCGCCATCCATCCGATCGCATTGACATGGGGTGTCTGGCGCGAACTGTGACCGCCGGGTGCGGTCGCGGTGAAGGTGAAGTCCTGATAGACTTTCTCGCCCGCCTGCACGCCCTGGCTCACCGGCTTGCCATTTTCGTCCAGCGATCCGCCGCCGCCTTCGTTGAGCGCCCAGCCGGCCTTGAGCGCATCGGGATGGTTCTTGAGCAGATATTCGACGCCGTTCAGCGCCTTTTCCGTTTCCTCGCCGCAGGTCAGCGCCAGCTTGATCGTGCGCTTGGGCTTGTAGCCTTCCGCCTTGTAGCGGATCATCTGGTCGGTGAAGGCGGCCGCCATCGCCTTGTCGTCGGACGTGCCCCGACCATAAAAATAGCCGCCCTCCTCGATCAGGGTGAAGGGATCGCGCTGCCAGTCGGCGCGCTTGGCCGCGACGACGTCGATATGGGCGAGAAGAAGGACGGCGGGCAGCTTCGCATTGCTGCCGCGCAGGATGGCGGTCAGATTGCCTTCCTTGGGGTGCGCAGGGTCAACGATGATCTGGATATCGCCATCGGCATAGCCCGCCGCCTTGAGCCGGGCCCCCATCCGTTCCGCCGCGATTGTACAACTGCCGTCGGGCCAGCTCGAATCGGTTTCCACCAGTTCCTTGTACAGGCCACGAAATTCGGTTTCGCCGCTGCGCGCCTGCGCATCAGGGGTGGCGGCATGGGCGCTGGCGGTGACGAGCAGCGCCGCCAGAAGGGCGGCGGCGGGACGGCGGAACGACATGAAAAAGCCCCCTTGGTTCAAAGAGGGGGCGACATTGGCCAAAGCGCGGGAGGAGGGCAAGGCCCCCTCTCCCGTCGCCATCACAGCGGCAGCAGCGCGGCGACGATCTGCCGTTCTTCGGCGCGCAGCACGCCCCAGGCGCGGGCGGCGGCGCGGCTGTCCATCGCCTCCACGCCGATGCCCAGCGCCTCGACCGCGCGGACAAACGCGCGTGGCGGCTGGCGCAGGCCCGCCCCTGTACCCAGCAACAGAAATTCTGGCCGGGGTTCGGTGTCGAACAGGTCGCCGAGCGCTTCGATCGTCAATGCGTCAACGCCGGGCGCATCGATCCACGCCAGCGCCCGCACCGGGCTAAGCAGCAGGCCGTCCGGGAATACGTCATCACGCACCCGGAAACCCCGCCCCTGAAAGCCGGTGACGATCGGTCCCTGACCGTCATCGTCCCGGCGCAGCTTGATGCCCTCATCTCTGGACATGGCGCCGGTCAGGGGCGTGCCCCATCATCGCGGGGACCAACACGCTCGGCATTGCCGGCATAGCCCTTCTTCGTCGCCTTCTTTTCCGCCGCCGCCGGGGTCAGCCCCAGCGAGATCAGCAGCGAAGACGACACATAGATGGACGAATAGGTGCCGACCACGACGCCCAGCATCATCGCGGCGGTGAAGCCGCGCAGCACATGGCCGCCCAGCAACAGCAGCGATCCCAGCGCCAGCAGGATGGTGAGCGAGGTCATCACCGTGCGCGGCAGGGTTTCGTTGACCGACAGGTCAATCAGCGCCTTCATGTCCATCTTGCGATATTTGCGCATATTTTCGCGGATGCGATCGTCGATCACCATCTTGTCGTTGATCGAATAGCCCACGATCGTCAGCACGGCCGCCACGATATTGAGGTCGAATTCCAACTGGGTGATGGCAAAGAAGCCCAGCGTCATCAGGACGTCGTGCATGATCGCGACGAAGGTCGAGACGCCGAACTGCCATTCATAGCGGAACCAGGAAAAGACCGCGATGCCGATCACCGCCAGCATCACCGCCAGCACGCCGGTCTGGATCAGTTCGCCCGATACCTTGCCCGACACCGTGTCATAGCGGGAGAAGGTGACGCCGGGGAATTCCGCCGTCATGGCGTTGCGGGTTTTTTCCACCACCACATTGGCCGCGCCGGCCCCGCCCTGTTCGGGCAGCGGCAGACGAATCTGCACCGTATTGGCGTCGCCGAACTGCTGGAGCGAGCTTTCGCCCACTTTCAGCCGATCGATCGTAGCGCGCACCTTGTCGGTTTCCACCGCCTGCGGGAACTTCGCCTCGATCATCAGGCCGCCGACAAAGTCGACGCCCATATTCAGGCCTTTGTGGAAGGTCGCGCCGACCGCCAGCACCGTCAGCAACGCGGTGAGCGCGAACGCCCATTTCCGCATCGCGACGAAGCCGATATTGGTGTTGTCGGGGACAAGCTTGAGCAATTTCATCGTTTCTCTCCCGCCCCGTCAGATGTTGATTTCGGTCGGGCGCTGGGTGCGCACCCAATGCGCCGCGAGCACGCGCGTGAAGGTCACGGCGGTAAACACGCTGGTCGCAATGCCGATCAACAGCACGATGGCGAAGCCTTTGACCGGGCCGGAACCCAGCGCGAGCATGATGCCGCCGGCAATGGCGTGGGTCACGTTCGCTTCGAAAATGGTGCGGCTGGCTTCTTTATAGCCAAATTCGATCGCCTGCACCACGCCGCGCCCGCGCCGCCGCTCTTCGCGGATGCGCTCATAGATCAGCACGTTGGCGTCGACCGCCGTACCGATGGTCAGCACGAAGCCGGCGATGCCGGGCAGCGTCAGCGTAGCGCCGAGGATGCCCATCACGCCCAGAATCACCAGCACGTTGATGGCGACGGCGATGTTGGCATAGACTCCGAAGCGGCCATAGCTCAGGAACATGAAGGCCGCGACCGCAACCACGGCGACGAGCGATGCGATCAGCCCGGCGCGAATCGAGTCGGCGCCAAGGCCCGGCCCAACCGTGCGTTCTTCCACCACGGTAAAGTTCACGGGCAGCTTGCCCGATCGCAGCGCGATGGCGAGCTGATTGGCGCTTTCCACGGTGAAGCTGCCGCTGATCTGCGCGCTGCCGCCCAGAATCGGTTCATTGATGTTGGGGGCGGACAACACCTTGCCGTCCAGGATGATGGCGAAGGGACGGTTCACATTCTGCGACGTCACCTGACCGAATTTACGGCCGCCCGCGCTATTGAAGCGGATGTTGACGATCGCCTGATTGCTCTGGTCATAGCCCTGCGTCGCGTCGGTCAGATCCTCGCCCGACACCATCACCTGACGATGCACCGCAATGAAGGGCACACCGGTCGGGTTGGCGGCATAAGGCAGGACTTCGCTGCCCACCGGCGCACGCCCCTGCGCCACTTCGGACGGGTTGGCGTTGATGTCGACCAGCTTGAATTCCAGCTTGGCGGTCTGGCCGAGCAGGGATTTCAGCGCCTTGGGATCTTGCAGACCCGGCACCTGCACGACGATGCGATTGTCGCCCTGTTGCTGAATCGTGGGCTCGCGCGTGCCCATTTCGTCGATGCGGCGGCGGATGACTTCGGTCGAAACCTCCATCGCGCTCTTGATCGCGCTCTTGATGCCCGCATCGGTCGGCGTGATGGTGACAGTGGAGCTGTTCACCACCTCGACATTGAAGTCGCGCTGGCCGGTCAGCCCGGCGCCCTGCGTCAGCGGGCGGATGCGCTCGACGGCGGCATCGACCTGGGCAGGATCGCGCACCATGAAGCTGAGCTTGCCGTCGCGGCTGGAAATGTCGCCGATCGCGATCTTCGGGTCGCCACGGCGCAGCTCGGTGCGGACCTGCTCTTCCATATTGGCGAGCCGCTGCTTGGCGACATCCTGCGTCGACGCCTCCAGCAGCAAATGGCTGCCGCCGGCAAGATCGAGGCCCAGATTGACGCGCGTGCGCATGAAGCCGGGCAGCTGCGCCACGGTCGCGTCAGGCAGGAAGCTGGGCACGGCGCACAGCACGCCCAGCACCAGCGGCAGGAGGATCGCGGCGACCGCCCAGCGCGAAAAGTTCAGCATGGGTCCGCTCAGTCGTTCGCAGGCTTGGCCGCGGCGGGATCGATCACGTCGGTCAGGGTCGACTTGACCGCCTTGACCTTCATGCCGGGCGCCAGTTCAACGTCGGCATAGACGTCATCGACGCGCAGCACCTTGCCGACCAGGCCGCCGCCGGTCACGACCTGATCGCCCTTCTTCACGGCGTCGATCCGGGCCTTATGCTCCTTCATCTTCTTCTGCTGCGGACGGATCAGCAGGAAATAGAAAACGATGAAGATCAGGACCAGCGGGGCCATCTGGACCACGATGCTGGCGCCGGAGGCTTGCCCGCCCGCGGTCTGGGCAAAGGCTGGGGTAATGAACATGGGTGGGACTGCCTTGTTTTCTGTCGGTCGCGGGCGCGGTTGAAACACCCACGGATCAAGGGCGGGCGGCTACCACAGATGCGCCCGGCGAGGCAATATGATTAGGGATTTGGGCCCATGCCCCAGAAAGCGGCGATTGAACGCTTGCAACTTGGCGCAGGGGCTTCTAAAGGGCGCCCTCCGGTCGGGACGTAGCGCAGCCTGGTAGCGCATCACACTGGGGGTGTGGGGGTCGGAGGTTCGAATCCTCTCGTCCCGACCAAATAAATCAACAACTTAGCCACACCTGCCCGCTGCCAAGGGCAGCGTGGGCAGGTCATGGGCAGGTGGCGCGCATATGCACTGGCATACGTCTGCCGAATCCCATTTTACCGTTCGCTTTCGCCTACGATGATGGCACGATGAACGGATGCACTGGCTTTCGTCACATAATCGTTCCGAATTTTTGGCCTGTCCGCAGCTAATTCGCTTTGAATACGGCAAGGGCAGCGATGGCTTCGAACCGACGCTTCTAATTAAAGGCAGCACTGTCCTTTTAAAATACGTCGTGCTTGGCGCACGGATGCAACTTGCCTTCGCCATCTGCGAAGGACGCTTGCTCTATGCGCTGAAGGTCTTTGACGACGGAAACGACGGCGGTATTCTCTGGTCGATTGCAGAACGCGACGCCGAATTGAATGGCATTCGCGGCTTGGTGCGGGGTGAACCGCTGGTTTCGTTCCTGTTTAACGAACTTGCCGTCAACGTCGCTTGGAATGACATGCCCACATTGAGCGGGCTGGACCGCCTTGCCACGTGGGCAGATAGTGCGGCGCTTGGTCGCGTGGATCATGCGGCGATGCAGGCGACGGTTAGCCCAATGATCGACCGGCTTCACCAGTCTGGCGTGAGCGACGATGAATGGTTGGTGCTAGAAGTCGGCGGAAGGTCCGATTGGAAAGCCGTCCATAACCATTTCATCACGGCGGGCGCTTCGTCCAGCCTCATTGATCTATTCGACAGTGACGAAGGCAATCAACAGGAGCAGCTTGGCGTTTGGCTCACCGACAACCTTCAGCCTTTTGACGTGTATCACAGCCCCCAAATTCCGAAGGGCGCTGGCACGCGCGAACTGATCGACATATTGCTTAGTCACGAGTTCGGCGCGGTGCTGATAGAATCGAAAACCCTTTCGATATTGGCGCGTGAACGCTTGCCTGATCGGGCGAAGCTTAAGCACGACGTATCCGCTCATATCAGCAAAGCGTTCGCGCAGTTGCGCGGTGCCATACGTTCGCTCAAATCCGGCGTCCCGGTGACAAGCGCGACGGGTGAAACGCTTGCCATCGAACGCGAAAAGCCCGCCCATGCTATCGTTCTCATTCCCGACTTGGAACTTGTTGAAGACCAAGCCGCCTATGGCATTGATTTCATCCGCGACTTCATGACCGCAACAGGCGCCTTCCCCCATTTGCTCGACATTTCAGAACTACTTCGTGTCGTTCAAGCCGCCGAAATGATAGCGGCGCGGGGCACGACGACCACGCCCATAATGGCGTTCGATTATTACCTTACCGAACGCGCTGAAAAGGCCGTGAACGCCGGAACGCTCTGCATCGAAGTGCTGCTACGCTTCGCCGACGACACGGCGGAGGGTTAAGGCGATGCAAGTGACGGGCAAAGCCGTCGAAGGCTTCGAATTTGCCTTCGTCGGCAACATTCAACCCATGCTTTCCGTCGATGGGGCGATCAATGCCCACATGCCCCAGTCACGATACGCAAATGTGCGAGGCGATCCCCTCAACCGCTACGGCGCTGGCCCATTCTGCAAATTCGTCATACCGCGCACATATCGGCAAAGCGGCGTCTATCTCGTTTTTGCTGGCGACGACCTAAAATACGTCGGCGAATGCGCGAACTTGTCCGCCCGGTTCAACGCTGGCTATGGCAACATTTCGCCGAAGAATTGTTTCAAGGGCGGGCAGGAAACGAACTGCCGTTTGAACAATCTGATTTACGTCGCGACGACCGGCGGCGAAGCGTTGACGCTGTGGTTCCATCCGACGCCCGACTATAAAGCCGTTGAAGCGACCCTTCGTTCGAAGCTTCGTGCGCCGTGGAATCGGGTCTAAAACCTACCCATGCCCTACCCTTTCCATCGTTGGAGAGTTCGAAGGTCAATACGTCGTTGATTTTGTTGAATTTGATTTGCGGATTTGCCCACATTCCATCGCACCATGCAGGCGAAGGAATATAGTTCGAAACGAAAAAGCCCGGCCCAACGCTGGCACCTACGTTGAACCGGGCTTCCCAAGCGCGACGGCACGGAAGGGAATGCCGACGCCGCGCTAACTGGTCGGGATGAAGGGCAATGTGACCTTGACTCGCTCTTTAGGCGTCAGGCGCGCACAACGCTGGCAAGCGGCTCCCGCTCAAACTAAGGTGCGGAATGCTCTGCCGTTTGACACCCCTTCTCCTATTCACTCCTGCCGGATTCCAACGACGCGAAGTCGACCTCGCCGCCGGTGCGAACCAACTGCGACGCCAAGGGAAAAGCCGTCTTTCATGCCTGAAATGAAGAAACTCGTTCTGAACGACCCTGATACCAGGAGCGCCGACATCATCGCCGCGAATGTCGATGCCCTGAAAATTTTGTTTCCTGAAGCCTTTGCGGAAGGGGTGATAGACTTTGACGTGCTCCGGCAGATGCTGGGCGATGCCGTGGGCGAGAAGGACGAGAAATACGGCCTCAACTGGCACGGCAAGCGCAACGCGCGGCAGATAGCGCTGACTCCGTCGAGCGGCACATTATTGCCTTGCCCGGATGATAGCGTTGATTGGGCCGGGACGCAAAATCTGATGATTGAAGGCGACAATCTCGAGGTGCTGAAACTCTTGCAAAAGAGTTACGCGCGGAAGGTGAAACTCGTCTATATCGATCCGCCATATAATACGAATGGGGATTTCATTTACCCGGACCGCTATGCCGATACGCTCAACGATTATTTGAGTTATACTGGACAGAAGGTCAACGGTGATTGGGCGGTGAGTGAAAGCGCCCGCGACACGGGGGGGCGCAAGCACTCCAACTGGCTTTCCATGATGCTTCCGCGGATTAAATTGTCCCATATGCTGTTGCGCGACGACGGCTTCCTGCTGATCCATATTGACGAGCATGAAATCGCGAACGCGATCAGCCTTGTTTCGGAGATATATGGCGAGGAAAATTTCCTTGGCCCTATCATATGGGACAAAAGAAATCCCAAGGGCGACGCAACGAAGATTGCAGTGCAGCACGAATATATTCTGGTCTTCGCCAAGCGATCGGACGTGGTGAAGGAGCTTCATCCGCTAAAGCGCAGCAAGGGCAATGCGGAGGCCATGCTGACCCGTGCGGCGCAGTTTTTTTCGAGGATAGGAAAGGAGATCGCGCCTGACGATCTTCGCAATGTCATCCGGGACTATCGATTGGACATCGACCCGAAGCAATATGCGCGAGCATATGGGCTGGGCGACGCCATTGCTGATTATCAGGCATGGCTTGCCAAGCAGGACACGTCCGGCGGAGAGGCCGCCTACAAATATATCGATGAGGATGGGGAGGTTTTCCGCACCGTCTCCATGGCCTGGCCAAACAAGAAGAAGGCGCCCGCGGAATATTTCATCCCGCTCATTCATCCGGTCACTGGTCAGCCATGCCCTGTGCCCGATCGCGGATGGCGCAATCCGCCGGAAACCATGCGACGGCTGCTTGCGGAGGAGCGGATCGTCTTCGGCAAAGATCATAGCAAGCAGCCTGAACGCAAATATTTGCTCAGGGAAAATATGGACGAGAATGTTCCCTCCGTCCTGCCCTATGGCGGAAGCGACGATGCATTGCTCGGCAGGATGGGGATTCCTTTCGACAATCCCAAACCGCTTGAGTTCGCCAAGCAGCTCATCAGGATATTTGCGGGGGACGACGGCATCGTGCTGGATTTCTTCGCGGGCTCGGGCACGGTCGGCCAGGCATGTTTGGAGCTTGCGCGCGACAGCGGGCGACGCAACCGCTTCATACTTGTCCAGCTGCCCGAGCCGATCGAAGGCCACAAGCGGTTCCGCACGATTTTCGAGATTACCAAACAACGCGTCAGGCAAACGTCGGACGCCATTCGCAACGGCGCCCAGCCCGCGAAAGGGGATTTCGGATTTCGCGTGTTCAGGCTTGCAACGTCGAACATCGTCGCATGGGAGCCCAACATGGCCGACCTCAATGGCGCCCTTTTCGCAAATGCCGAACATCTCGTTCCGGGCCGCAGCGAGCAGGACATCCTTTTCGAACTTCTGCTCAAGCTGGGCCTCGACCTTTGCGTTTCGGTCGAGACGAAGACTATCGACGGCAGCCAAGTCTATTCCGTTGGCGACGGCGCGCTGATTGCCTGCCTTGCGGACGGCATTGACCCGGATAAGGTGGAAACCTTGGCTGATGGCATCCTGGCTTGGTGGAAAGACCTTGCGCCCGCCGTTGAAACCCGCGCCGTGTTCAAGGATTCGGGTTTCGCCGACGACATAGCAAAAGCCAATATGGCGGCCATTCTCAGCCAGTCCGGCATTACCGATATTCGCAGTCTCTAGAGCATAATCCGTTCATACTGAATCGGATTATGCTCTATTTCTCTTTTACTTTCCGCATTTTCCGAGTCAGCAGATGATGCCATCTGCTTCGAACATGCTCTTAGAGCATCATCCGATTAGATCGAATCGGATGATGCTCTAATTTTCTTTTGTTTTCCGCATTCTGCGAGCCGCCTGCTGTTCCAGCCGACTTCAGAATGCTCTTAGAGGCCCTTATGGAAAGATATTATTCGCATAATGCGCTCTACGAGCAGCTCGGGAAAAGAGGATGTCCGGATTTTCTTTGGGCGGCGGGAAGTTCGTGGATGCTTCTTTATGGGGACCGCAGCGTGCCGAAGCTGCTTGTCTTCGTTTCCGGCGCATCGACCGCAGACCTGGACAGCGCCGGGCAGGATCGATTGCGCAAGACGCGTCGGCTCGCGCGCGAACTCGCAAAGCGCGCCGACCCGCCGTTCGGAACGATCGAATTTGACGATCGCATCGAACAGATTTCCGGGGTTTCACTGAACGGAGCGTCTGTCGACATGCATGGCCTGAAGTCTTGGTTTTCCAGCCTGGACCTGCCAGTCAGGGAGGGCGGAATGGCGATCAAGGCGATCAATGACGCTTCGAGCAGCGCCTATCACAAATGGCAGAGAGCTGCGCTTGGCTCGACCATCGTAGCGACGGATCTGGATTTGGTTCGCATCAATGTCGCTAGCGGCGATCCACTATCATTATATGAACTCAAAAGGTCGTACATCTCTCTGGACAGATGGAGCCCCTATCCCGCCGATTATCGCAACTTTGACCTGATCTCGGATTTCGCAAGGATGGCAGGCGTCGATTTCAGCATCGTTTACAACGTGCGTCATAAAACGCCGAGATTTTTCGACGATGCGAGCAGCCTGAGCATCTTCTCCTATTCCAGACAGGAGGGGGCAAAAAGGCGCGGGCAGCTTTCCCTCGACGCGTTTATCGGGAAAGATGCGCACGCATGAAGCTGCATTTCGATCCGGACCTCGATTACCAGCATGCCGCCATCAAAGCCGTTTGCGACCTGTTTCGCGGACAGGAGATCAACCGCACCGAATTTACCGTTACCCGTCAAGCGACCAACAATGCGCAACAGGAGCTTGGTCTCGGCGAAAACGCCCTTGGCATCGGCAACCGATTGACCCTGCTGGATGAAGAAATTTTTTCCAATCTCAATGCGATTCAGCTTCGCAACGGATTGCCGCCGTCCGCCGGCCTCACATCCGGCGACTTCACCGTGGAAATGGAGACGGGCACCGGCAAGACCTATGTCTATCTGCGCACCATCTTTGAGTTGAACAAGCATTTCGGCTTTACGAAATTCGTGATCGTCGTGCCTTCCGTCGCCATCAAGGAAGGCGTCTACAAGACGATTCACATCACCGAGGAGCATTTCAAGGGTCTCTATTCCGGCCAGCCCTTCGACTATTTCCTCTATGATTCATCGAAACTGGGTCAGGTGCGCAATTTCGCCACCAGTCCGACCATTCAGATCATGGTTGTGACCGTGGGGGCGATCAACAAGAAGGACGTGAACAACCTCTACAAGGACAGCGAGAAAACCGGCGGCGAAGCGCCCATCGACCTGATCCGCGCCACGCGCCCCATCATCATCGTGGACGAACCGCAAAGCGTGGATGGCGGCCTTGACGGCCGAGGCAAGCAGGCCCTGGGTGAAATGCATCCGCTTTGCACGCTACGATATTCGGCGACCCATGCGGAAAAACACCACATGGTTTACCGGCTGGATGCCGTGGACGCCTATGAGCGCAAGCTGGTCAAGCAGATCGAAGTGGCGTCGCTTGAAATCGAAGGCGGGCACAATCAAGCATATCTGCGCTTCCTCTCCGCCAGCAATGTTCGCGGCGCAGTGACCGCCAGGGTCGAAATCGACCTGCTGCACGGTGGGCAAGTGCGCCGCAAGGAAATCACCGTGCAGGACGGTGACGACCTGGAAGACAGGACGGGACGCGCCATCTACAAGGGCTGCCGCGTCGGCGAAATCCGCGTGGCGGGCGCACAATCGCTTTTGGAAGTGAAAACCGCCGGTTCAGAATCCTTCCTTGCCGCAGGACAGGCCATCGGTGACGCAGATCCCGACGCCGTCAGACGGCTGATGATCCGCCGCACCATCACCGAACATCTTGAGAAGGAACGGCGCCTTGCGCCGCTGGGCATAAAGGTGCTCAGCCTGTTTTTCATCGACGCCGTGGAACATTACCGCTCCTATGGGGAGGACGGAAATACGGTAAAAGGCAAATATGCGACGATCTTCGAAGAAGAATATCGCCGCGCCGCCAGGCTCCCCGAATTTGCGAGCCTGTTCAGGGAAGTGGACCTCGCCACCGAAGCAGAGGACGTCCATGATGGCTATTTTTCCATCGACAAGAACAAGCGATGGACAAATACCGCCGAAAATAATCAGGCGGGCCGTGATAGCGCCGAACGTGCGTATAATCTCATCATGAAGGACAAGGAGAAGCTGCTGAGCTTCGATACGAAGCTCAAGTTCATCTTCTCCCACTCGGCGCTTAAAGAGGGTTGGGATAATCCAAACGTCTTCCAGATTTGCGCGCTGCGCGAAATCGGCACTGAACGCGAACGCCGCCAGACCATCGGGCGCGGCCTGCGTCTCTGCGTCGATCAAAAGGGCGAACGCGTGCGCGGATTTGAGATCAACACTCTCACCGTGATCGCCAAAGAAAGCTATGAAGCCTTCGCCGAGAATCTTCAGAAGGAGTTCGAGGCAGATACCGGCATCCGTTTCGGCATCATTGAAAAGCACCAGTTCGCGGCCATCCCAGTGTTGCAGGAGGATGGAACGCTGACCATGCTGGGCTTTGAGGAATCCGCCGCAATCCACGAATATCTCAAAAAGGCCAACTTCATCGACGCCAAAGGCAAGGTGCAGGATAAGTTGCGCATGGCGCTCAAAGACGGAAGCTTGACGGTCTCCGACAAGCATGCCGCGCACCTTCCGCAGATAAAGGAGGTTCTGCGCAAGATCGCGGGCAAGCTCGACATCAAGAACGCCGATGGCCGCAAGACAGTGCGTGTGCGCAAGGAAATATTGCACAGCGCCGAGTTTCAGGCGCTATGGGACCGCATCAAGCACCGGACGACGTATCGCGTCCACTTTGACAACGCCAGGCTGATCGAAGATTGCACCAAGGCAATCGCCAGCGCCCCGCCCATCACCAAAGCGAAGGCTGTCATCCGCAAGGCAGGTCTCGCCATTGGCCAGGGTGGCGTGACAGCCACCGAAACCGCAACCTCCGGCCCCATGGCCATTGAGGAGGGCGACATCATGCTTCCTGACATATTGACCGACCTTCAGGACCGTACCCAACTCACGCGCCGCAGCCTCGCCACCATATTGACCGGAAGCGACAGGCTTGACGATTTCAAGCGCAATCCCCAGGCCTTCATCGAGCTTGCAGCCGACAGCATCAACCGCGCCAAACGGCTCGCGCTTGTGGACGGCATCAAATATCAGCGGATCGGCGACGATCATTTCTACGCTCAGCAACTATTCGAGCAGGAGGAATTGACCGGCTACCTTAAGAATATGTTGCACAATACCCAGAAATCCGTGTTCGAGCACGTCATCCACGATTCTGGCGGCGTCGAGCGCAGCTTCGCCGAACAGCTCGAAAAGAACGAGGCGGTGAAAGTCTTCGCCAAATTGCCCGGCTGGTTCAAAATTCCCACGCCGCTTGGCGCCTACAATCCCGATTGGGCGGTCCTGGTGCAGGGTGGCGAAACGGAGCATCTCTATTTCGTGGTTGAAACCAAGGGCAGCCTGTTCGCCGACGACCTGCGCGACAAGGAAGCCGCAAAGATCGCCTGTGGAAAAGCACATTTCAAGGCGCTTGCTGTCAGCAAGAACCCAGCCCGTTACGTGAATGCCACCAAAATCGGCGACCTGATGGAGCATTGCTGATCCAGTTGAGGCCAGAACTGCCGTCCCGCTGAGCATTTTCGAAGCAGACGGCATCCTCTGCTGACTCGGAAAATGCGGAAAACAAAAGAGAAATAGAGCGTAATCCGGTTCAGAATGAACGGATTATGCTCTAGAAGCCGCACCTTCAGACAATCGTCCGCCCTCTGCCTCTGCGCAAAAGGCGGGGTTTTCATCTGTCCCCCTGATCAGGCGGGCCTGGACAGCATCTTTTGCGCGCTGGCCTTCACAAATTCACCGATTGGCCCAGCCATCATCCGCAGCAGCATCGGCACCGCCACCGTTCCGCGCACCTGATCATCGGACACCTGCAAACGGACCGGAATGGTCTGCCCCATGGCGCTGATCTCCATATCCAGTTGATCTTGCGTCGACCAGGTCGCCTGCACCGTGCCACCGCCGGGAATATGCTGCTCCAGCTTGGGCAGCCCGGCCTCGATCCGGCGACGCGCTTCCGCCTTGCCCAGATCATGGGGAATTTCGATGTCCATCCCTGCTCCTTCTTGCATTTCATCGATGGTCAGCGCCTATCGGGCAAATCGCCATAGCGAAAGCCCTGTCCTACAGATAACCATATGGGATAAATAATTCGCCTCATTTCTCTATGGAGGCGCGAACATGGATATTGACGACCTGATCGCAGGGGTCATCGCCCGCGAGGGTGGTTATAGCGATCATCCGGCCGATCGCGGCGGGCCGACCAATATGGGCATCAGCCAGGCCGTGGCGCGCGCCAATGGCTATTATGGCGCGATGCAGGCGCTGCCGCGCACATTGGCCGAAAGCCTGTATCGCCGCCTCTATTGGGACCAGCCGGGCTATGGCTTCGTCGCGGAAACAAGCTGGAAAATCGCCGCCGAACTGTTCGATACGGCGGTCAATATGGGCGCGGCCACGGCGACCGGCTTTCTTCAGCGGGCGCTCAATGCACTCAATCGCAACCAGCAGGACTATCCCGACCTGAAGGTCGACCGGCTGCTGGGCGCGCGGACGCTGGGCGCGCTACGGGCCTTCCGGGCCTTGCGCGGCGCGAGCGGCGACGCGGTGCTGCTCAAGGCGATCGAAGCGTTGCAGGGCGAACGCTATATCGCGCTGGCCGAAAGCCGCCCGGCCAACGAAGCCTTTCTCTATGGCTGGCTGGCCAACCGGATCGGTTCGTCATGAGCCGGCTCGACCCACAAGCGGAAGACAGCGTCGATCGCTGGACGCTGCGCGCCCGGCCCGCCTTTCTCTATGTCATGTACGCCTTAGTGCTCTGGTCGATCCCGATGGGATTGATTGCGGGCGTCCATCCCGCGGTGGCCGCAGCGATCATTGCGGGGATGCGCGCCTATCTCGATGCCTTGCCCGAACCGCTCTATGCGCTCTTTGGCACCGGCTATCTGGGCTATACCGCCGCGCGCGCATGGGGCAAGGCGAAGGGGGTGGAGCGCTGATCAAGGCGGGCGGGGTCAGCTAGAGCATTTTCGAAGCAGATGGCATCATCTGCTGGCTCGGAAAATGCGGAAAACAAAAGAGAAATAGACCATGATCTGATTCAGCATGAACGGATCATGGTCTAGCCCCGCCCTTCCCCTTCAGAAGCGCCGATGCGCGGCCGCCTCCACCGTGTCGCACGTGCCGCGAAACGCATAATCCCCCATTCCCGCGATGCTGATCTGTCCACTGACGCGGTTGATCAGGATGCGCGGCTTGTTGAGGCTGTTCAGCCGATATTCGCCACTGATCCGGTCAGGCTGCATGGACACATTATAGACGTCCCACCAGCCATCATCGGCGCCGCGCGAATGAATGGGCGGCACCAGCTTTCGAGGCAGCTTGATCCGCCCGCCGCCCTGCCAGAATTGCAACATCACCGACGCATCGAATTGCTGCGCCGTCATCTCGACACGATTGCCATAGACATAGCGCTTGCGATCATGATCCCATGTCCAGCCATAGCTGTTGGCGACACCCGGCCGCTGCCCATCGCCAAAGCAGACAAGGCCCAGTTCGATCGACTGACCATCCACCATCGGCGGATCCCGGTCGGATGCGGCATAGCTGGGCGCCTGACGCGCCAACTGCGGCTGGCGATAGCCAATGTCGGGATGATAACCCGATTCCCGCGCATCATGCCCCCGGCCCCGATCGCCATCCGATGGACGGGCCTGTTCCCTGCAATCCGGCGCAGGAGTTGAGACGATCGATTGATAACGGCCATCATAGGTGGCGACACTCAGGCATTGGTGGCGTTGCGGGTGCCACCAATAGCTCCATTTACGATCGTCGCCGGTATCGACGCGAACGAAGCGATAGCCCCGCGCCTGTAATTGCGTTTCCCCTCCCGCCCCCTTCGCCCCGACCAGATCGGCGACATCGGGCGGCGTCTGTGCCGTCGCGGCTCCGGCAAGGCAAAGAAGGCCCGGCAAAACAAGCGTAAGCGATCGACTCATTTTCTCGCTCCTGTGGACAAGGGAAAGCGCATGGCGATGTCTTGCATGAGATCGCGACGGAAGCATGAATACAACGCCCAATTGCTTCAAAGTCTGTTTGGAAATGCGCCTCCGGCGCATCCGCACCAGCCCTCTCCCCCACCCGACCGCCCAGACATGATACCCTAGATGGGTGGTCGGGTGGAGGAGAGGGCTGGTGCGGCAACAAAAATGCGCTCTTTCGCGCATTTTTCAAACGGACTCGCAGACGCTCGCCGGAAAATGGGCCTTCATGAAATCCAGCACCAGCCGGGCGCGCGGCGGCAGGCGGCGGTGGGAGGGGTGAACGGCGAAAATATCGAGCGGGGCGATGACGCAGTCAGGCAGGACGAGCGCCAGCCGCCCCGCCGCCATGTCCGCCGCCACGCGGATCGCGGGCAGCAGGGCGATGCCAAGGCCGCTGAGCGCCGCGCGATGCACCGCTTCGCTATTGTCCGACCGGAACAGGCCCGACACCAGCCGCTCCCGCCCGTCGATCGTCCAGCGCGCGGGCATGTCGCCATAGGCATAGGCGATGCACTGGTGATCGCCCAGCGCATCGACGCTGGCGGGCACGCCATGCCGCGCCAGATAATCGGGATGCGCCACCAGCCTGCGCGCCAGCGGTCCCAGCGGATGGACGACCAGACTGTCGTCGCTCACCGGCCCGACCCGCAGCGCAATGTCCAGCCGGTCCTCCACCACATCGCGCTGCCAGTCTGTCATGGCGCAATCGATCTGGAGTCCGGGATGGCGTTCGGCCAGTTCGCCCAGCCGCTCGACATAATATAGCCCGAGCGCCGTGGTCAGCCCCACGCGCACCAACCCGCGCGGCTGATCCTTCGCCGGGCCGAAATCCGCCTCCGCCGCGTCGAGCGCATCAAGCATGGCGCGGGCATGCAGCAACAGCCGATCGGCCTCCGCCGTGGGCACCAGCCGCCGCGTGGTGCGGTGGAACAGCGGCACGCCGAAATGCGCCTCCACCTGATCCAGCCGCCGGGCGATAGTGGTGTGGCTGGCATGCATTTCCTGCGCCACGCGGGAGAAGTTGGGCACCTCATGCAGGCGCACGAATGTTCGCATTGCGATCAACAGATCAGACATTTGAACAAACCTTGCACAAATATTGTGCGGCCAATCCCTATTGTGTTGTGCCCCGAAAAGCCAGAACGGAACGATCGAAAGCGGCCCGATTGACCGCTGGCATGCCGGAGTCGTCCCGATGGAACGCCGCCCGACCCATGCCGAACCGAGAGCAGGTAGAGGATGATGACCGATCGTATCGCCCATGCGGGCCTTGCCGCCAAAAGCCGCTCCGCGCAGGACGCCGCCGCCCTGATCCAAGATGGCATGACCGTTGGCATGAGCGGCTTTACCGGATCAGGCTATCCCAAGGCGGTGCCGCTGGCGCTGGCCGACCGGATGACCGCCGCGCATCAGGCGGGCGATCGCTTCCGCGTGAAGATCTGGACCGGCGCATCCACCGGCCCGGAACTGGACGGCGCGCTGGCCAAGGCCGACGGCGTCGAGTTCCGCCTGCCCTATAATAGCGACCCTATCGCCCGCGAACGCATCAACCGCGGCGAAATGAACTATTTCGACATGCATCTAAGCCAGGTCGCGCCGATGGCGTGGCAGGGTTTCCTGGGCGATCTGGACGTCGCCGTGGTCGAAGTGACCGGCATTACGCCGGATGGCGACCTGATCCCGTCCGCCTCGGTCGGCAACAACAAGACCTGGATCGATCGCGCCAAGGGCGTGATCCTGGAGGTCAATCGCTGGCAGAACCCCGCGCTGGAGGGGATGCACGACATTTATTACGGCACCGCCCTGCCCCCGCATCGCAAGCCCATTCCGCTGGTGCGCGCCGACCAGCGAATCGGCCAGCCGACCTTCCGCTGCGATCTCGACAAGGTGATCGCCGTGGTCGAAACGGACGCGCCGGACCGCAACGCCCCCTTCTCCCCACCGGACGCCGCCGCCCATGCGATCGCCGGCCATCTGCTCGACTTCCTCAGCCATGAAGTGCGTCAGGGCCGCCTGCCCGCATCGCTGCTGCCGCTGCAATCGGGCGTCGGCAATATCGCCAACGCCGTGCTCAGCGGCCTGATCGACGCGCCGTTCGACAATATGGTCGCCTATACCGAAGTGATTCAGGACGGGATGCTCGACCTGCTGGAATCGGGCAAGCTGCGCATGGCCAGCGCCACCGCCTTCTCGCTCTCGCCCGAAGCGGCCGCCCGGCTCAACAGCGACATGCACCGTTTCCGCGACAAGATGATCCTGCGCCCGCAGGAAATCAGCAACCATCCCGAACTGATCCGGCGTCTGGGCTGCATCGCCATGAACGGGCTGATCGAAGCGGACATTTATGGCAACGTCAATTCGACCCACCTGATGGGATCGCGGATTCAGAATGGCATTGGCGGATCGGGCGATTTTGCCCGCAACGCCTATCTGTCGGTGTTCATGACGCCATCGACCGCCAAGGGCGGCGCCATTTCGGCGATCGTCCCCCATTGCAGCCATGTCGACCATATCAATCAGGATGTGCAGGTGATCGTGACCGAACAGGGGCTGGCCGACCTGCGCGGCCTCGCCCCGCGCCAGCGCGCGGAACTGATCATCGCCAAATGCGCCCATCCCGATTTCCGGCCGATGCTGGCGGACTATTATGCGCGGGCGCAGAAGGGCAGTTTCGGCCTGCAATCGCCGATGCTGCCGGGCGAAGCGCTCGCCTGGCACCAGCGCTATATCGAGACAGGCACGATGCGGGGGTAGGAGAGCGGGGACGGGCCGGACGCTTCATCCGCCGGCCTGTCTCCACACAGACCCGAAGGAGCCGGTGCAGGCAGTCCCCTCAGCCTGTTTCGGATCGCATCTTGCCCGGCGGGCCTGCGCAGCGCACACGCAGGTCCGCCATTTCATTGGGCGCAATCAGCCTTCGTTCGGCGTCGGCGCAACAGGGACGGGATCAGCCGCGCTCTTGACCAGCGCGTCGAGGCTGGAACCGTCCAGGCCCAGTTCCTTCATCAGCCCGTCGATCACCGGCGCCTGCGCCCGATAGCGCAAGGCAGCAGAAACGGCGGCGCTGGCGAGATTCTGATCGCCACCCGTGCCGATCACCGCGCTGTCCCCGCCGCCATGACCGCCGGTCAGGCCATCGACCTGCACGATCTTGATGGAATCGATCGATTCCATCGGCCGGGCTGCTTCGCGCACCAGGTCAGGCAGCACCTTGAGCAACGCCAGCTTGGTCTGGAGCGACATCTGATCGGACGACAACAGGTTCGCCGCCTCATTGACCGCGCGCTGGCCCGCCGCCTCGACTTCAAAACGGACGCGATCGGCCTCGGCGCGCAGCTTGGCGGCTTCGGCTTCACCCTCGGCCGCGACGCGCAGCGCTTCGGCGCGGTCTGCGGCCGCCTGCTTTTCGGCCTCCGCCTCCACCCGGACCTGAATGGCGGCACGCTCCGCCTCACGCGAGGCATCGATCAGTTCGATCCGCTTGGCGCGCTCGGCGATTTCGGTCGCGCGGGACGTTTGCACCTGCTCCTCGGCGGCCACCGCCTTGGCGCGGGCTTCGTCCGCCTGCGCCTTGGCCTGGCTTTCCTCGCGGCTCTTGTTCTGCACCGCGATCTGCTGTTCCTGCCGGGCGAGTTCGAGCGCCTGCGCCTGCGCGATCTTGGCCTGCTGCACGGCGCGGTCGGCCTCGATCTGCTGGCTGTCGACCAGCTTCTTCGCTTCGATGCGCGCCTGATCGGCTTCCTGGCTGCGCAGCGATTGTTCGCGCGCGACCTCGGCGACCTGCGCGGCCCGGCGCATCTCCACTTCGCGCTCCTGCTCCAGCCGCGCAAATTCCGTGTCGCGCGAAATGAGGAGCGACTGACGCTGCGCCTCCAGATTCTTCGTCTCGATCTGGACGCGCGTGTCCTGCTCGATGTCGTTCCTCGTCTTCTTGCGCAGTTCGATCTGCTCGGTCAGCTTGGTCAGACCTTCGGCGTCAAAGGCGTTATTGGCGTTGAAATGCTCGATCGACGTCTGGTCGAGGCCGGTGAGCGACACGCTCTCCAGTTCCAGCCCGTTCATGGCCAGGTCGACCGAGGACACCTGCTGCACCTTCTGCACGAAATCGCCGCGCTGTTCGTGCAACTGGTTCATGGTCATGCCCGCCGCGACCGAACGCAGCGCGTCGACAAACTTGCCCTCGACCAGTTCCTTCAGCGCTTCCGGGTTCATCGTGCGCATGCCCAAAGTCTGCGCAGCGGTCGCGATCGACTGCGCGTCGGGGCGGACGCGCACATAAAATTCGGCCTTCACGTCGATGCGCAGGCGATCCAGCGTGATCAGCGCGTCGCTATTCTTGCGCTCCACCGCAAGGCGCACCGTGTTCATGTTGACCGGCATGGTTTCGTGAAAGATCGGCAGCACCAGCGCGCCGCCATTCATCACGACCTTTTCCCCGCCAAAGCCGGTACGGACAAAGCCAATCTCCTTCGACGCCCGTTTGTAGAGGCGGGCGATCACGATCCCCAAGACGATCAGGACCAGCAGGCCGCTGCCCGCGATCATCGCATAGGGAAGGATGGAAAAGCTTTGCTGGACGGCAGGCAGGTTCATGTCTGTCTCCTAAAGTTGCGGCAGATAATGGTCGCCCTGGGAAATGGCGCGGAAGAGATGGTTTTCGCGGCGGACAAGCAGGATGGTTTCACCTTCCTCCAGCACCTGACCATCATTGTCGGGTTCGACCATGACATAATGGGTCTGGCCATGATGGTCCTGCACGCGGGCGCGAGCCGGCGATCCGCTGGTGGCGCGGCCGGTGACGATGGTCGCGCGGCTGCCGACCAGATGGTCGATCGGAATGGCGGTGGTGTGATCCTGCGGCAGCAGCGGCGCGACGATCCGCGCGGCAAGACCGGTGGCCGGCAGGGCGGCGACACAAGCAGCCGGCACCGCGATCCAGGGCGTGATCATGCCCCCGAACATATCCTGCGCCGCCTGCTGGCCCAACAGGCCGATGATGGCGAACAGGGTGAGGAAGAGAGCAATCAGCGCCAGCAGCGGCAGGCGGCCAAGGCCAAGCCAGCCAAGCAAATCCGCATCGCCGTCAATATCCAGATCGGCGTCGCCGGCAAAACCCATTGCCTGAACCGCCCCGATCAGCAGCATCAGCAGCAGGGCCGAAACGAAGACGAGATTTTCTGGAGCGAAAAGAAAGGCTGCCACTCCTAACCTCCTGATTCGCCAATAATGCTAACTGACGAACCGAGGCTGGGACAGGATAAAGCGACTAGACTGTATTATTTTACTGCATCACCACGTCGCGGCTCAAATAAACCTGCGCCACGCGGCCATCCTTCATCGCGCAGGTGAAACGCCGGGTGGTGCCGCTGGCCGCGCGATAGCTGGCGCGGGTTTCCACCTCGCCATCGATATTGGTCGTTCCGCCCTGTCCGGCGCGAGGCGCTTCCATATGGCGGATTTCGACATAGCCGCTCTGGCCCTGCGCTTCGTCCCGCGCGGCAAGCGCGCAAGCGTCGGTCAGCGCGTCATCCCCGGCGGCGACATCGGAGAAGTCGGCGTGGTCGCGGCTGGGGGTGCTATGGACGTCAGCGCCATAGTCGGTGCCGCTGCTGGGCGGCGGCGCGTCATAATCGTCGCTGTCGTTGCGGGCGGTCTGCGCCTGCTTGTCCTTGTTCAGGGAGGAGGCGACGATCGCCACCGCACCCACCAGCGCCGCGACGCCCACTGCATCGCCAAAACCGAAGCCATTGCCGCGATGGCGATGATGCCGATCCCAGCCGCCCCGATCCCAGCCGCGTCCGCCGCCCCAGCCGGGCTGCGCCTGCGCCGCGCTTATGCTGCCCAGCATCAGCCCCGCGCTCACCAGCGCTCCGGTCATCCAGCGTGCCTTGGTCCCGATCATCATCGAATCTCCTGCGATGGAAAGAGCCATAGCTGCGCTGGGCTGTCCAGCGGCTGAACGAGGACTATTGCGGCTTCGCGCTGATGGTCAGGCCGGTGAAATGGGCCAGGAAAGCATAGCTGTCGGCATATTCGTCAATCAGCTTGTCGACCGGCTTGCCCGCGCCATGGCCGGCGCGCGTTTCAATGCGGATCAGATGCGGCCGGTCGCCAATGTCGGCGGCCTGCAAAGCGGCGGCATATTTGAAGCTGTGCGCCGGAACGACCCGGTCGTCCGTGTCGGCGGTGGTGACGAGGATCGCGGGATAATCCTTGCCCGGCAATATGTTGTGATAGGGTGAATAGCCATAGAGCAACGGGAAGTCGGCCGCCTTGTCCGGCGATCCATAATCATCCACCCAATAGCGGCCGGCGGTGAAGCGGTCGAAGCGCAGCATGTCCATCACCCCCACCGCGGGCAGCGCGGCGGCGAACAGGTCGGGCCGCTGGTTCACCACCGCGCCGACCAGCAGCCCGCCATTGGACCGCCCCTCGATCGCCAGGCCGCCCGGCGGCGTATAGCCATTGGCCTTGAGCCATTCGCCCGCCGCGATGAAATCATCGAACACATTCTGCTTGTTCGCGCCGCGCCCGGCATCATGCCATGCCTTGCCATATTCGCCGCCGCCACGCAGATTGGCGATGGCATAGGCCCCGCCCTGCTCCAGCCAGGCCATGCGCACTGCCGAATAGCCCGGCGTCAGCGAAATGTTGAAGCCGCCATAGCCATAGAGGATGGTCGGCGCGGCGACGGCGCGATCTGCCAGCACCTTCTTGCGCAATATGGTGATGGGGATCATCGTCCCGTCCTTCGACGGATAGAGCCGCTGTTCGATGCCGAAATCATTCGGATCGAAGGGCAGATCGGGCTGGGCGAATATCTGATATTGCTGGGTCGCCGTGTCGAAACGATAGATGCTGGACGGGGTGACGAAGCCCGAAAAGCTGAAAAAGGTTTCGGGGTCGCCCTCCCGCCCGCCAAAGCCCGCCGCCGTGCCCACGCCGGGCAGCGGCACATCGCCGACCTTGCGCCCGTCCAGTTCGGTCAGTTCCGCGACCGTCTGCGCCTCGCTCATATAGGCCAGGATCATCCGGTTGCCGATCAGCGATCCGCCCGCCAGCGTTTCGGGCCGCTCCGCGACGACGGGCTTGGCGCCCTTTCCTGGTCGGGCGGCGTCCAGCGTCACCACCCGCATATGCGGGGCGCGATTGTCGGTGATGAAATAGAGGGTCGATCCCTTACTGCCGATCAGTCGCCAGTCATTGGCCGGCCCCTTGACCAGCAATCGCGGTTTTACCGCGTCGCCGTTGAGTTCGGCGACATGCACTTCCCGGCGCGGATCGATCCCCTGAAAGCTGTTGATCACCAGCCAGCGACCATCCGCCGTCACCTGCGCCTGATGGCTGAGCGCCGGACGATCGGGCGTGGCGTAGATCAGCCGGTCCTGCGCCTGATCGGTGCCGACCCGGTGATAGAAAAGCTGCTGGTCGGCATTGGCCGATCGGAAGGTTTCTCCGTCCTGCGGCGCGGCGAAGCGCGAATAGAAAAAGCCCTCACCCCGCCCGTCCCAGGCGATCTGCGAGAATTTGACCCACTCGACCGCATCGTCCAGTTTTTTGCCGTTGTCGACGTCGATCAGCTTGAGCGTCCGCCAGTCACTGCCGGCCTCCTGCACCGCATAGGCAAGGTAACGGCCATCGGGCGAAGGCGCCCATTCGGCAAGCGCATCCGCTCCATCCTCCGCCCAGTCATTGGGGTCGAGCAGCAGGCGCTGCGCGCCCGTCAGCCCTTCGCGCACATAGAGCGGAGTCTGGTTCTGCAGTCCCTTGTTATAGCCGTAGAAATAGCGTCCACCCGCCTTGCGCGGCACGGTGTAGCGGCCATGGGAGAAAAGCGCCTGCATCCGCCCCTTGAGCGCCTCTCGCCCCGGCAGGCCGTCAATATAGCGGCGGGTCAGGCTGTTTTCCTGCCCCACCCAGTCGCGCACCGCTGGATCGGCGCGCAGGTCATTTTCCAGCCAGCGATAGGGATCGGCGACCTTCACGCCGAAATGATCCTCGATCAGGTTCAGCCGCCGGGCGACCGGATAGCGCAGCCCGCCATCGCCCGCGTCGATGATCGCATCATCGGGGGTAGCGCCGGCGGGCGCTGCGACGGCAGGCGCGGCCGCCAGCACCAGCGGCAGCAGGATCAGGGCAGCGGCGCGCATCCTCTCTCTTCGTCACTCTTATCCAAAACAAAACAGGCCGCGCCTCCCTAGGGAAACGCGGCCTGCCGGTAAAGCATCCAGTCCTGCGCGGCAGGACCGATGGATCAGGCTTCTTCCAGCTCGTCTTCGCCCTGGACCGGACCGGAGTCCTGACCCTTGGCGGAAACGTCGCGGTCGACCAGTTCGATGATCGCGATCGGCGCCGCGTCCGAAGCGCGGAAACCGGCCTTGATCACGCGGGTATAGCCGCCGTCGCGATCCTTGTAGCGCTCGGCCAGAACGTCGAACAGCTTGACCAGCTGCGCGTCGTCCTGAAGACGGGCATGGGCCAGACGACGGTTGGACAGGCCACCCTTCTTGGCGAGGGTGATCAGCTTTTCGACGTAAGGACGCAGTTCCTTGGCCTTGGCGGTGCCGGTCAGGATCTGCTCATGCTTGATGAGCGACGCTGCGAGGTTGCGCAGCAGCGAGTTACGATGGCCGGCGCTGCGCTGCAGCTTACGATGACCAACCTTATGACGCATGATAACTTCCTTCGTTCGTTAAGGGACCGTGTAAGGTATCCCAGACCAGGCGGTGTTTAAGGGCCACCGCCCCATGCCCTTGCCCTGCAATCAGGCGAAGTTCACACCGTCGCAGGGCACCGAAATGCCTGGCCGGTGATCGCCCCCTCCTCCGGCGAAACGGGGGAGGGGAAAGGGGATCAGCCCAGCAGCTCCTGTTCGAGCTTCTTGGCCATTTCCTCGATATTTTCCGGCGGCCAGCCGGGGATGTCCATGCCCAGGCGCAGGCCCATGGACGACAGCACTTCCTTGATTTCGTTCAGCGACTTGCGGCCGAAATTCGGGGTGCGCAGCATCTCGGCTTCGGTCTTCTGGACCAGATCGCCGATATAGATGATGTTGTCGTTCTTGAGGCAGTTGGCCGAGCGGACCGACAGTTCCAGTTCGTCCACCTTCTTGAGAAGGTAACGGTTGATCTGGTTGGTGTCGCTTTCGCCTTCCGAAGCGGCGGCAGCGGCATGACCGGCGGCCGGAGCAGCGGCGGGCAGCGCGTCTTCGAAGTGGACGAACAGCTGGAGCTGGTCCTGCAGAATGCGGGCGGCATAGGCCACCGCGTCTTCCGGCGCGACCGTGCCGTCGGTTTCGACGGTCAGCGACAGCTTGTCATAGTCCAGTTCCTGGCCGACGCGGGTGTTGTCCACCTTGTACGCGACCTGACGGACCGGCGAGTAAAGCGCATCGACCGGGATCAGACCGATGGGGGCATCGGCCGGACGGTTGGCGACGGCGGGGACATAGCCCTTGCCGACGTCGGCGGTCAGTTCCATGTTCAGGGTCGCGCCCTGGTCCAGATGGCAGATCACCAGATCGGGGTTCATCACTTCGATGTCGCCCACGACGCTGATGTCGCCAGCCTTCACCACGGCCGGGCCGGTGGCGGACAGCTGCAGCCGCTTGGGGCCTTCGCCTTCCATGCGCAGCGCGACCTGCTTGATGTTGAGGACGATGTCGGTGACGTCCTCACGCACGCCGGCCAGCGACGAGAATTCGTGCAGGACATTCTCGATCTTGATCGAGGTGACCGCCGCGCCCTGAAGCGAGGACAGAAGAACCCGGCGCAGCGCGTTGCCGAGCGTCAGGCCGAACCCGCGCTCCAGCGGCTCGGCAACGAAGGTCGCCTTGCGCTTGCCGTCACCCGACGCCTTGATCTCAAGGCTGTTGGGCTTCTTCAATTCCTGCCAGTTCTTCATGTTGACAGTCATGTATTTCCCCTGGGGATGGGCCGAAACGCTTCATAATCCTGAACCCGGCAGGACGTTCCGGCGATGCAAACGGGTAAACGGGCGACGCGTCCGCCGCCCGCATGTCATGCAGCGCTGCGATTAGACGCGGCGACGCTTGGACGGACGCACGCCATTGTGCGGGATCGGCGTGACGTCACGGATCGAGGTGATGTGGAAGCCGACGGCCTGCAGCGCGCGCAGAGCCGATTCACGGCCCGAACCCGGACCCTTGACTTCGACTTCGAGGGTGCGGACGCCATGTTCGGCGGCCTTGCGGCCGGCGTCTTCGGCGCACACCTGAGCGGCGTACGGGGTCGACTTGCGGCTGCCCTTGAAGCCCATCATGCCGGCCGAGGACCAGGAGATCGCGTTGCCCTGGGCGTCGGTGATGGTCACCATGGTGTTGTTGAAGCTGGCGTTGACGTGCGCGACGCCGGCCGAGATGTTCTTGCGTTCGCGGCGCTTAATGCGCTGGGGTTCGCGTGCCATTTTGCTCTAATCCTACAAAAATCTGGTTGCGCAGGAGGCGTCTTCCCTTGGGGGGAGCGCTGCCTCCGGCGGAGTAATTCGTCCCCCGGACGAATTACTTCTTCTTGCCGGCGATCGGCTTGGCCTTGCCCTTGCGGGTGCGCGCATTGGTGTGCGTGCGCTGACCGCGGACCGGCAGGCCCTTGCGATGACGCAGGCCGCGATAGCAGGCCAGATCCATCAGGCGCTTGATGTTCATCGCGGTTTCGCGACGCAGATCGCCTTCGACGGTCAGGTCGGCGTCGATGGCTTCGCGGATCTGGAGGACTTCGGCGTCCGACAGGTCCTGAACGCGGCGCGCATGGTCGATGCCCAGCTTGTCGGCCAGGTCAACGGCGGTCTTGCGACCGATGCCGTGGATGTAGGTGAGCGCGATGATCACGCGCTTGTTGGTCGGGATGTTGACACCCGCAATACGTGCCATGTTAGTATAATCTCCTGCTCCACAGGACGACTTTCGCCATCCTATCTCAAAGCGTCAGACCGGATTTCCCTGGCGAGGAAAGGCGGCCAATTACATGCCCCCGGACGCAAAAAAGACGGCAGGTGCATGAAACACCGCCGCTCACCAGCATTTGGGGAGGACGGCCCTTACCGATTCGGGCCTAAACTGTCAATTGCCGTGCGGCCGACCGCGCATGGTCGGCGGTTCGCCCCTTTTCGGGTTGAGCGGGGCGGACGGCTCCGGCATGGAGGGGCGATGCGCCTTATTCCGTCCTTCGCCGCTTTCGTGCCCTCGCTGGCGCTTCTCGCCTCCTGCGTCGGCCCGGCGCCGCAGCGACCAGCGCCGACGCCAGCGCCCCAGCCGACCCGGCCTGCACCACCGCCGCCCGCTCCTGCGCCGGCTGCGCCGACAACGGTCGAATGGCAATATCGGCCCGTTACGCCGGGCAACTGGAGCTATCGCGCCGAAGCGGCTGGATCAGCCGCCTTTTACGGCCCCACCGCCGCCGACGCGCGCCTGATCCTGCGCTGCGATCGCGCCAGCCGGCGGATCAGCCTGGCGCGCGCGAACGCAGGGCCAAATCCAGCCAATGGCGGCGCCATCATCGTGCGGACCAGCTATGGCGCGACCAGCTGGCCCGCGACGCCGTCGGCCGGCGCGCCGCCACAACTCGTCGCCGTCCGCGCCGCGTCTGACCCGGTGCTCGACCAGATCGCCTATAGCCGGGGCAAGATTGCGGTGGAAACAACCGGCACAGAGCCGCTGATCATCCCCGCCTGGGCGGAAGCCGCGCGCGTGATCGAGGATTGCCGGGGATAAGGCGTTTCGCCCCGAAGCGGGGACGCGAAATTATGATTCCAAAAAAGAATAATACAAGTCTTGATCCTGTAATCCGTCTGATTCACAATCCATCTCGTGGCCGGTCAAGAGGGTAATCGAAGCCGGTCACGCGGGCTTCAACATAGCGAAAGGAGGTGATCCGATGTCTCATGGTTCAGCAATGGGGTCGGTCAAGTCCATTCGGGGAATGCGCCGCTGAGCGACGCCGCTGCGTCGGTTCCTGCTGACATCCTGCCGAACTTGCGCGCCAACACACAGGCCGTTCGCAGGACCGCACGGGAATAGCGCGAACACACATTCCCCCTGGGCGGCGCTTCCGGCCGCTGACCATGTCAATGATGGGCCGTCGGGCATCGACCCGGCGGCCCCTCTCATTTTTGGGGATGGCCCGTCGGCCGATCAGTCAGCGACATAGGATGAACTGGCGATCAGGGATGGGGAACGGAAAGTCTTATTTACTCCGTCATCCCAGCGAAGGCTGGGATCTCAGGCCCGGTAGTGCGTCATCGCCTGAGACCCCAGCTTCCGCTGGGGTGACTGCCATTGGGTGAACGAAATTAACCACCGCACAGAAGATTTTGCTCGGCAGCCCCCTTCCGTCATGCCGGGCTTGACCCGGCATCCCGTTTTTCTTCGCTGGCGCCAAGGAGGAAACCCCGGATCAGGTCCGGGGCGAAGGAAGCTGGCCATTGCCCACCCCACGACACACTGTCCTACAGCCCCGCAATCTGCGACCGCATCGGCGGCTCTTTCCATCGTAGACGCTTGCCGCCTGGCTCCTGTCATAAGGTGACATAAAGTGACAAAAGCAGGCGCGTTTTGCGTCTCTTTTGTCACTTTATCGTCGCCGCCCCGCCTATCCTTCCGCCATGTCGCCCCCTGCCACAGGCTCAAAACAGGCCTGATTCACCCCCTCGGCTCTTCCCGCCTTCCCTCCGCGCCAGCGGCTATGGCGCGACCTTTCCCCTGCGGTTTGCATGACCTTCGGTAATGATCGCCAATGCCCTTCCCGGGCGCGCCGCCTCTTGGCATCGCCCTCCCCACGCGATAGCCCCGCCGCCATGTCCACCTCCGCCCCTCGCCGCACCGCCGCGATCCTGTTCATCCTCATCACCGCGTTGCTCGACGTCATGTCGATGGGGATCGTCATCCCGGTGCTGCCGCAACTGATCGAAACGCTGTCTGGCTCCAGCGCGGCGGCGGGGATGTGGAACGGGCTGTTTGTCGCGCTTTGGGCGGGCATGCAGTTTATCTGTTCGCCGCTGATCGGATCGCTGTCCGATCGCTTCGGGCGTCGTCCTGTCATCCTGATTTCGGTTGCGGGGCTGGCGCTCGATTATGTGCTGATGGCGCTCGCACCCAATCTATGGTGGCTGGCGCTTGGCCGCATCCTGGCGGGCGTCACCTCCTCCAGCTTCACCTCCACCTTCGCCTATATGGCCGACATCACCCCGCCGGAGGGCCGCGCAAAGGGCTATGGCCTGATCGGCGCGGCGTTCAGCGCCGGCTTCGTCGCCGGGCCGCTGATCGGCGGGGTGCTGGGCGAGATTTCCCATCGCGCGCCCTTCTGGGCGGCGGCAGCCCTCTCCGGCATCGCCTTCGTCTATGGCCTGTTCGTGCTGCCGGAATCGCTGGCCCCGGAAAAGCGGATGGCGTTCAGTTGGCGGCGGGCCAATCCGTTCGGCGCGTTGCGATTGCTGCGCTCCCATCCCGAACTCTCCAGCCTCGCCGTCGGCAATTTCCTGCTCTACTTCGCCCACCATCTCTTCTCGGCCGTGTTCGTCCTCTATGCCGGCGACCGCTATGGCTGGGGCGCGTGGCAGGTCGGCACGCTGCTGGCGCTGGTCGGCCTGATGGACATGGGGGTGCAGGGATTGCTGGTGGGACCGGTGGTCCGGTGGCTGGGCGACCGCACCACCATGGTCGTGGGCCTCAGCTTCGGCGCGATCGGCATCGCCGCTATGGGCCTTGCGCCGACCGGCTGGCTGTTCGTCGCCGCCATGTTCCCCAATGCGCTCTGGGGCCTCGCCATGCCGACCATCCAGTCTCTGATGACGAGCCATGTCTCCGAATCCGAACAGGGCCAGCTTCAGGGCGCGAACAACAGTGTCGGCGCGATCGCCGGCATCATCTCGCCGCTCTTCTTCGGCGCCGTCTATTCGCTGTCGGTCGGGCCAGAGCCGACACTGCCCTATATCGGCAGCGCCTTTCTGATCGCGGCGCTGGTGCTGGCCGGCGCAGCGCTGATCGGCTGGCGCGCCGGCAGGCAGTTCAAGGCCTGACTGGACTTATCGGGACGGGGCGACTAACCGGGCGCGAATCCCTTCCACCGCACGATATAAAGGCGATTCGATGACGCTGCCCCTTCAGGATAACATCCTTATCGTGGACTTTGGCAGTCAGGTGACACAGCTCATCGCCCGCCGCGTCCGCGAAGCCGGCGTCTATTCCGAGATCGCCCCCTTCAACAACGCTGCCGAAGCTTTTGAGCGCCTGAAGCCCAAGGGCATCATCCTGTCGGGCGGTCCCTCCTCCGTCATGTGGGAGGACAGTCCCCGCGCCCCGCAGGCTTTCTTTGACGCGGGCATTCCGATCCTGGGCATCTGCTATGGCCAGCAGACGATGATGCAGCAACTGGGCGGCAATGTGGAAGGCGGCGAAAGCGGCGAATTCGGCCGCGCCTTCATTGAGGTGAAGAAGGATTGCGCCCTGTTCGACGGCCTGTGGGCCGAAGGCGAAAAGCATCAGGTGTGGATGAGCCATGGCGACAAGGTGACGCAGCTTGCGCCCGGCTTCGAAGTCGTCGCCGTCAGCGAAGGCGCGCCCTATGCCATCACCGCGAACGAGGCCAAGCGCTTCTACGCGACCCAATTCCACCCCGAAGTCGTCCACACGCCCGACGGCGGCAAGCTGCTCGCCAATTTCGTCCGCCATGTCTGCGGTCTGGCGGGCGACTGGACCATGGCCGAATTCCGCGCCACCAAGATCGCCGAAATCCGCGAGCAGGTGGGCGAAGGCCGGGTGATTTGCGGCCTGTCGGGCGGCGTAGACAGCGCGGTCGCCGCCGTGCTGATCCATGAAGCGATCGGCGACCAACTGACCTGCGTCTTCGTCGACCATGGCCTGATGCGTCTGGGCGAAGCCGAACAGGTGGTCAGCCTGTTCCGCGAACATTATGGCATCAAGCTGGTCCATGTGAACGCGGAGGAGCGCTTTCTGGGCGGCCTCGCCGGCCTCACCGACCCGGAAAAGAAGCGCAAGTTCATCGGCGGCGAATTCATCGCCGTGTTCGAGGAGGAAGCCGCCAAGATCGGCGGCGCCGATTTCCTGGCGCAGGGCACCCTCTATCCCGACGTCATCGAATCGGTCAGCTTCACCGGCGGTCCTTCGGTCACGATCAAGTCGCACCACAATGTCGGCGGCCTGCCCGAACGCATGAACATGAAGCTGGTCGAGCCGCTGCGCGAACTGTTCAAGGACGAGGTCCGCGTGCTGGGCAAGGAACTGGGCCTGCCCGACATTTTCGTCGGCCGCCATCCCTTCCCCGGGCCGGGCCTCGCCATCCGCATTCCCGGCGAAGTCACCAAGGAGCGGTGCGACATCCTGCGCAAGGCGGACTTCATCTATCTGGAGGAAATCCGCAACGCCGGGCTGTATGATGCGATCTGGCAGGCGTTCGCCGTGCTGCTGCCGGTCCGCACCGTCGGCGTGATGGGCGACCACCGCACCTATGACAGCGTCTGCGCCGTGCGCGCCGTCACCTCGACCGACGGCATGACCGCCGACATCTACCCCTTCGACGCCGCCTTCCTCAGCCGCGTTGCAACCCGCATCATCAACGAGGTGAAGGGCATCAACCGCGTGGTCTATGATTACACCAGCAAGCCCCCCGGCACGATCGAGTGGGAATAAGCCGGACGAACCATCCGCTTTATTCGGCCACGCAAATGGCGGCATTGGCTCATGGATTGAAGCATTGCCGCCCTTCACCTCATGCGACGACGCTCAATCTGTCGGGATCGCCGTCTCATATTTTGCGACACGCAGCGCCAGATGGGACGATGCACCGGCAACGGAAGGATGTTTGAGCAGTCTGCGCATCAGAAACTGTTCATAATCAGCCACATCCGATGCGATCACACGCAGCAGATAATCCCATTCCCCCGACATGGAAAAACATTCCAGCACGCAGGTCTCGCTCGCGATGAAGCTTTCGAAGGCGCTGACATTTTCCGCCTCGAACGTGCGCATGCGAACGCTGCAGATCATGTTCACGCTCTTGCCCAGCAGCGCCTGATCGGCAAGCCGCACGGTCCGCCCCAAAACCCCCGCCTCCTCCAATTGCCGGATGCGCCGCCAGCAGGACGGGCCGCTGCTGCCCACCCGTTCAGCCAGTTCCGCATTGCTGATGGCGGCATCTTTCTGCAACTGGGCGACAATGCGCTTATCAAGTCGATCGAGCATGATCCTGTTTCTCGGAATGTGAAGCGAAATGATGGAAGCTGAGGCTTTCTAGACCATAGCCGGTCGCACCGAAAGGAAGCAGCGGCGCGATTTCCCGTTGCGCCAGCCCATGACGCAATCGCCTCAGCCCGACAATCGGCCGATCGCCCATAGCGCGGCTTCCGCCACAACGGGATCCTCGTCCCCAACCAGCGCCTCCAGCCGCCCGAGCAATCGGCGATCGCCGCTGTTGCCAGCCGCGATCGCGGCGTTGCGGACCATGCGGTTGCGGCCGATGCGCTTGATCGGCGAGCCGGAGAAAATCTCCCGAAAGCTCGCATCGTCCAGATCGAGCAGGTCGCCGATCGCAGGCGCCGCCAGTTCCGCCCGGCCGACGAACGCCCGGTTGGCGGCGGCCGCGTCGGCGAACTTGTTCCACGGGCAGACGGCCAGGCAATCGTCGCAACCATAGACGCGGTTGCCGATCCCCGCACGCAGAGCCTCCGGGATCGGTCCTTTATGTTCGATGGTGAGGTAGGAAATGCAGCGCCGGGCATCGACCATATAGGGCGCGGGGAAAGCGTCGGTCGGACAGGCGGTCTGGCAGGCGGTGCAGCTGCCGCAATGGTCGCGTTCCGGGCCGTCCGCCGCCAACGCCAGTTCGGTATAGATTGCGCCCAGAAACAGCCAGCTGCCATGATCGCGGCTGACGAGATTGCTGTGCTTGCCCTGCCAGCCCAGGCCCGCGCCCTGCCCCAGCGGTTTTTCCATGACGGGCGCTGTATCGACGAAGACTTTCAGCGCGCTCGGCTGTTGCTCCACCAGCCAGCGGGCCAGCGCCTTGAGCGCCTTTTTGACGATGTCATGATAATCCTTGCCCTGCGCATAGACGGAGAAGCGCGCGCGGTCAGGCACATCGGCCAGCGCCAGCGGATCGCGCCCCGGCGCATAGCTCATCCCCAGCATGATGACGCTGCGCACATCGGGCCACAGCCCTTTGGGTGATCCGCGCTGCTCCGCCCGATCCTCCATCCACAGCATGTCGCCATGATGGCCCGCCTCCAGCCATTGGCGCAGCCGCTTCCCCGTTTGCGGCGCGACATCGGCGGGCGCGATGCGGCAGACGGCAAAGCCCAACCGCAGCGCTTGCGCCTTCAGGCGCTGTTCCAAGGTTTCGGTTTCCACAGACACGGGTCCAGACTATCAGGGCGGGATGATCGGCGACATATCGGCATCGTCCACCGCTGCACCCTGCGCCTATGCCGTTGAAGGCCATGGGCTTGTCAAGACATTCGGCGCTTTCCGCGCGGTCGACGGCGTCGACATCGCGGTGCCCGCCGGGTCCATCTATGGCGTGCTGGGTCCCAATGGCGCGGGCAAGACCACACTACTGCGCACCTTGCTGGGCATCATCGACCCGGACGAGGGGGAGCGCCGCCTGCTGGGCGAGACGCAGCCGCTGCGCATGGCGCGCGAAGTGGGCTATTTGCCAGAGGAGCGCGGCCTTTACCCCTCAATGAAGGCGTTTGAGGCGATCGCTTTCATGGGCGCGCTGCGCGGCCTGCCGCTGAAGGTCGGGCGGGAGCGGGCGAAGGCGATGCTGGACGATCATGGCATGGGCGCGTCGATCGACAAGCCGATCCGGCAATTGTCCAAGGGCATGGCCCAGACGGTGCAGTTGTTCGGGACGATCGTGCATGAGCCGCGCCTGATCGTGCTGGACGAACCCTTTTCCGGCCTTGACGCGATCAATCAGGAAAAGCTGGAGGCGCTGATCCGCGAGCAGGCGCGGCGCGGCGTCACCATCCTGTTTTCCACCCATGTCATCGCCCATGCCGAACGATTGTGCGAACGCATCGCCATTGTTGCGGGCGGGCGCATCCGGTTCGAGGGCACGCCCGGCGACGCGCGCGACCGGCTGCGATCGCAGGTCCGGCTGCGCACCCGCACCAGCGACGGCGCCTGGCGGCGTGCCTTGCCCGCCGACACGATGGCGGAGGAAGGGGCGTGGCATTTCGCCCTGCCCGATGAAGGAATAGAGCCTTTGCTACGCGCCCTGATCGACGGACAGGCGGGAATCGAAAGCCTGTCGATCGAACGGCCCGGCCTGCATGACGCATTCGTCGCCATTGCTGGCGCGGCGGTCGCGCAGCAGATGCAACGGGATCACGCGCCGGAGGAGGGCGCATGATGCAATTGTGGCGCGCCGCCTTCGTCATCGCCCGGCGGGACTTCACCGCCGTCGTGCTGTCCCGCACCTTCATCCTGTTCCTGTTGGGACCATTGCTGCCGATCCTGATCGGCTTCGCCTTTGGCGGGTTGGGCGACAAGATTTCTTCCACCGACCTGCGGCCCGTGGTGGGCGTGGCAATGTCGGCGCAGGACAGTGCGGCGTTGATGCGCGCCCATGACCGGCTGTCGCAGCGGATGGGCGATCAGGCGCTGCCCCGCCTGCGCTCAGCCCCCGCCACGCCCAGCCCGCGCATCCAGTTGGCTCGCCCCGACTCAGAAGTGGTGGCGATTTTGACAGGCACGCTCGCCCGCCCCGTGCTGATCGGAAAGGCGCAGGATCTGGACCGGCTTCAGGGTGATGTCAGCCTGTTGTCCACCGCCGCTCTGGCCGAACGCACGCTGCAATTCGTGACGATCGAGCGGCAGGAGGTCGCGACCAGCCTGGGCGCGCAGGCGCAGGCGCGCCTGATCATCGGCCGCATCGCGCAGGTGGTGATGTTCTTCCTCACCATATTGTTGGCGGGCATGATCCTGTCCAATCTGGTCGAGGAGAAAACCAACAAGATCATCGAAATATTGGCCGCCGCCGTACCGATCGATGCGATTTTCCTGGGCAAGCTGATGGCGATGCTGGCGATGAGCTTCGTGGGCATCGCCTTCTGGGGCGGAACTGCCTTCGCCATTTTCCTGGCGCTGCATGATGGCGGCGGGGCGCTGCCGGCGCCGGCGGTGGGATGGCCGATCTTCCTGATGCTGGCGGTGCTCTATTTCGCCATGGCCTATACGCTGCTGGGATCTCTGTTTCTGGGAATAGGCGCGCAGGCGGCGACGGTGCGCGAAGTGCAGACGCTCAACATGCCGATCACCATGGGGCAGATGCTGATCTTCTTCTTCGCCAGCTATGCGGTCGACCATATGGGATCGCCGGCGGAGGTGGCTGCGTGCATCTTCCCGTTCAGTTCGCCCTTTGCAATGATCGCCCGGGCGGCACAGGATGCGTCGTTGTGGCCGCATCTGGTGGCGTTGCTGTGGCAAGCGGCCTTTGTGGCGCTGATCATCCGCGTGGGCGTGCTGCTGTTCCGACGTCATGTGATGCAGTCGGGCGGGCGCTGGTGGAAGAATCTGTTCAGGCCGGCGACAGGCTGAAGCGGATAGAAACAGCGCCATGAATCGGCGACATTTCCTGTGTGGCGTCGCGACCGGCGCGGGTGCGCTGGCTCTCTGGCAATGCCTGCCCGGCACGGCGGAAGCAGCCTATCCCTTTGCCCTGACTGATACGCAATGGAAGGCGCGGCTCAGCCCCTGGGCCTATAAGGTGCTGCGCCAGCAGGCGACCGAATATCCCGGCACCAGCCCTCTCAATGAAGAGCATCGCGCCGGCACATTCGCCTGCGCCGGATGCGGGCAGGCGCTGTTCAGCTCAAAGACGAAGTTCGACAGCGGCACTGGTTGGCCCAGTTTCTGGGCGACCTTGCCAAAGGCCGTGGGCACCAGCCGCGACCTTGGGCTGGGCGAGGTCCGCACCGAAGTCCATTGCGCACGTTGCGGCGGGCATCTGGGCCATGTGTTCGACGATGGCCCCCGTCCGACCGGCAAGCGTTACTGCATGAACGGCGTGGCGATGAAATTCAGTCCCGCCTGATACGGTAAATGCGCAACGGTCCCTTGCCCGGCAGAGGCGCCAGCCAGTCGGGCGTGCGCCCCTTCGCCAGCATCGCGGCAAGGCCATGCACATTCGCCTGACCATAAAGCCGCATTTCATTGAGGCCATCGCAACTGACCAGATAATGGGCATGGGTGGCGGCGATGATGCTGCGCGCCTGCTCAGGCGGATCGACAAAGCCTTCGATAACGGCGGTGATGCCGGCGGCGTTGCGATGATGGGCGGTGCCGATGACGCTGTGGGGCGTCTGGACCAGAATATCGGGTCCAAGATCGATCGACGCGAACAGGGTGGCGGGCGGCAGCGCGCGCAATGGCGCCAGCACGGTTGCAGCACGGCAATTGGCGCTGGCCGCCTTGGCCGGATCGGGCTTTGCCGCCAGCGCGACCCAGAGCGCGCACAGGCCAACCGGCGTCAGCACCACCAGCGCCACCGATCCGACGATACGGACCAGTGCGAGGCGGCTTGCCTGCACCCGGCGAAACAGATGCGTCAACAGCCAGCCAATGGCTGGCAGCGCAAAGACATGGGCAACCGACAGCGCCCGCATCACCAGCAGCGCCACGCCGGTCGCTCCTGCCAGTAGCAATGCCAGCGTCAGCCACCGCATCCGCGCTTCGCCCTGTGAGCCGCGCGCAGCGATCAGGCTAGCGATCAGACCCAGCAATGACGGCAGCAGGATCACGCCCTGCATCGAAAGGCTCTGCTCCCAGATCGGGCGGCCTTCCATCACTTGGAGATACCAGAGCCTGTAGGCCAAAGGTCCAAGCGCGGCGAAGGGATCGCCCGACAGGCAGGCACCTCCGGTCAACAGGAAGGCAAGGATGGCCGCGCCGCCGCCGATCGCAGCGATGGCGAAGCGTCGTCCGGCCGTGCCGGTATCGATCAGGCGCGCTGCCACTATGGTGGCGAGCGCCAAAACCGCCAGCGGCCAGACATAGACATAGGATAAAGCGTCGCAATAGGGCGTCATCGTCGCGCCCGGACCGCGCAACAACGCCAGCAACAGCAGCGCCGCTCCGCCCAGCACGCCAGCGAAGGCGATGAAACGCGGCGCCTGATCCTGTGCGATCCAGTGGCGCAGGGCGAAGGCCGCACCGAACAAGGCGGCATAGGGCAATGCTTCACTCGAAATCTGGAGCCATAAGGCCAGAGCAAGGCCCGCAATCGCTCCGCCGCGCAGGGGCCGCTCATCCAGCGCGCCGCACAGGGCAATGGCGGCAAGCATGATCTGCCAGCCATGATGGTCAATGCGCAGCGGGGTGAACTGAACGAGGATGCTGGGGCTGGTGAGCAGCAGCGCGACGGCCAGCAATGCGATCGCGCGCCCTACGATGCGACGCGCGGCAAAGAACAGAGCGGCGGTCAGCCCGCCCAGCAGTAATAAGGGCGTGACGATGCAGGCGATGCGTTCCGCCAGTGCGCCTCCCAAGAGCGGCCGCAGCGACAGGGTCAGCGCAGCGATCGGCAAGTCCACGACCCGCGACCAGTGCATCGGTCCGCCTATGGGCGGATTTACACGATGCTGGCTGACATCCCAGAAAGCCTGCCCGCCAATCCAGTCGCGCAACTGGGCCAGCCGCATCGCATCATCGGGATCACGAAAGCCGTACGAGGCATAATCGCCACGGAACAGCCAGAGCAGGACCGCGCTGCATGCCAGCCACAGCGCCCATGCCCACAGGCCGGCGCGGCGCAGATCAGGCGCGGGCGAAGACGCCATATTTGCGGATCGCATAAACGGTGAGGAAGCTAAGGGGCACCGACAACAACTTGGCAAGCGGCGGCGCAAGGCCGAGCGCGCTCAACGCGCCGACCAGCAGCATGGTGACGCCCATGCCCAGCATGGCGCTGACCACGAATCCGATACGCTGCGCATGGGTAGGCCCCTGATCGAGGACGAAAACGAAACGGATGCTGATGATCCAATGCACCACCAACCCCGCGCCATATCCGCCGACCGCCGCGATCACCGGCGACGCGCCCACCCGGTCAAGCGCCAGAAAGACGGCGAAGTCACCGGACAAGGCGCAGATGCTGGCGAGCAGATAGCGGGCGAACATCAACCGCGCCAACAGCGCGCCGACCCGCTCCGACACGGGGATCAGGCCGCCTTCAGCCGCGAGGGGACGGCGCGAACGCTGGAGAGCGCAGCCTGCGCATCCGCATCCGGCCCCGCAATCTGGCCCTCATCGCCCGCTTCATGATATTCGGCGTCTTCGTTGACCTGCCATACGTCATGGACGCGCTTGCCCGCGACGATGTTGCGCGCGGTAAGCATCGCCGTCATCATCGCATGGTCCTGATTATTATAGCGGTGCATGCCGTTGCGACCGACCATGTGCAGCGTGGGATAGCGCGCTTCCAGCTCAGTGCGCATCGCCAGCACATTGGCGGCATAGGCGTCGTCATAGACCGGATAGGCCTTTTCCTGCCGCACGACGGCGCCGCCGACCACATCTTCAGGGCTGCACAGGCCAAGCGTCGCCATTTCCCTGGTCGCCAGTGCGATCAGATCGGCGTCGTCGGAGGCCCAGAGGCCATCACCTTCGAAGCAGAAATATTCCAGGCCCACGCAGGCAAGCGTCGGATCCGGCACCATTTCCGGCGACCAACTGCGGAAATTCTGGATGCGGCCGACCTGCACCTTGGGATCATGAATATAGATCCAGTTGTCGGGGAAGATATCCTGCCCCTTCACCATCAGCGCCACGGTCAGGAAGTCGCGATATTTAAGGTCCATCGCCGCAGGCAGGGTCGCGGGCAGCGGGTGGATGCGACCGGCCAGTTCGCGCATCGGCGCGGAACTGATCACATGAGCGGCGTTAATGGCGACATCGCCATCCGGCCCTTCGGCGATCAGCCGCCATGCGCCGGTCGCCTGATCTTCCTCCAGCCGCTTGAAGCCGTGCGCCATCAACACCTGATTGCCACCGGCAACCACCTTGTCACGGGCGGCCTCCCACATCATGCCGGGGCCAAGGCGCGGATAGCGGAATGTCTCCAGCAGCGTCTTGGTCGCCATGCCGTCATTGGGCTTCTTGTTGAGGCCGAGCGAGCGCTTGAGGCCGTCCGTCACCGCGCCCCAGAGCGACAGGCCCTTGATGCGCTGCGCCGCCCAGTCGGCCGACATTTCGTCGCACGGCATGCCCCAGACCTTTTCCGTGTAGGTCTTGAAGAAGATGGAGAAGAGCTTGTGGCCGAAAGCGTTGACGGTCCAGTCCTGGAACGACTTCACATTGCGGTTCGGGAAGATCCGCGCTTTGGCGAAGCTCGCCATGCAAAGCGTGGAGCGCCATATGCCCAGGTTCCACAGCGCTTCGAAGGCGCGCAGCGGATAGCTGTAATATTTGCCTTCATAATAGATGCGGCTCATCCGCGGGCGCTGAATGAAGTCGTCGGGCAGGATTTCATTCCACAGGTCGACGACCTGCTGCGATTTGGAGAAGAATCGGTGCCCGCCAATATCGAATCGGAAGCCGTCCAGTTCAACCGTGCGGCTGATGCCACCCACATAGACGGGATCCTTTTCGATCACCGTGACGCTAAAGCCTTGTTTCGTCAGCAGATAGGCGGCGGTGAGGCCGGCTGGTCCGGCGCCGATGATGGCGACGTCAACGTGTCGGTCGGTACGCGGCATGGCAGGCGATTCCCCCGGATGGTCCTTCATGTCTCGTGGAGTGAAGGAAATCCTCTAAGGACTGGTTAATCACCGGTAAGCATGATGTGCGGAAGGCCGCCCCACTTGCGCGGAGCGGCCCCCTGCAGTCCCCTTCGTGAGGGGAAGGCGGAAATGTTTAGCCCTGGCGCTGGGCCAGCGTGTTGAGGTCGCTGCGCGCGCCCTCGATCGCCGAGCCGTAGCAGGTGCGATAGTCGTCGGTCACGGGAATGATGGAACCGTTCACGTAACCGCACACCTGCTTGGAAGCCCGGATCAACCGGGAATCGGCGCGGCGCATGCCGTTGGCGCTAGCAAGATTGAGATCGGCCACCGACACCGCGATCGTGCGCGTGGTCGCGCCGCTGTTGCCGTCGACGATCACGTCCATGTCATTGCTGCCGGCCATTGCCGCACCGGGAAGAGCAAGGGTGAAAGTGGCGGCCAGCGCCACCAGCGTCTTGTTGATCATCCAAATGTCTCCTGTCGAACATGCTGTTTTATTTTCTGCCCCACGTCTGGCGTGGAAGTAGGGTTCCGCTCTAAATAAGTGCACAGGCCATTGTTGAAAAGAGGCCACTTGACAAAAAATGGCGGTTTTCCGCGATTTTTGCAGCTGCGAAGGCTTTCGCGCTTGACCTTTTACGGGCGGTGACAGGAGATAAGGCCATGCGTCTGAACCGTCTTTTGCCCGCTTTGCTCCTGCTGCCGCTGGTCGGCGGATGCTCCTACAGCCGGATGCCCGACTGGCTGGTGCGGATGATGGGCGGGCCGGAACGATCGGGCAAATATGTCGATGGGCCGCTGACGGAGGCGTATGTCGTTGAAAGGGCAAAGCTAAAGCTGCCACCGCTGACGCAGGATGGCGCCGTCAGGTTACAGGTCGCGCCGTCCTTTGGCCGTTACGACTATGTGCTGAACTTCACGCCGGAACCGGCGGGTTGCCTGATGTGGTGGCGGGATCAGAATCTTAGCGAAGCCGAAATGAAGCGGGTATGCGAGATTGTCGCCGTTCATGTTTGGCGCAGTGCGTCACGGATGGATGACGGTCCTACAGCAGCGGAACATCGCAAATTCTATGTGCCGCTTGATGACTATACCGATGCCGTCGAGTCTTTCAACGACCGGTTGTCAGATTGGCGGGGCACGCGATCCGGCATTTTGGACGGGACAGGTCTAAATTTGGAGCAGTTCTACAACGGAAGACTCGGATCCATGATCGCGAATGCGGGCGAACGCCCATCCGATAATCCATTGTCCCAGTTCGCCCGTGACATTCACAGGGTTGCTCTGGCCTATGGACCGACCGGCTTCTTTCCTCAAAATGTCCGTTGGCGGAACCGCTACGATCCCGATTATCCCTGCAACGGTGGCCTCGCCGGAACCGACCCGGATGGCATGGGCACTGGCGATGACGCCTGCGCGGCCTGGCTCAAAGCAAGGCCGCGCTGACGCCCTGAACCTTAGTGGCGGAAGTGGCGCATGCCGGTGAAGACCATCGCCAGACCCGCTTCGTCCGCCGCCGCGATGACATCTTCGTCGCGGATCGAACCGCCCGGCTGGATCACCGCCGTCGCGCCGGCTTCCACCGCCGCCAGCAGGCCGTCGGCGAAGGGGAAGAAAGCGTCGGAGGCGACCGCAGAGCCGATCGTGCGCGGCGTGGCCCAGCCGGCCTTTTCGGCGGCGTCCTTCGCCTTCCATGCGGCGATGCGCGCGGATTCCAGGCGGTTCATCTGGCCCGCACCGACGCCCGCCGTGCTGCCATCCTTGGCATAGACGATGGCGTTGGACTTCACATGCTTGGCGACGGTCCAGGCGAACAGGCAATCCTTCAGTTCCTGATCGGTCGGGGCGCGCTTGGTCACGACCCTGAGCGCATCACGATCCACCTTGCCATTGTCGCGGCTCTGGACCAGCAGGCCGCCGGCGATGCTCTTGATCTGGAGGCCGGGACGGGCCGGATCGGGCAGTTCGCCGGTCAGCAGCAGACGGAGATTCTTCTTCTTGGCGAAGATCGCCCTGGCTTCCTCGTCCGCCCCCGGCGCGGCGACGACTTCGGTGAAGATGCCGCTGATCGCTTCGGCAGTGGGGCCATCGAGCGGGCGATTGACCGCGATGATGCCGCCGAACGCCGACACGCTGTCGCAGGCGAGCGCGGCCTCATAAGCTTCGATCAGCGTTTCGCCGGTGGCGACGCCACAAGGGTTGGCGTGCTTGACGATCACCACGGTCGGCGGGCCATCGCGAAATTCGCTGACCAACTCCAGCGCGGCGTCGGCGTCGTTATAGTTGTTGTAGGACAGTTCCTTGCCCTGGATCTGTTCGGCCTGGGCGATCCCCTTGGCGGAGGGGCCGACGGGGAGATAGAGCGCGGCGGACTGATGCGGATTTTCGCCATAGCGCAGCGTTGTGCCCAGCTTGCTCGACACCGCCAGCGTTTCGGGGAACATCACGCCCTGATCGGCGAAGGCGAACCAACTGGCGATCATCGAGTCATAAGCGGCGGTGGCGGCATAGGCCTTGGCCGCGAGCATGCGGCGGAAATCGTAGCTGGTCGCACCGCTCTTTTCATCCATTTCCTCGATCAGGCGAGCATAGTCGGCGGGATCGGTGACGATCGCGACGCTCTCATGATTCTTCGCGGCCGAACGGACCATCGACGGACCGCCAATGTCGATATTCTCGATGATTTCGTCGCGGTCGGCGCCCTTGGCCACCGTCGCAGCGAAGGGATAGAGGTTAACGACCACCAGATCGATCGCGCCGATTTCATGCTCGGTCATCGACGCGACATGCTCGGGATTGTTGCGCACGGCGAGCAGGCCGCCATGCACCTTGGGATGCAGCGTCTTGACGCGGCCGTCCATCATTTCGGGGAAACCAGTAAGGTCGGAGATGTCCTTCACCTCAAGGCCGGCTTCGCGCAGCGCCTTCGCCGTGCCGCCGGTCGACACCAGTTCGACGCCATGTTTACCGAGCGCCTGCCCCAGTTCGATAAGGCCCGACTTGTCGGACACGGACAGGAGGGCGCGCTTGATGGTGACGTCAGTCATGGGAAAGAGCTTTCTCTGGGCAAAGGGCGGGACGACTTTGCGCCAGCCCCTTAAGGCCGGATGGCGCAAAAATACAGCCCTGCCCGTCACCGAGACGCGACAGGAGCGATTCGTTCTGGGTCGCTGCGTTGGAAAATGCGCGTAAGAGCGCATTTCCGATGCGGCACCGGCCCGCTCCCCCACCCGACCGCCCAGACATGGTATCCTGATGGGCGGTCGGGTGGGGGTGCGGGCCGGTGCGGATGCGCCAAGGGCGCATACTCACAAAAGCCCCGTTATTTCGCCTGCAATGCCGTTGCGCAGGCAGCCGGATCGACATCGACGCCGGCGGGCGATCGGGCGTCGACATGGGTGACGACCGGCTCCTTGCCGCGCGCGGGGGCATAGAGATAGGCGTCGAGCACGCAGCGGCCATTGGCGAATTGCAGCTTGCGCACTGTGGTTTCGCGAATGTCGAGCCGGGGCGTGCCGAACATTTGCGTCAGATGCCGCGCGTCGCTGCCCAGCAGCGGTCCCTGTTTCATGAAGGCGCTGGCCGGCGGGCCGGGCGGCGGCTGAATCTGGGTGGAGGGCGGCACGATCGCGCCCGCGCCGCATGCCGCCAGCGGCAAAGTGAGGAAGGGCATGATCGCCGAACGCAGGCTTTTCATGGCTTTGTCTTTCGTCCCAGCAGCATGTGCACCGCCATAGCCGCGCTGAAGATCGGCGCAAGCAGGTTGGCCACCGGGACAAGGAAGGCAAGCGCCGAAACGAGGCCCATGAGCCACCGGCTGCTGCGCGCGAGCGGCGGAAGCGCGGGATGGCGCGGCTCCACCATGTCCGCCATGTCGCGACCGAGCAGATAGGCGTTCAGCGCCAGGAACAGACCGATCGTGCCGATTCCCGTCACCAGCAGCGCGACATAGGCGGGCAACGCGATCAGGTTCCAGCCGATGGTGCGCCCCGCCGACCGCAGCGCGAAACGCAGGCTGCGCGCCCAGCCGACCGGGCGGGCGGCGACATGGGGATAATCATCCCGCTCGATCGCTTCGATAATATCGTCGGCAAACAGGCCCATCACCGCCATGGCCGTGGCGCGAAACAGCAGCCAGCCCGCCGCGATCATCACCAGCAGCGTTGCCGCCCCTTCGCCCCAACCGCCCCAGCCCGCGCCGTCACCCCAGCCATAATGCAACCGCAAAGCATGGAATCCGGTCCAAAGTGCAGCGGCCAGCAGCGCGAACAGCAAGAGCGTCAGGATGATCGTCTTGACCAGCAGGCGCAGCGCCGCGCCGTGGAGCATTGAGGGGAAAGCCCGCAGGGCGGCGATCAGGACCATGGCCCTGCTATCCCTCCGCTCCCCCCTCGCGTCAATCAGTGGCGTTGCATGGGCCGCGCCGGCCCGGTAGAGACTGCGAAATTTTATTTCCGTCACAACATAAGGATATTGCGTGACCGCTTCCGCACCCGCTCTTGACGTCGTCGCGATCGGCAACGCCATTGTCGACGTTCTCGCCCGCAGCGACGATGCTTTTCTGGCCGAACATGCGCTGACCAAGGGCGGCATGCAGCTGATCGACGCAGCCATGGCCGAAACCCTCTATGCCGACATGCCGCAGGCCAAGGAAATCAGTGGTGGCTCCGCCGCCAACACGCTGGCCGGCCTTGCCGCGCTGGGCAAGAAATGCGGCTTCATCGGTCAGGTCAATGACGACCAGTTGGGCGCGGTGTTCGCGCATGACGTGCGGGCGCTGGGCATCCGGTTCGACACCCCGGTCATGCATGGCGACGTGCCGACCGCACGCTGCCTGATTCTGGTGACGCCCGATGCGCAGCGCACGATGAACACCTTCCTGGGCGCGTCGCAGTTCCTGCCCGAAGCCGCGCTCGACCTGGACATGATCCGGTCTGCCGGCATCCTGTATCTGGAAGGTTATTTGTGGGACCCGGAACAGCCGCGCGCGGCGATGCGGGCGGCGATCGACGCGGCGCGGGGCGCGGGGCGTAAGGTCGCCTTCACCCTGTCCGACAATTTCGTGATCGACCGGCATCGCGCCGACTTCATCGATTTGATCGAACAGGGGCTGATCGACATCCTCTTTTCCAACGAGGGTGAAATCCAGTCGTTGGCGCAGGTGGATGATTTCGAAACCGCGCTGGCCTGCTTCGCCGGCAAGGTGCCGGTGCTGGTCTCGACCTGTGGCGAGCGCGGCGCGGTGGCGATCGTGGACGGCGTGCGGCACGAAGCGCCGGCCGCTGCGGTCGATCGCATCATCGACACGACCGGCGCGGGGGACCTGTTCGCCGCGGGCTTCCTGGCCGCGCATATTGATGGCCGCAGCGTCGAAGATGCGCTGGCGCTGGGCGCCGCCGCTGCCGCCGAAGTCATTTCCCATTGGGGCGCGCGCCCCGAAGAGGATCTGGGCGTGATCCGCGACAAGCTGTTCGCCTGATCGCCTTTGGCAGAGACAAGAAAAAGCCCCGCCTCTCGATGGAGAGGCGGGGCTTTTTCTATGCCGGCTTTTGCTTCCTGAACAGCGCCCGGTCGTCCGATCCGAAGCCCCAGCGCCAGATGACGAGGCCGTAGGCCCCCAATATCGCCCAGACGCCGACCGCCAGCTCCACCCATTCCAGATGCGGCGGCAGGGCGACGAAGCCCGCGCCCACGATGCAGGCGACGCCCGCGGCGCTGAGCAGCGGCCAGCGCCAGGCATTGACGGGCGCATTGAGCAAACTCGAGAGCAGCCGTGCCTTGACGAAGGCGCCAAGGCCCAGCGCAAGGCAAAGAGCGAGCGCCGGTGCGGCGGCGATCCACATGACCGGCATTTCCATCGCGCGCGCCGCGAAGATCAGGGCGAAGCTGAAGCCCGCCTGACAGCCGATCATCACCAGCGAGATCATGAGGTTGCGGTGGCGGGCAATATAGACCAGCGCCGATTCGCTGACGACGGCGGTGGCCGCCACCACTTCGGCCAGCAGCAGGAAGGCGAGCGCGCCGGTGCCGCCGACGAAATGTGGACCGACCAGGCCCATCACCGCTTCGCCAGGAATGCCCAGCGCCAGTGCGATGCCCGCCTGCGCCGCGATGATCCAGAATCCGACCTGACTGACCTGCTTGGCGATGGCGGCCAGATTATTTTCGGCCAGATTGCGGGTGATGACCGGGCCGAGAATGGGATCGAAGCTGGTCTTCAATTTCTGGGGAAGCGAGGCGACCTGCTGAGCCACATAATAGATGCCGATCACGGCCGGGCTGACGAACAGGCCCAATATCGCCATGTCGAGCCGGCGCGATCCCCATTCCACGCCGTCCGCCGCCGCCAGCGGCAGGTTGCGCCGGGCCAGCCGCCAGAGTCGTCCTGCGTCGGGCCTCCAGCCGCGCGGCACACCATAATGGCGCAGCATCGGGATGATGGAGGCGATGAAGGCCGCAATCATCGACACGGCGTAGGAGAGGATGAGGCCGTCGCGCGTGGAGTAGAAGGCGAAAGCGAAGGCGCCGATGCTGATCGTCCAGGGTTCTATGATCGATCGCGCCCTTACCGTCGCACCCACGTCGAAGCGATAGGCGCATGCCGCCAGCGCCACGTCCGATCCCGCCACGCCGATCACCACCAGCGCCAGCAGACGGTCTAAGCCGTTGATACTGCTGTTGGGGAACATCGCCTGCGGGAAGGCGATCAGGATCAGCGATCCCAGCAATGCGGCGATCAGGGTGACGACCATGGCGTCGGTCACGACATGATTATGCGGCCGTTCCGTCTGCGCCAGAGCGCCCGCAAGCCCACGCTTGAGGCCCAGCGTTGCGATCTGGGCGACAAATTCAACCACCAGCACGGCATAGGCGAAGCGACCCAGCGCTTCGGCGCCATACCAGCGGCCGGCGATGAACAGAAAGGGCAGGCGCGCGGCGAGGCGCAGCAGAAAGCCGAACACATTGGTCCGCCCGCCCTTTGCCAAGGCGGCGATGTCATCCTGATCCTTGGTCGGGGATGACGGCGTCACCAACGGCCCCTCTGCTGCCTGCGTCATATATCCAGATCGATTCTAATTGTTATGCGGTCGTGACGCGACGACTTATTCGGGGCGCAGCGGGCGGGCGAGCAGCGCGTCAATCACCTGCCCCAGCGGCGCGGCGTCGGTCAGCAGCGCGCAGACGGCTTCGACCACCGGCATCTCCACGCCGGCCGCGCGTGCCGCATCCCGCAGCACCGGCGCGGTATGCGCGCCCTCCGCCACGGTGCGGCGGTTGGACAGGAGGTCGGCGGCGCTTGCTCCCTCGCCCAATCCCTTGCCGAGCGAGAAGTTGCGCGAATTGGTCGAGGAACAGGTCAAGACGAGATCGCCCAGACCCGAAAGGCCGCCCAGCGTTTCCGGCCGTGCGCCGCGCGCCAGGCCAAAACGGGTCATTTCGGCAAAACCCCGGCTGATCAGTGCGGCGCGGGCGTTGAGGCCAAGCCCCGCCCCCTCCGCGACGCCGCAGGCAATGGCGAGCACATTCTTGACCGCGCCGCCAATTTCCGCGCCGATCACATCGTCGGACAGATAGGGGCGGAAGGACGGGCGGGCGATGCGGGCGGCGAGCCGCTGGCCCAGCGCCTTGTCTTCGCAGGCGAGCGTGATGGCGGTCGGCAGCCCTTTCGCCACTTCATGGGCGAAGGTCGGGCCGGAAAGGACGGCAATGGGCGAGGTCGGCTGCGCCTGTTGCGCAACTTCCGACATGAGCAGGCTGCTGCCCGCCTCTATCCCCTTGGAGCAAAGGACCAGCGGCACGCCAGCGGGTGCCTGCGCCACGACGCTGCGCAGATGCTGGGCGGGGCTGACCACCAGCAGCATGTCGCACGCGTTCAGGTCCGCCATCGCGCCGGTCGCCCGGATCGAGGGCGAAAGCGGGATGTTGGCGAGGTAGAGCGGATTTTCGTGGACGCCGTTGATCGCATCGATCACATCCGGCTCCAGCGCCCAGAGCGCCACATCCTGCCCGTCGCTGGCCAGCAATTGCGCCAGGGCCGTGCCCCATGCGCCCGCGCCGATAACCCCTGCCTTCATGCTGTGACGCCCTTCATGCTTTGACTCCGGCGCCACGCGCTTTTTCCGCCGCCGGATCGAGCGGCCAGCGTGGCCGGGCAGGGAAAGTCAGATCATCGACCAGTCCCGCCGCATAACGCTCCGCCCCGGCCCAGGCGATCATCGCCGCATTGTCGGTGCACAGCCAGAGCGGCGGCGCGACGAAGGGCAGATCATGAGCCGCAGCCAGTTTTTCGAGCGCGGCGCGGATCGGCTGGTTGGCGGCGACGCCGCCGGCCACCACCAGTGCGGTGACGCCCTCGCTGCGCTCCAGCGCCTTGCGCGTGCGATCGATCAGGCAGTCGATCACCGCCTGCTGGAAGGAAGCCGCAATGTCTTCAGTCGAATATTGGCCCGACTGGACGGCGCGCATCACCGCGCTCTTGAGGCCGGCGAAGGAGAAATGCGGTTCGGCCGTGCCGACCAGCGGACGCGGCAGGGGAACGGCCTTGGGATTGCCGCTGGCCGCCGCCTTTTCCACGCGCGGGCCGCCGGGATAGCCCAGGCCCAGCAACTTGGCAGTCTTGTCGAAGGCTTCGCCGGCCGCATCGTCGATCGTGGTGGCGAGGCGCGCATAGTCGCCCGGTCCCTTCACATGGAGCAACTGGCAATGGCCGCCCGATACCAGCAGCAGCAGATAGGGGAATTGCAGGCTCTGGTCGGCAAGGCGCGGCGAAAGCGCATGCCCCTCCAGATGGTTGACCGCCACCAGCGGCTTGCCCGCCGCATGGGCCAGCGCCTTGCCGGTGACGAGGCCGACCATGACCCCGCCGATCAGCCCCGGCCCGGCGGTCGCGGCAATCACATCGACATCGGCAAGCGTCATGTCCGCATCGGCCAGCGCCGCTTCGATCAGGGGAGCGAGCGCCTCGACATGGGCGCGCGCCGCGATTTCGGGCACGACCCCGCCATAGGGGCGGTGCGCCTCCTCCTGCGTCGCGAGACGATGCGCGAGAATCCGGCCGTCGGCGCTCACCAGCGCCGCCGCGGTTTCATCGCAGCTCGATTCCAGGCCCAGAATGATGGTCATTGCCGCTTCCATCTAGTGCCGCTGGCCATTAGAGCAAGCCGCATATGCTTTTCACCGAACGACCGTTGCGCCTGGGCACCAGGGGATCGCCGCTGGCGCTGGCACAGGCGCACATGACTGCGCAGGCTTTGCGCGCTGTCCATGGCTGGGGCGAGGACGCCATCCAGATCGTCACAGTGCAGACCAGTGGCGACCGGATTCAGGACCGGGCACTGGCGGAAATTGGCGGCAAGGCGCTGTGGACCAAGGAACTGGACCGGGCGCTGGTGGACGGCGAGATCGATTTTTCGGTGCATAGCATGAAGGATGTGGAGACGGTGCGGCCCGCCCCATTCCATATCGCCGCCATGCTGCCGCGCGCCGATGTGCGCGACAAGCTGGTCGGAGCGGCAAGTTTCGACGTGCTGCCCGCCAATCCGCTGGTCGGCACCAGTTCGCCGCGCCGGGCGGCGCAGGTGAAGCGAATGCGGCCCGATGCGACCATCACTTTGTTTCGCGGCAATGTGGCGACGCGGCTCGCAAAGCTGGACGCGGGGGAGGTGCATGCCACCTTGCTGGCGGCGGCTGGCCTCGACCGGCTGGACCAGAGCGACGTCGGCGCGCTGATCGCGATCGACACGATGCTGCCTGCCCCGTCGCAGGGCGCGGTGGGGATAGAAACGCTGGCGGACAACCGGCCGGTGCGCGATGCGCTGGCGGCGATCAACGAAGCAGACACCTATGACGCGGTGATGGCCGAACGCGCTGTGCTGCGCGGGCTGGGCGGGACATGCCATTCGCCGATCGCGGCGCTGGCGCTGGTCGAGGGCGAGCGCCTGTTCCTGCGGGCCGAGATCATCAGCCCCGACGGGACCGAAACGGTGCGCGAGGAAGCGCGACTGGCCCGCGGCGACGATTTAGTGGCAGAGGCGATCGGCCGGACATTGCTCGACCGGGCCAGCCCGGCGCTGCGCGCGCTGTTCGAGGAGTGAGACGCCTCCTGATCCTGCGGCCCGAACCGGCGGCGGGCAGGACGGCGGAAAGGGCGCGCGCGCTGGGTCTGGACGCCCATGTCCACCCGTTGTTCGCGCCGCAGCCGATGGACTGGGCGCCGCCAGTACCGGAGGATTTCGACGCGCTGCTGCTGACCAGCGCCAATGGCGTGGCGCTGGCCGGGCCGGCGCTGGACCATTATCGCGCCCTGCCGGCCTATGGCGTGGGCGCGACAACCGCGCAGGCGCTGACGCAGGCGGGCTTTGCCGATGTGACGGCGGGTACGGGCGACGGCAGCGCCATCGCGGCGCAGATCGCGGCGGACGGGCACCGGCGCGTGCTGCATCTGGCGGGTACGACTGTTGCGCCGATGGAGGCGGGACCGCTGGAAATCAGCCGGATCGCGGTCTATAGTATGGCGAGCCTGCCGGATAACCCCGCCCTTCTGGACGCCGCCGCGCCGGGATCGATCCTGCTGATCCATTCGCCACGTGCGGGCGAAAGGCTGTCGGCGCAGATGCCGCAGGCGCAGCGCGCGACGCTGCACATCGTCGCCATCAGCCCAGTCGCGCTGGCCGCCTGTGGCGAGGGATGGGCGAGCGGGAATGCCCCTGCCCAACCGCGCGATGAGGAGATGCTGGCCCTTGCCCGTCGATTATGCGAATGACGGGTCAATGACAGACGAAAGGGCCGGCATGAGCGATGAGGATGGGGCAGCGAGCATCGGCATAGTGCCGCCGCCCGCGCGCCGGCGCAGCCTGTTGCCGGTGCTGATCCTGACCCTGCTGGCTTTTGCGTTGGGCGTGGTGCTGACCGTCTGGGCCTGGCCGCAGATCCAGCAGCGCTGGGGCGATCCGCAACCGCAGGCCGCCCTGCCCGCCCCGTTGCCGGCCGGCGCAGGCGTGCTGGCGGCGACGCCGGGCGTCACCGTCCGGCCGCTGTCCGCCGACGCGGCGCAAATGCTGGACGGGCGTGTCGTACAGCTGGAGGAGCGGCTCAATCGCATCACGGTGGAAGCGCAGGCCGCTTCGGGCAATGCGGCGCGGGCCGAAGGGCTGCTGGTCGCCTTCGCCGCGCGGCGCGCGCTCGATAATGGCGCGCCGCTGGGCTATGTCGAGGGGCAGTTGCGGCTGCGTTTCGGGCAGGCGCAGCCTCGCGCCGTCGCCGCGATCATCAACGCCGCGCGCGAGCCGATCACGCTGGCGGACCTGCGCGGCGGCCTGAACGCCATTGCCGACGAGGTGATCAAGACGCCGTCCGACGCCAGCTGGTGGACGGCGCTGGAGCATGAGGCGCGCGAACTGGTGACGATCCGCCGGGCGACGACGCCCTCCCCCCGGCCGCAGGCGGCGATGGACCGGGCGCTGCGCTATATCGACGGCGGGCGGGTGACGGCCGCGCTGGCGGAGGTGGAGCGCATGCCGGGCAAAGCGGTCGCCGATCGCTGGACGCAGGCGGCACGGCGCTATCTGGAGGCGCGGCGCGCGCTGGACCTGATCGAAACGGCGGCCATATTGGAACCACGCCAGTTGCGCGGAACGGAAGGTGCAACCGTGAGCCAGACGTCGCCGCTGGCCCCCTGATCGCCATTGTCACAAACGACGAACCGTTTGCCCTGATCGACAAAAGCCATGGACGCCGCAGCCCATGTCATGAGAATGTCATCTTTCCACCTGGAAAGAGGACCATATCTTCGTGCCCCCCTATGCCGACGCAATCGCCAGCTTCTGGAAGGACCGCCTGACGGGCGGGCCGCGCGCTGCGCAATTGCCGCCGGTGCAGCAATTGCTGGGCAATTTGTCGGTGCCCTTCGACCTGAAGCGCACGCGGGCGCAGGCCCAAATGCTGGCGGGCCAGATGCAAGGCGACGGGCGCAGCATCCTGCTGATCCCCGGACTGATGGCGTCGGAACAGCGCATGGGATGGCTGCGCGATATATTGAACGCGGCCGGTTATGACGCGCATGACTGGGGCATGGGACGTAATTTCGGTCCCAAGCCCGACAGCCTGGACAAGATCGACCGCCGCGTCGATGCGATCCGCAAGCAGAGCGGCGCGCCGGTGACGCTGGTGGGGTGGAGCCTGGGCGGGCTATATGCCCGCGAATATGCGAAATTCGCCCGCCACAAGGTCAAAGGCGTGGTGACGATGGGGACGCCCTTTTCCGGCGACCCGCGCGCCAATCATGCCTGGCGACTGTATCAGCTAGTGTCGGGTTTCCCCGTCGACCGCCCGCCCTTCCCCTGCACCCGCGAGGAAAAGCCGCCGGTGCCGACCGTGGCGTTGTGGTCGCGGCGCGACGGCGTGATCCTGCCCGAATGCGCCAAGGGTCGCGCGGGCGAACGCGACCGGGCGATCGAAGTGGATTGCACCCATATGGGCTTTGCCGCGTCCCCCGAAGGGATTGCTGCGGTGGGCAAGGCGCTGGAGGCGATGCGCACCTGAACAGATCACCGCTTTTTTTGGCGACTGCTGGGCTGGCACCATGTCGCCGTAGCCTATTCCGAGACATCGAGGCGCGCCAGCGCCTGATCCTTCCCGATCAGCGGCAGAAGCTGGCCCATGTCCGGGCCATGGTCCAGCCCCGTCAGCGCGCGGCGCAGCGGCAGGAATAATGTCTTGCCCTTGCGGCCGGTTTCATCCTTCAGCGCACCTGTCAGCGTGCGCCAGATGTCGGCGTCGAAGGCTAAGTCGGACAGGATGCGATGCGCGCTGGCGAGAAAATCGCGATCCTCATCCGCAACGGCCGGCGCGTCGATCGGGCCGGTCACGATGCGCCACCAGTCAGCCACGCCCGCGACTGTTTCCAGATTGGGGCGGATTGCATCCCATGCGGCTTCCCCTACGCCATCGGGCAGGCGATCGGCGACGGCCGCATAAGGCAGCAGATGGACGATCTTCTGGTTGAGCGTCGCCAGTTCGGCTTCATCGAAGCGCGCGGGCGCGCGGCCAAAATGGGCAAAGTCGAAACTGTCGATCAGCGGCTGCATGTCCGCGAACGGCTCTACGGACATCGAACTGCCAAGGCGCGCCAGCAGCGAAGCGATGGCGGACGGCTCCAGCCCGATCTCGCGGAAATGGGCGACGCCGAGCGAGCCGAGACGCTTGGACAGCTTGCCCTCGCTGCCAGTCAGCAGCGCCTCATGAGCGAAGGCCGGGAGCGACGCACCGAGCGCCGTGAACATCTGAATCTGGGTCGCGGTATTGGAGACATGATCCTCGCCGCGCAGGACGTGGGTGACGCACATGTCGACGTCATCAATGACCGAAGGCAGCATATAAAGCCAGCTACCGTCGGCGCGGCGGATCACCGGGTCGGACAGCAATCTGGGATCGAAGCGCTGATCGCCACGGATCAGGTCGGTCCAGACGATCGGCTGATCATGATCCAGCTTGAAGCGCCAGTGCGGCGTGCGGCCTTCCGCTTCATAGGCGGCGATCTGGTCCGGGGTCAGCGACAGGGCGGCGCGATCATAGACCGGCGGCAAACCGCGCCCGAGCAGGATCTTGCGGCGCAGCTCCAGTTCCTGTTGCGTCTCATAGGCGGGATAGACATGACCCGACGCCCGAAGCGCTTCGAACCGCGCTTCATAGAGGGCGAAGCGGTCGGACTGTTTTTCTTCGCCGTCCCAGTGGAGGCCGAGCCAGTTAAGGTCCGCCTTGATGCTGTCCGCATATTCGGGGCGCGAGCGTTCAAGGTCGGTATCATCGAGGCGAAGCAGAAACTGCCCGCCCGATTTGCGCGCCCACAACCAGTTGTGAAGCGCGGCGCGGATATTGCCGACGTGGAGATGGCCGGTCGGCGACGGGGCGAAGCGGGTGATGACGGTCATGATACTCTTCGTCCGCTTTATATCGAGCGGAAGCCGTTGGTGATCGGATAGCGGCGATCGCGGCCGAAATTGCGGATGCCCAGCTTCACGCCGGGCGGCGACTGGCGGCGTTTATATTCGGCGATGTAGAGAAGGCGTTCGATCCGGGCGACCGTCTCCTTCTCGAACCCGCGCTCGACCAGTTGATCGACCGACAATTCCTCCTCAACCAGACCGTAAAGGATCGGGTCCAGCACCTCATAGGGCGGCAGGCTGTCGTCATCACGCTGATTGTCGCGCAGTTCGGCGCTGGGCGGCTTGGTGATGACCCGTTCGGGCATCACCGGGCCGGCCGGGCCAAAGGCTTCGCCGAGCGACGGGACATTGTCGTTCCGCCAGCGGCAGAGGTCGAACACCGTGGTCTTGTAGGCGTCCTTCAGCACCGAATAGCCGCCCGCCATGTCGCCATAAATAGTGGCGTAGCCGACCGACATCTCGCTCTTGTTGCCGGTGGTCAGCAGCATATGGCCATATTTGTTGGAGATGCCCATCAGCGTCACGCCGCGAATGCGCGACTGGATATTCTCTTCGGTCAGGTCGCGGCTGCGGCCTTCGAAGACGGGGCCGAGCATGGTGTCGAAGGCAGCGACGGCCGGTTCGATCGGAATGGTGTCGTAGCGGACGCCCAGCAGGCGCGCGCATTCGACCGCATCGTCGAGGCTCTCCTGCGACGTGAAGCGCGAGGGCATCATCACGCACCAGACCCGGTCCGCGCCCAGCGCATCGACGGCGACGGCAGCCGAGAGCGCAGAATCGATGCCGCCCGACAGGCCCAGCACCACGCCGGGGAAGCGGTTGCGGTTCACATAATCGCGCAGGCCCAGCACCATGGCATTATAGATGTCAGCCGGGCGCGGATCGAGATCATGTTTCTCCCCGGGCAGGCAGACCCACTGGCCGTCCCATTTCTCCCATGTCGTCAGCACCAGCGATTCTTCCCAATCGGGGAGTTGCTGCGCCAGAGTGAGGTCGCCGTTCATCACGAAGGAGGCACCGTCGAACACCAGTTCGTCCTGCCCGCCGACGCGGTTGAGATAGACGAGCGGCAGGCCGGTTTCGCGCACGCGTGTGCCCGCGACCATGTTCAGCCGGCGATCATCCTTGTCGACTTCGAACGGGCTGCCATTGGGGCTGATCAGGATTTCCGCGCCTTCGCTGCGCAGATGCGCAGTGACGAAGGGGAACCAGATGTCCTCGCAAATCGGCACGCCGATCTTCACGCCCTTGAACAGGATCGGCGCAGGCAGCGGGCCGGGGGCGAACAGCCGCTTTTCATCGAAGGTGCCGTAATTGGGCAGTTCGCGCTTCTGGCGGATCGCGGTGACGGCGCCATTTTCCAGCAGGGCGACGACGTTGAACAGAACGCCTTGCGAAGCGACCACGGTGCCGACCAGCATCGCCGGGCCGCCATCGGCCGTTTCCTGCGCCATCCGGTCCAGATGATAATTGGCCTGATCGACCAGAGCGGGCTTGAGCACCAGATCTTCGGGCGGATAGCCGATCAGTTGCAGTTCGGGATAGACGATCAGGTCGGCGCCCTTGGCCCGCGCGCGCCATTCCAGCATGGCGTCGGCATTGGCTTTAGGGTCGCCCATATATTGGGACATCTGCGCGAGCGCGATCACGAGTTTGTCGGTCATGCGCGCGCCGTAGAGCATTTTGTCGCAGGGCGCAAAAGCGCCTTTCCACATGCGCCATGCGCCGCTAAAGGGGCCGCGCTTCGCGCATCGTCATCCATCTGTCACAGGGGTTTTCATCATGAAACTCATGACCGGCAATTCCAACAAGCCGCTTGCGGCCGCCATCGCCGACTATATTGAAATCCCCCTGACAGACGCTAGCGTCCGTCGTTTCGCCGACGAAGAAGTTTTCGTTGAAATTCATGAGAATGTCCGTGGCGAGGACGTGTTCGTGATCCAGTCGACGGCCTATCCGACCAACGACAACCTCATGGAATTGCTGATCATGATCGATGCGCTGAAGCGCGCGTCGGCCAAGCGAATCACGGCGGTCGTCCCCTATTTCGGCTATGCCCGCCAGGACCGGAAGCCCGGCCCGCGCACGCCGATCAGCGCCAAGCTGGTCGCCAACCTGATCACCACGGCAGGCGCCGACCGCGTCCTTTCGGTCGACCTGCACGCCGGTCAGATTCAGGGCTTTTTCGACATTCCGACCGACAATCTGTTCGGCGCCCCGGTGATGTCGGCCGACATTCAGGCCCGCTTCGGCGATCGCAACATCATGGTCGTGTCGCCCGACGTGGGCGGCGTGGTCCGAGCGCGTGCGCTCGCCAAGCGGCTCGATAACGCCCCGCTCGCCATCGTCGACAAGCGCCGTGAGCGCGCCGGCGAATCCGAGGTGATGAACATCATCGGCGACGTGAAAGGCCGTTTCTGCATCCTGATCGACGACATTGTCGATTCGGCGGGCACGCTGTGCAACGCCGCCAGCGCGCTGAAGGCCGCCGGCGCCGAGGAAGTCATCGCCTATGTCAGCCATGGCGTGCTGTCGGGCGGCGCGGTGGCGCGCGTCGAGGCATCGGAACTGCTGGAACTGGTCATTACCGACTCCATCCAGGGCACCGATGCGGTGAACGGCGCCCAGCGCATCCGCCATCTGCCCATCGCTCCCCTGCTGGGCGAAGCGATCAAGCGCATCGCAGACGAAAGCTCCGTTTCCAGCCTGTTTGATTGATCCGCATATGCGCGTGCTGCTGATCGGAGCCTATGGCTTCATCGGCAGCGGCGTTGCGCGCGCATTGATGGCTGCCGGCCATGAGGTGCGAGGCGTGGGCCGATCCAGGCGGGCTGCGCTGCGGATTTTCCCGGATCTCCGCTGGCATTTTGCCGATCTGAACCACATGACGCGCCCCGCAGACTGGGCGGAAGCGCTGCAAGGCATCGACGCCGTGGTCAATGCCAGCGGCGCGCTCCAGAGCGGAGGCGGAGACAGGCTGGATGCTATCCAGGGCGACAGCATCCGCGCGCTGATCGCAGCATGCGAGACGCGGGGCATCGCCCGCTTCGTCCAGATTTCCGCGCCCGGCGCGCTGACGGCTGATCCCAGCGCCTTCCTGTCCACCAAGGCATTGGCCGACGACCGACTGCGCGGATCTACGCTGCATTGGGCGATCCTGCGCCCCGGCCTGGTCATCGGCCGTAACGCCTATGGCGGCACATTGCTGCTGCGTGCGCTGGCGGCCATGCCGCTCCGGCTATTCGCGGTGCGCGCCAATAGTCGGATACAGAGTGTCGCGCTGGAAGATGTGGCAGACGCGGTCTTGCAGTGCCTGTCCGCCGATGCCCCCAAGGGCGTTGATACTGACCTGGTCGAACGGGAGGCGGCGACGCTGGGCGACCTGATCATCGCGCACCGGCGTTGGCTGGGCATCACGCCGGCACCATTGATTGCCCTGCCAGCAGAAATCGCCGCTCCCATCAGCGCCATAGCCGACCTGCTCGGTCATCTGGGCTGGCGATCGCCACTCCGCAGCACGGCAATGGCGATGATCGCACGCAATGTGCGTGGCGACGCCACAGGCGGCGAGCAATTGCTTGGCCGGCCGCTATTGACGTTGAACCAGATACTTTCCCGTCATCCGGCCGGATTGCAGGATCGCTGGCAGGCGCGACTGGTGCTGCTGACCCCCTTCATCATCGGCGCGCTGGCGCTGCTTTTCCTGCTGTCGGGCGTCACCAGCCTGATGCAGATCGATAAGGTGGCGGCGCAACTGAACGGCACCATCGTCGCAGGCGGCACGGCGCGATGGCTGGGCATTGGCGGCGCGCTAGCCGACATTCTGCTGGGAGCACTCCTATTGATACGTCGGTGGGCACGTTCCGCCGCAATCGGCATGGCGGGCCTGACGATCGGCTATCTGCTGATGGGCAGCTGGCTGCGCCCGGACATGTGGATCGATCCGCTGGCCCCGCTGGCCAAGGCCGGCACCGCGCTGATGTTGGCGCTGGTCGCTCATGCCTTGCTGGAGGAACGATGAGCGATTTCGTCTTGCTGCTGCTGCGCTGGACGCATGTGCTGGGAGCCTGCACTCTGATCGGCACCGGGGCCGGCATCGCCTTCTTCATGCTGATGGCGCATCGGAGCGGCGATGTGCGCGTCATCGCCCATACCGCCCGCATTGTGGTGATCGCCGACATGCTCTTCACCGCCAGCGCGGTGGTGGTGCAGCCTATCACCGGAACCTTGCTGGCTATGGGGCTGGGCTGGCCGCTCGCCACGCCATGGATTGGCGCGTCCATTGGCCTCTATCTGCTGATCGGCGCTTTCTGGCTGCCGGTATTGTGGATGCAGGCGAAGATGCGCGATCTGGCAATGGCGGCCATGGCTGCGGACGAACCACTGCCTGCCACCTATCATCGCCTGTTCCGCTGGTGGTTCGCGTTCGGCTTTCCGGCCTTCGGCGCAATCCTGCTTATCGTCTGGCTGATGCTGGCGCGCCCGGCGCTCTGAAATGCGTCAATGCGCGGGAAACAAGATGATCGGCAGGGCGACGACCAGCGCCAGGCCGGTGACGATGCGCTGACCGCGCGATACGCCCAGCGGCAGGTCGCGCCAGATCATCGGGCAGGCGAGCAGGGCGAAGACGATACACAGGTTGGACAATGTCACCGATCCGCCGATCGGCATGTCCTGTCGCAGTGCGAGACCGCCAAGCATGCAGATGAAGCTTAAAATCCAGCCGAGCAGCGCCATGACCATCCCTTTCTGTCCGCAGGCTAGGACGGCAAGGTTGCCAAAGGCTTAAGCGGGAAATTCCCAAGGATCATAGCTGCCGAAGCTCCAGACATTGCCCTCGGGATCGAGCGCGGTGTAGCCGCGCCCGGGATAGCCCGGATTGTCATGAGGTTCGTCCACCACCACCGCGCCTTCGTTGCGGGCGTGCAGGCAATGGGCATCAGGATCGGGCACCACGACATAGACGGCGGCCGTGACACCGCTGAGGTCGCGGGCGGTGGACCAGGTGTAGAGCGATTCGCTCTCCATATCCTTGACGCTGCCCAGCATCACCATGCCGTCCCCCAGCATCAGCTGGGCATGATGGATGATCGTGGAATCGACGTCGTCTGGATAGACGGCATGGCGGGTGAAACCGAAGGCGGCGCACAGAAAGGCGATGGCGGCGGGCGCATCGGCATAGCGCAGACATGGGATGACAGGCGAACCGGGCATCTTTCCTCTCCCTTGTTGGAATCGGGTACGCCAGTCTAGCCTAGTGCGCGCCGACCGGCTAGGCGAAGGGCATGACGACCCGCGACGATCTGGCCCTTGCCAACCGCCTTGCCGACGCCGCTGGCGCCGCCATCCGCCCCTTTTTTCGTGCGCGCTACGATCTGGAGATCAAGGCGGACAAGTCGCCAGTGACGGAGGCCGATCGTGCCGCCGAAGCCGCGATCCGCGCCATATTGGAAAAGGAGCGGCCCGATGACGGCATCATCGGCGAGGAATATGGATCGGTGCGGACCGATGCCGAACGGGTATGGATTCTCGACCCGATCGACGGGACGCGCAGTTTCATCGCCGGGCGGCCGATCTTCGGCACGCTGATCGCGCTGACGCAGGGCGGGTGGCCGACGATCGGCATCATCGACCAGCCGATCGCGCAGGAACGCTGGGCCGGGATGAGCGGACAGCCGACGACCTTCAACGGCAAGCCGGTGCGCACGCGGGCGTGCCGCGCGCTGGAGGGCGCCGGCATCGCCACCACCAGCCCGCATCTCTTCGCGGAAGGCGACGTATCCCATTATATGGCGCTGGTTGCCGCCGTCTCCGGCGGCGCCCCGCGACAGGGGCCGGTCTATGGCGGGGACTGCTATAATTATGGGCTGCTCTCGTCCGGCTTCCTCGACATCGTCATCGAATCGGGCCTGCAAAGCTATGATTTCGCCGCGCTGGTGCCGGTGGTGGAAGGCGCGGGCGGCCTGATGTGCGACTGGAATGGCGAGCCGCTGACGGCCGACAGCGAAGGCCATGTCCTTGCGCTGGGCGATCCCGCACGACTGGAAGATGTGCTGGAGGCGATTCACGGCGCGGGGCATGATCATGGGCATGATCATCACCATTGAGGCGTCCATCAGGTCATCAATAGGCGGTAGCCAATGTTCATCCGGTTCGTAATTGGTGCATTGGATGAAGACTCTGGCCGTCGCCAGGGGCTATTTCAGGCTGGCGAAGCGTTGATGGCGAGCGGCAGAATGGGTTCCGAAGACTTGGAATATCTGGAAGGTTTGTACGCCTGGTTCAAGACGCACTTGCCCGTTCCAAACCGCTTCTCCATTTCTTCAAAGCCTCATGCGAAAGCACTCGCCCTAAGCTGGTTTCGCGACACCGCTGTCGAACAGATTGAACAAATCCGAGAATATCAGCGCATTCTGGAAAATTACGGCCTGTCCGTCACGATGCTTCGCACCAAGCGCCCGGGCTATATTGTGTTTCAAGACACATTTCAGATCGTGGCGCACCCCTTCGCAGACACGCCTTGCTGAATGATCATATTAGCCCGTCATCGGCCCGCCGATCGACCAGACATGGCCGAAGGGGTCGGTCAGCTGGCCGTAACGCTGACCCCAGAATTGATTGTCGAGCGGGAAGCGGATGGTCGCGCCTGCCTCCAGCGCCCTGCTCCACGCCGCATCGGCGTCGTCTGTTTCCAGATGCAGCGTGACCGCTGCGGGGACCGCCGCCGGCGCGCCGCCGCACATTTCGGGGAAATGGTCGTTCAGCATCAACGCGCCGCCATGGATGGTGAGGTGCGCGTGCATGATGCGGGCGCCGTCTTCCTCCAGATGGCGGCTTTGTTCGGTCGCGCCGAATGCGGCCTTGTAAAAATCGATGGCGTCGGCGGCCTTGCCATCGCCGATGGTGAGATGCGGGGTGACGCCCGGCATGCTGGATACTGTATCGCTCATTGATCTTCTTCCTGATCCCCGAGTCGTGGACAAGGCAGGATAGAATGGCGCGCGCCCGGTCAGAAGAGGCGTTTATCGCGCCGAATCGCTTGCCTTTTGCGGCGCAGCCCACTAAGGGCCGCCCTTCGCGATATTCGGTAAGACCGCCCGGCTAACTAGGGCTGCCGTGGCTGTCTGTAATCGTCGCGCTGAACAAGGAGACGAAAATGCCCAAGATGAAGACCAAGAGCGGTGTGAAGAAGCGCTTCAAGTTCACCGCTACCGGCAAGGTCAAGCACGGCGTCGCTGGCAAGCGTCACCGCCTGATCAGCCATAACGCCAAATATATTCGCCAGAACCGCGGCACCAGCGTGCTGTCGGATTCGGATGCCGGTCACGTGCGCCTGTGGGCGCCGTACGGCCTGAAGTAAGGAGGCCTGACCCATGGCACGTGTCAAGCGTGGTGTAACCACGAAGGCGAAGCATAAGCGGATTCTGGATCAGGCGAAGGGCTATTATGGCCGTCGCAAGAATACGATCCGTGTCGCCCGTCAGGCTGTCGAAAAGGCCGGTCAATATGCGTATCGCGACCGTAAGGTTAAGAAGCGCACCTTCCGCGGCCTGTGGATTCAGCGCATCAACGCGGGTGTCCGCGCTGAAGGCCTGACCTATTCGCAGTTCATGCATGGCCTGAAGCTGGCCGGTGTCGAACTGGACCGCAAGGTTCTGGCCGACATTGCGATGCACGAAGGCGAAGCGTTCAGCGCCATCATCGCCCAGGCGAAGGCTGCGCTGCCCGCAGCCTGACGCTGATCGATCGCAAGATCGTCAAAGGGGCGCCGGGGCAGATGCCTTCGGCGCCCTTTTTGTTTTTCTGCCATTTCGATCCCGTTCGGGCTGAGCTTGTCGAAGCCCTGCACTTTCTTGAAGAGAAGAGCAGCCCTTCGACAGGCTCAGGGCGAACGGAATGTCTTTGTGAGCCTGCGACTTGAGGGGCCAATCCCATGTCGCTGCATCTCTGGTGGATTTACGTCACGGCGGTTTTCCTGATTTCGGCCACGCCGGGGCCGAACATGCTGCATGTGATGACGCAGAGCATCGCCCATGGCCCGCGCAAGGCGCTGAGCACGATGGCGGGACTGATGAGCGCGGTGCTGCTGTGCCTGATTGCCTCCGCACTGGGGCTGGGGGCGCTGCTGAAAGCGTCGCCGCGCCTGTTCGACGTGCTGCGCTATGCCGGCGTCGCCTATTTGCTCTGGCTGGGGATCAAGGCGTGGCGGGCGCCGGTGGGCGGTGACGCGGCGAGCGCGACCAACGCCCGGTCCGCCCGCGCCCTTTATGGCGCCGGCCTGCTGACCGGCCTGGCCAATCCCAAGCTGATCATCTTTGCCGCCGCCCTTTTCCCCCAGTTCATCGATCTGGAGCGCCCCTTCTGGCTGCAACTGTCGATCCTGATCGCTAGCTTCGTGGTGATCGAGAGCTTCTGGTATGGCGTCTATGCGCTGGGCGGCGCACGGCTGGCCCGCTGGCTGGCGCCGACCAACCGGCAGAGGCTGTTCAATCGCGGCACCGGCCTGCTGTTCATCGGCTTTGGCGGGGCGCTGCTGGGCGCGCGGGCCTAGAGCATAATCCGTTCATACTGAATCCGCCCCATCAAATGCCGGGACTAAACACTTAGAACCCGCCCTTCCGCTTGCAGCGATCCCTCGCTGTGCAGGATTTGGCAGACTCACGGCGAAGGGATCATGCGCAAAGCCTGACAGGCTCGATGCCTCCCAATATTCTGGCCGCATCCCGATCGCCTGGAATCTGGCGATAAAGCGACAAAAGCACCGCAAAATGCATGTGGAATTGTCGCCTTATGTCGCTTTTGCCATGCCAGCATGGCGTGATGTGCCGCGCATCTTTTACCGACAATCGAAAGAACCGGCCACACTATGGGAAAGGTCGATCCTGTAGGACAGACCATCACCAGATCACGCCGCCATGCGGGTCGCCAGCAAGTGTGCGAACCGCCTAACCCGCGCTCAGCCCGTGCTTCTTCATGCAGTGGCGCAACTGGTCGTAGGTGAGGCCCAGCCCCTTGGCGGTGGCGCGCTGGTTGTAGCGGAACCGGTCGAGAGCGGCGCGGATAATCGCCGCCTCATGCGCGTCCACCGCGGCGCGCAGGTCGCTGACGTCGGCATGAGCCGCTGACGGCGCAGCAGCGGCGGCAACCGGCGCATCGCACGGCGCGGTGTCCGCCCTGGGCATCATCGGCCGCGGCTTCCATGGCGAGGCGAAGGGGTCGAAGGTGAGGCGGCTGATCGGCCGCGCCGGTTCATCCCAGCGATACACGGCGCGCTCCACCACATTGCGCAGTTCACGCACATTGCCCGGCCAGCCATAGCCTTCCAGTTCCGCCTGCGTCGCGGCGGCGAAGCCGGGCCATTGCGGCCAGTTGAGTTCGGCCGCCATGCGCCGCCCGAAATGATCGGCCAGCACCGCCACATCCCCTTCGCGCGCGCGCAGCGGCGGCAAGGTGATGACCTCGAAACTCAATCGATCGAGCAGATCGGGTCGAAACCGCCCCGCCTCCGCCGCAGCGGGCAGATCCTCATTGGTCGCCGCGACGATGCGCACATCCACCGTCACCGGCCGCGATGCGCCGATCCGCGTCACCTCCCCATATTCGATCACGCGCAGCAGCCGTTCCTGCGCCGCCATCGACAGCGTGCCAAGTTCGTCCAGAAACAGCGTGCCGCCGTCGGCCTCCTCGAACCGGCCCGGCCGCGCCTTGGTCGCGCCGGTGAAGGCGCCCTGTTCATGGCCGAACAGCTCCGCCTCGATCAAGGTTTCAGGCAGCGCGGCGCAGTTCATGACGATCAGCGGTTCGCCCCAACGCGGCGACAGGCGGTGGAGACGCTCGGCAACCAGTTCCTTGCCGGTGCCGCGTTCGCCGATCACTAGGATCGGGCGGTTGAGTTCGGCCGCGCGCCCCGCCTGCTCGACTGCGTCGAGAAAAGCGAAGCTCTGGCCAACGAACTGCGTATTTTTCTCCATGCGCCAACTTATGGTGAAATTTCCCACCTCTTGGCAAGCAGGATATTGGCATGATGCATCTCAATGAACGGAAAAGGGCGGAAATCCGCCCTTTCTTCAAACTGGCACGCCTTCTGCAAAGCTAAAGGCAATCCGCAACGACATGCGGAACCCACATGAAGGCCAAGGTTCAGGGAGTGCATAATATGGAAAAGACCACCCACAGCGTTCGCGAAATCGGCCAGCTGATGTCGGTCGCCATCGTCGCCGTCCTGTTCGGATCGACCATGATCCTTTCGGCGGTCGGCCCGGCCCGCGCCAGCGAAGCCCCGATCCTCGCGACGCAGGACAGCCCCGCGACCTTGCGCTATCTTGCGTAAGGATCGCATGCCCCCGGCCGGGGCGGGAAGCCCCCTCTCGCCCGCCCCGGCACCTGAAACAAGATACGACCAGGAGTGACGTTAAAATGGGTATTTTCTCCCGCACCCGCGACATCATCGCCGCCAATGTGACCGACCTGCTCGACAAGGCGGAAGACCCCGCGAAGATGATCCGCATGATCATCCTCGAAATGGAGGAAACGCTGGTGGAGGTCCGCGCGTCGGCCGCCCGCACCATCGCCGACCAGAAGGAAATGCGCCGCCACATCGCCAAGCTGACCGCATTGCAGGACAGCTGGACCGAAAAGGCGCAGCTGGCGCTGAGCAAGGATCGCGAAGACCTGGCCAAGGCGGCTCTGGTCGAACGGCAGAAGGCGGCCGACATGGCCGAGCATCTCAATCATGAGATCGAGACGCTGGACGATGCGCTGCGCGCGTCGGAAGAAGACATCGCCAAGCTGCAAGGCAAGCTGCGCGAGGCGCGCACCCGCCAGAACAGCCTGGCCACGCGGATGCAGAGCGCCGAAAACCGCCTGCGGGTGCGCGAAGCCTATGCCGGCGAGAAGGTCAATGACGCCTTTGCCCGTTTCGACATGCTGGAACGCCGCGTGGACATGGCCGAAGGTCGCGCCGATGCGATGAGCCTGGGCAGCCAGCCCAAGACGCTGGAGGAAGAGATTGCCGAGCTGAAGTCCGCAGACAAGGTGGACGCCGAACTCGCCGCTCTGAAGGCCAGCATGAATAAGGGAGTCTGACGCCATGGAAGACGTCTTTCTGCCGATCATGGTCTGCGGCATGCTGTTCATCGGCATGCCCTGGCTGATCTTCCACTATGTCACCAAGTGGAAGCAGGCGCCCAAGATCACCGACGAGGATGAGAAGCTGCTGGACGAACTCCATCTTCTCGCCCGTCGCCTCGAAGAACGGCTCCAGACGGTCGAACGGATCGTCGCCGCCGACAACCCCGATTTCCGCCCGCAGCGCCCGGCCCAGGAGCCGGACGACTATAGCTTTGACCGGAGGAACTGACATGACCGCCCGCCGCACCAAATTCTACCTCGACAAGCAGAATGGCAAATGGATGGGCGTATGCGCCGGCATCGCCGACTATACCGGGATCGACGTGGTCTGGGTGCGGGTCGCCGCGGTGCTGATCACCCTGATGGGCGCATTCCCCTGGACGCTGGTCGCCTATTTCGCCGCCGTCTATTTCGCGGACAACAAGCCGTCGGGCCTCTATGCCGACCGCGACGACCAGAAATTCTGGCAGGGCGTGCGCACCAACCCGACCCGCTCCACCCGCGACGTCCGCTCCAAGTTCCGCGACATTGATCGCCGGCTGGCCGACATCGAAATCTACTATACCAGCCGCAACACGCGCCTGGCCGACGAGATTGACAGCCTGCGCTAAGCCGCGATCCGGGGCAGATAACAGGGAGAGACAATCATGCATTTCGCTGGTCCCACCTTCGTCCTCGCCATCATCGCCATGTCGACGCTGGGCTGGATGTTCACCACATGGATTCGCGCCCGCCATGGCTATCCGGTGGAAAATGAATGGTCGGGCGTCGCTCATCGAACCGACGCCGACGCCGGTCGAAAAATCGACCTCTTATCAAGCGAAAACGAAAAGCTGACGGGCCGTATCAGCCGCCTGGAGGAGCGCATCGCCGTGCTGGAGAGGATCGCCACCGATCCCGCCGCCCGCACTGCGCGCGCCATCGAGGAACTGCGCTGATGCGCGGCCGAGCAAGGGAGTAGAGATGATGTTTCCATTTGAAGCCTTTGCGCCGGTCGCGGCAGGACTGGGCATGCTGGCAATCGGCGGCTGGATTTTCACCACCTGGTTGCGGATCAAGAATGGCTATCCGCTGGAAAATAGCTGGGGGAAGGCGGTCTATCCGCAGAAGAATGAGGAAATGGTCGAGCGCATCAAGCTGCTGAGCCAGGAAAATGCCCAGCTGCGCGCCGAAATCGGATCGATGAAGGATCGGCTGGCCGTGGTCGAACGCATCGTCACCGACGAAAGCCATCAGCTCAATCGCGAAATCGAACGGCTGCGCAGCCCCGCCAACTGACACCCTTTCGGGAAAATCAGGGCCGGCCAGCGCGCCATCAGGGAGTGAGAGATTATGAACCCGTTTGAAATGGTCGTCGCCATCGTCGCGATCACCGCCATCGCCAGCGTGGTGCGCGCCAAATATGGCGTCGTGCGCCGGGGCAAGGGCGAAGACTTCATCCAGCGCGGCCCGGACCCGGAGGCCGAACGCCTCCGCGCCGAGGTGAAGGCGCTCAAGGATCGCGTGGCTGTGCTGGAACGGCTGGCGACGGACGGCTCCACCGCGCTGGAGCGGGAATTTGAAAAGCTGCGGGACCGCGATTGATCCGGTTTCGCCCGACAGGGAGGCTCTGATGCAAGACCCCTATCTTTACATGACCTTGGCGGCGACCAGCCTGGCCGGTCTGGCCATCATCGCGGTCGCCACACTGCGCGGCTGGAATGGCTGGCTGGAACTCAAGCGCGCCGAACTGGTGCGTTATGGCCAGAGCGACAGCGCGCCGCCGCCCAGCGCCGCCGCGCGGATCGAGGTCGCCGACCTCAAGGAACGCATCCGCAAGCTGGAAGCGATTGCGGCGGGCGTGGATTTGTAATCTGTATGCCGTTCGTTCCGAACGGGCGGAAGATACGAAAAAGGGCGCGGTGTTGATGCACCGCGCCCTTTTTCATGTTCATCGAAGGCGGATCAGCCGCGCAGCGACGCGCCCAGCTTCTGCGCGCCCTTGACCACGGCGGCGCTGATCGCCTCCAGCTCGTCCTGACTGAAGCTCTTGTCGCCCGGCTGGAGCGTCACTTCGATCGCCAGCGACTTATGGCCTTCCTCCACGCCCTGCCCGACGAAGACGTCGAACAGGCGGGCGTCGACGATCGCCTTCTTGTCCGCGCCCTTGACCGCGCGGACCAGCGCGTCGGCCTCGACCGTTTCGGGGACAAGGAAGGCGAAGTCGCGCTTCACCGCCTGTAGCGCGGGCGGCGCATAGGGCGCGCGCATGAAGCCGCTCTTGCGCTTGCCCGGAATGGCGTCGAGGAAGATTTCGCCCGCGACGACCGTGCCGCTCAACCCGAACTGCTTGGCCAGCGACGGGTGCAGTACGCCATATTCGGCCAGCACCGCCTTTGGCCCCAAGCGCAGCGTGCCCGATTGCCCCGGATGATAAGCGGCGGAGGCTTCCCCGAAATTCTGGAGATTGGCGACCGGCGCACCGGCGGCGGCCAGTAGCGCGATCACTTCGGCCTTGGCGTCGAACGCGTCGAAGAACTGCGCCTTGCCGCTCTGCCAGTTGCGGGCGATCTTTTCACCGGCCAGCACGAAGCCGACGGTGGCGCGTTCGCCCTGCTTGAAATAGCGACGGCCCAGTTCGAACAGACGAACGCTGGTGGCGCTGCGATCGACATTGCGCTTCGTCGCCGACAGCAGGCCGGGCAGCAGCGAAGGCCGCATGACCTTCAGATCCTCCGAGATCGGATTGGCCAGCGTCCAGTCGCCCCCGCCCACGGCAGCGGCTTCCTTTTCGGACAGAAAGGACCAGTTGATCGCTTCGGCCAGCCCCCGCGCGGCAGCGGTGCGGCGCACGCGGCGCTCCACCAGCTGTTCGGGCGTCGCGGTCGGGCGGGCGACGCCCGGCACGCGCGGCAAGGGGGTGGAGGGCACATGGTCGAGACCGACGATGCGCACCACTTCCTCGACAATGTCGGGCCAGCTGTCGACGTCACGGCGCCAGCTCGGCACGGTGATGGTCCAGCTGGCGGGGACAGAGACGGGCATGCCGTCCTGATATTCAACGCCGCCGCCGGTTGCGCTGACGACGAAGCCCAGACTTTCGAGGATGCGCTGCTGTTCATCAGCGGGCACATCCACGCCCGCCAGCGACAGGCACTGGTCGGGGGTATAGGCCACCATCTTCGGCGTGGAGGGCGGCGTGCCGGCGCGGGTGGCCTCGCTGGGGGTGCCGCCGCACAGGGTCATGACCAGACTGGTGGCGATCGACAGGCCATCGTCCAGGAAAGCGGGATCGACGCCGCGTTCGAACCGGCCACGCGCGTCCGACGTCAGGGTCAGCTTCTGGCCCGTCACGGCAATACGTTCCGGCGTGAAATAGGCGCATTCGATCAGCACGTCGGTCGTGCCATCCTGCGCGCCCGAATGTTCGCCGCCCATGATGCCGCCAATATCGTGCACGGCTTCGTCATCGGCGATGACGGTCATCGTCTCATCGACGGTGTAGGTCTTGCCGTTCAGCGCCAGCACCTGCTCGCCGGCCTTACCCTTGCGAGCGACGAGGCCACCCTTCAGCGTCGCCATGTCATAGACGTGCAGCGGTCGGCCAAGGTCGAACATGATATAGTTGGTGATGTCCACCAGAGCGCTGATCGGCTTTTGCCCGATCGCCTTCAGCCGGCGGGCCATCCATTCGGGCGACGTGCCGTTGGTGACGCCGCGCACGGTGCGCGCGAAGAAGGCGGGACAGCCATCCGCATCGTCCGTGCGCACATCCGGGCCGGGACCGACGCCCTCGATCTTGGGCGCGATGATGGCGTTGAGCGTGCCCAGGCCAGCGGCGGCGAGATCGCGCGCGATGCCGCGCACGCCCATGCAGTCCTGCCGGTTGGGCGTGATCGACACATCGATGACCGGATCGTTGAGGCCGGCATAATCGGCATAGACCTGCCCGACCGGCGCGTCCTGGGCCAGTTCTATGATCCCGTCATGATCCTCGCCCAGCTCCAGTTCGCGGAAGCTGCACATCATGCCGTTGGATTCGACGCCACGGATCGCGGTTTTCTTCAGCACCATGCCATTGACCGGCACCACCGCGCCTTCCGTGCCGAACACGCCGATCAGGCCAGCGCGCGCATTGGGGGCGCCGCACACGACCTGAAGCGGGTTTCCATCGCCATGATCGACGGTCAGCACCTGCAACTTGTCCGCCTGCGGATGGCGATCGGCGGTCAGCACCCTGGCGATCCTGAACGCGCCCAGCTTTTCGGCCGGGTTTTCGACATCCTCGACCTCCAGCCCGATGGCGTTCAGCGTTTTCAGGATCGTCGCAAGGTCGGCATCGGTGTCGAGATGCGTCTTGAGCCAGCTGAGAGTGAACTTCATGCGCCGACTCCTCCGCTCAGCGTGGGCACATCGAGCGCCGAGAATCCATAATGTTTCAGCCAGCGCAGATCGCCGTCGAAGAAGGCGCGCAAATCATTCATCCCATATTTGAGCATGGCGAGGCGATCGACGCCGGTGCCAAAGGCGAAGCCCTGCCATTCGTCGGGGTCAAGGCCGCACGCCTCGATCACGCGGCGGTTGACCATGCCGCTGCCCAGCACTTCCAGCCAGCCGCCGCCCGGTGCGTCGCCGTCGCCGCCGATCACGCGCTGGCCATTGGTCAGCGTGTAGCCGACGTCCACTTCAACCGAGGGTTCAGTGAAGGGGAAGTAGCTGGGGCGCAGGCGCAGGACGATGTCCTCGCGCTCGAAAAAAGCCTTGAGGAAGGTTTCCAGCGTCCATTTGAGATGGCCAAGGGTGATGCCCTTGTCGATCACCAGCCCTTCAATCTGGTGGAACATCGGCGTGTGGGTCGCATCGGAATCGCTGCGATAAACGCGGCCGGGCGCAATGATGCGGATCGGCGGCTCCTGCGTCATCATCGTACGAATCTGCACCGGCGATGTGTGGGTGCGCAGCAGCATCTTCTTCTGTCCCTCTTCATCGGGGAAATAGAAGGTGTCGTGCATCGCGCGCGCCGGATGGGTTTCGGGAATGTTGAGCGCGGTGAAATTATGCCAGTCGTCCTCGATCTCCGGCCCGGTGGCGACCGAAAAGCCCAGGTCCGCGAAGATTTCGGCCAGTTCGTCCATCACCTGAGACACGGCATGGACGCTGCCCTGCGCACCCGGATCGGCGGGCAAAGTCATGTCGACCTTTTCCGACGCCAGCTTTGCGTCTAGCGCCGCCTGTTCCAGCGCGGCCTTCCGGTCGGCCAGCGCTACGGTCACGCTTTCGCGCAAATCCTGGATCGGCGGGCCTTTTTCCAGCCGCTCGTCGGGCGACATGGCGCCCAGCGTCTTGAGCAGGCCGGTGACGACCCCGCTCTTGCCCATGGCGCCCACGCGGAGCGCTTCCAGCGCGGCCGGCGTGTCGGCGGCGTCGATGTCGGCGATCAGGCCGGCTTTCAGGGCGCTTATTTCGGTCATGCGTTCTGGTCCATCACTCTATCGTCTTTCCATCCGCCGGCATCCGGCCCGACGTGGATCGGCCCCGTTCCACACGCCCGATCCACGGAGGATGCGACAGGTGGTTCGGGCCAGATCCTTACGCCTGACGCCGTAGTCGTTGGGTTGGGCTTCGATCAAGCCGTTTCGACGCGATCGGACCATCTTCCCCGCCCAAACCACGGGGCAGGGAAGCGGAACGCGACCGGATCAGCGCGTGGGCACGGGTTCCGGCCCGCTATAGTCATAGAAGCCCCGGCCGGTCTTGCGGCCATACCAGCCCGCCTCGACATATTTGACCAGCAGCGGCGCAGGGCGATATTTGGGATCGCCAGTGGTGCTGAGGAAGATGTTGAGGATTTCCAGCGCGGTATCGAGCCCGACAAAATCGAGCAGGGTCAGCGGTCCCATCGGGTGGTTGAGGCCCAGCTTGCAGCCCTGATCGATGTCCGTAACGCTGCCCACGCCCTCGCCCAGCACAAACACCGCCTCGTTGAGCATCGGCAGCAGGATGCGGTTCACCACAAAGCCCGGCGCGTCGAAGGCATGGACGGTGGTCTTGCCCAGCTTGCTGGCGAAGGCTTCGACCGTGGCGACCGTTTCCGGGCTGGTGGCAAGGCCGCGAATGACCTCCACCAGCGCCATGACCGGGACCGGATTGAAGAAATGGACGCCCACAAAACGACCGGCATCCGGCGCTGCCTGCGCCAGACGGGTGATGGGAATGGAGGAAGTGTTGGTCGCCAGGATCGCGTCCGCCGCCAGAACCGCGCCGACATTGGCGAAGATGGCGCGCTTGATCTCTTCGCGCTCGGTCGCCGCCTCAATCACCAACTGCGCACCGGCGAGCGGCGCGATGTCGCCCACAGGGGTAATGCGGGCGAGCGTGGCGTCGGCTTCGGCGGCGCTGATCTTTTCCTTTTCCACCGCGCGGGCGAGCAGCTTGGCGATGCCGGCGACGCCCTTTTCGGCGCGGGCCTGGTCGATGTCCGAAAGAATGACGTCAAAGCCAGCCTGCGCCGCGACCTGGGCGATCCCCGCGCCCATCTGCCCCGCGCCAATCACGCCCACCGTGCGAATATCCGTCATGCTTCAAACTCTCCCTCTTGAATCATCGCCTCCCCCATAACCGGCGCTCCTGCCGACGGCCAGTGGCGACGCGCCGGAATATCGCCCGAACGACAAGTTGAGGCGGCAGGCAGGACATATTGCGCACCGCCCCCGCATTTCCGGCTTTGCGCGGCGCGGCGGCCATGGTTAAAAGCCCGCCATGCCTGTTCCCGATTTGATGCCAGCGCCGGCGACCGGACGCTTCGCCGCCGCCGCGCATCATTTTCCGCTGCGCATCTATTTTGAGGATACCGACCTGTCGGGGCTGGTCTATCACGCCAACTATCTACGCTATATGGAGCGCGCCCGATCCGACATGCTGCGCATCGCCGGCATCGATCAGCGCGCAAACCATGAAGGCGGCGCGGGCGTCTATGCCGTGACCGACCTCAATATCCGCTATCGCCGCCCGGCGCGACTGGACGATGATCTGCTGGTGGTCAGCCGCGTTGCCGATGTGCGCGCGGCCAGCTGCGTCATTCATCAGTCAGTCATGCGCGGCGAGGAAGAATTGACCAACGCCACCGTCACCGTCGCCTGGCTGACGGCGCAGGGCCGCCCCCAGCGGCAGCCCAAAGCCTGGACCGACATTTTCAATCGCCTGCTCCAAGGGGAAGACATCCACCCATGACGCTCAACCTGCCCGCCGGCGCGATGACCGACGCCGCGACCATCTCTCCCCTCACCCTGTTCCTTCAGGCCGACATCGTCGTCAAAGGGGTGATGATCGGCCTGTTGCTGGCCAGCATCTGGACCTGGGCGATGATCATCGGCTTCAGCGTTACGCTGCGCAAGGCGAGCAAGGAAAGCCGCAAGTTCGAAGCGGATTTCTGGAAGGCGGAGGATATTGACCGCTTCTATGAATCGCGCGGCAAGGTGGAATTCCCCGCCGCAAAGGTCATGGCGGCCGGCGTCACCGAATGGCGCCGCTCCACCGCGCAGCGAGTGATCGACCGCGACGGTACGCGCGATCGCCTGTCCACCGCCATGTCGAGCGCGATCGCGGCCGAGATTGATCGCCTGTCCGATCGGCTGAACATATTGGCGACAATCGGGTCTGTCGCCCCCTTCGTCGGCCTGTTCGGCACGGTGTGGGGCATCATGCGCGCCTTTACGTCGATCGCGGCGGAGCAGAATAGTTCGCTCGCCGTGGTTGCGCCGGGCATCGCCGAAGCTCTGTTCGCCACCGCCATCGGCCTGTTCGCGGCGATCCCGGCGGTCATCGCCTACAACCGCTTTTCGCATGGCATCAACCGTCTGGAATCGGGCCTGACGCGCTTTGCCGATGGTTTCTATTCGACGCTGAGCCGTGAACTGGAGGCGCAGCGATGAGCTTGCGCATGGCGGCAAAAGCGGGAGCGCGCTGATGGCGATGTCCGGTCCTCCCTCCGGCCGGCGCGGGCGCGGGCGCGCGCCCATGGCCGACATCAACGTGACGCCGCTGGTCGACGTCATGCTGGTGCTGCTGATCATCTTCATGGTCACGGCCCCGCTGCTGGTGACGGGCGTGCCGGTGAACCTGCCCGAAACCCGCGCCAAGGGGCTGGATCAGGACGCCAAGCCGACGGTGGTGTCGATCGACCGGGACGGCGGCTTGTTCATCAATGAGGATCAGGTCAGCGACGCCGACCTGCCCGATCGCTTTGCCGAAATCGCGTCGGCCCATGCCGGTCAGCCCGAACCGCCGCAAATCTTCCTGCGGGCGGACACCGCGCTGGATTATGGCCGGGTGATGCGGGTGATGGGCGAGCTTAATCGCGCGGGCCTGAACAAGGTATCGCTGGTCAGCACCGACGCCGGATCCGGCGACGGCGCGGACAGCCGCGGTTCACAATAGGGGCCATAGGTCAACCATATGAACCGTGCGGAAAAGATCGGCCTTGGCGTCGCGACGGCGGGACATGTCCTGCTGTTCGGACTGCTGTCGGCCGGTTTCCTGGCCACCCCCAACCCGCTGAAGCTGAAATCGCCGCCAATGGACGTCAGTCTGGTGGACGAGGTGGCGCTGCAATCGACCGCGCCGCAAGTTTCGACCCAGCCGCCCCCGCCCAGCGTTGCGCCGGAAGAAGGGCCGACGGAGGACGCCAAGCCTGCGCCCGAACCGGAGCCGCAGCCTGAACCCACGCCTGCGCCGCCCCAGCCGCAGCCCAGGCCGAAACCGACCCCTGCCCCGCCGCCCAAGCCGGTGGTGAAGGAGCAGCCGCCAAAGCCGAAGGACAAGCCGGCTCCGCCCAAGAAGGCGGTCGCCAAGACCCCGGCGAAGCCCAAGCCCGCCCCGGAAAAGCCCGCGCCCAAGGCGAAGCCCGCGCCGGAGAAGCCGGCGGCCAAGGCCAAGCCGACGCCCGAAAAGCCCAAGGCGGCCGCGACCGCGCCGTCCAAGCCGGCCAAGAGCGACGCCAAGGCGAAGACCAGCGCGCCCGCGCGGGCTTCGGGTCAGGGCAAGGCGGACAAGCCCAGGGGATCGTTGCTGGGCAAAGATTTCCTGAAAGGCATCGACACCAAGGCCGATGCGCCACGCACGCCTGCGCCGCCGCCGGCCGCCGCCATGGGTCCGCAGCAAAAGGCCGCGCTGGACGCCGAAATCCGGCGGCAGTTGAAACCCCATTGGCGCGCGCCGTCGGGCGCGGACGCGGACAAGCTGGTGACGTTGCTGGAGGTTCGGCTCGACAAGAATGGCGCGCTGATCGGCACGCCCGAAGTGATCGACCAGTTGGGCGTGACCGCCAGCAACCAGCCGCAGGCCAAGCTGCATGCGGAGCGCGCGATCCAGGCGGTGAAACTTGCAGCGCCCTTCAGGAATTTACCGCCCGAATATTATGACCAATGGAAGTGGCTGCGGCCGCTCCGCTTTGACGCGAGGCTGAACCGATGAAGACCACCCTCCTCCGCCGCCTGACGATGGCGACCGTTGCGCTGGCCGCCATCCTGTCGGCGCCGGCCATGGCGCAATTGTCGGTCGACGTGACCGGCGAAATCGACAGCAATCTGAAGATCGCCGTCCCCGCCCTCCCCGCGCAACAGGATGTCGCAACCCCCGCCGGCACCGCTAGCGAACTGGGCCGCAAGATCGCCGAAGTGATCGCGTCGGACCTCAAAGGGTCCGGCCTGTTCGATCCGTCCGGGCCGGACGGGATGCCGGCCATCGCCTTCCCCGAAGTGACCAACCCGGTCTATGACAAATGGAACGCCTATCAGGCGCTGGTGCAGGGTTTTGTCCGCACCACCGGCGGAGAGGCGGACATTACCGTGGGCTGCTACCTCTATGATGTGGCATTGCATCAGGAGCTGACGCGGCAGGGCTATGTCGTCGCCCCGCGCGACTGGCGGCGCGCCGCGCATAAATGCGCCGACGCCATCTATGCCCGGCTGTCGGGCGAAAGCCCCTTCTTCGACAGCCGCATCGCCTATATCGCCGAAAGCGGACCCAAGGGGAATCGCGTCAAGCGTCTGGCGATCATGGACAGCGACGGCGCCAATCACCGCTTCATCACCAATGGCCAGTCGATCGCGCTGACCCCGCGCTTCTCGCCCGATTACAAGTCGATCGTCTATGTGAGCTACCTCAACAGCCGGGTGCGCATCTATATCTACGACATCGGCAGCGGGCAGCAGAAGCTGGTGACGGAAAGCAATAATGCGACCTTCGCCCCGCGCTGGTCGCCCGATGGCCGCAACATCCTGTTTTCCATGGCGGTGGCGGGCAATACCGACATTTACCGCGTGTCGGCCAATGGCGGCGCGCCGGTGCGCCTGACCACATCGCCCGGCATTGACGTGGGCGGCAGCTATTCGCCCGACGGCCGGCAGATCGTGTTCGAAAGCGACCGGTCGGGCGGGCAACAAATCTATGTGATGAACGCCGACGGATCGAACCAGCGGCGCATCAGCCATGGCGGCGGCCGCTATGCCACGCCCGAATGGTCGCCGCGCGGCGACCTGATCGCCTTCACCAAGCTGTCGGGCGACTTCAAGGTCGCGGTGATGACGCCCAGCGGCGACAATGAGCGCATCCTGACCAATGGCTGGCAGGACGAACAGCCGACCTGGTCGCCCAATGGCCGCGTGCTGCAATTTTTCCGCACGACGCCCGGCAAGCAGGGCAGCAGCCAGGTGTGGCAGGTCGATCTGACGGGCGTGAACGAGCGGCGCATTCCCACGCCGCTCAGCGGTTCCGACCCGGCATGGGGACCGTTGCTGCCCTGAGCCCCGCCCCGATTCATCGTCAGGACAGGTTCAGGCAAGGGAACCTAATCGTCTTGACAGCGTAACGAACTTCACGGACCCTGTCGCCGTTCCTGCGAGCGACGCACAGCGCAAAAAGGAGACACCCATGAAATTGTCCCGGACCGTGGTCATGGCCACCGCCATCATCGCGCTTGCCGCCTGCTCGAAGAAGCCGCCGGCCGAACTGCCCCCCGCCCCCGGCGGCACCGGCACCACCGTGCCGACCGGCCCGACGACCCCCGCCGGCCCGCGCAAGGGCAGCCAGGAGGACTTCATGGCCTCCGTCGCGTCGGACCGCATCTTCTTTGGCCTCGACCAATATGATGTCGATGCGGAAGATCAGGCGACGCTCCAGAGCCAGGCCGCCTGGTTGCAGCAGAACCCGTCCGTGCGCGTGACGATCGAGGGTCATGCCGACGAACGCGGCACCCGCGACTATAATATCGCGCTGGGCGAACGCCGCGCCAATGCGGCGAAAAATTATCTGGCCTCGCTGGGCATCGATCCGGGCCGCATCACCACCGTCAGCTATGGCAAGGAACGCCCGGCTGCGCTGGGATCGGACGAAGCGGCATGGGCGCAGAACCGCCGCGCCGTGACCGTCACCATCCAATATTGAGGGTTATGCCCTGAAAGCTTTGAAAGGCCCGCCGGTTTAGCGACCGGCGGGCCTTTTTGCTGGTCGCAACAAAGAGGCTGACAAATGGTCCCATTGGGCCGATATGCTTTCCTCTATATGGAACGGCCCGACATAGGGGACGACAGCAGGGCGAGAGCAGCATGCAGAATAGCGACGAACGGCAGCAAAAGGACGGGCAGGATATGGTGAAGGGCACGCAGACGCTGATGCGCGCGCTCGACATCATGGACGAAGTGATTGACGGGCCGATCCGCGCTGCCGATCTGGCCCGCAAGCTGGGCATGAGCAAGACCACCGCCCATCGTCTGGTGCAGGCGCTCAAATCCCGCAGCTATCTGGCGGTGACGCGCGATGGGTTTGCGCTGGGGCCAAAGCTACTGCAACTGGGCGTGCTGGCGACCGAGCAGATCGATTATGTCCGCGTCGCCCGGCCGTTCATGGAATTGCTGTCGGAACGCACCGGCTTTTGCGTGTTCATCGGCAAGCGGGAAGGCGACTGGTCGCGCCATCTGGACCGGGTGACGGGCACGCAGCGGTTGCGCGTCGCGACCGCGCCGGGCGACCGGCGGCCGATCGCCGAAACGGGGCTGGGCAAGGCGCTGTTGCTGGATGAAGAGGAAGCCAACTGGGAGCGCCTCTATGTCGAGGCGAAGGACGGCAAGGCCACGCCCCAGCAGATCGGCGCCTATGTCGAGGAAATGCGCGGGCACAAGGCGCGGGGCGAAGTGCTGCACGACAGCGAACTGGGCGACGGCGTGCGGTCGATCGCGGTGCCGGTGCGCGACGCCAAGGGGCAGATCTGCGTCGCCATATCGATCGCCAGCGCGGCCCATTATCTGACCGACGACGTCCGCCCGGCGCTGGCCGAGCAGGTCATGCGATCGGCCGAACAGATCAGCGCCGCCGTGGGCTATGGCGGCCCGCGCTGATCGCGCGACACGGGCTTAACTTCGCATATTTCCCGCAAAACTGGACATTTTCAAACAAGGTTCGGACATTATCCTGCGCGGCAGGCCGGAGCCATGGCGCAAGCAACATCTTATGCCCATCCCCCCAAATAGGACAGGCTGACACAAAAAGGGCGCGGCTCCGGCGAGGAACCGCGCCCTTCAGTTGGGGGAGAAACTATCCTTACATCCGATAGGTCACGCCGAAGGTGAAGGTGCGGCCGATGCGCGTTTCGAACAGCGTGTCCTGCCGCGTGCTGTCGATATAGAGGCGGTTCTGCTCATCGGTCAGATTGGTCGCCTCCACGATGACCTTCAGCCGGTCGGTGATGTTATAGCTGGCCGACGCATCCATGAAGAAGGTCTTGGCATTGCCCTGAAGGTCGCTGCCGGGCGAAGCGGGGATGCCGCGGATGAACTTGTCGCGGAAATTGCCCGTGGTGCGGATGCTGAACTTTTCATCCTCATAGTAGAGCGTCGCCGACGCCGTATTCTTCGACAGGCCGACCAGATCCGCCGTGGTCGTGACGGTGGGCGTGCCGTTCACGCTGGCCAGGATATATTCGATCTTGGACGTGACATGGGTGAAGTTGGCCAGCAGGCCGAAATTGCCCAGAAAACCGTCGAAGAAGGTGAAGGGAATCTGGGCGTTGAGTTCGATGCCCTTGAGCGGGCCGCCGGGCGTGTTGAACGGCTGCGACACGGTGAACAGTTCATCAGGCGAGGTATTGCTGTTTTCCAGCAAGGCATTGGGCAGACCCAGCTGGTTGAACGGGATCTGGCTGTTCACGCTCTGGATGAAGCTCTTGATGTCCTTGTAGAAGAAAGCCGCCGAGAGCAGCGAGCCGGGGCGGAAATACCATTCCAGCGCGACGTCGAATGTCTTGGCCCGGATCGGATCGAGGAAGGGATTATTGACGTTCCCAACGCGCGTCACCGGATTGACCCCGCTGGTCGGGGTCAGCAGCCCCAGTTCGGGCCGCGCCAGCACCTTGGCGCCCGACAGGCGGAGCAGCACATTGTCGATCGGCTCCACCACGATATTCGCCGAGGGCAGCCAGTCGTCATAATTGTTGCGGGCGGCGGCGAACTGGCCGGTCAGGCCGGTCGGCGAAGCGGCGCTGGCGACCGCGATATAGCCCGAGGAGAGCATGTCGGTCTTGACGTAGCGCACGCCCACATCGCCGCGCACGCCAAAGCCGATCGCATTTTCTAGGTCGAAATTGGCCATCAGATAGGCGCTGGTGACTTCTTCCCGCACGCGGCTGCGACCGCCGCCACATTCGACGCCGCAATAGCGGACGGAATCGAAGCCGAAGGTGCTGGCCCATTTGTCGGGATCGATCGCCACCCAGCTGGACGGCGCGCCATTGCCCCACAATTTGTCCACGCCGCTGATCGTGCGGGTGATGTCGGCCAGCGTCGTGCCGGCCGGCAGCGCGCGCACGACCGTATCGGCATTATAGGGGCGCAGGAAGGTGGAGAGGAAATTGCTGCGCCGATACTGGCCGCCCGCCTTGATGGTCAGGGCATCGCTGAGCGTCCATTTGACATTGGCTTCGGCGGTCATGTTGTCGGTGGTGTTCTTCGACGGCTTGCCCTGGAAGCTGAAGCCGCCCAGCACCGTGCCGTCCGCCCGGCCGGGACCATAGTTGAAGCTGGCCGGATCATTGACGTCGACGCCGAAGCCCAGCACCGGGGTGGAGCCGCCGTCGCGATAATCGATCGAAAAGCCGTCGGTATCGATCGCATCCATGAAGGTCTGAAGCCGCTTCTTGCCATCCCAGACGGACTGGTTGAAGCCGACGATGCCGCTGATCTCCAGATTGTCGCTCAGCTGGCGCTTGAAGTTGAGGTTCGCCTGCTTGAAGGTCGACACGAAATGGTCGACCAGCCCTTCGGACCGCACATCGACGCCGTCGAACATGCCGTAGAGCAACGATCCATTGTCATCAAATTCGATGTCGCGCACCGATGTCATCGGCTGGCCATTATTGGCGGCCGAGCGGGCGAAGGAGACGGCGGCGATATAATTGTCGCGCCGGGTGACGTCGAACCGGGAATAGAGGAAGTCGAGCGAGATGTCGGTCGCATCGTCAGGCTTGAACTGCAAGGTCAGCGACCCGCCGATCCGTTCCTGATCCTGTTCGCTGTTGAGATAGCGGGGCAGGCGCGGCAGGAAAGCGCCGCTGCCCGCTACGCCGGCCAGATCGTCGCGGCGCAGATCCAGTATCTTCTGATAGGCGGCGGCATTGCTGGTGCGCGGATTGCCGGTGGAGCAGTTGAGCGCATCGGCCCCCTTTGCCGCATTGTCGGCCGGATTTTGCGGGGTGAAGCCGACGGGCGAGCAGAAGCCGCCATTGGTGTTGGCCGACAGGATGTCGACCGCCGAATAGCCGACTTCGCGAATGTGCCGCTTCTGATAGGCGACCGAGGCGAGGATGCCGAAGCCGCTGTCGCCAAACTGCTTGGAGATGAGCAGCGAGGCGCGCGGATCGACCTTCTTCGACAGTTCATTATAGACGCCGCGCGCGGTCATCGCGAGGACGAAGTCGTCCTTCTGATCCATCGGCTTGGGCGCGGACAGATCGACCGTGGCGCCGAGCGATCCTTCCTCCACATCGGCCGAGGGCGTCTTGCGCACCGACAGGGCGGAGAAGATTTCGGTCGGGAAGACGTTGAAGTCGAAGCTGCGGCCATTATTGCCCGCGCCGTAAATGTCGGACGATCCGGTCTGGGCCGTGCCCTCCATACCGTTGATGCGGACGCGGGTGAAGCCCGCGCCCAGGCCGCGGACCGAGATATTGCGCCCTTCGCCGCCGTCGCCGCGGGCCAGCGCCACGCCCGGCACGCGCTGCATCGATTCCGCCAGGTTGGAATCGGGGAATTTGCCAATGTCTTCCGCCACGATCGAATCGATGGCGGCGGCTTCCTGCCGCTTCATGCCCAGCGCGCTGTTGAGCGATGCGCGAAAGCCGGTGACGACAATGTCAGCGACACCCGGATCGGCGGGCTGATCGGCGGCGGCAACGGGCTGATCCTGCGCCAGAGCCGGCGCGGCGATCAGCAGCGTGGATGCGATCGCGATGGCCGAACTGCGACGGGCGAACGCGGAACGTACAGACACCATATATCCTCCCCTTTTTCCAGCCACGCCCCTTTGCGGGGATGGCCAACAGGTTCCACTATGTGAACTCTGGTGTCATTCTATATCCCTGGTCGGACAATTGAAAGAAAAATCATCATGTGATTTTTGATTTCACTATATGGAACATTTTGCGGAACGGTTCCACCCGCAGGACGCGGGCCAAGCTCTGACCGCCGACCGGATCGCGCATTGACGGCCAATTTATCCCGATATATGGATCAATAATCTATTTAACGGGATTTAATGTCGAACGCCTCTGCACGGGCGTCGATCTGGGGAGCGTTGCGACGCCGTGGCGCTCCCCTTTCTTCTACCCGATAGGATGTCCCATGCCGCTGACCGCCGCTCTTGCGCTGATGTTGACCCCCGCGCCGCTTTCCGTCCCCCGCAGCTTCGATCTGCGCGCCGGATCGGTTGATCGGCGGATCATCCGGGACGGATCAGACCATGGCGTGGAGCCGGGCAAAACCGGGCAGGGCTTTCTCTATTCGGTGACGCTGCCGGAAGGCGATTATCGCGTCACGCTGCGGCTGGGTGACGCCCGACAGGCCGGCGACACCAGTGTGAAGGCGGAAGCCCGGCGCCTGATGCTGAACCATGTCGCAACCCGGCCCGGCGAAACAATCGAGCGCCGCTTTCTGGTCACGATCCGCACGCCCGCGCTGCCGCCGCCGCCCGCCAATGCGCCGGGGGGCGCAGCGGTGCGGATCGACGCGCGCGATGCCCAGGAATTCACCTGGGACAACAAGCTGACGCTGGAATTTCTGGGCCGGCCAATGGTCCGGTCGATGCGGATCGAGCCGGTATCGGCGCCGACCGTCTTTTTGGCCGGCGATTCGACCGTGACCGATCAATATGCCGAACCGGCCGCCAGCTGGGGCCAGATGCTGCCGGCGATGCTGGACGACGGGGTGATCGTCGCCAACCACGCCAAGTCGGGCGCGACGCTCAAATCCTTCCTGACCGACCTGCGCTTCGACAAGCTGCTGGCGGCGGTGAAGCCGGGCGACTGGCTGTTCATCCAGTTCGGCCATAATGACCAGAAACAGGAATGGCCGCAGACCTATGCCGATGCGGCCTTCACCTACCCCGCCTATCTGCGCGCCTATATCGCCGAAGCGCGGCGGCGCGGCGCGCAGCCGGTGCTGGTGACGTCGCCCGAACGGCGCAATTTCGATGCGCAGGGCAGGATCCGGGAGACGCTGGGCGCCTATGCCGATGCGGTGCGCAAGGTGGCGGCGCAGGAGAAGGTCGCGCTGATCGACCTGCATGCCGACAGCCGGGCCATCTATGAGGCCTTGGGGCCGCAGGTTGCGCCGACCGCCTTCAATGACGGGGGCAGGGACAAGACCCATCATAATGATTATGGCGCCTGGCTGCTGGCGAGCGCCGTAGCCGAACGCGTACGCGCGCAGGTGCCGGATCTGGCGGCGCATGTGACGACGCCCGCCTTTGTCCCGGCCCGCCCGCCCGCCGCCAGCGCGGTCGCGATTGCCCCCAGCCTGATCCGCAGCGACCTGCGGCCGGCAGGCAATTGATGGAGATGAGCCGGCGAGACGCAGCCATGGGGCTGGGCGCTATGCTGCTGCTTCCCTTCCCGGCCCATGCCATGCGCCATTTCGATGTCCGCGATCATGGCGCACGGGGCGACGGCGTGGCGATCGACAGCGGCGCGATCAACGCCGCGATCATGGCGGCGTCGCGCGCGGGGGGCGGAACGGTCATCCTGCCGCGCGGTCGCTATCTGAGCTTTTCGATCCGGCTGAAGAGCCGCGTCACCCTGTTGCTGAGCGAAGGCGCGGTGATCGAGGCGGCCGACCCGGCGCGCCATGCCGGCCAATATGACCTGCCGGAAGCAGGCGTGGAGCAACTATATCAGGATTTCGGCCATAGCCATTGGCATAACAGCCTGATCTGGGGCGAGGATGTGGAGCAGGTCGCCATCATCGGGCGCGGCCTGATCCATGGCGTGGGCCTGACCCGCGACGGGCCGGGCGCGCGATGGAAGAAACAGGCGGGCGAGCGGCCCTTGTCGATGCAGGGCATGAGCGCGGCGGAGATCGGCCATCTGGAGCCGGACGCCGCCGCGATGCAGGGGCTGGGCAACAAGGCAATCGCGCTGAAGAACGGCCGTGACATCAGATTATCCGGCTTCACCATCCTGAAGGGCGGGCATTTCGCCATTCTGGCGACAGGCACGCGCGGGCTGCGGATCGAGGGGCTGACCATCGACACGGACCGCGACGGCATCGACCTGGACTGCGTGCGGGACGTGGTGGTGGAGCGTTGCCGGGTCAATTCGCCCAATGATGACGGCATCGTCGTCAAGAGCAGCCATGCGCTGGGCCGCGCGATCGCGGCGGAGGATATTCTGATCCGCGACTGCGATGTGTCAGGCTATGACATGGGATCGCTGGTCGAGGGGACGAAGCGGACGACCCAGGAGATCGCGCCGGACCGCGACCGGGTGACGGGGCGGATCAAGCTGGGCACCGAGAGCAATGGCGGTTATCGCAATGTGCGGATCGAGAATTGCCGTTTCACCCGATGCCGGGGACTGGCGCTGGAGACGGTGGACGGCGGCGTCATGGAGCATATCGTCGCGCGTGGACTGACCTTGCGAGACGTGACGACCGCGCCGCTGTTCCTGCGGCTGGGCGACCGGCGGAGAGGGCCGGAGGGGACCGGGATCGGCGCGATCCGCCATGTCGACATCAGCGAGGTGGATGCGCGCGGCATCGACCATCGTTTCCCCGCCACGATCGCCGGATTGCCGGGCCATCCGGTCCGCGATGTGACGCTGCGCGACATTCATCTGGCCTATCGCGGCGGGGGCAGCGCGGCGGATGCGGCGCGCACGCCGGCGGAACTGGCCGATGCCTATCCCGAACCCAGCATGTTCGGCGTGCTGCCGGCCTGGGCCTTGTGGGCGCGCCATGCAGAGCGGCTGACGATCGACCGCTTCCACGCCGAAACAGCGATGCCCGACGCGCGCCAGCCCATAGGGATGGAGGATGTGACCCAGCTTTCGGTGCGGGGCTGCCCGCTCTGGCGTTGACGATGTTTTGGGACAGTGCTACCAAATATCGGAAATAAGTTCCACAATATGGCCCATGAGGAGAGCGCATGTCCATCCACGCCTTCAAGATGCAGCTCAAACCCGGCGTGGTGGCGGAATATCGCAAGCGGCATGACGCAATATGGCCGGAATTGTCCGCGCTGCTGAGCGAGGCCGGCATCTTCGACTATTCGATCTTTCTGGACGAAGAGACGCTGAGCCTGTTCGCGGTGCTGAAGCTGCGCGACGACAATCGCCGTGACACGCTGCCCGACCATCCGGTGATGCAGCGCTGGTGGGACTATATGGCCCCGCTGATGGAGGTGCAGCCGGGCAACCAGCCCAGAGAATGGCCGCTCCCCCTGCTGTTCCACATGGATTGAGCCGGCACCCGATGCGCAGCTTCATCGCCGCCCTGACCATCGGCACCATGCTGGCCCCTCCTGCGCTCGCGCAGGAAGCCAGACCGACGGCCAACCTGTCCGCGCCGGTCAGGACGTTCGGCCGCGTGTCCTATGACGCGCGATCGCTGATGATCGATGGCAAGCGGATGGTGATCTGGTCGTCGGAATTTCATCATTTCCGCCTGCCCTCGCCCGATCTGTGGCGCGACATTCTCCAGAAGATGAAGGCCAGCGGCTTCAACAGCGTCGCCGTCTATTTCGACTGGGGATTCCACAGCCCGAAACAGGGCGTGTATGACTTTAGCGGCATCCGCGACATCGACCGGCTGCTGACGATGGCGGAGGAGGAAGGCCTCTATGTCATCACCCGCGCCGGTCCCTATGTGAATGCGGAACTGTCGCGCGGCGGCTTTCCCGGCTGGCTGGTCAACCAGCGCGCCCGCGCCCGCACTGACGATCCCGATTATCTGGCGGCGGCCGACGAATGGCTGAGCCGGATCAATGCGATCATTGCGAAGCATCAGATCAACAGCGACCCCAGACGCAAATATGGCGTCATCCTGCACCAGATCGAAAACGAACTGGCGATGACGACGCCGGCGCAGCGCCGCTATATGGACCATCTCCATGCCAAGGCGCGGGCCGACGGCATCACCGTGCCGCTGTTCCACAATGATCAGGGCCGCAATGGCTATTGGGCGCCGGAGAGCAGCAAGGTGGATAAGGTCGTCCATGGCCCGAACGACCTCTATGCGTTCGACGGCTATCCTGGCGGCACCTGCACCGTAGAGGGCCAGCCGACGCGCGGCGTCGCGGCGCCCGACTGGGGCTATTATGGTCCGGGCGGGGCCAAGGGCGGCGCATCCGCTTCACCCGATACGCCCGGATTCCTGGCCGAATTCGGTGGCGGCTGGTTCGACTATTGGGGATCGAACGGCGGCTATGAGTGCAACGCGGTCCAGCGCGGCAAGCGGTTCCAGCGGGTCTTTTACGGCACCAATCTGGCCAATGGCATCGGCATCCAGAGCTTCTACATGGGCTATGGCGGCACCAGCTGGGGCTGGCTGCCCGCGCCGGTGGTGTTCAGCAGCTATGATTATGGCGCCGCCATTTCCGAGCCGCGCGCGGTGCGCGAAAAGGCGCTGGAGATGAAGCAGTTGGGCGGGCTGATCGCCTCCGTCCCCGACATGGCGGGGATGGTTCCGGCCGGAACGCCGCAGATCAGTTCACCCAATATCCAGATTTATCATAATAAAAGCCCGGAAACGGACGCACGCTTCCTGATGGTGACGCACAGACCGTCCAATGGGCAGACGAACGACGCTTTCAGCTTTACCGCCGACCTGCCCGACGGCCGTTACACCGTGCCGATGCAGCTCAATGGCTTTGACGCCAAATGGCTGGTCGCGGGCGTGACGCTGGGCGGGCAGCGGCTGGTCTATTCGACATCCGAACTCCAGTCCGCGCAGCAGATCGACGGCCATGACCTGATCCTGCTCTATGGTCGCGCCGGGGAGCCGGGCGAGACGGTGCTGCGCTATATGTCCGCGCCGAAGGTGACAGTGCTGGAAGGCCAGGCGCGCATCGCCTTCGATGCGGCCAAGGGCGACCTGAAGCTCCGCTACACCCATCAGGGCCGCGCCGTGGTGCGGATCGAGGGCGGCGGGCGTCCGTCGCTGACCCTGATCCTGGCCGATGAGGCCGAGGGCGTACGCTACTGGCGCGTGCAGGACATGCTGGTGCGCGGGCCGGCACTGGTGCGCAGCGGCGTTGCCAGGGGCGGCGCGCTGATGCTGACGGGAGATACGGCTGAGGCCAGCCCGCTTGAAATCTGGGCGCCCAAGACTGTCCGATCCATCAGCTGGAACGGGGCGAAGGTGACGACCAAGGCAACCGCCATCGGCAGCATCGCAGCGGTGCAGTCCCTCGCCGGCCCGGCCGACATGACGCTGCCGGCGCTGACCGACTGGCGCATGGCGCAGGGTTCGCCGGAGGCGCAGCCGGGCTTTGACGATAATGGCTGGCAGGCGATCTACAATCGATCCTATGCCAGCATCACCGCCCGGCCGGATGGCCAGCCGAACATGAGCATGGACGCCTATGGCTTTCATGACGGCGATGTCTGGTATCGCGGCCGCTTCACCGGATCGCCCGAGGCGAAGGCGCTCTCGCTCTATTATGGGGCGGGCGGTTCGGGGCTGGTGCAGGCATGGGTCGACGGCGTGTTTCTGGGCGAAAGCGAAACGCCCGGCGGCCTGCCCCGGCCGATCACCACCGGCACGGCGCGCTTTGCCCTGCCGGAGCGAGCGCAGGCGGCGGGCGAGCATGTCGTCTCCGTCATGGTCCGCAACAATGGCCATAACTGGGATCTGGACAGCGACGATTTCCACAAGGAAGCGCGCGGCCTGATCTCCGCATCGCTGGAGGGCGGTCCGAGTGGACGCAGCTTTACAGCGCCGGTCCGCTGGAAAATCCAGGGCAAGCAGGGCGGCGAGGTTCTGCCTGATGTCGCCCGTGGCCCGGCGAATAATGGCGGCCTGTATGGCGAGCGGATGGGCTGGCACCTGCCCGGCTTCGACGACAGCGCATGGAGCAAGGGCAGCGTGCCCGCGACCCAGGCGGCGGCCGGCACCAGCTGGTATCGCACCCGCTTTGCCCTCAATGTCCCCAGGGGGCAGGACGCGACCATTGGCCTGAGCTTCGGCGATGCCGCCAAGCCGCGTTCGCCGGTCCGTTATCGGGTGCTGATCTTCGTCAATGGCTGGAACATGGGGCAGTTCATCGCCCATGTCGGGCCGCAGCGCACCTTCCCCATTCCCGAAGGCATCCTGAACCACAGGGGCCGGAACCATGTCGCGCTGGCCGTCACGTCCGACGGTCAGCCGGGCGATGCGCTCGAAAGCGTGCGCCTCGTCACCCTGCGCAATGTGAAAGGCGGTCTGCCGGTGCAGATGGTGACCGCGCCAAACGCACCTTCAGACCTCAAGGAGACCAAGTAAGTGGCCGCTCTCACTCATGATGTTCCGCGCCAGCAGGTCGTCGACTCCATCGACCGGCTGATGGACAATCTCGTCAATATCAAGGACGAGACGGGCGAATTCCTGCTCCATCTGGACGATGGCCGCATCATCGACACCAAGGGTTGGGCCGGATGGGAATGGACCCATGGCGTCGGCCTGTTCGGCATGTGGCGCTATTTCGAGCAGACCGGCGACAGCAAGGCGCTGACCATCATCAAGCAGTGGTTCGAGGATCGCTTTGCCGAAGGCACGCCGACCAAGAATATCAATACGATGGCCCCGTTCATCACGCTGGCCTATCTGTATGAATATGAGCCTGATCCGCGCTACATTCCCTATCTGGACGTCTGGGCCGAATGGCTGATGGCGGCCGACGGCCTGCCCAAGACGCAGGAAGGCGGGTTCCAGCATATCGTCTATAATGACGAGAATCCCGGCGAAATGTGGGACGACACGCTGATGATGTCAGTGCTGCCGCTGGCCAAGATCGGCCTGTTGCTGAACCGCCCGGCCTATGTCGAGGAAGCCAAGCGCCAGTTCCTGGTCCATATCAAATATCTCTATGATACCAAGACCGGCCTGTGGTTCCATGGCTGGGACTTTAACGGTCGCCATAATTTCGCCGGGGCGCTGTGGGCGCGCGGTAATTGCTGGGTGACGATCGCCATCCCCGAGATCATCGAGATTCTCGACCTGAAGGAAGGCGATTTCTTCCGCACCTTCCTGATCGACACCCTTGCCGCGCAGGTGAAGACGCTGGCGGAGACGCAGGACGCGGACACCGGCCTGTGGCACACGCTGATCGTCGATCCGAGCAGCTATCTGGAGGCATCGGCCACCGCCGGATTTGCCTATGGCATATTGAAGGCCGTGCGTAAGGGCTATCTGCCGCGCCATTATGAAGCGGTCGGCATCAAGGCGGTGCGCGGCGTGCTGGCCAATATCGACGAGGCGGGCGAGTTGCAGCAGGTGAGCTTCGGCACGGCGATGGGCGATACGATGCAGTTCTACAAGGACATCGCGCTCACCTCCATGCCCTATGGCCAGAGCCTGGCCATGTGCGCGCTCGGCGAATTTCTGCGCACCTATATCTGAGAGAGGCAGGACGGGAGGCGAGGAAATGGAAGGACTGCGCCTCTTGTCCCTGCTGACCAGACATGCCGCCGGCCTGATCGGGCTGGCGGCATTTTTGCTGGGCGCGCCGCCGGCATGGGCGGCGGACTGGGTGCGGTCGGTGGCGCAGCGGGGCGATTTCCCGCTGGTGGCGCGGGGGCAGGCGGCAAGGATCGTCACCGATCCGGGCGATGCAGCCGTGGTGCAGATCGCCGCCGACGACCTGAAGCGGGATATTGGCCGCGTTACCGGCGCGGCTGAGGGTGGCGCGGCGCAGGTCTGGATCGGCACGCTGGGGCATCATGCCGCGATCGACCGGCTGGTGGCGGACAGGCGGATCGACGTCGCGACGCTGAAGGGCGCGTGGGAGAGTTTCCTGATCCTGCCGGTCGAGCGCCCCGCGCCCGGCGTGGCGCGCACGCTGCTGATCATCGGCAGCGACCGGCGCGGCGCGGCTTACGGCGCCTATGAACTATCGCGCGCGATCGGCGTATCGCCCTGGCACTGGTGGGCGGATGTGACGCCATTGCACCGGGACGCGCTTTATGTGGCGAAGGATGCCCGGCGCTTCGGGCCGCCATCGGTCCAATATCGCGGCATATTTTTGAATGACGAGGATTGGGGGCTGGCGCCCTGGGCGGCAGGCACGCATGCGCCCGACGAAAAGCCGTTGGGACCGAAAACCTATGCGCAGGTGTTCGAGCTGCTGCTGCGGCTGAAGGCCAATCTGCTGTGGCCGGCGATGCACAAGGTTTCGACGCCGTTCAACGCCGATCCGGTCCATGCGGCGCTGGCCGACCGATACGCCATCATCATGGGATCCAGCCATGCCGAACCGATGCTGCGCAACAATGTGGGCGAATGGACCGCGCCGGCCGAAGATTTCGACTATCTGAAGAATCCCGATGGCGTGCGGCGCTATTGGCAGGAGCGGGTGCAGAGCAATGCCCGCTATGAAAGCATCTGGACGCTGGGGATGCGGGGCATCCATGATAGCGGCATGGTGGGGCCGAAAACGGTTGAGGAACGGCGCGCTACGTTGGAGCGGATCTTTGCCGACCAGCGGGCGATGCTGGCTGACGCGGGCATGCCGCAGGCGCCGCAGGTCTTCACCCCGTACAAGGAAGTGCTGGACGTCTATCGCGCGGGGCTGAAGGTGCCGGACGATGTGACGCTGATCTGGCCGGACGATAATTTCGGCTATATCCGCCACTTCCCCGACGCCGCCGAACGCGCGCGCAAGGGCGGATCGGGCGTCTATTATCATCTGTCCTATCTGGGCGCGCCGCTGTCCTACCTCTGGCTGTCCACAACCCCGCCGGCGCTGATCCGGCAGGAAATGGGGCGCGCCTGGGATGCGGGGGCACGGCAGGTCTGGGTCGCGAATGTCGGCGACATCAAGCCGGCGGAGCTGGCGACCGACTATTTTCTGAGCCTTGCCTGGGATGTGGATAAGCTGCGGGCAAAGCCTGTGGATAAATTTGTGGAAATATGGGCGGCGGAAAATGTCGATGCTGCGCAGGCGCCCGCCATTGCGGGGATTTTACGTGATTATCACCGGCTGAATTTTGCCCGGCGCCCCGAGCATCTGCAATGGAATCTGCCTGTGGATAAATATCGGCAAAGCCCGCTGACGATTGACGCGGCGGACGAACGGCTGGCCGCCTTTGCCGCGATGGAGGCGGCGCTGGCGAAGATGGAGCCGGCGATCCCGGCCGGGCGGCGCGACGCCTTTTACGAATTGCTCGCCTATCCGGTGCGCGCTTCGGCGGCGGCCAACCGGCGCTTCTTCGCGGCGGAGGCGCATGACCGGCTGCGCGATCTGGACCTGGCGGAAGCGACCCGGCGGGCGGCGATGGCGCACGCGGCGGACGAGACGCTGCGCACGCTGACCTGGCATTACAATCGAGGAATCGCAGGCGGCAAATGGCGCGGCATGATGGCGGTCGAGCCGGCGGACGGGCAATGGCGCAGCTATCGCCTGACGCCGCCAATCCTGCCTGCCGCCGATGCCGCGACGCCAGAGGCTGCGCCAGGTCCGGCGACACGGGAGACAGCGAAGGAGACAGTTGTTGCGCCACGCGACTTTGTCCATGGCCGGGGGTGGCGTCTGATCGACGGGCTGGGACGGCAGGGCCAGTTGCTGGCGGTCAATGGGCAGGGAAATACCGCCGGGGCCGATGCGGCGCGGGCCAGCATCATCCTGCCCGCCGGCCGCTGGCGCATGCTGGTCGACCTGCTGCCCGCTTATGCCGACCGGGATGGCGATCCGCTGCGCCTGACCGTGCATCTGGACGGCAGGGAGGAGAAGCTGGAGGCGCGGCGCGAGACAGGCGACAGGGACTGGGCCAATGGCGTGCTGGACAATCGGCTGAGCCTGCCCCTGCCCGGCGCAGTCGCCGGTGGAGCGCACGATATTGCGATCCAGGCGCGCGACGGCGGGGTCGCGATCGAGGCTATCCGTTTCGTGCCGATGGCGACCGATCACGCCTTGCATTAATTTCATATTGCGTGATAGCTGTTCACTATATGGCATATCATGCCGCGCCAGACCATAAGATAGCGGCGCAACCCAGGTGAGGAACAAGCTGAACGTGCATCCGACCCCCCGCCCCGTCCGCCTGCAAAATTATCTGGCCTATGGATCGAACGACGTGCTGGGCGCGGGTTCGATGGCGGTCATTTCCGGCTGGGTGCTGATCTTCTACACCCAATTTTGCGGGCTGACGGCGGGACAGGCGGCGACCATCTTTGCCGTCGCGCGCATCCTGGACGCCTTCGCATCGCCCATGATCGGCTATATTTCCGATCATTTCGGCACGACATGGCTGGGGCGGAAATTCGGGCGGCGGCGTTTCTTCATCCTGGCCGCCATTCCCCTGTTGCCCAGTTTCGCGCTGATGTGGCTGCCGGGGCAGGGATTTTATTATTATCTGGTCAGCTATGTGCTGTTCGAACTGGTCTATGCGATGGAGATCATTCCGTTCGAGACGCTGGCGGCCGAAATGTCGACCGACTATCGCACCAAGGCGAAGTTCGCCGGATCGCGCATCCTGTTCGGGCAGGCCGCCGCCATCCTCGCCGGCTTCCTGCCGCTCTGGCTGATCAACGCGCTGGGCCGTGACAGCGCCGACACCTTCTTTTACATGGGGCTGATCTTCGCCGCGCTGTTCATGGTGACGGCCGGGCTGCTCTATCTGTTCAGTTGGGAACGGCATATGCCCGGATCGGCAGAGGCCGTGCCGGAACGCATGGAGGGGAGCGGCGCGGGACAGGCGCTTCGGGCGCTGTACCGCAATCTCTTTTCGACCATGCGCATCCGCGCCTTCCGACTGCATCTGGGCATGTATCTGGGCGGCTATATCAGCCAGGACATTTTCAACGCCGCCTTCACCTTCTTCGTGATTTTCGCGCTGGCCGGCTCCACCGCCATCGCGTCCGGCCTGCTGGGCACCATGTATATCGTCCAGTTCGTGGCGGTGATCATCGCCATCAACCTGGCGCTGCGCGCATCGCCGTCCAAGGCCTATCAGGTCGCCGCCGCCGACTTTGCCGTGGGCGTGGTCGCGCTCATTGCCCTGTGGCTGCTGGGCGTGCCGGCGACGTCGCCCTGGATATGGCTGCCGATCATCCTGACCGGCCTTGGCCGGGGGGCGCTCAACTATATCCCTTGGGCGACCTATAATTATATGGCCGATGTCGATGAGATCGTGACCGGCCAGCGGCGCGAAGGCAGCTTTGCCGGGGTCATGACCTTCGTGCGCAAGGCGACGCAGGCCGCCGCCGTCGCGGGCGTGGGCTTCATCATGCAGGCGGGCGGATTCCTATCGGGCGCGCAAAGCCAGAGCGCGGGCGCGATCCTGACCATGGCGCTGCTGCTGGGCGTCGGCACGGTCGGCTGTCTGGCCTTCGGCATCGTCATTTCGACCCGCTTTCGCCTGAGCCCGGCCACCCATGACATATTGATGCGCGAGATCGAGCATCTGCGCAGCGGCGCCACGACCCCAACGTCGCCTGCGGCGGCGATGGTGGTCGAGGATCTGTCCGGCTGGCGCTATGACCAGCTGTGGGGCAATAACCCGGTCGCCCGGTCGGCCTGAAGGAGACGTAGATGCGCGCGCTGTTGCTTTGCCCTGCCCTGCTGTTCGTGATCGCCACGCCGCCCGCTCTGGCGCAACACTGGTCGCGCAGCTGGATGGCCGCGCCGCTGGTGTCGAAGACGCCGCCCGAAAAGCGCCCGGACCTGAGCGACCGCACCGTGCGGCAGGTCGTGCGCATCAGCAGCGGCGGCCAGCGCATCCGCCTGCGCCTGTCCAACGAAATGTCGACCCAGCCGCTGCTGCTGGGCGCGGTGCATGTCGCGCTGGCGGGGGAGAATGGCGAGACGCTGGCGGGCAGCGACCATGTCGTCACCTTCAACCGGGCGCAGGGCGCAACCATTCCCGCCCGCGCGCCATTGCTGAGCGACCCGATCGTAATGGAGGTGAAGCCGCTGACGCGCCTGACCATCAGCATCCACCTGCCCCAAGGGGCGGCCGATGCGACCGTGCACGCTTATTCCGCCGCCACCGGCTGGACCGCGCCCGGCGATCAGACGGCTGCCCCCCGCCTGTCGGACGCGACGACGATCGGCCCGCGCATCATCCTGTCCGGGGTTGAGGTGGAAAGCCGGAAGCCGGGCGCCACCATCGTCACGCTGGGCGATTCCATCACCGACGGGGTGCGCGCCACGCCCGACAGCAATCGCCGCTGGCCCGACCTGCTGGCAGAACGGCTGCAAAAGGCGGGGCGCAAGACCATTGGCGTCGCCAATGCCGGCATCAGCGCCAACCGGCTATTGTCCGAAGGGGATGGCTATAATGCGCTGGCGCGGTTCGACAGCGATGTGCTGGCCGTGCCGGGCGTGAGCCATGTCGTCATTCTGGAGGGGGTGAACGACATTGGTTCGGCCTTTGCCCAGCAGCGCGCCATTCCGACGGCGGACGATCTGATCGGCGCCTATCGCCAGATGATCGCGCGCGCGCATGACCGGGGCGTGAAGGTCATCCTTGCCACCATCCTGCCCTATAAGGGGGCGGGTTACTGGAGCGCGGAGGGCGAGACGGTGCGGATCGCCGTCAATGCATGGATCCGCACGACGAAGGAAAGCGACGGCATGATCGACCTGGACAAGGCGGTCGCCGATCCGGCCGACCCGGCGCGCATGGCGAAGGCCTATGATGTGGGCGATGCGCTGCACCCCAATGACGACGGGTTCCGCGCCATGGCCGCCGCCGTCGACCTGGCATTGCTGCGATGATCGCTTCGCTGTTGCTGATCGCCGCCGCCGCGACTGCGCCGGTTGCGCCCAAGCCGCTGTTTCGCGATCCGGTGCATGATGGCGCGGCCGACGCGTCGACCGTTCATGATCCCAAAAGCGGCGAATGGGTGATGTTCTACACCAATCGCCGCGCCGACCTGCCCATGGAGGACGGAAAGGATGTGCGCTGGGTCCATGGCACCGCGATCGGCGTCGCCCGATCGAAGGATGGCGCCCGCTGGCGCTATGACGGGACGGCGACCATTCCCAAAAGCTGCACCGGCGACACGCTCTGGGCGCCCGAAGTGCAATGGCTGAAGGGCCAGTGGCATATGTGGCTGACGGTGGTGCCGGGCGTGTATCGCGACTGGAACGCGCCGCGCTTCATCGTCCACCTGACCAGCCCGGATCTCACCAACTGGACTTGCGGCGAGCGGCTAGACCTTGGGTCCGACCGGGTGATCGACGCGAGCGTGCTGGCCTTGCCCCCAAAAGGAAAGAAACCCGGCGGCTATCGGCTGTTCTTCAATGACGAACGGCAGAACAAGGCGATCGTCACCGCCGACAGCAGCGACCTCATTCACTGGACGGTCGGGAAGCGGCTGACGCAGACGCCGGGCGAAGGGCCAAAAGCGTTCCACTGGAAAGGACGCACCTGGCTGATTTCCGACGCGTGGAAGGGATTGCTGGTCATGCGGTCCGACGATGGCGTGCAATGGACGACCCAGCCGGGCCATATCCTCGCCACCCCCGGCGCGCAGGCGACCGACCGGGCCAAGGGCCAGCATCCCGACATCATCGTTGCCGGCGACCGCGCCTACATCCTCTATTTCGTCCATCAGGAAGGCGAAGTCGAGGCGAAGGCCGACCCCCAATATCATCGCCGCACCGTGCTCCAGATCGCCGAACTCAAGGAGAAGGACGGGATCATCAGCGTCGACCGCGATGCCCCGGTTGCGGTTCGCCTGAAACCCTGACCAGATTCCCCGAACCGGCCGATTTTCCTGCCGCGCAAAAGCGGCTAGGACCGGGGCATGAAAAGCCAGAAAAAGAAGCCGCCCACGATCAAGGAGGTTGCCGCCCGCGCCGGCGTGTCGATCATGACCGCATCGCGCGCCATCAACGGCAAGGCGCTGGTCAGCGCCAAGGCGCAGAAAGCGGTGGAGCAGGCGGTCAAGGATCTGGGCTATATTCCCAATGCGTCCGCCCGCGCGCTGGCCGGCAGCGCCGACCGCCGGGTCGCGCTGCTCCACAGCAACAGCACCACATCGGCCTATCTGGGCGAATTGCTGCTGGGCGCGCTGGGGGAAGCGCCGCAGCGGCATCTGCATCTGGTGGTCGAACAATGTGCGCAGGGCGCGTTTGCGCAGGAAATCGTCGAACAGGTCGCGCAGGCGCATGTCGCCGGCGTGATCCTGCCGCCGCCGCTGTGCGACTGGGCCGAGCTGATCGACGGATTGCAGGCGCGCGACATCGCCATCGTCGCGATCGCGCCGGACCGGGACGGACCGGACATGCTGACCGTAGGCACCGACGACCGGCACGCCGCCTATGACCTGACCCGGCACCTTATTGAACTGGGGCATCAGCGCATCGGCTTCATCGAGGGCAATCCGCGCCACCGATCAAGCGCGCGGCGATTGCAGGGCTTTCGCGACGCGCTGGCGCAGCATGGGCTGGACGTGGACGAACGGCTGATCGTGCCGGGCGACTATAGCTATCGGTCCGGGCTGGATGCGGCCGAGCAGCTGATGGCGCTGGAGGCGCGCCCGACCGCGATCTTCGCCTGCAATGACGATATGGCGGCCGCAGCCATCACCGTGGCGCACCAGCGGCGGATCAACGTGCCGGCCGAAATCAGCATATGCGGGTTTGACGATACGCCGCTGGCCAGCGCGATCTGGCCGGCGCTCACCACCATCCGCCAGCCGATCCGCGACATGAGCCGGGAGGCGATCGGCCTGCTGGCGATGCGGTTCCGCACCCAGGATGAAGGCACGGCCGGCATTATCGGCAAGGTGAAGCTGGATTATCAGCTGATCCGCCGCCAGTCGGACGCGGTGCTGGCGCGGCATTAGAGCATTTTCAAAGCAGATGGCATCTGCTGCTGACTCGGAAAATGCGGAAAAAAAAGGAGAAATAGAGCATTATCCGATCCAAATTGATCGGATAATGCTCTAGACCCGCGCCAGACGATCACACCGCCAGCCGGTTGCCATAGCCGATGATGATGGTGGCGAAGACCAGCAGGCCGACGCCCGTCCACACCATGCGGCGGACGGCGGGGGCGGCATCCTTCCACTCGCGGAAGGCAAAGCCCCAGAGGGTGCCGAAGATGATGATCGAGGCCATGTGGAGCGTCCAGCTGGAAAAGCCAAAGCGGCCCATCTGGCTTTCCCCCATCGTGTAGAAGAAGAACTGGAAATACCAGGCGGTGCCGGCGAGCGCGCAGAGCAGGAAGTTGGGCAGCAGCTTCGGACGCTGGCCCGATGCGTCGGGGGCGCCCAGCCACTGGCCGGCCGATTTGTTCTTCACGATCAGCCAGCCGCACCAGAGCGCGTTGGTGACAAGGCCGCCGAACATGACGAGGCACAAGGCGGGCAGGCCGACCCAGAGCGGGCCAGTGCCAGCCGCGCGGCTGAGTTCATTGACCGGCTGTCCCGCCGCCAGACCAAAGGCGAAGCAACTGGACATGATGCCGGAGAAGATGGCGACGGCGATGCCCTTCTTGAAATCAAACTCGGCGACGGCGGCGGCCTTTTGCGCGGGGCTGAGCGCTTCATCCTTGCGCGCGCCGGCGCGGGCGACGACGATGATGCCAAGCAGCGTGACGGCAAGGCCGAGCAGGACGATCCGGCCATGGGTCGTGCCGGCGATCTCCGTCATGAAGGTGCCGTCGAAGATCGGCGGGATCAGCGTACCGAAGACGGTGCAGAGGCCCAGCACCACCGCCATGCCGAGCGACAGGCCGAGATAGCGCATGGTGAGGCCATAGGTCAGGCCGCCAAAACCCCAGAGGACGCCGAAGAAGACGCACCAGCCAACCACCGAGGACGGCGCCTGGCGCATCACGCCCATCAGGTCTTGAGTCTGGACCGACGCGAAGAACCAGGGCGCGACCACCCAGGAGAAGATGCCGCCGGTGATCCAGAAAATCTCCCAGTTCCAGCGTTTGACGCCCCGGAAGGGGACATAGAAACTGGCCGAGGCAAGGCCACCCAGCCAGTGGAACAGCACGCCGAGCAGAGGATTGGCGATCATAGGGCAAGTCCCAGACGATAGAGGCGGTTGGCATTGCCGGCGAAGAGGGCGCGGCGATCAGCTTCGGGGAAATCCGCGACGATGGCGTGATAGGCTTCCATATAGCGGTCGATGGGGCCGAACAGCTTGTCGGTCGGCGTGTCGCTGGCGAAGGCGCAGCGCTCCACGCCGAACAGGTCGATCGCCTCGCGGACCAGCGGTTCGATCGTCTCGCGGGTCCAGTCGCGGCGGATGAAGCCCATGCCTGACAGCTTGACCGCGACATGGGGCAGGGCGGCGAGCGCCTTCATGCCCCGGCGCCAGTCATCAAGGCCGTCGGGATCGGTCAGCACCGGCATGCCCATATGGTTGATGATCACCAGGATGTCGGGATGGCGGGCGATCAGCGCGGCGAGGCCCGGCATCTGGCCAGGATAGCATTGCAGGTCGAAGGACAGGCCGTGCTTGGCGAGCAGGGCGTAGCCGGCCTGCCATTGCGGATCGACGGTCAGGTCGGCGGGCGTGTAGGTGCGCTTCGGGTCGGGATGCCAGTTGACGATATGGCGGATGCCCTTGACGCGGGGATGGGCCGCCTGTGCGGCGAGCAGGGCGTCGACGTCCGGATCATTGAGCGCGGCGAAGGCGACGAAGCCGGTGGGCAGGCCCTCAATCCGGGCGAGGCCATCGAGCCACTGGGTTTCGCGCAGGGCGCTGTCCGCCGCAGCGCCGGCGTCGACATGGACCGCGCCCACGACATTCCAGCGGGCAAGGTCGGCGCGATAGTGGGCGACGCCATAATCATGGGCGATCGGCTCAACACTGCCGTTCGGCCCGTCATCCGAAAAGGGCGGGCTGAGCCAGTCGTAGCGGATATGCTTGAGATCCCATAAATGGATATGGGCATCGACAAAGGGGATCATGGCTATCCACTCCTGTAAAATGGTTCAGCCCCCTTCCGTTCCGGCTGAGCGAAGTCGAAGCCCCTTGCCTGAGCGCAGTGAAGGCTTCGACTTCGCTCAGCCTGCCCTTCGACAGGCTCAGGGCGAACGGAGAGAGAAGGAAGGCGCTCCGGCTCTTTTGGCCGGTCGCGCCGCGCAACTTTGACTTTAGAAGGTGGTGCGGCCGCCCGACGTGTCGAAGGTCGACGCGGTGGTGAAGCTGCATTCCTCGCTGGCCATGAAGCAGACCATGGCGGCCGATTCCTCGACCAGACCGAGCCGGCCCATCGGGATTTTCGAACGCATATAATCGACCTGGCTCTGGGGAAGCTGGGCCAGGATCGGGCTTTCGAAGGTGGCGGGGGTCAGCGCGTTGGCGATGACGCCCTTGCCGGCCAGTTCCTTGCCAAGCGACTTGGTGAAGCCTATCACGCCCGCCTTGCTGGCCGAATAGGCGCTGGCGTTGGGGTTGCCTTCCTTGCCTGCGACCGAGGCCAGGTTGACGATCCGGCCATAGCTGTTCTGGAGCATGAACGGCACCACTGCACGGTTGCAGTAGAAAAGGCCGTTCAAGTTGATGTCGATCACCCGCTGCCAGCTGTCGACGGGATAGTCCCAGACGGTAGCCGTTGCGCCGGTGATGCCGGCCGAACAGACCAGCACGTCGATGCGGGTGCCCAGAACATGGAAGCTTTCCGCCGCGGCCCTTTCGACCGCCGCCTGATCCGAAATGTCGAGGGCGATGGTGTGGGTTGCCGCGACTTCCACCTTCGCGGCCGCAAGCGCTTCCGCGTTCAGATCCCACAACACCACGTCACCGCCTTCGGCGACGATGCGTTTGGCGACCAGACGGCCAAGCCCGGACGCGCCGCCGGTGATGACCGCCGTCTGGCCTTCAAATCGTCCCGACCAGACGCTCATCCCAGCACCTCATCGCCAAGGTGACGCCATTCGGAGACATTCTGCGTCTGGACGCCCAGCTTTTCGATGCCCAGTTCCATGACGTCGCCGGCCTTGAGATAGATGGCATTAGGCTTCTTGCCCTCACCCACGCCCGGCGGGGTGCCGGTGATCATCAGGTCACCCGGATAGAGGGTGATATATTCGCTGACATAGGAGATGAGCTGGGCGACGTTGAAGATCATCGTCTTCGTGTTGCCGGTCTGCATCCGCTCGCCATTGACGTTCAGATACATATCGAGATTCTGCGGATCGCCCACTTCGTCCGCCGTCACCAGCCAGGGGCCGACCGGGCAGAAGGTGTCATGGCCCTTGCCCTTGGACCACTGGGTGCCGCGCTGCTTCTGGTTGAAGCGTTCGGACACGTCGTTGACGAGGACATAGCCCGCGACCTTCGACAGGGCGTCTTCTTCGCTGACGAAGCGGCAGGTTTCGCCGATGACGACGCCCAGTTCGACTTCCCAGTCGCCATGGGTGCTGTTCTTCGGCAGCACGACTTCGTCATTGGGGCCGTTCAGCGAGGACAGCGCTTTCATGAACATCATCGGTTCGGTCGGGATCGGCAGGTTCGATTCGATCGCATGATCCTCATAATTGAGGCCGATGGCGACGATCTTGCCGATGCCCTTGACCGGCACGCCATAGCGCGGTTCGCCCTCCACGACGGGGAGCGATGCGATGTCGGCGGCCTTGGCGGCGGCGAGGCTTTCGACGGTCAGATCGGACACGACGCCCGACAGGTCGCGGATATTGCCGTCACTGTCGATGACGCCGGGCTTTTCCTGGCCACGCTGGCCGAAACGAACGAATTTCATGGGGTCAGTCTCTCTGTCAGATCAGTGGGTATAGGGGCGGTGCATGGTGATGTCGGGGTTGAGGTCGACGCCGAAGCCCGGCTTGTCGAGCGCGGTCACTTTCAGGCGGCCATTTTCCGGCACCGGCTCGCCCAGCAACTGCGGGTGGAACATCGGCACCACCTCCGTCGGTCCGGGGTGCATCATCAGGAACTCGGCGAAGGGCGAGTTGTGGCGGGTGATGACGAAATGATAGCTGTAGACCGACGAGCCATGCGGCACGACCATCTTGCCATGGGCGTCAGCGAGCGCGCTGATCTTCAGCAATTCGGTCACGCCGCCGCACCAGCCGACATCGGGCTGGATGATGTCGCAGCAGTCCATTTCCATCAGCATGCGGAAGCCCCAGCGGGTCGCTTCATGCTCGCCGGTGGTGACCAGCATGCCCCTGGGCACGTTGCGCTTGAGCGCGGCATAGCCCCAATAATCGTCGGGGCTGATCGCTTCCTCGATCCATTTGAGGCCGAGGTCATGCGCCGCGATGGCAAGGCGGGTGGCATAGTCGACGTCGAGCGCCATCCAGCAGTCCCACATCAGCCAGAAATCATCGCCGACCTTTGACCGCATGTCGGCCAGTTCGGCGATGTTCTTCTTCAGGCCCTCGACACCCTCGGCCGGGCCGTGGTGCAGCGCCATCTTGCCGCCGATGAAGCCAAATTCCTTCGCCTTGTCCGGCCGTGCGCCAGTGGCGTAGAATTGCAGTTCGTCACGCACGGCGCCGCCGAGCAGATGATAGACCGGCTCCTGCCGCAGCTTGCCGAGCAAGTCCCAGAGCGCGAGGTCGACGCCGGAAATGGCGTTGATGACCAGCCCCTTGCGCCCATAATATTGGGTCGAGAAGTACATCTGGTCCCAGATTTTCTCATAGTCGGTCGGCGAGCGGCCTTCGAGGAAGCGGGCGAGATGCTTTTCCACGATATAGGCGGCCGGTTCGCCGCCGGTCGTCACCGCGAAACCGACGGTGCCGTCCTCCGCCTCGATCTCCACGACCAAAGTGCCCAGCACATTGATGCCGAAGCTCTGCCGCGACTGGCGATATTCGGGATATTTGGACATGGGCGTGGCGATATGATCGTCGATCCAGTGGCCTTCGCCCTGGTCATGATAGTCGGCGCCCCCGCCGCGCACGGTGAAGGCGCGGACATGCTTGATCTTCGGCAACGTCACGATCGGCACGCGAAAACTCCCCGGATCATGGCAGTCGTCCAAAATATGGGACGATCTGACCAAAACTTCCAACATATGGCCAAAATGGGCATAAAGCCGGGCGATGGGGAGATTGGACCGATCCGAAGAATCATATCCGGCCTCTCCTTGACCCTTGTTTTTCTCATTTTGTGGGATAGAGTATTAGAAGATGATACAGAATGCGTCAAACCCGGAATCGGGAGAGCGAGAGGAAAAGTCGAAAGTGCAGGGATCGCAGACCCTGCAACGCGGACTGGACCTGCTCGATCAGGTCATCGACGGGCCGATCAAGCTCGCCGACCTGTCGACACGCATGGGGCTGACGCGGTCGACCACGCATCGTCTGGCCAATGCGCTGGTGGAGCGCGGTTTCCTGATCTTCCTGCCGCGCGAAGGCTATCAATTGGGGCCAAAGCTGTTGCAGCTGGGATTTCTGGCGCAGAGTCAGGCGGATCTGGTGCAGATTGCGCGGCCGCATCTGGAGGCGCTGGCCGCCAGCAGCGAGGATGTGGTGCATCTGGGGCGGTTGGATGGCGATCAGGCGCTGTATCTGGACAAAATACCCGGCCGCCGCCGTGTGGAAATATCCAGCCGCATCGGCGACCGGCACCCGCTGACCTCCACGGGGCTGGGCAAGGCGCTCATGCTGGACGATCCCGAAGCCAAATGGACGCGCCTGCTGGACGCGGAGCGCGAAGCGGGCACGCATGATGCCGACGCCGCCGCATGGCTGGAGCGGATGCGCGGCTATGTGGCCGAGGGCCGATCCTTCGATCTGGAGGAGAATGAGGATCAGATACGCTGCGTCGCCGCCCCCGTGCGCGATGCGTCCGGCACGATCGTCGCCGCCATCAGCCTGTCGAGCGCGGCGCAATATATGGACGACGAGCGCATGGCCGCCCTGAGCGGCGAGGTGCGCGACACCGCACAAAAGATCAGCGCGGACCTGGGCTGGACCCCGGCCGTCAAACCATCCCGCCGCTCCGCGCGGCGATAGTGTAAGGAATATCAACCCCATGAAGCTGCTTGAAGGCAAGACCGTCCTCGTCACCGGCGCATCCACCGGCATCGGCCGCGCCGCCGCCATCGGCGCGGCGCAGCATGGCGCCGATGTCGCGATCAACTATGCCCATAGCGACGGCCCGGCCCTTAGCTGCGTGGCGGAGATCGAGGCGCTGGGCCAGCGGGCGATCGCGGTGAAGGGTGACGTCGCCGACCCGCAGACCGCGCAGGATTTGGTGGGCAAGGCGGTCGAGGCGTTCGGCAAGGTGGATGTGATGGTCAGCAATGCGGGTATCTGCCCGTTCCACGCCTTCCTCGACATGCCGGTCGACGTGGTGGAGCGGACGTTCAAGGTGAACCTGCATGGCGCCTATTTCATGGTGCAGGCGGCCGCGCAGCAGATGGTTCGCCAAGGCCATGGCGGGTCGATCGTCGCGGTATCCTCCATCTCGGCGCTGGTCGGCGGGGAATATCAGACCCATTACACCCCGACCAAGGCGGGGGTGCATTCGCTGATGCAGTCCACGGCGATCGCACTGGGCAAGCATGGCATTCGCTGCAACAGCGTGCTGCCCGGCACCATCCTGACCGAGATCAACAAGGATGATCTGGCCGATGTCGAGAAACGCCAATATATGGAGGCGCGCACGCCGCTCGGCCGGCTGGGGCAGCCGGAGGATCTGGCCGGGCCGATCGTGTTCCTGGCGTCCGACATGGCGGCCTATGTCACCGGCGCCGCACTGCTGGTGGACGGCGGCATGTATGTGAATTTGCAGTAGGCATAAGGGCATTCCCTCCCATTCAGGCTGATCTTGCCGAAGCCCTCCCTTTTCCAGGGAAGAACGGCCCTTCGACAGGTTCAGGGCGAACGGGTTGAATATGTCGAGCATGGGACATCGCCGATGAAGGTCGTCGCCAAAGCCATCGTTGCACTTGCCCTGCTGGCCGGGCCGTTGCCTGCCCATGCCACGCGGCCGGGCGACACGATCCTGATCGCCAGCGATTCCACCGCTGCCAGCTATGCGCCGGACCGCTATCCGCAGACCGGATGGGGGCAGATGCTGGCTTGCGGGTTGCAGGCGGACGTGCGGGTGATCAATCATGCGATGGGTGGGCGATCGACCCGCAGCTTTCTGGCGGAAGGGCGATGGGACAGGTTGCTGGCCGATATGATGCCGGGCGACACGGTGCTGATCCAGTTCGGCCATAATGATCAGGCGCGGGGCAAGCCCGAACGCTGGGCGCCGGCGCAGACCGACTATCGCAACAACCTGATGCGCTTCATCTGGGATGTGCGGACGGCGGGCGGGGTTCCGGTGCTGGTGACGCCGGTCGCGCGGCGCAACTTCGGCGCCGATGGCAAGGCTGTCGCCGACTATCCGGCATGGTCGGGCGTGATGCGCGATCTGGCGGCGACCCTGCATGTGCCGCTGATCGACCTGGAGGCGCGGTCGCGGGCCTGGCTCGACCGGGCGGGGCCGGACGCGTCGAAGGCGCTCTACCTCCATTATCGGGCGCAGGACGGGATCGCCGCCTTCCCCAAGGGGATAGACGATGACACCCATTTCAGCGAAACGGGCGCGCGGCAGGTGGCGAATCTGGTGGCGCAGGGCCTGTCGACGGTGGACCTGCCGATTTCGCGCAAAGTGCTGGCGCAGCGGCCGGACCTGACCCGCAATACGCCATTGGGAAAGACGACATGCCGATGATCGATCGCCGCAGCCTGATCGCCGGAACGGTGGCGAGCGCCGCCATGGCTGGCCCTGTTCTGGGGCAGACGGTGAGCAGCGCCCCCTTCCCCCTGCCCGCCGGGTTCGAGCGCTTCCCGATCTGGCCGGGCAAGGCGCCGGGCGGCGAGCATGTGACCGTGCAGGAGGTGGAGACGCTGCGCCGCGCGGACAGTGGGCCGGACGATGGCGTCTTCGCCCATGTGGTGACGCCGACGCTGACGCTGTTGCGCCCGGCATCGGTGGGGGCGAGGCCCAATGGCGCAGCGATGCTGCTGATCCCCGGCGGCGGCTATAGCCGGGTCGCCATCGGCCATGAGGGCTATAGTGTCGCCCGGCGGCTGGCGGCGGCGGGCTATGCCTGTTTTTCGCTGCTCTATCGCCTGCCCGGCGATGGCTGGGCAGCGGGCGCAGAAGCGCCGTTGCAGGATGCGCAGCGGGCGTTGCGGCTGGTCCGTGCCCTCGCCCCGCGCGAACATTATGATGCGAGCCGGGTGGGTGTGATGGGCTTTTCGGCGGGTGGGCATCTGGCCGCATGGCTGACCAGCCGCGCGCCGGTGGAAGCCTATCAACCGATCGATGCGGCCGACCGGGAGCCGATCAAAGCAGCGGTCGCGGCCTATCTTTATCCGGTGATCCAGATGGAGGGGCCGTTTGTCCATGCCGGATCGCGCACCCAGTTGCTGGGGCCAAATCCCACGGCGGAGCGGATGCGTGCTTATTCGCTGGATCAGGATGTGAGCGCGGAAACGCCGCCGGTCTTTCTGGCCCATGCGATCGACGATCTCGCAGTGCCGGTCGACAATAGTCTGGCGATGCTGGCCGCGCTGCGCGCGCGCCGGATCCCGGCCGAATGCCATCTGTTCGAAAATGGCGGTCATGGTTTCGGGCTGGTGGCGCCGCCCGCCGCGCCCGCGCCCTGGCCTGACCTGTTCCTCCAATTTGCGAAACGCCATATAGCATGACCAAGACTGTCGCCCTGTTCGTTACCTGCCTGGTCGATATGATGCGGCCGCGCATCGGCTTCGCCGCGATCCGCGCATTGGAGGCGGCGGGGTGCGAGGTGGTCGTACCGGAGGGCCAGACCTGTTGCGGCCAGCCTGCGCTCAACAGCGGCGACCGGGACCATGCGATGATGCTGGCGAAGCAGACGATCGTAGCGCTGGAACCCTATGAAGCGGTGGTCGTGCCGTCGGGATCGTGCGCGGGGACGATCCGTTGCCATTATCCAGAGATTTTCGAGGATAACCCGGCATGGCTGGCCCGCGCGCAGGCGGTGGCGGGCAAGACGTTCGAGATCATGGCCTATCTGGACGAAATATGCGGCTGGCGGCCCGAAGATGTCAGTATGGATGCCAAGGCGACCTATCATGACAGTTGTTCGGGCCTGCGCGAACTGGGCATCAAGGCGCAGCCGCGCCGGTTGCTGAAGGCGATTGACGGGCTGACCTTTGCATCATTGCAGGGGGAAGAGACGTGCTGCGGCTTTGGCGGCACCTTCTGCGTCAAATATCCCGCCATCTCCAACGCGATCGTCGGCGAGAAGGCGGATGCGATCGACGCGACCGGCGCGGACCTGTTGCTGGCGGGCGATCTGGGATGCCTGATGAACATGGCGGGCAAGCTCAATCGCAAGGGCAGCAAGGTGCGCGCCTATCATGCGATCGAACTGATCGCCGGCATGGGCGACGGCCCGGCGATCGGGGAAGAGGCATGAGCGGCTTCAAAGAACGGGCCGACACGGCGCTGGCTGATCGCATATTGAAGGTGGCGGTCGAGCGGACGGCGGGAACGGCGGAAGCCAAGCGGGCAGTCGCAGTCGACGCCTTCCCGGATTTCGAGGCTGCGCGGGATCGGGCGGCGGCGATCAAGGATCATGTCGTCGCGCATCTCGGCCATTATCTGGAGGAGTTTGAGGCGAACGCGATTGCCGCCGGGGCGCAAGTGCATTGGGCCAGTACCGCCGACGAAGCCTGCCGGATCGTGATCGACATCTGCAAGGCGGCAGGCGCGAAGAGCGTGGCGCGGTCCAAATCGATGCTGGGCGAGGAGATCGGCCTGCCCCATGCGCTGGCCGAAGCCGGGATCGGCCGGGTCGAGACGGATCTGGCCGAACATATCATCCAGCTGGCCGACGAGCGGCCGTCGCACATCATCTGGCCCGCCATGCACAAGACGCGCGAGCAGGTGTCGGCGCTGTTCAGGGCGAAGCATCGCAGCCCGCATGAGGAAGAAACGATCGCCGCCATGGCGGAAAGCGCGCGGCGGGAATTGCGCACGCAGATGCTGGGCGCGGACGTCGGCATATCGGGCGCCAATTTCCTGATCGCCGACACCGGCGCGGTCTGCACCGTGACCAATGAAGGCAATGCCGAATTGTCGCTGGTGCCGCCGCGCGTCCATATCGTGACGGCGGGGATCGAGAAGATCGTGCCGAGCATGCCGCACGCCATCCATATGTTGCGGATGCTGGCGCGATCCGCCACCGGCGCGGCGCTGACCCAATATACGACCTTCTATACCGGGCCGAAGCGGGCGGGCGACCGGGACGGGCCGGAAGAGATGCACATCGTGCTGGTCGACAATGGCCGCACGAAGATGCGCGAGGAAGGGCTGGCCGAGATGCTGCGCTGCATCCGCTGCGGCGCCTGCATGAATCACTGCGTGGTGTTTCGCCAGATTGGCGGCCATGCCTATGGCGGCACCTATCCGGGGCCGATGGGGTCGGTGCTGACGCCCGCTTTCGACGGGCTGAAGCAGAGCCGCGATCTGGCCCATGCCTGCACGCTCAATGGCAAATGTCAGGAGGTTTGCCCGGTGCGGATTCCGCTGCCGACCCTGCTGAGAGGCTGGCGCGAGAAGAGCTGGCGCGAAGGGCTGGAGCCGAAGACGATGCGGTTCGGGCTGGGGCTATGGGCCTGGGTTGCGCGCCGGCCCGCTCTCTATCGACTGGGCACCGGCATGGCGGTGCGTGCGATGCGGTTGCTGGGACGCAAGGGCTGGATCGACAAGCTGCCGCTGGCAGGCGGATGGACCCGTTATCGCGACATGCCCAAACCTGCGCCGCAGACCTTCATGGAGCAATATAGGAAGGAGCGCCGCCCATGAGCGCCCGCGATACGATCTTCGCCCGATTGAAGGGGGATGCGCCCAGCAAGACGGAAGCCGACGCCCTGCTGATCGCGCCGGAACGGCCGAGAGTGGACGAGGCGGCGCTGGAGGCGGAGTTTCTGGCCCGCCTTGCCCTGCCCAGCGTCAATGCCAGCCATGACGTCATTGCCGACATGACGGACCTGCCCGCCGCCATCGCCCGCTATCTGGACGAACAGGGCGAAGCGCGCACCCTGTGCCTGCCGCCCGACCCGCGTCTGGCGATCTGCGACTGGAGCGGCTTCACCCTGCATGCGTCCGCAGCGCCCGACGAAAGCGCCGCCATCGCCATTGCGCGCAAGGGGATAGCCGAAACCGGATCGCTGGTGTTCGAAACATCGCCCGAAGCGCCGATGCTCCCCAATTTCCTGGCGCTGCATCATATCGTGTTGCTGCGCGTGGGCGACATCATGCCCTATCTGGAGGATGCCCCCCTGCCCGGCATGCAGCCGCGCGCCCATTACTGGATCACCGGCGTGTCGGGCACGACCGATATTGAAGGCACCTATGTCCGCGGTGCCCATGGTCCGCGCTTCCTGCATGTCCTGTTGCTGCGGCAACATTGACCGCATTTAGGAACATTAGTCCACATTACGGCAAAATAGGCTTACATTCGATCCGCGCTCCGGTATAAGCTGCGGCAAAAGCGGCTACGGAGACGCCTGATGTTCGAGAAGACCTATTATGCGACGCATCCCGATATGATGGAGTGCGTGTCGAACGAGGAGTTGCGGGATCGCTATCTGATCGGGGGCCTGTTCCGCGACGGCGAGTGCGTGCTGAACTATACCCATGCCGAGCGGTTCGTGATCGGCGGCGTGGCGGTGGTGGACGCGCCGGTGGCGCTGCCCGCGCAGACCGAGCCGGCTTCGGCGGCGGGCCATCCCTTTCTGGAGCGGCGCGAACTGGCGGTCGTCAATGTATCGGGCGTGGAAGGCACGGTCACGGTCGATGGCGAAGTCTTCACGCTTGGGAACAAGGATTGCCTCTATGTGACGATGGGGGCGAAGGAGGTGCTGTTCGCCGGGGCCGGTGCGCGCTTCTATCTGGCCTCCTGCCCGGCGCATAAGGGATTCCAGACCCGCAAGCTGGGGATTGCCGACGCCAACGCGCTGGAGCGGGGTTCGCTGGAAGAGTCGAACGAGCGCACCATTTATCAGCTGGTGATCCCCGGCGTGTGCGACAGCGCGCAACTGGTGATGGGCCTGACGGTGCTGAAGCCCGGTTCGGTGTGGAACACCATGCCCCCGCATATCCACGAACGGCGCAGCGAGATTTATTTCTATTTCGAGCTGGATGGCCCGGCCGACCGCGTCTTCCACTATATGGGTGAGGGCGAGGCGATGCGGCATATCATCATGGCCAATGAGGAAGCCGTGATCTCTCCGCCATGGTCGGTGCATATGGGGTCGGGCACCAAGGCCTATGCCTTCATCTGGGCGATGGCGGGCGAGAATCAGGATTATACCGACATGAATGTGCTGGACATCTGCCAACTGGCTTGATGTCGGACGGGGAAGAGGCTGCCCATGCCCCCTCCCCTCACATGCCCTCCCCTGACCCCTCCCTGAAGGGAGGGGGACATGGAGTTTCATATGACCAATATCTTCGATCTGACCGGCAAGGTGGCGATCGTCACTGGGGCCAATACGGGCATCGGGCAGGCGATCGCGCTGTCGCTGGCTCAGGCTGGCGCCGACATTGCAGCGGTGGGCCGTACCCCGGCGCAGGAGACTGTCGAGAAGGTGCGGGCGCTGGGCCGCAAGGCTGAGATCGTTTCAGCCGACCTCAGTAGCATCGAGCCGGTGCAGCGGGTTGTAGACGAGACGATCGCCAAGCTGGGCGGTCTCGACATATTGATCAACAATGCCGGGATCATCCGCCGGGCCGACAGCGTGGACTTCAGCGAGGCGGACTGGGATGCGGTGATCGACACCAATTTGAAATCCACCTTCTTCCTGGCGCAGGCGGCGGGCCGGCATATGCTGGCCCAGGGTAGTGGCAAGATCGTCAATATCGCATCCTTGCTATCCTTTCAGGGAGGGATTCGCGTGCCGAGCTATACCGCGTCGAAGAGCGGGGTAGCGGGGCTGACCAAGCTGCTGGCGAATGAATGGGCGGCCAAAGGCGTGAACGTCAACGCGATCGCGCCGGGCTATATCGCGACCAACAACACCGCTGCGCTGCAAGCCGACGAAACGCGCAACCGCCAGATACAGGAGCGCATCCCGGCCGGGCGCTGGGGCGAGGCCAGCGACATTGGCGGGGCGGCGGTGTTCCTGTCTTCCCCGGCTGCACATTACATCCATGGCCATGTTCTGGCGGTCGATGGCGGATGGCTCGCGCGGTGAGATGAATACACTGCGCTCCTGCTTTCGCAGGAGCACCGATATTCGAGAGGAGGACATAGAGCATAATCCGTTCTTACTGAATCGGATCATGCTTTATTTCTCTTTTGTTTTCCGCATTTTCCGAGCCAGCAGATGATGCCATCTGCTTCGAAAATGCTCTAGCCTCCCGCAACACATCAACAGGAGAGGTTGCATGCCTGACAGACGCACCTTGCTTCGATCGACCGGGCTGGCGGCCCTTGGGCTGGCGCTGCCGGCCGGGGCGGCCACCCATAAGGGCGCGCGGCCCGGCCCCTATCTGATCGGCGCGGACATCAGCTGGGTGCCGGAGGATGAGGCGGCGGGCGCGCGCTATTTCGTGAAGGGCGAGCCCAGGGATCCGATCCTGCTGCTGCGCGAGGCAGGCTTCAACGCCATCCGCCTGCGCATCTTCGTCGATCCGGCCAGGGGCTATTCCCGCCAGGAACCCGACAAGGCCTGGGCAGGCCTTGACCAGACGATCCGACTGGGGCGGCGCATTCGGGAGGCGGGCCTCTATCTGGTGCTGAGCTTCCACTATAGCGACATATGGGCCGACCCGGAGCATCAGGGCGTGCCCGCCGCCTGGGCCGGTTACGACCTGCCCCGACTGGCAAAGGCGGTGGAGGCCCACACCCATGACACGCTGGTCGCGATGCGCGCGGGCGGCGCGCCGGTCGACATGGCGGTGATCGGCAATGAAACCAGCTTCGGCATGCTCTGGCCTTATGGCCGGGTGAAGCTTTCCACCCCGACCGGCAATCCCGTCACCGACGCCAATCATGCAAAGGTCGGCGCGGTGGGCGGCTTTGACGGCTTCGCCAGCCTGCTGCGCGCCGGCATTGCGGGCGCGCGCCGCGCTGAACCGGCCATCGTCATCCAGTTGCACAATCATCTGGGCCGGCACTGGCCGATCGTGCGGGAGTGGACCGATGCGCTGATTGCGCGCAAGGTCGATTTCGACGTGATCGGCTTTTCCTGCTATCAGCAGCGCGCGCAGGGCGACTGGGAGACATGCTTCAACGAATTTGTGAAGCGCTATCCCGACAAGGGGCTGCTGGTCGCCGAATATTCCAGCCGCAAACGCTATATCAACGATCTGGTCCATGCCCTGCCCGGCAAACATGGGTGGGGGACATTCATCTGGGAGCCGTTCCGCCATCAGGAGGCGATCTTTGATCTTGACGGCAAGAATGCGGGCGGCGGCCCCAAGCCCGACCTGATTTCCCAGGGCCTCAACAGCGCCGAAGCGCCCGGCGGCCTTGCCGCCGAGCAGAGCGCGCCCAGGCCCGAACCGACCGGCCCGATGGGCCATGGCGGCGACTATGTCGCCAATCCCCTGCTCGATCTCTATGGCCAGATGGCGAAGGATTATCCGTGAGGCGCCGTGATTTCAGTCTGGGGCTGGGCGCGATCGCCCTTGCCGCCTGCGCCACCGGCCGCCCCGCACGACGGGATGATCCGTTCCTCTTCGCCTATTTCACCACCGGCAGGAAGGGGGAGGCCGACGGCCTGAAACTGGCCGTCAGCGACGATGGCTTCGCCTTCCGACCGCTGGCTGGTGGGCGCAGCCTGCTGGTCCCGGACGTCGGCGAAAAGAAGCTGCTGCGCGATCCCTTCCTCTTCCATGACGGCCGGACCTACCATCTGCTCTGGACCACGGCGTGGGAAGGCGTGACCATCGGCCATGCGACCAGCCGCGACCTGATCCACTGGTCCGCGCAGAGGGCGATTCCGGTGATGCAGGGCGTAGCGGGCACGCGCAATTGCTGGGCCCCCGAAGCGATCCGCGATCCCCGAACGGGTCATTATGAGATTTTCTGGTCCAGCACCGTCACCGGCCGCTTCACCGGGACGGCAGGCACATCGGAATCCGCCTATAATCATCGTCTCTGGCGATGCAGCACCGCCGATTTCGAGACATTCTCGACGCCCGAGCCGCTTTATGATCCCGGTTTCAGCGTGATCGACGGCACCTTCGCCCATGGACCCGACAGGCAACTCTACCTGATCGTCAAGGACGAGACGGTCGAACCGCCGCGCAAATGGCTCCAGGTCGCGAAGGCCGACAGCGCCACTGGCCCGTTCGGCCCCTTGTCCCGTCCCTTCTCTCCCGCCTGGGTGGAAGGGCCGATGACCGCGCAGGTCGGCGACGCGCTGATCTGCTATTATGACGTCTATAAGGAAGGACGCTGGGGCGCGGCGATGACCCGCGACATGGCGACATGGGAAGATGTCAGCGCGCGGCTATCCATGCCGCCGGGCGCGCGCCACGGCTCCATCCTGCAGGTGCCGCGCGCGCTGGTGCAGGCAATTGCCTGAAGTCGGATGGAATCGGCTGACGGGAGAATGCGGAACAACAAAAGGACCACAGGCCCGCTTCACCCCTTGTACAGCGCGTCCAGCCTTTCGGCGTAGCGTTTACGCAGGACATGGCGGCGAATCTTCATCGACGGCGTCATTTCCTCATTCTCGATTCCGAACGGCTCGTCCGCCAGGATGAAGCGGCGGACCCGTTCGATCACCGACAGATCGTCATTCACCCGGTCGACCGCCGCGCGCAGCGCCGCCTGATATGCGGGATTTGTGTCCACGCTGTCCAGCGCCACGCCCTGCCCGATCGCCCAGTCGCGGGTCCATTCGGCGTCCGGCACGATCAGGCCGACCAGATGGGGGCGCCGGTCGCCATAGACCATCGCCTGCCCGATTTCGGGCTGAAGCGTCAGCATCCCCTCCACCTTCTGCGGGGAGACATTGTCGCCCTTGTCATTGACGATCAGGTCTTTCTTGCGATCGGTGATGCGGATGCGGCCCTTGGCATCGATCTCGCCAATGTCGCCGGTGTGGAGCCAGCCATCCCTGAGCACCTTCTCGGTTTCCACCGGGTTGCGCCAATAGCCATGCATGACCAGTTCGCCGCGCACCAATATCTCGCCATCCTCGGCGATCTTCACCTCCACCCCGTCGAGAGGCGGGCCGACCGTGTCCATGGCGATGCCCGCGCGCGGCCGGTTGCAACTGATCACCGGCCCCGCTTCGGTCTGGCCATAGCCCTGCAACAAGGTGAGGCCCATGGCGTGGAAGAACAGGCCAACGTCCGGGTTGAGCGGTGCGCCGCCCGACACCAATGCCTTCATCCGCCCGCCAAAGCGCGCGCGAATCTTGGGAACCAGCGTGCGGGCCAGCAGCGTCTTCATCGGCAGGTCCAGGATCGATCCCCTGCCCGCCTGTTCCCTGGCCGCGATGCGCAGCGCCTGCGCCAGCAAATAGGTCGGGAATTTGCCCTGCTTTTCGATCGACTTGATGATGCGGGTGCGCAGCACTTCGAACAGGCGGGGGACGACGACCATGATGGTCGGCCGCGCTTCCTCGATATTGGAGGCGAGCTTTTCCAGCCCTTCCGCATAATAGATTTGCCCGGCCAGCAGCATCGGCAGGAACTGGCCGCCGCTATGCTCATAGGCATGGGATAGCGGCAGGAAGGACAGGAACACCTCGTCCCCCCAACCGAAATCCTCGGCCACGACCTTGGCCGCGCCCTCCACATTGGCCAGGATCGCGCCATGATGCTGCATCACCCCGCGCGGCGCGCCGCCGGTGCCGCTGGTGTAGATGATGCACGCCTGATCGTTGCGCGCCGCGCTCTGGCCGGCGGCGACGGCGTCCACGGCCGCCGCCGGGTCGCTGGCATGGGCGGCGATCAGGTCGCTCCACACATGGCAGACGCATGTGCCCTGCGCGCCGCGCAGCGGCTCCATGCCGATGACGAAGCTGGCCTGCGACCGGACTACGGCGGGCATCAGCGCCTGCGCCAGCTTGGCGGTCGACACGATCACGGCGCGCGCGCCGCTGTCGGTCAATATATGCTGGTGATCGCGCGTGGTGTTGGTGGTGTAGGTCGGCACGGTGACGCATCCCGCCGCCATGATGGCAAGGTCCGCGATGCAGAATTCCGGGCGATTTTCGCTGACCAGCATCACCGGATCGCCGGGCTTCAACCCCTGCGCCTTCAGCGCGGCGGCGAGCGCGGCGACCTGACGCGCGACCTCGGCCCAGCTTTGCGATTGCCACTGGCCGCCGCTCTTGCGCCACAGGAAGGGCGCGTCGCCCTTCTCCTGCGCGCGCACGAAGAACATGGTGACGAGGTTGGGAAATGTCTCGATGGCCCTCAAGGCTCGACTCCTGCGAATTTTCAGCGCGTCTGACGCGCGCCTGTTGCGTGGGCAAGGCTATAATCAAGCCTTGCCGTAACGACCATGACTTTCGGTTGGTTGCGTTTAATCGAAAAGACCGTCTTGCGATCCAGCCGGCGGATTGAGGCCCAGATGCTTCCAACCCGGCCCGTTGAGGCAGCGGCCCCGCGCGGTGCGGGCGATGAGGCCCAGTTGAATGAGATAGGGTTCGACCACTTCCTCGATCGTGTCGCGCGCCTCGGAAAGGCCCGCCGCCAGCGTCTCCACGCCGACCGGACCGCCGCGATAGATGTCGGCAATCATCATCAGATAGCGCCGGTCCATCAGGTCCAGGCCCAACTGGTCGACCTCCAGCCGGCGGAGCGATGCGTCGGCGACCTTGGCATCGACGGTCGGCGCACCCGCCACATTGGCGAAGTCGCGCACCCGGCGCAGCAACCGCCCGGCGATGCGTGGCGTTCCCCGCGACCGGCGGGCGATCTCGATCGCGCCGTCCGGGGTAATGGGCAGGTCCAGCAGCCGCGCGGCGCGACGCACCACCAGTTCCAGTTCCTCGACCGTGTAGAATTGCAGCCGCACCGGAATGCCGAAGCGATCGCGCAGCGGCGTGGTGAGCAGGCCCTGCCGCGTCGTCGCGCCAACCAGCGTGAAGCGCGGCAGATCGATCCGCACCGATCGCGCCGACGGCCCCTCCCCGATCATCAGGTCGAGCGCGCGATCCTCCATCGCAGGATAGAGAACTTCCTCGACCGCCGGATTGAGGCGATGGATTTCGTCCACGAACAGCACGTCGCCTTCATCCAGATTGGTGAGCAACGCAGCCAGATCGCCCGACTTGGCAATGACCGGACCGGATGTTGCACGGAAGCCCACGCCCATTTCCTTGGCCACGATCTGCGCCAGCGTGGTCTTCCCCAGCCCCGGCGGGCCAAAGAACAGCACATGGTCCAGCGCATCGCCGCGCGACTTGGCCGCCTGAATGAAGATGCGCAGATTTTCCCGCGCGGCCTGCTGCCCGACGAACTCGTCCAGCGATTTGGGCCGCAGCGCCGCGTCGACATCTTCCGGCCGGCGCGACGGGGTGAGGAGACGGTCGTCCGTCATGGGCGATGCCTCATGGCGGCGGCGGCATCCATCGCGGCATGAAGAACGCGCACGATCAAAATCTCTCTTTCTCCGACATGATAGAAAATCCGGTGCGGCCGATGAGAAAACACGCGGATGCTATCTCCATAATCAGGCCGAGCTTCACCGATTGCCGGATGCGTACGCAATAAGGCGAAAATCCGGTTGAAACCCTGCATGTGCCGCCGAACTGCTGCCAGGCCAAACGCTTCCAGCCCTCTGTCCTGAATGTCATCGAGATCCTGTCGTGCGGCGACCGAAAGCCTGATCCTAGGCATCAGGCAGACGCGCCATGATCTCTCGCAGGACATCTTCAGGTTCTGCGTCGATCACGCCGGAGGCAAACCCTTCGGCCAGCCGTTCGCGAACCCATTGCCGTTCGGCCTCATCGGCCTCTTGATCTCGACGGATCAGGTCACGAACATAGTCTGCCGCATCCGCGTAGCGCCCTTCCGCCAGTCGGCTATCGACCCATTGTTCAAGTGCTGGCGGCATGGAGATGTTCAGATTTGCCATCATCCGATCATAAGCCTTTCGCAATGCTAATCCAATATTCCTTCACTTCGCTGCCTTCCGCAGCGCGAGGCGCACCAGCGCGTCGAGGCTGGCGCCGTCGCCCAGTTCCTCTTCGGCCGCAGCGACGGCGCTGCTGGCTTCGGCGGGCTTGAAGCCCAGATTCTGGAGCGCGGACAGCGCGTCCGCCGCGAAGCTGCCGGTCGGCATCACCGCCGCGCCGCCCATGCCGATCGGGCCGCCGGTCGCAACCGCGCCGATCTTGTCCTTCAGTTCATTGACGATGCGCTGGGCGAG
>NZ_JBHRVU010000004.1:45000-47500 GCF_042647625.1 Sphingobium rhizovicinum | reverse complement strand
GCTTCAAAGCCTCCCACCTATGCTACACAGTTCTTTCCTAATGCCACTCTGAAGCTGCAGTAAAGGTGCACGGGGTCTTTCCGTCTAACCGCGGGTACTCCGCATCTTCACGGAGAATTCAATTTCGCTGAGCATATCCTGGAGACAGTGGGGAAGTCGTTACGCCATTCGTGCAGGTCGGAACTTACCCGACAAGGAATTTCGCTACCTTAGGACCGTTATAGTTACGGCCGCCGTTTACCTGGGCTTCAATTCAGAGCTTGCACTCCTCCTCTTAACCTTCAGGCACCGGGCAGGCGTCAGGCCCTATACGTCGTCTTGAAGCCGACTTAGCAGAGCCCTGTGTTTTTGCTAAACAGTCGCTACCCCCTGGCCTGTGCCCCCCATCAAAAGTTGCCTTAAGATGGGGCCTCCTTCTTCCGAAGGTACGGAGGCAATTTGCCGAGTTCCTTCAGGATACTTCTCTCAAACGCCTTGGTATACTCTACCATTCCACCTGTGTCGGTTTAGGGTACGGTCTATACGGTGGGGCTATTTCCTGGGACAACTTCCCTGCCCGGACCAATCCAATAAGGCCGAACAAGTTACGCCATCCGTCACACACCACCAGGCCCACGAATATTAACGTGGTTCCCATCGACTACCCCCTTCGGGCTCGTCTTAGGGGCCGGCTTACCCTGCTCAGATTAGCTTTAAGCAGGAACCCTTGGAATTTCGGCGACAGTGCATCTCACACTGTTAATCGCTACTCATGTCTGCATTCGCACTTCCGATACCTCCACGGTCGGTTACCCTTCCGCTTCAACGGCCTACGGAACGCTCCGCTACCGCTCAGTCAAAGACTGAACCCTAAGCTTCGGTGCACGTCTTGAGCCCCGTTACATCTTCGCCGCAGGATCTCTTATTTAGACCAGTGAGCTGTTACGCTTTCTTTAAAGGATGGCTGCTTCTAAGCCAACCTCCTGGTTGTTTTGGAAATCCCACATGCTTTCCCACTTAGACGTGACTTGGGGACCTTAGCTGTAGGTTAGGGCTGTTTCCCTTTTGACGACGGACCTTAGCACCCGCCGTCTGTCTGCCGGACTAGACTCGTTGGTATTCGGAGTTTGGTTAGAATTGGTAGATCTCGCGACCCCCGCATCCATCCAGTGCTCTACCCCCAACGGCAAATATCCGACGCTCTACCTCAATAGATTTCGCGGAGAACCAGCTATTTCCCGGCTTGATTGGCCTTTCACCCCTAAGCACAACTCATCCGATAATTTTTCAACATTAAACGGTTCGGTCCTCCAGTGCGTGTTACCGCACCTTCAACCTGGTCATGCATAGATCGCCGGGTTTCGGGTCTAATGCATCATACTCAATCGCCCTATTCAGACTCGCTTTCGCTGCGCCTACACCTAACGGCTTAAGCTTGCATGATACACTAAGTCACAGACCCATTATGCAAGAGGTACGCGGTCAGGTCTCAAGGACCCTCCCACTGCTTGTAGGCATCCGGTTTCAGGTACTGTTTCACTCCCCTCATCGGGGTGCTTTTCACCTTTCCCTCACGGTACTGGTTCGCTATCGGTCATGTACGAGTATTTAGGCTTGGAGGGTGGTCCCCCCATGTTCAGACAGAGTTTCACGTGCTCCGCCCTACTCAAGTCCTGAATGGTAATTTTCGCATACGGGGCTGTCACCCGCTATGGCCCTACTTTCCAGAAGGTTCTGCTAACTTCCATCCAGGCACTGGCCTGGTCCGCGTTCGCTCGCCACTACTAACGGAATCTCGGTTGATGTCTTTTCCTCGGGTACTGAGATGTTTCAGTTCTCCGGGTTCGCCTCACCAAAGCCTATTTTATTCAGCTTAGTGATACCTCTCCCATTTAACGCTCGACCAGCATTACTGCTGGGCAAACCTTAAATGGTGAAGGTGGGTTGTCCCATTCGGAAATCGCGGGATCAAAGCTTGCTCACAGCTCCCCCACGCTTATCGCAGCGTGCCACGTCCTTCATCGCCTGTACATGCCAAGGCATTCACCAGATGCCCTTACCTCACGCTTGAGAGTCCACACCACCAACAACAACCCTGATTGCTCAGAGCCCTGTCGATCGCGCGGTTATTAAACTCAGCCAGATATTTAAGTGTCGACAACGCTTCGATCCTTGCGCGCCCGCCTTGCGGCAACCGCCAAAAACCGAACCATGTCGCCACGGCATCGATTAAAAAACCCATTCACAATGTCAAAGAGGCCCGCAGCGCGAGCCATATCACCGACCTAAGTCGGCAAACCGCTACTCTTCATCTCTGGAAATATCTAAACCGCGTCGCGAAACATCGCTTGCAGTAGCTTGGTGGAGCTTATCGGGATCGAACCGATGACCTGATGCTTGCAAAGCAACCGCTCTCCCAGCTGAGCTAAAGCCCCCTACCAAACTATGGTGGGCCGGGGAGGAGTTGAACCTCCGACCTCACGCTTATCAGGCGTGCGCTCTAACCACCTGAGCTACCGGC
>NZ_JBHRVU010000004.1:0-42500 GCF_042647625.1 Sphingobium rhizovicinum | reverse complement strand
GTGCAGGCGTTGCTCTATCTGTCCACGCCCTTCCTGTCCGTGCCCGAAGCGATCATGGGACGGGCGCTCGATTTCAAACGACCTGCGCTCGTCAACCTGATCGCAGCCGCCGCATCGGCTGGCGTCGCGCTGACCGGCGCCCTATCGGGATGGGGCGTCTGGACACTGGTGTTCGCGCCGATCGCCGGATTCTGGATCAAGGCCGCTGGCTATGTGCTGGCCACCGGGTTCAAACCGATCCCAACCTTCGATTTCCGTGGCACCGGCGCGATGGTCGCCTATGGCGCATCGCTGCTGGGCGGCCAGCTTTTCTGGATCGTGCAGAGTCAGGCCGACATCTTCATCGGTGGCCGCGCGCTCGATCCGCATCAACTGGGCCTTTATGCCGAAGCCCTGTTCCTGACCCAGATTTTCGTCAGCAAGTTCGTGCCGCCGCTCAACGACGTCGCCTTTCCCGCCTATGCACGGATGCAGAAGGATGTGAGCAGGGTCGCATGGTCCTTTTGCAAGGCGGTGAAGCTGCTGCTGTTGCTGACCTGTCCCATCTATCTTGGCATGGCGGTCACGGCCGAACCGCTGGTGGAGACGCTGTTCGGCGCAAAATGGCTGGAAATGGCGCCCTTTGTCGCGATTCTCGCGCTCGCCATGCCGTTCATGACCGTGCAGGTGATGTTCGCGCCGGTGAGCAATGCGCTGGGCCGGCCCGGAACGACGGCCCGCGTCGCTGCGGTCGGGGCGATCCTCATGCCGGCCGCTTTTCTGATCGGCATCCAGATTGGCGCGATCGGACTGGCCTGGGCCTGGCTGATCGCCTTTCCGATGCTGACCGCGATTACCGCGCGACTCGCCGGGGGACCGATGGGGTTGCGGGTTGCCGATCTGATTCGCGCCGCCGCGCCGGGACTGGGCTGCTCGCTGCTGATGGCGGGCGTGGTGATGATGGTCGACCGGCTGCTGCCGCCGCTGGCCGCGCCGGTGCGGCTGGGCGTGCTGGTGCCCGTGGGCGGCATCGCCTTTCTCGGCGCGCTGCTGTTGTGCGCGCGCGAAACGCTCAAGGATCTGATCGCCCTGGTGATTCGGCGCAGGCCGCCGACGCAGGCGCCGGCCTGAACCGGCGGCGAATCGCGAATCAGGCGGTCTGGATATAATCGCGCAACGCTGCCGCTTCCGATTCGATCGTATCGATCCGGAATTTGACGAGATCGCCGATTGAAATCATTCCAACCAGCGCGCCATCGACCACCACCGGCAGATGACGGATGCGCCGCTTGGTCATCAGCGACAGGCCATGAATGACGGGCGTATGATGATCGATGGTGATCGCCGGGCTGGTCATCACATCGCCAACGCTGTGGTCGAACGCGGCAGCGCCATCGAGAGACACGCGCTGAACGAGATCGCGTTCGGAAAAAATGCCGACGACCTGGCCATCCTCCACCACCGGCACGCAGCCGATTCGCTGTTCCGCCAGCAATTTGACCACGGAGAGCAGACTGTCCGTGGGTTTCACCTGAATGACGTCGCTTCCCTTGCGCTGCAAAATCGCTGCGATGCTCATGGCTGCTCTCCTTGTCGCCGCAAATCATTTTTGTCGGACGCTTGATGATCCCACTTTCGCAGCCCAATGAAAAGGGATGACACGCAAGGAAGCGCTCGACGATCCGCAGATCGCATCCACCGCCTGGGGTCGGTTCCGCCGGATCATGGGCTGGATGGCGCTGGGCGGCATGCTGTGCGTCGCGGCGGCGCTGGCCTTTCTCTACTGGTGGACCGGCATGTTGCCAATCCACATGGCGATCGCCACCATTTTGGGCGTATGGCTGACTTTCATGTTGGGGACCGGGCTGATGGCGTTGGCTTTCCTGTCGCACGGCACCGGGCATGACGAACAGGTGATGGACCGATTGAAGGACGAGGTGCCGCTGGATGACTGAACGGGGCGACGTGGTGTTGCGGGTGGTGCCGCAACTGACCGATATCAACGCAAATGGCCATATTTTCGGCGGCTGGGTGCTGAGCCAGATGGATATTGCCGGCGGCATCATCGCGCATCGAATCGCCCAGGGCGCAGTGGCGACCGTGGCGATCGAAAGCATGAAATTCATCACCCCGATCCTGCTGGGCGACATCGTGTCCGTCTATGCCCGCGAAGAGCGGCGCGGGCGTACATCCATGGCGATTCGGATCGAAGTGGTGGCGACGCGCGGTCGTGAATGCAAGGAAGTGGCGCTGACCAACGGCGTCTATACGTTCGTAGCGCTGGATGCGAATCACCGCCCCCGGCCGCTGCCCGAGCTTTAGAGCATCATCCGATTAGATTGAATCGGATGATGCTCTAATTTTCTTTTGTTTTCCGCATTCTGCGAGCCGTCTGCTGTTCCAGCCGACTTCAGAATGCTCTAGGAGTCTGGCTGAAAAATGCGCGAAAGAGCGCATTTTTGTTGCGGCGCCGGCCCGCTCCTCCACCCGACCACCCATCAGGGTGCCAGATCTGGGTGGTCGGGTGAGGGAGCGAGCCGGTGCGGATGCGCCAGAGGCGCATTTTCAAACAGGCACTATCGCTGCACCTTTTCGGCATAGGCATAGTCGACCGATTCATTGGCCGGCACGGTGACACGCCAGATCCAGCTGTCGCCGCGCCGCTCCATATCGGCAGGCCGCGGCTCGATGGCATGGGGGATGGTCACTTCGGCCGTGATCGCGAAGGGCCGGGCGTTGCTGAGCGTGATGGTCCAGGCCCGCTCCTTCTTCGATTGCGCCAGAAAGCGCGCGGCGATGCGAACGTCAGCGCTGGACCCGATGTCATAATCCACCTGTTCGCCTTCCGCCTTGTCGCCAATATCGGCCTCCCCCGCCAATAGGCGCATGTCCCCCCTCTGTTCGAACACGGCCACCCGGCCCGACGGCATGGGCAGGCCAAGGCCATCCGCCTTTCGGTTCCGGAGCCGCAGGCGCAGGGTCATGGGCTGCGACCGATATATCGGACCGTGGATGGATGCGGCATAGAGCCGCTCCACCTTCACATCCGCCTGCCGCAACAGGGCAACCTGTTTCTGACCCTGCGCCGCCACATCGACGCTGACCGGGACGCGATAGAGTTTGAGGTCGCCGACATTTTCGGGCGGAGGAGGGGGCGGGGGCGGCGGGGGTGGTGGAGGCGGCAGCGCCTCCATCCTTTCCCTGCGGCTCACGCGTTGCGCCGTAACAACGACATCCTCCATCGGCGCCGCCGCCAGCGGGGGCGCCAGCTCCTCCACTGGAAACAACGCCCAGCTGGGATGGGTGCTGGTGATGTCCATCGGCCAGCATTGCAGGTGCAGCGGCCCGCCGGTCGGACGCGGTTGCGGGCCGCGCCGCCCTTTATTGGGCTGGCCGGCGATCACGGACAGGCGCGCATCGGGAAAACTGGTGACGCCGCCATTCGCGACCGTCAGCCAGGCCATGAGGTCGAGCGCCCTGCCGTCCTCACGCATGTCCGCGACATAGCTGGCGGACCAGTCGAAGCCCTCGGCCAGATAGGTGAGTTGCAACGTGGCGCGGGCAGGGCGATCGCTGGTCGCGATCACCGACAGGGTCGGCCGCGGCGAAAGATCGGCGGGGACTTGTCCGTACAGCATGCGTTCGGGCAGGCCGCTGCACCCCAGCGCTTCATAGCCCTGCGCGGTCTGGACGATCACCCCGCCAGTCGGCCCGGCGCTGATGATCGCATCCTGTTCCGTCACCTTGCCCGTCTTGCGATCGGTACGGCGCAGGGTGACGCTGCGCTTCAGATAGGCGTCGACCAGTCCGGCGGGGGACAGAAGCCGGGCGTCGCGATTCTTTTCCCGCACGCCATTGGGCATGCCCGACAATATCGCCGTTTCCGGCATCAGCCCTTCGGCAACGCCTTCAAAGCGGAGAGTGGTTTCGCCCTGCGGCAGATCGACCGTGCGCGTTTCGGTGATCAGCGCATAGCCGCCGGGCCAGTTGCGATTGATCGCGCCCTTCGCGCGACCGGGCTGGCGATAGACGGTGACGGACACCGAATCGGCTTTGCTCGAAACGATGGTGCCCGCCTGCGCCGGCGCGGGGCAGGCGCACAGCAGAAGCAGCAGGGCAAGGATGCGCGCCACCTGCCTGAGGCCGATCAATAGCGAGAATCGAATGTGACGCTAAGGTCGACCGATCCATTGGCCGGCACGGGCACGCTCCATTCGATCCGGTCGGCCGAAACGCGTTTGCCCTCGATCGGCTGACCGCCAAGGCTTTGCGCGGTGATGCGCGTGTCGCCCCACAACCCCTGCTGCGCCAGATCGATCGTGACCGCTTCGGCCCGCGCATTGGTGAGCGTATAGCGCATCTTCGTTTCCCAGCGCGAACCGCCCTTCTTCGTCCGCTGCTCCACGGTCGGGCGGACCTTCACGTCGAAGGCGTCACCCGTGCGCAGCGCCATCGACGATCCCATGGGGGTATGATCGATGTTGTTCTCGCCGATGAATTGCGGATCCCCGCGCGCATCGCGCATGTAAACGCGAATCGTGCCGGCGGGCAGTTGATCGCCAAGGCCGCCCTGTTTGCTGGTCGAGAATTTGAGCACGCTCGATGCGCTTTGCGGTTCAGCGGAACTGCCCAGCCAGCCATTGACATATTCATAGGTGGCGCGCGCCGGCGCGCCCTTCACATCGAGGAAGCTGACCTGTTTCTGCTGGGCGTTGGCAATGGTCGTGCGCTGGGACAGGGGATAGAGATAATAGTCGCCCAGTCGCTCTCGCGGGCCGCTTTGCGTGCCGGCCTGATCGATCGCGCCGTTGGAGGACGGCCACCAGCTGCCGCCATTGCGACCACCGCCATTGGCCGGATTGCCGGCGACAAGGATCGTCTTCGCATTGGTGAAGCTGGTGCCCGTATTGTTGGTGAGCGTGACCCAGCCCTGCATGTCCATCGCCCCTTTGGCCGCATCGAACAAAGCGACATAGTCGGCCGTCCAGCCCAGATTGGGAGTCAGGTAAGACAGGCGCGCCGGCACCGTGCCGGCGCGGGCCGCTTCCACCGTAACAGACAGCGTCGGGCGGGCGCGCAGATTGGGCGGCACGCGATCAAAAATCACCCGGACCGGCAGACCATCATCGCGCAATACCTCAATCCGTGCGCCAATCTGGAGGACGATGCCGCCATTGGCCGCCAGAATCTTCGCCCGCTCGCGCGTTTCCGCGCCGGTTGCGGGGTTGGTGCGGACCAGCGTGACCTCCTGCCCCACCGCCTTGTCCATCAGCTTGTCGGGGGAAAGAAGATCATAGTCGAAATTCTGTTCGATGATCGACAGGCCCGGCCCGGACAGGTTGACCGTTTCGGGCCGGATGCGCGCCGACACATCGGGAAATTCGATGCGGTTGCGCCCCGCATTCACCGGCAATTGCCGATCATCCTGCACCAGCGACTGGCCGTTATTGTAGATGGTGACAGCGACATCGCCCTGCGCCGTTGCCCCGGTCGGATCGGCCGCGCCCTGGCTCTGCGCCTGAATGGAAACGGGCAGGGCGGTCAGCAGCAGCGGCAGCAGGCGGGCGGCTTTCATCAGCATCTCTCCAGCAATGTGAAGACCTTGTGCCGGATCGCGACGGGCTTGGAAAGCAGGCATGAAAAAAGGGACGATGCGCCGGGCACCGTCCCTTTTTTCCTGTCTCTGCCGTCCGAAGGGCTTATTCGGCCGCTTCGGTCGCCGCTGAAGCGCGGGGGCGACGGGTGCGCTTCTTGGGCGCTTCCTCGGCCACCGCTTCGGCGTCATTATCGGCGCGCGCGATCGAGGGCGGCAGCACCGCTGCGTCAAAGGCTTCGCCGGCTTCGGCCGAGGCAGCCTTGCGCGGGCGGCCACGACGCGGACGGGGCGCTTCGGCCTCCGCTTCGTGCGCGGCCTGCGCCGCCGGCTGAAGTTCAGGCTGCTGCGCGGCGGCGGGCGCAGGTGCGTCGGCGGGGGTGCCCGACGGCCCCTCTACGCCCATTTCCTGCGCGGCGAAGCGATCGCGACCAGGACGATCGCGACTGGGACGATCGCGACGGTTGTTGCGATTGCCGTCGCGATTATCGCGGCCTTCCCGATCACCCCGGGCTTCCCGGTCGCCGCGACCTTCGCCGCGCGAGTCCCGATTGTCGCGTCCGTCTTCCGACCGGCGCTCCTGATCGCGCGGCGCGCGATCATAAACGGGCTGTTCGCTGCGGAAATCATCGCCACCGTCAAAGCCGGTGTCGAAATCGTCGCCATCCTCGTCGAAACTCTCGTCACGCGGACGGAAGCGCTGCTGCTGCTCCTCCTGACGGGCGCGATTGTCGGCCAGCACGCGGAAATAATGGTCGGCAAACTGGAGATAATATTCGGCATTCACCCGGTCGCCCGCCATCTGCGCGTCGCGGGCCATATTCTTGTATTTCTCAAGAAGCTGGGCCGCGTTGCCGCGCGAGCGGTTGTCGATGCGGTTGCCATTGTCACCACCACCCCGATTATTGCCGTTGGGGCGACCATTGTTATTGTTCCGGCCGCGATTGCGGCGGCCGGCCTGCCGGTTGTTGATCAAGACATGATCCTTGCGTTCGCTATGCCAAAATTCACTGAAAACACTGTTCAGTCGCCATCCCCAGACGATCCGTCAATCGGATCGGATACGGCTCCGCCAGGCATGGTCCTTGCCCGGGACCATTACCCCAGCTGCCAGCGGCGCCTGCGCAGCGAGCGCCGTCATGACTTTTCGGAGCAGGGAAAACGGCCTTATCTATCAATGGCCTGCATGACCATGTCATGAAAGGAAGCCGTCCCTGGCACTTGATGTAGAGGCTTTCACGCGAGAAACCAAGCAATTTTCGCTTGTCCGGTGGTAAATCGAGCGTTGTTCAGGACGGATGGGTCGCCACCAGACAGCGATTGAGGCCCGCCAGATCGCGCCGGACGACGAAGGCCAGCCCCTGTTCGGCCAGCAAAGCGCCGACACTGTCCGCCTGCCGATAGCCGATCTCGATCGCGGCCATGCCGCCCGGTGCGATCAGGCGCGGCAGATCGGGCGCGATGCGGCGATAATCGTCCAGACCGTCAATGCCCGCAAACAGGGCGCTGGCCGGATCGCGCAGCACATCGCCCGACAGCGGTTCATCCGTGCCGATATAGGGCGGATTGATCAGCAGCAGGTCAAAGGGGCCATCGACGCCATCGGCCCAGTCGCCAGGGCGGAACGCCGCCCGATCGGCAAGGCCAAGCTGAACCGCATTATCCTGTGCGACGGCCAGCGCGGTAGGAGAGGCATCCACGCCCAGCCCGCGCGCCTGCGGCCATTCGCTCAGCGCCGCCAGCAGCAGCGCGCCGGAGCCGGTGCCTAGATCCAGTATCGAGGCGGGCGCATGGTCGCGGAAATGATCGACCGCCGCCTCGATCAGCGTTTCGCTGTCGGGGCGGGGGATCAGCGTGTCGGGCGTAACCCGCAGGCTGATGGTCCAGAAATCACGCGTGCCGGTGATATGGGCGATCGGCTCCCCCGACAGGCGGCGGTCGAGCAGGGCGGGGAAGATTTCGGGCACGCGCAGGTCGCGCTGACGCAGCAGCATGTCGCCGCGCGACAGGCCCAGCGCATGGGCCATCAGCAATTCGGCGTCGAGCCGCGCGGTATCGCTGGAGACAGCGAGGGCGACGGTTGCGGCGCGCAGCGTATCAGGGAGATTCAATTAACCCCGTCCAGCTGCGCCAGCCGGGCCGCTTCATCCTCGGCGATCAGGGCGTCGATCACTTCGGACAGGCCGGGGCCTTCCAATATTTCGGGCAGGCGGTGCAACGTCAGGTTGATGCGGTGATCGGTGACGCGCCCCTGCGGGAAATTATAGGTGCGGATGCGTTCGGACCGATCGCCCGACCCCACCATCGCCTTGCGCGCGCCGGCCTGTTCGCTGTGCGCGCGTTCGCGTTCGGCTTCGTAAATGCGGGCGCGCAGCACCTGCATCGCCTTCGCCTTATTCTTGTGCTGCGAACGTTCGTCCTGCTGGGTGACGACGATGCCGGTCGGAAGATGGGTGATGCGCACGGCGGAGTCGGTGGTGTTCACATGCTGGCCGCCAGCGCCCGACGCGCGATAAATGTCGATCTTGAGATCGCTATCGGCGATCTGGACGTCGACTTCCTCCGGCTCCGGCAGGATCGCCACGGTCGCGGCCGATGTGTGGATGCGCCCGCCGCTTTCGGTCGCGGGCACGCGCTGGACGCGGTGGACGCCGCTTTCGAACTTCAGCTTGGCAAAGACGCCCGCGCCGTTGACGCTGGCCACCACTTCCTTGAAGCCGCCGACTTCCGAAGCGTTGGCGGACATCAGTTCCAGCTTCCAGCCCTGCGTGTCGGCATAGCGCTGATACATGCGGAACAGGTCGCCGGCGAACAAGGCGGCTTCGTCGCCGCCGGTGCCGGCGCGGATTTCCAGCATCGCCGGGCGGGCATCGGCCGCGTCGCGGGGCAGCAATTGCAGCGCCAGCGCGCGCTCGGCGGCGGGCAACTGGCTTTTCAACACCTGCATCTCCTCCTGCGCCATTTCGCGCATAAGGGGGTCGGCCTCTTCACCGCCGGTCATGGTTTCCAGCGCCGCCAGTTCCTGCCGCAACCGCCGCAATTCGCGCGCGGCATTGGCCACCGGCTCGATCTCGGCATATTCCTTCGACAGTTTCACGAACGCATCGGCCGCAAGGTCAGCGCGCGTCATCGACGCCTGCACCTCGTCCCGGCGCGCCTCGATCTGCGCGATGCGTTCGGCGGAGATGTGCATCAGAGCGCCGTCACCGTACCGATCAGCGAATCCAGCGCCACCGCCTGCTGCTCACCCGTACCCAGATTGCGCACGGCCGCTTCGCCACGCGCCAGTTCATCATCGCCAAGGATGATCGCCCAGGCGGCGCCCGACGCATTGGCGCGCTGCATCCGCTTCTTCATATTACCGCGATAGCCCATGTCGCAGGCCACACCGGCACGACGCAGGTCGGCGATCATGCCGGTCGCCTTGGTTTCGGCCGCTTCGCCCATGGGAATGAGCACGACGGCCGGCTTGTCGATGACGGGCTGGTCAATCAGCATCGCCAGCCGCTCGATCCCCGCCGCCCAGCCGACCGCCGGGGTCGAGGGACCACCCAGATTTTCGATCAGCCCATCATAGCGGCCGCCGCCCAACACGGTGCCCTGCGCGCCCAGCCGATCGGTGATAAATTCGAACGCGGTGTGGCGATAATAATCGAGGCCGCGCACCAGCCGGGCATTGCGTTCCCACGCCACGCCGGCGGCATCCAGGCCGCTCGTCACCTTTTCGAAGAAGCTGCGCGCTTCGTCGGTCAAATAAGCGTCGATGTCCGGCGCGCTGTCGGCGACCGGACGGTCGCGCGGATCCTTGCTGTCGAGGATGCGCAGCGGGTTGCGGTTCAGCCGGTCGAGGCTTTCTTCCGACAGTTGATCCCTGTGCGCTTCGAAATGGGCGATCAGCGCCGCACGCCAGGCGTCGCGGCTCGGCCCGTCGCCCAGCGTGTTGAGATTGAGCGTCACGCCATCCGACACGCCCAGTTCCTTGAGCAACTGATCGGCCAGCACCAGCAGTTCGACGTCTGCGCCCGGCTCGCCTGCGCCGAGGATTTCGGCGTCGAGCTGGTGGAACTGGCGGAAACGGCCCTTTTGCGGGCGTTCGTAGCGGAACAGCGGGCCGTGCGTCGCCACTTTGAGCGGCGCATATTGCTGCCAGCCTTCGGTGATGTAGGCGCGGCTGATGCCAGCGGTAAATTCGGGACGCAGGGTAATGCTGTCGCCGCCGCGATCCGTGAACGTGTACATTTCCTTGGACACGACATCGGTGCTTTCGCCCAGCGATCGGGCAAAGACGGCGGTGGATTCGAACACCGGCACTTCGACCCGCTGGAATCCATACAGCTTGCGCACCCGGTCGAAGGTCGCGACCACATGGGCGAAGCGTTCCTGAAACGCATCCGCCGTGCCGCCCAACATATCCTGCGTGCCGCGCACGGGGCGCGGCGTTTCGATCTTTGCCATGGGGCAGCGCCTTTAACGCTAATTCATCCCCATGGAAACGCGCTTTTTAAGGCTGGGTTCAGGGGGGTGGACGCAGGCGATCCAAGCCGCCATGCTTGCGCCATCCGGGCCGTTCCGCCCCGCAAAATTTCTGGAGACCTTCATGATCCGCAGCCTTGCTGCCGCGCTTTGCCTTTCCACGGCCATCGCCAGCCCGCTTTTCGCGCAGGACGTCATCCGTTCCAAGCCGACTGCGCTGCCCGTCGACAATGCCGCACCTGCACCAAAGGACATAGCCTATCCCGGCGGGACCATCCGCCTGGAAGTCGACGCGACCGACACGACGCAGCGCATCTTCCGCGTGAAGGAGACGATCCCGGTCGCCGCCGCCGGCCCCATGACGCTGCTGATGCCGGCCTGGCTGCCGGGCAATCATGCGCCGCGTGGGCAGATCGAGAAGCTGACCGGCCTGACCTTCACCGCCAACGGGCAGCCGGTCACATGGAAGCGCGATCCGCTGAACGTCTATGCCTTCCAGATCGACGTGCCGCAGGGCGCGACCGAGGTGGTGGCGCAGTTCCAGTTCCTGTCCGCCACCCAGCCCAATCAGGGCCGCGTCGTCGTGACGCCCAAGATGCTGAACATTCAATGGGAAAGCGTGTCGCTCTATCCGGCGGGCTATTATACCCGCCAGATCCCGATCCAGCCGACCGTCACCTATCCCGCCGGCTGGCAGGCGGCGACCGCGCTGCGCGGCACGAAGTCGGGCGACAGCGTCGCCTATGAGACGATCGATTATGAAGCCTTGCAGGATTCGCCGGTCTTTGCCGGGCGCTATTTCAAACCCGTCGATTTGGGCAGCAACGTGACGCTGAATATCGTTGCCGACGACGCCGACGAGCTGGATTTCAAGCCGGAACAGATGGCCAAGCACAAGAAGCTGGTGGCCGAGGCCGGCGCGCTGTTCGGCGCCTATCATTTCAACCATTATGATTTCCTGCTGGCGATTACCGACGAAATGGGCGGCATCGGCCTGGAGCATCATCGCAGTTCCGAAAATCAGGTCGAGCCGGGCTATTTCAAGAAATGGGATTCGGGCGAGGCGCTGCTGGACCGCAACCTGTTGCCGCATGAATTCACCCATAGCTGGGATGGCAAGTTCCGCCGCCCCGACCTTTTGTGGACGCCCGATTTCAACGTGCCGATGCAGGACAATCTGCTGTGGGTCTATGAAGGGCAGACGCAATTCTGGGGCTATGTGCTGGGTGCGCGGTCGGGCATGTTCTCCAAGCAGGAGACGCTGGACGCCTATGCCCAGATCGCGGCCCGGCTGGACACGGCGGTCGGCCGCCAGTGGCGCCCGATGGAGGACACCACCCATGATCCGATCATCTCCGCCCGCCGACCCAAGGGCTGGACCAGCTGGCAGCGGTCGGAAGATTATTATAATGAAGGGCTGATGATCTGGCTGGAGGCCGACGCGATCATCGCCAAGGCGACGCGCGGCAAGAAGGGCCTCGACGATTTCGCCAAGGCATTTTTCGGCATCAATCCAGGCGACTGGGGACAGGTGGTCTATAATCGCGGCGACGTGATCAAGACGCTCAACGACATCGCCCCCTATGACTGGGCCGGCTTCTTCCAGAAATATGTCGACAGCACGACCAAGGAAACGCCCAAGGGCGGCTTCATCCTGGGCGGGTACAAGCTGGTCTATGGCGAAGAGCCGGGCGCCATCACCAAGGCGGCCGAAGGATCGGCCAAGATGGTCGACCAGAGTTTCGGGCTGGGCGCGATCGTCAAGAATGACGGCGAAGTCAGCAGCGTCATCTGGGACAGCGCGGCGTTCAAGGCGGGACTTGTTACCGGCGCGAAGATATTGGCAGTCAATGGCGACGAATTTTCCGGCGACGTCTGGAAAGCCGCGATCAAGGCCAAGACGCCGTTCCAGATCATCCTAAAGCAGGACAAATATTATCGTACTTTGACACTCGATTATTCGGGCGGGCTGCGCTATCCGCGCCTCGAAAAGACAGGAGAGGGTGACGGCAGCCTCGACAAGCTGCTCAAGCCGAGAACATGAAACACCCGCAACGCAACCTGCAAATAAGGGCAACTCCATGAATATCGAATTGATCCCCGTCGGCGACGATCCGCCCAACAGCCTGAACGTGATCATCGAGGTTCCCGTTGGCGGCGAACCCGTGAAATATGAGTTCGACAAGGCGTCGGGCGCGCTGTTCGTGGACCGCATCCTGCACACGCCGATGCGCTATCCCGCCAATTACGGCTTTGTGCCGCACACGCTGTCGCCCGATGGCGATCCGCTGGACGCGCTGGTCATCGCCCGCTCGCCCTTCGTCCCCGGATCGGTCGTGCGCGCGCGCCCGATCGCCGTGCTCAATCTGGAAGATGAAGCCGGCGGCGACGAAAAGCTGGTCTGCGTGCCCGACGACAAAACCTTCCCTTACTACAGCAATGTGGATGAGAAGGACGATCTGCCCGGCATCGTGATGGAGCAGATCGAACATTTCTTCACCCACTATAAGGATCTGGAAAAGACCAAGTGGGTGCGGATCGGCACCTGGGGCGGGGCGGAAGACGCCAAGCGCATCACCTTGGAAGCGATCGACCGTTACAAGGACAGCAAGACGGCGTAAGGCCGGATTGCCGATGATTTAAAAAAAAGCCGCGTGGATCGCTCCACGCGGCTTTTTTTATGAAGTGCGGCACCGGCCCGCTCCCCCACCCGACCACCCAACGGCAGTATCATATGGGTGGCCGGGTGGGGGAGCAGGCCGGTGCCGCCGCATAATGCGCCCTTCCGCGCATTATGCCAGACGACTCAAATCAACCGATCCGCATCCAGCGCCAGCGCCAGCGAATCGCGTCCCTTGGGCATGCGCGCATGGAGGCGGGCGTCGGCCTCCACCAGACGCTCGACTCCGGCCTCCAGCTGCGCTTCGTCCAGCGTAAAGGGCAGGCGCAAAAAGCGTTCGAACGCGCCGCCTACGCCAAAGCGCGGACCGGCCGCGACGCGCACCCCCATACTTTCGGCCAGGGCGGCGAGCGCGGTCGCCTCGGCGCGGGGCAGTTCCGCCCAGAGCGACAAGCCGCCTGCCGGCGCCTCCACCCGCCAATGGGGCAGGCGGCGCTCGATCAGGCCCAGCAGATGGTCGCGCCGCCCGCGCAGCATCGCCGCCCGCTCGCCCAGGCCGACATCGGCGTCGACCAGTTGGGCGACGGCCAGCTGCTCGACCACGGGGCTGGCCATGTCCATCGTGGTGCGCAGGCGGCCGAGCGCGGCGATCGTCTGCGCGTCGGCGCGAATCCAGCCGACACGCAAACCACCCCAGAAAATCTTGCTGGCCGACCCCAGAGTGATGACCTGACGGCCCGACGGATCATGCATCGCCACCGGGGGAGGGGGCGCGAAATCCAGCCCCATCGCCACCATGGTTTCGTCGACGATCAGCGGCGTATGGCTGCGCGTCGCCGCCGCCACCAGCGCGCGGCGGGTGGCCGGGTCCATGCTGCGCCCCGTGGGATTGTGGAAATCGGCGATGACATAGGCGAAGCGGGGCGACGTCTGGCGGAACGCCGCCTCCATGGCGTCAATATCCCAGCCCTGCGCCGGCAGGCCGACCGGCACCGGCACGACATGCGCACGCTGCAACGCCTGAATCGCGTTATGATAGGTGGGATGGTCGATCACCACCCGGTCGCCCGGCCCGGCGAGCCATTTGAGCAGCAGCGAAAAGCCCTGCTGCGCGCCGTTCGTCACCATGATCTGGTCGGGCGAGGTGGGACAACCACGCCGCTCATACTGGGCGGCGATCGCCCGGCGCAACACCATCAGGCCCAACGGATCATAGCCCAGATCCCCCAGATAGGCGGGCAGCGCTTCCACCGCATGGGCATAGGCGCGCGCCACGCCGGGCGCGGCGGGAAGCGCCGCATGAGTCCAGTTGAGGATATTGCCGCCGCTGGTCAGGTCGCGCTCCTCCTGCGGCGCTTCCACATGGCCGGCGGGCAGGCGCGTGACGCTGCCCGATCCCTGCCGGCTTTCCAGGAAACCGTCATCGCGCAGCCGATCGAAAGCGGCGGCAACCGTGGTGCGCGACAGGCCCAGCGCGGCGGCCAGTTCCCGCTCGCCGGGCAGGCGGACGTTGAGGCCCACGCGGCCATCCAGCACCAGCATCCGCAGCGCCTGCGCCAGCTGACGATAGGCCGGCTCTGCGCTGTCCTGCGCGCGCCAGGCGCCCAGCAGGCGGAGCAGGGAAGGGGGACGCAGCAGCGAAGTGGACATGGGACTCGTTCCAATCTGGCCATCGATACAGGCCATTTATGCCAGACTGGTCCTTTTGGAAAAGGCCAGTTAGCAGGAATAAGCCTGCCCATGATGATCCAGCGCCGCCTTTTCCAGCTTATCTGGGGCCTTGCCCTTTATGGTTTCGCCATGGCGCTGATGCTGCGCGCCAATCTGGGGCTGGACCCGTGGGATGTGCTGCATCAGGGGCTGGCGCCCAAAATGGGGCTGAGCTTTGGCATGACGGTCAATCTGATCGGGGCGATCGTGCTGCTGCTATGGTGGCCGCTGCGGCAGCGGCCGGGGATCGGCACGGTGGCCAACATATTGGTGATCGGGACCGTGGTGGACCTGTCGCTGATGATCCTGCCGACGCCGGACGGTTATGCCATGCGCGCGACTTGGCTGGTGGCCGGGATCATCCTCAACGGCATTGCCGGCGGCGCCTATATCGGCGCGGGCATGGGACCGGGTCCGCGCGACGGGCTGATGACGGGGCTGTGCCGCCGCACCGGCTGGCCGGTCAAATGGGTGCGCACGGGCATAGAGATTGGCGTGCTGGCGATCGGCTGGACGCTGGGTGGAACCGTGGGCGTCGGCACGATCCTCTATGCCGCGACGATCGGCTGGATCGTGCACCATGCGCTGCCCTATTTCCGCATTGTCGATGGCGGGCAACCGGCGCGCGGCTAGCAGCGATGCCCCCCTGACGGGCCCGGTCCCTTCTGTTGGAAATGCGTCGCATGTCCATTGACGAGGCAGGGCAGTCGGGCATGATCGGGCCTTCCCCCCGATCAAGGAGCCTTCCCTCATGCGCCCCTTCCTCGCCGCCTTCCTGCTGCTGCCTCTGACCGCAGCAACCGCACCTGTTCCACAACCCGCGCTCGCGCCGCTGACCTTCGAACAGATTGCGCCCGAGGGCACGAAAATGCCCCGGTTCAAGGTGGACGCCGCCTGGCCCGCCATGCCCGACGACCTGCTGCTGGGGCAGGTAAGCGGCGTGGCGGTGGGACCGGACGATTCGGTCTGGGTCGTGCATCGGCCCCATAGCCTGACCGGCACCGACACCGGCCTTACCCAGACTCCGCCGATCGCGGCCTGCTGCAAGCCCGCGCCGCCGGTGGTGCGCTTCGGCAAGGACGGGCGCTATATCAACGGCTGGGGCGGGGCGGAGAATGCGCCGAACATCGACGGCGTCAACCAGTGGCCCGCCAGCCTGCACGGCATCTTCGTCGACGAGGCCGGCAGCGTCTGGTTCGGCGGCAATGGCAAGGGCGATCATGTCGTCTTGAACTATAGCCCGGACGGGAAATTTATCCGCAGCTTCGGCCGGCGCGACAAGACCGGCGGCAATGACGCGACCGACCAGTTGGGCAACCCGTCCGACGTCAACCATTCGGACGGCATGGTGCTGATTTCGGATGGCTATGTGAACCGCCGGGTCATCGGCTTCGACGCGCAGACCGGCGGCTATAAGGGCCGCTGGGGCGCCTATGGCAAGCCGCCCAGCGGCCCGGTGTTGCAGGGCGCGTTCGACCAGAGTCATGCCGTCGACCCCAGCCTGGTCGCCAATCCGGCCGCCAGCATTTTCGGCAGCATCGTCCATTGCGTCGCGCCTACCAAGGACGGCTATCTCTATGTCTGCGATCGCAACAACAACCGGGCGCAGCTGTTCAAACGGGAAAGGAATGGCGGCCTGACCTTCGTGCGCGACCTGGCGATCGCGCCGGAAACGGGCGGCACGCACACCGTGACCGACATCGCCTTCTCGCCCGATCCGCAACAGACTTACATGTATGTCGCCGACATGATGAACGGCCGCATCTGGATATTGGAGCGCAAGACCCACGCCATATTGGGCGCGATCGGCCGGGTCGGGCGGCAGGCAGGGCAATTCACCTGGCTGCACAGCATTGATACCGACAGCGACGGCAATATCTATGCGACCGAGGTGAATACCGGCCGCCGCGTGCAGAAGCTGGTCTTTACCGGCATCGAATAGAAGGAACGCTGCGTGGCGACCGAGCTTTATGACCTGACCGTACCCGTCTTCATCCGTGGCCTGCGGAACCTGTCCGTCCTGCTGGACAAGGGCGCGGCCTTTGCGGCTGAAAAAGGCTTAGATGCGCTGGCTCTGACCGGCGCGCAGTTGATCGAGGACATGAAACCGCTGACCGCGCAGGTGCAGTTCGCCTGCGACACGGCCAAGGGCACGGTGACGCGGCTGGGCGAACTGGAGCCGGTGGCGATGCCGGATACCGAGCAGAGCTTTGACGAATTGCAGGCGCGCATCGCAAAGACCATCGCCCTGCTGGAAGCCGTGCCGCGCGAGAAGATCGACGGACGGGAGGAGGCCAGCGTGGTGCTGAAGGTGCCGGGCGGCGAGATTCCCTTTACCGGGCGCAGCCATGTGCTGACCTTTTCCCTGCCCAATTTTTATTTCCACCTGACCACCACCTATGCGCTGCTGCGGCAGGCGGGCGTCCCTGTGGGCAAGCTGGACTTTCTGGGCGGGATTTAAGCATTCTCAAGTCAGCTGGAACAGCTGACGGCTCGGAGAATGCGCAACAACAAAAACATAAGGCAGTCGATCCGATGCTATCGGATCGACTGCCTTAACCCGCGACCAGCCGCATATAGGCGCTCGCCACCCAGCCGCTGACGCAGGGGCCATCATAGGCTTGCTTGCGATCCACGGGGGAGGCGACGCCGCAATCGACGGCCTCCGTCGCGTTATCCGCAGGCTGGGCAGGCGGCACCACCACACCCAGCCATTTCTGGTCGATGCTGCGCGTGCAGATATAGGCGCGCTGGCCTTCCGCCAGTTGGGCTAGCGGCTTTGCGTCGCTGAACGGCGCCGCGCGCAGCGAAAGTCCGGCCGGGCCGCTGCGCGTGACCTGCCCCAGCGCGCCGCATGCATCCATCCGGGGACCATCCTCCCCGATCGTCACCGGCCGCGCGACCGGCGCATCCATGCGGCTTTCAGGCACATCTTCGCGCGGCGCGCCGGCCAGCGAGCTGTTGGGCAATTCCTCATAGACGTCGTTGCTCTTCGAACAGGCGGCAACGGTCAGCATCAGGGGCAGAAGCAGGGCCGGGACAATGCGCATGGAAAGCGTGATAGACCGCCCCGGCCCAGGGCGGAAGACGCCATGTTTCGCTTTAGTTTCATGGCGCCTTTCCCTATAGGCTTGGCATGAGCGAAGAACCCGTCAACTCCCCCAACAGCAATGAATATGGCGCCGACAGCATCAAGGTGCTGAAAGGGCTGGACGCCGTGCGCAAGCGGCCCGGCATGTATATCGGCGACACCGACGATGGCAGCGGCCTGCATCATATGGTCTTTGAGGTCAGCGACAATGCGATCGACGAAGCGCTGGCGGGGCATTGCGACCTGATCACCATCACGCTGAACCCGGACGGCTCCGTCAGCGTCGAGGATAATGGCCGCGGCATTCCGACCGGCATCCACAAGGAAGAGGGCGTGTCGGCGGCCGAGGTCATCATGACCCAGTTGCACGCGGGCGGTAAGTTCGAAAATACCAGCGACGACAATGCCTATAAGGTGTCGGGCGGCCTGCACGGCGTGGGCGTGTCCGTCGTCAACGCATTGTCCGAATGGCTGGACCTCAATATCTGGCGCGAGGGCGAGGAGCATTGGATGCGCTTCGCCTATGGCGACGCGACCGCGCCGCTCAAGGTGATCGGCAAGGCGCCAGAGGGCAAGAAGGGGACGCGCGTCACCTTCCTCGCCTCGACCGAGAAGACCCCCGGCGACGGCGGCACCTTCAAGAACCAGATCGAATATGATTTCGAGAAGCTGGAGCATCGCTATCGCGAGCTGGCTTTCCTCAACAGCGGCGTGCGCCTGTTTTTGGTCGACGCGCGGCATGAGGAAAAGAAGGAGGTCGAGCTTTATTATGAGGGCGGCATCGCGGCCTTCGTCAAATATCTCGACCGCAACAAGAATGCGCTGATGCCCGATCCGATCGCGATCGCCGGCACCCGCGACGATGTGACCATCGACGTCGCGTTGGAGTGGAATGATTCCTATTATGAGAATGTCCTCTGCTTCACCAACAACATCCCGCAACGTGACGGCGGGACGCACCTCGCCGCCTTCCGCGCGGCGCTGACCCGCACGCTCAATAACTATGCTGACAAGACCGGTCTGCTGAAGAAGGAGAAAGTCTCCCTCACCGGCGAGGATATGCGCGAAGGGCTGACCGCGATCGTCTCGGTCAAGCTGCCCGATCCCAAATTCTCGTCGCAGACCAAGGACAAGCTGGTGTCGTCCGAAGTGCGCCAGCCACTTGAAAGCCTGATGGCCGACAAGATGGCCGAATGGCTGGAGGAGAATCCGGCCCACGGCAAGATGATCGTGCAGAAGGTGATCGACGCCGCCGCCGCGCGCGAAGCGGCGAAGAAGGCGCGCGAACTGACCCGGCGCAAGGGTGCGATGGACATCGCCTCGCTGCCCGGCAAGCTGGCCGACTGTCAGGAACGCGACCCCGCCAAGTCCGAACTCTTCCTGGTCGAAGGCGATTCGGCCGGTGGTTCGGCCAAGCAGGGCCGCAACCGCCACAATCAGGCGATCCTGCCGCTGAAGGGCAAGATTCTGAACGTCGAACGCGCCCGTTTCGACCGGATGCTGTCGTCCAAGGAAGTCGGCACCCTCATTCAGGCGATGGGCACCGGCATCCGCGACGATTTCAATCTGGAAAAGCTGCGCTACCACAAGATCGTCATCATGACCGACGCCGACGTCGACGGCGCGCATATCCGCACGCTGCTGCTGACCTTTTTCTACCGCCAGATGCCGCAGATCATCGAGGCAGGGCATCTCTACATCGCCCAGCCGCCGCTCTACAAGGCGACGCGCGGCCGGTCCGAAGTGTATCTGAAGAATGAAGCGGCGCTGGAGCAATATCTGGTCGACAATGGCGTCGATTCGATGGCGCTGGAAGGCAGCGACGGCATGCGCACCGGCGACGATCTGCGCAGCCTGATCGAACATAGCCGCCGCATGCGCGCGGTGATGCGCTATGTGCCGCGCCGCTATAATCCCGCCATCATCGAGGCGCTGAGCCTCAACGGTGCGCTCGATCCCGAACTGTCTGCCGACGCGCAGGCCGAGCGGCTGGCCACGACCGTCGCCTGGATGGATGCGCAGGATGTCGAGGGCCGCTGGACCGGCATCGTCGCCGAAGAGGGCGGATTCCATTTCCAGCGGCTGTGGCGCGGCGTCACCGATCATCATGTGATCGAGGGCGGCTTCATCGGATCGGCCGAAGCCCGCAAGCTGCACGCCATCGCCGCCGAAGATGCGGAAAGCTATCGCACCTACAGCCGTCTCGTCACGGTCAAGGCCGCGCTGGCCGCCGAGGCGAGCGACGATGATCTGCCCGCCGCCCCGGCCAAGGGCGCGGTCGTCACCCGGCCGAGCGAACTGCTCGACGCCCTGCTGGCCGCCGGGCGCAAGGGCCTCGCCATCCAGCGCTACAAGGGGCTGGGCGAAATGAACGCGGAACAGCTGTGGGAAACCACGCTGGACCCGGACAATCGATCGATGTTGCGCGTCGAGGTGGAGCAGGCCGACGTGGCCGACGAAATCTTCACCCGCCTGATGGGTGACGTGGTGGAGCCGCGCCGCGAGTTCATTCAGGACAATGCGCTGAACGTCGCCAATCTGGACGTTTGAGCCATGCACGACGCCGCGCTGCCTCGTTGTAGCTGGGTCAGCGCGGCGGACCCGCTTTATTGCGCCTATCATGACGAAGAATGGGGCGTGCCGGAGCGCGATTCGCGCATGCTCTGGGAAATGCTGATGCTGGAGGGGTTTCAGGCGGGCCTGTCCTGGATCACCATATTGCGCAAGCGCGAGGGTTTCCGCGCGGCCTTTGCCGGATTCGATCCGGATCGGGTTGCGGCCTTTGGTCCTGATGATGTCGAACGGCTGATGAGCGATCCCGGCATCGTTCGGGCGCGCGCCAAGATCGAGGCGACGATTCGCGGCGCGCAGATTTATTGCGCAATGCGCGACGCGGGCGAGGATTTTTCCGCCTATGTCTGGAGTTTCGCGAACGGTGCGCCGATCCAGAATGACGGCGTCCATTTTCCGGCAAAGACCGATGTGTCGGAAGCGATCTCCAAAGACCTCAAGAAACGCGGCTTCAAATTCGTCGGGCCGACCATCGTCTATGCCTGGATGCAGGCCATTGGCATGGTGAATGACCATGCCGCCGATTGCTTCCGCCGGGCGCCGCTTCGCCCATGAAGCCGATCGCCGCCCTCCTCCTGGCCATGCTGCTGAGCGGGTGCGGGAAGGGCGATCCGGCGACAAATCAGGCCCAACCCAAAGCAGTGGCCAATGTCATCACGCCGATCAATAACAGCATTCCGGCCAATGCGGCCAGCGATACTCCGCCAGCACCCCAGCCAGTGGCCAAACCCAAGCCCTTGGTTTCACGTGGAACATCGAAAGCGCTTCCGACCCCACCAGACTATCGCGCCATCGGCACCGAACCCTTTTGGGGCGTGACGCTGCGCGGGACGACGGCTCTGCTGGAGCGGCCGGATCATGCGCCGCTGCACTTTGTCGTCCACGACCGGAGCGACGATCGCACCTTGCGCTTTGTCGGCGACGGCTTCGCCCTCAGTGCAACCGAAGGACCGTGCAGCGACGGCATGAGCGAGGCCATCTGGTCCGACCGGGTGCAGATTTCCTTTGCGGACGGCACGCTCAAGGGCTGCGGCGGGATGCGGGAAGACGGCCCCTGATCGTTAAGCGGGGTGAACCATCTGATCCGGAGGACAATATCATGACCGCCGATGCCTCTCGCCGTGATGTGCTGATCGCCTCCACCGCCATGCCGATGCTGGGCCTGTCCTCGCTGGCCTTATCTGCGCAGGCCACAGCGCAAGTCAGCGTGCAACCGCCCGTCCCGGCCAGCGGGCCGAAGAAGAAGCTCGGCATGCTACTGTTCGACGGTTTCGAATTGCTCGACGTGTTCGGTCCGCTGGAAATGTTCGGCATGCTGAAGGATCGCGTCGAAATTCTGATGATCGCGGACAAGGCCGGGCCGGTGAGGAGCGGCGCGGGGCCGCAGGCGATTGCGGATTACGGGTTCGCCGAAGCACCGAAGCTGGACATCGTGATGATCCCCGGCGGCATCGGCACAAGGCGGGAAGTCGGCAATGCGGCTTTCCTGGAATCGATCCGCGCCATCGCCGACGCCACGCCGCAGGTGGCGACAATCTGCACCGGATCCGGCCTGCTGGCCAAGACCGGCCTGATCGACGGGGTGAGGGCGACCAGCAACAAGATGGCCTGGAAATGGGCGACGGCGCAGGGCGCAAAGGTGGCATGGGTGCCGCAGGCGCGCTGGGTGGAGGATGGCAAATATATTTCCTCCTCCGGCATTTCGGCAGGGACGGACATGGCGCTGGGCCTGATCGCGAAACTCTATGGCAAGGACATGGCCCATTGGGTCGCGCATCGCACCGAATATCGCTGGAATGAGGATGCCGCCGACGATCCCTTTGCCGCGATGAACGGGCTGACTGGGAAATAGAGCATAATCCGTTCATACTGAATCGGATAATGCTCTATTTCTCTTTTGTTTTCCGCATTTTCCGAGCCAGCAGATGATGCCATCTGCTTCGAAAATGCTCTAGGTCTCAGTCCGCCCGCATCGCCTCCGCGACCAGCGCTTCGGCCTCCATCAGCAGCGCGTCCTCCGCAGCGCTTTGCGCCACATGCTCCCGGCCGATCAGGATCAGCACCGGCACGGCGAGCGGGCTGACGCGGTCCAGCGGCACATGCAGCATCGTCGTGGCGGCGCGATCGATCAGGTCGCCCAGACGGCCCACATCGGTCATGCGCGCGCGGGCATCCGCCCAGGCAGCCTTGAGCAACAGATGGTCGGGCTGATATTTGCGCAGCACGTCGTAAATGAGGTCGGTAGAAAACGTCACCTGTCGCCCGGTCTTGCGCTTGCCGGGATGCTGCCGCTCGATCAGGCCGGAAATCACCGCCACATCGCGAAAGGCGCGCTTGAGCAGGCTCGACTGTTCGACCCAGTCGACAAATTCATGGTCCAATATGTCGGCGGAAAAGAGGCTGGCCGGATCGGTCACGGGCTTCATGCCATAGACGGCCAGCGCATAGTCGTTGGACACGAAGCCCAGCGGCATCAGCCCCTGACTTTCCATGCGCCGGGTCAGCAACATGCCCAGCGACTGGTGCGCATTCCAGCCTTCGAAACTGTAGCAGACCAGATAGTGCCGCCCCTCATGCGGGAAAGTCTCGATCAGCAGCTGGCCAGGCTGGGGCAGGGCGGAGCGCAGCTTCTGCATTTCCAGCCATTCGCGCACATCGGCGGGGAAACGATGCCATTCCTGCGGTTCGGCAAGAAAGTGGCGGACCCGGTCGGCGAGCCGCGTCGACATGGCCATGCGGGTGCCGCCCCAACTGGGGATGCGCGCCTGTTTCGTGGTGGCGCGCACCACCAGATCGCTCGTGTCCATCCGCACCACCTCCAGCGCCATGCCGGAGAAGAAAAAACTGTCGCCCGGCCGCAGCGTGGCGGCGAACCCTTCCTCCACCGTGCCGAGTTTACGGCCATTGGCGAAGCGCACGGCGAGGGCGGGCTGATCGACGATGATGCCGGCGTTCAGTCGATGCTGCTGAATGAAGCGGGGATGGGAGACGCGCCAAAGCGTATTTCCCTGGCCATCCGCCTCCTGCGTCAGTCGCTTGAAACGATCATAGGCGCGCAGGGCGTAGCCGCCGCCCTCGATAAAGTGCAGCACGGCATCGAACGCTTCTGCCGTCAGCGCGCTATAGGGCGTTGCCGACCGCACCTCTTCCAGCAATTCTTCCGCCCGAAACGGCCCGGCGCAGGCAAGGCCCATGATATGCTGGGCCAGCACGTCGAGGCTGCCGGGGCGGAAATCATCGGCGTCCCGTTCGCCTGCCTCGACGGCATCCAGCGCCGCGCGCGCCTCCAGATATTCAAAGCGATTGCCGGGAATCAGGATCGCTTCGGACGCCATGTCGAGCCGGTGATTGGCGCGGCCGATGCGCTGGAGCAGGCGGGACGATCCCTTGGGCGCGCCCATCTGGATCACGCAATCGACATTGCCCCAGTCGACGCCCAGATCGAGCGAAGCCGTCGCCACCAGCGCACGCAGCTTGCCCGCCGCCATCGCCGATTCCACCTTGCGCCTCGCCTCGATCGACAGGCTGCCATGGTGGATGGCGATCGGCAGGTTAGCGTCATTGGCCGACCAGAGTTCCTGAAAGATGAGTTCGGCAAGGCCCCGCGTGTTGCAGAAGACCAGAGTCGTCTGCCGCGCCTCGATTTCCGCCATCACCTGTGCCGAGGCATATTTGCCCGAATGGCCCGACCAGGGGACGCGCCCTTCGGGAATGAGGATCGCGACATTGGGGTCCGCGCCCGCTTCGCCCAGCACTGGCGTCACCATGTCAATATCGCCATCGGGTGCCAGCCAGGCGCGATAGGCGTCGACATCGGCCACCGTGGCGGAGAGCGCCACCCGGCGCAGCGCGGGATTGATCGCCTGCAATCGCGCCATTGAAAGGTTGAGCAGATCCCCGCGCTTCTGCGTGGCGAAGGCATGGACTTCATCGACGATCACCGTGCGGAGACGATCGAACATCAGCGCCGCGTCGGGATAGCTGAGCAGCAGCGACAGGGATTCGGGCGTGGTCAGCAATATCTGCGGCGGCCGGGCGCGCTGGCGCGCCTTCCGATCGGACGGAGTGTCGCCAGTGCGCGTCTCCACCCGGATCGGCAGCCCCATTTCCTCGATCGGCGTCAGCAAATTGCGCCGCACATCGACCGCCAGCGCCTTCAGGGGCGAGACATAGAGGGTATGCAATCCGTCGACCGGCGCGTCGATCAGGTCCGCCAGCGTCGGCAGGAAGCCGGCCAGCGTCTTGCCCGCCCCGGTCGGCGCGACCAGCAAAGCATGCGCGCCCGCCTGCGCCGCCGCCAGCATATCCATCTGATGCCGGCGCGGCCGCCAGCCCCGCGCCGCGAACCAGCTTTCGATAGGATCGGGAAGGGCGGCCGGCATGCATCCGATGTAGGATGCCCTGTCGCCGCTGTCACGGCCCCCGCGCCTTAGGGCAATCCCCATGTTGGTGCCGCCGCTGCGTTCATGATAGAAATCGTCATTCCCCTCGCCCCCGCGCAACCCCTGACGGAGTCGGGCGTAGTAGCCGTGGCAATGCAGGCGGGGCCGACATATGGAGAGGAAATACGGCCGATGAACGAGAAACAGGACATGCTGCCCCTGCCAGCATCGATGTTTGACGCCTGGTTCCTGCCCTTCGCCTTCTGGAGCGAGTGGTGGAATTTCTATGCTGAAACGCTGAATGTCGCTCATGCATGCCCGGTGCATGAGGGCCCCACACCGAATGACGCCAAAGTCCATGTCGAGGATGAAGAAGGGCTGGTCGCCTGACCCCAGCGGACAGGCTGCGGAATAATCATACAGGGCTGAGAAATATTGTTGCTCAGCCCTCTGGCTCTTTTCGGCAAGGCTGCGTTACACTCCTGCCCATGACAGCGACGCATCAGACGCCGCAAATAGCCAGGAGAAAAAAGATGACCGGCGAAACCCCGCCCCCCGTCACCGAAGCCGAACTGACCGGGGTGGAAGCGCCCGGCAACCGCCGTCGCCCCAAGGCGCCGATCATGGAAATTGACGGCCGCAAGCTGAAGCCCGCCACCTTGATGATGGGCCATGGCTATGATCCGACCCTGTCCGAAGGATCATTGAAACCGCCTATCTTCCTCACCTCCACCTTCGCCTTCGAAAGCGCGGCTGCGGGCAAGCGCCATTTTGAAGGCGTGACCGGCATCCGGCCCGGCGGCGCAGAGGGGCTGGTCTATTCCCGCTTCAACGGTCCCAATCAGGAAATTTGCGAGGACCGGCTGTCCGTGTGGGAGGAGGCGGAAGATGCGCTGCTCTTTTCCAGCGGCATGTCGGCCATCGCCACCACCCTGCTGGCGCTGGTCCAGCCGGGCGACGTAATCGTCCATTCCGCCCCCCTCTATGCCGCGACCGAATCGCTGATCGGGCGCATATTGGGCCGCTTTGGCGTGCAATGGCTCGATTTCCCGGCCGGCGCGACCGAGGCGGAGATTGGCGCGGTGATCGAAAAGGCCAGGGAGCTGGGCCGGGTCGCCCTGCTCTATCTGGAAAGCCCGGCCAACCCGACCAACGTGCTGGTCGATCTGGAGGCGGTGGTTGCGCGGCGCGACTCGCTGTTCGCAGGGGAGGCGCATGTGCCGCCGATCGCGATCGACAACACCTTCCTTGGCCCATTGTGGCACCGGCCAATCAAGCATGGCGCGGATCTCGTCATCTACAGCCTGACCAAATATGCCGGCGGGCATAGCGATCTGGTCGCGGGCGGGGTGCTGGGCAGCAATGCGCTGATCAACGCCATTCGCCTGATGCGCAACACGATCGGCACCATCCTCGATCCGCACAGCGCCTGGATGCTGCTGCGGTCGCTGGAGACGCTGGAACTGCGGATGAGCCGGGCGGGGGAGAATGCGGCGAAGGTCTGCGCCTGGCTGAAGGATCAGCCGCAAGTGGAGAAGGTCGTCTATCTGGGCTTCCCCGAAACGGAGCGACAGGCGGACATTTATCGCCGCCACTGCACCGGCGCGGGATCGACCTTCTCCCTCTATCTGAAGGGCGGGGAGGCGGAAGCCTTCGCCTTTCTCGACGCGCTCAAGATCGCCAAGCTGGCGGTCAGCCTGGGCGGCACGGAGACGCTGGCCAGCCATCCGGCGGCGATGACCCATTTGTCGGTGCCGGCCGAGCGCAAGAAGGCGCTGGCGATCGGCGACAATATGGTCCGCATCTCGATCGGGTGCGAAGACGCGGACGATCTGATCGCCGACTTCGCGCAGGCGCTGAGGCAGATCGGATGAGCGAAGCGCGCCCGGTCGTCCTGATCGCCCAGCCGCATCTGGCGCCCCTGCTGGCGGCGCTGGCGGCGGATTATGACGTCATGCCATTGTGGGAGGAGGCCGGGCGCATGCGCACAGCCGACACACAGGCGCTGGTGACGGCCGGGGAGTTCCGGCTCGATCCGTCGCTGCTGGCGGCGATGCCGCGCCTTGGCCTGATCGCCTGCTTCACCGTTGGTTATGACGGGGTCGATCTGGACCGGGCGCGGGCGCGCAATATCGCCGTGAGCCATGCCGGGGACGCCAATGCGCAGGATGTGGCGGATCATGCGATCGGCCTGATTCTCGCGCATCGGCGCGGAATCGTGGCGGGCGACCGGCAGGTGCGGGCCGGTCAGTGGGTGGCGGGGGCCAAGACGATCACCCGGTCGCTGTCCGGCGCGCGGCTGGGCATCGTCGGCATGGGCGCGATCGGTCTTGCCACCGCCCAGCGAGCCGAAGTGATGCGGATGCCGGTGAACTGGTGGGGACCGCGCGCCAAGCCGGAATTGCGCTCGCCCCGCGCCGACAGCCTGATCGCGCTGGCGCAGGAAAGCGACATTTTGGTGGTGGCGGCGAAGGCCGATGACAGCAATCGTGGCATGATCGATAGGGCGGTGATCGACGCGCTGGGCGCGGGCGGTCTGCTGGTCAATGTCGCGCGCGGGCAATTGGTCGATGAAGACGCTTTGATTGCCGCCTTGCAGGACGGGCGGCTGGGCGGCGCGGCGCTGGATGTGTTCGCGCAGGAACCAACCGATGCGGCGCGCTGGGTCGATGTTCCCAATGTCGTGCTGACCCCGCACACCGGCGGCGCGACCGATGCCGCCGTGGCGCAGATGCTGGAGATGCTGCGCGCCAATCTGCGCGCCTATTTTGCTGGCGAAGCCTTGCCTTCGCCCGTGCCGGGCTTTGGATAAGCGATCAGACTGAGATGCGCCTACCTTCAACCGTTCGCCCTGAGCTTGTCGAAGCGCGAACGGAAATTGAAAATATCTGATTTAAAGCAAGATGCTCAAATCGATCAGAATTTGAAGATGGTGCCCAGATAGACGGCCTGGCTGTCCTGCCGTTCGTCGGTCATCGGCGTCAGGCGACCCGCAACGCTGTTATTATAGCGTAGGCCCGCCGTCACGTTCAGATTGCGCGTCAGCGAATAGGAGCTGGCGAGATCCAGCGAATAATCCTTGTCCGCGGACGGATTGCGCACCGTAGCGCCCGTACCGGCTTCGCGATGGCTCTCGATCAGCATCTTTGTGCTGAACCGATCCTTCTTGCCGTCATCCAGCGAGAAATTCTTGGCGTCGACCATCGTTTCGACCGGCACCGGGTCCAGCGCCTTGCGGCCGACCGAGTCGGGCAGGGCGAACTTGCGCCAGTTGTGCACGCCGTTCAGGCTGAAGGCGACCGGCTTGATGTCCACCGGCGTCAGCGTGCGGTTGACCGCAACGCGATCGTCCGCCGCGCGGACCATCACCGTGACCGAACGCTGGCCGCTCAATGAACCGCTGGTCGGCGTGAAGCGGAAGCCTTCGCTGCTCGCCTTGGCCGCGATGCGCGCATAAGCGGCGGCGAGGCGCGGATCCTTGATCGTCGGCGTAAAGGAGGAGATGCTGCCCAGTGCGCCGAGCGACACGGGCGCCTCCGCGCGCAGCCGAGCCAGTTCGGACACCGCGCCGATCGCAGGAGACAGCATAAAGCCAGCCACGGCAACCGCCGCGCTCGCCAATGCCAGATGTCCCCTATTCACGCGCATGATCCGACTCTGTCCCCACCGACTGATATTTAGAAACGCATTACACCCAGAAAACCGCCACAGGCTAGTGGTAGAACGCCTTTTTGTCGGAGCTGTTGCATCGAATACACAGGGTCGGATGGCCTGCGCGCGATCACCCCGTCGCGTGCGCGCGTCGCGCCCCCTTGCCCCATGGCGCATGACCACTATAGAAGCGGGCAGTTTCTCGTCTTTTTAAGCTAGGACATGCCCTGATGGTCCGCCTTCCCGTCTCCCTTTCTTCCGGCCTGTTGCTGGCTGCCCTCCTGCCGCTCGCGGCATGTGGCGGCGGCTCCAAGGACCGGCCCAAGGCGGACCTCGCCGCGTCGAAGGTGACGACCATCGGCGTCAACGCCTATCTGTGGCGCGCCTCGCTCGACACCCTGTCCTTCATGCCGATGGTGCAGACCGATTCTAACGGCGGCGTGATCGTGACCGACTGGTATGCCAATCCCAACAGCCCCAATGAACGGATGAAGCTGACCGTGTCGATCCTGGATCAGGATCTGCGCGCCGACGCGCTGCGCGTCGCCGCCAGCCGTCAGGTCAACCAGAATGGCCAGTGGGTCGACGCCCCGGTCAAGGCGGCGACCACGCAGAAGCTGGAAGAAGTGATCCTGACCAAGGCGCGCGACCTGCGCCGCATGGCGATCTCCGGCTAAAGCCCTCCCTTCGGGCGTGGATAACGTCCTGTTTTCACACCATTGGGGCTGGGCTTGTGACAAGCCCAGCCCGATCGCATTTGTAAGGAAGAAAGATGCAGAGGCGCTTCAACCCGCTGGAGGCCGACGCCCGCTGGCAGGCGACCTGGGACGAGCAGCAGAGCTTCAGGGCGGATGACGCCTCGACCAAGCCGCGCTCTTATGTGCTGGAAATGTTCCCCTATCCTTCGGGGCGCATCCATATCGGCCATGTCCGCAATTATTCGATGGGCGATGTGCTGGCGCGATTCCGCCGAATGACCGGCCATGAAGTGCTGCATCCGATGGGCTGGGACGCCTTCGGCATGCCAGCCGAAAATGCGGCGATGGAAAAGAAGGTCCATCCCGGCAGCTGGACCCGCGACAATATCGCCAATATGCGCGCGCAGCTGAAAAAGCTGGGCTTCGCGATCGACTGGAGCCGCGAACTCGCCACCTGCGAACCGGACTATTATGGGCAGGAACAGGCGCTGTTCCTGGACATGCTGGAAGCGGGTCTGGTCTATCGCAAGGAATCGGCGGTCAACTGGGATCCGGTCGACATGACCGTGCTGGCGAACGAACAGGTGATCGACGGGCGCGGATGGCGTTCGGGCGCACTGGTGGAGAAGCGCAAGCTGTCCCAGTGGTTCCTGAAAATCACCCAGTTTGCCGACGACCTGCTGGAAGGGCTGAAGACGCTCGACCAGTGGCCCGACAAGGTGCGCACGATGCAGGAAAACTGGATCGGCAAGTCGGTCGGCCTGCAATTCCGCTTCCGGCCGGTTGCGCCGTTTGACACGGACATCGAAGTCTATTCGACCCGCCCGGACACGATTTTCGGGGCGAGCTTCGTCGCGATTGCTGCCGACCATCCGGTGGCGCAGGCGGTGGCGGCGAACAACCCCGACGCGGTCGCCTTCATCGAAAAGTGCAAGGAAGGCGGCACCACGGCCGCCGAACTGGAAACGGCCGAGAAGCTGGGCTTCGACACCGGCCTGACGGTCGCGCACCCCTTCGATCCGGAATGGCATCTGCCGGTCTTCATCGCGAATTTCGTGCTGATGGACTATGGCACCGGCGCCGTCATGGGCGTGCCCGCGCATGACCAGCGCGACCTCGATTTCGCGCGCAAATATATGCTTCCCGTAGAGCGCGTCGTCGCGCTGGAGGGCGAGGCCGACAAGCCGATCCACAACGAAGCCTATACCGGCCCCGGCAATCTGGTGAACAGCCGCTTCCTCAATGGCATGGCCGTGGAAGAGGCCAAGGCCGCCGTCATCGCGCGCGCCGAATCCGAAGGCTGGGGCGCAGGCAAGACCGTGTTCCGCCTGCGCGACTGGGGCGTGTCGCGCCAGCGTTACTGGGGCACGCCGATCCCGGTCATCCATTGCCAGGGCTGCGGCGTGGTGCCGGTGCCCAAGGATCAGCTGCCGGTCGTGCTGCCCGAAGATGTCAGCTTCGACATTCCCGGCAACCCGCTCGATCGCCATGCGACATGGAAGCATGTCGATTGCCCGTCCTGCGGCAAGCCCGCCGTGCGTGAGACGGACACGCTGGACACGTTCGCCGATTCCAGCTGGTATTTCATCCGCTTCGCCAGCCAGCCCAAGGACAAGCCGTTCGATCGCGCCACGGTCGAGCAATGGCTGCCGGTCGGCCAATATATTGGCGGCGTGGAACATGCGATCCTGCATCTGCTCTATGCCCGTTTCTGGACCCGCGCGCTTCAGCATATGGGGCAGCTGGGCTTTGCCGAGCCGTTCACCGGCCTGTTCACGCAGGGCATGGTGACGCACGAAACCTATAGCCGCGAACAGGGCGAGGGGTTGCCCCCCGTCTATTTCGCGCCCGGCGAGATCGACCGGACGTCCGATGGCGCGACGCTGATCGCCGACAACGCCCCGGTCGAGGTCGGCCGGGTCATCAAAATGTCCAAGTCCAAGAAGAATGTCGTCGATCCCGACGACATCATCGGCCAATATGGCGCGGACGCGGTGCGCTGGTTCATGTTGTCGGACAGCCCGCCCGAGCGTGACCTGCCCTGGACCGAGGCTGGGATCGAAGGATCGTGGCGCTTCGTCAACCGCGTCTGGCGTCTGTTCGGCGAAGCCGATGCGTCAGCCGAGGGGCAGGACAAGGCGCTGGACCGCAAGCTGCACCAGACCGTCGATGGCGTGGCCAGGGATATTGAAGGACTGGGCTTCAACAAGGCCGTCGCCAAGATTTACGAGCTGGTGAACGCGATCGAGAAGGCCAAGCCTTCGGCCAGCCGCACCGCCGCGATCCGCGGCCTTGCGCTGCTGGTCGCGCCCATGACGCCGCATCTGGCCGAAGAAGGCTGGGCGGAAATGGGCGGAGAGGGGCTGATCGCCAATGCGGCCTGGCCGGTGGTCGATCCGGCGCTGCTGGTGGACGATGAAGTCACCATCGCCTGCCAGGTGATGGGCAAGCTGCGCGACACCATCACCGTGCCCAAGGGGACGCCGAAGGACGAACTGGAAAAGCTGGCGCTCGCCGCACCCAATGTCATTCGCACGCTGGATGGCGCGACGCCCAAGAAGGTGATCGTGGTGCCGGACCGGCTGGTCAACCTAGTGATCTGACAACATCCGTTCGCCCCTTCGACAAGCAAGGGGCGAACGGTTATGGAGGTCCGCATGAAGCGCATCCTTCCCCTGCTCGCCGTCCCCTTGCTCCTTGCCGGCTGCGGCCTGCGCCCGGTCTTTGGCGGGGGCGGGCATGGCGCGGTCGCGCAGGCGCTGGGCAATGTCGAAGTCGCCCCGATCGAGGGCAAGAATGGCTGGCTGGTGCGCAATGCGCTCAACGACCGGCTGGCCGCCATGCGGGGCGGCGATGGTCCGCGCTACAAGCTGGTGGTGAAGCTGGACGACAATATCAGCGGTTTCGGCCTGCGCTCCGACGCCGCCATCACACGCGAACGGCGCACCCTGCGCGCCCGCTATCAACTGGTCGATCAGGCCACCGGCGCGCAGGTGCTGGACGATACCGCCGGGTCCGACGCGGGCATTGACGTCACGTCGAGCGAATATGCCACGATCGCGGCCGAAGACACGGCGCTGGAACGGCTGTCGCAGACGGTGGCGGATCAGATCGTCACCCGGCTGGCCCTGTTTTCGCGCAAGGCCGCCCATCCTTGAAGGCCAATCGCGGCCAGATGGAAAGGGCGTTGGACGCGCCACCGACCGACATCCGCTTCTTCCTGCTCTATGGTCCCGATGAGGCCGGGAGTCAGGCGCTGGCGAAGCGGCTGGAGCGCGCCATGGGGCCGCAGGCGGAACGGATCGACCTGGACGGCGCCACGCTGAAGGATGATCCGGCCCGCCTGTCGGACGAAGCCGCATCCTTTTCCATGTTCGGCGATCGGCGCTGGGTGCGCATCAGCGGCATGGGCGAGGAATCCGTACCTGCGCTGACCGCCCTGCTGGAGGCGGAGGCGGCGGGCAATCCCGTGATCGCGGTCGCCGGCGCGCTCAAGGCGACGTCGAAGCTGGTCAAGCTGGCGCTGGATCACAAGGCGGCGATGGCGCTGATTTCCTATCAGCCCGACCCGCGCGAGGCGGAGCAGATCGCGATCGGCATCGCGCGCGAAAGCGGCCTGCGCCTGCCGACCGATCTTGCCCGCCGGATCGTGGACCTGGCCAATGGCGACCGCGCATTGATGGCGGGGGAGGTGGAGAAGCTGATCCTCTATCTCGACGCCGCGCCGGATCGCCCGCGTGAGGCCACGCAGGAAGCGCTCGACGCCCTGTCCGCCGACAATCCCGACACGGAGATCGGCCCGCTGGTCAACGCCGTGCTGGGCGGCGACCTGAAAGGGATGCACCGCGAACTGACCAGCCTGACCGAAACCGGCGCGGCCATGGCGTCGGTCATACGGCCGCTGCTGACCCGCGCCATGCTGATCGCCGCGATCCGCGACGCCTTCGACGCCAGCGGCAGGCTGGAAGCCGCCGTTGAATCGGCCGGCAAGGCGGTGTTCTGGAAGGAGAAGGGGCTGGTGACGCGGCAGGTACGCCTGTGGGACGCCACCGGCATCGCCCGCGTCATCCAGCGCCTGCTGGAGGCTGAACGCGCCAGTCGCGGCGGGCGGGGAACGGGCGACCTGATGGTGCGCCACGAATTGCTGGCAATCGCGCGACAGGCCGCGCGCGAGCGGGCTTGATAGACCCGTCCTGCGGGGCCATATTGCTCCCATGGAGAAGATCACTCTGACCGAAGCGGAATGGCGCGAGCGCCTGTCCCCCGAACAATATCATGTGCTGCGCGAAGCCGGCACGGAACGCGCCTTCACCGGCAAATATAACAGCAACAAGGCGGACGGCGTCTATTATTGCGCCGGCTGCGGCGCGGAGCTGTTCGATGCCGATGAAAAATATGACAGCGGTTCGGGCTGGCCCAGCTTCACTGCGCCGGTCGATATCGACGCGGTCGAGGAAATTCGCGACGCCAGCCATGGCATGATCCGCACCGAAGTGCGCTGTGCTGCCTGCGAAGGGCATTTGGGCCATGTCTTTCCCGACGGGCCGGGCGTGAACGGCCTGCGTTACTGCATGAACAGCGCCGGGCTGGATTTTAAGCCGCGCGAAAAGTAGTAGCGACGCCGCGTTGCCGGGCGGCCTTTTACCGGCCGGTGCATGCCAATTTCATCCGGCCTCGATCATGACTGCACACCCCTCGTTCATCGCGGGGTAAAGCGTCGTTCGCCATGGACGGCGCGACGGTCTTTTTCCGCGCCGGTTGCAGGATTTGCGCTGGCCGGGGCCGGGATTAGCGCGTATCCGGGGCGGCACAAATGGCAGGATCAAGCAAGAGCAAGAGCGCCCCGCGGGGTCGCGTGAAGACATGGGCGGTGCGCGGGCTGAAGATCGGCCTGGCGGCGGCAGTGGCTGGATTATTGGCGGTGGTCGTCGCGGTGGTGATCGCGATGCAATCGCTGCCCGACTATAACAGCCTCAAATCCTCCCCCAATGGCCAGATGATCCGCGTCCACGCCGCCGACGGCAGCGTCATCGTATCGCTCGGGCCGAGTTTCGGCCAGTGGCTGAGCTATGACCAGATTCCGCAGGTCATGGTCGATGCGATGGTGTCGACCGAGGACAGGCGTTTCTACCTGCACCCCGGCGTTGATCCGATCGGCATGGCGCGCGCCGCATGGGTCGCGGTGGAACGGCGCGGGCAGGGCCGGCGCTGGCAGGGGGCATCCACGATCACCCAGCAGGTGACGCGCAACATCTTCCTCAACAACAGTTACAGTTTCGGCCGCAAGCTGCGCGAAATGGTGCTGGCGCTGGCGCTGGAGCGGAAATTCTCCAAGCGGCAGATTCTCGAACTTTACCTCAACAAGGTGTATTTCGGCGGCGGCGCCTATGGCATTGATGCGGCCAGCCGCAAATTTTTCGGCCACCCCGCCACCAGCCTGGACCTGCCCGAAGCCGCGATCATCGCCGGTCTGGTCAAGGCGCCGTCCAGCTACTCCCCCACCGCCGACGCCGAAGCAGCCGTCGGTCGCGCCGGCGTGGTGCTGGACCTAATGCAGGAAAATGGCGCGATTTCGGCCAGTGAGCATGCCAATGCCAATCTGGCCGGCGTCCGCATGGCGCCCGAGCCGCCGCAGAACAGCGTGCGCTACTTCACCGATTGGGCGCTGCCGCAACTCGATGTGCTGATCGACGAGCCGAACGAACCGTTGGAAGTCTATACGACGATCGACCTTGGCATGCAGAATGCCGCAACCGCGGCGATCAAGGCCAATGTTCCGGCAGGCACGCAGGGCGCGCTGGTCAGCCTGGACCGCGACGGGGCGGTGCGGGCGATGGTCGGCGGCCTCGATTATGTGACGTCCAACTATAATCGCGCCACCACGGCGACGCGCCAGCCGGGGTCCGCCTGGAAGATCTTCGTCTATATGGCGGCGCTGGAGGCGGGCTATACCCCCGATACGGGCGTGACCGACGAACCAGTGACGATCAACGGCTGGTCCCCGCGCAACGCCAATGGACGCTTCGCCGGCGACATCGATGTGCGCACCGCCTTTGCCTATTCGATCAACACCATCGCCGCCAAGCTGGGCGTGGAAGTCGGCTTCCCGACCGTCGCCGACATGGCGCGCCGCTTTGGCGTGTCGACGCCGATCAACACCCATCCTTCGATGGTGCTGGGCACATCGGACGTGCGTCTGATCGACATGACGCGCGCCGCGGCCTCGATCGCGCGCAAGGGCATTGCCGTGGCGCCCTATGGCATCACCAAGGTCACGACCGCCGACGGACGCCTGCTCTACCAGCATCAGGACGATACCAGCCGCGTGCTGGTGGCCCCCTGGGTCGCCGCCGGCATGACGGACCTGATGCAGACGGCGGTCAGCACCGGAACCGGCAAGGCGGCGCAGATCGGCCGTCCGGTGGCGGGCAAGACCGGCACGACGACCAGCAACAAGGATGGCTATTTCCTGGGCTTTTCCAGCGGTATCACCACCGGCGTCTGGATGGGGCGTGACGATGCCAGGGCAGTTGGCGGGCTACAGGGTGGGCGTGCGCCGGCTCGGGCCTTTGCCGACTATATGAAAGTCGCCGTCGCCAAGCGCCCGGTCGAGCAATTCGAGACGGAAGTCACCCTACCCGAATGGCAGCTGGAGCCGGACGATGAAGCCTATTATGGCCAGCCCGACAACGGCATGCAGTCGGGCGGCATGATGGTCGATGAGAACGGCCTGCCGATTGATCGCGCCCGCCCCGGCGGATCGGATGCGGAAAGCGATGCCGACGAACAGCAGATGGAGGTAGACCCGCAGGATCGTCCCCAGCCGCCCAAGCTGGACCAGCAATGGATCGACAATGTGCTGGGCCGCGATCGGCAGCGCCAGCAACAGCCGCAGAACCGGCCGACGCAGGGGCAGTAAAACCTTATCCCTTGCCCTGATCGTTCGCGGCAAAGCGCGTCTTTTCCAGCGCGCTGGCGTCAGGCAGCAGGAAATCGACCTTGCCCCGGCCGAAATCGATCGCCACCCGATCGAATATCCGCAGCGCGCTGATCCCCAGCAGCAACGCCGGCTTGTCCTCCAGCCCCAGTTCCGCGAACGGACTGGCGTCGGCGAAGAGCACCGGCACCTCGATCAGGTTGACGCGCCCCATGCGCACCGACTTGATCCGCCCGACCTGCCCGGTCAGCGTGCCGCCAGTCACGCTGGTCAGCGTCGCTTCCATCATCGCCGGCGCGCGCTTCTTGGCGATCAGCCGGTCGCGCAGCGCCAGATTGCCGATGCTGAAATTGGTTCCGGTATCCAGCATGATATTGACCCGCATGCCGTTGACGTCGGAATCGAGCAGGATCAGCTGGCCGCGCTTGCGCCGCGCCTCCACGACGATCGTGTCGGGATCGACCGACACGCGCCGATTGGGTCCGCTATTGGCGATTTCCATCCGCCCGGTGCGGAAATTGAGCGTCACCCGCTTGGCATGCAGGCTGTCGAGGCCGAGCAGGCCCGGCGCGCCCAAATTCTCTCCCTCCAGCACCGGCGCCTGAATATCGTCGATCATGTTGCCGCCAAAGCCCAGCCGGGGCAGGGCGACGGTGTGCGCTTCCGACCGGCCAGTCATGCTGAGGATCGTGACCGTGTCCCGCGGCGGCAGCGCCAATTGCTGGGCCAGTTCGCGGGCGATGACGGTGCGCTGCGATCCGGTGTCGATGATGAAGTTCCACGGCCCCTTGCCGCCGATCGAGATGGGGATGGTGACGCGCGCATCGGGGTCCGTAGTCGTTCGGACGACCGAAGGCGGCTGGTCGGGGTCAAGCGCCGGGGCATCCTGCGCGGCCAGCGGGGATCCGCCGATCGCCAGCGCGATCCCCAGCGAGGCCCATGTCGAGACAGGGAAGCGTCCCATATCCTCGTCCTTCAAATTTTCTTATGCGCTTCTTATATCATGACAGCCGGCCATCGCGCCAGCGGCTCGACTGGCCGTCCAGGCGCGCTTTATGGCGATTTTCCGTTGAAATCCGTCATCATCCTGCCTTGACGAGACAGGCGACGGATCGCTAAACGCAAATCTATCTCTCCTCGCCCGTCCGGAGCGAGGGTTTCCGGCTTTCCTGTCCGGCTATCTCCTTCCTTTCCCATCATTTTTCTTTCCACCGCATCGGACCGACTCGCAAATGCACCTCAAGGACCTCAAAAAGACTGTTCCCGCCGACCTCGTCACCATGGCCGAGGAATTGGGCGTGGAAAGCGCATCGACGCTGCGCAAGCAGGACCTGATGTTCGCGATCCTCAAGGCCGAGGCGGAAAATGGCGAACAGATCATGGGCGAGGGCACGATCGAGGTGCTGCCGGACGGCTTCGGCTTCCTGCGCAGTCCCGAAGCCAACTTCCTGGCCGGTCCCGACGATATTTACGTCTCGCCCAATCAGGTCCGCAAATTCGGCCTGCGCACTGGCGATACGGTGGAAGGCGAAATCCGCGCGCCCAAGGATGGCGAGCGCTATTTCGCCCTGACCAAGCTGCTCTCGGTCAATTTCGACGATCCCGATGTGGTCCGTCATCGCGTCAATTTCGACAATCTGACGCCGCTCTATCCCGAACAGAAATTGCGCCTCGACACGCTGGACCCCACGGTCAAGGACAAGTCGGCCCGCGTCATCGACATCGTCAGCCCGCAGGGCAAGGGCCAGCGCACCCTGATCGTCGCGCCGCCCCGCGTCGGCAAGACCGTGATGCTCCAGAATATCGCCAAGGCGATCACCGACAACCATCCCGAAGTCTTCCTGATCGTCCTGCTGATCGACGAGCGCCCGGAAGAAGTCACCGACATGCAGCGCAGCGTGAAGGGCGAGGTCGTGTCCTCCACCTTCGACGAGCCGGCCACCCGTCACGTCCAGGTCGCCGAAATGGTGATCGAAAAGGCCAAGCGTCTGGTCGAGCACAAGAAGGACGTCGTGATCCTGCTCGATTCGATCACACGCCTCGGCCGCGCCTACAACACCGTCGTCCCTTCGTCGGGCAAGGTGCTGACCGGCGGTGTCGACGCCAACGCCCTTCAGCGCCCCAAGCGCTTCTTCGGCGCGGCGCGTAATATCGAGGAAGGCGGCTCGCTCTCCATCATCGCCACCGCGCTGATCGACACCGGCAGCCGTATGGACGAAGTCATTTTCGAAGAGTTCAAGGGCACCGGCAACTCGGAAATCGTGCTGGACCGCAAGGTCGCCGACAAGCGCATCTTCCCGGCGCTGGACGTCGGCAAGTCGGGCACCCGCAAGGAAGAATTGCTGGTGGAAAAGCCGACCCTCAGCAAGATGTGGGTGCTGCGCCGCATCCTGATGCAGATGGGCACGGTCGATGCGATGGAATTCCTGCTGGACAAGATGAAGGACAGCAAGACCAACGAAGATTTCTTCGCGACGATGAATCAGTAAAACGACCGGCGATGCTGCGGCATCGCCCGCCAACTGGTTTTTATGAAAGCCGGATCGGCCGACGCCCGCTCGTCTGCCGATCCGGCTTTTCCCTTATCGCAATGTCCGCTGTTGACGATGCCATCACATCTTCCCAGGCATCCTGGCATCCGCTCAACGCCAAAGATCTGCATCATCTCGGCTGCAATTTCTCCAGTAAACAGCGCATAGTAACCGCTTGTGATTGCTAACCTCAACGGTTAGCGTCGCCCGTCTCCAAAGGGGAAGGGGTCTCCATCAATGTCAGAATTATCGCACATCTTCGATCAGATGCGGGCCAGCCCGATGAATGATTGGGTGGGCGGGTCCGACCCCGAACTGGTGGGCGACGCATCGATCGGCATTCTCACCCGATTGCTGCCGCTACATAACCAGTCCCGGATTCTGGATTTTGGCTGCGGCATTGGCCGTGGTCTGGTGTCGCTGTGGAAGGCCGGGGTTCGCCCTGAACAGCTGATCGGCATGGACATCATGCCGCCGGTGATCGATTTCTGCGACCAGCAGATCGCGCCATATCTGCCCGGCACCAAATTCGAGCTGATCACCGGCGCCAATCATCATTATGACGCCTTCATCGATCGTCAGGCTGGCAAGTCGCAATCGGCGCTGAGCGAGCAATATCGCGACAATTTCACCGATGCCTATGCCTTTTCGGTCTTCACCCATGTCACCCAGGCCGATTTCCAGTCCTTGCTGCATTTCGTTTCGTCCATGCTGCGTCCCGGTGGGCGCTTCATGTTCACCTGCTTCGAACTGAACGACTTTTCCCGTCACATGGTCCTGTCCGGGCAAGCCCTTTTCCCGCTCGATCCCGAACGGATGCGGCGGGCGGGCGACGTCCTGACCGGTAATGACGCCGACCCCCTGGCCTTCATCGCCTTCGACCGGGCATTGATCCAGAAGATGGTGTGGAATGCAGGGATGGCGATCACCAAGGTGGATTATGGCTGCTGGATGGGCGGCGGGCTAGGCGGCGGTTTGCAGGACGCTATCGTCTGCACCAAATTGCCGCTGCTCCAGGCCGTCGACCAGATCCAGCACACGGCTCTGGTCGCGCGCGACGCGCCGGCAACCGAGCCTGCCGCCCCCATCGATCTGCCTCAGGATAGCGAGGCGCCGTCGCGTTTCCGCAAGATGATGCAGCATTGGCGCCCGCGCAAATGACATTGCGGTGGAGCGGAGGGGCAACGCTGCTCCGCTCAACCACCCCTGTCATGATGGGGCACTACCAGCACAGCAGCGAGCAGCGCCCTCATCGTCAGGGGATCAGCACCGTCGCCCCTGTCGTCTGGCGCGCCTCCAGCGCACGATGGGCCTGCGCTGCATCGGCAAGCGCGAAACGCTGGCCAATCTGCGCCTTCACCACCCCGTTCTGCATCCGGTCGAACAGCCGCCCGGCGGTGTGCGCCAGTTCATCCGCCGTCGCGATATAATCGAACAGGGTAGGGCGGGTAACGTAAAGCGATCCGCCACGGCTGAGGTCGAGCAGACTGACCGGCGGCACCGCCCCCGACGCATTGCCATAGCTGACCATCAGGCCGCGCCGCTTAAGACTGGCGAGCGAAGCGCCCCAGCTATCCTTGCCCACGCCGTCATAGACCACATCGACGCCCTTGCCCCCGGTCAGGTCGCGCACCGTTGCGGCCAGATCGTCAAACGCGCCGGACAGGCTGTGATCGGCCTCGACAGAGGCCGCCTTTGCCGCCGATCCGCAATGGGCGATCACGATCACGCCCTTGTCCCGCAGCCATGGCACCAGGATCGATCCGACACCGCCAGCGGCAGCATGGACCAGCGCCACCTGCCCGGCCTGTAGCGCGATCGTGTCTTCCGCCAGATAGCAGGCGGTCATGCCCTTGAGCATCATCGCGGCGGCGTCCTCGCTCGACACGGCGTCGGGGATTTTCACCGCCCGATCGGCCGGGACGATGCGATGCGTGGCATAAGCGCCCAGACCGCTGGCGCAGCCGACCCGATCGCCGACGGCAAAGCCGTCGACACCCGCGCCCACGGCGACGACCTGCCCGGCGCCCTCCGACCCCAGCGGGGTGGGCAGGGGGGCGGGGTAAAGGCCGGTGCGATAATAGGTGTCGATGAAGTTGAGGCCGACCGCATCCTGCGCGATCAGCACTTCGCCTTCGCCCGGTTGGCCCGGATCAAAATCCTCGCGCGCAATCACCTCCGGCCCGCCATGGCTGCGGGCCACCATCCGCCATGCGCCCGACATCAGGCAAGCGCCGCTGCGAAGAAGTCCGCGGTCCGCTGGTCCGCCAGTTGCGCGGCGTCCTCGACCCGGCGATTGCCCGTCTCGGCCGCGAAGCCATGGTCCAGCCCTTCATAATCATGCAGCGTCACATGGCGATTATCGGCCAGCCCGTCATGCATCGCCTTTTGCGTTTCGGGGGACACGAAACCATCATTGGTGGGAATATGCAGCATGGTCGGTTTGCCGATGGCATGCTGTTCCCCAGAAGGCCATCGATGCCCACGCCATAATAGCCGACAAAGGCATCGCCATCGGTGCGGCAGGCGCTCATGAAGGCGATGCGGCCGCCCAGGCAATAGCCGACGACGCCCACCTTGCCTGCGCCGCCAAGGGCAGAGCGCGCCGCCTTGATGGTCGCCTCAATATCGCGGATGCCCTGATCCTGATTGAACTTCGGGATATAGGCCAGCGCCTGCTCCATTTCCGCCGGCACATCGGCATCCAGTTCGACATGCGGCTCCAGCCGCCAGAACAGATCGGGTGCATAGGCCAGATAGCCTGCCTTCGCCCAGCTCTCGCATTTATGGCGAATGCCTTCATTCACGCCGAAAATTTCCTGGATGACGATAATCGCCGCGCGCGCTTCGCCTTCAGGCTGCGCCACATAGGCGTCGAATTGCGCATCCCCTTCCAGAGTGTCGATCGGGGTGAAGCTGCCCATGCCATGATCCTTCCGCGGAGTGAGATTGGGTCGCATATTGGCCGATCCGGGGAGTCGCGCAACCACCTGCCGCGTTTAAAATTTGCGTTGATGCGGCTATTTGCGGCATGACGGCACGACGCGATCAAACGGCCCCATGCGGCCGGCCGCCAACAGGGAAGAGCAGGGACATGAAAGTATCCGTCGACGTGGATTGCACGCCCGCCGAGGCCCGCGCCTTTCTGGGCCTGCCCGATGTCACGCCCATTCATGACAAATATGTCAAGACGATGCTCGACAGCTTTGATGGCGTCGGCAGCGTCGAGCAGATGGAAACGCTGTTCAAGAGCTTCTCGCCACTGGGCGATGCGGGCATGCGCCTGTTCCAGCAGATGATGAATGTCGGTCTGGCGGGCATCGGCGGCAAGGACGAGAAGAAATAAGGTCCGTGTCGAAGGGTCAAGACGACAGCATTTTTGCCCTGTCGAGCGGTGCGCCGCCAGCGGGGATCGCGGTTATCCGGATCAGCGGGCCACGGGCGCGCAGCGCGCTGGAGGCGCTGGCGCGGCGCATCCCCACGCCCCGCACCGCCAGCCTTGCCCTGCTGAAAGATCCGCGCGACGGCAGTCCGCTCGATCGCGCCCTGCTGCTCTGGCTGCCCGGTCCCGCAACCGTCACGGGCGAGGATATGGTCGAACTCCATTGCCATGGCGGCCGGGCCATCGTCGCGGCGGTGGAGGATGCGCTGGCCGCCATGCCTGGATTGCGCCGGGCGCAAGCGGGCGAATTCACTCGCCGCGCCTTTGCTCATGGGCGCATGGACCTGAACGCGGTCGAGGGTCTGTCCGATCTGCTCTCCGCCGAAACCCAGGGCCAGCGCCGCGCGGCGCTGCTGATGGCGGAGGGGCATTTTTCCCGCCGGATCAATGGCTGGCGCAATGAATTGCTGACCCTGTCCGCCATGGCCGAAGCGGCACTCGATTTCTCCGACGAGGATGATGTGCCCGATGACGCGATCGAGGCGCGATAGGGCAGGGCATCGCCGCGCTGGCGCAGGATGTCGGCGCTATTCTCGCCGCGCCATCGGCCGAGCGTTTGCGCGACGGCGTTCGCGTGGTGCTGGCCGGCCCGCCAAATGCCGGCAAGTCGACCTTGCTCAATGCATTGGTCGGCCGGGACGCGGCGATCGTATCCGACATTGCCGGCACCACCCCGCGACCGGATCGAAGTGCCGGCCGCGATTGGCGGCACCGCCTTTCTTTCACCGATACCGCCGGCCTGCGGGACGAGACGAGCGACGCGATCGAGGCGATCGGCATCGACCGCGCCCATGCGCGCTGGAGGCGGCGGACATCATCCTG
>NZ_JBHRVU010000003.1:0-21561 GCF_042647625.1 Sphingobium rhizovicinum | reverse complement strand
CCAGATGATGCCATCTGCTTCGAAAATGCTCTAGGTCTCAGTCCGCCCGCATCGCCTCCGCGACCAGCGCTTCGGCCTCCATCAGCAGCGCGTCCTCCGCAGCGCTTTGCGCCACATGCTCCCGGCCGATCAGGATCAGCACCGGCACGGCGAGCGGGCTGACGCGGTCCAGCGGCACATGCAGCATCGTCGTGGCGGCGCGATCGATCAGGTCGCCCAGACGGCCCACATCGGTCATGCGCGCGCGGGCATCCGCCCAGGCAGCCTTGAGCAACAGATGGTCGGGCTGATATTTGCGCAGCACGTCGTAAATGAGGTCGGTAGAAAACGTCACCTGTCGCCCGGTCTTGCGCTTGCCGGGATGCTGCCGCTCGATCAGGCCGGAAATCACCGCCACATCGCGAAAGGCGCGCTTGAGCAGGCTCGACTGTTCGACCCAGTCGACAAATTCATGGTCCAATATGTCGGCGGAAAAGAGGCTGGCCGGATCGGTCACGGGCTTCATGCCATAGACGGCCAGCGCATAGTCGTTGGACACGAAGCCCAGCGGCATCAGCCCCTGACTTTCCATGCGCCGGGTCAGCAACATGCCCAGCGACTGGTGCGCATTCCAGCCTTCGAAACTGTAGCAGACCAGATAGTGCCGCCCCTCATGCGGGAAAGTCTCGATCAGCAGCTGGCCAGGCTGGGGCAGGGCGGAGCGCAGCTTCTGCATTTCCAGCCATTCGCGCACATCGGCGGGGAAACGATGCCATTCCTGCGGTTCGGCAAGAAAGTGGCGGACCCGGTCGGCGAGCCGCGTCGACATGGCCATGCGGGTGCCGCCCCAACTGGGGATGCGCGCCTGTTTCGTGGTGGCGCGCACCACCAGATCGCTCGTGTCCATCCGCACCACCTCCAGCGCCATGCCGGAGAAGAAAAAACTGTCGCCCGGCCGCAGCGTGGCGGCGAACCCTTCCTCCACCGTGCCGAGTTTACGGCCATTGGCGAAGCGCACGGCGAGGGCGGGCTGATCGACGATGATGCCGGCGTTCAGTCGATGCTGCTGAATGAAGCGGGGATGGGAGACGCGCCAAAGCGTATTTCCCTGGCCATCCGCCTCCTGCGTCAGTCGCTTGAAACGATCATAGGCGCGCAGGGCGTAGCCGCCGCCCTCGATAAAGTGCAGCACGGCATCGAACGCTTCTGCCGTCAGCGCGCTATAGGGCGTTGCCGACCGCACCTCTTCCAGCAATTCTTCCGCCCGAAACGGCCCGGCGCAGGCAAGGCCCATGATATGCTGGGCCAGCACGTCGAGGCTGCCGGGGCGGAAATCATCGGCGTCCCGTTCGCCTGCCTCGACGGCATCCAGCGCCGCGCGCGCCTCCAGATATTCAAAGCGATTGCCGGGAATCAGGATCGCTTCGGACGCCATGTCGAGCCGGTGATTGGCGCGGCCGATGCGCTGGAGCAGGCGGGACGATCCCTTGGGCGCGCCCATCTGGATCACGCAATCGACATTGCCCCAGTCGACGCCCAGATCGAGCGAAGCCGTCGCCACCAGCGCACGCAGCTTGCCCGCCGCCATCGCCGATTCCACCTTGCGCCTCGCCTCGATCGACAGGCTGCCATGGTGGATGGCGATCGGCAGGTTAGCGTCATTGGCCGACCAGAGTTCCTGAAAGATGAGTTCGGCAAGGCCCCGCGTGTTGCAGAAGACCAGAGTCGTCTGCCGCGCCTCGATTTCCGCCATCACCTGTGCCGAGGCATATTTGCCCGAATGGCCCGACCAGGGGACGCGCCCTTCGGGAATGAGGATCGCGACATTGGGGTCCGCGCCCGCTTCGCCCAGCACTGGCGTCACCATGTCAATATCGCCATCGGGTGCCAGCCAGGCGCGATAGGCGTCGACATCGGCCACCGTGGCGGAGAGCGCCACCCGGCGCAGCGCGGGATTGATCGCCTGCAATCGCGCCATTGAAAGGTTGAGCAGATCCCCGCGCTTCTGCGTGGCGAAGGCATGGACTTCATCGACGATCACCGTGCGGAGACGATCGAACATCAGCGCCGCGTCGGGATAGCTGAGCAGCAGCGACAGGGATTCGGGCGTGGTCAGCAATATCTGCGGCGGCCGGGCGCGCTGGCGCGCCTTCCGATCGGACGGAGTGTCGCCAGTGCGCGTCTCCACCCGGATCGGCAGCCCCATTTCCTCGATCGGCGTCAGCAAATTGCGCCGCACATCGACCGCCAGCGCCTTCAGGGGCGAGACATAGAGGGTATGCAATCCGTCGACCGGCGCGTCGATCAGGTCCGCCAGCGTCGGCAGGAAGCCGGCCAGCGTCTTGCCCGCCCCGGTCGGCGCGACCAGCAAAGCATGCGCGCCCGCCTGCGCCGCCGCCAGCATATCCATCTGATGCCGGCGCGGCCGCCAGCCCCGCGCCGCGAACCAGCTTTCGATAGGATCGGGAAGGGCGGCCGGCATGCATCCGATGTAGGATGCCCTGTCGCCGCTGTCACGGCCCCCGCGCCTTAGGGCAATCCCCATGTTGGTGCCGCCGCTGCGTTCATGATAGAAATCGTCATTCCCCTCGCCCCCGCGCAACCCCTGACGGAGTCGGGCGTAGTAGCCGTGGCAATGCAGGCGGGGCCGACATATGGAGAGGAAATACGGCCGATGAACGAGAAACAGGACATGCTGCCCCTGCCAGCATCGATGTTTGACGCCTGGTTCCTGCCCTTCGCCTTCTGGAGCGAGTGGTGGAATTTCTATGCTGAAACGCTGAATGTCGCTCATGCATGCCCGGTGCATGAGGGCCCCACACCGAATGACGCCAAAGTCCATGTCGAGGATGAAGAAGGGCTGGTCGCCTGACCCCAGCGGACAGGCTGCGGAATAATCATACAGGGCTGAGAAATATTGTTGCTCAGCCCTCTGGCTCTTTTCGGCAAGGCTGCGTTACACTCCTGCCCATGACAGCGACGCATCAGACGCCGCAAATAGCCAGGAGAAAAAAGATGACCGGCGAAACCCCGCCCCCCGTCACCGAAGCCGAACTGACCGGGGTGGAAGCGCCCGGCAACCGCCGTCGCCCCAAGGCGCCGATCATGGAAATTGACGGCCGCAAGCTGAAGCCCGCCACCTTGATGATGGGCCATGGCTATGATCCGACCCTGTCCGAAGGATCATTGAAACCGCCTATCTTCCTCACCTCCACCTTCGCCTTCGAAAGCGCGGCTGCGGGCAAGCGCCATTTTGAAGGCGTGACCGGCATCCGGCCCGGCGGCGCAGAGGGGCTGGTCTATTCCCGCTTCAACGGTCCCAATCAGGAAATTTGCGAGGACCGGCTGTCCGTGTGGGAGGAGGCGGAAGATGCGCTGCTCTTTTCCAGCGGCATGTCGGCCATCGCCACCACCCTGCTGGCGCTGGTCCAGCCGGGCGACGTAATCGTCCATTCCGCCCCCCTCTATGCCGCGACCGAATCGCTGATCGGGCGCATATTGGGCCGCTTTGGCGTGCAATGGCTCGATTTCCCGGCCGGCGCGACCGAGGCGGAGATTGGCGCGGTGATCGAAAAGGCCAGGGAGCTGGGCCGGGTCGCCCTGCTCTATCTGGAAAGCCCGGCCAACCCGACCAACGTGCTGGTCGATCTGGAGGCGGTGGTTGCGCGGCGCGACTCGCTGTTCGCAGGGGAGGCGCATGTGCCGCCGATCGCGATCGACAACACCTTCCTTGGCCCATTGTGGCACCGGCCAATCAAGCATGGCGCGGATCTCGTCATCTACAGCCTGACCAAATATGCCGGCGGGCATAGCGATCTGGTCGCGGGCGGGGTGCTGGGCAGCAATGCGCTGATCAACGCCATTCGCCTGATGCGCAACACGATCGGCACCATCCTCGATCCGCACAGCGCCTGGATGCTGCTGCGGTCGCTGGAGACGCTGGAACTGCGGATGAGCCGGGCGGGGGAGAATGCGGCGAAGGTCTGCGCCTGGCTGAAGGATCAGCCGCAAGTGGAGAAGGTCGTCTATCTGGGCTTCCCCGAAACGGAGCGACAGGCGGACATTTATCGCCGCCACTGCACCGGCGCGGGATCGACCTTCTCCCTCTATCTGAAGGGCGGGGAGGCGGAAGCCTTCGCCTTTCTCGACGCGCTCAAGATCGCCAAGCTGGCGGTCAGCCTGGGCGGCACGGAGACGCTGGCCAGCCATCCGGCGGCGATGACCCATTTGTCGGTGCCGGCCGAGCGCAAGAAGGCGCTGGCGATCGGCGACAATATGGTCCGCATCTCGATCGGGTGCGAAGACGCGGACGATCTGATCGCCGACTTCGCGCAGGCGCTGAGGCAGATCGGATGAGCGAAGCGCGCCCGGTCGTCCTGATCGCCCAGCCGCATCTGGCGCCCCTGCTGGCGGCGCTGGCGGCGGATTATGACGTCATGCCATTGTGGGAGGAGGCCGGGCGCATGCGCACAGCCGACACACAGGCGCTGGTGACGGCCGGGGAGTTCCGGCTCGATCCGTCGCTGCTGGCGGCGATGCCGCGCCTTGGCCTGATCGCCTGCTTCACCGTTGGTTATGACGGGGTCGATCTGGACCGGGCGCGGGCGCGCAATATCGCCGTGAGCCATGCCGGGGACGCCAATGCGCAGGATGTGGCGGATCATGCGATCGGCCTGATTCTCGCGCATCGGCGCGGAATCGTGGCGGGCGACCGGCAGGTGCGGGCCGGTCAGTGGGTGGCGGGGGCCAAGACGATCACCCGGTCGCTGTCCGGCGCGCGGCTGGGCATCGTCGGCATGGGCGCGATCGGTCTTGCCACCGCCCAGCGAGCCGAAGTGATGCGGATGCCGGTGAACTGGTGGGGACCGCGCGCCAAGCCGGAATTGCGCTCGCCCCGCGCCGACAGCCTGATCGCGCTGGCGCAGGAAAGCGACATTTTGGTGGTGGCGGCGAAGGCCGATGACAGCAATCGTGGCATGATCGATAGGGCGGTGATCGACGCGCTGGGCGCGGGCGGTCTGCTGGTCAATGTCGCGCGCGGGCAATTGGTCGATGAAGACGCTTTGATTGCCGCCTTGCAGGACGGGCGGCTGGGCGGCGCGGCGCTGGATGTGTTCGCGCAGGAACCAACCGATGCGGCGCGCTGGGTCGATGTTCCCAATGTCGTGCTGACCCCGCACACCGGCGGCGCGACCGATGCCGCCGTGGCGCAGATGCTGGAGATGCTGCGCGCCAATCTGCGCGCCTATTTTGCTGGCGAAGCCTTGCCTTCGCCCGTGCCGGGCTTTGGATAAGCGATCAGACTGAGATGCGCCTACCTTCAACCGTTCGCCCTGAGCTTGTCGAAGCGCGAACGGAAATTGAAAATATCTGATTTAAAGCAAGATGCTCAAATCGATCAGAATTTGAAGATGGTGCCCAGATAGACGGCCTGGCTGTCCTGCCGTTCGTCGGTCATCGGCGTCAGGCGACCCGCAACGCTGTTATTATAGCGTAGGCCCGCCGTCACGTTCAGATTGCGCGTCAGCGAATAGGAGCTGGCGAGATCCAGCGAATAATCCTTGTCCGCGGACGGATTGCGCACCGTAGCGCCCGTACCGGCTTCGCGATGGCTCTCGATCAGCATCTTTGTGCTGAACCGATCCTTCTTGCCGTCATCCAGCGAGAAATTCTTGGCGTCGACCATCGTTTCGACCGGCACCGGGTCCAGCGCCTTGCGGCCGACCGAGTCGGGCAGGGCGAACTTGCGCCAGTTGTGCACGCCGTTCAGGCTGAAGGCGACCGGCTTGATGTCCACCGGCGTCAGCGTGCGGTTGACCGCAACGCGATCGTCCGCCGCGCGGACCATCACCGTGACCGAACGCTGGCCGCTCAATGAACCGCTGGTCGGCGTGAAGCGGAAGCCTTCGCTGCTCGCCTTGGCCGCGATGCGCGCATAAGCGGCGGCGAGGCGCGGATCCTTGATCGTCGGCGTAAAGGAGGAGATGCTGCCCAGTGCGCCGAGCGACACGGGCGCCTCCGCGCGCAGCCGAGCCAGTTCGGACACCGCGCCGATCGCAGGAGACAGCATAAAGCCAGCCACGGCAACCGCCGCGCTCGCCAATGCCAGATGTCCCCTATTCACGCGCATGATCCGACTCTGTCCCCACCGACTGATATTTAGAAACGCATTACACCCAGAAAACCGCCACAGGCTAGTGGTAGAACGCCTTTTTGTCGGAGCTGTTGCATCGAATACACAGGGTCGGATGGCCTGCGCGCGATCACCCCGTCGCGTGCGCGCGTCGCGCCCCCTTGCCCCATGGCGCATGACCACTATAGAAGCGGGCAGTTTCTCGTCTTTTTAAGCTAGGACATGCCCTGATGGTCCGCCTTCCCGTCTCCCTTTCTTCCGGCCTGTTGCTGGCTGCCCTCCTGCCGCTCGCGGCATGTGGCGGCGGCTCCAAGGACCGGCCCAAGGCGGACCTCGCCGCGTCGAAGGTGACGACCATCGGCGTCAACGCCTATCTGTGGCGCGCCTCGCTCGACACCCTGTCCTTCATGCCGATGGTGCAGACCGATTCTAACGGCGGCGTGATCGTGACCGACTGGTATGCCAATCCCAACAGCCCCAATGAACGGATGAAGCTGACCGTGTCGATCCTGGATCAGGATCTGCGCGCCGACGCGCTGCGCGTCGCCGCCAGCCGTCAGGTCAACCAGAATGGCCAGTGGGTCGACGCCCCGGTCAAGGCGGCGACCACGCAGAAGCTGGAAGAAGTGATCCTGACCAAGGCGCGCGACCTGCGCCGCATGGCGATCTCCGGCTAAAGCCCTCCCTTCGGGCGTGGATAACGTCCTGTTTTCACACCATTGGGGCTGGGCTTGTGACAAGCCCAGCCCGATCGCATTTGTAAGGAAGAAAGATGCAGAGGCGCTTCAACCCGCTGGAGGCCGACGCCCGCTGGCAGGCGACCTGGGACGAGCAGCAGAGCTTCAGGGCGGATGACGCCTCGACCAAGCCGCGCTCTTATGTGCTGGAAATGTTCCCCTATCCTTCGGGGCGCATCCATATCGGCCATGTCCGCAATTATTCGATGGGCGATGTGCTGGCGCGATTCCGCCGAATGACCGGCCATGAAGTGCTGCATCCGATGGGCTGGGACGCCTTCGGCATGCCAGCCGAAAATGCGGCGATGGAAAAGAAGGTCCATCCCGGCAGCTGGACCCGCGACAATATCGCCAATATGCGCGCGCAGCTGAAAAAGCTGGGCTTCGCGATCGACTGGAGCCGCGAACTCGCCACCTGCGAACCGGACTATTATGGGCAGGAACAGGCGCTGTTCCTGGACATGCTGGAAGCGGGTCTGGTCTATCGCAAGGAATCGGCGGTCAACTGGGATCCGGTCGACATGACCGTGCTGGCGAACGAACAGGTGATCGACGGGCGCGGATGGCGTTCGGGCGCACTGGTGGAGAAGCGCAAGCTGTCCCAGTGGTTCCTGAAAATCACCCAGTTTGCCGACGACCTGCTGGAAGGGCTGAAGACGCTCGACCAGTGGCCCGACAAGGTGCGCACGATGCAGGAAAACTGGATCGGCAAGTCGGTCGGCCTGCAATTCCGCTTCCGGCCGGTTGCGCCGTTTGACACGGACATCGAAGTCTATTCGACCCGCCCGGACACGATTTTCGGGGCGAGCTTCGTCGCGATTGCTGCCGACCATCCGGTGGCGCAGGCGGTGGCGGCGAACAACCCCGACGCGGTCGCCTTCATCGAAAAGTGCAAGGAAGGCGGCACCACGGCCGCCGAACTGGAAACGGCCGAGAAGCTGGGCTTCGACACCGGCCTGACGGTCGCGCACCCCTTCGATCCGGAATGGCATCTGCCGGTCTTCATCGCGAATTTCGTGCTGATGGACTATGGCACCGGCGCCGTCATGGGCGTGCCCGCGCATGACCAGCGCGACCTCGATTTCGCGCGCAAATATATGCTTCCCGTAGAGCGCGTCGTCGCGCTGGAGGGCGAGGCCGACAAGCCGATCCACAACGAAGCCTATACCGGCCCCGGCAATCTGGTGAACAGCCGCTTCCTCAATGGCATGGCCGTGGAAGAGGCCAAGGCCGCCGTCATCGCGCGCGCCGAATCCGAAGGCTGGGGCGCAGGCAAGACCGTGTTCCGCCTGCGCGACTGGGGCGTGTCGCGCCAGCGTTACTGGGGCACGCCGATCCCGGTCATCCATTGCCAGGGCTGCGGCGTGGTGCCGGTGCCCAAGGATCAGCTGCCGGTCGTGCTGCCCGAAGATGTCAGCTTCGACATTCCCGGCAACCCGCTCGATCGCCATGCGACATGGAAGCATGTCGATTGCCCGTCCTGCGGCAAGCCCGCCGTGCGTGAGACGGACACGCTGGACACGTTCGCCGATTCCAGCTGGTATTTCATCCGCTTCGCCAGCCAGCCCAAGGACAAGCCGTTCGATCGCGCCACGGTCGAGCAATGGCTGCCGGTCGGCCAATATATTGGCGGCGTGGAACATGCGATCCTGCATCTGCTCTATGCCCGTTTCTGGACCCGCGCGCTTCAGCATATGGGGCAGCTGGGCTTTGCCGAGCCGTTCACCGGCCTGTTCACGCAGGGCATGGTGACGCACGAAACCTATAGCCGCGAACAGGGCGAGGGGTTGCCCCCCGTCTATTTCGCGCCCGGCGAGATCGACCGGACGTCCGATGGCGCGACGCTGATCGCCGACAACGCCCCGGTCGAGGTCGGCCGGGTCATCAAAATGTCCAAGTCCAAGAAGAATGTCGTCGATCCCGACGACATCATCGGCCAATATGGCGCGGACGCGGTGCGCTGGTTCATGTTGTCGGACAGCCCGCCCGAGCGTGACCTGCCCTGGACCGAGGCTGGGATCGAAGGATCGTGGCGCTTCGTCAACCGCGTCTGGCGTCTGTTCGGCGAAGCCGATGCGTCAGCCGAGGGGCAGGACAAGGCGCTGGACCGCAAGCTGCACCAGACCGTCGATGGCGTGGCCAGGGATATTGAAGGACTGGGCTTCAACAAGGCCGTCGCCAAGATTTACGAGCTGGTGAACGCGATCGAGAAGGCCAAGCCTTCGGCCAGCCGCACCGCCGCGATCCGCGGCCTTGCGCTGCTGGTCGCGCCCATGACGCCGCATCTGGCCGAAGAAGGCTGGGCGGAAATGGGCGGAGAGGGGCTGATCGCCAATGCGGCCTGGCCGGTGGTCGATCCGGCGCTGCTGGTGGACGATGAAGTCACCATCGCCTGCCAGGTGATGGGCAAGCTGCGCGACACCATCACCGTGCCCAAGGGGACGCCGAAGGACGAACTGGAAAAGCTGGCGCTCGCCGCACCCAATGTCATTCGCACGCTGGATGGCGCGACGCCCAAGAAGGTGATCGTGGTGCCGGACCGGCTGGTCAACCTAGTGATCTGACAACATCCGTTCGCCCCTTCGACAAGCAAGGGGCGAACGGTTATGGAGGTCCGCATGAAGCGCATCCTTCCCCTGCTCGCCGTCCCCTTGCTCCTTGCCGGCTGCGGCCTGCGCCCGGTCTTTGGCGGGGGCGGGCATGGCGCGGTCGCGCAGGCGCTGGGCAATGTCGAAGTCGCCCCGATCGAGGGCAAGAATGGCTGGCTGGTGCGCAATGCGCTCAACGACCGGCTGGCCGCCATGCGGGGCGGCGATGGTCCGCGCTACAAGCTGGTGGTGAAGCTGGACGACAATATCAGCGGTTTCGGCCTGCGCTCCGACGCCGCCATCACACGCGAACGGCGCACCCTGCGCGCCCGCTATCAACTGGTCGATCAGGCCACCGGCGCGCAGGTGCTGGACGATACCGCCGGGTCCGACGCGGGCATTGACGTCACGTCGAGCGAATATGCCACGATCGCGGCCGAAGACACGGCGCTGGAACGGCTGTCGCAGACGGTGGCGGATCAGATCGTCACCCGGCTGGCCCTGTTTTCGCGCAAGGCCGCCCATCCTTGAAGGCCAATCGCGGCCAGATGGAAAGGGCGTTGGACGCGCCACCGACCGACATCCGCTTCTTCCTGCTCTATGGTCCCGATGAGGCCGGGAGTCAGGCGCTGGCGAAGCGGCTGGAGCGCGCCATGGGGCCGCAGGCGGAACGGATCGACCTGGACGGCGCCACGCTGAAGGATGATCCGGCCCGCCTGTCGGACGAAGCCGCATCCTTTTCCATGTTCGGCGATCGGCGCTGGGTGCGCATCAGCGGCATGGGCGAGGAATCCGTACCTGCGCTGACCGCCCTGCTGGAGGCGGAGGCGGCGGGCAATCCCGTGATCGCGGTCGCCGGCGCGCTCAAGGCGACGTCGAAGCTGGTCAAGCTGGCGCTGGATCACAAGGCGGCGATGGCGCTGATTTCCTATCAGCCCGACCCGCGCGAGGCGGAGCAGATCGCGATCGGCATCGCGCGCGAAAGCGGCCTGCGCCTGCCGACCGATCTTGCCCGCCGGATCGTGGACCTGGCCAATGGCGACCGCGCATTGATGGCGGGGGAGGTGGAGAAGCTGATCCTCTATCTCGACGCCGCGCCGGATCGCCCGCGTGAGGCCACGCAGGAAGCGCTCGACGCCCTGTCCGCCGACAATCCCGACACGGAGATCGGCCCGCTGGTCAACGCCGTGCTGGGCGGCGACCTGAAAGGGATGCACCGCGAACTGACCAGCCTGACCGAAACCGGCGCGGCCATGGCGTCGGTCATACGGCCGCTGCTGACCCGCGCCATGCTGATCGCCGCGATCCGCGACGCCTTCGACGCCAGCGGCAGGCTGGAAGCCGCCGTTGAATCGGCCGGCAAGGCGGTGTTCTGGAAGGAGAAGGGGCTGGTGACGCGGCAGGTACGCCTGTGGGACGCCACCGGCATCGCCCGCGTCATCCAGCGCCTGCTGGAGGCTGAACGCGCCAGTCGCGGCGGGCGGGGAACGGGCGACCTGATGGTGCGCCACGAATTGCTGGCAATCGCGCGACAGGCCGCGCGCGAGCGGGCTTGATAGACCCGTCCTGCGGGGCCATATTGCTCCCATGGAGAAGATCACTCTGACCGAAGCGGAATGGCGCGAGCGCCTGTCCCCCGAACAATATCATGTGCTGCGCGAAGCCGGCACGGAACGCGCCTTCACCGGCAAATATAACAGCAACAAGGCGGACGGCGTCTATTATTGCGCCGGCTGCGGCGCGGAGCTGTTCGATGCCGATGAAAAATATGACAGCGGTTCGGGCTGGCCCAGCTTCACTGCGCCGGTCGATATCGACGCGGTCGAGGAAATTCGCGACGCCAGCCATGGCATGATCCGCACCGAAGTGCGCTGTGCTGCCTGCGAAGGGCATTTGGGCCATGTCTTTCCCGACGGGCCGGGCGTGAACGGCCTGCGTTACTGCATGAACAGCGCCGGGCTGGATTTTAAGCCGCGCGAAAAGTAGTAGCGACGCCGCGTTGCCGGGCGGCCTTTTACCGGCCGGTGCATGCCAATTTCATCCGGCCTCGATCATGACTGCACACCCCTCGTTCATCGCGGGGTAAAGCGTCGTTCGCCATGGACGGCGCGACGGTCTTTTTCCGCGCCGGTTGCAGGATTTGCGCTGGCCGGGGCCGGGATTAGCGCGTATCCGGGGCGGCACAAATGGCAGGATCAAGCAAGAGCAAGAGCGCCCCGCGGGGTCGCGTGAAGACATGGGCGGTGCGCGGGCTGAAGATCGGCCTGGCGGCGGCAGTGGCTGGATTATTGGCGGTGGTCGTCGCGGTGGTGATCGCGATGCAATCGCTGCCCGACTATAACAGCCTCAAATCCTCCCCCAATGGCCAGATGATCCGCGTCCACGCCGCCGACGGCAGCGTCATCGTATCGCTCGGGCCGAGTTTCGGCCAGTGGCTGAGCTATGACCAGATTCCGCAGGTCATGGTCGATGCGATGGTGTCGACCGAGGACAGGCGTTTCTACCTGCACCCCGGCGTTGATCCGATCGGCATGGCGCGCGCCGCATGGGTCGCGGTGGAACGGCGCGGGCAGGGCCGGCGCTGGCAGGGGGCATCCACGATCACCCAGCAGGTGACGCGCAACATCTTCCTCAACAACAGTTACAGTTTCGGCCGCAAGCTGCGCGAAATGGTGCTGGCGCTGGCGCTGGAGCGGAAATTCTCCAAGCGGCAGATTCTCGAACTTTACCTCAACAAGGTGTATTTCGGCGGCGGCGCCTATGGCATTGATGCGGCCAGCCGCAAATTTTTCGGCCACCCCGCCACCAGCCTGGACCTGCCCGAAGCCGCGATCATCGCCGGTCTGGTCAAGGCGCCGTCCAGCTACTCCCCCACCGCCGACGCCGAAGCAGCCGTCGGTCGCGCCGGCGTGGTGCTGGACCTAATGCAGGAAAATGGCGCGATTTCGGCCAGTGAGCATGCCAATGCCAATCTGGCCGGCGTCCGCATGGCGCCCGAGCCGCCGCAGAACAGCGTGCGCTACTTCACCGATTGGGCGCTGCCGCAACTCGATGTGCTGATCGACGAGCCGAACGAACCGTTGGAAGTCTATACGACGATCGACCTTGGCATGCAGAATGCCGCAACCGCGGCGATCAAGGCCAATGTTCCGGCAGGCACGCAGGGCGCGCTGGTCAGCCTGGACCGCGACGGGGCGGTGCGGGCGATGGTCGGCGGCCTCGATTATGTGACGTCCAACTATAATCGCGCCACCACGGCGACGCGCCAGCCGGGGTCCGCCTGGAAGATCTTCGTCTATATGGCGGCGCTGGAGGCGGGCTATACCCCCGATACGGGCGTGACCGACGAACCAGTGACGATCAACGGCTGGTCCCCGCGCAACGCCAATGGACGCTTCGCCGGCGACATCGATGTGCGCACCGCCTTTGCCTATTCGATCAACACCATCGCCGCCAAGCTGGGCGTGGAAGTCGGCTTCCCGACCGTCGCCGACATGGCGCGCCGCTTTGGCGTGTCGACGCCGATCAACACCCATCCTTCGATGGTGCTGGGCACATCGGACGTGCGTCTGATCGACATGACGCGCGCCGCGGCCTCGATCGCGCGCAAGGGCATTGCCGTGGCGCCCTATGGCATCACCAAGGTCACGACCGCCGACGGACGCCTGCTCTACCAGCATCAGGACGATACCAGCCGCGTGCTGGTGGCCCCCTGGGTCGCCGCCGGCATGACGGACCTGATGCAGACGGCGGTCAGCACCGGAACCGGCAAGGCGGCGCAGATCGGCCGTCCGGTGGCGGGCAAGACCGGCACGACGACCAGCAACAAGGATGGCTATTTCCTGGGCTTTTCCAGCGGTATCACCACCGGCGTCTGGATGGGGCGTGACGATGCCAGGGCAGTTGGCGGGCTACAGGGTGGGCGTGCGCCGGCTCGGGCCTTTGCCGACTATATGAAAGTCGCCGTCGCCAAGCGCCCGGTCGAGCAATTCGAGACGGAAGTCACCCTACCCGAATGGCAGCTGGAGCCGGACGATGAAGCCTATTATGGCCAGCCCGACAACGGCATGCAGTCGGGCGGCATGATGGTCGATGAGAACGGCCTGCCGATTGATCGCGCCCGCCCCGGCGGATCGGATGCGGAAAGCGATGCCGACGAACAGCAGATGGAGGTAGACCCGCAGGATCGTCCCCAGCCGCCCAAGCTGGACCAGCAATGGATCGACAATGTGCTGGGCCGCGATCGGCAGCGCCAGCAACAGCCGCAGAACCGGCCGACGCAGGGGCAGTAAAACCTTATCCCTTGCCCTGATCGTTCGCGGCAAAGCGCGTCTTTTCCAGCGCGCTGGCGTCAGGCAGCAGGAAATCGACCTTGCCCCGGCCGAAATCGATCGCCACCCGATCGAATATCCGCAGCGCGCTGATCCCCAGCAGCAACGCCGGCTTGTCCTCCAGCCCCAGTTCCGCGAACGGACTGGCGTCGGCGAAGAGCACCGGCACCTCGATCAGGTTGACGCGCCCCATGCGCACCGACTTGATCCGCCCGACCTGCCCGGTCAGCGTGCCGCCAGTCACGCTGGTCAGCGTCGCTTCCATCATCGCCGGCGCGCGCTTCTTGGCGATCAGCCGGTCGCGCAGCGCCAGATTGCCGATGCTGAAATTGGTTCCGGTATCCAGCATGATATTGACCCGCATGCCGTTGACGTCGGAATCGAGCAGGATCAGCTGGCCGCGCTTGCGCCGCGCCTCCACGACGATCGTGTCGGGATCGACCGACACGCGCCGATTGGGTCCGCTATTGGCGATTTCCATCCGCCCGGTGCGGAAATTGAGCGTCACCCGCTTGGCATGCAGGCTGTCGAGGCCGAGCAGGCCCGGCGCGCCCAAATTCTCTCCCTCCAGCACCGGCGCCTGAATATCGTCGATCATGTTGCCGCCAAAGCCCAGCCGGGGCAGGGCGACGGTGTGCGCTTCCGACCGGCCAGTCATGCTGAGGATCGTGACCGTGTCCCGCGGCGGCAGCGCCAATTGCTGGGCCAGTTCGCGGGCGATGACGGTGCGCTGCGATCCGGTGTCGATGATGAAGTTCCACGGCCCCTTGCCGCCGATCGAGATGGGGATGGTGACGCGCGCATCGGGGTCCGTAGTCGTTCGGACGACCGAAGGCGGCTGGTCGGGGTCAAGCGCCGGGGCATCCTGCGCGGCCAGCGGGGATCCGCCGATCGCCAGCGCGATCCCCAGCGAGGCCCATGTCGAGACAGGGAAGCGTCCCATATCCTCGTCCTTCAAATTTTCTTATGCGCTTCTTATATCATGACAGCCGGCCATCGCGCCAGCGGCTCGACTGGCCGTCCAGGCGCGCTTTATGGCGATTTTCCGTTGAAATCCGTCATCATCCTGCCTTGACGAGACAGGCGACGGATCGCTAAACGCAAATCTATCTCTCCTCGCCCGTCCGGAGCGAGGGTTTCCGGCTTTCCTGTCCGGCTATCTCCTTCCTTTCCCATCATTTTTCTTTCCACCGCATCGGACCGACTCGCAAATGCACCTCAAGGACCTCAAAAAGACTGTTCCCGCCGACCTCGTCACCATGGCCGAGGAATTGGGCGTGGAAAGCGCATCGACGCTGCGCAAGCAGGACCTGATGTTCGCGATCCTCAAGGCCGAGGCGGAAAATGGCGAACAGATCATGGGCGAGGGCACGATCGAGGTGCTGCCGGACGGCTTCGGCTTCCTGCGCAGTCCCGAAGCCAACTTCCTGGCCGGTCCCGACGATATTTACGTCTCGCCCAATCAGGTCCGCAAATTCGGCCTGCGCACTGGCGATACGGTGGAAGGCGAAATCCGCGCGCCCAAGGATGGCGAGCGCTATTTCGCCCTGACCAAGCTGCTCTCGGTCAATTTCGACGATCCCGATGTGGTCCGTCATCGCGTCAATTTCGACAATCTGACGCCGCTCTATCCCGAACAGAAATTGCGCCTCGACACGCTGGACCCCACGGTCAAGGACAAGTCGGCCCGCGTCATCGACATCGTCAGCCCGCAGGGCAAGGGCCAGCGCACCCTGATCGTCGCGCCGCCCCGCGTCGGCAAGACCGTGATGCTCCAGAATATCGCCAAGGCGATCACCGACAACCATCCCGAAGTCTTCCTGATCGTCCTGCTGATCGACGAGCGCCCGGAAGAAGTCACCGACATGCAGCGCAGCGTGAAGGGCGAGGTCGTGTCCTCCACCTTCGACGAGCCGGCCACCCGTCACGTCCAGGTCGCCGAAATGGTGATCGAAAAGGCCAAGCGTCTGGTCGAGCACAAGAAGGACGTCGTGATCCTGCTCGATTCGATCACACGCCTCGGCCGCGCCTACAACACCGTCGTCCCTTCGTCGGGCAAGGTGCTGACCGGCGGTGTCGACGCCAACGCCCTTCAGCGCCCCAAGCGCTTCTTCGGCGCGGCGCGTAATATCGAGGAAGGCGGCTCGCTCTCCATCATCGCCACCGCGCTGATCGACACCGGCAGCCGTATGGACGAAGTCATTTTCGAAGAGTTCAAGGGCACCGGCAACTCGGAAATCGTGCTGGACCGCAAGGTCGCCGACAAGCGCATCTTCCCGGCGCTGGACGTCGGCAAGTCGGGCACCCGCAAGGAAGAATTGCTGGTGGAAAAGCCGACCCTCAGCAAGATGTGGGTGCTGCGCCGCATCCTGATGCAGATGGGCACGGTCGATGCGATGGAATTCCTGCTGGACAAGATGAAGGACAGCAAGACCAACGAAGATTTCTTCGCGACGATGAATCAGTAAAACGACCGGCGATGCTGCGGCATCGCCCGCCAACTGGTTTTTATGAAAGCCGGATCGGCCGACGCCCGCTCGTCTGCCGATCCGGCTTTTCCCTTATCGCAATGTCCGCTGTTGACGATGCCATCACATCTTCCCAGGCATCCTGGCATCCGCTCAACGCCAAAGATCTGCATCATCTCGGCTGCAATTTCTCCAGTAAACAGCGCATAGTAACCGCTTGTGATTGCTAACCTCAACGGTTAGCGTCGCCCGTCTCCAAAGGGGAAGGGGTCTCCATCAATGTCAGAATTATCGCACATCTTCGATCAGATGCGGGCCAGCCCGATGAATGATTGGGTGGGCGGGTCCGACCCCGAACTGGTGGGCGACGCATCGATCGGCATTCTCACCCGATTGCTGCCGCTACATAACCAGTCCCGGATTCTGGATTTTGGCTGCGGCATTGGCCGTGGTCTGGTGTCGCTGTGGAAGGCCGGGGTTCGCCCTGAACAGCTGATCGGCATGGACATCATGCCGCCGGTGATCGATTTCTGCGACCAGCAGATCGCGCCATATCTGCCCGGCACCAAATTCGAGCTGATCACCGGCGCCAATCATCATTATGACGCCTTCATCGATCGTCAGGCTGGCAAGTCGCAATCGGCGCTGAGCGAGCAATATCGCGACAATTTCACCGATGCCTATGCCTTTTCGGTCTTCACCCATGTCACCCAGGCCGATTTCCAGTCCTTGCTGCATTTCGTTTCGTCCATGCTGCGTCCCGGTGGGCGCTTCATGTTCACCTGCTTCGAACTGAACGACTTTTCCCGTCACATGGTCCTGTCCGGGCAAGCCCTTTTCCCGCTCGATCCCGAACGGATGCGGCGGGCGGGCGACGTCCTGACCGGTAATGACGCCGACCCCCTGGCCTTCATCGCCTTCGACCGGGCATTGATCCAGAAGATGGTGTGGAATGCAGGGATGGCGATCACCAAGGTGGATTATGGCTGCTGGATGGGCGGCGGGCTAGGCGGCGGTTTGCAGGACGCTATCGTCTGCACCAAATTGCCGCTGCTCCAGGCCGTCGACCAGATCCAGCACACGGCTCTGGTCGCGCGCGACGCGCCGGCAACCGAGCCTGCCGCCCCCATCGATCTGCCTCAGGATAGCGAGGCGCCGTCGCGTTTCCGCAAGATGATGCAGCATTGGCGCCCGCGCAAATGACATTGCGGTGGAGCGGAGGGGCAACGCTGCTCCGCTCAACCACCCCTGTCATGATGGGGCACTACCAGCACAGCAGCGAGCAGCGCCCTCATCGTCAGGGGATCAGCACCGTCGCCCCTGTCGTCTGGCGCGCCTCCAGCGCACGATGGGCCTGCGCTGCATCGGCAAGCGCGAAACGCTGGCCAATCTGCGCCTTCACCACCCCGTTCTGCATCCGGTCGAACAGCCGCCCGGCGGTGTGCGCCAGTTCATCCGCCGTCGCGATATAATCGAACAGGGTAGGGCGGGTAACGTAAAGCGATCCGCCACGGCTGAGGTCGAGCAGACTGACCGGCGGCACCGCCCCCGACGCATTGCCATAGCTGACCATCAGGCCGCGCCGCTTAAGACTGGCGAGCGAAGCGCCCCAGCTATCCTTGCCCACGCCGTCATAGACCACATCGACGCCCTTGCCCCCGGTCAGGTCGCGCACCGTTGCGGCCAGATCGTCAAACGCGCCGGACAGGCTGTGATCGGCCTCGACAGAGGCCGCCTTTGCCGCCGATCCGCAATGGGCGATCACGATCACGCCCTTGTCCCGCAGCCATGGCACCAGGATCGATCCGACACCGCCAGCGGCAGCATGGACCAGCGCCACCTGCCCGGCCTGTAGCGCGATCGTGTCTTCCGCCAGATAGCAGGCGGTCATGCCCTTGAGCATCATCGCGGCGGCGTCCTCGCTCGACACGGCGTCGGGGATTTTCACCGCCCGATCGGCCGGGACGATGCGATGCGTGGCATAAGCGCCCAGACCGCTGGCGCAGCCGACCCGATCGCCGACGGCAAAGCCGTCGACACCCGCGCCCACGGCGACGACCTGCCCGGCGCCCTCCGACCCCAGCGGGGTGGGCAGGGGGGCGGGGTAAAGGCCGGTGCGATAATAGGTGTCGATGAAGTTGAGGCCGACCGCATCCTGCGCGATCAGCACTTCGCCTTCGCCCGGTTGGCCCGGATCAAAATCCTCGCGCGCAATCACCTCCGGCCCGCCATGGCTGCGGGCCACCATCCGCCATGCGCCCGACATCAGGCAAGCGCCGCTGCGAAGAAGTCCGCGGTCCGCTGGTCCGCCAGTTGCGCGGCGTCCTCGACCCGGCGATTGCCCGTCTCGGCCGCGAAGCCATGGTCCAGCCCTTCATAATCATGCAGCGTCACATGGCGATTATCGGCCAGCCCGTCATGCATCGCCTTTTGCGTTTCGGGGGACACGAAACCATCATTGGTGGGAATATGCAGCATGGTCGGTTTGCCGATGGCATGCTGTTCCCCCAGAAGGCCATCGATGCCCACGCCATAATAGCCGACAAAGGCATCGCCATCGGTGCGGCAGGCGCTCATGAAGGCGATGCGGCCGCCCAGGCAATAGCCGACGACGCCCACCTTGCCTGCGCCGCCAAGGGCAGAGCGCGCCGCCTTGATGGTCGCCTCAATATCGCGGATGCCCTGATCCTGATTGAACTTCGGGATATAGGCCAGCGCCTGCTCCATTTCCGCCGGCACATCGGCATCCAGTTCGACATGCGGCTCCAGCCGCCAGAACAGATCGGGTGCATAGGCCAGATAGCCTGCCTTCGCCCAGCTCTCGCATTTATGGCGAATGCCTTCATTCACGCCGAAAATTTCCTGGATGACGATAATCGCCGCGCGCGCTTCGCCTTCAGGCTGCGCCACATAGGCGTCGAATTGCGCATCCCCTTCCAGAGTGTCGATCGGGGTGAAGCTGCCCATGCCATGATCCTTCCGCGGAGTGAGATTGGGTCGCATATTGGCCGATCCGGGGAGTCGCGCAACCACCTGCCGCGTTTAAAATTTGCGTTGATGCGGCTATTTGCGGCATGACGGCACGACGCGATCAAACGGCCCCATGCGGCCGGCCGCCAACAGGGAAGAGCAGGGACATGAAAGTATCCGTCGACGTGGATTGCACGCCCGCCGAGGCCCGCGCCTTTCTGGGCCTGCCCGATGTCACGCCCATTCATGACAAATATGTCAAGACGATGCTCGACAGCTTTGATGGCGTCGGCAGCGTCGAGCAGATGGAAACGCTGTTCAAGAGCTTCTCGCCACTGGGCGATGCGGGCATGCGCCTGTTCCAGCAGATGATGAATGTCGGTCTGGCGGGCATCGGCGGCAAGGACGAGAAGAAATAAGGTCCGTGTCGAAGGGTCAAGACGACAGCATTTTTGCCCTGTCGAGCGGTGCGCCGCCAGCGGGGATCGCGGTTATCCGGATCAGCGGGCCACGGGCGCGCAGCGCGCTGGAGGCGCTGGCGCGGCGCATCCCCACGCCCCGCACCGCCAGCCTTGCCCTGCTGAAAGATCCGCGCGACGGCAGTCCGCTCGATCGCGCCCTGCTGCTCTGGCTGCCCGGTCCCGCAACCGTCACGGGCGAGGATATGGTCGAACTCCATTGCCATGGCGGCCGGGCCATCGTCGCGGCGGTGGAGGATGCGCTGGCCGCCATGCCTGGATTGCGCCGGGCGCAAGCGGGCGAATTCACTCGCCGCGCCTTTGCTCATGGGCGCATGGACCTGAACGCGGTCGAGGGTCTGTCCGATCTGCTCTCCGCCGAAACCCAGGGCCAGCGCCGCGCGGCGCTGCTGATGGCGGAGGGGCATTTTTCCCGCCGGATCAATGGCTGGCGCAATGAATTGCTGACCCTGTCCGCCATGGCCGAAGCGGCACTCGATTTCTCCGACGAGGATGATGTGCCCGATGACGCGATCGAGGCGCGGATAGGGCAGGGCATCGCCGCGCTGGCGCAGGATGTCGGCGCTATTCTCGCCGCGCCATCGGCCGAGCGTTTGCGCGACGGCGTTCGCGTGGTGCTGGCCGGCCCGCCAAATGCCGGCAAGTCGACCTTGCTCAATGCATTGGTCGGCCGGGACGCGGCGATCGTATCCGACATTGCCGGCACCACCCGCGACCGGATCGAAGTGCCGGCCGCGATTGGCGGCACCGCCTTTCTCTTCACCGATACCGCCGGCCTGCGGGACGAGACGAGCGACGCGATCGAGGCGATCGGCATCGACCGCGCCCATGCCGCGCTGGAGGCGGCGGACATCATCCTGTGGCTGGGCGAGGCCGATGCTTTGCCGCGCGCCGACGCGATCCTGATCGCCGCCCAGAGCGACCGCAGCGAAGCGGCGCGGCCCGGCCTATCCCTGTCGGCCCGGACGGGGAGGGGATGGCGATCCTGATCGAAACCCTGCTCTCAAGCGCCGCCACCCTGCTGCCTGGCGAGGGGGATTATGCCCTGCATGCGCGACAGAGACAAGAAGTTGGACAGTTGTGCGCGCATCTTGATGCAGCCGCATCGACCGGCGATTTGCTGGTAGCTGCCGAGGAATTGCGCCTTTGCCGCCGCGCGATCGACGCGCTGACCGGGCAGGCCGGGACCGAGGATATGCTGGACCGGCTCTTTTCGGGATTTTGCATCGGCAAATAGATGCTGTTCCACGTGGAACAATTTTGACCACGATGCCCCAAATCTGATAAGGGCGCGTCATGCGAACAAGCTATGATGTGATCGTGGTCGGCGGCGGCCATGCCGGCTGCGAGGCAGCCGCTGCGGCGGCGCGCAAGGGCGCGTCGGTGGCGCTGCTGACTTTCGAGAAAGCGACGGTCGGCGCCATGTCCTGCAACCCGGCCATTGGCGGTCTGGGCAAGGGGCATTTGGTGCGCGAGGTCGATGCGCTCGACGGCCTGATCGCGCGCGCCGCCGATGCCGCAGCCATTCATTATCGCATGCTCAACAGCAGCAAAGGTGCGGCCGTACAGGGACCGCGCATTCAGGCCGACCGCAAACGCTATCGCGCCGCCATCCATGCGATGCTGGATGCGCAGGCTGGTCTGGATATTGTCGAAGGCGAAGCGGCGGCGCTGCTGCTGGAGGATGACGCCATTGCCGGGATCGCACTGGCGGATGGCCGTGCGCTTCAGGCGTCCTCCGTCGTTCTCGCGACCGGCACCTTTCTGGGCGGCAAGCTGTTTCGGGGCGATGAGCGCGAAACGGGTGGACGCGTCAATGAACGCGCTGCAACCGCGCGGGGCGTGCAGTTGCGCGAACTCGGCTGCCGATCGCCCG
>NZ_JBHRVU010000002.1:0-224404 GCF_042647625.1 Sphingobium rhizovicinum | reverse complement strand
GAATGCCAGCACCACGCTGGCGGGCTTCCCCGGCGAGCGCTTCGCCGGCCGGGTGATCGCGATCCTGCCGACCACGCAGGCCGACAGCCGCACGCTCACCGTGCGGATCGAGCTGCCCAACCGGGACGGCCGGTTGCGGCCGGGCATGTTCGCCAGCGTCGCGCTTGGCGGCGATGCCAAGCCGGCGCTGCTGGTGCCGAGCGAAGCGGTGATCCGCACGGGCAGGCGCACGCTCGTCATGCTGGCCGCAGGCGACGGGCGCTATCATCCCGCCGAGGTCCGCATCGGCCGCGAGGCAGGCGGCGAGACCGAGATCCTTGCCGGCCTGTCGCCCGGCGAGAACGTCGTCGTCTCGGGGCAGTTCCTGATCGATTCCGAGGCGAGCCTGTCGGGAATCGAGGCGCGGCCGATCGGCGGCGGTGCGGCATCGGCGACCATCGCCGCGCCGGCGTCGAAAGCCACGCTGTACGAGACGACGGGCAAGATCGAGCGGATCACGGCCAATTCGGTGACGCTCAGCCACGAGCCCGTTCCCGCGCTCGACTGGCCGGCGATGACGATGACCTTCGCGCTCGCCAATCCGGGCATCGCGCGCGGCTTCAAGGCGGGTGACCGGGTCCGGTTCGGGTTCGACCGGCCCCGGCGGGACCGACGCTGCGGCATATGGCGAAGGTGGCGGGCCAGTGATCGCCCATCTCATCCGCTGGTCGGTGAGGAACCGCTTCTTCGTCGTGCTCGGCATGCTCGCGCTGGTCGGCGCGGGCCTGTGGGCGGTGCGCTCGACCCCGATCGACGCGCTGCCCGATCTTTCCGACGTGCAGGTCGTGATCCGCACTTCCTATCCGGGTCAGGCGCCGCAGATCGTCGAGAACCAGATCACCTATCCGCTCACCACCACCATGCTGTCGGTGCCCGGCGCCAAGACGGTGCGCGGCTATAGCTTCTTCGGCGACAGCTTCGTCTATGTGATCTTCGAGGACGGCACCGATCTCTACTGGGCGCGCAGCCGCGTGCTCGAATATCTCAACCAGGTCCAGGGTCGGTTGCCGGCCAGCGCCCGCAGCGCGCTCGGGCCGGACGCGACCGGGGTCGGCTGGGTCTATGAATATGCGCTGGTCGACCGCACCGGCCGGCACGATCTCTCGCAGCTTCGCGGGTTGCAGGACTGGTTCCTGCGCTACGAGCTGAAGACCGTGACCGGCGTGGCCGAAGTCGCCAGCATCGGCGGCATGGTCAAGCAGTACCAGGTGCTGCTCGATCCGGTGAAGCTCGCGGCCTACGGCGTAACCCACGCCCAGGCAGTGCAGGCGATCAGCCAAGCCAATCAGGAAGCCGGCGGCTCGGTGCTGGAAATGGCCGAGGCCGAATATATGGTCCGCGCCTCGGGCTATCTGAAAACGCTCGACGATTTCCGGGCAATCCCGCTCAAGACTGCGGCGGGCGGCGTGCCCGTCCGGCTCGGCGATGTCGCCACGATCCAGGTCGGCCCCGAGATGCGGCGCGGCATCGCCGAACTGAACGGCGAAGGCGAGGTCGCCGGCGGCGTCGTTATTCTTCGGTCAGGCAAGAACGCCCGTGAGACCATCGCGGCGGTCAAGGACAAGCTCGCCGATCTCAGGAAAAGCCTGCCGCCGGGCGTCGAGGTGGTCACGGTCTATGACCGCTCGCAGCTGATCGATCGCGCGGTCGAGAACCTCACCCGCAAGCTGGTCGAGGAGTTCATCGTCGTCGCATTGGTCTGCGCCCTGTTCCTCTGGCACGTCCGCTCGGCGCTGGTCGCGATCCTGACCTTGCCGCTCGGTGTGCTGGCCGCGTTCGTCGTAATGCGGTTCCAGGGGGTGAACGCCAACATCATGTCGCTGGGCGGCATCGCCATCGCCATCGGCGCGATGGTGGATGCGGCGGTCGTCATGATCGAGAACGCCCACAAGAGGATCGAACGCTGGGAGCAGGATCACCCGGACAGACATCTCGATGGCGAGATGCGCTGGATCGTCGTCACCGAGGCGGCGGCCGAGGTCGGGCCGGCGCTGTTCTTCAGCCTGCTGATCATCACGCTGTCGTTCATTCCGGTCTTCACCCTGGAGGCGCAGGAAGGCCGGCTGTTCGCGCCGCTCGCCTTCACCAAGACCTATGCGATGGGCGCGGCCGCGATCCTGTCGGTGACCCTGGTGCCGATCCTGATGGGCTGGCTGATCCGGGGCCGCATTCCGGCCGAGCAGGCCAATCCGGTCAATCGCTGGCTCACCAATATCTACCGGCCCGCGATCGACTGGACGATGAAGCGGCCCAAGGCAGTGCTGCTGATCGCGGCTCTGGTGTTCGCCACCACGGCCTGGCCGCTCAGCCGGCTCGGCGGCGAGTTCATGCCCAATCTCGACGAGGGCGACCTGCTCTACATGCCCTCGGCGCTGCCGGGCCTCTCGGCCGCCAAGGCGAGTGAGCTGCTCCAGCAGACCGACCGCCTGATCAAGACCGTGCCCGAAGTCGAAAGCGTGTTCGGCAAGGCCGGCCGCGCCGAGACCGCGACCGATCCCGCGCCGCTCGAAATGTTCGAGACGACGATCCAATTCAAGCCCCGCGACCAGTGGCGGTCGGGCATGACGCCCGAACGCCTTGTCGACGAGCTCGATCGCCGGGTGAAGCTTCCGGGTCTCGCCAATATCTGGGTGCCGCCGATCCGCAACCGCATCGACATGCTCGCGACGGGCATCAAGAGCCCGATCGGGGTCAAGGTGTCGGGCAGTGACCTCGCCGAGCTCGACCGCATCGCGCATGATGTCGAGACCGTGGCCAGGAGCGTGCCCGGCGTCAGCTCGGCGCTCGCCGAGCGGCTGACCGGCGGACGCTATGTCGATGTCGACATAGACCGCGCCGCCGCCGCGCGGTTCGGGCTCAACATCGCCGACGTCCAGGCCATCGTCTCCGGCGCGATCGGCGGCGAGACGATCGGCGAGACGGTCGAGGGCCTCGCCCGCTATCCGATCAGCGTGCGCTATCCGCGCGAATTGCGCGACAGCCTCGAAAGGCTGCGGGCGCTACCGATCCTGACGCCCGCGGGCCAGCAGATCACCTTGGGCACCGTGGCAAACGTCTCGATCGCCGAGGGACCGCCGATGCTCAAGACCGAGAATGCCCGGCCTTCGACCTGGGTCTACGTCGATGTGCGCGGGCGCGATCTTGCCTCGGTGGTCGGCGATCTGCAGCGTGCGGTGGCGAAACAGGTCAGGCTCTCGCCTGGGGTCAGCATCGCTTACTCTGGCCAGTTCGAATATCTCGAGCGCGCGGTCGACCGCTTGAAGCTGGTCGTGCCCGCGACGCTGCTGATCATCTTCGTGCTGCTCTACCTCATCTTCGGCCGCTTCGACGAGGCGGCGCTGATCATGGGGACGCTGCCGTTTGCGCTGACGGCGGCATCTGGACGCTTTATCTGCTGGGGTTCAACCAGTCGATCGCCACGGGGTCGGGTTCATCGCGCTCGCCGGCGTCTCCGCCGAGTTCGGGGTGGTGATGCTGATCTATCTCAAGAACGCGCTGGCCGAGCGCGGCGCACATCCGGACGCTGCCGAGGTCGAGGCCGCCGTGCGCGAAGGCGCGCTGCTGCGCGTCCGTCCCAAGGCGATGACGGTGGCGGTGATCCTGGCCGGCCTGCTGCCGATCCTGCTGGGATCAGGCGCGGGTTCGGAGGTCATGAGCCGGATTGCCGCGCCGATGATCGGCGGCATGCTGACCGCGCCCTTGCTCTCAATGTTCGTCCTGCCCGCCGCCTACCTGCTGTTGCGCCGGCCCAAGACCGATCCCATCCCTCAACCCGTTTCATCATGAAGGAGAAGACGATGAACCATGCACGACTGACCATTGCCCTCGGCCTCGCCGCCCTGACTGCCGCGTGCGGCAAGAAGGCGGAGGCCCCCGTTGCGACTGAGACCAACGAGGCGGCGCCCGCCGCGACCATGAGCGGCGACATGGGCAACATGTCGATGGCGCCTGACGCGAACGCCGCGATCAAGGCCAAGGGCCATGGCACCGTCACCGCGATCGACAAGGCGGCAGGCACGATCACGCTCGATCATGGTCCGATCCCGGAGGCCAAGTGGCCCGCGATGACGATGGCGTTCAAGGCCGCGCCGTCGATCACCGATGCGGTCAAGGTCGGCGACAAGGTCGATTTCGACCTCTCGCTCAAGGGCAGCGATGGCGAGGTCACCGCGATCGCAAAGCAGTGATCCGCTAAGTTCGACCGGAAAAAGCTGGTTGCGGCGCCGCTCCCGGGCGGCGACGCCCGTGCCGGCCGTCTGCCTGGCTGTGCGCCCGGTCGACGGTTGCGACCGGCAACGCCCAATGCCAGCGGCGTTTCCCTGCGCGATCACCGACAATTTGAGCACGCTTCGCGGATCGCACATTGAACGTGCAAGCCGCCCTTGCTCGCGATAGCCTGAACGGCAAGGAGCCCAGTTTAGATGACCCAGCCAGTATGACCTTGTTACCCGCGACACATCATGATCTCGTGAGCGAGCTTGTCCGTCGTTGGCGAGACGATCCCGGCGCCACCTATCGCTCCTGGTTTCTGTGGGACGAACGGCTGAAAAACTTCCGCTCCATCCGTCGCGGGCTGCAGCAGGTGGTCGCAGAAATCGAAAGTGGGCGGTTCGGCGTCGCCTATCGCGGCTCGTCACTGGAAACGGTTGTCCACTCGATCGCCGAACAGCGGCAGATCTTCAAGGGCGCCGACCATGCCTGGCTGTGGAAGCCCAAGCTGCGCATTCCAGACATCTACGAAAGCCCGGACAACCAGCGGGCGTTCGGTCGCCTGCTCGACAATTGCTCGTGCTGCGATACCGCCGAGGAGATCATCAGCCACATCCGCAGCATAGACGCGCTCAAGATCAAGGGGCTGGGGCCGGCGGCGGCCAACCTGCTCTATTTCCTTCACCCGACGCTGGTGCCGCCCTTCAATACCGCGATCGTCAAGGGCTACAATGCCGTCACCGGCGCCAAGGTGAAGCTCGGGTCATGGGATCATTTTCTCGCCATGCGCGCCGGCATCCTCGACCTCAACGACCGTTACCGCGAGTTGCTCTCCAACGATCTCGGCGCGATCGGCGGACTGTTGTTCGACATTGGCTCGGGCCGCTATCCCGCGCCACCGCTGGAGGATGACGCAACGGCGGCCGACGACTGGCTCGGCAGATTGGAACATGCCAGAGCGGAGGCAAGCCGGCTCGACAAGACAGCCGCCGCGCAGGGCGAAACCGATCGCACGCACGCCGAAATCCAGGCCTGGCTGCGCGACCTCGGCCATGCCCTCGGTTACGATGTGTGGATCGCCGCCAATGACCGCGGTCGACTTCACGCTGGCTGCCCGCTTGGACAGGGATGCCTCGAGCGCCTTCCAGACGCCATTGCGACCTCTCCCGGAGCGGACTCGATCCGCCTCATCGACGTGTTGTGGCTGGCGAAGGGTGGCGACGGCGTCGCCGCCGCGTTCGAGGTTGAACATTCGACCTCGATCTACTCGGGGATCGTGCGCATGCTCGATCTGGCGCTGTCGGGGAGCGATCTGCACGCTGCCGCCGGGCTATTCCTGGTCGCACCGAATGCGCGCGAGCAGGACGTTCGCGCGCAACTCCGTCGCCCGGCTTTCAGCCGTATTGCCGATCTCGACTTCGCCTATCTGCCCTATGGCGAGCTGGAGAGAAACAGGGACGCGATCGCTCGTTTTGGAACGGGATTGAAGGCCATCAAGGCGATCTCAAGCCCCCTTCCCTGAAAGGGGGCGTTTGCGGGAGGGGGCGGAATCCTACGCCAAGCTCGCCCAGATAGCCGGCGCGAGATCTTACTTGTTGCTGCCTTCTACGGTCGCGCCAGAAAGGCGACGGCTCATACCAACCTGCATTGATCACGACCCACGCGCCCATTTGCGGCGTCCGATCGTCATGATGCGCCACGGCTGATCGATCAGCCTGTTCCATGCTTCGCAGCAAAGGTCGATGATGTTGTCGTGGGAGGTGAAGATCCGGTTGGACAGCCAGTTGTCGCGCATGAACTGCCAGATATTTTCGACCGGGTTGAGTTCGGGGCATTTGGGCGGCAGCGGAATGATGCTGATATTCTCTGGCACTTCGAGCTTTCCGGTCATGTGCCACCCGGCTTGATCCATCAACAGAACGCCGTGGGCACGGGTTCGATAGCAAGCGATATCTCCGTCAGGTGCAGCGACATGGTCTGGGTGTTGCAGAACGGGAGGATCAGACCTGCTCCCTTGCCAAGCTCTGGGCAGATGGCGCCGAAGATGTAGGCTGATTTCGTCCTCTGGTCCTTGGGCGCCGACGGCCGGGTGCCCCGTCTGGCCCAGCGGCGAGTGATCTTGTTCTTTTGGCCGATCCGGGCTTCGTCCTGGAACCAGACTTCTATCGGCGTGCCGTGCGGGAGGGCGGCCTTGACCTTTGCCAGTTCGGCTGCAAAGCCCCCTTTTTGAAGTCCTCCATCGCATATTCGTTCTGGGCATGATGGCGCGGGCGTGCCGTCAGTTTGACATAGCCCAGCTTCTTCAGCTCCCGCCCCACAGTCGTTTCCGTCAGGGACACGCCAAACTCGTCATGGAGCCACCGCACCAGATCGATCAGCCGCCAGCGAACAACTCCATGGATCGCCGGGATCGGGCCGCTTTCAACGATCTCCGCAAGGGCCCGACGCTGGGCGTCGTTCAACAACGGGGGCTTGCCCGGCGCCTTCCCGTCAAGGAGTCCGTCCGGCCCCGGGCATTGAAGCGCACCACCCAGTCGCGCACGATCTGCAACGTCACGCCGCCGATGCGCGCGGCATCGCTGCGGCTTGCGCCATCATAAATTTCCGCCAATGCCAGCAACCGTCGTCCCTGGTTCGCGCTCCTCGTCGCACGCGCCATTCGCCTCAAGCCCACTGCGTCAAAGTCGTCCCGCATTCTGATCGCTGCACCCATGGCCACGCCCTCCAACCAGAAGCCATAGATTCAGAAATTCAGCGCCTTGGGAATCCCCATCGTGAGTCAGCTTCACTGAAGGTTGGTATCAGTTCTATCCGGCGATGGCTACGCATTTTGAAGGTGTCTGGCCCAACGCGCCGATACTCAATGAAGCCGAGAGAACGCCAAAATCGCTCTGCCGCTTCATTCGCTTCCAGCACGGCCAACCGAATCTCTGTGGCACCTCTCGCAGCGGCCCAGCTTTCGACCGTCGAGTAAATTGAGCGTCCGACGCCACGACCACGCTGTGCGGCATCTACGATCATGAAGCCGAGATACCATGTGCCATCACGCGGATAATCGCGGAGGATGGCCGCGATTGCATATAGGCCGCCAGGCCCCTTCCATCCCAGGACAGCTTGATTGTGGGCGCTCTTTTCGGGCGGCACATCGGAGAAAAGCTCGCGAGCATCGTCCAGCGTGGGCGCGGCCCCGTCCTGCAACAGGAAATAGTCGCTGCAACGGTTGTACAGGTCTGCAACGTCTGCGGCGTCCGCTTGGGTAAGTTTGATCGGGGCTCCCGTCATCATCATCGCGTTTTGGCAGCAAGCACGCGCTGACCGTAATCCGGAGTTCCCCGTTGGGACCGACATAGCGGTAGAGAGTGACGCGCTCGATCCCGAGTTCCTTGCAGAGGTCGGAAACGGACGTGTCGCGTTGGGCCATAGCAGCCTGAGCGAGCCGCACCTGGGCCTTGGAGAGGGCGAACTTGCGGCCACCCTTGCGTCCCCGCGCGCGGGCAGCGGCCAGGCCAGCCATGGTGCGCTCGCGGATCATATCCCGCTCAAACTCCGCCAGTGTGGCAAAAATGCCGAACACCATCCGGCCCGATGGCGTCGTGGTGTCGATCTGCGCGCCCTTGCCGGTGAGCACCCGCAGACCGATACCGCGATCCGACAGATTCTGCACCGTGCTGACCAGGTGGGTGAGCGTTCGGCCGAGCCGGTCGAGCTTCCAAACGATGAGGACATCGCCGTCGCGCAACGATTTCAGGCAGGCGGCAAGACCGGGGCGATCATCACGGCTACCGGATGCACGATCATCATAGATATTGCCTGGCTCGACACCGGCAGCGCGAAGGGCATCGTGCTGCAGGTCGAGCGACTGCGAGCCGTCGGCTTTGGACACGCGGGCGTAGCCGATCAGCATGGATCACAAACGAAGGTTTGAGGCGGTGACGAACATGAGCACATAAGATTGGGCTATTGTGTATCTTAACCAGCATCTCAATCAAGCTATCTCAAACCGTAGCTCGGAAAGAATAAGGAGCATGTATGCCGCGTCGCGTGACCCTGACCGATCGACAGCGCGAGGCGCTGCTTCACTTGCCGGTCGATCAAGGTGAGCTGCTGCGGCACTATACCCTCAGCGATGAGGATCTCGGGCATATCCGCCAGCGCCGGCGCGCCCACAATCGTTTTGGCTTCGCGCTGCAACTGTGCGTCCTGCGCTACCCGGGCGGGTGCTCGCTCCTGGCGAGTTGATCCCGGCGCAGGTATCGGATTTCATCGCGGCCCAGCTCGGCCTGACCAGCGACGATCTACTCCTCTATGCCGCGCGCGAGGAGACCCGGCACGAGCATCTGGCGGACCTTCGCCGAATCTACGGCTATCGCTCCTTTTCGGGGCGGGGCGCACGGGATTTGCGCGAATGGATCGCTCGGGAAGCCGAGGCGGCGACATCGAATGAGGATCTTGCCCGTCGCTTCGTTGCGGAGTGTCGCCGCACCCGCACGATCCTTCCCGGCTCCTCGACGATCGAGCGCCTTTGCGCCGATGCGCTGGTTGAGGCCGAGCGCCGGATCGAGGATCTTATCGCCCATCGCATCACGCCAACCCTGAGCGAGAATTTGGCTCACCTGTTGGAGGATACGGTGGATGGTCGCGTCACGCGCTTCGTATGGCTGCGACAGTTCGAGGTTGGCGCAAATTCAGCAGCCGCTAACCGGCTGATGGATCGACTGGAATATCTTCAAAGGTTCGATCTTCCGGCGGATTTGCTGGACGGCGTGCCGGCGCATCGTGTGACCCGGCTTCGCCGGCAGGGCGAGCGCTATTACGCCGACGGCATGCGTGATCTGCCCGAAGACAGGCGGCTTGCGATCCTCGCTGTCTGCACCCTGGAATGGCGGTCATCGCTGGCCGATGTCATCGTGGAGACCCACGATCGCATCGTAGGCCGTCTCTATCGGGCCTCCGAACGCCTTTGCAACACCAGGATCGCCGACGAAAAGGCGGCCGTTCGGGACACGCTGAAGTCCTTTGCCGAAATCGGTGGTGCTTTGCTTGGAGCGCAGGACGATGGCACGGCCCTGGACGGGATAATCGCCACCGGGCCTGGCTGGGAACGGTTCAGAACCCTTGTCGCCACGGCCTCCGCGCTGACCAACGTGCTCGCGGCCGACCCGCTCAGCCGTGTGCTGGACGGCTATCACCGTTTCCGCCTCTACGCGCCCAGGATGCTGCGCCTGCTCGACATGCAGGCGGCGCCGATCGCCACGCCTCTTCTGGCGGCCGTTGCGATGCTGCGTAACGGGATCAAGGTCGATCCGCCGGTGGATTTTCTACGTCCCAACTCGAAATGGCATCGTCATCTTCGCGCTGAGCCCAGCGGCGACCACCGGCTTTGGGAAATCGCGGTGCTGTTCCACATCCGCGACGCCTTCCGGTCCGGTGACATATGGTTGGCGGGATCGCGCCGCTATGGCGACCTCAAGCAGCTTCTGGTCCCGCCACAGGCGATAGAGCAGACCGCGCGGCTCGCCGTGCCGCTGCGGCCCGGCGAATGGCTGGCCGAGCGCAGGGCTCGACTGGATACACGGCTGAAGGAGTTTGGCCGCGCGGCGCGAACCGGCACGATCCCAGGCGGCATCATCGAGAACGGCAAGCTGCACATCGACAAGCTGAGGGCCGACACGCCCGAAGGGGCCGAGGATCTCGTGCTCGATCTCTATCAACAGCTCCCGCCCGCGAGGATCACCGATCTGTTGCTGGAAGTCGATGAGCGAACCGGATTTTCCGAGGCGTTCACGCATCTGCGCACCGGCGCGCCCTGCAGCGACCGGATCGGCCTGATGAACGTGTTGCTGGCGGAAGGCGTCAATCTCGGTTTGCGCAAGATGGCGGCGGCGACCAACACGCACAGCTTCTGGGAATTGCTGCGGATCGCGCGCTGGCATGTCGAAGGCAGCGCCTATGATCGGGCGCTCGCCATGATCGTGGAGGCCCACGCCGCCCTGCCCATGGCCGCCTTCTGGGGACAAGGGCAATCGGCATCCAGCGACGGGCAGTTCTTCCTTGCTACCGAGCAGGGCGAGGCGATGAATCTGATCAACGCGAAATATGGCAACGTCCCGGGCCTCAAGGGATACAGCCATGTGTCCGATCAATATGCGCCGTTCGCAACCCAGGTGATCCCGGCAACGGTCAGCGAGGCTCCCTATATCCTGGACGGGCTGCTCATGAATGACGCGGGCCGCCGCGTTCGCCAGCATTTTGCCGACACGGGCGGCTTCACCGATCATGTGTTCGCCGCCTGCGCCTTGCTCGGCTACAGGTTCGCCCCCCGTATCCGCGATCTCCCTCAGAAAAGACTCTATGCCTTCACGCCCAACGCGACGCCGGCCAATGTGCGAGCGCTGGTCGGAGGTAAGATCAATGAACCGCTCATCGAGCGCAACTGGCCCGACATCCTGCGCATCATGGCGACGATCGCAGCGGGGATCGTCGCCCCCAGCCAGATTCTTCGCAAGCTCGCCTCTTACCCGCGCCAGAATGAGCTGGCCCTCGCATTGCGAGAGGTGGGCCGCATCGAGCGAACCCTGTTCATGATCGACTGGATTCTTGATGCCGGCCTCCAGCGCCAGGCTCAGATCGGCCTCAACAAGGGTGAGGCCCACCACGCCCTAAAGCGCGCCATCAGCTTCCACCGCCGAGGTGAAATCCGGGATCGATCCGGCGAAGGCCAGCACTATCGCATCGCCGGAATGAACCTGCTCGCCGCCATCATCATATTCTGGAACACCATGAAGCTCGGCGAGGTCGTCAATACCCGGGCCGCCAGCGGTACCCATATCGCGCCTGATCTACTCGCCCACGTCTCGCCGTTGGGATGGGAACACATCAATCTAACCGGGGAATATCGCTGGCCCAAATCCTTAGCGTAGGATTCCGCCCCCTCCCGCAAACGCCCCCTTTACAGCCAGCATGGCGGCGAGGCAGCGCGCGCGATCGAGCGCGCCACCCCGCACCTGACGGCGGACGGCCGCCAGCTCGTCGCCAAGCCGCCGCCCCATGCTGGCGACTGGAATGATCTGTTGCGCGAGATCCGTTCGCTATGAAGCTGTTTCCCGGAGCGACGCGATTCCAGCGATGGACGATGGGCGCGACGTTCCTGATCGTAGCGACTTACGCGATTTCGCAGAACAAGCAGGCGCTTGTTGAAGTCTCGAAAACGCGGCTGACGTCGCCTAACCCGAGGATCATAGACGGCGATACAGTCGATTTTCCCAATGGACGGGTGCGGATCGTCGGGATCGATGCGCCGGACGACGATCTGCCGCAGCTCAAGACGATTTCCAGCGAGGCACTGAGCGAATTGGCGGTGCGCGATGGTGGAATGGACTGTTCGGTGTCGATGTTCGACTATGCGATGCGGCGGGAAAATCAGTGCCGGACGGACCCCAAAAGTTATGGACGTCTCAACCTCGCCTGCCGGTTTCCCGCCAATAAAGCGAGTGTCGGTGCGACAATGGTCGCCCAGGGATATGCGGTGGACTACCGCGTATTTTCTGGCGGGGCGTATGTTGATCTAATGCAGAAAGCAGCCGCTCGACGGGCCGGGTTATGGGGCGTTGATTATGAGCGGATGCGTCAACTCGCAGTTCGCCGGGCACAGGTGCCACAAGGATGCAGCGTCGGAACGATCAAGCAATAGGCCGGGCCTGCCTTCGGCCCGCGCTCTACTGCGCGCCGCTATCGCGGCGCTCCGCGGAACCCCGCCACCGGGTTTCCGCCCATCCGGGTGACGATCGGGCTAGGCCACAGCAGACCGCCCCTGCGGGCGGGCGGCGTTCATCGGGAAACAGCTCCAATGCTTGAACGCGGTTCCCCGGCGGCGATCCTGATCGGCCGTTGGGGCGCGGCGCTGTCGCTGGTCGTCGGCGCGGTCCTGATCGGCCGTGTCCTCCGTAATTACCCCTACCTGCTCCCGAACCGTCTTCCCGGCCTGGTCCTCCACGAGTTGGGGCCGGCGCTGATCCTCGCGCTCGTGATCGGCCCCGCCATTGCCATTACCGATGACGGCAGATCGCGCCCCGGCATCCCGGCGCGGCTCGCGCTGTTCGCGCTCGCCGCCCTGGTCGCCGGAGGCGCCGTCCTCGCCTACGAGTTCAGGGCCGGGCTTGGGGGGCAATGGCTGTGATCGAGCGGCCGCATATGTGCCACATGGCACACCCTGACCTGGATCTCGCAAGGACGTTAGCGGGCAATGCGCGCGGCTTTCTGGGCTATCCGTCGCCTGGGACGATTGATCGCCCCTTACAGGATCGCTTCTATCGGCTCGCTATCGCGCTCGAGCTGGCGCTGAAATGCTATCTCGTCATTCACGGTCATACCGACGAGAGCAACCGCGCTATCGGGCACGACCTGCGGCGTGCCACTACCGCTGCGGAAGCCGAAGGACTTATCCTCGCATCGCCGCTCTGTGCCCTGATCGACGACACGCACCCGTTCTTCATGCAGGGTGGCTTTCATCGGGAGCGGCGGACAGACTGGAACCATGAGCGCGCCGATCGCGCAACGTCCACCCTGGCATCGCTGCTCGATCAATTCGACGCGCTCTCCGGCGCGGCGTGACCCCGTGACGACACGGAGCCGTCCCCCGGACGCCACCGTTCGCGGGGAACACCAAGGGCGGCTGCCCTTTCGTTCCCGAACGACAATCTTACCGCCCGTGTAATCCGCCAAGCGCGGCGCTCGACCCCCTTGCAGGGCGTCGGCCGCGCTAGGGCGGCTCGCCCGCGCCAGCGGCAAAGATTCCCGCTCTCCCTCCCCATCCCGTTCCTCGCCGGAAAGGCAGAGCCGGTTGCTGTTGCGACCGGCTTTCAGCCTCAAAGGAAAGGAAAAATCATGGGACGTATCAACGACAACCGCGCCGACATCTATCAGGAGATCACCGACCAGATGATTGCCATGATCGAGGCAGGCACCCGGCCTTGGTCGAAGTCGTGGAACGGCCGCACCGCGCCGAATATCCCGCTGCGCTCGACCGGCGTGCCCTATCGCGGCATCAATGTCCTGTCTCTGTGGGTCGCCGCCATGACGAAGGGCTTTGCTTCCCCGCATTGGCTAACATTCAAGCAGGCGCTCGCGCTTGGCGGATGCGTCCGCAAGGGCGAAAAGGGCTCGACCGTCGTTTATGCCAACAAGATCGAAGTGGACGCCGACAAGGGCGAACGTGGCAGCGATCAGGGAGGCGAGGACGGCAAGCGTCAGGTGGCGTTTCTCAAGCGATACACCGTCTTCAATGCCGAGCAGATCGACGGCATCGAGGCGAAATATCCTACCCCAGCCCCGATCATCACCGCGACCAATCCCGACGAGCGGGACGCCGAACTGGATGCGCTCTTTGCCCGCGTACCCGTCACGGTGCGTCATCACGGCGCGCAGCCCTATTATCAGCCAAGCGGCGATCATGTCGTCATGCCGGAATTTGCCGACTTCCACACCAGCGATGACTATTATTCGACGCTCGCGCACGAGCTATGTCACGCCAGCGGCCATGTGGATCGGCTCGCCCGTTCGACCCTCATTTCCACGAAGCGCGAAGACTATGCCCGCGAGGAATTGGTGGCCGAGCTTGGGGCCGCGTTCATCAGCGCGACGATCGGAATCAAACTCCACGACCGCGAGGACCATGCCGCCTATCTGGCGAGCTGGCTGGCGGCCCTTCGCAATGACAAAAGGTGTATCTTCACCGCCGCGCGGCTCGCGCAGGATGCTTCCGACTGGCTGTTGAGCCGCATGGCGATCGAGACAGTCTCCGAATTGGATGCGGCGGCGTGATCGCCCTCCATGATCCCGGCCCGATGAGGGCCGGGGCGTGGCGGCGCGCCCAACCAGACCCCGGAAATCGCGCGCCGCTCGCCCGCTGGCGGGCGAGCGGCGCGGCATCTCGTCGAATCTTAATTGAAAATAGGGGCGAATCGATTAAATAGGATCGCGGAGGCTTTGTTCGCGGCGACGCGTGCATTGCCTTCTCTCGTTTCAGGCCAAGGGCCTTGGCCGTAGATCGTTGATCAGCTTCATCCCGTAGATCCGATCGCCCCCTTCCGTCTCCCGTTTGAATTGCAGTCGGTGGACAAGATCCACCAGCGGGCGCAGCTCCTCCCGCGCCGGTGCCGTCATGCGGCGTAGCCGCAGACCCCAACTGATGACGTAAGCCACAATATCAGCCGTCTGGATCAGCGTCGTCAGATCGCTATGCACAAAGAACGGCTCGGGAATGATGAGGCGTGAACGGCTTCGGCCGTTGCGCGTGTTCACGAAATAGCTCGATACCTGACCAAGCAGGATATGCGCGGCGCTGCGGTCCAGCTCGTCGAATACCATATAGCCCATCGGGTCGCCTGGAAGGCCGTTCAGGAAATAATAGAAGCGCTCGAACAGGAAAGCGTAATCCTTGCGCAGCGCGTCACTGCGGTCGGGCCGTGGCGCTTCGCGCGGGACGATCGTTGCAAAGACCCTCGCGCCATGACGCCGCGCCAGATCGAGGCTGAAACGGCAATATTCGATCTTTGCCTGCCCCAAGGCGGTCAGCCGATTGCGCGTCACCGCTGTCCCGTCGATCAGCAATTCGCGCGCGAGCTGGGTTCGCTCGGCATGCTCGAACGCATCGAGCTGCGCCGCATGCTTGAACGTCTTGCGATCAAGGAGCTTCTGCGCCTTGGCTTCCCGGCCATACGCCTCGAACAACCGCATTCCGAAGATATGCTGCTGTGCGTCGGACAGATCGCGGATCAGTGGCCATACCCGCCGATCCTCGATCGCGATGCCCGCAAGCACCTCATAGGGCGAATGGCGCTGATCCTGACCGGACTCATCAATGAACAGGGTCCAACTCATCGTCGCGCGCGCATTCCTCCCCGCATCATGGGGTGGGTAGCCCCGCATCAACGGCTTCGATCGAGAGAACCACGCTCAGTCCGGCAGACGCGGAGCTGACGCTAGAGCGGCAACGATCCCAAGACAACAAATTCGGGCGCGACCCTGCCGGGCACGGCTCTATCGGCGCTGCGCGCCGACCGAGCCACCGTGCCGGCGTCTCGTCCCAGGAGGGTGACGATCCTCGCGTGAGGTGTGCCATGTGGCACACCTAAGGCCGCGCAGGGCGCGGTGCTGGCCTGTTTGCGCCCACGGCCCTCCCCCGGAGGCCCGTCAGGCGCGAGGGAACACCAGGGCTGCTGCCCTTTCGTTCCCGAAGCAAAATCGACAGCCCCGTGTGGTCCGCCAAGCGCGGCACCCGACGCCTTGAAGGCGTCGGCCGCGCTAGGGCGGCCTGCCCGCACCAGGCCATCGATTTTCCTCCTCCCTCCCCGTCCCGCTCCTCGCCGGAGAGGCAACCCCGGTTGCAGCGGCAACCGGCTGCGCCTCGAAAGAAGGAGAAAGGACAATGGCTTACACTCGATACAAGGGCGACCCCTATTGGAAGCGGGCCAAGGTGGACGGGACCGGCGTGGACGGCACCCCCTACGCCAAGGGCGACCGGGTTTTCTTCTATCCCCGATCCGGCGCGACCTACGCGGGCGAAAGCGCCCAGCGCGCATCGGTCGAATTTGACGAACTCGCGAGCCTCGAAGGCTGACCCCTCCCCATCGATACAGATCATAGGAGTTTCATCATGGCTATCATCACCGTCAAGCTGTCGCAGCTTCGCCTTTCCCCCCTCAACAGCCGCCGCGTGAAGCCTTCCGCCATCGACAGCATGGCCGACGACATCGCCGCACATGGCCTGTTGCAGAACCTCGTCGTCTATGAGGAAGATGACCTTTTCTGGGTGTTCGCCGGAGGGCGGCGCTATCGGGCGCTCAAGGAATTGGTGAAGCGCAAGAAGGTCAGCAATAGCGATCTCTTCCCCGTCGAGATGCGGACCAAGGAAGAAGCCATCGAGCTTTCCTATGCCGAAAATGCGGCGCGCGAGGACATGCACCCCGCCGACGCGATCCGCGCGTTCGCAGGGATGCGCGACATCGGCATGGACCCCTCCGATATTGCTGCCCGGTTCGGCTATAGCGAAAGCCATGTTGCCCGGATGCTGCGGCTCTCCGCGCTCAATCCCAAGCTGATCGATATTCTCGCCAAGGATCAGTTGACCATCGACGCGGCCAAGGCGCTCACCCTCACCGGCGACCATGCCGAGCAGATGCGCGTTTTCAAGGCGTCGAACGGTCAGGCCCATACCATCCGCCGGATGCTCACCGAAGAAAAGCTGACGACCCAAAGCGGTGAGTTCCTGTTCGTCGGGCGCGACGCCTATGCCGATCAGGGCGGCACCATCACCCCGGACCTGTTCAGCCAAGGGGACGGCGGTTACGCCGATCAGCCCGAAATCGTGCAGGAACTTGCCGAAGCCAAGCTGGACGCGCTTGCTGCCGACTATCGTGCGATCGGTTGGTTCGAAGTCGGCGCGACCATCAGCCAGCCCTATGACCTCTACAACAAGGGCTATCTCTATCCCGGTGAGCGCGAGCCGTCCGAGACGGAGGCCGCACGGTTGGCGGAACTGGATGCCGAAATGGAAGCGATTGCCGAAGCCGAGGGCGAAGACAGCGACCGCATCGAACCGCTTATGGCGGAACGCGAAGCCATCACCGACGCGCTGCGCTTCTACAATGCCGAGCAGAAGGCCATTGGTGGCGTTGCGCTTTGGATCGAGCGGGACGGCTCGCTTGGCAAGCGCATCTATCGCGCCAAGGCGGAGAAGAAGCCCAAGGCGGGCGGCGCGCAGGGTGGCCCTGCCCCGCTCTATCCCAACAGCCTGTTCGCGGACCTGACCCGCATCAAGACGCAGATCGTGCAGGAAGCGGTTGCGGCCGACCCGGCGCTGGCGCTCGACATCATGCTGGACAGCCTCGCAGGCCAGTTGCTCCACGGCGCACATAGCTATCAGATGGCGATTGAAGTGCAGGCCAAGACCGTCACGACCGATGTGCCCGACGAGCTTATGGCAACCAGCGATGTTCGGCCCGTCGAGGATATGATGGCGACCCGGTTCGCGTCGATCCCCGCGCAGGGCCGCTTCGAGGCGATCCGCGCCATGAGCAGCGAGGACAAGATGGCGTTGCTGGCCGGACTGGTCGCCATGACGGTGGACGGGACGGTGTTTGCGGGCGGTTGCCCCGGTCAGCGGCATCATCAGTTCGAGCAGATCGCCCGTGCAAGCGGTGTGGACGTCGCCGCCCGTTGGAGCGCCCCCATCGCCCTGTTCGACAAGATGCGTCGGGCCGCGCTGATCGACCTGCTGCGCGAGGAATGCGGTGCCCCCAGCGCCGAAAATTGCGCCACCATCAAGAAGAAGAGCGACTTGGCGGTCAATGTATCGGAGCGGCTTCCGGCACACTGGCTCCCCGCGCCCATGCAGATCGGAGCGTTCGATCAGCCCGAGGGCGAGGCGGACGATTTCGATCCCGATATGGACGACGCCGACAGCGAGGCAGAGGATATGACCGACGAAATGGCATGACGAGTGGATGGGGGCCGGTTCCAATCGGCTCCCATCTTTCCGGTTTGCTAGAGCATCCGCATATCGAGCCCATCGCCGGCGCGCCCGCACCGCGATGCGGTGCGGGCGCGCTCACGGCCCTTTCAGGCCCGCGCGCGCCGCCCGCCCACAAGGGACGGGCGGCGCCTTGGCGATTATGCGCAGCGGCGACAGGTCACTGATACGGATAGGGGTGTGCCATGTGGCACACCCTGTTGGCGCTGCGTAGGGCGCGCCGAGAACATCGAGCAGATCGCCCAAGGCGCGGCGGCGATAGGCATTCAACCAGCGCCGGCGCCGATGTTCGGCCGCGTCATGGATCATATGGCATCGCTGACAAAGTGCGGCCAGGTTGCGCGCGGCATTGTCGGTGGGGTCATGATTGAGATGCGCGCAGGCCAGATAGACCCGCGTGATCCGCACGACTGCCGCAAGATCCGCACGCGGCACGCCCACCCGGCGCCCTCTCCCATCACGCCATTGCCGTGCAGCCGCGTCCCACCAGCGCCCATCGCCTAGATGAAATACATGACCGCCATGCGGGCGTCGGCAATGTTCGCAGCGCCCTTTAGCGCGGTCGAACCGGATAAGCCTCGACAGCTCGGGCCAGTCGATCGGGTAGAGCCAGCGATGTTCGGCCATGATCGGCATGACGATTCTATGAGTCAGTCCGAACGAGAACGAAAGCAGAATATCGCGAGTAGCAAACCTCGCTTGCCAAAGGCCGTGCGACATTCGCACCGCGCCTTTGTGCCGGTCGCGATCATCGCGTCGGCGGGGGGAACACCAAGGGCACCCTGCCCTTTCGTTCCCGAACGACAATCTTGCCGCCCGTGTAATCCGCCAAGCCCGGCACCCGACGCCCCTGCAGGTGTCGGCCGCGCTAGGGCGGCTCGCCCGCGCCAGCGGCGAAGATTCTCGCTCTCCCTCCCCATCCCGTTCCTCGCCGGAAAGGCAGGGCCGTGAGGCCCGAGTGGCCTTGCGGCCCATGCCAGCAGGAGGAACGATATGCATATCCCCGAACATCTAGATGCCATCCGTCGACTGAACGACGCGGCGCGGAGCCATCCTGGCACCGCTTCGATTGCCAACGTCACCTTAGGTTTTCAGGCACTCCCCGATGCGGACCGCTTTACGGCTCTGGCGGCGATTGTGAGCTACTCGCAATTCGAGAGCGACAACGACCCTTATGGCGAGCATGATTTCGGTGCGGTTTATCGCCTTGGATCAGGGCAATGGACGCAGGACCGGCCCGGCGACGACAAGGAGATTTGCGAAACCGTTTTCTGGAAGGTCGATTACTACGACGCCAGCCTGACCTATGGCAGTGAAGCGCCGTGGGATGAACAGCAGACAAAGCGGGTGCTGACGATCATGCTCGCGAGCGAATACTGATCGGCCGTCGCGAAACGCCGCGCCCATTCGGGCGCGGCGTGAGACGAGGGGAATGGCGATTTTGGCGAGTGATTTGTTGAGAAATCGCGCTGGAAGGCGTATTGGTTAACCGAAGAAAGGATGACGCGGTGGCTCAGATCGATCTTGAAAAGCTGCGCGAGCGCGTCCGGCAAATGGATTTCGAACGCGGCTCCCCCGAGCAGGTAGCGCTTTGGCGTGAAGATGTAGCGGAGGCGCGCGCCAATCTCGTCATCGAGGACATGACGCCGACCGGCGATGAAGATGCGATGTTCGCGATGATGCTCGACGAAGGCGTGCCACCTCCCCTCATGGCATCGATCATCCTCAGCCTTTATCAGCCCGGAACCCGCCAAATCGCTGCCTGACATTGGCAAGCGATCCCTACATCTATCCCGGCACCGAGACGCTTCGGAACAAGCTGGGGATCACCGATGATAAAATGCTCACCGAGGCCGAGCGGCGCTTGATGCTGGCGCGCGGGGCTGAGGCTGCGCGCCTGACGTTTCCGGCGACCGCTGAGGGCTATCGCGCGCTTCACAAGCATCTGTTTCAAGACCTCTACGATTGGGCGGGCCAGGACCGCACGGTGAACATAGCCAAGGGAGGATCGAGTTTTGCCGCCGTCCCTTACCTTGCGCGCGAACTCGACAAGCGGTTCGGGGACGTAGGCCAGCAGAATAGCTTTCGAGGCCTTCCGCGAGATGAGTTTTTCGACCGGCTTGGCAATCACATCAACGAGATCAACGCCATCCATCCCTTCCGCGAAGGCAATGGGCGCACGATGCGCCATCATGCGGCGCAGATCGCGCGCGAGGCGGGGCATCCGATCCGCGTCGCCGCGATCGACAAGGATAAATGGATGGAGGCGTCCCGCCACGGCTTCCTGACGGGCGATCATCGCGGCATGGCCGCCGTCCTCGCGGCCGCAGCAGTACGGCGCGACCTCGCGCCCGAAGCGCGCATCGGTCCCGCCGGGATCGCGATGCTCCCCAAGCGGGCGCCGCCCGAGGGGCAACGCTACCGCTTGACGCTGACCAAGGTGCGCGAGGAACTGGATCGCTATCTGCCCGCAGCGCGCCAGCAGGCGGCCGAGCGGCTGCGTGGCCTCATCAACGATGATGGGTCGTCGGCCGCTATCGCGAGCGCACGCACCGAGCTTGCCTATGTTCGCCACGCCAAGGGGCCGGTCTATCAATCGCACCTTCTGACCTACCTAGGGGTGCGGCAGGTCGATGCCATTATAAGCCCGCAGCAGACGCCGCTAGAGCGTGTGCGGGAGATTGGGGCCGCGCTTGGTATCCAGATCAATTCCCAACAGCAGGCGCAGCTACAGCGGGCGGTCCGAGCCTTGGAAAAGCCGGTTCTCCCGCCGGGGCATGCACCGGGCCAGGAACGGCTCGCCGCGGCATTTCTGAAGAACACTGCCGAGATGAATCACGCCGATCCTCGCCTTGCGCCGGCGCAGGCGATCGTCGATGCCGCCATGCAGACCGCGCGCGAGCGGGGCGAGAGCGCACGCATGGTCGGGACGATCGGAGAGTCGACCCGCCAGCTCGTCGCTGACCGGATCAAGTCGGGAGGCTCGCTGGACGCGGAAATAGGAAGCGCGGCGCCGCCGACGCAATCGCCGGCGCCGCGCGACAAAGATCGTAGCCGCTGACAGTGTTGAGGGCCGCAACAAGATCTGCAGCGTCACATGCTTGCACTGCATCTCGCGATGGAGCCGGGGCCAGTCGGGCTTCGGGGTACCGCCGATAGCCGGTCTTGTTGCCCGCTTCGCGGTTTAGCGCCAGCGCGCCGTCGCTCATCCCGTGCGGCAGCGGCCAGCTCAGCCCGGCCCCCCGTGCAGTGCGAACTCCCTATTGCATAGGCTCTCGCAATAAGTATACCGTACCGTACCGTAAACGGCTATAGGTGCCATTTTGCCTGTCTCTGAACCAGCCGTTCTTACCGAAAACAACGCAACGAAAATTTCGGGCGATTGGTTGGCCACTACGGTTCAATCGGTAGAAGAAAACGCCAATGGCCATGCGCTGGCAGCAGTTGATCAGATCGACTGGAGCCAATTAGGGCGGGTAGACAGTGCTGGCGCATTTGCGCTCCTTCATGCGCTTGGTGTCAGAGATTTAGGGGACAACGTCCCAGAGCAGCTTCGGCGTGTCTTAGACATCGTTGCCCCAGCGATGCAGGAACATGCGACTAAAAAGCCCAGGAAGTCCTACGGTTTTTTCACAGGCTTGGGCCGCAAAGTGGTTACAGCGCTGGGCGAGCTATATGGTAATATCGTGTTCCTGGGCCGCTCTGAGGTGGGCGTTGGAAGAGCGGTTATCAACCCTCGCAGGTTACGCGTACGAGCGCTAGTCAGCGTGATGCAGCAGGGAAGTCTCGAGGCGCTGCCAATCATCATGACGATGACATTCTTCATCGGGGCAGTGGTCGCATTGGTCGGCACGAACCTATTGCAGAACTTGGGCGCATCGGTCTTTACCGTTCAACTCGTTGGGGTGTCGGTATTGCGCGAGTTTGGGGTGCTAATACCGGCAATTCTTCTGGCTGGCCGATCGACGTCTACATTCGCTGCTCAAATCGGCGCTATGCGAATGAACCAAGAAACAGATGCAATGGTGGTCATGGGTGTCGATCTCACAGAGGCGCTTGTAACCCCACGCGTGCTGGCGATGATCATTACTCTCCCGCTATTATCAGTCGCAGCGATGATTGCCGGCATTCTTGGTGGCCTGCTTGTGAGCTGGGCTTCTTTGGATATTTCACCAGTGTTTTTCGTAGAGCGTCTTCGGCAGACGGTGGACCTCCAGCATTTCTGGCTTGGTCTGATCAAGACACCTGTAATGGCCATCATCATTGCACTCACTGGCTGCCGCCAAGGAATGGCCGTACGGGGCGACGTCGAGGTATTGGGTAGAAACGTCACGACCGCAGTCGTGCAGGCATTGTTCGCTATCATTCTTCTCGATGCGGCTTTCGCCCTCGTTTTCATGAAACTGGACCTGTGATGGCCGAGCGGGAAAGGGTGATCGAGGTACGCGACCTTAAAACAGCGTTCGGTAAAACGGTAATCCACGAAGATTTAGACCTCGACGTCTATCGCGGGGAGATTCTGGGAATAGTTGGTGCTTCGGGCGGAGGAAAGTCCGTTTTGCTCAATACGATGTTGGGATTACAGCGACCGATTTCTGGATCGGTAGTAGTAGGCGGTCAGGACATCTTCAATAATCCTGATCGAAAATGGCTTGCATCAAACATGGGCGTGATGTTTCAAAACGGCGCGCTATTTTCATCCCTGACGCTTCAGGAGAATGTCGAAGCGCCGTTTCTTGAACATACCGAGATCCGAGGCGAATTTCTAAGCCGATTGGCCCAGATGAAAATCTCTTTGGTCGGGCTTGCTAATGATGCCGCATATAAGCGGCCGGCAGAACTTTCAGGCGGCATGAAGAAACGCGCCGGCGTTGCACGTGCACTAGCGCTCGACCCGAAGCTTCTTTTTCTAGATGAGCCAACGGCAGGCCTGGATCCCCTCGCTGCTGCAGAATTTGACGACTTGATCGTATCGCTGCGTGATGCCTTGGAGTTGACTGTCGTCATGGTCACCCACGACCTGGACAGCCTGTTTCAAATCTCTGATCGAGTAGCAGTTCTGGCGGACAAAAAAATCGTCGCGTCTGACGCAGTCGAAAAACTACGTGATTCTGAAGACGAATGGACACGCTCTTATTTCCAAAGCCGAAGAGCACGGCGATTCAACTCGGGTGGCAACTAAATGGAGAGACATGCCAATTACGCTCTAGTAGGTAGTTTGACAGTTGGTCTGCTGGTCGCAGCGATCGTCTTCATTCTCTGGCTAGGTAATGACCAATTTGGTAAAGGCTTCGACCATTATCGAGCTGTTTTTGACGGACCTGTGCGCGGCCTAACCGAAGGTAGCGAAGTTGACTTTAATGGCATCAAGGTCGGGGAGATCACAAAGCTTCGTGTAGATCCATCAAACTCTCGCCGCGTGATTATCGATGTGAAGGTCGAAGAGGATACGCCGATAAGGGTAGATACATTTGCCTCAAAAGAGTCCCAAGGTGTGACAGGGGTCAGCATTATCCAGTTAACTCCTGGTTCGCCTACAAGGCCACTGCTTCGCGATGCGTCGCGTGAGCAGCCCCCGATAATAAGAGCGAAGCCCGGATCGTTGGATTCGGTGCTGGAGGCGGGAGGGCAGACCCTCGCTAAGGTTTCTGAATCATTCGATCGGGTCAATCGGGTACTTTCTGACCGAAATATCGCAAAGGTCGATGGCATGCTCGCTGACATCAGATCAGTGACGGCAGAACTTAACAGTCGAAAGGCAATGTTTGCGGATGCTCAAAATGCAATCCGTCGCCTTGATTCAGCGTCGGGTGACATCGAGCAGGCTGCGGCGGCTGCGAGAACCGCTATTCAGGGCGATGGTACGCAAGCCTTTGCAGACATCCGAGAAGCGGCCGCGAATGCGAAGAGCGCGACGAACGATGCTCGGGCTTTTATAGCTAAGTTGAACGCGAGTGCAGAAGGTCTTGAGGGGCCAGAAGGTAATCGCGTGGCGGGGGCTCTACGTGGGCTGGAAAAGGCTGCCGAGTCACTTGATCGACTTACCCGACAAATACAGCAAGATCCCCGCTCTGTTCTCGGAAGGGGGAAAGCGCGAGAAATGGAGCTGCCAAAGTGAAAAATACGTTGAAAATCTCTTCAGCGCTCCTCTTAGTCTCGCTGTCGGGCTGTGTTGGTGGGCTTCTGGGCGGAGGTAAGCCTGCGGACCTATATTCCTTTCGCAGTGAGCCCCCGCAAAGGCAGCCTGATGCCAATGCACGGGTTGTTGCTGTCCGCCAATTCTCATTTCCGAATAATCTACGGCCTGACAGCATTGAAACCAATGCCAACTCGCGGGTTGCTGCTCTCGCAAAAGCACGTTGGTCCCAACCCGTCCCGGAGATGTTCCGTCTAGCTCTGATTGACCAGCTGGAGCAGTCTTCCCGAACGCGAGTTGCGCGAAGCGACTTCCAAAAACCGGCGGACATCATGTCGGCGGAAATTTCGCAGTTCACGGCCACCTTTGATCAGGGACTGAAGGCTCCCCCATTGATCACTATTGTCGTGCGCGCAGAGGTTGCAAGCGGGGCAGCACGTGATGTGGCAGTGCGGTCCTTCGAATCTCGAACAAGAGCCACTGATGCTACAGTGACGTCCATCGTTGCAGCTTACCGTGCCGGTGTCTCCAATATCACACAAGAGATTACCCTGTGGTACAGGAATATCTGAATTTTATCATAGTAGATAGGGACAGATATGAGGAAAGTTTCAGCTGCCTTTACAATCTTGGTACTGACTTTTGCGTCTGCCGGCGCGGCTCAGGAGGGACACAAGGAATCCAAAAATACCGGACCGGATTCAGTTCGATCTATTGCCTCCCAACCAGCTAAAGACGTTGGAGCGGTAAAGCAGGATATCCCACCCGTTCTCTTAAGCGCTTCTTCTAACCCATACGATCGGGCATCGACCCGCACCTGCAACGAGATAAAGCGTAATATCGCTGAGTTGGACGATGTTCTCGGACCGGATTTCGATGTAGGAGCGGACCGTAACGAAAATCGTCTTGGTAAAGTAGCGGAAGCTGGTGGAAAGACGATTGTCAACTCGATCATACCCTTTCGTGGCTTGGTGAGGGAAATAACAGGCGCAGCCCCAGCGCAACGTCGCCTGAATACCGCAATCGATGCGGGGTTTGCGCGGCGGGGCTTTTTACGGGGAGCCGCCATATCCCGAGGCTGTCGTCTCTGATGAGCTCACGGCAACAAGCTCAGCATTAAAAGGTGGGTTAGAGGACGAGATACGAGGCGCGCCGCCAGATGTCCGGGAGCGATGCCGGCAGGAGCGCAGCCGTCCACAGATCGAGGACCTGCGCGTCGCGATCGACAATGCCCTTCGCCGCCTGTCGCCCAAATCGGCGATGGCCCAGGCGCTCGCTTATGGCCGCCGGCGCTGGGAGGCGCTCACCCGCTTCCTCGACGAGGGCACGGCCGAGATCGACAACAACATCGCCGAGCGGTAAGCGGTGTCTGAAGGCCGCATCTGCCACGTAGCGCGCTAAGCGAGGAGCTGTGGCTTCACGCGGTATATCGGGACGCGGCCCATCCGATGATTGCGCCGCCGATGATGCCACTGGCCAGGATGGGGACGTAGGATTTGGTGATAATGGCGTCTGGTAAGCTGATCAGCAATCCGACCAACACACCGACGGCAACAGGGGGGGATTGGCATCCTTATAAGCGGGATCAGAAATCCGATTGCAAAACGGCTGCAGAAAGCCGCGATGAGAGCGGCCTTCTTGTCCGGGAAGTCCATCGGCAGCATGAGGGCAACGTCAACGCAGCCGAAGAGGACGCCCGCTATTAATCCCACCAGGATCGGATTCATCGCTAGCTCCCTTCGCACGCGATCGTAGCGGACAGCTTACATGATCGTTTGACGCCCGCAATGAGCGGTTTTGCTGCGAGGTATCAGGCGGCTTGCGCGATCATCGGATCGCCAGGCTGCCAAGCCCACGGCATCAACTCATCCCAGCGCGATGCCGGCCAGAAGCACCATCGGCCGCCAACCTGAAAGGGATCGTCGAACGGCTCGACACGGTGCGCGACATCGGGATCGTGGCCATCGGGCACGACGCATCCATGCCGCCCGCTATGCCGTCATCGCGCGAACCGCCGGCATCGCCATCGTGCTATCACCAACTCGTGGCGCTACGGCAGTCCATCGCAGGTCTAAACGGAGGGGACACAAATGGGATCAGGCGGATCCCAAGAAGTCATCCGACGGCGCAGCGAGCGGCCGCACGCTTCGCGCGCCAGCTTCGCAGCAGTTCGATCTGTTTTGAGTGTGCATCATCAACGGGCGAAGGTTCATACCGAGGGGGCGAATCGACCGACAGGATCCGGGATGCTGTTCCCTTGGCTGGTACGCTGTTCGTTTGATCCAAGAGTGCGCGCAGCATCTGCCGCCCTCTCACCACGCGGCTTTTGATCGTGCCGACGGGAACCCGCTCGATTGTGGCCGCCTCCTCGTAGCTTAGCCCCTCGATCCCGATGAATCGAATGCACCGCTGCTGCTCAGGCGTCAGGCGCGGCCACACGCGGCGGACATCGCTCAACGTCACGACCGATTCCTGATTTGACGCCACCGGAACATCGATGAGTTCGGCGGTCTCGCCCGCTTGTCCTGCGCCTCGACGACGCACCTGTGACAGAAAGGAGTTGTGGAGGATACGGAAGGTCCAAGCCTTCAAATTCGTACCGGGCTCGAACGACGCGCGGCTGCGCCAGGCTTTCAGCAAGGTTTCCTGAACAAGGTCCTGTGCAGTATCGGGGTTTCTGGCCAGCGATCGCGCGTAGCTCGCCAGCCTGGGCATCAGGTCGCTCAGTGCAGCACCGAAGTCACGCCACTCCTCAGTCGGTACATGCAGTTCGTGATCCGGTTGTTCCGACACGCAAAAGCCCTTGCTCGATCGAACCAGGGGTGCCGATTATACACCGACTGGTTTACTTGTTCGGGAACGCCGCCTCCTTTGGATTGTTCCACTCCTCAGCGATGAAGCCCGATAGGCGAACGAGCGCGCGATAGGGCAAGGGTGGGGAATCGGGTATGCGGAAGGTTGGGCAGCAGGAAGTCAGCGCCTCTGCCTGCTCGAAAACCAAGCCCAGCCTGCAGGCAGCACCGCAGACGCCATCAACATTGCGCCGACAACATCATGGTCGCGCTGAAGGATCGCGCCAGCGACCAGCAGGCCGGCCGACAGGACGTTGGGATCGGCGCGCCGGGGCGATGCCGGAGTTGAGGAAACCGCGCCTCCCTGCAATTCGATCGGCAGCGCGCCCGACCGCGCAACCCGCTCGGCGAAGGCCACCAGCTCGGGCGAGGCGGCGGCCAGACGGCCAAGGCTCGTGGCCAGCCGGCGTCCGCCCCGCTTGAGGCCGGCGGGGCCGATCCGCTCCCGCAACAGTTCGCGCGCGATCGGTGCGGCGCGCGCCGCGATGTCGAAGCCGGGATCGAGCCGTCGCACGAAACCTTCGGCGATCAGCAGGGTGCGCAGCAGCAGGGCGAGGTCGGGTGGCAGCGCCAGGCGGTAGGTGCGCAGCAGCGCGAACACGCGTCCGAAGATGTCCGCCAGCTCGATCTGCCGGAGTACTGCCCCGCGGAACTGGCCGATCAGCGCGTCGAGGTCGCGGGTCAGCGCCTGGCGATCGACGTCGGTTTCGCCCGACCATTGAAGCAGCACGTCCGTCACCGATCGCGTGTCCTCGCTCGCGATGGCAAGGACGAGCGTGACAACCTCGTTCCGCCGGGCGGGACTGAGCACGCCGACCGCGCCAAAGTCGATGAACGCCAGCGACCCATCGGCCAGGACGAAGACGTTGCCGGGATGGGGGTCCGCGTGGAACCGGCCGTTGAAGATGATCATCCGCAGCACCGCATCGGCGTATCTGCTGGCGACGTCCGCACCGCCCTCACCCGCCCCGTCGAGGATCGCGCGGACCGGCATGCCGTTAAGCCGCTCCTGCACGTTCATCCGGCGGCCGACCTGATCCCAGTAGAAGGCGGGCGTGCGAACGCCGAGCGGCTGCAGGAAGGCGCCGATGCTCTCGCAGGCTGCTGCTTCGGCGCTGAGGTCCATTTCCTGCGACAGGCTCTCCGCGAAGAACCGGAGCAGGTCGTCGGGCTTGAGGCGGCGAATCTCCGGTGAGTGCCTCGCCGCGAGCCGCGCGACGCGGCGGAGCAGCTTCAGGTCGGCATCGACGCGTTCCGCGATCCCCGGCCGGCGCACCTTGACCACTACCTCGGTTCCGTCGAGCAGGGTGGCACCATGAACCTGCGCGATCGAGGCCGCGGCGATCGGCTCGCGGTCGAAGCTCGCGAACACGTCCGCGATCGGGGAGCCAAGCGCGGTCAGGATCGTCGACTCCAGCGCCTCGAACGGCAGCGGGGTAACCCGGTCCTGCAGCGTCGACAGCGCGCGCACCCATTCCGGCCCGAGCAGGTCTTCACGGGTCGCGAGCACCTGCCCCAGCTTGACCGCGACAGGTCCAAGGTCCCGCAGCAGCGCGACGACCCGCTCGGGCGTACCGACGTCCACCGGCTGCTCCGAGCGACCGGGCAGCAGACCCAAGCGCGAGGCGAGCCCGTTCAGGCCGTGGCGCCCCATGATCTGGATAAGCTCGGCCAGGCGCGCGCGCTCACCGATCTGAGGCTCGTCGTCCGTGGTGGGCATCACGCGCTGCAATCATCCCCCTGCCGCGGGCGGCAGCCATCAAGAAACAGGTCGATACCGCGTGTGACACGATCGCGCGCCGCCTCGTCATACGCTGGCGGAGACAACCCCAGCGCTGCACGGCGCATGGGGGCGACCACGACGAGCGTGACGAACTGCTCGGCAGCAAATACTGGGTCGGCCAGCGAAAGCTCTCCCTTGGCATTGGCATGGGCGAGAATCGATGCCACCCACTGGACGGCCCGCTGGTAACCGAAATCGTGGATGTTCGCCGCAAGCGCGGGAAAGCGCACGGCTTGCGCGATGACGACACGTTCCATGGAAGCGATCCGGGGCGTCAGGAGCCACTCGAGCAGGCGATCGGCGATCACGCGCAGTCGCGGGCCGATGTCGGGTTCATCACTGCCGGAGGGTTCGAGCGCGCGCAGCTGCGTGTCGATCTCGTCGAGGATCACCGCCTCAAACACGCGCGCCTTGCTGCCGAAGCGCGCGTACAGGGTCCGCTTGGAGATGCGCGCCTGTTCGGCGATCATGTCGGCACTGGCGCCGTCGAACCCGTGTTCGAAGAACAGTTCGCGGGCGCTCTTGAGGATGTGTGAGGTCAGGCGGAGCGCGGCCTCAGTCGTCGGTCTGCCCATCTTCCTTGGGCGCCGCCCCTTTCTATCTTCATCGCTCATCTCGTTCTCCTGGATCGAGGATAGCGCGATCCGGACCGGTTGACGAGAAATCACGCCGGGACGGCCGGCCGCCTGCCATCCCGAGCTCAGCCCAGGACTGTCCTATCGTCTCGCGGTCGATCACTGCCGTGACCCCGGCTTGTAGGTCGGGAGGGACGGAGCACCCACTCCCAGCCCCTCCTGATCGATGCGAACGGCCGTATCCCTGACAGCACCGACCTTGTTCCTTGCTGAACGAATGGTCTCACGCAGTTGGGCCTGTTTGGCAGTCGCGCTGCGGATCGTGGGCCGAACCGCCTCTACGCGCGCCGTAAATTGCTCAGCTCCGTCTCGAGCGTTCAGCAACGTGCGGTTCGCTTTCGCGAGAACGGTCGCGCGACGTTCGTCCAGGACAGCTCTCAACCGTTGTGCGCTGTCGCCGGATCGTTGCAAGGCGTTCCCTACGGCCACGACGCGACCGCGCGCGCCGGAAAGCTTATCGGACGCCCCTCCGGCCCTGTCTGCCCAACCGGCGGAACTCTCCGCGAGCGCCGCCAGCCGATCGCTGGCCCGCTGCTGCTGAGCGGCGCCGAGGTTGCGCGTGACAGAGTCCACGGTGCGGCTGATCTTCTCGACCAGTGCAACGGGGTCCCCTCCGCCGCTAAGGAGCCCGCCTTCCTTGGCGGGGATGACGGGAAGCTCCCCGTCGTTCGCCGCAACGATCGGGGGCGCACCAGACCGGGCGCCATCGAGGCTGATGTTCGCGGTTCCGGTAAGTGCCGATCGTGCGAGCGACGCTTTCACGCCTGCGACGACGGGGATTCGAGGCTCGAGGCTGACGGTCACGAGAACCGCTGACGGGTCCTCCTTGTCGAACCGTATCGACGTGACATGGCCGGCCGGAACGCCCGAGAAGGTCACCGGCGACCCCTTCTCCAGACCGGCAACGCTTCCAGTAAAGCGGATCAGATAGGGATTTCCGTCTCCATCGCGCGCATCGAACAACCACAGCGTGAAGATCAGGAGCGTGCCCAGCAGAAAGCCGGTCACCACGAGCACCAGAAATTTGTTCGACCGCGTTTCCATGGACGACGAACAGGATAGGTCGAGGTTCGAGAATGTAAACCGTACTGTTCCTTTGATAATCTCTTGATGTGCCGGGGCGACCAGGTGGAGACTACCGCTCGAGAGGAGCTAGCGCATGGGCGAGGATTGGATGCTGCAACCGGCCGGGATTCCGTGGAGCAACTGGCTCGCGATCGAGCTGATCTCGGCGGGTGACGGGTTAAGCTCGATGAGGATCGCCTGGCGTCAGGATCTGGCCGACGACGACGAGGTGCTTGCCTCCGGTGTCCTGACGAGCCTCATCGATCAGGCATGCGGCGTGGCGGTGATGTCCCGGCTGGGCAAGCGGCTGGCGATCTCGACGCTAAACCTGAAGGTGGACCACATCCGTCCCATTGCGACGCGATGTGCTGCAACGGCATGGGCGCACTGCTACGACGCAACCGACCATCTGGCGTTCGTCCGTACCGAGGTCTGGGACACCGACCCCTCCCATCTGACCGCGACAGCCCAGGGCGTGTTCTCGATCAACCGGGTCGCGCTGTGACGCCGGATCGCCCGCCGGCATGCCCGACGCCGGGCAGCTTCGCCCAGATGCTCGACGCCATGATGACGGAACGCGAGGGCCGTTTCGTGCTTGAGCCCGCAGGCGACCTGATCGGCAATCCGATGCTGCCCGCACTTCACGGTGGCGCGATCACCTCGTTCCTGGAGCTGTCGGCGGGGTTGACCCTGCTGCGCACGCTGGCTCTCTCGCGGCCTCCGCGGTTGATCAGCACCCATCTTCAGTTCTTCTCGGCGGCACGGCAGGCACCCCTGCGCACCGCCCCGGCGATCAGACGCGTCGGGCGACGCGTCGCGGCGATGGAGGCTGAAGCGTTCCAAGAGGGCAGAGCAGAGCCCGTCTGCACCGCGCAGTTTGAATTCGCCCTAGTTGCTTGAGGCCTTCAGGCGGCGGAAACCGAAAACACCAGCTTCTTCAGCCAGTCGATTGCTCCATCGGCCCGCCGGTCGTGCGTGGCCATGCTGAGCTGGATGGCGGGATTTGGGGTATTCTCCAGGTTCGCGAAACCGAACGGCTTTTCAGCCCGCGCTGTTCACTCTGGTGAAAGCGCGAGCGGCTATATCTGACCGTCACTCGCCTGTATGTGGCGGCCGCCGGGTGCTGGACCGCCCCCCCCGGCGATCTAGAAGGTGTAGGTCAGCCCGACCGCGGCGGCGAGCTGGTCAGCATCGCCCACGTCGCTGACTATAGGGCTGCGCTTGTACTTGCCCAGCATGCGACCATAGAGCACGCCGGCCCCGAGTCCGAAGCCGCGACGGAGGTCGCCACTCAGGCTTTGCAGGATGAAGGCGGACAGGTTGTACCGCTTCCAACCGCTGTCATTGATAGAATAGGTCCGCAAGCCGCTAGCGAGCGACCCTGCGGGCGTGACCGCGAAGTAGGTGCGGCCGTAGCCCTTCCCCACATGGCGTCACCTCAAGGTTTGTGCGCCAGACAACGATTTGGCGGACATAATGAGAACACTGGCTATGCCACGAGTTTGAGGCGGGCCATGGGATCGTTGAGGGTGCGGAACTCGCCAGGGGAGAGCCGGTTTGCCCTTTGCCACAGATAGTCGCCGGTCAAACTGATATGCACCCAGCCCATCGGCGAGAGATGGGCAAGCAGCGCATCATCGAAGGTGCCGCCGGATGATTGGAGATGCTGGGCGGCCCTGTCCATATAGACGGTGTTCCAGTAAGAAATCGCCGCGATCAGCAGATTGAGGCCCGATGCCCGATATTCCTGATTCTCGATCGAGCGATCGGTGAACCGCCCCTGTCGGTTGGTGTAGATCGCGGCGGCAAGGGTATGACGTGCTTCGCCTTTATTGAGGCCGGCCTGGCAGGCGCGACGCAAGTCGGGCTGTTCAAGCCAGTCGAGCGCAAATAGCGTCCGCTCGATGCGGCCGAGTTCGGCCAGCGCAAAATCCAGCCTGTTCTGGCGCTTGTAGGCGGCCAGCTTGCGCAGGATCGCGGAGGGCGCAACGGCTCCTTCCTTAATGGAGGCGACGATCCTGACGATGTCATCCCAATCGGCTTCGATCGCCGCCGTCTTGATCGTGCGGCCCATGAGGCTTTCGATGCCTTTGTAGGTCGAAGGCGCGGCGATCGAGCCGAGTTTCCGGTCGGCGATGTCGCGCAGACGGGGCACGAACCGGAAGCCGAGAAGATGGCAAAGGGCAAAGACATGGTCCGTCGCGCCGCCGGTATCAGTGTAATGCTCATGCAGCGGTAGCGCGCCGGCGCCGAGCATCAGGCCATCCAGCACGTAGGGGGCCTCGCCGGCGGTGGCCGACATGATCCGCGATCCGAACGAGGCAAAATGATCGGACAGGTGGGAGTAGATCTTCAGGCCCGGCTCGCTGCCATATTTCGCATTGATGTCGGCCGCCGCCGATCGGTTGCGGCCCGAGCGGAAGAACTGCCCATCGGAGGATGAACTAGTGCCGGCTCCCCAATGGCGCGTGAAAGGAAGATCATGGTGCGCGGCAACGATCATCCCCAACGCGGCCTGATAGTTTTCGGGCGACAAATACCAGTTGTGGGTCCAGGCAAGCTGGGCGTAGCTCACCCCGTCGCTGGCGTTGGCCATGCGCTCTAGACCCAGATTCGATCCATCAGCGAGAATGGCGGCGAGGATCGCGTGCGGGTTGTCATGCTCCTTGCCGGACCGAAGATCGCGAAATGCGCTCAGGAACCCGGTGCGCTCGGCCACCTCGACCAGGAGCTCGGTGATCCGCACGCGCGGAAGCAAGGCGTCGAGCCTGCGATCGAGAGCCTCCGCCTCGGGTGGAGTGATCGCCGGCATGGGTTGCAGCTTGAGCCGGTCGCGTTCGAGCGCCACGCCCGCGAGCCTGTTCGCCTTGAGTTGCTTGGCGAAACGGCGCAGCCGCCAGTCGAGCGTCCTTGCCCGCTCCTCCAGATAGGCGGCCGCATCGGTCTGGAATGGCAGGCTGTCGGCCACCTTATCGGCATCGCGTCGACTCAGCAAATAGGTGTCGAAGCGGCGATAATTGCGGGTTCCTTCGACCCATATGTCGCCGGCGCGCAACCGATCGCGCAGCGTGGCCATGATGGCCGTCTCGTATCGCCGGCGATCGACCTGGCCACCTTCGGTGATGAGGCGCTTCCACTGCCGGTTGGCGAATGGGAGCGGAACGCCCTCGGGCAGGCTGCGGGCCTTGCGGGCATTGGTATCGCGGATGACCTCGATGGCCTTGACCAGTTGCGATCCGCTCCCCGATGCCTTGAACGTGAATGTATCGAGGAAAGCCGGGCTGAACCGCCGCAGCGTCGCATAGCGACCAGTCGCCGCGACAAGCGCATCTTCGCCCGCCAGCTCGGCCAGCGCATCGACCTGCGATTTGGCTGCGACCAGTCTGTGCCAGCCTACCGCTTCGTCGATCAGTTCGAGCGGATTACCGCCATGTTCGACCGCCTCTCCCAGCGCGGCGATCGTCGCGCCGAACAGCCGCATAAGTTCGCCGACCGAGCGGATGCTGTCCTGATAGCGCCTTTCCCGCCCGCGCCGCGCCCGTGTGAACAGGCTTCCGACAAGCCTGTCGAACATCTGGATCGCACCATCGGCGAGCCTGGCATCGAGGTCGATGACCGCCGCGATCAGCGTCGCGCGGCGCCTGTTAAGGCTATAATCGGAGAGCAGGAACGCCGGCGCAACGCCACCTTCGCGCATGAACTGCGCGAACCGGAAGTCGGGGATTTTCGCGCCGATCGCCGGGTCGATGCCGATTCCGCGCACATAGCGTAGCCGTTCCAGCAGCCCGTTGATGTTCGCCGTGGTGGGCGCTTCCTCGAAATTGCGCAGCCAGGCCAGCGGCGTCATGCCGAAGTCGCTGTTGTTGACGATCAGATCATCGATCCGCGCCAGTTCGGCATGACCCAGGCTTTCGACAATGAGCGCCGCCGCGGCTTTGCGGGCGCGTGCCCTGCCGGCGAGGCCCGCACGTTCGAGCGTGTCTGCCGATGGAAGAATGAAGCGTTCCTGCTTCAGCCCCTCCATCAATGCGCGGACAATAGGTTCGCCCCGATCGGTCCGCTCCGCAGCTCTTGCGGCGAGATCGAGCGCGAGCGGTATATCCCCTCGCCGAAAAGGGTGTAGCCCCAGATGCCGTGCCGCAATGTCGGCATGATCGTTACGTGTTTGCGCGCGCTGGCCATAGTCGGCGAACGCATCAACATCGACGAAGAGCTGGGCGGCGAGATAGTGAAGGACCGCATCGGGGACGTCGACGTCGGGCTGCAAACCGAAGCCGGGATGCCGCATAAGCGCGATCTGCGTTGCCAGACCGAGGCGGTTGGCAGGGCGATAGCGGCGACCGACCAGTTCGAGATCCTCGGCGGCAAGGGTATAGTGGCCGACGATCGCGGTTTCGTCATGGGGGATATCGAACAGGCGACGCCTTTCTTCTCCGGTCAATAATCGCCGCCGCGCCATCCTGCCTCCATCCCGAGTCGAGAGCGACAGGCTAGCGTCAATCTGGAGTATAGCCTAACCGGACGTCAGGGCGCTACCGCGGTTTCTGTCAGATTAGGGTACTAAACGGAATTTGTTGACGAATGTCGTTGCGTATCATAGATTTCAACCTGACATTTTGATGGAGAGAGTGCGCAGTGAAGGGGCAACGGATCGGCTATGTCCGGGTCAGCACGTTCGATCAGAATGTGGATCGCCAATTGGAAGGTCAGTCGCTCGATCGGACCTTCACCGACAAGGCATCGGGCAAGGACGTCAACCGCCCCCAGCTTGAGGCTCTGCTCACTTTCGCCCGCGAAGGCGATACCGTCGTCGTCCACAGCATGGATCGGTTGGCCCGCAATCTGGATGACCTGCGCAAGCTGGTCCAGGGCCTCACCAAGCGAGGTATCCGGATCGAGTTTGAGAAGGAAAGCCTGTCCTTCTCGGGGGAGGACTCCCCGATGGCCAATCTGATGCTCTCGGTCATGGGTGCGTTTGCTGAGTTCGAGCGCGCCCTGATCCGCGAACGGCAACGCGAAGGCATTGCGATCGCTCGGCAGCGCGGCGCCTATCGGGGGCGGAAACGGTCGCTCTCGGATGAGATGATTGCCGATCTGCACCGCCGCGTTGCCGCCGGTGAACGCAAGGCGACCATCGCGCGCGACATGGGCATCAGCCGCGAAACCCTCTACCAGTACCTTCGCGCCGCTGCCTGACACCAATGTTCACATTATGTCCGGAAAATCGTTGTTCAGCGTACAAAGCTTGAGGTGACGCCTACTCGCCGGCCCCCGCTCGTGCGGGGTGGGGTCGCCACAATGCCGACGCGCTCGAAATAGCGGATCGTCTCGATGTTCACGCCGGTTCGGCGCGACAACTCGCCGATAGCTAGGCCTTTCTCATCCCTCATAATTCGCTTGCTCCTGTAGCCGCTACAGGAGGCATTAGGGGGTTATTCCGCCGGAGACGACTGATGAATAAAAGGATTTTGCCGCACGAAACCCTGGCCGCTTCCGCATCGCCACGCCGCGCCGACGCGGGGCTATCCGCCCTGGGTGCGCTGGCGAGCTTCGGCGCGGTCCTAGCCGCCGCATCCTGCTGCGTCTTGCCGCTCGCGCTGGCGGCGCTGGGCGTGGGGGCGGGCCTGTCGAGCACCTTCGCCGCGCTGATGCCTCTGCGCTGGGCCCTGACGGCGCTTTCCCTCGTCGGCCTGGCTGCCGGGTGGTGGGCGTATGTGCGGCGTCGGAGGACCTGCGCTGCGGATCGGTCCTGCACCGTGACCCTACCGTCCCGCGCAACTCCGATCATGCTCACGATCGGCACGACCCTGACGCTGACCGCGCTGATATGGGATCGCATTGAAGCGCCGCTTATAAAGGCGCTTTCCTGATGCAGCTCACCTCCACGCTGACCTGTCCCGAGTGCGGCGGTGTCGCGACCGAGACGATGCCCACCAACGCCTGCCAGTTCTTCTATGATTGCCGACATTGCGCGGCGGTGCTGCGGCCCCTGGCCGGCGACTGCTGCGTGTTCTGCTCGTTCGGCGATGTCCCATGCCCTCCGATTCAGGAGGCGAAGGCGAACGGGACCGTGGCGGGCTGCTGCGGGTGAGGGGGTATCGCACCTTTCAATCCGGGATGAGCGCGTAACCCCGGATTTGTAGATTCGCCAAGGTTGTAAGCGCCGAATCATCGATCTCAACGCCCGAAGCCACTTGGTTCGGCATGATCTCATTTCCGACCATGGCCTGACTGCAAACGCGGATTGAAACACCGGCTTTCTGGAGAGCGGCAATCAGCGCAGCGTTCGGGTTGGCCGCTACCTTCATACGCGCCGCATATGGCGCGTTCTGCAGGACGAGCGGGGTCGCGGGACCATGAATGATGACGGCGATGTCACCAGCCGGATGGACCTTGTCCGCGCCTAGCAGGTTCACGAAGCGCGCGACCTTCTCAAGGCTGGGATTCACTTTGTCGGGAGAGCTTGCGGCCTTGGTGACATTGAACAAGACGCGGTAGCGAAGCTTGGGATCGGGCCGCTCGGCAGCACTGGGCACGGCCACGATCCCGCCAAATCCCGGTATTACGGGATAAACCAGATTATCCTGTGCAGCTAGCGAGGTGCCGCCGGTCAGCATCGTTGCCGCGAGCAGAAATGTGGCGAAAGCTCTTTTTGGCAACCTTGCTCTCCTGTTGGACGGTAGGCGCTGCATAAACTCTCCAGAAGTGGGAGCCTACGCCTACGCAACACTGAACTGGCCCATCATTCCATTATCCTCATGTTCAAGGATATGGCAGTGATACATGAAGGGAGCGCTCTTGGCCGGCTGATCAAATCGGATGAGAAGCTCCACCGGTTCCTTGACGAGGACCGTGTCGCGCGGCCCCTGGTCGAGAACATCGGGCTGCCCGCCACCGCGGGTGAGAACATCAAAGTGGACGCCGTGAATATGGATCGGGTGGCGCATCATTTCGCCAGACACCTCCCATATTTCGGTGGAGCCTAGCTTCACCGTCTCATCGATGCGATTCATGTCGAATGGCTTGCCATTGATCGTAAGGCCGCCACCGCCGCTTCCTGAGCCCATCATGCCGCCCATGCCCATGTTGAGGCTCAGACGGCGACGGCGCACCGCCTTGCTGGCGTCGGGCCCAGTTCGTGATGCCAGAAGGGTCGGCACGACGCCGCTGGCACGAGCCTGTCCCAACGGCCGTGGTTCAAACCGCAGCACGGTCGCTGGTGCCGCGGCATCGGTCCTTCGGGCGCCACGCCCCATCATACCCATGCCGCCCATCATCGAGCTGTTGGTATCAGCCGCCGTCACCAGCGAGGCGGACCTACCGTCCGTGAAGTCCACGAGAAGCTCGGCACGTTGGCCCGGCGCCAAGGTTATGGCTTCCAATGCCACTGCGTGTTCGAGCAGCCCCCCTTCGGTTCCGATCCAGTGAAAGCTCCGCCGATCGGAAAACGACAGCTCATAAATCCGCGCGTTCGATGCGTTGACGAGCCGCAGGCGAACCAACCGATTTGGCACCGCCGCCAGCGGATTCACCGCGCCGTTCACAAGGATCGTGTCGCCGCGCCGGCCCTGCATGGCGACCATCATGCCGCCTGGCATGACAAGGCGACCATTTTCGAACTGGCGATCCTGGATGAGCAGGGGCAGATCGTCCACGCCATATTCTGACGGGAGCCCCAGGCCCTGCTCTTCGTCGTCGGTTACCAGCAACGCCCCAGCCAGGCCCGAATAGACTTGCTCGGCCGTCAACCCATGGACGTGTGAGTGATAAAGGAGGGTCGCTGCGGGCTGCCGGATCGGGAGCGTGGGCCGCCAGGTCGCGCCCGGCGCGATGATCTGATGGGGGCCGCCATCCAGCTCTCCGGGGATCAGAAGCCCGTGCCAATGCACAGTCGTGTCCGCGTTGAGCCCGTTGGTCACGACAGCCGCCACGTCGTCGCCACGGCGCACCCTGATCGTCGGTCCGAGATAGCTGCCATTATACCCGAGCGTGTCACTCGGCCGGCCTGGATAAAATGAAGTCGTTCCGGACTGGACCCGTAGCGCGAATGAGCGGCCAGGCCGTGCGTCCAACAGCGGCGGCATCGGAAGCGGGTTTGCACCTCCCCCGCCGAGGCCCGGCGTGGAGCGCGAGCAAGCGGTGGTTGTGGACCTATCGGCGTTCTCGAAAATCGGCATACTAATCAATATGTTGCAACAAGACACGGTGGGAGTGGAGCCGTTAATAGGGGTATGTAATTCGCCTCGACTAGTCGAAAATTCGGTGTGCCCGTGCCGATCCCGCAAGGGACCGGACCTACACGCTGATGCATGACTTTCATGACTCATCGCCACTGCAACAACAAGGGCTGACCTCCGATGAGCCTGCGGACCGCAGTCGTCAGGTTTCTGAGGCCAGCCCCCATCTCAATTAGTGTCGGCCTCAGATTGATCTGTGGCGGCAGACGCGAACGATACAGGCCGATAGCGCAGACCCGGATGCGATCACGCGCGCCGTGAGCGAGGCCGTCTCGGCGCTCGGTGGTCTTGATATTCTCGTCAATAGCGCGGCGATCGGCCATTCCGGTCTGATCGCCGACCTCGATGTGGCCGAGTATCAGAAGCTGATGGACGTCAACGTGCGAGCACCAGTGCTATTCGCGAAGGCCGCCATTCCGCATCTCTCCGCTGGGGGGCGCATAATCTCGATTGGGTCGGGGCTCGGCGAACGCGTCCCATTTCCGGGCGTAACGGCCTATGCGATGTCCAAGGCCGCGCTTACGTCCTTCACTCGCGGGTTGTCACGTGAACTCGGGCCGCAGGGCATCACCGTGAACCTCGTGCAGCCCGGATCTGTGGATACTGACGCGAACCCCGCAGACGGCCCGGCGGCAGATTTCCAACGGAGTTTGACGTCTCTGGGCCGCTTCGCCAAGCCGAGTGAAATCGCGAATGCGGTCGTGTTTCTATCAAGTCCCGCGGCGAGTGTAATTACAGGCGCCACCTTGACCGCCGACGCGGGCGCGATCGCCTGACAGCGGGCGCTCGGTAGCGGTTGGGCGCGAAATCGGCGTCAGGGGATCAGCACGATACGGCCGAGGACCTTGTTGTCCTCGGCATACCGATGGGCGGCCCCTGCCTCGGCGAGCGGAAACCTTCTGTCGATTGGCACGGTGAGACTGCCTTTCGCAACGTCGGCGAGCATCATGTCGATGGTTTGGCGCACCGCTGCACGTGACAGGACGGTTCCCATGAATACGCCGATGACCGTTTGATTTCGCTGCACCGCTGGCCAAAAATCCACTGTCAGAGCCCCGCCGCCGGCATTGCCCACGGACACCAAGACTCCTTCGTCGCGGAGCGCGGCGAGGGATGTCGCCAAGGTGGAACCTACCGGATCGACGATGAGGTCAACGCCTCGGCCGCCGGTGAGGTCACGGACCACGTCCACGACCGATTCGACGTTATGGTCGATTACACGCGATGCACCGAGCTCGATGACGCTGCGGACGCGATCCTCACCGCTAGCGACGGCGATTACGGTCGCGCCGGCCTGGCGGGCGAGCTGTACTGCCGCGACCCCGACACCCCCCGCTGCACCTTGGATGAGGACGGAGCTTCCGCTTGAGAGCCGCCCTCTCGCGAACAGGCAATGATGGGCAGTTCCGAAGCCGATCGGGATCGCCGCGGCTTCTGCTACGCCTGCGCCTGCGGGCAGCAGCCAAGTCTGATCTGTCGGAACTGCGCGGAGTTGGGCGTGGGATCCATCCAAGCCCCATGAGGTAACTCGGTCGCCGGGCTTGCGGTCCGTGACCGCGTCACCGATCGCCACCACCGTGCCCGCTGCGGCATAGCCGACGACATATGCGGGGTGCCCCGGCGGCGAACTGCGACGGTTGATCAGGTCTCCGCCCTCAACGGATATCGCCTCGACCTGGATCAGGACATCCCGCGAACGAATTTTGGGGTCGGGCACGTCCGTGTAGCGAAGGACTTCCGGTGGACCGTTATGATCGTAGACAGCCGCTTTCATCGTCGTTCCTTTCGATGCGCGACGGACCGAGGCGGTTGCGTAGGAATTGCTGGGACCGGAACGCAAATTTATCTGCATGTGGCACTGCCGATCACGATCCGGTAGCATCGGCGAACGTGCATCTGTGTTGCATAATCAGGAGCGCTGCCGCCGACATCAATCGCCATCGGTGGAGTTAGGTGCTTCCTCAGCGTGCGCAGCTGCTGTCATCAGTGTTCCCCTATCGGCGACGGAGTTTTCAGGACGCGGGACTACCGAGACGGTGTTGGCAACGCCAAACTCCGGCACAAAACGCGGCCGTCCGAAGCGGATATTGGCATGGGGGAGTGATGTTTGCCGAATATGATCTTGGATCTGCGAAATCTGCGCTGCGCGATCGCGGCGGCGGAAACTGGCAGTTTCGATGAGCGAGAGAGATGCTGGCATTGTCCCAATCGTCACTCAGCCGACGCATTCAGCATCTTGAGCACCGATTAGGCGTTCCCCTGTTCAAGCGAAGTCGAATTGGTGTTTCGCCCACAACGGCAGGCGCTGCCTTCTTGGAACGGGCAATGGCCGGCGCCCAGCAATTAGATCTCGCCGCTCGTTACGCAGTTGCTGTCGACAGTGGGGAGGCGGGGCAAGTCCGCATCGGAGTTACATCATCGCGCACCGGCGGGTTGTTTGGTGATGTGCTGCGTCAGTTTAAAGCTCTATTTCCATCGGTGAACATCACCCTCACGGAAGATACGACGAGTAGGACAAGCCATAACGTGGCCATGGGAACGCTCGACGTCGCCTTCGCTGATGATGCCGAACGAAAAGGTATCGATAATCACGTCCGTGGGTCCAGGTCCATCACGAGCGCAATGGTCCGCGCATTTTGCTGATCCATAGGTCCGTTCCTCGACCTGCGGCAAGGGGTCGAGAAACGGCCTACGCGTGGGTGGTCGTGATCTCCATTGCGAAAGCCTCTGGCCGAACAACAAGATTTGCTCACGCCAGTCCGAAATTGCCTTGGCTCGCGTCCGACGTGCTGCTTGTCGGGCGGAATATCGGCGGATGGCTCCTCGCAAATAGGCCCAGTCGGCCCGAAGCTGCGATTTTGGCCAGGTTGAAGAACGAACACTGAACGCTTGATTGATTCTACCAGGACCGTTGCTGACCACCGACCTCGTAGATATCGGCTTCCATGGAGCAATTGTAGCTCTCTGCGATGTTGAACATCTCGGAGAGGAGGCTTTGGATTTCCTCATCAAGGGAAATGCCATCCGGATCGGGGTCATAGGCGACGGTCAGTTTGTAATCACAATTGCCGTTTTTTACCATGGCGTAGTCGCGTTCCAGCATCGCCTCAATCCGCTCCCGAGCGGGTTTTCTACCTCTTCCACGCTTGTTGAAGTTCTCGATAATCAGATGCAGGGCGATGCTGGCAGTGGGCGGCTTTTCCGGCAGTTTGGTCTGTGACGGAATAATGTCGAGCGCCCGATAGACGGTCATTCGTGAGACCTTCAGGTCGCGGGCAACGCGGGCCTTGCTGGCGCCGGCGGCAAGGCGACGGCGGATTTCATCGTCATCGACGTTCTTCTTCCGGCCTTTGTAAACGCCTTCGGCGCGCGCCGCTTCGATCCCGGCGCGCTGACGATCCTTGATGAACTTCAGCTCCATATCGGCGACCATGCCGAGTATGGTGATGACCATTCGCCCCATGTCGCCCGCCGTCGTCACCTCTGGCTCAAGGATGCGCAGCGAAGCTCCCTTTTCATCAAGCTCATGCACCAGGTTCAGGACATCGCGCGTGGAGCGGCCGAGCCGGTCGAGCCGCAGCACGACCAGCTCGTCGCCGGTGTGCATAAACTGCATGATCGTTTCCAGTTCCGTGCGCCCGCTCCGCGAGGCCCCCGATCCGGTCTCGGAACGGATAATTTCGCAACCTGCATTCTTGAGGCGGCCAATCTGGATATCCAGATCCTGGTCCGTGGTGCTGACGCGGGCATATCCGATACGAGCCAAGTGCAAAATCCGTCACATTAGGGTGGCTCTTGCAGTGTATCGTCACATTGAGCGCAAACCCACCCTTTTGTGACAGACGAATGGTGTCACTCGGCCCTATCACTCTGGGGTGTACCCAAATGTTATAGGCCGATCAGCCGCCTCACGCTGCAAGCCGTCCAAAATCAATCCGGTCGTTCAGGTCGAGGTCGAAGCGGCCATAAGGGTTCACATGACTGTAGATCAACGGCGTGAGACCACGATAATCTTCCGGCGTCATCCGCCCCGCCCACTTCGGCTCAACCAGTACGGTCTGAAGCATGCGGGTGTTCACATACACCAGCGACGCTTGCAGGAGGTGTAGCGCCAGAACGGAGATTTCCTGCTCATGGATGCGGTTGGTGGCGATCTCGCCGCCCTTGCCGAAGAACACGAAACCATTAGCGCCGTTCCAGTTCTCAACCACATTCAGCCCTTCGTGGATCTCGCGGCGGAATGCCTCCTGACGCAAATACCGGCATAGGAAGATTGTTTTGACCGCGCGGCCGAGTTCACTCAGCGCCTTGTAGGTCGGGTGCATCACTTCGGCTCTGGCAAACCGGAGCAGGATCGCTTCCGGATCGGCGGTGCGCGATTGCATGGCAGCGGCATATTTGACCATTTCGTCATATTGTTGCTCGATCTCGTCCCAGTCGATCGGGCTGGAGAGGATCGGCAGTAAATTGGAAAGCCGCGTGCGCATGCCGGCTTGGGGAAGGGCCAGTTTCTGGCGTGCCACTGCTTTCAGCCGCGGGGCAAGCTCAAATCCAAGGAGTCGGCAGAACGCAAAGCCGACTGCGCTCTGGCCGTGGCTATCGACGTACTGGCGCTGGATTTCCATGTCGGTGCAATGGCGTAGCACGCCTTCGATCATGGAGGCGACCTCCGAGGAAGAGCACCGCTTGAGCTGGGAATAAACGCAGGTCGCGCGCTTCTCCACATGCCAGTAGATCATGACGCCACGGCCGCCATAGCGGGCGTGCCATTCCGTCATCAGGTTGCGGTCCCACGCGCCGAACTTCGTTGAATCGGACGCGCATGCCGTGCCCGCATCTCCCCATACTGCGGCATTGCGGATTGCCAGTGTCGCGTTTGCTACCCGCGCGCACGCCTCCCTCAGCGCTGGCGCGTGGATGAAACGGCGATGGACATGCAGCAATTCCTCGTAACTGACATCGGGTGTTGCGCCAGCGACCCGCTTGAGCCCGGCGTTCGTGCCCAAGCCATAGAGACACAGCAAAAGACGCTGAGCCAAGGCTGCTTTCGACAGGGTAACCCGCGAGGCCGACGTTTCGAAAGCATCCATCAATCCCGTGTCCAGAGCAGCCTCTTTCAACACGTCCAGCAGTCCGGTCATCGGCCAGCGCTGACCGATCTCGCTTTTGATCGAAGCGAGACCCTTCGGTTCGGGCAAGGGCTTGAACGGTGTAATCGATATCCGGTTGTCGCCGCGCCACAGGAGCCGGACCTTGTCGTTTTGTGGAATATTGGCATTGAGGAGCAACAGTTCCCGTTCAAGCTCCTCCCGGATCGAGGCGCAAAACGCCTGCGCATCTGGCGTCAGGCTGAGGCCGGAATAGTACGCATCTCGCCTGATCTCGAAGTCCTTGGGAAGATCGTCATCGGGATTGCGATAGCGATCCGCCCCGACCACCCAGATTTCTTTGGAGCGGATGCGGTCGCGCAGTTGCGTCAGGACGCAAAGCTCATAGCTGATCCGGTTTACCCGCCCATCGTCATCAATGACGGAACTGCGCCATCGCGCTGGAATCACCTCATCGATCGGAACATCCTGCAATGGCACGAAGCGGCATCCGCCATCCACCTTGCTCCTGATCCAGTCGAGGGCCGCCAGGACCGGCCGCCACACCGCGTTGTTCGACCGGAACTCAAGTACGGAAAGCAGGCTTGGCAGCATGCGCCGGTAATGATTGGCCCAGGAACCACGCATCACCTTGTAGATGCGCCGGTCCAGAGCGCCCTTCGCATGGCTCTCCTTGACGATCGCCGCCAGCTTGGCCTTACCGGCGATCGGGAAAATGACATCGCAGATGCGCCCCGATGGTTCATTGATCGAGGCGCTGGCGATCTCGACCAGCAGGCGCTCCTTTCCATAGACCCGCTCGATGTCTTTCGCGATATCGCCCACCACCTTGCGTTTCGAGCGCGTTCCGATCTTGTGAACGGTTTCGATCAGCAGGTCGATCATCGCGTCAGTGAGTTGCGCCTCCCGCGACATTAGATAAATCGCATAAAGGCCGAGCTGTCGCGCCGGCGCATGCCGGCGCATCTCCGAGGCCTTTTCACCGGCAACGCGGCGAACAATCTGATCGACCCATGGCTTGCCCGTAGCCGTCAGGAGATCATGGGGAAGATCAAGTCTCTGGATAAAGGCGAGTTTCTCGGTCACGTCGAGAATGTTGTCGAGCGTTGCCTGTCCGGCGTCACCCTTCATCCTGTTGAATCCGGTCGAGCTGTCCGGATCGGCAAGCGAGGCTTCCAATAACGCCACCGCATCTGACGAAAGCCGATCACTGGTTCCGATCAGCCAGGTGTCCAGATAATCTTGCCGTTGTGAGCGAACGACACGTTCAAGCTCCTTGCGCGACGGCCCATAAATACGCCGGTCCCGGCACCACAGGAAAACATGCTCAAGCATGGCATTGATCGACTGGCCGCCCGGGCACAGCTCGCCAGCAATCCATTCCGTCAATTGCGCGCGATCCACCCGCTTCATGCGGTGATATCCAAGATGGATCAGGATCTCCGCACAATGCCGTCGTGCTGTCCGACTGGAAAAGTCATAACCGGCTATCTCGCCAGCCTCGACACCGAGTTGCTCGGCCAGATACGAGAGGCCATCGGTAGGGATTGAGCCGGGATCGATCGCGAAAAACCCCAGGGAAGCGAAGAATTTCAGCTGCGCGGCGAGGCCAAGGCGCGTCAGGGCCGGCTTCGAATTTACAAAATCAATATCGGCAAAGCTCAGGCTCCATCGTCCGATCAAATCCCCGCCCGGAATACTCCGATCCATCAACCCACTCCCTATGATGGAGCGAACTGTCCTCTTCTATGATTTCCATCGTCAATACCGAATGCCACGTTCCCAAAACGTTCTCCGACTTGGCCAAAATCGCAGCTTGGGGCCGACTGGGCCAAATATGACAGGAGAGATAGCAATCCTGTTTTGATCGGCCTGGATGCCGAAGCTCTCGGTTTGATCCATCTGCCAAGGTGAAACCTGACGATACGGGTGTCCGAATACACCTGTTCTATTTCGTTACAGTTAGCTGAGACGCGTTCCCCCAACCGTGGTCATTTTCCAGCAGATTGGACAATCTCCGATTTGGCACGCTTTGTGCTTAGGGGTTACCAACTATGATATAATGGAGGGAGAGGATAATGGGTAATCTCAATAAAGGTTCGCTTTTGAAGGCGGCCCTGTGGGGAGGCGTTGCGTTGTGTACGCCGATGGCCAGCACGGCGGCATGGGCGACCGACGTTGATGCCGGCGACTATGTCGCACTGCCGCCGGGATCCAATCTGGCCATTGTCTATGCGCAATTTGCCGAGCGCGACGCCATTGAAGGCGGCCCTGTGGGGAGGCGTTGCGTTGTGTACGCCGATGGCCAGCACGGCGGCATGGGCGACCGACGTTGATGCCGGCGACTATGTCGCACTGCCGCCGGGATCCAATCTGGCCATTGTCTATGCGCAATTTGCCGAGCGCGACGCCATCTATGCCAAGGGCGACAAGCAGCCGGGTGATCCCGGATTTGGACTCGACCGTATTCATTCTGCGCGGCGTTCACTATATGGACATTGCCGGCCTGACGGTCGACCCGCAGTTTCTGCTTCCGCTCGGTCAGCTGGAAGGGAAGGGCGATACGCACGCTTTGGGTAAAAGCGGCGGCGCGGCCGGCGATCTTATCCTCGCAGCCACCGTTTGGCTGGTGAACAAGCCCAAGAGCAATACCTATTTCGGTATCACGCCATTCGTCTATGTGCCGACAGGATCATATGATCGCACCCGCCCCCTGAACCTGGGCGAGAACCGTTGGAAGTTCGTGCTCCAGGGCGGCTTCGTTAAGGGGGTCACGCCCAAGATCTCGATCGACCTCGTCGGCGACGTGACCTTCTATGGCAAGAATAACGACTTCGGCTCGTCTTCCGCGCGTCTGACGCAATCCGCAAGCGGGCAGTTCCAGGCTTTCGCCCGTTATCAGCTCAAGCCGAACCTCGATTTCCGCGTCGGCGGCTCGTTCGTCACGGGTGGCGAGACGAGGATCGATGGCATCAGGCAGCAGGATCAAGCGAGCAATTGGAAGGGCAATGTCGGAATGGCCTGGTTTCCGGCGAAGACCGTGCAATTGCTCGCCACCTACGGCCGCGACATTTCGGTGAGGAGCGGATTTCGGGAATCGAACCGCCTCAATTTGCGTCTTCTGAAGGTCTTCTAAGTATTTGAGAGAAAGAACAAAGACATGTCGATCATCTTTTTCGGGCGGGGAAAGCCGGGGCGAATGGCCCTTGTGGGGGCGGGCTTCCTCTTGCTGGGTACGACACTGAGTGGTTGCTCGCGGTCGAACGAAGCGAGCAACCGGGCACCCGTCGATACCTCGAAAATCGCCGGGAAAATTAACGGTGACTTTATTGTCAAGAACGCTGCGACTTCCGAGGAATGGCCCAGCTACGGCCTCGACTATTCGGAAACGCGCTTCAGCAAGCTGTCCCAGATATCCACTGACAATGTCGCCCGACTGGGTTTGGCCTGGACCTATGATCTGGGCTCGACCCGCGGCGTAGAGGCAACGCCGCTTGTTGTGGACGGGATCATGTACGTGACAGCATCCTGGAGCGTCGTGCATGCAATCAATGTACGGACGGGGAAGCAGTTGTGGACGTTCGATCCGCAAGTGCCGCGCAGCGCGGGCGGCAAGGGGTGCTGTGACGTCGTGAACCGGGGCGTGGCCGTCTATGAGGGAAAAGTCTTCGTCGGAGCCTTCGATGGTCGTCTCATCGCGCTTGATGCGGCGTCCGGCGCCAAATTGTGGGAAGAGGACACCAGACTATCGCCGGACTCGCCAGCCACCATCACCGGCGCGCCGCGTGTGTACAAGGGCAAGGTCATCATTGGTAACGGTGGCGCGGAGCTGGGGTTGCGTGGCTATATCACCGCCTATGATGCGTCGTCGGGCAAGAAGCTCTGGCGCTGGTTCACGGTCCCGGGAGATCCATCGAAGCCGTTTGAGAACAAGGCGATGGAAGCCGCCGCCAAGACCTGGGACCCCAGCGGACGCTATTGGGAGGCGGGCGGTGGCGGCACCGTCTGGAACAGCATGGCGTTCGATCCGCAGCTCAATCTCATGTATATCGGCGTCGGAAACGGGGCGCCTTGGTCGCGCAATCGCCGCAGTCCCAAGGGCGGCGACAATCTCTATCTCGGATCGATCGTCGCGCTCAATCCTGATACCGGCGAATATGTCTGGCACTATCAGGAGACGCCGGGGGACAACTGGGATTACACGTCGACGCAGGATATGATCCTGGCCGACATGACGGTCGACGGCGCGCCGCGCAAAGTGATCCTGCATGCGCCCAAGAACGGCTTCTTCTTCGTCATCGATCGGACAAACGGCAAATTCATCTCCGCGAAGAATTTCGTGCCGGTGAACTGGGCCTCGGGCTATGACAAGGCGGGCAGGCCTATCGAATTGCCCGGCGTCCGCTCGGCCACGCCCTATGAGATCATTCCCGGTCCTTTTGGCGGGCACAACTGGCATTCCATGTCGTTCAATCCGGCTTTGGGGCTGGCGTTCATTCCCGCGCAGCATGTGCCGCTTTCGCTGGCGGACGATCCGAAATGGAAATATCGCTCCAACATTCCAGGCCAGCCCATGAGCGGCATCGGTTGGAACACAGGCAGTTTGCTGGGAGGCGCGGCGACGAAGGCCAAACCCTTCGGTCGCCTGATCGCATGGGACCCGGTGCGCCAGAAGCAAGTCTGGAGTCAGGAACAAGTTTCGCCGTGGAATGGTGGCACGCTGACCACAGCGGGGAATCTGGTGTTCCAAGGAACCGCAGATGGGCATTTCGTAGCCTATGATGCGCGCAACGGCCATAAAATGTGGGAGTCGCCGGTAGGCAGTGGCGTCATCGCGGCTCCGATCACCTACCAGATCGATGGCAAGCAGTATGTCTCGATTGCGGTGGGTTGGGGCGGTGTTTTCGGTGAGTCCCAGCGCGCTACCGACCGCAGTTCGCCTGGTACGGTCTACACCTTCGTCATCGGCGGCAAGGCGCCGTTGCCGCAGTTCGGAAAATATGAGCAGGGGGAACTGCTCTCGGGCGTGCCCTATGACAAGAAGGACGTCGCTCCTGGAGGCGCACTCTACGTCAGCAACTGTCTGTTCTGCCATGGCGTTCCTGGCGTCGACAAGGGAGGCAATTTGCCCAACCTGGGTTATGCGCCCCGCGAGGCGATCGCCAATCTTGAAGCGTTCGTTTTCGAAGGTGCGATGGCCGAGCAGGGTATGCCCGATTTCAAGGGCAAGCTTACCGCAGAGGACGTCAAGAAGCTCAAGGCGTTCATTCAAGGCACTGCAGATTCTGTGCGCGGACAACCTGCCGCGAGCGCAAAACCGAAAAAATAGGCTCGCTTAGAGAGGATGACCGGCGGTTTCGGCGCCCGCCGCCGGTCATCCGATCCTTTGTGAAAAGGCGGCGACAAACGCTTGCGCCGGTCAGGACTGAAGACCGGCGACCATGGGGCGCTCTGGATGCCCTGCATATTCGATTTTCCCACGTATGTGGCTGGAGACAAGCATGTCTGATTATAAGTTGCTGATTGGGGGCCAACTCGTGGAGGGCGATGGCACGCTCGAGGTCATCAACCCCGCACTCGGCGAAGCGTTCGTGACCGTGCCGCGCGCTTCAGCGGCTCAGGCCGACGAAGCCATCAAAGCCGCCAAGGCAGCCTATCCCGGCTGGGCCGAGACGCCCTTCGCGCAGCGCCAGGCCAAGCTCATCGAGCTTGCCGATGCCATCGCGGCCGATGGCGACAATCTCGCGCGCCTGCTGGTGCAAGAACAGGGCAAGCCCTTTGCCGAGGCCCAGGGGAAGTTGCGTGGACGGAAGGATATCTCCGGCACTACGCCACTCTCGAGCTTCCCGACCGGGTCATACAGGACGATGAGCAGGCCCATATCGTCGTCAAGCATCGGCCGCTAGGCGTGGTCGTCGGGATCATCGCATGGAACTTCCCGCTGCTCGTCGCCTGCTGGAAGATCGGTCCCGCCGTGCTGGCGGGAAACAGCATCATCTTGAAGCCGGCCCCTACCACGCCCGTCACCGCCCTTGCATTAGGCGCGCTGTGCCGAGACATCTTCCCGGCGGGCGTGGTCAACATCATCACCGACGATAATGACCTGGGGCCGCATCTCACCGCCCATCCGGATGTCGCCAAAATTGGCTTCACGGGTTCGACCGCCACCGGCAAGCGGATCGCGGCGAGCAGCGCTGATACGCTCAAGCGCGTCACGCTCGAGCTGGGCGGCAACGATCCGGCCATCGTGCTGGAGGATGTCGATGTGCGTGAGACGGCGCTGGCGATCTTCAACGGCGCGTTCCTCAACTGCGGACAGGTCTGCCTGGCGGTGAAGCGGGCCTATGTGCATGAATCGATCTACGAGGCGATGTGCGACGAATTGGCAAGGCTGGCGCAGGAAGCCGTCGTCGATGACGGACTGAAGCAGGGAACGAATATCGGTCCGATCCAGAACCGCGCGCAATTTGAAAAGGTGAAGGGATTCCTGGAGGCGGCCCGGCGCGACGGCAAGATCATCGCCGGTGGCGAAGCCATGGAGCGAGCCGGCTATTTCATCCAACCGACCATCGTCCGGGATATCAGCGACGGCCATACGATCGTGGATGAAGAGCAATTCGGACCCATATTGCCGGTCATCGCCTTCTCGGATGTGGACGACGTGGTACGCTGCGTCAATTCCTCCGAATACGGCCTGGGTGGATCCATCTGGTCGAAAGATGTCGAGCGCGCCGCGGCGATCGCCGAGCGTATCGAAAGCGGTCAGATGTGGGTCAACCAGCATATCGCGATCGGCCCGCACATCCCCATGGCCGGCTTCAAAAATTCCGGCCTGGGTGTCGAGCAGTCCGTCGAGGGCCTCGCCGAATATACGCAGCTCCAAGTGATCAACATCAAGAGGTGACCGTGCTCTCAATTGCGAAAGGCGCGGCTGATGTTCCGCTGCTGGAGATGACGCTGGGAGAAGCCCTATCGGTGGCTGCCCGGCGCTGGGGGAGTGAACTGGCATTGGTTTCCCGGCATCAGAATATATGCTGGAGCTGGCAGGAACTGAACCGCGAAGCGGAACGGGTCGCGTGCGGACTGCTCGATCATGGGGTGCGTCGCGGCGATCGGGTCGGCATCTGGGCGCCCAATTGCGCCGAATGGACCGTGATTCAATTCGCGACCGCCAAGATCGGCGCGATCCTGGTAAACATCAATCCTGCCTATCGTGTCAGCGAAATCGAGTATGCGCTCGCAAAGGTCGGCTGCAGCGTGCTGGTGACGGCATCTGCCTTCAAAAGCAGTAACTACATCGCCATGCTACGCGAGATCGGGACGCGTAGTTTACCTGACCTTCGCCTGGTGATTTCGCTTGGTGAGCAGGCACATGACGGTTTCATTCCTTGGGAGCAACTGCGCGTGTCGGCGGATCCCCTGCTGCTGGGCGCGGCATCGGAAAGTCTGCGACCGGACGATGCCATCAACATACAATTCACCAGCGGCACGACGGGTTTTCCAAAGGGGGCAACGCTTACGCATCGCAACATTCTCAACAATGGTTATTTTTCGGGACAAACCATCAATCTCACCGTCAAGGACCGCATCTGCATTCCGGTTCCGCTCTATCATTGCTTCGGCATGGTCCTGGGTAATCTTGCATCCGTGACGAGCGGGGCTGCGATGATCTACCCCGGAGAGGCTTATGATGCGCGGATGACACTTGAGGCGGTGCGAGATGAACGTTGTACGGCGCTTTACGGAGTGCCGACCATGCTGATCACGATCCTCAACCATCCGGACCTCGATCAGTTCGACGTCTCGTCCTTGCGCACCGGGATCATGGCGGGCGCCCCTTGCCCGGCGGCCATGATGGAGCAGATCATGGATCGGTTGAACATGCGCGAGGTGACTATCGGCTATGGCATGACCGAAACCAGTCCCCTGACGACGCAGACGTCGATAGACGATCCCGTCGCAGAGCGAGTGGCGACGGTGGGCCGCGTCCACCCTCATGCCGAAGCAAAGATCGTAGGGTTGAACGGCGAGACATTGCAGGTGAACCAACAGGGCGAATATTGCTCGCGCGGATATGCGGTGATGCAGGGATATTGGAACGATCCGGAAAAGACCGACGATGCCATCGACGCGGAAGGATGGATGCACTCGGGCGATCTCGCGGTGATGGATGAGCGGGGCTATGTTCGCATTACCGGCCGCATCAAGGACATGATCATCCGGGGCGGCGAGAATATCTATCCGCGCGAGCTCGAGGAATTCCTGCTTGGCCACCCGTTGATCGTCGATGTGCAGGTCTTTGGCGTCAGCGACGCTAAATTTGGTGAGGAAGTCTGCGCATGGGTCATAGCGCGAGCCGGCCATCGGCTGAGCGCCGACGATGTGATTGCCCACTGCCGGGGTAAGATCGCCCACTACAAGGTTCCCCGCTATGTCCGCATCGTCGAGGGCTTCGCTATGACGGTCACGGGCAAGGCGCAGAAGTTCGAGATGCGCAAGACGATGGAAGCTGAACTGGGCTTGGTGGCTTGAGTATTCCTCTCCCCTTGAGCCACTATGGTCGGCCAGGCGCATGTGTCGCCTGGCCGACCATTTTTGTGATCGCCAGGCATCGATCTGTTTCGGCACGATCGGATCTTCCAGAGAAGGAGAGATGGTTGTTCGCGTCCGTCGAACAAGCTAGCATGACGGGCGATAAAGATGTTCGAATGGAGAGAGGGATCAGCGCCGTCCGGTCCAGGCGCCGGGCACCCCACCGTTCGGAAAGACAACGGTACGAGAGGCAATCCATGAATCTGGAACAGGTCCGCCAGACAAGGAGGGCACGAGATCTTTTCTTCTCGGGCGAGAGTATCGTGTCGCAGTGGGTGCCCGAGCCGATCACGCGTTCCTGGGAGCGATCAAGACGCCTGGGTTTGAGCGCGTCCGACAAGAGGTTGTTCGACATGGCGGCGCCTGGCGAACGCCGGATCGCCACAGAAAGGGGTGAACGGCTCATTCGCTATGCGATGCCGGAGATGACACGGCTTTACAAAGCGTTTCACACGCAGGATTGGGTGCTGGCCTGCCTTGACGTCAGCGGATTTGTCATTTGCTCGATCGGCGACGCCGAAGGGCCGTGCCGCGAACTGGAGAGTCTTTTCCGGAACGGGGTTTCCCTCAGCGAAAGTGCGATCGGCACCGGAGCGCCGGGATGCGCGCTCGTGGAACAGAAACCCTTTATTGTCCACGCCAACGAGCATTTCCTTGACGAGATTCATGGCTATTCTTGCGCGGCCGTTCCTCTGTTCGACGTTAACGGGGACCTGATCGGCGTCTTGAATGCCACCTGCCGCAGCGGCAGGGATCTGTCATCAGTTTGCGAGGCGTTGCGGGTTGCCGCCCGAGCCATAGAAAATCATATGCTGCTTGACCTTCCGGGCGCTCTGCACGTCTCGTTACATTATCACCCTGACCTGCTTCGCACGCCCTTGGCTGCCGTTCTCGCTTTCTCGGAACATGGGCAATTGCTCGGTGGGAACCAGATCGCGCGCAAGCTGCTTGGGCATACGCGTTCGGCGACAGAGTTCGATCACATGTTCGACCTGCCTTTTGCGCGTGCGGTTGACGAGCTTAGCGGCCGCAATGCCGAACCGATCGTGACAGACACGCCGGCCGGCATCCGCGTCCACCTCAGTCTCGCCCGCCATGCAGATGACGTTATGCGGGTTGGTAAGGCGCTCTTGCCGCCGCCCTCGGGCAAGCGTTCGTCTCATGCCTCTTCTGACATGTTCTGTTCCGATCCCGCCCTGCTGGACACCATTGGCGACGCGAAGCTGGCGTTCGCTCGTGATATTCCTGTTCTCCTAACCGGCGAGACGGGAACTGGAAAGGAGGTTCTTGCGCGGGAGCTGCACGCCTCAGGGCCGCGGCGAAACGGGCCGTTCGTGCCGGTAAATTGTGCGTCCATTCCCGACGGACTGATCGAGGCCGAATTGTTCGGATATGTGGAAGGGGCGTTTACCGGCGCTCGCCGGGGAGGCGCTCCGGGTAAATTTGAGCAGGCCCATGGTGGAACACTCTTCCTGGATGAGATCGGGGACATGCCGCTCTCGCTACAGGCTCGTCTTCTGCGGGTTCTGCAGGAGCGGGCCGTCATGCCGGTGGGCGGATCGAAGGACAGGCCGATCGATATCTCTCTGGTCTGTGCGACCCATCGTGACCTCAAGGCGCTCGTCGCCACGGGCGAATTTCGGGAAGACCTTTACTACCGCATTGATGGACTCTGCGTCACCTTGCCCCCCTTACGCGAGCGAGCGGATTTGTCGGAACTCATAGGACAAATCGTCGATCGCGAAATCGGCGATCGTTTGACACTTTCCCTCTCGGATGACGCACTGGAATGTCTGCGGTCCTTCGCATGGCCCGGGAACATCCGCCAACTGAGCCTCATTCTTCGTCGGGCCATCGCGCTCGCTGCCGGGAGCGCGCTGATCGCGCCAAGGCATCTTCCAGAGGAGATGAGGCAAACTCGTTCGAATGTGGGGCGCGAGGTGGCTTCGCTCGAACGAACGGAGCGGGATGCGGTATTAATGGCGCTCCATCAATGTGCGGGAAATATTGCCGCTACGGCTCGTCAATTGGGGGTCGGCCGGCCGACGCTTTATCGTAAGATGCGTAAGTATAATATCGAAGTGCAGGGCGTTAAGACCATATTTTAACTCTCCATGACGTGTTAGTTGGTTGCGCATTAGCCTTACCGCAAGGTTTTTCGGTTATTTGCGCGAAACAGATAAATGAGAATCATTACGTAGATTTGATCTGCATCTGCGACTTGCTCGGGCAATGTTGAGTGATATCCTGCTCATCTCATGCCGGCGCATGCTGTGATCTAACTCAGCTCTGTTAAGCCCGGGTTTCCGCGGCGTCGGCACATGCGTGCGACGCGCGATGGCCCAATCAACGAAAGCTCCAAACTCCAGAGGGCGTGGACGCATCATGAAAGACTATCTGCTGCTGATACTTCTGCTGGTGCCATCCGGAGTGCTGGCGCAGCCCCCCGATGATGCAGGCGCCGATGCACCTTCGATCATCGTAACGGGACAGGGGCTGGGCCTGCCACCCGGTACGCCCGCCTATGGATCGGTGGCGATCGACCGGCAACGGCTGCTCGACAATGCGTCGGGCCGGCTGGAGAATGTGCTGGCCAACGTCGCCGGCTCCCAGCAGTTTCGTCGGTCGGACAGCCGGGCGTCGAACCCGTCCAACCAGGGCGCGACCCTGCGGGCGCTGGGTGGCAATGCATCCAGCCGGACGCTGGTGTTGCTGGACGGCGTGCCCGTGGCCGATCCCTTCTTTGGCTATATTCCTTTCTCCGCGCTGGTTCCGGACCGTCTGTCCGTTGTGCGGGTGACGCGCGGCGGCGGGTCGGGTGCGTTCGGCGCGGGCGCTGTCGCCGGCACGATCGAGCTGGCCAGCGCCACGCGCGACCAGTTGCCGGATTTCGCTGCCAGCGCCTTCTATGGCAGCCATGACGCCGCCGAGATGTCGGCCAGCGTCACGCCGGACCTAGGCGGCGGCTATGTTTCGCTGTCGGGGCGCTGGGACCGGGGGAACGGCTTCCAGACCACGCCAAAGTCGCAGCGCGTCGCGGCGACCGTGCCCGCCGCCTATGATAGCTGGTCCACCAATTTACGCGCGGTCGCGCCGCTCTCCGTGACGTCCGAATTGCAGTTCCGCGCCACGATCTTTCAGGACGACAGGACGCTGCGGTTCAAGGGCGCGGACTCCGCGAACGAAGGGCAGGACGCCAGTGTTCGCTTCATCTCGCGCGGCGATTGGCAGGTTGATGCGCTCGCCTATATCCAGGCGCGCAACTTTTCCAATATCGTGATCTCCGCCTCCACCTTCCGCAAGTCGCTCGACCAGCGCAACACGCCGTCCATGGGGCTTGGCGGCAAGATCGAGATCCGCCCGCCGGTCGGGTCGGATCATGTACTGCGGCTGGGCGCGGATACGCGCTTCGCGCTGGGCGACATGTATGAGGACGCCTATGACGCCAATATCGCCAGCAATCCCGTCACCTTCCGCCGCCATGCCGGTGGGCAGCAGGTGACGACCGGCCTGTTCGCCGAGGACGACTGGACGCTAGAAGGCCTGGTGTTGACCGGCGGCGTGCGGGCGGATCACTGGACGATCAGCGACGGCTTCTATCATCAGGCCAACGCCAGCACCGGTGCAGTGACAGCGACCGATTACGCCAACCGGTCCGACTGGCAGTTTTCGGGGCGGGCGGGCGCGATCCTGCGCCTGAGCGGCGCGCTCGCGCTGCGGGGCGGGCTATACCGGCTTTCGCCTGCCGACGCTGAACGAGCTGTACCGGCCATTCGTGGTCTTCCCGATCACGACGCAGGCGAACGCGGCGCTGAAGCCCGAGCGCCTGAAGGGCGTGGAGGCGGGCTTCGACCTGACCCCGCTGCCCGGCGTGACCCTGGGCGCGACCGCCTTCTACAACCGGCTGGACGATGCGATCGCCAATGTCACCATCGGCACCAACACCCGCCAGCGCCAGAATGTTAACCGCATCGTCGCCAAGGGGATCGAACTTACGGCCAGCGCGCGTCTGGGCGATTTCGGCCTGTCGGCCTCCTATGCCTACAGCCACAGCGAGGTCGATGCGCCAGGCAAGGCGTTCGACGGCTTCGCGCCCGCGCAGACGCCGCGCAACAGCGCCAGCGCGACGCTGGCCTGGACGCCGGCGCAGGGGCCGACGCTCTCCGCGTCGGTCCATTATGTGTCGAGCCAATATGAGGATGATCTTCAGATCGACACACTGCCCAGGGCGCTGACCGTGGATGCGCTCGCGCGCTTGCCGCTGGGCCATGGCGTCGCGCTGACGGCGCGGGGCGAAAATCTGTTCGACGAGAAGGTGGTGACGTGTCAATCGGCGTGCAAACGGGACCCCCTATCGGCGCGCAAAAGGGACCCCCTTTCACGATGGCGCAAGGTTGATCGGACACGCGCCTTTGCGCTGCGCGCGGCGTAGGGAGGGCGGAGCCCGACCGGAGGCGCGCGCAGCGCAAAGCATCTTTTAATCGGAGGTCGGTGGGGGCGATCAGCTGCGGTTTTTGAAGCGCCAGCTGTCATTGCCGGTCTCGACGATGTCGCAATGGTGGGTGACGCGATCAAGGAGCGCGGTGGTCATCTTGGGATCGCCGAACACGGTGGGCCATTCGCCGAACGCGAGGTTGGTGGTGATGATGACGCTGGTCTGCTCGTAGAGCTTGCTGATCAGGTGGAACAGCAACTGGCCGCCCGAGCGGGCGAACGGCAGATATCCCAGTTCGTCGAGCACGATCAGGTCGAGGCGGGATAGCTGGGCGGCGAGAGCGCCGCTCTTGCCGATCCTGGCCTCCTCTTCGAGGCGGGTCACCAGATCGACGGTGTTGAAGTAGCGGCCTCGCGCACCCGAGCGAACGACATTGGCGGCGATGGCGATGGCCAGGTGGGTTTTGCCGGTGCCCGTGCCGCCGACCAGGACGATGTTGCGCCGAGCGGGCAGGAACGCGCCACTGTGCAGCGAACGCACCAGCCCCTCGTTGATCGGCGTGCCCTCGAACCGGAACGCATCGATATCCTTCACGACCGGCAGCCGGGCGGCCGCCATCCGGTATCGGATCGAGGCAGCATGGCGATGTGTTGCTTCCGCGCGCAGAAGGTCGGTCAGTATCTCCATCGTGGTGCGCTGGCGCTGAAGGCCGGTGGTGACCGCATCGTCGAACGCGCCCGCCATGCCCTTGAGCCCAAGCCCGCGCATCGCCTCGATCATGTCATGCCGCTGCATCGAAGGTCCTCAGCTGGTCGTAACGGGCGCAGTCGGCGATCGGCGGATGGCGCAAGGCGCTGTCTTCGGAGGTGATGATGGTGAGCGGTCGCGGCGGTTCGCGGCGCCGCGCCAGGATGTTGAGGATCAGGTCGTCGCTCGCCGTGCCGGTCGCCAATGCCTCGCGGACGGCCGCTTCGACCGGCTCCAGACCATCGGTCAGCACGGCCGACAGCACACGGACGAACCGGCGGTCGGCATCGTCGCCATTGCCAAGCTTGCGGCGCAGGCGCGCCAGCGCCGGCGGCAGATCCCAGTCCTGGAAGGGCGCGCCGTTCCGCAGCGCTCCGGGCTTGCGGGCCAGTACCGGCAGATAATGCCAGGGGTCATAGATCGTGCGGTTGCGCCCGAAGTAGCGGGGATGCTCGGCGACAACCTCCTCGCCGCAGCGCACGACAATTGGACTGCCCGCGATGATTGGTCCGGTTGCATAGTTAGCTGATCTGGATTTCTGATGCCAGCCTGGGCGGGAGGCGGAGCGTAGCGGAGCCGAGCGGCCAGGCTGGCATCTTGACTGTTTCCGGGGCTGGAGGGCGGTAGCCGAGGCTGCTGTGTGGGCGCAGTCGGTTGTAATGCTCGCGCCACCAGCCCGTGACGCAGCGGACCTCCTCCAGGCTGTAGAAGATCTCGCCATTGAGCAGTTCATCGCGAAGGCGGGCATTGAAGCTCTCGATATATCCATTCTCCCAGGGGCTGCCGGGTTCGATGTAGAGGGTGGTGACACCGAGCCGACCCAGCCACTCTCGCACCGCATGGGCGACGAACTCGGGACCATTATCGGACCGGATATGTTCAGGCGGCCCATGCTCGATGAACAGGTCGGCCAACACGTCGATCACGTCGTTGGACCGGAACCGTCGCAGCGGCACCATCGCCAGACATTCGCGGCTGAACTCGTCGATGATATTGAGCATCCGGAACTTGCGTCCGTTGCGCGTCTTATCCTCGACGAAGTCGTAAGACCACACATGCCCGCGATGCTGTGGCCGCAACCTTATACACGACCCATCGCCCAGCCAGAGCCGACGTCGTTTCGGTTGCCTCTTCGGCACTTTAAGACCCTCCCGCCGCCAGATGCGTTCCACTACCGACAAGCTGACCTGCCAGCCTGCATGGCCGAGCAAGGCATGGATACGGCGATAGCCGTACCGGCCATAATCCCTGGCCAGCGCGATGATGTCGGCCGTCAGATGCCGTTCGTCGGCATCATCCTTGGGACGATGTCGCTGCGCTGAACGATGCTGAACCAGAACACGGCAGGTCCGCCGCTCCGATACCGGAAGAACCCGGCGGACCTGCTCGATCGCTTCACGGCGACGGGAGGGACTCAAAAAGTCAGCTTCGACGCCTCTTGCAGGATCGCCTTGTCCAGCGCCAGATCCGCAACCAGCTTCTTCAGCTGCGCATTTTCCCGCTCCAGATCCTTCATCCGACGCACCTGGTCGACCTTCAGGCCACCATATTCCTTACGCCACCTATACAGCGTCTGTTCGGCAATCCCGATCTGCCGACAAGCCTCGACGGCGGTCCCGCCTCGACCGACAATCACATCCACCTCACGCAGCTTCGCGATGATCTGCTCCGGCGTAAATCGCTGACGTCCCATATATTTCTCCAATTCTTATGCCCTCTCGGGCTCTCTCCAGAATTGGACCAATTTTCTCAAGGCAGACCACAGGCAAGCAGCGGGCCGCGATTTTGCGGCGCTGGTATGATCTGGTGCTCGTCCATACGGATGATCTGGCGCGCCTTCTGACGGCCGAGCAAGGCAAACCGTTGCACGAGGCCAAGGCCGAGGTGGTGTATGCGGCATCGTTCATCGAATGGTTCGCGGAGGAGGCGAAGCGTGTGAACGGAGATGTCTTAGCACCTCATGCGGCCGACCACCGTCTCCTGGTGCGACGCGAACCCGTGGGTGTGGTAGGCGCTGTAACACCCTGGAATTTTCCGCTCGCCATGATCACCCGAAAGGCAGCGCCAGCTCTGGCTGCCGGCTGTACCATGGTGCTGAAGCCGTCGGAATTGACGCCGCTTTCAGCGCTCGCTTTGGCGTGGCTGGCCGACCAGGCCGGAGTGCCGGCGGGAGTTTTCAATATCGTGACCGGTCAGCCCGCGCCGATCGGCGATGTGCTGACGGCTGACAAGCGCGTTCGCAAGTTCACCTTCACTGGTTCGACAGGCGTTGGCAAGATGCTCGCCGCCCGTTGTATGAGCACCGTGAAGAAGGTTTCCCTCGAATTGGGTGGAAACGCGCCGTTCATTGTCTTTGATGATGCGAAACTCGACGATGCGGTTGAAGGCGCAATAGCATCAAAGTTCCGGAATTCAGGTCAGACCTGCGTCTGCACAAATCGCATTCTGGTCCAATCCGGCGTTTATGAAGCCTTTTCCCGGCAGCTGGCGGCACGTGTTCGCGCGCTTGCCGTCGGGCCGGGTCTTTCGACCGGCGCGGATCAGGGGCCATTGATCGATGAACGTGCCGTTGCAAAGGTCGAAAGCCATATCGAAGACGGCGTCAAACATGGTGCCAGGATATTGACCGGAGGGCGACGAGTGCCGGGGCAGGCCATTTCTTCGAGCCGACCGTTCTCGTAGATGTTTCGCCGGATGCTCTCCTATGTCGGGAGGAAACCTTTGGCCCCCTTGCCGGCCTCGTCCGTTTCCAGACAGAGGATGAGGCGATCAATTTGGCGAATGCCACGGACAGCGGCTTGGCGGCTTATGTATACACGCAATCCCTTGAGCGCAGTTGGAAGGTGAGTGAGGCTCTTGAATATGGGATGGTTGGGCTCAACACCGGCCTGATTTCGACGGAGGTCGCGCCTTTCGGTGGGGTGAAGGAATCCGGTCTCGGGCGGGAAGGATCACGATATGGGATCGATGAGTATCTCAATTTGAAATTCGTCTGTCATCAGATCGGTTAGGACGCATCCGATTCCAAGCGTTTCTTTAGAACTGGATTGTCAAAGAGAAACGGCAAAAAACGAACGCGCTGGCTGTTGATGACAGGCCGTTACTACGGTAGCTGAATCGACCGCGCGATTAAGCTCGTGCGACAGTCGAACAACGTAGTGCGTACGAGCTTATCATGGCGAAGAAGACCGACATTATCAACGAATATGAAGCAGCGGCTGTCGCCTTACGCCACCTATATAGCGTCTGTTCGGCAATCCCGATCTGACGACAGGCCTCGTCGGTGGTCCCGCCTCGCCCGACAATCACATCAACCTCACGCAGCTTCGCGATGATCTGTTCCGGCGTAAATCGCTGACGTCCCATATATTTCTCCATTCCTTTCGCCCGCTCGGGCTCTCTTCAGAAATGGACCAATTTTCTCAAGGCAGACCAATTTTATGAAAATCAATCGACCAGCCGCGCAAAAAGTAACGGCCATACTGCGTCGGCGAACAAAAGATCATGGAGGCGCTCAACCGCCAGTGACGTTCATATGGCGTTCGACAGCCGGCTGTGATCGCGCAATGTCGAACTCGTGGCGGAGTGGCTTGGCGGTCATTACGGCATCCAGCGCCGCGTCGATCGCATCCCGGCCACCAACACGCATCGCATCGCGCAGTTCGATGCGCTGGTCGCGGCCGAGACAACCAAAAATGGTGCCAGTAGCCGATATGCGGATGCGGTTGCAGCCGGCGCAGAAATTGTCGGTGAGGGGCGTAATGAAGCCTATCCGCCGACTGGTTTCGGCAACGTCATAATAGCGCGCCGGTCCGCCGGTTCGGTGGAGCGACGGAATCAGGACATATTCGCGCGCCAGCCGACGTTTCACGAGGTCGAGGGGCAGATAATGATTGGTCCGGTCTTCTTCCACCGCACCCAACGGCATCGTCTCGATCAGCGAGAGATCGAATCCCCGTTCGCCGCACCAGCCAACCATTGTTCCGATTTCATCTTCGTTGAGCGCCTTGAGCGCAACCATGTTGATCTTCACGGCGAGGCCCGCGTCTTGCGCGGCGGCGATCCCGGCCAACACCTGGTCCAGGTCGCCGCGCCGGGTGATCGCCCGGAAGCGCTCGTGGTCGAGGCTGTCGAGGCTGATGTTGAGTCTGCGAATGCCATATCGATGGAGGTCGCGCGCGACTGTGGCGAGCTGGGTAGCGTTGGTTGTCATCGTCAGCTCATCAAGGCCGTTGCCGATGTGTTGGCCGATCGCCTCCACCAACCCGACGATGCCGCGACGGACCAGAGGCTCGCCACCGGTCAGGCGGATGCGTCGCACACCTCGCGCGATCAGGGCATCGGCCAGTTCCGCCAGTTCCTCCAGGGTGAGGAGGTCCTGGCGCGGCAGGAACTCCATGCGCTCGGCCATGCAATAACGGCAGCGCAGGTCGCACCGATCGGTGACGGACAGGCGGACATAAGTGATCGTTCGGCCGAAACGGTCGGTCAGGCTGCGCCAAGGCTTCCCTCTATCGGGAGTTGGAGTGGCCGTGAGGCCTTCCCGTTCAGCCATGGCGCACACGTCCCTCCCTGTTCATGGCCTGTTGCCCCTGATCCAGGGATGATGTGGAGGAGTCATCCTTCGTCAGCAGGCTTCGCAGGCAGCCTATCAAATTCGGCAGCGAGATTGGCTGATATGCGCTCGAGGACCGATCGACAGATTTCAACTTCGCGCGGCTCGATGCCAGCAACAGCGACCTTGTTGATGTCGATCGCGTATTGCATCAGCTCCTTTTCGAGCGCACGGCCATGATCTGTAAGAGTAATCCGCAATTTTCGACGATCATCCTTGTCCTTGGCGCGTTGCACCAGCCCTTGCCGAAGCATGGCGTTTATCATGGCGACCGTCGTATTTTCGGTGACGTTAGTCATGTCGCTCAGATATTTTTGGGTCACCCCGTCCCTGAGCCATAGGACACGAAGATAGTACCAGAAACCGGTTTTGAGTTCGTGCTTGGCCAAATAGGCACTCAAGAGCCGATCGAACCGTCGGTGGCAGCGCCGAACCTGATAGCCCAAACTCAGTTCCGGATCGAGTTTGGGGGCGTGCTTCGACATCTGTTCACTCCTGACGGGTTCAACCGATCCTCCACTCGCACAGACGCCGCACGAACGCATCGCAAAACCGTACCCGGCACCCGAAACCCATATTCCTATGATGGTCCTCGGGATATTAAACGTGTCCCGAGGACCATCATGTGAGCAGTAGACTGGCCTCGTGCAGGATGGTTTCTTAGATGCGGAACTCGGCGAAAGTCTCGGGCGCGAACATCTCTTCTATGGTGAGCTGGCGGGGCGACAGGCCCTGCTCGTGATGGTAACGCGTGAATGTCTCGATGACGTGGCGGTTCTTTTCGATGCCATAGGGCCACCATTCCCTGCCCATCGTAGCAATAGTGTCCTCCACTGCGGCGATCTGCCATGGCAACATCGTTTTCAGCGATGCCGACACCAACAATTGTTCATAGCTCAACCGCTGGGCTTCTACGAATGCCTTGTAAAGCGCCTGAGCAATCCATCGATTCTTCTCATACACGTCTCGCCGGATGGCCACGACATGCATGATCGGGAAGATTCCTGTCTTCGCGAAATAGGCTTTTTCAACGTCCACAAAATTGGGGAAGAGGCGCCGAACCTTGCCCGGCTCCGAATAGAAGGTCGACGGCGCCCGCGCAGTATGCAGCGCATCGATCTCTCCATCCGCCAGCATGCGCTTCAAGGTCTGGGTGGGTCCGATCGGCTCGACCTTGAACTTGTCGGGTAGATTGAGCTTCAGCTTCTCCTCGCGCCCCGGCTCCTCTTCACCACCCGTGACGTAGGTGACCGACGCAGGATCAATGCCATACTCGTCCTGCAGGATGCCGCGGATCCAGACCGGAGCCGTCATCTGATATTCAGGCACGCCGATCCGCTTGCCGACGAGATCCTCGGGCTTTTCGATGCCGCTTTTGGCGGAGACGAAAATGCAGGAGTGGCGGAAGAAGCGCGAAGGAAAGACGGGAATGGCGATGAAGCCAGGATTCTCGCGGCCCAGGGTCACGCAATAGGACGACATCGACAGTTCAGCGACATCGAATTCTCGATTGCGCAGCATGCGGAAGAAGGTTTCCTCGACATCCAGAACCTGAAAGTTGAGGTCGATGCCGTCGGGCCGGACCGCGCCCGTCTGGAGGGCTTCGGTGCGGTCATAGCCCCAACAGGCGAGGGAAAGGCTCAGTCTGGTCATTGTCACGGTTTCTCCGATAGAGTGTCGAGAAGTTGGTTGGGCGCTACGTCCGTATTGCGTCGGCTCGATTCGAGGAGCGCGACGCAACAGGCCATGGTATCAAGTCCCCAGCGCCCGTCATGGATCGGGCGGCGAATGCCTAGGCAACCGCCGACAAACTCGTCGATGACTTCCTTGCGCGGCAGGGCAGGGGGCTCGATCGGCTGGAAATCGCGTTCGGTGTCCCCATAAATTGAGAGCCCCTTGGGCGACAGTTTCAGGTCCGCGCGGTCGCAGCTGACGATGATGAAACCGAAATGCTCATGATGCGGCGCTGGCGTGTCGGCAGCGACAGCCGGGACGCCGTATGTGCGCTTCAGTTTGGCTTCGATTTCATCCTGCGATGATAGCGTCGCAAGCCTCTTACGCGCCTCGCCGTAGCGATCCGGGTCCTTGTCATAGCCAAGCTCCGCTATCCACCCCACCAGTTCGTCGCTGTCATAATGCGCATATCCGCTATAGGTCAGCGACGCTGCAGCACCGGCTTCAAATGTCACCAGCGCCGTATAGGCGCCTTCGCTCGGGCGGCTGCTATCCCAGTTGGCGGCGACGGCGCGAACAGATGAAACGGGCTGCCCGACAAGGCGGCGCACGACATCGATCTGGTGCGCCGCTTGGCTGTAGACGACGCCGCCGCCACGGGCGCTATCCAGTTCTTCCGGACGCCTGGGCCGGAACATGAAATCGGTGAAGTTGAGCGCCGTGACCATCCGCACGGCACCGAACCTGCCTGAGGCAACCAATTGCGCGGCAGCCTGTACGGGTGCATCGAAGCCGTGGCTGGGTCCGACCACGAGCACCTTGCCGGCATCGGCGGCGGCGCGCTCTATACGCGCGCAATCTGCAAGCGTTGTCGCCATCGGCTTTTCGACCAGCACATGCTTTCCAGCCCGCAGAGCGGCGATGGCCTGCTCGGCATGCAACTCATGCGGGGTGGCTATATAAACCGCATCGATAACCGGCGAATACAAGAGCGCGTCGAGCGTATCGAACGCCGGCGCGCCGAATTCGTCCGCGAAGCGTTCCCGAGCTTCGCGGCGCAGGTCGAAAGCCCCGGCAAGCGCTACGCGAGAATCGGCCTTCAGCGCGGGCAGAGTGAGCATGAAACCCCGGCCGAGCCCAATGATTCCTAGTCGCAACGCATTTGCCATTCTTTGCCTGCCGCTCCCTTCAACCCGAAAATCAGGCTTGAAAAAGCCATTACTACGATATAGAAGTAATTTCAAGGGCGCATCCTGAGGGTGATTCGTCTTCGTGCCAAGCCAAAATGAGGAGGGTAGCTAATGACTCCGGAACAAAATGATCTGCTTTGCCGTGTGGAGGGCGAGGCCCCAATGGGGAAGCTGATGCGGCAGCACTGGTTGCCCGCCTGCATGATCGAGGACGTCGCCGAGCCAGACGGCACGCCGTTGCGTGTTCGCTTGCTGGGTGAGAACATGGTCGTGTTCCGCAATACGGAGGGGCGCATCGGTGCGCTCGACGAGCTGTGCCCGCACCGGCGCGCTTCCCTTGCCTTCGGTCGCAACGAGGAATGCGGCCTGCGTTGCCTTTATCATGGCTGGAAATTCGATGTGGACGGCAATGCCGTCGACATGTCTTCCGAGCCGGTCGATGCAAAGCTACGCGGCACGATGAAGACCAAGGCATATCCGGTGGTAGAATCTGCTGGTTTCGTCTGGGTGTGGATGGGTGACCCGGAAAATGTCATCCCTTTCAGCCCGCCGAACTGGTCGGCCGCGCCGGCTGAGAAGATCAGCATCGTGAAAATGCATGGCGGCTGCAACTGGGCGCAGGTTCTCGAAGGGTCGATCGATTCGGCGCACAGTTCGAGCCTGCATTCATCGAACATGCCGACGGCCACCGAAGTAAGCGGCTCGACGGCTACGGACACCGCGTGGCTTCGCCCGTCGGCCGACAAGGCGCCCAAGATTGAAGTGCAGAAAACGCCGTTCGGCTTTCGTTATGCTGCTATCCGCAAGCCGATCATCGATGCGGACAAGCAGGACTATGTACGCATGACTCTGTTCCAGGCTCCGTTCACGGTGCACATCCCGTCCAACGACCAATATCATCTGTCACAGATGCTGGTTCCGATCGACGATGTGAACACCATGTTCTATTGGATCGCCTGGCATCCGACGAAGGGCATCAGTCAGGATGCCTGGCGCAAGTTCTGCGGGGCGGAGATTGGCAAGGACGTCGAGCCCGTTACCTTCAAAAAGCGGCGCAACGCCGAAAACAACTATCTGCAGGACCGGGCCCTGATGAAAGCCGGCGACTTTACCGGCATCTACGGCATTCCCTGTCAGGACATGGCGATGTGGGAATCGATGGGGCCGATCGCCGACCGCAGCGAGGATCTGCTCGGCTCGAGCGACAAGGCGATCTTCACCTTCCGCACCCAGATGTATCGCGCCGCCCAGGCTGTTCAGAAAGGCGAGCCGGCACTGGGTGCTGTAGAACCGCGCGTGCCACTGGCGAAGCTCATGTCGTTCGAGGGCATGGTCCCCAAGGGCGATGACTGGCGGCTGATCAACGTCTCCGAGGAGGAGAGGCGCTTGACCGGCGTCTTCGCCGACAAGGAAGAAGTTGAAGATCTGGCGGACGCGGTTTCCTGATGCGTGAGTCGGATTTGATCGCGGGCCTGGATCAGCAACAACTCGACAACTTCGTCGATTATGTTCTGAGTGAGGATCTGGGGAGCGGAGACGTCACGAGCCGTGTGTCAGTCCCCGCCAGCGCGCGCTTTTCCGCCGTTCTGGCTGCCCGGCAACCGATAGTGGTTGCCGGGCTCCAGCTGGCAGCCGCGTTTTTCGGTAAGCTCGACCCCGAGGTCGCTATCGAATTCCTGGTGCAGGATGGGGACAATGTTGCCGCTGGGCAGCCCCTCATGCGAATTGCGGGAAGCGCGCAGCTCATGCTCGCGGCCGAGAGGTCCGCTCTCAATACGCTCCAGCACCTGACCGGCATCGCGACGGTGACGCGATCTTATGCCGAAGCGATCGCCGGTACGGATTGCGTCCTTCTCGATACGCGCAAGACAATTCCCGGTCTTCGGGCGATCGAGAAATATGCCGCCAAGGTGGGCGGGGCGCGGAATCATCGCATGCGTCTGGATGACGGTATCCTGATCAAGGACAACCACATCGCCGCCGCTGGCAGCATTGTCGAAGCGGTCAAGGCTGCGAAAGCCGCCAATACCGGGCTGGAAGTCCAGGTCGAGGTTGACGGGATCGAACAAATCGAGCCTGCGCTGATGGCGGGGGCGGATCGTCTGCTTTGCGACAACATGTCTCCTGCCAAGCTCAAAGAGGCCGTCGCCCTTGTCGGCGGCCGCGTCCCCATCGAAGCGTCAGGCGGCGTGCGGCTCGATACGATTAGGGAAATCGCGTCGACTGGCGTCGATTTTGTATCAGTCGGGCGCATCACCCAAAGTGCTCCCGCGGCCGATATCGGATTGGACTACGCGCTTTCCCCATGAGCCTTGCGCGCCAAGGCGGCGTGGAGGTTTTTCAGTCGATAGCAGACTGCCAAAAAGCATATTTGGAAATTAGAGGACTAATGGAGATTACCGTTACAACGCGCACTGGCGAGCGCGTGACAGTCACACCGAATGGCGCAACCACGTTACTGGAAGCGATCCGCGACGCAGGCATCGACGAGTTGCTTGCATTGTGCGGAGGGTGTTGCTCCTGCGCAACCTGCCATATCCAGGTCGATGAAGCGTTTCTCGATCGCTTGCCACCCATGAGTACGGATGAGGACGATCTTCTGGACTCGTCCGAGCACCGTTGCTCAAGATCTCGGTTATCCTGTCAGTTGACTATCTCTGATGCTCTGGACGGACTTTGCATCACGATTGCGCCGGAAGATTGAGGGCACTTGAGTTCGCAAAGAGAGCTCAATCAGGCTCTTGCCGTTAACCGACGGCGTGACAAGCAAAGCACGGCTTATGTAATCCTGTAAGGAAGCTATCTATCCCATGAGCGAGCGGTACGATGTTCTTATTGTTGGGGCCGGGCATGGGGGAGCTCAAGCCGCGCTCGCGCTGCGCCAGCATAAATATGCGGGAAGTGTGGCACTGCTGGGAGATGAGCCAGATCCGCCATATGAACGCCCGCCGCTCTCCAAGGAATATTTCTCAGGCGAAAAGAGCTTCGAAAGAATTCTCATTCGACCTCAGGCAATCTGGGCCGAGCGCGATATCGAGTTGCAGCTCCTGCGACGGGTTGTGGCCGTCGATCCGGCGGAGCAAAATGTTGTGCTCTCCGACGGAAGCCGCATTGGCTATGGCAAGCTGATCTGGGCAACTGGCGGTGCGCCTCGTCGCTTGAGCTGTTCGGGAAGCGATCTCATGGGTGTCCACAACGTCCGCACTCGTGCTGACGCTGACCGCATGCTGGCCGAGACGCCGAAAGTGCAGAATGTCGTGGTGATCGGTGGCGGGTATATCGGCCTCGAGGCGGCTGCGGTACTCGCCAAGCTCGGCAAGCAAGTGACGGTGCTGGAAGCGATGGATCGTGTGCTGGCAAGGGTCGCTGGTGAACCGCTTTCTCGTTTTTATGAGGCTGAACATCGGGCGCATGGCGTTGAGATCCATTTGAACGCCAAAATGGATTGCCTGATTGGACATGATGGATGGGTAACGGGTGTCCGGATGTCTGACGGCTCGGTCTTACCCGCAGACATGGTTGTCGTCGGCATCGGGATCGTTCCGGCCGTAGAGCCATTGATCGCGGCGGGTGCGGCAAGCGGGAACGGGGTAGAAGTCGATGAATTCTGTCAGACTTCGTTGCCGAACATTTACGCGATCGGCGATTGCGCGATCCATGCCAACCCCTTTGCTGGCGGTCAGCGGATCCGGTTGGAGTCAGTTCAGAACGCCAATGACCAGGCCATAACGGCCGCCAGGCATATTGCTGGTGACGCCGCGCCGTACCACGCCGTTCCCTGGTTCTGGTCGAACCAATATGATCTCAAGCTCCAGACTATCGGGCTTAGCTTGGGATACGATGAAGTCGTCGTGCGGGGCCAGAGCGCAGCGCGCAGCTTCACGCTCGTATATCTTAGCAAGGGTAAGGTGCTGGCCCTTGACTGCGTCAACTCTGTGAAGGACTATGTTCAGGGTAAGGCACTCGTTATCACGCAGGCCACTCCTGATAAATCTGTACTTGCAAACCCTGAGATTCCTATCAAGTCACTTTTGGTGAGTTGATAGAACTGTTGTTATAATAACAATTCTGATAAATTTCTGAGTATATACAAAATTAACTGAAACTTTCTCTTTACACATGTGAAGGTTTTTCTTGTATTTTCTAGAATCAGTTTGGCAGTACATAGACATAGTTGATATGTATTTTTGATTTCGGGTGGCCGGAATTGCATGTTTTGCGACGAAAAGGCAGGTCGTGCCTGCCCGTACTGATTTGCCGCTTACGATGGATAGCATCATGCACGCCTCCGTCCTTATCATCCTGCATGAGGGTCATAAGATGCTCCAGGTCCACGCAAGCGAGGCGGCTTCCTGGAAGGCACTCCTGGGTTTTGTAGAGCAGCAATGGCAGGCCCGCTTCGGTTCGCTTTTGCCACCTCTGGACGAAACGAAGCGGATTGAGGCGTTTTTCAAGGATGAGGGGGATTACCTGATCGGCAAGGTGGACGTATCGGAAATCCGGCAACAAATCGAAGACCAAGACAGCAACGTTCCCGATGCCGGGGAGCAGGTCCGTATTTGAGTGCCTCATATTGGGCGACAGCATCGGGCTGGGGACCGCACGCGCCATCAACGCGAAATATGCCCCCCAGTGCGATGTGCTAGCGGCCGAGCGTGTGCATGCACATCAGATACTTGGATGGCGTTTCCCAACGAAGAAGTACGGCGCATGCGTCTTTTCGGTCGGATCCAACGACGATGCAAGGTCTGATCTCGCCGCCAGGCTGACGAGTATCCGTATCCGGACCATCTGCCATCGGGTCATTTGGCTTCTTCCTTACAGTCGTCAACATGCCTACATTGTGAACTCGGTCGCTGCGACCTATGCTGATGAGACGATCGATCTGCTGCGCTTTCCGACGCGGGATCGGATACACCCGACGCGCTACGACCTCGTAGCGCGGGTACTACTGCGGTCGGACCCGGACTGACGCGCACGCATCTTCTGCATCGCGTTGCAACGCCGACCTTTGGTAAGCGCCGACGGAACGTGACCTTGTTGCCGGCACCGGAATAGGAAAGCTCGCGGCCTTTAAGGAGGCATGAGCATGGACATCGAGCAGTCAAACGAGCCTCGTATGAGCGGTCGCGGTGATGGCGGAGTGCTTGTATGTCAATCGGCGTGCAAACGGGACCCCCTATCGGCGCGCAAAAGGGACCCCCTTTCACGATGGCGCAAGGTTGATCGGACACGCGCCTTTGCGCTGCGCGCGGCGTAGGGAGGGCGGAGCCCGACCGGAGGCGCGCGCAGCGCAAAGCATCTTTTAATCGGAGGTCGGTGGGGGCGATCAGCTGCGGTTTTTGAAGCGCCAGCTGTCATTGCCGGTCTCGACGATGTCGCAATGGTGGGTGACGCGATCAAGGAGCGCGGTGGTCATCTTGGGATCGCCGAACACGGTGGGCCATTCGCCGAACGCGAGGTTGGTGGTGATGATGACGCTGGTCTGCTCGTAGAGCTTGCTGATCAGGTGGAACAGCAACTGGCCGCCCGAGCGGGCGAACGGCAGATATCCCAGTTCGTCGAGCACGATCAGGTCGAGTCGGGATAGCTGGGCGGCGAGAGCGCCGCTCTTGCCGATCCTGGCCTCCTCTTCGAGGCGGGTCACCAGATCGACGGTGTTGAAGTAGCGGCCTCGCGCACCCGAGCGAACGACATTGGCGGCGATGGCGATGGCCAGGTGGGTTTTGCCGGTGCCCGTGCCGCCGACCAGGACGATGTTGCGCCGAGCGGGCAGGAACGCGCCACTGTGCAGCGAACGCACCAGCCCCTCGTTGATCGGCGTGCCCTCGAACCGGAACGCATCGATATCCTTCACGACCGGCAGCCGGGCGGCCGCCATCCGGTATCGGATCGAGGCAGCATGGCGATGTGTTGCTTCCGCGCGCAGAAGGTCGGTCAGTATCTCCATCGTGGTGCGCTGGCGCTGAAGGCCGGTGGTGACCGCATCGTCGAACGCGCCCGCCATGCCCTTGAGCCCAAGCCCGCGCATCGCCTCGATCATGTCATGCCGCTGCATCGAAGGTCCTCAGCTGGTCGTAACGGGCGCAGTCGGCGATCGGCGGATGGCGCAAGGCGCTGTCTTCGGAGGTGATGATGGTGAGCGGTCGCGGCGGTTCGCGGCGCCGCGCCAGGATGTTGAGGATCAGGTCGTCGCTCGCCGTGCCGGTCGCCAATGCCTCGCGGACGGCCGCTTCGACCGGCTCCAGACCATCGGTCAGCACGGCCGACAGCACACGGACGAACCGGCGGTCGGCATCGTCGCCATTGCCAAGCTTGCGGCGCAGGCGCGCCAGCGCCGGCGGCAGATCCCAGTCCTGGAAGGGCGCGCCGTTCCGCAGCGCTCCGGGCTTGCGGGCCAGTACCGGCAGATAATGCCAGGGGTCATAGATCGTGCGGTTGCGCCCGAAGTAGCGGGGATGCTCGGCGACAACCTCCTCGCCGCAGCGCACGACAATGCGGTCGGCATAGGCCCGGACCTGCACCGTCCGCCGCGCCACCGTCGAGAGAACCGAGTAGCGGTTGCGATCGAAGCTGATCAGGCAGGTGCCCGTCACCGCATGCTCGCTCTCGTTAAAGCCGTCGAACGGTCCCAGCATCGGCTGCAGTGCCGATCGCTCGATCTCCAGCGCCTGCGCCACGGTCAGCTCGCCCTGTTCCGGGTGTGCCTGTCGTTCCGCCCAGCGCTGGCACTCGGCCTCCAGCCAGCCATTGAGCTCGTCGAGGCTGGCGAACCGCAACCGGGGTTGGAAGAAGCGGCCCCGGATCGTCTGCACCTGGTTCTCGACCTGGCCCTTCTCCCATCCCGCCGCCGGCGAGCAGGCGGTGGGCTCGACCATATAATGGTCGGTCATGATCAGGAACCGCCGGTTGAAGACCCGCTCCTTCCCCGTGAACACGCTCGTCACCGCCGTCTTCATATTATCGTAGATGCCGCGGCCCGGCACGCCGCCGAAGAAAGCAAAGCCGCGCGCATGCGCGTCGAACAGCATCTCCTGACTCTCGCGCGGATAGGCCCGGACATAGACCGCCCGCGATGCACACAGCCGCATATGCGCAACCTTCACGCGCATCGGCTTGCCGGCGATCTCCACATCCTCATGGCTCCAGTCGAACTGGTAGGCCTCGCCCGGCTTGAACATCAGCGGGATGAAGGCGGTGACACCATCGCCGGCATCCTTGCGCCGGTCGGCCTTCCAGCGCGCCGCGTAGCGCCGAACGGCATCGTAGGAACCCTCAAAACCTTCGCGCTCCAGCAGATCATGTATCCGCGTCATCCGCAGTCGCTCGCGCCTGCCGCGCACCTCGTTCTCTTCCAGCAGTGTGTTCAGGCGATCCTGAAACGGCCCGATCCTAGGCAGTGGCTGAACCTTGCGCTGATAGTCGAATGCGCCTTCCGGCGCCCGGATCGCCTTGCGGATCACCTTCCGCGACACATGCAAATCCCGCGCGATCGCCTTGATCGCCTTGCCGCCGGCATACTGGGTCGTGCGGCTGAGCGGAACAGGAAAGTGTCATAAGGCACTGTTTGGCTCGATACAGCGATAGATGGTGGCCGGGTGAACGTTGAAGGTCCTTGCGACGGCGCTAATGGACTTACCCTCGAGAACGAGTTGGCGAGCGAGCTCCGCCTGATCTGGGCGCATTTTCTTTGGGCGTCCGAAGCTCACACCGCGCGCCATCGCCGCCTTTCGCCCCTCCTCGGTTCGGCTCAATATGAGAGTCCGCTCGAACTGGGCGATCCCAGCGAATACGGTCATGATCATCACGCCAGACGGGGACGTGGTATCGGCCCAAGGTTCATCAAGCGATTGTAATCCTGCCTGCTTTTCCTTGATGCGTTCCGCGATGTGCAGGAGTTCGATGGTGGATCGCGCCAAACGATCGAGGCGGGCGACGACGAGAACATCGTCTTTGCGCAGGTGACCCATCAGCTTTTCAAGCTCGGGCCGGCCACGAGCGGCCCCCGATATTTTCTCTTCGAACATCATTTCACAGCCCGCCTCCGAGAGCCGACCGCGCTGGATTTCCAAGTTCTGATCCTCGGTGGAAACGCGCGCGTAGCCGAGCTTCATGCGACTGCTCCAGATATTGTGCGAAAGTTACTGCAAAACAATTTTGTTTCGCACATATGTTTTGCGAAGAAATTCGCCTTGTTTATCGGCATGGGCCGTCCCCTTCGCAAAAGTTGAAAGTTTCGCACGGTATGCCCACCCGTCACCTCACTGACGCCCAGCGTCAGGGCTTTGCCCGCTTTGATGGCGAACCGTCGGCCGATCAACTCGCGCGATATTTCCATCTGGACCAAACTGATCGCGACCTCATTGGAACTCTGCGCGGCGACCACAATCGGCTCGGCTTTGCCGTGATGCTGACGAGCGCCCGGTTTCTGGGCGCATTTCCAGTCTCGCCCGCCGAGATCCCAGCGTCGGTCCTGGCGGCCGTGATCGAACAACTCGCTCTTGAACCCGGCACGGACGTGGACGCCTATTTTGCGGGAAGCCGACGCATCCGGCACCTCGCGCTCATCCGGACGCACTGCGGCTTCACGGACTTTGGCGACAACGCGGTGGCACGTTTCCGGCTGACCCGATGGCTCTACGCCCTTTGCTGGAGCGGCGACGATCGGCCCGGCCCCCTGATTGATCGAGCTGCGGCCTGGCTGATCGCCAACAAGGTGCTGCTGCCGGGCGTCACGGTCGTCGAGCGCCTGGTTGGCAGGATCCGCGATCGTGCGCGGACCAGGCTTTGGCGCCATCTGGTCGCCAGCTTGAGCGATGACCAGCGCGTGCGCATCGCCGCGCTGTTTGACGATGGCGACACATCCACGTTCGCCGCCCTGGACGCGCTCCGGACCGTTCCCTCCAAGCGCATGCCGACCGAACTCTTCCGACACCTTGATCGGCTCGATGCGGTCCGGGCGTTCAATCTGCGGCCGGCGCCACCGCGGGGCGTTCCCGCCACAACCCTTGAGCGGCTCGCGCGGGTAGCGCGCGTCGGCAAGCCCTCGGCCATCGCCGCCCTTCAGGAGCCTCGTCGAACCGCGACCGTAGCCGCGCTCTTCCATACGCTCGAAGCGGCGGCCCAGGACGACGCCGCCGAGCTGGCCGAGGCTCTGCTCGCCGACTTGGTGAAAGGGGCTGAAGCCGCCGACAAACAGGCCCGCCTGCGCAGTCTGCGCGATCTCGATGGCGCCGCGATGCTGCTCCACGCAATGGGTCTGTTGGTTTTGACCGACGACGCCCTGCCCCTCAATGAATGGCGAGATGTGCTCTTCGAGCGGTTGCCCCGTCCCGACATCGAGGCCGCCATGTCCAAGGTGGAGGCGATCGCCAAGCCCGCGGAGACCAAGCCCTATGATCAACTGCGAACAAAATGGCGGAGCGCCCGGCGATTGTTCTTTGAAATCGCTACCCGCATCGAGACCGACGCTGCCCCAGGTGGCAAAAACGTCAAGGCCGCGATCAGCTACCTCAAGGGCGTGGACGACTGGTCCTCTCTCGTCAAGATGCGCGGCGCACCGATCGCTGCGGTCTCGAAGGCGTGGAGGCAACATGTCCTGGATGACGATGGCAGGATGCGCGACCCGAAGGCCTATGTCTTCGCGATCATCGATGCGTGGCGTCTGGCGATCAAGCGTCGCGATGTGTTCGCCAAGCCCGGCATCCGATACGGGGATCCCCGGCGCGGGATGCTCGAGGGCGAGTCCTGGCACAATTCCAGGTTGATGGTAGCACGCGCCCTGGGCCGATCTCTGGAAGCCGACATTGAGATTGACGGTCTCTCCCGCCTTCTCGACGAGGCATATCGACATGTCGTTGCGCGCGCCGGCGACAATCCGGACCTGCGTTTTGAGACGGTCGCCGACAAGATGGGGATTGTGGTCACGCCCCTCGACAAGCTTGATGAACCCGAGAGCCTTCGAGCACTTCGCGCCGCCGTCCAAACGCGCATGCCGAAGGCCGGAATGCCCGACATCTTTCTTGAAGTCATGGCGCGAACCGGATTTGCCAAGTCCTTTACGCATCTGAGCGAGCGTCAGGCCACCGTCGAGCACTTCGAGATAAGCCTGTGCGCGACCCTGGTCGGCGGCGCCTGCAACATCGGTCTTGAGCCGATCGTGCGCCCGGAATTTGCGGCTCTGCGTCGCGACCGTCTTTCTTGGGTCGGTCAGAATTTCATTCGGCCCGAGACCATCGCCGCGGCCAACGCCGCGATCGTTTCCGCTCACAGTCGTCTGGATATCGTCCAACATTGGGGCGCAGGCGAGGTGGCCAGCGCCGACGGCATGCGTTTTGTCGCTCCGTCGAGCGCCATACACGCCGGGCCCAACCCCAAATATTACGGCCAGGAGCGCGGCGTCACTTGGTACAACATGATTTCCAATCAGTTCAGCGGTCTGACCGGAGCGGTCATCCCCGGCACGTTGCGCGACAGCCTGGTCGTCCTGGCTCTCCTGCTGGAGCAGGAAACCGAGCTCGATCCTCTGGAGATCATGACCGACACCGCCGCCTATTCCGACGCCATTTTCGGTCTGTTCTGGCTCTTGGGCTACCGGTTCAGCCCCCGTCTGGCGGACATCGGCGACGCCAAACTCTGGCGTATCGACCGCCAGGCGAGCTATGGGCCGTTCGATCAGACCGCCTGGGGCAGGGTTAAAATCAATCTGATCCGGGAAAACTGGTCCGACCTTATCCGCTTGGCCGGATCGCTCAAGCTCGGCCACCTCAAGGCCGCAGGCGTCATGCGAATGCTGCAGGTCAAAGACCGCCCAACAACGCTGGCCAAGGCCCTGTCTGAACTCGGCCGCATCATCAAGACGCTGCATATCCTGCGATACATCGATGACCGGCCGTTCCGGCGACGAATATTGTTTCAGCTCAACCGGCAGGAATTGCGCCACAAGCTCGGTCGGCGCGTCCATCACGGCGATCGGGGCGAAATCAGAAGCCCTCTGCGTCAGGGCCAAGAGGAGCAGCTTGGGGTCCTCGGTCTGGCCCTCAACTCCATCGTCCACTGGAACGCTGTCTACATGCAGGAAACCGTGCGCCAACTCAGCGAGGCCGGGACGCCGCCGCTGCCCGCCGATATCGCTCGGCTCTCGCCGATATCTTGGCGTCACATCAATTTCCTCGGCCGCTACGACTTCTCCGTGCCTGACGCCGTCGCAAACGGCGGCCTCAGACCGCTACGCCAACCTAATTCCGAATGGGACTTTTGAAAGGAAATAATGCCCCTTACGACACTTTCCTGTTCCGCTCAGCCGCACGACCCATACTCGCGCCGAATCCGAACCACTGTCTCCAAAATCAACATCCCGATCTCGCCGCCTGAAAATCCAGCCGGCTGCTTAAACCATCGAAATGAGGGGTCCCTTTTAGACGCCGATCACCCCGCTAACGGGGTCCTTTTTGCACGCCGATCCACATCATCGGACCCGGCAACTGACAAATAGCGCGATCAGAACGCCGCCATTTAGCGCGAGCGTTTACACAGGATAAGATCCATACCGTTTCCGGAACCACTTTCTTGTTTCCTCTTCGAAATTGGACTGTGCTGATGAGTTTGAGCGATGGTGGCTTCGCTCATACACTACGCGCTACCAGGCCCCTGCCCGTTTCTTAGGCTTAACGTTGTAGCTCAAGACCCGGGGGCTCAGCCTCCCTTCTCCGGTTCTTGCCGCTGCGCAAATCCCTCGATCTACCTGCCGCCGTCGTGTGGTCGCACGGCATCATCCAAAGACCTATTTAGGCCGTCATGACTAGCCAATCTTCGCCATAAGGCGCCCCGCCGCCCCCTGCTCTGCCGCGAGATTGCGATTATAAGCGAGCGGCATCCGCGGCGACTTCCACCGCAGCGCGTCCATGATGCCGGCCAAATCCTCCCCGCTGGCGAACAGGTCCTGATTGAGCCCGATCCGCGTCGAGTGCGCACTGATCCCCTTCAGCAACCGCGCCAGATCGTCCGCCGTCAAATCGGGCAGCGCGCCACGGTCGAACGCGCGGCCGATGATCGACCGAAAGATTGGTCCGATCGAGCCCGGGTGCAGCGCCACGGTGCCGATGTCATATTCGACGCGCGCCTTCACCGCCGGCTTGGACAGCGTCTTGCGCAGATCCCACGTCTCCCGGCCCGAGATGCTGTCGATCGGCCGACCGCGCACGGCTGCCCGCGCCTTGTAGCGCCGCACCTGCACCCGCCGGAACAGCGGCCCTGTCGTGATCCCCGCCGCTTCGGTCCACGCCGCGATCGCCGCGACGGTGCGCGGGCTGAGGTAGGCGGTCGCCCCCTCCCCGTCTTGATCGCCCTTATGACGCAGAATCTGCAGCAGCCGCGCTTCGGGATCGATCGCCTCCTCAATATGCTCAATGGCGACCGCCACCAGTTCGGAGGCGCGCAGCCCGGTGTCATAAGCGGCTGATAGCAGCGCCCGATCACGCAGCCCCGGCAGATCCTCGCCACAACTCTCGAGCAGCGCGCGGATGTTGAGCCCCCGCGCCTTGTCGCGCTCGACGTCGCGCACCGGGCCCTTGAACCGCAGCGGCCGCGCCTGCTTCTGCGCAGCCCCCTTCTCGCGGCGCACCGTCTGGAGCCGCAGCTTCACCAGCGGCGCCGGCGTCGGATCCTTGAGCTCGAGCAGCTGGTGGATCTTGGCGATCGACGCCTTGTAGCGGGATAGCGAGGCCGGCCGGCTCCCCTTCCCGGCCCGCGCGTCGAGATAATCGGCCACGGTCTCGGGCGTGGCCGGCAGCGCGATCCGGTTGTTGCGCCTACACCACGCATCGAACGCCTCGACGTCGGACTTGAGCGCACGGATGCTATGGGGCGATGAAGCGGCCTGATAGGCGGCGATCAGGCCCTCGTTGACGGTGATGCGCTCGCCGGCGCGCATCTGCACGATCGTCCACGCAAGGTCGGCCGGCGCCCTGACGGCCGGCAGGACAGCCTCAGGCGGCGCTACGGGGATTTCTGGCCCTTCCCGGGCGGTTTCGGTGCTCACGACGCGCCTCGCTCCTCAGCCGCGCTTGTAGCCCACCTTATAAAGAACGGTCAAATCTGCTTATGTGATAACTGTATTATCGCAATAAGCGCTTCCTGAAGCCGCGCGTCGTCAGAGCCGTCAGTTGTCGACCAAAGTCGGTCGCTTCGTAAGCGCCGACGTAACCGGGCATTGACGCGTCAGTCTATTATGCTCCGCAGCAGCGTTTAAACTTTTTGCCTGATCCGCATGGGCAGGTTTCGTTGCGGCCGATCTTGTTTGCTTGGATGGTTCGAAGGGCGTTGACGTTGCGCTCGCGCATCAGGGCGAGTTTCCTCATGCCCACGATCGCACGAGGTAGCAGGGCTGCAGCCTCGTCGCGGATTTCGTCAGCATCATCGCGTTCTTCGATCGGCTCACGACCATCGATAAAGCCGACCAGCAACTTGATAAATGTCGCGGTCCGTTCATCCTCGGCTAGATCGGACCAGTATTGCGGCTCGAGCTTCATGGCTTGCCAGAAGCCCTTCACCCACTGCCTGACCTTGGCGTGATCGGCTTTTTCGCCTGGCTCACAGAAGCTGGGCTGGAAGCCGGGCCAGCCCTTCTGAAGATCAGCTTCGATGGCTCTGCGTCGTGCCACGACGGCGGCAAGAGCGTGCGAAGTCCTTTCATCTGCCGCCGAACCTGGCATGGTCGTCCACAGACCACTGACCCATTCCGAGGCCTCCAAGTCCGGCGTCACCAGAATGCCGGTCAGATATCCGTCCATCTCGAGCGGCGGCAGCAGGTCAGGATCCCAGTTAGGGTTGGCGAGGAAGGCGGAGAGAGGCTGCGAGCTTGTCATGCGGCCTGAGCAATATCGCGTGTAGCCTGCCAGCGCCATGGTAGCAGTTCATCGATCCGATTGATCGGATGGTTGCCGATGCGCTCGATGACGTCCGTAAACCACGCCTCGGGTTCGACGCCGTTGAGGCGGCATGTGCCTGCCAGGGCGTAGAAGAGCGCGGCGGCCTCTCCACCCTTCATGGAGCCGACGAACATCCAGTTCCGGCGCCCGAGCGCGACACCGCGCAGCGCGTTTTCCACCAGATTGTTGCTGATCTCGAGCCGACCATCATCGCAGTAGCGGATCATGGCCTGCCAGCGATTGAGCGGATAGCGACAGGCCCGCGCCAGATTGCTGTCGGACGACAGGCCACGGTTCTGGGTTTCAAGCCAGACGCGCAAAGCCTCCAGCTTCGGCACCGCCTTGATCTGGCGGATGCGCCTCCGCTCATCGGGTGGCGCACCCTTGATATCGCGCTCGATGGCGAAGAGTTCGGCGATCCGCACGACCGCCTCCGCCGCGATCGGTGACGGGCTCTTTTCCAGTATGTCGGTAAATTTTCTGCGACTGTGACTCCAGCATCCAACTTCGACGATGTCCCTGGGAGCCTTGGTTTTGGGGTCACGGTAAAGCGCGTTATAGCCCGCAAAACCGTCCGCCTGGAGATACCCCTGATAGCCGGCGAGATGTTCCGCCGGATGCGCCCCACCACGATCGGCGCTGAAGCGGAAGGCCACGGCGGGCGGGCTCATGTCGCCGCTTGAGCGATCATCACGCAGATACACCCAGAAGTGTCCGGTCCGGCTACCGTCGCCATTGCCCAGCAAGGTGACGGGCGTGTCGTCACCATGGATCTTGGCGGCTTCCCGGATATAGGCGAACAGCCGCTCGCCCAGTGGCGCCAGCAGCCATGCCAGTTTCCGCGCCCAGCGGCTCATCACATCCCGATCGATATGCAGCCCCACCCGGCGGAAGATCACCGACTGCCGATGCCAGGGCTGATGATCGACAAAGCGGCTGACGACGAGATTGGCCAGCAAGGCGCTGCTTGCCATGACCTTGGGCAGCGGCAGATCGACGGCGGGCGCCTGGCGGATCTGCTCGCAGGATCGGCACACCAGCCTGGGCCGGACATGGCGGATGACGCGGAAGCGCGCCGGAACATAATCGAGGACCTCAGTGACGGCCTCGTCGATCTGGACTGACGGTCCATTACAACCGCCACTGCATGGGCTGGGCTGATGATCGACGGTCTGACGCGGGAAGTGCGCCGGAAGCGGAGCGCGGCTGCCAGGTTTGCGGGCCGATTTTGCTACCGGCGCCGCCGGCACCTCATCGTTGGCGGGTTCCGGCGCCTCGACCTCCTCGAACATCAGCCGCAGCTGAGCGATATCCATTTTCTCGGAGCTGCGGCCGAACTGGATGCGCAGCAGCCGCGCGACACGATGCTCGAGCTTTTCGATCCGCAAGGTCTGGGCTTTGACCGTGGCTTCCGCGGCCCTCCGTTCGGCCCGTTCCTGTTCCATGGCATCGGCCATCTCCAGCAGCATTTTCTGCAGGAGGACTGGATCTGTGGGAAGGCGATCAAGGGCGAACCGCATGCCGCCGATGATAGCGCAAGCCCACGGTAAAACCTACATAAAATGGCGGTTTTCCTGATCTTTTTGGCTATGCGAGCCTCGGCGTGACCACCTCATCATGGACTATCGCCTGCTTCCAGTTCAGCCCTTCGATGAGCATAGCAAGCTGGGCCGCCGACAGGCGAAGCGCGCCCTCATGAGCACGGGGCCACACGAACTTTCCGCGCTCGAGACGCTTTGCATACATGCATAGCCCTGAGCCGTCCCAGACCAGGGCCTTCAACCTGTCGCCTCGCTTGCCGCGGAACAGGAAGACTGCCCCCGAGAATGGATCGAGCTGGAGAATATTGCGGACCTGTGCCGACAGCCCGTCAAACCCCTTGCGCATGTCGCACGGCGACAGCGACAGATAGATTTTCGTCGAAGGCGGGAAAGCCAGGCTCAATGATCCAGCTCCCGCAAGACATCCAGCACCTGTTTCAGGGCGGCCCGATCAACCTCGCGATCAACCAACACCGTCAGGCCGCATCGTCCGCGAACCTCAATCCGCCCTGGTTCCCGGCTTTGGCCGACGGCGAAGACGATGCCAATTCGACAGGCACGAAGCCCGCCATCGCTCCGCGAAGCAGTTGTTTGCGCCAGGTGTAAAGCTGGCCGGTCCCTATCCCATGCCGCCGGGCCACGGCCGATATGACGACGCCAGGTACCGTCGTCTCCTTCAAGATCGCCAGCTTTTCCTCGTCGCTCCAGTTCCGACGCCGCTCCACCCGTACAAGCGCTCCGCCATCTCCGCGACCGCTCATACGAGGCTCATTTGACTGCTCGATGTCCATGCTCACGCCTCCTTAAAGGCTGCGAGCTTTCCTATTCTGGGGCCGGCAACAAGACCGCGTTCCGTCGGCGCTTACGTCGCTTCTGACAGACATCGCAGACGTCAGCTCACGCCACAACCAGTCGTTGGCATATGTCCGACCATTCCGGTAAATAATGCGAAGCCAACTTTCACTTGTGCGAAACGTCTACTTGGACCTTGCCATAGGTTCATGGGGATACGCCTGCCAAGAACTGCGCGGGCAAAGGAGCTCAGGACGTTCTGATGATGCGAGCTTCTTGGCAGATGCGGAACAAGAAATCGGGCAGGTCCTTGTACCCGTCTATCTCGTGGGTAAAGACGCCTTGCTCTTCAAGAACGGGAGCGATCTCATCCTTTTTGCCGGCGATGGCGAAGCGGATGGTGTGGTAGGCAATCCGCTCGTCCACGATCGCGTGCTGATCCTTAACGCCGTGCAGGAGCGCTTGGAGATGTAGATCCTTTCCGGACAGGCCGATATAAAGGAATGTGTGCGTGCGAAGCGCGGTGCGCAGCAACGGCTGCCATAGATCGGACTGCATCACCTTTTGATAATCGGAGGAGCCTAGAACTAGGTCATCGCTCATGGGGCGATCGGCGAGCGGTAGAAAGCCGTGGGGATGATAGACGACGACGTCGTCATTGTGAGCCCAATGCCGATCCGACCAGATGATAGCGGTCGTGAACCCGTGATATTCGAGGTAATTCTCAAGCAGGTCATCATAGTTCAGGGTAAAGACCTTAGCCGCCGATCCTCGCTTCGAGGACATGACTAGCGAACCGATGGCGGCGAGCGTGGCGTCCTGTCGGATTTGGGCAAAATCCAGCGTCTTGCCGTCATAGAGCGCCGCGCTCAGATCGGACATGAAGCCGTTGACGTCACCCTTGTAAAACTTTGCGCGGATATAGGCGGCTTTGGCGATCGGGTCGTCACCTGGCCCGAAAGATTCCCCATGCTTAGCACAGATCCGCTCCATCAGGGTGTCCCAGTCTGGCAGACCATAGAAGCCGGACACGCCGGCCCCTAGGAACAATCCTAGCCGACCGGTAACCAGCTGTCGTGCCAAATACTGGATAAGGAGCGTCTCATCCTGCCAACTGTCTCGCAGATGCATGTCCATCAGAGCGGTTCGCCTTTACCAGGCACCCAGTCTTCGACCCAGCGATTACGAACGATGAAGTCCACGACGCGGATCAGCTCTTGGGCGTGGCTGCGTCTACTCAGATTGAGGTTGATGAAGCCGTCATGGCTTACGCGCACGATTTCGCCCTCTTCGTTCGGCCGAAGCCGAGGGATGCCGTCGAACAGTCTCCGTCCGATACCGCAGGAATGGAAATTGAAATAGTGATGATTGTCCCGGTAAATCGGCGAGTTCGTCACATCGTCCCCATAGAGCGACATGCTTCGGACATTCTTCGCGGATCCGGCGAAGCGACCGTGCAGCGACGTAATTAGGAACTCGGCTTCGGCCTGCGTGCAATGCTCTATCACACGTTCGATATAGACGCTGATCTTACGCAGATTGGGGTAAATCTTGCGATCCATGATCTGCGCGAGCGCATAGTCGACGATGCGGCGGCGGGATGCGAGCATGATGAGCTTCGCCCGGCCTCGAATAACGTACAGCTGATAGGAATAGTGCGATTTCTCACCTTCGGGCTCGTCGGCCAGAGGCACGGTGGTTTGCAGTACATATTCGCCCCACCGTGTAATCCCGTAGGTGTGGTCGCGATAGGTCAAGCGCGGTCCGCCGGCGACTACCGCTTCCTTCAGTTCAATGTCGTCTGGCGCGAAATCCTGGCCCGTTTGGTTGGCCAGCATGTATCCGCTGAACGAGCTCACGACGCGGCCAATGGCGATGGCGAAGAATCGAAGGCGAGTGCATGAAGTACCCACATCGATTCGGCTTCGCTCGGGTTCTGCTTGAGATGCCCGCGTAAGAAGGTTAGCGCGTTGCCCACCGGGTGGCTGTCGTAGATGAGCGGTTTTTTCAGCTTATACCCTTCGCCACCACCGATATGCGGATCGTGGAAGAGCTTGGCGGAGAGCTTATCGGAGAATAGGAAAATGCGTACCAGCCGGACCAGTCGCATTCGCACGAAATATTGTTTCTGCACGCGCCCCATCAACGCTGAATCGCGCTGCATGCGCTCTATATACTCCAGCACTTTACCCACGTAATGGGTGGGCAGATCAATTTCCGGGGCGATCTTCTTAAGGATTGCCCCGGTGTTCTGAAGAGCCGCTTGGAAACGCCTTTCGGGCGACTCCCGCAAAAGCACTGAGGATACCGCGCAGAGCGTGCGCATCAGATATTCCGGGATGCGATCGCCGATGCCTGGGATGGCGCACCAAGAATGCCAGATATTGCTGACGTAGTATTCCGGATCGCCGGCATGGAAATATTGGAAGTCGAAGGCGTGGACCAGGATTTCTTGGGCCTCCGATCGCGTCCATTCGATGATGCTCGGGAGCTGGCTTTCCAGTTCTTTCTTGCCATAGGGCGTTTGCGCGGGCCGAGCTTCGGTCGCCATGGACACGATTGCTTCCAGAAAAAGCAGGCGCGCCGCGTCCAGCATGTTGGCGGGCTTTGCATGCGGCGCCAGAAGCGCGAGTGCCCATGCGAAATCCTCTTCTTTGCCGGGGTCGGCGACAGTTCCGCCAACGCGGACTGCACAAAAATATGGGAAATCTCGTGCGTGACGGTCAGCAGGTTCGATCGCAGCGAATTGCATTCGGCAAGCGTGGTTAGCGGCGCGCTCAGCGCCTGGATATAGCTGCTAAAACCATCCCGACCGCTGAAATAAGTGACGAGAGGGATGATCTTTTCGGGGCTTCCTTCTGGTTCGACGGCGTCGAGCAGTTCGAAGTCCAGCAAAGCCGGGTCGGCAGTGAGATCGGAAGAATCGGGGATCTTCGTCGTGATGCTCGCGAGCTGCCGCAGCCGTTCGGGCAAGCGAGCCTCTCCCAACACCAGTTGGACGGACGCGACGACACTTGCGAGTGCCAGATTCGCGCTACCCGTTCCCAAGAGCGAGTGGATCCAGAAATGGCACTCCGTCCCCCGGATGGGCGGGATCCCCGAGAAGGCCTGGGACGCAAATCGCGACATCGCCGCGTTCATCGTCAGCAGCCGCGATTGGATATCGAGCAGGTCCATCTGCCCACTCGCGAACTTCTCCATCATCTTGCCGATTGACCCGGCAGCGCTTTCGATCTCATCGAAGATCGGCGGATAGACAGCAGCAGCGCGTGCGAGGCTCGTAGCTGTCGCAACAAGATTTTCCTGATAGCTAGTTCGCGTCATCGGGTGCTTGAGCGCGTCGCCATATTTCGCGAGTTCAGGCAGCACGCTGCTTTCCCGCCGCGCTAGGACATGCTGCTCGACGTGGGTGATCACACCGTTCGTAAGCGTCCACTGCTCATAAGCGATCCCGCTATCCTTGGCCCAATCTATGATGCGGCCAGCAAGGGCCCGGCCGGCTTCAGTGAGGTCGCTTTGGATAAGAAGATTGAAGCAGCCGAGCGTGGCCCAGATCGAGGCTGCATCTTCAATCCCCCTGACGTCCTGAGCGAGGCGCGCGGGCTGGACTGGACCGACAAAGCTTATCTGGCAATCGCCGAAGGTGACGGACCCTTGCGCGTTCTTTCCATTATGGAGCCGCCAGATCGGCGACAGACGCGAGCCCACGGTCCAGCCTGCCAGAGCACCTTCGAAATTGGAGTGGAGGCTGAGAGCACGCTCGCCGCCGTCGGGGGAGTCATGCAGTGCGAGGAAAGTCGCCCGAACATCCAGTTGCATTGCTGCTCCTAGATACGCACGTAGGTCTTTAACTCGTCATCCCATTGCCAGCCTGGCTCGTCGTCGACATTTTCTTGCTCAGTTGCAGACCGCCGACGGCCGCGCTGACCCTGTACGCGTGCTGGAAGATGATCGAGCGCACCACCAGTTCCCCGCTCACCGAAGGCGGTCATCTGACGTGTCGTCCGGATGATTGAAGCGATGGTCAGCATGGCAGGTCGGCCGAAACCGAATCTTCCTTCCGTACGAGTCGAAGCGCGCCTATCGCGCAGCGTATATGCGCAGTCAACTGCTGACGCGATGACTGGTTCATATTAAGCACGGCCGCCCCCCTCAAGCTGTACTGCGCGCATACACCGATTTCACGCAAATCTCTTCCGCAGCGAACGGGCGGACGTAAATAAAAAACATCAACAAACTTTGAAGATTGTCAAGAAGAAGAGCTCCCGCGCCTCACTTTCAGAAGATCTGCGAGGCGCTGCGGTTTACCGCCACGTCCTGCCAGGGCTACTCAGGAGCGCTGAGCCGATCATAGATGTTGGCCGGCAACATTGTCTACGCCTCCGACTGCATCATGTAAGCAGCCAGTCAGGATTGTGAGACAACCAAGACGTAGGGAGGGCCTACGCGGATTTCGAATGACTGGTTTTCGGCATGACCAGACGCTCCCGCTGATGGCAGCGACTGGCAGCAACGTCCCAAACCCCGTCAATCCAGCTTGCGGGTGAGACGACCCACAGCGCCCGCTTCGGCGGCCAAATTGCGGTTGTAAGCTAGTGGCATGCGAGGACTTTTCCAGCGCAGCGCGTCCATGATCCCGGCCAAGTCCTCGCCCGCGACGAATAGATCCTGATTGAGGCCCACCCGCGTCGAATGCGCGCTGATGCCTTTGAGCAGCCGGGCAAGATCATCAGCGGTCAGGTCGCCTAACGCACCACGATCAAACGCGCGCTGGATGATCGCCCGCCAGATCGGCCCGATCGATCCTGGATGGAGCGCTACATTTCCGACGTCATACTCAACCAGCGCCTTCACAGCCGGCTTGGAGAGCGTTTTTCGCAGATCCCAGGTTTCGCGGCCTGAGACGCTGTCGATCGAACGGCCCTTCACGGCTGCCCGCGCCTTGTAGCGCCGCACCTGCACCCGCCTGAACAACGGACCCGCCTCGATCCCGGCTGCCTCTCTCCACGCCGCGACGGCCCGCACAGAGCGGGGCGACAGATAGGCTGTTGCCCCCTCGCCTTCCTGATCACCTTTGCTCCGCACGATAGCGAGGAGGCGTGCCTCGGGATCGAGCGCCTCGAGCATGTCATCGACCTTGATCGCTACGAGTTCCGACGCACGTAGACCCGTGTCATACGCGACTGATAGCAGCGCCCGGTCTCGCAGGCCCGGCAGATCGTCCGCGCAGGCGTCCAGCAATGCCCGCACATTAAGCCCGCGGGGACTGTCGCGCTCCACGTCTTGCACCGGCCCCTTGAAGCGCAACGGACGCGCCTGAGCCTGCGCGGTGCCTTTCTCGCGCCGGATCGCGCGCAGCCGCAGCTTCACGAGGTCAGCCTGGGTGGGATCCTTAAGGTCGAGCAGCTGATGGATTCTGGCGATCGACGCCTTGTCGCGGCCGAGCGATGCGGGCTTTGCCCCCTGCCCCGCCCGCGCGTCGAGATAGTCAGCGACGACTTCGGGCGTGGCCGGCACGCAACCCGCTTCATGCGCCGACACCAGAGGTCGAACGCCTCGAGGTCCGATTTCAGCGCCCGGATCGAATGGGGCGAACTGGCGGCCTGATAGGCGGCGATCAGATCGGAGTTGATGATGATGCGTCCCTCCGCGCGCATCTGGGTCGCGGTCCACGCAAGCTCGGGCATCGCCGCCGGCGTCAAAGCGACGGTCACGTCCGCCGTGGCGCTAATTTCGCCGGTTTCAGGGCGTTTCGGTCCATCTGGTTCGCTCGCTTCCATACTGATTGTTGTACCCTTCCTTATAGAAGACGTCAAACACGCTTATATGATAAGTGCAATTATCACATGTTCGTTCACCAACCACCTGAGTAGTTGTGCAGTGTTTTGGCATTCACTACACATCCGGCATGGAGCGCTTCCATCCCCTCGCCGCCGACACCGACGTCCCACCCGAGGAGCTCGCCCTCGCGCAAGGCGAATGCGCGCTGGCGCTCGGCCGGCTCGACGGGCTCCTCGCCAGCCTCACCGATATCGAAAAACGGCTGTTCTGCGTAGGGCTGCTGCGGGAGGTGTTGCTTTCATCCCTGGCGCAAGCGGGATTTGCGGACGCCGAACACCGGTTCAACGCCTGGTTCGCCGGGCTCGACCGCGGCCCCCAAGAGACACCCCTCACCGGCTGCTCCGCCTATGCCGTGGTCCGCGCCCTGCTCGGCGAACTCAGCCGTCATCCGTGGGAACCGCTCGCCGATGCCGCGCAGACCATCGCTCTGGCCGCTCGCTTCGGGGCCGACCGCCCGATGCAAGCCGAAGACGCGCTGGCGGAGGAAGCGATCGGCAGGGCGATCACGCTAATGAAACAGGCCGGCGCGGATGACGAGACCCCCCTGCCCTTCGCGGGTCTGGCCCGCCTGCACGCGCTGCTGCGCGCCGATCCGCGGTTCGCGCCGCTGGAGCGCGCGGTGCAAATCCGTTCGTTTGGGAACCGCGCGGTGGCGATCGAGCAGGCCGCCACGCGCACCCCGCTCTGGGCGGTCGATGCCGCGCTGGGGCGGCTGCTGACCGCGTCCGGCGCGTGGGCCCGCGCCCTCCCCTGCCCCGGCGCGGTGACGGCGCAAACGCTGCAGCCGCAGCTCTGGCCGGGCGAACGCGCCATGCTGGCGGCCCGCAGCCTCCAGCGCAGCGTGACCCGGCTTGCCGAGCTGGTCGCGCAAGCGCGGCGGCGCGCGGTGCTGATGCGCGAGCAGTTGGGGCACCTGCGCTCGAGCGCGCGGGCACCGCAGGTGTGGATCCTGCTCGCTGGTTTTGCGCCACTCGGGCTCGATCAGATCACCTGGGCGTTCGGGATCAGTCGGCGCGGCACCTATGCGATCGGCGACGCCCTTGTGGCGGCGCGCATGGCACGGCGGGAGACGGTCAAGGGGAAGGCCCTGCTGGTCGTCGAAGAACCGGGAAGGGATGGGCAGCCGGCGTCTTTGGACCAGGCTACCGCCCTCCCCCATGCGGCTCTTGCCGAGTTCGACGCGGCGATGGGTGAGATCGACCGGCTGCTCGCCGGCAGTTCTGGCCATCCCTGACGCGGCATCGCGCGCATTCGGCGTGTATGAAAACTGATCTCTTCTTGACGTTATGTACAGATATCATACATAGACAGAGAAAGAAGGAGATGGCCAATGGCCACAACTGCCCATTCCGGCGTCCCCGCCAAAGCGCCCAGCCGCAAGGATCTGAGCGGTCCGGCGCTGCGCACCTTTTTCCGCATTGCCGACGCCTGGGACCTCAAGGAAGCCGAGCAGATGAAGCTTCTCGGGCTCGACAGCCGCTCGACCTTCCAGACCTGGAAGCGCGGCGCGGTCGCGGCGATTCCCAAGGATGCGCTGGAGCGCATCTCCTATGTCATGGGGATCTACAAGGGGCTGAAGATGCTCCTGCCCCGTACCGCCAACGAATGGGTACGCAAACCCAATGAGGCGCCGCTGTTCGCCGGACGCCCGGCGATCGAGCGGATGGCCTCGGGCAATGTCGCCGATCTCTACGTGGTGCGTCAATATATCGACGCGCAGCGCGGCTGATGGATGCCATTGCGACGACGCAAGTGCGGTGGCAACCGTGCTACCGGATCGTCGCAAGCCGGTTCCCGCCCATATCGCTGTTTGAGGATGTCGCGGATCCGGCCGACCTGGAAGCGGTCTATGCGATCGAGGCGATGACCAACGACCGGCTTCGCGACGAGGTCGGGGACCTCGCCCTCGTCCCACCGGAGGACCGCGTATCGGGACCCGGAACATCGGCGATCATGGCAGCGTTCACCCACCTAAATCCCGATGGCAGCCGGTTCTGTGACGGCAGTTTCGGGCTGTTCTACGCTGCCAGCACCATCGAGACTGCGGTTGCCGAGACGCGCCATCACCGAACCCGCTTCATGGCGTACACCCACGAACCGGCGCAGGAACTCGACATGCGCGTCTACGCGGTCGACCTGGACGCCATGCTCCACGATATTCGCGGCCTGCGCGATGAACGCCCTGCCCTCTACGCCCCGGACAGCTATGCCGCCGGCCAGGCGCTTGGCCGGCACCTGCGTGAGCAAGGTTCGGATGGCATCGTGTACCAAAGCGTGCGCGACGCCGACGGCGAGTGCGCCGCGGTGTTCCGCCCTCGCCTACTCGCCAACAGCCGACAGGAGCGGCACCTGTGCTACGTTTGGGATGGCCGGGCGATTGTCACCGTCTACGAGAAGAAGACATTCGCCTAAAGGTCCTGCGGACAAGCTAACCTTTCGGCCTTGAGTGACGCCTGTCAGGAATAGACCCCGGCAGCCATACGATCGAGATCTTCCATGACGATATCGATATCGCCATTCGCAACCAATTCCGCGGCCGTTTTCCCAACTCCAGAAATGGGTTGATGCTTGAACCAGATAACCGCCTTGCCTTCTTCGCCTGCAAGTTCTGCCGCTCGCGTTATAACTCGGGCTATTTCCTCCAGTTTAATCTGCACGGTCGGGGCGGAGGGATACAGAGTCATGGCCTTAGGATCCAGGCGAGCAACGCGAGCCAAATGCGCCATGGAGAAGCGCAGGCGCTCCGCCAGACGACGGGGCGAGATGATCTCATTCTCGCGAATGTCATCCTGGAAGGCTGCAGTCATAGGGCAGTCCATATTCAACATGTGAAGACAAAACTCTCACGTCTCAGAACCGCTGAAGATTGTCCTAGCTCCAATGCTGATCGAGCAGCGCTTTCAACGCGGCCTCCGCTTCAGCCCGCGTACCACCGGCATGCGGGAGCAAGGTAAGTTTGAGACCCTTACGATCCACCGCCTCCACTTTCAGCAATGGTTTCCCCCCTTCGGACACGATCGTTTCCGGCTTTCCTGACTTCTTGGGGGATCCTGACCTCTTGGGGGGATCGGCGGCCAGAGCGAGCGCGCGTATGATATCGGGGACCGGCATCGGTGCTGCGCGATCGGACTGCACCTGAGCGAGACGTCCCGCCTCGGCGAACACACGCTGCCGCCGATCCTCCGGTTTCAAGAGAGGCTTGATCGCGGTGACATGCTTGATCCTGAGATCCTGCGGAAGGGCGAAGGCCGCCATCAGTTCCGCCGGCAGCCGGGCAAGGTCGAGATAGCGGCTGAGCCAGCTTTCCGTGACATTGATCCGCTCGGCCATCACCTTCTGGCGCCCCTCATAATAGGCGTCGAGCGCGCGCAGATAGTCGCGCGCGCGCTCCAGATCGGTGAGATCGTCGCGCGCCCGATTCTCGAGGTCAGCGAGACGGAAGGCCTCCTCGTCGGTAAGGCTACGGATATCGACGAGAAAGCGGAAATCCGGATAGTTGTGGGCGCGCAGCCAACTGATCGTCCAATGCCGGCGCGCGCCGCAAATCACCTCGAAATCGAAGGCAGGATCGTCCTTCACGCGGCGAACGATGGCGGGCATTTCTTGCTTGCCCTGCGCCTTGATGCTCTCGATGAGGTCGGCGCACCGCTCCTCATTGAGGAGCGCATATTCGCGGTTATGCCCCGCCCACATTCGGCAGCGCGCGGGATCGACAAGCTCATGGGTGCGCGAGACGACGCTGCCCGTCGCCAATTCGGCAAGCCGGCTTTCCCGGCCCGCCAGCACGCTCGCACCGATGCCAGGGCGCCGCGCCGCTGGGGCTTGCGCCCCGGGTCGATTCCGGCGACCAGATCAGCCGCGAAGTTGGCGTTCTTCTTGCTCATCATCCACCCCTTCTACCCGGAATTGCACCGGTGCAATTTTGCTCGCATCAGGCGAGTCCCTCCTTGCGAAGCCGCGTCAAATGGCTCGGCCACATCGACCGAATGTCGACCTCAATTTCACTGTTCACGCCATCAAGATAGGCAAGGCAGCGGTTGCGCACCGTCGAACTGGTGACCGGGCCGTCCAGCTCGTAGACGGTCATCAGCCGCGCCGTTGCATTGTCGATTTCGGCCGAATCCTTGAGCGGCGTACGGACGATCGCGTGACCGAAAAGGGTCCGCATCAGGTTCAGCAGTTCCTTCTGCATCGACTTATTCTCATCGACCTTGGACGCCACAAAGCGCAGGAACTGCAGCGACGGCGCCAAGCCGCGATCGGCCAGCGTCTCTATGGTCTCATCGAGCATGGCGAGGAAGGCCGCCGTCGACGAGAAGTCCATCACCGTCGGCGGAACCGGCACCACCAGCGCATTGGCCGCGCGCAGCACCGAAAGCGAGATCGCGCCGAGCGCCGGAGGCGGATCGAGAACCACCACATCGAACCGATCGGCAATGCTCGCGATGCCTTGCGCCATGCGGTCGATCAGGTTCCCCTGCCCCCGCGCCATGCGCGCTGCGATTTCATATTCCGACTGGAACAGCCGCAGATTGGCCGGAACAAGCTCGAGGCCGTCGAAGTGGGTCTTGCGCAGGGCATAGTCGAGCGACTCCATGTCGTCGTGCCGCAGGAATGGATAGAGCGTGTCCTCCTCGGTCAGGTCGAGGTCGGGCACATAGCCGAATAGCGTGGTTGCCGACGCTTGGCTGTCGCAATCGATGAGAGCCACCCGGTAGCCCTTGATCGCGAGATATTGGGCCAGGTGCACCGAAAGAGTCGATTTCCCCACCCCGCCCTTGAAGTTCTGCACCGCGATAACGCAGCAGGGATCGGTTGCGGCCCGCCAGGGCCGGGTGCCGAACAGTCCGCGCATGTCGTTGAGCTGCGCCAGGGTATAGCCGACACGCCGATTATTCTCGGTTCGCGGAGGCGGCGGCAAGCGGCCGTCCTTCTCGGCCTCGCGAATGGCCGCCGCGGTTCGGCCGACCAGTTCCGCGGCCTTGCCAATCGGGAACGTCGGCTCGCGCCGCTCGTCCGCCCGAGCACTCCGCGCGGAGTCGCGGAGCCGCTCGAGGACAGAGCTGGTCCGTTGTGCGAGCGTCGAGACGGACAGCAGGTCCTGCGTGCCCTCAATGTCGAGTGATGCAGCCAAGAGAGGCCCCCTTGCGAAACTAGAGGGGGCATAGCTCAATTTGCACTTTTAGGTCAATCGAAGGCTGATTTTCGCAAGTCGGCCCAGCCCGAAGGGCGAAACTTGCCCAATCTGCGCCGCAGACCTTTTGCGCCCCCTCGCAACCTGACCCCTTGGGGGCAGTTCACCCCGAAATTGCACCGGTGCAATTTCGGCTCAGGGGCGCCCGCGTCGTGCCAGGAAACTCTCGCAGAAGCCGGTCCAGGATGCGATCAGCTTGGCGCCCTTGAGCTTCGCCAGCCTTTCGCCCATCTGCGCGCGATAGGCATCGGCAATGAGATCGATGTCCCAACCGCCGCCAGCCGAACGGCCGATGGCCGCGAGCGTGTCCGAGCCAAAGCGGATCGTGCCGTTCGGGAAGGTGACCTCCCCTGCCCCAGCCTTATCCTTTGACACCAAGGCCGCCACCGCCGCCTGTGTGACAGCCTCGACGGCAACGGTCTCCACCTCGTCCTCGCGCCGCGCCTTTCTGCCCGCAGAGTGCCGACCGATCTCATCCACGGTCGCGATTTGGGCCGGAGCATCCTTGGGCTCAAAGCGGAATTCGATTTCGGTGACAGTTCTGCCCTGGCGGATCTCCCGCCACTCCACGCGAAAATGGGCGAGCTGGTCGATTTCGGCCTTCGCCTTTTCGAGAACTTTGCGGCGCAGCTGCGCGAAATCCTTGTAGACGTCCGGCGCGATGCCGAGCAGCGCACGCAGCGCCGTCATGTCGCCCTTCCAGAGCGACTGGCGCCTATGCAGCCTCAGCGCCCCGATCTCGTACAGCTTGAGCGCATAGGTTGATCGGAAGCCGAGCACCGCCTGGCGGTTCAGGACCGCATAGGTCTCCGATTCCTGGATCAGCTTTCGGGCTTCGGGCGTGAACTCCCACTCGATCCACCCAGCGTCCGCGCCCTCTTCGTCTTCCGCTTCTTCGCGCGACGACGAGATAAGCGAAAAGCGCAGCGTCGCCTTCTTGCCGCGCCAGGACTTGTCGTCGACCGCGAAAAGCGTGCGGTGCAATTCCTCAAGCATATCCGAGATGCGCTCATTGCCCTTGTGGCCGCGGCGAATGTCCGCCTTTCGCATCTTGTGCGGGCGGTCCTCCCAGGCATCACCGCCCGCGGTCAAAATCATCAGCGCAAGCAAACGCGAAGCAGTCAGGCTAAGCGACTGGCCTTTGACGAACTTGACCTCGACGATGCTGCCGGGCTTGGCGAACTCGTCACCGCCCTTTGCCTGCAGGGCGGCAGCCACCCGCATCGCCCGTCCCGGAGAAGCGTCATCGCCGGTGGGGGAGGGCGTTACAGCGTGATCTAGGGCTTGCTCGTCATCCATGCCATGAAGTCTGCGCCGATTCGTCCAGCGTGGGAGAAAATCTGCCTGACCTGTCCTTACGCGTCAAGTCAGGGCAGGATAGACACCGGATTCGGCCCCCAAGAGGTCAGGATGGAACTTCGCTCCGAAGCAGCAAACCATGAGGAAGTGCGGCGAGTCGCGTTTCCAAGCGCCCGGACCCGCGCAAACGGCAGCGCGGACGCCGAAGAAAGTCCCTGACGAACGCTATGGCGAGCGAATCACTCCAGCAGGAAGCTGTCCCCCATACGGTCAGGAAGGCCCCAGCAGGTCAGGTTGCATCCCCCGATCGGTCAGGGAAGCGCCCCGGAAGGGCAGGCAAAATCCCCCGTCCGGTCAGGATAAGCTTGCTCAAACCCGCAGAAATGCTGTGCTTTCGGCCTCCTGAATCTGAATCCTTTTGAATCGGAAAAGCTTCCGCTGCGAGCAGCGGCGTTTTGATTCTTTTTATTTTGAGAAAGAGATCGGCGTCGCGCCTGATGCAATCGTTCAATCCCCCCGCCTGGAGGGATACGCGAAGTTAGCCGCCTACGATAGGCTGCCGGCCAAATGACCTTGCGCATGGAGGGTGCATGATCAACTTCGCCAAGTTCGAGATCATCGGCCGGATCGGGGAAATCGACGCGCGGCCGAAAGTCACCCTGCTGTCGGTCTGCGCGAATTATCGCCGCAAGGGTGACGATAACGAATGGCAGGAAGACAGCCACTGGAACCGCGTGAGCGTCTTCAGCGAAGGCCAGCGAAAACATATCGCCGACCGGGCTCAAGTCGGGGATCTCGTGCGCATAGCCGGACGGCTCAAGGACAACTCCTATGAACGCGACGGCGCGACGCACTACACAACCGATCGCATCGTCGAGGAATTCGGGATCCTGGCACCCAAAGGCATGCCGGGGTGAAATATCGGGGAGGGGAGGGCGCAATCAGCAGCGGCGCTCCACCACTTCCGAGGATTAGTCGATGCCCATAGCTGCTCCCCATCGCGCCAAAGCCATTGTCGAAGCCCTGGGTGGGATCTGGCGCGGTACGCGCGGCGAATGCCGGTGCCCGGCACATAACGATCATGGTCCCAGCCTGTCGGTACGCCTGGGCGAGCGGGCGATCCTGTTCCACTGCTTTGCCGGCTGCGACACGCGCGATGTTCTGGCTGCTTTGCGCCGGCGCAAACTTCACGATGCGGAGCCGCTCACAATGCCGCGCCCGAAGGCGGCCGCGGACCATCGCGCTCTTGCACTTCGCCTATGGAAGGCGAGCCAGCCCATCGCCGGATCTCCAGCGGCCGATTATCTGGCGGCGCGCGGTCTGCCGCCTCCCTATCCGCGTTGCCTGCGCTACAACCCGCGCACCATCGTCGGGGCCGGTGAGCGCCGCCGGTTCTTTCCGGCGATGATCGCCGCGGTCGAGAATGATCTGGGGGTTGTCGCCGTCCAGCGGACCTGCCTCGATCTCGCCGACATCCTGCACAAACCCATGCCAAAGCCGAAGATTGCCCTTGGCCTTCTCGGCGACGCGGCCATTCGTCTGGCGCCGGCCGGCGAGGAGCTTGGCCTTGCCGAAGGCATCGAGGACGCCCTTTCAGCAATGGCCTGGTTCGGAACGCCCACCTGGGCGCTGGGCGGGGTCGAACGCCTTGGGCTTGTCGCCATCCCCGAACGGGTCAAGCGTATCATCGTCTATGGCGATCGCGGTGCCGCCGCTGCCGCCATGCTCAAAAAAGCCCGCCCCCATCTCACAGCCAATGGACGCGAACTGGTGCTCCGGCTGCCGGAACGGCACGCGGACTGGAATGATGCTTGGCGTGTCCGCCGGGCCGCCGAGGCGGCCTGAAAGGGGAGGGAGCCTTCCGGCTGATGACCTGGCGCTGATGCCAGGTGTCAGACCTGGAGATGCCCCATGGCCACACACCCCCTCGCGCTCACGCTGCCGCTCGATGATCCCGCCCGTACCGCTGCTCAAGGCATAGCCGACCGGCTGTCCGAAGGATGTCCGGTTGCACGTAACGACCTCCTTGCCGAAATGACCTCCGCTTTCGGTGGCTCGAGCGCCGATGGCCTGTGGTCATTGCGCGACGCCTACGATGTGCTCGAACTCGCGCAGGTCCTCCATCTGAAGAACGCGACGCTCCCGGCAGATGCGAATGCGCGGCTCGCCCAGCTGATCGCTATGACGGCGGCGCTTCCCACGCAAAGCGTGCGTAGCGAAACGCAGATCGCGTTCCAGCAATTCTCGACACCGGCGCCGATCGGCTTCCTTGCCGCCAAGGCAGCCGCGATCACGGCACACGATATCGTGCTCGAGCCCTCGGCCGGGACCGGCCTCCTGGCCGTACACGCCCATCTCGCCGGCGCGCGCCTCCTTCTCAATGATATCGATGCCTGGCGCACGCGTTTGCTGCGTCACGCCTTTCCCGAAGGCAGGCTGAGCACGCATGATGGCGAACTGATCGACGATATGCTCGATCCGCAACTGGTGCCGAGCGTCGTGCTCCTCAATCCGCCCTTCTCGCGAAGCCAGGGGCGCGCGCGCGATCGCCATGCCGCGCTTCGCCATTTGCGCTCCGCGCTGTTGCGGCTTGCTCCAGGCGGGCGCTGCGCCGTTATTCTCCCCGACCGCATCGAGACGGAGGACGCGGATTGGCTGCACGCCACTGCGGGCGCGCATGCCCGGCTGCATCTCGACCTGCCGCCCGATGCCTATGCCAAGCACGGCACCGGCCAGGCAGTCCAGCTCATACTCCTCGAAAAGGACGGGGCAGGGGGCTCGGTCCCGCGCCAGACCTGCACGACGCTCGGCGCTGCGCTTGCGGCCATCGATGCGATGGCGACCCCATGCGCGCCGCAGCCGCAGCCGATCTCCCGCCCCAGCGGATTGTTCCGGGGCCTCACGCGGCGGACCCGCCCCGTCTGCTCGCGTGCGGCGGTGACCCTGCCCACGACCCGCGCGGTCGCCTATCACCGTCTCGACGCGCCCGCACCCGCGGGCGAACCGCAAGGGATTTACCTGCCCTATCGGCCGAGCCGTCTGCTGATTGCCGATGCTCGTGAGCACCCAAGCGCGCTGGTCGAATCGCAGGCAATGGGATCGATTGCCGCACCCCCGGTCGCTTATGAACCCGTGCTGCCGGCCAGGATCCTGGACGACGGCCTGCTCTCGGACGCGCAGCTCGAAACGCTGATCTACGCTGGCGCGGCGTTCGAGCGCGATCTTCCCGGGCGGTTCATATCCAGCGAGGAGGGTCTTTCGCTGTCGCCGGCAGAGGCCGGTAACGCCTATCGGACCGGCTTTTTCCTTGGCGATGGCACGGGCGCCGGCAAGGGGCGGCAGGTGGCAGGCGTCATCCTCGACCAGTGGTTGCGTGGCAACCGCCGCCACCTCTGGATATCCAAGAGCGAGACGCTGGTCGAAGACGCTCGCCGGGACTGGTCGGCGCTTGGCGGCTTGCCGCTCGACATCCAGCATCTCAACCAGTGGAAGCTCGGCACCCCGATCGCGCTGGGCGATGGGATCCTCTTCCTGACCTATGCCACCCTGCGCTCCAACCGCGGCGACAGGGGCACGCGGCTGCGCCAGCTGATCGAATGGATGGGTGAGGATTTCAGCGGCGTCATCGTTTTCGACGAGGCGCATGAAATGGCCGGGGTGGCCGGCGGCGAGGGCCGGTTCGGCGCCACGAAAGGGTCCGAGCAGGGCATTGCCGGCGTCCGCCTGCAAAATCTCGCTCCGCGCGCCCGGATTCTCTACGCCTCGGCGACGGGCGCCTCGGATGTCAACAATCTTGCCTATGCGACACGCCTCGGATTGTGGGGACCGCAGACGGCCTTCGCCGACCGGCGGGCCTTCGTGGAATCCCTGCGCCGAGGCGGCATCGCGGCGATGGAGTTGATCGCCCGCGACCTCAAAGCGCAGGGCCTCTATGCCGCGCGGGCGCTCAGCTTCGCCGGCGTCGAATATGACATCCTCGAGCATCGGCTCAGCGAAGAACAGATCGCCGTCTACAATGCCTATGCCGATGCCTGGGCGATCATTCACAACAATCTGCAGGCCGCGCTCGCCGCCACGCGCGTCACCGACGGCTTCAGCGGTGCCACCTATAATAGCGGCGCGAAGGCCGCGGCATTGTCGATCTTCGAATCGACCAAGCAACGCTTCTTCGGCCAGATCCTGCTGTCGATGAAGCTGCCCTCGCTGATCCCGGCGATCGCCGCCGATCTCGCGCGCGGCGACTGCGCCGTCGTCCAGCTCGTGTCGACCTCGGAAGCGATGCTCGATCGTGCCCTTGCCGACCTGTCCCCCGAGGAGCGCGCCTGGCTCGATATCGAGCTGTCCCCGCGCGAATTCCTGGTCGATTATCTGACCGCGGCCTTTCCCGTGCGCCAGATGCGCACCTATACCGACGATAGCGGCACGGTGCGCTCGGAACCGATGATCGACGAGGCCGGGCAGCCCGTGCTGTGCCGGGAAGCGATGGCCATGCGCGACCAGCTCCTCGAGCAACTCTGTGCGCTGCCGGTCGTCGGCTCGGCGCTCGATCACATAATCGGGCATTTCGGGACGGAGGCTGTGGCCGAGGTGACGGGCCGCAGCCGGCGGATCGTCGTCGATGCCGACGGCCGTCAGCGGATCGAACGGCGCAGCGCGCGCACGAACCTCGCGGAGACCGACATCTTCATGCGCGGCGAAAAGCGCATCCTGATCTTCTCCGACGCCGGCGGCACGGGGCGGAGTTACCACGCCAGCCTCGACGCGCCCAATCAGAGCCGCCGCATTCACTATCTCCTCGAGCCCGGTTGGCGCGCGGACGCGGCGATCCAGGGGCTGGGCCGCACGCACCGCACCCACCAAGCCTGCCCGCCCTTGTTTCGGCCCGTTTCCACCGATTGCCGTGGCGAACGGCGGTTCATCTCGACCATCGCCCGGCGCCTCGACAGCCTGGGCGCGCTGACCCGTGGCCAACGCCAGACCGGCGGGCAGGGACTTTTCGACCCCCGCGACAATCTGGAGTCCGACTTCGCGCGGGAATCGCTCGACCAGTGGTTTCGCCTGCTGTTCCAGGCAAAACTCCAATCGGTCCACTTCGATCAGTTCCAGGCGCTCACCGGTTTGAACCTGGCCGGGGAGGGCGGGGGCTCACCGAGACCTTGCCCACGATCCAGCGGTGGTTGAACCGCATCCTGGCGCTGCGCATCGACCTGCAGAACGCGATCTTCGACGAATATCTCGGCTTGATCGAAGCACGGGTGGAAAAGGCACGCGAGGCCGGCACCCTCGATCTTGGCGTCGAAACGATCGCGGCCGACCGTATTTCGATCCTCGACCGGACGGTGATCCGGCGCGATCCCGTGAGCGGCGCCGAAACCGAGATCCTGCGTATCGAAACCGAGGAGCGATATCGGCCGCTGACCCTGGAGCGAGCGCATTGGCTTCTGGCCGACCCGGAAGCGCGCGGGTTGATCAACCCGCGTTCCGGCAAGGCCGCCATTTGCCGGCCGACCTTCTCGCTGACGGACGAAGAGGGGCGGACCGTGCGCCGCTATGAGCTGGTGCGGCCGACGCGCACCGAACGGCACCGGCAGGACCTCTTCGCCGAAACCCATTGGACCGACGTGGACCGGGCGAGCTTCGACGAAGCCTGGCAGGCCGAATGCGACGCAATGGCGGCGCAGACGCGCACGCAGATCATCTATCTGGTCACTGGCCTGCTGCTTCCGGTGTGGGGCAAGCTGCCCGACGATCATGTCCAGGTCTGGCGGCTGACGAGCGATGACGGCCAGTCGCTTCTCGGGCGTCTTATTCCGGCGCCGCTGGTTGAGCGGATTGCCAGCGCATTCGGCATCGCGGCCCATGTCGAGATCGACCTCGGCGCGCGGGTCGAGCACGTCCGCACCTCGGGCGAGATCATGCCGATCGGAGCGCTGCGGCTGAAGCGCGCCTTGGTCGCCGGCGATCAACGCCTCGAATTGCTGGACTGGAAGCCCGAGGCGCTGCCGCATCTCAAGGCGGCGGGCTGCTTCACCGAGATCATCCAGCACCGCACGCGGCTGTTCGTTCCCCCGAGCCGCGCCCTCGAGATCCTCGCCAGGATCACGGACTGACCCGCGGCCGCGCCAAGCGACCGAAGAGAGGGGAGGGGGCCTTCGGCCGGGTGGGCCTGAGTGGCTCAAGCCGGCCGACGAGGTCGGCGCAACCCTCGAAGGAGACAACCGATGATCCAGTCCGTGAAGGTCAAGAACCTCTCGCTCTCGAAGGACAATGTCCGCAAATCCAATCGCGATGCCGACCTCGACAGCCTCGCCGACAATATCGCCGCGCATGGCCTGTTGCAGAATCTCGTGGTCACGCCGCTCAAGAAGGCAGGACATTTCACCGTCAAGGCGGGTGGCCGCCGCTTGCGGGCGCTCCAGCGGCTGATCGATTCAGGTCGGCTTGCCGGGGACCATGAGGTTCAGGTGCTGGTGCTCGAGGATGATGCTGGATCGGCCGAAGCGAGCCTTGCCGAGAATTTCCACCGCGTCGCGATGAACCCGGCGGATGAGTGCTCGGCTTTCAAGCACTTCCTCGACAAGGGCGCGAGTGCCGAGGATGTGGCGAAACGTTTCGGCGTCACGACCCGCTTCGTTGAGCAGCGGGTACGGCTTGCCGAACTGGCTCCTCTCGTATTCGCGGCGCTGGCGGCGGGCGAGATCACGCTGGGGGTCGCCCAGGCTTATGCCGTCACGCCCGACGTCGATCGCCAGGCGCGCGTGTTCGAGAGCATGAGCCGGTCCTATTATGGCGACAATCCCGACAATATCCGCCGTGCGCTCCTCAACGGAACGGTCAAGGCGACCGACGCCAAGGCACGGTTCGTCGGCCGCGAGGCCTATGTCGGCGCGGGCGGCCGGATCGAGCGCGACCTGTTCGGTGAAGATGTGGACGAGAGCTGGATCGACGTGGAGCTCATCGAGCAGCTGGCCGCCCAGAAGCTTGAAGCGGCCGCGGAAGCGCTCGCTGCCGAACAGAAGCTGGCGTTCGTGACGCCGGTTCTCGCGACGCATGTGCCCTATGATACGGAGTGCCAGCTCCACGAATATCATCCGCCGCTGCGCGAATTGAGCGGGGACGAGCAGGAGCGCGTCGATAGTCTCTCGGATGAGGGCGACGCGCTCATCCGCGAACTTGAGACCGAACTCGAGGACGGCACGCCCGAGGCCGAGGCGGCTTCGGCGCGTCTCGCCGACATCGAGCGGGAACTCGATACGATCGAGGCGTCGCGCACGATGGTCGATGATGCGATCAAGGACCAGCTGGGCACCTTCATCTATCTGGCGCCCGATGGCAGTCCGCGGGTGCACAGCCGCATGTTCAGCGAGCGCGCCATCCGGCAGGCGGGCGAGGATGCAGAACCCGAAGCACCGTCCGGCAAGGTCGCGGCCTCCCGGCTCAGCGCGACGCTGGTTGACGAACTCGCGACCCAGCGCCGGCAGATCCTGGCAGCCCATGTCGCCTCGGATGCCGGGTTCGCGCTCGATCTCACGATATTCCTGATGGCGCACCGGACGGTGTTCGCCAGCAGCTATGTCCGGGACCACGCGACGTTGCAGGCCGCCGCCGCGAGCTTCCCGATCGTCAGCTTCCGCGATGAAGGTAGCGCGGCGAGCAATGTCCTGACCGAACAGCGCCAGGCGCTCGATGTGAGCTGGGCAGGCGGGAACACGCTGTCGTCCCGCTTCGATGCCTTCCGGCAACTGGATGAACAGGCGCGCGCCGATTGGCTCGCCCATGTCATGGCGCAGACGCTGGAGCCGACACTCAACGTCGACGATGGCGGGCGCCGCAACGGCTTCCACGATCATCTCGGACGGCTGCTCGACATTGATGTCGCGCAATGGTGGCGGCCCGATGCCCAGAACTTTTTCGGGCGGGTGAAGAAGGACGTCATGCTCGAAGCGCTCGACGAGATCGGCGGGCCGGTGCTGCGCGGCCGATACAAGGACGCCAAGAAGGGTGACCTTGCCAATGCCTGCGCTGCGCTCTGTTCGGGGCAGGGCATCGTCGAGGCCGAAGTCCGGGAAAAGGCGCTCTCCTGGCTGCCCGACGAGATGCGGTTCGGCGCGATCGAAAAGCCCGAAAGCTTCCGGAGCTATTCCGCTTTCCTCAGCGATGAAGACGACAGCGACGGCGGGGCAGGGGAGATCGCCCCCGATGGCGATGCTGGCGACTTCGAACAGGCCGCCTGAGGCGAACGCCTAACGGCGGGCGGCGCTTTCGTGTCGCCCGCCGCCCTTCATCGGCGGCGCTGAGACAGCCGCTCTTTCGCGGAGTATCCACCATGACCCAATCATCGGGCCGGCCCTCGCCGGCCGAGACCATCACGCGCGCCATCATCGACCGGCTCGAGGCCGGTGTGCGTCCCTGGGTACGGCCCTGGCGATCATGCGCCGCGCAAGGGCGCCCGCTGCGCGCCAATGGCGAGCCCTATCGCGGCATGAACACCTTTTGGCTATGGCTGGCCGCCGAGCAGTGCGGCTATCGGTCCCGCTACTGGATGACCTATCGGCAAGCACAAAGCCTCGGCGGGCAGGTCCGTGCCGGTGAGCAGTCGCAATTTGCGATCTTCTACAAAGCCTATTCGAAGAAGGTCGATTCCTACGAACGTCCGGGTGAGCTCGTCGATGAGCAGCGCCGGGTCATGCGGTCCTATGCGGTCTTCAATGCCGATCAGATCGATACACTGCCGGGCGATTTCTATCCCGAAGCCCTCTCCCTCGTCCCGCCGGGCGACCGGCTCGGTCCGCGGGCGGAGCGCTTCGTCGATCGGCTGCCCGCGCGGCTGCGATGCGGCGGCGATCGTGCTTATTATGATCTGCGCGCGGACGTCATCACCATGCCGCCGGTCGAGCAATTCGACACGCGCGCCGCCTGGGCAGCCACCATTGCGCATGAGGCCGGCCACTGGACAGGCCATCCAGCCCGGCTTGCCCGATCGTTCGGGAAGCGCTTCGGCGATCAGGCATATGCGTTCGAGGAGTTGGTCGCCGAACTGACAGCAGCGCTGGTTGGCGCCGATGTGGGTCTCCCAACCACCCATCTCGACGACCACGCGGCTTATATCGGATCCTGGCTCGCCATTTTGCGCAAGGATAATCGCGCATTGCTGACGGCGGCTGCGCGAGCCGAGGAAGCCGCCGGGTTTCTGCTGCGGGCAACCGATCTCGCTTGCGAGGATGATCTGGACGAGCAGGCGGCTGCTTGATCTCGCCATGTCGCCGATTGCACTATATCCATATATCCGCTATCGTGGATATATGGATAACGAATCTGTCATCGTCGCGTTGGGCGCGCTTGCCCAAGCCACGCGCCTCGACGCCTTCCGCCTTCTGGTGCGTCACGAACCCGAAGGCCTTCCCGCCGGCGAGGTCGCCAAGGCGCTGGATGTCCCGCAGAACACGATGTCGGTGCATTTGGCGACCCTGGCGCGTGCCGGCCTGGTCACATCCGAGCGGCGCAGCCGGATCATCAACTACCGCGCCGATCTCGATGCGCTACGCTCCGTGATGCTGTTCCTCGTCAAGGACTGCTGTGGTGGCCGGGCCGAGCTCTGCCATCCACTTGCGGATGAACTGCTTGCCTGTCGTGCTGCCTGAAAGGACATCAACATGACGGATCGCCTGTTGAACGTACTGTTTCTTTGCACGGGCAATTCCGCCCGTTCCATCATGGCCGAGGCGATCCTCAGCCGTGAGGGGCTAGGCCGTTTCAAATCGTTCAGCGCCGGCAGCCAGCCCAAGGGCGAGGTCCATCCGTTCACCATTCATCTCTTGGAGAAGCTGAACTACGACGCAAGCCGGTTCCGCTCGAAGAGCTGGGAAGAGTTTTCCGGCCCCGATGCGCCGTCCTTGGATTTCGTGTTCACCGTTTGCGACAATGCCGCCAATGAGCTTTGCCCGGTTTGGCCGGGGCAGCCGCTGACCGCCAATTGGGGGGTGCCCGATCCGGCCGCTATCGAGGACAGCGAAACGGTGCAGCACGCGGCCTTCTTCGATACTTACAGGATGCTGTTCAATCGCATCTCGCTGTTCACCAACCTGCCGTTCGAAGGCCTCGACAAGATGAGTCTACAGAACCGGCTGAACCGGATCGGCAAGGAACAGGGCCGCGCCGACCTCCCAAGCGAAAAGGCACCCAGCGCATGAGCAATGCCGCAATCGATATCGTCATCTATCACAATCCCGAGTGTGGGACGTCGCGCAACACGCTGGCGATGATCCGCAACGCCGGGATCGAGCCGCATGTGATCGAATATCTCAAGACGCCGCCCAACCGCCCGCGCCTGGTTTCGCTCATCGCCCGCATGGGCATCAGCGCACGCCAGTTGCTCCGCGAGAAGGGCACGCCCTTCGCCGAGCTGGGTCTTGCCGATCCGACGCTCAGCGATGACCAGCTCATTGATGCGATGATCGAACATCCGATCCTCATCAACCGGCCAATCGTTGTGTCGCCGCTCGGCGTGAAACTCTGCCGTCCATCGGAAGAGGTGCTCGATCTTCTCCCGTCCGCCCAGCGCGGGGCTTTCACCAAGGAAGATGGCGAGCAGGTCATCGACGCCGCCGGCAAGAGGATCGGGGCGTGAACGCGACCGTTGCGGCACGACCCAAGCCGGCGATCAACAGCTTCGAACGCTATTTGAGCGTCTGGGTGGCGCTCTGCATCGCTGTCGGCATCGCGCTCGGCTATTCGCTGCCGAATCTGTTCGCAGCCATCGCATCGGCTGAGATCGCGCGCGTGAACCTGGTCGTGGCTGTGCTGATCTGGCTGATGATCGTCCCCATGCTGCTCAAGATCGACCTCGGCGCGTTGGGGTCGGTTCGCCAACACTGGAAGGGCGTCGGCGTCACCCTCTTCATCAACTGGGCGGTGAAGCCCTTTTCAATGGCGCTGCTCGGCACGCTGTTCCTGGGATGGCTCTTCCGGCCGCTGCTGCCGCAGGGCGAGATCAACGCCTATATCGCCGGGCTCATCCTGCTCGCCGCCGCCCCCTGCACGGCGATGGTGTTCGTCTGGTCGAACCTGTGCGACGGCGAGCCGACCTATACGCTGAGCCAGGTGGCGCTCAACGACGTGATCATGGTCTTCGCCTTCGCACCGCTGGTCGGACTGCTGCTCGGGGTCGCCTCGATCACAGTGCCCTGGGACACGCTGCTCATCTCGGTCCTGCTCTATATCGTCGTGCCCGTCATCGTCGCGCAGATCATTCGTCGGGCGTTGCTATCGTCAGGCGGGCAGCCGGCGCTCGATCGGCTGCTGGCAACGCTTGGGCCGGTGTCGCTGGTTGCGCTGCTGACGACGCTCGTCCTCCTGTTCGGCTTCCAGGGCCCGGCGATCCTGGCTCATCCGCTGGTCATCGCACTGATTGCCATTCCCATCCTCATCCAGGTCTACTTCAATGCGGGCCTGGCCTATTGGCTCAGCCGGCGCTTCGGCGTGGCCTGGTGCGTCGCCGCTCCGGCCGCGCTGATCGGCGCGTCCAATTTCTTCGAGCTCGCGGTTGCAGCCGCGATCAGCCTGTTCGGCCTCAATTCCGGGGCCGCGCTCGCGACCGTGGTGGGCGTGCTGGTCGAGGTGCCGGTAATGCTGTCTGTCGTCAGCATCGTCAAGAAGACGCGGCCCTGGTACGAGCAACGCGTTCCTGCATGATCGCTACACTGCTGGATTCCAGGTCGCTTTCCGACCTGATGGCGGAGCTGAGCGCGGCGGGTCTGCCTGCCAGTGATCTCGCCGAGGCGGGACGCCGCTTCTTTCGGTTCGAGGATGATGTTGGCCTTGTCGGCTATGGCGGGATCGAAGGCGACGGCTCCGACCGCCTGCTGCGCTCGCTGGTCGTGAAGGCCGATCGGCGCGGATGCGGATTGGGCGGTGCCATTCTCACGGCAGTCGAACGCGCTGCAGCTGATGAGGGCGCGACTAGCCTGTACCTGCTCACCACGACCGCCGAGCCTTTCTTTCGCCGTCACGGCTATGAAACAGCCGAACGGACCGACGTTCCTGCCGTCATCGCGCAATCGGCCGAGTTCCGATCGCTATGCCCGGCGAGCGCCGCCCTTTTGTACAAATGGATTGCCTGATGTCGCGTCTTCGTATCCTTCCCGAACCCGATCACATGCCCGCGCTGGACCGTGCAATGATCCGGCCCGATCTCGCCGCCGGGCTCGGCGCGCTTGAGCCGAAACCTCGCATCCTCCTCCTCTACGGCTCGCTGCGCGAGCGGTCGTTCAGTCGCTTCGCGGTCGAGGAAGCGGCCCGGCTGCTCATCCTCTTCGGCGCCGAAGTGCGGATCTTCGATCCGGCCGATCTCCCGCTCCCCGACCAGATCAAGGACGATGATCACCCGGCGGTGCATGAGCTTCGCGAGCATGCGCTTTGGTCCGAGGGCATGGTCTGGTGCAGTCCCGAACGGCACGGCCAGATCACCGGCATCATGAAAGCGCAGATCGACCATTTGCCGCTCGAATTCGGCGGCATGCGTCCGACCCAGGGCCGGACCCTGGCCGTCATGCAGGTTTCGGGCGGATCGCAGTCGTTCAACGCGGTCAACACGTTGCGGCTGCTCGGGCGGTGGATGCGCATGTTCACCATCCCCAACCAGTCGAGCATTGCTATGGCGTTCAAGGAGTTCGACGAGGACGGCCGTCTCAGTGCCTCAAGCTATTATGACCGGATCGTCGACGTCATGGAGGAGCTGGTGCGCTTCACGGTGCTGACACGTCGCCATGCCGATCAACTCGTGGACCGCTATTCGGAACGCAAGGCGGCAGCCGCCAAGCGCGACGCGGCCCAAGATCTGGCCTCACGGTCGAAGGCCTGACGGCCGGGCTCTTCCGATGCGACGCGCTTTCATGCCGTCCTGTGCGTATCGGGAGATCGGGTTGCGGGTGCCCTTCTTAAGGTCCTCTGCGTCATGAATGCCTGACGCGACAGCGCCTTCGCGCCTTTCGCCAGAGGATGCGGCACATGGGCCATCGCGCTGGCGGCGGCAACCCGAACGCTCCGGCCGTGTTGGCGCGCCGAGGCGCGCCTGCCCGCACCACCCGGACCTTATCGGGTTCCCCTTGGGCGTTGCCCGGCGGTGCCGCCGCCGCTTTTTCGATGGCCCGGAGGGTGCGCATCCGGCGGGAAGGCCGCCGGCCCTGCGACACGGAAAGGCAATCCCTCATGACCAGCTCCCTTTCAGCAGTGCTCCAAGCACTCGAACTCGGCCATCTCGACCTGATGGGCGACCAACGCTCGATGGAAGCGCCGCCGCCGGCCGAAGCGCTCGAACAGACCGTCAGCGCCATCTGGAGCGATCTCTTCGCGCTCTTCCCCTTCACCGCGCTCGAACGCGACATCGAGGATCTGGGCTGGGGCTTCGTCAATCTCTTCCACCGCGCGGCCGCCAAGAAGCATCAGCTGATCGACCGCCTGACCGACGAGATCCGGCTCCTGCTCGCCGAGCAGGACGGATCGGAGATCGCGACCGCTGATCTCGAGGACAAGATCGATCTCGCCCGCAAGGTCGAGCAGTCCGCCCAGGCCTATGAGGGGATGCGCGACACCGCGGCGCGCCACTATCTGCATGAGACCGGCCGCTCCTGGGTGCCCGCGACCGGCAACCGCATCTCGCTCGGCACGACCGCTGCGATCGTCGATGGCCGGGCCTATTTGCAGGCGCGGCGCGAGCGGGTGCGCGATGCCAATATGGTCCATGGCACGCCCGTGGTCTTCGCCGGCGGGCGCCTTCGCTTCGCCAGCGACGACGAGGCCAAGCAGTTTGCCGACAATCTGCTGCGGACCCTCAAGGCCGTGCGCGAACGTGTGGGCGACATGTATCTCGTCCATGGCGGCGACATGAAGGGCATCGAGCGTCTTGCAGCATCCTGGGCCGAGCAGAACGGCATCCAGCAGCTGCGGTTCGGCCTTGATCGCAAGCTTGGCGATCGTGCCGGCTTCCGGCGCAACGAGCAGATGCTCTCGGTCAAGCCGCGCTACGTCATTGCCTTCCAGGGCAACGGCGTCACCGAAAGGCTGGTGGTCGAGGCCAAGGCGCGCGGCATCCATGTCGTCGATCGCCGCGGACCGCTCGGAACGCCGCCGGCGGCTTTATCTCGCGGCTGACCGCCGTGCCGGCCGCTTCGGCGGCCGGCTTTTCTCAATCTCGCGGATTCCGGTGCCGGAGGGGAGGGGGCGGGGCGGATGCGTCCCTTGTTCCCTTCGGAGGTTCCGCATCATGTTCATGCCCGATCGCGCCAGTGCGTGCGCGCTCCTTGCCTTCCGCGCCGCGCATGGCCGCCACTGGAAGGCGAAGCTGCTGTCCTTATGGTCGACAGGCCGCGATGTGGACGAAGCCGATGGCGCTTACTTACGGCATCTTCGCAACCAGGCCGGTCCCTCCTGGCTCCGCCAGCTGACGCCGCGCCGCTGGCGCGCGATCGAAAGATTGGCGGCGCCCGGCGATCCGGTGCTTGCAGCCGTGTTTCTCGATCGAGCGCGCGAATTTCATCGCGGCGCGCAGATTGGCGCGCCTATTGCGCTTGCGCCGGCACTGCACTTGCTCGCGATCTCCTGCGAACTGGGTTTGAAGGCGCATCTTTTGGGTCATGGCTGGACGGACGATGCGCTGGCCCGCGATATCCGTCATGACCTTGTCCGCGCCCTCGACGAGGCGCGGCAGCTAGGCCTGCCGGCGCCCGGTCGTCCGCTGGCCGATTTCATCAAGAGCCTCGGCCCGGCCTATGCCGTGCATCGGATCGACGCGCTGGTGGCAGGTGGCTATGCCTGCGACATCGGCGCCGTGCTTTGCGAGACCGGGCAGCTCCTCGATGCCGTGGCGGCCTGCCTGAGGCCAGCCACGCCAGGCGCCGCCACCTTGCGTACCTCCTCTTCCCCCTCCGCGTGATCGTGCAACGGACGTCGTGTCGAGCCCGCGAGTGGCCATGCGAAGGATCTACAATCCCGTCCTGCGGCTCAAGGGACGGGCAGATAAGGCACGGGCGTAAGGTCCGCGAGATGCCGGACCGGCGTGCTCGGCAAAGCCGGCAATATCGGCGGTTTCGCTGGGTGGGCTCCGGTCATGGCCCAAGCGACGCACCGTCCTTCTCCTCATCTGACCCCTAAGCCGGCCGTCCGGCCCATCCAACCCGCAAGCCATCGGGCCGAGTTGCCGTGTGCCACGGCTGCCCGCACCACCCCTTGTCTCGGGGTTCCCCGGCGCTGCGCTGCCGGTGGATGGGCCGTCCTGTCCGCCTTGGCCGGGGATCAGTCGAAGGGACGGTCCCTTGGACCCACATCGAAGGAACTCAGGCCATGCAGAACCTCGTCATCCTCGCCGGCAATGTCGGTGGCACGCCGGAAACCCGCACCACCCAGGGCGGCACCCGCATTACCCATTTCAGCCTCGCCACCTCGCGCCCGAAGCGCGACAGCAACGGCAAGATCCTGCGCGACGACAACAATCGCCGCCTCGAGGACACCGAATGGCACCGGATCACCTGCTTCAACGGCGTCGGCAAGACGGTCGAGCAATATGTCGACAAGGGTATGAAGGTCATGGTCCGGGGCCGTATCCACTACACCCGCTGGACCGACAGCGAGAATATCGAACGCTACGGCGTCGAGATCATCGCCGACGAGGTGACCTTCCTCACCCGCGCCAAGTCCAACGAGAATAGCGGCGGCGGCAACGAGCCCGAAGACGATGAAATCCCCTTCTGAGCTCGGACAGGGCGGCCCGGCGGCATCGCCGCCGGGCCTCTTATCCTGTTCAGGCGCGGCATGGTCCCAAGCGGATCAGCGGGATCGGCATCGCCCCTTGGCATAGCGCTCCCAGCGCAGCACGGTGCCGGTCGCAATCATCGCGCAGCTGAGATCGCCGATGCCGGGCGCGTTGCACCAGGCGCCGGTCCGGTTGCCCTTGGCTTCGCCGGTCGAGACGCAGCGCATGGTGGGGCCAGCCACGCGAATATGCCCGGTGGATGTCTGGCCGCGCGGTCCGCCAAGCAGGCGCACCAACGCATCGCGGGCGGCCGGGCCACTTGCTCTCGGACAGGGCTGGCCGGGGCGGCAGCTGTTGTCGATCTCGCGCGCGGCAATGCCGGCGAGCCGCACATGGGCGCCCTCGCGGCACCAGATCGGGCCATCGCCATCCCAGACGCGCGTCGGTGTGCAGGCGAAGGTCTGATCATTGGGGACCACGGCGGCGGCAAGCAGGAGCGGGAACAGCATCCGGCGGGGCTAACCGACAAGCGGCGGCCTGTCATCCGGACCCGTTGGATGGAGCGGCAGGCAGGGCAAGGGGTGGGGCGCGACATCGGCGGGGACCTGGCCTCCTGGCCGGCGGGTTCGCCCGCTCTCAATCGGCGCGATCCTTGGTCCACCCGGTGACCTTTTGCGATCAACCCGCAAGGGGTCCGGTCGCTTCGCTACGGCTTTTTGGGCCTCCAGCCAAAAAAGTGATCGCGGCCACCGGCCGGACACATCGGGCGCCTGTCGAGCGGGACGAACCCGCCGGCGCGCAAAGGAGCCTCGACATGTTCACCGACATCGCAATCGCTCGCCGCCACGCCTTCAGCCTCTCGCGCAGCCTCATGATGGTCACCTTCGTCATCGCGATCGGGCAGCATTACGGGGTTATCACCGCCGAAGACGCCGACGGCAGCGTCGCCATCGTCACCGAATTCGATCCCTTTGCCTGACGGCTCGACCGGGAGCCGCTCGGCTCCCGGTTATTCCCCGCGCTTCGCTCGCGGCTTGCGCCGAAGACGAGAACCGATTGTTCAGATGCCGCGACTATGCTGCGATAATGACGATTGAGGCTGCGATAGCGAATGCCGGCGATGATGCCCTGTGGGCGCGCGTCACCCAGGAGGTGAACGCCTGGCGCGGTGCCTGTCTGCAATGCTTCGCCGCGGTGGAGGTGGCCGTTACCGAGACTTTGCTGCATCTGAGCGCTCAGCCGGGACGAGGACAGTCGGTGAAGCTACGGCATTTGGTCGGGCAACGGCTCGATGACCTTGCTGCACTCGTCAATGAGGGCGGCCCCTTTTCCGTGGAGGGAAAGGGTGTCGCGAGCCTGCTGGCGGAATTTCGGCACCAGGAAGGGCTGCGCACGATGCTCGCCCATGGCCAGGCGAAGCTGACAGTCGAACGGACCAGTCGATGGGCCGCCATCTTTCGTGTGATCGCGATCCGGGCACGGCAGGCTGATCGTTCGACGCTCGTGATCGAAGAGAACGAGGCGGCGGAGAGGCTTCAGCAGCTCCGTAAGGTATCGCAGAAATTGTGTTCTGCACTTGGCAATCTGCGACGGGCGGTTGCCGTCTGAAAGTCGGATTTCTCTGCATCTATGCGCTGAGAATGGCGGCTCCGGCGCGGCCGGACCGGGCTCTAGGCTTCGCCCTGAGCCTTGTGCCAAGTCTCAGCCCATTCGGGTGACGATCCCTGCCGTGACTGCTCGCACTTCTCAACCCTGCGCGCAAACTATGGCCCGGCCGGTCGCGCCGCGCGCTGGAGGGCAGTTGGCCAGGCCCGCACGCAGGTGCTCATCGTGCAGCAATATGTGCCAGGGACGGTCATGGCCCCGCGCCGCGAGATAATAGGCCGCGCCGTCGCAGCCGACCATGCGGCATCGGGCCTGCCGGTCGATGAGGCTGGCGCCTGCTCCATGGAGCCCGATCAGGGCATCGACATCCTCGCGCATCAACGCACCGCAGCGGCGGCATTGCGATCGGACGAGGATCTGGCGCAGCCGCATCGCCTGGAGTGACGCGGTCCAGGCCGGGGCAAGGCGGAAGAGAGTGGCGCTGCTCGTCATGATGGGCGGAGGATAGCGCCGGGCTCTCCGCGGAGCCAGAGAATCAGGACACCGCGATCATCTCTTCGCGATCCCGCCCGCCAAGACCTTCCTCCTGTCGGCTTGCCTGGCCGGCGCGCGCGCCCGCGCAAGCCCGCTTTGCGGGCTTCTCCACTGCCGTTGCGACCCTGCCGGTGCGCGGCCGCGCTCTGCCGCCGGCCCTTGGCACGCCTGTCGGAAGGCCCCGGCGGGCGGGGCCGGACAGATCAGGAGCGTTCTCATGTCCCAATCCTCCCCGAATGCGATGAGCCAGGCCGAGCGGATCGCCCGCGTCGCCGAACTCAATGACGCGCTTCGCCGGTCCATCCATAGCCCGGGCCGCAACCAGATCGTGATGACTGCGGGCGTTGCGGCGCTGATCGGCGACGTCGCCCTGTTCCGCGGCTTTCGCCGCCGCGCGGAGATCCTCCGGATCGTGCGCGACTATGACAGCTTCACGCCCGACAACGATCCGATCGACGAGCATGATTTCGGCCGCTTCGAGTTCGAGGATGCGATCCTCTACTGGAAGATCGACTATTACGATCTCGAGCTCGCCTATGGCTCGCCGGATGCCGCGAACCCCGAGGTCACGACGCGCGTGCTCACTATCCTGCTGGCCGACGAATATTGATCCGGCGCAGCCATCCCCCCGACCGGGGGGATGGCCCGCATAGTCTGCTTGAGCAGACTATGCGGGCAACGGACGCCGCATCCGCAAATGCGGGAGGGGAGGGCGCGGGTCCGAGATGTCGCGCGATTGCGCGTGGCCGGCGCCAGTGGCGCCGTTCGCTTGCCCGTTCACTGGCTCCAAGGAGACTTATCATGGCCGCATATTTCGCCGCGCATCCCGATCACGCGTTTCTCTTCGCGTTCGGCTGCTTCGCCCTCACCGTCTATCTGTTCCGCTATGCCGGTCCCGGCATTGGGGGTGGCGGCGACTGGTCCTCGCGCGATCATTATGAGCGCAACCTGCGCGATGGTCCTGACGACTATTGCTGAGGTGCCGCGGTCATGAAGACGATCGTCGTCAGCCTGCTCAAGGGCGGGGTCGGCAAGACCTTCCTCGCCAGTCATCTCGCCTGGTATCTTGCTGAACCGCCTGAGCGCCGCGTCGCCTTCGTCGATCTCGACCCGCAGGGCAGCTCGACGCGGCGCCTGGGCGCCGAGCGGCAAGGCGGATTTTCCGCCGACCTGTTCGATCCTGCCGCTGCCCTGTGCGCCGACGGGCAGGCCGGGCTAACCGTGCTCGGTGCCGATCCCCGTCTCCAGATGGTCAAGGCGGCGCAGGATGTGCGCGACTTCATCGGCCGCTTCCCGGCGCTCCGCCCGCATTTCGACTATTGCGTTATCGATACCGGTCCCAAGTGGGACGAGCTCACCTTGAGCGCGATGGCGGTCGCCGATGCCGTGATCGCGCCGGTGCAGGTTGCCGAGGATTCGGTCGAATGCGCCAAGATGCTGCTGACCGCGCTGCGCAAGGCCGAGGCCGCGCGCGCCGGCCGCAAGATCGCTTTCCTCGGGCTCCTCCCCTCGATGGTCAATCCGTTCGACCGGCGCGAGATGGAGAATGCGGTGAAGCTGGCGCATGCGGTCGGCGAGAAGCTCATGTTCCCGGCCTTCATCAAGGCGCGGCCGACCTACAAGCATGCCGCGGAAAATCATCGTCCGGTATGGCAGGAGACCGGCAGCGGCGCCAAGGCGGCGGCCGAGGAGATCCGCGCGGTGCTCGCCGAGATCGAGGGGCGCATGACAAGCCAGGAGGTCGCGGCCGCCTGATGGGCAAGTTCGACGAGCGCATCGAGGAGTTCGGACTTCTTGTCGGCGACCATGAACGGGCGCGCCGGGTCGAGGATATCGAACTTGCGCGCATCCTGCCCGACCCCGGCAATCCCCGGCGCAGCTTCGACGATGACGCGCTCGCCGAGCTGGCCGCCTCGATCGCGTCGCGCGGCGTGCTGCAGCCGATCACGGTTACGCCGCCCGACGCGAACGGCATGCACCGGATACGTCTGGGCGAGCGCCGCTTCCGCGCATCGCAGCTGGCGGGCCTTGCCACGATCCCCGCGATCGTCGTGCCGGTCGGCGAGGGAGTGCAACTGCTGGCCGACCAGATCGTCGAGAACGACCAGCGCGCCAATCTGTCGTCGGTCGAGCTCGCCCATGCGATCGCCCGGATGCTGAAGGGCGGGATGAACCAGGTCGAGATCGCGGCGGCACTCGGCCGATCCAAGCAGTTCGTCTCGCTCTATGCCGCCTATGGCGACATGCCGGCCTATCTCAAGGCGGCCCTGCCGTTTGCGCCTATTCGCCTTCTCTATGATCTGCACCGGACGGCGAGGGACTACCCTGCCGAGGTCGAGGCCTATGTCGCCAGCTGGGGCGACGCCGGCGCAACGCTCGCCGCAGGATCGCGCTTCATCGCCGAACTCAAGCAGACGCACCCGGCGCCGGTCCCTCCGCGGGCGCCTGTGGCACAGCCATTGGCCCCCACCGACCGCGATCCGGTTCGATCGGGCCTCACGGACAAACCCTCCGCGCCGATCCGATCTCCTAGACTACCGGTCTTGGTCGACGGCTTCCCTGCGTGGCTCCCGCTGGCGCCTTTGGTCACGGTGATTTTCGAGGATGGCCGCGAGCGTGAAGTCGCTGCCTCGTCGATCGGTCCGACCGGCGAGAGAAGCGAGGCCTTGCCAACAACTGACCCGCCTCCTCCGCGTTCGTAGTTTATCTTGCACGATGGTTTGGGCCGTACCCTTCGGGGTGCGGCCCTTTTCGTGTCGATGGGCGGGGGCAGCGCCGAAGGCGCCGCCCCTTGCTGCGGACGATCGGTGTTCGAGAGGGGTTCGCTGGCCGAAGAACAATAGTCTGCCCAAGCAGACTATAAGATGAGTTGAGTAAAGGTAAGGGCCGGATAGGCTTGGCGCCGGGGATGTATGACAATAGCGTTGGGGACATGCCCGTCCTCACCTTTCGGCTCGACGATGATGTCGCCCAGCGTTTCGCCGCGCTCGCGGCGGTATCGGGCGGCCGCTCGGCGCTGCTGCGCCGCTTGATCGGTGACGCCTTGGCCATGGAGGCGGGGGAGGGGCATCAGGCGCCGCGCGCCCGCCAGCGCGCAACCTGCCGGGTCGAGGTTCGGCTGATCCCGGAAGAGATCGCCGCGCTCGACCGCGCGGCGGATGTGCTGGGGATGAAGCGTACCGACTGGATCACCACGTTGCTGGCGCGGCGCTTGCGCGCAAACGCGCCCTTGCCGCGCGAGGAGCGGGCGGCCGTCGCGCAGGCGTGGCGCGAGCTCAATCGGATCGGGATCAACCTCAACCAGGCGACCCGCGCGCTCAACGCCTCGGTGATGGTCGAATCCGGCCTCGACGTCGCGCGGGAAGCGGCCAGGGTCGCAAGCTTTAGGTCCGAGATCGTCGATGCGCTCGCCGGTCTCGGGGCCGCGCTCAAGGGCGATCTTCGCTACTGGGACATGGCCGATGCGTGAGGAGGAGGGGGTTCTCCCGCTTCCCAGCCTGATGGAGGCCTGGCGGCCGCCGGCAGGCGGCAAGCGGACCCTGCGCGGCGCCTATGTTCGGATCAAACCGGGCGGAAGCGGGGGCGGGGCCGCCCGGCCGATGTCGATGGGCCAGGCCGAGGCGCGCGCCAAGCTCGAGCGGATCGTGCGCAAGGCGCCCGAGGTGATGGTGAAGGTCTCCGGCAAGCAATATGGCGCTCATCATGTCGCCGAGCATTTCGGCTATGTGGCGCGCCACGGGAAGCTTGCGGTGCGCTCGAGCGAGGGCGAGATCATCGATGATCCCAAACGGCTGAAGGAGATCGCGCAGGACTGGGCCATGCTCGATGAGGCGATGAACGAGCATGGCCGCGACCGGCCGACCTCGCTGTCGCTGGTCCTTTCCATGCCCAGCGGTTCGACCGATCCCGAGACGCTGCAGGATGCCGCCCAGGCGTTCGCCCGCATCCTGTTCGAGGACAATCACGCCTATATGCTGGCGCTCCACACCGATACCGATCATCCGCACATCCATCTGACGGTGGCCACCGAAGGTGCGGACGGTAGGCGGTTCAACCCGCGCAAGGCCGACCTCCATCATATGCGAGAGACATTCGCGCATGAGCTGCGCGCGCGCGGCATCGCGGCTGAGGCGACGCCCAGACGCGCACGCGGTCACGTTCAAAAGCGTGTGCGCTCTGCAGCGCTGCATCTCGATGCTCGGATCGGTCAGGAGGGGCGCCGGCTCAATATGGATGAACTCAACGTGCTGCGCGCCCGGGCCTTTGCGCACGCGCGCGATGAGGAACGGCGGCCGCAAGACGTGATGGCGCTGGTTCGCCAGAAGCAGATACGCGGTGCTTATGCGGAGGCGGCGGTGGCGCTTGCACGTACCGGCGAGGCCGACGACCAGGCACTTTCCGACGAAATTGCGGGTTTCCTGGCGGCTATGCCGCCGGCGGTCTCCCGACGTCTGGCCCTGGCCCGCGAGATGATGCAGGGGCGGCAAGCGACACAGCCGGCGCGCGAGCTGGAGGGTGGAGCTGGTCCCGAGCGGCCAGTGCCGGAGCGTGGGCGGGAGCGTTGATTCGCATGGGCGGTTGATCTTGCGAAGGGATGCTCCCCCTACCATGTGCTGAAATGTCTTGGAAAGTCGAGGGAACTGGCGCTTTCTGTGGTCACGGCTTGTTAGAAAAAACCATGCTATTATCTAACACACAGGAGCATGGACATGTCTGCGGTGGCTGATCGGATTATGAAGCGTGTGCGCGGCAAGGGCCGTGGCTGGGTGTTTACGCCCAAGCAGTTCGTCGACTTCGGCACGCGCGGCTCGGTCGACATGGCGCTGTCGCGTCTCGCGCATGCCGGTGACATCCGTCGGATCGGCCGTGGTCTCTACGACTATCCCCGCCAGCATGACAAGCTTGGTGCCCTGAGCCCGGATCCCGGGCAGGTGGCCCAGGCGCTCTCCGCGCAGAGCGGCGATGCGCTCGCGCCGTCGGGAGCGGCGGCGGCCAATAGCCTTGGTCTCTCGACACAGGTGCCCGCCCGGGCGAGCTACGCCACCAGCGGTCGCACCCGCACCGCCAAGGCTGGCGGCCGCAGCGTTACCTTGAAGCACAGCCGCGCGCCGGTGCTCGACGCGCCGGAGTCTGTGAATGCGATCGTTCAGGCGCTCGCGCATCTGGGGAAGGGCAATATCGACGCGGATGCGATCGGGCGCTTCGCCGCGCGGCTCGACGATGCCGGTACGCGTGCGCTCGTCGCGGGCCGCCCGGCCATGCCGGGCTGGATGGGCGACATTGTCCTGAAGATTCAGGCGTCGCGGAGAGATAGGTCATGCAGGGAGAAAGGGTAGCGCCGCTGGCGCCACCAGCAAATCTCCAGATGCAGGGTCGGGCACAAGGATGGGTACGGCCGGATAAAGTGTCGGCCATGTCGAATACTTGGCGATCCATGTCGCGGCGCTTGGAGACAGCCAGCCCGTCAAGGTCGTGATACTCGCATAGCGCTGCGCGAGCGGAAGCGCGATGATGGGTTCATAGTGGGCGACGCGGTTGCGCAATATACGCAGGTCGCGCAAGTCCCGCGCGATCACACCGCGCTGTACGCCTTTGGCCTGAAAGATGGGTCGCAGGCTTTGCCAGAGGTGGTGTGACTTGGGGCCGAAGAGTGACGCCCAGAAGCCGAAGTTCAACTCCGCTACGATCTGCGGACGGGTCGCTGCCTTCCCGTCTTTCTGTAGCGTTTGCCGTGCTTTTGCGATTGCGCCCGTCTGATAGTTCGTCACAAGGATCGCAGGATCGTCGATCCAGGCGGCGCCATGTTGGGCCGCAAGCCGCGCGTCCGCCATGTTACGCAGCACGACCTCGAGCATGTGTAGAGGGCCATAGAGGGCTGCGGAAAGCTGCACATTATAGGTGTACAGGCGCTCTGCGAGCGTCTGATCGGCTCCGGCCCACTTCAGATAAGTGTCGAAGCGGTCAGCGGACAAGGCATGAACGAACGTTGGCACGGGAACCTTTTCACTTGATTTTTAGGCACCCTTGCGCCATATGAACTGGGTATCCCCCGGCGGTCCCTGCTTTGCAAACCGTCGGGGCACTTTATTTCTAGACATCGTCGATTCGATCTTCAATGCCGTTGCTGGAGCAGTGCAGCGTGAATGAACTCGCGCGCCGCCGGCATGCGACGAGATTTTGCGTGATCACAGCGAAATACATCCCGTGGGACCCGATTGGCGCGATGCCCGACGACCGAAAGGACGGTCGCCTCATGCTGCTCTGGGAAGGAGATCGCCCCGTAATCGGCCGATGGGATGACGGGCGTAAGGGATGGGAAGCTCCGGAAGGCATGCACCTTTTCGAGGAGATCACCTATTGGGCGGATATCAATTCACCGGAATGACCCTTGCTCTTTCAGATGATAAATGATTGATATAAAACGATAAAAGTTTGATAATACTTCTTATGTTAAATTGCCGGAGTCTGAGCCTCAGTAGTGGGGTGCCCACGTTCGACGGCTGCCAGCTTTCTTGAACGGCTGCGATAACGCAGGGCGTTCACCAGCCTGAGATCAATTCTCGCGCGTCGCTTTTGCCATTGCGATAGCAGCTTCAAACCGCTTCCTCGTAGGCTCCCGCAATCGAGCCAAGCTGAAAGTCCGTGCAAAATGGGCAAGGACATCGGCTTCCGCCTTGCCTCTTCGGACAAGAGGCAAAGCTAGGCTCGCGAGTTCAATGAGAGGAATGTCTCGGTGAGATCGCCAATCTGATCGGGCCGGTCGATACGCAACCAACTGGCCAATATCCATCGTTTCGTGGAACACCACGTTCCGGCCATCTTCTTGCACCGATGAATGACGATCGGAAATTGCCTGTGTAACGATATCCTGAATAATCCGGCCTGCCCGCTCCTTTTTGTGAGCGCGGGCGATCCTTTCAATCAGGATGTCTTCATACATTGGCGCCTCGGCCTGAAGTGTGGCGTCGATCAGCCTTTCAAGTCTTGGCTTATACTCTGGCTGATAGATCTGTTCGACCTCTTCCAATGGAACAACCAGAGAGGCGATTTGGTATTCGGTGCCGATTTCGATTGCAGGAGGCGAATAACTTTTCTCGCCATCCTCGGGGCTGGAGGGGCGGACCACGGCGGCTTTGTCGACGGGCCCTGCCATATCGCCATCAGACAGGACATGCAGGCCGCGCCCTGCGCTCTTGACCAAGCCCTTTGAATGAAGCGAATTTCCACGAGAAGGGGAAAGGGCATTGTTTACCAGTTCTTCCCACTTTTCCTCGCCCGGGCGAAAGTTGGCGGGTGCCCGATCTGCGTCGGACAGAGCCAAGACGTCCACCAGCGCCTTCTTTAACTCACCATTGGACCAAACGCGTTTATCAGACATCAGATTGAGAATGGCGTTCTGAACCTGTGACTCGGTGACACGCGTCAAGTTCACATTGGAATCGGGCGCTTCGGCGACGCTGAGGACATCCGTTTTTTGAGCTGGCTCCGGCCAAGCATCAGCGGTTGCACCGCCATCAGCCGGTGATTGCTCTGCCGCAGGTGTAGACTCGGTGTCATCAGGCGAAGGAAGCCGCCAACTACGCAATTCCGTATGACGGCTTATCCATTCTTCGCCATCGTTGACCGGTTTAATTCCGCGCGCGGCAAGAAATGCGGTAACTTCATCAACTACGACCTGCCGATTGCGAACGAAACGCGAGGCAAAACAACGCCAGATCGTCCAACCGGCACGCTCAAGGATACGCTGGCGCATCATGTCATCTGGCCATTTGTCGGGCCCGTGGTAGCGATCCCCGTCGCATTCGATGGCAATGCGCTGGTCATTGTCACCCTCGACCACGAGATCGATTCTGAAGTTTCCGACACGGACCTGAGTGTTGACCCGGAAGCCGCGTTCGCAAAGCAAGTCGAACATTTCTCGCTCGAAGTCGGATTCGCACCGATCACGCCGATCCTTCAGGTCGGATGTTTCAGCCGGGTAGGGGCATCGAAAATGCTCCAGGAGGGATCGACGCAGCTGATCGCTCGTGCGCAGCTGATCCAGCTCAACGGAGCGAACAAGGTAGGTTCGATCTCGAGCCCGTGACAAGGCGACGTTGAAGCGCTGCTCATATCGATTGCCTGAGAGCGGGCTATCCTCCCGCTGCGCCACCAGCGAGACGAACATGATGTCCCGTTCATCACCCTGGAAAGCGGTCGGATCACCTACCCGAATTGTGTGGCGCTCCATCACCTCAGTTCCGAGGCGCTGCTCGATCTCCTTGTAAATGTGCGCGGCTTGGTTTTGACCCAGAAGTGTGGTGACGCCGATCGTTCGCTTCGACATCCTTTCGTCTTCCGCGATCGCCGCGATCTCGGAGACGATGAATTCCGCCTCGGGAACATTCACGTCTCCCTTGCGGAAGCCGTCTTCCACAAAAACGTCAATCAAAGGCGGATCCAGGCGTTCGGACGCCATCGGCAACCGCAGCGGCGTCAGCCGATGGCCGTAGAACTGGCCCTTTGAGAATTCGATGATCGGAGCGACGCAGCGGAAATGCTCCGTCAACATTATGGCGCCGCCGGCGAAAACGACCTTGCCGAGGTCGTATAGGGACTGCTCTTCCCGCAAGCAGGAACGATAATCCGCCACTTGGGCCGCGAGGTGCCTGCTGGCGAGCTCATCAGCGCGGGCCTGATCGCGCCCAACGAGCTCGGGGCTTACCTGCTTGTCATCGCCCACGATGAGGATCTTCTGGGCACGTAACAATGCTGGAAGAGCTGCCACGGTTGACTGCGAGGCTTCATCTACGATGACGACGTCAAACAGGCCAAGATCGGCAGGCAACGATTCCGACACCCGGTAGTGCGGCATGATCCAGCAAGGTAGAGCCCCCTTGGCGCGATCGGACGCCGCTCGTGCCTCCCGACGATATCGCCCTGCCCGTTTGCCGGTGCCTTTGCCGATCCTGCGAACCGCATCCGCATAGGCCGCCAAAGCAGCCTTCACGCCGTCGGTAGCCTTCCGGCTTAGCTCGAGCCAGGTCCGCAATTCGATCGAACGTTCGTAGGCGTCCTTAAGCAGGGCCTCCTTTTCGGCTCTCTCAGTGCCAAGTTCCTGCAAACGGGCATGACGATCAATGCGTGCAAGCCAAGTGCTAAGTCGCCTGAGCTTCCAGCGTTTGACCCAATCACCCGGGGTGAGGCTATCCTCCATGCCTTCGACCGGTTCGGAACGGAGCGACTCTGCCCAACGAGAGCCGCCCGATGCCGAAATGGCTGTGCAAACGGTCTGAATCGTTTCGAACGCCTCTGAAAGACCTTCGATGTGAGCAAGCCTGAGGGTCAGGTCTTGCCATTCCGAATGGAAGGCCTCGTTAGAGACATCCGGGTTGCCCAAAGCGCGCACTGCATAGTCCTGCAACTCGCGGGCAATGTCGCCACCAGCCGATGCTAGGGAAGCGATCAATCTGGAGCGTATGGCTTCGGCGCTCTCGAGCCGGTATTTCAACCGGTGCGTCTCGACCACTTCACACAGCTTGCCGGCGGACGGGCTACCCTCTGATACGGACAGAGCCCAGCCGGCAATGATCTCCCGCGCCCGGCCATCGACAAGCTGCTGTTGGGAGACAAGCGCGCCGACAGTCTCGAGGTGTTGTTGTTGTGCGCGCATGCGCTTCGCAATCGCGAGGCCATCCTGATCGATCTGGTCGCCCACGCCCAGCAAAACGAGATGGTTCCAGGCTTGGCGAAGCTTGCGCGAGCGTTTGATACCGTCGATGAACCGTTGAATCTCGAGCCATTCGTCCGCGTTTCGCGGCGCCTCGCCAAGCAACGTAACCTGCGCCAGCTTTGCCTTGACCTTCCCGGCGAAGAGACCACCTACAAAACCTAATGCCGCCTTGCCTTCGCAAAGCCTCTGCAAGGCCTCAAGCAGCTTTTCATCGTCGAGCGCGTCATCTGGCACATTGATGGGCCGGGTTAGGAAGTGGCTCCCTTCTAAGATAAGGTGGTCGATGTCTGGCTGGAGACGAGTAATCGCCACCAACATCTCTTGGTCCTCGCCGCTCCTAGCGTCGCGAATGGCGGCCGCCGTCCACGTATATGGTGCTGAAGCCACTTTCGTATCCAAGACGCCAAGCTCATCCAGCTCATGCGCCAGGCCGGCCAACTGGGCTTCGGCTTCCCCTTCCGATATTCGAAGGTTCGGCAATGTACCTGCGGCGATCTGTCGGCGCAGTTCTTCGGCCCGGGACAGATCGCGGTGAACGGGCAGCAGGCTGTCAATGGAAGGCAGGCTGGCCAATTTCGGGACGGGAACGCCCAGATAGCCGATGTCCTGTCCAACCTTCCGTCGCGCCTGCCTGAGCGCCACGATGTCGCTATCGTCGAAACGGGGAGCGTTTTCTGGATCGGCATCAACATCATCCGGCAACCAATTTGCCAGTTCAGGTTCGGCCACTACCATCCGTGCCGCCCGCACGGGTTCGATCGCTTCTCCGTCCAGCACGACGGGTGACACTGCCGTTCGTCCGATCGTATCGACTTCATTATCAATACGGGCAAGGCTGCGGTGCAGGTTGTCGATCTGATGATCGAGGTCAGATATCTGTCGCTCAAGCTCGTGGCGGCGCAGCCGCTGGAGCTTCTCGGCAATGATGTCGACCGATTCCTGAAACTGCTTCAGGCCGTCGCGGTCGCTGTCGAGTAGGCTGACCGCAAGCGGTCGCACCGCCTCAGGCAGCTTGTCGCGCAGGACACGCAACGCGGGTGCCTTTTGTGAGGTGACAAGCACCCGCTTGCCCAGCGCAAGGTAATGGCTGATGATGTTGGCGATCGTGTGCGTCTTGCCGGTGCCCGGCGGCCCCTGGACCACAACGCCCGGACGCACTTCGAGCCGTTGCACCACCTCGACCTGCTCGCGATTGAACGGTTTGGGGAAGAACAGATCCCTACCCGAGCCGTCTGATGAGGTGACGCCGGGAATGGTCGATATACCACGGAACTGCGGGTATTCGGGTTCTTCGATCGTATCGGACGGCTCGACCAATAGGGCGGCAACGGCGGCAGGTAGATTGGGGGCCTCCGCGCCGTCCAGTAGGGCCGCCCGGAAGCGCCGGAGATCTTCCATCAGCTGCGTCGCGCGCCGTTCGCGCTGAAAGAAGGCGAACGCGGTGCTGACCTGTAAATGCGTTTCGACTGAGGGTATCCGCCGCGCCCCGGCCGGATTAGCATCCGGCACATATATGCCATCTGGATCGAACAGGGCCGAGGCCTGGCGCAACACGGGCTCGAAGCTCTCGGGTGCGAAGGGCGAGAGCGCTACCTCGTCCAGTGCCGCCAGGAATCTTTCCGAGGCCGTGCGCCATTGGTCCAGCGCGTGCAGGCCCATCCGGTCGAGCGGATCAATCTCAAGGCCTGGATCTGCCTCAAGGCGTGGACGCGCTTCGATGCAATGGGTTTGCTCATCGAGTGAGAGCTCCAAGGTCATCGACAGTAGAGGGTAACGCAAACGCTGGCCGTTGCGGAACAGCGTTGCAAAGCCAATGCCGCATACCAGTTCGAGCGGAACGTCGCTGACCCCCTCCAACTGCTGGCGCAGCATATAAAGGGCGTTGTACAGCTTGATGGTCTCGCGGCGGGGTTTTTCGCGTTCTGCCCATAGTCTCCATGCCCCTTCTAGCCAGGCATGGAAGGCCGCCTCAACACTGTCTCGACGCTCATAATCGGACAAGGCGATGTGTTGCGGCGCTTCTTCCGCGTCAAGCAATTCGAGCTCGACAAGGCCGGCTGTGGCGATTTCCACCTTGAGTGACGGTATCGCTGCTACATCGTCGCGCAGGGATAGCCAGAGCGCCAGTTCTTGGTTCGGTGGCGCTGGCGGCGCGATCTTGGCGAGCCGTTCAACGCGCAACCAGACGGGATCATCCCCAGACCCCTGATCGAGCGACACGCCAGGCAGTCCGGCAACCTCATCTTCCGTCGCGACAAAGCCGCGATGGCTGCGATAATCGAGTTCGACCTTCAGTCGATCGCGCTCGGTGGCCTCCACATAGTCGATCAGGCTTATCAAACGAGCATGCGCGGCCGTCAGCTCCGGTCCATTCGCTGCGCGGGTGGCCATCACTTCATTTCCAACTTGCAAATCATCTTGCTCTTCTGACGAGAAGTCCTGAAAATTCTGCATATGGGCGTCGATGCGCTCGACAATTGAGCGCGCCAAGGGGTGACGGAAGCTGTGCAGTTCGCCTCTTATGAGGCCAAGACGCTCGTGATCATCGTAATGGAAATCGACAAGGTCTTCGATGGCGCGAAGATTGTCTTCAATTGCCATGGCGGCAGGCAGCCCCAAAGCCTGCATGGCAGCTATGATATCAAATCCGCTCATGGCGTCGCAGGTCCTTCCGGATTGAACCGGAAAAAGCAGGCGTGGATATCAATTACCCGCATCGAATGTAGGTTTGTGATAATTGAAAGCCCCCCACAAGATACCGTTATCGATTTCCAATCGTGTTCATTTGCCGTAACGTGCCACAATGTCGTGTATTTGGTTAGGATTGAAGGCGACATCCCAAGACCACTCGCCAAACCCACCGCTCGAATTTACCGCTTGAACCCACTCATCCAAGGCCTCTCGTTTGGCCTTATTCTGCTCGCTATCCGTTCCCTTGATCTCCAAGGCGAGCGTCTTTCCATTGGCCAGCCGGACGATGAAATCGGGAACGTATCGGCGGCGGGATCCCTGCCAGAGATAGTGTATCTGAAAACCAAGGTGATCGTTCTTGGCATAAGCAATTACGTCGTCGCGGCTTTCAAATACGTTTGCGGCATACTGCTCCCAAGCGGAGTCCCCTACGACATGGCTGATGTGTGACTTGCCAGTCGGCATGTTTGGCTTGGTCGTGTACCACGCGCGCATCTGGCCGGTGCTGCCAATGGGGTTCTCTTCATCGAATACCGGGGTCAACGCCGTGGTGTTCTGCTCGGTCACGAACCGGAGCACGTGCCGCACGATCAGGTCGATATTGAGCGCGATCAAAATGCGGCGGCGAACCGCATCGCTATGGAATAGCGACGGGATATCGATCTTGTCAGAGCGTAGGAAGGTTTCGACAAGCCGAATAAGCTGGAAGACAAGGTACTCCTCGTTGCCCTGGAAGTTAGTCTTGAGCTCGGCAAACGCCTTGCGCGCCGCCACGAATGTCAGCCGCTGAAGGCGGAACTCCTCCGGCAGAAGTGACAAATCGATGGCCGTCACTTTGCTCATGTCGGCTGCCCCGCCGAGCGCGGGAGCGATCTCGGCGCTAATGACGGTGGCAACCGGATCGAGCATCAACGGCTCGACCTTGGCCCAATCGACGGTGAGTTCCGGTTTCACGACGGACTCGATGCGAAGCACGTTCGGCCAACGCAGTTCCAAAGAAGCCCGGTCGGGCACCACGTCAATCTGAGTGCTGGGCTTGGGCGGCGGCGGGGCTTCCCCGCCCTCCCCGGCTCGTAGATCGAAAGCGGCACGCCGAACACGTTCACATATTCAGGAAGGAACAGCCCGTCATCGTCCTTGTCATAACCGACACGCCGAAGGCCGCGGCCGATGACCTGCTCGCACAGCAGCTGTGATGTAAAGGCGCGCAGACCCATGATGTGGGTGACATTCTTCGCGTCCCACCCCTCGGATAGCATGGCCACCGAAATGACCTTCTGGAGATTTTGGCCAGCACCGCCGCGCTTGCCGACATTATCAACGATCTCCCGCAGCAATTCTTCTTTCTTCATTCCCCGAAGCTGCTCCTTCCGTGTCTCCGGGATGGCAGCTTCGTCGATTACTTGCTCTAGGCGGGCCTCGTAGCCCTTGTCGGCCCCGGCAGTTTCCCCGACCTCGGCCTTCTCCATGACGCGGGAGTCCACCCGCAAGGTCTTGCCAGGGGCCTGAAGCTCCGGCCAGTGGCAATCGCCCTGATTGAAGAATTGCTCGATGCGCGCAGCCGTTTCGGTCCGGTTGCACACAGTGAGCATCACGGGCGGGGAATGGTGCTTGCTGTCCGCCCACTGCTTGGCTGTCGCGCGCCAGTCGGCACCAAGGATCGTATAGGCGTCCTTGACCAGCTTCGGCAGCGCCTCATGAGGTTCGGCCTTACGGTTCAGATCCTCTGCGACCGCCGGATCGCGATAGATGTGGTAGAGCTTGGAGCGCAACGTCTTGGCATCGGGCATAGCATCGTCCCGCACCACGACACGTGGCGTTTTCACGAGCCCTGCTTCAATCGCATCGTTAAGGCCAAAGTCGGAAACGATCCAATCGAATAGCGCGGTGTCGGTGCTGGCCTTGCCGGTCGGCGCGAAGGGCGTGGCGGACAGGTCGAAGCACCGCTGAATGCGGCGGGTCTTGTGCAGGCGGTCCAGCCCCTCGATCCAGCGAGTGGCCTCGTCAAGATCGATCCCGGCCTCTTCCGCCTGCTTCTTGCTGATCTTCACCTCGGCTGGCTTGCGATAGGCGTGGTGTGCCTCGTCATTGATGACGACGATATCCTTGAAGGCAGCGAGTTTGCCCAGGACGCGGCGGGTAAATGCCTCGTCGGTCTCTGCGCCCTTCTTGACGACCGAGCGTTTGGGTTCGGTGGCTGGCATTAGCGTGTGCCAGTTTTCGATCAGGACTTCGGCCTGATTCAGCTTTTGGCGCAGCGCTTCGGACGGGCACAGATTGAACTCGTCGTAGTAGCTGCCGGCGCTGGGGATCAGCACTTGGAGTCGCCCCTTCACCGTTAGGCCCGGGGCGACGATGAAGATGGCCCGGCTGAAATCCTTGTTCCGCTTCGGGTAGGTTAGCGCGTTCAGCACCTGCCACGTGATTATCATGGCCATCACCGTGGTCTTGCCCGCGCCCGTCGCCATCTTGTTGCACAGGCGCTGCCATGCCCCACCATCGCCGGGGACGTAGATGCCCTGCTTGTATTCCTCCGCGCCTTCGAGCCACCAAATCAGCGTTTCGATGGCCTCTAGCTGACAGAAGTAGAACGGGTATTCCCGCGCCGTGTTGTCATGCCAGTGTTCGAGCAAGCGGCGGGTGACGATGGTCACACCGGGATAACCGGCATCGCGCCATTGATCGACGCGCCCCCGGATCGTCTCGACGAGTTCGAGTTTCTCGGTCCGCCGGGTGTTGTTCCGGGCGTCGAACACCTCGTAGCTGGCGGGGCGGCGCTCCGGAATGATTTCCAACGTGCCATCCTGTTGCGGTGCCCAATGCTGCTGCGGGCAAACGAACGGCGTGTTGATGATGAGTGACTTGGGCTTGGTCACCGTCGTCACTCCAGGTTCATGATCTTGAGCGACTCGATGCCCCTGTCATCGACGATCTTGACCGCGACCCGGCGATGGTCCCCAGCTTCGAACGGCAGGGAAATGGTGCCGTGGAATTGCTCCAGCAAGTCCTCATCCAGTTCGGCGCGGATCGTCTTCTTCAGGCGGTTCCAGCCATCCTTGGCACCGGCCATCGGGAAGAAAACCTGATGCGGCATCAGGCTGCGCCCGTCATAGTCGGTATCGAGTGACCACATGGCGATCTTCGACTTGCCGCCAGACACTAATTTGCCTTCGCGGGGATCGAAATAATCAAAGCCATGGACCTCGACCTGCCAGTTGTCCCCTACCGACTTTAGTTCCACCTCGGGCTGACCCATGAGCCAGAACGACTGGTTGGATGAGCGGGCTTTCTTCAGGTCCTCGGTCAACAGGTCGGTGTTCATCTGGGCCTTGAGCAGGGTGACGCCGGGCCAGTTGGTTTCGTCGATATCCTTTGCCGCCTCCGGGTCAAAGGTGAACGCGCAGAACACCACGAACTTGGGTTTTGGCACGAGGGTCTGGGCATCCTCGATGGCCCGTTCGACCTGCTTCTGTTCAAGTGCGGCGTGTTCCGGGCCGAAGCTGACGACGACACGTTCTCCACTATCCAGCGCGCCGGACGCATGGAGGTGCTTTACGCCGGGGATGGCTTCAAGGTCCGTGAACTTCAGCATGGCACCACCCTTGGCGCGGATGCCAGTGCGGATCAGTTCGTCGCGCCATTGCGTTTGCCGAGATGTTTCCCCCGAACGTGCAACCGTTGCATCAGCTTCTGCTGGCGCGGCCGACTCGTCTAGCGAGAGCACCGTGGGTGCGGGCACTGCTTCGACAGAGAATGGACCGGTGATGCGCAACCGCGACTTATCAGGTTCCGGCTTGTCATAGAGGGCCTTTGGCTCGGCGTTGGCTGCTATGGCTCGGTCCATTTCGGCCTGCATTGAAATGCGGGCCGCGTGAAAGGCAGCGAAAGACTGTTCGGCCGATTTGGGCCAGCCCTCAGGGAAATCATGAGGCACCTCCCATTCGTGCAGCGTTTCGCCTTTTGTGAAGTCGATGTGCTTTCCCTTGCGATTGCCTTGCCAAGGTTTGAGCATCGGAGGCGGAAATTTCAGAAGGATATCATTAAGCTCTCGCAGCGAGAGTACAATAGCTGGGTGTTTTTCTTTATAGATCGTGTCGATATCAGGATTGTTTGCTATTCTTGCAGCCATGATATGCTCGGCGGTTTTGTAAACGAAGCCGCCTTTCAAACCTTCTTGGGGGTAGCGGAGGGTGTAGTAATCGAACGTAGCCGTCATCAACCGCTTCTTGGCGAGCGTGATTGCCACTCGGCTAGTGTCACAGGTAATCCAGCGACGGCCCCATTTCTCGGCAACGATAGCTGTTGTACCTGATCCGCAAGTCGGATCGAGTACCAAGTCGCCCGGTGCGGTGGTCATCAAAATGCACCGTTCAAGAATTTTTTCGTTAGTTTGAACAACGTAAATGGGATTTGAAGGGCCGCCAATACCGTCCCACCAATTGGACACCGCCTTCAAGCCGAAGTCCTCCGGATACCTTTTAACTGCAAGCTGCTTATCGCCGATGTGCAAACGGCCAGAAACCGCCAGACGTTTCATGCCAGAAAAACCGACACTACTCTCGGCGGCAGCTTTCCAACCAAGCCCTTTCTTGATTCCAGGGTCGAATGACATACCGCAATACTCATAGACTTTTGCCTGTGACGCCCCCGGATTTCCGCCGGTGGAGGGATCGGCTTTGAAGAGGCGGCTCCCCGGAAAATCGTTAGAAAAAGTGGCGAGATCATTGCGATAGCGCCCGGTTGGCACGCCGGCCTGCTTTTCAAGGCGGGCCAAGGTTGTGACCTCGCCGTTGGGCAGTTCTACATTTGCGAAGTCTGCCGTTATCTCTTCGTCCGTTTCCCGTCCGTCGTATATCTGGAAGTAAGTCATGCATGACTTGTCTTTTGCGACCCAGACAAGGTAGTCGTTAACCGGATCAACCTTTCCGCCCTTCTGACTACCCTTCTTCTTAATAAGAATCGTCACGACGTAGTTTTTAGGACCAAAAATCTCATCCGTCAGATTTCTGACAAGATGCAGATTGTCGTCGGAAATCTGAACAAAGAGACTGCCGGTGTCAGAGAGCAACTCTTTGGCAGCGTTCAACCTATCACGCAGGTACGTCAGGTAAGAATGAATCCCGAGTTCCCATGTGTCACGGAAAGCCTTGATCATTTCAGGTTCAGACGACAGGTCCTCGTCCTTATCCGTTCTTCCCATCGCCTTCTGCCCAGTAAAGGGCTGGAAGTTCGACCCATATTTGATGCCGTAGGGCGGGTCGATGTAGATCATCTGCACCTTGCCGGCCATCGACTCCTTGTGCAGCAGCGAGTTCATGACCAGCAGGCTGTCGCCCGCGATCAGCCGGTTCGACCAGCCCTTTTCGTGATGGTAGAAGTCCAGCGCTTGCCGGAGCGGCAGGTTCTCAAACGCGGCTGCAAACAGGTCCGCCTGTCGCCATGCCTCTCCCGCTTTTTCCCCCTTCAGCCGCTTGCGCGCATTGGCAAGGATCGTTGCCGGGTCCACTCGCTCGTGGACATGCAAGGACACGGTATCGACCGCGAAGCTCGTCCCCTCGGCCTTGCCCGCCCAGTTGAGGTACGGCTCCTGAAGTCGCTTCAGTTCGACCAGCGCATCGCGCATCGCGTCGGCATTGCCTGACGCCAGTGCATCGTCGATTAGCTTCTCCACTGCCCCACGCTGGCTGTCGAACATCAGTTCCGGGTCGAGGTGAGGATCGTATTTCCAAACCGACTTGGGCTCATCCGGATCGTTGTCGGGGTGAACCATGCCCACCTCGGGATTGTTCACGCGCGTATCGGTATGGCGATAGCTCAGCACCTGCGCCGGCCCATCCGCCTTGCGCGCCACCTTCTTCTTGCTGCTCGCCGCCTTGGGGGCTGAAGGGGCGGCAGGCTCCTGCGCGGTCAGCGCGAAACTGTCCCCATCTCCATCGTTGATCTCGTCCTCGTCGTCGTCGTCGAGCCCCAGCAGAAAAACAGACCCGCCACGGCCGCGGCCTTTGCCCAGCACGCCTTCCGCGATCAGCCCGTCTCGGATGCGCTGATAGGTTTCATCACTTAGGTCAGGCACTGTCTCGCGCATTACTGCAGCCAAAGCCAAATTGCCGACTGCAGACCCATCGTCTGGGACGATAGACAATAGAAGTTCGCGAAGAGAGGAGGTCATTTGATTTTTCCAAGTCAGTGAACTGCACGTGCAGATCGAAATTCGCTCATTTTCCTCGGTGATTATTTAAAACATAGCGCTGTTGTCGTTGGATCTGTCATGCTTCCCCCAATACCCCAACCAAATCGAATAGAACCAAATGGATAGATAGCGCCTTCGGCAATCCCATAAAGTGCGATCTCGCTTTTTTGCCACATCAGATCTGGACGCGCGTTGCATCAAGATGCCGAAATGCTCGATCGCGGCAGGTGAGCAGGATCACCTGCATACGCTGGGAGGCTTCCTCCAGGATCTCGGTCATCAGATCGAGCCGGCCGTCGTCGGAATAGACCAGTGGATCGTCGAGGATCAGCGAAACCGGCATGCCCTGCTCCAGCAGCATGTCGGCAAAGGCGAGGCGGGTGAGGACCGCCAGCTGCTCCTGCGTCCCCTTTGAGAGCGTTCCGCAGGCCTCGCTCAAGCCGGATCGCGTGACCGAGGCCAGACCGAGTTCTTCATCGAAGCTGAGGTCGGCGCCGGGGAAAAGGCGCTCGACATGAACGCGAGCGCGTTGGGCCACAGGGCCAACAAAGGTTCTGGATGCCTCAGCACGCGCCTCGTCCAGCACATCCTTGAGCATTTTGACCGTGGCCGCCTCTTCGTCGAGCCGAGCCAGCGCCTGTGTCGCGGCATCGGCTTCCTCGGCTGCAGCTGCGGCCAGGCTCGCCAGACCTTTGCCACCCTCGCTCTCAATGATCGCCTCAAGGCGGGCGATCTCCTTTTCGAGGTCGCTCCGCCGGGTTTGACCAGCCCTTGCCCGGCTATCGATCGTTTCGATCTTGCGGCTGATCGCCTGCACATCATGCGCGGTGGCGTCGCGCGTCGCTTCCGCCAATTTGACAGCGGCCTGGGCAACATCCTCCCGGGCTTTGGCGATGGCGTCGGCAAGCCCGGCAAAATCGGGCTTCCCTTCGAGCTGAGCGATGCGATCCGAGGCATGGGTCTGATCGCGCTCCGCGCCCGCCTGCGCGGCGGCAAGCGGGCGGTCCCTATCCTCTATTTCTCGCAGGTCCTGAACGGCTTGGTCGTGCAGGGTTTCAGCGCGCACCGCGGCAGTTTCCGCCTCTTCCAGGCTGCGGGTGAGCTGATCGATCGAGATCTCGTCTTCATCGGACGCCGGCGATTCCGCTGGAACACCGGCGACGAACAGCTTGAGAGCATCAGGGCCTGCCGCGAGATCCAACAGCGGCTGCGCCGGCGTGAGGCCTGTAATTTTGGTTTCGAGCAGTTGGACGGTCCCCTGCGCGTCGCGCGCAGTATCGTTTCGCGTCCGCGCCGCTGCGAGGTCGGCCACATCCCATTCGGCCAGTTCCAGTGCCTGTCGCTCGAGCAATTCGGCGAGGCGGGCTTCCGCACTGGCTGTCGTTGCCGGCGGACGGATGATGAGGATGCCGCCACCCAGGGCAATCTGCGTCTCGCCGGTCAAGGTGCGCGGGCTATTTGGTGTCAGGGGCTCGCCGCCTATGGTGATGCCCGTAGCGTCGCCCGTAAGCTCGATAGTGGTAGCGCCGGCATTGACGGCGGCCCGCGCTTCCGCGACAGCACGATCATTGGCCTCCAGGCGAGCGAACGCCTCAGCTGGAATGACCTGTGCGGCTTGATTGCGGGCATTGGCCAGTCGCTTTTCTAGATTTAGGAGTTCGGTGTGCCGCTGGTGTGCATCGGCGATCGCCGCGTGGCGCTGACGCCTAGCGAGACGTTCCTCCCCTTCGCTAAGCTCCTGGCGGGCTGCGGCGCGCTCATTACGCGCCTTGTCGAGCGCTGCCTTCGCGTCAGCGACTTTCGTGCGTCCCGCGTCCAGCTGATCTGCAAGCTGATCGCGATCGGCGGTGATTGCGGCCAAAGATTCATCAGCGGCCGTCAGCGCTTCCCTCGCTGCCTCGTGCTGAGCATGCAGATCGTCGAGGCGATCGAGGTTTGCAGAGAAATTCTCATGCTCGGCTTTGCGGGTCTCCAGGATCTGCGCAGCAGCCCTGGCGATCTCCAGAGACTGAACAAGACCGGCGCGCTGTTCTTGCTCGGTCTCGTCCGCCAGCTCCCGCTCGATAACTTTCAGTCGGCCGCGCGCGATTTCCAGCTCGCCGAAGCTCGTTTCGAGCGCATCGAGCCGCGTGGTCGCGTATGCAGCGGTTTGCCGCGCCTGCTGGTCACGATCCCGCGCCGCTTGCCAGCGTCCCTTCGACTGCGCCTTGCCAGTCGGCGTCCAGTAAATGTCATACTGCTCATCGATCCGCTTTCGGACGCGCTCATAGGCAGCGCCGCCGACGATCGTGCCGACCTCTGCCTCCAGCGTCGCCTGGATGCTGCTGCGCACGATGCTGCCGGGCGCCGTCACTTCGAGCGCCTGCGCCTGCGGAACCCAAAGCAGACCGAGCGCGCCATAGGTGGTCGGGTCACCACGCTGGCTACTATCCTTGACGAACCCTAGAAGCGCCTGCAGCCGATTTTCAGCGTCCTCGCCCTGCGCTCGACCCTGCGGCCCCGTGACTTCGACTTGGGGGCTTTTGAGAAAGCGCTTGGCGATTTTCCAGCTGTCGGTGCCAATATCGAAACTGACTTCGATTTCTGGCGCGACCGCCTCGCCATAAGGCGCAAAGCTTTGGGCGAGCTGATTCTTCGTGGCATGGCGGACGAAGAAAGCCGCACGCAGGGCCTCAAGGATCGTGGATTTCCCACTCTCGTTGGGCTCGATGATGATGTTGAGCCCCTCGCCCAGCCCTTCGATCGTCAGGGGCTCGCGGAACTTGCGAAAATTGTTGAGGCTGATCCGTCGCAGCTGGAGGCTCATGCTTGGCTCCCCCGATGATATTCGACAAAGAGCCGCTCCATCGCGCGCCGCGCCAAAATGGCTTCAGTCCCGCCGGCTGCGATTGTCTCGGTGAGTTTCTCAGCCGCTATGCCGAGCAATCCCTCGACCTTGAGATCCGCCAAGTCCTGCTCGCCCGGCCGGCCGACAAGATCGTCCGCCCGGACATCCAGGAAACGGAGGCGATGCCGCAGGTCATCTTCGAGCCGCGACAGGATCTCGACACGGTCGGCAAGGCTCGTGATGCCTGCAAGCGAAAGGCGCAGCAGCGTTGCCGCAGGATCGATAGCCGAGAGCAGCACGTCGCATTCCGCCGAAAAGGCGGCCGTGTCCTGCAAGGTCCAATCCCTGAGCAGCCATTGAAAACGGCCGGTGCGCACGGGTTCCACCTTTGGCTCCACTCCCGGCGCAAGCTCGATCATCAGGGCATGGCCCGGCTCATCGCGCTGAAAACCATCGGTTTCGGGGGTTCCGGCATACCAGGTGCGCGGATCGACCTTGAGCGTGCCATGCCAATCGCCGAGCGCCAGATAGTCGAGACTGGACCGCTTCGCGCGATCCGGCGCGATCTGGTTCTTGGTCTCGCCACGCGCGGTAAAATCGCGGATCGAACCATGAGCAAGGCCGATACGCAGCTTCGCGCCTGGCGTTTCCATGCTGTCGAACAGCTCGGTCGGATCGTCGAGATGGTGCCGGTGGAGGAGCGGTGCGGGTAGCAGCCAGAGCCCTGCTTCCATCTCCTGCGCGACGGGCTCGGTGAGCAGGATGATATTCTCCGAGGCTTTGTGACGGACGCGGTCCCACAGTCCGCCGTTGCGGGCATAGTCGTGATTGCCCGGGAGCAGCCACCAGCGGCAGGGATAGCGCTGCATGCGTGAGACTGCCTGGACGATGACCCTATCTTCGGGACCCTCGGTATCGAAGATATCGCCTGCGACAATCACATGTTCTACCTGGTTGGCGGCAGCGACCTCGCCGATCCGGTCGATGGCGTCGAAGCGCGCTTCGCCAAGCGCCGCGCGCACCTCGGGCTCGAACCGGCCGAAGGGTTTGCCGAGCTGCCAGTCAGCGGTGTGGAGGAAACGCATGGATCAAGATCCCGTACTGAGAGGCGCAGAAAACGGCGGAAGGGCACAGAGCGTGTTGACGAGCCGCATCTGCTCGATGCTGCTGCAGTTGGCCTCGCGCAAGCGGTCGCTGCCAAAAACGAGCGCAAGCGCTTTGGCGCGTGAAACCGCGACATTGATGCGGTTGAGCGAGAAGAGAAACTCCATGCCGCGGGCCGTCTCGTCGGCCGAGGAAGCCGTCATGGAGACCAGGCATATAGGGGCTTCCTGGCCCTGGAACTTGTCGACCGTGCCGACGCGGATGCTGCTCGGCAGCCCTGCCCGCAGCGCGTTGACCTGTGCATTATAGGGGGCGACGACGATGATGTCGCCGGGGCCGATAGGGCGCGTGGCGCCGTTCTTGTCGGTCCAGCTCCCTTGCAGGAGATTCTCGATTGCCGCGCCGATCGCCGCAACTTCCTCAGCGGCAAACTGGGCATTACCGTCATGGACGACCGGCACCCAGAAGGCGCCGGCCGTGGGCCAGGCCGTTCCAGTAACGCTCTGGCGCTTGGTATCCCCATGGCTGGCAAGGCGTCCCTCGTAGACCTGGTCTGAAATGAAATCACAAACCGCGAGATGCATCCGCCGGGTCTCGGCAAGGAATATGCCCCGATCGGGAGGGACGGTGGCATGCTCGCCCAGCATCCATTCCAGGCATGACAGGTTGGCGGGCGCAGGATGCGCGCCCTGGATGACCTGAGGCAGCTGACGCGGATCGCCGACCAGCACGATATTGCGCGCGGCACGACCCATGGCGACCAAGTTGGCGAGGCCCACTTGCCCCGCCTCATCGACAAACAACCAATCGAAGCCCTGCACATTCTCATCGCGCGCGAAGAAGAAGGCCGTGCCGCCGACCACATTGGCGCGGGCGAGGATCAGGTCATCATTGGCCGTGGCGCGGTGAACGGGACAATCGCTAGCATAGCCATCATCACCGCTCGAAACTTTGTGGGCGAACGACACGGGAAAGGTGCCGCCTTCTTCCTCGCGCGCGCGCAGGCAGCCGAGCAGGACATTGCGGATCGCTTCATGGCTGTTCGAGGCGACGGCGACCCGATTTCCTGCTTTGACCAGCGCCAGGATCACCCGGGCCGTGACGTGCGTCTTTCCCGTTCCCGGCGGACCCTGGATCGGGAGCAATGTCTGATCCATGGCTTGCGCCGCGGCGATGGCGCCCGCCACCGGTTCCCCGCCGCAGAGGATATCGCCGTCGATGCCGTTCAGGCGCGGGGCGGCGCCCGACAGCAGATCATCGACGGCACGATAGCGCCGCGGCCCGCATTGATCCTCGATGACGTCGCGCACCGCTGCGGCCAACACCTTGGTATCGAGCGGCCAATCCGGATGCAGGGTCAGCCGATCGGTGAGGAGTTCGGCCCTTGCCACGCCGACCTTCAAGGTGATCGTGCACGCATCGCGATCCAGCGCCTCAATCGCAACGGTTGACGGCGGCCCGTCAATCCCGGGCACAGTGGCCTTGCCGCCTTCGCGCAATTTGGTTTCCTGAGACGGAAAGCGATAGGTGCGCATCACCGAGCGCTTGATGGGTTCGATCCCGGATATCGCCTCGAGTCCCGCCAAGGCGTCGAGATCGTCGACAAGCTCTTCCTCATCGCGCGCCGCGCTGTCGAAAACCGTCCACTGAGCAGGCTTGGCTTCACGCTTGTGGAACAGCCCCAGATTGAACAGCAATTCCTGACGCTCTGGAGTCAGAGAGGATGCGGCCAGGCGATCGCGCAGCGCCGTCGTTTCCTCGTCCTCGACCACCTCCTGCTCGGCCGCGTCCTGCGCAAGCACGGGCCAGGGACCATCGGGCCGGATGCCCGCTAGCCAATCGCGCAGTAGCTGGGTCGACTGGCAATCGATCCGATTATAGTCCTCGATCTCGTCGAGGATTTGCTGATCGCCCGTCTCGCGCCAATTTTCATAAGCAACGACCGACCCGCCCGCTGTCTTGACCTCGCCCTCGCGCTTCAAGCCATAAAAGGCCTCCAGCGCCTTTATGGAGTAGCTCGGTTCGGAAGCGATGAGCGCGCCGCGCACGACCGCATAGAGGTCGACAAAGCGGCGTTCGCGCATGAGGCGGTCGAGAAAGGCCTCGCCGATACCATAGCGCGTGGTGAGACGCCGCAGCGCGGTGATCTCATAGGGTGCATAATGATAGATGCGGGCCTGCGGATAAGCCGTGAGGCGATTACGAAAAAACGCAAGCAACCGTTCGAGCGCTTGCGCTTCGGCGGCATGGTCATGCGCCCAGAAGGCATGGAAACTATCATCGGCCCACACGCCGTGCAGATATTCAAGGCCTCCCTCGTAATGGGGGTCGCCCTCGATGTCGTAGAAGAGATCGCCCGCCTGCGGCCGAGGGAGCAGGTCAAAGCCTTTGCCTGGCTGTGCCGGACGCAACTCGAAGGCGGGTTCGCCGGTTTTGCGCGCGTGCTGCAGTCTGGCCTGGCCGACAAGCTTCTCCGCCGTCGCACTCGCAACGCCGCGCACCGGGCCGTCATGCCGAGCCAGCGCGGCCATGGTTTCGATGCCGGACGCCTCGAGCTTCTTCACTTGGCCGCGGGTAATATTGGCGACTTGGAACAGGCTGTCCTGGCTGGTGAAGACGGCGTCGCAATGGTCGGCCCATCGGCACAGCGAACAATCCGCGCAGGGGATCGGCCGCGTTGGCTCAGGGGAAGCAACAAAGACTTCGAGCTTAGCCCGCGCACCGCGCGCATAATGGGCATAGTCGGCCAACCTCAGCGTCGCGCGCGTGCCATCTCCTAGCTGCACATGCGCGCGCTCAGGCATCACGCCCTGGATCTCCGCCAAAAGGTCCGAATAGAGCACGAGCTGCAGCACATGCTTGGGATGGGCTTTGCGCTTCAGCTTGGTGTCGGTCACTTCGTAGCTGAACGGCCCCAGCAATGATGGTCGCTCGACTCGCTCGAGAAAATCGGACCACCCACCCCAACGCTCGGCGAGAAAAGCCCCTTGAAAGATGATCTGCGAGCCTTGCGCCAAGGCCGCTCGCGTCTCGTCTGCATTCTGTGCAAGATCGCCACGCGCAATCTCGACTACCCCGTTGCCCGCGTCTTTCAGCTTCTCCAAATGGGCGGCCTCATGGGCATCGCCTTGTTTCTGAAGCAGCGCGGCATCCTCGGTATCTTCCCGGGGAGTGAGCGGCTCGCCGCGCATATAGGCAAGGTCGAGCGCTGTCGCATGCGCGCAGCCGACGAACCGCATCAGGTCGGTCGCTGAAAACAGGATGGTGTTCCCGATCGTCCTCACTTGGCCCCCTTGATTGCCCAACGCCACCCACGAGGGAATCACCTCGACAGGCGCTACCCTGTTCCTTAGCATGCAAGGGTGTCAATCTCTGACATGGACGTATGATGACTTTCGCCAAGGCCAACGATCTTCTGCGCCTCGCCCAACTCGCCGCCTCGCGGCGTTTGGGTATCAGTCTTGAGGAAATCTCTCAGGAATTCGGCATTTCGCACCGAACGGCGCAGCGCATGACAAGCGCGCTGGAGGATAATTTCGCGAATGTCGTTGTTGTGGAAGATGATGATCGCCGTCGGCGCTGGCGCATCCAAAGTCCCATCCCTGAGCGGCTGCAACCGCGCCAGGAGAACACCATCGAGGCTCTGGAAATCGCCGCTCGCGCAGCCCGTGATGAGAACCGGCTCCGCCATGCCCGTGCGCTGGAAGATCTAAGAGACAGCCTGATCACGCGCCTCTCCCCGCGCGACGCGCTGCGCTCGGAAGCCGATGCGGAGGCGGTGCTATCGGCTTTGGGCCAAGTGGCGCGGCCAGGCCCAAAGGTCGCGATGAGACCTGAGGTCACCGACGTTCTGATCGAGGCGCTGCGCGGACCGTTCAAGATGCGCATTGTCTATGGCGACACCGATGCAGAAACCCGGACGGTCGAGCCGCATGGGCTCTTGCTGGGATTGCGCAGCTATCTCGTTGCTCGCCAGGCTGGTCGAGGCGAGAATCTCCGCCATTTTCGCCTGGACCGCATTCACAGCGCCGAATGTCTCGATGAGAGTTTTCCCATCCAATCCGGCTTTTCCTTGAACGATCATGCGGCGCAGGCCTTCGGCGCTTATCAGGACCCCGCCCAATATGGCGAGATCGTCTGGCGGTTTCTTCCCGAGGCAGCCTCGCGTGCGGCGGAATTCCAGTTCCACCCCAACCAGTCGGCCGAATATCGGGACGACGGCAGTCTGATTGTCCGGTTTAAAGCCGCAGGCTGGCTGGAAATGGCCTGGCATCTCTATCAATGGGGCGACAAGGTCGAGGTGCTGGAACCGGCGGGGTTGCGGGCGCTGGTCGAAGGCCACGCGCGTCCCGACTTCTCGGCCCTGCCCTGATTGACTGATTTGTATCGCCCTTCGTGGCGGCGGTTTTCAATTGAGCTCGGCGAGGAAGCTGGTCGCCGTCAATTGTGCGTGATCGCTCAGGGGCGAGCGCAGCGTGAAGGCGCTTGGCGCACGGGCGAAATTCCACAGCCGCATGAGGCACCATTCCTCGCGCCTCGTATCGGCGACGGCCAGCTCATTGCGAGAGATATGAAAAGGCGTGCGCTCCCATCCGTTGGTGGTCTTGACCTCGATCAGCTTCTCGCGCCCGTCCGCCTCAAAGCTCCGGATATCGAAGCCAAAACCATCGCCATCCTGCACAGATGTCCAGCGGACTTTGTCCGCGAGATCGTCGCGGCCCGCGGCAGATAAATGACGGCGCTCGTGATGCAGCACACATTCTTCACCCGCCTTGCCAAGCGCCCGGTTGCGCGCGTCGCGCTCGGCGACATCATATTTGCGGCCGATCGCGGCCATGAACGCTGGATCGATCGGCGACGGTTCGTTGCGCACCGTGGGCGGCGGCCCGATCCGCAGTGATCCTTGCGCTTCCGGTACGTTCAGGGCAGCTCGTGAGAGCCTGTCGGGAGCCAGCCATTCGGTCCGCGCCTCCAACCACCGCAGGACGCCATCGACCAGCGCATTCTGGAAATTGGCGGCCGGCTTATAGCCCTCGATCCAAGGCTGACCAAGGCCGAGCAAGACCGCGCTGATGTTCTGATGCTTGAACTCGATTGAGCCCTTGCTACGGTCGATCACGGCTTGAAGATCGCGGTTTCGCGCCGCTTTATTGAAGGAGCGACCAACCAGCTCGTCGGTGAGCATGGCGAAATAGTCGGCGACGATGTGATCAATTTCCTGATCGGACCAGACTTCCGCCACGCCCTACTCCACCACCGGGTAGTTCGGCATCGGCCATTCATGCCCGGCATTGTCCATCATGAGATCGATGAAGATCGGCAGCAAGCAGCCGAGCAGCGCGGCGCCATCCCTGACCTGGGCGCGATTGACATCGCTGTTCCATGTCGAGCCACCATGCACCAGTTGGTTGCGCAGCACATAAAGCCGGTCGAACAGGATCGAGAGTATCCTGGCCGTGTCATGATCGCGCAGTGCGGCGCCTATCGCTGTCCGCGACCGCTCGAGCCTGTCAGCCCAGTCGGCATAGCCGGACGCACCATTGTGATGCTGCCAAAAGGGATGGAAGACATAGCGGTTTGCGAGCAGCACCCGGATTTCCTGAGGGAAGCGCTGCCAGACCATGTCGTAGATGCGATGTTTGCCATCAAAGCCCACAAGGGTTGCGAAAAAGGCCTGGAACAATCCCCGCTCACCCTCGGGGATACCAATCACCCGCGATGCTTCAACGTCGCCGGCATAGGCAGCGTTGAAGCCGATCCAGAGCAGGATGAAACGTACATCCTCATCGGCCTGCTCGGCCTCGGCACGGCGCAGCCACGACAGCGCGCGATGCACCCTGAGCGTCAGCGGCTCCGGAAAATCGCCACGCAGCTCGCGCTGCTTGGCCTTCAAGATCTCATGGTGCAGCGGGCTGCCGGGCGGATAGCGATAGGCCATGACCGATATGGTAAAGCCTTGCTGGTCAGGCTCAATCCCTCTCGATCAACGGCCTCGAGATCGTTGCAGCGGCGCTCGTTCCTTGCCGGGTTCCTGCCGGTTCCGGCCTGACGGCTCAACCGCCCGGACCGAGGTGTCCCGCACCTTGGCTGCCTGAAACTGCCGACCTGCCTGCAGATGCGTTTGCACCTTGTCGTTTGCCACCTTCATTACCCTGGCAACGGCATCGGGATTGTCGAACAAGGCCGCGCGCACCACCGTCTCAATCACGCGAAGCTGGCTCTGGGCCGCCCGCGCATTCTTCACCCGGCTTTGCTCCGACGATGTTTGCCTAGACGCCTCATCGGGCTGGCGTCGATCCCGCCCAGGTTCGCGCGACGCCGGCGCAGTGACGGCAGGGGCGATGCTGTTACGACTAGCATCGCGCCGCACTCGGTCCAGCTCCTGCAAATCCCGTTCGCTCGGCCGATATCCCCGTACTTCCAAACCTTGGCGACTGGCTTCGAGCCACGCTGCCCTTCGGAACGTCTCACTGCCGGTAACATGGACGTGTGACCACCCGCGATGGCGAGCGATGGCAACGAGATCGCGCACAACTTCGTCGCTCTCGCTGGAGGTGATGAGCCGTCTGCCCTGGTCACGGAACGCCGGTTCCTTAGCCTGCGCACTCGTGAAATAAGCAGGCTCGCCCGACCATTTGTTCGTCGTGGAGAAATAGCGCTTTCGCAAGGCATCAGGAATGTCACCAGACGACGCCGCCTGGAGAACGGACGGATCGATCGACTTCCCCTTCTTGGTTGCTTCGGGCGACGATTGCGCCGCGTTCGCCGACTTGGCTGCCGCGTCCTGAGCGATCGTATTGCTACGCTTGCTCATACCGCGTGGCACCACAGGTTTTTCAGCGGCCATGATCTGTCCTTTCCTGGATGAGGGGTGAAGATGACGCCCCTTCCGTCTGCACGAGCGCCCGCTCGATCATCGATGACACAAAAGCGATGGCCGCTGCCTCATCGCCGGGCGGCGGCAAGTCGGTCAGGTTGCCCAGGACCAACATATCATCGGTAATCTTAGCCGCGCCCGCCAGTTCACCATCGGTCATTTCCCGCATCTTGGTCTCTTCCAGCAAGGCCCCGCCCGTGCTCTTCGCCGTTGATTTCTCCGCGTCATTGTAAGGGGACACCACCTGATGCTTGCCTGGCGGCAGAACAGTTGGGGGCTGAGCAGCGGGGATAGGCCGCGACGGCAGAATGGGCGGCGCCAACACGCGCCTTGTGAAGCGCGGCATTCGATAAAAGGCGATCTTCCTACCACGAACCGGCGCGATCCCGCCGCGCAGCAACAAGAGCTCGGTCTTGGGCATCTGCATCAGCTCCTGCGGCAGCAGGAGGGCGCGGCGCTGATCGGATTCCGATATGCTGCGATTGGCCAACAGCCCATGAATCGTTCGGCTGCGCGATTTTACATTCATCGTGAAGAAGCCGAGCCGCTCTGAAAGCTCGTTCGCGACCTTCAGCTCCTTGGGCGTGAACACCACCTCAAGCCCGCAATTGGCGATGATTTCGTCGGTAACATCGGGACCATAAATGGCCCGCAGCTGCGCCCGGCTCTGGATCACCGGCAGCAGGCGCAAGCCGTATCCAGCGACATAGGAAAAGCCGCCCGCGATGACCGAGGCCTTCCCCAGCCTTGCGAATTCATCGAGCAGGATCAGGACTGGGACATTGCTGGCAGCGTCGGGCAAATCGCGCGTGTTGAGATCCACCAGCTGCTGCAGGAAGAGGCTGTAAACCGGCGCGATCCGGTCGATATTGTCGGGCGAGACACCGAGATAGATCGACATGCGCCGCGCCCGGACTTCGCGCAGGTTGAAATCGCTTGCCGAGGTCGCGGCATCGACCACGGGGTTGAGCCAGAGATTGAGCCGCGCCGTGATCGTCTGCTTGATCCCGGAAAAGGTGTTGTCCGAAGCCGAGGCGAAATCCTGGATTGCCGAGACGCATGCCTGACTTAGGCGCTGTCCTGCCCCCCTCGCCTCTTCCAGGGCCTTGGGAAGATCGCTCTTGGGATCCCCAGTGGTCAGCCGTCGATAGATCTCGCCGATCGTGAAGGGCATGCCAGGATTGGCAGCAACGAGCGCGCCGACGCCGATGAAGGCCGCCCGCGCCGCTTCGGCCCAAAACGGGTCCGATCGTTCCGGCGCGGGGAAGAGCATGACTGCGATTTTCTGAAGCTCGTTGACGACTTCGGTGTCATCGGCTCGCCGGATATGCGCCAGGGGATTGTACCGTGCCGTCCGCCCTTCAGGGTCCAACGGATCGAAGAGGTAAACCGATTGACCGGCACGTTGGCGATAACCGGCGCTGGTACTCCAATTCTCCCGCTTCACATCGAGCACGACGACCGAATCCGGCCAGGTCAGCAGATTGGGGATGACAACACCGACGCCCTTCCCGGCGCGCGTCGGCGCTTCGAGCAGGACATGCTCGTTTCCGCCGAAAATGAGGAAACGCCCTGCTTTGCGTCCAACGACAATGCCAGACGGGGCACGCAGCCCCTCGCGTCGGATTTCGCCCTCGCGTGCAAACCGAGCCCTGCCGTGCAAGGATGGGCCTCGCCGCAGGATCGTGAGGACAAGAAGCGCGATTACGGCGGCGCCGGCCATCGCACCCCGCTTGATCCAATCCCCGAGCAGTGGATCACCACGATAATACCAGAGCCAGGCCGGCAGAGTGCCGAGATCGATATTAGGTCCGATCTGCCCGAGTCCGAACAAGGCAACGAACAGGGTAATGACAGCCCACAACAGAATTGCGCCGATCACGCACAGGCCAATCGCCCAGGGACTACGCTGCGCCAGCATCGCCCATCCTCGGCTCGAAATAGATCTCGTCGACCTCAAACCGCCCGCCGTGACGGCGTGTCTGCACAACGACGTCGACGAGCATGCGAAGGAGTCCGCGAATATCGTCGCGGGCGAGATCGCGGCCGCCTTCCGATTCCTTGACGAGCAGCGTCAGCTGTTCGAACGCGCCGGCGGGTGAACCGGCGTGGACGGTCGTGATCGATCCGGGATGCCCGGAATTGACGTTCCTCAGATAGAAGAATGCGGTGCCGTCACGCAGCTCCTGGAGCAGGATGCGGTCGGGCCGCATGCGCAGCGCGCTTTCGAGCAGCTGCTTGGCGCCAACCTTGGCCAGGCCCTGCCCCTCGCTCGAATAGACCATATGGACGACATTGCGATGAGGCACGACCAGCTCACGGGTGTCTTCGATGGTGAGCAACCGCTCCTCCGGTGGGATAAGCTGGATGAGCGCTTTCGCGAGGGTCGTCTTTCCCGAACCCGTGGCGCCACTGACCAGAATGTTCTTGCGTGCCGGAACGGCGACCTTGAAGAATTCCGGCCAGTCGCCCGCGTCGCGCAGCGCCACTAACCGCGCATCGACATCGGTGAGACCCTTGGCGCTGGCGCGCGTCATCCGGAACAGCCCGGCCCCAGCCAGTTGGTCGATCGGCAGGGTCACGGTCGACGGTTTGCGGATCGTGAAGGAAGGGCAACCGCTTGGGGTGACCGACGGTATGACGATCTGGCAGCGCTCGCCGCCCGGCAGGACTGTCGAACAGATCGGAGACTGACCATCGATATCCTGGTGCGTGAAGCTCGCCGCGGCAACAGCCAGGGTAGAAAGCCAGTCGCTGTCCAGCTCCGGCATCTCCTGCCAGCGCCACCCTTGGCGGTCCTCGATCCCCGCTTCTCCCGGGCGGTTGACCACCAGCTCCGTGACATCCTCCGGTTCCAGGAGGGGCAGGAGCGGCGCGAGATAGTGACGGAGGACGGCGGTATCGCGCATGGCTTACCGCCGCAGTTCCAGATTGTAGACGTCGGCGAAGTTGAAATCCTTGGCGACGAAGATGCCGACCTCCTCGCCCTGATTCTTCTTCAGGACCGGCCGGATATTGATATTGTTCTGCAAGGCAATCGCCGCGCCTTCGCTGGGCGCCCGGGTCACATTGTTGAAATTGCCATTGCCGCTCGAGGCGGCCTGTCCGGCGATATAGGCGGCATCATCGACGAGTGAGAGGAGCAGGGCGCCGCCAAAACGCGCCCAGAAGAAGCTGTCGACCGCGCCTGCAAGCCCGGCTCGGCCGAGTGCATCGGAGCCAGGCGAGGCAAGATCGATCCGCACGCCCTGGGGCGTTACCGCTCGCGTCCAGAGGACGAACAGGCGATTTTGCCCTTGCTGGATGCCGCCGCGATATTCGCCGAGAACGCGCGTGCCCTTTTCCATGAGTACGACCCGGCCATTCTCGGAATAGACGTCTCGCGGGATCAGGCAGGACGTGTAACCGGGCTGCGCGGAATTGATGGCGGTTTGCAGAATGCAGGGGATCAATGTGCCCGCCGTAATCAGAAAATTGCGGTTCGGCAGCATCGAGGCCCGCGCTTCCCCGATCGAGGAGCTTTGCCGCAAAAGATCGAGCGCGTTGGGCGCCCTGCCCTCGCCGCTCTCTGGCGCTCCGGCAGCGTTGTCGGGCGCTTCCCCGGCAGCCCCTGCAGCTGTGGGCGCGCCGGCCTCGCGGCCAAGATCGCGACCTCCATAGGCGATCAGCGTGGACCGCCGCGCCTGCTCGGCAAGCGTTGGCCGAGCGGCACTGGTCCCGCTCGGTGCCGCGCCCGGCTGCATGGCGGGCACAATTTGGCCTTCATGTCCGGGAACGCCAGCGGCAGGATTGAGCACCGGCGCATTGGGATCCGTGTCGGCTGCCCCGAGCGGTCGGCGTTGAGGGGCGACCGCGGCATAATCGACTGTTTCCCGAGCGACGATATCGGGTCGTTCCCGGGCTGCACCTGCCGGCGCGGTGAGGTCACGAGACGAGGATTGCTGGCCCGTGCCGGAATTCACCCAGAGAATACCCAAGACCATTGCCGTGCCGGCGAAGATCAGCGCGGTGTTGCGCCGCGCGGGCGTCGTGCCGCCGATCGGCTCGATTCCACGCTCGTGAAGAATTTCGTGCCTTTCGGGCGTTGGATCGGCACCGGGCAGCGGGCGCACGACAGGGGACGGTTCATCGGCCATGGTTCATTCCTGCGGATGGGAGATGGTGCGCTCGACGTGAGACGATCCGGTATTCGTTCCATGATCGACGCCATAAGGTTCGGGCGCCTGGTTATAGATGCACAGCACCTCGCCGCCCCGGCGCAGGCGCAGTTGGCGCGCCACCAAATGAACGACGACGAATTCGTCGCGAACGTCGAACGGGACCAGCGTTTCGGACCCGTCTGGCCTCACCAGATAAATGGCAGGAACTTCCCGGTTCGCCGGAAACCGCAGCACCGTGAATTGGCCATTGTCGGAGACCTCCGACGGCTGCAACTCGCTCGAACCCTGAACCTTATAATTCATGTTGCGCGGACCCTCGATCACCGCATGGTCGAGGGCACCGCGAACAGCCTGGGCCTCCAGCGCCGCCGCTTGCATTGCGATCTGTGCCGCTCTCAGGCGTTCGGCCCGCGCCGCCTCGTCCCGCGGATAGCGGAAACGGACCTGGAAATAGGCCTGGCCGTTGCGGCCGGTGATCGGACCGCTACGAGCCGTGAGTTCAAAGGCATAGCTTCTTAAGGTTCCGCCGCGAGACGTGGTGACGATAAGGTTGGTCGGTCCAGCGCGTTCGCGCGGCTTGAGGAACAAGATGTGGCCGGCCACCGCCACCTCCCAGGAGACGGTGTCGCCCAGCGCTACGTGCTGAATCGTTTCGTCCTCGCTGAGGACAATCTGGGTTGCTGTCCGGAAGGTCCCGACGATGCGATAGACCTGCGCTTCCTCATAATCGACGAACTTGACGCGTGGGTCAGACGCAGCGCCACGCGGGACCTCAACCGCATGGGCAGCAGAAAGGGATGCAAACGCGATGAAAACCGCAGCGACCAATGTTTTCATCGGACTACCTCCGGGTCGGAGCGGTAATTCTCGACCTGGAAGCCGAGCGGGTTCCGATAGCGATCACCTTCGGCCATCGGCGCGTTGGCATAGGCGAAAGTGACCGTGGCGATCCAATCGCTGCTCTGCGTATCCGTCTCGGTCTGGACGACCCGTGTGAATCGCACATTGGCAACCCGATCATTGATGAAGGCGATGTTGCGTACCCGCGCCTGGACGACTGCGTTTTTCCCCCAGGCGTTCTGGGGACTGGCAGCATTGTTGTTGCTGAAGAAGCGTGCCCAGCGCTGCTGCTCCGCCGGCTGCGACAGGATTGTCACGAAGCGGAAATTCTCCTCGGCAGCCGCCGGCATCCAGCTTTCACGCGTCCGGACATATTGCGCGAGAAAGTATTTGGTGACCGCTTCATCATAGCGCATCGGCCGCTGGGTCAGCGCCGTCTGGACATCCACCGCGCCCGTCGTCTGATTGACCCGAATGACATAGGGCACGACGGTCTTGAGCGGGGCCAGCGCGGCGACAGCAAAAATGGATGCGGCCGCAAGGATCGAGGTTACCGTCGCCACGGTCCAAGCAATACGTGTCGATCGCAATGCCGATCGAACCCTGTCCTGGTCCCAGCTTCGCGCTTCCTGGAAATAGCGTTTGAGCCCGGAAGTAGGCACCGCCTCCGCGCCATTGTCAGCAACTCGCATAACGAATGTCCTTTGGCGCAAAGGAAACCTTGTCGTCCGGAGGCGCTGGCACTGCGGGCGGAGGCGGTGGATCGCCCACCTGCGGATGAGACAAGGGAGGAATGGGCGGTGCGGGGCGCGGCGCTGTAGTCGCCCGCACCGGCGATCCGGGCAGAACGCTCCCATAGATATTCACGTCACGCAGATGGTGCCCGTTGCAAACGGCCAGCTTCTTGGGTCCGGACGCGCATGCCGCGAGGCCCAGCAGTGGAAGGCTGCCGATCAGGCAGAAAGTAATCTGGCGGATGGTGAACGTCGATTTTTGAGGACAGGGCAAGGTCATGGTGATGTCTCACTATGCCGCTTCGATGGAGCCGCCCCGACGAGCGGCGCGCTCCAGATTGCGGCTGTTGCGCGCAATGCGGCGTTGTCGGAAGGGAGATGCCATTGTCCCCCAGGCGGTCCCGGCGAAGGCACCAACCCCCGCAGCGGCGCCGCCCGCAATGCCGGTGGCAATGGCCGGAGCCTGGAAAAAGAAAATCGTCCCGAGGAAGAGGTAGACGGCGTAGATGACTGCAGCGATCGTGACGTCCGACTTGGCCTCAGCCTCCGCCAACGCGGCCGCGCCCAAATCCGCGACCAGCACTGTGATGGCAATGATCACCGCAATTAGAATGATATAGTTGAAGGCTTGCCCGAGCCACCCATGAAAGAACCGACGAGTCGGCTCGAACAGAGCGAGAGCAATAAATATCGGGCCTAGAGCTATGAGGATCGCCAGCGCCACCTTGGCGAATATCGTAATGGCAAATCCTATAGCTGCGGAAAGGCCTGCCAAGGCGTATAATACAATCGCCAGCGTCAAAAGAACCAGCTTCCAGGGATTTATGTCGAGGTACGTCTCTGCTTCCGCCCGGATAAGACGGATGACATCGTCAACCTGACTAAAATAGTGGTCAAATGCCGAACCAGCGGTGCCGATCGTTTTACCGGCAAGAGCCTGTGCGATCGCATCGGGCATCCCGTGGAAGAGCGGATCGATAATCCACTCCGAATAGGCGACTGTCGTGGCCGCCATATACAACACACAGAGCTTGACCATCCGGGCGAACAGCTCGCCCCACGGCTCGCTAATTATACCTCGCATGACCATAAATCCGAACAGGGCGATATAGATTACGAGGCCGACGGCGAGTGGACCCCGGATTACTTCCACGACGTTTGACAATCGATCATTGAGAAAAAGATCGAGCTTGCCGTCGATATCGGCATAGATGGTCGAGAAAATGGTGGAGGACATTGAACGGTTCTGCGATCTTCATCGACCCAAGGATTGTTCAAGGTTTCTGGAATTCTCGACGCTTTTCGCGTTGCTGCACTCCTGCGGATCGATGTGGGTGCCGTTTGAGCAGGCCTCCAGAATTCGTGACATCTCCTGCGGTGAGTTCGCGAGTTCGTCCTTCCCTTTTGTTACGTCGCAGGCGCAGAGCAGCAGCGTTGCGACCAGTGCGGCGGGTCCGGCTAATTTCATCACCGGGTCTCGCCCAACGATTGTTCAAGCTTGGCCAGAGCTTCTTCTCCTTGGCGCTGCGAACGTAACCGATCCTCCGCATCCTGCCGCATGCGGAGCGCCTGCAACTGCAAGGCATCATTCTGGATGTGGGCGTTTTCGACCCCTACCCTTGCCTGGATGTCCATGACCTGTTTCGCGTCCGAAGCCGTATCGAGCGAGGTGCGCAGTTCTTCCAAGCCCGCTGTGCGTTGGGCCGAGACGCCATAAGCCGACTCCGCGATCGCGGCATCGCGGGCGGCTAGATCGCCATTTCGCAACAGAGTGTCGCGCGACGCCCGCTCATAGGCTGAGGCGCCTGGCCGCAGGTCCGGCAGCGCAATGCGGTTGGCATCGCGAATTCGGGTCGCGGCACTGCCAAGCGATCCCAGGCTGGCATTGTCCGACGACATCAACCTGCCGAGGTCGCGGGCCTCGCGCGGCAGAAGATGGCGCATCGCGTCGGTGGAAAGCGACGGGGCAATGCCGTTGACGTCGGTGACCTGATTGAAGCTACCGTAGAGCTGCTTGGCCTCGGCGATCTGCTCCTTGCCCTGCTCGATCATCGACAGGGTGTTCTTGACCGTGGCAAGCGCCTGCAAATAGCCGGAGCTGTCATAGACCGGTATGCCTTGGGCGGCGGCCGGATCTGCCGTTCCCAGGATAATCGCACCGATCGCTGCGAATCTGTCTTTACGCATAGCTCATCCTTTCTTGCTCGATGGAGACCGACGCTGCTGGTGAAAGAGAGGCAGCCAGTTTTCGGGATCGTCGCCGACCTCGGCGCGGATGGCATCGAGCAGCGTGACGGTTTCCGTGGTGCCCGAGAGAACTGCCAGCTCGTCGGAGAGACCGCCAAGATCGAGCTCGACGACGATCGAGTCATGGCCTTGCTTGACCAGGAATCGGCGGGATTCCGGATTCAGATCATGCCGGATGAGCTTGAATTCCGCCTGGGTCAGACCCAGTCCATCGACATAGTCCGTTTCGCGGCCGTAGGGGTTGGGAAGCAGTATCTTGGTCGCAACCTGCTCCATGATGCTGTGCGAAATGTCCGAACGCAGCGCATCCGCAGGGCTTTGCGTGCCGAAGACAAGAAAGGCATTCTGCTTGCGGTAGGTCTTGAGGCCGTCCTGCGCAAAGGCGCGGAACGCATCGTCCCCCAAGGCTTTCCAGAATTCGTCGATGTCGATCACAAGCCGCCGGCCGTCGAGGAGACCGTCGATCCGGTGGAACATGTACATCATGAGCGGCGTGCGGACTTCGGGGTTATCGAGAAAATCGGTCATGTCGAAACCGACGAACGGCGCCTCCAGCGACAAAGCGTCGATCTCATTGTCGAACACCCAGCCGAGCGAACCGCCCCGCGCCCATTTCTCCAGCCGGGCACCGATGCCTTCCGGGTCGCGCTGACCGAGCAGCTGGCGAAGCGCGAGAATGGAGCGGTCCTCCGGCGCGAGGCGTCCGAGCGAGGCCAGCCCCTCGTCGATCATACGCTCCTGTGTGACGCCGAGCTGGCCTCCGACCGGCGTCACCAGTTGGCGGATCAAGCGCCCCAGGAAGACAAGATTGCGCGGACCATAGTCGAGCGCCCGCAGAGGCGCGAAACCTGTAGGCTCCCCATTCTTCAGCGTGAGATAGATCCCGCCCGCGGATCGGACATAGATCTCCGCGCCGCGGTCCTTGTCGATGAATATCTGCTGCGCGCCCGTCTTCTCGAGCTGCGCCATCAGAAAATTCTGGACGACGGTCTTGCCCGCGCCGGAAGGACCAATAATTAGTGTGTGGCCCAAATCGCCGACATGGAAGTTGAAATAATAGGGCGATTGCGCGGCCGTCTTCATCATAGCGATCGCAGGCCCCCAATGGTTCCCCTTGGCCCGGCCTGCGGGATAGGTATGGAACGGCGCCAAGGCAGCAAAATTGCGCGAGGTGATCGCCGCTGGCCGCGACCGCCATGCGAAATTTCCGGGCAGCTGCGCCCAGAACGCTGCTTCGAGCGCTGGTCCTTCGCGCGCCGCCACCAGGCCGGCATCGGCCAGTGCAGCGCGCGCGGCCGAGAGATTATCGGCAAGCCGCCTCTGGTTCTCGGCGAATACGGCCAGCGAGAAATGATGCTCACCAAGAACGAAGCGGTTGCTTTGCAAATCGTCGGCGGCATCGGCAAGATCGAGCGCCTGGCTCGCGGCCGCATCCTCGGTTGAGGCCATCTGGTTCTGCCGGCGGCGCAGACGTTCGGCTGCCCGCGCCTTGCCCATGAAGGTGAAGGATTGCGAGACGACGAAGGCGAAATCCTGGCCGAGCAAGGCATTCATCTGGCCCGGGCGCGTCAGCGCGGGATACTCTCTGATCCCGAAGATACCCTGCCAGCGACTTGCGTCATGGGCACGGATCTCGACCGTCTCGCGTCCGAAAATCACGCGCTCGCCATAAAGCGCCGATCCCAGATGACCGCGGACGAGCGGAACCCTGGATCGCGCGCCCATCATCACTTGCTCGAGCACCTCAAGCGGGGTGGAGAAGATCAGGCCATTATGCTCGTAGAGAGCAAGGCGCGCCGGACTGCAGCGGCGGAGCAGCTTCTCGATGTCGCGCGCCTTCTCCTCGAAGCGCCCCAGTTCATCGGGATCGACCTCCTCCTCTGCGGCCTTGGCTTTCGCGATCCGCTTGAGCAGCAGCCCGGTCCGGTCGGCCGATCCGACTGCCGGACGCATGAGAAGCGTCAGATAATGCTCATTGACGAACATCCGCTTGGCGGTGACGCGCGCCCGATATTTACCGTCGAGCTCGGCGGCGAACTTTGAGCGGAACTGCCCTTCGGGATAGTCCCCTACGGCTGAGCGGACGATGTGGGTCCAGATCGCAAGCCGATCGTCGGCGATGTTGCGCCAAGTGCCGTTGAGCTTCTCGTGCCAATCATTGAGGTGGATCGGATCAGCCGTCTCGAAAGCCAGCCCTTCGAGACGGAACATCATCATAAGATCGCCGCTATCGAGCGCTATCACATCGGGCGTCACATGGCGGGCATAGGGCAGATAGCGCCCGGGCTCCGCCTCTCGGGCCAGAACCCGCCAGGGGGTCTTGCGTGGCGGCAGCTGGGCGGCGGCGCTAGCCACGCGCGAAACCCTTGCGCTTCATCCCCGCGACCGGCAGCGGCGAATAGGAACTGCCACCCCACCAGCCGCGGTTCCGGCAGCGCGCCTTGGTCAAAGTCCATAACCATAGCAGGCGAAAGGCATTGGCATCGTGGCGCACGATGAGGCGCGCCACCGCTAGGCAGGCGCCACCGATCGCCCCCGCGTAAAGTGGATTGCCGCTGACGATCAGGGTGAGACAGGCAGCAAGCGCAATCGGCAAGGATGCTTCGAGCGGCACGCCCAGCCACATCGTCGGCCGGGTCACCGCAAGGAAAAGCGTTTCCTCGCGCAGCCGCTCATTCGAGGGCGCTGCCTCCTTCATGCGCCACCTGTGATGGTATCGACGATCCACTGCGCGCTGAAGACGATGAAAATGCCGACGATGACCGTCACCAAAAGGCCGAGGCTCGCCCGTCCGGTGAAGAACATGAAGCCGACGATGACGACGGCGATGACCGCGATCGTCTTGGCAAAGGTTCCCGTCAGCCAGGTCTTGATGTTCTCGGCCATGGAGGTGATGCCGTCCGCGCCTTGCGCATGAGCAGGATCGCTCAGCAGCAAAGAGAGAAGCATCGCCAGGCCGACGATGCCGGCGATGCGCAGCAGAAGACGCGCCCATTGGGGCTGGGAGCCCAGGCGGGCGGTGATCGCTGTCATGGATGCTGTCCTTTCTGAGAAGTTGTCCCGTCCCCGAAGACCATGAGCGAGGCTTGCCGGGCATCGGCGGCGGTGTTCCAACCGGCCGCCTGCGTCGCCGCGAGCCCATAGGGTTGCGGTTTGGCGATCGCCGCGTCGGCAAGCTGGACGCGCGCCGGCAGGACCGGCGCTGTTGGCCTGCCGCGGATCAGGGGGATGATGGTCGACGCGCTGGCATAGACCCGGGCGACATAACCATTGCGAAAGCCGCGCCGCCGATCGCCGGTATTGTAGAGCGAGAGCGCTGTTGCGATCGCATGGTCCGAACTCTGGGCGGAGTGCGCCACCGACTGATAGTTGGTCGTCAACACCCGCGCGGCGGCGGCAAGGTTGCGGCACGGCTCGAAGGCATCCTCCACCGAAAGACCGAGCCATCCGAGGTTGGCGCTGTTGATCTGCCCCAAGCCCAAGTCGATGTTGTAGCCTTGGCGAATGAGGCGACGCGCTACGGCAATCGCCTGTGCTCTCGTCGCCGGCGCCGGCTTGCGCACACCCGGACTGTTAACCCCGATCGCAAGCGTGTTGAACCGGCTTTCCGTGTGAACGATCGAGATCAGCGTCTCAGGCGCCACGCTCGGTGCGCATGAGCCTGCAAGGGCGACAAGACTGGCGACGTCGAGGATCATCGAGCCCCGTCCTGCAGCCGCTCGATATTGGCCAGCGAGTAGGTTTCGCGGCGTCCATCGCTGAAGGTCATGACAACCCGGCGCCGCGTTGCGGAATCGCGATCGTAGACCTTGGTACGAGCAACACCGCCGCCGCTACAGCCGGGAAAAGAGCCGCCCGTGGCCAAGCGCTGCCACAGCTTGGTCATGGGCGCGACGCACTGGGCATATTGCGTCGCGCCACCAGGATTGGAAAGGCACAGTAGAACCTGGCAGCCCAAGTCATTCGCTCGCGCGGGAGCCGGTTGAAGGGCGGTGCCCATGGCGAGCACCGCCAGGCTTAGAGTCACGCGTTGCATCGGGTCATTCCCCAGCGAGAGACACCTCCCGCGTCGGGAATTGGCATCAGCTATCCGTTGGATTTCACCTCTCTTTTGTTCCGCCCGGCCCCGATTTCGGCAATCCCCCCAGCCGGGGGGAGTTGGCCGGTGCGTTGCTGGTCCAGAAATTCGGCCAGCGCACCTTCCTGATCGGGTCGCAGGGCATCGGTGGCAGCCAGATATTCCGGCGGTTCGCCCCGAAGCAGGATGGACGGACACTGGCCATCATAATTGCCGAGATTGGGACGGTGCTGCTGGTAGCCGACCAGCGCGGCAAGCTCTGGATCGAACGCACGGGCCGCATTGGGCGGATAGGTCAGCCATTGATTTTCGTAAGGCTTCAGCCAGCCCAGGCAATAGCTGACGATGATGCCACGCCGGATCGCGCCGGTCATGTTGGCGCCGGCGCCATGCAGCGTAGAACCGAGGAAGAGGATCGCCGAGCCCGGCTCCGCCTCAACCGCCATGGGCTGCGCTTCCTTAACCGCGGAGCCGGCATTATGGCTCCCGGGCCAGATCAACGTGGCGCCGTTTTCAGCCTTGAACGGAGAAATCGGCCACATCACGTTGACGAGATACTCGATCTGGCCGGTCGGGCCGCGCCACATATCCTGATCCCTGTGAGGAAACTGCGCCGGCGCTCCTGGATGCAGTTCGAGCGCCTGCGTCAGGTTGAGCTGGATGGTATCGCACCAGGGGTCGAGAACCGACCGCACCAGGCGCATGATCGCAGGATGGCGCACGAGTCGCTCGACAGCGGGCACGCGTTTCAAAAGGCCGCCGAAGCGCTTGGTGCGCGGACCGTAGAAGCCGCCCAGACAAAAGGGTGTGGCGGCAAAACGCGGATCGAGGGCCTGATCGATCTCCACGATCTCTGTCTTGGATGCGATGTCCCGCAACACGCAGAAGCCCTGCCGCTGCAGATCGTCATCGACCGCAGGTTCGACAGCTGGGCCATAGGAAGAGAGATTTGTCATAGCGCCCTCCTCAAGCAGCCTTGGCAAGATCGGCAAGGCCGACCGGGCGCCAGATGCCGCTGACCTGCAGCTGCTCGCGGGTGCGGCCATCGATGTCGATCTGCAAGGCGACAAGGCAGCGCCCACTTGTCGAGCCGGGCAGGCCGAGGGGACGGCATGCCCAGCCAAAGCTCAGGATCTGCTGGAACCAGCACCACTCCGCGACGCCGGAGTAACTGCCGATATGATTGCCGAGCGCATATTCGACGAGGGCGGACACCAGCCGATTGCGCACCTCCAGGCGCTCTCGTGCGCGCAATCGTCGTGCAAGACAAAAGCGCGTGATCTCGAGGATCGCACCACCCTGGGGAGGCGCTTGTTCGCATAGTTCGGAGAAAATGGTGCCGAGAATATGGTCACCGGTCGTGGGAAGCAGCCGCGCCGAGGCAAGGTGCTCGCCCTCGGCGTCGGCTATCACGATGTAGACGGCACGGTCATTGTCGAACTGGTCGATTTCATAGCGGCCGGCGACGACCGGCACGTCCCAACGCAGAAGATCGACAAATACCCGTTTGCGTTCCTCGAACATCGAACGGAACAGGCGGTTCTCCATGGCGCAGGCAGCGCCGGTTTCGATATGCATGACAGCCTCCTTTGGTGAGGCGGTCAGTCGATCAGGCCCGCGTCCTTTCGGTTATCCCCAGTCCTGGGGAGATCATCGGCCGAAAACATCTGCGAAGCTGATCTGTCCATCGAACAATGCGCGGATCGCCAGCAGCGTGCGCTTCGTCACGCCGTAGCGGTCGCGCGCATCCTTTACATGCTGGATCACCGTTTCCTGCCCAATGCCGAGGATTTGGCTAATCTCCCAGTCGGTTTTCCCGCGTGCTACCAGCGCCACACATTCGGCCTGCCGCTCAGTCAGGCTCGGGCCTTCGCACGGAGCTAGGGTTTGCCGGGAAAGCCTGCGCGCGGCTTCGAATGCGAAGCTGCCAATGAGCTGGACGAGCGGGAGCTGACGTTGATCGAGCACATCGCCCGCCCCCATGGCGAATGAGCACGACCCATTCACCTCACCAGGAATATGGGCAGGAACCGTGAAACCATCGCCCAGTCCGGCGTCGTGCGCCTCCGCCAGGATCGACCGATCGGCAGCGCTGAGCGTGATGAGGGATTGCACCGCCGACCAGGCAAAGCCGACATTGGTGCGATGGCTGGCACGGTGGATTGGGTCACTGGCATAGAGGCGGCGCGCCTGGAAACGCTCCACCCAGTCCGGCGGATAATCGACAACATGGACAGAGCTAACCGCTGGCTTGAGGTCGATATGGTGGTCCAGGGCAAAGTACCGAAAACCCATTGCGCCCGTGATCTCGGCCATCAGGTCGGCGAGTGCTCGGCTATCCTTGATTGTCGCGGCAACCGCGCAGAATTCCTGAACTTGCCCAAGCCCGATCATCACGGCCCAAGCGAGATCAGAGGAGCGCGTCCATGTTGAGATGACCGTCGCGAACCGCGCGCAGCACTAGCTGGGTTCGGCGCCGCACGCCGTAGCGCCGCCGCGCGGATTCAACATATTCGTGCACGGTGTCGCGGCTAAGCCCAAGGATCTGGGCAATCTCCCAATCGCTCTTACCTTGCGCCACGAGCGCGATGCACTCGACCTGGCGCGGACTGAGAGGAACAAACACGAAGGTCCTTATCCCTTCGCCGAGCAGTTCACGCGCACGGTCATAGGCGACCGAACCCAGCAAGCGGGCGGTGAGAATTTCCGCCGCATCCAGCGGTTCATCGCGCGGTCGGGCGACGGTGAAAATCGCCTCAGGCTCACCCGGCGTCCTGATCGGCAAGCTATAGCCCGCTGCCAAGTCATGATCCCTGGCGCGTTTCAGGATGCTCCGCTGGCGCGAAGAAAGCTCAAGCACGTCGCCTACCCGATCCCAGGCGAGCCCCGATGGCGTGCGGGCGCAGGCCGCATGGATGGGGTCCTCCACATAGTGGCGCTCCGCCAGCACCTCTTCGAGCCAAGCCGACGGATAGGTGGTGAGAAACAGGCTCTCCCCGCATCCGCGCCGAAGATCGACATTGTGGAGCAGCGTGAACCAGCGGAAGCCGAGTTCGCGCACGGCCGCATCGATCGTGCCTTGCAAATCGCCGAGGTTTCCAGCACGCGCACATTCCTGTGCGAAACGCGTGAGGTCGTCCAGGCGGCCGCAGTCTCTTATCCTGTTCGCCATAGACGGTCGAAGCTCGTCGCCAAAAGAACTTCTCGTCCAGCGTTAAGCGGCCAGCTCCGCGATTATCACGGTGAGTTGAGAACGATTCGCAACAAACCTGCTTGGATGAATCGCCTATGACACTTTGCCTGCTGGTAAAGTGTCATAGGCGACAAAGGACGCTCCACGGTGCGAATTTCGGATTCACATTGATCCTCGTCTGTGCTTGATTCAGTCGCGTTATGTTTCATCCCGGCGCTCCTCTCCAATCTTCCAGCAGCTGCGATATCGCAGCCGTGCTCGAGAGATTGGCGCAGGTCTCAAGCCGTCCCCGCTATGCCTTCATGCTGCTCAACTTGATTGCGCAGGTCGCCGGCCCCGACGGGAGCGCCGGTCCCTGGATCAAGCGGGACAACGAGCTTGTTTCGCTGCGCGACTGGCTCTGCGACGCGCTCACACCGATGTCTCATCGAGTATCCCGCAGCGCAGCGTTGGCAGATCGCGTTCGTAGGGATCTGGACAGAAGTGGAATGCTCACCGGCGATGCACAGGAAACGCAACGAACGATCGCAGAGGAAATGCGCGCACGCATGCGAACCACCGGGAAGAGTAACCTCAGCCGCGCCGTCTCCGAATTGGTGAACGCCGATCTCATGCGCCGTCATTATCAGGGCTATCACGTCGACCATCGAAACCGCGGCGGGCAGCGCCACGCCGTCTATACCTTGATCGGCGACGCCCGGGGCCTCGTGTCTGCGACCAGTCTCACGAAACATGCCGCACAGGGCGAACTCGCTCTTATGAGGTGAGGATACGCCAGTCCGCCCTGCACCACCGGCAGAGATCCTGCCGATGGCTTGGAGTTTTCAGAGCTAACTGTCGTCGTGCTGTTACAACGGCAATCCGCGAAGCAAAGCGCGCCCGCTTCATTAGAAAAGCCAAGATTGCTTTGCTCATGCCGAGTTGGCTTGCCTGAAAACAAGCGGACGGTTAGTGACTCAATGTGCAAACCAGCGAAACCTCCATCGTAAAGCGGTTGACCGCGATGCTCTGCATCGCGCTCGTCTTCGTGTTTGCGGGGATGTCGCTGTCTAACTCCATGGACCGAATCCAGCATGCGCCGGGCGCGCCGATCGCCCATGAGCACATGCTCCTGGGCGATCTTTCGCTCGAGCTGGATCATGCCGACGATCATCACAGCCCGCAGCCGGACGACAGCGACGACGATCCTGTCGGGCATCTTGCCGGCGGTCATCACCACCATGCCGATGGCGGCTCCGGCCTGATCGTCCCCGATCAGGCGCCGGCGGCGATACTCGCGCTGGCCGCCAGCGCGGGCACTTTCGAGCCGCAGCGACGGCCGCTCGGCGTGAAGGCGCGCGGCCCCGAACGACCTCCCAAGGATCTCGGCCCAAACGCCTGAGCCCCGCGTCGCAGGTTCGGCGCGGATGTGTCGTGCCGTCTTGCGAGGCCTTTCATGTTTTCATTCGATCGCGCGCGTGCCCACGCGCGCCTTGCCAAGATGCCGGTGCTCTGCGCCGTGCTTCCACTTTTCCTCTACGCGCAGGCGGCTTCGGCCCAAAACCTGACGCTTTCCGATGCGCTGGCCCGGGTGGCGAGCGGCGATCCCGTCGTCGCGGCCACTGCGGCCCAACTCCAGGCGGCGAACGCCGCTATTGCCCAGGCCGATGTCCGTCCCCGCGACGTGATCGGCGTCGACGTCGAGGATTTCGCCGGCACAGGCCCCTATTCGCCGATCGACCGTTCGCAGACCACGGCCTGGTACGAGCGCACCTGGGAACGCGGCGGCAAGCGCGAAGCCCGCATCGGCGCCGCCCGCTCGTCGGTAGGCGTGACGTCGGCGCGTACGCGGCTACGGATGCTCGACCTTCTCGCCCAGGTGCAGGCGGCATGGGTCGAGGCGCTTTCCGCCGAGGCGGCGGTGGCGGTCGCCGGACAGCGGCTCGCCGAGGCCGAGCGGGTTGAAACCGAAGTCCGTCGCCGGGTCGCCGCTGCGCTCGATCCGCTGTTCGCGGCCGAGCGCGCGAAAACGTCGGTGGCGCAGGCGCGGATCGCGCTCGACCAGGCCCAGGCGGCCGCCCGCATCGCCCGCGCCTATCTCGCCGCCTGGTGGGGCGGCACGGCGGACTATCGGCTCGACACCGCGCCGTTCACCAATCTCGCCGCCGCTCCCGCCGCCGAGGGCGATCTTCCCGATCTCGCCTTGCTCGACGCCGAGCGCGCCGCAGCTGATGCGCGCGTTCGCCTTGCCGAGACCGGCAATGCGGGGGATCCGACCGCGCGGGTCGGCGTGCGGCATTTCGGCCAGGGCAACGACGTCGCGCTGGTGGTCGGCGGCTCTATCCCGCTCGGCAACCGTTCCGCCAATCGCGGCAATGTCGAGCGCGCACGTGCCGATGCCCAAGCGGCCGAAGCCGAGATCGCGGTGGCACGGGTCGAACGGCGACGCGAGATCGACCGGCTCACGGCCGAACGCGCCGCGCTCGCGACCGAAATCGTTCGGCTCGACCGCGAAGTGCTGCCGGGCGCCGAACGTGCGGTGGTCATGGTGCGCGACGGCTTCCGGCGCGGCGGCACCGCCTTCACCTTTCTCGAGGTGAGCCAGGCGAGCCAGGCGGTGATCGAGCTGCGCTCGCGCCGCATCGACCTGCTGCGCCGCTTCCATCTCATCGGCGCCCGGCTCGACCGGCTAACCGGCCGCCATCTTCCCCTCATCGCCAGCGCGGAGAACCGCTGATGAAGACCTCCTTCCTTGTACGCGGCGGCATCCTCGCCGCTTGCGCCTTGCTGGCCGCCTGCAGCGGCAGCCCCGCCGCCAACGAAACCGGGGAAGAACCCGCCGCCAAGGCCGCCGACTATGAGCGCGGCCCGCATCGCGGACGAATGCTGCGCGATGGCGATTTCGCGGTCGAGATGACCATCTTCGAGGATGGCGTCGAACCCGAGTTCCACGTCTACGCCTATCGCGGCGGCAAGCCCGTGACGCCGGGCGAAGTGCAACTCGGCGTCGAACTCACGCGGCTCGGCGGCCGGATCGACCGCTTCGCCTTCACGCCGCGCGAGGACTATCTGCTGGGAGGCGGCGTCGTGCATGAGCCGCATTCGTTCGACGTCAAGGTGCGCGCGGTCGAGGGCGGGCGCACACATAGCTGGTCCTATGCCTCCTACGAGGGCCGCACGACGATTTCCGCCGAGGCGGCGCGCGCCGGCGGTGTGAAGTCCGAACGGGCAGGACCCGTCGCCATCGCCGAGCTCATCGACATGGCCGGACGGATCGAGATCACGCCCGAAGGCAAGGCCGATGTCCGGGCGCGGCTGCCGGGGCAGATCGTCTGGATGAGCGGGCAGCTCGGCCAGCAGGTCCGCAAGGGTCAGGCCCTGCTCCGCGTCGAATCCAGCCACTCGCTCCAGACCTACGCGGTGCCGGCGCCGATCAGCGGCACGATCATCGAAAAGAACGCCAATGTCGGCGACGTAACCGGCGATCGCGCGCTGTTCGTGATCGCCGACCCGGCGAAGCTCCACGCCGAGTTCTTCGTGTATCCGCGCGATGCCGAGCGCGTCCGTGTCGGGCAGACGGTGCGCGTGCGCAGTCTTTCCGGAGAGGCGCGGATCGAGGCCGCGGTCGAGGCGGTCCTGCCGACCGCCGATCTCGCCAGCCAGACGCTGATGGCCCATGTCCACCTACCGGAATCGGCGGCGCGCATGTTCCGTCCCGGCATGGGCGTCGAGGGACAGTTCGCAGTCGCGTCGGCGAATGTCCCGCTCGCGGTCAGGACCAAGGCGATCCAGCGCTTCCGCGACTTCGAGGTGGTCTATGCCAAAGTCGGCAACACCTATGAGGTGCGGATGCTCGAGATCGGGCGGCGCACGCCCGAGTGGACCGAGATCCTCGGCGGGCTCGAACCCGGCACCGAATATGTGACCGACGGCGCCTTCCTGATCCGCGCGGATGTCGAGAAGTCGGGGGCGAGCCATGACCATTGAGGCTCCCGCCCGTCCGCCGCTGTTCGAACGCCCACCGATTCTGGAAAGGCTCGTCGCCGGCGCGATCCGGTTCCGCTGGGCGGTACTGGCCGCCGTCGCGCTGCTCTGCGCCATCGGCATCTGGGCGTTCCAGCGCCTGCCCATCGACGCGACTCCGGACATCACCAACGTCCAGGTCCAGATCAACAGCGAAGCGGCGGGCTTCTCGCCGCTCGAGGCCGAGCAGCGCGTGACCTTCCCGGTCGAGACCGCAATTGCGGGTCTGCCGGGGCTGCAATATACCCGCTCGGTCTCGCGTTACGGGCTCTCCCAGGTGACTGCGGTCTTCGCCGATGGCACCGACATCTATTTCGCGCGGCAACTCGTCAACGAACGGCTGCAGAACGCGCGCGACCAGTTGCCCGAAGGGGTGGTGCCCGAGATGGGGCCGATCGCGACGGGCCTGGGCGAGATTTTCATGTACACGCTGGAGGCGCAGCCGGGTGCGCGCAAACCCGACGGCAGCGCCTACAGTCCCGAGGATCTACGCACGCTCCAGGACTGGGTGATCCGCCCGCAGCTCAGGAACACGCCCGGCGTCACCGAGGTCAACAGCATTGGAGGCTACGAGCGGCAATATCATGTGACGCCGCTGCCCGAGCGGCTCTCCGCCTACGGCCTCACCCTGAACGATGTCGTGCAGGCGCTTGGACGCAACAACGCCAATGTCGGTGCTGGTTATGTCGAGCGCTATGGCGAGCAGTATCTCATCCGCGTGCCCGGCCAGGCGTCGGGTATCGACGATTTGAAGTCGATCATCGTCACCAATCGCGGCGGCGTGCCGATCCGCATCGCCGATGTCGCCGACGTGGGCCTGGGAGAGGAGCTGCGCACGGGCGCCGCCACCGAGAACGGCCGCGAGGTTGTGCTCGGCACCGTGTTCATGCTCGCGGGCGAGAACAGCCGGATCGTTGCCCGCGCAGCAGCCGAACGGCTTGCCGAGGCGGCCAAAGCGCTGCCGGCCGGCGTCAAAGCCGAGGCGATCTACGACCGCACCGAGCTCGTCGAGCGCGCGATCGGCACGGTCGAGAAGAACCTCGCCGAGGGCGCGCTGCTCGTCATCGTCGTACTGTTCCTGCTGCTCGGCAATATCCGCGCGGCGCTGATCACCGCCGCGGTCATCCCGATCACGATGCTGATGACGATCACCGGGATGCTCCAGGCGGGCGTGTCGGGGAACCTGATGAGCCTCGGTGCGCTGGACTTCGGCCTGATCGTCGATGGCGCGGTCATCATCGTCGAGAATTGCCTGCGCCGATTCGGCGAGGCGCAGCATGGGCATGGCCGGCTGCTGACGCGCACGGAGCGGTTCGATCTCGCGGCATCCGCCACATCCGAGGTGATCCGCCCGTCTTTGTTCGGCGTGCTGATCATCGCGCTCGTCTATGTGCCGATCTTCGCGCTGACCGGCGTCGAGGGAAAGATGTTCCATCCCATGGCAATCACCGTGGTCATGGCGCTCAGCGCCGCCTTGATCCTGTCGCTGTCCTTCGTGCCGGCGGCGGTCGCGCTGTTCGTCACGGGCAGGGTCGAGGAGAAGGAAAGCCGGCTCATGGTTCTCGCGCGCAAGGCCTATGCCCCCGCGCTCGACATGGCGCTCCGGCTGCGCGTCGCGGTCGTGGTCGGCGCGGTGGCGCTGGTCGCGCTCGCCGGCCTCGCCGCCAGCCGCATGGGATCGGAGTTCGTGCCCAATCTCGATGAAGGCGACATCGCGCTCCATGCGCTGCGTATTCCCGGCACCAGCCTCAGCCAGGCAATCGAGATGCAGAGAGCGCTGGAGGCGCGGCTCAAGCGCTTCCCCGAGGTCGAGCGGATCGTCGCCAAGATCGGCACCGCCGAGGTCGCGACCGACCCGATGCCGCCTTCGGTCGCCGATACCTTCGTGATGCTAAAGCCTCGCGACGAATGGCCCGACCCGCGCAAGCCCCGGACCCAGCTCGTCACCGAGATGCACGCGGCGGCCCGGACCATCCCCGGCAACAACTACGAGTTCACCCAGCCCATCCAGATGCGGTTCAACGAGCTCCTGTCGGGGGTGCGCGCCGATGTCGCGGTCAAGGTGTTCGGCGACGATCTCGACCGGCTGCACGAAATCGGCCAGGCGATCGAGAAGGTCGTGGCGGGCATCGATGGCGCGCAGGACGTGAGCGTCGAGCAGGTCACAGGCCTTCCAGTGCTGCAGATCACGCCCGACCGAGCCGCGCTCGCCCGGCTCGGTCTCAATGTCGGCGACGTGCAGGACGTGGTCGCGGTGTCGATCGGCGGCGCGCCCGCCGGACAGATTTTCGAGGGCGACCGCCGCTTCGCGATTATCGTTCGCCTGCCCGAAGATCTTCGCACGCGGGTCGACGAGATCGGCCGGCTGCGCATCCCGCTGGGAGCCGGCGGCGGCGAACCACGCGGCTTCGTGCCGCTCGAGGACGTCGCCAAGGTCGAGGTGGTCATCGGCCCCAACCAGGTCAGCCGCGAAGACGGCAAGCGCCGCGTCGTCGTCACCGCCAATGTCCGCGGCCGCGACCTCGGTTCGTTCGTCGAGGAGCTCCGCAGCAAGGTCGGGGCGCAGGTCGAGATGCCCGCCGGCTACTGGGTGAGCTACGGCGGCACCTTCGAACAGCTGATCTCCGCTGCCAAGCGGCTGCAGCTGGTGGTGCCGGCGGCGATGCTGTTGATCTTCGGCCTGCTCTATGCGCTGTTCCGCTCGGGTCGGGACGCCGCGATCGTCTTCTCCGGGGTGCCGCTGGCACTCACCGGCGGCGTTGCGGCGCTGTTGATCCGGGGGCTGCCGCTCTCCATCTCGGCAGGCATCGGGTTCATCGCGCTCTCGGGCGTGGCGGTGCTGAACGGAGTGGTGATGCTGAGCTTCATCCGGTCGCTGCTGGCCGAAGGCCGCAGCCTTGAGGACGCGATCCGCGAGGGCGCGCTGACGCGCCTGCGGCCGGTGCTGATGACCGCGCTGGTTGCGAGCCTCGGCTTCGTGCCGATGGCGTTCAACGTCGGCGCGGGGGCCGAGGTGCAACGGCCGCTGGCGACGGTGGTCATCGGCGGTGTCATCTCGTCGACGCTGCTCACCCTGTTGGTGCTGCCCGCGCTCTATCGGCTCGTCCGCCGCAAGGAAGGCGAAGCGGATCGGCCTTTGGTGACGGAGGCGACAGCATGAGCCTCAGATCCTGGGTCGCCTGGCCGGGCGCGCCGTTCGGCATTGCCTCGGCGGCATTGTTCGGGGCGAGCACGCCGCTCGCCAAGGCGCTCCTGGGCGAAGGCGTGAACCCCTGGCTGCTGGCGAGCCTGCTCTATCTGGGATCGGGGTTAGGGCTGGCGTTCGTCTGGGTGCTGCGAAGACGGGTGAGCAACGAAGCGCCGCTCGTTCGTGGCGACTGGGGCTGGATGGCACTCGTGGTGCTTGCCGGGGGCGTTGCCGGCCCGCTGCTGCTGATGCTTGGCCTGACGACCACGCCAGCCTCCTCGGCCGCACTACTTCTCAACCTCGAGGGCCTCGCGACGATGGGCATTGCCTGGGCGGTGTTCCGCGAGAATGTTGATCGCCGACTGCTGCTCGGGGCGTTAGCGATCCTGGCGGGCGCGGCGCTGCTGGCCTGGCAGGGCACCGGCAGCGGATTCGGACTGGGCGCGGTCGCCATCGCCGGCGCCTGCCTCGCCTGGGGGATCGACAACAACCTCACACGCGGCAAGGGTACGAAACTCACGCTCACCGCTGGGCGCATGACGCTCAACCTGGGATCGCGCCGGCTGGTCGCGGCTGACGACTATCGCAACACGACCAATGGCTACACCGGCCTGCGCGCCGACATCGCCGCGCCGCAGGGCTGGAAGACGACGCTGATCTACACTCTGCCGCAAGTCCGTCTGCCCGACGACACCCAAGGCATTCGCGATGCCAAAGTGCGACTCGACAGGGAAAGCTTCGATCTCGTGCTGTGGGGCGGGCAGGTCAGCAAGGCCAAGGCGATCGGGGCAGCAATGGCGGAGCTAAGCTATTTCCATCTCGGCGAGCGCGATGCACCCGGGCGGCCCACACGGGACCGCTCGCTCGACACGTTCGGTGGGCGGATCATTGCCGAGCCGCGGGCCAGCAAGTTCGACTACGAGATCGAGGCCTTCTACCAGACCGGCCATGTCAGCGCGTCACCGGCGCCCACTGCGGCGCGGCAAAGCGTCGGCGCGAGCTTCATCCATGCCGACGTCGGCTACAGCTTCGCCGGCCCTTGGAAGCCGCGCCTATCGGTCGAGTTCGACCGGGCCAGCGGCGACAAACCCGGCGGCAGGTTCGGCCGCTTCGACACACTGTTCGGCATGCGCCGCGCCGATCTCGCGCCGGCCGGGCTCTACAATGCCATCGCCCGGACCAATATCATGACGCCCGGCATTCGCATCGAAGCGACACCGAGCAAGCGGCTCGACTGGTTCGCCTCTTATCGGCCGATGTGGCTGGCAGCGGATCAGGACAGCTTCTCCTCCACCAGCGTGCGCGACGCCTCGGGGCGCTCCGGTGATTTTGCCGGTCACCAGATCGAGGCACGCATTCGCTACTGGCTCGTGCCCACGCGGCTGCGCTTCGAACTCGACGGCCTGCTGCTCGCCAAGGGGCGCTTCCTCCGCGACGCACCCAATGCGCCGCCGGGAGAATGGACGCGCTATGGTTCGTTCAACTTGACGGCGAGCTTCTGACGGGCGGTCGGCTTGCGATCGCGTGTATTGGACGCCCACCCAACCTGACGAAGGTCATTTTGAGAGCAGGCAAATAGGGTTCTGTCAGCTCATCTTGGAAACGGACTTCCTGGAAAGTTCGCGCAGCGATGCTCACGGTAGCCGACGGCGGTCCCGCAACCTGTAGTAACGATGTACTGCCCAAAAGACTAAGCCGCGAGTGCGTCATCCGCCAAAGAGAAGTCCTCAGGACTTAATTTTCGGCCCACTTCATCAAAGGCGTAGACGGCCGAAATACGCGATCCGTCCCATGCAAAACGATAGTGAACCGTCTGGATGGTTCGCCCCAGCCTGTCGCCTCGCAAAACCGCGTAGCAGCGGTGCGACGGTCGCTCAGGGGGGCAGTAGATGATGCCATCCGCCGCTTCTGGCAAATCTCTTGCTATCTCCCAGCGTTTTTCCCGCTCCAGGTTGGGCGAAACTTCCGAGAGGTCCGCAAACTTTCCCGCCACCGGGGTCTTGAGCATCCGCATGTCCAAGCCAAGGGCGGCCTCACTCGTTCGCCGCAGGAATCCTTCGCGCCGAGCGACCGCTACAGCAAGCGCCGTCTGTTGATCGTCGGAAAGTTCCAACGCTGGCCAGGTAGACGGGAAGAAGCGGCTCCCCTCAGGGTTGAGGTATTTGAACGGAGCGAGATTCCAGTTTTGAAGCTGCGGCGACCCGCTATCACCATATAAGGCTCGTAGCCGCTCATCTGACTGTAAACGCGGATTGGTGCGCGCCTCGATCTCCGCGAGTTGATCGAGCCTGTCGTTTGCCACGAGGCCGTCGAAAACTGAAACGGGCGGGAAACGCGAGGGAATAAGCCTGTAAAGCTCACATTCGATGTCGACCAACTCCATTGCGATCAACCCCCGCGCTGAGCATCCAAATATTGCCGAACTCGATATATGTCTGCGACTCCCCCTCGCAACATGATAGCCAGGGCAGACTGACCATCAAAAAATTCGTTGGGCTTTTGCATCCACGCGTCGCCGCGTTCGTCGACCGTGAACAGGATACGCAGGGCCTTCCAGATGGCCAAGATGTGAGAGAGGCGTTCTGTCGTATCATTCGGAAGCGTTCCGCCCTCTTTCTTCCATTTGAAGAATGTCGACCTGCCCGGTGAGCCCAAGAGCCTGATCTGATCGTCAGTGGTCAACTCCCAGCGTTCCGCGATCTGGAAAAAGGCCTCTAGCTCCACCGGAATCCGGGTCGTTCCCATGCCCGCGCGAGCATCGGCTTGCGAATTGCCCATAAAAAGCTCCCCGGTCCATTTCTGGACTTGATTTGCAAATCAGTCCTAATACATACAGTTCAAATCAGGACTCGAACGCGATTCTAGTCCATGATGACACGGCGTCAAGAGTCCTCTCAGGAGATCATGATGAACAGCAACAATGGAAATCCGCCGGGCCACCCGGATCATCCGCAGCACCCCGATGTGCCCAAAGGCCCGCCGAGCCATACACCCGGCCGTCCGGATGGTCCGCCGGTGCCGTCCAACCCGCCACCCCACCGCCCGGTTGGTTGAACAGATGACCGCAACCGAGGGCTGGTGGGACTCGTGGGACGGCCTGTACCGGGCCGAATTGGCCGCGTTTGAACGCCACGGCGCTGCGGTTTTGGTTAAGCACAAGTCAGATGGCTTCCTCCTGTTGGAAGCTATCTGGCCGGCCAAGGAGCGAGGAGATATTCGGCTACTTGTCGGGTTCTCCTCGTTACACCCCTATTGCCGCCCCGAAGTGACGGCACCCGATCTTGAACTCGATCGCCATCAAAATCCGCACAGCAAGGCCCTTTGCCTTTTGATCCAAGGCAATGACCAGTGGGACCCGAACGAACTTGTGGCTGACATGATCGACCGCCAGTTGCAGCAGCTGTTCGATGCCATCGGCCACCGCAATGCTGGTTCTTGGGAAGAAGCGGCCAAGGCGGAGGAGCCTTATCCAGATCCGCTCTCGACCTATTTTAACGGCCAGGGTGAAACCAACTCTGCCGTGTACTTTGGACAGGGGCGCACCGCTCCAACCGGCAAATTCGGCCCAGCGACCGCCGTCAGCCAGGAACGCCCGATAGCCGGCCCTAAGAAGGACGGCGCAGCTTTCGAAGCGATCATGACGCAGACGAGACCTGCTAAAGGGGTTTGGCTCGCAGAGCCATTTGAACTGCCGCAGCGAACAGGAAAGTGGTCGCCACTGCCAGCCCGATGGGTGCGCATGAAACCGACCCTTGGACGGGACGCGGCAGCCCTCCTAGCCGAAGCGGAAGCACTGGTCGCAGCTGAGGCGAACCTGTTCCAAGGGGAAGCAAGCGGCTGGACGAAGATCGGGAAAGCCCCCTTGAGCATCACGGCGATTCTCATCGAGGAGGAGGTCGCTTATGGGCCGAATGGTCTTGGTGACGGATGGATTTTCCTGGCTAATCGTTGGGTCGGCAAGCGTCGCCATGTCAGCTTCATCCGGGGCTACGGCATTTCCGACGACATGTTCAGTCGATTGCCGGTCGCCAGCGCACTGCGCGGTAAGAAGGCCCTGCTCATAGGATGTGGTGCGATCGGAAGCTTCGCCGCTATTGAGCTGGCGCGAGCCGGTTTCAAGGAAATCAGCCTGTTCGATCCCGACCTGGTCGAGCCCGGCAATTATGTTCGCTGGCCGCTCGGTCGCGCGGTATGGGGTGTTTCCAAGTCCGAAGTGCTCGCAGCGTTCATCCAGCAAAACTACCCGTGGACGCAGGCGTCCAGCGGCCAAACCAAAGTCGGCGCGGCGCTTTCTGACTCGCAAGACCTTGGACAACTCAAAGGGAACCCGTTGCAGCAATTGCGATCGCTGATCGGCTCAGTTGACGTCGTGATCGACACGTCGGCGTCAACCGAATGCCAGCAGGCGCTGGCGTTTCATTGCAAAGATATCGGAACCCCTCTTGTGATCGGCTATGCAACCCTGGGCGCCGCAGGCGGCGTGGTCGCGAAGTTCGCGACCGATCATCCAGCATGCTTCCTATGCGTCCAATCTCAATGGCTTGACGGCACGTTACCGCAGCCCGCGGAAGACACCGGCGGCACCGTACTTCCTGTCGGATGCAATGCGCCGACATTCACGGGGGGCTCGTTCGATCTGCAGGAAGTGTCGCTACAAGTTGTTCGCGGTGTGCTTGCCGTCACCATTCCGGATGTTTTCGACGCGGGGGATTGGGACGTTGCCGTCCTCTCGCACTTCAAGGACGGGAGGCGGATCCTACCGACCTGGGAGGTCGGGCATGCCCGCGCGCACCCCGTCTGCTGTGGCCGGGAGGTTGCGTGACTCTCTGGCTCAGCGCCGCCGCAAATCGTCGAATTCTTCAACTGGGCACCGCATTCCATCCGCTGGAAACAGGCGGCGTGATGCTCGGTTGGCACGATGGCGACGATCGGATCGTGGCCCGGGTCATCGGTCCCGGACCACGCGCAATGCACGGGCGGCACGCCTTCATACCGGATCATGTTTGGCAACTGGAGCAAATAGGTCAGGCATTTTCGGCCAGCGCTGGCGATTTGGATTATCTTGGAGACTGGCACACGCATCCGGATACCCCGGCAGTGATGAGCAATGAGGACCATATGACCCTGCGCCGCATCGGCAAGCGGGTCCCCAGGGCCGCGATGCTCATCGCCTCGCTGAGTGAGAAACGCTACGAGAGCCGGGCCTGGACCTATAACAAGCCGGGCCTGCTGGCACGGGCGCGGTCCGTCGAGACTGACGTCCGGATCTTTGAACCGCCTGAAGAGTGGGGTTTGGAGAAGATCGGCGGACCTTCTGCAATTCAGGGGGCTCAGCCTGATTTCTAATGTGATTGTATCATGCCGTTTCGCCGCGACAGACCTAGCCCCGTCACCCAATCTTCGCCATTAGTCGGCCAGCCGCGCCCTGCTCGGCCGCGAGATTCCGGTTGTAAGCGAGAGGCATGCGCGGGCTCTTCCAGCGCAGGGCGTCCATGATCCCGGCGAGATCCTCCCCGACGACGAACAAGTCCTGATTGAGGCCCACTCGAGTCGAATGCGCGCTGATCCCCTTGAGCAGCCGTTCCAGATCGTCCTTGGTCAAATCCGGTAGTGCGCCGCGCTCGAAAGCTTGATTGATGATGGCGCGCCAGATCGGCCCGATCGAGCCGGGATGCAGCGCCGCCGTGCCGATATCATATTCCACACGCGCCGCCACAGCTGGCTTCGGTAGCGTCTTGCGCAAGTCCCAGGTCTCGCGACTCGAGATGCTATCGATGCGCCGCCCCGGGACCGCCTTGCGGGCCTTGTAGCGCCGTACCTGCACCCGGCGGAACAAGGGGCCGGCCTCAATGCCCGAGGCAGCACGCCAGGCCGCAATGGCGCGCACGGATCGCGGCGACAGATAAGCGGTCGCCCCCTCTCCTTCCGGATCTCCCTTGCTGCGCGCAATAGTCAGTAGCCGCGCCTCCGGGTCAAGCGCCTCCGTGATGTCCGTGACGTCGATCACCACCAGCTCGGAGGCGCGAACGCGCCGCTCGCGAACCACAAAAGAAGCTGCGCGCCGACAATGATCGCGAGCCACTTGTGAGTGCGGCTCGCGAGAAGGTGCAGCCGAAGTTTGGTGCTTCTCAGGGTCGAATCTCCATCCTTGCGTGTCTCATTTCGTGCCTGCCAGATTCTTCATCATCCCGCGTGGCCGACAGGTGCGCCCGCGACCAGCGCTTGTACGGCTCAGCCGTCATCCCCGAGAGTTAGCGCACGAACGCCACCGTGTCCCAGACAGGGGATCCGGTGCGTCTTGCCCCCCGCCGGCTCGGCCGTCAGCTTACACCATGCTTGATAATCCAGGGCTGCTGAGCGGGCGTGAGGCGTTGCGCCACCCCTCGCCAGTTCGGGGCTTGCCGTTAAGGGCCTTGGCTCACCTCCGATTCCTCCGCGCCGGGGCGATAGATGACAGCCGCTGCACATCTCTCCGTAGAGGCCGACACCGACTGACACCCGTTGCGCCGACGCAAAATCCGGCCGCGCCCTTGGCAATCAGCCCGCTGGCACGGCGGTCGAACAGGTCAGTTGCTTGTCCGGCTTACAGATAGCGCCCGATCGCACTGCCCGGGCTCGGTCACGTCCTGAACTTCGGTGACGTTCAGGACGTGGCTGCGATCTCGATCGGTGGGCGGCCCAGCTTTTCGAGGGCGATCGCGTGACGGGCTAACCAACGACGGGATCTTTGACCCACCCCAAGGCATCGTGCAGCTCTGATATGTCGGCGTCGATGATCGCGTACAGGTCTTTATCTTCCTCGCGAAAGAACATGCGCGCCTTCGCTTCGTCTTCGGCAGGGGGAAGCATCGCTCCCAGGCGCTCCGGCCATTTCGCGTCTATGAATCTCATGAGCCGCTTCCAGGCCGCGGATCGGGTCTGATGGAGGCTCAGGACGGGAACGCCGTTTACTACAATCGCAAGGATCGTCACCTGCATGGTCACATACGCCCCCTCGATTTCGTCATGTTCGTGATGATCTTGCGGAGGAGGACAACGTCTAACCTCCTGGCAGCATGTTGTCGTGTTCTCGAGAACCCTCGCTAACCGGCCCGTCCGTCTGATGGCCTGCCATTCGAGCATTTCCTGTGAAGGCCAGTCCTGCAATCTCCCGCTTCCAACGCAAGCTGGGGAAGAAGGCGGGAACATGGGCCATGTACTGGCGGTAGCTATCGCCGTAGGTCGCGAGCGCGTATCTCTCCTCATGCTTAGCCAAACGAATGTACATCACCACCAGCACTGGAAACATGGCAAGCGTCAGAAGCGTCGGCCATTGTAGCAAGAAACCGAGCATGACGAGGATGAACCCTACGTATTGAGGGTGCCGCACCCGGGCGTAGACCCCCGTCATTGCCAATTCGTGTTTGCGCTGACTCGTGTGAAGCGCCGTCCACGCGATCGAGATTAGCCAAAAGCCTACACCAATCAGCACAAAGCTGGCGATGTGGAACGGGCCGAAATGCGGATTGATGCGCCAGCCGAACATCATTTCCAGGATGTGGCCAGCATCGTGGCTCCACCAGTCGACGCCGGGGAAATGCGACTGGAGCCACCCCGACAGCAGGAAGATGGTGAGCGGGAAGCCATACATTTCGGCGAAGAGCGCGACGATGAACGCACTGAACGCGCCGAAGCTGCGCCAGTCGCGCCGCGTTGCCGGCTTGAAGAAGCTGAACGCAAAGAGGATGAAAACGGCGGCATTGACCAGCGCGAGCCCCCACAGACCATAGCCATAGTCGGCGTGCGTCATCGCGACTCTCCTTCGATGCGGCCGTTGGGATTGGCCGGCAAGCCGGCGGGTGCCTGGCCGGGCTCATGGCCATGCTGATGCCCACCTTGGCCGTGGTGCATGAACAGGTGCATGAGCGGGCAGGCGAGCAGGATGAGATAGGGCAGCACACCCAGGAAGTGCGCGGTATGCTCGGTAATGAGGAAGAAGCTGGCGACGAGCAGGAAGCCGATCAGAACGATCTTGCCGCGCTTGCGCATGCGATGGTCATGTTCGCCCATATGCCGTTCTCTTCTAGTCAACGTCCAGCCTGCATAGGCTCGAGTCCAAGGAGCAAGGTATAAGTAGAGACCGAAGTCCGAAGGGCATCGCGCAAGCATGGGTAAGGTGATCGATCGGATCGGCCACCGGTGTTCGCGCGACGCAACTGTCGGGAGCAGCAGTCGTGCTGCGGCTTTTGCGTATAGGCGTGCGGCGTCCGCGAATCAAAGCTGCGCTCACGAACATAATCGTGAGAGGCAGGCCCGCGTCCATGCACAAGAGAAAGAAACGGCACCATTCCCGCAACCAGTCCGGCGTGACCGTCCTCGAGCGCGAAGCAAGGATCGATCTGGCTAAGCGCCCGGCCGATGGTCTCGGCGTCGCCTTTCTCGGCGCATCGGGAACGGTCACAGGGTCGCGTTATCTGGTGGACGATGGTGAAACTCAGATCGTTGTCGATTCCGGCCTGTTTCAAGGACCCAGGGATCTGCGCCGCCTTAATTGGGCGCCAATTCCACCCGAAGTCGCCGATGTCGGCCAAGTCCTGCTGACCCACGCTCATCTCGATCACTCGGGCGCGCTACCGCGCATGGCGCGCCTGGGCTGGGACGGTACCGTCCTTGCCACCCGGGCGACCGCGGCCCTGTGCGAGCTCCTTCTTCCCGACAGCGGTCATCTGCAGGAAAAGGATGCGGAGTTCGCCAACCGGCACGGCTTCTCCAGGCACCAGCCGGCGCTGCCGCTCTACACCCAGGCTGACGCGCGTCTGGCATTGCAGCTCTTCCGGCCGATCGAGTTCGGAGCGTGGCATGCAGTCACGGACGGCATCAGGGTGCGCTATCATCGCGCCGGCCACATCCTCGGCGCGGCGTCGATCGAGATCGACTGGAAGGGGCGGACAATCCTCTTCTCAGGCGACATCGGCCGTTACGGCGATTCGGTGATGAAAGATCCCGAGCCGCCCGCGCGCGCCGACTATGTCCTGGTGGAATCGACCTATGGCGATCGGCGCCACGAGCAGGTCGATCCGACAAAGACGCTTGGAGATCATGTCGAACGATGCGTCGAGAGAGGAGGGACGGTGGTGATCCCGGCCTTCGCCGTGGGACGGGTCCAGTCGCTTCTCTATCATTTCTCGCGTCTGCGCGCGCAGGGACGCCTCCGCGACATCCCGATCTTCCTCGACAGCCCGATGGCGATCAACGCGAGCGGGCTGATGTGCGATTTCATGGACGAGCATCGCCTGGCCCGCGCCGAGTGCGAAGCGGCGTGCAGCGTCGCGCACTATGTGCGCGAAGTGGAGGAATCCAAGGAACTCACCGCCAACCCCGCCCCAAAGGTCATCATCTCGGCCAGCGGAATGGCAACGGGCGGCCGCGTGCTCCACCATCTCAAGCGCTTCGCGCCGGATGGGAAGAACCTCATCCTCTTCTCGGGCTTCCAGGCGGCGGGCACCCGCGGCGCCGCCATGATCGGCGGCGCCCGGACGATCAAGATCCACGGCGAGTATATCCCGGTCGAAGCCGAGGTCGCCAACCTGACGATGCTCTCGGCGCATGCCGACAGCGACGAGCTCATGCGCTGGCTCGGCTCGCTGCACGAGGCCCCGCGCCACGTCTATGTCACCCATGGCGAGCCGACCGGCGCCCACGTCCTGGCGAAGCGTGTCTCGGAGGAACTGGGCTGGGCATGCAGCGTACCGGCGCTGGGTAGCTGGGGCATGCTCGCGTGAAGCCCGGGATCATCGAGAACGCCGAAGCAGAGTCTGTCGCGACGACGCTGCGGGCACGCCGCATCGGCCTGTCGGGTGCCGGTAGCGATCTGATCGCGGTCATGCGCCACGACTGTCCCGTCTGCCGCTCGGAAGGTCTTGCGTCCCGCGCGCAGGTCGCGCTGCGCGCCGGCGGGCGGGAAATCGTCGTCTCGCTGCTGCACAGTTCCGCGGAGACTCCAGCGCCCGGCGAGATCGGCCTCTCGGAATCCGCATGGCAGCGGCTCGGCGTCAGCGAGGGCGATCCGGTCGAGATCGCGCACGCCCAGCCTCTCGCCTCGCTCGCCGAAGTGCGTCGGCGTATCTATGGCAATCGTCTCAGTGACGGGGCTTTTTCAGCGATCATCACCGACATCGCCGAGCGACGCTATAGCGATGTCCATCTCTCGGCATTCGTCACGGCCTGCTCAGCGGTCCCGCTCGATACGGACGAAACGATCAGCCTGACCAGGGCGATGGTCGATGTCGGCGAGCGATTGCAGTGGCCCGGAACGGTCATCGTCGACAAGCATAGCGTCGGTGGATTGCCGGGCAATCGCACCACGCCGATCATCGTCTCGATCATGGCCGCGGAGGGCCTGATCATGCCCAAGACATCGTCGCGGGCGATCACCTCGCCGGCCGGCACGGCGGACACGATGGAGGTGCTGGCACCTGTCGACCTCGACGTTTCCGCAATCCGCAAGGTGGTCGAGCGCGAAGGCGGCTGCATCGCCTGGGGCGGCGCCGTCAACCTCAGCCCTGCCGACGATGTGATCATCGGCGTGGAACGGGTGCTCGATATCGATGCCGTCGGGCAGATGGTCGCCTCGGTGCTGTCCAAGAAAATCGCGGCCGGTGCGACCCATCTGGTCATCGACATCCCGGTCGGGCCGACCGCCAAGGTACGCGGAGCCGATGCCGCCGACACGCTCGAGCGGGCGCTGAGCTCTGTCGCCCAAGCCTTCGGGCTTCGCACGCGCGTGATGCGCGGCCCCGGCGCCGAGCCGATCGGACGGGGCATCGGTCCGGCGCTCGAGGCGCAGGATATCCTTGCCGTGCTCCAGGGGCAGCCGGGCGCCGAGGATCTCGCCCACCGGGCCTGCGAGCTGGCGGGAGGACTGCTTGAGCTCGCGGACGCAGCCCCGGCCGGCGAAGGCTATGCGCGTGCGCGGGCGTGCCTCGAAAGCGGCCGGGCCTGGGCCAAGTTCCAACGTATCTGCGAAGCGCAGGGCGGCATGCGGGCTCCACCGGTCGCCCGGTTCCAACAGGATATGATCGCTCCCTATAGCGGCCGCCTGGTGAGTATCGACAATCGCAAGCTCGCGACGGTCGCGAAGCTTGCCGGCGCGCCGATGGCCAAGGCCGCCGGCGTCGCGCTGCAGTGTCGGCTGAACCAGATGGTGGATGCCGGGGCTCCCTTGTGCACCATTCATGCCGAGAGCCCGGGCGAGCTCGATTATGCGGCGGCCTATGCGGTGAGCGACGGGCCGATCTTCGGGATTGAAGCGCTATGAACCGTCCCGTGCTGTTCGCGCTGCCTGGCAGCGAGGCCCTGGCACAGCCGCTATCCGCCGCGCTCGATGCAGAGGTCGGCACGATCGAGCATCGTCAGTTTCCTGACGGGGAAACCTATCTCAGGGTCGGAAACGACGTCAGCGACCGCGAGGTCATCCTGCTGTCCAGTCTCGATCATCCGGACGCCAAGCTGTTGCCGCTGCTGTTCGCAGCCGACACCGCGCGCGATCTTGGCGCTCGCAGGATCGGGCTCGTCGCCCCTTACCTCGCTTACATGCGCCAGGACATACGCTTCCATGCCGGCGAGGCGGTGACGTCGCGAACCTTTGCTGCGATCCTGTCTCGCCATCTCGACTGGCTGGTGACGGTCGATCCGCATCTCCATCGCTACCATGAATTGTCGGAAATCTACCGCATCCCAACCCAGGTTGTTCATGCCGCGCCGTTTTTGGCCTCGTGGATCAAGCGCAATGTCGCTCGCCCGCTGATCATCGGTCCGGACCTGGAAAGCGAACAGTGGGTCTCGCAGGTGGCGGCCGATGCCGATGCTCCGTTTCTCGTGTGCGAGAAAATCCGATCCGGCGACCGTCACGTCACCATCTCGATTCCGAATGCCCCAGCGTTTCTCGATCGCCAGCCGGTGCTGGTCGACGATATCGCCTCATCCGGTCGGACCCTCACCGAGGCGGCGCGCCAACTGGTCGGCATGGGGTTCGCGCGACCGGATTGCGTGGTCGTGCATCCGCTTTTTGCCGGCGATGCAGCGCAGGTTCTGGGTGGGCTTGTCGAAAGGATCGTCAGCACGAACGCGGTTGCACATGCGTCGAATGATATAGACGTCATGCCAGCGATCGCGGAGGCCGTTCGCCACCGGATTGAATGGCGTGCTGCGCGTCAGTTCTAAGACGGAAATGAACGCCCGGCAAACGCTGTGCGCGTCCTCATCCATTGACCCTAAACGAGTCCGAACCAATCTCCTGAGATCTCCCTTTCGGAGAAAATCGCGGCAGGGAAGGAGGATATGTCGTGTCGCACACACGCTCGTTCATCGATCCCCTCGACGTTGCTGGGCACCTGAAGCTTGAGCCCGAAGTAAAGCGCGCCACCCTGCTATCCTGGGCGTCCGATCGCGCAGCCGTCAAGGGCCAACCCGCCCCCCTCGCCCGCCGGGCGCCAGTAACCCGCTGCCGGTCGACGATGTGATGGAAGCGTAGCGATGGCTCGATCGCGCCGAGGGCGGCGCGGGCAACTCGCATGCATCGTCCGGAGCAGAGACCCGGCAATGAGCCGCAGCGACCGCGGCATTGGTGTGAGCGGAGTAGCCGAACCCTCACAGTTTCGCTGTCCTTCGCCGTTTTGCCTCGCCAAATTTTTACTCTTGACCTGGGACCATAGTCCAACGTGCAGAGAAGTATCCCTTGAAGCGCTGCCCTCGCGGCACTGCGTATTGATCGATCTCGGGGGCTATGGGGAACAAGCGCGTCGTGCATATCGTCGATGACGAAGAGACAATACGAAAAGCACTAAGTTTCACGTTGCGGACCGCAGGGTTTGCCGTAGAAGCCTACGCTTCGGGGCCGGAGTTTCTGTTGAGCGCAGAGGACGCCGAGAAAGGCTGCGTGGTTCTCGACATGCACATGCCCGACATGGACGGCCTGCAGGTTCAGGCGGAGCTGACGCGACGCGGTATCGACATGCCCGTCGTGGTGCTGACGGGCAATGGCGATCCTACGCTCGCCGTACAGGCGATGAAGGCGGGCGCTGCCGACTTTCTCGCCAAACCGGTCGAGAAGGCCGCATTGCTCGGCGCGATCGACCGCGGCTTCAGCTGGCTTGAGAGTATAGCCCGTCGTGCCTCCGAACAGGCCGACGCTCTTTCGAAAGCCGCGAGACTGACGCAGCGCGAACGGGCCGTTCTGAGAGGAATTTCGCGAGGCTATCCAAATAGCCTTATCGCAGATGAACTCGGCGTCACGTCGCGCACGGTCGAGCTGCATCGGGCCAGTCTGATGATCAAACTCAACGCGCAAAGCCTGCCCGACCTGTTGCGGATCGCTTTCGCCGTCGACCTGCACGAATCGACCGAAAACGGGCACCCCTAAAATTCTCGGCCGTGCGATGCCGGATGCTATGCGGATCGGGCCGCGGCCAGTTCGGCGATGATCGGACAATCCGGCCGCTCGTCGCCTTGGCAGCGCTCAGCCAGGTCGATTAGCGTGTCGCGCAGCGCCGTCAACGCCTCGGCTTTGCGCTGAAACTCATCGGCGCGGGCAAGGGCAAGCCGCTTCACCTCCGCGCTGGCACGGCCGGTATTGGCCCAAAGGCTGAGCAACGTGCGGATCTCCTCGATCGGGAAGCCGAGATCGCGGGCATTGGCGATAAACCGGAGGCGATGGAGGTCGCGCTCGCCATAGTCACGATAGCCAGCACCCCGACGCGCCGGCGCCGGGATGAGGCCGATCTTTTCATAATGGCGGATCATCCGCTCAGAGACGCCGCTCTGCCGTGACGTCTCGCCGATGTTCACAGTGCTTTCCGGTTGAGGCGCAGCGCGTTGGTGACCACGCTCACCGAAGAGAGCGCCATCGCCGCCGCCGCGATAATGGGCGAGAGCAGAATACCGAACAGCGGATAGAGCGCACCCGCCGCTACGGGCACGCCCGCGACATTGTAGATGAAGGCGAAGACGAGATTCTGGCGGATGTTCGACATGGTCGCTTGGCTGAGCCGCCGCGCCCGGACGATGCCAGTCAGGTCGCCCTTGAGCAGCGTGACGCCAGCGCTCTCGATCGCGACGTCGGTGCCGGAACCCATGGCGATGCCGACGTCGGCGGCGGCCAACGCGGGGGCGTCGTTGACACCGTCGCCGGCCATGGCGACGACCCGCCCCTCGCGCTTGAACCTGGCGACCACGGCGCTCTTCTGATCGGGCAGCACCTCGGCTTCGACCTCGTCGATGCCCAGGCGTCGGGCGACCGCTTCCGCGGTCGTGCGGTTGTCGCCGGTCAGCATGACCACGCGAATGCCCTCCGCCTTGAGCGCGGCGAGCGCTTCTGGTGTCGTGGCCTTCACCGGATCGGCGATCGCGAAGGCGCCGCCGACTGTGCCGTCGACCCCGATGAAGATCGCGGTGGCGCCATCCCGGCGCAGCGCGTCGGCCTGGCTGGCGAGCGCATCGGTCGCAACCCCTTCGTCGGCAAGGAACTGCGCATTGCCGAGGACGATGCGCCGCCCTTCGACCGTGCCGAGCGCGCCGCGCCCGGTCGGCGAGTCGAAGTCGATGACGTCGCTCGTGACGATGCCGCGATCCTTCGCGGCCTCGACGATTGCCAACGCGAGCGGATGCTCGGACGCCCGCTCGACCGAGGCGGCAAGACGCAGCAGCTCGGCTTCGTCGAAGCCGGGCGCCGGCACGACCTGGGTGACGGCAGGCCGGCCTTCGGTCAGCGTGCCTGTCTTGTCGACGACGAGAGTGTCGACCTTCTCCATATGCTCGAGTGCTTCGGCATTTTTGATGAGGACACCGAGCCCGGCGCCGCGGCCGACCCCGACCATGATCGACATCGGCGTTGCCAGCCCCAGTGCGCAGGGACAGGCGATGATCAGCACGGCGACCGCCGCCACCAGCCCATAGGCGAAGCGCGGCTCGGGACCCCAGATGCCCCAGGCGATGAACGCGACGGCCGCGACCGCGATGACCACGGGCACAAACCAGCCCGACACCTGATCGGCCATGCGCTGGATCGGCGCGCGCGAGCGCTGCGCCTCAGCGACCATCTGGACGATGCGTGCGAGCATGGTATCGCGGCCGACCTTGTCGGCGACGATCACCAGCGCACCGGTCTGGTTGAGCGTGCCGCCGATCACTGTGTCGGCCTTTGCCTTGGTGACGGGCATGGATTCGCCGGTGACCATCGACTCGTCGAGCGAGGAGCGGCCGTCCTCGACTACGCCGTCGACCGGCACCTTCTCGCCCGGCCGCACCCGCAGGCGGTCGCCCACCGCAACCAGATCAAGGCTGATTTCCTCTTCGTTCCCATCAGAACCGATCCGGCGCGCGGTCTTTGGTGCAAGGTTGAGCAGCGCCTTGATCGCGCCCGAGGTGCGTTCCCGCGCGCGCAGTTCGAGCATCTGGCCGAGCAGCACGAGGACGGTGATCACCGCGGCCGCCTCGAAATAGACGGCAACCATGCCGTCCTCGCCGCGGAAGGCCGGCGGGAACAGCTGAGGCGCGAGCGTCGCGATGACGCTGTAGATCCAGGCGACCCCGGTCCCCATCGCGATCAGGGTGAACATGTTGAAGTTGCGGGTCTTGAGCGAGGCCCAGCCACGCTCGAAGAACGGCCAGCCCGCCCACAGCACGACGGGTGTCGCCAGCACGAACTGGATCCATACCGAGATAGACATCGGCACGAGGCGATGGATCGCGGGAAAGACATGCGCGCCCATCTCGAGGATCAGCACCGGGAGAGCCAGCACGAGGCCGACCCAGAAGCGCCGCGTGAAATCGACTAGCTCGTGGCTGGGGCCGCTGTCGGCGGTCACGGTCGCGGGTTCGAGCGCCATGCCGCAGATCGGACAGGACCCGGGATGGTCCTGGCGGATCTCGGGATGCATCGGGCAGGTCCAGATCGTGCCTTCGGGCGCCGCGACCGGCGGCGTCGGCGGGCCGAGATAGCGCTCGGGATCGGCGATGAATTTGGTCCGGCAGCCCGCGCTGCAGAAATGATAGCTTTCACCGCTATGCTCGGCGTGATGCGCCGTGGTCGCCGGGTCGACGGTCATGCCGCAGACCGGGTCCTTGACGCCGGTCGCCGCTTTAGCGGTGCCGTGGCCGCCGCAGCAACCGCCGCCATGCGCCGCTCCATGTGTCTCGTTCATCGCCTCGCTCCTTTCGACGCCTGACGATCTAGGGTCTGACACCGTGTCAGGGTCAATACGTAATCGCCTAAGTGGCCAAATCGGCGGGCCCGTTCGCTTGGCCGCCATCAGGCCGGGGAGCACGCCGTCGGCATTGGGCTGGGTATCGTCGATGCCATCGAGCCGCTGCACGGTCAGGCGGAAGGCGAGCCGCATGAGACCCGTGCTGGCGGCCATAATCGGCGATTACCAGGCGCCAATCCGGGCGCAGCATGGCAAGCATGGCGGCACGCCACCGCTTCTCCCGCGCCCACAGGCGGATCGCGCGATCATAGTCTTTCGTCGATCCAGTCCCGCGCGGCGGGGTGTACGATTGCATTGGCTTCTCCCAACGCGAGGCGTTCGAAACGATAAACTACATCGACATGGGTGGCGACAGTGTCCCCAGCCAGGCGACCAGCCCGAGAATGACGATCGCAAGACCGCCTTCGACGACGAGGCTCGCGCGCAGCAGCGCCTGCGCCCGTGGCGCGTCCTCTTCCTCGATCGCCTGCGCAAGTGCCGGGGTCAGGCGATAACGGTTGAGCGCGGCCAGGCCCAGCATGCCGGCGAAGAGCAGCAGCTTGGCGATGAGCAGCAGGCCGTAGGTCGACTGCCCGAGAGACGCGATGTTGCCCGGGCCGACCAGGAACCAGCCGTTCACCGTCCCGGTCAGGATCAGCAGGGCGACGATGATCGTGCCGACGAAGGAGAAGCCCCGCAGCGCTTCCTCGGCGAGCATGACCCGGTCCATGTCTTCAGTGGCGAGATCATCGGTTGCGAGCCTGGTAAGAACCAGCGCAAGGAATGCGGCAAGCGCGCCGACCCAGGCGCCCGCGGCGAGCAGATGGATGAGATCGGCCCCCAGTTGCAGCCAGCCCGCCTCGCCTTCGCCGGCCGCGCCATGCCCGCTCCAGGCGAGGGTCGCGAGTGCGACCGCGCCTGCCAGAGTGGAGGCGATGAAGGCAGGACGGGATTGCCGGCGATAGAAGGGGATGGAGAGCAGAAGAACGAGGAGCGCGACGAGGCGCGCCTTCAGCGCCGTTCCCATGGACGTGCCGTTGAACAGCTCTGCGACCATGGAAAGATCAGGCTGGGTGAGCGGCAGCCCGGTCATGGCCGCTGCCTGCAACGCGAACCCCAGCGCCGACAGCAGGAGGGCGAGACAGGCGAGACCGGCCACCATTGCTACCATCGGCAGATGCCGCTGTACCATCCGGCCGCCGCCGGGCGCATAGAGCGCGAACAGCGGCAGGCCGAACAACAGGCCGAGATCGACGTAGAGCGCCCAGCGGACGGCGACGAGTGCCACGTCGTTCATGGCGTCACTTGACGGTAAAGGCGAGATTGCCCTGGATGCGGTGCGTGTCGGTCGAGACGACGTGCCAGGCGACCTGATAGCTGCCCGCCATGAGCGGCTTGGCGAGCGTCAGCACGAGCGTCTTGTCGCCTTCGACGGACGTCTTGAAGCCGGTTACCGCCATGCGGTGGTTGGGCATGCCGGGCATGCCGGTCATCACGATCTCGGCGCCCGACAGCTTCGGCATCAGACCTTCACTGAAGGTGAGCGTTATACGCGACGGCGCCGAGACGCTGGCGTTCGCGGCGGGCGTCGAGGACACAAGCTTGGGATGCGCGTAGGCCGGAGCAGAAACACTCAGGCCGACGGCGGCGATAACTGCGAGAGGCGAAAAGAAACGCATTGGAACATTCTCCTGTAGATCCCATGAGACAATACGCAGCCCGAGCCCCCACCCCTCGCAATTATTCTTTTCAATCTACAGCAAGGGTTCCTGGACCATCGTGCGTATTGATGGATGAAGACGGAGAAGCACCATGGATGAACTTGACCACCTGCTCTCGCGGTTGCGCGATGCGCCTCTCGATCCCAGGCTCGGCGGCCTGGAAAGCCGGGTCATGGCGGAAATAGCGCGCATCCGGGCCATACCAAGCCTTGGCGCTATGACGTTCGGCATCGCGGCCGCAACCGCGCTGTTCATCGGAATTGCCGGCTCGGCAGTTTCGACACGGTCTGCTGATGCCAAACCGCTATCGCCCTTCGATGCTCGGCTCGCGCTTGCGCCCTCGACGCTGCTGAGCTCGCAGTGATGCGCGACCGCCGCCGGCTCCTGCTCCTCGTCCTGGTGACCTTCGCCGCGGCGATCGCTGGCGTTGTCATTGGCCGCGTCTATGTGGTTCCAGTGCGCCCGGTCGAAAATGAGCTGCACGAGCTGCTCCATCGCGATCTGAAGCTGAATTCAGCGCAACACAGCCGACTCGAGACAATCGAGAAGAACTACGCGATCCGGCGTCAAGCGCTGGAGGCCGAATTGCGCGCCGACAATGCGCGTCTCGCGGAAGCGATCGAAGCGGAGCATGGCTATGGCCCGCAAGTCGCAACTGCGGTGGATCGCTCGCACCAGGCCATGGGCGCGCTGCAGAAAGAAACACTTGAGCATATCTTCGCGATGCGGGCCGTGCTGCGCCCGGATCAGACGGACAAATTCGACGACGCCGTGGTGAAAGCGCTGACGGCCAAATCCGAATGACCGCGTGCCTCCCCGACTGCTCGGACGGGGAGCTCGCGGCTCTGGCGCTTGGAGGCCGGCAAGCGGCCTATGGCGAGCTGGTCCGCCGGCATCAAGGTTGGGTTCACCGGCTCGTGCGCAGCCATGTCGGATCTATGGATGAGGCATTGGATGTCACCCAGGCGAGCTTCGTCGCGGCCTTTGCCGCACTCAACCGCTATGACGTAACCCGACCCTTCCAGGTCTGGATGTCCCGGATTGTCATCAACAAATGCCATGACTGGCGGCGTCGGCGAGCGGTTCGAAATTTCTTTGCCCTAGCCCTACCGCTCGGCGAGGCGGACGGCGTCGCCGACGACGCACCGCTGCCCGATCAGGCGATCGGGGCCGAACAGCAGCTCGCGCAAGCAATGAAAGCGATTGCTGCCCTGCCGTCTTCCCTCAAGGACACGCTTATTTTGCGTACGATCGACGAGAAATCGGAAGCTGAAACCGCCGAAATTCTCGGGATCAGCCAGAAGGCGGTCGAAACGCGCCTCTATCGAGCTAGGGCACGCCTTTCGGAAATATTAAAGAAAGTTTGAGGGGGATGAGGCCATGCTGCGTATTCCCAATAGGTACGCCCTCTTTCTTAAAGCTGAGACAACCGAATGATTTCTGCTCTCGACCGCCGCCAGTTCCTCCGCGGCGCGGCCCTCGCCGGCGGCGGCGCAGCATTGTCAGCCTGGCTGCCGGCCTGGGCGCAGACGATCTCGCCGGGGATGCGACCGACGCTGCCGACCGTGTCGGGCGAAGACATTACGCTCACCATCGCCCGGCAGTCGATGACCATCGACGGGCGCAAGTTCCGGGCAATCGGCCTCAACGGCACGGTCCCCGCCCCGCTGATCCGGCTGCGCGAGGGCCAGCGCGTGCGGCTCAACGTCATCAATCAGCTGGAGGAGGACAGCTCGATCCACTGGCACGGGCTGATCCTGCCGGCCAATATGGACGGTGTGCCGGGCGTGTCTTTTCCGGGCATCAAGCCGGGCTCGAACTACCTCTACCAGTTCTCCGTCGTGCAAAGCGGCACCTACTGGTACCACAGCCATTCAGGCCTGCAGGAACAGGAAGGCCATTACGGCCCGATCATCATCGATCCCGCCGGTGCCGATCCGGTCGCCTATGACCGCGAGCATGTCATCGTGCTCGCCGATCACAGCGCGCTCTCGCCGCAGGCGATCTTCCGGCGCCTCAAGGTCAACCCCGGCCATTTCAATTTCCAGCGCCAGACCCTGGCCGGGCTCCTGTCGGGCAAGGATCAGCCGCTCAAGGACCGGCTCGACTGGGGCCAGATGCGGATGGACCCGGCCGACATCTCCGATGTGACCGGATCCACCTACACCTATCTCGTCAACGGCCATGGTCCGATGGACAACTGGACCGCGCTCTTCACCCCGGGCGAACGGGTGCGGCTGCGGGTCATCAATGCGTCGGCGATGACCACCTTCAACGTCCGCATCCCCGGCCTGCCGCTGACCATCGTCCAGGCCGACGGGCAGAATGTGGTGCCGGTCACCGTCGACGAGTTCCAGGTTGGTGTTGCCGAGACCTACGACGTCGTTGTCAGCCCAGGCGATGACAAGGCCTACACCCTTGTCGGCGAGGCGATCGACCGCTCGGGCATGGCGCGTGCCACGCTCGCGCCGCGCGCCGGCATGGCCGGCGAGGTTCCCCCCTTACGCAAACGGCCGCTCGCCGACATGAAGGACATGGGCATGGACATGTCCTCGATGCCGGGCATGGAAGGCATGGACATGTCGGGCGGCGCTATGCGGGGCGTCGATCCGACGGCCGAGAAGAACGCGTCCGCGCGCCTCGCGACCGGCGCGGCGGCAGCGATGGCGACCATGGACAATAGCGCCATGGCAGGCATGGATCATTCGGGGATGGATCATTCCGCGATGAGCGGGATGGACCACGGCGCGATGGGCGCCGATGGCCAGATGGCGGGCATGGACCATGGCGGGCACGCGATGGGGTCGATGAAGATGCGAGACTTCTCGAACGCGCCGCAGGTGAAGCGCGACCCGAGCGTCCAGACCATCTCGCCGATGCCCGTCGACCGCACCGGCGAGCCCGGCCAGGGCCTCGCCGACGTCGGCCACAAGGTGCTTGTCTACAGGGACCTGATGGCGCTCGATCGCAATCCGGACGTGCGCGCGCCGAGCCGCAGCATCGACATTCACCTCACCGGCAACATGGAGCGGTTCATGTGGTCGTTCGACGGCGAAAAAATGTCGGACCATCACGAGCCGATCCCCTTCATCGAAGGCGAGCGGGTGCGCGTCAATCTCATCAACGACACGATGATGGGGCATCCGATCCATATTCACGGGCATTTTTTCGAGCTGGTGACGGGGCATGGCGATCATGCGCCACGCAAGCATACGGTAATCGTCCAGCCCGGCGGCAAGGTGACCTGGGACTTCACCGCCGACGCGGTCGGCGACTGGGCCTTCCACTGTCATCTCCTCTACCACATGCATGCCGGGATGATGCGGGTCGTGAGCGTCCGTCCGAAGGGAGACGCGTAATGACCCGCATCCTCACGCCGCTGGTGAGCGCGATCGCCCTTTTCGCTGCCGCGCCCGCCTTTGCCCAGGATCATTCAATGCACGGCATGCCCGGCATGGCGCCGCCGGGCGAGGTGCCGCCGGCGCAGGAGAAGAAGAAGGACAAGGCCGCCGCCAGGCCGCGCGCTCAGACACCAGCGCCAGACGCCACCTCGGCGATGGACCATTCGCAGCACCAGGCCAGTCCTGCGCCGCAGGGAGATGCGGCCGGTCAGCCGCAACCCGCGTCTCCCGCGATGCCGGACATGCCGGGCATGGACCACTCCCAGCATCAGGACGGCGCGATGCCGGACATGCCCGGGATGGACCATTCGCAGCATGGCCAGACCGCCATGCCCGGCATGCAAATGACCGGCACGGCGCTTCCGGCCGGCAATGCGCCCCCGCCGCCTCCCCCCAGCGACCACTTCGCCGATCGTGATTTTCCCGGCGCCGAGATGGCGCGCTCACGCGACATCATGATGAAGGACAGCGGCGGCAACAATTTCGGGCAGGTGCTGCTCAACCTGTTCGAGTATCAAGCGCATAGCGGTCGCGATGGCTATCGCTGGGATGGCGAAGGCTTTTACGGCGGCGATATCAACCGGCTCTGGCTCAAGAGCGAGGGCGAAGGCGAGTTCGGCCGCGGCATCGACAGCGCGGAGGTGCAGGTGCTCTATAGCCGGGCCATCGACCCCTATTTCAATCTTCAGGGCGGTATCCGCCAGGACTTCGGCCGCGGGCCCGACCGCACTTACGCGACGGTCGGCGTCGAGGGCCTGGCTCCCGGCATGTTCGAAGTCGAAGGCGCGCTGTTCCTCTCGACCAAGGGCGATGTTCTGGGCCGGGTCGAGGGCTATTACGACCAGCGCATTACCCAGCGCCTGATCTTGCAGCCGCGCGCCGAGGTCAATTTCGCCGCGCAGGATATTCCGGAGAACGACATCGGTTCGGGGCTGGTCAACATAGAGCTCGGCGCGCGCCTGCGCTATGAGTTCAGCCGCCAGTTCGCACCCTATATCGGCGTCTCTTATCTGCGCAAAGCCGGCGACACGGCGCGGCTGTCGAGGCTTGCCGGCGAGGACGTCCATGCCACCAGCTTCGTCGCCGGCATCCGCTTCTGGTTCTAGCATCGGGACGGCTGATGGCGGGGGCGAACAGGAGAGCGGGGCGTTACACTGAGACCCAGGTCGGCCTGCGCCGAACGAAGGAGATACGCCATGGATCATTCGTCCCACATGAGCACACGGAAGATGGGCGCCTATTGGAGCCTGGCCTTCCAGACCGTCATCAGCGGCGTCATCATGTATCTGGTGATGTTCGTCATGATCGACGGGCTCGACAGCTTCTACAACAACCTCAACATGCTCTACATGACGCTGATGATGGTCTCACCGATGGTGGTGCTCATGATCCTCGCCATGCGGCACATGTTCCCGTCGAAGGCCGCCAACATCGCGCTGATCGCCGCGTCGCTGGTCGCCTTCTTGGGCAGCTTCGCGTTCATCCGCACGCAGACCACGATCGGCGACACGGCCTTTCTGCGCTCGATGATCCCACACCACTCCGGCGCGATCCTGATGTGCCAGGAAGCAAAGCTGAGCGATCCCGAAGTCATCCGGCTTTGCGAATCGATCAAGCGCTCGCAGCGGCAGGAAATCGACGAGATGAAGGCCATACTCGCGCGGCGCTGAGTGGCACGGTCCGGCTACGCCCGGATACGTGCGCCCGGCCGGGCGTGTGAGCCGGCCGATGGTCTACACGAGGCGCGGGCCCGACGAGATTGCCAGGGAGGTGGCGCGGCTTGCGCCGCTGTTCCTGCGACAGGCTGGCGGCCACGTCCTGACGCTGCTCGATCCTTCCGGGATGGTGCTGAGCTATAATGAAGAAGGCGAGCGTGCCGAATGCTGGCCGCTCGATCGCGTCCTGGGACAGCCCCACGACCTGTTCTACCCGCCCGACGAGATTGCGGCGGGGCGTCCAGGCGCAGACCTGGCGGCCGCCCTTCACGAGGGCACGCTGGAGCGCGAAGCGTGGCGGGTCTGCGAGAACGGCGCGGAATATCTGGCGCGCCTGACGATCACCGCACTGTTCGAAGGCGACACACATCGCGGCTTCGCCTGCATCAGCCGCGATGTCACCGACGAGGCGGCGGTCCGCGCATCGATCGAGACCCGCGAGCAGCATCTGCAATCGATTCTGGCGACGGTGCCGGATGCGATGATCATCATCGACGAGACCGGCGCCATCACGTCGTTCAGCGCAGCGGCACAACGCCTGTTCGGCTACAGCGAAGCCGAGCTCGTCGGCCGCAACGTCTCCTGCCTTATGCCCCAGCCCGATCGCGACCGTCACGACGAATATCTCGCGCATTATCTGCAGACCGGCGAGCGCCGGATCATCGGCCTCGGTCGCGTCGTGGTCGGCCAGCGCCGCGACGGCTCAACCTTCCCGATGCAGCTGTCGGTCGGCGAGGCCGGTGAAGACGGGCAGCGGTTGTTCACCGGCTTTATCCGGGATCTCACCGCCAAGGAGCAGGATGAGCTCAGGCTCAAGGAACTGCAGGCAGAGCTGGTCCATGTCTCTCGGCTGAGCGCGATGGGCACGATGGCCTCGACGCTCGCGCATGAGCTCAACCAGCCGCTTGCCGCGGTCGCGCTCTATCTCGAGACGATCCGCGACATGCTCGACGAGCGGGACGACGAACCCTTCGTGTCGCTACGGTCGGTGATGGATGATGCGGCACAGGAAACGCTGCGGGCCGGCCATATCGTCCGGCGCCTGCGCGATTTCGTCGCCCGCGGCGAGGTCGACAAGAGCCTCCACGAGCTGCCGCAGGTCATCGCCGAGGCGAGCCAGCTCGCGCTGGTCGGTGCACGCGAGCGCGGCATCCGCAGCTTCTTTGCGGTCGATCCCGCCGCGACGCTGGTCCTCGTCGACAGGGTGCAGATCCAGCAGGTGCTGGTCAACCTGATGCGCAATGCCATCGAGGCGATGGCGGAGTGTCCGGTTCGCGACCTCAAGGTGGCGACCAGGTTGCGCCCTGACGGGCTGATCGAGGTGACCGTGGAGGATACCGGTCCCGGCATCGCGGACGGAATCCGCGAGCAGCTCTTCACGGCGTTCAACTCGACAAAGGCCGACGGCATGGGCCTCGGCCTCTCGATCTGCCGGACCATCATCGAAGCGCATGGCGGCCGTATCTGGATGGAGCGCCCCGACCGCGGCGGCACCCGCTTTCATTTTACCTTGATCCATGCGCGGGCGGAGGAGGAACATGGGGGATAGACGCGTCATCCATCTGGTCGACGACGAGGAGAGCATCCGCAAGGCGGCGAGCTTTGCGCTCAAGACCGCGGGCTACGACGTCGTGACCTATGCCTCGGGCGTGGAGTTTCTCAAGGAGGCGAAGTCGGCGGCCGTCGGCTGCGTCATCCTTGACGTGCGCATGCCCGAGATGGACGGTCTCGAGGTTCAGGCCGCCATGGCAGCACGCGGGGTCAACATGCCGGTCATCGTCCTGACCGGCCATGGCGACGTGTCGGTTGCGGTGCAGGCCATGAAAGGCGGCGCGGTCGACTTTCTCGAGAAGCCCTTCGAGAAAGCGGCCCTGCTCGGCGCCGTCAGCCGCGCGTTCGCGTGTCTCGACGATGTCGACTTTCGCACTCTGGAAACCTCTGAAGCCGGCGTGCGGGTCGCTGCACTGACGCCCCGGGAGCGTGAAGTGCTGGAAGGGCTGGCGAACGGCCTGCCCAATAAGACGATCGCCTATGACCTGGGCTGTTCATCGCGAACGGTCGAGGTCCATCGCGCGAGCCTGATGGCCAAGCTCGAGGTCCGCAATTTGTCCGAAGCCCTGCGGATCGCCTTTGCCGCGGGCATGGGCCGCAAGCCGAAGTGACTGCGACCTCTACGTAGCGACGGGACGAGGCGCGATATGCGATCGATGGTGCAATCGTCACACGGGTGTCCGCTTCTCGCAATGCCATCGGTCCGTTCCACTCAGCATGATGGCAGATACACCATCCTCGTCTCCGACGACGATCCCGGCGTGCGGCGTGGCCTCCAGCTGCTGCTGAGATCGCGCGGCTATGCCGTGTGGGGATATACGACCGGCCACGCGCTGTTGGCCGACCCCCGCGCGAAGGAGGCAGACTGCGTCATCCTCGACTATCGCATGCCCGACATCGACGGATTCGCGATGCTGCGTCACCTTCGCGAGATCGGATGGTCGGGACGCGCCATCATGATCTCAGGCTTTCACGACACGCTGCTGGCCTGGCGGGCCGCCGAGGCGGGCTTCGATCACGTTCTCGCAAAGCCTTTGATCGGCAGGGCTTTGCTCGATGCGTTGGACCGGCACCGCGCCGAGGTTCTGCGAAAGCATTGAGTTATGGCGGCCGGCCCCCGGCAGCCTCAGCCCGGCGCGATGTGGAAAGCCGATCTGCGCCGTCAAAGCCAGTGGCTACGTTTGAACCGGATGTAGAGCCCAATGCAGACCGCAGCGATGACGCCGAGGATGACGAAATATCCCCATTGCGTCTTCAGTTCGGGCATATTCTCGAAATTCATGCCGTAGATTCCGGCAATCGCGGTAGGCACCGCGAGGATCGCGGCCCAGGCGGCAAGCTGACGCGTGATCGCACCCTGGCGCTGCTGTTCGAGCAGGTGACTCGCCTCCAACACCGAGATCAGGATGTCGCGGATGCCGGTGATGGCGCTCTCAACCCTGAGCATGTGATCGAGCAAATCACGGAAATAGGGTTTCCTTCTCACGATCTGGCTTTTGAGCCATTCGAGCATGGAATCTTTTGCCATCATGGGCGTCGTCGTCGCTCTCGGCAGCATCGTCTACCGGGCCAGCATCCGCCGGTCATCAACGTAGGGGTCACGACGGTGGAGCGAGCGGTCGGCTCTTCAAGCCCAACGCGATCGGCTCATTTCTCGCTCACCAGTCGTGAACTAACGGCAAATTTGTCAGAATTTGAGGGTGAAAGTGATTTATGGCCCTCATTTTTGTTTCAAGCAGCGCCTGCCGAATGCATCTCTGCGATTGATGTCTTCTGCAAAAGCTTGTTGGCATCGGATGCTCGCTGATCACACCTAACCCGTAATCGTGCCTCTGGCTGACATACCCGACAAACGTATAAGCTCGCCATGCGCGGGCGTCACCAACCCAATTCCGCGTGCGATCCCAAGCGCACAAGCTGCAAGGTGTCGTCATCGGGCTTGCGGTAAATCAGCACGAGGTCGGGCTTTATGTGGCAATCGCGATGGTCGCGCCAGTCGCCGGTCAGCGCATGGTCGCGGTGGCGCGGTTCAAGCGGCTCGTCGGATGCCAGCGCCTCGATGATCGGGATCAGGTCAGCGTCCAGCGTCTTGGCGTGCTGCCCCTTCTTCTCCCGCTTGTAGTCGCGCTTGAACCGCCCGAAGCGTTCAATCGTCCGCATTGAGGTCGGCCATCAGGTCGACCACCGTGGCGAACCGCTTGCCCTTTCCCTCGCGCGCTTCCTTCATGGCCTCGATCGTCTCGGCATTGGGCACCAGCGGTTCAAACGGCAAGGCCTTGTCGCGGGCAACGCGGGTCAGCATCAGGCGCACGGCATCGGAGACGGTCAGCCCCATAGCAGCCAGCACGGTCGCGGCTTCCTCCTTCACCGCTCCGTCGATCCGGGTCTGCACAAGAGCGTTTGCGGCCATGTCGATTTCCTTTCTGCATGACGATGTAATGCAAGCGAACGCAAAGTGCAATCAGGCAAAGCCCCGGCTATCGACATGGCGACCGGGCTTCGCGTTTTTCACCTTCAATGCTGTGAGTGCCATCGGTTCGGGGCCCTGATCGGGAATGTTGGGGCCGTTCTCACACTTTCGGTGGGCAAACGGTCCCACAATCGTTCCCACATTTTGGGCCAAATTCAGGCAAATCAGGGAGACGACCGCGAACAACTTACAAGACAAATCGTTGCTTTTTCAGTGTAGGTAGGGGTAGGGACGCCATCAGCTCGCTTGACACAAGGTTCTACACTCGACAGCGGGGTCCTCTACCACCGGGCAATTCTGCAGGATGCTGCAAACCGCGCGATATCAATGGCGGGCGAAAATTCGCTGACCGGCGCTGCCGAAGGCCACCACCGTATAGGGTTGGCGGGCAGCGCCTGCCACTTCCATGCCCTCCGAACCGATCGGCATCCCCGCAACCGCAATGCCTTTGACGCCCGCAGGACGGGTCGCCAGCAAGCGCTTGACGTCGGATATCGGGACATGGCCCTCGATCATATAGCCATCGACGATCGCGCTGTGGCAAGATGCCAGCGTCCGGGGCATGCCGGCCTTGCGCTGAAGCTCGCTGCGCGACGCATCGTCACGCATGACGACCTTGCGTCCCAGCTTCGCGCGCACGGCCTGCGCCCACTTCTCGCAACATCCACATCCCGGATCCCGGTGGACGACGATATCACTGGCCGCAAGCGCTACGCCGGGCATGGCGAGGAACAGCAAGGCGACGAATAGGCGGGTCTTCATGAAATGACTCCCGGAAGAACGATAAGCATGGGGCAGAGGCCCCTTCTTTTCTATACGCATCAATGCGCCCCTCCCCTCATCACGCAGATGATTTTACGATGGCGGGCGGCCTCCAGGCTAGCGGCAGGGACACAAGCAGCGCTAGCGATAGACCACCAATCCCCCACAGAACGAGCGGCTGCGCCCCGGGAGCGACGATGGCTATCGCCAGCGGCGCGAGCGCCTGCCCGATGCTGGCGGCGGAATGCTGGAAACCGAGCTTCACGCCTGAAGGGGCCCCGCCGCCGCTGATCCAGAAGCTGGTGACCAATCGAAGGGTTGCCGAGCTCCAGCCGGCAGCAACGATGATCCCACTGAGCTCGGCCATACTCGCGGCGACAGGAAACATGAAAAGTGCCACAGCCAGCAGGCCCAGCGTCAATCCGGCAAGCCGCCTCGGCACAGTGACCAGCCAATCCAGCTTTGCATGGAAGATCTGTGCCGCCAGCATGCCCAATCCGCAGAGACTGAGCATCCAGGCGATCTCTTCGCGGCTCAGCGAAATGGCGCTCCGCGTCACCAGGAGATTGACATGCATCGCCGCCAGCCCGCCGCCCGCGACGATCGTGATAAAAAGCAGGATCAACGTCGCGCCGAGCGTAGGCGCGGGCAGGTCTCCGCCATCGATGCAAGGTGCACACCAGCGCGGCAGACGCACGGCGCAAAGCGCCGCCCCGACGGCACCGATGCCGAGAGCGAGGATCATGAGGGGAGCGCGGGGCAGGATCGCGGCCGAGACCTCCGCCACCAGCGGACCGGCGAGATCGCCCAGAAACACGAAGGCGGTCAGCCAGGTGAAGCGGCGCGCCTGGTCCGCGCGCCCGCTTGCGGCAAAGCTCGCGCAGAGCAAGCCCAACGGTATGATGGCGGCCGACGCCATCCCCGCCACCAGACGCAATGCATAAAGCTCAGGCAACCCGACGAGGCCGATCGGCGCGGTCACCAGCGCGAGGATGACCAGCGCTGCGCGCAACATCGCCCGATAGTCGACCCGGTCCGCGATCCAGCCCCAGAGCGGCGCCGCCAGCAAGGCTGCCAGGGGATGGACCGCAGTCAGGCTCGCGACGTGAAAATCATGAGCGCTTGACGATAGCGCGCCACGAGCCGGGTCGACCAGTGCCGGAAGGAAGGCGAGAATGGCCGTCTGTCCCGCCGACGCCGCAGCCGCCGCGAGCAACAAGACGAAAAAGGAGGCCGGCCAGCGACCGTTGGCTTGCGATCCAGCCTTGTCACGCGGCGCGTTCGCGGTCGATCCCTCGAGTGGCCATCCGCGGATCACCACCAGGCGCGCAAGCCGATCACCAGCCTGTGTTCGGAAGGCCCTTCCCTGCGCAGGCGACGGAAATCGGCCGTGCCGTCAAATGCGCGCTCCCAGACGAAGCCGATATAGGGCGCGAACTTGCGCGACACCTCGTAGCGCAACCGTCCGCTCAGCTCGACATTGCTGAAGCCGCTGCCGAGCTGCCGATCGCTCGACCGCTTCGAATAGATATTGGTTTCCACCTGCGGCGTAAGGATCAACCGATTGGTGAACAGGACCTCATAGGAGGCCTTGGCGCGCGCCGCGAGACGCCCATCGGTTCCTACATAGCCGGTGAGCTGGACGTCGAACCAATAGGGCGCCAGTCCCTCGACGCCGGCGGCGAGCCAGGTGGTCGCACCCTTGCCGAGATCCTGCCTGACCCCGAGCAGCGTGCCCCAGAACGGGTTCTTGCTGTGCCACCACAGCGCCTCGACGCTGCTCTCCGGATCGAGACGTTGGTCGCGGGAGTTCTTGAGCCCCTGGCTGCGCAGCCAGAGCTTGTCATTGTCCTGACCCTTGGTGACGAGCACGGTCCAGCCCACGCCCTGACCCTCGTTGCCGCTGGTGAACTCGAGCTCATCCACAAGTATCTTGGGGATCGAGAGCTTGTCGGCCATCTCATAGCCCGGCAGCGTCGAGTTGCGATAGCCGTCGGCATAATCGTCCGAGTTGCGCGCGTCCGGCGGGGCCTTGCCACCCTGCATCGAGCCCATGTCCATCGTGGCGCCGTTACCGGACGCCTTCGTGTCGGTCATATCCATGCCCGGCATGTCCATGCCCGCATGCTCCTGAGAGCCTTGCGCGGAAGGTGAGTTTGGATCGGGAGTGGCCGTTTGGGCAGGGGTGGCGGCGGGCGACGGGGGCAAGGCATCCTGCGCGAGGGCGGGAGCCGTGATCGCCGGCGCCAGGAAGAGGGCAACGCCAAGAGCAATGCCGCGCGAGGGGATAATCCGGATCATGCGACCACCACCTCCCGGAACATGCCGGCCGCCATGTGATAGAGCAGATGGCAGTGGAAGGCCCATCGGCCCATGGCGTCGGCGGTGACGCGGAAGCTCACCCGCTGGGCGGGCTGGACCACGACCGTATGCTTGCGGACCTGGAAGGCGCCGTCCGGGCCTTCGACATCGCTCCACATGCCGTGCAGATGCATCGGATGCGCCATCATCGTGTCGTTGACGAAGGTGACGCGCAGCCGCTCGTTCGGCTTGAAATGCAGCGGCCGGGAATCGTTGAGCTTGATGCCGTCGAGCGACCAGATGAACCGTTCCATATTGCCCGTCAGATGCAGCTCGATGTCGCGCTCGGGCTCGCGCGGGTCGGGATCGCCGCCCGGCGTGCGCAGATCGGCCAGCGTCAGCACGCGCCAGCCGCGCCCGCGCAGCCCGGCGCCGGGATCGTCCAGATTGGTGCGGGGATAGTCGACGCGCATGTCGGTATTGGCGCCATATTCGGTGCGGGCGTGCTGTGCCCTGGCCGGCATCTCGGTCATGCCGTGCCCGGCATGCGCGTCGCCTCCCATTGCGCCCATCGTCGCCATCGCGCCCATCATGTCGACCGGCTCGAGCCAGGTCCGGGCATCGAGCGGCGGCACGGCTGCCGCCATGCCCGGAGCCGGTGCGATCGTGCCGCGGGCATAGCCGCTCCGATCGATCGCCTGCGCGAAGATGGTGCGGGCGCCGCCCTCGGGCATGGTGAACTCGACGTCATAGGTCTCGCCCGGGCCGATCCGGAATTCCTCGACCGTGACCGGCTCGACCGGCTGCCCGTCGGCCGATACGACCGTCAGCTCGACCCCCGGGATCCGCACGTCGAAGAACGTCGCCGTCCCCGCGCCGACGAAGCGCAGGCGCACGCGTTCGCCGGGCGCGGCGATACCGGTCCAGTTGCCGGCGGGCGGCGCGCCGTTCATCAGATAGGTGTAGGTCGCGGCAGAGACATCGCTGTAGTCGGTCGGGTTCATCCGCGAGCTGTTCCACATCCGCCGCCGCTCGAGCGCCTTCCCAAGGCCCATGGCGCCGACATCCTTGAGGAAGTCGCCGGCTGTCGGCTGCGCAAAATTATAGTAGCTGCTCTGCTTCTTGAGATTGAGGAAGATCTGCAGCGGCGGCTCGTCCGACCAGTCGCTGAGCACGATGCAATAGTCGCGATCGGGCGCCCGCGCCGCCGGCGCCTGTTTCGGCTCCACGATGATCGCTCCATAGAGTCCCGTCTGCTCGGCGAGCGTGTGAGCGTGATACCAGTAGGTTCCGCTCTGGCGGACCTCGAAGCGATAGGTGAAGGTCTCGCCCGGCGCGATGCCGGCAAAGCTGATGCCGGGCACGCCGTCCATCTCCGCCGGCACGATGATGCCGTGCCAATGGATGCTCGACATCTCCTTGAGGCCGTTGCGCACACGGAGCGTGACCGTGTCGCCTTCGCGCAGGCGCAGGACCGGCGCGGGCACGCTGCCGTTCACGGCGGTCGCGATACGGCGTTTGCCGGTGAAGTTGACTGGCAGCTCGGCGATCTCGAGGTCGAACTCGGTCCCGCTAAGCTCGGCGGGCGAGACTGGGGCGGATCGCGCGAGAAGCGCGGGGCGAAGCCGGCAACCGCGCCGCCGATCGCCAGCCCCTGGACGAAACGGCGCCGTGCGATCGGCCGGATATGTAAGGGAGACATGAACTGTACTTTCGCGAAGTCGGGTTCAGGCGAGGTCGAGGACGATCCGGCCCTCGATGTCGCCATGGTGCATGCGGGAGAAGACGTCGTTGATGTTCTCCAGCTTGTCTGCATGGACCGTGGCCTTGACCTTGCCGTCGCCGGCGAACGCCAGTGCCTCGAGCAGATCGAGCCGCGTGCCGACGATCGAGCCTCGCACGGTAATGCCGTTCAGCACGGTGTCGAAGATCGACAGCGGGAAGTCGCCCGGCGGCAGACCATTGAGCGCGACCGTGCCGCCGCGCCGGACCATGCCGAGCGCCTGCTGGAACGCCTTGGGCGAAACGGCGGTGACGAGCGCTCCGTGCGCGCCGCCTATCGCCTTCTTGAGCGCTGCCGAAGGGTCCTCGCTGTGCGCGTTGACCGTCAGTGTGGCGCCAAGGCGTGTAGCGAGGTCGAGCTTGCTATCGTCGATGTCGACCGCGGCCACATTGAGACCCATGGCACGGGCATATTGCACCGCCATGTGGCCGAGCCCGCCGATCCCTGAGACGACCACCCACTCGCCGGGTCGGGCCTCGGTGGCCTTCAATCCCTTGTAGACGGTGACGCCCGCGCAGAGGATCGGCGCAATGTCGAGGAAGTCGACATTGTCGGGAAGGTGACCAACATAGTTGGGATCGGCGAGGACATATTCGGCAAAGCTGCCATTGACCGAATAGCCGGTGTTCTGCTGTTCGTGGCAAAGCGTCTCCCAGCCACCCAGGCAATGCACGCAATGCCCGCAGGCGGTGTAGAGCCAGGGCACGCCGACCCGGTCGCCTTCCTTCACATGGGTGACGCCCGCACCGACGGCGGCGACATGCCCGACGCCTTCATGGCCAGGAATGAAGGGCGGGTTGGGTTTGACCGGCCAGTCCCCTTCTGCCGCGTGCAGGTCGGTATGGCACACGCCGGTTGCCGCAATCTTGACCAGGATCTGCCCGGGGCCGACCGTCGGGATCGGCGCGTCCTCGATGACCAGGGGCTTGCCGAATTCGCGGACGACCGCCGCCTTCATGGTTTTCGCCATGTCCGTTTCTCCTTTTGAGCGAGGGGTCAGAACAGGCCGAGCGCGTGCTCGTCATAGGAGACGAGCAGGTTCTTGGTCTGCTGATAATGGTCGAGCATCATCCGGTGATTTTCACGCCCGAAGCCCGACGCCTTGTATCCGCCGAAGGCGGCATGGGCGGGGTACTGGTGATAGCAGTTGGTCCAGACCCGCCCGGCCTCGATCGCGCGGCCCAGACGGTAGGCGGTGTTGCCGCTCCGGGTCCAGACGCCCGCGCCAAGACCGTAGGCGGTGTCGTTGGCAAGTGCGATCGCCTCCTCGACCGTCTTGAAGGTGGTGACCGCCAGGACGGGACCGAAGATCTCCTCCTGGAAGATGCGCATGTGGTTCTGACCCACGAACACGGTCGGCTGTACGAAATAGCCCTGGTCGAGCGCACCGCCCGGCAGCGCCTTGGCGCCACCGACCAGACACTGCGCGCCCTCGGCCTTGCCGATATCGATATAGCCCAGGATCTTGTGGAGCTGGTCCTCCGACGCCTGCGCGCCGACCTGGACCGAGGGGTCGAGCGGATCGCCCTGGCGGATCGCGGCGACGCGCGCCACGGCGCGCTCGATGAAGCGATCGAAGATCGACTCATGGATCAGCGCGCGCGACGGGCAGGTGCAGACCTCGCCCTTGTTGAACGCGAACAGCGTGAAGCCTTCGAGCGCCTTGTCGAAGAAGGCATCGTCCTCGTCGAGCACGTCCGCCATGAAGATGTTGGGCGACTTGCCGCCAAGCTCCATCGTCTGGGGGATCAGATGGTCGGCGGCCGCATGCATGATCTGCTTGCCGGTGACGGTCTCGCCGGTGAACGAGACCTTGGCGATGCGCGGATTGGCGGCGATCGCCTGGCCGACGGTCCGTCCCGGGCCGGTGACGACATTGAGCACGCCGGGCGGCAGGATGTCGGCGGTGAGCTCGGCGAACATCAGCAAGGTGAGCGGCGTCTGGGATGCGGGCTTGATGACGGTGCAGTTGCCCGCCGCCAGCGCCGGGGCGATCTTCCACGCCGCCATCAGCAGCGGGAAGTTCCACGGGATGATCTGGCCGACGACGCCAAGCGGCTCGCGAAAATGATAGGCGATGGTGTCGGCATCGATCGTCGAGATCCCGCCTTCCTCGGCCCGGATGCAGCCGGCGAAATAGCGGAAATGGTCGATCGCGAGCGGAACGTCGGCAGCGCGCGTCTCGCGGATCGGCTTGCCGTTGTCGATCGTCTCGGCAAGCGCCAGCAACTCCATATTATCCTCGAGCCGGTCGGCGACGCGATTGAGAATCCTGGCGCGGTCGGCGGGCGAGATCCTTGCCCATTGATCCTTGGCGGCGTGCGCCGCATCGAGCGCGCGCTCGACATCTTCCGGCGTCGACAGCGCAAACTCGGCGATCTGGGCGCCATTGATCGGGCTCGTGTCCGCGAAATACTCGCCGCTCGCTGGAGCGCTCCATCGACCACCGATGAAATTATCATAGCGGTGTCGGAAGGACGCCGCAGCATTGATGGTCCCGATCGCCTTCTCGAACATCGCCTGTCTCCATCTTTACCGATGCCTGATGAAGTAGGCCTTCTGATGAGACGGCCTATAAGTAAGTTCCGCAGACAAAAATCAGGCAGAGTTTTTACGAAGCGCCAGGCTGGACACGCAAAAGAAGCCGATGATTTTCTCATCAGCTCATAGATTATCTCGTCGCCTAAGCAGGCAATGGCTCTCGCCATTCAATCGCGGCGCAGAGGTCACTGAAGTTGATCCGGCCATGCTTGGTCGGACCTCTTAATCGTAAGCGCGGACCCGCAGCTCGGTGCCAACTCCTGGAGCTTTACGCATCGCGGGCTCCTCTCTCTCGCGGTGGACGCCTGCTTCTCGTTATGAAATCCTAGAAACTTGGAACACCTCTTGAAGAACAGGCCCGCCGCGGGGGCAGCGGCGGGCCCTCAGCCCCAGGGGTCTGTTCTCGGGGCTGGAAACCTCACATGTCGCTCATCGGCTTGTCGGCCATAGGCGTGGCCGGTTTCTTCTTGGCGGCCGGCTTTGCCTTTTTCATCGGCATCTTGCAGCAACCGCTCTTGGGCTTGCCAGCCTTGCTCGAACCGCTCCCCTGCGACGAGCCACCAGACATTCCGGCCATGCCCGCAGCGCCCTGCTGGCCTTGCGGCTTCTGCATGCCGGCTTGGTGATCCTGCATCATTTGGTCGTGCATCTGCTGCCCTCCATGATCCATCCCCTGCTGATGGGCATGGGCGGTGGATGGCTTCGGCTGCGCAGGGGCGTGCTGGGGCGCGGCGGGTGCCGATTGCGCCAGACCCGCGCCAGCGAAGTTCAGGGTCGCCAGGCAGCCGATCGCGCCGACTAGAAGTTTCGTCTTTCGCATTGTGGTTCTCCGCATGATGAGTCCTTGCCCGATCGCCGTTTGCGACCGCGACCATACCGACCCCTCATGCGGGCTTGGCCCTTTGGTCTGAATACGTAAGTTACGAATCCGCACTGGATCAGGACTGGCAGGCCCGCGATCTTGCGGGCGAAACCATGGTCCAAGGGTCCAGCGGATTCATGACTGCATCGCATTAAAGCTCGTGCAGACCTTTATTCTGAAACGCAATTGGCCCGCCGGGGAAACGGCGGACCAACGTTGCGGCCCGGTCAAACGATACCAACGCCTTGTATGGTGAGGCTTTGATCAACCGACCTCTGATGGGCTTTTGGTTCAGCACCCCCCGCCCGACCGATGCGACATGTCAGAAGCCCCCTCCTGGCTCCCCGATTCCCGCATGGCCATCCGGTGGCCTCGCATCATCTCACCGTGCATCTGGTCCTTGCCGTGCCGCATGCCCTCCATATGGGCCGTGCCGGACTGAGCCGGCGCAGGCTTGGCCTTGAGCGTCTCCTCGAGATCCGGCATGTCCGACGGCATGCCATCGGCGAGAACAGGCCCGGCACCGAGGGCAAGGAGGCCGAGGGCTGCGAGCGAAGTGATAACTACCGTTTTCTTGCGCACTATCGATTCCTTCAAGTCTGGTTTCCGTTCGACCGGCTTCAGATCCGGTCGTTTCTCGCTCCTCCGGGAGCTTGCCCTTGAGATGGTATCGGTCCTGACCCGGCAGTATACGTAATATGCGAAGCGGGTGGTCAGCCGGTCATGTCCGCCATCATTCGGCAGCTCGCCGCGCATTTCTTGCAGGTGGCCGAGCAACGCGCGATCCGCTGGTCCTCGCTATGACGCCCGCATTCCTCGGCGCAGCGCTCGCAAGCATCGGCGCAGGCGCGGCACAGGATGCGGTGCAGAGCCGATTCCCGCAGCATCGAGTTGGCTGTCGCCTGGCACAGTTCCGCACAGTCGTTCAGCATGGCGATCAACGACGCGCTCGCCAGCGCGCTGCTTTGCTTCGTCAGCCAGGCGGCGGTTTCGAGGCACATGCGGTGTGAAGCCAGGCAATCGTCGATGCAGTCCGTCATCGACATCGCCATCCCTTCCATTCGATGCTGCTGCCCCGCCGCCGGCGCAGCCAGCGTTCCGGCGGCGGCAAGGCCGGCGCCCGCCATCAGCAATTCGCGTCTCTCGATCATCATGCACCCTCCATCGGCTATCCCTTGCGCGGTGTGCCGCATCCGGCGGCCTCAGCCGTCGCCGGCGACCCATCCGACGCCGCACGCGCCTTCTCCCGCGCCATCCGGGTTTCCTCCCAGGGCCAGTGACCGTTGATCTCGACCCCGAGCGAGATGCTCAGGAAGGTCCGCACCAGCACAAGCCCGGCCAGCACGATGAGATCGTCGAGCGTCGGGTTGATCACCAGCGACTTGACGATGTCGCCGGCGACCAGAAATTCCAGGCCGAGCAGGATGCTGCGGCCGAGCGCCGAGCGGAACGTGCTATAGGCCTCGGTTCGGTCGCCCGCCCTCGCCCGCCGCGCAAACAGAAAGGTTGCGAGCCCCGCGCCGACCAGGATGGTCAGCGTGCCCGCCAGTTCCAGGCCGATCACGGCGAGCCGGAAGAAGGCGCTCAGCCAGTCGGCCTCAATGGTGATCATACCAGCCTCGCTTGCGGATATTGTTGAAGCTGTCGGTGGCGTGACAGGCATAGCATTGGTCGACGCGCGCCTTCGATCCGGCTGCGCGCTGCGAGACCATGCTGAAATGCTCCATGAAGTGACTGGGCGGCGCCTTATGGCACTCGGCGCACTGCGTCGAATTGACCGATGGATGGCGGTAATTGGCGATCTTCCAGCTGTCGGTCTTGTGGCAGCTCGCGCAGTCGGTGTCGAACAGGCCCTGGTGCGGATCGCGGAACGCATGGCAGCTCGCGCAATTGAGCGCGGTCTCGGGGGTCAGGCTTCGAGTGTTTGTCGACATGCCCGCCAAAGGCTGCCGCCACTTCGCCATGTCGAGCAACGCGGCGTGATCCATGCGGATGATGCCGCGCTCTCCCTCATGTTCGACGTGGCAGGAGGTGCACTGCGTCGCTTTCGCGTGGAACTGCGTCGACTGCTTCGTCCCGAAATCGGTGCCCGCATGGCAGGTGAGACAGGTCCGGGTTTCGACGCCCTTGCCCGGCGTGTGGCAGGCCGTGCATTGGCCGGCAAAGGACTGGTGCGCGCTCGAGAGCGGGCCGGGCGAGACGAGCTGCGCCACCAGGCCGGCATCCCTCGGCGCGTCCGATCGCATCCGGATCGCGACCGCGGCGACCATCACCAGCAGGGCTGCGATGAAGACGGCGTAGGAAAGACGCTGCCAGCTCATAGCCAGCGCAGCCCGTAATAGATCGCCGCGCCGACGTGGAGCGCGAGCAGCGCGAAGATGAGACAGCCCAGCAGGATGTGCAGGAACCGCCACCGCGCGAACAGGGTGTTGGTTGCCTCTTCGGCACGGATCGCGAATTCGGTATCGGCCAGCGCTGCGGCGATCCCCGCCTTGTCCTGGGGGCGCTGGCCCGCGGACGCATCCCCGGCGACGAACAGATAGCGCTTCCAGCCCGACAGCGGCGGGGCTGCGGTATCGGCCTGCGTCGGCGCCGCCGGCTCCTCGAGGAAGGCGGCGCGAAGCGAGGCCAGTTCTGACCTGCGTCCGCGCAGCGCCCGACCAAGCTGGGCAAGCAGGTAGCGGCCGATGAAGCCGGTGATGACCGTCATCAGCAGGAGGACGGTCAGAAGCAGGCCGACCGGGCTTTCGAGCTTGTGCGCGGCGTGGACCAGACCCAGGATCGGCGCCAGCACGCCGGCATAGATGTGGATGGCGAGCAGGGTTGGCTTGCTGACGACCCGGGAGAGCGCCTTGTCGACCCAGGCGATGTGCTTGGCCGCGACATAAGGAAGCGTCAGCAGCATCAGCACGAGCGCTGCGATCCCGATGATCCCGCCGGCCAGGCTACCCGGAAAGCGGGGCGACACATGCACGAGATAGCCGAACGGGAACAGCAGCAGGAACGCGACCAGCAGGCCCACGGCAATGTCGCTGCGTTCGCGCATCAGGCTTCGACCACGAGCGGCGTGCCCGTCCCCTTCGCCTGGCACGCGAGCACATAGCCTTGCGCCTTGTCGGCGGGCGCAAGGCCGGATTCGACCTCCATCGTCACTTCGCCCTGCAGCAGCTTGACCACGCAGGCGCCGCATGTGCCCGCACGGCATGCATAGGGGATCTCGACGCCCGCGCCCTCGGCCGCCTCCAGCACGGTCTCGTCCGCGGGCAAGGCCGCCGACACCCCCGACACGGAGAAGGTCACCGTGCTCGGCGCCACCTCGGCGCTCGGGGCCGGCTTATCCGCTGGCGGGGGCGCGGGCTTGACCTCGAGATCCTCGTGGTCGGCCGGCAGCGAGGCCGGACCGAACGCCTCGGTGTGCAGCTGCGCGTCGGGGACGCCGAGTTCCGCCAGCACGCCGCGCATCGCGCCCATCATCGCCGGCGGGCCGCACATATGGATGCGCCGGCTCGCGATCTCCGGCACCGCGGCCAGGATCATCTCGCGCGTGATCGGCCCTTCGGGGCCCATCCAGACGGTGCCGGGCGCGCGCTGCATCGCGGCGACGACATGGAGGTTGGGAAAACGGCGTTCGAGCCGCTCGAGCTCGTCGCGGAACACGAATTCCTCGGTCGACCGTGCGCCGTAGAAGAAGAAGATATCACCCTTCCACGCGGTGTCGGTGAGATAGCGCAGCACCGACATCATCGGGGTGATGCCGACCCCGCCCGCGATCAGCACGATGCTCTGGGCATCCGTTCCCGTGAAGGTGAAGGCGCCGAACGGTCCGCTGACCTTCAGCAGATCGTCGGCGACGACCTTGTCGTGCAGGTATCGCGAGACCACGCCCTGCTCCTCGCGCTTGACCGTCAGTTCGACATAGGCCCGCTGGGTCGGCGAAGAGGCGATCGTGTAGGAACGGCGCGCGGTCTTGCCCGCTTCGGGCTCTACCTCGACCTGCAGGAACTGGCCCGGCAGGAAGTCGAACGGCAGCCGGTCGGCGGTCGGGTCCGCGAGCCGGAAGGTCAGCACGCTCGGCGTCTCTCGCACGATCTGGACCACGCGCAGCTGCCCCGCCCAGCTTTTGGGCTTGCGCAGCGACGCCCCAGCGGGTGCGGCCGCATTGCTCGGCGCGAGCCCGGCGCTGTCGGCAACGGGTGCAGGCGCGGGCGCAACCCTGGTAGCGGGAGGGGCAGCCTTCGGCTCCGGCTTTGCTGGAACCTTGGCGGTGGCGACACCGCCGGCGATCGCCCCGATCCGCCGCAGGCGGAAGATCTGCAGCGCGATAAGCGTGGCGCTCACCAGCCCCAGGAACAGCATGAGAAGGAGGTGCGAGGGCGAGATGCCGAACCAGTGATCGGCATGGCCGGGCGCGGCCTGGTCGATGTCGAGCTGATCGCGCAGCCAGGCAAGCCCGACCTCCCGGGGCGGCTGCAAGCCCCCGATCGCGCCCTGCGCGGCGGTGCCGGAGCGGAACAGGTCGGTTCCCTCGCGCAGGCGCCGCGCCGCATCGAGCCGGGCCGAGACCGTGGTCGCACGCGCGCCGTCGGCCGAGGCGGCGTTGATCATCGCCAGACCCGTGCTTACCCGTTCGCCGGCCTGCGCAGCGACCCGCTGCCTTGCCGCTTCGTCAAGCGCGGGAAAGGCGAGCAGCTGCGAGATGAAGCCGGTCCGGCGCGATTCGTGGCCGTGCTCATTCTCCCCTTCCCCATTGATCATGCGATCCATCATGGGGTTCATCATCTTCGCCATGTCCGACGACCCCGGCTCTGCCGGTGCGGACATGCCCCCGCCGGCCGGCATGCCTGCGCCATGATGCGCGGCATGATCCTCGCCCTCCTGCGCGCCCGCGCTCGCGGACAGGCTGAGAGCGATTGCGCAGCCGAGGCTCAAGCGTCGAAGGCTGATCCGCCTGGACATCCTCATCCCCTTAGTGTGCGAGCCTACATATCCTTCATCGGCATCGCCGCATTGCCCGGCGCGGGATCGGGTGCCGGCGCGGTCTGGTTGCCGGCCCCGGCGCGCATCGCGTCATGGTCCATCGCCTGACGGTGATGCCGCTCCATCTCGGCCTGGTTGCTCATCGCGTCCATCGGCGCCGCGTCTGCAGCGTTGCCGCTGTCGGTCAGGACCGGGGTGGCGGCGACGCTGTTCGCCGCGGGCGGCACCGTCTGGTCGGCCTGGCGGTCGCAGCCCGAAAGCGCGAGCGCCAGCAACAGGCTTCCGCCGACAAGTGGAAGGGCTTTCTTCGCATGGTCGATCATGGCTTTGCTCCTTGGCTTGAAAACTGTGTCCGGGCGCCATCCCTGGCGTCCGGACCGGCTCATTGCGCGCTGCGCAGAATCCGGAGACACCGGTCGTGCGAGAGGTTCATCGGGTTGCGCCCCTGCCCCTTCATCTCGCCATGATCATGCGGCGTCTGGAGACCCATATTGCCCTCCATCGCCCGGCAACTCTCGACCTGCGCCGAGGTCGGCCGCGTGGTCACACAGGCGCCTAGAAGCAGCGCCGGCGTGAGGACGGCGATCAAACGCATTTTCTTCATGACAAAACCCCTTTCGCTCGTGGTGATCGTTCGTCCTGCGCTGCCTGATGTTTCTTGTTATGCTGCTGGTCTTTCCGCCGCGCCGTCAGGAAGGCGAGGATCGGGCAATCGGAGACCGGCACTTCGCCCGGGCATTCGTCGGCGAGCATCCGCAGCATGTCGCGGATATCCGACAGGCGCTCGAGCCGGGCTTCGGCGTCCGCGATCTTGGCAAGCGTGATATCGAGCACGGCCTGGGCATGCGCGGTGTCCGACGCCCTGAGTGCCAGCAGCTGCCGGGCCTGTTCGAGTGTGAAACCAAGCTCCTGCGCCGAGCGGATGAAATTGACGCGCTCGAGGTCGGTCGCGTCGTAGAGCCTGTAGCCCGCTGCCGTGCGCGCGGGCTCGCGCAGCAGGCCCATCCGCTCATAATAGCGGATCGTATCCCGCCCCACGCCTGCGGCCGCGGCCAGTTCGCCGATCTTGAAATTGCCCATGTCATCCGCTCGATCATGCCGGTTGGACCATGGTCCAGGGTCAAGCGGTTTCGCTTTGACCCCGAACGGTCTCCTCGTCGCCGGCGGCCCGCTGCCCCGACGCGTCGCAGGGCAGCCCGTGCCGCCGGGCCACCGGCTTGTCAGTTCTTGCGAAGCTCGACGATGTCGTGCCTGGCAGGCGTGCCGTCGGCGACGGACACGTGCGCGAAGTGATCGTCAAAGATATGGTCGATCGTCACATGGCCGACGAGCTGGCGGTGATAGGTCGGCGCCACGCCCTTGGACGGACCCGGATGGGTCACGACGCGATAGACCTCGAGCTTCTGGCCGACCTCGGCGCCATCGGCCTTGCCGATGCAGACGACCGTGCCGTTGCTGCCCGTGTCGACGATCGAGCCGCGCATGAACAGGCTGTGCCCGATGCCCTGGGCCATAGCGGGGACGGCAGCAAGCATCGAAATGCCGGCAAGCGCGACCATGAGAGTTTTTCTGACCATATTCACCTCCTTGGATGGTAAGCCACCGCCCGGACTTTGCCGAGGGGAAGAGCGTCTCTTCAGGCTTGGGACTACGGTCCCGGGTCCAGCCTCGATATACGTAGAGGCCGCAGCCGATCTTCTTCCCCGGGCCGGATCTTTATTGACGCGGAGTTGACGGAATCAGCCGTCAGCACTTCAAAATCCGCGCGGCGCGAGACTTTGGTTGGCTGCGCCCGCGAAACCCGCTAGATATCGAGGCCCGTGAAACGCCTGCTCGCCCTCCTGCTCGTCATCGGAGCGCTGTCCGGTCTCTTCGGAGCCCAGATGGCGGCCGCGCACAGCGTGCCGCAGGCGGCAGGCGCGCCGCTGGCCAAGGGCATGGATGCGGACTGCATGGCGATGATGGCCAAGCAGCAGCCTGCGCCCAGCGAAAAGCCCTGCAAGGGCCTGACGCTCGATTGCATCGCCGCGATGGGGTGCGTGATCCCGCTGGTCGCAGCGGACCTGGCAGGCGGCGTTGCGCCTGCGCGTCTCTACGACGCGCCCAGCTTCTGGACGACCGACACGATATTGACCGGCAAGGCGGTTGCGCCCGAGCCGGATCCTCCCACCAGCCTTGCCTGATTGAACGAGCACGGGCTGCGCGCATCGATCGATGCGTGCGCGCCCGGTTTCCTTCTTTTCAGTCAAAGGTTTTCGTGATGATCAAACTGCTTCCGGCCGCCCTTGTGGCGGCCCTCAGTCTCGCCGCGCCTGCGCTTGCAACCGACGCGAGCCGCACGCCGCAAGGCCATTGGGAATGGCGGTCGGCGCCGCAATATGGTCCGCGGGCGACTGGCCCTGCGCGTGTCCGCATATGGGTGCCCGACAGCCGGGACATGGCCAGCTGCGATTGCGCGATGATGCAGGCAAGCGCCGCCGACTGCATGCGCGGCGCAGTCAGGTCGGACAAGGGCTAAACCCGCTCCGGAGCGGCGCGTCACATCTTGGCGCGCCGCCTCTGTCATGAGGGGATGATATCCATGATCATGATGCCGAGGCGCGCTGTGCGACGCCTGTTGCTCTCTATCGGTGCGACGCTTGCGAGCGCCTGGGCCGTGCCGGTGTCGGCCGGCCCGCTCACCTACGAGCAGGCAGTGAGGCTCGCTGCCGCCAACGCGCCAAGCCTCAAGGCGCGCGCGGCGGCGACAGCCGGCGCCCGCTCTTCGGCGGTCGCGGCCGATCGCCTGCCCGATCCGACGCTCGACCTGGGCCTGCAGAACTTCCCGGTGAGCGGCCCCAATGCCGGCAGCTTCACGCGCGACGATTTCACTATGGCGACGATCGGGTTCAGCCAGACCTTCCCCAATCTCGCCAAGCGCCATGCACGCGCCGCGCGCGCCGCGGCCGATATCGGTATCGCCGAGGCGGGCGAGCTGGTCGAAGGCCGCAACGTGCGGCTCGAGACCGCCCTCGCCTGGGTCGATCTCTATTATGGAGAACGCCGGCTCCGGCAGCTCGACCTGCTCGATGCCAGCCTCGACGACCTGCAGAAGACCGTGACCGCACGCCTGGCGTCGGGCAGCGCGCGCCCGAGCCAGGCGCTCGAGCCCGACCAGCTCCGCGCCGCCATCGCCGATCGCCGCGCCGAGATGGCTGCGGTGGTGGCGCAGGCGCGGGCCCGGCTCGCGCGCTATACCGGCGACCCCGACCCGCAGGCGACGGGCGACCCGCCGATGCTCGATGTCGATCCGATCCGGCTGCGGGCCGGGATCGATGCGCTTCCCGCCCTGCGCGCGCAGGACGCGCGGATCGCAGTCGCCGAAGCGGACGTGCGTCTCGCGCGCGCCGACAAGCGCCCCGACTGGAAGGTCGGCGTCACCTATGGCCGGCGCGATCCCATGTACGGCGACATGGCCTCGGTCGGCGTGTCGATCGACCTGCCGCTGTTCGCCGGCAAGCGCCAGAACCCCAGGATCGCTGCAAGCGAGAGCCTTGCGCAAGGGGGTCGGTTCGACCGCGAGGCGATCCGCCGCGAGCTGGTGGCGCAGCTCGACGCCGATCTCGCAGACCATGCCATGCATCTCTCCCGGTTGCGCAATGCCCGCGAGACGCTGGTGCCACTCGCCAGGCACCGCGCCGAGCTCGACCGCGACAGCTATGGCGCCGGCAAGCTCGACCTTGGCGCCGCGCTGCTCACGACGCTCGGGCTCGCGGAGGCCGAGGTCGAGGCGCTCAACCGCGAAGCCGACGTCGCGCGCGACGCGGTCCGCATCACTATCACCTATGGGGAGGAGCGGCCATGACGCTCGATAAATCCGCGCTGCGCTGGGGCGCATCGATCCTGGCTGTCGCGCTGCTGGCCGGCGGCACAGGCTATTGGGCTGGCCATCGCCAGGCACCGCAATCGGAGGCGACCACGCCCGCCGGGGCAGGCAAAGTCCTTTACTGGTACGATCCGATGTTCCCCAACCAGAAGTTCGACAAGCCCGGCAAGTCGCCCTTCATGGATATGCAGCTCGTGCCGCGATACGCGGACGGAGGAAGCGCCGGCGCGGCCCCCACGGTCGCCGTCGATCCCGCCGCGCGGCAGAGCCTGGGATTGCGGGTCGTCGCGGCGAAGATGGGCAGCCTTGCCTCGGCCCTCGAGGTCACCGGCACGATCGACTTCAACCAGCGCGACGTCGCCGTCATCCAGGCGCGTTCGGGCGGGTTCGTGAGCCGCGTCTATGCGCGAGCGCCCGGGGACGTGGTCCGCGCCGGCGCGCCGATCGCGGACCTGCTCCTGCCCGAATGGGGCGGCGCGCAGACCGAATATCTGAGCGTCAGGCGGCTCGGCAAGCCCGACCTCACCGCGGCCGCGCGCCAGCGACTGCGGCTGATGGGCATGTCCGACGGCCTCATCGCCAGCGTCGAGCGGAGCGGACGCCCGAACGGCGTGGTGACGATCACGACGCCGATCTCGGGCACGATCCAGACGCTCGACGCCCGTGCCGGCGTGACGCTCGCCATGGGCCAGACGCTCGCCCAGGTAAGCGGGCTCGGCACCGTCTGGCTCAATGCCGCGGTGCCCGAAGCGCGCGCGGGCGATGTCCGGGTCGGCCAGAATGCCAGCACCACGCTGGCGGGCTTCCCCGGCGAGCGCTTCGCCGGCCGGGTGATCGCGATCCTGCCGACCACGCAGGCCGACAGCCGCACGCTCACCGTGCGGATCGAGCTGCCCAACCGGGACGGCCGGTTGCGGCCGGGCATGTTCGCCAGCGTCGCGCTTGGCGGCGATGCCAAGCCGGCGCTGCTGGTGCCGAGCGAAGCGGTGATCCGCACGGGCAGGCGCACGCTCGTCATGCTGGCCGCAGGCGACGGGCGCTATCATCCCGCCGAGGTCCGCATCGGCCGCGAGGCAGGCGGCGAGACCGAGATCCTTGCCGGCCTGTCGCCCGGCGAGAACGTCGTCGTCTCGGGGCAGTTCCTGATCGATTCCGAGGCGAGCCTGTCGGGAATCGAGGCGCGGCCGATCGGCGGCGGTGCGGCATCGGCGACCATCGCCGCGCCGGCGTCGAAAGCCACGCTGTACGAGACGACGGGCAAGATCGAGCGGATCACGGCCAATTCGGTGACGCTCAGCCACGAGCCCGTTCCCGCGCTCGACTGGCCGGCGATGACGATGACCTTCGCGCTCGCCAATCCGGGCATCGCGCGCGGCTTCAAGGCGGGTGACCGGGTCCGGTTCGGGTTCGACCGGCCCCCGGCGGGACCGACGCTGCGGCATATGGCGAAGGTGGCGGGCCAGTGATCGCCCATCTCATCCGCTGGTCGGTGAGGAACCGCTTCTTCGTCGTGCTCGGCATGCTCGCGCTGGTCGGCGCGGGCCTGTGGGCGGTGCGCTCGACCCCGATCGACGCGCTGCCCGATCTTTCCGACGTGCAGGTCGTGATCCGCACTTCCTATCCGGGTCAGGCGCCGCAGATCGTCGAGAACCAGATCACCTATCCGCTCACCACCACCATGCTGTCGGTGCCCGGCGCCAAGACGGTGCGCGGCTATAGCTTCTTCGGCGACAGCTTCGTCTATGTGATCTTCGAGGACGGCACCGATCTCTACTGGGCGCGCAGCCGCGTGCTCGAATATCTCAACCAGGTCCAGGGTCGGTTGCCGGCCAGCGCCCGCAGCGCGCTCGGGCCGGACGCGACCGGGGTCGGCTGGGTCTATGAATATGCGCTGGTCGACCGCACCGGCCGGCACGATCTCTCGCAGCTTCGCGGGTTGCAGGACTGGTTCCTGCGCTACGAGCTGAAGACCGTGACCGGCGTGGCCGAAGTCGCCAGCATCGGCGGCATGGTCAAGCAGTACCAGGTGCTGCTCGATCCGGTGAAGCTCGCGGCCTACGGCGTAACCCACGCCCAGGCAGTGCAGGCGATCAGCCAAGCCAATCAGGAAGCCGGCGGCTCGGTGCTGGAAATGGCCGAGGCCGAATATATGGTCCGCGCCTCGGGCTATCTGAAAACGCTCGACGATTTCCGGGCAATCCCGCTCAAGACTGCGGCGGGCGGCGTGCCCGTCCGGCTCGGCGATGTCGCCACGATCCAGGTCGGCCCCGAGATGCGGCGCGGCATCGCCGAACTGAACGGCGAAGGCGAGGTCGCCGGCGGCGTCGTTATTCTTCGGTCAGGCAAGAACGCCCGTGAGACCATCGCGGCGGTCAAGGACAAGCTCGCCGATCTCAGGAAAAGCCTGCCGCCGGGCGTCGAGGTGGTCACGGTCTATGACCGCTCGCAGCTGATCGATCGCGCGGTCGAGAACCTCACCCGCAAGCTGGTCGAGGAGTTCATCGTCGTCGCATTGGTCTGCGCCCTGTTCCTCTGGCACGTCCGCTCGGCGCTGGTCGCGATCCTGACCTTGCCGCTCGGTGTGCTGGCCGCGTTCGTCGTAATGCGGTTCCAGGGGTGAACGCCAACATCATGTCGCTGGGCGGCATCGCCATCGCCATCGGCGCGATGGTGGATGCGGCGGTCGTCATGATCGAGAACGCCCACAAGAGGATCGAACGCTGGGAGCAGGATCACCCGGACAGACATCTCGATGGCGAGATGCGCTGGATCGTCGTCACCGAGGCGGCGGCCGAGGTCGGGCCGGCGCTGTTCTTCAGCCTGCTGATCATCACGCTGTCGTTCATTCCGGTCTTCACCCTGGAGGCGCAGGAAGGCCGGCTGTTCGCGCCGCTCGCCTTCACCAAGACCTATGCGATGGGCGCGGCCGCGATCCTGTCGGTGACCCTGGTGCCGATCCTGATGGGCTGGCTGATCCGGGGCCGCATTCCGGCCGAGCAGGCCAATCCGGTCAATCGCTGGCTCACCAATATCTACCGGCCCGCGATCGACTGGACGATGAAGCGGCCCAAGGCAGTGCTGCTGATCGCGGCTCTGGTGTTCGCCACCACGGCCTGGCCGCTCAGCCGGCTCGGCGGCGAGTTCATGCCCAATCTCGACGAGGGCGACCTGCTCTACATGCCCTCGGCGCTGCCGGGCCTCTCGGCCGCCAAGGCGAGTGAGCTGCTCCAGCAGACCGACCGCCTGATCAAGACCGTGCCCGAAGTCGAAAGCGTGTTCGGCAAGGCCGGCCGCGCCGAGACCGCGACCGATCCCGCGCCGCTCGAAATGTTCGAGACGACGATCCAATTCAAGCCCCGCGACCAGTGGCGGTCGGGCATGACGCCCGAACGCCTTGTCGACGAGCTCGATCGCCGGGTGAAGCTTCCGGGTCTCGCCAATATCTGGGTGCCGCCGATCCGCAACCGCATCGACATGCTCGCGACGGGCATCAAGAGCCCGATCGGGGTCAAGGTGTCGGGCAGTGACCTCGCCGAGCTCGACCGCATCGCGCATGATGTCGAGACCGTGGCCAGGAGCGTGCCCGGCGTCAGCTCGGCGCTCGCCGAGCGGCTGACCGGCGGACGCTATGTCGATGTCGACATAGACCGCGCCGCCGCCGCGCGGTTCGGGCTCAACATCGCCGACGTCCAGGCCATCGTCTCCGGCGCGATCGGCGGCGAGACGATCGGCGAGACGGTCGAGGGCCTCGCCCGCTATCCGATCAGCGTGCGCTATCCGCGCGAATTGCGCGACAGCCTCGAAAGGCTGCGGGCGCTACCGATCCTGACGCCCGCGGGCCAGCAGATCACCTTGGGCACCGTGGCAAACGTCTCGATCGCCGAGGGACCGCCGATGCTCAAGACCGAGAATGCCCGGCCTTCGACCTGGGTCTACGTCGATGTGCGCGGGCGCGATCTTGCCTCGGTGGTCGGCGATCTGCAGCGTGCGGTGGCGAAACAGGTCAGGCTCTCGCCTGGGGTCAGCATCGCTTACTCTGGCCAGTTCGAATATCTCGAGCGCGCGGTCGACCGCTTGAAGCTGGTCGTGCCCGCGACGCTGCTGATCATCTTCGTGCTGCTCTACCTCATCTTCGGCCGCTTCGACGAGGCGGCGCTGATCATGGGGACGCTGCCGTTTGCGCTGACCGGCGGCATCTGGACGCTTTATCTGCTGGGGTTCAACCAGTCGATCGCCACCGGGGTCGGGTTCATCGCGCTCGCCGGCGTCTCCGCCGAGTTCGGGGTGGTGATGCTGATCTATCTCAAGAACGCGCTGGCCGAGCGCGGCGCACATCCGGACGCTGCCGAGGTCGAGGCCGCCGTGCGCGAAGGCGCGCTGCTGCGCGTCCGTCCCAAGGCGATGACGGTGGCGGTGATCCTGGCCGGCCTGCTGCCGATCCTGCTGGGATCAGGCGCGGGTTCGGAGGTCATGAGCCGGATTGCCGCGCCGATGATCGGCGGCATGCTGACCGCGCCCTTGCTCTCAATGTTCGTCCTGCCCGCCGCCTACCTGCTGTTGCGCCGGCCCAAGACCGATCCCATCCCTCAACCCGTTTCATCATGAAGGAGAAGACGATGAACCATGCACGACTGACCATTGCCCTCGGCCTCGCCGCCCTGACTGCCGCGTGCGGCAAGAAGGCGGAGGCCCCCGTTGCGACTGAGACCAACGAGGCGGCGCCCGCCGCGACCATGAGCGGCGACATGGGCAACATGTCGATGGCGCCTGACGCGAACGCCGCGATCAAGGCCAAGGGCCATGGCACCGTCACCGCGATCGACAAGGCGGCAGGCACGATCACGCTCGATCATGGTCCGATCCCGGAGGCCAAGTGGCCCGCGATGACGATGGCGTTCAAGGCCGCGCCGTCGATCACCGATGCGGTCAAGGTCGGCGACAAGGTCGATTTCGACCTCTCGCTCAAGGGCAGCGATGGCGAGGTCACCGCGATCGCAAAGCAGTGATCCGCTAAGTTCGACCGGAAAAAGCTGGTTGCGGCGCCGCTCCCGGGCGGCGACGCCCGTGCCGGCCGTCTGCCTGGCTGTGCGCCCGGTCGACGGTTGCGACCGGCAACGCCCAATGCCAGCGGCGTTTCCCTGCGCGATCACCGACAATTTGAGCACGCTTCGCGGATCGCACATTGAACGTGCAAGCCGCCCTTGCTCGCGATAGCCTGAACGGCAAGGAGCCCAGTTTAGATGACCCAGCCAGTATGACCTTGTTACCCGCGACACATCATGATCTCGTGAGCGAGCTTGTCCGTCGTTGGCGAGACGATCCCGGCGCCACCTATCGCTCCTGGTTTCTGTGGGACGAACGGCTGAAAAACTTCCGCTCCATCCGTCGCGGGCTGCAGCAGGTGGTCGCAGAAATCGAAAGTGGGCGGTTCGGCGTCGCCTATCGCGGCTCGTCACTGGAAACGGTTGTCCACTCGATCGCCGAACAGCGGCAGATCTTCAAGGGCGCCGACCATGCCTGGCTGTGGAAGCCCAAGCTGCGCATTCCAGACATCTACGAAAGCCCGGACAACCAGCGGGCGTTCGGTCGCCTGCTCGACAATTGCTCGTGCTGCGATACCGCCGAGGAGATCATCAGCCACATCCGCAGCATAGACGCGCTCAAGATCAAGGGGCTGGGGCCGGCGGCGGCCAACCTGCTCTATTTCCTTCACCCGACGCTGGTGCCGCCCTTCAATACCGCGATCGTCAAGGGCTACAATGCCGTCACCGGCGCCAAGGTGAAGCTCGGGTCATGGGATCATTTTCTCGCCATGCGCGCCGGCATCCTCGACCTCAACGACCGTTACCGCGAGTTGCTCTCCAACGATCTCGGCGCGATCGGCGGACTGTTGTTCGACATTGGCTCGGGCCGCTATCCCGCGCCACCGCTGGAGGATGACGCAACGGCGGCCGACGACTGGCTCGGCAGATTGGAACATGCCAGAGCGGAGGCAAGCCGGCTCGACAAGACAGCCGCCGCGCAGGGCGAAACCGATCGCACGCACGCCGAAATCCAGGCCTGGCTGCGCGACCTCGGCCATGCCCTCGGTTACGATGTGTGGATCGCCGCCAATGACCGCGGTCGACTTCACGCTGGCTGCCCGCTTGGACAGGGATGCCTCGAGCGCCTTCCAGACGCCATTGCGACCTCTCCCGGAGCGGACTCGATCCGCCTCATCGACGTGTTGTGGCTGGCGAAGGGTGGCGACGGCGTCGCCGCCGCGTTCGAGGTTGAACATTCGACCTCGATCTACTCGGGGATCGTGCGCATGCTCGATCTGGCGCTGTCGGGGAGCGATCTGCACGCTGCCGCCGGGCTATTCCTGGTCGCACCGAATGCGCGCGAGCAGGACGTTCGCGCGCAACTCCGTCGCCCGGCTTTCAGCCGTATTGCCGATCTCGACTTCGCCTATCTGCCCTATGGCGAGCTGGAGAGAAACAGGGACGCGATCGCTCGTTTTGGAACGGGATTGAAGGCCATCAAGGCGATCTCAAGCCCCCTTCCCTGAAAGGGGGCGTTTGCGGGAGGGGGCGGAATCCTACGCCAAGCTCGCCCAGATAGCCGGCGCGAGATCTTACTTGTTGCTGCCTTCTACGGTCGCGCCAGAAAGGCGACGGCTCATACCAACCTGCATTGATCACGACCCACGCGCCCATTTGCGGCGTCCGATCGTCATGATGCGCCACGGCTGATCGATCAGCCTGTTCCATGCTTCGCAGCAAAGGTCGATGATGTTGTCGTGGGAGGTGAAGATCCGGTTGGACAGCCAGTTGTCGCGCATGAACTGCCAGATATTTTCGACCGGGTTGAGTTCGGGGCATTTGGGCGGCAGCGGAATGATGCTGATATTCTCTGGCACTTCGAGCTTTCCGGTCATGTGCCACCCGGCTTGATCCATCAACAGAACGCCGTGGGCACCGGGTTCGATAGCAAGCGATATCTCCGTCAGGTGCAGCGACATGGTCTGGGTGTTGCAGAACGGGAGGATCAGACCTGCTCCCTTGCCAAGCTCTGGGCAGATGGCGCCGAAGATGTAGGCTGATTTCGTCCTCTGGTCCTTGGGCGCCGACGGCCGGGTGCCCCGTCTGGCCCAGCGGCGAGTGATCTTGTTCTTTTGGCCGATCCGGGCTTCGTCCTGGAACCAGACTTCTATCGGCGTGCCGTGCGGGAGGGCGGCCTTGACCTTTGCCAGTTCGGCTGCAAAGCCCCCTTTTTGAAGTCCTCCATCGCATATTCGTTCTGGGCATGATGGCGCGGGCGTGCCGTCAGTTTGACATAGCCCAGCTTCTTCAGCTCCCGCCCCACAGTCGTTTCCGTCAGGGACACGCCAAACTCGTCATGGAGCCACCGCACCAGATCGATCAGCCGCCAGCGAACAACTCCATGGATCGCCGGGATCGGGCCGCTTTCAACGATCTCCGCAAGGGCCCGACGCTGGGCGTCGTTCAACAACGGGGGCTTGCCCGGCGCCTTCCCGTCAAGGAGTCCGTCCGGCCCCCGGGCATTGAAGCGCACCACCCAGTCGCGCACGATCTGCAACGTCACGCCGCCGATGCGCGCGGCATCGCTGCGGCTTGCGCCATCATAAATTTCCGCCAATGCCAGCAACCGTCGTCCCTGGTTCGCGCTCCTCGTCGCACGCGCCATTCGCCTCAAGCCCACTGCGTCAAAGTCGTCCCGCATTCTGATCGCTGCACCCATGGCCACGCCCTCCAACCAGAAGCCATAGATTCAGAAATTCAGCGCCTTGGGAATCCCCATCGTGAGTCAGCTTCACTGAAGGTTGGTATCAGTTCTATCCGGCGATGGCTACGCATTTTGAAGGTGTCTGGCCCAACGCGCCGATACTCAATGAAGCCGAGAGAACGCCAAAATCGCTCTGCCGCTTCATTCGCTTCCAGCACGGCCAACCGAATCTCTGTGGCACCTCTCGCAGCGGCCCAGCTTTCGACCGTCGAGTAAATTGAGCGTCCGACGCCACGACCACGCTGTGCGGCATCTACGATCATGAAGCCGAGATACCATGTGCCATCACGCGGATAATCGCGGAGGATGGCCGCGATTGCATATAGGCCGCCAGGCCCCTTCCATCCCAGGACAGCTTGATTGTGGGCGCTCTTTTCGGGCGGCACATCGGAGAAAAGCTCGCGAGCATCGTCCAGCGTGGGCGCGGCCCCGTCCTGCAACAGGAAATAGTCGCTGCAACGGTTGTACAGGTCTGCAACGTCTGCGGCGTCCGCTTGGGTAAGTTTGATCGGGGCTCCCGTCATCATCATCGCGTTTTGGCAGCAAGCACGCGCTGACCGTAATCCCGGAGTTCCCCGTTGGGACCGACATAGCGGTAGAGAGTGACGCGCTCGATCCCGAGTTCCTTGCAGAGGTCGGAAACGGACGTGTCGCGTTGGGCCATAGCAGCCTGAGCGAGCCGCACCTGGGCCTTGGAGAGGGCGAACTTGCGGCCACCCTTGCGTCCCCGCGCGCGGGCAGCGGCCAGGCCAGCCATGGTGCGCTCGCGGATCATATCCCGCTCAAACTCCGCCAGTGTGGCAAAAATGCCGAACACCATCCGGCCCGATGGCGTCGTGGTGTCGATCTGCGCGCCCTTGCCGGTGAGCACCCGCAGACCGATACCGCGATCCGACAGATTCTGCACCGTGCTGACCAGGTGGGTGAGCGTTCGGCCGAGCCGGTCGAGCTTCCAAACGATGAGGACATCGCCGTCGCGCAACGATTTCAGGCAGGCGGCAAGACCGGGGCGATCATCACGGCTACCGGATGCACGATCATCATAGATATTGCCTGGCTCGACACCGGCAGCGCGAAGGGCATCGTGCTGCAGGTCGAGCGACTGCGAGCCGTCGGCTTTGGACACGCGGGCGTAGCCGATCAGCATGGATCACAAACGAAGGTTTGAGGCGGTGACGAACATGAGCACATAAGATTGGGCTATTGTGTATCTTAACCAGCATCTCAATCAAGCTATCTCAAACCGTAGCTCGGAAAGAATAAGGAGCATGTATGCCGCGTCGCGTGACCCTGACCGATCGACAGCGCGAGGCGCTGCTTCACTTGCCGGTCGATCAAGGTGAGCTGCTGCGGCACTATACCCTCAGCGATGAGGATCTCGGGCATATCCGCCAGCGCCGGCGCGCCCACAATCGTTTTGGCTTCGCGCTGCAACTGTGCGTCCTGCGCTACCCGGGCCGGGTGCTCGCTCCTGGCGAGTTGATCCCGGCGCAGGTATCGGATTTCATCGCGGCCCAGCTCGGCCTGACCAGCGACGATCTACTCCTCTATGCCGCGCGCGAGGAGACCCGGCACGAGCATCTGGCGGACCTTCGCCGAATCTACGGCTATCGCTCCTTTTCGGGGCGGGGCGCACGGGATTTGCGCGAATGGATCGCTCGGGAAGCCGAGGCGGCGACATCGAATGAGGATCTTGCCCGTCGCTTCGTTGCGGAGTGTCGCCGCACCCGCACGATCCTTCCCGGCTCCTCGACGATCGAGCGCCTTTGCGCCGATGCGCTGGTTGAGGCCGAGCGCCGGATCGAGGATCTTATCGCCCATCGCATCACGCCAACCCTGAGCGAGAATTTGGCTCACCTGTTGGAGGATACGGTGGATGGTCGCGTCACGCGCTTCGTATGGCTGCGACAGTTCGAGGTTGGCGCAAATTCAGCAGCCGCTAACCGGCTGATGGATCGACTGGAATATCTTCAAAGGTTCGATCTTCCGGCGGATTTGCTGGACGGCGTGCCGGCGCATCGTGTGACCCGGCTTCGCCGGCAGGGCGAGCGCTATTACGCCGACGGCATGCGTGATCTGCCCGAAGACAGGCGGCTTGCGATCCTCGCTGTCTGCACCCTGGAATGGCGGTCATCGCTGGCCGATGTCATCGTGGAGACCCACGATCGCATCGTAGGCCGTCTCTATCGGGCCTCCGAACGCCTTTGCAACACCAGGATCGCCGACGAAAAGGCGGCCGTTCGGGACACGCTGAAGTCCTTTGCCGAAATCGGTGGTGCTTTGCTTGGAGCGCAGGACGATGGCACGGCCCTGGACGGGATAATCGCCACCGGGCCTGGCTGGGAACGGTTCAGAACCCTTGTCGCCACGGCCTCCGCGCTGACCAACGTGCTCGCGGCCGACCCGCTCAGCCGTGTGCTGGACGGCTATCACCGTTTCCGCCTCTACGCGCCCAGGATGCTGCGCCTGCTCGACATGCAGGCGGCGCCGATCGCCACGCCTCTTCTGGCGGCCGTTGCGATGCTGCGTAACGGGATCAAGGTCGATCCGCCGGTGGATTTTCTACGTCCCAACTCGAAATGGCATCGTCATCTTCGCGCTGAGCCCAGCGGCGACCACCGGCTTTGGGAAATCGCGGTGCTGTTCCACATCCGCGACGCCTTCCGGTCCGGTGACATATGGTTGGCGGGATCGCGCCGCTATGGCGACCTCAAGCAGCTTCTGGTCCCGCCACAGGCGATAGAGCAGACCGCGCGGCTCGCCGTGCCGCTGCGGCCCGGCGAATGGCTGGCCGAGCGCAGGGCTCGACTGGATACACGGCTGAAGGAGTTTGGCCGCGCGGCGCGAACCGGCACGATCCCAGGCGGCATCATCGAGAACGGCAAGCTGCACATCGACAAGCTGAGGGCCGACACGCCCGAAGGGGCCGAGGATCTCGTGCTCGATCTCTATCAACAGCTCCCGCCCGCGAGGATCACCGATCTGTTGCTGGAAGTCGATGAGCGAACCGGATTTTCCGAGGCGTTCACGCATCTGCGCACCGGCGCGCCCTGCAGCGACCGGATCGGCCTGATGAACGTGTTGCTGGCGGAAGGCGTCAATCTCGGTTTGCGCAAGATGGCGGCGGCGACCAACACGCACAGCTTCTGGGAATTGCTGCGGATCGCGCGCTGGCATGTCGAAGGCAGCGCCTATGATCGGGCGCTCGCCATGATCGTGGAGGCCCACGCCGCCCTGCCCATGGCCGCCTTCTGGGGACAAGGGCAATCGGCATCCAGCGACGGGCAGTTCTTCCTTGCTACCGAGCAGGGCGAGGCGATGAATCTGATCAACGCGAAATATGGCAACGTCCCGGGCCTCAAGGGATACAGCCATGTGTCCGATCAATATGCGCCGTTCGCAACCCAGGTGATCCCGGCAACGGTCAGCGAGGCTCCCTATATCCTGGACGGGCTGCTCATGAATGACGCGGGCCGCCGCGTTCGCCAGCATTTTGCCGACACGGGCGGCTTCACCGATCATGTGTTCGCCGCCTGCGCCTTGCTCGGCTACAGGTTCGCCCCCCGTATCCGCGATCTCCCTCAGAAAAGACTCTATGCCTTCACGCCCAACGCGACGCCGGCCAATGTGCGAGCGCTGGTCGGAGGTAAGATCAATGAACCGCTCATCGAGCGCAACTGGCCCGACATCCTGCGCATCATGGCGACGATCGCAGCGGGGATCGTCGCCCCCAGCCAGATTCTTCGCAAGCTCGCCTCTTACCCGCGCCAGAATGAGCTGGCCCTCGCATTGCGAGAGGTGGGCCGCATCGAGCGAACCCTGTTCATGATCGACTGGATTCTTGATGCCGGCCTCCAGCGCCAGGCTCAGATCGGCCTCAACAAGGGTGAGGCCCACCACGCCCTAAAGCGCGCCATCAGCTTCCACCGCCGAGGTGAAATCCGGGATCGATCCGGCGAAGGCCAGCACTATCGCATCGCCGGAATGAACCTGCTCGCCGCCATCATCATATTCTGGAACACCATGAAGCTCGGCGAGGTCGTCAATACCCGGGCCGCCAGCGGTACCCATATCGCGCCTGATCTACTCGCCCACGTCTCGCCGTTGGGATGGGAACACATCAATCTAACCGGGGAATATCGCTGGCCCAAATCCTTAGCGTAGGATTCCGCCCCCTCCCGCAAACGCCCCCTTTACAGCCAGCATGGCGGCGAGGCAGCGCGCGCGATCGAGCGCGCCACCCCGCACCTGACGGCGGACGGCCGCCAGCTCGTCGCCAAGCCGCCGCCCCATGCTGGCGACTGGAATGATCTGTTGCGCGAGATCCGTTCGCTATGAAGCTGTTTCCCGGAGCGACGCGATTCCAGCGATGGACGATGGGCGCGACGTTCCTGATCGTAGCGACTTACGCGATTTCGCAGAACAAGCAGGCGCTTGTTGAAGTCTCGAAAACGCGGCTGACGTCGCCTAACCCGAGGATCATAGACGGCGATACAGTCGATTTTCCCAATGGACGGGTGCGGATCGTCGGGATCGATGCGCCGGACGACGATCTGCCGCAGCTCAAGACGATTTCCAGCGAGGCACTGAGCGAATTGGCGGTGCGCGATGGTGGAATGGACTGTTCGGTGTCGATGTTCGACTATGCGATGCGGCGGGAAAATCAGTGCCGGACGGACCCCAAAAGTTATGGACGTCTCAACCTCGCCTGCCGGTTTCCCGCCAATAAAGCGAGTGTCGGTGCGACAATGGTCGCCCAGGGATATGCGGTGGACTACCGCGTATTTTCTGGCGGGGCGTATGTTGATCTAATGCAGAAAGCAGCCGCTCGACGGGCCGGGTTATGGGGCGTTGATTATGAGCGGATGCGTCAACTCGCAGTTCGCCGGGCACAGGTGCCACAAGGATGCAGCGTCGGAACGATCAAGCAATAGGCCGGGCCTGCCTTCGGCCCGCGCTCTACTGCGCGCCGCTATCGCGGCGCTCCGCGGAACCCCGCCACCGGGTTTCCGCCCATCCGGGTGACGATCGGGCTAGGCCACAGCAGACCGCCCCTGCGGGCGGGCGGCGTTCATCGGGAAACAGCTCCAATGCTTGAACGCGGTTCCCCGGCGGCGATCCTGATCGGCCGTTGGGGCGCGGCGCTGTCGCTGGTCGTCGGCGCGGTCCTGATCGGCCGTGTCCTCCGTAATTACCCCTACCTGCTCCCGAACCGTCTTCCCGGCCTGGTCCTCCACGAGTTGGGCCGGCGCTGATCCTCGCGCTCGTGATCGGCCCCGCCATTGCCATTACCGATGACGGCAGATCGCGCCCGGCATCCCGGCGCGGCTCGCGCTGTTCGCGCTCGCCGCCCTGGTCGCCGGAGGCGCCGTCCTCGCCTACGAGTTCAGGGCCGGGCTTGGGGGGCAATGGCTGTGATCGAGCGGCCGCATATGTGCCACATGGCACACCCTGACCTGGATCTCGCAAGGACGTTAGCGGGCAATGCGCGCGGCTTTCTGGGCTATCCGTCGCCTGGGACGATTGATCGCCCCTTACAGGATCGCTTCTATCGGCTCGCTATCGCGCTCGAGCTGGCGCTGAAATGCTATCTCGTCATTCACGGTCATACCGACGAGAGCAACCGCGCTATCGGGCACGACCTGCGGCGTGCCACTACCGCTGCGGAAGCCGAAGGACTTATCCTCGCATCGCCGCTCTGTGCCCTGATCGACGACACGCACCCGTTCTTCATGCAGGGTGGCTTTCATCGGGAGCGGCGGACAGACTGGAACCATGAGCGCGCCGATCGCGCAACGTCCACCCTGGCATCGCTGCTCGATCAATTCGACGCGCTCTCCGGCGCGGCGTGACCCCGTGACGACACGGAGCCGTCCCCCGGACGCCACCGTTCGCGGGGAACACCAAGGGCGGCTGCCCTTTCGTTCCCGAACGACAATCTTACCGCCCGTGTAATCCGCCAAGCGCGGCGCTCGACCCCCTTGCAGGGCGTCGGCCGCGCTAGGGCGGCTCGCCCGCGCCAGCGGCAAAGATTCCCGCTCTCCCTCCCCATCCCGTTCCTCGCCGGAAAGGCAGAGCCGGTTGCTGTTGCGACCGGCTTTCAGCCTCAAAGGAAAGGAAAAATCATGGGACGTATCAACGACAACCGCGCCGACATCTATCAGGAGATCACCGACCAGATGATTGCCATGATCGAGGCAGGCACCCGGCCTTGGTCGAAGTCGTGGAACGGCCGCACCGCGCCGAATATCCCGCTGCGCTCGACCGGCGTGCCCTATCGCGGCATCAATGTCCTGTCTCTGTGGGTCGCCGCCATGACGAAGGGCTTTGCTTCCCCGCATTGGCTAACATTCAAGCAGGCGCTCGCGCTTGGCGGATGCGTCCGCAAGGGCGAAAAGGGCTCGACCGTCGTTTATGCCAACAAGATCGAAGTGGACGCCGACAAGGGCGAACGTGGCAGCGATCAGGGAGGCGAGGACGGCAAGCGTCAGGTGGCGTTTCTCAAGCGATACACCGTCTTCAATGCCGAGCAGATCGACGGCATCGAGGCGAAATATCCTACCCCAGCCCCGATCATCACCGCGACCAATCCCGACGAGCGGGACGCCGAACTGGATGCGCTCTTTGCCCGCGTACCCGTCACGGTGCGTCATCACGGCGCGCAGCCCTATTATCAGCCAAGCGGCGATCATGTCGTCATGCCGGAATTTGCCGACTTCCACACCAGCGATGACTATTATTCGACGCTCGCGCACGAGCTATGTCACGCCAGCGGCCATGTGGATCGGCTCGCCCGTTCGACCCTCATTTCCACGAAGCGCGAAGACTATGCCCGCGAGGAATTGGTGGCCGAGCTTGGGGCCGCGTTCATCAGCGCGACGATCGGAATCAAACTCCACGACCGCGAGGACCATGCCGCCTATCTGGCGAGCTGGCTGGCGGCCCTTCGCAATGACAAAAGGTGTATCTTCACCGCCGCGCGGCTCGCGCAGGATGCTTCCGACTGGCTGTTGAGCCGCATGGCGATCGAGACAGTCTCCGAATTGGATGCGGCGGCGTGATCGCCCTCCATGATCCCGGCCCGATGAGGGCCGGGGCGTGGCGGCGCGCCCAACCAGACCCCGGAAATCGCGCGCCGCTCGCCCGCTGGCGGGCGAGCGGCGCGGCATCTCGTCGAATCTTAATTGAAAATAGGGGCGAATCGATTAAATAGGATCGCGGAGGCTTTGTTCGCGGCGACGCGTGCATTGCCTTCTCTCGTTTCAGGCCAAGGCCTTGGCCGTAGATCGTTGATCAGCTTCATCCCGTAGATCCGATCGCCCCCTTCCGTCTCCCGTTTGAATTGCAGTCGGTGGACAAGATCCACCAGCGGGCGCAGCTCCTCCCGCGCCGGTGCCGTCATGCGGCGTAGCCGCAGACCCCAACTGATGACGTAAGCCACAATATCAGCGTCTGGATCAGCGTCGTCAGATCGCTATGCACAAAGAACGGCTCGGGAATGATGAGGCGTGAACGGCTTCGGCCGTTGCGCGTGTTCACGAAATAGCTCGATACCTGACCAAGCAGGATATGCGCGGCGCTGCGGTCCAGCTCGTCGAATACCATATAGCCCATCGGGTCGCCTGGAAGGCCGTTCAGGAAATAATAGAAGCGCTCGAACAGGAAAGCGTAATCCTTGCGCAGCGCGTCACTGCGGTCGGGCCGTGGCGCTTCGCGCGGGACGATCGTTGCAAAGACCCTCGCGCCATGACGCCGCGCCAGATCGAGGCTGAAACGGCAATATTCGATCTTTGCCTGCCCCAAGGCGGTCAGCCGATTGCGCGTCACCGCTGTCCCGTCGATCAGCAATTCGCGCGCGAGAGCTGGGTTCGCTCGGCATGCTCGAACGCATCGAGCTGCGCCGCATGCTTGAACGTCTTGCGATCAAGGAGCTTCTGCGCCTTGGCTTCCCGGCCATACGCCTCGAACAACCGCATTCCGAAGATATGCTGCTGTGCGTCGGACAGATCGCGGATCAGTGGCCATACCCGCCGATCCTCGATCGCGATGCCCGCAAGCACCTCATAGGGCGAATGGCGCTGATCCTGACCGGACTCATCAATGAACAGGGTCCAACTCATCGTCGCGCGCGCATTCCTCCCCGCATCATGGGTGGGTAGCCCCGCATCAACGGCTTCGATCGAGAGAACCACGCTCAGCAACCGGCAGACGCGAGCTGACGCTAGAGCGGCAACGATCCCAAGACAACAAATTCGGGCGCGACCCTGCCGGCACGGCTCTATCGGCGCTGCGCGCCGACCGAGCCACCGTGCCGGCGTCTCGTCCCAGGAGGGTGACGATCCTCGCGTGAGGTGTGCCATGTGGCACACCTAAGGCCGCGCAGGGCGCGGTGCTGGCCTGTTTGCGCCCACGGCCCTCCCCCGGAGGCCCGTCAGGCGCGAGGGAACACCAGGGCTGCTGCCCTTTCGTTCCCGAAGCAAAATCGACAGCCCCGTGTGGTCCGCCAAGCGCGGCACCCTTGAAGGCGTCGGCCGCGCTAGGGCGGCCTGCCCGCACCAGGCCATCGATTTTCCTCCTCCCTCCCCGTCCCGCTCCTCGCCGGAGAGGCAACCCCGGTTGCAGCGGCAACCGGCTGCGCCTCGAAAGAAGGAGAAAGGACAATGGCTTACACTCGATACAAGGCGACCCCTATTGGAAGCGGGCCAAGTGGACGGGACCGGCGTGGACGGCACCCCCTACGCCAAGGGCGACCGGGTTTTTTCTATCCCCGATCCGGCGCGACCTACGCGGGCGAAAGCGCCCAGCGCGCATCGGTCGAATTTGACGAACTCGCGAGCCTCGAAGGCTGACCCCTCCCCATCGATACAGATCATAGGAGTTTCATCATGGCTATCATCACCGTCAAGCTGTCGCAGCTTCGCCTTTCCCCCCTCAACAGCCGCCGCGTGAAGCCTTCCGCCATCGACAGCATGGCCGACGACATCGCCGCACATGGCCTGTTGCAGAACCTCGTCGTCTATGAGGAAGATGACCTTTTCTGGGTGTTCGCCGGAGGGCGGCGCTATCGGCGCTCAAGGAATTGGTGAAGCGCAAGAAGGTCAGCAATAGCGATCTCTTCCCGTCGAGATGCGGACCAAGGAAGAAGCCATCGATCTTTCCTATGCCGAAAATGCGCGCGCGAGGACATGCACCCCCTGTCGCGATCCGCGCGTTCGCAGGGATGCGCGACATCGGCATGGACCCCTCCGATATTGCTGCCCGGTTCGGCTATAGCGAAAGCC
>NZ_JBHRVU010000001.1:0-18929 GCF_042647625.1 Sphingobium rhizovicinum | reverse complement strand
GGTCGCGGCCGGCTATGTCCAGACCAGATCGCCATCTCGCCCATGTTCGATATCGTCGTGGGCGTGCGCTACGAGCATTTCAAGACCACGCTGCACGATCGGCGCAGCCTCGCCTTCCGGACGAGCGGCAGCACCATATCTCCCGAATATTATGACGTGACCGACAATCTCTGGTCTCCGCGCGCCGGCCTCATCTTCAAGCCGGCCGAGAATGCCTCCATCTATGCAAGCTACTCGCGTACCTACCAGCCGCGTGGTGGCGACCAGTTGACCGGCCTTTCGCTTTCCAACGCCAGCTGGCGCCGGAGAAGTTCCAGAACTACGAAATCGGTGCGAAGTGGGACATTCTCCCCACGTTCAACCTTGCCGCCGCCATCTATCAACTGGATCGCGACAATGTTCTGGCGCTGAGCGATCCCAATAATGCGGCCTCGCCGACGGTGCCGATCGGACGGCAGCGCACCAAGGGCATCGAACTCAGTGCTGCGGGCAGCATTACCAAGCAGCTCAGCATGGTCGGCGCCTACACCTATTCCGACGGCACCTTCCTCGACAATGTCTCGGGCACTGTCCAGGCAGGGAACATCCTGCCCAACATGCCCAAGCACAGCGCCTCGCTCTGGACCCGCTTCGATCCGATCGAACAGCTCGGCGCTGCGCTGGGCGTGATCTACCAGGGCAAGCGCTACGCCTCGACCGACAATTGCGTCGCGATGCCCGGCTATACGCGGCTCGATGGCGCCGTCTATTTCGACATCGCGCCAGAGCTGAGCCTGCAGGTGAATGTCGAGAATATCCTTGGCAAGCGTTACTATCTCTATGCCCATAGCAACAACAACATCACGCCAGGTTCACCGACTGCGGTGAAGGTCGGCCTCAGCGCGAAGTTCTGACCATGTCCAGCCGCTTCCTTCCTTTGAAGCGCTTCACAAGGGAGGAGCGGCTGGCAATTTGCCTTCTGCGTGGTGGCAGCAGTGCCAAAGTCGGAGAGGCCGCTATCCGGGCATTCGCAGCACTGGGTGAACACGCCACCGAGCGAGGCTTCGTGATAGCGACATTGTCCAGCCCATTTGTGAACCAGGATGAGATCCGGCTTCTTGGGGGCATAGCAGCATTCCAGCGCCAGATACCGCCGATGGACATCGGGCTGCCGGCGCACCTGCACGCATTGCTGGACGCGTGCGCAGCAGGCCTGACCCGGCGTGGCGGCAAACTTGATTTTCGTAATGTCGCCCGGTGCCCAGGTCTTCCTGAACAACGGGCAAAGAAGCGACAGGATCGTTCGATCCGGCTCATAAATCGCACATATGGCGCCCCCAAACAGGCAGTTGTCTTTGCGGTTTTGCGCGATCGTGACACGGCAACAATCGCCGATCTCGGCCGAATGGGCGTGTCTCGCTCGGTCGTCAGCAAGATGACCAAGCGTGGCTTGATCGAGAGGGTGGGCTACGGCGTTTATGCCTCGCCGGCCTCGAAGCGCCGAGGATAGTGCATATGTCGCGCCTAGAGGAACATGCGGCCGGACATTCGTCCGGCCTCACACATCAGTCTGAAGAGGTGACATAAGCAGGACCAAGTTCGTCCAGCGATTTCACGCCGACTTGCGCCATGGCGAGTTCGAACTCTGCCCGTATCATGTGAAGCATATGGGCAACGCCGGCCATGCCTGCCACCGCGAGGGCATGAAGTTGCGGCCTACCAATCATGACCGCGCTGGCACCAAGGCTAATCGCCTTGAGGACATCCGTGCCGGTACGCACACCGCTGTCGAGAAGGATCGGGCATTTTCCATCGATCGTACGCGCGATCGATGGAAGCGCTTTCATGGGCGTGATGAGACCGTCGGTGACGCGTCCGCCATGGTTCGACACGACAATGGCATCAACGCCATGATCAAGTGCCATGCGAGCGTCAGCAGGAGAAAGGATGCCTTTCAATATGATCGGCAAACTGGTCTGCTTGCGCAGCCACGCGATAATCGTCCCAGGTTGGTGCGGCGTCGGCCAGCGCCGTTCCAAAGATGATCTGCCCGCCCGCAGCCGCGCTGTTCTGGACGCTGCGGGGCATTCCACGGAGATTGGCGGCCTCGACCCCTTCCGGCAGTGCGAATTCGGATCGCTTCATGGCCGCATCGATCGTTACCATGAGGACGCAATAGCCAGCAGCCTCGGCGCGTCGCACCAGTTCAAGCGAATGCCCTCGATCAGCCTGGAAATAGAGCTGGAACCAGAGCCGCGGCGTCTGGTCACGCTCCATGGCCTGGCGCGCGGCATGCGCAGCCCAGGCAATGTCCTCGAGAGGAATGCTGGAAAGAGTGCTGACCTTCTGGGTATGTCGCTCAGATGGCAAAGCTCCGCATGGTGGGCGGCGACTTTATATTGGCAGCAGCCATGGCATGGCGGATCCTGGCAAAAGCTGTCGGTCACATCAATGACGCCAAATGTCTTGAGTTGGTCGGCACGAGCCCTATAGCAAGTCCTGCGCATCCTCGTCGGCAAGCGTTCTGCAGAAGGCCAATGTGGCCAAAGGAGAACGATCATGGAGATGCCTGAAACAGAACTCATCGCCACCAAGCGCCCGGTTTGGAATGCAGGAAGGACCGTGGGCGCCAAGCGGGCGCTGAAACCGAAGCAGATTTGGGAAATCCGTTTCTACCTCAATCAGCGCCGCCGCCTACGAGATCGGGCGCTGTTCGATCTGGCGATCGACAGCAAGCTTCGGGGCTGCGACCTCGTGCAGATCAAGATCGGCGACCTTGTAAGCGGCGGGCAGGTCCGAACGCGGGCAATCGTCATGCAGCAGAAAACAGGTCGGCCCGTTCAATTTGAGCTGCTGCCAGATGCTCGAGCGAGCTTGCTGGCATGGCTCGAACGCCGGGGCGGAACAGTGGACGATTATGTTTTCCCAAGCCGGGTTGATCACAATGGGCACCTGAGCACACGGCAGTATGCTCGGCTTGTCGACGAATGGGTGACAGGTGTCGGCTTGATGCGGAGCGAGTATGGCACGCACTCACTTCGCCGAACGAAGGCATCGATCATCTACAGGGCGACGGGCAACCTTCGCGCCGTTCAGATACTGCTCGGCCATAGCAAGATTGAGAACACGGTGCGCTATCTAGGGATCGACGTAGAGGACGCGCTTGCCCTTGCAGAAAACACGGAGATCTGAATCTGCTGGCGCCCGTGCCCAGGGCGTGCCGGGCACGGGCGCTGGGACATTCCCGACGTTCGCCTGTGACATGTTAAACGGCAGCCCTGATTACAAGCCGACGTTCCCGCACCTCCCGACGAACGGCCTCGGCATTATGCTCGGCTTGTAGATGAATGGTTGACAGGAGTTGGCCTGATGCGGAGCGAATACGGCACCCGCTCACTCCGCCGAGCGAAGGCATCGATCATATACAGGGCGACCGGCAATCTACGGGTTGTCCAGATCCTGCTCGGCCATAGCAAGATCGAGAATATGGTTAGCTATCTCGGGATCGACGTAGAAGACGCCCAAAAATACCGAAATTTGAGTGTTGGCCTCTCACCTATGGCGAGGGGCCATTTAGCGTAGCCACCAGCGGAGCATTCCGCCCACAAGCGCCAACGCGAAAACGCTAGCAGCCCAAATGCCGAAAAACCATCCAAGGCGACTCAGCCAGAGCGGCATCAATGATACCCCTCAATGCCAACCTTGCCCCGGAAAACCCAATAGGACCAGGCCGTATATGCCAGGATCACGGGCACCATGATCGAGGCTCCAACCAGCATGAACAACTGACTGCGGACGGGCGCTGCGGCTTCCCAGATCGTCACCCGCGCCGGAACGACATCGGGCCAGATCGAGACACCAAGGCCGACCAAGCATAGCCCGAACAGGGCCAACGCCCAGAAGAAAGGCTGCGCATCGCGCTTCAATCGGAGGCTACGATAAAACAGGAATGTTACGACGAGCGTGGCGAGCGGCACCTGCGCTGTCGCGACCACGCCCGGGAAACTCAGCCAGCGCTGAAAGTATTGCGTTTCGAGCCGCAGCGTTGCGAGGCTGATCACGCCGATCATGATGAGCAGGCCGATGCCAAGCCGCCCGGCATAGGTCACCGTCTGCCGTCGCAACCCGCCTTCAGTCTTCCAGTTGAGCCAACAAGCCCCGAGCAGGGCATAGCCGACTAGCAGCCCGACACCGTCAGCAGACTGAACGGCGACAGCCATTCCCACCAACCCCCGGCATAGCTGCGCCCCTCGACCGTGATGCCCTGTAGCAGCGCGCCGAGCGCAATGCCTTGCGCGAAGGTGGCGACGACCGACCCTGTCGTGAACGCCTTGTCCCAGAAAGCACGGTGCGCCGGGTCGCGCCAGCGGAACTCGAATGCCACGCCGCGGAATACAAGGCCAAGCAGCATTGCGATCATCGGCGCGTAAAGCGCGGGAAGGATGATGGCATAGGCCAGCGGGAATGCGGCAAACAGGCCGCCCACGCCCATAACCAGCCAGGTTTCGTTTCCGTCCCAGACCGGAGCGATGCTGTTCATCGCGGTGTCCCGATCCTGCCCGACCTTGAAGAACGGAAACAGGATGCCGATGCCGAGATCGAAGCCGTCCATCACGACATAGGCGATGATAGCAAAGCCGATGATACAGGCCCAGATGACGGTGAGATCGATCATGACGAAGCTCCCTCGATGATAGCCGGCGCCGGGGTGATCCCCGCACTGCGAATGGGCGCATCACTGGGCGGCGGTTCATGTGCTTCAGGCGGCTTCTTCATGAGTTGAAGCAGATACCAGATGCCCATCCCGAAGACGGCGAAATAGACGACCACGAAGGCCAGCAGCGACGAGGCGACCGCAGGAGCATCCAGCGGTGAAGCGCTTTGGGCGGTCCTCAGCAGACCATAGATTGTGAAGGGTTGCCGTCCGACTTCCGTCACGATCCAGCCGGACAGCACTGCGATCAGTCCCGACGGCCCCATCAGCACAGCGAAGCGATGCAGCAGCGGCCAGTCGTAGAGCGCCTTGCGCCAGCGCGCGATGAGGCTCAGGATCCCGATCCCGAGCATCGCGAAACCGATCCCGACCATTACGCGAAAGGCCCAGAAGACGATACCGACGGGAGGACGATCAGCTGGTGGCACGGTGTCCAGGCCACTCAAGGGCGCATCGAGTTCGTGTTTGAGAATCAGCGACGACGCCTTGGGTATCTCGATGGCATAATACACCCGCTGTTCAGCGCTGTTGGGGATGCCGAACAGGATCAAAGGCGCACCGTGCGGGTGGCTCTGAAAATGGCCTTCCATCGCCATCACCTTCACCGGCTGGTGCTTGAGAGTATTGAGCCCGTGCATGTCGCCGGCGAAGATCTGGATCGGAGCAACGAGCGCCGCCATCCACATCGCCATAGAGAACATCTTGCGTGCGCCGGGATTGGTGCGGTCCTTTAAGAGATGCCATCCTCCGACGGCACCCACGATAAAAGCGGTCGTCAGATAGGCGGCAAGGACCGTGTGAAAGAGCCGATAGGGGAAGCTGGGATTGAAGATGATTGTCAGCCAGCTTGGCCCCGGCAGGAACTGGCCGTTGGCGCCGACCTCATAGCCAACGGGCGTTTGCATCCAGCTGTTGACCGACAGGATCCAGAATGCGGAAATAAAAGTCCCCAGCGCGACTGCAAGCGTCGCGACGAAGTGCAGCTTGCGCCCAACCTTGTTGATCCCGAACAACATGACCCCGAGGAATCCGGCTTCTAAGAAGAAGGCGGTCAGCACCTCATAGGCCATCAGCGGTCCGATGACAGGTCCCGCCTTGTCCGAGAACACTGACCAGTTGGTGCCGAACTGGTAGGACATGACAATGCCCGAGACGACGCCCATGGCGAACACGACGGCGAAGATCTTCAGCCAGTAGCGAAACAGGTTCGCATAGACGCCCTTGCCGGTCTTCAGCCACAGAGCTTCGAGCACGGCCAGATAGCTTGCCAGCCGATGGAAAAGGCCGGGAAGAGGAAGTGAAAGCTCACCGTGAAGGCGAATTGCGCCCTTGCGAGAATGATGGCGTCCATGAATATCCCCGTTCAGCTGGCGAGTTCGGACCAGCTCTTGAATAGCATGTAGATGGCAACGACGAGCACGAAGACTGCGAAGAGGCTGTTCAACCGGCCCTTTTCGGCGGCCAGTACCTGCGATGCACGCGTGCCGATGACGCTCCCGACAATGCCGCCCACGATGAACACGCCGGCCAGACCCCAAAGGACGTAGCCCGAAAGCGCATAGTTGAGCGCTGTCGTCAGACCGAAGGCCGCGACCGCGACGAGCGAGGTGCCGATCGCGCGCAGGATGGGCATGTGGGTCGAGGCGATCAGCCCGGCACAATGAGGAAACCGCCGCCGATCCCGAAGAAGCCGGAAAAGGCGCCGGTCCCGAGACCATAGCTGACAACCTTGCCGACATTCTCCCGATTGCATTGCGCGCCCTCGACGCCCTGGTCGCCGCGACCGCGAAACATCAAGACTGCCACAACGATCATCAGGATCGCGAACAGGAACAGCAGCTTGTGCCCATCGATGCTCTTGCCAAGCGTTGAACCGCCGAGCGCACCGACGACGCCGGCAGCAGCATAGATCCCCCCGCACCGCCAGTTCACGGTGCGGGCATGGGCATGGTTCCAGAGGCCAGTAAGCGCATTGGCCGCGACGGCCAATGCACTGGTGCCGATCGCCTCATGCGGATTGCGGACGCCTACGAGATAGAGCAGCAGCGGCACGGCGAGGATCGACCCGCCGCCCCCGACAAGCCCGAGGACAAAGCCCACCAGCGCGCCTGACAGTCCGCCGAGGGCATATTGAAGCGGCTCAAGCATGGCTCAGTGCGCCGCTTCGATCGCGTGCGGCGCGACCATCCATTCCCGGCCCTTGAGCATGCCATGCCAGTAACCGGCGGCAGGATGGTGTCCTTGAGGAGCCAGGACAGGCGCGAGGGCCGCGTTCCGTCGATCAGCCAATTGGGAAAGCTGGGCAGCAATTTGCCGCCATAGCCGAACTCGGCGAGCACGATCTTGCCAGCCTCGACCGTTAGCGGACAGGAGCCATAGCCGTCATAGTCAGCGGTCGGCGGCTTGCCCTCGAGCACGGCAAGTACATTGACCGCGACAACCGGCGCCTGCTTGCGCGCCGCAGCGGCGGTCTTGGCATTCGAGGCGGAGCAGGCGTCGCCCAATGCAAATACATTAGGATAGCGCACATGTCGAAGCGTCGCCTCGTTGACTTCGATGAAGCCGGAGGCTGCTGCGAGGGAACTGGTGCGCACGAAATCCGGCGCGACCTGTGGCGGCACGACGTGAATCATGTCGAAGCGCTCTTCGACGCGTCCGGTGCCGTCGCTATCCTTGCGTTCGAAAGTCGCCACTTTTGCGGCGCCATCGATCGCGACGAGCTTCGATTCGAAGTTGAGGTGCGCGCCATAGCGCTCGACATATTCCATCAGTGCCGGGACATAGGCGGCAACGCCGAACAGCACCGCGCCGGCGGTGTGGAACTGGACGTCGATGTCTTTCAGGACGCCTGCCTTTTCCCAGCGATGACAGGAAAGGTACATCGCTTTTTGCGGCGCGCCGGCACACTTGATCGGCATTGCGGGCTGGGTGAACAGCGCCCGTCCGCCCTTGAATTGCTTCACCAGTCTGTTGGTGTAGGGCGCAAGATCATAGCCATAGTTGGACGTCACGCCGTTCTTGCCGATCGTATCGGCCAAGCCCGGAATAGCGTTCCAATCCAATTTGATACCCGGACAGGCAACGAGAACACGGTAGCGGACTTCGCCGCCATCACTGAGGATCACCTTGTTTTCGTCGGGGGCAAAATCCGAGGCTGCTGCGCGGATCCAGTTCACTCGGCTCGGCATGACCTGCGCTTCAGTGCGTCGTGTGAACTCTCTCTCGAAGACACCGGCGCCGACCATAGTCCAACCGGGCTGATAATAATGCTCCTCAGATGGCTCGATAACTGCAATATCGAGCTTCGGATTGCGCTTTAGAAGGCTTGCTGCCGTCGCAATCCCCGCTGCACCGCCGCCGACAATCACGACATCGTGAATATGGACTACAGGGGCCGATTGGCTCCGAGAGGAGGAGAGGTCATACAACTTCGTCGACCTCGCGCCGGAGCGGCAAAAGGCGAGAATCGGCCTAGGAAGGCGCGCTAGCGCACTTGCCATGGCCTCAACATTCGCATCGGTAATCGCCCCCGAGACTGCGGGCGCATGCGCGAACTCTAAGCCCAGTCGTTCGGCAGCTTCACGAAGCTCCGTAGCGGCAATCTGACCCTTCTCCTCGTTATCAGGTCGATTGCAGATGATCGCTTGTAACCTTGGGCGGCGATTGCCGGAAGGTCGGCGAGATCAATCTGCGGGGAGATTGCAAAGTCCCGATTGAGCGGCTTGATGTCCATGGCTTCTCCTCGATCCCGCTCTGAAGCGGGCCTCTTTTCATTTTGTAATGATGCGGTGCGCGGTCATGCCGGCGAGCATGGCGGCGACGAAAATTCCGGCTTCAATTGGTGCGATGGCAAGGTCGGCGAGTGCGGGGCCGGGACATAGTCCCCGATCGCCCAACCGATCCCGAACAATGACGCTCCGCCAAGCAACTTGGCATCCAGCAAGCTTGTACCGGGCAAGTCGAACGCCTCGCAGACGATCGGTCGCGGCATCCGCTTCTGGACCAACCAGGCGATCGCCATCGGCACCATCGCACCGACCATCACGAAGGCAAGCGTGGGATCCCAGGCCCCGAACAGATCGAGGAAGGCGCGCACCCGCGCGGGGTCAGCCATGCCGGATATGGTGAGCCCAGCTCCGAACAAGGTGCCCGCTAGCAACGAGATGGCAGGGACCTTCACTTCCCAGTGCCGCAGGTTGAAAGGCCGAGCGGGCGGTAGAGCGGACAGAAGCTGACCGCGCTTGTCAGAAGGAATATAACTGCGACGATCGCCAAGCCGACACCGAGGTCCCCGCTGATCGTTCCGGTCCACCAGAGATAACCGATCGCCAAGGCTGCGATGGTGCGCAGCATCCGATCGACCGTTCCCATATTCCTCTTCATGTCCGGTGTCCTCCGACTATCCGTTGATGAAACCGAAAGCGCGCATCAGCCCAACGGTGGCGAAGCCGCTGACCATGAAGGTCAGCGTTGCGACCATCGACCGGCGCGAAAGTCGGGAGAGACCGCAGACCCCGTGACCGCTCGTGCAGCCTGAACCAAGGCGCGTGCCGAAACCTACGAGCAGTCCGGCAATGACCAGTTGCAGGACTGATCCTGTAAAAAGCGGTCTGATACTGCTGGAAGACAGTATGACGAGGAGCGCACCAAGCGGCAGTCCGGCGATGAACGCGAGCGCTATGGCGCGCGGTGTGCCCGTATCGGAAATTCCCGACGCGCGGGCCAACATACCGCTTACACCAGCGATGCGACCAAGTCCGAGCAGCATGATCGCTGCCGCAAGCCCGATCAGCAGGCCGCCAACCAACCCCGCGACGGGGTGGCATTGGGGAAGCCGGGCAGCATCATACTGCGTTGACGGAATCTTGAGGTACGTGACGCCATTGTCCTCGGCAGGCGGGAAATGACCGGCGCGCATGTTCACCTGGACAGAAGGCAGAATGAGGCGCGGCATCGCGAGCGTCTTGTCGCGGGCCTCGCGCATCGCGACAAATTCGTCTTCGCTTACCCCGTCATGGATATGGACGTTGGCTTGGCGCTCGGCCTCTACGGTCGTTTCCCAGACATAGTCCTTGCGCCCTTCCGGAAGATAATCGTGGCACATGAACAGCCGCGTTTCCGGCGGGAGCGACAGAAGCCGCATCGCAGATTGATAGAGGGTTCGGGCATCGCCACCGGGAAAATCAGCACGTGCCGTGCCGTAGTCGGGCATGAACATGGTATCGCCGACAAAGACGGCGTCGCCGATCACATAGGCGATACAGGCCGGCGTGTGCCCCGGCACATGCAGCACGGTTACATCAAGATTGCCGATCCGGAAGTGATCACCGTCTTTCCACAAATGATCGAAGTCGGAACCGTTGCGCTCGAAATCGGTGCCGCGTTGAAAAGCTTACCAAATGCCTGCTGCACCGTGATGATTTGCTCGCCGATGGCGATTTGCCCGCCCAACTTCTCCTTCAGATATGGCGCAGCTGACAGGTGATCCGCGTGAGCGTGCGTCTCAGGTGCCAGTCGATAGCAAGCCCCTTCTCCTCGACAAAAGCGACAAGCGCGTTTGCCGAGGAGAAGGAGGTGCGACCCGAGGCGGGGTCATAGTCCAGCACGCTGTCGATGATCGCAGCGTGGCGGCTCTCGGGATCATGAACAACATAGGTCACCGTGAAGGTCGGCTCGTCAAAGAACGCCTTGATCTGGGGGGTGTCCGTTTGAGCGGCTGAGATCTGCGATGAGGCGGCTGCAAGAGCGGAGTCGGCCACGGAAAACCTCACAAATTCACATTTACATATATCGTGTAATCGAATAATCTTGTTGCGTCAAGAGGGAGGAGCGTCGAAGGAGACGTCATGGAAATGGCCCAAAGAATTGAATCTCGCTCACCGCGCATTGGAGAGCCCGCGCCAGACTTTCGCGCCCGTTCGACCGGGGGCGAAATTCAGCTTTCAAAGTTGCGTGGACGATGGGTGATCTTTTTTTCCCATCCCGCTGACTTCACGCCAGTTTGCAGCACCGAATTCGCTGAACTCGCCGTCGGCAGTCGGAATTTGATGCCCTTGAAACGTCGCTGTTGGGACTGTCAGTCGACAGCCTTTACTCGCACATGGCGTGGGTCAGAGCGATCCGAGAGACGCTCGGAGCGGATGTCCGCTTCCCGATAATCGAGGATCCGAGCATGGCGATTGGGCATGCCTATGGCATGGTTGACGAGCAATCTGCTGACAGCATGGCTATGCGTTCGACATTCTTCATCGATCCCGAAGGGGTCATAAGGGCGATCACATGCTACCCCATAATGTTGGGCGATCGGTCGATGAGATGCTGCGGTTGCTTAAAGCACTGCAAGTGGTGGGCAGTGCCCAGAAACTTGCGCCTGAAGGATGGCGGGAAGGACAGCCTTTGCTCTGCCCACCATCTGACATCGCAGAAGATCGCCAGGACTGGTTTTGCCGCTTTGCGGACGCGCTATGAACGAGGCATTTGTAAGTGCCGACGGAAGGCGGCCTTGTCGGTAGTGCCGGAATAGAAAGCTCGCGACCTTTAAGGAGGCGTGAGCATGGACATTGAGCAGTCAAACGAGCCTCGTATGAGCGGTCGTGGTGATGGCGGAGCGCTTGTACGGGTGGAGCGGCGTCGGAACTGGAGCGACGAGGAGAAGCTGGCGATCCTGAAGGAGACGACGGTGCCGGGGGCGATCGTCTCGGCCGTGGCTCGGCGGCACAGCGTTGGAACAGGCCAGCTTTATACCTGGCGCAAGCAACTGCTCCGCGGAGCGATGGCAGGCTTCGTGCCTGTCGAACTGGCATCGTCTTCGCCGGCGGCCAAAGCTCGGGAAGCTGGGCGGATCGAGGTTCGAGGGCGGTGCGGCCTGACGGTGTTGGTTGATGGCGAGGTTGATCGGGGAGCCCTGAAACAGGTGCTCGATGTCTGCGGGAGCTGGATCATTGAGCCTGGCGTTCCCGCCTTCGACGAAGATTTACCTGTCGCTGGCGCCGTGCGACATGCGCAAGGGATTCGACGGGCTGTCGGCGCAAGTGCGCAATATCCTTCAGCTCGATCCATTCTCGGGGCGGTCTTCCTGTTCCGCGGCAAGCGGGGCGACAGGTTGAAGGCCTTGGTGTGGGACGGCTCCGGGCTATGTATGTATGCAAAGCGTCTCGAGCGCGGAAAGTTCGTGTGGCCCCGTGCTCATGAGGGCGCGCTCCGGCTGTCGGCCGCCCAGCTTGCGATGCTCGTCGAAGGGCTGAACTGGAAGCAGGCGATCGTCCACGACGAGGTGATCACGCCGAGTCTCGCATAGCCAAAAAGATCAGGAAAACCGCCATTTTATGTAGGTTTTACCGTGGTCTTTCGCTATGGTCGAGGCCATGCGGTTCGCCCTTGATCGCCTTCCCACAGACACGGTCCTCCTGCAGAAAATGCTGCTGGAGATGGCGATGTCATGGAGCAGGAACGGGCCGAACTGACGGCGGCGCAAGCCACGGTCAAAGCCCAGACCTTGCGGATCGAAAAGCTCGAGCATCGCGTCGCGCGACTGCTGCGCGTCCAGTTCGGCCGTAGCTCCGAGAAAATGGATATCGCCCAGCTGCGGCTGATGTTTGAGGAGGTCGAAGCCCCGGAACCTGCCAACGATGAGGCGCCGGCGGCGCCTGTGACGAAATCGGCCCGCAACCCGGCGGTCGCGTTCCGCTTCCTGCGCACTTCCCGCGTCAGACGGTCGATCATCAGCCCAGCCCGTGCAGTGGCGGTTGTAACGGACCGTCAGCGCAGATCGACGAGGCCGTCTCTGAGGTCCTCGATTATGTCCCGGCGCGCTTCCGCGTCATCCGCCACGTCCGACCCAGGCTGGTGTGCCGATCCTGCGAACAGATCCGCCAGGCCCCCGCTGTCGATCTGCCGCTGCCCAAGGTCATGGCGAGCAGCGCCTTGCTGGCCCATCTCGTCGTCAGCCGCTTTGTCGATCATCAGCCCTGGCACCGGCAGTCGGTGATCTTCCGCGGGTGGGGTTGCATATCGATCGGGATGTGATGAGCCGCTGGGCGCGAAAACTGGCATGGCTGCTGGCGCCGCTGGGCGAGCGGCTGTTCACCTATATCGGGAAGCCGCCAAGATCCATGGTGACGACACGCCGGTCACGCTGCTGGGCAATGGCGATGGCAGCCGGACCGGGCACTTCTGGGTGTATCTGCGTGATGACCGCTCCAGTGGTGACATGAGCCCGCCTGCCGTAGCCTTCCGCTTCAGCGCAGATCGTGGCGGAGCGCATCGGCAGAACATCTCGCCGGCTATCAGGGGTATCTACAGGCAGACGGTTTTGCGGGCTATAACGCGCTTTACCGCGACCCAAAACCAAGGCGCCCAGGGACATCATCGAAGTTGGATGCTGGAGTCACAGTCGCAGGAAATTTACCGACATACTGGAGAAGAGCCCGTCTCCGATCGCGGCGGAGGCGGTCGTGCGGATCGCCGAACTCTTCGCCATCGAGCGCGATATCAAGGGCGCGCCACCTGAGGAGCGAAGACTTATCCGCCAGAGCAAGGCGGTGCCGAAGCTGGAGGCTTTACGCGTCTGGCTTGAAACCCAGAACCGAGGTCTGTCGTCCGACAGCAATCTGGCGCGTGCCTGTCGCTATCCGCTCAACCGCTGGCAGGCCATGATCCGCTACTGCGATGATGGTCGGCTCGAGATCAGCAACAATCTGGTGGAAAACGCCCTGCGCGGTGTCGCGCTCGGGCGCCGGAACTGGATGTTCGTCGGCTCCATGAAGGGTGGGGATGCGGCCGCGCTCTTTTACTCCCTGGCCGGCACATGCCGGCTCAACGGCGTCGAGCCCGAGGCGTGGTTCACCGACGTCATCGAGCGCATCGGCAACCACCCGATCAATCGGATCGATGACTTCCTGCCGTGGAAGTGGCAGGCATCAAGGCTGACAACGATCTGGAGAAGGCTGCGTGAACAACGGCACTGTCGTGCGGATGAAGATTACGCTGGACGATGTCACACCGGCCGTCAGTCGAACGCTGGAGGTGCCGCTCAATATCCGGCTCGACCGCTTGCACACCGTCATCCAGACCGCCTTCTCGTGGACGGACTCTCACCTGTGGGAAATGAGCTTCGGGCAGACCGGCTTCGGCATCCCTGATCCTGAATACGGCTTCGACGGGCCGCTCGACGCTCGTAAGGCCACTCTCGCCCAGGTCCTGGCGGATACGAGGCGCAAGACCTTCCGATATCTCTACGACTTTGGCGATGCCTGGGACCACAGCGTCAAGATCGAGCGCATCAGCCCGGCCAGCCCGCACCTGACATATCCGCTCATCCTCGATGCAGTAGGCATGCGCCCGCCGGAGGACAGTGGCGGGCCATGGGGCTATGCCGAAAAGCTCGAAGCGCTCGGCGACCCCAGCATGAATATCATGAAGAAGCGCTCGATACTCTCGGCGACGACCATGATCCCAAGCCCAGCCCGATATCCCACTGATCGAGGCAAGGCTGGAAGCGCTCGCGAAAAAATGGGCGCCGCGGACACGCCGGAAAGCCTGACAGGCCGCGTCAACGCCACCTTCCGTCGCGCTTACAGGCATTTTACGAGGACCGCGAAGCTGCGACCGTCGCGTCCGAAAAGCTCAAGGTCTTTGCGCAACCACAGCGCCTCATGATCCTCTCTTGCCTGTTACGCGGGAGCGCAACGTATCGGAGATCGGCGAAGCGACAGACATTGTCCAACCAGCACTCAGCCAGCAGCTAGGGGAGTTACGCCGGGCCAATCTCGTTCAAACGAGAAAGGAGGCCAAACTCGTTTGGTACGCGCTTGCTGACGAGGGGGTCGCTTTGTGCGTCCGAACAATGGAAGCGATTTTCGGAGGCCTGGGTAAGGTCGAAGAAATCCGGCCGTCTGCCAAACCGGAGCGTCGTCATCATTACCTGAAGGGGTGGCCGGATTTGCTCAAGTGCTTGATTAAGATATTTACGCGCTGTTTGCCTCGTTTGGCTTTGTAGCGAGTGCTGCGGTGGTCGCTGCAAGCGACACGCTCTTAACGTCGTAGAAGAAGTTTCATGTGCGCAGCTTTTGGGCCTTTGTCCTAAATTGCTTTCCGACCAAGCTGCCAATGCCAGCGGTCAAACCCATGGCCAACGCCCCCCAGAACACCACACGACCGACAGGTTTGAGCGGGTTTGCACCGCCAGCGGCAGCTCCCACCCATCCCAGGAGCGCCAGGAACAGGAGCGATCCCAGCGCTTCGCCTGTTACGGTGAGCGACGCCGGCAGCAAAGCCGCAAGGATGAGAGGCAGCAGGGCTCCGGCCGTGAACGTCGAGGCAGACGTCAATGCCGCTGTGATCGGGCGTGCGGCAGTCATCTCGGTGATGTGGAGTTCTTCGCGAGCATGAGCACCCAGTGCATCATGCTCCATGAGTTGTTTCGCAACCTCATGCGAGGTCTTTTCGTCGACCCCTCGCTGAACATAGAAACCAGCCAACTCTGCCAATTCCGCATCGGGATTGTCAGCGATTTCCTGCTGCTCCCGGCGCAAGTCCGCCGCTTCGGTGTCAGACTGAGAGCTTACCGACACATATTCGCCCGCCGCCATCGACATCGCGCCGGCCACCAGACCGCTATACCAGATATCAACATGGAAGAACGGGAGGCACCGGACGCAGCGACGCCGATCATCAGGCTAGCCGTGGATACGATGCCGTCGTTGGCGCCTAGCACCGCGGCACGAAGCCATCCGATACGAGAGACGAGATGGGTTTCCCGGTGGCTGCGCATCGTAATCCCTTTGAAGCCAAGCCATTTCTTTGACCCGCATTATAGCCTGTTCGCTATCTCGTGCCAGTCCGGCAAGCTCGATCCGCACAAATTTGGAGGCGCGACGCCGTATCGGATCACAAGCGTCAGAAGAAATTCATATGGTCAGGACGATGTCAGATCGGTTCGGTAATATGCCGGGTAAAACCATCGCCGGATGAGAGCATGCGCATTCTGATCATTGAAGACAATCGCCACCTGGCAGATCTGACGGCGGAGGGCCTTACGCGTCGGAAATTCGTATGCGATTGTGCCTATTCGGCAGCGGAGGCGGATCTGGCTCTTGGGTCGGCTCAGTATGATGCACTCATCCTCGATCTGGGCTTGCCGATGGTGACGGCGTACATTGGATCAAGAAGAGGCGTGACGCGGGCCTTGCGGTGCCGGTCCTGATGCTGACAGCCCGCAGTTCGCTCCAGCAGCGGGTCGATGGACTGGACGGCGGCGCTGACGACTATGTCGTCAAACCGGTAGAGGCGGATGAGCTGGCAGCGAGGATTCGGGCACTACTTCGCCGTCCGGGAGCTCGGGCAGCGCCCGTGTTGGAGGTGGGCAGCCTATCCTATGACACGAGCGCTCATCGCGCGCGGTATCAGGGTAAGGCCATCGATCTGTCACCTCGCGAGACCAGCCTGCTTGAGTTACTCATGCGGGAGGCTGGTGCAGTCGTTCGTCGATCTCGTATCGAAAATGCACTGTATAGTTTTCGAGACGAGATATCCCCTAATGCAGTGGATGCCGCAATCTCGCGGCTGCGTCGTCGACTTGAGGAATGCGGAGCTCGCAACATGCTCCATACGATCAAGGGGCTAGGCTACTTGCTAGAAGACCGGGAACCGTGCTGAAGCGACTTTCGGTTGGCCATCGGCTCATCGGTGGCCTGCTGCTGGTTGGCGCCATCGGTACGGTGTCGCTGATCTACGCTGTCCTCTCGGAATATGGCATACCGTTTAGCGCCTTGCTCGATCCGACCATGCGCGACGCGGCATCGACGGAACTGTTCGATCATGTTCTCATCCCACTGGTGGTGCTGATCCTGCCAATGGGCCTTGCAACCACATGGGTCATCAGAACGGCGTTCGAGCCCCTGAGCAAAGCGGCGCGTCATATCGAAACCGCACCGACCGAACGCGGGATGCAGATCGATGAAGCCGATATGCCTGCTGAAGCGAAACCGTTCGTGCGATCCATCAACAACCTGCTTCACCGACTCGACACCTCAGCTCAGCAACAGGCGGATTTTGCGTCTGACGTCGCCCACGAATTGCGGACGCCGTTGGCCATTTTGTCTCTAGAGCTTGATCGACGCGAGGGATCGGATGGAGATCCTCTGAAGGCGCAGGTCAGCGCCATGCGCCGTCTTGTGGATCAGCTCCTGCTACTGGCGCAGATCGACGCGGACGCCACCATGCCCATGACGCCTGAGCCACTCGATCTCGAGACATTGGCTGAAGACAGTGTCTCGTCCCTGGCAGCGACCGTCATCGCGCAAGGACGCGAGATCGCGATAGAGTCCGAAGGCCAGGTGCCAAAGATATACGGCCACAGGGAAGCGATCGGGGCGGGAATCCGAAACCTTATTGAAAATGCCGTCCGCGCGACGCCATGGGTGGCACCGTGACGATCATATCCGGGCCCGGAGCGATCATCAGGGTGCGCGACCAAGGCGCCGGCCTCAGCGAAGAGAAGCTGGCGCAACTCATCCGCCGCCATCAGCGAGCAGACCATGCCAGCCCCCATGGCGCGGGTCTCGGCCTCTCCATAACCCATCGGATTATGAGCGCACATAACGGTCATATTCGAACGAGCGAGACCTTGAGAGAACTCATCCTGGATTTCCGCCTGCAGTAATTTCCATCGTCAAGACGCCGTCAGGTTGAACCCGATATCGCGGCGAAATGGAAAACGGACGCAAATATCTGGTGGGCGGCGCCATTGTAGCCGTCGCAGTCGCGGGCTTGGGCTGGACTATGTTTCCTCGCTCGGAAACCGTCTCGGCGGGAACGCAGGTCAAGACCGAGAAAGCTGCCGGCATGCTTGCCGTGCTGCCGGACAGGGCGAGATTGCTCGGCATCAAGGCCTCTCCGGCATTGCCTGCATCAGAAGCGCCGATCGCCGATCTCCCCGCCACGATCAGTCCGCCCGCTAACGCGCGTGTAGCGGTGACCGCGACACTTCCGGGTGTGGTGATGCGCACCATGGTTGTGGAAGGCGACAGCGTACAGGCCGGGCAACCACTGGCCGTGGTTTCGAGCCGTGACATTCTGACGCTGGGCGCCGATCTCGCGCGTGCAAATGCACGGTTGGGTGTCGCGCAGACGAGTGCCGCCAGGCTGTCCCAACTGGACAAGGAAGGGGTGATTGCCGGAGCGCGAGCCGACGAAGCCCGCGCAGTGGCCATGGAGGCGCGTGCGGACGTTCGCGAGAAAAGCCGCATTCTCAGCCTTGTCGGCGGGCATGGGAGCAGCGGCACCTACACGCTGACAGCTCCGATCGCGGGCAGAATTACGCGTGCCAAGATCCAGACAGGCGACCGTTGGACGGGACGACTGCTCCCTATGTGATCGATGCGAATGGCCGTTACGAAGTCGTCGCGCAGGTTCCCGAGCGGCTTGTTGGACAGATCAGACCCGGCATGACGGTCAAACTCGGCGCGCTTTCTGGCACCGTCACATCTGTCGGCAGCACCATCGACGCGATGACGCGATCTGCCTCGCTGAAGGCGAGCCTTCCCGCCGCTCCAGGGTCATCGCAGGCGCCACGGGCAATGTCACGATATTCGGGCCTGCACCGAAAGGCGCAGTCGTCCTGCCTGCCGCGGCCGTAGTGGATACTGACGGCAAGTCGGTGGTCTTCGTGGCGGTCCGGGGCGGTTATGTTCAGCGCAGGGTGACAAAGGGCGGCGCGGTGGATGGCCAGGTCCTTCTCCTGACCGGCGTCAGCGTCGGTGAGAACGTCGTCACTACGGGCACAAGCGCGCTCAAAGCGCTCGCCATCTCGAAATAGGTCGGGCCCATGCTTCAGTCACTCGTCGCGAAGGCTCTGTCCTATCGCCTGCTCGTCGTAGCGCTTGCGCTGGCTGTCGCCGGCCTCGGCGCATGGGCCTTCGTTCAGCTACCCGTGGATGCTTATCCCAATATAGCGCAGACGCAGGTCAAGATCATTCTCAAGGCTCCCGGCATGACGCCGGAAGAGGTCGAAAGCCGCGTCATTGCCCCGATCGAGATGGAGATGCTGGGCATTCCCCGGCAGTCTATCCTGCGTTCGTCCGCCAAATATGCGATTGCCGATATCACCATCGACTTCACCGATGGCACAGATATCTACTGGGCGCGTCAGCAGGTGGCGGAGCGCCTGTCCGGAGTGATGGCGGATTTGCCGGCGAGCGTGTCGGGTGGCCTGGCGCCGATTTCCACGCCTCTGTCC